>NZ_JAOBQJ010000009.1 GCF_026162425.1 Flexivirga meconopsidis | reverse complement strand
TTTTTTGCGGAGAGTTTGATCCTGGCTCAGGACGAACGCTGGCGGCGTGCTTAACACATGCAAGTCGAACGATGATGCCCGTGCTTGCACGGGTGGATTAGTGGCGAACGGGTGAGTAACACGTGAGTAACCTGCCCTTCACTTTGGGATAAGCCTTGGAAACGGGGTCTAATACCGGGTATGACACATGGCCGCATGGTCTGTGTGTGGAAAGTTTTTGTGGTGGAGGATGGACTCGCGGCCTATCAGCTTGATGGTGGGGTAGTGGCCTACCATGGCTTTGACGGGTAGCCGGCCTGAGAGGGTGACCGGCCACACTGGGACTGAGACACGGCCCAGACTCCTACGGGAGGCAGCAGTGGGGAATATTGCACAATGGACGGAAGTCTGATGCAGCGACGCCGCGTGGGGGATGACGGCCTTCGGGTTGTAAACTCCTTTCGCCCATGACGAAGCTTTTTGTGACGGTAGTGGGAGAAGAAGCACCGGCTAACTACGTGCCAGCAGCCGCGGTAATACGTAGGGTGCGAGCGTTGTCCGGAATTATTGGGCGTAAAGAGCTTGTAGGCGGTTTGTCGCGTCTGCCGTGAAAGCCCAGGGCTTAACCCTGGGTCTGCGGTGGGTACGGGCAGGCTAGAGTGTGGTAGGGGAGACTGGAATTCCTGGTGTAGCGGTGAAATGCGCAGATATCAGGAGGAACACCGATGGCGAAGGCAGGTCTCTGGGCCATAACTGACGCTGAGAAGCGAAAGCATGGGGAGCGAACAGGATTAGATACCCTGGTAGTCCATGCCGTAAACGTTGGGCGCTAGGTGTGGGGCTCATTCCACGAGTTCCGTGCCGCAGCTAACGCATTAAGCGCCCCGCCTGGGGAGTACGGCCGCAAGGCTAAAACTCAAAGGAATTGACGGGGGCCCGCACAAGCGGCGGAGCATGCGGATTAATTCGATGCAACGCGAAGAACCTTACCAAGGCTTGACATACACCGGAATGTGCCAGAGATGGTGCAGCCTTTGGGCTGGTGTACAGGTGGTGCATGGTTGTCGTCAGCTCGTGTCGTGAGATGTTGGGTTAAGTCCCGCAACGAGCGCAACCCTCGTTCCATGTTGCCAGCACGTGATGGTGGGGACTCATGGGAGACTGCCGGGGTCAACTCGGAGGAAGGTGGGGATGACGTCAAATCATCATGCCCCTTATGTCTTGGGCTTCACGCATGCTACAATGGCTGGTACAGAGGGTTGCGATGCCGTGAGGTGGAGCGAATCCCTTAAAACTGGTCTCAGTTCGGATTGGGGTCTGCAACTCGACCCCATGAAGTTGGAGTCGCTAGTAATCGCAGATCAGCAACGCTGCGGTGAATACGTTCCCGGGCCTTGTACACACCGCCCGTCAAGTCACGAAAGTCGGTAACACCCGAAGCCGGTGGCCTAACCCTTGTGGGGGGAGCCGTCGAAGGTGGGATTGGCGATTGGGACTAAGTCGTAACAAGGTAGCCGTACCGGAAGGTGCGGCTGGATCACCTCCTTTCTAAGGAGCATGAACACCTTTCATCACCGAGTGTGTGGTGGGGTGGCTCACGGGTGGAACATCAATCATGGGCTTGCACTGTTTGTGTGCTGGTTGACTCGAGTACGAACCAAGGGCATCACATTGTGGTGTGTGGTTGGGGAAAGGGTTGCTGGTGTGTGGTGGTGTGAGTGTCGGCACGTTGTTGGGTCCTGAGAAAACGACCCTTCCCTTGGTTTTTCCGGGGGTGGGTGGTTTTTTCTGGTGCTGCCCGGTAGGTCATTGCATGTGATGTGTGGTGGTGTGCTGGTGTTGGTGTGTTGTTTGAGAATTGTATAGTGGACGCGAGCATCTTTGTGGCTTTTAATGCTGTTGTATGCGGGCCAGAAGCGTTTTGTTTGTGGTTTGTGTAAGTTTTTAAGGGCGCATGGTGGATGCCTTGGCATCAGGAACCGATGAAGGACGTAGGAATCTGCGATAAGCCTCGGGGAGCCGATAACCGGGCTGTGATCCGAGGGTTTCCGAATGGGGGAACCCCGCACCAGTTATGTGGTGTGACCCGTACCTGAATATATAGGGTGCGTGGAGGGAACGTGGGGAAGTGAAACATCTCAGTACCCACAGGAAGAGAAAACAAGAGTGATTCCGTGAGTAGTGGCGAGCGAAAGCGGATGAGGCTAAACCATGGTTGTGTGATACCTGTCAGGGGTTGCAGTCGTGGGGTTGTGGGTTGTTGTCGTACCGTGTCTGACAGCGCGGTCGTGTGATGGTGTGCGTGTAGCCGAACTGCTTTGAATGGTAGACCGTAGTGGGTGGGAGTCCCGTAGGCGAAACATGTGGCACGGCGCGTGATGATGTACCCAAGTAGCACGGGGCTCGTGGAATCTCGTGTGAATCTGCCAGGACCACCTGGTAAGCCTAAATATTCCCTGGTGACCGATAGCGGACTAGTACCGTGAGGGAAAGGTGAAAAGTACCCCGGGAGGGGAGTGAAATAGTACCTGAAACCATGCGCTTACAATCCGTCAGAGCTGGCATGCGTGCTGGTGATGGCGTGCCTTTTGAAGAATGAGCCTGCGAGTTAGTGCTCAGTGGCGAGGTTAACCCGTGTGGGGTAGCCGTAGCGAAAGCGAGTCCGAAGAGGGCGACCAGAGTCGCTGGGTCTAGACCCGAAGCGGAGTGATCTACCCATGGCCAGGTTGAAGCGACGGTAAGACGTCGTGGAGGACCGAACCCACCTAGGTTGAAAACTGGGGGGATGAGCTGTGGGTAGGGGTGAAAGGCCAATCAAACTCCGTGATAGCTGGTTCTCCCCGAAATGCATTTAGGTGCAGCGTCACGTGTTTCTTGCCGGAGGTAGAGCTACTGGATGGCTGATGGGCCTCACCAGGTTACTGACGTCAGCCAAACTCCGAATGCCGGTAAGTGTAAGCGTGGCAGTGAGACTGCGGGGGATAAGCTTCGTAGTCGAGAGGGAAACAGCCCAGATCACCAGCTAAGGTCCCTAAGCGTGTGCTAAGTGGGAAAGGATGTGGAGTTGCTGTGACAACCAGGAGGTTGGCTTAGAAGCAGCCACCCTTTAAAGAGTGCGTAATAGCTCACTGGTCAAGTGATTCCGCGCCGACAATGTAGCGGGGCTCAAGCACACCACCGAAGCTGTGGCAATCACACAAGTCCCTAGCGGCAACATTTTGGTGTTGTTGTTCAGGGGTGTGGTTGGGTAGGGGAGCGTCGTGTCACCAGTGAAGTCCCGGTGTGAACCAGGGGTGGAGGTGACACGAGTGAGAATGCAGGCATGAGTAGCGAATGACGGGTGAGAAACCCGTCCGCCGAATAACCAAGGGTTCCAGGGTCAAGCTAATCTGCCCTGGGTAAGTCGGGACCTAAGGCGAGGCCGACAGGCGTAGTCGATGGACATCCGGTTGATATTCCGGAACCGGCGAAGGACCGCCCATATCGAATCAGGGGATGCTAACCACCCGAACCACCATGTTTGATCCCTTCGGGGTGATGCGTGTGTGGGGAGCGTGGGACCCGATCTTGTAGTAGGTAAGCGATGGAGTGACGCAGGAAGGTAGCCTCCGCGGGGCGATGGTTGTCCCCGTCCAAGCGTGTAAGCCGGCTGGTAGGTAAATCCGTCAGTCATATGGCCGAGGCGTGATGGTGACCACGTAATGTGGGAAGTAGGGTGATCCTATGCTGCCGAGAAAAACTTCTAGCGAGGTTTGAGCCGCCCGTACCCTAAACCGACTCAGGTGGTTAGGTAGAGAATACTAAGGCGATCGAGTGAATCGTGGTTAAGGAATTCGGCAAAATGCCCCCGTAACTTCGGGAGAAGGGGGGCCTTCCATCTTGAAGCACTTCGCGTGCTAGGGGTGGGGGCCGCAGAGACCAGGGAGAAGCGACTGTTTACTAAAAACACAGGTCCGTGCGAAGAAGTAATTCGAGGTATACGGACTGACGCCTGCCCGGTGCTGGAACGTTAAGGGGACCGGTTAACACCTTTGTGGTGTGAAGCTGAGAACTTAAGCGCCAGTAAACGGCGGTGGTAACTATAACCATCCTAAGGTAGCGAAATTCCTTGTCGGGTAAGTTCCGACCTGCACGAATGGCGTAACGACTTCTCCACTGTCTCAACCGCGAACTCGGCGAAATTGCATTACGAGTAAAGATGCTCGTTACGCGCAGCAGGACGGAAAGACCCCGGGACCTTTACTACAGCTTGGTATTGGTGTTCGGTACGGCTTGTGTAGGATAGGTGGGAGACTGTGAAGCGCACGCGCCAGCGTGTGTGGAGTCATTGTTGAAATACCACTCTGGTCGTTCTGGGCTCCTAACTTCGGACCATGATCTGGTTCAGGGACAGTGCCTGGTGGGTAGTTTAACTGGGGCGGTTGCCTCCCAAAAGGTAACGGAGGCGCCCAAAGGTTCCCTCAGCCTGGTTGGTAATCAGGTGTCGAGTGTAAGTGCACAAGGGAGCTTGACTGTGAGACAGACATGTCGAGCAGAGACGAAAGTCGGGACTAGTGACCCGACGGTGGCTTGTGGAAGCGCCGTCGCTCAACGGACAAAAGGTACCCCGGGGATAACAGGCTGATCTTGCCCAAGAGCTCATATCGACGGCATGGTTTGGCACCTCGATGTCGGCTCGTCGCATCCTGGGGCTGGAGTAGGTCCCAAGGGTTGGGCTGTTCGCCCATTAAAGCGGTACGCGAGCTGGGTTTAGAACGTCGTGAGACAGTTCGGTCCCTATCCGCTGCGCGCGTAGGAAACTTGAGAAGACCTGTCCCTAGTACGAGAGGACCGGGATGGACGAACCACTGGTGTGTCAGTTGTCCTGCCAAGGGCACCGCTGATTAGCTACGTTCGGAAGTGATAACCGCTGAAAGCATCTAAGTGGGAAGCACGCTTCAAGATGAGGTTTCCAACACACTTTTTGTGTGGGGAGGCTCCCAGCGAGACTACTGGGTCGATAGGCCGGATGTGGAAGCACAGTAATGTGTGGAGCTGACCGGTACTAATCAGCCGACAACTTACTCAAACCCCAAACTTGACGCTCCATGACCCGCACTAACGGTCATGGCAGCCACAAGAAAGCAACGTTCGCGTCCACTATGCAATTCTGAAACAACACCCAACCACCCCCTTGTGGTGGGGGTTGGTGGTTCAACGAGTAACACGAATAATTGGATAGACGTGTACACGTTTGGAACCCGTGTGTGT
>NZ_JAOBQJ010000008.1 GCF_026162425.1 Flexivirga meconopsidis | reverse complement strand
GTATATACGGAAATGAGGTGTCTCATGAGGCAAGTCCGCATGTAACCCGAGGATCAATCTGGCTGGGGTCACTGTGTAGTTGGTGAGACAGTCCACCGTCTCGTGTGAGACACCCCGGTGGCCTGCTCGTGGTGCCGCTGCCGGGACTTCATCGTCGCCGGAGTGGTGTCACCTTGCTGCCTGCTGCGTTGTTGACCGTTGACCGAAGCTGATCGAGTTCGACCTGCATCGCGCCGATGATGCCCTTGGCACCGGTGAGCGCCTTCTCAGTCTCCCTCAGCTTCCGTTTCAACTCGGCCATCTCGGCTTTGAGTTGGTTGTTCTCGGTCTCGCGCGCGAACTCCGCAGGCGTTCGGCCTGCTCGGGCACCGACTTGTTCGTCCCACCATTCCAGTAGCTGCGGGGCTCGGAAGAGTGTTGCTCTGCTGATCCCCGCCTCTCGCCGAATGTTCTCTTTGGTGAGCGCTCCATCGGTGCGGTCAGGCTTGCCGTCAAGGAGGCGGTTCATCGCGGCCGTGATACTGGCCTCGACCTGTTCCGACACCCGCGGTTGTGTTGCTGCTGCCATCTACCCTCCTCTCTCTGAGTACATTGTCGATCTTCTCTATCCGTGACGTGATCTGGTCACGGTTTTGCTGCGCGAGACCTCGCTCGCGCAGCAGCTTGGAATGGGCGGCACGGTCGGCTTCCCATAGCTTCCTCTGGGTGGCAGTGATGACACAGTTCGTGCACGAATCAGGTTCGCAACGTTGGAGTTCCAATGGTTCATCGCTTCCCTCTGGGACGCACTTTGCGACGCTGCGGTCTCCCAGGCACAGGCTGAACGTGCCGAAGTGAAGATCGGGAAAACGGGTTAGGAGTCGGCGGGTGAGGGTCTTGTCAGCGATGGTCGCAGCAGTCTCGGCGTGGATGCGTCTGGCACCTGGTCCCCGTAGGGAGTCGGCACCGTGAGCGGTGATGCTTGCGGTGAGGTCCTGGGCTGACCGTTCTGCCTCGGCGGACAGGAACTGGCTTCGCCAGTTCTTCGTCTCGGACGTGTATCCAGCGGTGAGTGCTCCGGCCATCGCTCTGCGGAAGACGTGTCCGAGTTGGATGCCTGCGGCGATTTCTCCGTGGGGTTCCTGGGCGGCGATCATCGCCATGGTTCTGCGGAGCATGTGGGGGGTGATTCTGCCTTCCGGGATAGGTTCGAGTCCCATCTGGTTGGCGTGTTGACGGACGTGCTTGATGAACTCGGTGATTTGGCCACCGGCATCGAATCCGACTGTGTCTGTTGCATGTCCACGAGTGCTGACGAAGAGACGGTCGTCGGGACTGCGCCGTTCGAGGATCGTGATGGCTTGAACGACTTCCTCGTTCACCCACCAGGTTCTGCGGGGAGCAAAGCTCTTGCCTTTGGCTGCGATGGATTCGACTGCGGGGAGTCCGTAGTAGCGGGTGACGCATCCGCGGCGAAGCTCTTGGACCTCGTTGTCCCGCATGAAGGTGAGTGCGGCGATCAGCAGGTAGCACGCTACTCGGAGCATGGCCTCTTCCCGGTTGAGGCGTTGTGCGTCAAGGGAATCGGTCCATGGATCGGATTGGCCGTCGAGTCGGGCGACGGGCGTGTGAAGACCGGTGCAGGTCCAGTATCCGAGCTTGATGCGGTCGATCGCGTAGGCCCGGCGCAAGCGCACGGAGGGTCGGTTTCCGGTGAGCAGCATGTCGGTGGCGCCATCGCTGATCAGCAACGATGTAACGCGACGGTTGATCAGCTTGCTCAGCGTGGCGTCGTCGGCCCCGGGGTTCGGCGCGGCTCGCACCGGGATCGCTTTCAAGGCCAAGAGGCCGCGGTCGATCGTTTCGGCGGATGGCGTGGTGCGGTTGGTGACTTGATATCGACGCTGGGTCTCTCGGGCCGCGATTATGTCGGCGGAGAACACTTGGACGTAGGCGAGGGCCGCACGGATTGTTGATCGCCACACCGAGGGGTCGACAGTCTCGGTGCTGAGGACGCCGCGATTCTGCGTACGGCGTGCGGTCCCGCTCCAAATGACTTCCGGCGCGCCTGTGTAGGTGACATGCGGGAGGATCGGGCGCAAGTGGTGGATGGCTCTCACTGCTGCGAGAGCGTCGTCGTGGCCGTTTGCTGAGGCTGTGGTCCGCACCGACCGATAGGCCAGGTCGAAGTGCATGGCGGTCCAGCCGGAGATGTCTTTCGGTAGCGCCGTATCGACCCCGGCCTGTCTCAGCAGCCGAAGGCCGTGAACGAGCCGCGCTGCGGTCAGCGGTGATTGGCCATGGTGGCGTGTCCGAATGCCTGCGTCGACAACTACCGGATGGCTTGGCGACAACGACACCAGCACGATGACCTTCGCGGTGTATAGCCATGACCCGTCGAGCTTGAACGCGATGCGACCCCACGAGCGGTACTGATTCGCTGGTCGTCCGAGACAGTTGGCGTCCCACACTGTCACGGTGTCATCGCCGAATGTCAGCACGTTGGGCGACACAGTGCGTCGTCCGACGAGCACCTTGTCGCTAGGTTCGAACCAGGGCCGTGATTCCGGTACGTCAGCTGCGGACGGCCCTGTACCAGAAGCGTTTCCGTTCATCCGTCCTCACCCAGCCGTTGGTCGATCGGAATGTGCAGCGTCTCGTCCTTGGCTCGTGCCCGCGCGATCTGGTCAGTGCTGAAATGCGACACCACCGCCTCGATCCAGTCCAGGCCCCGACCCCAGCGAGCGATGAACTGGACTGGGTCGGGAGCGCGGTCACGCAGTTCGGTGATGTGATCACGCATGATGAGTATTTGCGGCAGGTTCTCTTCAAGGACAACGGCGTTCGGGCATCCCAGGCACCCGATGGGCGGCATGATGCACAGCTCTCCGATCTCGGTATATGGGCCGGATCGGGCATCCGAACATCCGCATACGTGAAGGGATCGCACCCCGACGCTCTCCCCGGCGACCCGGCCTGCAACTTCGGCCACCTGGGGGTCATCACTGGTGGCGGCTACCTGGCCGGCTGGCTTCGGGAATACCGCGATCGACTGTGCTGCGGTCACGACTCGTGCCTGTGCCCGCCGAATCGTCTCCCCGGCGGCGGTCATCGTGCTGTCCACCTGGCGGTAATGCTTGGCGTATGTCCGTGCTGAATGATCACCATCGACGGCACCGAGAAGTGACCCGCCCTTGCGGGCGCGGATTGCCTTGGCAGATTTGCGGATTCGACGCGCATCGTACGGCGCGGTCAGGCCGAGTTGGTGGTCGTCATTGAACTGGCCGATTCCGTACTTGCGCGGATTCCACGGCGCAATCGAGACTCGGCCACGTGCCAGCACCTGTCCACACCAGATGGTCGTTAGTCCGGAGGTGACGCGCGCGAACGTGGTGCACTCGGTGAGGTCAGCGAGCACGCGGTAGGTGCGCGCCGAGGGCCCTGAGTTCTCGATGACGAGCGTGTCGCGTTTCCCGGCCCGCCGCTTGGTCAGATGAACGGTCGCGCGGGATTGGTCGATGCGCAGGTCACGCTCACACACGCCTCGCAGCACCTCTGGCTCTCGGCCCGTGCGCCACGCGAGCAGAATGAAGAACGCGGTCATTTCGCGCCGGGTCAACGTGGCTGCCGTCATAGCGTCGCGGACACGTTGGGTGCTGTTGCCCGACAGGTCACGGCCGAGCACGGTCTCGATTTCTCGACGTAACGACATGTCCGCGTCGATGTCGAGCGCGACCTCAGCGATGGTTCGCCGCGTCCCGAGGGCATCCCTGATCCATCGCTGGAAGGTCTCGCTGCTGTTGGCGAATCGGCTAAGGCGTTGCACGGCCTCAGAGGCATCGTGGCGCGCCGCGCGGCGCATCCGCGTGCCCTCTTCCTTACTGAATTCGTTGAGGCTGTAGACCACCTCGCTGGATGAGATTGGGCTTGCCCCGGACGCCCAGTGCGCCACCCGCACATCGAGCAGCCCTTGTTTGGACTCGCCGATGAACCGGATGATCCGGCGCACGCGTTTCAGGTAGCTCTGCGCAGTCGCCGACTTGTACTCGGACAACACGAGTTCATCGAATCCCTGGAGCAGGTTCCGCAGGTCCGGATGGCCAACGGTCAATACGATTGGGTTTCGTGCGTGTTCGTCACAAAACCGCAGTAGATGGCGGATCGGTGTCGCGAGTCCGGTCGAAGTTCGCGAAGTGCAGGCAGTGCGTGTGCAGAACGTCAGCCAGCCGTCAGCCAACTCGGTCGCGAGTCGGCGGCACTGAAAGTCACTCGGCACAAGCGTGACTGAATTGCTTGCGGCAGTGAGAAGTTCGTCTCGCCCCGTGTAGGAGCGAACCCGATCCGGGGCTACCACCGGGCGTCCTGCGGCAGCCCAATCTCACCCTCGGCGTCCCACTCGTCCAGCATGCGTTCCACCAGCGCCCGCAGGTCTTCGATATAGCGCAGGTAGACCGCGGTCGTGGACGGAGACGCGTGACCCAGCATCTTCTGCACGCTCAGCAACGGGTTGATCGACACTGCCTCACCGATTGTCTGCTGCGGGTCGCCTCCATCTGCAAGACGCTGGGCGTAGGCGTCGGTTGCGTGCCGAACCAAGTACCCCATCAACCTGACCGCGTAAGTGTGTCGCAGATCGTGCGGGCTTACACCGCCCGCAACCTGCGCGGCATCTGGGAACCGACTGACCCGGCGACTCGCATCGCGGAACGTCCGGTTCCAAGTGCTGGTGCCGATCATCAGGCCACCACGCCCGAGAAATACCGCGAGAGGTTCCAACCCAATTTCATTGCGGACAAACAACTTCCGACGTACACCGGGTGGCAGGCGTCGCAAGTCGATCTTCTTACGATCTATCCGGACGAACCCCTGGCGCGCGTCGTCCTCATCGCCAACGATCAGGTCGTTCTCGATTCGGCGGTAGAACGGCTGCTGGTGATAGACCAGCGACTTGCGGTGCCCGCGCACGTACTGCCAGACGTATTCCGCGGTGCGATCGGGAACGCATACATCCCGGGGCTTACCGAGTTTGGCGCACGCCTCGATAACAAACTCCCCGCTCGCGACCTCAGGCAAGAGCACGGTCGAGAACTCCGTGCGCCGCATACCAGTGCCGATCGCAAGCTCTGCCCCCGCAACGTTGCGCGACGCTTCCTCACCTCGAAACGTCGGGTCCAGACCACCAGAGGGCAAGCGACCCCCAAGCCCGATGTCACGGAAGGCGCGCCACTGCGCGAGGTCGAGATGCCGCACGTCAGCGTTCGCCTTGATCGGGGCGGTCAGAACCGAGCGTTGCCCGACCTCGATCCACGGACGCTTAGGAAGCCCGCCAGTAGCCACCAGGTAGTCGAGCAGCCTTCGAACGACGAGTGCTTCGGTACGCCACGACGAAGGAGCAAGGCCCGCGGACAGCCGCTCCCGGCGGTACCACGCCAGATCATGCTCAGTGACCGCATCCAGCGAAACACCTTGCTGCTCAAGAAGGTTCGCAAATCGAAGGGCCGTGTACGCGTACTGACGGATGCTCAGCGGTTCGAGAGTCGCCGCCATATGGACAGCGAACCGGTGCAAGAACGGGTGCGGACGGTGATCCGAAGTCAGGAAGACAGCGGCACCATCGGGAAGCGCGGCGCGGTGCAACAGGCCATCAATATCCAGGTCGAGATTCAGATGTCGACTCGCGGCGCACATTGCCGAGCGGTCGATGAACGTCAACGTCGTCACCCGTTGCCCAACCACCTCTCATGCTCGAACTGATACGCCGCAAGCTATGTCATATTTCATGGCCTGACCATCCCCGCGGTGCTATCCCCGGGGGTAGCCCTGAGACTGTGCAAACTCTGCCGTATAACCGG
>NZ_JAOBQJ010000007.1 GCF_026162425.1 Flexivirga meconopsidis | reverse complement strand
CGACGATCATGTTGTGGTTGGTCAGATGGGTAACTGGATCTCTGGTGAGCCACTCTGGAGGGGCGCGTGGCCGCGTCTTCTAGGCGAGGGCGAGAAACAACTTCTCGAGCTTCTTGGTGTCTACGCTGTCGCGGCCTTCTTCGGCGATGCAGTGTTCGAGCCCGGTCGCGACAAGGGCGTAGCCGCCGCGGCTGATGGCCTTGTTCACGGCGGCCAGCTGGGTGAGGGCATCCTCGCATTCCGCACCGTCTTGGAGCATCCGGATCACGGAGGCCAAGTGTCCGTTGGCGCGTTTGAGGCGGGTGATGATCGCGGTGATCTCGTCAGGCTCGAGTTGCATCACGGTCTTTCTGGTCGTTGGTCAGTGCATCCATCATCACTGACAGGCGCGCGCGTGCCTCGCCGGCGACGTCATCGAGCACGGGGCTGAAGTCGGTCATCACCGCGGGGTCGAAGACTTCGACGACGCTGCCGTCATCCTCGACGCTGATCACGACGTTGCACGGCAGCAGGGTGGCGACACGCGGGTCGACGCTGAGCGCCTGCTGGGCCAGTTCGGGACGGCACGCGCCCAGGATGATGCGCGGTGCGACCTGGACGCCGAGCTTGGCCTGCAGCGTGGCGGCCATGTCGATCTCGGTGAGAACGCCGAACCCGGCGTCGGCGAGTAGCTCGCGGACCCGGGTAACGGTTTCGTCGTATCCCTGCCCGACGGTCACCCGCATCGTGAAGTCGTTCATTTCGTTCTCCTCAGCTGACTTGCATAACCCCCCTGGGGGTTCTGTACAGTCGTCATCATATCCCCCCGGGGGGTTAAGAGAGGACGCTGATGACATCTACCCGGTTAACGAGCAGGGCATCGCACGATAAGAATCAGACCGCTGCCGGCCGCTCGGCGGGGCCGTTGGGACGCCTCGGTCTAAGGGTGCTGGGTCATGCCCGCGTGACGCTCGCCCTGTGGGTGCTGATCGTGGTCGGACTCGGCATTCTCGCGCCCCGGGTGGAGGCCTCCTTGTCCGGAGCCGGGTGGCAGGCCAGCGGTTCACAGTCGGTGGCTGCCCGGCAACTCGCGCAAGAGCACTTCGGCGGAAACGCCAGTTCCGCGTTGCAGGTTGTCATCCACAGCGGCGACACGCGTCTGTCCTCACCCCAGGGGCAGCGGACGATTCATGCGGTGGAGCAGACGTTACGTAGTGATCACCGGATTGCCGCGGTGATCGCGCCGCAGCCTGGTGCCACGCTGAGCAAGGACGGGCGCACTGCGATCGTGATCGGTGGCGCCGGCGCTGACACCAACGACATGGTCCGGGCGGCCGTGGATCTTAAACCCCAGCTGACCGCACTGTCGGGCGACGGCATTCAGGTGACGCCGACCGGGGCGTCCCAGCTGTGGGCCGATTTCAACGCGGCGAATCTCGACGCGATGCTGAAGTCGGAGATGCTGTCCTGGCCGATCACGTTGGCGATCCTGGTCCTGGCGTTCGGCGCTCTGGTCGCGGCCGGTCTGCCGCTACTGCTGACCCTGGCGGGCCTGGTCGCCTCGGCCGGCTCCTTGGTGTTGATCAATGAGGTCGTGCCAGTCTCTATTTGGGCGATGAACTTTGCGATGATGTTCGCCCTCGCCCTGGGTATCGACTACGCCCTGTTCATCGTGGTGCGCTACCGCGCCGCTCGCGCGGTCCCAGGAGCCACCCGGGAGAGCGCAGTCGCCGAAACGATGGACACGGCGGGCAAGGCGGTTCTGCTGTCGGGGTTGACGGTGTTGGTGTCGTTGTCGGCCGTTGAGATCGTGCCGTCGCCGGCGTTCCGGTCGATGGCCGGCGGGATCATGCTCGCCGTGGTTTTCGTGCTGGCCGCCACGTTGACGTTGCTACCCCTCGTGCTGGGCAGCCTCGATACCCGGATCAACAAGCTCGCACTGCCGTGGGCGCGGGTCAGTCAGCACCGTTCACCGGCTTTCGAGAAGTGGGGTGAACGGCTGTGGCGCCGCCCCCTCGCGTACGGCCTCGGCGCGCTGGTCGTGTTGCTGGCTCTGGCCGCACCGATCACCGGCCTACGGACCGCGATGCCCTCGATCAAGGTGCTCCCTGACAACGCGGCCGCTCGGATCGGGTACGACCGCGTCCAGGCAGCGTTCGGTCCCGGCGCGCCGGGGATGCTCCAAATCATCGCGCCCACCCAGGAAGCCAAAACTGCTGCGACGGCCGTGGCCAAGGACCGCGGGATAGCAGCTGTCCTTCCTGCTCAACCGGCCGCTGACGGTGCGCCGTACACCCTGATCCAGGCAATGCCGAAGACAGACCCGTCTAACCCGGGCCTGCGGCAGACCGTCGACCGGTTGCGCGACACCCTTCCGCGGGGGGCAGTCGTTGGTGGTGCCGCGGTCGAGAACCTCGACTTGAAGAGCCAACTCGATCGCTCGACACCATGGGTCATCGGCATCGTGTTGGGCCTCGGGTTCGTGCTGCTCCTGGTAGCACTGCAAGCACCACTGATCGCGCTGCTGGGTACCCTGGCCAGTCTGTTGTCGACGGCCGCGGCCTTCGGTGTGGCGCGCCTGGTCTTCCAGGACGGGCATCTCAGTGGCTTGTTCAGCTTCGAACCGCAGGGATTCCTGGACGCGTGGGCGCCGGTCTTCTTCTTCGCGATGATCTTCGCGATCGCGATGGACTACACCGTCTTCCTGCTCGCCTCGGCCAAAGAACACTGGGAGAGATCCGGCGACCCCCACGAGGCGATGGTCGGCGCGGTCGCGCACTCCGGACGGGTAATCTTCGCCGCCGGCGCCGTCATGGTCGCGGTCTTCTTCACGTTCTCCCTGTCCGGCCCGCTACCACCGAAAGAGATGGGCGTCATCCTCGGCGTCGCCGTCCTGCTCGACGCCTTCCTGGTGCGCCTCGTCCTGCTGCCGGTGGTGCTGCGCCTGACCGGACGTGCGGCATGGGCATGCCCCTCCTGGTTACGCCGAATCCTGCCCACCATCCGCTTCTCCCACTGACCAAACACGACCGCCCAGGGGGCAACCGCACAACCACGAGAGGCCGCACCACGCCGCGCGGATACACCGTCGGCGAACTTCGCCGAACCGATCGAACCGGCCCGTACAGGCAACAAGTAACAGGAGATGTATTCATGTGTCGACCCATCCGCTGCAAGCAGTGCGGTAAGACCACGTGGGCCGGCTGCGGCCGCCACGTCGACCAAGTTATGGGCAAGATCCCGCCAGCTGACCGTTGCCCCGGACATCCGAAACCGCCACAGAACTCCAAGAGCTCCGCTTGGCAGCGGTTCCTCGGCCGATGATCACTCGACCGCGGTGCTACGGCGCATCAGGCAAATTGAGTCCGTGTTCAACAGGAACGGTTCGTTGAGAACGAATGTTGCCGATGGGCTGGCCAACGAGACAAAGACATGGGGTGAGCGAGCCCTCACCCACGAGTGCGGTTGTGGCGCAGACCGCTACGTTCACCGTGCGGTGGTGTTGGCTGCTGACGGGATCGAGAAACGGCGATAATGGACGCCACAACTGCGATCACAAGCGGGAAAGCCCAGACGGGTACGGCCTCCGTAACGCGCGAGATCGCCTCTTGGGCGCTTGTTTCCAGGCCGGTGGTATCGGAGAGACCAAGGCTGCCGGTCAGGCTTGCGGTGCCGTCGTAGAGCAGGAAGAGGGCGCCGATGACGATGAACAGGGCGCCGGAGATGAGCGAGGTCGTGTGGATCTGAAACGGTCCGATTTGAAAGGCTTTTCCCCGAATCCATGAGCGCTGCCCTAGATGGAAGCGATCCCAGAACCATGCCAGCACGAAGAGCGGCAGTGCCATGCCCAGTGCGTACACGGCCAACAGGGCCCCGCCGAGGGTTTTGGATCCTTGGGTGGAGGCCATGGTCAGGATCGCTCCGAGTACCGGCCCCGAGCAGAATCCTGCAAGTCCGTATACCGCGCCAAGGGCGACTGTTGATAAATAACCGCCGCGGCCGGCGCCGCGGGATGCCGCCCAGGTTTGCAGGCGTGCGGTCAGTGGGAGGCGGAAGCCACCGCCGAGCAGCTGAACTACTCCCATGCCGATGATGATCCAGCCAGCGATCAGGATTAGTTGCCCGCGGTGGCCGTACATGAGCCTCGATGCTGCTGCTGTGCCTGTGCCCAACGGCACTAGTACGAGCGCAAGCCCGACGTAAAAGGCGGTCGTCCGGGCGAGCAGTGCGCGCCTGCTAGAGAATGCGTAAGCGAAGAACGATGGCAGCAGCAGGGCACTGCATGGTGACAACAACGACAGGGTGCCTGCGGCCAGTGCCGACAGCAAGCTGACGTTGTTCACTGTTGGTCCTTGGATGCCTGCTCGATCGTTTTCTCAAAGACGCTGAGTGGTTGGGCTCCGATTACCGGCGTTCCATTGATCACGAAAGCGGGCGTACCGCTGATCCCGAGTTTCTGGCCTTGCGTGAAGTCAGCTTTGACTGCCGTGGCGAGCTTCGGGTCGCGCATGTCGGCGCGAAGCTTGGTCCCGTCCAAACCGACTGAGGTGGCCAACGACACGATCCGGTCGGTGGTGAGCTCCCCGCTGTTGGGCGGTGCCTGATGTGTGTACAGCGCGTCGTGGAGCTTCCAAAAACCGCCCTGTTTGCTGGCGGCGCGCGCTGCCAGCGCCGCGGTGTACGACTCCTTGCCGAAGTAGGGGAAGTCACGCCATTCGATGCGTAGCACGCCTTTTTTGACGTACTTGTCAACGAGCTTCGTCTCGGTGGTGCGCGCGAATTGACCGCAGTAGGGGCACTGGAAGTCGGAGAATTCGACCATCACCACCGGGGCGTCTGCTTTGCCTTGAGCTAGCGGATCAGCGGTCTGCCGACGTGCGAGGTGGCGGAATTCCTTGGGTATGTCGCCCACTGATGCCGAGGCTGTTTGATTGCCTGCTGGCTTCGACGCGTGCGCCGAGTTGCCGGGTCGGGTGGCGATGAAGGCAACGACTGCGACCACGGCTGCTACGAAAGCCACGAACAGTGGGGTCATCACGTGACGCTGCGCTGAATCGGTATTGGCCTTACTCACTGGTGTCAGTTCCTTACGTCGTTGGTTGAGGCCGTTTGGGCCGGCACTGTGTCTGCGCGGTCAGACGGGCCCGCAGCGCCCACATCAGCAAGGCGATGGCCAGCAGCTGCAGGAACGGCTGTACCGGCTCGAAGAAACTGATCGCCCCGGCATACCCCAACGCCATCAACACGATCTTGTTGCACACGGGGCAACCAACAGCGAAGAAGGTCAGAAGGCCCGCCGCCGTCCCGTGCCGCACTGGCCGCGCGGCTGTTTCGGCCGATTCGGCTGCTGACGGCGACGCGACGTATGTCGCCGTCAGCAGCCCCATCAAGAGGCTCGACACCAGCAGCGCCGGCCACGCCCACCATTGCGGCGGTACGTCTCGGCGGAACAAGGGGTTCGGGAGTAGGTCGGTGGGGATGGCAACAACTACGACTGCCACGACCGTCACGGCACCGGTAATGCCCCACTGCCTCGGAGCCCAGTGTCGGATCGCTGCCAGAGCCTGGACCATGTCGCTCAGACCCCTTGAGCGGTTCGCTCAAGGGGCAGACCGGCCAAGCGCCATTCGAGGATCCCGTCCTCCAGGCGTTTGGCCTCTCGGCCGGCGGCTGTCAACAGTGCGACGGCATCGTGTGCCAGCAGGCAGTAGGCGCCGCGACAGTACGCAATGAGGTTTCCCGCGGGTAGCTGCTGCAGTGACCCGGAGAACTTCTCCAGCGGCATCGACACCGCACCGGGTAGATGGGCTTGTTCGAACTCCTCCGACGGCCGGATATCCAGCAGCGTGGTCTGCGGGGCGCCCAAGACCTCCATCAGCTCGGCACGAGTGATCACTTCCGGTCCGTCGTCGCCCGCACCCAGGTAGGCCCGACGCGCCACCGTCACATCAGGTGAGTGCGTACGTGCCACCACGCCCAGCGCTGCGAACAGGTCTGCCACGTCTTCCCCGGCAAGCCGGTAGATGACGCGTGTGCCATCCCGTCGTGAACCGACCAACCGCGATGCCCGCAGAATCTGCAGATGAGCCGACACGGTGCTCAGCCTCTGATCAAGAGCCCGCGCGATCTCCTCCACCGAATGCGGGCTCTGCGCCAACAGCTCAATGATCTCTAACCGGCGGGGACTGCCGAACGCCTTCCCAACCACCGACAGCTCTTCGAACAGCCGTGTCCGCGAACCCACTGCATCCTCCATAAATATCTGGAATACTGGAAGTATGTCAGGTGGCTAAGCCGTTGGCAAGCCTAAGGCCGCCTCAGGCACTTGCCGGGCCCCGGCATGTGCAGCACTTGCACCTCAGTGCGGGGTGAGGACAGCGGGTGCGCCGCGCGACGCGCGCAGGTAGGTTCGAACGAGGTCCGCAAAGGAGTTCAGATGAAAGTTGAAACAAAGATCTTTTTGCTACTGGCGGTCTATGGACTCGCCGTGGGGACGATCTATGGCACGTTCAGTCATTGGAGCGAACCTGTCGGTGCCGTCGCTTTCTATCTGACCGGTCTGGCCTGTCTGCTGATCAGTAGTTTCCTGTGGTGGACCGGTCGCAAGATCGACTCCCGGCCGGACGATGATCCGTCCGGCGAGCAGGGCGACGTGGAGGGCGATTATGGATTCTTCAGCCCGCACTCATGGTGGCCGTTGTTCTTGGCCGCATCGCTTGCCGTCATCGCCTTGGGGCTTGCGGTGGGATGGTGGCTGGTGATGCTTGCCGTCCCGTTTGTGGCGCTGGCTGCGATTGGCTGGGTCTTTGAATACTTTCACGGAGAACACTCTTTATGAGTGCTTGAACGGGTGCGTCTTGCATCGCGATGCCGGGTTATATGCGCCTATTGGAGTGTCGAACTCAGCCTGCTTGTGATCGCTGGCCGATCAGAAGTCAGATTGGATCTGAGGCAAGCCGGTCATGCTTCAGTTGATCGGTGCACCGCAATGCGGTACCCGGTTCGCGCGTCGAAGTCGGCCATCATGCTGAATCGATCGGCGCGCACGATGGTTTGTCGCCATTCGGTGGGTTGATTGTGTGAGATCCCGAGTCTGTCGATGCAAAAGACGGCTTCTGAGGGTGGGATGTGTAACAGTTCGCGAACGTGCGCCGCGGGGACGGCTGCCCGTAGTTGCTCCTGGCCGCTGGTGAGCCGGATGCCGCACCGGTGGTCGAGTTCGTCGTACAGGCTTGTGTTGTGCCAGTCGACGTGCAGCAGCGGCCGCGCCACATCGGCCGGCAGCCAGACGTCGTCGAGAGCGAGCGGTTCGTCACCGGCCAGGCGAAGCCGGGCTAGGTGAAGCAAGGAGCTGTCGAGGTCCAGGCCGAGGCGGTCGGCGATATGGGCGTCGGTGGTGATGGCAAGCGCGCGAACGACACTGTGTTGGCTGATGCCGGCAGCACGGACCGACTCGAAGAGGCTGTATAGGGCGCCGACTGGTTGTTCGATCTCAGTGGGCGTCGCCAGGTGCGGTGACCTGCCGCGCTCGGCGGTGACGATGCCGTCCTCACGCAACTGGCGCAGAGCCTGCCGGACTGTTTGCCGGCTGACGCCATAGTGCTGTTGGAGTTCGGACTCGGCCGGAAAAGCGCCGGTGAATTCTCCCTCGGCGATGCGCTGGGAGAGGTCTTCGCGGATCTGGCGCCACAGTGGCGCGCGGCCGGAGCGATCGATAGCAGGCATCTTCCTGATTGCTTTCCGTTGCGAGTCCTGGTCGTTCACAACCGTAGGTACGCGGCGCCGTCCCACTGGCGACGCGCCAGTTCCGCCACCCCCGAGGGCACCACGGACACACCACTGATCAGGTCCGATGCAGTTAATCCTCTGCTGCGCATCGTGTTGGCACAAGCCAGCACCCGCACGCCGTGGGCCAGCAACTGCCGGACTCGGGAGGTTCGCAACGCGGCCGCCTCAGGCACTTGTTGCGACAGCGCCATATCAATCCCCGCGCCCACTGCGACCACGTCGATCACTGCGTCCGGGGCAGCGGCGTGCAGATTCTCAACCTGACGGGTCATCGCCGCGATATCGGCGGTGCCGGCGTGCACCACCACGGACTTCTCGCGCTGATCTTGTGGCCCTGACGACATACCATTAATGTACGTACATATGAAGCAAGGGCGCAATCTGCCGCTGGCTCACGTCGCAAGAGCCGGCCTCGAGCAGGCTGGACGGACACGCGCAGCGATCGAAAGAAGGTTGGCATGACGGTGCATATCACTCAGATCGAGACTCCTGAGCTGGGGAACCGCAGCTATGTGGTGGATGACGGGCGTGTCGCGGTGGTCATCGACCCGCAACGGGATCTGGACCGCGTCGAGGAGGTCTTGGCGGACCGCGACGTCGCGGTGGCTGCAGTCGCCGAAACACACATGCACAACGACTATGTCACCGGCGGGTACGTGCTTGCGCAACGTCACCAGGCGCCCTATGTAGTCAATGCCGCCGACCCGGTCAATTTTGACCGGCGCGCCGTTGCTGACGGCGACGTGCTGGTGGTTGGTGGGATGCGCGTGCAGGCTGTTGCGACCCCCGGGCACACCGACACTCACTTGTCCTATGTGATTACCGATGCAGACGACGAGGCTGCCACGCCAGCGGTTTTCACGGGCGGGTCATTGCTGTTCGGCAGCGTGGGACGCACCGATCTGGTCGATCCTGATCGAACCGAAGAACTAACGCACGCGCAGTACCGTTCCGCCCGGCGACTGGCGGACCTGTTGCCCGAAGACGCCGCGGTGTATCCGACGCACGGCTTCGGTAGCTTCTGCTCCTCCGGCGCCACAACGGGCGCCGATGCCAGCACCATCGGTACCGAGCGGCGCACCAACGATGCCTTGACCAACCCGGACGAAGACGACTTCGTGCGCAGGCTGGTCGCCGGGTTGACGGCATATCCCGCCTACTACGCCCACATGGGCCCGTTGAATCAGCAGGGCCCCGGCGCAGCAGACTTGGGTTCTCCCCTGCCAGTCGAGGCAGAGGAGCTGACCCGGCGGCTGACCGCCGGAGAGTGGGTCGTCGACCTACGGGACCGGCGCGCGTACGCAGCCGATCACATGGCCGGCAGCGTCGGCATCGAGTTGGGCCAACAGTTCTCCACCTACCTGGGGTGGCTGGCACCGTGGGGTGCCCCCCTCACCCTGATCGGCAAGTCGCAAGAACAGATCGCGGATGCCCAACGCCAGCTCGTCCGGATCGGAATTGATCAGCTCGCCGGTGCCGCTGCAGGCGACCTGGATGAGATCGCAGGTACTGCCGACCGGGCGCAGTACCCCCGGGTGACGTTCGCCAACCTCAGCGCCAAAGCACCGCAGGACATCGTGCTGGACGTGCGCCGTGCCGATGAACGCACCGGCGGCTACATCGCCGGCTCTGCGCACGTTCCCCTCCACCGATTGCTCCTTGACCTGCCGCAGCTACCCGCCGGCCGGTTGTGGGTGCACTGCCGCTCGGGATACCGGGCCTCCATCGCCGCCAGCTTGCTAGACCGTGCCGGACGAGACGTGGTCCTCATCGACGACGACTTCGACGATGCCGCACAACAAGGCGTCGAGATCGTGCACGACCACGGGCACTGACAACGCACCACCATCAACAGGCCATGGAGGCCAGCCATGAATGCACACACCACACACCACCGCGTCGCTGTCGTCGGCGGCGGAACGGCCGGGATCAGCGTCGCCGCCCGCCTGCTGCACCACGGCATCAACGACGTCGCGGTGATTGACCCGGCGGTCACGCACTACTACCAGCCGCTGTGGACACTGGTCGGCGGTGGTCGAGCACCGATGGACGAGTCCGGCAGGCCAGAAGCATCGGTAATGCCGAAGAAAGCGACCTGGGTGCAGCAAGCAGCCACCGGATTCGACCCCGACAACCGGAAAATCGCGCTGCAAGACGCCAGCACCATCGAGTACGACGCCTTGGTGGTCTGCCCCGGTATCCAGCTAGATTGGGACGGCGTTCCCGGCATGGCCGAGGCGTTGAACACCCCATACGTGTCCAGCAACTACTCGCCCGCACACGCACCCAAAACCTGGGAGCTGATCCGTAACCTGCGTTCCGGCACCGCGATCTTCACAATGCCGTCCAAGCCAATCAAATGCGCTGGCGCACCACAGAAAATCGCCTACCTCGCCGCGGACTACTGGCGCGAGCAGGGCGTGCTGTCCGATATCCGCGTCGTGCTGGTGCTGCCCACACCAGGAATGTTCGGGGTGAAAGTGTTCTCCGACGAACTCGAACGCGTCGCGGCCCGGTACGGCATTGAAGTCCGCACTCAGTCCGAACTGACCGGTGTGGATCCCCAGGCCCGGCAAGCTGTCATCAGCGACCACGACGCCGGCACCGACGAGACCCTGACCTACGACCTGCTGCACCTCGTACCACCCCAGTCCGCGCCCGACTGGGTCAAAGCCTCACCGCTGGCCGGACCCGACGACCCGGCCGGGTACGTGCAGGTCGACAAAGAAACCATGCAGCACACCCGGTACCCCGAGGTCTTCTCACTCGGCGACGCCGGATCGACCCCGAACTCCAAAACGGGTGCCGCCATTCGCAAGCAGGCGCCCGTCGTCGCGGACAATGTGCGCAAGATCCTGCGCGGTGACACACCAGCCAGCCGATACGACGGGTACGCATCCTGCCCGCTGACCACATCCCGGCACACCATGCTCCTGGCCGAATTTGACTACACGATGCAACCCGCGCCGACCTTCAAATTCATCGACACCACCAAAGAACGCCGCGACATGTGGTACCTCAAACGGTACGGACTGCCGGCGATGTACTGGAACGCGATGCTCAAAGGCCGTGCCTAACCCGGCCCGCCAACGGCCACACCCACCGGCACCCACCCCACCCCGCGGCCACAGCAGCATGCCGGGAATCACGACACGACAGTCTCGCGCCCGCATCGGGCTGAGACTATGCGCGGCGATCCTGATTGCCGGGGTCTTGTCAGGGCTTGCCGGAGTGGCCCTGACGTTCTTGCTGCACCTCATCGAACGGTGCGCCTACGGGTACGGCCACGGATCGTTCCTGACCGGGGTACACGCCACGCCGTGGTGGCGCCGCGTCGCCGCCACCACCGGCGGAGGACTGCTCGCCGGCACCGGGTGGTGGCTACTGCGCCGCCGCCGGAACGTGCCCTCCCTGAACGACCTGGTTCATAAGCCCGCCGCGTCACAACGAATCGGCACGGTCCTGGCGGATGCCCTACTGCAGGTGCTGATCGTCGGATCCGGCGCCTCCATAGGCCGCGAAGGAGCGCCTCGGCAAAGCGCTGCCGTGCTCGCCGCGACTGCCACCCGCCGCCTTCGGCTAGCCGACATCGACCAGCAAGCCCTCATCGCAGGTGCCGCCGGCGCCGGGCTATCCGCCGTCTACAACACACCCATCGCCGGCGCAGTATTCGCCCTCGAAATCATCCTGCGCACGCGACGACCGCGCACAATCGCAATCACCGTGGGAGTGTCCCTCACCGGGACCAGCATCCTGTGGCTCATCCACGGCACCGGCCCCACCTACCGATTGCCGCCCATGACATCCGGCTGGGCCCCGGTAGCGGTCTGGTCCGTCATCGCCATCGTCCCGTGCCTCATACTCGGGCGAGCGTTCACCCGCCTCACCCACGCCGCCCGCAGACACCCCACGGCAGCTACACCCCGGCTGATCCTGTCGCTAGGCGCAACCGGGATAGCGCTCGGCGTCGCCGGATGGTGGGCACCGGAGCTCTTCGGCAACGGGAAAGCAGTCATCGACGCGATCGCCGACGGCAATCGTTCGCTGGCCCTGCTCACGACGCTCATCGTCCTCAAACCGGTCGCCACCGCCGGATACCTACGCGCTGGAGCAACAGGTGGCCTACTCACCCCATCCCTGGCCACCGGCGCCGCCATGGGGGCGGTTGTCGCGATCGTCCTGCACAACGCCGGATTCCCCGTCGACGTCCCCAGCTTCGCCCTCATCGCCGCGGTCGGGTGCTTAGCCACCACTCAGAAAGCCCCGCTCTTCGCCGCCATGTTCACCTTCGAACTAGCACACCCCGCAGTCTGGGAACTGGCCTGCTTCGTGATCACCGCCCTCGGCGCCAGCTACCTCAACAACAAAAGAGCGCTGCCCCGACCCAGTCGGCGATCGCAGCGCAACCGGCCCAAAAAGGCGCATCCGAAGGACGGGTCATACACGGAGTCCTAGCCCTGATCTGCGTCCTCTTGAGCGCGCCTTCTTCCACAGCCCGCGCCGGGCGAAGAGGCCCGGGGCGGGTGCTGTGGGATATCCCGCAATGCCTGCCCGATGCAGTTGCGTCGATCGATAGAACCTGGCCAGCCCTGTGCGGAACAGCCCCGGCGCAGGACAAGCCACGCCTATCACCCATGACCCTCATCGATATGCTGCTGACGGCCGGACCAGCAAGAACGCCCAAGGCGGTCGCGGCGAGTACGGATACCATCCGGTCCATCCAGATCCGCATCCACGCCCTGTGCTCATCGCCTGCGCCCAAGGCGCACGTGTCGGCGTATTCGATCAGCTCACCAGCATGCACGGCCACCATGCTGACCGAGGGCACTGACACCTCACGTAGTGGGTCACGCGCTGCGGTACGCCGGCCGAGCAGACCCTTCGACGGAGACCAACCGTTCGTCGGAAGGTGCCTCTACGCGGGAGCGATCACTGCCTCGGGGAGCGGCGAACTACCCGCGACGCATAACACGGCCTCGACCACCGGACGAGGCACGCCCTCACGCCATCGGTCGCGTTCCGCTGCGGGCAGCTCCGACCATGACGGCGGGTGCGGCAACACATCACCGAACCCGCACGACGTCTCGTACATCGCCCGCGCCGCCGCTTCGACCGCCGCAGCGAACACCCGACCGTGGACCGTGGAAGTTGCGGAGCCCGGTACCGGTACGCCGGCATCGTGTCCTGTCATTGCTTTCCCTCCTGGCTGATCGTGCACGTCGCCCACTGGCCGCGGCGGGCACGCTGCGCCTCCCTTTGCGCGGCAACATACTGTGCGCGGCGCGACTCCGGGGCTGCCGAGCGTGGGTGATATTCCGACGCCCTACCTGCCTGGATCATCGCCAGTCCGATATCGCGGCCGTCGAGAGTGACGTAACGCAACAGGCGCCCGTACCGATCTACAGTGTCGCTGCCCGGGCCGGGCGACAATGTGACGGTGTGGCGCCAGATCATTCGATCCAGCGCGGTCCGCGCATCCTCTCCCCCGCACTGCTCCGGCACGGAGCCGTGTCCGGTCTCGGGCGCATTCGTCCTTCTCTAGGCTGTTCGGAATTGTCGGTTCCAACCCAGCTGGAGGGACGTGTATGCCTGCGCACTCAACGAGTTGGACGGTGGTGTTCTACGACTTCACCGCGCCCCCAGCCGAGGTCGACTGCGTGCCGGGGTTCGGCGACTTGAACACGCGCGCAGTCGAGAACGGTGCCCGGCACGGCACACCGGCCTTGGTGGGGCCGGGAGGTCGGCCCGATCCGCGAATCAACCTGTTCTTCCGAACCGGGCGGATGACGTCGGCCCGGCCGACGACGTGGCGACGGTATGCCTACGCACTCGTGGTCTGGCTGGAGTTCCTCCACCTGTCCGGGCGAAGCTGGGACGAAGCGACGCCTGGAGATGTGGAGGCGTTCAAGGAGTGGCGGCTGTCGTCAATGGACAATGCCGGACCGGTGCAGCCGACGAGCTTCGATACCGACCGGGCCGCGCTGAACAGCTTCTATCTGTGGGCTGGTCAACGGTACGGGGTTGGTAATCCTGTCGCGATCACGAGTTCGAGATCGTCGCATCACGGGCTTCATCGGACGTGGATGGGTTCAGCGCCTGGCGTGGGCCGTGACCCGTTGCGGCCAGCGAGTTCATCGCGGCGGCAGGTCAAGTGGATGCTGCGGTCGGCGTTCGAGCAATGGCGAAACATCGGGTTGTGTGGCTACGGCTTCGATGGGGTGCGTCGTACGGGGTGGCGTGGCATGAATGAGGACCGCGACGCCGCCTTCGTGGACGGCCTGTACGGGACGGGGCTGCGTCTGGCGGAGTGGGCCAGTGTGCTCGATATCGAGATTCCCGAACCGGGCTCAAGCCGGTTCGCGGCGGCACGGCTGGCGGCCGCGTGCATCAAGGGCGGCCGGGCGGGCAGGTCGTACCGGATCCCACGCAGCGTGCTGCACGCGATCGCCGCGTACACCGACCCGGTCGAGGGCTCTCGTGCCGAGGCGGTACGCCGCGCGCAGCGGGCTGGCCGGTACGAGCGGCTCCCGGCTATTCAGGTAGTCGACGACTATCGCCCTGCAAGCCGTCGAATCCTGATCGAGGGCGCTGCTCACTCGGTGTCGCTGGACGCGTTGGGGATCGACGAGCGGCGGCTGCTGTTTCGCCAGGCCCCACAGGGGCTCGTGCCACTGTGGCTGTGGCTCGCACCGAACGGGATGCCGAAGAAGCCTTACGGGTGGGAGGACACCTTCGACGCGGCCAACCAGCGCATCGCCCGAATATGGGCGGAACGCCCCGGCGGCGGCCTGGCCGCCGACTGCCCGCTGTGGGCACGGCCACACATGTTGCGGCACTCGTTCTGCTTGAAGTGGTACTCGATCTTGTCGGCGGTGTGGCGCTGCCGTGTGGACGGTTTGTCCGAGGAGGAAACCCGGGATCTACGCGACCAACTGGGTGACATCTGGTTCCAGCTGGCCACGTTGATGGGTCACGCTCACCCAATGACCACCCGGAACATCTACCTGGAACCCTTCACTGGTCTTGAGATCGACTACCTGATGGGGTTGCTGGACCAGGAGGAGACTGCCGGCGTCGACGCACTGCTCCGGACGCTGGCACGCGAAGGTGGGCGCACTCTGCAACCAGTACCTGCCCCGGCGGATACGAGCGGGGCCACCGGGGCTCAGGTCGTGGAGCGGTGAGTTCGGGGCCCCGTGGCGGGCAGCGTGCCACCCATCCGGCCACCGGCTGGATGGCGAAGCCGCGATTGCAGCCGGACGGGATGAGCGTGCTGTTTCTGGAGGAGTCCAGCGGACGCAGCACTGTCTTCGATTTCGCTGGTTTGTCGGTCTCTGAGGATATCCGCCGGTGGCTGGCTGCCGCGGTTGCCCGCCAGATCACTGCCCGGTCGAGCGTCAAACGCTTGCAGACGGCACGCTCGCTGGTCGATGCAGCACGTCACTTCGCTGTGGTGCTGTCGCAGCATCCCGTCCCGGCCCAGTGCCCGGCGGACATTGTCGGCGATCATTTCGCGGCGTTCCGACGCCGTTACGAGCACCTGAAACCGCGCACCGTTGCTGGCTACGTCGAAACCCTGCGCCGGCTGCTGCACGAGGACGACCGGTTGAGCCCGAGCGCGCGCCAGGGTCTGGCGGCGATCCGGGTGCGTGGGATGAGTCGTCGAGAGACCACCCGACAGACCTACACCGATGCGCAGTGGCAGGTGATCATGACCGCGCTGCGACGTGAAGTGCGCACCGCGAGGGACCGCATCTATGGTGCACGGCGGCTGTTGGCCGACTACCGTGCCGGCGACCTCCCGGCGGGAAGCGAGCACCTTCTCCTGGGCGAGCTACTGGACGGGTTCGACCGCACCGGCCAGCTGCCCCGTAAGGCCAACACGTGCGGCACTCCCGAGGTCGCCCGGTGCGGGGGCTTGGTGACGGTGGCGGGCATGCTCTGCCTGTCGCCGCACGAGTTGGCGGCGTTCGCATTGCTGTTGGTCACGTTGACCGGCCAGAACTATGGCACCATCGCGACCTGGCCGGCGGCACACTTCCGGCCCGACGGGGGTCTGACTGAGGACGGCGTTGCCTTGGTCGAGGCGTGCAAGCCGCGGCGTGGCCCCGAGCACGAGCACATGATCGTTGCCCTGGAAGACCTACTCACCGTCGATGACCCCGAGCATCGGTGGTCTCGGTCCCCGCTGCGCGTCTACCAGCTGTTGCTGAACCTGACCGGCATGGCTCGACGCCATGCCGGGACCGACAAACTGTTCGCCGGCCGGCTCGCGAAGACAACCGCTGCGGCCACGAGCCCGTGGATCACAACCCTTCGTATCCAGCACGGGCAACGGTGGGCCGAGGCCCGGGGATTTCCGACCGTTGCTGCGGCCGAACCCGGCGGGACACCGGTTGTTTCCGCACGATGTTTGCGATTGACCGCGATCGAGCGTCGTCGGCGGCCCGTTGCACACACCGCCACCACGATGCGCGACATCTACCTCATGCCCCACCCGGTCGTGCAGGATCAAAGCCGCACCGTGATCGCCGCAGCCCTGGAAGCCGAGGTCACCAAGGCCCGCGATCATTTCCGCGTCCCGGTCTTCACCCAGGCTTTCGTGGACCTGGCCCGCCGGGACCCACGGGCCGCCGCCGACCAAGCTGGCGTCGAGCCGGACCAGTTGGCTGGCATGGTGGGCGGAGCCCAGGACACGGTGCTGGCGTCCTGCCGGGATCATCGCGACAGCCCCTACGACCCCGCGGGGACCGTGTGCTCGGCATCCTTCCTGACTTGTTTGGACTGCAGCAACGCCCGGGCTCTGCCGCGCCAGTTGCCGATCCAGATGGCCGCGATCGACGCGCTCCAAGACCTGCGCAGCCATACGCCGCCGACACTGTGGGCGCGTCGATACGGGCCACGGCTGCAGCAACTGCACGACATCATCAACGCGTTTCAGCCCGCAGAGATCGACCACGCTAGGCGCGCCATTACCGCTCAGCATCGACAGCGCATCAGCGACCTTCTGGAGGGACGATGGGACTTGCAGTAGCCCGCACCGGCTCAGACCTTGCCGAGGTGTCGATCCTGCACCGGCACACCATCCGCCCGGGTACCCCGCCCGAGAAGCTGTCGTCGTTCGGCGACATGGTCTGGCACCTGGGCCCTGCCCATCCCGACGCGCACGTGAAGATCGCGGCGATCTACTGGCGACGTTGGCCCGCGGAACTGGTCGAGGATTTCAAGACCGTGGTGCTGGCCTTCTTGACCGAACCGACCCCGCGGACGGTCACCGTCACCAGCGGCGGGGAACTCATGGGTATTGGCACCCTGAGCTTCCGGCTACAGACGCTGCGCGTGTTTGCTACCTGGATGAGCCAGCAGCACCTGAGCAGCCTGGGCGAGGTCACCGACCAGCAGCTGGACCGGTACCGCCAGCACGTCCTGGGACTGGAGACCAGCAACCGGCGAAACGGGACCTGTTCATCGGGGTCCTTGCCATGTGGTCCTACCGTGACCGCCTGCCATCACGCTGCCGCATCGGATCGGCAACCGTTCCCTGGGGTGGGACCACTCCGGCTCGGATGGCCAATGCGCCTGCCCGGGCGGCGGGCCAAGAGAACACGACTCCCCGGATCGCCTCCGCGACCATGGAGGCGTTGCTGTCCTGGTGTTTGCGGATGGTCGACACCATCGGCCCGGACATCGTGGCGGCACGCGACGAACTCGACCGGTACGAAGCTGGAACACACCCTGACCAGGACGCCTACCACGGGCTATCGTCACGGCAACGCGTCACCCGATTCGCTGCACTGACCGCCGAGCACAGGAACGCGCTGCCGGGCCAACTGAGCAGTGACGGCCAGTCCGCGATCAACTGGGCTCAAATCGCGATACGCCTGAACCTGACCAACCACCAAGTCCACCCGCACCTTCGCGATCCCGTCCTCGACCGCGACCTACCAGTCGCTGCCGGCAGTTTCGTCGGCACCATCACCGGCCGGATCGACGACCAACCATGGCGACAACAGCCGATCACCACGCAGGAACTATCAGCGCTGATGAAGTGCCTCTCCGCGGCATGCTTCGTCGTCATCAGCTACCTATCCGGCATGCGCCCCGGCGAGACGCTCAACCTGCGCCGCGGCTGCGCGAGCCAACACCCAGACACCGGGCAACTGCTCGTCAACGGACGCTACGGCAAAGGCCACGGTCGTGCACCCCGCCCCGAAGACGGCGAGCACGATCCGTGGGCTCGGGCATGGGTCGTCGTGCGGCCCGTTCACCAAGCCATTGAAATCCTGGAACAGTTGTCAGAGTCTCCGTTCCTGTTCCCTGCCAGCCTCACCGGCGCACACGTCAGGCGACCTGCCGATCACAACGCGCGACGCACCGGCGATATGACCCATGACCTGCAGCGCCTCATCGACTGGGTCAACACCACCTTCGCCCGCACCGATGGCAAGCCGCTGATACCGACGGACCCGAACGGGCGCATCTACCCCTCGAGGTTCCGCCGCACCCTGGCCTACTTCATCGTCCGCCGCCCCCGCGGGTTGATCGCCGCAGCACTGCAATACGGGCACGTGTCCACCACCGTCACCCTCAGCTACAGCGGCAAAGCCGACACCGGCTGGCAGGACGACGTCGCCGTCGAAAGACTGGAAGCCATCCTCGAGCAAAACGAGCAGGACCACCTGCTCCTGGCCGAAGGCGAGTCGGTCAGCGGTCCCGCCGCCACCGCCTACCAAGACCAGATCCAGCAAACCCACCGGTTCGCCGGCCGCTCCGTCAACCGGGTGCGCAACGTCGAACGCCTGCTGGCCCAGGTGGACCCGAACATCCACCACGGCGACGCCATGACCTGCGTCTACCGTCCCGAGACTGCAGCCTGCCGCACTGCAAGAGTCAACGAAGGGCTCCCAGTCGACGACGGACCCTTGGAAGCCGAATGCCAATCCGGATGCTTGAACCTCGCCTACACCGACCGCGACATCCAGCTGCTGCGCGAACGCGTCAGTACCTTGGATGCCGGTGCTGAGGACCCGCTGGCACCAGAACCCCTCCGCGACCGCACTCGTGCTCAGGCCAGTCAGGCACGAAGCGTGATCGCCAGGCACGAGACCACCACAACAACAGACGCAACGTCGTGAGCCGCCGCAAACGGGACCTGGAAACGGAACGCCGCGACCTGACCGCGGCCGCGCAACGCCTACTGGACGGCACACCCCTTCGATCCACCAGCGGACGACTCACCAGCACAGAACTCATCACCGAATCGGGGCTCCGGCGCGATGTCGTCTACGGCGACCACAAGAACCTCGTCGACGACTTTCAGACCCGTGCCAAAGCTCAGCATCAGACACCAGCATCCATCGCGCAGGTTGCCGACGAAAACCGTGCGCTCAAGACTGAAAACGCTGACCTGCGAAGACAACTCGACGCCGGACGGCAGACCACCACGACTCTCGTCAAAGTCGCTACTGAGCTCTCCCTCGAGCTTCAGCAAGCACGTGCCGAGATCGCCCAGCTACGACAGGTCCAGCGCCTGCCAAAGCCACAGACCGCGCCTAGCAAGTAGCTCGGCGTCCTTCATCACCGACGACGCAGTACGTACCTGCTATCGGATTAACAGTCGACTCCTTGGCGCTGAGGCCTCTACACCAGATTGGGAGACGCACCAACGCCATCTCGGCGCACTGCGAAGAGTGCTCAATAGTAGCGAACGAATAGATGGTCCGTCTGCCCAGACCACGAGAGATTGAATTTCCAGCACCCCGGGCGCGGCATCGTGACGTAGGACGGTCCAGGACCATCAGTCAACACCCGGGTTACTTCCATACCGCTCTTCTGGTCCACAGCTTTAATCCGAAGTGGCCCGCTCCCTGACGACCGAGCGATCCACAGAATCTTATTCGCCCGGTCCGGATCGGACTTCGCACCTCCTTGTAAAGGCCACCCGAAGGGGACCGCCACAATCCGACCTTGACTCCCTGTCAAGTGCGCCCGCGGCGCACTTGGAGTGCTCATCACAGCGCCCGCCCACTGCGGGAGGACCGATTTTGAGGGTGCCTGACATCCTCGCGACCCCGCTGCCTCAGCCTCGTGCGTCGAGCGCGTCTCCACAGCGCTCGAAATGGACGAACCCCCAGTGTTCCCAGGGTGATTCGCCTCACTGCTCGAGCAACCACTTAATGTCATTGCGATGGCGGCGACCGCCACGCTGCCAGCCTTAACCGCTCGTCGATCCATCCTCGCACCTCCTCCTCCACCAGCCATCCAACCACAGCGAAGTCTTGACATCCGTCAACGTAAGAGTAGCTTGACAGCAAGAACACAGTCCTTGCCAACGAGCTCATCACAGCTCACCGACGGGGGTTTGTCCGTTGCTGGGGAGGAAGCAATGGCTTGGAGGTTCGTCGAACTCGTCTTAACGGTTTTCGTTGTCGTTGTATTGGTGCGAGCCAGCGTTTCAAAACTGGCGTCACCTGGACCCGTAGTCCGTTCCGTAAACGAGCTATTTCCAAATATCGACGTGCAGAGATGGGCGATATTCGCGCTCGTCGCGCTCGAGCTGGCAACAGCTTTTTCGGCAGCATTCCGCGGCTTCACTGTGCTCGTGGAGCTAGTCGGTCTAGCTGCCCTCGGTTCGCTATTCATCATCGCTGGGACGCTGGGTGCAATACGTGGATCCGAGGAGCCATGCGGTTGTTTTGGAGCAGCAAGCGCCAGTTCATTAGGCTGGCGTAACACCGCATTCGGCGTCGCACTCCTCATCTATGGCCTCTTTCAGGCATGCGCACCTATCGACTATGCCGCACGCGTTGCAGTAGTCGCATGCTTAGCATCAATATCGCTCGTTTGTCTGGCGGCACAGAGCGAGCGATACGTGGCACTGTCCGTCTTTCAAACGATATCCCAGAGATTCGAACGGATCCGAACATGACCGTTGTGACCACACTCCTGACCGCGGCCGTATTTATTCTCGCGATTGCGGTGACCCTCTTGTTCGCGATGATTGGAGAACTTTCATCTAGGGAATCTGGCCCATCCGCTGCCACCGAATCATCTGACTGGGTCGAGCCAATACCGGATTTCAGGCGGGACTTAACTGATATCGGTTGGCCTCCAGAACTCCGTGACACCGCGACAACAGGACTCATAATCGTCCTCAGTTCCATTTGCAGCACGTGCAGCGCTGTCGCGAGGTCCCTTAACGACGATGCGCACTTTGTTGCCGACAACAACGTCCACATTGTTGTATCGACCGCCACCTCCAGTATCGGGCAGGACTTTATCGATGCTTACAATCTATCCAACTTGCGGCCGTATCTTGATGTCGGCGGCAACTGGGTAGTCGGATCCCTCGGCATCAACTCCAGTCCTTCCGCGGTGTACATCCAAGACGGACTCGTGCGCAGTGCCTACAATTTTGGATCCATAGATGCTCTTGAATCTCGAATACTCGAAGACCGCGAACGACTACGCGCTCTTCGCTCAACGCTTGATTCAAAGGGTTTGGAAAATGAGGAACGAGTGAAGGAGCAGGCATGATGTTCAGGAAACAGCAGCAAACAGGCCCCGCCTGCGAGCGAGCTTCTTCTGAAAAGAAGGTTCGCAGGCGTCCACTCTTGAAGAGCATCGGAGCGACAGGTATCGCAACGTCTGCAGCAATTATCGCCGGCACGGCCAACGCGACCGAAGCGTCAGCAGCGCCAGCGTGCTGCAGCCTCGCGCATCCGTCAGGACCGAATCACGTCAGCTACTCCTACTGCTTCGCGCACCAGGACTATATCTGGTATTGCTCGACAAGTGGTGGTGTCCACTGCTCCTGTTGTGAAACGAAGAACAACGCAAAGTCGGCGGCCGACTGCAGATACAACTAAGAGAAAGTAACCATGACGGAGCCTTCCGTAGCTAACGGCGACAGAATCATTCACGAAGACGGTCGCGGACAGATTGTTGTCACACGGTTCGAATGTCCGAACGCGTACTCGTTCGCATTGATTCGCCTACTTCATTACGCGGTTCGACGCCAGGCGAAGAAGCGTGCTCTCGCATTTCGAGGAGTCGCGGTAATTTCATCCTGGCGAACCAAGACGATGATGAGTATTACTGTGTGGGATTCACTGCAGTGAATCTACGACATGGGTCAAGTTAGCAAGCATGTCGCGGCTTCGCGGGTACCGTCGAAGTTGCGCGCCCAGACAAAGTGCGGGATATATACCTATCGCGGAGAGTGGAAGACCATCATGTTCGATGCTCCTCATGCGATACCCGAAGAACCGGAACCCATCCGGCCTCTTTAAGAATTTGAGTACTATTAGATAGGGGAAAGATGATGTGGACACCACCAATAGACAGAGGATTCGCGTTCGTCCACGACTCCATCGATGGTAGCCATGACGTCATAGTGGCGTTGACGGTTGGAGGTGGCGGCGAAGCCAAGAACGTCGTAGCGAAATACTCTGACAGACCATCCGTGGACATCGGGGGTTCCGTAGAGATGCTTGATTTGGGACGCGGGGTGCAACGCACCAAGAATGCGGTCTTTGTTCATGGCAAGCTGAATGACAGAAACGTCTACGTGCGATCCGCGGACTGACATTTTGATCCCATGGCGATACTTATCTTCTGTCTCGCGGGCGTAGGTGCCGTGCTTCAGATGTTTTCTCCTTGAGGACAGTCCATGGCCGGGGTCGCCGGCCCTATGCTTCGGCGGAGTAGATCGGATGGCACACGTTTCTTGACGGGGCTCTTTGTTGGTTGGCTAACCGCCGCTATTGCTGTAGGTTATGCGCTCGACAAATTTGGGCATGTCCTAGAGGACGCAATTGGGGTTGAGTCGCGCCTTGCGATCACGGTGGGAATCTTGTTGCTTCTTGGGATGGCCGATACTTACGGTCGTACGCCTCACATTTGGCGGCAAGTGCCTCAAGCGCTGATACGTGTGCTGCGCCCGGGTCGGTTGGGACTCCGCTGGGGTGTCGACCTCGGCTTGCTCGTGACGACCCAGAAGACAACTTCTCTGTTGTGGGCAGCACTCATCGCGTTAACGTTGCTGGATCCAACATATGCGATGGTCATTCTGGTAGAAGTGGCTACTGTTTCAATGGTTGCGATTACTATCCGAAGCATCAGATATTCGGTGTGCGCACTCCCACAGCTTGGAGATGGAGAAAGATGGTGGTTTCGGACTATGCGCTACGCGTCTGGATTCTCCATCATCCTGTGCGGGCTCGTTTTGCCTGTCCTGTTGTGACAACAATAGGAGCTCCAAGGGCATCTCCTGTTCGAAGTACGCGTATGGCCTTGCAAGTAACCAAGTACGAACGGGTGATTACATTGAGCATTTGGAAGCGAAATCGGAACGCCGTCGGCGACCGCAGTGGATCCTACAGGGAAAAGCTCCGCAGACGCCCTCTCATACAGAGCATCGCCGCGACAGGAATAGCAACGTCTGCGGCCATCATTGGCGGTACAGCTGGTGCGCCCAAGGCGTCTGCATCACCGGGATGCTGCAACCTCTCGCATCCGATCGGAGCTGGTCACGTCAGCTACTCCTACTGCTACGCCCATAGGGGGTACATTTGGTACTGCAGTGCGAGTGGGGGCAGCTTGCATTGCTCATGTTGTGAAACAACGGGCAACACAGAGTCTGGGGCCGACTGCAGATACAATTGATTGATTTCGTTCACCCCGTTGGCGGAGCAAGGTGGAACGGGCGAACTGCTCGGGCCAAAGCTCAAGTGGGATGTCTTGGGGCATCACCTGGTAGTTGACACGTGGTCGCCTCCTTGGGCGGGCACGTGCGGTGTGTGCCGTTGCCGGACGATCTCGCCGCCGAGCTGCGCGAGCACGGGGCATGGCTGAGCGCCTTCAGCAGTGTCGCTGATGCAGGCGATCTGCGGGACATCGCACGCGGTTACGAGCCAGTCCCGTTCTGCAAAGTGACACCGCCCGCGGCGATGGGCCGCCACTGAGAGCTCGCGGACAGCGTCTTTTCTCATCGCCAGCATCGGGGCCGAGAGACCCCACTCTGGCCGCCGAGGTCTGGCGGACCACAGTGTTTACAGCGAGGCCCTTCCTGATCCAAAGGTTGCCCCAGGTAGACCCGACACCAGCCATCGCGACACCCAAGTTGCCTAATGAATGATCCCGAGGATTCTGATCTTCCGTGACTGACCGTCGACATCGGTGCGAAAGGTGTCACCGTCGACCGTCGCCGTCACACGTACCCGCGTTCCCCCGCTCGTCGCTAACCTGGCCATGCTTGAGGACCTAGCCGGCTGGACCGACCCCGAGGCGTTCGACGTCGATGCGCACCCGGACAGCACCGCCACAGCCGCGACGACGACACAGGCAACAGCTGCTGCACGTTTCATCGTGAGTCATCGTCGGGCATAGTCGCGAGCTGCTCGCGTACCTGCTCCAAAAGGTCGTGCACGGTGCGGCCCTGATGAACGGCGTTGGCCTCCAGCAGCATGCGTTGACCGGCCACAATAAAACCGACGACGCCGACCACGAAAGCATTGCTGCGCTGGGCGATCTCGCTGACGACCTCGCTGGCTGCCTCGGAATCTTGCCGGGCTGCGGCGTCGACGAGCCGGTTAGCGCTGCCGATCCACTCATCGCCCAGACCAGCGGCCTCGGCCTCGGCCATGGCCGAAGCCCGCGATGCTCCCAGAGCGTCCGAGACCGTGGCGTATATGCCTTGCCGGCAGGCGTCCACTGCGGTCCCGACCCACATCATTGAAAACCCGGC
>NZ_JAOBQJ010000006.1 GCF_026162425.1 Flexivirga meconopsidis | reverse complement strand
GTTTCGGCGGTTATAGCGAAGTGGGAAACGCCCGGTCACATCCCGAACCCGGAAGCTAAGCCCTTCAGCGCCGATGGTACTGCACTCGGTAGGGTGTGGGAGAGTAGGACACCGCCGAACAAACATTTGAAGAAAGGCCCGCCTGAGTTACTCAGGCGGGCCTTTCGCATGTCCAGCATCCTGCCATTCCGCTCTCAGCCGGCGTCCGTGTGAGATTGTTAGGCTCGGCGACACGCCGCGTCACGGGAGCCGCGGGCCATCTTCGGGGAGCAGGCAGCATTGGAGCGACGAATCGTGCCGAAGCTTCCGCAACTGCTCAAGGGCTCGATCAATGCGTATGGCGGCCCGCGGCGCGAGCGCGTGTCAGTGCCGTGGCGTGAGCGGGTGGCCCGGTGGATCGGCCGGATCTACCTTTTCGCGGCGATCTGGTCGCTGGTCAGCGTGCTACTGCGGCACAACATCGTCGTCGAGATCGTCAGCGACCTGCTCGGCATGGTCAACGTGCCCTCCGAACCGAGCCTCTTCATCGTCTGCCTGCTCTTCGTGCTCGCGGGAGCGGTGCGCCGGCGACTGCGCGCCGGTTTCAACCTCGTCGTCATACTCATGGCGATCAGCGTGCTCGGCAGCCTGGCCGTCCTGCTCAGTGCGATCTTCCACCAGGAGTGGCTGCAGGACACCCAGCTGCGCGGCTTCGAGCGCGACTACTACTCGTTCATCACCAGCATCCCGGTCACCGCGGTGTTCTTCGCAATCGGTGTCGTCGTCCTGGTGCTGGTGGTGCGTTCGCGCAGTGCCTTCCCGGCGCGGCTCGCGGAAGGAAGCCGACTGGCCGCCGTGGGTGTGCTGGTCGTCGGCCTGCTGATTTCGTTCGCCGTCACCTTCTCCCTGGCTGCGACCGCCCCGAGCGAGTTGACGGGATCTCGGGAGATCGGTCGCTTCGCGCTCCGGTCGACGTTCGGCATCTCAAGCGACTCGACCAGTCCCGGGATGCACGGTCACACCGGCCACGCGTGGATCTACGGGCTCGCCGGCATCATGTCGACCATTGCGTTGCTGCTGGCGAGCCTGGTCTTCCTCCGCTCCGGTCGCGGACGGCAGTTCCAGAGCGCGGACGAGGAGCTCGCGGTCCGCCGGCTGCTCCTCCTGCACGGCGAGAACGACTCGCTCGGCTACTTCGCCACCCGCCGGGACAAGAGCGTGGTCTTCTCTCCGGACGGCGCAGCAGCGGTGACCTATCGCAACGAGGGCAGTGTCAGTGTCGCCAGCGCCGACCCGATCGGACGGGTGAGTTCCTGGCAGCCGGCTATTCAGGCGTGGTTGCAGCAATGCCGCGAACACGGTCTGTACGCCGCGGTGCTGTCCAGCTCCGAGCGGGGCACTCATGAGTATGTCGAGGCCGGTCTCAAGGCGTTCGCCCTCGGCGACGAAGCGATCATCGACACCGAGTCGTTCTCGCTGCGCGGCCGCACCATGCGCCCGGTCCGGCAGGCGGTGACCAGGGTCAGCCGGGCGGGCTACAGCACCCAGGTGCGCCGGCACAGCGAGCTGTCGCCCGAAGAGCTGCAGCGGATCTCCCAGCTCGCCGAGCAGTGGCGCGGCGAAGAGACCGAACGCGGATTCTCCATGGCGCTCAACCGGCTCGGTGACCCCGCCGACGGCCGCTGCGTGATCATCACTGCACACGACGCGACTGGCGACATACGCGGCTTCCTGTCGTTCGTGCCGTGGGGGGTGCGCGGGATCTCGTTGGACCTGATGCGTCGCGACCGGGACGCCGAGAACGGCCTCAACGAGTACATGGTCGCTCAGCTGATCGAGTCGGGCGCAGAACACGGCATTCGCCGGATCTCGTTGAACTTCGCGGTGTTCCGCGAGGTGTTCAGCAGCGCCGACCAGGTCGGCGCCGGTCCGATCACGCGGTTGAACGACGCAGCGTTGTCTTTCGCGTCGCGGTTCTTCCAGCTCGAGACGCTCTACCGGTCCAACGACAAGTACAAGCCGACGTGGGTGCCGCGCCTGCTGTGTTACGACCCGGCGCTCACCGTGCCCCGCGCGGGTCTGGCCATGGGCATCGCCGAGGGCTTCGTGCCGATGATCGGGCCACGCCTGCTGACCGGCCCGCGGCCGTCCGACGTGCAGCCGCCGCGCCCGGAGCCCTGGTTCGTCGACCGGGTGATCGAGCAGGAGGACGCATTGCTGCTGCCGGCCCCGCCGGCGATTCACCTCTCCGAGCAGCAGAAGGTCCGGCGGGGCAAGCTCGAGTTGTTGGACGAGGCCGGCGTGGACGCCTACCCAGTGCAGGTCCCGCGCAGCGACCGGGTGCGCGAGATCGTGCCGGCATACGACGATCTGCCGCCCGACACGGTGACCGACGACGTCGTCTCGGTGACCGGGCGGGTGCGCGCGGTGCGTGACCTCGGCGGGGTCTGTTTCGCGGTGCTCGACGACGACGGCGCGATGATCCAGGTGATGGTGACCACGGCGGACTCGCCCGACGCCGCGCGGTGCCTCTGGCGCAAGGCCGTCGATCTCGGTGACCTGGTCAGCGTCACCGGACCGGTCGCCACCTCCCGCAACGGCGAGCTGTCGGTGCTGATGACCGGTTGGCAGATGGCCGCGAAGTGTCTGCGTCCGGTGCCTGACCTGCACGTGCAGCTCAGCGACGACGTCCGGGCACGCAACCGGTCACTCGAGCTGCTGGTCGATGCGCAGGCGCGCGGCATGCTCGCGCAGCGGTCGGCGGCGGTGCGGACGATGCGGGAGGCGTTCGTGGAGCAGGGCTTCATGGAGGTCGAGACCCCGATGCTCCAGCCGATCCACGGTGGCGCCGCAGCACGGCCGTTCACCACGCACATCAACGCCTACAACATGGAGCTCTATCTGCGGATCGCGCCGGAGCTCTACCTGAAACGCTTGGTAGTGGGCGGTTTTCAGCGGGTGTTCGAGCTCAATCGCAACTTCCGCAACGAGGGTGCCGACGCGACGCACAACCCCGAGTTCACCTCCCTCGAGGCCTATGCCGCTTACGGCGACTACAACACAATGCGCGTGCTCACCCGTGAGGTCTTCCTGCGCGTGGCCACCGCCATACACGGACGACCGATTGCGTTGCGTCCCAACGGTGCTGGTGGGTATGACGAGGTCGATCTCTCACCGGAGTGGCCCGTGGTCACCGTGCACGACGCGGTGTCGAAGGCCGCGGGCGTGCAGCTCACGTCGTCGTCCAGCCGCGAGGAGGTGGCGCGGGTCTGCCGGCAGCACGACGTGGCGGTGCGGCCGGAGCACTCGGCGGGCAAGCTGGTGATGGAGCTCTACGAGGCACTGGTGGAGAAGCAGACGACGTTCCCGACGTTCTACTGCGACTTCCCGGTCGAGGTGTCGCCGCTCGCGCGGCGGCATCGCAACGATCCGCGACTGGCCGAGCAGTGGGACCTGGTTGCTTTCGGTGCCGAAATGGGCACTGCCTACAGCGAACTCACCGATCCGGTCGATCAACGGCAGCGCTTCACCGAGCAGTCGATGGCAGCCGCCGCCGGTGATGTCGAGGCGATGCAACTCGACGAGGCGTTCCTGTCCGCGCTTGAGTATGCGATGCCGCCGACCGGTGGGCTCGGATTCGGTGTCGACCGGTTGGTGATGATGCTGACCGGGCAGAGCATCAAGGCGACCCTGGCGTTCCCGTTCGTTCGCCCGCAGGGCTGAACCACCGGGGCGGCACTACTGCGGGTCCGTGGTCTGCCCGGCCTCGATCTGCGGCTTGCTGGACCAGGGGAAGTCGATCCACTCGTCGGTGCGCTTCCAGACGTAGTCCGACTTCACCACCGAGCGAGACTTCTCGTAGATGACCGCGCAGCGGGTCTCCTGCACGTGCCCCTCGCAGAACTGCTTGACCAGCTCCAACGTGCCGCCAGTGTCGGCCACGTCGTCGATGACCAGCACGGTCGCTCCCGAGAGATCGACCGGCTGGGGGACGGGCGGCAACATCACCGGCATCGGCAACCGTTCGTCGATGCCGGTATAGAACTCGACGTTCATCACGTGCACGTTCTTGATGCCGAGTGCGTAACTGATGGCGCCGGCCGGGATCAGACCGCCGCGCGCGATCGACATGATCAGGTCCGGCTGGTAGCCGTCGTCCGCGATCGCCTGCGCCAACTCGCGGCTGGCGTCGCCGAACATCTCCCAGGTGAGCACTTCCCGCTGCGTCATGACGGTCATTCTGTCTTAGCGCGCCGCGGCACGGTGGATAAGCTGCACGGGTGCCGCAACTCGTCCTGCTCAATGGCCCGCCGGCCGTCGGGAAGTCGACCCTTGCACGGCTGCGGGCAGAGCGCGAGCCGATGACGCTGTGCCTGGACCCCGACGAGCTGCGACCCCTGCTCGGCGCGTCCGTGCGTCACACACCGGAAGGTCTGCACGCGGTGCGTGAGCTCGCAGTGGCGATGGCCGACACTCACCTGCGGGCCGGTCACGACGTGTGGCTGCCGCAGCTGGTGCTCGCCGAGGAATTCCTCGACCGGCTCGCCGCTCTCGCGGCCGCTGCCGGGGCCGATTTCCGCGAGCTGTTGCTGCTCGACAGCCTGCAGCACATCAGTCGCCGGGTCGCCGCACGTGGCCGGGAGTTCGAGCCTACGGAGGATGAATTGGCCTGGTATCACAACAATTTCGTGCATCGGATCGGCCAGCGGCCGGATGTGTTGGTCCTGCAGTGCCAGGAGGGTGCCGCCGAGATCACCTATCGCGCGATCGATCAGGCGCTCACGTGACGACTCCCACGACGCCCGGCCCGCAGTCCGACGCCGAGATCCCCGCCTACCTCACGGCATTGGGTGTGCCCGGGCTCGCCGACATCCACGTGCACTTCCTGCCCGAGCCGATGCTTGCCAAGGTGTGGCGCTACTTCGACGAGGCCACCGAGCACTACGGCGCCCAGTGGCCGATCACCTACCGCTTCGACGAGCCGACCCGGTTGGCGGTGCTGCGCGACCTCGGCGTGCGTGGGGTGCCGTCGCTCACCTATCCGCACAAGCCGGCGATGGCGCGCTGGCTCAACGACTGGTGCACGGACTTCGCCGCACGGGTGCCGGACGCGATACACAGCGCGACGCTCTACCCCGAGCCGGGCGTGGGTGACTACGTCGGTGAAGCCCTCGACGCGGGAGCGCGTCTTTTCAAGATGCATGTTCAGGTCGGTGCCTACCGCCCCGATGACGAGTTGCTGGAGCCCGCCTGGGAGGCGCTTGCTGCCTCGGGAGTGCCTGTCGTCATACATGCCGGATCTGCGCCGATCCCAGGGGAGTTCACCGGGTCCGAGCGTGTCGCACGGGTGCTGGAGCGGCATCCGTCGCTGGCGCTGGTCATTGCGCATGCCGGCATGCCGGAGTATCACGAGTTCGCGGACCTGGTGGAGCGATTCGACAATGTGCACCTGGACACGACCATGGTGGCCACCGACTTCACCGGACGGTTCGCGCCCCTTCCCGACGGGTATGCCGAACGTCTCGGAGAGTTGCGGGACCGGGTCGTGCTCGGCTCGGACTACCCGAACATTCCATACCCCTATGCGCACCAGCTCGATGCGCTCGCCCGGCTACAACTGGGAGACGACTGGATGCGGGCGGTGTTGTGGGACAACGGCGCTCGGCTCATGCGTCTGGGCGGGTGAGGGCGGCAGCCAACTCCTCAGACGAGGTGACCGGACGGTCGCAGACAAACCCGCGACAGACATAGGCGGCGGGGTCACCGTCGACGAGCGGGCGCTCGGCGAGCAGCGGCTGCCCCGGGGCATCGGGTGGGCCGGCGACGACGACGGCGCCCGCGGTCGGCGTGCGCCATGCGGTGCGCCGCAAGCCGCGTGCGCCGCGGGTGTTGCCGACGACGGCCACCTGGAGCGGGCCGGCGAGGGTCGCCTCCGCGACCGCCAGTGCCCAGCCGGCGAATCGCGGTGCGGCCGTGGTGACTTCGCCCATGGAGGCGACCGCGCGCTCGGCGCGTTCGCGAGCACCGGTGTCCCCGGTGAGGGCGCTGTAGGTGAGCAACGCGCCCGCCAGACTGGAGGTGCCTGACGGTTCGGCGTTGTCTCCTGCCCCGCGGGGCGTGAGGAAGAGTTGCTCGCCGTCGGCGGCCGTGTCGCGGAATCCGCCATCGGGGGAGGCGAATTGGGCTTCGGCCGTCTGCAGCAGGTCGCTCGCCGCCCGGAGGTAGCTGACGTCCCCGGTTGCCTGGTGGAGGGCGAGCAGCCCCTCGGCCAGGTTGCCGTAGTCGTCCGCGACACCCGGTGCCGCACTGACGCGGCCGGCGCGCGAGGTGCGGCGCAGACGACCGTCGACCAGGTGCAGGGCGAGCACGTGGTCGGCGCACTGCTGTGCTGCCTCAACCCATTCCGGCACTCCGAGAATCATCCCGGCCTCGGCCAGTGCGGCGATCGCCAGGCCGTTCCACGAGGTCACGACCTTGTCGTCGCGCGCCGGCTGTGGTCGGGTCTGGCGTCTGGCCAGCAGTTTCGCCCTGGTGTCGTGCCACCAGCGGGCATCATCCGGGTCGCGTCGCAGCTGCAGGGTCGAGGCGCCTGCCTCGAAGGTGCCGGTCGGGGTCACGGCGAGCAGCCGAGCGGCCCGGCCGGCGTCCGCTTCGCCGAGGGCCTCGCGCAGTTGGTCCGGGGTCCACGCATAGGTCAGGCCTTCGACGCCATCGGTGTCCGCGTCGAGCGCGGACGCGAACGCGCCTTCCGCGGTGCCCAGGTCGCGCACCAGAAAATCGGCCGTCTCGCGCGAAACTCGTTCGGAAAGCTCGGATTTCGTGGTGCGCCAGAGGTGGGCGTAGACACGGAGCAACTGCGCGTTGTCATAGAGCATCTTCTCGAAGTGCGGCACGGTCCAGGTGGCGTCGACGCTGTAGCGCGCGAACCCTCCGGCGAGCTGGTCATACATCCCGCCGCGGGCCATCGCGTCACAAGTCTGCTCCGCCATCTGCAGCGACTTTTCGTCACCGGTGCGGGCGTGATGGCGCAGGAGGAATTCCAACACCATCGACGGCGGGAACTTCGGTGCGCTGCCGAACCCTGCGTTCGTCTCGTCATACTCCCCGGAGAGAGTGCGTACGGCGCGATCGGTCAACTCCGCTGTGGCTGCCTCCTGCCGGCCGCGTCCCGTGGCTGCCGACAACTGCTGGGCGATGTTCGCACTGGACGCGAGCACCTGGTCACGCTGGGTGTCCCACGCATGACGGCCAGCCGAAAGAAGTTGCAGGAACTGTGCTTTGGGCAAGTAGGTGCCCGCGAAGAACGGCTTGCCGTCGGGCGTGAGCAGACAGGTCATCGGCCAGCCCCCGTTGCCGGTCATCGCAGTCGTCGCAGTCATGTATGCCGCGTCGACGTCCGGTCGCTCCTCGCGGTCGACCTTGATCGGGATGTAGGCGGTGTTGATCGCCTCGGCGACCTCGTCGTCCTCGAACGACTCGTGCGCCATCACGTGGCACCAGTGACACGCGGCATAGCCCACCGAAAGCAGGATCGGCCGGTCCTGCTCCCGGGCGGCCTTCAGCGCGGCCGGCCCCCACTCCTGCCAGTCGACCGGGTTGTCGGCGTGCTGCCGTAGGTAGGGGCTCAGGGCATCGGCGAGTCGATTGGCCATGTCTTGAGTCTGCCTTGTGCGCAAAGACGCGTGGCCGGCACCTCGCACGGTGCCGGCCACGTGGCTTTGGGTTTTGCGTTTAGTAGGTGATCGTGATGGAGCCCGGACCACCGTCCGGGGCGCCGCCGTTGCCGGCGCCGCCAGGGCCCGCGCTGATCTGCACCGACGGTCCGACGTAGTTGGATCCGGCGCCGCCGCCACCGCCGGCGGTGACCGTACTGCGGCTGGCAACCCCGCCGGAGCCGCCACCGGCATACCCGCCGCCGCCACCGCCGGACCCCGTGCCGACCGTGGTGGAGGAAGTCGAGTTGATCGTCACTCCGGCTCCGCCGTTGCCGCCGCCTTGATTGCCGGTGCCGGCGGCACCGCCGGCGACTCCGGGGCGGGAGACGCCGGTGCCCGAGCCACTCGACGTGCCGGCTGGACCTGCGGCCCCCGGCGTGCCAGCGGTGGCTCCGGCTCCGCCGGGTCCCGCCGCGGTGGTGGCGCTGTTGCTGGCTGTGGTGCGGCCACCCGCCGAGCTGCCGCCGGCCGCATTGCCACCAGGTCCGCCGGTGATCTGATTGGAGGTGCCCGTGACGCTCGCGGAGCCGGTGCCGCCGCCACCGCCGGCGACGACGAGGGGCGTCGCGCCGATGAGGATGGCGCTTCCGCCGCCACCGCCACGACCGCGCACGGTGGTCGCTTGGCCGACACCGCCGGCGCCGCCATTGCCGAAGCCCTGACCGCCCGCGTTCCGGTTGGCGCCGAGCCCTCCCGCACCGACCACGAGGGTCAGTGCGGTGCCCGACGAACTGGCCGGCATCGTGATCGTGCCCGAGTAGGTCGCGCCCTGTCCGCCGGGCACCGAGCTGACGCCGCCGCCACCGCCGCCGGTCACCGTGAAGGTGACAGTGCGCACGGATGCCGGTACGAGGTGGGTCACCGTCTGGTAGCCGGTCCAGGTCTGGGAGAAGCCGTTGCTCGCGGCGCTGGCAGGTGCTGCCGATGCGACGGCGACCACCGGCGCCGCCCAAGCGGCCCCCTTGGCGATGGTGCGGCGGGATGGCAGGTCGTGCGGCATGCGGACGGCTTTCTGTCGTGTGTGGGGGAGCAGCTGACGGGTGCCGAGGGTCTCGATGACACCTGACCTATTTGGCCTAGATCAGCGCAATGTGGACGGTAGCACGTCGGCGTGACATCCGGTCAAGCCATCCGTATGACGCAGCTCACGTGCGCGACGCCGGGTGGCGGCCTCAGCCAGCACGAGCACGACGAGTGCGCCGGCGGTCATCGCCGCGCCCACCCAGATCGGTGAGGCGTAGCCGAGGCCCGCGGAGATCGTCAGGCCGCCGAGCCAGGCGCCGATGGCGTTACCGACGTTGAAGGCCGCGATGTTCGAGCCCGACGCGAGGGTCGGCGCGTGATCGGCATACGACATGATCCGCATCTGCAGGGCGGGCACGGTTGCGAAGCCGAACAGGCCCATCAGCAGGAGCGAGACGATCGCCATCGGACGGGACGCGGCGGTCGCGGCGAACAGCACCATCGCTGCCGCCAGTGCGGTGAAGACGACGTAGAGCGTCCGCGGGACGGACCGGTCGGCGGCCTTGCCGCCCACCGCGTTGCCGACGAAAAGCCCTGCGCCGAAAAGGATCAGCAGCCACGGCACCGCCCCGGCCGGGAAGCCGGACAGGTCGGTGAGGGTGAAGGCGATGTAGGTGAACGCACCGAACATGCCGCCGAAGCCGAGCACGGTCATGCCGAGCGACAGCCAGACCTGAGGCTCGCGGAACGCCCGCACCTCGGCCCGCAGGTCGGGTCGCACGGTCGACGTCCCGGCCGGGACGAGTGCCGCGAGTCCGGCGAACGCGACGACACCGATCACGGTGATCGCCCAGAACGTCGAGCGCCAGCCGAACTGCTGGCCGAGCAGGGTGCCGAGCGGCACGCCGAGGACATTGGCGATCGTCAGGCCGCCGAACATGATGGCGATGGCGCCCGCCTTCTTGGCCGGCTCGACCATCGACGCGGCGACGACCGAGCCGATGCCGAAGAAGGCTCCGTGACACAAGGCCGCCAGCACCCGCCCCGACAGCAGCACGGCGTATGACGGGGCAAGCGCGGAGAGCAGGTTTCCCGCGATGAAGAGGATCATCAGGCCGAGCAGCGCCCGTTTGCGCGGGACGCGGGTGAGTGCCGCGGTCATCAGCACGGCGCCGATGGCGACGGCCAGTGCGTATCCGGTGATCAGCCAGCCGGCGCTGGCCTCGGTGACGCCGAAATCGTCTGCGACGTCAGGCAATAGGCCGGCGATGACGAATTCGGTGAGGCCGATGCCGAAGCCGCCGAGCGCGAGTGCGACCAAGCCGATGGGCATGTTCGTGGTCACTTTCGTTGCGTAGGTGAGTGGGACGCTGCTCATCTTGCGTAGGCAGGTATCCCGCGTGTGCAACAAAACTAGTTGCACGCGCGGGATATTGCAAACGCGGGTATAGTGGTGTGCAACACGTCGCCGTCCGGCGACCGGACCCGGAGGACGGACATGGGCATTGCCGACGACGCGGTGGAGATCCGCGCGCAGGGCTGGCGCACCCTCGCTGCGCTGCACGGACTGATCGACCAGGCCCTCGAGCGGGCGTTGAGCGCCGAACACGGTTTGTCCGTCGTGGAATTCACCGTGCTCGATGCCCTCTCGCGCCAGGACGGTTGGCACATGCGCATGCAGCAGTTGGCACGCGCGGCGGCGCTGTCGAGCAGCGCGACGACCAGGTTGGTGACGCGGCTGGAGGATCGCGGGCTGCTGCAGCGCGTGCTTTGTGCCGACGACCGGCGTGGCATCTACACCGAGCTGACCCCGAAAGGTTCGGCCCTGCTCGCCGACGCCCGGCCGACCTACGACCGCAGCTTGCACGACACGTTGGACGACGCGCGCGAGCGACCCGAGCTGGCCCGCCTGGTCGATGTCCTGGAGCAGCGACCGGTGAAGGCCGGCTGACGAGCTGCCGATCTCTTGCTGCCCACGGCAGCAAGAGATCGCCAATTACGTTGTGCGGCAGTGATGCTGGCTGCATGACCGATGAACAGCCTCGTCCACCCCATCCACTCAGCCGGCAGGTCGCCGAGCATCTGCTCGAGCAGCGCGTCATCGTGCTCGACACCGCGCTGGACGACGAGATCGGCACCCGGCTGATCTCCCAACTCTTCCTGTTGTCCGCGGACGACGGTCGCGCCGACATCAGCCTCTGGATCAACTCACCCGGTGGTTCGGTGCCCGCAATGCTCGCGATCATGGACGTGATGCACGCGATCCCGAACGACGTGTCCACGCTCGCACTCGGAATCGCATGCAGCGCAGGGCAATTCCTGTTGAGCGCGGGAGCGCCCGGCAAGCGGTTTGCCCTGCCGCACTCCAAGATCCTGATGCACCAGGGGTCGGCGGGCATCGCCGGCACCGCCGTGGACATCGAGCTGCAGGCCGATGACCTGCGGCAGACCCGCGACACCGTGCTCGGCCTCATTGCCGAGCACACGGGACAACCGGTGGCCCGAATCTTCGAGGACTCGTTGCGCGACCGCTGGTATACGGCGCAGCAGGCCGTCGACTACGGCTTCGTCGACCGGATCATCGACTCGGTCGAGTCGATCAAGCCGCGCAAATCGCCTGTGGGACTGGGGGTTTGAGATGTCGACGTACACGATCCCCAACGTCGTCTCCTCGTCAGCACGGGGTGACCGCGTCATGGACGTCTACAGTCACCTGCTGACCGAGCGGATCGTCTACCTTGGCACCGAGGTCGACGACGGCGTCTCCAACGCGCTGATCGCACAGATCCTGCATCTGGAGGCGACCGCGCCCGAACGCGAGATCAACCTCTACATCAATTCACCGGGCGGATCGCTCACCGCGACCTTCGCGATCTACGACGCGATGCGGTTCGTGCGGTCGCCGGTGGCGACCACCTGCGTCGGGCAGGCGTGCTCGACAGCGGCGATCCTGCTCGCTGCGGGTGAGCCTGGGCGGCGCAGTGTGCTGCCGCATTCGAGGGTGTTGCTGCACCAGCCGTCCGGGCGCGGGCAGGGTGCGATCCCGGACCTGATCCTGGCCGCCGACGAGGTGATCCGGGTGCGCGCCGAGGCCGAGGAGATCCTGGCCCGGCATACCGGACAGGGGGTGGAGGCCCTGCGCAAGGACACCGACCGGGACCGGATCTTCACCCCGATCGAGGCCGTTGACTACGGACTCGCCGACCAGGTGGTCGCCTACCGCGAGGGCGACTAGGCGGCGAGGGCAACCGGCCCGCGCGGTGCCGTGGCGAAGGTCTCCCGGCGCAGGTCGCGCACGGTGAGGTCGGTCACCTCGGTGAGCGTGAAACCCAGGGCGCCCGCGACCGCCGCGACAATCTCGGATGACGGGTCCTTGCGGCCACGCTCGATCTCCGAGAGGTACTGCGGCGAAATGCCAGCAATGGCAGCGGTGTTCGTCAGCGTCATGCGACGGTGTCGACGCAGTTGGCGCAGGCGGGTGCCGAGCACCTCGCGCCAGAGAGGCTCCACCGGTCGGATCTGTCGCAACTGCCGCACGTCACCCATCTCCCGACCGTATGACGGCAGTCCTCGGCCGCGCCGCAGTTTCTGCTGAGAGCAGAACCACCGCTCGGTCGGTGGTGCCTTAGCGGGCGGCGAGCGGCCGCTCGGGGCGTTCCGGCTCGCGGACCGACGGCACCAGGAGCAGCGCCAGCGTGGCAGCCGCGCCGACGGCGAGCAGGGCGTGCAGCACGCCGACGTGTTCGCCGAGGAAGCCGAGCAGCGGCGGGCCGGCGAGGAAGGCGGTGTAGGCGATCGTGCTGACCACCGAGATGCGTGCGTGCGCCTGCGCCGGGTCGTCCGCCGCGGCACTCATCCCGACCGGGAAGCCGAGCGAGACTCCGACGCCCCAGACGACGACCCCGGCATACGCGATTGGCGTGGAGCCGAAAACGACTGCGAGACAACCGAGCACGGCGAGTGCGAAGGCACAGCGCAGGACCGGCACCCGGCCGTGCCGGTCGAGAATGGCGGTGCCGGTGATACGACCGATCGTCATGAAGGTGAGGAAGGTGGCGAAGGCCAGCACGCCGGCCCACTTGGGCACGTCGTGCCCCTCGACGAAGGCCACGGACAGCCAGTCGTTTGCGGTGCCCTCGGTGAACCCCGCTGCGAGTGTGACCACGCCGATGAGCAGGACGCGAGGGTCGAGCCACGCGGACAGGTGACTCGACTTCCCTGCGGGTTCGGTTGCGGAGTCTGGGTTTTCGGGCTTCTCAGAGCTCTCGGGCTCGGAGGTGACTTCACCGAGCGCGCGGAATCCGCCGACCGCCCACGCCGTACCTGCGGCCAGCAGTGCCATGACGACGATCACGTGAAGCCAGACCGGCACGCGCAGCGCGGTCAAGCCGGCGCCGAGCAGCGCGGCCGCGACAGTGCCGCCACTGAACATCGCGTGGAAGCGCGGCATGATCGAGCGGCCGAGGTGCTGCTCGACGACGGTGCCCTCGAGGTTCATCGCGACGTCCCAGATGCCCACGCCCCAGCCCGCGACGAAGAGGCTGGCCGCCGCGAGCCAGAGCTGGTGGGTGCCGATGCCGATCGCGGACACGGAGTAGCCGAGAGTGGTCGCGGCCGAGCCGGCGAGCACCGTGCGCCGCGCGCCGAAGCGGCCGGCGATCCAGCCCGACATCGGCAGCCCGAGCACGCTGCCGAGCGCGCCGGCGAGCAGGAAGAGGCCCAGCTGTCCGGCGGACAGGTGCAGCAACGATTTGGTGTCGGGGATGCGCGAGGCGTAGGTGGCGAAGGCCGCGCCGTTGAGTGCGAAGACGATCATCACCGAGCGTGAGGCGCGGCGGACCGCGTCCGGGGCGGGTGAGCCCGGGCGGGTCGGTCGGTCGTCGCGCAGCTCGTCCACCGTGGCCACGGTGCTCCTCCCGGGGTAAGTGCGGAGTCGGCGGGGCGACTCCGGATGCCGTCGAATCGATTCGATCGAATCGATTCGATAGTCTGCTGCACATGCCCTCACGTGGTCAAGCCGGAACCGCCGCCCGAGTGACGCTGCGCGATGTCGCCGGGCTCGCCGGTGTCTCGATGTCGACCGCGTCCCTGGTCTTCAGTGGCAACAAGCCGGTCGCGGAAGACACCGCGGGCCGGGTGCGGGACGCTGCCGAACGACTCGGCTACACCGGGCCGCACCCGATGGCCTCCTCGTTGCGGCACGGCCGAAGCGGAGTGATTGCCGCAGTGGTCGAGCGGCGCATCCTGCACGCCTTCCGTGATCCGTATGTCGTCGCGGTGCTCGACGGCTTGTCCCAGGTGGTGGGGGAGATGGGCTCGGGGCTGCTGCTGTTGCCCGACGCGACGGAAGGGCACGGCGACCCGGGCCCGCAGGTTTCCCGCATCGTCGCGGACGCTGCCGTCTTCATGCTGTGCGGGGACGAAAACAATGCATTGGCAGCGCAATTCGCCGCCCGCGGCGTGCCAGTGGTCGGCACGGGCGCGCCCTGCGGCCCGGGCATCGTGCAGGTCGAGGTGCCTGAGCGGGACGCATCGGCGCAGGTGGCCCGTCACCTGCGCGACCTGGGCCACCGCACGGTCGGGCACATCATGATGCCGCTCGCGTGGGGCAACGAGACCGGCTTGCGCACGCTGGACACCGTGCGACGGAGCCATTTCCCGGACACCCGCGAGCGCGCGCTGGGCGTGCGGGACGTCTTTCGCCGGGCCGCCTTGGTGGAGGCGGCGGAGGCCGATTTCGACTCCGGGTATGCCGCGGCGAACCTCCTGCTGGACCGCCCCGACCCGCCGACCGCGATCATCGCGCAGAGCGACCTGCTGGCCGCCGGCGCCGTGCAGGCGGCCAGCGATCGCGGCCTGCGAGTGCCCGAGGATCTCTCGGTCACCGGCTTCGACGGGGTGTCACTGCCGTGGTTCGGGCGGGAGCTCACCACGATCGACCAGCGACCGCTCGAGAAGGGACGGGCCGTCGGCGAGGTCGTGCGCGACCTGCTCGCCGGTGACGAGGTCGGCGACGTGTCGTTCGAGGTGTCGCTGCGGGTCGGTGACACGACCGGCCCGGCGCCCGTCGGGCGTCGGTGAGCCGGCCCGTGCCCGGGGCCAGCAGCTGGCGGCATGAGCCGGCGCTCTATCGCTGTCCGTTCTGTGCGTTCCTGCGCGGGGAATTCAACGCGAACAACGCGGCGTCGGACCTGGTGGTGCGTCGCGACCTGGCGTTCGCGCGTGTCGCACCGAAGTGGTGGGCCCGCAACGACGGCGGCGTTCTCGTCATACCGAACGACCACGTGGAGAACCTCTACGAACTGCCGCCCGAAGCCGGTCACGCGGTGTGGGACCTGGCGCGAGACGTCGCGATCGCGATGCGCGAAACCTATGGGTGCCAAGGGGTTTCGCTGCGGCAACACAACGAGCCGGCCGGCGATCAGGACGTGTGGCATCTGCACGTCCACGTGCTGCCGCGCTATGCGGGTGACGATCTCTACGCGCGACACCGGGAGTCGCGCTGGGCGGATGCGGCCGAGCGTGCCGTTTATTCGGAACGGTTGCGTGCGGCGCTGACGGCGTGATCCTGTCGGTGCGGCTCAGACGGGGAGCTTGTCGGCCAGGAACCTCAGGTAGTCGTTCGAGGCCTCCTCGAACGGCGCGCCGAGGTAGATGTCGAAGTGACCGACGTCGTACTCCTTGCCCGTGCCGTTGGGGGCCTTGGCGGCGTACCCGCGAGTGGGCTCGGGTGGGGCGACGGTGTCCTTGCTGCAGATCGCGAAATAGGTCGGTGCCTCGATCGCGGAGGTCGCCCAGCCCGGGAAGTAGGCGGGGATCTGCGCGGCGACACGAGCGCCGACCTTGTTGATCCAGTCGACACCGGGCGGGACCAGCGCGTGGATGCCGTCCCAGACGTCGGCGGCGTTCATCAAAGCGACGTCGTTCGGGTGCCCGGCGAGCGGGATGGTGACCATCTGGCCGACCGCGCTGGCTGCGATGTCCGCCGTGGCGAGCGCGCCTGCCCCGGCGATCGCCACCGGGCCGATCGTCGCGGTCGATGCCGCGCCGTCAGTGAAGGGGCATTGCGAAATCACCGCTGCGACACGGGGATCCGCCGCCGCCACCTTGAGAACGTGGCCGCCGGAGAAGGACGTGCCGAAGATGCCGACTCGGTCCGGGTCAACCCCGGGCAGCTGCCGGGCCCACGCGATTGCGGCGTGCCAGTCCTGCAACTGACTGGTGATGTCGAGCAGCTGGCGCGGCCGGCCAGTGCTGTTTGCGAAGAAGCGGTAGTCGAAAGCGACCACGACATACCCGGCGTCGACGAACTTGCGCGCGTAGGCGTCGAGGCCCATCTCCTTGATGCAGCCGAGGCCGTGCGCGGTCACGATGACCGGCCGACGCCCGCTGGTGTCGGCGGTCGGGCGGTAGAGCCAGCCGGCCAGCTGCTCACGATGACTGGGGATCCAGACGTCGGCGCGCGGTGGTGCTGCGGCGCTTGCCGATGGCGCGAAGGCGACCGTGGCGCCGGTGGCGGCGAGACCGGTGAGGAAGGTGCGACGGGTGGTGGCCATGAGCCCTCCAGATGTCGTGTCGGCTGTCAACGACGGTAACGCCTCTGGTTACGGTCAAGTCAATAGTGCGTGCCGGATCTGTCACTGCGGGCCGCGCGAGTCACTGGAAGTCACGCGACCTGACCTGCACGTGGATGGTGAGGTGTTCGAGCCGGTCGGCGACCAGGTTGATCACGCCGTCCTCGGAGCGTTCCAGCACGCCGCGCACCACCATGGCCGGCGCGGACCGGGCGATGCGCCGGTAGCGGTGCCACACACCGCGCGACACGATGACATTGAGGATGCCGGTCTCGTCCTCCAGGTTGACGAAGGTGATGCCGCCTGCGGTCGCCGGACGCTGGCGGTGCGTGACGACCCCACCCACGTGCACCCGCCGACCGGTCTCGAAGTGCCGCAGCTGCGTGATGGGCAGCACTCCACGGGCGTCCAGGTCGGCTCGGGTATGACGCATCGGGTGGTCCTGCGGGCTGATGCCGGTCGCCTGAAGGTCGTGCACGAGCAGCTCGCCGATGCTCAACTCGGGCAGCAACGGTGGCTGGTAGGGCACCCGCACTTCCAGCTGGTTGCCCCGGATCGACGCAGCCTCGGCCGACTGCCATAGCGCGTCGCGGCGCGACCCGGAGATGCTGTCGAGTGCCCCGGACAGCGAAAGAGCCTCCATTTGCTCGGTGTTCAGCTCTGCCCGGCGTGCCAGGTCGGCCAGGTCGCGGAACGGCCCGGACGCCTCACGTTGCTGCACGATGCGCTCCGCGGCGGCCTCGCCGAGTGCGGTGATGTCGGACAACCCGAGCCGCACCGCACACGGCCAGTCGCGCCGATGGTCCTGCCAGTCGGCCGGCGCGGCGGCATCGAAGTCGGGCACCTTGCCGGGGTTGTCGTGCAGGCACTCCTCGCGGCCGCCCGCGGTCATCGATCCGCCGGGCTGCTCCGGCTCGAGGTCGGCATACACATTGGAGCGATGTATGTCGGGGGAGCGCACCGAGACGCCGTGCCGCCGGGCGTCTCCGGTGAGTGTCTGTGGCGAGTAGAAACCCATCGGCTGGGAGCGCAGCAGGCCGGCGAGAAACGCTGCGGGGTAATGCAATTTGAGCCATGAGCTGGCGTAGACGAGCACCGCGAAACTGAGCGCGTGCGACTCGGCGAAACCGAAGTTGGCGAACGCCTCGATCTTGGTGTAGATCTCGTCGGCGAGCTCGTCGGTGATGCCGTTGCGCGCCATACCTGCGTAAAGCTTGTCGCGCAGCCGGTCGATGCGTTCGACGCCGCGCTTGGAGCCCATCGCCCGGCGCAGCAGATCGGCGTCGGTCGAGCTGCAGTCGCCCACCGCGATCGCCATCTGCATCAGCTGCTCCTGGAAGAGCGGCACCCCGAGGGTGCGCTCGAGCACCGGCTCGACCAGGGGGTGCGGGTAGGTGATGTCCTCCTTGCCGGTGCGTCGCCGGATGTAGGGGTGGACCGCGCCGCCCTGGATCGGGCCGGGCCGGATCAGCCCGATCTCGACCGCGAGGTCGTAGAAGCTGCGCGGCTTGAGCCGGGGAAGGGTGCCCATCTGGGCGCGGCTCTCGACCTGGAACACCCCGATCGAGTCGGCGCGGCACAGCATGTCGTAGACGCCGGGCTCCTCCTTGGGGATCGTCTCGATGCGCCAACGCTCGCCGAGGTGCTGCTCGACCAGGTCGAAGGTGTGCTGCAGAGCGGCCAGCATGCCGAGTCCGAGCAGGTCGAACTTCACCAGTCCCATCCAGGCGCAATCGTCCTTATCCCATTGCAGGACAGTGCGATCCACCATCCGAGCATGCTCGATCGGGCATACCTCGCCCACCGGCCGGTCGGTGAGCACCATGCCGCCGGAGTGGATGCCGAGGTGCCGTGGATAGCTCAGCACCTGGCGTGCCAGCTCGATGACGGGAGCGGGTATGTCGTGATCCTGGCTGGAGATCTCCGCACCCCACCGCTCCACCTGCCGGGACCAGGCATCCTGCTGCCCCTGGCTCGCGCCGAGTGCCTTGGCCATGTCACGAACGGCGTTCTTTGGACGGTAGGTGACGACGTTGGCGACCTGGGCGGCGTTGCGTCTGCCGTACGTGCGGTAGACGTGCTGGATGACCTCCTCGCGCCGGCGGGAGTCGAAGTCGACGTCGATGTCGGGCGCTTCCTCACGCAGCTCGGACAGGAAACGCTCGAAGGGCAGCTCGTAGTAGATGGGATCGATCACGGTGATGCCGAGCACGTAACACACGGCCGAGGCCGCCGCCGAGCCACGACCCTGACACAGGATGCCCTGGCTGCGGGCAAACTCGACGATCTCGTGGACGATCAGGAAATATCCCGGAAAGTCTTTCTTCTCAATGACATTCAGCTCTCGTTCGAGCCGGGCGTATGCCGCATGGTTGTCCGCCGGATAACGCTCCGGCGCACGCTGCATGGTGATTGCCCGCAGGTAGCTCATCGGGGTGTGCCCGTCGGGCACCTCCTGCCGCGGCAGTCGCGGAGAGGCTGCGCGCAGACTGAAACTCAGCTCGTCGGCGAGCTCGACCGTGCGCTGCACCGCTCCGGGGAAGCGGCCGAACCGCGCCGCCATCTCCGCGCCGCTGCGCACGTGAGCGCCGGAGTGGCCCGGCAGCCAGCCGTCGAGCTCTTCCAGGCTGCGCCGCGAGCGGACAGCCGCCAACGCGGTGGACAACGGATACTGCGTGGGCGTCGCATAGTGCACTGCATTGGTGGCGACGACCTCGGCGCCGGCGGCCGCGGCCACTGCGGCAAGCTGATCACACCGGCTGCTGTCGCCCGGGTCGCCATGGTCGGTCAGCTCGACGTAGACGTTCGCCTTGCCGAAAAGCCCTTGCAGTCGTCGTAATTCGGCGGTTGCTGCTTCGGCACCGCGGGTGCGCAGGGCGTGCGGCACGCTGCCCTTGCGGCAACCGGTGAGCACCACCCAGTGACCGTCCGCCTCCTCGGCGAGAGCGTCCAGATCGTAGACCGGGCGGCCCTTCTCCGCGGTGTCGGCGAGCTGCGCCTCGGTGATCGCGCGGGCCAGCCGGCGGTAGCCCTCCTCGCGGCGGGCGAGCACCAATAGGTGCGTGCCGTCGGGGTCGGCCATGCCGTTCTGCGGAGCGGTCAGCCCGAGGGAGAGCTCTGCGCCATACACCGTTGCCAGGCCGTAGCTTTCGGCGGCTTCCGCCATACGGACGATGCCGTAGAGGCCGTCGTGATCGGTGATCGCGAGTCCGTGCAGCCGCAGTCGGGCCGCCTCGGTGACCAGGTCCTCTGGGGCGGCGGCACCGTCGAGGAAGCTGTAGTGCGAGTGTGCGTGCAACTCGGCGTAGGGCACGACCGGTCCGGGCTCGACGTCGAAATCGGCCGGTTGGAAGGGCTTTCGCTTGCGTGAGAAGACCGGCCCGTCACCGCCGTCGGCTGGCTGCCCACGCACGGTCCGGTCTTCCGGGCGTATCCCGTGGGACAGCGCCTGCTCCAGCTGCGACCAGGGGATGGCCGGATTGCTCCAGCCCATCAGTGCCGCCGTGCGTCAGTCATAGCGTGCCTCGATCCACCACGAACTGCCTTCGGTGAGTGCCAACCACGCCGTGGACTGGTTGTCGATGAGCTGAAACCTGTTGATGTCGCGTTGTTTTCGCCACCACCGCTGCCGCACCGGCCAAGGGCCGGCCCAGGCGGTGATGCGGCGCCGCCCGTCATCGGGCAGGTGCAGCCATGCAGGAGCTCCGCTGACCCCTCCCCGGTCGTCGACGGTGATCGGGGCGCCGTGTTCGGTGGTCACCTGCGCTTGACGGGCCTGGCTGAAAACGGTCGGCGGTGCCGGGCCGGGCACGGTCCCCGGCCAGGGTTGTTCGAGTCGGCGCTCGCGGGTGGTCGGCAGCGCGTCACCCCACGGTCGCAGCACCCGTCGCTCGTGCAACAGCCGGCCTCCGGCGACCGCGCTGGTGAGCACGCCCTCGTGGCCCAGTCGATGTTGCAGCCCGGTGAGGGCATGCTCGACCTTCTCATCCGGTCGGTCGCCCCAGAGAGCAGTTGCGTGATGCGCTGTGCTGTCGAGGGATTCGGGCATGACGTGCACCGCGAGCACCGCTGCGGGCAGACCGTCGTCGTCGACGGTGACGGCATCCGCGGCCAGATCCTCCAGCTGCCAACGCACCCGGTCGAGCACCTCGGCGCGGCCGAACTGCCATGGGTGGCGCCATTGCTGCTCCAGCAGGGTGCCCGGCTCGACTTGCACGGTCACTCGGATTTCGGTGCAGATCAACGAAGCCCGGGTCAGGGTCTCGACGAAGCCGGTCGCCGCCGGCTCGCATTGGGCGACGATCTGCTCAAGATGGACAGCGGGTGGGTCGAAGGTCACCGACATACCGAGGTCGGGTGGCAGAGTGCGGGGGCTGAGAGTGGGTGAGTCCTCGCCGTGAGCGAGTTGGTGGGCGTGCAGGCCGGCGGCGCCGAAGCGGGCGTGCACCTGCTCGCGGGGGAGATCGGCAAGATCTCGCAAGGTGCGAATGCCCATGCGTTGCAACAGGTTTGCAGTGCGTTTGTCGCTCACGGTGGTCACCGAAAGTCCGGCGAGGAAATGGGTGGAAGCGCCTGGTGGGATCAGCCGGATCGGGCGCCCGGGAGTGGTCGCATAGGCGGCGTGCTCGGCAGTGAAGAAGCCGTCGGCGACTGCGCCTCGCAGGTCCACGGACAGGCGCAACTCACCCTTGGCGTGGGATCGCACGTGGTCGAGCAAGGCACGAGCGGCCGACTCCTCTCCGCCGTAGAACCGGGCGGCGCCCTTGGCGCGGACGGCGGCTAGGCCGGGCCGGATCACCTGCACATCCGGGATCTTCTCCTCGACGGCGTGCAGCATCGGCTCGAAGGCGCGGGCCTCGGCGATCGGGTCGTGAGGCAGCACGATCAGGTCGGGGCAACGATGTTGCGCCTGGCGGATGCGCAGCCCGGTCTCGACTCCTTCGGCCGCGGCGGCGGCCGAACGGGCCACGACCAGACCGCGGTCGACCAGCGCCAGTGGCGCGTCGTGCGGGACGCCTTGGGTCAACTGCACCGCCAGCACTGGCCAGTCGGGGCACCACAGCATGAGCACCCGCAGCGGGTCGGGCCCGATCATGGCCGCACCGGCACCGCGAACTCGGCCTGGCGCCGCCGATGACGTTCGGTGACCTCCAGTCGCACCCGCCCGGCACTGAGATGGCCGTGGCCCTGGTGCAGCCCGCGCCATTCGACGACCTGACCGGTGAGCTCCGCGACCGCGCGCGGCCAGGGGCCGAGTACGACCAGGGTGCTGCCACTGGTCCGCAACCGGGCGAGCAGCCGGGACACCTCGCCGGGGGAGATGCGGTCCGGCGGGGCGGCCACGACCAGCGCGGTGACTTCGGCCAGCGCGGCGATCACCGTGGTCCAGTCGGCGGGGTCGAAACGCGGCACCAGGGCCAGGCGGTCGAGTTGCACACCCCACTCGGCGGCGGCCTCGACGCCCAGGTCGGGCACCCCGACGACCCCGCACCACGAGCCGGCGAGAGATGGTCCGGCAAGCAGCGCGAGCGCGGCCGTCATCGAGCCGCGCAGCGAGTAGACCGCGCCGCTGCGCAGTCCGTGCGGGAAGATGTCGGCGAACACTTCGTGCACCGGCACACCCGCCGTGACCGGTGCGCTGTCATGGCGGGCGAGCAGTTTGGTCAGCTCGGCAACGGTGGCCGTGGGAGTGGTCGCCATACGAACTATGATCGAACGTGTGTTCGAAGTAGTCAAATGCGAGAATGCCGATCGTGATCGAGGCCGGCGCATGGCAGACCTTCTCGCGGGCAGACGTCGAGCTGGCGTATGCCGATGTGGGCGACGGGCCCGACGCGATCGTGCTGCTGCACGGACTCGCGGGCACCGCGGAGGAGTGGTCCGGCACGATGCGGGCGCTCCGCGGCTCCCATCGACTGGTCGCGCTCGACCAGCGCGGTCACGGCCGTTCGACGAGGCGACCGCGCGAGGTCACCCGGGATGCGTATGTCGGCGACGTCGTGGCACTCCTCGAGCGCGTCGGAGCTCCGGTCACGCTGGTCGGGCAGTCGATGGGTGGCCACACGGCGATGCTGGTTGCAGCCGAAAACCCTGGATTGGTAAGAAAACTCGTCATGGTCGAGGCGGGTGTCGGCGGAGCGCAGGACGACGCCCTCGACGGACTGAGTCGATGGCTGCACGGCTGGCCCGTGCCCTTCGCCGACCGTGACGAGTTTGCCGACTTCTTCGACGGCACGCCGTCCGCAGCGCAGGCGTGGGCCGACGGGCTCGAGATCGGACCGGGCGGCCTGCTTCCGCGGTGGGATGCCGACGTGCTGGTGGAAGCGATCCGCCCGGTGCTGGTCATGCCGCGCTGGCGGGCCTGGGAAAAGGTCACTGCGCCGACGGAATTGGTGTTGGCCGAGCGCAGTCTGCTGGATGCTGCGCAGGTGGAGCGCATGGTCGCGACTCGGCCCGGCATACGGGTCAGGACGATTGCCGGCGCCGGTCACGACCTGCACCTCGACCAGCCGCTGGAATGGATCGCAGCCCTGCGCGAGGTGGTGGCGACATAGCGAGCGGGGCATTCACCAAAAGGTGAATGCCCCGCTGGCAGAATGGCTTTCGGGTCAGCCGGCGGCGTTCTCGGTGGTTGCCACCGGACGCTGCGCCAGGTCCTCGTCCAGGCGCAGCAGGCCCGGGCCGTCATTGTTGATCAGCTTGACCCGACCGATGATCTCGTCGACCGTTGCCTCTTCCTCGACCTGCTCGCTGACGAACCACAGCAGCAGCGGGCGTGAGTCGAGGTCGCTGTCCTTCTCGCTGGCGGTGTAGAGGCCGCGGATCGACTCCGACACCCGACGCTCGTGCGCCAGGGCGGCCTCGAAGACCTGCAGGACGTTCTTCGCCGACACCTTCGGTGCCGGGATCGCACCGATGACCGGGTGGTTGCCGCGGTCGCTCAGGTGGTCGATGAACTTGTTGGCGTGCACGATCTCCTCGTCCGCCTGGTGCCGCAGCCAGGCGGCGATGCCCGGCAGATCGGCGTCCTCCATCTCGATGGCGAGTTGCCGGTAGACCATCGACGACTCGAACTCGAGCGTGATCTGCTCGTTGAACTTCTTCTCCAGGGCGGGCTTCATCTTCATGCCCCTGAGCCTAGGCAACGGACAGTGGTGTTGCCAGGCATGTTTGCCTCACCTTGGCAAGGTGCGGCTTGCCTGTTGTTCTGCTGTTGCCCCGTCAACGCGGCGGTCTTCGCGCTTGCTGAGGCGCTCGAGTGCCTGGAGTTGCGGGGGCGTGGTTGAATCCGGTGCCTTGTCAGTGGGGCCAAGTATGATATTGGCAACAACGAAAACTACTGCGGCGGAAGGAGATTCGAGTCCATGTCTCTCGATCGTGCCGTGTCGCTGCCGGATCGTCCGGAGGTGCCGGACGGGGCATCGCGGGTGCCGGTTGAGCCGGGTCGAGGTCCGGTCGTGCTGGAGCGGGTGCGGGAGCTTGCGGCGTTGCTGGACGAGGTGCCGGACGTCGTCCATCAGCTCGGCGACGGACAGGTGGAGTTGTTGACGCAAGTGTTGTTGCGGCTGCACGGGCGGTCGGCTCAGGTTGCCGCGGTGGTCACCGCGGATGCGGTGGACCGGGGCACGGTTGCGTCCTCGACGGCGGCGAACACCACCCAATGGGTATGCCGTCACGCCGCGGCGGCTGGGGTGCCGGTCGAACCGGTGGAGGCGAAGTCGATCGCGGTGGTGGCGGAGGCGTGCCGGGAACCGAAGAACGCGGTGATCGCGGCCGCGGTCGCGCAGGGCAGCTGCACGGTGTCGACGGCGCGGGCCGCGTTGACCCATGCGGACAAGGTCGCGCCGGTGGTGCCGTTCGCGGACCGGGGTGAGGTGTTGTCGTGGTTCCTGCAACTGGACCCGGGCCTGGGTGTGCGTGGTGTGCAGGCGTTGACCCGGAAGATCTTGGCGACCTACGCATCGGAGGCGTTGTCGGCGCAGGACGCGAAACTCGAGCAGGTCGAAACCCTGACCTGGGGCACCACGGCCACGGGGATGACGCGGTTGGTGGCGGAGTTGGCGCCGGCGAATGCTGCGGTGGTGAAGGCGGCGATCACCGCCGGGTCCGCACCCCGACCCGCCACCACCGGTGGCGGGGATCCCGGTCGCGGTACTGAGGTCGTGCGGGATGAACGCACCCCGGGCAAACGCCGAGCGGACGCGTTACTGGACCTCGTCACCGCGGGCGCGCGCGTCGCGATCGCCGGCAACGCCCCAGTCGGGTCCGCAGCGACGATCCTGCTCACCATGAACCTCAAGTCGCTCACCGACGGCATCGGCGGGGCAACCACCCCGACCGGGGACGTGCTCGACGCGGGAGCGGCCCGGCGGGCCGCGTGTGACGCGGAGCTGATCCCGGCGGTGTTGGGTGGGCCGAGTCAGCCGTTGGATGTGGGCCGGCGAGAACGCCTGGTCACCAAGGGGTTACGCGCGGCCGTGCTCATACGCGATGGCCGGTGCACCTTCCCCGGCTGCGACCGTCCACCCGGTTTTTGCGAGGTCCATCATGTGACCCCGTGGTGGGCCGGCGGCGAAACCAGCCTGACGAACTCCGCCATGCTCTGCTGCCGACACCACCAAGAAGTCCACCGCCGAGGCTACACCGCACAAGTGCGCCCCGACGGTGTCACCTGGGACCTCACCGAGGGACGCATGGCCGGCCACAGCCGAACGGCCGCGTGACGGCTTCAGGCTCGGCCGCCCGGGCCGAGTGGCCAGGGTCAGGGTTGCGTGAGTGACTGGTATTCGGGGTGCTTGTCGATCCAGGCCTTGATGAACGGGCACGACGGCACGACCCGTCGCTCGCCGACGCTGCGCACGTCGTCGAGGGCGAAGCGCGCGATCGCGCCGCCGATGCCCTTGCCCTCGAACTTCGGGTCGACCTCGGTGTGCACAAAGATGATCACGCCGTCGGCCAGGTCATAGACCGCGAAGCCGGCCAGTGCACGGCCGACGTGCGCCTCGTAACGGCTCTGCGGCGGATTGTCCTGCACAGTGACGTCGTCGTTCATGTGCTCCATCCTCGTCCGAGTCGTCGCCGGTCGGGTGGGAAAACGCTCAGCGAGTGAGCACCAATTTGCCGCCGGTGCGACCGTCGATCATCGCCTCGAAGGCTTCCTTGGCGCGTTCCATCGGCAGCTCCTGTCCGATGGCCGGCTGCAGCCCGGCCGTGGCGCAGTAGGAGAGCAGATCGGCGAACTCCGACCGGGTGCCCATCGTGGAGCCGAGCACTTGCAGCTGCAGGAAGAAGATGCGGGTCAGCTCGGCCGACTCCGGCTCGCCGGTGGTCGCGCCGCAGGTCACCAGGGTGCCGCCGGGGATGAGCGACTTGATCGAGTGCGACCAGGTCGCCTTGCCGACCGAGTCGAACACGACCGGGATCCGCTCGGGCAGTCGAGCCCCCGGCTCGAACACCTCGTCGGCGCCGACTTCCTTTGCCAATGCTCGCTTTTCGTCACTGGTGCCGGTGCACCACACCCGCATGCCGGCGGCCTTGCCGAGGGCGATCAGCGCGGTCGAGACGCCACCGCTGGCGCCCTGCACGAGCATCGTCTGGCCGGGTCGGATGCCCGACTTGGTGAAGAGCATCCGGTATGCCGTGAGCCACGCCGTACCGAGGCACGCCGCCTGCGCGAAGCTCAGCCCCGCGGGCTTGGGCAGCGCGTTGGCGGCCGGCACGACCACCTGGTCGGCGAATGTGCCCTGGTGCTGCTCGGTGAGCAGGGTGCGCTTGGGGTCGAGCGTCTGGTCGTCGGTCCAGCCGGCTTGGTTGACGACCGGATAGATGACGACCTCGGTGCCGTCGTCGAGGGTGCCGGCGGCGTCCATGCCGAGCGTCATCGGGAACTGCTCGGGCTTGATGCCGACCCCGCGCAGGGTCCAGACGTCGTGCAGATTGAGGCTCGCGGCCTTCACGTTGACCTTGACCCAGCCGTCCGGCACCTGCGGCTCGGGACGTTCGCCGACCACCAGGCCCTCCAGCGGCGCGTCCTTGTGGGGCTGGTCGGCGTACACGGCGAACATGGCTCTCCTCACGGGAAGGTGGCGGCTCCGTGCGCCACCTTAACCAGCCAGCCCCGGCGGCGTACTGATCGCTGTAGCCCTTAGCGTGCTTGCCGTTTCACGGCAACGACATTCAGTCCCTTGATGCCGCGGAAGTCGGCAGGGTTGGCGGTGTGAACGGGCAGGCCGCGCGAGAGCGCGGTGGCAGCGATCAGCGCGTCGTACGCCCGGGCGGTGGATTTGCGACCGCTCGCCCGCAAACCGGCGGCGATCTGACCGAAAGCACGCGCGGCGGCCGCGTCGAACGGGATCGGCTCGAAGTCCGTCTCCGCTTGCTGCAGGTGCGCCTGCCGCGCCGCGCGTTCTTCCGCGGTGCGCGCGACCAGCGGGCCGACAGAAAGCTCGGCCAGAGTTATCGACGTGATCAGCGGCACGTTCGGCAGGGAAGCTGGGTCGCAGTCGGCCAGGTCGATGAGGGTCGAGGTGTCGAGCACTCCCTCGGTGGACTCTGTTGTCACAGCGACGGATCGATGAGTCGGTCGATGTCGTCTCGCAGACCTCGTGCATCAACCCGAGGCAGTGCGCGTCGACGTTCGATCAGCTGGGTTGCGGTCAACGCACGGCGCGGGAGTGGGACGACCGCCGCAACCGGCTCGCCATCGCGAGTGATCGTGAGCGACTCGCCAGCGCCGACGCGAGCGAGAACGTCGGCGCTGCGATTGCGCAGATCTCGGACGGTGACCGGCTTCATGCAATCAGCGTATCACCGGTGATACATCAGCTCGGCGGCAGCACGTCCGCCTGGGCGGGCAGCTGGTCCTGACGCACCAGGCCGACCGGGCAGGTCATCCCGTTGGGGCCGTGGTTGCAGTAGCCGCCGGGGTTCTTGTGGAGGTATTGCTGGTGGTAGTCCTCGGCGTAGTAGAACGGTCCCGCCTTCGACGCCGGTTCGATCTCGGTCGAGATCTCGCCGAAACCGTTCGCGGCCAGCACCTTCTGGAACGCATCGCGGGTCGCGATCGCGGCCTGCTCCTGCTCGGGGGTGGTCCAGTAGATCGCCGAGCGGTATTGCGTGCCGACGTCGTTGCCCTGCCGGTTGGCGGTGGTCGGGTCGTGGTTCTCCCAGAACGCCTTGAGCAGCAACTCGGCCGACGTCTTGGCCGGGTCGTAGGCGACCAGCACCGCCTCGGTGTGACCGGTGCGGCCGGTGCAGGTCTCCTCGTAGGTGGGGTTCTCGGTGTAGCCGCCCATGTAGCCGGCGGCCGTCGTCACCACCCCCGGCTGCTGCCAGAAGATCCGCTCGGCGCCCCAGAAGCAGCCCATCGCGACATACAGCATCTGGGTGCCCTCGGGCCACGGCCCGTGCATCGAGGTGCCAAGCACCTCGTGCCGGTCGGGTATGCCGGGCAGCGGCTGCTTGCGGCCGGGCAGCGCCTCGTCAGGGGACACCATCGTGGTCTTGCGGCCGAGGAAGAAGTTCATGTCCTGGGAACGACGAAACCGGTCGAACCCTTCCCGGCCGCCGCGAATAATGAGTCGCTTCGCCGTCGGACGTAGACCAGACTGCGGCGGCGTGGACCCGCTGCGCATCGTGCCCGTCGACGGCCGCTCCGACGACCCGGCCGCTCGCGATCTCTTCGACCGGTGGGTCGACGCGCAACGGGCGTCGATGGCGTCGCTGCACACCGGGACCGACCCGAGCTGGTCGGCGAGCGAGCTGCGCACCATGCGGCGCACCCGCACCGACATCGGGTATGCCGACAGAGTCGCGCTCCGCGGACACACGGTGGTGGGGATGCTGGCTATCGCGATGCCCCTGCACGACAACCAGGACAACGCGCTGGTGATGTTGCACGTCCCACCCGAGCACCGCGGTGGGGGAGTCGGCAGTGCGTTGGCCGACGAAGCCGAAAGCATTGCGCGGCAAGCACATCGGACGATCCTCCAGGCCTTCACCGAGTATGACGCAGGCTCCGACGACATCGGCCGGTCGTTTGCCGAACGGCGCGGATTCGCGGTCGTCCAGACGATGCTCGGCAGCACGATGGCGCTGCCGGGTGATCGCGACCTACTCGGTCGCGCCACAGCGGCCGCGCGCCGGGAGGACGCTGCGGCATACGAGCTGGAGGTGTCGTGGGATGGGATCCCCGAGGATTGGCTGGCCGGCCGCGCGGAGCTGAGCCGGCGGATGAGCACCGACGCCCCGCAGGGGGACCTGAGCTGGGACGAGGAGGAGTGGACTCCGCAGCGGGTCGCCGACGACCTGCAACGGGTGGTGGACAGTGGGCGCCGCTTTGTCGAGGTCGTTGCCCGCGACGGGCGCAGTGGTCGCCTAGCCGGTTTCACCCGGCTGGAGGTGTCGACGCAAACGCCCGAACGCGCCTACCAACAGGACACTTTGGTGCTCCGCGAGGCGCGCGGCCACTCGCTCGGCCTGCGCATGAAGGCGACCGCGGCGCTCGCCATGATGGACGAGCTGCCGGCGGTCAGCGAGATCCGCACCTGGAACGCCGCCGACAACGAACCCATGCTCGCGGTCAACGCACGGCTCGGTTATCGGCCGGACGGCATACAAAGGGTGTGGCAGCGGCGCCTCGCCCCTGAACGAGGCGCCGCTCCCACTGGGTGACCGGTCAGGACTGACCGGAGTAGGTGATGGCGGTGACCTTGCCGCCAGAGACCGTGACCGTCGCGTAACGACCACGCGTGAGGCTGGTGATGCCCGAAGGCGCCTGGTACGGGCCGCCTTTCAGCTGCGCGAGGTCGATCGTCTCGTTTGGCTGCGTCGGGCCGTACACCTGCCGGTGCACCCAGTGCGGGATCGTCACGTTGCCGCCCTGGCCGGTCGGCACCGAGATCGACGCCGTGTCCGTCAATGCCATCTCGTATTCGCCGTCGGTGCGTTCCAGGCACAATCCGCTCTGGCTGCAGTCCGGGCCGGTGCGCAGGGCGGCCATCGGGATCAGCCCGAACTCCCCGGGGCCGCCAAGGGTGACGACCTGCCAGGTGCCGTCGGGCAGGCTCCGGCCGGTGCGCTTCGGTGCGGTCGCCTGCTGCGGCATCCGGTGCTCCGGGAGCCGTTTGCCCTGCACGATGTTGGTGCCGGTCAGCTGCAGCCCGTCGCCCACGCGCTTCCACGTGCGCTCGATCGGGTTCCTGGTCTGCATTGCGAAGGCCGCCTGCGCCCCTGGACCCCACATCGACAGGGTGCGCAAGCCCCCGGCGTTGAATTCGATATGCAACTCCAACCCGTTCTGGCCGAGTGCGGGCGCTTTGCTGGTGGTCTTCAGCGAGCCGTCGGCTTGGGCGACATACAGTCCCCACCCGGTGTCGCCGCGCCCGTAGGCGAGCGCCTGGCCGGTGCCGTCGCCGGTGAACGGCCCCCGCACGATGAAGGTCCCGTCCAGATCCCCGGCCAGCTTGCGCCCTTCGACGGTGATCGGCTCGTCGTCGCTGACCGGAGCCAGCAGCTTCCCGGTGAAGACCGGCTCCCAGGTCTCGCCGTCACCGGCCCAGATCACCAGAGTGTGCTGCTTCTCGATGGTCGCCCCCTGGTAGCCGCCGTCGACCGGCACCACGGCGGGCGTGCGGTAGCCGGTGTCCGCGGCGAGGTCGGCGCGCGCCTGCGAGAGCGTGGGTGCGGGCCGGCCGGGCGCCGACGGGTGCGACGACGACGGTCTGGCCGTCCGCGTCGCGGTGGAGGTGTGGGTCGCTGAGGTGCTCGATGACCCGGACGGTGTCGGCGCTGCCGTGGGCGTCACCGAGGAGGGCGCCGTCGCCGTCGGCTCCGGGGTGCCCATCGTCTCGTTGTTGCAGCCGCTCACGGCGATCGTTGCCGCCGTGGCTGCCAGCAGCGCGATCATCGGTGTGCGTTTCATCGGTCTCTCCTCGTCTGCCGGTTCCCCTCCGGGCGTTTCATTGGGCAGACGTCCTCCTCGCCCCGGACGTTGCGTGGTCGCTATGGGGCCGCCACCCCATCCGCTGACGTAGGTTGGGCGGTATGCCGCAGGGGGACACAGCCGCAGCAGCGGCCGAGTTGCGTGTCGACTTCGCCGGCGAGATCGCCGCCGTCACGCCCGGGGAGACGCTGCGCGTCGGTCGTGAGGGCGACCTGGTGCTCGACGACAACCCCTACCTGCACCGGCTCTTCCTGCAGTTCGTCAATCGGGACGGGATGTGGTGGATCTGCAACATGGGCAACCGGATCCCGGCGTCGCTCACCGACGAACAGGGATTGATGCGCAGCACGCTCGCCGCGGGCGCCGCACTGCCCATTGTGTTTCCGACCACCGTGGTGACCTTCTCGGCCGGGCGCACCACCTACGAGTTGCTCGTCGAGACCGATCAGGCGAGCTACGTCACGCCGTCACACCGTGCGTCGGTCGACGGCAGGACGACGCTTGCCCCGACCACCTTCACCGAGTCGCAGCGTCTCGCGATCCTCGCTCTCGCCGAGCCGGTGCTGCGCCGGGCAGGACTGGGAGCATGGGAGATTCCGGCCGCCGTCGATGCCGCCGCGCGGCTCGGCTGGACCCCGACCCGTTTCGGCCGCAAGATCGACAACGTCTGCGACAAATTGAGCCGCGCCGGGGTGCAGGGTTTGCACGGCGGAGCCGGCCAGGCGGCCACCAACCGGCGCATGCAGCTGGTCGAGTATGCCGTCTCGACCTTCCTGGTTACGCCGGACGACCTGCCGTTGCTGGACCGCGAGGCGGCGGCGAACCGTCATACGGGACAAGGCAAAGCGCCGACCCGAGGCAACGAGCAACGGCCCGGACCCCCTCGTCGGTGAGCTCGGCAACGCGCATGCGCCCACGTCGTGGCGGCGCACCGGCCGAGGCGTAGGACAGGGCAGCAGCGAGTGGTCGGTAGCCTGTGTCGGTGCTGACCGTGCAAGACGCCCTCATCCGCCTGCAGAAATTCTGGACCGACCGTGGCTGCATGGTCGTGCAGCCCTACAACACCGAGGTCGGTGCGGGCACCATGAACCCCGCGACGCTGATGCGCGTCCTCGGGCCGGAGCCGTGGCGGGTGGCGTATGTCGAGCCGTCCGTCCGCCCGGACGACAGCCGCTACGGCGAGAACCCCAACCGGCTGCAGACGCACACGCAGTTCCAGGTGATCCTCAAGCCCGACCCGGGCAACCCGCAGGAGCTCTACCTGGAGTCGCTCGAAGCGCTCGACATCGACATCCACGCCCACGACATCCGCTTCGTCGAGGACAATTGGGCGCAGCCGGCGATCGGCGCCTGGGGCCTCGGCTGGGAGGTGTGGCTGGACGGGATGGAGATCACCCAGTTCACCTACTTCCAGCAGGTCGGCGGGCAGAACCTCGACCCCGTCTCGGTCGAGCTCACCTACGGCATCGAGCGCATCATGATGGCGCAGCAGGGCGTCTCGCACTTCAAGGACCTGCAGTACGCCCCCGGCATCACGTATGGCGAGGCCTTCGGCCAGCAGGAGTACGAGATGTCCCGCTACTACCTCGACGACGCCGACGTCCAGACCAACCAGGACTTCTTCGACCGCTACGTCGCGGAGTCGAAGCGACTCATCGAGGCGCGGCTGCCGATCCCGGCATACACCTATGTGCTGAAGTCGTCGCACGCGTTCAACGTGCTCGACGCCCGCGGCGCGATCTCGACCACCGAGCGCGCCAAGGCGTTCTCCACGATGCGCGGGCTGGCCCGCGACGTGTCCAAGCTCTGGGTCGAGCGGCGCGGCGAGCTGGACTTCCCGCTGATGAAGGCCGACAGTGCCAAGGTGCTGGCCGGCGCCGCGGTGCGCCACCCGGCCGACGAGCCGGAGGATGTCGACCTCACCGCACTGCCCGACACCGCGCAGACCCTGGCCGTCGAGATCGGCGTCGAGGAGCTGCCGCCGCACGTGGTCGACCAGGCGATCGACTTCGTCCGCACCGCGCTCACCGAGAAGCTCGACGGCAGCCGCCTCACCCACGGCGCGATCGAGGTGACCGGCACACCGCGCCGCATCGTCGCGGTCGTGGCCGACGTCGCCCCCCACGAGCCCGACGCCGAGACCCTGCGCAAGGGACCCAAGGTCGCTGCGGCGTATGACGAGAGCGGCGCACCGACCAAGGCCGCCCAGGGGTTCGCTCGCGGCCAGCAGGTCGACCCGGGTCAGCTCGAACGTGCTGACTTCGACGGCGTCGAGCACGTTGCGGTGCGGGTCACCGAGCAGGGCCGGGACGTGCTCACGGTGACTGCCGAGATCGTCGCCGAGGTGATCGAGTCGCTGCGCGCCGACAAGAATATGCGGTGGAATGACCCGCAGCTGTCCTACAGCCGGCCGATCCGCTGGGTGGTCGCGCTCTGGGGCGAGACGGTCGTCCCGGTCCGTGCCTCCGAGCTGCACGCCGGGCGCACCACCTACGTGCACCGCACCGACTCCGAGCCGCTCGCGCGGGTGGCGAAGGCCGACGACCTGACGCGCGTGCTCGACACCCACGGCATCGTGCTCGACCCGAAGGTGCGACGGCAGCAGGTCATCGACCAGTCGCGAGCGCTCGCCGAATCTGTCGGCGGCACTATCGATTTCGAGGGCGAGTCCGGCCTGGTCGACGAGATCACCAACCTCGTCGAGCAGCCGCACGCGATCCTCGGTGGCTACGGCACGAAGTATCTTGAGCTGCCCGAGCAGATCCTCACGACCGTCATGCGCAAACACCAGCGCTACCTGCCGGTGCGCGACGCCGACGGCAAGCTGTTGCCGCACTTCGTCACCGTCGCCAACGGCGACTGCGACGAGGAGCTGGTGCGGCTCGGCAACGAGACCGTCGTGCGGGCCCGCTACGAGGACGCCGCCTTCTTCTACGACGCCGACAAGCAGCTGCCGCTCGCCGATCTGCGCGCCGGCATCGACAAGCTGACCTTCGAGAACCGCCTCGGCTCGATGGCGCAGCGCTCCGACCGCATCAACGACGTCGCCCGCGAACTCGCCTCTGTCATCGGACTTTCCGGTGAGCACCGCAAGACGTTGGAGCGCGCCGGCGAGCTGGCGAAATTCGACCTGTCGTCGCAGATGGTCATCGAGCTGTCGTCGCTCGCCGGTGTGATGGCCCGCGACTACGCGACTCAGGCGGGGGAGACCCCGCAGGTCGCCGACGCGCTCTGGGAGATGGAGCTGCCGCGGTCGGCGGGAGACGCGCTGCCGCAATCGCTGCCCGGTGCGCTGCTGTCGGTTGCCGACCGATTCGACCTGCTGACCGCGATGTTCGCGATCGGCGCCAAGCCGACCGGGTCGTCCGACCCCTATGCGCTGCGCCGCGCGGCACTCGGCCTGGTGTCGGTGCTGCGGTCGCAGCCCAGCTTCGGCAAGCTCACTGTTGACCTCGGCCTGTCGGTCGCCGCGCAGCGGTTGCGCAAGCAGGGCATCGATGTCAGTGACGAATCCATCGCTGCGGCAAAGGAATTCGTCATCGGCCGGTTCGAGCAGGCACTTCGGGACGAGGGCGTCTCGGTCGACAGCATCGCGGCCGTGACGCCGCTCGCGGCCGCACCCGGCGTCGCGGTGCAGGCGCTCGCCGACATCGACGCCGCGGCGCGTGCCGACGACCGCTTCCCGGCGCTGGTGGAGGCGGTGCAGCGCATCACCCGCATCGTGCCGCCGGAGACGCCTGCGTCATACGACCGGGCGCTGCTGACGAGCGACGCCGAGGACGCCCTCGCCGTCTACGTCGACGAGCTGCCCGATCACGCCAACGACGGTCTGCCGCAATGGGTCCCGGACGCGTTGCCGTTGGTCGCGCCGCTGGCGAAGTTCTTCGACGACGTGATGGTGATGGCCGACGACCCGCAGTTGCGCGCGACCCGGCTCGGGCTGCTGCAAACCATCGTCGAGCGTGCGCCGCGCGGCATAGACTGGCGGGCGCTCAACACCGCGCTCTGATCGATCCGAGCGGCGTTCGCGAGGTGATCGTCGCGCGGGCTTGAGTTCGTCCATGGGCGAACTTCTAGCGTCGCCGGCGTGGACATCAACAGCGCAACCTCATCACTCCGCATCGCACTGCTCGTCGGGAGCGTCCGCGACGACCGACTCGCCGGGACTTTAGCGGCCTGGGTGCAATCGGAGGCGTCGAGGATTCCGTGGGTCGACCTCGACGTCGTGGACCTGGTCGAGCACGATCTGCCGATGACGGCCATGAACCCGGGCGGTGGCTCATCCTCGATCAGCGGTCGGCTGCACGAGGCCGACGGCTTCCTGATCGTCACGCCGGAATACAACCACAGCTTTCCAGCGCCGCTGAAAAACGCAATCGACTGACACTTCGCCGAATGGGCTTATAAACCAGTGGGTTTCGTCGGTTATGGGGCCAGCTCCGGCGGCTGCCGCGCGGTCGAGCAGCTGCGGCAGGTGTTCCCCGAGCTGCGCGCAACCACGATCCGCGAGGCGGTGCTGTTGAACCGCCCCTGGGAGCGTTGCAACCAGGAGGGGCGGTTCATCCAGCGCGCCGAGGAGTCGGCGGCGCTGCAGGCGACCATCGAGGAACTCGGTTGGTGGGCCCGCGCTTTGCGCGACGGCCGCGATCGGCGACGGGGTGCGGCGTGACCGCGGCACCCGCGGTGGCGGCTGCCGATGATGCTCCCGACCGGCAACGACTGACCCGGAGCGAACGCAGGGTCGCGGGCGTCGTCGCGCTCGGTGGGCTGTTGGCGGTGCTGGACACCACGATCGTGGTGGTGGCGATGCCGCGCTTCATGGCGGTGTTCGACGTCGGTCTGGCGGCTGCGCAGTGGATCGTGGTCGGTTACAGCCTCGGCATGGTCTGCGCGATGGCCGTAGCTGTCCCGGTCGCCGAACGGTCCGGTGCCCGCCGCGTCTACATCGCGGCACTGCTGCTCTTCGCAGCCGCGACGAGTTGGGCAGGTATGACGAACAGCCTCGGTGAGCTCATCGCGGCTCGAGTGTTGCAAGGGCTGGGTGGTGGCTTCATCAACCCGGTGGGCATGGCGCTGGCGTTCGGTGCCGTGGAGCCGCGCCGCCGGGCCCGCATCACCGCGATCACCGGACTGCCCCTGCTGATCGGTCCGATCGCCGGTCCGGTCCTGGGCGGCGTCGTGCTGCAAGGAAGCTCGTGGCGCACTCTCTTCTGGATCACCGTGCCGCCCGCCCTGCTTGCCGCTTTCGGGGCCGTGTCGTGGATTCCCAGGTCCGCCGGCACTCTTTCGATAGACGATCCTCAAGCGAGACAGGGACGAGTTGCTGTGACGACTTCGCAGGAACACGGTAATGGCGGCTTGACCAGGGGTCGGCCGCTCTGAGTTGACACATGCAGGTAGATGCCTGCATATTGGAGCCGTGAGCCAGCGACGCGACCTCGACGAGGTGTTCAAAGCGCTCGCCGACCCCACTCGGCGAGCTCTCCTCGACGACCTGCGTCGCGAGAACGGCCAGACTCTCCGCGACCTGTGCGAGGGCATCGCCATGGCCCGCCAGTCGGTGACACAGCACCTCGATCTCCTAGTCGCGGCCAACTTGGTCGTGGTGATCCGACGGGGCCGGGAGCGCCGCCACTTCCTCAACCCTGAACCGATCCACGAGATCCAGCGTCGCTGGATCCACGAATTCGATCGGCCTCACCTCGACGTCCTGGACGTCATCAAACAGCGAGCAGAGGACAGCGCAATGAGCCAGACCGATGAGTTCCCCGACTACGTCTACGTGACCTACATCCACGCATCCGCTGAGCAGGTGTGGGAGGCGCTCACGAACGCCGACATCACGGCGATCTACTGGAACGGCATAGCCAATGTCTCCGACTGGACGCCCGGGTCCACATGGACTCACCGGATCGGCGGCCGTGACGGCGAGTACGACATCTGGGGTCAGGTGCTGGAGACGAAGCCACCTCACCGCTTGGTGTTCACGTTCCAACCGGCGGCCCAGCCGCTCGATGAGCCCGGGTCGACGGTCGCGTATGAGATCGAGCCGCACAACAACATCGTCCGTCTCACGGTCACCCACACGAACCTGCCCGACCAGTCGACGCTGAACGGGATCTCGAAGGGTTGGCCAACGGTGCTGGCCAACCTCAAGACCTACCTCGAGACCGGAATTGCGCTCCCGGGCGACAGCTGGCACCTAATGCAGAGCTAACCACAACCACGCAGAACCGAGATAGGGAAAGACCCATGATCACGAACAACGACTTCACGACCACCTTCGTCGCGCCCGTCACCCCGGACGAAGCATTCGAGGCATCAACTGCCCCAAGAACATGGTGGAACCAGATGATCGTGGGTGCCGCCGCGCAGATCGGAGACACGTTCATCTTCGACGTACCGGGGCTGCACCACTCCAAGTTCGAGGTCACCGAAGCGCGGCCCGGCCAGCACCTCGCCTGGAAGGTCATCCCGTCCGGAGAGGACACCGAACTCGATGAATGGCTCGACACCGTCGTCACATTCGACTTCGCGCCCGATACTGCAGGAACCCGCGTCACCTTCACCCACCACGGTCTGCAGCCTCGGATGGAATGCCACGACGTATGCTCCACCGCTTGGGCCTATCACCTCGACGCAGGCCTCCGAGCACTCCTCACCGAAGGCCAGGGCACACCTATCACCCCCGATACGATCGACGAGGTCGCTCGCAAGGTCGGAGCTGCTGCTGAGTAGGCGAGCAAACCTGATCCCGCGACACTTCGGTCACTCGGATGAACGCACACGGGTTCTGTGCTCGAACTCATTCACCCGGCTCACGACGCCGTCACGAACCTCGTGCGAGCCTTCCCCGGATTACCGGCCCGGTCACAGAAGTTCCTCACCACCTTCGGGATTTGCTAGCGCGAGGCGAGGCCAAGGAGATCCAGTATCTCACCTCGCTGATCACCCAGCTGAAACTGCGCAACGTGCGTGACGCTGCAGCGGGCAGCGGCAGCCCGCAGTCCTGTTCGACGAGCTGCCCAACCGGGTCCTTTCACCGCACCCTGCACTCTCGAGCACCTCATGGAGGTATGGACATGACCACACCGCGCATACGGACCGGCAGGGTATTCATCGGGTCAAGCCTTGACGGCTTCATTTCCCGACCAGATGGGAACATCGACTGGCTCACCGATCCTGCACCGGGTCCTCGCCACGCGAACATCAGCAGTACCCAGGAGGTGGCCGGGTGGGAGTCGTTCTTCCCCAGCGCCAACCACCTTGTGATGGGGCGTGGCACCTACGAGAAAGTCCTCACCTTCGACGGCTGGCCGTACCCCGATAAACGCGTCCTCGTCATGTCCACCACGCTCACGACCGACGACACCCGGGTCACCGTGACGCGGGACCTTGACGAGGCTGTGCAGGAACTGGCCAGCTCCGAAGCTGGCCAGGTCTACGTCGACGGCGGCTCGGGCCTGCCGCTGTTCGGCGACCTCGACGACGATGTCCAGCTCGAACTCGTGGCCAGCAATGCCTCCGGCGGCATGGTCAACTCCACCTACCGTGTGCACCGACCACGGCCCTCCAACCAGACGAAGCAACCGTCAACCGTCAACAATTGATCGCACCACGGGCTCGCAATCTCCGGACCTCGTGGCCGCTGGTTGCGGCCAACATCGCCGGCGCAGCCGGTCAGTCCGTCGCCGGGGCCACGAGCGTTCTCCTGGCAAAGGAGATTGCGGGCACGTCATACGCCGGGTTGCCTCAGGCATTGCTGGTGGTGGGGGCGTCCGCCGCCACTCTGGTCCTTTCTCGTGCAAGCATGCGATGGCCACGAACGACCGCGCTCGCCGCTGGTCAACTGGCCGCAATGGCCGGGGCGGTGGCCGGCGCGATCGCAGCCCTGACCGCGTCATTGACGTTGTTGTTGCTGGGAAGCGTCCTTATCGGGGCCGGGCAGGCTGCGGTTCTGCTCGCTCGATACGCAGCAGCAGAGCTTGCTGAACCCGCGCTCCGCGCTCGAGCCATGGGCTGGCTACTGACAGCGACAACTTTCGGTGCTGTCGTCGGACCGAATCTGCTGCAGCCCAGCACCGCGATCGGACACACTCTCGGACTCCGATCCTTGACCGGCCCGTACGTGATCGCCCTCCTCGGGTTCGCGTTCGCCGCGTGGCTTCTTTGGTGCGCGCCTGCGCGCACAGCGCCCGCATCGGTCGCACCTCACAGCAACGCCGGGTGGTCGCTGCCGAACCTGTCTGGCCTCGCCATGCTCAGCACGGCAAACCTGATCATGATCGCCGTGATGACAATGGGCTCACTCCGTATGGAACAGCTCGGATCAGGGCTATCCGTCATTGGCCTGGTCATCAGCGTCCATATCGCGGGGATGTTTCTGCCGTCCTCGCTCAGTGGCCGTCTCACGTCCAGAATCGGTGGCACCCGATCCTGCCTGATCGCCGCACCGCTGCTGGCCCTCGCCTGCCTCCTTGCCGCGGTCGCCGAGTCAGATCTGGCCATGGCAGCCGCCATGCTGCTTCTTGGTGCGGCCTGGAACCTCGCCCTACTCGCCGGCAGCGCACTCATCACCGACGGAGTGCCCGAGGGCCTCAGACCTCGGCGCGAAGGTTGGGGCGACACGAGCATGGGCCTTGCTGCGGCCGGCGGAGGCATCGTGTCCGGGCCGGTGATGCACGCAACCAACTACGCCACACTCGCCGCCGCCAGTGCCCTCCTCGCGGTCGTCTTCACCGCTGTCGTGTTAGCTATCACACCCACCGCCCGCCGCTGATCCGTACCCAGCACAAGTGCTCGCCCCCACGCCTCGCAGCGTCAACAACGTCCCGACCCACAGCGCAACTCGGAGCCGGGGTCATTGATGTTGAGGAAGGTCATCACTTCGAGCAGTACGACGACCAGCAGAGCGACGACTGGGGCAAAGGTGACTGCTCGGTGGAAAACCCTGACCGCGGCATTGCTGATAGTGCGGGGTGGTCGGGGCCGGCATTACGGTTGCGATCGCGCGGCTGGGCGTGCTCGCGGTGATGCTGGGCGGCCACCCCTCGTATGGGCTGATCGGTGTGCTGGGCTTCGCCCAGGGCCTGGGCGTCGGAGCGATCATGATGCCGACCCCGACCCTGGTCGGCGCCACCTGAGATCTCATCGACGTGGACCCGATGTCCGGATCGCCGAACTTCGGGGGGGGGGGGGTTGTCGACGAGTACCGCAAGACCGACTTCATCCGAGCCACGCCCAGAGCGTGACACTCGCCGCGTTGGGCATGGCCACTGTCAGTGGCCGGTGCGAGCATGTGTGACATGAACCACACGACGACGGACTGGTTGCTGGCCGGGGACCCGGCGATCAGGTGGCAGACGATGGCCGGCCTCGTCGACGCCAGCCCTGACGAAGTCGCCGCCGAGCGCGCCGAGGTGGCCCGATCCGGTTGGGGCAAGCGGTTGCTCGCACTGCACGACGACCAGGGCTGGGCCGGCGGCGCCTGTTTCCCGAATCGGGAGACGTGGACCCCGCCGCCCGAGGTCGTCGGCGATCCCGAGGGCCAGCCGTGGACCGCGACGCTGCCCACGCTGCGGCTGCTGCATGCGCTCGGCGTCGAGCCGGACGACCCGGCGGTGCAGGAGGCGGTGACTGCCGTCCGGGAGCGCGGCCGGTGGGAGTATGCCGGCGAGCCGTTCTTCGACGGCGAGGTCGAGCCCTGCATCAACGGCGGCGCAGTCGCGGTCGGCGCCTACTTCGGGCAGGACGTCGACGGCATCGTGCGGCGCCTGCTGGGGGAGCAGCTGACCGACGGCGGCTGGAACTGCGAGGCCGAGAACGGCTCGACCCGGTCGTCCTTCCACACCACGATCTGCGTGCTCGAAGGGCTGCTCGCCTACGAACGAGCCGGCGGCGGCATACCGATAGCGGACGCGCGGAGTCGCGGCAACGAATATCTGTTGCAACGCAACCTGTTTCGGCGCGCCTCGACCGGTGAGGTCGCCGACGATGCGTTCCTGGAGTTCTCCTTCCCACCGCAGTGGCACTACGACGTGCTGCGTGCCCTCGACTACTTCCGCGACGCCGGCGACCCGCCCGACCCGCGTATGGCGCAGGCCGTCGAGCAGGTGCGTGCGAAGCGCCGGCCGGACGGCACCTGGCCGCTGGAGAACACCCATCCCGGACTGATGCACTTCGCGCTCGAGGACGCCGACGGCGAGCCCAGCCGGTGGAACACGCTGCGGGCGCTGCGCGTGCTGCGCTGGTATGGCGCTGCTTAGACTTCGGCCTATGACGGGATTCTCGACCAAGGCCATTCACGCAGGGCAGGAGCCCGACCCGACGACCGGTGCGGTGGTGCCGGCGATCTACCAGACCTCGACCTACAAGCAGGACGGCGTCGGCGGTCTGCGCGGCGGCTACGAATACTCCCGTTCGGCCAACCCGACCCGCACCGCGCTCGAGGAGTGCATCGCCGCATTGGAAGGCGGCGCAAAGGGATTCGCGTTCGCGTCGGGGCTCGCGGCCGAGGACGCGATCATGCGCGGGCTGCTGGCCCCGGGCGACCACATGATCATCCCGACCGACGCCTACGGCGGCACGTTCCGCCTGGTTGACAAGGTGCAGAAGGCGTGGGGCGTCGACTACAGCCTGGCCAAGGTGTCGCAGCCGGACGCCATCCGCGGTGAGATCCGCCCGGGCGTCACCAAGCTGATCTGGCTGGAGACGCCGACCAACCCGTTGCTCGGCATCGCCGACATCGCGGCCGTCGCGCAGATCGCGCACGAGGCCGGTGCGCTGCTGGTCGTGGACAACACGTTCGCCTCGGCATACCTGCAGCAGCCGCTCAGCCTCGGCGCGGACATCGTGCTGCACTCGACCACCAAGTACAGCGGCGGTCACTCCGACGTCGTCGGTGGCGCTGTCGTGGTCGCCGAGCAGATCGGCGTGCCGGAGTTTGCCGATGCCGCCGAACGCATCGGCTTCCACCAGAACTCCATGGGCGCGATCGCCGGGCCGTTCGACTCGTGGATCGTGCTGCGCGGGCTGAAAACCCTTGCGGTCCGGATGGAACGGCACTGCGACAACGCCGAGCAGATCGTGCAGTTCCTGCAGTCCCGCGACGACGTCACGCACATCTACTACCCGGGGCTGGACAGTCGCCCGGGCCACGACGTCGCGGCCAAGCAGATGCGTCGCTTCGGCGGCATGGTGAGCTTCCAGGTCGCCGGCGGCGAACAGCACGCGGTCGACGTCATCGGGCGCACCAAATTGTGGACTCTCGGCGAGTCGCTCGGCGGAGTCGAGTCGCTCATCGAGCACCCTGGTCGGATGACCCACGCGAGCGTCGCCGGCACCGAGCTCGAGGTGCCCGCCGATCTCATCCGCCTGTCGGTCGGCATCGAGGACGCCGACGACCTGATCGCCGACCTGCGTCAGGCGCTCGACGGCTGACCTCATGATCGCCGAGATCGTGCTGGCGGTGCTGTGCCTGATCGGCGCAGCCTTCCTGATTGCCCAGACCGTGGTCCAGCGTCGCATCTGGCGCCGGCACCAGAACGACGTGGCGGTCATGCGGCAGTGGCAGGAGGAGACCGCCGGCGCGCCATACGACCAGTTGGGGAGTGGGCCGCCGCCGGTGACCTCTCCGTATGCCGTCGCCGCGCGTCCCCTGCCGCCGCGCCCGGGTGCGGGCCGGCTCATCTGGGTCGGCGTGCTCGTCGCGATTGCACTGATCCTGCTGCTCGCCGCCTCCGCCTGACCCGCCGCGCACCCTGCTCCGACGCCGTTGACGCCGTCGCGACATACGCGATATAACGTGTTAAACGCGATATGTCGCGATGAGAAATCCGGACGACGATTGTCCGTAGTGGGTGACAGGGTGGATGCCACCCGGGGAGCAGAGGAGCCATGACATGACAGACGCCGTGACAGCCGACGGGCTGGTGAAGCATTACAAGGAGGTCAAGGCCGTCGACGGAGTGTCGCTGCGGGTGCCCGAGGGCAGCGTCCTCGGCGTGCTCGGACCCAACGGGGCGGGCAAGACCACAACAGTGCGGATGCTGACCACCCTGATCCGCCCCGACGCGGGATCGGCGACGGTCGCCGGTGCCGACGTGTTGCGCGACCCGCAGGAGGTGCGCCGTCGCATCGGAGTCTCCGGGCAGTATGCCGCGGTCGACGAGCACCTCACCGGCCGGGAGAACCTCGAGATGGTCGCCCGGCTCTATCACCTCCCTCGGGGGGAGGCGAAGGCCCGCGCGCGTGAGCTGCTGGCGCAGTTCCGGCTCGAGGACGCCGCGAACCGCCCCACCAAGACCTACTCGGGCGGCATGCGCCGGCGGCTCGACCTCGCCGGCGCGCTCGTCGCGCGGCCCCCGGTGATCTTCCTCGACGAACCGACCACCGGTCTGGACCCGCGCAGCCGCGGCGACATGTGGGAGGTCATCAACGACCTGGTCGGCCACGGCACTTCGGTGCTGCTGACCACGCAATACCTCGAGGAGGCCGACCGCCTGGCCGACAACATCGTGGTGATCGACCACGGCCAGATCATCGCCGAGGGCACCGCCGACCAGCTCAAGGCACAAGTCGGCGGCGAGCGTCTGGAGATCACCGTCGCCGACCCGGCGCTGCTCGATCAGGCGGGCGACATCCTCGCCGGGGTCGGCGACGGCGCGGTCGAGACCGACCGCCACAGTCGCCGGCTGATCGTGCCGGTGAGCGGTGGCACCCAGTCGCTGCTGGCTGCCGTACGACGATTCGACGAAGCCTCGATCACGGTGCAGGACATCGGGATTCGGCGTCCGACGCTGGACGATGCATTCCTGTCGCTGACCGGTCACCGGGCCGAGCAGTCCGAGCAGAGCGACGAGGCGGACGTCGACAACGACAACGACAACGACGAGCAGTTGGAGCTGGCGCGATGACCACTGAGCAGCTGACGACCGGGCAGATCGCCAGGCCGAGCGCGATAGGCAGCTTCGTCTCCGACGGGCTGACCGTCGCAAAGCGCAACCTGATCAAGATCCGGCGGGTGCCGGACCTGCTGATCTTCACCACGCTGCAGCCGATCATGTTCGTGCTGCTGTTCGGCTACGTCTTCGGTTCGCTCGCCGGCTCCGGTGCCTCGGTGCAGGCCGGCTACCGCGAGTTCATGATGGCCGGCATCTTCACCCAGACGATCATCTTCGGGGCGACGATCACCGGCTACATGATGGCCGAGGACATGCAGAAGGGCGTGATCGACCGCTTCCGCACGCTGCCGATGCACCCGAGCTCGGTGCTGTTCGGCCGCACCCTGACCGACGTCCTGAACAACGTCATCGTGCTGATCGTCATGTCGCTCACCGGCCTGATCATCGGCTGGCGGCTGCACGGCGGTGCGCTGCACGCGCTGTGGGCCTACGTGCTGATGCTGCTGTTCGCCTACGCGCTGTCCTGGCTGTTCGCGTTCGTCGGCCTGCGGGTGCGCTCGCCGGAGGTGGTCAACAACGCCTCGTTCATGGTGATCTTCCCGGTCACCTTCATCGCCAACACATTCGTCCCGTCGCAGAACATGCCGTCGGTGCTGAAGACCATCGCCGGCTGGAACCCGGTCTCGACCATCACCCAGTCCGCCCGGGAGAATTTCGGCAATCTGTATGCGCTGAAAGGCAATCCGCAGCCGACGCACGCGCAGGTCGACAAACAGACGGCCTACACCTGGGCGCTGCAACACCCGGATCTCTACACGCTGATCTGGACCGTGGTGCTGCTCGCGGTCTTCGTGCCGCTCGCGACCTCCGCCTACAAGAAGGCCGTTGCCAAGTAGCCCCCGTCATACGGGATGAAAGGGCGCCCGCACCGAGTTCGGTGCGGGCGCCCTTTGCATCGAGCGGGTGGACCCGTCAGCCGGCGTATGCCGTGGCCGCGAGCACCTTGACCTCGATGGTCTTGCCGTTGGGCGCCTCGTAGGAGACGGTGTCGCCGACCTTGGCGCCGTTGATCGCCTCGCCGAGCGGCGAGCGCTCACTGTAGACATCGAGGTCGGAGTCGCTCGCGATCTCGCGGTTGCCGAGCAGGAACTTCTCCTCGTCACCGAACATGTCGACGGTCACGACCATGCCCGGGCTCACGACGCCCTCGGTCGAGCTGCTCTGACCGACGGTCGCATTACGCAGCAACTCTTCGAGCTGGCGGATGCGGGCCTCCATCTTGCCCTGCTCCTCCTTGGCCGCGTGGTAGCCGCCGTTCTCCTTGAGGTCACCCTCTTCGCGAGCCTCTTCGATCTTGGCTGCGATCTCGGTGCGGCCCTCGCCGGAGAGATGGTCGAGCTCGGCCTTCAGGCGGTCGTACGCCTCCTGGGTGAGGAAGCTGGCCGAAGTGTCGGCAGCGTTGGTCACGATGTCTCCTTGGATGGGCGGTGCGTCAAACAAGTGGGTCCGGGGCGTTCCGCAGTGCTTGCGGGAACCGCTCCCAGACCCGGGGTGTAAACATCAACCATAGCACCAGGGGGCGCTGGACCTGCGAATCGAGAACGCGGGTCAGCGGTACGAGCACTGGTCGACGATGCCGGTCACAGCCTTGGAAACCGTGGGGATCGTGCGGGTGTATTCGGTCGTGTCGAAGTCGTGCGCGGGCAGGTCCACGGTCAGCACTCCGACTCTGGAATGGCTGATGTCCTGCGCCTCCAGGGTGCAGCGCACCGGCTTGCCGTCCTGGTTGTTGACGTAGAAGGTGACCTGCACGCTGCGGTCGTCGATGACCTTGAACGGCCCGTTGTCCCAGCTGAGCCCCTTGCTGGCCGAGACGCCCCACCAGACGGCGAGCGCGGACATCAACAGCACCCCGACGATGCCGATCGCCCACCACTTGCGGTGCTCGGGCGCGGGTCGGGGGATCGCCATGAGGTGAGAGGATAGGTGGCGATGCCGAGGGCCTGCGGCCCGCCCCCGACCGGGCGCCGCGGCCCGAGATCTTTTCGAGGAGTTTGCGGACAGTGACTGACGGCCTGCGTCTGATGGCGGTTCATGCCCACCCGGACGACGAGTCCAGCAAGGGTGCGGCGACGATGGCGCGCTACGTCGCCGAGGGTCACCCGGTGATGGTGGTGAGCTGCACCGGCGGCGAACGCGGCGACATACTCAACCCGCGCCTGCAGGGCAACGCCGACATCGAGCGTGATCTGCCGCAGGTGCGTCGTGCCGAGATGGCCAAGGCGCAGGAGATCCTCGGCGTCGAGCACACCTGGCTCGGATTCGTCGATTCCGGTCTGCCGGAAGGAGATCCGCTGCCGCCGCTGCCCGAGGGCTGCTTCGCGCTCGAGCCGCTGGACATCACCACCGAGGCGCTGGTGCGGGTGATCCGGCAGTTCCGACCGCACGTCATCACCACGTATGACGAGAACGGCGGCTACCCGCACCCGGACCACATCATGACCCACGTGGTGACGGTCGCCGCGTTCGAGGCCGCCGGTAACCCGGAGGCGTTCCCGCACGCCGGGCAGGCGTGGCAGCCGTTGAAGCTCTACTACGACCGGGGCTTCTCCAAGGCGAAGATGACCGCCTTCCACGAGGCGTTGCTCGCCGCGGGTAAGGAGTCGCCATACGCCGAGTGGATGAAGCGTTGGGACGACCGGCCCGAGGGCCGGGTCACCACCCGCATCGAGTCGGCGAAGTACTTCGCGGTGCGCGAGCAGGCGCTGCTTGCGCATGCCACCCAGATCGACCCGGACGGCACGTTCTTCTCGTTGTCGGCGACCGAGCAGGGCGAGATCTGGCCGACCGAGGAGTTCGACCTGGCGCGGTCCTACGTGTCGCTCGCCGAGGGCGAGGACGACTTGTTCGCCGGCCTGCCGGCGGATGTGTCGCAGGCCGATGCGATGGCGACCGGGCAGCTCGGTGCGCCGGTGGTGGATGACGTCAAGCCGCGAGTGACGGAGGCCGAGCATGTCTGACGGTGGCAACGAGAGCGTTCTCTACACGGCCGGCATCTGGGGGTTCCTGGTGCTGTTCGGGATGGCGCTGGCGTGCTGGCTGCTGTTCCGGAGCATGAACAAGCACCTGCGCGGCGTCACCTGGCGGGAGGAGGACCGGCAGGCCTCGGCCGACGCGACCCGCGCGCGCAGCGTGCAGAAGCTGCGGCTGCCCGACGAGCCGAAGCAGGAGTCGCAGGCAGCGTCGAAACAGGCATTGGGACAAGAGCCCACGCCCGCGTCGAAGCAGGCGCCCGAGGAAGCGAACGAAGCACCGTCGCAGACTCGCGACGAGCTCTGACGCGACGAGCCCTGACGCCGAGCGGCTCACTTACCGCCCAGAGGACCACTTATTCGGGCCCCGAATGACCCGGATAAGTGAGCCTGTGGGCGATAAGTGAGCCTGTCGGCGGGGGAGTGGGGGCGCCGGATAGGCGGGCCCGTAGGCGATAAGTGAGCCTGTCGGCGGGGGAGTGGGCGTCAGGCGGCGGAGGCGTGCCCGTAGATCGCCATCGATGCCGCGACGTAGTGCGTCACGAAGGCGACCACCGTGAATGAGTGGAAGATCTCGTGGAAGCCGAACCAGCGCGGTGAGGGATCGGGTCGCTTGGTGCCGTAGACGATGGCGCCGAGCGTGTAGAGCCCGCCGCCGACCGCGATCAGCGTGACCACTGCCGGGCCACCGGAGCGCAGCATCGGGCCGAAGTAGAAGATCGCCACCCACCCGAGCGCCACGTAGACCGGCGTGTAGAGCCAGCGCGGCGCGCCGACCCAGAAAACGCGAAAGAGCACGCCGAGCGCGGCGCCGCCCCAGACCAGTGCGAGCAGGGTGATCGCCTGCGAACGGTCGAGCAGGGTCAGCGCGAACGGCGTGTAGGTGCCGGCGATGATCAGGAAGATGTTTGAGTGGTCCATCCGTTTGAGCACCGCCTGCACCCGCGGGCTCCAGCGTCCGCGGTGGTAGACCGCGGAGGTGCCGAACAGCAGCGCGGCGGTGACTGCGAAGATGGCGGCACCGACGCGTCCACGGGCGGTCGGCGCGAGCGCGATCAGCACGATGCCGGCCGCGACCGCGAGCGGCGTCATACCGGCGTGCAGCCAGCCGCGCAGCTTCGGCTTGACCAGGCGGACCAGGTCGGTGGCCTCGTGCTGCAGTTGCTGCGCCGCGGTGCGGGTGGACTCGATCATGCCCCCAGAATAAGTTACGCGAGCGTAGGTTGTCATCCTGGCGCAGTATGACGAACGTCTCGGCATACCCTTGAGTTCGTCCAACACATCGGATCTCGTGACCGGGGGTGCTCCATGCGGGTGAGCGATCTGCTCTACAGCGCCTACGAACGGCACGTTCGGCGTTCACTGCCCGAGCAGAACCTCCCGCGACACGTCGGCGTCATGTTGGACGGCAACCGGCGGTGGGCCAAGCGCCGGGGCGCGGCGACCGAGGACGGACACCAGGCCGGCGCGGACAACATCAAGCCGCTGCTCGGTTGGTGCGAGGAGGCCGGCGTCGAGGTGGTCACGCTGTGGCTGCTGTCGACCGACAACCTCAACCGCTCCGCGCGCGAGCTGACACCCCTGCTCGGCATCATCGAGGACGCGGTGAAAGGGCTTGCGGCAGAAGGTCGTTGGCGACTGCATCCGGTCGGGGCCCTCGACCTGTTGCCGGCCCAGACAGCCCGGGTGCTCAAGGAGGCGGCGGACTCGACGGCCGGTGTCGACGGGATGATCGTCAACATCGCGGTCGGGTATGGCGGGCGCCGCGAGATCGCTGACGCGGTCCGTTCGATGCTGCAGGAGCACGCCGCCCGCGGCACGTCGATCGAGGAGCTCGCCGAGGTGCTGGACGTCGAGCACATCGCCGACCACCTCTACACCAAGGGGCAGCCGGACCCGGACCTGGTGATCCGCACCTCCGGCGAACAACGGCTCGGCGGATTCCTGCTGTGGCAGAGCGCGCACTCGGAGTTCTACTTCTGCGAGGCCTACTGGCCCGACTTCCGGCGGGTCGACTTCCTGCGTGCCCTGCGCGCATATGCGGTCCGCGACCGCCGCCTCGGCAAGTAGCCCGCGTTCAGTCCTTCGCCTCCATCGCCTCGCTCGCCCCGGGAGCCTGCACGACCGGATCGGGGCGCGGTCGCAGGTAGGTGTACCAGTAGGCGCAGGAGACGAATACGCCTGCGCCCACGGCGTTTCCGAGGAACGCGAAGATGATGTTCCGGATGACGTCAGCCCAGGTCAGCCCGGGGGAGTCGACGAACATGCCGAGCGGCAGGAAGAACATGTTGGCCACAACGTGATCGAAGCCGAGCGCCACGAACGCGGTGATCGGGAAGATGATGCCGGCAATCTTGCCGACGACGTCGTGCGCCGCAAGCGCGAGCCAGACACCGAGGCAGACCAGCCAGTTACAGCCGATGGCTCGCAGGAAGACCTGCAGGTTGGTCTCGGTGATGCCCTTGCCGGTGACGATGCCGACCAGCCGGGTGTGATCCATCGCGGCCGGGCTGCCGGCCTTCGCCAGCGCGTCGCCGATCACGCCGGTCTTGTAGGCCAGCACGTAGGCGACGAACAGCGAGCCGGCCAGGTTGGCCACGAAGAGCACGCCCCAGTTGACCAGCAACTGGGTGACGGTGATGCGGCGTTCGAGCAGGGCAAGGGGCAACAGCATCATGTTGCCGGTCAGCAACTCGGCGCCGCCGATGACGACCAGGATCAGGCCGAGGCTGAAGACCAGGCCGGTGACGAGAGTGGTGAGGCCGCCCCACGTCTTGGGGTCGAGGCCGGCGGAGCCGACGATGGCGAGCAGGCCGCCGAAGGCGATGTATGCACCGGCGAGGAAGCCGCCGACCGCCATCGATCCGATGGGCAGGTTCGCCTTCGCGACGCCGGACTCGACCGCTGCCTTGGCGGTCTGTGCCGGGGTGTTGTAACTCATAGCTCGGCAAGTTATCACCGGCGCAGCACCTCGTGTGCGTCACGCACTGCCGAAATGTGCTGCGATTGTGCGGTTTTCGCCGTCGAGGGTGACCATGCCGCCATACGGCATCAGCCATTGGGGTGAGGTGTGGCCGAAGTCGACGTCCAGGGCGACAACCAACTGCGGGTTGTACTCGGCGACCGCGCGCAGCACCGCACCTCGTTGCTCGGTGCGTATGGCGCTCGCCGCATCCGCCGTGACGGGATGCTCGTGATCGCCCACCGGCGGCCTGGCCCAGACCAGGGCGGCCGCCGCCGAGATCAGACCCCGCTCGCCGAGGTTTCGCAGGAGCCAGTAGTTCTCGGTCGGCGTCTTCGGCTCCTCGTGAGCCTCGATCAGCAGGATCGCACCGTCATACATCTCGGCGGGGTGCATGAAGCGGTTTGCGGCCAACGTCCAGCCGACGATCTCCAGGCACCCGCCCCAGGTCGGCGCAGTGACCGAGCGGGCCGGGCCGCTCCAGCTCCACGGTTCGGCCGGTCCGTCCGGCGCCGGCTCGGTCAGGGCGCGCGGGTCGTCCCACCGATAGCCGTAGTCGCGGGTGCGGGCCGGTTGGTGGAGCGTGACGTCCCCGCCATACAGCGCCGCTCGCAGGGACTCCAGATGTATGGCGTCCGGCACGGGTCCGAGGTGCACCTGCGTCGAACCGCCGTAGATCCCCGGAATCCCGTGGTACCACAGGTAATTGAGCAGATTGGTGTTGTCGCTGTAGCCGAGGAAGCGCTTCGGGTTGGCCCGGATGACGTCGGCGTGCAGGTGCGGCAGCACGGTGATCTGATCGTCCCCGCCGATGGTCGCGATGATCGCCGCGATGTCGGGATCGGCGAAGGCTGCGTGCAGATCGGCGGCCCGCTGCTGCGGGGTGCCCGCGGCACGAGTCGTCGGATACTCGACCGGCTCCACTTCGAAGTCCTCACGCAGCCGCCGCAGCGCCCGCTCGTGTATGGCGGGGAAGTGTGCCGGAGCCGCCCAGCTCGGGGATAGCACGGCGACCCGATCTCCGGGGCGGACGGGCGGCGGGAGCGCGGGGGTGATCACGGGATGCAGCCCACCAGTGGGTTGCTTGCCGGAGCAACTCAATTGCCGCCCGCGAGTTGCGAGAGTGACTGTTGTGGTGGGTGTTGTCAGCGAGTCTGAACGGACGACGAACGCCGGATCAACCCTCGGCGCGTCGCGCGTCGAGGTGCGTCATACCGGCGCTGGCCCGTCGTAATGTCGGCCGTGACACGCCGCGACCGACGCGACGTGTTCGGGAGGCCCACCACATGGAGCGATCTTTGCTCCGGAAGGAGGGCCGGCACCGGCTCCTCCGCGAAGGGGCCCGGTCCCGGCACCTCGTCCGAGAGTAGGTCACGCGGCGCGACGCGCCCCGTGACGAGGAGATCGATATGGCCAGCAGCTCCCAGCCCTCCGGTTCGACGTCGTCCACCCGCTCGCGCGCCAATGCCAAGCCGCGCACCTACGTGCTCGACACGTCGGTGCTGTTGTCCGATCCGCGCGCAATGACCCGCTTTGCCGAGCACGAGGTGGTGCTGCCGGTGGTCGTGGTCACCGAGTTGGAGGCCAAACGGCACCATCCTGAGTTGGGCTACTTCGCACGCAGCGCTCTGCGGCTGCTGGATGACCTGCGGGTGACGCACGGCAGGCTCGACGCGCCGGTGCCGGTCGGTGACGAAGGGACTCTGCGGGTCGAGCTGAACCACACCGACCCGCAGTCGCTGCCCGCCGGCTTCCGGTTGGGGGACAACGACACGCGGATCCTGGCCGTCGCACGCAACCTCGCCAACGAGGGCAGTGAGGTGACGGTCGTCAGCAAGGACCTGCCGATGCGGGTCAAGGCGTCCGCCGTGGGGCTCAACGCCGAGGAGTACCGCGCCGAGCTGGCCATCGACTCCGGGTGGACCGGCATCACCGAGCTGTATGTCGCCACCAACCAACTCGACAGCCTCTTCGACGAGGGACGCCTCGAGCTTCCCGAGGCCGCGGAGCTGCCGTGCAACACCGGAGTCGTCCTCCTCGGTCCCAACGGGAGCGCGCTCGGTCGCGTGGTGCCGGACAAGTCGGTGCGGCTGGTGCGCGGGGATCGCGACGCGTTCGGGCTGCACGGCCGGTCGGCGGAGCAACGGATCGCACTCGACATGCTGCTCGACCCCGACGTCGGCATCATCAGCCTCGGCGGCCGCGCCGGCACCGGCAAGTCGGCGCTCGCCATGTGCGCCGGCCTGGAGGCCGTGATGGAGCGGCGTCAGCACCGCAAGGTGATCGTCTTCCGGCCGTTGTATGCCGTGGGTGGTCAGGAGCTGGGCTACCTGCCCGGGACCGAGAACGAGAAAATGGGGCCGTGGGCGCAGGCCGTGTTCGACACACTCGGGGCGCTGGTTTCGCGTGAGGTGATGGAGGAGGTCGTCGACCGGGAACTGCTGGAGGTGCTTCCACTAACCCACATCCGCGGCCGCTCCCTGCACGACGCGTTCGTGATCGTCGACGAGGCGCAGTCGCTGGAGCGCAACGTCCTGCTCACCGTGCTGTCCCGCATCGGCCAGAACTCCCGCGTCGTACTCACCCATGACGTGGCGCAGCGCGACAACCTGCGGGTCGGCCGGCACGACGGTGTCGCCGCGGTGATCGAAAAGCTGAAGGGTCACCCGCTCTTCGGTCACGTCACGCTGCACCGCAGCGAGCGCAGCCCGATCGCGGCCCTGGTCACCGACCTGCTCGAGGCGCCCGACGCATAGGTCTCCGGGCGGCGAAGGCAACTCGGGCTCTGGCGAGGACGACACCTCGCCAGAGCCCGAGCTCGGTCCGGGACGCGCAGAGACACGCCGGAACACGCCATAGGAAACCGGCCAATTCGTCGCGACGACTTGGAATCTTGACGCTTGTAGGGCACGCTGTGTCACATGTCTCATTTCGGTAACGGCGGGGCCGTCGCAGCGCCCCGTGACCGATACGAGATGCTGTGACCGTGACGCGCTCGTCACCTGCGGCCTGACGGCCCTCGTGCAGCGCGTCGATCCATGTCTTCCCCCGAAAGGCTGCTCCATGTCTCGTCCCGTCGGACGTCACCGTGCCCGTCGCGATACCGGCATCCGCGCCCTGCGCCGTCCGGCGGTAGCCGCGACCGCCGCGATCTCCGCGGTGTCGGTCTCGGCAGCGACCTACGCGTCGGCCACCGCCAACGTCGCCGGTCCGGCGCAGGCAGATCTGCAGCTGGGGGCCAAGGTCAGCGGGGCGGGTGCAGTGCAGGCTGCCGACTCCGGCCTGGTCGCCGATGCACAGGCACAGACGGCCGCCGCGCAGCAGGCAGTCAAGGCCCGTGCCGCGGCGGACGCGAAGGCCCGTGCGGCCGTCGCCAGTCGCGCCAGCAAGGCGACCAAGCTGCGCAGCCAGGCCGATTCCGGAGCCTCCGCCGCTCGCAAGAAGGCCGCGGACGCCAAGAAGGCCGCGGACGCCAAGAAGGCCGCGGACGCCAAGAAGGCCGCCGACGCCAAGAAGGCCGCCGACGCGGCGGCCGCCCAGCGCACGAGTGCCGGGCCCTCGACATCGCGCGACGCGCAGCGCCCGACCGCGCCGACCAAGGCGCCGGCCACTGCTCCGAGCACGCCGACCTACTCCGGCAGCCCGCAGACCATCGCGTCGTCGATGCTCTCGTCATACGGCTGGGGTCAGGACCAGATGGGGTGCCTGGTCAGCCTCTGGAACCGCGAGTCAGGCTGGCGTGTCGGCGCGACCAACCCGTCGTCCGGCGCCTATGGGATCCCGCAGTCGCTGCCGGCCGGCAAGATGGCGAGCGCCGGCGCCGACTGGCGCACCAACCCCGCCACCCAGATCCGGTGGGGTCTGGGCTACATCAGCGCCACCTACGGCTCGCCCTGCGGGGCCTGGGGTCACTCACAGGCGACCGGCTGGTACTGATCGGTCGCTGCACCGCACGACGCGAAGAGATCCGGTGGCCATGCCACCGGATCTCTTTGCGTGGCAGTAGGTTTGACCGGTGCACGCACTGCTGAGCGCCGATCCGGCGCCCCCCATCTCGAACGCCGGTAACGGCCAGCTCCTTGTCGCCGCACTCGTCGGCATTGGTGTGGTGGTGGTGTTGATCACCGTCGCCAAGCTGCATCCCTTCCTGGCGCTGCTGCTCGGCTCGGCAGCCCTGGCGTTGGTCGCCTGGGTGCCGGGCGAGGACGCGATCACCAGCTTCACCACCGGTTTCGGCAGCACGTCAGGGTCGGTCGGCCTGCTGATCGCGCTCGGCGCGATGCTCGGCCAGATCCTGGCCGACTCCGGCGGCGCCGATCGCGTGGTGGCGACCATCACCGACCGATTCTCCGGCTCCGCGCTGCCCTGGGGTATGGCGCTGATCGCGGCCATCATCGGGTTGCCGATGTTCTTCGAGATCGGCGTCGTCATCCTGGTGCCGATCGTCATCCTGGTCGCTCGACGCACTGGCCAGCCGCTGATGCGGGTGGGCATACCCGCGCTCGCGGGTCTGTCGATCCTGCACGGTCTGGTGCCGCCGCACCCAGGCCCGGAGACCGCGATCGCCAGCCTGCACGCCGACCAGGGACGCACGCTGATCTTCGGGCTGATCGTGGCGATCCCGACCCTGGTGATCGCCGGGCCGCTACTCGGCCGGTTCGTCACCCGGTGGGTGCCGCTGCACGCGCCCGCCGCGGGAGACGGTGTCTCGGGTCCGGTGCCCGAGGCGGCGCCGGAGCGCAAGCTGCCGCCGTTCGCCCAGGCCGTGATCGTGGTGCTGCTGCCCGTCGTACTCATGCTCCCGGCCGCGATCGTCAACCTGTGGGCGTCGGAGGACAACGTCGCCCGAAAGATCCTCGACGTGCTCGGCACGCCGTCGGTCGCGCTGCTGATCGCCGTCGTCGTGGCCTACTTCGTGCTCGGCCTCGGCACCGGAATGACTCGCAAGCAGACCAGCGACTCGCTCGGCGGCGGCCTGCCCGGGATCGCCGGCATCATGCTGATCGTCGCGGCGGGTGGCGGATTCAAGCAGCTGCTGGTCGACGCCGGCGTCGGCAATGTGATCGCCGACTGGGCCAAGGACGCCAACATCTCGGTGCTGCTGCTCGGCTGGCTGGTCGCCGTCGGCATCCGGCTGGCCACCGGCTCGGCCACGGTTGCCACGGTCACCGCAGCCGGCATCGTCGGCGGGCTGGCCGAGACGCTCACCCCGGCGCACCTTGCCCTGCTGGTGCTGGCGATCGGGTGCGGCTCGCTGTTCTTCAGCCACGTCAACGACGCCGGCTTCTGGCTGGTGAAGGAGTACTTCGGCCTGACCGTCGGTCAGACGATCAAGTCCTGGTCGGTGATGGAGACGGTGATCTCGGTGGTCGGCTTCGGCTTCGTGATGCTGCTCAGCGTCATCGTGACCTAACCGCCACGAGTTCCCCGCTCGTTCCTCAGCCGACCGTGAACTCGCCCAGCTGGTCCCACGCCTCCGGCTGACCCTGGATGTTGCGGACCTGCGGGGTCTTGGCGGCATACTTCGGCAGTTCCGCCTGGGCCTTCGCAAAGTGCTCGGAGGTGACGTGTGCCTCGGCGGCGTCGTCGTCGAACGCCTCGACCAGCACGTACTCGTTCGGATCCTCCAGGCTGCGTGACCAGTCGAAGAACTTGTTGCCCGGCTCGGCTCGGGTCGCTTCGGTGAACTCCCGGCTCAGCTGCGGCCACTGGTCGGCGTACTCCGGCTTGATCTGCCACTTCACGACGATGAGGATCATCGGCACTCAACTCCTAGCCATCGATGGGTCGTATGACGGGACTCTTCCAGCCGATCCGGGAATTCACTCACCCGGGCCCCGGGTCTTCGGCCCGTTGCGTCGCGTCGAGCGGGCCCGGCCGGATACCTTGGGCGCATGCTCGTGCACAAGCGTCTGTTCGCCGCCACCTACTGGATCGTTGCAGTGGTGCTGGTCGCGTTCGCCGGCGCGCTCGGCGCCAGCTGGGGTAACGACCAGGCGCCGACGTTCACCGACGAGTCGAGCGGTTCGGTGCCGGCCAACGGCGTGTCACACCTGCTCTATCAAGTGTTCGGCGGCGTGCTGGCCGCACTTGCCGTACTCGCGGTCTTCGCCGCGATCTGGCTGCTTCTCTGGGCACGGGCCCGCAAGGCGGCGCCGGCCGAGCCGGACGACTATGAGGACGAGGACACCATGTCGGTCGACGACGTGGAGCAGCTCTTCGACGAGGACGACGAGGACGAGTACGCCGACGACGCCGGGCCGTATGACGAGGCAGCCGACGAGGAGCCCTCGCGGTTGCGCTGATCTCGATACGGGCGAGTCGGCTCGCAGGCTCGCCGCCTCGCCCTACTCGATCAGCGAGCTGGCCCCCGTTCTACTCGATCAGCGAGCTGGCCCTCGTCCTACTCGATCAGCGAGCTGGCCCCCGTCCTACTCGATCAGCGAGCTGGCTAGACCTTCCGCAGGCGCACGCGGGTCACGTTGTGGTCCGGACCCTTGGTCAGCACCAGCGTCGCCCGGCTGCGGGTGGGTGCGACATTCTGCTGCAGGTTGGGGGCGTTGATGCTGTCCCAGATCTGCCCCGCGCGGTCGATCGCCTGCTCGTCGGTCAGGCTCGCGTAGCGGTGGAAGTAGGAGTTGGGGTCGGCAAATGCCGTCTGCCGCAGCCGCAAGAACCGCTCGACATACCAGGTCTTGATGTGCTCCTCGCGGGCATCGACATACACCGAGAAGTCGAAGAAGTCGGAGACCGCGAGGGTGCCGCGGCGATCGGTCGACGGCATCGACGGCTGCAGCACGTTGAGGCCCTCGACGATCAGCACGTCTGGCTGGCGGAGCACGACCTGCTCGTCCGGGACGATGTCGTAGGTCAGGTGGGAGTAGACCGGGGCGCTGACCTCGGCGGCGCCGGACTTCACCGCGGCCAGGAAGCGGACCAGCTTGCGCCGGTCGTAGGACTCGGGAAAGCCCTTGCGTTCCAGGAGGTTTCGGCGTTCGAGCTCGGCGTTGGGGAAGAGGAACCCGTCGGTGGTGACCAGCTCGACCCGCGGGGTGCCCGGCCAGCGCGCGAGCAGCTCCCGCAGGATGCGGGCCGTCGTCGACTTGCCCACCGCGACCGATCCGGCGATGCCGATGACGAACGGCGTGCGCGCCGGTCGCTCGCCGAGGAAGTCGGTCGTCACCCGGTGCAGCCGGCCGGTGGCGCCGACGTAGATATTGAGCAGCCGGGACAGCGGCAGGTAGATGTCCTCGACCTCCGGCATGTCCAGCCGGTCGCCGGTGCCGCGCAGCCGGCGCACGTCCTCCCGGGTCAGGCTCATCGGGTGCGAGTCGCGCAGCCCGGACCACGCGGCGCGGTCGAACTCGACATACGGCGACGGCACCGATGACTGGTTGCGGGACACCTGCGTCATTGAACCGCATGCCCTCCGACACGCGCCGCCGCGGGGCGGTTTCGCGCCCGCCGCCCGGCATCCGGTTCAATTGACGCTTATGTGTGGAATCGTCGGTTATGTCGGTGCGCAGGACGGCGCCCGGGCCCTGGAAGTCGTCATGGAGGGCCTCGCGCGGCTGGAGTACCGCGGCTATGACTCGGCCGGTGTGGCGCTGGTCGCCGGGGACGAGGTCGACGTCCGAAAGCGGGCCGGCAAGCTGGTCAATCTGGTCGGGGAGATCGAGCAGCGGCCGCTGCCGCCGTCCCGGACCGGCATCGGGCACACCCGGTGGGCGACTCACGGTGGTCCGACCGACGAGAACGCCCACCCGCACCGTGGCGGCGAGCACGGCAAGCTGGCGTTGATCCACAACGGCATCATCGAGAACTTCCACCCGCTGAAGAACGAACTGCTCGACGCGGGCGTGCAGTTCGAGTCCGAGACCGACACCGAGGTCGTCGCGCAGCTGCTCGCCAAGGCGTATGACGGGGACCTCACCGAGGCGATGCGCACCGTGGTGGCCCGGCTCGAAGGCGCGTTCACCCTGCTCGCCGTGCACGCCGACCGGCCGGGCGTCGTCGTCGGTGCCCGCCGCAACTCACCCCTGGTCGTCGGGCTCGGCGAGGGTGAGAACTTCCTCGGCTCCGACGTGGCCGCGTTCATCGGCTACACCCGCGAGGCGATGGAGCTGGAGCAGGACCAGATTGTCACGATCACCCCGGACACGGTCGAGGTCATCGGCTTCGACGGAGAACCCGCCAAGGGCAAGACATTTCACGTCGACTGGGATGCCGCGGCCGCCGAGAAGGGCGGTTACGAGACCTTCATGGAGAAGGAGATCAACGAGCAGCCGCAGGCGGTCGCCGACACGCTGCTCGGCCGCACCGACGAGACCGGGGCGCTGGCATTGGACGAGCTGCGCGTCTCCGAGGAGCAGCTGCGTTCCGTCGACCGGATCACGATCGTCGCGTGCGGCACCGCGGCATACGCCGGGATGGTCGCCAAGTATGCGATCGAACGCTGGACCCGCATCCCGGTCGAGGTGAGCCTGGCCCACGAATTCCGTTACTGCGACCCGATTGCCGGGGAGCGGACGCTGGTGGTGTCGATCAGCCAGTCCGGCGAGACGATGGACACGCTCATGGCGGTCAAGCATGCGCGTGAGCTCGGCGCGCTGACCGTGTCGATCTGCAACACCCACGGTTCGACGATCCCGCGCGAGTCCGACGCAGTGCTCTACACCCACGCCGGCCCGGAGATCGCGGTCGCCTCGACCAAGGCGTTCCTCGCCCAGATCACCGCCTGCTACCTGCTCGGCCTCTACCTCACGCAGCTGCGTGGCGAGACGTATGCCGATGACGCCCGCGCGGTGCAGGCCGAGCTCCAGGAGGTGCCGGACCGCATCACCGAGCTGCTAGGCAACCTGGAGCGGGTGCGCGAGATCGCCCGTTTCATGGCGGACACCCGATCGGTGCTCTTCCTCGGCCGGCACGTCGGCTTCCCGGTGGCGATGGAGGGCGCGCTGAAGCTCAAGGAGCTGGCCTACATCCACGCCGAGGGCTTCGCCGCCGGTGAGCTGAAGCACGGGCCGATCGCGCTGATCGAGCCCGGCCAGCCGGTCTTCATCGTGGTGCCCGGCCCGGACACACCGCACGGGCTGCACGGCAAGGTCGTCTCCAACATCCAGGAGATCCGGGCGCGCGGCGCTCGCACCCTGGTGATCGCACAGGAGGGCGACACCGCCGTCGAACCGTTCGCCGACGAGGTGATCCGGGTGCCGCGCACCTCACCGATGCTGCAGCCGCTGCTCACCACGGTGCCGCTGCAGGTCTTCGCGCTGGAGCTGTCGACGGCCAAGGGGCTGGACGTGGATCAACCGCGCAACCTGGCCAAATCGGTGACGGTGGAGTAGGACTCGCGTCGTGGCGGTCGTCGGGGTGGGCATCGACGTGGTCGATGTCGCCCGCTTCATGGCCAAGCTGGAGGCGACTCCGGCGCTGCGCAAGCGGCTCTTCGCACCTGCCGAGCGCGACCTGCCGCCCAACTCCCTCGCCGGCCGGTTCGCGGCCAAGGAGGCACTGGCCAAGGCACTCGGTGCACCGGTGGGACTGCACTGGGTGGACGCCGTGGTCGTCAAGAACGGCGACGGTCAGCCCTCCTGGGAACTCACCGGATCCGTCGCCGCACGGGTCGAGCAGCTGGCCGTAGCCTCGTTGCACCTGTCGATCTCGCACGACGCGGGCATCGCGTCGGCGATCGTGGTCGCCGAGAGTGAGGAACGCCGATGATGCGGGCGTATAACGTGCCGACCGTGCGGGCCGCGGAAGACGCCGTCCGGGCGCAGCTGCCGGACGGGGAGCTCATGTCGCGGGCTGCCGCAGGTCTCGCCGAGGTGGCCGCGGCGCGGCTCGAGGACGAATCCGGCCGGGTGGTCGTGCTCGCCGGCTCCGGCGACAACGGCGGTGACGCGCTCTTCGCGGCCGCGACGCTGACCGGTGACGACGTCAACGTGCTCGCGGTGCTCGTCGGCCGCACGGCGCACGAGGACGGCCTCGCCGCCGCCCGGCAGGCAGGGGTCGTGGTCGCCGAATGGCGCGAGGGCACGCCGGATCCGGCCGTTGTCGAGGCGCTTGCCGGTGCCGATCTGGTGATCGACGGCATCCTCGGCATCGGCGGCCGACCCGGTCTGCCGGAGCATTTGCGTGGGCTACCCGAGCTGATCGGTGACGAGGCCTTCGTGGTGTCGGTCGACCTGCCCTCGGGCTGTGACCCGGAGGGCCTGGTCCGCAGCCAGTCGGTCTTCGCCGACGAGACGGTCACCTTCAGTCTGCTCAAGCCGGTGCACCTGATGCCGGTCACCGAGCCGGCCGTCGGGCTGCTGACCGTCGTCGACATCGGCGTGCCCAGCCCCAATGACGCTGCGGTGCAACGCATTTCATATTCCGACGTGGCCGGGCTCTGGCCGGTGCCGACGCCCGACGACGACAAGTACGCCCGAGGGGTGCTCGGCGTCGTCGCCGGGGGAGAGCACTACACCGGCGCAGCGGTGCTGTCGGTGACCGCTGCCGTCACGGCGGGCGTCGGCATGGTCCGGTATGTCGGGCCGCCCGCACCCACCGACCTGCTGCGATCGGCAGTGCCCGAAGCGGTCTTCGGGACGGGCCGCGTGCAGGCGTGGGCGATCGGCTCCGGACTCGTGGTCGACGACGCGTCACCCGAGCAGCTCCAGGTGGCCCGTGACGCGCTCGCGTCCGACCAGCCCGTGCTGCTCGACGCCGGCGGCCTGGACCTCATCGACGCGGCGCGCTCCGCGCCGACCCTGCTGACGCCGCACGCCGGCGAGTTGCTGCGGCTGGCCGGGCGCCTCGGCATACGAGGGGAGGGAGGGGCGGACCTCACGGCGCGGGACGTGCATCACGCGCCCACCGTGATCGCGGCCCAGGTGGCCGATCGGCTCGATGCGACCGTGCTGCTGAAGGGGTCGGTCACCGCGGTGGTGTCGCCGTCGTCATCCGGCGTGCCGGTGCTGACCCAGGCGGACGCTCCCTCGTGGCTCGCGACCGCCGGGGCCGGCGACGTCCTCGCCGGCGTCTGCGGGGCCCTCCTTGCCGGCGGTGTGGATCCGGCGACGGCCGGCGCGCTCGGCGCGCTGGTGCACGGGGTCGCGGCCGACCAGGCAAACCCGGGCGGCCCGGTGCGCGCCCTGGACGTCGCGCACGCGGTGGGCCGTGCGGTCGCCCAGCTGCTGCGAGTGCCAGACTGACCGGCGTGAGCCAGCAACCCAACCCCTCCGCTGTGCCGGCGCGGATCACCGTCGACCTCGAGGCGATCGCGCACAACGTCTCGGTGCTGCAGTCGCTCGCCGGGGACGCCGTGGTGATGGCCGTGGTCAAGGGGGATGCCTACGGTCACGGGCTGGTGCCGAGCGCGCGTGCGGCGTTGCGCGGCGGCGCCCGGTGGCTGGGCGTGGCACAGCTCGCCGAGGCGATCGAGTTGCGCGACGCCGGCATCACCGCGCCGCTGCTGACCTGGCTGCACGCGCCCGGCGTCGATTTCGGCGCGGCCGTCCGGCGGCAGATCGACATCGGGGTGCCGGCGATCTGGGAGCTGGACGCCGTTGCGGCGGCAGCGCGTGCAGCGGGGGAGACCGCGCGGGTCCAGCTGAAGGTCGACACCGGGCTGGGACGTAACGGCGCGTACGGGCCCGACTGGCCCCGACTGGTCGAGGCCGCGCAGCGACACGTCGCAGACGGAAGCATCAGTGTCACAGGGGTTTTCACCCATTTTGCGTTCGCCGATGCGCCACACCACCCGACGGTCCAGGCGCAGCAGGCGAAGTTCGCCGATGCCGTCGCCGACTGCGAGCGAGCGGGTTTTGCCCTCGAGGTGCGGCACATGTCCAACTCCGCCGCGACGCTCACCACCCCCGAGGCGGCCTGGGACATGGTGCGCCCCGGCCTTGCGGTCTACGGTCTGTCACCCGTGCCCGACATCGGCGACCCGGCCCACTTCGGATTGGTTCCGGCGATGACGATGAGCGCGGAAATCACTGTCACCAAACGGGTTCCGGCCGGCCAGGGCGTCAGCTACGCACACACCTACGTGACCGATCGTGAGACCACGCTGATCGACGTGCCGTGCGGGTATGCCGACGGTGTGCCGCGGTCAGCATCGTCGCGGGGGCCGGTGCAGGTCGGCGGTCACCGATTCCAGGTCGCCGGTCGCGTGTGCATGGACCAGTTCGTGGTCGATGTGGGTGACCTGGCCGTGCAGGCGGGGGACGAGGTCGTCCTCTTCGGGGACGGGACGAAAGGCCTTCCCACCGCTCAGGATTGGGCAGATGCAGCAGGCACGATCAGCTACGAGATCGTGACGCGGATGAGTAGCCGGCTGCCGCGGATCTATATCGGTGAAGGTGCGGACGGCCTCGCCGGGGAGTCTGCCGGATGAGTTCACGCCGCGGCCTGATCGGCCTCGGTGTCGGCATCGCGGCCGCCGGCGCCGCCACCGCGGCCGGCGTGGCGACCGACCGGGTGCTGCGTTCGCGCCGCACCAAATCTGCTGCGCCGGCGGCCGGCGGCGAGCCGGCTGTGGACCACGGGATCGCCGTCATCGCCGATGACGGTGTGCCGTTGCACGTCGAGGTCGACGAGCCTGAGCATCCCGAAAATCCATTGCTGACAGTTGTTTTCACCCACGGCTACGCACACAACCACGACGTGTGGTCGCGCCAGCGGCAGGTCGTGCGCGAGGCGGGCTGCCGCGTGGTGCTGTGGGACCTGCGTGGTCACGGACGCTCCGAGGAAGGGGCCGACTCGTCATACAGCATCGAGCAGCTGGGCAACGACCTCGCGACGGTGATCGAAGACGCCGTGCCGGATGGCCCGGTCGTGCTCGTCGGCCACTCGATGGGCGGTATGGCGATGATGGCCCTCGCCCAGCAACACCCCGAGCTGGTGCGCAACCAGGTCGTCGGAGCAGCGTTCATCAGCACGAGCGCGGGCGGACTGAGCGAGGTCAACTACGGGCTCGGCAAGCAACTCGGTGCGGTAGTGCACCGCCTCGGACCGAGCGCGGTCACCCGCGTGGGGAGTCGGCAAGAAGCATTCGACAGCATGCGTGGCCTCGGCCGACCGGTCGAATCCGCTTTGGTGCACCGGTATTCATTCGGCAGACGGGTCCCGAGCGAGCTGGTGCGCCAAGTCGCCGAAATGATCTTCTCCACCCGATTGCATGTGATCGGCAGCTTCCTGCCGACGCTCATGACGCACGACCGACACGACGCGCTCGCGGCATTCACCGGGATCGAGACGTTGGTGATGCACGGCACCCGTGACCGGATGACCCCGATCGCGCACGGCGAGCAACTCGCCCACGAGATCCCCGGAGCCGAGCTGGTGGTCGTCAAACACGCCGGGCACGTGCTGCCGTTGGAGGACGCCGACCTGGTCGACGACGAGTTGCTCGCCCTGATCGCACGCGCGCGCCGGGCCCTCGACACCCCGCAGGAGTCGTAGATGACCAGCGCCATCCGGCTCGAGTCCGTCGAGGCGACACACGCATTCGGTGAACGTCTCGGCAAGCTGCTGCGTGCGGGGGACGTGCTGGTGCTGACCGGCGGCCTCGGTGCCGGCAAGACGACGCTGACCCAAGGCATCGCCGCCGGCCTCGGAGTCCGCGGGCCGATCACCTCGCCCACCTTCGTGATCGCCCGGACCCACCCGTCGCTGGTCGGCGGTCCGGAGTTGGTCCACGTCGACGCCTACCGGCTGAGCGGCGCCATCGAGCTCGACGACCTCGACCTCGACACGTCCGTCGCGGACGCGGTCACCGTCGTCGAGTGGGGCGCCGGCCTGGCCGATGAGCTGGCCGACGAGCACCTCGAGCTGGTGCTCGCAGCCGACGGCGACAGCCGCACGCTCCGGATGCTGCCGAGCGGGCAGCGGTTCGAGCGGCTCGCCGCCGAGCTGACCGGCTGAGGGCCCGCGCGATTCAGGCAATGCCGCGACCGGCGCGTACCCTTGTGCGGTGCTGCTGCTCGCCATAGATACCGCCACCTCCGCCGTCACGGTCGCCGTGCACGACGGTGACCGCGTGCTCGGCGAGCACACCGAGGTCGAGGCACGTCGGCACGCGGAGATCCTGACGCCGACGATCGAGCGGGTGATGGACCAGGCCGGTCGCCGACCCGCCGACTTCACAGCCATAGCCGTCGGTGTCGGGCCCGGCCCGTTCACCGGATTGCGGGTCGGTGTTGCCACTGCGGTCACTCTCGGCCTGGCGCTGGACGTGCCGGCATACGGCGTCTGCAGCCTCGACGCCATCGCCCAGTCGGTGCGCGAGTCGGGCATGACGCAGGACTTCCTCGTGGCGACCGATGCCCGGCGCAAGGAGGTCTACTGGGCGCGCTACCGCAGTCACGCCGACCGGGTCGAGCGTGTCTCCGGCCTGCCCGGCGTCGACCGGCCGGCGGAGCTGCCCGAGGACCTGCGCGCCCTGCCGGTCGCCGGTCGCGGCCCGTTGCTCTATCCGGACAGCTTTGGGCAGCCGCTCGAACAGGGGGATGTGGATGCTGGTTCGCTCGCGAGGTTTGCGCTGGGCGAGCTTGCCGCCGGCCGGGAACTGCTGCCAGTGCAGCCGCTCTACCTGCGTCAGCCCGACGCGCAGCCCGCGTCGGCGCAGAAGTCGGTGCTGGCGAGATGACAACCCCACAAAGTTCTCCGCTCGTGCCTCGCTCCGATACTTTGCGGTGGCCCCGATGAGTGCCCCAACGACGACCCCACACCTGGGCATCCGGCTGCGGCCGGTCGAATGGCCGGACATCGAAACCCTGACCGCGCTCGACAGCGAGCTCTTCCCGGACGATGCCTGGTCGGCGCAGTCCTGGTGGGCCGAGCTCGCGGGTCGACCCCGCCGGCGTTATATCGTTGCCACCGAAGGGGATTCGGTGGTCGGATATGCCGGGGTCGATTGCGCTGGCCAGACCGCCGACGTGATGACCGTGGGCGTCGCACCCGCTGCGCAAGGAAGCGGGCTGGGGCGCCGGCTGCTCGACTGGATGACCGATGAGGCCACCGCGTCGGGTGCCGAGGCGTTGCTCCTGGAGGTGCGCGCCGACAACGAACGGGCCCGAAATCTCTATCTGCGAGCGGGATTCGAGCAGCTGCAGACCCGCCGTGGCTATTACCAACCCGGCAACGTCGACGCGCACGTGATGCGGATCCACCTGACCACGAAAGCTGCCACCTGATGAGCGGGCCATTGATCCTCGGTGTCGAGAGCTCCTGCGACGAGACCGGTGTCGCGTTCGTGCGCGGCAACGAGTTGCTCGGTGACGTCGTCGCGAGCAGTGTCGATGAGCATGCGCGCTTCGGTGGCGTCGTGCCTGAGGTGGCCAGTCGGGCGCATCTCGAGGCGTTGGTGCCGACGATCCGCCGGGCGTGCGAGGAGACCGGTCACAAGCTCGCCGACGTCGACGCAATCGCGGTGACCTCCGGGCCCGGGCTTGCGGGGGCGTTGATGGTCGGGGTGTCGGCGGCGAAGGCGTTGTCGTGGGCGCTGGACAAGCCGCTCTACGGCGTCAACCACCTCGCCGCGCATGTCTGCGCCGACGTACTCGACCACGGTCCGCTGCCGGAACCCACTGTGGCGCTGCTCGTTTCGGGTGGCCACACCAATCTGCTGCTGGTGCGCGACATCGCTTCCGACGTGGTCGAGCTCGGCAGCACGATCGACGACGCCGCGGGGGAGGCGTTCGACAAGGTGGCGCGGGTGTTGGAGCTGCCCTATCCCGGCGGGCCGCACATCGAGCGGGCTGCTGCGGACGGCGACCCGCAAGCGATCCGTTTTCCCCGCGGCCTGACCGCGCGTAAGGATCTGGAAAAGCACCGCTTCGACTACTCCTTCTCCGGCCTCAAGACCGCTGTGGTGCGGTGGGTCCAGGAGCGTCAGGTCGCCGGTGAGCCGGTGCCGGTGGCCGATGTGGCCGCCAGCTTCAACGAAGCGGTCGTGGACGTCCTGACCGCCAAGGCGATCGACGCATGCCGGACTCACGGCATCAACGACCTGCAGATCGGCGGCGGAGTGACCGCGAACTCCCGGCTGCGCGCACTCGCCGAGGAACGCTGCGCGGCCGCCGGCATCAGCCTCCGGGTGCCGCGCGTGCGACTGTGCACCGACAACGGGGCGATGGTTGCCGCGCTGGGCTCGCAGCTGGTGCAGCGCGGCCTGCCGCCGAGTTCCCTTGACCTGCCGGCAGATTCGTCCATGCCGGTGAGTGAGGTCAAGGCTTCCTGAATCGGGTGGCCGGGTAGTCGGGGTGCCCGGGTAGTCGGGTGCCGGTGCCGGCGGGCCCGCGAAACTCACCGAATAGGTGGCGGTGTAGATCCGAGCCCGCGTAACTCACCGAATAGGTGGGCGGTGTAGATCCGAGCCCGCGAAACTCACCGAATAGGTCGGCGGCGCGCCGCGGTGCGATCGTATGTCGGCGCGCCGCGCACCTTATCGGTGACTTTTGCGGGTGAGGTGCCGGACGCGCACCTTATCGGTGACTTTTGCGGGTGAGGAGCCGGAGCCGCACCTTTTCGGTGACTTTTGCGGGTGAGGTGCCGGAGCCGAGCCGGCCCGGGGTCACGCACCCGCCGGCGGCGCATCGGGATCGTCGCCGAGGCCCTTCTGGAACCACGCGACATCACGCCATCTGCCGTGCTTCCAGCCGATCCGCCGGTAGATGCCCGACTCGGTGAACCCCAACGATCGGTGCAACGCCAGACTCGCGTCGTTCGGCAGCGTGATGCCCGCGCAGGCCATCCGCATGCCGCGCTTGGCCAGGCGGTCGAGCAGCTCGACATACAGCTCCCCGCCGATCCCCTGGCCATGGGCCGACGGCGCGAGATAGACGCTGACCTCACACGAGAAGCGGTAGGCAGCGCGCGCCTTGAACGGCACGGCATACGCGTAACCGACTGTGTCGCCGTCATTTTCGGCGATCAGCCAGACGTGCTGGTCTTGCGCGCGTTCGATGCGCTGCTGGAACTCCGCCGCGTCCGGCGCCTCGGTCTCGAAGGTGATCTCGGTGTCGATCACGTATGGCGCATAGATGGCCGCGCAGGCCGCGGCGTCGGTGCTAGGCACCGCGTCGCGGATCAACACCGCAGCAGGCCCTGGCGTTCCTTGAGCGCGAGCACCCGCTTCTCCGCCGCCTGCAGCTGCTGTGCGAACCCCTTGTCGGATCCGGCGCGGCTGGTCAGTGCCGAGATCATCGCTGCGGCGTCGGACGGCCGACCGGTCAGCACGATGTCGCCGCCGGCGGCGACGAACCTGACCGCGCGCTCACCGGGCGGGATGCCCGCGACGGCGACGGCGTTCATGTCGTCGGTGACCACCACGCCCTGCCAGCCGAGTTTGCCGCGCAGCAGCCCGTTGATGATCGCCGCTGAGAATGGCGCCTGATTGGCCGAGTCGAGCTTCGGGTAGCGCGCGGAGGACACCATCACCAGCTCGGCACCGGCTTTGATACCGGCCGAGAAGGCCTGCAAATACGGGTCACTCGCGGTCATCGCATCGTCGGAGATGCCGGTGCTGGTGATGTCGGTGTTGCCGGTGATCCGGCCGATGCCCGGGAAGTGCTTGACGGTCGCCGCGACCTTCGCCTCGCCCAGGCCCTGCACCACGTCGGCCACGGCGGCGCCGACGACGCCCGGGTCATTGCCGTACTCGCGGCCGTAGCGGCCGATTGGCTGGTTGGCGGTGCCGATGGAGGATGGCACCGTGTCCGCGACCGGGGCGAGGTTGACGTTGACGCCCGCCGAGCGGAGCTGGGTGCCGATCGTCGCGGCGTAGGACTTGCGCTGTGCCGCGGGCATGGCGCCCTGCTCGCGGGCTGAGACGAGACGAGTGAAGCCCTGGCCCTTGAGCTGCTGCACCGCGCCGCCCTCCTGGTCGGCGGCAATGAGGAGGGGAACACCGCCGGTCGCGGCTGAAGTGGCTTGATCCTGCAGGTGATTCGAGGTGCTGGCGACCTTCGAAATACCCGTCCAGCCGCCGAGGTAGATGACGTTGCCGACGTTGTTGCCGGAGATGTAGCCGTCGATCGCGGTCTGCGGCGCGTTGCCGTCGATCCCGATCATCAGCAACTGACCGACCCGTTGCGCCGGCGTCAGCCGGTCGTAGGTGCTCTGCACGCAGCCGCTCGCGGGCACCGCGGACGCTGAGCCGCTGCCCGACGACGAGCCGCCGCCCGACGACGTGCCGGGGCCCGACCCCGACGGCCTGCTCGACGCTCGCGATGGCGCCGAGGACGATCCGGTCGCCGAACTCTGCGGTGCGGCTGGACCCCGGGACGTGGCCGTGCTGCCGGTGCTGTCCGGGGTGCTGGCGGAATCCCCTGAGTTGCTGCTGCAACCGGCGACGACGAGCGGAACGGTGACACCGAGGGCGAGTGCGTGGCGGAGGCGATGAGCGGTCGGCACGACAACGACGGTAACGCAGCGCAGTGCCGGAGCCCGTCAGGGAAGCGGTGCGAGGACCAGGACCGCCTGGGCGCCACCGACCCGGGTGAGCAGGATCGTGCCCGTCGCGGATCCGCCGAGGCGCAACTGGCGACGCAGCTGATCGGCGTCGACGCTCGCTCCGCGCTTCTTGATCGTCAGCCGGCCGATGTCATGGTCGCGGGCCCAGGCGCGAAGTGCCTTGACGTTGAACGGCATTGCGTCGCGCACCGCGTACTTCTTCGCCCACGGCACGACGACATCCCGTGGCGAGGTGACGACGCCGAGGCCGCCGTCGAGTTCGCTGCCATCGACCCGGCGGATCAGCGCGCCGGTGAGCCCGGCGCGAATCACCGCGCGGTCGGCCTCGTAGACGAAGCCGTGCAGCCGGTCCAGTCGCGCGGTTCTGCTCTGCGCGCCGAGGGCGTCGTCCTCGTGCACCTCGTAGGCGAAACGGCCGTTCACCACGACCGCGCACCGGCCGGGCTGCCAGGCGAGCTCTCCCCACCAGAGCACGCATTCGAGCACTTCGCCGTCGAACGAGGTCCATTGCGCCTGCGTGCCGGGCGGGATCTGGGCGTGGCCGAACGCGGGCGACAGTTTCACGCCGGCTCCGGGCATCCGGGCGCACGTGTCCTGCACGAAGTCCCAGCTGGGGACGAGTTCGTCCAGCCGGAAGGTGCGCCGGGTGCGGCCGGTGATGTCCGCGACTCCAGGCGTACGCCGGGCCGGGTCCATCCAGACCCCTGCGTCCGGTGCCACTTCGCGGGACGGCAGGGGCACCGCCTCGGCATCCTCGTGGCGCACTGTGGCGCGCTCCCACGGGCGAAGGTTGAGCGCGGCGACCGCGGCGGTGAGTTCGTCGGCGTCGACCGCGGTGACCTGCAGTCCGGACCGGGCGAACGCACGCGCGTCGGCGCCGATGCCGCAGCCGAGGTCGAAGACCTGCCGTAGCCCCGAGTCCCGGAACCGCGCCGCGTGCAGCCGCGCGAGTTCGGTGCGGGTCGCCTGCTCCAGGCCGTCGTCGGTGAAGAACATCTGCGCCGCCGCATCGCCGAACTTTCGCGCAGCGCGCGCCCGCAGACGCGACTGCGTCAGCGCCGCACCGACCAGCTCGGCGTCGAATCCGGCGGCGCGCAGTCGGCCGGCGAGCTCCAGTGCGGAGCTTTCGTCATACGGCGGGAGGGACTGCAGCAGGCCCCAGCCCTCACCGGAGGTGAGACGCGCGAGGAGTGCCGGATCCATGCCGCACATCCTCCCGTATGACGAAACGCACTGCACTAGGGTGCCGATTGCCGTCGCTACCCACCCGAGGAGTGCCTCGTGCGCGAGATCGTCGTGTTCTCCGGATCGGCCCACACCGCGCTGGCCGACCGCATCTGCGGGCACCTGGGCGTGCCGCGCTCGCGGGTCGACATCCAGCGGTTCAGCAACGACTGCCTGCAGGCGCAGCTGCTGGCCAACAGCCGGCAGCGCGACGTCTACCTGATCCAGCCGCTGGTGCCGCCGACGCAGGACAACCTGATGGAGCTGCTGCTGATGATCGACGCGGCGCGTGGCGCGTCGGCAGCGCAGATCACGCCGGTCATCCCATACTTCGCCTACGCCCGCTCGGACAAGAAGGACGCCTCCCGCATCTCGATCGGCGGCCGGCTGGTCGCCGACATGCTGGCGACGGCCGGCGCCGACCGGGTGATCACGATGGCCCTGCACGCACCGCAGGTGCACGGCTTCTTCTCCACCCCGGTCGATCACCTGACGGCCATCGGGGTGCTGGCCGAGCACTTCCGGGTGCAGGACCTGACGAACGCGGTCGTCGTTTCCCCGGACTTCGGAAACGCAAAGACCGCAACGCAGTTCGCCAGGCTGCTCGGCCTCCCGGTCGCGGCCGGTTCGAAGAAACGGCTGGCCGATGACAAGGTCGTGATCGACACGATCGTCGGTGACGTCGCCGGCAAGCGGGCGATCGTGCTGGACGACGAGATCGCCACTGGCGGCTCGGTCGTGGAGCTGATGGACCGTCTCGCCGAGCAGGGCTGCACCTCAGCCGACGTCGCCTGCACACACGGGCTCTTCGTCGGCCGGGCGGTCGAGCGCCTCTCGACCCACCCGCTGATCCGCGAGGTCGTCACCACCGACACCGTGCCGCCGCCCCTGGACTGGCCGCAGTTGCAGGTGATGTCGGTGTCCTCGCTGTTCGCCCAGGCCATCGCCCGCATCCACGACGGAGAGTCGGTCAGCAGCCTGTTCGACGGCGTCGACCCCTCACACGCACCGCCCGAGGCGACGCTCCCGCTCGGCTGATGATCTCGATCGCATGAACTCCACGGCCTTCGGTCCGGCGCGCCTCGTCGTCGGCTTCTACCTGGTTGCCGTCACCGTCGGCACTGCGCTGCTGATGCTGCCCTACGCCAAGGCCGGTCCGGGTGGTGCGGAGCTGTCGGTCGCGTTGTTCACCGCGACCAGCGCGACGTGCATCACCGGCATGTCGACAGTGGACGTTGCGACCTACTGGACCCCGCTCGGGCAAACGATCATCTTGGCGCTGGTGCAGGTCGGCGGACTCGGGATCGTCACCATCACCACGTTGCTGATCCTCATGGTGCGCGGCCGGCTCGGTCTGCAGGACACCCTTGCGGCCCAGACGGACTCGCATGCGGCGACCACCGGCGAGGTACGCCGGGTGCTGCTGCGCATTGCCCGCTTCTTCCTCGTCTTCGAAGCGATCATCGCGACGTTCCTGACCATCCGCTTCCGCATCGGCTACGACGACAACTGGCCGGATGCGTTGTGGCACGGGGTGTTTCACGGCATCTCGTCGGTCAACAACGCCGGCTTCAGCAATCTCCCGCAGGGGCTGCTGCCGTTCGTCGGCGACCTGTGGATCGTCGGCCCGATGTGCGCCGCGGTGTTCGTCGGCGGGCTCGGCTACCCCGTCTGGTTCGGGCTGCGGCGACAGTGGCGGACACCGCGCAAGTGGACGGTGCACCTGCGGCTCACCGTGTGGGGTTCTTTGGTGCTTCTGGCGGTGGGGCTGGTTTCGTTCGCCGCGTTCGAGTGGACCAACCCGGGCACGCTCGGCCGGCTCGACCTCGGCGACAAGCTGGTCGCGTCGCTCGCCGGCGGCGTCTTCCCCCGGACCGCCGGCTTCAACACCGTCGACTACGGCCTCATCCGCCCGGAGACGATGATGTTGCACTACGTGCTGATGTTCATCGGCGGCGGCAGCGCCGGCACCGCAGGTGGCATCAAGGTGACCACCTTCCTGGTGCTGGCCGCGGTCATCTGGTCCGAGGTGCGCGGAGAGCGGCAGGTCGTGGTCGGGCGCCGCGCCATACCCCTCAGTGTGCAGCGGCAGGCGCTGACTATCGCGTTGCTCGGGGTGGCCACGGTGATGGTCGGCGCCATCGCGGTCGTCACGCTGTCCGGTGAGACGTTGCAGCTGTCGCTGTTCGAGGTGATCTCGGCGTTCTCCACGACCGGTCTGTCGGCCAATCTCACTGCCGAACTGCCGGTTTCGGCACAGGTGGTGCTGATGACGTTGATGTTCCTCGGCCGAGTCGGCACCATCACGGTGGCATCTGCGTTGGCGATGCGTCGGACCAGACGCCGTTACGAACTTCCGGAGGAGCGCCCCATTGTCGGCTGATCGCACCCGCAAGATGCCCTCGCAGCGCAGCGCGTTGGTGGTCGGGTTGGGCCGGTTCGGCGCCGCCGTCGCGCAGTCGCTGGTGCACGAGGAGTGGGAGGTGCTGGCAGTCGACGAGTCGATGGACCTGGTCCAGAAGTATGCCGACACGCTCACCCACACCGCCCGCGTCGACTCGACGGACCCGGATGCCCTGGTGCAGCTCGGCGCGGCCGACTTCGAGCGTGCGGTCGTCGGCATCGGCAGCGACATGGAGGCGAGTGTGCTGACCGTCGTCAACCTGGTTGATCTGGGCGTCGAGGAGATCTGGGCCAAGGCGGTCACTCCGCAGCACGCCCGGATCCTGGAGCGGATCGGCGCCCACCATGTGGTCTTCCCCGAGCGGGCTATGGGGGAGCGGGTGGCGCACATGGTGACCGGGTCGCTCGAGGACTACATCGAGTTCGACGACGACTTCGCCATCGCCCGCACCCTCGCACCTCGCTCGCTCTGGGGCCGATCGCTCACCGAGTCCGCGCTGCGCACCAAGCTCGACATCACCGTGGTCGGCGTGAAGCGCCCGGGCACCGATTTCACCTACGCACGGCCGGAAACGGTCGTGGTCGAGGGCGACGAACTCGTCGTCTGCGGCCGCACCCACACGCTGGAGAAGTTCGCGCAGCAGAGTGAACGCTGAACTGCGGACGAACATTGGCACTCGAGTTGCGCGAGTGCTAATCACCGCATAGATTCGTCACTGGCACTCTTCCTGGGACAGTGCCAGCCAGGAGCCTTGGCCGACCCCCGCGACGGCGGCCTCGGACGTTCACTCCCGGCGGCACTGCACCAGGGTTCGCATCCGCGGCCTGCGCCACGCAGGCCCCAGCACAGGAAGGTCCCACCGTGTCGGTGAACATCAAGCCGCTCGAAGACCGCATTGTCGTCAAGTCCGTCGAGGCCGAGCAGACCACCGCGTCCGGCCTGGTCATCCCGGACACCGCCAAGGAGAAGCCGCAGGAGGGCGAGGTCCTGGCGATCGGCCCGGGTCGCGTCGACGACAACGGCCAGCGCGTTCCGCTCGACGTCGCCGTTGGCGACAAGGTCATCTACTCCAAGTACGGCGGCACCGAGGTGAAGTACGGCGGCGAGGAGCTGCTCATCCTCTCGGCCCGCGACGTGCTTGCCGTGGTCACCAAGTAAGACCCGCAGATTTTCGTATGACGACGAGGCCCCGGCTCGTGCTCGAGACTGAGCCGGGCCGGGGCATCGTCATACCTCTGGAATTGACGAAAGGTCAGTAATGGCAAAGGAACTGGAGTTCAACGACTCCGCGCGCAAGTCGCTTGAGCGAGGCGTCGACGCCCTCGCCAACGCGGTGAAGGTGACGCTTGGTCCGAAGGGCCGCAACGTCGTCATCGACAAGAAGTGGGGCGCCCCGACCATCACCAACGACGGTGTCACCATCGCCCGTGAGGTCGAGCTGGAGGACCCCTACGAGAACCTCGGCGCGCAGCTCGCCAAGGAGGTCGCGACCAAGACCAACGACATCGCCGGTGACGGCACCACCACGGCGACCGTTCTCGCCCAGGCGATGGTCCGCGAGGGGCTGCGCAACGTCGCGGCCGGCGCCGGCCCGGCCGCGCTGAAGCGCGGCATCGACCAGGCGGTCGACACCGTCAGCGAGCGGCTGCTGAAGAACGCCCGCGAGCTCGAGGGCAAGGACGAGATCGCCCAGGTTGCCGCGCTTTCGGCGCAGGACGAGACCATCGGCAAGCTGATCGCCGAGGCGTTTGACAAGGTCGGCAAGGACGGTGTCATCACCGTCGAGGAGTCCTCCACCGCGGAGACCGCGCTGGAGTTCACCGAGGGCATGCAGTTCGACAAGGGCTACATCTCGCCGTACTTCGTCACCGACACCGAGCGCATGGAGGCCGTCCTGGAGGACGCCTACGTGCTGATCAACCAGGGCAAGATCTCGGCGATCGCCGACCTGCTCCCGGTGCTGGAGAAGGTCGTGCAGACCGGCAAGCCGCTGCTGATCATCGCCGAGGACATCGACGGTGAGGCACTGTCGACCCTGGTGGTCAACAAGATCCGCGGCACGTTCAACGTGTGCGCGGTCAAGGCACCTGGCTTCGGCGACCGCCGCAAGGCCATGCTGCAGGACATCGCAATCCTCACCGGCGGTCAGGTCATCGCCGAAGAGGTCGGTCTCAAGCTCGACCAGGTCGACCTCGACCTGCTGGGCCAGACCCGTCGCGCCGTCGTCACCAAGGACACCACCACGCTGGTCGACGGCCAGGGTGACGCCGAGCAGGTCAGCGGCCGGGTCAAGGAGCTCAAGGCCGAGATCGAGCGGACCGACTCCGACTGGGACCGCGAGAAGCTGCAGGAGCGGCTCGCCAAGCTGGCCGGTGGCGTCTGCGTCATCCAGGTCGGCGCGCACACCGAGGTGGAGCTGAAGGAGAAGAAGCACCGCATCGAGGACGCGATCTCCGCGACTCGTGCGGCCATCGAGGAGGGCATCGTCGCCGGCGGTGGCTCGGCGCTCGTGCACGCCACCGCGGCGCTCGACGGCCTCAAGCTGGAGGGTGACGAGGCGACCGGTGCCGCGCTCATCGGCAAGGCCGCAGTCGAGCCGCTGCGCTGGATCGCCGAGAACGCCGGCCTCGAGGGCTACGTCGCGGTGTCCCGCGTCAAGGAGCTGAAGCCGGGTGAGGGCCTGAACGCCGCCACCGGCGAGTACGGCGACCTGATCAAGCAGGGCGTCATCGACCCGGTCAAGGTCACCCGCTCCGCGCTGCGCAATGCGGCCTCGATCGCGTCGATGGTGCTGACCACCGACACGCTCGTGGTCGACAAGCCGGAAGAGGAAGAGCCGGCCGCGGCCGGCCACGGCCACGGTCACTGATCGCGGCTCCTTTCCAAGAACGCCCGGGCAGCAACCGCTGCCCGGGCGTTCGCACGTCCCCGTGAGCGTGCGACAAGGTCGCGTGTTCGCCGTGCAGCACGCCGCGGATTGACCTGGGTGGGGTCGGCAGCCTTAACCTACGAAGCAGAATGCTCTGGCCCGCACCGGGCGTGAGTGACGGAGAACGATGTGACCTCGGGGATCTGGCAGACGAGCGCCGACCAGGATGACCTGGCCGTGGGGTTTGACGCTGCCCGCGTAACGATTCCGCGCCGTTCGGCGATGTCACAGGCGGAGGCGCAGGTCCCACTGCGCGCTCTCGCTGCCGCGGCCCGTGATGGTGACCAGGCGGCGACCGATGCACTCATGGCGGCTGTGCACCAGCTTGCGGAGCGTTACGCGCGCGGCAAGCTGGGGCGTTTCCCAGCCGCCGTCGATGCCGCGGCGGATGCGGCGCAGGAGGTGTGCGTGGCGGTGCTGACAGCCCTGCCGCGGTATGCCGACCGCGGCGCGCCCTTCGAAGCGTTCGTTTACCGGATCGCCGCGAACAAGGTGGCCGACGTGCAGCGCGGGATCATCCGCCGCCCGACCCCCACCGACGAACTTCCCGACTCGGTCGACGAGGCTCCGGGCCCGGAGGACCTGGCGCTCTCCGGCGAACAGTCCGGCCGGGTGTGGGCTCTGCTGGACCGGCTGTCGCCGCAGCATCGCGAGATCCTGACGTTGCGGGTCGCCGTCGGGCTCTCGGCCGACGAGACCGCCGACGCCCTGGGGATGTCGGCCGGCGCGGTGCGCGTCGCCCAGCACCGGGCGCTCGCGCGGCTGCGCGACCTGCTGGACGGTTCGGAGGCGGATCTATGAGCCCGCCCTCGATCGGCGATATACGGCGGGACGACGAGCTGCTCGACGCACTCGGCGCCCGTCGCGAGGCGCGAGCGCAGGACCAGGTGGCCGGCCTGCTCGGTGAGTGGGTCGCCCAGGTCGACGCCGCGCCGAGCCACGGCAAGGGCGGGCGCTACGCGCGCGCCCGTCGCGGGTCGGCGCGGGTCGGCGTCACCGCGGCAGTCGTCGTGGGCGCACTGTCGATGTCCGGTATGGCGGCCGCCGTCACCGGCGTGCCCGGCTTCTCCCGGGTGGCACAGAACATGGGGCTGACCAACCGCAGCGTGCCCAGCGCGGTCGCCGAAGGTCCCTACAGCCAGAGCCATGACCACCTGACTGGCACCTGGCAGCCCAGCTCACCGGTGCTCAGCACGTCCGCACCGAGATCCGCATCCGGATCCGCGTCACGGCCCGCATCCGGTGACGCGTCGTCGACCACGCTGCTCGCCTCGCATCAACCCCCTCGGCGGGTGATGCCCGGCGACCCGTCGTCGGTCTGGGAGCCGAGCCCGTCGCGCATCGCCCGCGGCGGCCCGGTTGCCCCCGGCACCACAACGACGCCCGCCGCCACCGGAACCCGCACCTCGTCGTCCTCCTCGACCTCCAGCAGCAGCCCGAGTTCGTCCAGCAGCTCCCCGTCGTCGACGTCTTCGCCGTCGAGCCCGAGCAGCAGCAGCAGCCTGTCGCACACCCGGTCGGCGCGGCCGTCTGCCACCTCCAGCAGTTCGGCTCCGTACTCAGGGCCGATCGCGACGCGTCGCTCCTCGGACCCGACGTCACCGAGCGCGAGTGAGCCCACGTCGCCGCTCACTTCGCCATACACCTCCACCCCGCAATCCGGATCGGCGAGCAGTGGTCGCTGACCGTGACCCGGGCCACACCGCCGGCGCGATGGCAGGGACCGGGACGAGGCATCCAGCAACGCCTCTTACACTTTTGTAATGGCGCTCGAGCAGTCCCCGAATCCGGCCCACTCCTTCGACGTTCCGAGCAAGTTCGGCCAGCTCGGCCTCACCTATGACGATGTCCTGCTGTTGCCCGGCGAGACCGACGTCATCCCCAGCGAAGTCGACACCACCTCGCGGCTGACCCGGGAGATCAACCTCCGCGTGCCGCTCGTGTCGGCCGCGATGGACACCGTCACCGAGGCACGGATGGCGATCGCGATGGCCCGGCAGGGCGGCATCGGCGTCCTGCACCGCAATCTGTCGATCGCCGATCAGGCCGAGCAGGTCGACCTGGTCAAGCGCACCCAGACCGGCATCATCTCCAACCCGGTCACGATCGGGCCGGACGCGACGCTGGAGGAGCTCGACGAAACCTGCGGCCGCTACCGCGTGTCCGGTCTGCCGGTCGTCGACGTCGGCGGTCACCTGATCGGCATCATCACCAACCGCGACCTGCGCTTCACCCCGGTCGCCGAATGGGCCTCGACCAAGGTCAGCGAGGTGATGACCGCGTCACCGCTGGTCACCGGACCGGTCGGGATCAGCCGGGACGATGCGACTGCGTTGTTGCGTCAGCACAAGCGGGAGCGGCTGCCGCTCGTCGACGACGACGGCAAGCTGGCCGGGCTCATCACCGTCAAGGACTTTGTGAAGTCCGAGCAATTCCCCTACGCCTCAAAGGATTCCGACGGTCGACTGCTGGTCGCTGCGGCCATCGGCTACTTCGGTGACGCCTGGGAGCGGGCTACCACGTTGGTCGAGGCCGGCGTGGACGTGCTCGTGCCGGACGTCGCCAACGGTCACGCCCGGCTGATGCTCGACATGATCCGCAAGCTGAAGTCCGACCCGGCCACCAGACACGTGCAGATCATCGGAGGCAACGTCGCGACCCGAGAAGGCGCCGCAGCCCTGGTCGACGCGGGTGTCGACGCGGTGAAGGTTGGCGTCGGACCGGGCTCGATCTGCACCACCCGGGTGGTCGCCGGCGTGGGGGTCCCGCAGGTGACCGCCATCTACGAGGCGGCACAGGCCTGCAAACCGGCCGGTGTGCCGGTCATCGGCGACGGCGGCCTGCAATACTCCGGCGATATCGCCAAAGCCCTTGTGGCCGGGGCAGATTCGGTCATGCTCGGCTCTCTGCTCGCCGGCTGTGAAGAGTCGCCGGGGGATCTGGTGTTCGTCAACGGCAAGCAGTTCAAGGCCTACCGCGGCATGGGCTCGCTCGGTGCGATGGCTTCCCGGGGCAAGAAATCCTTCTCCAAGGACCGCTACTTTCAGGCCGACGTCTCCAGCGACGACGAACTCGTCCCCGAGGGCATCGAGGGCCGGGTGCCCTACCGCGGCCCGCTCGGCGCGGTCATCCACCAGCTCGTCGGCGGCCTGCACCAGTCGATGTTCTACGTCGGGGCCAACACCGTCCCCGAGTTGCAGGACCGCGGGCGCTTCGTGCGCATCACCACCGCCGGTCTCAAGGAGTCGCACCCGCACGACGTCCAAGGCATCGTCGAAGCGCCGAACTACAGCTCCTGACTTCGCTCCTCCTCGTTCAGTGAGCTCGTTCCTCGCTCACTGAACGCATCGTCGCTGCGTCGCGGGTCGGCCTCCTCGTTCGGTGCAGTTGTCGTGCGCTGTTGCGTCAACTCGCGCGGTAATGCGTGTACGACGGCATCGTTCGGGCGGCCCGCCGGACCTGCCAGACTCATGCCTATGACGGCAGCCCCGATCCTGGTGTTCGACGGTGACTGCGGCTTCTGCACCCGCAGCGCCGAGGTCGCCGAACGTATCGCGCGTGACAGGTTCACCGTTGCGCCGTGGCAGCGGCTCGACCTCGGCGCACTCGGGCTGACGAGGCAGGAGTGCGAGGAGGCGGTGCAGTTCGTGCGGGGGAGCTGCCCCCGTCATACGCACGTCGCTGGGCACCGGGCGATCGCGGCGGCACTGCGGGCGGCTGGGCGGCCGTGGTCGGTGATCGGCCGGGTGCTCACCGCACCGGGCGTCGACGTCGTCGCCGGACGTGTCTACCAATGGGCGGCAGAGCACCGCCACCAGCTGCCCGGCGGCACACCGGCGTGTGCGCTCCCGGCCAATCCGCAGCAACCGCAGGGTTAGTCGTCCTTGGCGGCCGCGCGCCGGGTCGACTGGTAGAGCACCGCGAGCAGGACGACGAAGACCGCCATACCGATCCATTCGGACGCGTTCGCGAAGCTGTCGCCGACGACTGCCAGCGGTGCGTCGTCGCCCGTCGCGGCGATGAGCGCCGCGATGAGCACGCCCATGATGCTGTCGCCGACGATCAGGCCGGTGGCCATCAGCACGCCCAACCGGCGGCCGTGCTCGGGGTCGCGGCGGGTGCTCATCCAACGGTTGTAGACGACGCCGAGGATCGCGCCGATCGGAATGAGCAGGGTGACCGCCATCGGCAGGTAGAGGCCCATGCCGACCGCGAGCGGCGGCAGGCTCATCCGCTTGGTGCTGCGGGTGAGGATCTCGTCGACCACGATCGCGGCCGCGCCGATCGCGGCACCGAGACCGATCAGACCCCAGTCGAGGCTGCCGCCGAGCACCCCCTTGGCGAGCGAGGTCATCAGTGAGGCCTGCGGCGCGGCCAGCGCGTCCTTCCCGACGCCGGGGGCGCCCTGGAAGCCGAAGGCGGAGTTGAGCAAGTCGAGCACCGGGGCGATGACGATCGCGCCGAAGACGACACCGATGACCAGCGACGCCTGCTGTTTCCACGGGGTGGCGCCGACCAGCTGGCCGGTCTTCAGATCCTGCAGGTTGTCGTTGGAGATCGTCGCGACACCGAAGACGACGGCGGTCACGAACAACACGTAGGCCACCACGGAGGTGACGTGCGACGGTGAGCCGCCCCGACCGTAGACCGCGACCATCAGCAACGAGGCGAGCAGCACCACGAGGATGCCCACACCGGAGATGGGGCTGTTCGACGAGCCGATCAGACCGGCCATGTAGCCGCACACCGCGGCGATGACCGCGCTGATGATCAGCACGAAGATCAGGCTGAGCAGGATCACCCCGAAGGCGCTGTGCAATGTCGTGTCGGCCAGGAACGCCCAGAGCAGCAGGCCGATCGGGATGAGCGCGGCGATGATGACGCCACCGACCACGGTGATCGGCAGGTCCTGTTCGACCAGCTCGACCTGCTGACCGGAGCGACGGTTGCGGGTCGAGGCGACCGCCTGGGCGATGCCGCGAACGATCGGGCCGATGATCTTCAGCAGTGTCCAGATGGCGGCCACCGCGATCGCCCCGGCGCCGACGAAGCGGACCTCGGAGCTGAACGTGCCCGAGACGATGTCTGCGAGCGGCCCGCCGCTGAGGTGACCGGAGGTCTTCATCGGCACCAGCACGCCCCACGAGATGACCAGGCCGACCAGCATCGCGATCGCGACCGTGAGGCCGACCAGGTGGCCGACACCGATCAGCGCCAGCGACAGGCTCGCGCTGATCGCGGTGCCGCCGTTGCCGACCCGGAACGCGGTCGACACCTCGCTGCTGACCAGCTTCGTTGCCGCGAGTATGGCGAACCCGGCCGCGGCCACTGCGCCCTTCACGATCGCCCAGAGCCCCTGGCGGTTGCGCTCGGGGTTGGTGTCCTCGCCGCTGCCGACCTTCAGCACCTCGGCGGCCGCGACGCCCTCGGGATAGGGCAACTCGGAGTTGGTCACCAGTGCCCGGCGCAATGGCACCGAATACATCACGCCGAGGATGCCGCCGACGATGCACAGCGCGAGGGTCGTCCAGTAGTGGAAGCCGCTCCACCAGCCGATGATCACCAAGCCCGGCAGCACGAAGATGATTGCGCTCAGCGTGCCGGCAGCCGACGCGATCGTCTGCACGATGTTGTTTTCCTGGATGGTGCTGTTGCCGATGCGGTGCAACAGCGCCATCGAGATGACCGCCGCAGGGATCGCCGTGGCGAAGGTGATGCCGACCTTGAGGCCGAGGTAGACGTTCGCCGCGGTGAAGATCAGCGTGATGACACCACCCAGGATGACGCCGCGGATGGTGAGTTCGCGTGGTCCCGCGGATGGCCGGGCCGTGGTCTGGGCCATGTGGGTGGCGCTCGCTTTCGAAAGGTCCGAGGTGCGGAGGACCCATCGACGGTACTCGCCCCCTCACCGGCGGTGCACGGGGGCGAGCACCAGGTCGGTTTTATCCGAGGTGCGGTGGCACCGGTCCGGCTGGGTCGAGCGCGGTCGACTGGTTGGCCAGCACCCGCCACGCGTCGTCCCGCCATACCCACACGGTGAGGGTGGCGTTGTCGAGCTGCCGCTGCTCGCCGGCGAGTATGACGCTGCCGCGCATCCGCCGCAGCACGAGCACGACGTCCTCGCGCACCCGCACGGTCGGCTCGCCGTTGTCGAAGCCGAGGAAGTCGAAGAAGCCGGTGCGGACCTTGTCGAGGAACGCGGCCTTGTCGTCCATCTGCCCGTTGGTGTGGCTGTACATCACGTCGTCGGCCAGGAGGGCTTCGAGTGTGTCGACGTCGGCATTCTCCATCGCCTGGTAACGCAACGTGTCCAGGTCGAGAACCGTTGCAGCCGTTGCCTTCTCGTCGTCGGTCATGCGTCGTGCTCCTTGTCGTCGCCGAACGTGTCGAGCCAGGCCCGCACGCTCTCGTTGTGCTCGCCGAGTCGCGGGGGTGCGACGTGTGCGGGCCGGTCGCCGGCCTCCGCACGATCGTCGAATCTCAGTGCGGGGCCGGGCAATTCGATGGTCCCCAGCGTCGGGTGTTCCACCGGTATGACGAGGCCTTGCGACCGGGTTTGGTCCCACTCGTAGACCTGGTCGAGCGTGCGGACCTTGCCCACCGGGATGCCGGCCGCCGAGAACCGCGCCAGCCAGGTGTCGCACGGCTCCTGGACCAACCGGGCCTCGATCAACGTGCGCAGCTCGTCGCGGTGCGTGACCCGGTCGGCGTTCGTTGCGAATCGTTCGTCGGCCGGGTCGATGTCGAGCAACTGCGCGAAGGGGATCCACAACGCCTGGTTGCCGACCGCTACCTGCAGCGGGTCGTCCGCGGTCGGGTAGAGCCCGTAGGGAGTGATGCTCGGATGGTCGTTGCCGATCGCGTGCGGCACCTCGCGGGCGACCGTCCACCGGGTGCCCTGATAGGCGTGCAGTCCGACCAGCGAGGCGAGCAGGCTGGTGCGGATGCGTCGCCCGCGTCCGGTGCGGGTGCGCTCGTAGAGCGCGGCGACGATCCCGAACGCGGCGTTCATGCCCGCCGTCAAGTCGCCGATCGAGACGCCGACCTTGGTGGGTTCGCCACCCGGTTCGCCGGTGAGCGACATCAGCCCCACCTCGCCCTGCGCGATCTGGTCGTAGCCGGCCCGGCCGCCCTCGGGGCCGTCGTGCCCGAACCCGCTGATCGAGCAGACGATCAGGCCCGGGTTGAGCTGCCGAAGCGTGTCGTCATCGAAACCGAGGCGGTCCAGCACCCCCGGGCGGAAGTTCTCGATGAGCACGTCGGCTCGGCATACCAGGTCGGTGAGCAGGTCGTGCCCGGCGTCGGTCTTGAGGTCGGCGGTGACCGACTCCTTGTTGCGGTTGCAGGCCAGGAAGTATGACGAGACGGGCGCACCATCGGACCCGGTCACGAAAGGCGGCCCCCAGCCACGGGATTCGTCGCCGGCGGGCGGTTCGACCTTGATGACCCGCGCGCCCAGGTCCGCAAGCATCATCGTTGCCTGCGGACCGGCGAGCGCGCGGGTCAGGTCGACGACGACGATGTCGTCGAGCATGTGTCAGTCCCTCGCGACGATCGGGGTGCGCACGCTGCCGACCTTCTCGACCTCGACAACGACCTCGTCGCCGGGGTGCAGGAAGACCTGCGGCTTGCGACCGGCGCCGACGCCACCAGGCGTGCCGGTCGCGATCACGTCACCGGGCAGCAGCGTCAGCGTGTCGGTGAGGTAGCTGATGATCGCCGGCACGTCGTGGATCAGGTCACGGGTGTTGCCGTCCTGCATCACCTCGCCGTTGACCAGCGTGCGCACCTGCAGGCCGTCGGCCGGGTTGCCGACCTCGTCCTTGGTCACCACGTCGCTGATGGGGCCGGACCGGTCGGCGTTCTTGCCGACCGTGAACTGTGGGGTCTCCAACTGCTTGGTGCGGGCGGAGATGTCGTTGAACGCGGCATACCCGAAGACCGAGTCCATCGCGGTCTGCGGCGTGGCGGCCCAGGTGGTTGCCCCGATGACGACCGCCAGCTCGACCTCCCAGTCCAGGCCCGGCTCGTTCGGCGGCACCGGGGTCGACTCGCCGTCCACGATCAGGCTCTGCTGCCAGCGGCCGAAGATCATCGGCTTCTTCGGCACGTCCAGACCGGCCAGGTCCTTGGACTCCTCGCCGTGGCTGTAGTAATTGATCCCCACGCAGAAGACCCGCGCTGTGGTGGGTACGGCGGGGGCGAGCTCGACGTCGGCGGCCTTGACCGTGCCGGCACCGGTCGCGGTGGTTGCCGCAGCCGGGTCGGCGTAGAACGCGTCCGCGGTGCCGAGGTCGACGATCGAGTCACCGTCGACGCGGCCGATGTGTCGGGTGCCGTCCTTGACGAATCCAGTCAGCTTCATGTGTTCACTTCTCCCATTTTCCGAAGTCGGGGCCGTCGGGGAAGTCCTCGACGACTGCACCCTCAATGATCGCGTCGTGGTCACGCGGCCCGCCCCAGAGGCGGGACATCTCGTAGGCGATCTCGCGGGTGATCTGGCCGTTCTCGAGCTCGAAGATGTGCACCAGCCGCATGCTGATCCGGTCGCCGGGTTTGAAGCCCAGGTTGGGCATCTGGTCACCGACGACAGTGAGGTCGGCGACCTGGTCGTCGAAGACCGTGTTGCCCCTGGCGAAGCGGCGCAGCGCGTAGGTGCGGTTGTAGTGGACGGTGCTGAAGATGCCCATGTAGGACTTCTTGATCTCGGCCGGGTCGTGCAGCACCACTCCGCGGTTCGGTGCTTCCCAGGTGACCTTGTCGGCATACAGCGCGATGGCCTTGTCGACCGAGTCGGGTGTCTCGTTGTGGAAGTGCGCCTGCACGACGCGCAGGTTGAGCTCCTCGATCTGTTCCTGGGACATCGACGAGGTGTCGGTGGGTCCGATCGGCACGTCCGTGACGTCGCTCATGATGATTCCTTTCGTTGTGGGAGTGGGGGATTCGGGCGGTCAGCTTCGGATGCCGACCGTGGTCGTCTTGCGCGAGGTGAAGCCGTCGATCGCGCCTTCGATGGAGAACTCGCGGCCCATGCCGCTCTCCTTGATGCCGCCGTAGCTCATGCCGGGCAACTGCCCGAGCCCGCGGTTGACCTGCACCCAGCCGGCCTCGATGCGGTCGGCGGTGCGCAGCGCGGTGTCGATGTCGTGGCTCCAGACATACGCGGCCAGCCCGTATGACGAGGCATTCGCCATACGCACTGCCTCGTCCTCGTCGGTCCAGGTCATCGCACTGAGCACCGGTCCGAAGATCTCGTCGGTCGCGGCTGGCCAGGTGGGGTTGACGTCGGCGAGAACCGTTGGGGTGTAGAAGAACCCGCTCGACGCACCCGCGGATCGGGCGCCGCCGGTGAGCACGCGGCCCCCGCGCTCGCGGGTGTCCCGCACGAACGAGTCGACCCGGTCGAACTGCCGCTCGTTGATGATCGAGCCGATGTCGGTGCGCTCGTCGAGCGGGTCGCCGATGACGAGCTGCTCGACCTGCGCGGCGACCTTGGCGGTGAAGGAGTCCGCGATCGACGCGTGCACCAGGAGACGGCTGCCGGCGGTGCACGACTGACCCTGGCGCGGGAAGCGCATGCTGTCGACGACGCCGTTGACGGTGAGGTCGTCGTCCGCGTCGGGGAAGACGATCGACGGTCCCTTGCCGCCGAGCTCCAGGGACACCGGCACGATCCGCTCGGCGGCCTTGCCCATCACCAGCCGGCCGATGGTGGTGGAGCCGGTGAAGGAGAGTTTGGCGATCCTGGGCTCGGTGAGCAGCGCGGCGCCCGCCTCGTCGCCGAAGCCGGTGACGACGTTCAGCGCGCCGAGTGGCAGGTGCTGCTGCGCGAGCCGGGCAACGGCGAGCACCGCGAGCGGTGCCTCCTCGGAGACCTTGAGCACCACGGTGTTGCCGGTCGCCAGCGCTGCCGCGCACTTCACGACGGCCAGTTGCACCGGCGCGTTCCAGGGGGTCATCGCGCCGACGACGCCGAGCGGTTCGCGGGTGGTGAAGTTGAGCAACCCCGGCCCGAGCGGCACGGTCTCGCCCTTGACCTCGGCGGCGCCGCCGGCGAAGTAGCGCAGCAGGTCGACCGCGCTCTGCACCTCCGGGCGCGATTGCCGCCGTATGGCGTTGCCGGTCTCGCGCGTCAGCAGCCGCGCGATCGGCTCGAGTTGTTGCTCCAAGTCGTCGGCGATGCGCGCCAGGGCCCGGCCGCGCTCGGCGGCAGCCATGGTGCGCCACTCGGCGGCTGCGCCGAGCGCTGCGTCGGTGGCCGCCGCGATGTCGGCGTTGCCGCCGCGCGGCACCTGCGAAAGCACTGCGCCCGTTGCTGATTCGTAGATCGGGAACCAGCGGCCGTCGGCTGCCTCGTGCTCCGATCCGCCGATCAGCATGGGTGTCCGCTCGGGGAGAGTGTCAGTCATTGTGCGCCTCGTGAGGTGTGGTGGGTGAACTTGCTCAGGCGGTGAGGCCGGTGGTGAGCGACATCCGGGTCGCGGTCTGTTTGACAACGGCGGTGATGCCGGCGCCGGCTGGTGCCGAGCCCGCGACGTAGAAGTCCGGCCGGAGCAGCACATGCGCGACGCCGAGGTCGGCGAACCAGCGGGTGTACGTGCCGTCCACGTCGATCATGTCGGCGCCGGAATGCTCCGGTCCGATGGTGTGCGCGGCACCGCCCATCCGGTGCAGGCGGTCCTTGGTGGACTCATCGACCTCGTGGGCGGCATCGACGGTGGTCAGCAGCGACCAGGTCCGGCCGACGACCTCGTCGAAGCGCCCGACCCTGCCGTCGTAGGCGACCATGCCCTGCGCGGAGGGCGCGCCGGCGCCGGGCGTGTCCGGCACCCACACCCCCGGACCGAGCGTCGCGTCATACGGGCGCACGGGGCCGATCTTGGCTTGCTCGGCGTGGCTCGCCATCATGTCGACGTTGCGCTGCGCCACTGCCTCGGGATCGGTCATGCAGATCACTTCGCCGAGGCCGACCGAGAAGTCGATGAACCACTTGGCGTGCGGTGCCCGCTCCTGCCCGAAGGTGTCGAGCAGGTCGGGGGCAGCCAGGTCGCGCAACACCAGGTCGAGGCGCCACGCGAGGGCGTTTGCGTCGCGCAGTCCGGCGCACATCCCCTCGCCCGCGAACGGCGGCATGAGGTGCGCGGCGTCACCGGCGAGAATGACTCTGCCAGCACGCCATTCGGTGAGGTAGCGCGCTTGGAATCGCCAGACGACGGCCCGCTGCAACTCGGCATTGTCGGGCCGGACGTCGAAGGGTGCGAGCAGCGACCAGACGTTCTCCGGTGCGGCGAACGTCTCTCGATCCTCGCCGTCGAGCAGCATGAACTCCCAGCGTCGCCGGCCGGGTCCGCCCGGCACGATCGTGTGCGGCCGAACCGGGTCGCAGATCTGGTAGTGCGGCGGCTCGTAAGCGTGCGTCTCGTGCTCGACCACGTCCACGACCAGCCAGTCGTAATAGAAGTTGAGATCGATCATCTCCAGCCCAATTGCGTTGCGCATGAAGCTGTTTGCCCCGTCGGCGCCCACGGCGTATGACGCCTCGGCCACGATCTCCGACAGGGCGTCGTCGGCGCCGGCCTGATCGCCTCGCCGGGTCGGTCGCAGGGTGACGCGGGCCGATGTGGCGTCCTGCTCCAGTGCGACGGCTTCGTAGCCGAGGACGGTGCGCACGTTGGGCAGCGTGGACACGATGCAGCGCAGGCGCTCCTCCAGATCCGGCTGGTTGAACCAGTAGCGGTTACGCCAGCCGTCCGCGGCGGTGGACTGCCAGTCGATCTCACTCAGCACCTCACGGTCAGCGCTGAGCATCTGGTAGATCGCGTCGTGGTAGTCGATCGACGGGTCGTTGTTCGCGTCGATGCCGACCGTGTTGAGGATGCGGGCGATCTCGTGGTCGAAGGTCACCGCCCGCGGCAGCGGATAGGCGGCGGGCCACCGGTCGACGGCGACGACTTGGTGGCTGCGCTGGCCGAGCAGGATCGAGGTCAGCAAACCGACCGGGCCGAGGCCGACCACGACGACATCCGCATGCAGGTGCTCGGCGGAGGTCGTCGGGTCGGCCGCTTGGGCGGTGTTGTCGGCCATGTGCACTCCCAATGTGAAGGATCATTCAGAAATGAATGGATCGTCATTTCGATAGGAGTGATTATGAACACATCCTCACCGATGAGGCAAGGGTCACATCGAAATTAGTGTCGCTGAGAGTGCGCGACGCCGCCCGGGCGTCGGTCAGGTGGGTGTCAGCGTGGGGTCAGCGGATGCGCTGCGCGGCCGGCCCGAACGGCCGGGGCTCGAGGTGGCGTGCATCGTCGAACGACGGCAGGTCCGGCAGTGGCCTGCGGCATACCTCGGCGGCGTCGGCCGGAGTGAGACCGAGCATGCGAAGGTTGTACTCGGCCAGGTGCACCGCGCTGTCCGGGTCGGCGCCGGCGGTGTAGTAGGAGTGGATCGCACTGAGCAGCGACCCGAAGACGATGTCGGCCGCCATCGCCAGATCCGGCACGTCGAAACGGCCTTCGTCGATGCCGAACCCGATGTCGCGTGCGGCACGAGGGCCGAGCGAAGCCATCAGCGCCGGGTGGGCCAGACCGAGCTGTACGACGAACCGGCCCCACACCTTGTCCGAGAGGGCGGCACCCATCAGGTGCCGCAGCGAGGACGCGACCACCTCGGCTGGGTCGGTCATCTCGCGGGTGAGGGCATCGAACCGGACCCCGATGGTCTCGATAGCGTCGTCGACAGCGGCCTGCACGACCGCCTCGCGGTTGGGGAAATAGTTGTAGAAGGTGCCGGCACCGACGTCGGCCTGCTCGGTGATCTCGGCGATGGTGACGTTGCCCAGTCCGCGCTCGGCGATCAGCACGTGGGCCGCGTCGACGAGTCGTTTGCGGGTCTGCTCCTGGCGGCGGCTACGACGATCGGTCGGCTTGCCGGAGCTGGACTGGGACACCGTTCCTCTTCTGGGTGTGCGAATACGGACGAAGACGCCTGCGCAGCGTAGCAATCCGTCGTCCTGGGCCGAAGGCTCCCGGGGTAGCGTCGTGGACCTGGCGAGCAGATGGGCTGCGTCGGTTATGGCACCCAGACGAGTGCGTCCCCGACGAGACGTTCGGCGTTGGCGGCGCCGCTGGGGGTGTTCAGCGGCCCGGATGCCGTTGCGAGAGTGGTGGATCCGCCGCCGTCCAGGTTGACCGCGTCGACCAGGCCGAGTGACTTGGCGACTGCGGCAGACTCGGCGACCGTGGTGCCGACGCTGCTCGCCATGCGGCCGTCGATGGTGACCAGGGCGATCTTGCCGTCCGCTGTGCGGCCGAAGATCGTGCGCGGGTTGCGGTCGAAGAAGCTGCCGGTCCCGGGCGGCGCGACAACCTGCCCATCGGCGGTGAGTCGATAGCGGCCGTTGACGCCGAAGGTCTTCTTGGTCAACGGGATCCGCTGCCCGAAGGCGTCGGTGACCGACTGGCGGAAGCTGAGGCAACCCGCAGCACCGGTGACCGTCTGCAGTGCGGTGGCGTCGGCCCCGGTCGCCTGCACCGACGACTGCCCGGTTGCGAGCGCGGTGCCGCGTGTCGTCCAGTTGCTGCGGACGATGCAGCCTCGCTTGTCCAGCACGATCTCAGCGCCTGGCCCCGATGGTGTGCGAGATCCGAAATCCGGTGTGATCCAGTCAGTTTCGCCGGTTGCCGATGGTGGGTGGTCGACCGCGTCGATGTCGATGCTGTCACCGGTCCGGGCGTTGACCGCCTTGGCCGCCCACTGCACCTTGCCGAAGAGCATCTTGCCGGTCTGGCCGTCGAAGACGACATCCTGCTCGGCCGGGTCGGTCGTCGGGTTGGACAGCAGCTTGCCGCCATACAGTCCGAGTCCGACCGGGTCGCCCGGGTAGTCCTTGCTCGCGGTGAAGGTGAAGAAGGAGGCGTTGGTGCCGATCAGTCCGCCGGCGAAACCGACCAGGTCGGAGACGGTTTCGGTGCGGGCGAGGTCAGGGCCGTAGGTCGCCTCCAGTCGCCCCTTGGCCTTCACCGGGTCGATCAGCACCTCGTTGACCACCCACGGCCCCTGGTCGGTGGTGTTGATCTCGTCGGGGGAGGCGGGCGTCGTGCCGCGCACGATGCGGGTGCGAGTGATCCCCGCCGCGAGCGTCGTGGTCGTGCGGGTCTCGGAGAGGTTCGCGGCGCCGAGCGGCAGTTGCCCGGGTGTGGCGTGTGAGGTCGGCACGGTGATCGCGAGACCGAGCGCGGTGGCGACGGTGGCGGCATACAGGCGGTGACGGAGCATGCTTCGACGTTGCCGCAGTCGTCACCTGGCGTGGGCAATCGGCGGGTGAACGGTGGGCGAAGAGGCGCTACTGCCTGGGCTGCCGCAGCTGACGCTTGAGGATCTTGCCCGAGGCGTTGCGGGGCAGGTCGTCGACGAACTCGATGCGCTTGGGCACCTTGAAGGCGGCGAGCTGCGAGCGGGCGTGGTCGACCAGAGCGTCCGAGGTCACGTGCTCCTTGCTGACGACGTAGGCGGTGACCGCTTCACCCCACTTCTCGTCGGGCACGCCGACGACGGCGACCTCGGCGACGGCCGGGTGCGTGTAGAGCGCGTCCTCGATCTCCCGGGACGCCACGAGCACCCCGCCGGTGTTGATCACGTCCTTGATGCGGTCGACCACGAACACGTAGCCGGCGGCGTCGCGGCGCACCAGGTCGCCGGAATGGAACCAGCCATCGACGAAGGCCGCAGCCGACTCCTCGGGTTTGTCCCAATAGCCGTCGCACAGTTGCGGTGAGCGATAGACGATCTCGCCCTGCTCGCCGGGAGGCACGTCGTTGCCGTCGGTGTCGACGACGCGGGCTTCGACGAACAGCACCGGGCGCCCGGCGCTGTCCGGTCGAGCCTCGTGCTCATCGGGCCGCAAAACCGTTGCCAACGGACCGATCTCGGATTGCCCGAAGCAGTTGTAAAACCCCAGCTCGGGTGCCTTGGCCTGCAACCGTTGCAGCACCGGCACGGGCATGATCGAGGCTCCGTAGTAAGCCTTCCGCAGTTGACCGAGTCCGCGCTCGTCGAAGTCGGGATGATTGGCGAGAGCCACCCAGAGCGTCGGCGCCGCGAAGAACGACCGGTGCTCATCGTCGGACAGCCGGCGCAGGATGTCGGTCGGATCCGGCTTCTCCACGATCGTGCTGCTGCTGCCGACCATCAGCCCGGGCAGCACGAAGACGTGCATCTGCGCCGAGTGGTAGAGCGGCATGACGTGCAGCGCCTCGTCGTCCTCGGCGAAGTCGAGCGCGGTGACGCAGCTGAGATATTCGCTCACCAGCGCGCGGTGCGTCATCACCGCGCCCTTCGGGGCAGACGTGGTGCCGGAGGTGTAAAGCAGCTGTACGACGGTGTCGTCGCTCGATCCCGAAAACACTTGGGGCGTCTTCGGATCCGCGGCGCCGGCCAGTGCCACCTGCAACAGGGAGTCGTCGCCGCGCAGCGGGACGACGAGCGACGGCACGTGCTCGACGTCGGTGAGCCGGTCGCGCATCGCCGGATCCACCAGCACGGCGCTGCTGCCGGACTGACGCAGTAGATAGTCCAGCTCGCGCGCGACCAGGCCGGAGTTGATCGGCACGTGGACGAGGCCGGCGCGCGAACAGGCGAGGAAGCCCACGACATACAGATCCGAGTTGAGGCCGTATGACGCAACCCGCGACCCCGGCTCCAGCCCGAGACTCAACAGGTGCGCCGCCACGGCATCGACGGCGCGGTCCAGCTCGACGAAACTCCATACCCGCTCCTCGAAGCGCAATGCGGTGCGTTCGCCGAATCGACTCGCAGATCGGCGGAGCACGTCGTCGACGGTGTTGCTGCGGGCACTTGCCAGGTTGTCCATGCCTCACCTCACCACGGTTGCCGTCTTCGCGTCCGCGGTTGGCGGGAAGGACGTCGAATCGGTATGTGCGGAACGGGCTCTCGCGCTTCGGCGAGTGGTAAGCAGGTGACGTCGGAGGTGGACGATCAGCAGGGGGCTGTCATGCCAGGTACCCAAGACGACGAACTCATGGCACTGGTCGAGCGTGCATACGACGAACGTCATCGTGCGTGGTTGACCGCACGCCACGACATGAGCGAGTGGCTGCAGCAGGTGTGTGATGAGCTGCTGGCCGGTGCAGACCGGACCCGACTTGACTCTGCGCACTCCCGCATCAAGGAGCAGGCCCGCGCGCTCGACAAGTTGCGCCAGAAGGTCGCCGACGAAGATCTGACGGTGGACACCACGGCGGACGTAGAACGAGAGCTGACTGATCTCGTCGGGTTGAAGGTGCTGTGCAAGTCCACCCGGGATCAGGCGGCCGTGTTCGACGCGTTGCGCGACACCGATCGGTTGGGGGATCTGCGCCTTTACGACCAGCGCGACTATGTCGCCGCGCCGAAGCGTTCTGGATACCGGGCGTGCCATGTCCTGTTCGAGGTGCCGGTGCTCAACGACGACCCGGTGGTCGTCGAGGTGCAGATCAAGACTCGCCTGCAAGACGCGTGGGGCGAGCTGACACACGAGGATCTGTACAAGCCGGGGTCGGCCATGAAGCCGATCGCATTTCACGGGTCCGTCGCGCGTGCGATGGCGTCGCTGCTCGCGGAGGTCGACCTGCTCGCCGATGACCTCGCGGAGGAGCTCGAAGCAACCGCCGACGCACAGGGGCTGGAAGCCGCCGCCGGCGATGTCGAGCCCGCCGCCGCACAAGATGACTTCCGCGAGGTTCGGGTGCGGACGACCGGCGAGCGTTATGCGCTCGCGGTGGACAGCAGTGGACAACAGGGCCTGATCCCGGCCTACGCAGTCCGGTCGGTGGTCGGGGTGAACGGACTGATCAAGGTCGATCATTACGTCGAAGTCGGAGACAAGCTGCGGGTTCAGGTTGAGGAGAATGACCGCGGCCTCTATTACCTACCTGTCGAGCTGGTGCCGCACTGAACCCGTGGTGAGGCATCGATCGCAGCTGACCCGCGGGCACCGGGTGCTGCCCGCGGGTTCGCGGCAAGAACTCTGCTGGATAACCTTGCGCGGTGACTGAGATCGAGATCGGCCGAGGCAAGCGCGGCCGCCGCGCATACTCCTTCGACGACATCGCGATCGTGCCCTCGCGGCGCACCCGCGACCCGGAGGAGGTCTCGGTCGGCTGGCAGATCGACGCCTATCACTTCGACCTGCCGGTGGTGGCCGCGCCGATGGACTCGGTGATGAGTCCGCAGTCGGCGATCGAGCTGGGCAAGCTCGGCGGTCTGCCGGTCCTTGACCTCGAAGGACTCTGGACGCGTTACGAGAACCCGGAGCCGCTGCTGCGCGAGATCGCCGGACTCGACCCGACCGACGCCACCGCGCGCATGCAGCAGATCTACCAGGAGCCCATCCGCCCTGACCTGATCACGTTGCGGCTCAAGGAAATTCGCGACGCAGGCGTCACCGTTGCCGGTGCGCTCTCCCCGCAGCGCACCCAGGAGCACTGGAAGACCGTGGTCGACGCGGGAGTCGATCTCTTCGTCATTCGCGGCACCACGGTCTCGGCGGAGCACGTCAGCGGACGGGCCGAGCCGCTCAACCTCAAACGCTTCATCTACGAGCTCGACGTGCCGGTGATCGTCGGCGGCGTCGCGACCTACACGGCCGCACTGCACCTGATGCGCACCGGCGCCGCCGGTGTCCTCGTCGGCTTCGGCGGGGGAGCGGCGCACACCACGCGCCGCACGCTCGGCATCCACGCCCCGATGGCGTCGGCAGTGGCCGATGTCGCCGCCGCGCGACGCGACTACATGGACGAGACCGGCGGCCGGTATGTGCATGTGATCGCCGACGGTGGCATGGGCTTGTCCGGTGACATCGTCAAGGCGTTCGCCTGCGGCGCCGACGCGGTGATGCTGGGCGCGGCACTGGCCCGCTCCAGCGACGCGCCGGGCGCCGGTTTCCACTGGGGCTCCGAAGCCCACCACGGCGACCTGCCGCGCGGTGAACGCGTCGAGGTGCGCACCGTCGGCACGCTGCCGGAGATCCTCACCGGGCCGGGCCAGGGCGCCGACGGCACCACCAACCTGATCGGTGCGCTGCGCCGGGCGATGGCCACGACCGGCTACTCCGAACTCAAGGAGTTCCAGCGCGTCGAGGTCGTCGTCGCGCCCTATCAGCGCAGCTGACGCCGCAGGTCGCGGCCATATTTCGGGCCAACCCTCCACATGTGAGCGTGGTCACCTTACTCTGGAGTAATGACGGATCAGCTGCTCTCCGAGGATGCCCGCTCGACTACCCAGCAGGAGCCGAAAGCCGCGCCGCGGCCCAGTCCGGCTGACCACGCGATCGACCCGCTGCTCGCCACCCGGCTCGCCGGGCGTGCGCTGACCTCGGCCGACGCACCCAAGATCGAGTGCGTCACGCCGTTCACCGGCGGGCTGCTCGCCACCCTGCCCGGGTCGACCGTCGCCGACGTCGACCGGGCCTACGAGATCGCCCGGGCCGCGCAGAAGGGCTGGGCCGCGCGGCCGGTCAAGGAGCGCGCCGCCGTGCTGCTGCGCTACCACGACCTGATCCTGAAGAACCAGGACGAGCTGCTCGATCTGATCCAGCTCGAGTCGGGCAAGACCCGCCGCCACGCGTTCGACGAAGTGCTCGACGTGGCCGGGGTATGCCGCCACTACGCACGCCGGGCCGAGCACTACCTCAAGCCGCGCCGCCACCTCGGCGCGATCCCGGTGCTGACCCAGTCGGTCGAGCTGCACCAGCCGCGTGGCGTCGTCGGCGTCGTCGGTCCCTGGAACTACCCGCTGTCGATGTCGATCACCGACGCGCTGCCGGCGCTGCTCGCCGGAAATGCGGTCGTGCTGCGCCCCGACGAGAAGGCCTCGCTCACCGCGCTGCGCGCCATCGAGCTGCTCGACCAGGCCGGTCTGCCGGAAGGCCTGCTGCCGGTCGTGCTCGGTGCTGGCCGCACCGTCGGCGAAGCCGTGCTCGACCGCGCCGACTACGTCATGTACACCGGCTCGACCGCCACCGGCCGGATCGTCGCCGAGCGCGCGGCGTCCCGGCTGGTCGGTGCCTCGCTGGAGCTCGGCGGCAAGAACGCCATGTATGTCGCGGAGGACGCCAACCTGCGACTGGCCGCGGAATGCGCTGTGCGCTCGTGCTTCTCGTCGGCCGGTCAGCTGTGCATCTCGATCGAGCGACTGCTGTTGCACGAGAAGATCGCCGACAAATTCCTCAAGCTCTTCCTCGCCAAGGTCGAGAAGATGAAGCTCGGCGCCGACCTCGCCTACGGCAACGACATGGGCTCGCTGATCTCGCAGCAGCAGCTCGACAAGGTGACCGAGCACGTCGAGGACGCCCGCGCGAAGGGCGCCAAGGTGCTCGCCGGCGGGCACGCGCGCCCGGAGATCGGCCCCTACTTCTACGAGCCCACCGTGTTGGACGGCGTCACTGAGGCGATGGACTGCCGACGCGGCGAGACCTTCGGCCCGGTCGTCGCGATCTACCGGGTGGCCGACGACGCCGAGGCGGTGGCCGCGGCCAACGACACCAACTACGGCCTCAACGGCTCGGTGTGGACCCGTGACATCAAGCGCGGTCGCCGGGTTGCCGAGCAGATCCGCTGCGGCACGGTCAACGTCAACGAGGGCTTCGTGGCCGCGTGGGGCAGCAACGGTTCCCCGATGGGCGGCATGGGCGAGTCCGGTCTCGGACGCCGGCACGGCTCCGAGGGCATCCTGAAGTACACCGAGTCGCAGAACGTCACCGTGCAGCACGGGCCTGCGTTCGTCGTACCGCCGGGAGTGTCCGAGAAGCTCTGGGCGAAGTCGATGAGCAGTGGCCTGAAGATGATGAAGGGATTCCGCATCTCATGACGACAACCGTTCAAAACCCGGGCACCACAACGGGATTCGACCACGACGTTGTCGTCATCGGCTCCGGGTTCGGTGGATCGGTCTCCGCGCTCCGACTCGCCGAGAAGGGGTATGACGTCCACGTCTACGAGTCGGGCCGCCGGTTTGAGGACCACGACTTCGCCAAGACCTCCTGGAACCTGCCGAAGTACCTCTGGGCGCCGAAGCTGAAGTGCTTCGGGGTGCAGCGCTACCACCAGCTGCCCGGCGTGATGATCCTCGCCGGGGCCGGTGTCGGCGGCGGGTCCCTGAACTACGCCAACACCCTCTACAAACCGCCGGCCGCGTTCTTCCAGGACCAGCAGTGGGGCCACATCACCGACTGGGATGCCGAGCTCAGCCCGCACTATGACGTCGCCCGCCGGATGCTCGGCGTGGTCGAGGAGAACCCGTGCGAGGGGCCGGTCGAGAAGCTGATGAAGGAAGCGGCCAACCAGCTCGGCGTCGGCTCGACCTACCGCAAGACGCCGGCCGGAGTGTTCTTCGGTGAGTCCGGCAAGACCGTGGCCGACCCCTACTTCGGCGGAGAGGGCCCGGAGCGCACCGGTTGCACCGAGTGCGGCAACTGCATGGTCGGCTGCCGGGTCGGCGCCAAGAACACCCTGATGAAGAACTACCTGGCGCTCGCCGAACAGCGCGGCGTGACCATCGAGCCGATGCGGACCGTGGTGGAGCTCGAGCCGTTGGGCAACGGGTTCCGGATCACCACCGAACGCACCGGCGCCTGGGTGAGCAAGGACCGCCGTACCGTCACCGCGGGGGAGGTGGTGGTCGCCGCGGGCACCTGGGGCACCCAGAACCTGCTGCACAAGATGAAGGTCACCGGGCGGCTGCCGCACTTGTCGGACAAACTCGGCGAACTCACCCGCACCAATTCCGAGGAGCTGGGCGGGGCGGCCGCGGTGCAGGTGCCGCAGGACGTCGACCTGACCAAGGGCGTGGCGATCACCACCTCGTTCCACATCGACGAGCGCACCCACATCGAGAACGTCCGCTACGGCAAGGGCTCGGACCTGATGGGGCTCATGTCGACCTTCCTGGTCAACGGTGACAAGGGCATCCTCGGCCGCACCGCCGAACTGCTCGCTCAGATGGCGAAGGCGCCGATCAAGGCGGCGCAAGCGCTCGGCCCGCACTGGAGCGAGCGCACCATCATCGCGCTGGTGATGCAGAGCATCGACAACTCGATCACGGTCAAGCCGCGGCGCCGGTTCGGGCGCATCGGGCTCACTACCGCACCCGGGTACGGCGAGCAGAACCCCCGGTGGATCCCCGCCGGGCACAAGGCGATTCGCGCGATCGCCGACCAGCTGTCCAAGGTCGGCAAGGTCGACGTGATCGCCGGTGGTTGCTGGCCGGAGTTCTTCGGTATGCCGATGACCGCACACTTCCTCGGCGGCGTCGCGATCGCCGACTCGCCGGACAAGGGCGTCATCGACCCCTACCACCGGGTGTGGAACTACCCGCAGTTGCACGTGGTCGACGGGTCGGCGGTTTCGGCCAACCTCGGCGTCAACCCGTCGCTGACCATCACCGCCCAGGCGGAGCGGGCCATTTCGATGTGGCCGGCCAAGGGCAGTGACGACGAGCGCCCGCAGCAGGGCGAGGCCTACCAGCGGCTGGCCGCCCCCGCCGCTCGAGTGCCCGGCGTCGACCTCGGTATGCCGCAGGTCCCGGCGACAGTCGCCTGACACAAGAGGGACGGTCGCCGACCGCCCCGGGCTCGGCCGCAGGGCCGGGACGTATTCTGAGCCACGTGCTCCGATCCGCGTTCCGGCCCCGCATGCTGGGGCTGCTCGCGCTCGCGATCGTGCTGGTCACCGCGTTCGTCATCGCCGGTTTCTGGCAGTGGGGCGTGGCGCAGCAACGCGGCAGCAAGTCGATGGACGACGCGGAGAGCCGCCCGGTCGTCGCGTTGAACACCGTGCTGGCGCCGCAGCAGAAATTCCCCGACGACGGGTCGCTGCGTCCGGTGCGCTTCACCGGCCGCTACGACCCCGCGCACCAGGTCCTGATCAGCGGTCGCACGCTCGGCGAGCAGGACGGCTTCTGGGTGGTGACCCCCGTGGTGGTCGACGGCACCGGCGCGCGGATCCCGGTGGTGCGCGGCTTCACCGCCACTCCTGCCGCCGTCGCCAAACCCAGCAACACGCAGGTGACGGTCACCGGTGCGCTCGCGCCCGGTGAGTCACCCTCCACGTCGGAGGGCCCGCCCGGACAGCTCAGCAGCGTCGACCTGGCCTCGATGCTGACCCAGTGGGGCGGCAACATCTACAACGGTTTCGTCTTCCTTACCGGAGAGCAGCCGGCGATGAAAACCGCTGGCGTGCAAGCATTCCCGCCGCCGAAGCCCGGCAACACCGGCCTCAACCTGGTCAACGCCGGCTACGCACTGCAGTGGTGGACGTTCGCCGGCTTCGCGATCTTCATCTACTTCCGGGAACTGCGCGACCAGGCACACCCCGAGCGACGGTCCACCAGGAAGAACGCGCAGAATCGCACCGCAAGCGCCGAACCCAGCACTCCCGAAGGAAGCCATGTCTGACACCGCCACCCTCACCACCGACGCCGGCGAACTCCGCAGCGGTGACGACCTCGGCGCGGTCGAGACGGCGCTGAAGTTTTTCCGGGTCATGGCGGTCATCGCCGGTGTCGCGCTGCTGATCCTGTGCGTGGAGCTCATCCTGCGCTACGGCTTCGACAACGAGGCGCTCACCTGGTGGTCACCGATCCACGGCTTCCTCTTCATGATCTTCATGGCCTCGGTCGCCTGGCTCGGCAGCAAGCTGCGCTGGAGCTGGCCGCGGATGGTCGGTTACGTGTGCACCGCGTTCGTGCCCATCCTGTCGTTTTGGCTGGAACGCAAGGTGAGCAAGGGTGTTGAGGAGCTGCTGGCGCAGGTGGACGCGCGGGCGCGCTGATCTCGATACGCGGCTCGTTCCTCGCCGCTACTCGATCAGCGGGGTGTGGCTCGTTCCTCGCCGCTACTCGATCAGCGGGCGGGGGCTCTACTCGATCAGCGGGCGTCGATAGACTGCGCGGGTGACAGCCCCGCTCACCGAAAAGCCCGTCCTGGTCGTCGACTTCGGCGCGCAATACGCCCAACTCATCGCCCGTCGCGTGCGCGAGGCACAGCTCTACAGCGAGGTCGTGCCGCACACCATGCCGGCCGCCGAGATGCTCGCCAAGGACCCGGCCGCGATCGTGCTGTCCGGCGGTCCCTCATCGGTGTATGACGAAGGTGCCCCTGAGCTCGACGCCACCCTGCTCGAGGCGGGCGTCCCCGTGTTCGGCATCTGCTACGGCTTCCAGTCGATGGTGCGCGCACTCGGCGGCACCGTCGAACACACCGGGCTACGCGAGTACGGCGCGACCCAGGCCGAGATCGGCGACACCGGGTCGACGCTGTTCAACGGCCAGCCCGCCGAGCAGTCGGTGTGGATGAGCCACGGCGATTCCGCCTCGGCCGCCCCCGACGGCGTCAAGGTCACCGCCACCACCCCCGGTGCCGCGGTCGCCGCGATCGAGGACGACGAGCGTCGCCTCTACGGCGTGCAATGGCACCCCGAGGTGATGCACTCCACCTTCGGACAGCGGGTCCTGGAGAACTTCCTGCTGCGCGGCGCGGGCCTGGCCGCAGACTGGACCCCGAAGGCGATGGTCGAGGAACTCGTCGAGCAGGTGCGCGAGCAGGTCGGCGACGACCGTGCGCTCTGCGCGCTGTCCGGCGGTGTCGACTCCTCGGTCGCGGCCGCGCTCGTGCAGCGCGCGATCGGCGACCAGCTCACCTGTGTCTTCGTCGACCACGGTCTGCTGCGCGAGGGGGAGGCCGAGCAGGTCAAGCAGGACTTCGTCGACGCCACCGGTGTCGACCTGATCGTCATCGACGCGACCGAGCAGTTCCTCGGCGCGCTCGCCGGCGTCAGCGACCCGGAGGAGAAGCGCAAGATCATCGGGCGGGAGTTCATCCGCGTCTTCGAGCAGGCCGCGCGGGACATCGTCCAGGACAGGGGCGATGAGGAGCACCCGGTCAAGTACCTCGTGCAGGGCACGCTCTATCCCGACGTCGTCGAGTCCGGCGGCGGCACCGGCGCCGCCAACATCAAGTCCCACCACAACGTCGGCGGTCTGCCGGACGACCTGCAGTTCAGCCTGATCGAGCCGCTGCGGCTGCTCTTCAAGGACGAGGTGCGCCAGGTCGGACTCGAGCTCGGAGTGCCCGAGCAGATCGTCCACCGCCAGCCCTTCCCCGGACCCGGCCTCGGCATCCGCATCGTCGGGGAGGTGACCAAGGAACGCCTCGACATCCTCCGCGCCGCCGACCAGATCGCCCGCGCCGAACTGTCCGCAGCCGGTCTCGACCGGGAGATCTGGCAGTGCCCCGTCGTACTCCTCGCCGACGTCCGCTCGGTCGGGGTGCAAGGCGACGGTCGCACCTACGGCCATCCGATCGTGTTGCGGCCGGTGTCGTCCGAGGACGCGATGACCGCCGACTGGACCCGCCTGCCGTATGACGTGCTGGCGCGCATCTCGGGCCGGATCACCAACGAGGTCCCGGAGGTCAACCGGGTCGTGCTCGACGTCACGAGCAAGCCACCGGGCACCATCGAGTGGGAGTGAGTGCCGGACCGACCGGCTCCTCACCGCACGGACAGCACGCGCACAGGTCGCCGGGTGACGATGAGCGGGTGAGTGCAGCACAGGTCCGCGAGATGGCGCAACCGCCTGCCTTCGCCGACCGCGAGTGGCACCCGCAGCCGACCGACCATCAACCGCGCCGGCCCTCCGGCCTGCCGCTATGGGCGCACAGTCTCGCGATGGCGGTCCTCGCCGCCGTCGGTATGGCGATCGTCGTTCGCGTCGCCATCCACTCGGTGCGCGGATTCCGCCTCGACCAGCGGATGATGGACTCACTCACCGCATCGCCCAGCGGGTGGGCGCGCATCCTCGACGTCCTCACCACCGTCACCGACGCCACCGTTGCGCTCTGTCTGCTCGGCTGCGTCGTGGTCGCGCTGGTGCAGCGACGTTGGTCGGTCGCGGTCGCCGCCGCGGTGCTGATCGCCGGCGCGAACGTCTCCACCCAGGTGCTGAAATATCAGGTGCTGGACTCGGTGGGCGGTCGCAACACCCTGCCGAGCGGACACACGACCGTCGGGCTGTCGCTCGCGCTCGCCGCGGTGATCGTCTCGCCGTACCGGTGGCGGCCGGTCGTGGTGCCGGGAGCCGCGGTGATCGCCACCTTCATCGGCGCCGGCACGGTCGCCGGTCACTGGCACCGTCCCGGCGATGTGCTCGCCGCCGGGATGGTATGTCTCGGCTGGGCCGCGGTGGCGCTCACCATTGCCGGCCTGCTGCAGCGCGGAACCCCGTCGCGCCCGGTCGTCAAAGGGCTGCCGACGGCCGCGCTGGGCGGCGTGCTGCTGGCCGGGCTGATCTTCGTGCTGATCGGGGTGCGCCCGTCATACGGCATGATCGACATGCCGTTGGCCGTCGTGACGCTCGGCCTGATCGGCGTGATGTGCGCGATCGTGATCGGCTGGGTGTCGGTCGCTGCGGACCGCCGACTGCGCTGAGCGCTCCGCCCTCAGGCGCGAGCCGTGCCGACCTTCGGCGAGGTCCACCAGGCCAGCCAGCCGAGCGCGCCGAGCGGGATCTCGGCCAGGTGAGTGAACACCATGAAGACGAAGACGCCCGCGGTGGCCGCCGCCGGACTCGCGCCCCAGGTGACCAGGATGCCGAACGCGCTGACCTCGGTGAAGCCGAGGCCGCCCGGGGTGATCGGGATGGCCGTCATCAACCGGCTGATCGCGTAGGCCGCGAAGAGGTCGGCGACGGGCAGGTTGACGTTGACCGCGTCCATCACCCGCCAGAACAACAGGAACCAGATGCCGAGCTGGCCGATCACCCCGAGCGACATCGGGAACCAGCCACGCTTGGTGATCGTGCTCATCCGGGCCCGCTGATCGAGCAGCATGTGCTTGACGTTGAGCGGCTTGCCCTTGTTGTCGCCGCGCCGGACGCGGGCGATCAGGTGCCCGAAGCGGTCATCGATCTGGCCGCCCAGCCAGGCGGTCCAACTCGGCCTGGTCAACGCGACGACGAAGCCGATCAGCAAGAGCAGCCCGATGATGCCGCCCCACCATGCGCCGCGGCGCACCAGGCTGGGCATCGCGTCGGTGGAGGAGGAGACCGCCGCAATACCGGCGAGCGGCAGGGCAACCCGGAACAGCACATTCCACAGGCCGCTGACGATCAGCCCGGTCGAGATGTTGCGGCGGGCGAAACCCCAGGAGCGCAGCATCAGGTAACTGGAGGCCATGCCGACGGCACCGCCGCCGGGCAGCAGGTTGCTGACCGCGGAGCCGGACACGTTGAGGATTGACGCCTTCACATGCGAGAGGCCAGGCAGCGCCGCCGACAGGGTGAAGGTGTAGACCGCGAGGCCGAGCACGGTGAGCCCGAACAGCTCCAGGCAGGTGCGTGGCCCGACCATGCTGAGGTGGTGGCCGATCTTCTCCCAGGACGTCTGGGTGACGACCGGGAGCAGCACGATGATCACCGCGGCCAGTCCGAGACCGAGCACCGCATTGAGCACGAGCCGCCAACTGAACTTCGGCATCACCGGGTCCGCACCGTCCTCATCGCCGCCGGCTTGATTGTCGGCGATGATCTCGTCGATGTGCACCTTGCGGGTGTGCTCGGCCGCGTCGGCACGCCGTCCCGAGCTCCTCATGGCAACCCCGCAAAGATGTCGTCGCTCACCGGACCGGTGTGCGCAGGGTCGCGGAACCATTCCCGACCGAATACCAGATCATAGATCGGCCGCGGAATCCGGAGGAACAGGGCCAGCGTCCGGTCGGCGCCGTCGTCGGCCGCCGCCTGCGACGCATGCGCCGACATCGCGGCCCGTTTGGCGCGGATCTGGCGGCGTACGTCGACACGGTGCGTGACCTGCGCGCGCGGGGTGAAGGCGCGCTCGTAGACGCCGAGGTCGAAGTCGCTCGGGAAGCGGTAGAAGCGGCCCACGAGGCGGATCACCCGAGTCAGCAACTCGCGCGGCACCGTCGCCTCCACGACGCGGGGCGTCCCAGCGAGCTCGGCGGCGCGGGCACCGACCTCGTGCACCTTGACGTGGTCGCGGTGCCCGTAGCCGCCGGCCGCGTCATACGACATCAGGACGTCGGCGTGCTCCGCACGCAGGATCGCGGCAAGCAGCTGCGCCGCATCCTCGGTCGTGGCCCGCCCGAAACGCTGCCCGCCCGGCGGGTCCGCGGGGATCTCGCCGGTCATCCCGGAGTCGGCATACCCCAGATGTATGACGCGAGCCACGCCCATCGCGGTCGCGCTGCGAGCCAGCTCGATCAACCGGCGCGTGCCGAGGCCGTCGCGCAGGTCGTCGGTGGTCAGCCCGAGCGCACCATCGGTCGCCACCACCAGCACGACGCGGTGTCCGGCCGCGGCGGCCTTGGCCAGCGTGCCGGCGGTCAACAGTGCCTCGTCGTCGGGGTGCGCGTGAAAGGCCACCAGGGTGTGGGACATCTGGTCCATCTTCGCGCATCGTGGGCGTCGTTCCCGACGTCCCGGCAGGTCGTGTCGTGGTCCGGGTTTCGCTGGCGCGGTGTCGTCCGTGGCCATCTTCGCGCATCGTGCGATGAGTTCCCGACGTCCCGGCAGGTCGTGTCGTGTCGAACACGGACAATACGAGCCATGAGGATCGCGCTGGTCTCCGACTGCTACCCGCCCAGGCTGGGCGGCATGGAGGCTCAGGTGCACGGGCTGGCGACGCAGCTGCAGACCGCCGGTCACCGGGTGGAGGTCTTCACGATCACGCCGGGCTCGGGTGATCCGATCGACGGGGTCGCGGTGCACCGGCTCGGCCTGCCGCGGGAGTTGCCCGGCGGCTGGCTCGTCAACCCCGCGGCGGCGCGACCGCTGCGGGCTGCGCTGCGGACCGGCGGGTTCGACGTCGTACATGCCCATCTCGGGGTGGTCAGCCCGTTCGCGATGGACGGGGTGCGGGTCGCGCACGGTCTCGGTCTCCCGGTCGCGGTGACCTGGCACAGCGTCACCGCGCGCGCCGAACCCGTGGTGCGGGCGCTGGGTTACCCACGTCGGTGGGCTCGCCGCGGCGCTGCCCTGTCGGCCGTCTCGCCGGTCGCCGCAGCTCCGATCCGGCGCACGGCCGGGGCGCGAGTTGCCTTGCTGCCCAACGGGATTGATGCGTCGTTCTGGAGTCCGGCGGGTGGCATCGGCGCCGGTCGCCCGGGTGCTCTGCGCGTCGTGTCGGCGATGCGGCTCGCGGCCCGCAAGCGCCCGCTGGAGCTGGTCAGCGCGGTAGCGCGGGCCAGGGAGGCAAGCGGTGTCGACATCCAGCTGACCATCGCGGGGGACGGGCCGCTGCGAGGGCGGTTGGAGCGGCTTGCGGGCGCAACGGGCGGCGCCTGGTGCGCACTGCCGGGCCGGCTCACACCGGTCGAGCTCCGCGAGCTCTACCGATCGGCCCAGGTGTATGTCGCACCCGCTCGGCTCGAGGCCTTCGGGATCGCCGCGGCCGAAGCATTGGCGAGCGGGTTGCCAGTGATCGCGCCGCGGGCCAGCGGCGTCGCGGGGTTCGTCGAGGACAACCGCACCGGTCTGCTCGTCGACGACGACGCGGGACTTCGCGGCGCGCTGGTGCAAGTCGCGGGAGATCATCGGTTGCTCACGGGCCTTTCGTCATACGCGCGGGAGGCGGGGCCTGGGCTCGACTGGTCGAACGTGGTCGGGGCGGTCATCGCCGAGTACGAGCGGGCGATCGCCGGCTGAGCCGATCAATCCCAGGTGCGCGTCTGCGCGAGTTTGCGCTCGAACTCCTGATTGCGACGCCAGCGGGAGACACCTACTGCAAGACCTGCGAGCAGCAGGAAGGCGGCTCCGGTGCCGACCGCCAGCCAGATGCCGAGTGAGGACCAGTCCGGGTGGTCGATCAGCCGCCAGAGCACGACGGCGGCCGACATCACGAGGAGCGCGACACCATGGATCACGGTGGGCGAGCTGACGCCGGTGTTGGCTTCGCCTTGCGGCGGAATCGGTTGCGGCACAGGCTGAGTCATCGTGTTGTCGCTCATTTCGCTTCCTTGATCTCCACGTCGCCCACGCCCACCCGGGCCTGCACGTCGATGGTCTTGGGTCCGTCGCCGACGGTCACGGTGCGCTTGGTGTGCACCCCGCCGTAGGTCGCGGTGTTGCCCGACTGCCGCACGCTGATGCCACCGAGATCGACATCGCTCGTCACCTGCAGGGTCACGCCCTTGGGCGGGACGATGTTGAGTTGCCCGACATTGACCCGGGTGTGCAACGTGGTGTTCTGCGGCAGGGCCGCCGGGTCGATGCGGGAAAGGTCGATGGTGCCGGTGCCGACCTTGAGCGCGAAGTTGTGCTGGGTGCCGGCGGCGACCGAGGTGGGGCGCCACTGCTGGTCACCGATCTCACCGGTCCACGGCATTCCCTTCGGCACCAGGGAGGTGACGACGGCCAGCACCGCGACCATCGACGCGATCGGGCCGAGTGCACCGCCGCGGCGCCCCGCTAGTCCCCCGATGACCAGGGCGAGCGCCGCGACGGCGACCCCGGCGGCCAGGCCCACTTGGAGGGCACTGTCGCCGTGGGAGGTGCCTAGCAGGATCGCGGCCGTGAAAGCGCCTGCCAGCACTGAGATTCCGAGGATTGCGAAGGTCGGTCCGGCGCCGATCGACGTGCGCTTGGGTGCCGGCGGCGCGACCGGGACCGGCGGGATCGGAGCCGGCGGCGGAGTCCAGAACGGGTTGTCGCCCTGTTTGCGCAGGTCGACACCGGCAGCGGCCGCACGGTTGCCGACCGATTGGGTGGGGGCGGCGTCCGCGGGCGAGGTCCGGTCCGGGTGGACCCGGTGGTCGGCCGCCGCCTCCCGCAGCTGGCCGCCGAGCCGGTCGGTCCACTCCTGGCGCGACTCGCCGTCGCGGCGTGCACCCGGGCCCTTGCCGTTCCAGGCGAGGAAGACCCATGCCAGCAGGCCGAGGCCGATCGCCGGACCGCCGACGTTCCAGCCGGAGCCGAAGGACCAGAACAGCCCGAATCCGCTGAACATCAGCAGCAGGGTGATGATGCACAGCGCGATCGACGAAGCGTCGCCGTGCCGCAGCGCCTTTTCGGCGACGATCTGCCCGTCGTCGTCCGGCAGCAAGGACCAGGCCAGGAAGTATGCCGGGACACCCACTCCGAACAGGAACGTCGCGAGGAGGAACGCGGCCCGCACGATGAGCGGGTCGACGCCGAAGCGGGCGGCGATGCCGGCGCACACGCCGCCGAACCACTTGCCGTCGCGGCGACGGGAGATGCCGAAGCCGCGGATCGCGGTGAAGAGGCGGTCAATCGCATCGGCGTGGCCACGGCCGCTGCCGTGTCCAGAGCCGTGACCTCCACCGTGGCCGCCGTCGTGCGGGAGCGTTTGCTGCGTCATACCCACCAATGTGTCGGGGCGAGGCACGCACTGCCATGCGGGTCGACCCTGACGACCCCCTGAGCCGTCCCCGAAACGTGCTGCGATGGCTCGGAGCACGCGCTCGCGTGGGCCAGACTGGACCTCATGAGCGGTGTGGCAGGAGCAGCCGAGCGGACGGGCCCGGACCGTCCGCCGCTCGCTCGTCCGACGAACGGGCGGATGGTCGCCGGCGTCTGTGCCGGGGTCAGTGCCCATCTCGGCGTGCCGTTGCAGAGCCTGCGGGTGCTCACCGCGTTGTCCGGGCTGTTCCTCTTCGGGCTGCCGGTCTATGTCTTCCTCTGGCTCACCATGCCGGAGACCGACAAGCCGCCGTTGATCTCACCGTTCGACAAGACCCAGCAGCGGGTGCCGAAACGGCGGCTGCTGCTGATCGGGCTGCCCGTGCTGCTCGTCGGGGGACTGGCCGTGTCCGGCGGCATCCGTTCGGCGGGCCACCTTTCCCTGACCCTGCCGCTGTTGGTGATTGCCGCGGGCCTGGTGCTGGTCTGGTCGCGTCTGGATCGCTCCGAACGGCGCCAGTGGTTGAGCGCCGAGGATCGCCGGGAGACCCGGATCCGCACGGTGATCGGGGTCGCGGTCGCGGCGTTCGGGCTGATCCTGTTGCTGTCGCAGGGCGGGGGACTGACCCGACTGCGCGACGTGGCGATCGCGGTGCTCGTGGTGCTGGTCGGTGCGGCGATCCTCGGGGCGCCGTTCATCGCGCGACTCTTCGACTCGCTGCGGCAGGAGCAGGCCGAACGTATCCGGGCGACCGAAAAGGCAGACATCGCAGCGCATTTGCACGATTCGGTGCTGCAGACCCTCGCGTTGATCCAGCGTCGCGCCGACGATCCGCAGGCGGTGCAACTGCTTGCCCGCGCCCAGGAGCGTGAGCTGCGGGGCTGGCTCTACGCCCAGGACGAATCGGCGGACAGCACGCTCGCGTCCGCGGTCACCGAGGCGGCCCACGACGTGGAGACCCTGCACGGCACCCCGATCGATCTGGTGGTCACCGGCGACCGCCCGCTCGACGAGAGCGGCCACGCGTTGGTGCGTGCTCTGCGCGAGGCGCTGGCCAACGCGGTGCGGCACGGCGCGCCGCCGGTCTCGGTCTATCTGGAGGCCGGGCCGCGCGAGGTCGAGGCGTTCGTGCGCGATCACGGCACCGGCTTCGACCTCGACGACGTGCCCGACGACCGGCTCGGGGTGCGCGAGTCGATCATCGGCAGGATGGCTCGGCACGGCGGAGAGGCAGAGGTACGACGGCGCGACGACGGCACCGAGGTGCGGCTGCGGATGACCGGAGCCGCGGAAAGCCCCAGCAATCACGAGGAGAGCAACGGATGACCGCACGAGTGGTGCTGGTGGACGACCACCGGATGTTCCGGTCCGGGGTGAAGGCCGAACTCGACGATTCGGTGACCGTTGTCGGCGAGGCGCCGGACGTCGACGCGGCGATCACGGTGATCCGGCAGGCCAAGCCGGACGTCGTGCTGCTGGATGTGCACCTGCCCGGCGGCAACGGCAACGGCGGGTCGGACGTGATCACCGGGTGCGCCGGCCTCGAGACCGAATCCGGAGCGCCGGTGCGGTTTCTCGCGCTGTCGGTGTCGGACGCGGCGGAGGACGTCATCGCGGTGATCCGTTCGGGCGCGCGTGGCTACGTCACCAAGACCATCAGCCCGGATGACCTGGTTTCCGCCATACATCGAGTGGGGGAGGGTGACGCGGTGTTCAGCCCGCGGCTCGCCGGTTTCGTGCTCGACGCGTTCGGCGCGACCGCCGGCGAGATTGCCGAGGTCGACGAGGAGCTCGACCGGTTGTCCGCCCGCGAGCGCGAGGTGATGCGGCTGATCGCGCGTGGCTACCAATACAAGGAAGTCGCCAAGGAACTCTTCATCTCGGTGAAGACCGTTGAGACACATGTGTCGTCGGTGCTGCGTAAGCTGCAACTGTCGTCGCGGCACGAGCTGACCAGCTGGGCGATGCAGCGTCGCTTGCTCTGAGGGGGAGTAGCGGCGGGACCATGCAGGGGGAGTCATGGGTGATGGGGTCGACCTGAGCAAACCGGACCTGGAGGACGCGGAGGACAACTCCGGCTGCCTCGGCTGGCTGGGTTGCATGGGCTGGGTGTTGCTCATCTGCATATTCGTGCTCGGCGCCGCGTCGCTGATCGCGGGCGGGGTGAGCCTGCTGACGCATGACACATCCCGGCGAACGCGTTGCAGGAGCGAGGGCGCCAGTCGGTCGCGTTCAACTGCCGGGCACACATCGTCGAGGGGGAGGACGGCCCGGTGGTGGGGGCCCTTCAGGTGACCTATCCGATCAACAACAACCTGCGCACGACGGTGACCAGCAACCTGCGCGACATCTACCCGCAAGACGATCCGGGCACCTCGCTGTCCGAGGGGTGGCACCGGCCCGAGGCGAACTCGCGCTACAGCTGTCCGTTCGAGGTTGTCTACGACCCCGGGAACCCGAAGCGGGTCATGGCGCAGAAGGACGTCGACTACGTCGCCGGCGGCGCGCAGGACTCCGACGACCGGACGCTCGTGATCGCGGGTGCGGTGATGGTTGTCGTGCCGGCAGCCATTTGGGGATTGCCCATCTGGTCCGGCGGGGCGGCCGCTGAGGGCTACTCGGCCGGGGCCGCCTCCTCGGCGCGACGCTGCTCGGCATACTCCGCGACCTTGCGCTGGAGCTTGCGCCGCAGGACCGTCGACAGCGCGAGGCCGAAGAGGAGCGCGACGCCGAGGCCGACATACGAGAAGTCCTTGAGGTACTTCTCGGCCGCCTTGCCGAGGTAGTAGACCAGGTAGGTCGTGCCACCGGCCCAGCAGATGGCGCCGGCCAGGTTGGCCGTGAGGAAGCGCGGGTAGTGCATTTTCAGTGAACCTGACAGCGGACCGGCGAAGATGCGCAACAGCGCGATGAACCGGCCGAAGAAGACCGCCAGCATCCCCCAGCGGTGGAAGACGTGCTCGGCGTAGGCGATCAGGTCCTTGTTGAAGTGGTGCGGGAACTTGCGCTCCAGGAATCCGAACAGGTGATGCCCGTAGCGGCGGCCCACCGTGTAGCCGATCGTGTCGCCGATGACTGCGCCGCACACCGCGGCGATCGCGATGCCGTGCGGGCTGATCGACAACTCGTGCTTGGACGACATCACCGCCGCCGCGACCAGGACGATCTCACCCGGCACCGGTATGCCGAGGCTCTCGATGCCGACGGTGAGCCCGGCGAGGAGGTAGACCGCGAACGGTGGAATCGTCGTCAGCCAGTGCTCCATGTCAGTCCTAACGCCAGCCGTCCCCGGTACCTCCGGGGATGTCTGCCCGGGGATCGTACGGTGTCCGGCTGAAACGGAAGCCCGCGACGTCGAGGTGAGTCGGTTCCTGCGGTGACGGCAACGCTGTCAGTCGTTCGCCGGCAAAGTATTCGTCGACGCCGACCCACGCCCCGTCGGCGGCGGGCACGAAGCTGGAACCGCGGCCGTTGCCACCCACCGGCAGCAGCCGCAGGGTGCCGTCGCCGTGAGAAGTCACGGTGTGCGGGCGGGGGCCCCAGAACCAGGTGCCGGTCAAAGCGGCTGCCGTCGCACGATCCGCGGGCGCGGCGGCCGTCCACTCCGGTGTCCTGCGCGGGCTGTGCCGGCGGGCGAGGTCGAGCAGCCCGAGCGGGTCGATGCCGAGCCCGGCGGTGTTGTTGACCAGCAGCACCACCCCGTCCCCGGTCTCCGGGTCGACCCGGATCACCGCCTGGTGGCCGGGCATCGAGCCGCCGTGACCGATGTATCGCACGCCGTCCCGGTTGACGATGTCGAGGCCGAAACCGTAAGCGCGCGACCAGCTTTCACCGGGTGCGTCGTTGATCAGGGCCGGCACCTGCATCTCGCGCCGGAGCTCGTCGCCGAGCACGTCGGCGTTGCCGCGGGCGAGGAAGGTCGCGAACTTCGCGAGGTCACCGACCGTCGACCAGAGCTGTCCGGCCGGTGCCATCGCCAGGGTGTCGGTGGCCGGCTCGTCGTGCAGCAGGTCGGCATAGGGGTGGACCGCGAGTCCCGGAGCCGCGTTCGGCCCGGGGTCGTATGACGTGTGGGTCATCCCGAGCGGCCCGACGATTTGCGACTGCACCAGTGCCGACCACGAGGGGCCACGCAACCGGGACGCCAGCTCGCCGAGGACCGCGAATCCGGAGTTGCTGTAGTGGAACCGGCGGCCCGGTCGATGGATCTGCCGGATGCTCGGAAGCAACTGCGCCCAGGTGCGGCCGGGACTGCGCTCCCACCAGTCGCCGTCGGTCTCGGCAGGCAGTCCGGCGCCGTGAGTGAGCAATTCGCTGATCCGGACGCCGGGCAGGGTGTCGGCAAGCTCCGGCAGGTGATCGCCGATCGGATCGGTGAGTGCGACCAGCCCGTCCTGCACGAGCCGAAGGGCCAATACCGCGGTGAACGTCTTGGTGATCGAGCCAATCCGGTATTGCGTTGCGGGAGAGGCGGGTTCGCCATCCGGGCGCCCGTCGATCCGGCCGGCGGCACCACTCCAGGCGAGCGCCCCGTCGGCGAGCACACCCGCTGCGACCGACGGGGCTCGGGCAGCGCGTTGAGCCGCGGCCAGGTGGGCGGCGAGCAGACGATCGGTGGGTTCCTCGAACTGCATGACTCCCGATCCTGGCAGATCCCGCTCCACCCACGGATGAGACAGTCGGGCGATGCGCATCATCACCGCGAACGTCAACGGCATCCGCGCCGCCGTGCGACGCGGCGGCCTGACCTGGCTGGCCGAGCAGGAGCCCGACGTGCTGACCCTGCAGGAGGTGCGAGCGGGTGACGACCAATTGCAGGCTGCGTTGGCGGACTCGAAGTTCGCGACTGGCAGATCGCGCACGCACCGTCGTCCGCGGCCGGTCGGGCCGGGGTCGCGGTGCTCAGTGCGCACGAGATCATCGCGGTGCGGGTGGGATTGCCCGGCTTCGAGGAGCAGGGTCGTTGGGTCGAGGCCGACATCGACGCGCCGGGCGGCGCGGTGACGGTTGCCTCGGCATACGTGCACACCGGCGAAGCGGGCACGCCGAAGCAGGACGAGAAGTTCGCCTTCCTCGCGGCGATGGGAGAGCGGTTGGCGGCGCTCGGGGACCGCTCGGCGGCGGCGACCGGGGACTTCAACGTCTGTCACACCACGCGAGACCTCAAGAACTGGAAGGGAAATCGCGGCAAGGCAGGTTTCCTCCCCGACGAGCAGGCCTACCTCGACCGCTGGCTCGCGGACGGTTGGGTCGACGTCACCCGGGTGCATGCAGGGGACGTCGACGGCCCGTACACCTGGTGGTCGTGGCGGGGAAAGGCATTCGACAACGACGCCGGCTGGCGGATCGACTACGTGCTGGAGTCGCCGTCGCTGGCTGTTCGGGCAGGGGCCGTCACGATCGGACGAGCTGCGTCATACGACCAGAGGTGGAGCGACCATGCCGCGGTCATCGTCGACCACGACTGAGCGGGCTGGAAAGCTCGATCCAGTAGCGACGAATCCCGTCGGGTGCCTCGTCGCGCACTCCGCCGCAGCGCTCAATGGTCCGCGCCGAGGCCGGGTTGTCCTCGTCGCAGGTGAGCAGAACCCGTTGCAGGCCAAGGCTTTTGGCCTCATCCAGGGCAAGCCGCAGCGCCTGCGTCGCGACTCCACGCTGGCGAGCCGAGGGGCGCACGCCGTAGCCGATGTGGCCGCCGACCATGGTGAGCGCCTCGTTGAGCTCGTGACGAAGCGATAGCGAGCCGAGCACCCGATCGGGCGCGGTGTCGTCGACGATCCAGAAGACGGTGTCGTGCACCAGGCCTTCCGGCATCTGGGTGGTCGGGTCGGCATACGCCTCTCGCTGTGCGAGCCAGTCGGCGAAGCCCGACGGGTCCTGCAACTGTTCGTCGCTCGTGCTGCGGGTGCCGTAGCCGTGCCGGGCCGCGGGCGACTCGAATTCGAACAGGCTCTCCAGGAAGCTCTCGCGCAGCCGCGCGGTGGGCAGGATCAGTCGAATCATTTTGCAGCTCTTGCGGATTCGTGGCGCGGCGCCATCGAGAGCACGTCGCCCACGAGTCGCTGTGCGAAACCGTCGTCGACCGCCAGGCCGAAGACGACATGGTGGTAGAGCGGTGCGATGACATGGTTGAGCACCTGCTCGACGCCTGGGGTGGACTCGTCCCGAGCGCGGGCTCGAACGATCATCTCGGCAAGTTGCTCCTGGCGACTGGTCCAGCACGGGCACTGCTCGACCTGTCCGTCGCGCGCCGAGACCAGAGCGCGCAGATAGCGCGTGCGGTGTGCCCTGCTGATGTCGCGCGAGATCACCAGTGCCCATTCGCGCAGGTCGCCGGAGAACGTCCCGGTGTCCGGGACCTCGTCGTCATCGCGGGTGAACGCCGCAACCGCGACCTCCTCGAGCAGTGCGTCGATGTCACCCCACCGTCGATAGACGCTGGTCGGGTTGACGCCGGCACGCTCGGCCACCATCGGGATCGTGATGTGGTCGGGGCGCTCGCGTGCCATGAGTTCGCCGACGGCGTCGTAGACGGCGTTCTGCACGCGCGCGCTCCGGCCGCCCGGGCGGCGCCGGATCTCTGGAGTCTTGGTCGCCATACCCGCCATTATTGCAGTTCAATTTGCATTAGTCTGAGCACGGCGTACTCTCGTCTCTAAAGCAATGTTCGTTGCAATTAGTGAGGTTGCGTATGTCGGTCCGGCTCTCCCGGCCTGGTGGCTTTGTCGTCGCGGGACTGACGATGGTCGGGATGATGGCGGCTGCGGCGGCGCCCTCCCCGCTGTACCCGATCTACCAACAGCTTTGGGGTTTCTCGGCTTTCACGCTCACCGTGATCTTCGCGGTGTATGTCGTGGCGCTCCTCGCGACGCTGCTCACGGTCGGCTCGCTGCCCGACCACGTCGGCCGGCGGCCGATCCTGATCGGCGGCATGGTGCTGCTCGCGATCGGGATGCTGCTCTTCGTCCACGCCTCCGGCACCGCAAGCCTCCTGCTCGCGCGGATTGTGCAGGGCGTCGCGACGGGGGCAATGACCGGGGCCGTGAGCGCGTTGATCGTCGACCTGGCGCCGAGCCCGCAGCGCGGGTCGATGGTGAGCACCGGCGCTCCGTCGTTCGGGCTCGGTGTCGGGGCCGCGCTGGCCGGCGCGCTCGTGGAGTACGCGCCGTGGCCGAGATATCTCGTCTACTGGGTGCTGCTCGCGGCATACGCGGTGCTGGCGATCGCGCTGCTGTACGTGCCGGAGGAACGCGACGCACCACGTCCGCCGATGACGGTCCTGCTGCGCAGTCTGCGACCGAGCCTCGGGATCGCACCGCAGACGCGGCCGGTGCTCGCCGGCCTGGTGCCGGCGTTCGTCGCCACCTGGGCGCTCGGCGGTCTCTACCTGTCGCTCGGTTCGTCCGTGCTCGCCAAGCTGCTCGGCGTCACCAACCATTTCGTCGTCGGACTCGTGCTGGCCGGGTTCTTCGTGCCGGCCGCCTTTTCGCTGCTGGTCGCGGGGCGGATCCGCGCGCCGCACCGCCGAGCCGTCGGGCTGACTCTGCTGGGCGGGGGAGTTGCGATCACCGTGATCGGCGTCCTCGCCGCGTCGCTGCCCGTCTACCTCGCGGGCTCGCTCGTCGCCGGCGCCGGCTTCGGCATCACCTTCCTCGTCGCGATGGGCGCGATTGTCGCCGCGACCCCGCCGCACAGTCGGGCGCAGACGTTCGCGACCGTTTTCGTGCTCAACTACACCGCGTTTAGCGTGCCGGCGGTGCTGGCGGGCCTCGCCGTACAGGTGTGGGGGCTGCGGCCGACCCTGGTCGGCTACGGGGCGCTCGAGGTAGTTCTGGTTCTGCTGGCCGCGGCGCTCGCGGTGCGGCAGCATGAGGGGCATGGCGTATGACGAAGCTCTCGTCGAGCGCATCCGCGCACAGGTCGTCGATGAACTCGACGTGACCGACAAGCGGATGTTCGGCGGCCTGGCCTTCCTGGTCGGCGGTCGGATGGCCGTTGCCGCCAACCGCAAGGGTGCGCTGATGGCTCGGGTCGACCCGGAGGACATCGACGCGCTGCTCGCCCAGGAGGGCGTCTCGCCGATGGTCATGCGCGGCAAGGAACTCGCCGGCTGGGTGGTCGTCGACGGTGCGCGCCTGGACGACGACGGATTGGCGCAGTGGCTGGACCGGGCGCTTGAGTACGCGCGCACGCTGCCGCCGAAGTGACTCGGGCGGCGTGAGGGCCGGGTGACCGGCGACCCGGTCGCCGTCGGTGGCGGCACGTAGGCTTGAGCACCGACATGAGCAGCCTCTTCGACGACATCCCTCTGCCCGGACTGCCGGCGGACGCCGCGTCCGCCACCGTGCCCACCGACGTCGACGCACGGGGCGTGCCGACGTGGGCGAGCCTGGGCGGCTCGGCGCCCGCGGCCACCGACGCGGCGGGCCCGGCCGGCCCGTCCATGGCGCGGCCGGAGAGCCTGGTCGAAGGCCTCAACCCGCAGCAGCGCGAGGCCGTGCTGCACGAGGGTTCGCCGCTGCTGATCGTCGCCGGTGCCGGCTCCGGCAAGACCCGTGTGCTGACCCACCGCATCGCCTACCTGATGGCTGCCCGCCACGTGCAGCCCGGGCAGATTCTGGCAATCACCTTCACCAACAAGGCCGCCGCCGAGATGCGCGAGCGCGTCGAGGGGCTGGTCGGGGGAGTCGCCCGGACGATGTGGGTCTCCACCTTCCACTCCGCCTGTGTGCGCATCCTGCGCCGCGAGGCCACCAAGGTGGGGCTGAAGTCGACCTTCTCGATCTACGACGCCGCCGACAGCCAGCGCATGATGGCGCTGGTGATGCGCGACCTCGACCTGGATCCCAAGCGCTTCCCCCCGCGGTCGTTCAGCCATCAGGTCAGCAATCTCAAGAACGAACTCATCGACGAAGAGGCTTACAGCACACAGGTTTCCGAGGGCACTCACCAGGAGCGCATGCTTGCCGAGGCCTATGCGTCATACCAGCGGCGGCTGCGGCAGGCCAACGCGCTCGACTTCGACGACATCATCATGATGACCGTCAACATCCTCCAGGCTTTCCCGGACGTCGCCGAGCACTACCGTCGTCGCTTCCGGCACGTGCTGGTCGACGAATATCAGGACACCAACCACGCGCAGTATGTGTTGGTCAAAGAGCTTGTCGGACATGGTGTTCCGGACGAGGCGCTGGGGGAGGTGCCGCCCGCCGAGCTGTGCGTGGTGGGTGATGCCGACCAGTCGATCTACGCATTTCGTGGCGCGACGATCCGCAACATCGTGGAGTTCGAGAAGGACTACCCCGACGCGCGCACGATCCTGCTGGAGCAGAACTACCGATCGACGCAGAACATCCTGCAGGCCGCCAACGCGGTGATCGCCAAGAACCCCGACCGTCGCCCCAAGAACCTCTGGTCGGATCAAGGTGCCGGCGAGCAGATCGTCGGGTATGTCGGGGACTCCGAGCACGACGAGGCGGCGTTCGTCGCGCGCACGATCGACCAGCTTGGCGACGAGCAGGGCGTGAAGCCGAAGGACGTCGCGGTCTTCTACCGCACCAATGCCCAATCCCGAGCATTGGAAGAGGTTTTCGTGCGAGTGGGGCTGCCCTACAAGGTCGTCGGCGGGACCCGCTTCTACGAGCGCCGTGAGGTCAAGGACGCGCTGGCCTACCTGCGCGTGGTGTCCAACCCGGCCGACACCGTCAACCTGCGACGCATTCTCAACGTGCCCAAGCGTGGCATCGGCGACCGCGCCGAGGCATGCGTGTCCGCGCTGGCCGAGCGGGAGCGTATCCCGTTCGTCGCGGCGTTGGGCCGGGCGGCGGATGCGCCTGGTATCGCTACTCGTTCGGTGACATCGATCAACGCGTTCACCGCCTTGCTGGAATCGCTGCGGCAGGTGCACGAGGCCGATGACACGGGGGTCGGTGACCTGCTCGAAGCAATCCTCGACCAGTCCGGCTACCTGTCGGAGTTGCGGCGCAGTCCGGACCCGCAGGACGAGACTCGGGTGGAGAACCTCGCCGAACTCGTAGCCGTGGCACAGGAATTCGACGAAAACTACCCCGGCGGCTCGCTCGAGGACTTCCTTGAGCAGGTGTCGTTGGTGGCGGACACCGACGAGATCCCGGACGAGGAGGGCGAGGAGACCGGTGTCGTCACGATGATGACGTTGCACACCGCGAAGGGGTTGGAGTTCCCGGTCGTCTTCCTCACCGGCATGGAGGACGGCACCTTCCCACACATGCGGGCGCTCGGCGACCCGAAGGAGCTGGAGGAGGAGCGCCGACTGGCGTATGTCGGCATCACCCGTGCACGAGAGCGGCTGCACCTGTCGCGTGCGGAGGTGCGGTCGGCGTGGGGCGCGCCGCAATACAACCCGCCGTCGCGCTTCCTCGACGAGATCCCGTCGTCGCTCATCGACTGGCAACGCACCACGACGACGGCGACGCGCCCGTCGTCGACTCCTGCGGTGGCTCGCCTGGCCGCAAAACCGGGTGTGCGCAGTCCCGGGAATCGGCCTGTCATTGCGCTGGATTCGGGCGACCGGGTCACCCACGACTCATTCGGCCTGGGCACGGTCGTCCGGGTTGAGGGGCAAGGTGACCGGGCGATGGCGCACATCGACTTCGGTGGCGACACCGGGGTGAAGCGGCTGCTGCTGCGCTACGCGCCGGTCGAGAAGCTCTGACCCGCGCTCCGGTAGGCAACCTTCGGCTAGCGGGCGGAGTAGAGAAGGTGTGAGGTTCTCATCCTGGCTGAATGAGCGACTGGGTAGGCGGCCGACGCTCGGCCTCGTCGCGGTGGTGCTTTGTGCGTGTGCTGCGTCATACGCGGTCGGCGCGGGGGTGCTCCACTTCGTGCACCGGCCCGAGACGCCGCGGAGGGCCGTCTGGGTGTCGTCCATGTCGGCGGCAGTGCCGGCTGGTGACGGCACGGCAGCGGTGACTGTCGACGCTGACCCCGCCGCGGCGACCGTGCTCTGGCGGCGCTGCTCGATGCGTGACCAATGTCGCTCGGTCAGAGGCGAATTAACCCATGCGCGCGCTATTCGGCTTGCGACCTCAGTGCGTCGAGCGAGCGTTCTGCCCGATGGCCCGGTCAGCTGCCCCGCGGGCTTCGCGGGCAGCGCGCGCGTGTACTTCCGCTACTCGGGCAAGTCCGGGTTCGAGGTGGTCGATGTCGAACTCACGGGCTGCCGCATCGTGGCCGCACCCGGACGTCGCTCGCTCGGCCCGGGGGCGGAGCCGGCGGGGCTGCTGGCCGCATGGTGGCCAGCCGGGCTCGACCGGCCAGGTCCGACCGGCCGGATGTGACTTCTCGCCGGTAGCTGAGGATCTCCCTGAGCCATTGGGCGGAGGTCGCCTGCGGGCCGTCTGCCAGCCGTCTGCGGGCCGTCTGCCGGTCTGTCGGCCGGCGCCAGGAGAGCCTCTGGTCGCGCGTCGACGGGGCCAACGCTCGCCGCGGGATCAACGCGGGTGCCGCGGGACGAGGGACCGCCCTCGCGGCCTCACTCCGCTTCGCTCCGCTAGCGCTCCGCTTCGCTGCATAGGGCCGCTCACGCGGCCCCTCGCCCCGCTCAGAGATCTCGCCACGCACCCGATCGTGCCCCTTCTGCAACCTCCCGTTGGCGGTGGTCGAGTAGGGCGAAGCAGCAAAGCCCTTGGGGCCGTCGGGGGATGGTCGAGTAGGGCGGAGGAGCGAAGCGGGGGAGCCCGTATCGAGACCACCCCACCACGCAACACCATCCCACCCGGCGCTGACAACCCCCGCTCGATTCCACGAATCACACTGGAAACACTCACGATTCAGCCTTGTTCACCCTTCCCAACCACATCGAACACGTGTATGATTGACGCATGTCCCAGCTGCAGCAGGCACTCACCGGCCAGGTGATCACCGCTGCCACCACCAGCGAACTCCTGCAGGCAGCACACACGCTGCTCCGCGCCGCGTTCAACAACGCCCGCCACGACGCCAACAGCACACAGGGCGACGGCACACCAGGCGGCGGCACGGGTCTTTCGGATGGCGAGTTGCTCGATCAGGTGCTCGCCACCCAACAGGTGCAAAACTCCGCCTGGGCCACCCAAACCCTGCGGCTGGACCAACTCGCGCAACGCGAATACGACAAACACCCGCACCACCCCGACACCTGGACACCGTTGGAAGTCGGTGCCCGCCTGGGATGGACCGACCGGCAAACCAGCCTGCGACTCACCCAAGCGACCGAGAGTGTCCGCTACACGCCCCGCTTGGTCGACCACGCCGGCACCGGCGAGTTGGAGGCGCGGAAAGTGATCGCGGTCAGCGACACCCTCGCCGACACCGCCAGCACCCTGGAATCAGCTGACGAACCCCACACACCGGGGTTGGCCGCGAAGATCACCGACGCAATCCAGACCGAGATCCTCGCCAGCACCCCGGAGACCTCAACATCGACGAAACTGCGCCGCCGCACCCGGGCGCCTACTGACCCAGCACGCACCGGTCGCGTCCGACCACGCTGCGGCGGCACGACGACGAGACTGCACTGATGTGACCGTCGCACCCCAGTGGGAACCAGGCATGTCCACCCTCACCGCCGTCCTGCCCGCGTTGGACGCGGCGCAACTCATCACCGCAATCAACACGCACGCAAAGACCCTGCACGAGACAACCACGACGACCAAAACATTGGGCGAGTGCCGGGTCGACGCCCTCACCGACCTGCTGTTGTCCAACGCGCACGTGACCACCGAACTCGTCCTGCACGTGCCGTTCCACCCGGCTACCGCCGCGTCCACAAACACGAGTCCGGAGGCCGGCACTGACGGGACCGAAGCGCACGGCCGCCACCGTGCGACGGGCACGAGTGACGCAACCGGCACGGGCGTGGGCGGCGGGGTCGGCGTGCTGGACCGGCCGAGCATCATCGACGACACAGCAGCAACCGACGCGACACCCGGAGCAGTCGGCGCGTGGACATCGAAGGCACGACCGCCCGGTCCGCCTGAGTTCATACTCCCGATCAACTCGGTCGTCCTCGACCTCGACACCTGCCGCCCGACCAGTTGCCGCCCGATCAGTGAGGCCGAACGCCAACTCAAAGCCAAGGTGCTCGAAGCCGCGCTCCGCACTGGCACCCGACCACCACCCGATCGGATCCGCTCCCAGCAGTCCACACCCCGCGAAACTCCCGCCCCCACCGCGAACCCCGCGCGGTACCGGCCCGGCGACGTCCACGTCCCCGGTGTCGGGGTCATCCCCGCGACCGTGATCCGCGAACTCACCAGCCTGCTCGGCACCAAACTCACCCGCGCCCTGGTCAACGCCGACACCGGCACGGTGGCCGAAACCGCCAACCAGACCTACACCCCCGGCGCCCGCCTGGCACGATTCGTCCGGGCCCGCGACCAACACTGCCGATTCCCCGGCTGCACCCGACCGGCAACACTCACCGACCTCGACCACATCACCCCCTACCCCGACGGTCCGACCGCAGCCCACAACCTGCAATGCCTCTGCCGACACCACCACCGCGCCAAACACGAAACCGGCTGGACCGTCACCATGACAACTGATGGCACCTGCACCTGGACCAGCCCCGCCGGACACGTCTACACCACCCACCCCGCCGACTAACAGGCCGCTGATCTCGATACGGCCTCGCCTAGCGGCTCGGCCTACTCGATCAGCGTGGGAAGGGGCTCGGCCTCTTCATGATCGGCGCCGGGGTGCTGCATCTCACGGTCGGACGCGAAGAGTTCGAAAAGCTGGTGCCGCAATGGATTCCGGGTTCACCGGCCGCGACGGTGCTCGGGTCGGGAGTGGTCGAGCTGGGGTCGGGGCAGCGTGCTGGCTGCTGCCACGGGAGCGCCGAAAGGTCGGTCTCGGCCTGCCCCCTCTTCTTCGTGCTGGTGTTCCTGGGCAATCTTCACAAGTACGCACAGCACAGCAACGCCTTCGGGTTGGACTGGTGCTGGCCACAGTTTGGGCAGCCGGCATCCCGCGCATCAGGCAGCCCGCACGACGGGGCCGGCACTCCGACTAGAAGATGCCGCGGGCCCGCAACCACGGCGCCGGGTCGACCGCGGTGCCGCCCAGGTGCACCTCGAGATGCAGGTGCGGGCCGGTCGAGTTGCCGGTGTTGCCGGAGTAACCCACCAACTGCCCCTGAGCGACGCGCTGACCGGCATACACGACGACGCTCGACATGTGGCCGTAGACGATCTGGGTGCCCTCGCCGTAGTCGACAACGACGTGCACGCCCAATCCCTCGACCGGGCCTGCCGACACGACCGTTCCGGCTCGCATCGCAACCAGCGGGGTGCCGAGCGGCACGGCGAAGTCGTCGCCCTGGTGGTTGGTAGAGCCAATCCCTCCGGGGGAGACTCTGCCGCCGAAACCGGAAACCATCGGCGCGGAGCAGCTGCGCGTCGCGCACACCCACTCCGGTGCGGGCTTGCTCGAACTCGACGACGCAGATGTGCGCGCAGCTGGCTCCGTCGAGGGTGACGCGCTCGACCGGCCGGTAGCCTGCGTCGACTTCCCTGGCGTCCGCAGCGGTGGCCGGCCGGAGCCACGGGAGGCGCTGCCCGGCAGTGAGCGGTCGGCGACCTCGGCGCTGGTCATGGCAGCCGACTGCGCGGGAGTCGGTTGCCCGGCGGTTGCCGCCACCGACGTCAGACGGGGCCGAGGGTCGGCAGGTTGACTGCCCGCCGAGCGAGTGCCCGCGGCGAGCAGGCTGCCACTGCCGAGTTGTAAGGGGTTCACGCCGGCGATTGCCGCACCGCCCGCCGCAACGGTCGCGGCTGCGATGCCGACCGGCACGACGATCCGACCGACTGTCCGCGAACTCGTCGCCACCGCCCGGTGGCGACCGCCGGACCGTCCCGCGCGATGCCCAGCGGCACCCGCGCGGTGCCGACCCTCGTAGCGGGTCATCGAGCGCTCTCACCGTCGAAGATGTCGCGGGTAACGCTGACGCCGGGGGTGCACACGCGCGTCATGCTATCCCGGGTCACGGACCGATAACGACCGAAAGGCGGAAAAAACTGGACAAGTGACCAAAACGGGCGATCTAGCCTCCCCGCGCTCACAGACCGCGAGCCCGCAACCACGGCCCTGGATCAATCGGTCGACCATCCTGGCGGATCTCGAGGTGAAGATGCGGTCCGGTCGAACGCCCGGTGCTTCCGGACAAGGCCACGACCTGGCCGTCCGTGATCCGCTGCCCGACCGTGACCCGGGCGGTCGACAGATGGCCGAAGATCACCCGAGTGCCCTGGCCATGGTCGATCTCGACGCGCAGCCCGAGCCCGCCATACCAGCCAACGGCCACTACCCGACCCGAGTGCATGGCGCGCAACGGAGTGCCGGTCGGGACCGCGTAATCGTTGCCCAGGTGATTAGTCGACCCGATGCCGCCCGGAGACACGCGAGCCCCGAAGCCCGAGGTCAGGGCGGTCTGGCACCCAGCGACCGGGCAGGCCCAGCCGGAGGTAGTGGGTGGCGAGGTTCGAGGCGGCAATCGAGGTGTCGCCGTGGACGAGGACGCCTGGGGTGCAACGGGTTTCGTCATCGGGCCCGTTGACGTGACTGGCCTCGCGGGGGTTGGTTTTGCGAAGGGCTTCGCCGTCGCGGCCTCCGGCAGCGTGATGCGTGCTTCGGCATCGGCAGGGGACGGACGGGTCAGCTGCACCCGCAGCGCCGCGGTCCGGGCCAGCCGGGCGGCCGCCGCCGGTGTGGGCTCGCGGTCGGTCGGCGTCACGATCGTCGACTCGGCCAGCCCAGCGGTTGCCTCGACCGGCAGCGATAGCTTGCCACTCCAAGCGACCGCGCCGAGCGTCACGCCCGACAGCGCCGCAGCAGGTATGACGCAGCGGCGCGCTCGGTGCAGCGCGTCAACCGGCGCCCGGTGCCTGCCCTGATAGCTCGTCATGGTCGGTCTCCTCACAGCCGCGGTGCGACTGAAGGTAGCCCGGCCAGGGACGCGGGCGAGTCGACAAGGTCGCCGGCTGTGGACAAGCCTCAACCAGCGCAAGCCTCAACCCGCACAAGCCTCAGCCAGCGAGAACGGGCTCCGTCGGGTGCGCAGCAGCGCGGGCGTCCCGGTCATCGTCGACCGGGACCGCGATCTCTTGCCGCGGCTCCCAGCGTGCGGCCGTGAACAGCAGACCGAGTAAGAAGCTGCTGAACATGGTTGCCGGGATCAGGTATCTCGCGAACGCGATCGGACCCGCGACCAGGAAGGCGAGGTTGATGAACGCGGGCCAGCAGCAGGCCAGCTGGAACCAGTTGCGACGTCGAATCGCCGCGACTGCCAACAAGATCGGCAACCACGACGCGTAGAAGGCCATCGACGCGAAGAATGTCCGGTCCGGCAGGATCTCGACTGTCTTGCGCAGCTTGTCGCGCACCCCCTGCAGCGCATCCGGGTCCTCAATCTCGTCGGCGAGGGTCTGGATCTCGGCCCGGCTGGTGCTCGGGTAGCTGAGCTTCTTCCAGTTGTCGACGTGAGCGCTGAAGTTGTTCTCGTTGCCGATGCGCAGCGGTGTGGTGGGGGTGAAGTACTGGTAGGTGTTCGCCGCCGTCGCCGACGCGGCTGTGCCTGGGTAACGGAACAACTGCTTGAACCACACCTCGAAATAGGCGCGCTTCTGCGCCGCCGGCGCATCATCCCGCCAGCGTGCCTTCACCGCGTCGGAGCGCTCCGGGGCATAGACCTTCGCCAGCGTGTTCCATCGCAGCATGGTGTCGATGGTGGCGCGCTCGTCCGGCGGGACCTCCGGGCCGTGCTCCTTGACGATGCGGGCCGTCTGCTGCGTCGGGATCGACAGCATGTCGTTCGAGGTCGGCTTCTGCACTCCCCATGCGGGAAGGATGACCGAGGTCCACAGGCCGAGCGTCACCACCGCCACGCCGACGAACCCCGCGACGAGCGGCAGCCAGAAACGTTTGCTGACGACGATCAACAGCACGACCAGGGACAGTGCCGCCAGGTAGATGTTGGTCCGTTTGGTCAGCACCAACAAGCAGCAGATGCAAACCATTGCTGCCGAGACCGGCACGCGGCGGAGGATGCGGCCGCGGGTGCGCGCGATTTCGGCATACAGGACCAGGAAGGGCAACCAGAAGATCGTGGACAGCCCGTCCTTGCTCATCATGATCGAGAGGGTCAGCGTGGCCGGTGAGAAAGCCGCAATAATCACCAGTGCCAGGCGAATTCGGCGACTGAGTCCGAGCTTGGTGAGGTAGCACAGGCAGAACGCGACACCGGCGCCGAGTGCCAGGACCTGCACCACCAGGTAACCGAAGAAACCGAACGCGGCATTGCCGAGCGCGTCGCCGAGATCCCAGAACCAGCCGAAAACCATCGTGTCGAACCAAGGGTGGTGATCCGACGGCTTGGCCAAGCCCATCCACTGCAGGCGCTGAGCCATGGTGTCGGCGTCCATGTTGCCGGGATAGTGCAGCGCCAGCCAGACCAGCCATGCGCCGGAGATCGGCAGCCAGCAGGGGATGAACCAGCGCCGCATGGCAGCTGTCATCGTGGTGGTCGGGGTCGTCGGCAACCGGCGATCGCGACGATCCAGCCAGCTGAACAAGGCGACGAGCGCTGCATAGATCAGCACCGCGAGAAGTGCGATCAGCAGCACCGAACGCGCCAGCGACGCTGTGGACCGGGTCAGGTCGATAGCCGTCGCGGTCCGCTGGAATGAACTGCCGACGACGGTGAAGGCGGCGAACAGCAGCGCCACGAATGCGAGTAATGGCTGCCACCACCGGATTCCGTCGCGCCAGTGCGTCGGCGCGGCCCCGGTGACTTCCTCCCCGTTGGTCACCCCAGCACGGTAACCCGATTGGCGCGCCGCGCCCGGCAGCGACACCCTTGCGGGCGGAACGTATACCGGGTATACATGCTCTGGCCAGGGATAATACTGGGTATATCGAATCGGGGAATCATGTCGATCAAGCACAGCCTGCTGGCCCTGCTGCACGAGGGACCGATGTATGGCGCGCAGTTGCGCGGCGAGTTCGAGGCGCGCACCGGAGGCACCTGGCCGCTCAATGTGGGGCAGGTTTACACCACGCTGAGTCGCCTAGAGCGCGACGGACTCGTCGCCGGCGCGGGTGCGCCGGACGACGAGGGCCGGATCGCCTACGAACTGACCGACGCCGGGCGCGCAGAACTCGACGCCTGGTGGAGCGTGCCGGTCGGTCGGGAGCAGACTCCTCGCAACGAACTCGCGATCAAGCTCGCGCTCGCCGTCACCCTGCCCGGGGTCGACGTGCAGCAGATCGTGCAGACCCAGCGCACCGCCACGATGACCCACCTGCGTGACCTGACCAGGCTCAAGCGCACAGCCGACGGCGAGGATCTGGCCTGGGAACTGGTGCTCGAATCTCTGGTATTCGCAGACGAAGCCGAGATCCGCTGGCTCGATCACGTGGAAGCGAGGATCGCCCGGCTCGACCCTTCCCAGGCGAAAGCCTCGCGGACGGCGCACGTCGCCTCCGCGGGGAGCGCTGGAGTGCGTGAGGCGGTGACCCGGCGATGAGTACGACGACACACCCCGCACTCCTGCTCGACGGCGTCGAACGCACCCACGGCACCGGTCCGACCGCGGTGCACGCGCTGCGTGGGGTGAGCTTGGCCGTGGAGCCTGGCGAGCTCGTTGCTGTGATGGGCCCGAGCGGATCCGGCAAGTCCACCCTGCTGAACGTCGCCGGTGCGCTCGACGCGCCGACCGGCGGCCGAGTGCTGATCGACGGACAGGAGTTGTCCGCGCTCGGCCGCAAGCAACTCGATCGACTGCGCCGGCGCACAATGGGTTTCGTCTTCCAGGACCTGAACCTCATCCCGTCGCTCACGGCGCTCGAAAACGTCTCTCTCCCACTGGAACTCGACGGCGTCGCCCTTCGCACAGCTCGGGCGGCGGCGCGTGCGGCGTTGGACAAGGTCCGCATTCCGGAGCTCGCCGACCGATTTCCGGAGCAGCTATCCGGGGGCCAGCAGCAGCGGGCCGCCATCGCCCGCGCGCTGGTCGGAGACCGCAGCCTGGTGCTCGCCGACGAGCCCACCGGCGCGCTGGACTCGACGACCGGCGAAGCCGTCCTGCGCACGCTGCGGCAGCAGTGCGACGACGGCGCCGCCGGCCTCCTGGTCACCCACGAGTCGCGGCACGCGGCGTGGGCCGACCGGGTGATCTTCCTGCGGGACGGTGTGGTGGTCGATTCGACCGGCGACGCCGCGACGCCGGAATCCCTGCTGGATCGGGTGGTCTGACATGAGCAGCTCGGGGGAGCGCATGACAGACCATCCGATCCACGAAAATCACGCGATAGCAGGATATTTCGGCGCCTGGCGGTTGTCGTTGCGACTGGCACGCCGAGACATTCGACGACACCGCGGGCGTGCGCTGCTCGTGGTCTTGCTGGTCGGGCTGCCGTTGCTGATCGTCGCTGCTGGTGCAACGTTTGCCTACACCCGGGACGTGAGTAGCAAGGAGGGGTTGACGAGGACGATGGGCGCCGCGCAGGCGTACCTCTACCCGGTCGACCAATGGCAGGTCAGGCAGTCTCCGGACGGCAGTACGACAGGAGGCGACGGTCTGCTGCCCAGGGCGAGCACCCTGCCGGGTGCGCGTCCTGGTCGGGCGGTCACGGCCGCCGGTTTGCAGGGGGTGACCGGAGGCGAAGTCCTGCCGGTGAGCAATCGCTCAACGCGGGTGCAGTTCGGTGACCGCAAGATCTCCGCGCAGGTGCTCGGCATCGACGGTCGGAATCCGGCCTACCGAGGAATGGCGCGGCGGACGACCGGCCGTTGGCCCACCACCCCCGACGAGGTGCTGGTCACTCGGGCCGGCAAAGCCCGAGGTATTCCATCGCAGGGTCGGATCAGGTTGAGTGAGGCCGGCAAGATCCGTGCGGTGACAGTCGTCGGGACGGCGGCTGCGCCTGGCGCCGAGGCGCTCGTCGCGTTGCCCGTCGGCGCGGATGGTTGGCTGCTGAAACGGGACACCCCGGTCGACTGGGCCGAGGTCAAACAACTCAATCGCTACGGCCTGGTCGTGCAGAGCCGCAGCGTCATCGAGCATCCGAGCCAGGCGGCGAATGACGGCCCAGCACAACGACTTTCGTACGACGCCAACCCCGTGCCGGCGAGTGTCTGGACGCTCCTGGCGGTCGGTTTGGTGATCGTGATTGCCATGCTCGCCGGTCCCGCCTTCGGCGCCAGTGCCAGCCGGCAGCGGCACGCGCTCGGCCTGCTGGTCAGCAACGGTGCGACACGGCCGCAGCTGCGGCGCTACCTATTGGGGCAGGCGCTGCTCCTCGGTGCGATTTCCGCCCTGGTGTCGATCGTCGCCGGGGCAGTTGTCGGTTGGGCGGCGATAAGAGTGCACGTCGCCATGTCGCCGACGGCCGTCGCGCCCGGTCCGCTCGAACTGCGCTGGCGCTCCGGAGTGCTGCTCTTGCTGATCGCGATCGTGGCGTCATTGGTGGCGGCCTACATTCCGGCCGTCGCCGCGGCACGCCTGCGTCTGATCGAGGTGCTGCGCGGGCAGGTTTCGCCGCGGACCGTACGGGCCGGTTGGCCGGTCGCCGGTGTCGTCCTTGCCGCAGGCGGCGCATTCCTGCTCTGGGTGGCGATCGTGCCCAGCCTGGACGCGGGTAGCCGAAACGTCAGCAATCTGCCGATCATCGGTGCCATCGGCCTGGGTGCCGCCGCGCTCTTTGGTGGCGTGCTCATGACCACGCCCTGGCTGCTCGCGCAACTGGGGCGGGCCGCCGGACGGTTCCCGCTGGCCATACGCCTGGCAGCTCGGGACGTCAGCCGGCAACGCGGCCGCGCCGTGGCGACTACCGCCGCGATTCTGGGGACGGCCGCCCTGTGCTGTGCGGCGCTGATCGGCTACGCGACGGTGCAACGCGACTACGCGGCCGAGTACACCCCGCAGCTCCCAATGGGACAGGCATCGGTGGACCTGTATGGCGACAGCGATGCCGCCGCTGCCGAAAGGGTTGTTCAAAAAGCGATTCCGCGCGCCGAGATCGCAGCCGTGAGCGTTCTCGGATCACGCCCGACTCTGGGGACGTCGTCTGAGTGGGGAGTCGCGATGTACTCCGGCACGTGCACCGACCAGGAAGCCATGCAGGCCGCAGCCAGCGACTCGTGTCACATTGTGTCGTCTCCGCTCGCAGGCAACACGATCGTCGTTGGTGACGTCGATGACCTCGCACGTGTATTCCGGCTCAGTGACACCGACCGACGGCAACTTCGTGACGGACGCCTGCTGTTGCCCACGGCCGGGCGACGCGACGGCCCGACACCGATGCATGTCGTGACCGGAACGGTGGACCGGTTCGGTGATGATCGGGTGAAGGTTGCGGCGAGCAAGGTCCTTCCCGCCATCGCGAGCACCCAATCGTCCCTCACGTATGCAGCGCCGAAGGACGATACCTACGTCATGTCCGGTCCATTTCCGGCTGGGCTGGCAACCCCGGCCGCGGTGCGGGGATTGGGCGCGGTCAGCGTCGCCCGGTTGGTGATCAGTGCGCCAGGAGGAGTGTCCGCGGACGCGCAACGGACGATCGCCGAGCGCATCGATGACGCCGACCGCTTCTGCGTCGAGCGCGGCTACCAGGATGACAATCGCTGGGTGTTCGTCATCATCGGTGCGGTGTTCGGGCTGCTGCTCCTCGTCGCAACCCTGGTGTCGACGGCGATGTCTCAGGCCGAATCCCGTGCGGACAGTGCGACGCTCGCGTCGATCGGTGCACCCGGCCGAACGCGAAGGGCGATCGCTGCGTCGAATGCTGCGGTCGTCGGGCTGGTCGGAGCCCTGCTCGGTCTGGTTGTGGGCCTGGTGCCGGGCATCGCGGCAGCCCGTGCGCTCACCGGCGGGTTCGGTGGGCGCAGCGCGGCGGTGATTCCGTGGGGGCCAATGCTCGCAGTCGTGCTCGGAGTGCCGCTGCTGGCCGCCATACTCGCCGGTCTGGTGACGCGGGGACGCCCGCCGATGACCCGTCGTACCACCTGACGGACGTGATGTCGGTCACCCCCCGATATGGTGCGCGTATGACGACAAGCCCGCTCCGCATCGTGGTCGCCAAACCAGGACTCGACGGTCACGACCGTGGCGCAAAGGTCGTCGCCCGCGCGCTGCGCGACGGCGGCATGGAGGTCATCTACACCGGCCTGCACCAGACACCCGAGCAGATCGTCGAGGCCGCGATCCAGGAAGACGCGGATGCCGTTGGCCTGTCAGTGCTTTCGGGCGCGCACATGACGCTGTTCGCCAAGGTGATCGAGCTGCTCAAGGCGAAGGACGCCGACGACATCGTCGTCTTCGGCGGCGGCATCATCCCGGAGGAGGACGTGCCGGCGCTGCAGGAGATGGGCGTTGCCACCGTCTTCACCCCGGGCGCGACCACGACCGAGATCGTCGACTGGGTGCGGACCCACGTGGGCGCGGCGGAGCGCGAGGGCTAGCATCCAATACCGGACGACGAGGTCCGGACACGCCCCATCCGGCGCATCACGGGCCTTTCCCTTTCTCTCGATGACGAGGATGGATTCCGCGTGGATCTTTTCGAATACCAGGCGCGCGACATGTTCGAGGCGCACGGAGTGCCGGTGCTGGCCGGCAAGACCGCAACCACCCCGGAGCAGGCCCAGCAGGCCGCTGCCGAGATCGGCCCGAAGTCCGGCGGCGTGACCGTGGTCAAGGCCCAGGTCAAGACCGGTGGCCGCGGCAAGGCCGGTGGCGTGAAGGTCGCCAAGTCGCCCGAGGAGGCGGGGCAGCTCGCGCAGGGCATCCTCGGCATGGACATCAAGGGCCACACGGTCGGCACCGTGATGATCGCCCAGGGCGCCGACATCGCTGAGGAATACTACTTCTCGGTGCTGCTGGACCGCGCGAACCGCAACTACCTTGCGATGTGCAGCAAGGAAGGCGGCATGGAGATCGAGCAGCTCGCGGTCGAGCGCCCGGAGGCCCTCGCCCGTGTTGCGGTCGACCCCAACGTCGGCATCGACGAGGCCAAGGCGCAGGAGATCGTGCAGCAGGCCGGCTTCGACGCCGAGACCGGCGCCAAGATCGTGCCGGTGCTGCAGAAGCTGTGGGACGTGTATGCCGGTGAGGACGCGACCCTGGTCGAGGTCAACCCGCTGGTCAAGACCGGCGCCGGTGACATCCTCGCGCTCGACGGCAAGGTCACCCTCGACGGCAACGCCGACTTCCGCCACCCCGACCACGAGGCCCTCGAGGACACCGCCTCCACCGACCCGCTCGAGGCCAAGGCCAAGGAGAAGGGCCTCAACTACGTCAAGCTCGACGGCGAGGTCGGCATCATCGGCAACGGCGCGGGCCTGGTCATGTCGACCCTCGACGTGGTCGCCTACGCCGGTGAACAGCACGGCGTGAAGGCCGCCAACTTCCTCGACATCGGTGGCGGCGCCAACGCCAAGGTGATGGCCGACGGTCTCGACGTCATCCTCGGCGACGAGCAGGTCAAGTCGGTCTTCGTCAACGTCTTCGGCGGCATCACCGCCTGCGACGAGGTGGCCAACGGCATCAAGGGCGCCCTGGAGATCCTCGGCGCGGGCGCCACCAAGCCGCTGGTCGTGCGCCTCGACGGCAACAAGGTCGACGAGGGTCGCGCGATCCTCAACGAGCTGAACCACCCGCTGGTCACCCAGGTCGACACGATGGACGGCGCCGCGGCCAAGGCCGCAGAGCTCGCCGGCTCCGCCAAGTGATCCGCTGACGGCATACGACATAAGGAATCTTGAACAATGTCAATCTTTTTGAACGCTGACAGCAAGATCATCGTCCAGGGCATGACCGGCGGCATGGGCTCCAAGCACACCGCCCTCATGCTCGAGGCCGGCGCCAACATCGTCGGTGGCGTGAACGCCCGCAAGGCCGGCACCACCGCCGAGATCGGCGGCAAGGAGCTGCCGGTCTTCGGCTCGGTGAAGGAGGCGATGGACGCGACCGGCGCCAACGTCTCGGTCGCCTTCGTGCCGCCGAAGTTTGCCAAGGACGCCGCGATCGAGGCGATCGACGCGCAGATCCCGCTGCTGGTCGTCATCACCGAAGGCATCCCGGTGAAGGACACCGCCGAGTTCTACAACTACTCGATCGGCAAGAAGACCCGGATCATCGGCCCCAACTGCCCGGGCATCATCACCCCGGAGGAGTCGCTGGCCGGCATCACGCCGCACACCATCGCCGGCAAGGGACCGATCGGGCTGGTGTCCAAGTCGGGCACGCTGACTTACCAGATGATGTACGAACTGCGCGACTTCGGCTTCACCACCGCGATCGGCATCGGCGGTGACCCGGTCATCGGCACCACCCACATCGACGCGCTCGAGGCGTTCGAGGCCGACCCCGACACCAAGGCGATCGTGATGATCGGCGAGATCGGCGGCGACGCCGAGGAGCGTGCCGCGGCATACATCAAGGAGCACGTGACCAAGCCGGTCGTCGGCTACGTCGCGGGCTTCACCGCGCCCGAGGGCAAGACCATGGGCCACGCGGGCGCGATCGTGTCGGGCTCGTCCGGCACCGCCGCCGCCAAGAAGGAGGCCCTCGAGGCTGCCGGGGTCAAGGTCGGCAAGACGCCGTCCGAGACAGCCAACCTGATGCGCGAAATCATGAAAGACCTTCAGAAGTAAGGTCGTTCACGACTGACCAGAGCCGGGTGCCCGATGTGGATGCCCGGCTCTGGTCATGTCACGGGCCCTCACGCGGCGACGATCGCGAGCACGGCGCCGCCGATGAGGAACGGCCCGAACGCCAGGTGGGTATGCCGGTTCGCGCGCCGGGTGAGCACGAGCGCTGCAGCCCACAGGCCCGCGCCGAGGAAGGCGAGCGCGATCGCGCCGACGACCGTGCCCCACGACAGCCAGCCGGTGAGGACGCCGAGGCTTGCGCCGAGTTTGACGTCGCCGAAGCCGAGCCCGGCGCCGCCCGGCGAGGCGAACATGATCGCGAAACCGGCTGCGAAGACTGTCAACCCGGCGGCGGCCGAACGACCGAATGCGGGCCAGTCGTGAGTGCTCGCCGACGCCAGTGCCGTGATGAGCAGGCTGCCGGGGATCAATGGCAGGGTGATGCGGTCGGGCAGCCGGTGGGTGCGTGCGTCGATCACCGCAAGCGCGAGCAGCGGCACGGCTGCGAGGACGTAACCGAGCGCCGCCACCACGTCGAACCGGTCGGTGAGCACGTCCCAGGCTAAGCGGCCGAGCACCCTCGAATCCGTCGTCCACAGCGGACGGATCTGCCGCACGACCGGCGAGCCTGCCGGGCGCCGACGGATATCCCGGCGACCATGGTCGGCGATGAGCCTTCTCGATCGTGCCCGCAACCTGACCAGTCTCGCCGCTCCGGAGTCACCGGCGCAGCGGCGCGACTGGCGCCAGCTCGCGATCGCCGCCGGGTATGGCGCCGTGGGCGCCGCGTCACTGGGGCTGCTCCTGGTCGTGCCGGTGCTGCTCGCCTGGGCGGCCGACCCGCGCAGCAGCGTCGGCTGGACGGACGCGCTGAGCTTCAGCGGGGACGGCTGGGCGCTCGCGCATCGCGGCCACATCGGGGTCGACGGCGCCGGTCAGTCGGTGGTGTTCGCACCGCTGCTGCTCACCGCGCTCGCACTTGTGCTCGCGCGCACCGCGGCAAAAGCGATGCTGGGTTACCTGTCCGAACGGGCGGGCGCCTGGTGGGAGGGGCCTGCGTCATACGTCGGTGGGTATGTCGTGACTGGCCTGGTGATCTGCGCGCTCGCGATGAGCGGGCCGGCGTCGCCCAACGTGTTCACGGTGATCCCGGGGGCGTTGCTGATCGGCGCGGCCGGGTGCGTCTGGGCGCTGCTGCGCAGTGAGGAAGGCGTGGCCAGGCAGGCGAAAGAGCTTGTCGACGAACGGGTCTCGCTGTCGACCAAACGAGCGCTGCGACCCGCTGTCGAGGGCGTCTTCGGCTATCTCGTGATCGGTCTGGTCATCGTGCTCGGGCTGGTCGTCTTCCACCTGGGGTCGATCGGCGCACTGAACGGACAGCTGCGGCCGGGGTTCTTCGGCGGGGTCGTGCTCTGGCTCGGCCAGCTCGCGGCACTGCCCAATCTGGTGCTGTGGGCGGCAGGTTGGACGACCGGTGCTTCCACGCAACTCGGCGCGGTCAGCATCGGCACGGGCAGCGTGCACGGCGGCGTGCTGCCGATGATCCCGGTGCTCGGTGCGGTGCCGGACGCCGGCCCACTGCCGTTCTTCACCGCGATCGCGCCGCTGCTGCCGATCGCGCTCGGCTGCGCGGTCGGCTGGCGCGCCCTCGGCCGGCTGACGACCTACACTTCCCTGCGCACCAAGGCGACGACGGCCGCTCAGGCCGCGGCCGCGACCGGGTTGCTGGTGCTGGTGCTCAGCTGGCTGTCCACTGCCGGGGTGAGCGGCGGGTCGCTCGACTACATCGGCCCGTCGCTCATGCTGGTGCCGCTGCTGCTGGTCGAGCTGGTGCTCGGGGCGGTGGCCACCACTCTCGTGCTGCACTGGCAGCGTGCGCTGCGCCGCTGAGCGGTTGTCGGTGGGCAGTCATATGGTCCTCGGATGGACGATGACCTCGCGCGTGCCCGGCTGACCGAGCTGGGGCGAAGCGCCCGGCTGCGGCTGGGCGAGCTGCGGGCCAGCTTCGATGACGTCGTCGAGGCGCTGCGCGACAGCAACGCCGACGACGAGCACGACCCCGAGGGGCGCACCATCGCGGTCGATCGGTCGATGATCGACACGCTCGCCAAGGATGCCGAGGCGCAACTGGCCGCGGTCGACGCAGCATTGGCGCGGCTGGACGCCGGGACCTACGGAGTGTGCGAGCGCTGCGGCGCCCCGATCGCCGACGGCCGGCTCGAGGCCCGTCCGACCGCGACCGTCTGCACCGACTGCGCGCGGGCGACCTAGCTAGCCGCAGCCTCAGCCGCCGGTGATCATCCGCCGCATGTCATCGCTGCGATCGCTGAGTTGCTCCTTGCACAAGGCCTGGGTGGTCTTGGTGTTGGCCTTCGACATGCAGGTCTCGTAGCGCTGCGTGGTGCCCCAGAAGACATAAGGCATCGCGACCATCACGATCAGCGCGACCGTCAGCGCCAAGCCGACCGACGTCCACAGCTTGATAGGTCCCGGGGTGCGCGCGGCGGCGAGTGCGCGCAGGGTCAGCACCGACTCGACCGCGGACGCGACCAGCGGCACCAATGCCACAACATTGAAGGGGACCGGCATCAGCGTGGCGAGGAAACCGAGCAGCAGATAGCCGAGGCCGCGCCGCGAGTGCACCACTGATCGCGGAGTCACCGGCTGGTCGGTCATACGAAGACATCCCCCGGGGCGGTTGCGGCTGTCAGGTCGGGCGATAGGTTGCCCGTCGTGATCAACGATTCTGCCGCGCCGGGTGTGCCCGCTTCCGGTCCGGTGCCGATCGTGGTGCTGGTGTCCGGTTCGGGGACGTTGCTGCAGGCCCTGCTCGACGCGTCCGCCGACCCGGAGTATGGCGTGCAGGTCGTCGCGGTCGGGGCCGACCGCGACGGCATCGAGGGCCTGGCCCGTGCCGAGCGCGCCGGGGTGCCGACGTTCGTGCACCGGGTGCGGGACTACGCCGACCGAGCCGCGTGGGACCGTGCGGTCAGCGAGGACGTCGCGTCATACCACCCGGAGCTGGTGGTGTCGGCGGGCTTCCTGAAGCTGGTGGGGGAGTCATTCCTCGAGCGTTTCGGGGGCCGCTACCTCAACAGCCACAATGCGCTGCTGCCTAGTTTCCCGGGCATCCACGGGCCGCGTGACGCGCTGGACTATGGCGTAAAGGTCACCGGCGCAACGCTTTTCGTCGTTGATGCAGGCGTCGACACCGGCGCGATCGTCGCCCAGTGCGTGGTGCCGGTCGAGGACGACGACACCGTCGACACGCTCACCGAGCGGATCAAACAGGCCGAGCGGCCGCAACTGGTCGACTGGGTCGGCCGGCTCGCCCGCGAGGGCTTCCGGGTCGAGGGACGCCGGGTGGTGCTCGGCTCCGCCGATTCGGCCGGCGGCACCGACGCCCGTTAAGCTGGCGGCACACGACTGGCGCAGGTGGGCAACCACCGGGGAGTGCAGTCGCGTGCATCGTCCGCCTGGGTGCGCGCCGGATATCCGCCGAACTCTGCGAGGAGAGTCATGTCCGAGTCGCCCGCCACCGACAACTCCGGCCGCCGCCCGATCAAGCGCGCGCTGATCTCCGTCTACGACAAGACCGGTCTGGAGGAGCTCGCGCGCGGGCTGCACGCGGCCGGCGTCGAGCTGGTATCGACCGGCGGCTCGGCCAAACTCATCGACGGCCTCGGCATCCCGGTCACCAAGGTGGAAGACCTCACCGGCTTCCCGGAATGCCTCGACGGCCGGGTCAAGACGCTGCACCCTCGGGTGCACGCGGGGATCCTCGCGGACACTCGTGTGCCCGAACACCTTTCGCAGCTTTCCGAGCTCGGCGTCGCGCCGTTCGAGCTGGTGGTCTGCAACCTCTACCCCTTCCGGGAGACGGTCGCGTCGGGTGCGACGCCCGACGAATGCATCGAGCAGATCGACATCGGTGGCCCGTCGATGGTGCGCGCTGCGGCCAAGAATCACCCGAGCGTCGCGATTGTGACGGAGCCTGCGTCATACAACTCCGTGCTGGAGGCCGTGACCGGCGGCGGTTTCACCTTCGAAGCGCGAAAAATGTTGGCAGCACGCGCTTTTGCGCACACCGCCGACTACGACAACGCCGTCGCCAACTGGATGGCGGGCGGGTATGTCGACACCAGCGACGGCACCGGCTTCCCGGCGTGGTCGGGTGCGACGTTCGAGAAGGCGCAGGACCTGCGCTATGGCGAGAACCCGCACCAGGCAGCCGCGCTCTACCGGCACTGGCGGCCCGGCGTCGCCTCCGCCGAGCAACTCTTCGGCAAGGCGATGTCCTACAACAACTACGTCGACGCGGACGCGGCGGTGCGTGCGGCATACGACCACGGCGACCTGCCGACGGTGGCGATCATCAAGCACGCCAACCCCTGCGGCATCGCGGTCGGGGACAAGGACGAAAGCATCGCGTCGGTGCACGCGAAGGCGCACGCGTGTGACCCGGTGTCGGCGTTCGGCGGCATCATCGCGACCAACCGGCCGGTCACCCAGGAGATGGCCGAGACGGTCAAGGACATCTTCACCGAGGTCGTGATCGCGCCCGACTTCGAGCCCGGCGTGGTCGAAATCCTGAGCAGCCGCAAGGCGATTCGGCTGCTGAAGCTGCCGGCCGAGCTGGCGCAGCAGCGCGACCCGGTCGAGATCCGGCCGATCAGCGGCGGCATGCTCATGCAGCAGGTCGACAAGGTCGACGCGGTCGTGCGCGACGAGTCCGGTGAGATCACCGGCGGCGACGACGCCGCCAACTGGCGGCTGGTCTCCGGCACGGCAGCCGACGAGCAGACGCTCGCCGACCTGCAGTTTGCCTGGAGGGCGGTCCGCGCGGTGAAGTCCAACGCGATCCTGCTCGCCTCCGGCGGTGCCTCGGTCGGTGTCGGCATGGGCCAGGTCAACCGGGTCGACTCCTGCGAACTCGCGGTCGACCGCGCCGGCGCCGAGCGCGCCCGCGGATCGGTCGCCGCCTCCGACGCGTTCTTCCCCTTCCCCGACGGACTGCAGGTGCTCATCGACGCCGGCGTCAAGGCAGTCGTCGCACCCGGTGGGTCCCTGCGCGACCAGGCGGTCATCGACGCCGCCGCCGACGCCGGGCTCACGATGTACTTCACCGGGACGCGGCACTTCGCGCACTGAGGAAGCTCGCCGCTCGCAGGCTCGCGGCGAGCTTCCTCAGTGCCCCGTGTTTTTGGCGCCGGCTCCTCCTCCGCCGGAGCTCGCTGGCGCTCGCCCGGGCGGCATCGTCGCCGACGCGGGTTCCGGGGCGAGCGAGCTCGTCATACAAACAGGCACTGGTCACACAAAGTGGGGACTTGTCACGTGCTACAGCACGTGACAAGTCCCCATTTCGTGGACCAGTCGCTCCGAGCGTGACAAGTCCACATTTCGTGGACGAGTCGTCAGCCGGCGGACAAGTGGCTCGTTCGGTCAGGAGTTGTTCGCGGCTGCCTCGACCTTGCGCAGGCGGGCCACGAGGGTCTTGAGCAGCGCAGCGGCGATGTCGCCGTCACCGCGGACCAGCGGCATGAACGCCATCGACGACAGTGCGAACGTGGTCACGCCGTTCGGGCCGGCGACCACATTGGCCGATCGCGGCGCGCCGTCGATCATCGACAGTTCGCCGACGTAGTCGCCGACGCCGATCTCGCCGCGCGACTGTCCGCCGACATCGACGGTGGCGCTGCCGTCGAGCACGACCCGCAGACCGGCCTCCTGCGCGCCCTCGCTGATCACCTTGCCGCCGGCGGCGGTCTTGAACGTCGCGCCGGTGTCGGCGATCTGTGAGATCGCGGCCGGGCTGAGACCCGCGAAAAGGTCGATACCTGCAAGAACCTGCTTCAGCTGGGCGCTGGCCATGAATCCCTCCGGATGAGAACACCGAGTGTGCAACAGGCAAAAGCTAGCAGCGGCCGCAGCCTTTCGCCGGGTAGATTCGCCGGTCATGACCGCCTGCGGCCGGGTAACGCGGCGAAGCTGCGACAGAGCACGCGGTGACTCCTGAGAGAATGCAGCCGTGATCACCTGTGCGCGCTGCGGATTCCAGTCGCCGGTGGGGACCAGGTTCTGCCCCAACTGCGGCGCCGCACTCGCCCAGGGCGGCCTGCAGGCGCCGGTGCGCAAGCACGTGGTCATTCTCTTCGTCGACATCGTCGGCTCCACCAGCCTCGGCGAGTCCATCGACCCCGAAGCGTTGCGCGCCAGCCTCGCTCGCTATTTCGATGCGGTCTCCAAGGTCGTCTGGAAGTACGGCGGCACCGTCGAGAAGTTCATCGGCGACGCCGTCATGGCCGTCTTCGGCGTCCCGGCGACGCGTGAGGACGACGCGACCCGCGCCGTCCAGGCCGCCACCGAGATCCACTCCGCGGTCAAGGAGGTCTCCGGCCGCATGCAAGCCCAGCTCGGGCAGAGCCTGCGGGTGCGCATCGGGATCAACTCCGGCGAGGTCTTCGTCACTCATCAGCCCGACGGGCAGATCTCGGTCACCGGCGACGCGGTCAACGTGGCCGCCCGCCTGGAGGCCGCCGCGGGGCCCGAGGAGACGTATGTCGGTGACACGGTCGCCGACCTCGCCGGACCCACCGTGACGCTCGACTACGTCGGGCCGATCACGCACAAGGGCAAGACCGAGCCGCAGGACGTCTACAAGGTCTCCGAGAGCGGCACCCGGCACGGAGTGCTGCGCCGGACTCCGTTTGCCGGCAGGGAGATCGAGCTGCGCGACCTCGGCGCGATCGCCGACCGGTCGTTGCGTTACAGCCAGGGCTGGTTCCTGACGTATGTCGGGGAGCCCGGCATCGGCAAGAACCGCCTGGTGTCGCACTTCCTCGACGAGCGCGACGGGATGCGGGTGCTGCGTGGCACCGCCCAGCCGCTCGCGACCGACGGCAGCTACGGGCCGCTCGCCAAACTGCTGTCCGCGATCGGCGACGACTGGCCGGACATCGTTGCCGGCATGTTCGACGATGCAACCGCGACAGCGATCGTGCGCCGGCTGAAGTCCGCGACCGCCCGGTCGGAGGAGACCACCTCCACCGACGACATCGTCTGGGCGGTGCGCAAGGTGCTGTCCCGGTTGGCCCTCGCCGGGCCAATCGCGGTGGTGTGGAAGGACATCGAGTGGGCGAGCGACCCGATGCTCGACCTCATCGAGCAGCTGATCGAGCCGTTGCGCACCTACCCGGTGCTGACCATCTGCACCGCCCGTCCCGAGCTGTTCGAACGCCGACCGATGTGGGGCGGCGGCCAGCAGTCCCGGGTCGAGCCCGTCGACGCACTCGACGCCGCAGCGCTGCGCGAGATGGCGAGCGAGCGGATGCCCGAACTCGAAGCAGCCGCAAAGGAATCCGGCCAGTCCGTCGACGTCTCGCTCAACGCGCTCATCCGGCGCAGCGACGGCAACCCGCAGGTCTTCCAGGTGCTGCTGGAGTGCATGTGCGACGGGGAGGAGTTGCCCGTCTCGGTGCACACGCTCTTCGAGGCAACCCTCGACCGGCTGACCCCGATGGAGCGCGCGTTCTGCGAGGTGGGCAGCGTGCTCGGGCGCGAGTTCTATGCCGAGGCGGTCGGCCCGGTGCGCACCGCCAGCCCCGACCCGGCCGACGACGGCAACGACGTGGCCGGCCGGCTACGGCAGCTGAACATCCTGGAGTTCGGCGACCAGGACACCAGCGGATTCACCCGCTACCAGTTCGTGCAGTCGATGCTGATGGAGACCGCCTATCGAACCCAGGCGCGTCAGGTGCGGTCCGAGCGGCACGTGCGAGCGGCCGACTGGCTGACCGCCAACGCTGACCGCCTCGACGGCTCGCAACGCCAGGCGATCGCCGAACACCTTCGCCAGGCGTATGACGAAATCGCCGCCGTATCAGCGGATCTCGAGCTGGTGGACGGCATCCGCGACCGCGCCGCCGAAGCAGGATTCCAGGCGGCGGAGGAGCTCGATCTGCGCGGTGAGCCCGGCGCGCGCGAGTCCTACCTCGACCTGCTGCCACTCTACGAGAACGGCGACCCCCGGCTGCACGACCTCGCACACCGGGCGTTCATGCGGACCGACCACATCGACGTGCCCGAGATCGAGGAGATCGTCCAGCTGCTCGACCGCAAACTCGAGGAGTCGCCGGCCTGGCTGGTGCACCGCGAGGCGATGCTGCTCGCCGGCCGGCTGCAGACCGGGGTGACCCTGCCGTTGGAGGGGATCGACGTGGCCACCGAACTCGTCGGGGCGGCAAGCTCGTTCGCCGACCTGGAGGGTTTGCGCTTCGACGCCGGCTGGGCGCGAGTCCTCGCCTACGGCCTGGCCGGACGGATGAGCGAAGGGCTCACCGAGACCGGGCGACTGAGCGAGCTTGCCGACGCGGCGGGCGACCGGCCAGTGCGCCGCCGCCTCACCTTCGCCCGGGTCGAATACGGCATGTGGAGCGACCAGCCCGTCGCGACCGTGCTCGAGGACGTCGACCAAGCGCTGGCCGCTGCGGGCGCGCAACGGGATCGCATCCTCAGCCTGCTGCCGATGCGCGTGTGGCTGCGGGCGATGCGGGGTGACCGCACCGGCGCGACGGCCGACTGGGACCGGGTGCTCGAACTGTCCAGCGGCGCGGACTATCTGGCCCGTGAGACCGACCGCTGGGCGATGGCGCTCTACAGCTTCGGCGATGCCTCCGGTGCCGCCGACGCGCTGCAGGAGAGCCTGCCGTTGCTCACCCCGATCGCGCAGCTCGACAACAGCCTCTGGATCGTCCGCCTGCGCATGCGGGCGGGGGACTTCGCCGGCGCGCTCGAGGCCTTCGACGGCGACCTCGAAGCACCGACGCTGGACGACGACGGTTACAGCCCCGGTCTACGGGACAGCGTCACCGGACTGCTGCTCGCCGCTACCGGACGGGAGGACCTGGCCCGCACACGACTGCAACAGGCCCGCGACGGCACCCGGGGCATGTCGATGCCGATCACCCTCGCCGAACGCGACATCGACGAGGCGATGGCCCTGCGGATGCTGGGCGACGAGCCGGCCGCACAGTTGGCTCGTGAGCGAGCGGCCTCGGCATACGACCGCAAGGGGGCGAGCGCCATGGCACGCAACATCGACAGGTGGCTCACCGCCACCGATACCTTGAAAGGGGACGCGCATGCTCACCCACACGCGTGAATTCCGCACCGGGGGAAGCGAAGTCGTGCTCGACATCACCAGCGAGTGCGCCGATTTCGTCACCCGTGCACCCGACGGCCTCCTGCAGCTCTTCGTGCCGCACGCCACCGCCGGCATCGCGATCCTCGAGACCGGTGCCGGCAGCGACGAGGACCTGCTTGCCGCGTTGCGCGACCTGCTGCCCGCCGACGACCGGTGGCGGCACGCGCACGGCAGCCGCGGCCACGGTCGGTCCCACGTCATGCCGGCACTCATCCCGCCCTACGCCACCGTGCCGATCGTCGACGGCCGGCTTGCGCTCGGCACTTGGCAGAGCATCTGCCTGGTCGACCTCAACGTCGACAACGCGGTGCGCACCGTGCGCTTCTCGTTGATCCCCGGCTGAACGCGGCCCGGCGCGCGGCGTGAAAAGATACGAGCCGTGACCGCGACGATCCTGGACGGCAAGGCAACCCTGGCGACGATCAAGGACGAGCTGCGTGCGCGCATCGCCGCGCTCCGTGAGCGCGGGGTGGTGCCCGGGCTCGGCACGGTGCTCGTCGGCGACGACCCGGGCTCGACCTGGTATGTCAACGCCAAGCACCGCGACTGCGCGAGCGTCGGCATCACCTCGATCCGCCGCGACCTGCCGGGCACCGCGACCCAGGCCGAGGTCGAGTCGGTCATCGACGAGCTCAACGCCGACCCGGCGTGCACCGGCTTTCTCGTGCAGCAGCCCACCGGGCTCGACGAATTCGCTTTGCTGTCAAGGGTTTCCCCGGACAAGGATGTCGACGGCCTGCATCCGACCAACCTCGGCAAGCTGGTCCTGGGGGAGCCCGGCCCACTACCCTGCACCCCGATCGGCGCCATCGAGCTCCTGCGCCGGTATGACGTGCCGCTCGCGGGCGCAGAGGTGGTCGTGGTCGGGCGCGGCATCACCGTCGGCCGGCCGCTCGGACTGCTGCTCACCCGTCGGAGCGAGAACTCCACGGTCACCCTGTGCCACACCGGCACCCGCGACCTCGCAGCGCACACCCGCACCGCCGATGTGGTGGTCGCCGCGGCCGGAGTGCCGGGGCTGATCACCCGAGACATGGTCAAGCCGGGAGCCGCGGTGCTCGATGTCGGTGTGTCCCGCGTCGACGGCAAGATCGCCGGTGACGTCGCTCCGGAGGTCGCCGAGGTGGCCGGGCACCTCAGCCCGAACCCGGGGGGAGTTGGGCCGATGACCCGGGCCATGCTGCTCACCAACGTCGTGCAGGCGGCCGAGCGGCTCGCCGAGGCGGACACGCCCGCGTGACTCCATTCCGGCTCGGCCCCCTGTGGTGGCTGCTGGCCGTCGGCTGCGTTGTCGCGCTCGGTGTGCTCACCACCACGTCCGTGCGAGCCGGCGGCTACCTGCTCGCCGGCTGTCTCGCGGCGGCCGGTCTGCTGCGGATCTACTTGCCGGAGAAGGCTGTCGGCGCACTCGTCATACGCTCGCGAATGGTGGACGGGGTGTTCTTCTTCACCCTCGCGGCGGCGGTGGCGTTCATCTTCAGCATCGTCAAACTGGGCGGCCTGCCGGGTTGAGAAAAGCCGGGCCGACGCTGTGCGCGTCGACCCGGCTTTCAGGTAGTCCGGCGGCTCAGATGAGGCCGAGCTCCTTGACCGTGTCGCGCTCGCCCTCGAGCTCCTTGACCGAGGCGTCGATCTTGCCGCGGGAGAAGTCGTCGATCTCCAGGCCCTGCACGATGCTCCACTTGCCGTCGGCGACGGTCACCGGGAACGAGGAGATGATGCCCTCGGCAACGCCGTACGAGCCGTCGGACGGCACCGACATCGACACCCAGGCGCCGTCCGTGCCGTGCTGCCAGTCCCGGGCGTGGTCGATGGTGGCCGAAGCCGCCGAGGCGGCCGAGGATGCGCCGCGGGCGTCGATGATCGCCGCACCGCGCTTGGCGACGGTCGGGATGTAGGTGTTCTCGATCCAGTCCTGGTCGCCGACGGCCTCGGCCGCGGACTTGCCGCCGACCTGCGCGTGGAACAGGTCGGGATACTGGGTCGCGGAGTGGTTGCCCCAGATCGACATCTGGGTGATGTCGGTGGTCTTGACCCCGAGTTTGGCCGCCAGCTGCGCCAGCGCCCGGTTGTGATCCAGGCGGGTGAGCGCGGTGAAGCGCTCGTTCGGGATGTCGGGGGCGTTGCTCATCGCGATGAGCGCGTTGGTGTTGGCCGGGTTCCCGGTCACGGTGACCTTGATGTCGTCGGCCGCGACGTCATTGAGGGCCTTGCCCTGCGGGCCGAAGATGCCGCCGTTGTCCTTCAGCAGGTCGCCGCGCTCCATGCCCGGGCCACGCGGCTTCGCGCCGACCAGCAGGGCGTGGTTGACACCGTCGAAGACCTTCTTGGCGTCGTCGCCGATCTCGACGCCGGCGAGCAGCGGGAAGGCGCTGTCGTCCAACTCCATGACGACACCCTCGAGTGCCTTCAGCGCCGGAGTGACCTCCAGCAGCCGGAGCTCGACCGGGGTGTCCGGGCCGAAGAGGTCGCCTGCCGCGATGCGGAAGAGCAGGCTGTAACCGATGTTGCCGGCGGCGCCGGTGACGGCGACCTTGACTGGCGTGGTGCTCACGAGATTCCCCTTAGGGCGCGAAATTGAATCCTTGGCTTGGTACTTCCGCAAATGACGCTAGCAGCGCGGACCGGACGCGCTCGCAGCGGTCCGAGGAGCGCCGGATAACCTGGAGGCCGCGCGCCACCGCGCGCCCGCCGTCCGGTCGGCGCGACCGCCCGCCCGGAACTGCGAACCCCGTGTTACCAAGGAGCCCTAGTAGGTCATGGAGAAGATCAAGGTCAAGAACCCCGTCGTCGAGCTCGATGGCGACGAGATGACGCGGATCATCTGGCAGTTCATCAAGGACCGACTGATCCATCCCTACCTCGACATCGACCTGAAGTACTACGACCTGGGCATCGAGAACCGGGACGTCACCGACGACCAGGTGACCGTCGACGCGGCCAACGCGATCAAGGAGCACGGGGTCGGCGTCAAGTGCGCGACGATCACCCCCGACGAGGCGCGCGTCGAGGAGTTCGGCCTCAAGGAGATGTGGAAGAGCCCGAACGGCACGATCCGCAACATCCTCGGCGGAGTGATCTTCCGCGAGCCGATCATCATCTCCAACGTGCCGCGCCTGGTGCCGGGCTGGACCAAGCCGATCATCATCGGCCGCCACGCCCACGCCGACCAGTACAAGTCGCAGAACTTCAAGGTGCCCGGCGCCGGCAAGGTGAAGATCACCTACGAGCCCGCCGACGGCAGCGAACCGCTCGAGCTCGAGGTCGCCGAGTACGGCGACGACGGCGGCGTCGCCATGGGTATGTACAACTACAACAAGTCGATCGAGGATTTCGCCCGCGCCTCGCTCAACTACGCGCTGCAGCGCAAGGTGCCGTGCTACCTGTCGACCAAGAACACCATCCTCAAGGCGTATGACGGGCAGTTCAAGGACATCTTCCAGCGCATCTACGAGGAGGAGTTCAAGACCGACTTCGAGGCTGCGGGCATCACCTACGAGCACCGCCTCATCGACGACATGGTTGCCTCCGCGCTGAAGTGGGAGGGCGGTTACGTCTGGGCCTGCAAGAACTACGACGGTGACGTCCAATCCGACACTGTCGCACAGGGATTCGGCTCGCTCGGTCTGATGACCTCGGTGCTGATGACCCCCGACGGCAAGACCGTCGAGGCCGAGGCGGCACACGGCACGGTGACCCGCCACTACCGCCAGCACCAGCAGGGCAAGGCGACCTCGACCAACCCGATCGCCTCGATCTTCGCCTGGACCCGGGGTCTGGCCCACCGCGGCAAGCTGGACGAGACCCCCGAGGTCACCCAGTTCGCCGAGACCCTCGAGCGGGTCTGCATCGAGACCGTGGAGTCGGGTCAGATGACCAAGGACCTGGCGCTGCTGGTCGGCCCGGACCAGCCCTTCCTCACCACCGAGCAGTTCCTCGACGCGATCGACCAGAACCTGCAGAAGGCGGTCGGTCAGCCGGCAGCCTGAGCCGTTCCGACGCGCTCCAGCAAGGCGCTCACCTGACGCACCCGGTCCGCCCAGTCGACGCCCGTCGGCCCGGCGACCGGGTGCGGTGTTTGCAGGGCACGGCGCACGGCGGCGGGAAAACCGGCGCCCTCGGCGATCGTCGCCGCGGGACTGTCGACGAAGCCGGCAACCGGTGTCGAGACCACCGGGCGACGTGCCGCTTCATACTCGTAGCGCTTGATCGGGTCGAGGGCCGCGGTGAAGTCGTCGACCACGTGTGGGACCAGCAGCACGTCGGCGTGCAGGAGATAGCCGGGCACCGACGACGCCGCACGCGCCCCGAGTATGGCGACGCCTGCGCCCGCCAGGCTCGCCCGCGAGGCAGGGTCCAGCGCGTCCGGTCCGACCAGGACGACCGTTGCGACGGCTGCAAGTTCGGCCGCGGTGGCCCGGACCAGGTCGACATCCAGCCGGTCGGTGTGCAACGTCCCGGCATACAGGACGACCGGGCCTGCGGGCAGGTCGGTGGGCGCGGGCAGGGGTCCGGCATACGCGGCGAGATCGGCGGCGTTGGGCACGAGCTCCACTCGCCGGTCGCGGCCCTTGACGCGCTGCAGCTGCGGCGAGCACACGATGACCTCGGCCGCCTCGGCGAGCAGGGTGCGCTCGTTGGCTGCCAGCCGGGCCAGCTCCCGCGGCGACCGCCGCGCGGCCAGCCAGTCATCGGTGATGTCGTAGAGGGTCGGCCAGCTGGTGAGCCGGAGCAGGGCCGCGCCGTCGGGCGCGTTGACCCACAGGACCGGGCGGTCGAAGCCGATGCGGCGAGCCGTCCGGACGACGTGCCTCGCCCAGCGACCGTCGGACTCCGGGGCGATGCGCCGAGGGAGCCATTTGGTCGGTTCGAGCAGCCAAAGATGTTGCCAATGCTGCGAATCCGACGGACCCGCCGGGCGCAGCCCACGGCCGCGTCGGGGTGCTCGGCGCCGCCGCGCCGCGTGGAGCGGGTCCTGGGCGGGTTCGACGAAGAGCACGCGCAGCCCGGGGTCCGCGCCGAGCAGTCCGTCGATGAGGTGTTGGTTGCGCCGGCGCACTTCGTCCCAGGCTTCCAACGAGATGACAACCAGGTCCATCAGACGACCCGGGCGTAGATCTCGTCGATCCGGCGGACCATCTGCGCGGTGCTGAACCGGGTCCGCTGGACGTCGCGCAGCGCCGCTCCGCAGCGCGCGCGGCGCTCGGCGTCCGTGGCCAGTGCCGACAGCAGATTGCCCGCGCGCACATGATCGCCCGGCGGAAACAGCAGGTCGGGGGTGACGGCACCGACGGTCTCCAGGTGGCCGCCGCCCGCTGCGGCGACGACGGGCAGTCCCGCCGCCATCGACTCGAGGGCGGTCAGACCGAAACCTTCGATCCGGGTGGGGGACAGCAGGATCGAGCTCTCGTCCAACAGCCTGGCAATGTCACCTCGGTGGCCGAGGAAACTGGTCGAGCCTGCGATGTCGAGCCGGTCGGCCAGGCGTCGCAGGTCCGGCTCCTCACTGCCGGAGCCGGCTATCAGCAGCCGCCAGCCGGCCGCCGCCAACCCGGAGGACGCGAATCCCCGCAGCGCGACCGCGGACTCCTTCTCGGGCTCCAGTCGTTGGGCGAGCAGCACGGTCGGCGCCCGCGCGGCGACCGGTTCGGGTCGCTCGTCGATGCCCGGATGGACCACGCACAGCTGCGTGCCGGCGGTGGCAGCGACATACGCACTGACCGCGATCTGCTCGCTCAGCAGCCCGTCGAACAGTCGGAACACCCCGGATCGCAGGCGAGAGCCGCCACGCCGGGAGGCGAAGTGCCGAGTGGCGACTACCGGCGCGCGCCGCCAGGCGCGGCGGGGGAGCAGCGCCGCGGTCTCCGCCGCGGTCATGTGCGCGTGAATGATCTGCGGATCCCACGTCCGCAACCGGCGCAGCTGGCGGTGCACCTCGAGCGTCGTACTCGCCGGCAGCCAGCGAACACCCTGCCCGTCCAGCACGGCCGCGGTGCGCTCCGGCTCACCGCCGACGACGACAACGTCGTGTCCGGACGCCGCCTGGGCGAGGGCCAGGCGGGTGACGTACTGCTCCACACCGGCGAAACCGTCGGATCTGACCGACTGGACGATCCTCATCGGGCACGCTCCCCGGCGACCTCGCGGGCCAGCCGCAGGTAGTCTGCCGCCACCGCGCCCCAACCGAGAGACTGCGCGGATTCGCGTGCCGCTGAACGCGTTTGGGCGACCGGAAGGTTGCGGACGGTCGTGATCGCGGCCGCGATCGCGGAGGGTTGGTCGGTGCTGAGCGCACCGGTGCGCCCGTCGCGCACCAACTCCGCGGCGGCTCCGACCGGGGTCGCGACGACCGGGAGCCCGGACGCCAGCGCCTCGGTCACCACCAGCCCCCACGACTCGTAGGCACTGGGCTGCGCCAGCACGTCCGCCGCCGCGAAGAACGGTGCCGGGTCGTCGACGGCCGGCTGGAACATGCAGCGGTCGAGGACGGACGCCTCGCGGGCGGCCGCCCGCGAAGCGGCGCGTTCCTGCCGGCTGCCACCGACCACGAGCAGACGCACATCGGCCGGCAGCTCGGTCAGCGCGCGCAGCAACGGGCGCAGCCCCTTGCGGCCATGCTCGTGTCCGACGAACAGCACCACGAAAGCGTCTGCCGGCACACCGAGTTCGGCGCGGATCGCGGACCGGCGGGCGGCAGTCGCCGGCCGGAAGTGCTGCAGGTCCACGCCGTTGCCGATCACCGTCGTGGGCACCGCCAGCCGGGGAAACTCCGCGCGCAGTAGCCGGTCCTCGGTGCTGCACAGATTGACGATCCGCCGATGTATGACGGTGCTGCCGTAGCGGTGCCGGTCGCGCAGATGAGTGACGACGTGCAGCGGGTTGCGCAGCATGCGCCGGCGAAAGTCACCCCGAGCGCGCATGGCTGCGGTGAGCAGGCCGTGGTTGACGTAGATGTCACCGGCGAGCGCATCGTTGTGGGTGATCGTCACGGTGTCCGAGGGGTCGTCGCGGATGATCCGTCGCAGCCGGGCCGTGCCGACGGTGCTGAACCAGATCACCCGCGCGGCGACCGCCGCGTAACGCAGCGGGCCCGGCAGCGCATCAGGCAACCAGGAGCCGCCGCACTCGCGCAGGGTGAAGCGTTCGGTGGCGACGCCCCGGGCGGCAAACTCCTGCTCCAGCGCGTAGGCCACGCCGCCGACACCACTGCCTGGGCCGATCTGCGGGGCGACCTGCCTGATGCGCAGGCTCATCGGGCCAGCGCTCGCTGCAGGGTGTCCGCCGACGGTGCGTCGGCGGCCTCGCGGGCCCGGGCGGTCGCCTCGTCATACGCCTGGGCACCCAGGCAGATGCCGATCCCGACGAACGGCAACGACGTCGTCACCGCGACCCAGAAGATGTCGAACTGTCCGGCGATGACGCGATTGGCGAGCAGCGCGAACGCGAGCGCGCCGTAGCGCTGATCGATCCCGGCCAGCTTCTTCAACGACCCGAGCGCCCAGATGAGGAAGCCGAGCAGGCCGATGATGCCCGCGGAGGTGAGCACCTCCAGCTCCGCTTGCGGGGGCTGGAAGCCGGAGGGAAAGCGGTCGGTGTACCACCAGCGCAGTCCGACACCGAACCAGACGTCGTGCTGCCAGACGGATATCGACTGGTCATACCAGGTCAGTCGTTGATTGCTGGAGCTGAACTGGTTGCCGCCGCTGAGCTGATTGGTGACCAGGGTGGTGATGAAACCGATGACGGGCACGACGCCGAGAAGCAGAAGCTGCGAGCGACGCGCCTGACGGTCGCCGCGCAGCACGAGCCAGGCGATCGCCACGACCAGACCGATGGCGGCCTGCCGGGACTGGGCGAGGCCGATGCCGCCGACGCAGATCCAGAAGACGGTCAGGCCGACGCCGCGCGGGAGTCGCATCCACCGTTCGCGGGCGTAACTGACGGCCGCGACCAGGGAGAGCACCGAACCGGAGAAGTTCTTGTTCATCTCGAACGGGAACGTCGCGTTGATGGCGGCGAAGTCCCCGGAGGCGTATTGCCGGATCGCGGCGGCATACACACCTGCTGCGATGACGACGCCACAGGCGAGGATCAGCCAGGTCGCGACAGCGGCCCGGCCGTGCCGGCCGAGGACCCACCCGACGAGCAGTGCGCCGGAGATGAGCAGCCACTCGTGGAACCACTCGACGTAGTTGGCGCGATAGGGGTTGGCCACGAGGGTCAGTGCAGTGGAGGCCTGATAGATCGCCGACAGCCACAGCAGGCTGCGCAGCGGCGGTGACAACGGGCGTGTCCCGCCGATGATCGCCGGTGCGACGCACAGACCGAGCGCGAGGTCGGACACGGTCAACGAGGTGTCGCCGGCCCCGGTCCGGGCCACCACGAAGAACAGCGGCAGGCAGATGAGCATCATCAGGGCCGGGTCGGTCAGGCCGACGGTGAAGATCAGTAACGCGATGACGACCGCGACGACCACCGTTTGATGCGTGGGCAGCAGGTGTCCGAGCGCGAGCGAGGCGATCACCACGCACAACGCGCCGAGCGCGTAGAGCGCGCGCTGCCCGAAGGTTTGCCAGGCCGTCACGCCGCCTCCAGCAGGTCGCGCTCCTGCGCCAGCGGGCCCAGGACCAGACGTCGGGCGCGGTCGAGGAACTCGCCGCGACGGTGGCGTATGACGAGGGCCCGCGCCATGGCGCCGACAATCCCGGCGGCCCGGGTGACCTGCCAGCCGGCCGCCCCGAAATGCTTGCGCACGAAGCGCTCCTGCCCCGCGGCGAAATGCGTCTCCCGGCGGCGCGGGTCGGTGCTGGTGGCTGCGCCGAGGTGGCGCGCGACCACGTCGTCGCTGAGGCGATGCCGCCAGCCGAGCAGCGCCGCGCGCCGAGCCCAGTCGGTTTCCTCGGCGTAGAGGAAGAAGTTGTCGTCGAAGCCGCCGACCTGTCGCAGCGCCTCGGCGCGCAGCAGCAGCACCGACCCGATCGCGTAGCGGCCGGGTCGCAACCGCCCGAGACCGACCGCCTCGACCCACGCTCCCGCCGGCGTCGGCCACGGCCACCAGGCCCTGGTCTCGGCGCCGGACCCGTCGACCTGGCGTGCGCCGATGCTGGCCAGCTGCGGGTCCGCCCGCAGCTGTGCTTGCAGTCGCCGGGCGTCGGCACTGCCGAGCTGGGCATCCGGATTGAGCAACAGCACGTCGCAGTCGTCGGCAAGGACGGTCAGCGCCCGGTTGACGCCGCCGGCGAAGCCGAGGTTCGCACCGGGGTCGAGGTATGCCGCACCGGCCGCGACGGCGGCCGCTCGCACGCGGGAGTCGGACGAATTGTCGACGACCACGACCGGCAGACCAGCGACGCTGCGCAGGCAGGCCGCGACCAGGTCAGGGGTGCCGTAGGCGACGACGACCACCTGCAGCGCAGGCACCGACGATGAACCGGTTGCAGGTGAATCGCGTTGTGCCACCTCGGCATACAGCCGGGAGAAGCTCGCGCCGACGGCCTGCCAGCTCCAGCGCGGGGCCAGCTCCAGCGCGCGTCGGCGCAGCGTCGAGTGCAGACCCGGGTCGATCGCGAACTGCGCGAGCGCCTGTCGCAGTGCGCTCGGGTCGCCGGCGGGCACCACCACGCCCGCGTCGTCGACCACGTCCGGGAGGGCGCCACTGTCGCTGGTCACCACGGGTGTGCCGCAGGCCAGCGCCTCGGTGGCGACCCGGCCGAACTGCTCCACCCAGCTCGCCGTGGTGCGCGACGGGACGGCGAGCACGTCGAGCGAGCGGTAGAAGCCCGGCAGCGCGGCGTGATCGAGCGAGCCGCGGAAGGTGATGCGGTCGCCGGCCGCGCTCGCGGCGGCCCGCAACGTTGCCTCCTGCGAGCCGGCGCCGGCGATGTCGAGCCGGAGCGCCGGGTCGGCCAGCACTGCCTCGATCAGCACGTCGACGCCCTTGTGCGGCTCGAGACGCCCGGCATACCCGACCCGCACCGCGGCGGGGTCGACCGGCCGGGCTGCCGGCGCGGGTGCGAAGTGCGCCTCGTCGAGGCCGAGCGGGATCACCCGCGCCCGGCCGGGAAAGCCCCGTCGTTCGCAGCGCCGCGCCGCCGCGCGATTGCAGGTTTGCACCGCGGCCGCGTGCCGCAGCGCCCAGCGTTCGAGCGGGCCGAACGGCGGCGGGTAGCGCTTGTCGATGTTCTGCGCCGAATAGAGGATGTATGGCGCGCGACGGCGGTGCAGCAGGCGCAGCAGCAACACCTGCGCCGTCGCGAGCGCGAACGGCTCCTCGTGCAGGTCGAGCACGTCGTGCGGCTGCCCGAGCGCTCGCCAGAGTGCGAACGGCTGATAGACGAACAGCGCCGGGTGCCGGCCGAAGGTGGCGATCCCGCGCACCTGCTCTCCGGGCCGCGCTCGGAGCGGGATGCGCTGTCCGGCCTCGTCCCAGGCCCGGGCGGTGATCGAGGTGACCTCGTCTCCGAGGCGGCGCGCCGTGCGCTCGCGTTCGCGCCACGCGTCGACGACACCGCTGTGGCTGATGCGGAGTACGCGCACGGGGACAGGTCTTCCCTCTCGGGTGGGCTCCGGCCGCGCCCGGTGGCGCGCCGCACGTAGTGTATTGCCAGGCCAGGGTGGGTTCTGCCATATGTCAGACTGAGCCGATCGTTATGCCGACCACGGAGACCTGACTCGATGACACTTCGCGAGTTCTTCGCAGTCCTGCGTGCCCGCTGGAAGATCATCGTCGTCGTCACCGTCTTGGTGACCGCCGCGGCGGCTGCGGCCTCGTTCGCGCAGCCCAAGGTGTACCAGGCCTCGACCACGATCTACCTCGCCGCGACGTCGGGCAACCAGTCCGCGATCGCCCGGCAGGACCTGCTCACCTACACCCAGGTCGTGGGGTCACCCGAGGTCATGGGCCCGCTGCGCAAGGACGCCGGCGTCTCACCCGGCGCACCGATCGGCGTGTCCGCGTCGGTCGGCACCAGCTCCAACGTGCTCCGCATCACCGCCACCGCGCCGACCGGGGCGCAGGCGGCGGCGGTCGCCAACGCAACCGGCCCGGCCCTTGCCAAGGTCGCGCCCAAGTTCAGCTCCCTGCTCACCGGCGGGGACACCGTCCAGTCGCAGACCATCACGCCGGCAACCGCCCCCGGGGCGCCGATCTCGCCCAACACCAAGCGGGACGTCCTGCTCGGGCTGCTGCTCGGGTTGTTGCTGGGCTGCAGCGCCGCTTTGCTGCGGCACGCCTTCGACACCCGGATCCGGACCGTGGAGGGCCTGCAGGAGCTGTCCGACCGGCCGGTGCTCGGGGAGCTTCCCCTCGGCGCCCACGGCCTGGAGCCGGACACCCTGGTCGACGAACCGGTCGGTGCGGCGGTCGAGGCGACCCGCCGGCTGCGCACCAACGTGCGGTTCGCGAGCGTGACGACCGGCAAGCACGCCATGGTGGTCAGTTCGCCGGCGCCCGGCGACGGGAAGACCACCACCGCGATCGCTCTGGCGCTGGCGATGGCGCGGGACGGCGCGGACGTGTTGCTGGTGGACTGCGACCTGCGTCGTCCGAACATTGCCACGGTGATGGGGCTGGAGGGTTCGGTTGGCCTGACCACGGTGCTGCTCGGCAACGCGACCCCGGAGGAGGTCACCCAGCAGTGGCACGACACCTCACTCGATGTGCTGCCGGCCGGTGAGCTGCCGCCCAACCCGACCGAGTTGCTCGGCTCGGAGCCGATGCAGCAGACCTACGATCAGCTCGTCAAACGCTACGACTTCGTGATCCTCGACAGCCCGCCGCTGCTGCCGGTGATCGACGCCGTGCTGCTGGAACAACTCGCCGGCAACCTGCTGCTGGTGGTCGCGGCCGAGCGCAGCACCCGCCGTGACGTGCACGCCGCGACGCGGGTGCTGGAGACTGCCGGCTCACGACCGTCCGGTTTCGCCCTCAACTTCGTCGCGGGATCCGGCACCGGCGGCCGCTACGGCTACTCCTATGCGTATGGCGACAACCCCCGCCCGGCAAGCAAGCGGCTGACCCGACGAGGACGTGCGGCACGCCGGCGCGGCAGCGCCCAGCCCTCACGCCGTGCGCGTCGCGGTCGCTGACCGATCGAGCAGGTAGCCCTCGCGCACCAGCTGGCGCACGAACTCCTCACTGGCGGAGGCGATCTCGGCCAGCGGTAGCCCGCTCGCGGCGGCGACCCGCGACGTGAGCTCGTCCCCAACGGTTTCCAGGGCGCACCGCAGGATCACCGCGGCCTGCGGGGGCAGCACCATGATCGGACCGGTGTCGAGGTTGGTCAGCCACGCCTGCGGCGAGTCACCGGTCGCGTCAAAGGCGTAACCGGTCGAGGCAGCGAGCACAAAACGCGTCATCGGGGCCGCAGCTCCTCGCGGACCGCCCTGGCGAATCGCCCGACGAAGTCGCGCGCGAGGTCACCCCGGCTGGGTGCCCGACCGAGCCGCACCTGCAGGTTCTGCGGGTTGACCAGCAGTGCGCGCACCGCGGTGCGCGCACCGGTCCGCAGGTCGGGCGCGGCGCGGACACGGGCGGCCCATTCCGCACGGCGGCTGCCGCCATACGCGGCGACCCGCCAGATCGCGTGCTGTCCGTCGCGTGGGTAGCGCTCGAAGTCGCCGGTCACCAGCGCGAACGCCACACTGGCATCGAGCTGGGCAACCCGCGCGAGCAGCGCACTGCGCAACTGTGCCGACGCGTCGGCCCAGGCCTGGGTCAGGTCGGGGTGGTCTGGGGCGCACCGGTCGCGAACTGCGTTGATGCTGAGGATGATTCGCTGGTCGAGCAGGCCCGGGGTCGCACACCGCCGGCCGCCGATCGATTGTCGCTGCCGGGCGGTCCAGAGCAGGTCGAAGACCTCGCTCGCATCGTCGCCGAACCCCGGCCAATGGCGGTGCACGTCGAGGTAACCCCACACGTCGTGCCGCAGGGTCGCGGCGTGCTCGAAGGAGGACCCGTGCGCGAAGTCGGTCTCCTGTCGCCAGCCCGCCTGCTGCAGCGCGTCCATGTAATGCCGCACCCGGTCGGGGTCGACGAGCACGTCGGCGTCGGTCGAGATCCGGGGCCGGCCCTCATGCCAGAGCCGGCGGTCGGTCGCCGGTCCCTTCAGATGCAGCACCCGCACCTCGGCCAGGTCGGCAACGCGCTGAGCCGCTGCATGGCCCAGCTCCACCACGACGCACATGGGCACGATGTGCTGCGTCATGGCAGCATCGTATGTCGCTGCCCGTTCGGGCGGGCTGGTCCGATCGAGGAGCCTTTCGGTGATGACGACGACTCCCGCGCGGGTGCTGGTGGTGTGCACCGGCAACATCTGCCGGTCGCCGGCCGCGGCGGCGCTGCTGCGCGCGCAGCTCTCGTCATACGGCATTGACGTGGGTAGCGCCGGCACCGCGGCGGTCGTCGGCGCACCGATGACGCCGCAGATGCGGCGCCTCGTCGAGGAGGCCGGCGCGGATGCCGAGCACGCGGCGGTGCAACTGCGCCGGCCGGCGGTCGCGGCCGCGGACCTGGTGCTGACCGGGACCGCGGAGCATCGCGGCTACGCCGTACGCCTCGCGCCCGGGGCGGTGCGCCGGTCGTTCACATTGCGGGAGTTCGCCCGGCTCATCGCGGACGCCGAGGTGGACCAGCGGCTCACTCCCGCCGAGCGGGTCGCGGCACTTGCGGCCCACGCGCAGAGCCACCGCCGGGCGTCCGGCGGCGACGACATTGCCGACCCGTTCGGTGGCACCCAGGGCGGGTATGACCAGACCTTCGCCGCGATCCGCGGCGCGGTCGGTGTGATCGCCGACCGGGTCGTGGGTGGCCGCGTGCCGCGGGTCAGCCCTCGGCGTGCACCAGCCACCGATTGATTCGGGCAACCACGGGGCGCGTGGCGCGGGGCACGTGCGCGAGCATCGTGGCGGAGTCGCCCGGAGTCAGACCGGCACGCAGCGGCCGGAGCGCTCCGAGCCCGACGATCACGCCGAGCACGCAGGCGATGGCCGCGGTTGGGATCGGTGGCGTGTCAAGCAGATTCGCGATCCACCACAAGGCGGGCACCGCGACGATCGCGACCAGCAGCGACCTGGCGGCGGCGAGGACCTGGCCGGGTTGCAACAGCAGGCTCGCCCCTTCCAGCCGGGTCATCAGCACCAGGTGGGTCAGCTTGCTCGCCGCCAGCGCGAGCACCGCCCCCCACGCGTCCCACACCGGGATCAACGCGAGCGCCAGCACGACATCGACCACCAGTGCGGCCACGCTCAACGCCGCGAGGCGCACGCCGGACTGCCGCGCGTAGAGGAAGGCCGAGACCGGTCCGCTCAGCATGGTGATCGCGTTGAGCACCGCCGCGACCACCATGATCGGGGCGGCCTGCTCGAAGCCGGATCCGTAGATCAGCGGCATGAGCAGCGCCACCGGCACCGCGAACAACAAGCAGGACAGCGTGCCGAACACCGCCGCGACCCGCACCGCGCGCAGAAACGCCGGCGGCAGCTTGTCGGGAGCCACCGCGTGCAGGCCCGCGAGCGCCGGGGCCAGCGGGCCGGTGAGCGCGCCGGCCGGAGCGTAAAGCTGACCCGCGATGCCGATCGCCAGGGCGAACACCCCGACGGCCGTAGGTGTCGAAAGCCATTGCAGCAGTAGCACTTCACTGCGCGACATGACCAACCCACCGACCAACCCGGCGAGACCGGTCGGGAGGGCGAAGCGCCAGAAGCCGGCCGGGAAACCGGTCGGGACCCGCGGTCGGATCACCGCTTTGCGATAGCGCGGGTCGACCAGGAAGATCGCCGCGATCGGGATGAGTGCGCCGACCGACAACCGGGCGATCCAGGTGGGGTCCGGGCTGCGGGTCGCAAGCGCCGTGATCACCACGGCGGTCTGGCCGGTGAGGTTGACTCCCAGCACCAGCTTGGCCTCGGCCGCACCCTTGTTCTCCAGGGTGAGGCAGTCGTTGAGCCCGCCCAGCGAGGTCGGCACCCACACCAGCAGCAACACCGCGAGCACCATTGCCGTCGCGTCCACCGACAGCGTCACCAGCACGAAGACGGTCAGCAGCGGCGCGACCACGAGCAGCCGGAAACCCTGCGTCCTCGACAGCAGCTCCTGCACCCGCGCGGTGTCGCCCGCGGCATGCGCTCGTGCGCCGAACTGGATCAACGCGGCCGACACCCCGATGTCGACCAGCGCGAAGGTGACCTCCAGCGCGGCGGTCAGGTAGGCGAGCCGGCCATAACCGTGCACGCCCAGGACGTGGGCCAGCAGGATGTTGACCAGGACGACCACCGGGAGCGACACCAGCGTCCCGATGATCGTCCACGAGACACCCGCGATCGCCCGCGCCTGGAGCGCAGACCCATCCAGCTGGGGCTGTTCGCTGGGGCCGGTCATCGAGTGTCCAAGCGGGTCGAGGTGGCTGAACGGAGCGGCCCGGATGCCACACTGACGCGGGTGACGACCAAGCTCGGCGCATACATCCTGCCAGGGGACCCGACCTGGCTCCGGTCGAGCCTCACTCGCTATTACGACCGTCTGGACGCCCTGGTGGTCCCGGTGCCGACCGACGGACTCGGCTGGACCGGCCGGCCGATCCCGGTGCAGGAGTGCCTGCGGATCGTCCGCGAGGTCGATCACCGCGGCCTGCTGCGCATCGTGCCAGGGCGCTGGGCCACCCCGGATGCCCCGTTGCGGGCGGACACCGCGCAGCGTCGGGCCGCGATGGACGCACTGACGGATGTCGACTGGGTGGTGCAGCTCGACAACGACGAAGTGCTGCCCGATCCTGCGGCATTGCTGGACTGCGTGCCGCTCGCCGAGGAGTTGGGCGTCGATGCCGTCGAATGGCCGATGGCGGTGCTCTACCGCCGGATGCCGGGCGGGAAGGTGCTCGCCGTGGCCAACCGTGACGGCGGGGTACACCACGACTACCCGGGGCCGGTCCTGATCAGGGCCGGCGCCACACCGGTCGAGGCGCGCCGGGTCGACGGACCGTTCCTGCGCCTCGTCGTCAGCGGCGATCGGCAGTCCCTGCAGATCGCCCGGCCGCCGGTGGACGGTGAGCATCGGCGCACGACGCTGCGCGCCGACCAGGCCATCTGGCACAACTCCTGGGCGCGCTCGCCCGCAGTCGTATGGCGCAAGGTGCGCAGCTCCGGGCACGCGAGCCGGGCATTGCGCCGCTACACCGCCGTGCGCTGGTTGCCGGCACCGCTGCTGTGGCGGGTGACTCGCGACCTGCATCCCTTCGCCGAGGGCCTGTGGCCCCGGTTGCGGCCGGTCGTCGTGCCGGCGCAGCTGCTGACTCCCGAGGATCGCTGAGCCGTCATACGGTCCCCGAAAACCTGCCTGTCGCCGTTCTGGAAGGCACCCATTCGCCCATCCGTCCTGGTCGCTCGTCATACTCGGTAGTCGGATGTGCCGGCGGACTGCCGGCGCCATTTGTCGGCAATGCGGCGCAGCGGGAGGTGTAGGTGGCCCACCACGTCGTGGTGTTGTCGTTCCACGGCCGCGTCGACACGGTCCGCTGCGTCGACTCGCTCATGGCCGACGGCAGCCGCGCCGACCGGTTGCGCGTGCTGGTGATCGACAACGGCTCGTATGACGGGGCACTCGCCGAGGTGCGCGCGGCGCATCCGGCGGTGGATGTTCTGCAGCTACCGGTCAACCTGGGCTTCGCCGGGGGCATGAACGTCGGCATCCGGCGGGCGCTCGCCGCCGGCGCGGACACCGTCACCGTGCTGAACAACGACACCGTCGCCCCGGCCGGCACCATGTCGCGACTGGCGCGCACGGCGTCCGACGGGTCCGTCGTGTCGCCCGAGGTGCGTTATCTGGACGCGCCGGACACCGTGTGGTTCGGCGGCGGCACCGTCGATGCGGCGACGGGGCTCGCGCGCCACCTTCGCCCCGCCGAGTTGTCCGCGCCGGACCCCGACGGCGTGCGCGCGACGACGATCCTGGCCGGCTGCTGCATCACCGCACCGGCGTCCACCTGGCGCCGGGTCGGTCTGTTCGACGAGCGCTACTTCCTCAACTTCGAGGACTCCGACTGGAGCCTGCGGGCCGGCGCACTGGGGGTGCCGCTCGTCGTCGACACCCGCGCCCGGCTGTTGCACGCGGTGTCCGCGTCGTTCACCGGACCGAGCAGATACCTCGGCTCCTACTACTACACGCGCAACGGCCTGTTGTTCGGGCGGGAGCGATGCGGTGCCGGGCCGGGCACGGCATACCGGTTCGTCCGGCGGCACGTGCTGCCCGGCGTGCGTGCGGCGGCCCGCGAGCAGGGGGTCCGCGAGGGGGCGCGGGCGGCCACCGTCGTCGCCTGGTCGCTCGCCGACCGGGCGAGGGGCCGATTCGGTGCGGCGCCGGCACCGCTCCGGTCGATGGCCAGGCGGTGGGCGGCATGACCCGGGTCGCGCTGCTCTTCCACTCCAGCGAACTCAGCGGTGCGGAGCTCGGGACCGTGCGCATGCTGCGGTCGCTGCCGGACGACGTCGAGGTCGAATGCGTTGTCTTGCAGGACGGGCCGATCGCCGACCGGTTGCGGGCCGACGGGCGGCCGGTGCACGTCATACCGGCCGATCCGCGAGTGACCGCTCACGAGCGCAGTCGCGTCGGCCCGCTGCGTGCCGTGGTGGGCGCGGCCCGGTCGGTCCCGACGGTGCGGCGGGTGGCTCGTCTGCTGGCCCGGCTCGACGTCGACGCGGCCTGCAGCACCTCGCTCAAGACGGCGTTGCTGGCGGTGCCGATCGCGCGGCTGGCCGGCGTGCCGCTGGTCTGGCACCTGCACGACCGCATCGCACCCGACTATCTGCCGGCGCATGCGGTGCGGTTGATCCGAGCGCTCGCCCGGCACGCGCCGGCCTCGGTGATCGTCAACTCCGCGTCCGCTGCCAAGACCCTGCCCGGTGTCGACGCCGTTGTCGCCCACCCCGGCCTGACCGCGGAGCAGATCGCCACACGCCCCCGTCCGCAACCGACCGGGCACCCGGTGATCGGGATGGTCGGCCGGCTGAGCGAGACCAAGGGCCAGCTGCAGATGGTGCGGGCGATGCCCTCGGTGCTGGCCGCGCACCGGACGCCCGGTTGCGCATCGTCGGCGCGGCGAAGTTCGGTCAGGAGGCCTACGCGTCGACCCTGCGCGCGGAGATCGCCCGTCTCGGCTTGACCGACCGAGTGATCCTCACCGGTGAACTGGAAGACCCGACAACGCAATTCGCGGACTTCTCGGTGGCCGTGCATGCCTCGCCGGTGCCCGAACCCTTCGGGCAGGTGGTCACCGAGGCGATGGCACAAGGCGTGCCCGTCGTTGCGTCGGCGGCCGGTGGGGTGCTGGAGATCGCAATGCCCCGCGACGCCGAACCCGGTGCGCCGCTCGCGCTGCTGACCCCTCCCGGCAATGTGGCGGCGCTGGCGGACGCCGTCGTCGCGGTGCTGGACGACCGCCGCGGCGCCGACCGCAGGGCGCGGCTGGCGTACACCTACGTGCGCACCGCGTTCCGGGTCGAGGACACCGCCTCCACCGTGGCCGAGGTATGGCGCAGCGCCGCTCGCCGCACGCGCCCGCCGGTAGCCGTCGGTCACGACTACGTCACCCAGCGCGGTGGCGCGGAGCGGGTGGTGCTCGCGATCGCGAAGGCCCTGCCCGGGGCGGGCGTGCACACCATGCTCTACGAGCCTTCCGGTTCGTTCCCCGGGTTCGGGTCGCTGCCGATCAGGGCGGGTCTGCTCAACCGGGTGCGCACGTTCCGTGAGCACCACCGCAGGTCCTCACCCTTCCTGCCCTTCATCGCGCCGCTGACCCGGGTCGACGCCGACGTCGCGGTGCTGTCGACCAGCGGCTGGGCGCACGCCTTTCGCACCTCCGGCCGCAGCATCGTCTACTGCCACTCGCCGGCGCGGTGGCTCTACCAGACCGACGCCTATTTCGGTGCCGCGTCCGGCAGGTCGCCAATGAGCTTGTCCTTGCTGGCGTTTCGGCCGCTGCTGCGGCGCTGGGACCGGCGCGCCGCTCTGCGGGCGGATCGTTACCTCGTCAATTCCTCGGCGGTGCGGGAGGAAGTGCGGTCGATCTACGGGCTGGACGCCGAGGTGCTCTTCCCGCCATACGGCATCGACGCGGGTGGGTCGCGCGAGCGTCCCGCCGAGGTCGAGTCCGACGACTTCTTCCTGGTGGTGTCACGGTTGATGCCCTACAAGCACGTCGATCGGGTCGTCGAGGCGTTCCGCGGCACTGCGCACACGCTCGTGGTCGTCGGCAACGGACCCGAACGGGCCGCGATCGAGGCGCTGCTGCCGCCGAATGTCAGGCTGCTGTCCGACATCGACGACGCCCAGTTGCGGTGGCTCTACTCCTCGGCCCGGGCGCTGGTGGCGGCCAGTCTGGAGGACTTCGGACTCACCCCGGTGGAGGCGGCGGTCTTCGGCACACCGACCGTTGCGCTGCGCGCTCGCGGTTACCTGGACACGGTGGTCGAGGGGGAGACCGGGCTGTTCTTCGACGAGCCGACCCCGGCCGCGATCGCGGCCGCCGTGGAGCGGGCCCGGACCGTCGACTGGGACGCGCAGCGCATCCGCCGGCACGCCGAACGGTTCTCGCCGGAGCGTTTCGAGCGCCGGCTGCACGCTCTTGTCGCCGAGCTCGGCCCGTCCTCGCGCGGCTGAGCGGCCATGTCGTGGAAGATGTGGGTATGACGAAACGCAGGCCGGTCAACTGCTGGCTGACCGACATGGACGGCGTGCTGGTGCACGAGGAGCACGCCATCCCGGGAGCGGCGGAGTTCTTGCAGCAGCTGCAAGAGCGCGAGCTGCGCTTTCTGGTGCTGACCAACAACTCGATCTACACCCCGCGCGACCTGCGGGCCCGGTTGCTGGCCAGCGGCATCGACGTGCCCGAGCAGGCGATCTGGACCTCGGCCATGGCCACCGCGCAGTTCCTCGACGAACAGCGGCCCAACGGCTCGGCCTACGTGCTGGGCGAGGCCGGTCTGACGACCGCGCTGCACGACGTCGGCTACATCATGACCTCGCGGGACCCGGACTACGTTGTGCTGGGGGAGACCCGCACCTACTCGTTCGAGGCGATCACCCGGGCGATCCGGCTGATCGAGGGCGGTGCCCGGTTCATCGCGACCAACCCGGACGCCACCGGGCCGTCGGCCGAAGGATCGCTGCCCGCCACCGGGGCGATCGCCGCGCTGATCACCAAGGCGACCGGTGTCGAGCCCTACTACGTCGGCAAGCCCAACCCGTTGATGATGCGCAGCGCGCTCAACCGGATCGACGCCCATTCCGAGACGACGGTGATGATCGGCGACCGCATCGACACCGACATCGTCAGCGGGCTCGAGGCCGGTCTGCGGACGATCCTGGTGCTGAGCGGATCGACCCGGCCCGCGCAGGTCGAGCGACACCCATTCGTGCCGACCCGGGTCGTCGACTCCATCGCGGACGTCGTGCCACTCGTGGGGGAGCTGGCGCCGAAATCCGGTCAGCCGGAGGCCGATCCGGCCTGATCGGACCGGCCGCTGTTGCGGCGGACGAAGTCGATGAGGTCCGCGCTCTGTTGCACGCGGCTCGGCTGGTGCACATAGGTCATGTGGCCTGCCTCGTAGAACTTGTGCTCCAGGCGGGGCAGCAACTCCGGGGCCAAGCGTGCGACGTCGTCCTGCGCGCAGTAATAGGGCGTCGCGCCGTCGTAGTAGCCGTAGGCGAAATGCACTGCCAGTGAAGGGTTCTGGCGCATCGCGCGGGAGAGTCTGTCAATCACGTAGACCGGGGAGTTCTCGAACTCCTTGAAGCTCCACTCCTCGTTCACGCCCTTGCCGAAGACCCGGAACACCTCGCCGTCGGTCACCCCGAGGTCGGCGTGCAGATAGTGCTGGAACGCTGCGGCATATGGGCCGGAGATCGCGTCCATCGACGGGTCGGCATCCATCGACTCGGCGATCCGGCTGGCCGCGAGGCCGGTGAAGCGTGAGTCGAGGCGACCGACGGTGGTGCCGTTGTCGCGCAGGAGCTCACCGAAGTAGCGCCAGTGCTCGATGCGCAGGTCGGCCCGGTCGACGTAGTCCTCAGTCAGGCCGGTCAGTCGGGCGATCGTCGAAACCGCTTCTGCGCGTTCGGTTTCGGTGAGCCGGTTGCCGCGGGCGAGCACCCACGGGTAGTCGCGGTCGGCATAGGCCTCGGCCTCGGCGATCACCTCGGCGAGGGGTCGGTCGCCGTGCTTGCCGTGGTAATGCGCGGTGGCGGCGTAGAACGGCAGGTAGAGCACGTGTGCGCGGTCGTTGCCGTGCTCGAAGTTGGCGGTGCCGAAGTTGAGGACGCTGCTGATCAGCATGAGCCCGTTGAGGTACATCGCGTGCTCGGTCTGCAGGTGCTGCGCCAGCCCCGCCGCGCGGGTGGTGCCGTAGGACTCGCCGGCAATGAACTTCGGCGACAGCCAACGTCCTTGCGCGGTCACCCACTGACGGATCACCTCGCCGACCGACTCGATGTCGGCGGTGAAGCCGTGGAAGTCCTTCGGCTTGCCGCCCTCCACGACCCGCGACTGCCCGGTCGAGACGGGGTCGATGAAGACCAGATCGCTTGCGGACAGCAGGGTTTCGGCGTTATCGGTCAGGTCGTAGGGCGGCGGCAGCAGGTCACCGGCATCGCCCATCACCACCCGTCGCGGCCCGAGCAGACCCAGGTGCAGCCACAAGCTGGAACTACCCGGTCCGCCGTTGAAGGCGAAGGTCACCGGCCGGTCGTGCGGCTCGGCGTTGTCGAGGGTGTATGCCGTGATCGCGACGCGCGCGGTCGGCTTGCGGCCTTGCCACACGCCGTCGTCGATCTTGTCGTCCCGCAGCACCACCGTGCCGGAGGAGCTGGTGTAGTGCAGCGCACCCGACGGGGTCGTCAGGGTGTGGCTGCGGGTGACCAGCTGGTCGGTGGGGTCCGGATGCGGCGAGTCAGTCGGTTCGGGCACGAAGCGAGGCTAGCGCGGGATCAGGTGCAGGGCTTGCCGTCCGCGGTGACTGTGGGCGCTTGCACCGCAATGTCAGGACCGCTGCGCGACGATCAGGTTGATGCCGTTCTTGCTGATCTCTCGCCGCGCCCGTTCGTCGAGTTCGGCGTCGGTGACCAGGGTGTCGACCTTGTCCAGCGTGGCGATCGTGGACAGGCCGATGATCCCCCACTTGCTGTGATCGGCGACCACGACGATCCGCTTGGCCGACTTGATCAACGCCCGGTTGGTCTGTGCTTCCTGCAGATTCGGCGTCGTGAGCCCCGCCTCGAGGTCGATGCCGTGCACGCCGAGGATGAGCGTGTCCACGTGCACGTCGGCGAGCATCTGGTTGGCGACCGGGCCCGCGAGCGCGTCGGACGGCGTGCGGACGCCGCCGGTCAACACCACGAGCCGGTCGTGATCCTCCGGGTCGTAGAGCAACTCCGCCACCCTCGGGGAGTTGGTGACCACGGTCAGCCGCTTGATCGGACGAAGCTCCTGCGCCACGGCATACGCGGTGGTGCCGGCCGACACCGCGACCGACGAGCCGGGGGAGATCAGGCTGGCGGTGGTCCGGGCGATCTCCGACTTCTGCACCGGGTTCATCTCCGACTTGGCGGTGAAGCCGGGTTCGTCGGCGCTGCGATCGGCCTGCGTCGCGCCGCCGTGCACCTTGCGCACCAGCCCCTTGTGGGCGAGCGCCTCGATGTCCCGGCGGATCGTCATGTCACTGACGCCGAGTTCGGCGACCAGCTCGGACACGCGCACGCCGCCATGGTCCTGCACGGCCTGTGCGATCAGCTCCTGGCGCTGACGGGCGAGCATCGCGACTCCTTCGTTCGGCTTGCGACACTTCCCCATATCTAAACACGTTCAAACAACAAGGCATGGGCGCTGCGGCCACCCGCGGCGTCGTCGCCATACCCCGGTGGTGAGAGAATCACCGCCGAACTCCAGCCGCGAAGAGAGCGCCACCATTTCCATGAGCTCCACGAGCAACGACACCGCCACGCCGCGCATCCTGTCCGGCATGCAGCCGACCCACGACTCGCTGCACCTGGGCAACTACCTCGGTGCCCAGGTCAACTGGGTGCGCATGCAGCGCGACTTCGACGCATTCTTCTGCGTGGTCGACCAGCACGCGCTCACTGTCGGCCCCGAGCCGGAGGAGTTGCGCCGCCGCACCCGCGTCACCGCCGCCCAGTACCTCGCCGGCGGCATCGACCCGGACGTCTCGACCGTGTTCGTGCAATCCCACGTGCCCGAGCACTCGCAACTGGCCTGGGTGCTCAACTGCATCACCGGGTATGGCGAGGCGGCCCGCATGACGCAGTTCAAGGACAAGTCGGGGCAGCGTGGCGCGGAGGGCACCAACGTCGGGCTGTTCACCTACCCGATGCTGATGGCCGCCGACATCCTGCTCTACGACACCACCGCGGTGCCGGTCGGTGAGGACCAGCGCCAGCACCTTGAGCTCACCCGCGACCTGGCGGGCCGGTTCAACGCCCGCTACGGCGACACCTTCGTCATACCCGAGGCACACATCCCCGGTGAGACGGCCAAGATCATGTCGCTGCAGGAGCCGACCGCCAAGATGAGCAAGTCGGCGGCCAATCAGAACGGCAACCTGATGATGCTCGACGAACCGAAGGCGAACACCAAGAAGATCAAGTCGGCGGTCACCGACACCGACAACGCCGTCCGGTTCGACGCGGAGAACAAGCCGGGCATCGCCAACCTGTTGCGCATCCACTCGGCACTGTCGGGGGAGTCGATCGACACCCTCGTCGAGCGGTACGCGGGGGAGAACAAGTATGGCGCGCTCAAGACCGACGTGGCCGAGCAGGTGGCGGCCGTGCAGGCGCCGTTCAAGGCACGGGTCGAGGAGCTGCTCGCCGATCCGGCCGAGCTCGACCGGATCCTCGCCCGAGGTGCCGAGCGGGCCCGCTCGGTCGCCGCCGAAGTGCTCGAACGCGCTTACAACGCAGTCGGTTTCCTGCCGTCGGTGGTCAATAAATGACGACCATCGGGGTGTCCATCCCGATCCCCTCGCCATACGGCGAGCAGTTGCAGCAGGCCCGTCGCGACGTCGGTGACCCGCTCGCCGACGCCGTCCCGGCGCACGTGACCCTGATGCCACCGACGGTCGTCGAGGACGACGAGTTGGCGCACCTGCGCAGCCACCTGGTGAAGGTGGCCGGGGACGCGCGACCGTTCCGGATGACCCTGCGCGGCACCGGCACGTTCCGGCCGCTGTCACCGGTCGTTTTCGTTGCGGTGGCCGAGGGGATCGCAAGCTGCGAGCGGCTCGAGCAGGCGGTGCGGTCCGGGCCCGTCGAGCGCGAGCTGCAGTTCCCCTACCACCCGCACGTCACGATCGCCCACGGCCTCGACGACACGGCGCTGGACCGGGCGTTCGACGAGTTGGCGTCATACGACTGCAGATTCGAGGTCGGCGGCTTCGACCTCTACGAGCACGGCGATGATCAGGTATGGCGACCGGTGGAGTCCTTCGTCTTCGGTGACCGTTGACTGAGCGCGCGCTGAGTGTGACCCGCGCCACTTAGGTGGACCTTCTTTCGATGTCAAGGTACTTTCCGGCGTAATCTGAAGATCGTGGCAACCTCAACCGTCTCCAAGCCGCCGCGCACCGGCAAAGCCGGAAGCACCGTCTTCCTCAAGACCCTCATGGCGGTCACCGGCTTCATCTTCGTGCTCTTCGTGGCCGCGCACATGTACGGCAACATCTTCAAGTTGTTCGCTGGCCATGAGGCCTTCAACGAGTACTCCGAGCACCTGCGCACCATCGGCGAGCCGATGCTGCCCCGGCGCGGACTGCTCACGATCCTCGAGGTCGTGCTCGGCATCAGCGTCGTGCTGCACGTCTACTCCGCGGCGCAGCTGTGGAAGCGCGCCAAGGCCGCCCGACCGCAGCGGTACGTCGTGAAGAAGTCCATCGCACAGTCCTTTTCGAGCAAATGGATGCGCTGGGGTGGCCTCTTCCTGCTGCTCTTCGTGATCTGGCACCTGTTGCAGTTCACCATTCCCAAGATCAACGTCGGCGACGGCGGCAATGCCGTGTCGATCAAGAACGACCCCTACCTGTTGGTCGTGAACAGCTTCCAGGTGTGGTGGCTGACGCTGATCTACGTGCTGGCGATGATCGCGCTCGGCATGCACCTGCACCATGGCATCTGGAGCGCCTCGCAGACGCTCGGCTTCACGCCGACCGCGCGCGCTCGCAAGATCGCCAAGACCACGGCCACCGTGGTGGCACTGGTCGTGGCCGTCGGCTTCGTCATACCGCCGCTGGCCATCCTCTTCGGCGGAATCAAGTAAGGACGCCCAACATGGCTGAACTCATCGATGACCTCTACCGTCTCGGCGACCCGATCCAGGACACCAAGGCCCCCGAAGGTCCCATCGAGGACAAGTGGACCGCGGCGAAGTTCGACAACAAGCTGGTCAACCCGTCCAACCGCCGCAAGCTGTCGGTGATCATCGTCGGCACCGGGCTGGCGGGCGCGTCCGCCGCCGCCACGCTCGGCGAGGCCGGCTACCACGTGAAGTCCTTCTGCTACCAGGACAGCCCGCGCCGTGCGCACTCGATCGCCGCGCAGGGCGGCATCAACGCCGCCAAGAACTACAACGACGACGGCGACTCGGTCTACCGGCTCTTCTACGACACGGTGAAGGGCGGTGACTACCGCTCGCGTGAGGACAACGTCTACCGGCTGGCGGAGGTCGCCAACAACATCATCGACCAGTGCGTCGCCCAGGGCGTGCCGTTCGCCCGCGACTACGGCGGCCTGCTCGACAACCGGTCGTTCGGCGGTGTGCAGGTGGCCCGCACCTTCTACGCGCGCGGCCAGACCGGTCAGCAGTTGCTGATCGGCGCCTACCAGGCGATGGAGCGGCAGGTCGGCGCCGGCACGGTCGAGCAGTTCACCCGACACGAGATGCTCGAGGTCATCGTCGTCGACGGGAAGGCCCGCGGCATCATCGCCCGCGACATGGTCACCGGCGAGATCGAGACCCACCTGGCCGACGCGGTCGTGCTCGCCTCCGGCGGCTACGGCAACGTCTTCTTCCTGTCGACCAACGCGATGGGCTGCAACGTCACCGCCACCTGGCGCGCGCACCGCAAGGGCGCCTACTTCGGCAACCCCTGCTACACCCAGATCCACCCGACCTGCATCCCGGTCAGCGGCGACCACCAGAGCAAGCTGACCCTGATGAGTGAGTCGTTGCGCAACGACGGCCGCATCTGGGTGCCGAAGAACCGCGAGGACGCCGACAAGGACCCCCGCGACATTCCCGAGGAAGACCGCGACTACTACCTGGAGCGGATCTACCCGGCGTTCGGCAACCTGGTGCCGCGCGACATCGCCTCCCGGCAGGCGAAGTACATGTGCGACGACGGCCGCGGTGTCGGCCCGCTCGTCGGCGACTTCCGTCGCGGCGTCTACCTCGACTTCGCCTCGGCGCTGTCGCGGATGAGCCGCGAGGCCATCGACGAGAAGTACGGCAACCTCTTCGACATGTACCAGCGGATCACCGGGGAGGACCCGCGCGAGGTGCCGATGCGCATCTACCCCGCGGTGCACTACACGATGGGCGGGCTCTGGGTCGACTACGACCTGGAGACCACCATCCCGGGTCTGTACGCCGTGGGCGAGGCCAACTTCTCCGACCACGGCGCCAACCGACTCGGTGCCTCGTCGCTGATGCAGTGCCTGTCGGACGGCTACTTCGTGCTGCCCAACACCATCCGCAACTACCTGGCGCAAGGCCCGTTCGAGCCGGTCGCGCCGGACGCCCCGGAGGTGCGCGAGGCCGAGGAGTCGGTCAAGTCGCGGATCGACACGCTGCTGTCGATCAACGGCGAGCGCTCGGTCGACTCCTTCCACCGCGAACTCGGCCACATCATGTGGGAGTACTGCGGCATGGAGCGCACCGAGGAGGGCCTGCGCAAGGCGATCGACCTGATCCGTTCCTTGCGCGAGGAGTTCTGGCGCAACGTGCGGGTGCTCGGCACCGCCGACACGCTCAACCAGTCGCTGGAGAAGGCCGGCCGGGTCGCCGACTTCCTCGAGCTCGGTGAGCTGATGTGCATCGACGCGCTGCACCGACGGGAGTCGTGCGGCGGTCACTTCCGCGCGGAGAGCCAGACCGAGGACGGCGAGGCACTGCGCGACGACGAACACTTCCTCTATGTCGCCGCCTGGGAGTTCGCGGGTGAGCCGAGCGGCGCCCCCGGTGCCCCGGTGCTGCACAAGGAAGACCTGATCTACAAGGCCATCGAGCTGAAGCAACGGAGTTACAAGTGAATCTGACGCTCAAGATCTGGCGACAGGCCGGACCGGAGGCACCGGGTGAGATGGTCACCTACCCGGTCTCGGACATCTCCGAGGACATGTCCTTCCTGGAGATGCTCGACGTGCTCAACGAGCAGCTCAACGCCAAGGGCGAGGAGCCGGTGGCCTTCGACTCCGACTGCCGCGAAGGCATCTGCGGCATGTGCTCGCTGATGATCAACGGCGAGGCGCACGGGCCGGAGGTCACCACCACCTGCCAGTTGCACATGCGGTCCTTCACCGACGGCGACACGATCACCATCGAGCCGTGGCGCGCCGAGGCGTTCCCGCTGGTGCGCGACCTGATCGTGGACCGCTCGGCGTTCGACCGGGTCATCCAGGCCGGCGGCTACGTGTCGGTCAACACCGGCGCGGCGCCCGAGGCCAACAACCTGCAGGTGCGCAAGGAGAAGGCCGACCGCGCCTTCGACACCGCGACCTGCATCGGCTGCGGCGCCTGCGTCGCGGCCTGCCCGAACGCCTCCGGCATGCTCTTCCTCGGCGCCAAGATCACCCACCTCGGTGAGTTGCCGCAGGGACAGGCCGAGCGCGACGCGCGCGTGGTGAAGATGCTGAGTCAGCATGACGCCGAGGACTTCGGCGGCTGCCAGAACCTCGGCGAGTGCGCGGCTGCCTGCCCCAAGGAGATCCCGCTCGACGTGATCAACCAGCTCAACCGGGACTTCATGAAGGCCAAGCGCTGACGCGCTGACGTCATACGGCCGGCTGGTCGGGCGCCCCGGCTCCGTCAAAAGTCGACCCTCGGCATAGCAACGCGCCGCGAGACCTCGGTTTCGCGGCGCGTCCGTATGCCGAGGGTCGACTTTTGCCGAGGGTCGCTCGCGCGCGGCCGTGATCTCGGGGCGGGTATGCCGGGTCAGCCGGCCAGGCCGCGGCGCTCGGGGAAGTGCGCCCGCCACGCGTCGGTACGGCGGGGCAGCACGACTCCGCGCTCGCGAAGGGCGGCACCGACCCGGTCGAGTGTCGCGCCGGGAGTGCGCCAGATGTCCGGTGAGGTGATGACCACGAACCGCCAACCGAGCTGCTCGAACTCCTCGCGTCGCAAGATGTCGCCGTGCCATTGGCCGGTGCGCTCGATGTGATGCCGTCCGTCGTACTCGATGGCGAGCAACTGCTCGAGGTAGGCCAGGTCGAGCCGGCGGAGCAGCCTGCCGTCGGAGGCGTAGATGCGATGATCGACGACCGGTTCGGGCAGTCCGCCGAGCACGAGCAACAGCCGCAGCATTGTCTCCCGTGGCGAGTCGACGTTGCTGCGCACCAGGGTGGCCGCCCGGCGGGCCAGTCGGATGCCCCGGCCGCCTTCTTTCCCGGCCGTGGCAGCCACCAGGTCGGCAGCGGTGAGTCCGGTATGGCGAACCAGCGAGTCGCCGAGTGTGACGAGCGGGACCAGCTCGGTGAACGGCGCCAGATCGAGGTACGTGCCCAACGGTGTGGTCAGCCGAACCCCGTTGCGCTGCACCATCTTTGGCGGTTTGCGAAATCGGTGCACTCGGATCCCCGGGATCTCGCAGCGCACCTTGTGCGGCACCGCGAGGTGGACGTCCGAGGTCTCCGGCGGCGCGGCGCCCCAGAGCGACGCGGTCGTGTGATGGCTCACGCCATACGACATCGGGACGAGCTCGAGGGCAGCGTGGACCCTGGTGAGCAGGCCGACGTCCTGACCGGTCGCGACGAAACAGCCGCGGAAGACCCGCCGGTAGTCGTCGCCGGTGAGTTGCGCCCGGGTGATGCCGGCGGACTTCGCGCCGGCCGGCCGGAACGGTCGGCGATCGTCGAACGGGGTCGTCATCCGCCCCAGCATCGGCGGTTTCCGGACGGGGCGTCGGACGTTGTCCACAGGGGTGCCGAGCCGGCGCCGTGTCCAGCCGCGGCGTTTCTCGACCCTCGGCATACCGACACGCCGCCGATCGAAGGTTTCTCGGCGTGTTCGTATGCCGAGGGTCGACTTTTGCCGGGGTCGAGCGCGGGGGACGGCCAGGTGGACGGGCGCGACCCGGTCAGGCGACGCGGCGGGCGTATGCCGGGTTGATCGCGTCGGCGTAGAAGTCGAGCAGTTGGTCGACGACCGATGCCCAGCTGCGCTGCTCGACCTTGCGGCGGCCGCTGGCGCCCATTCGCACGCGCATCGACTCGTCGGACGCGAGTCCGCCGACCGCCTGGCGCAGCGCGCCGTCGTGCTCGGGGTCGAAGAGCAGACCGGTGACGCCCGGCTTGACGATGTCGAGCGGTCCGCCGGCCGCCGGAGCGACCACCGGCAGGCCGGCCGCCATCGCCTCCTGGAGGGTCTGCCCGAAGGTCTCGTGGCAGCCGGTGTGCACGAACACGTCGAGCGCAGAGTAGGCCTGAGCCAGCGGGATGCCCTCGCGGAAGCCGAGGAAGTGCGCCTTCGGCAGCAGCCGCTCCAGTCGGTCTCGGGACGGGCCGTCACCGACGATGACCACCGAGGTGTTCGGCAGATCCGCGACCTCGGCGAGGCGGTGGATCTCCTTCTCCGGCGCGAGCCGGCCGACATACCCCAGGACGGTCTCGCCGTGCGGGGCGACGCAGCGCCGCAGGTCGGTGACTTCCTCGTCGAAGCGACGATCCGGGTGGTAGTTCACCGTGTCGACACCGCGTCCCCAGAGTGCGGTGCGGGGTATGCCGTGGTCGTTCAGCTCCTGCAGCGTGGTCGAACTCGGCGCCAGAGTGATGTCGGCCAGCGAGTGCAGATGACGCAGCCACCGCCAGGTCGCGCGCTCGACGCCGCCGGAGATGGGCCCGCCGTGTTGGGCGAGGTAGGTGGGCATGTCGGTCTGATAGACCGCGACCGACGGGAGCCCGAGGTTGCGTGCGGCGGCGAGACCGCGGGCACCGTGCCCGAACGGCGAGGCCGCATGCACCACCTGCGGGGCGTAGTCGGCGAGGATCCGCTCCAGCTCGAAGGTGGGCACGCCGACGCGGAACCCGCGGACGGTGACACCACGAACCGTGCGGACTTCGAATCCGCGGTATGCCGTCGGCGCGGGGCCGGGGCAGACGACCATCGCTTCGTGCCCGGTGTCGGCCAGATGGTCGAGCACACGGCACACGCTGGTGGTCACGCCATTGAGGGTCGGCAGGAACGACTCGGTCACGATCGCTACTCGCACGACCCTCAGCGTCGGCGCGGCGGGTGGAATCGGGGTTAACCGCAGTCGCCCGGTCCAGTGAGCGTCATGTGAACGTCATGGTTTAACGTCTGCCCCATGTCTGAGATCTCGGCGGGGCCGATCGACGGATTCTGGGCCGTCATTCCGGCGGGCGGATCCGGCACCCGGCTGTGGCCGCTGTCCCGGTCGGGCTCACCGAAATTCCTGCATGACCTGACCGGGTCCGGCTGGTCGCTGCTGCAGGGCACCGTCGACCGACTGGCCCCGCTCTCCGAGCAACGGCTGCTCATCGTCACCGGTCTGCGGCACGCGGAGGAGGTGCGCGAGCAACTGCCCGACCTCGGCATCGACTCGCTGTTGGTCGAGCCGTCGCCGCGCGAGTCCATGCCGGCCATCGGTCTGGCCGCCGCGATCCTGGCGCAACGGGATCCGGACGCGGTCATCGGCTCGTTCGCCGCCGACCACGTCATCCGCGACGACGAGTCGTTCCGCCGGAGCGTGCGGGAGGCAGTTGCCGTCGCCGAGACCGGGATGCTCGTCACGATCGGCATCGAACCCACAAGTCCGGCAACGGGTTTCGGCTACATCAAGCTGGGGTCGCAGCTCGGTGTGGCGGGAGCCCCGCGAGCACACGGTGTCGAGTCGTTCGTCGAGAAGCCGGACGCGCCGACCGCGCAGTCCTATCTGGACAGCGGCGATTACCGTTGGAACGCAGGCATGTTCGTCTTCAAGGCGACCGTCCTGCTGGAGATGCTCGACCAGTATCAGCCGGGTCTGGCGGCCGACCTGCGCGCGATCGCCGACAACCCGCTCCGACTCACCGAGCTGTGGCCGCGGCTCACCGAGATCGCCATCGACAAGGCCCTTGCCGAGCCCGCTGCCGCAGACGGGCGAGTTGCCGTCATACCGGGTGAGTTCGACTGGGACGACGTCGGTGACTTCGACTCGCTGGCCTCGTTGCTCGCCGAATCCGCCGACGGTGTCAAGGTGCTCGGCAAGTCCGAGTATGTCGTCGCTCAGGAGACGACCGGTGTGATCGCACCACGGTCTGGCCGGGTGGTGGTCACCCTCGGTGTCGAGGACATCATCGTGGTCGACACCTCCGACGCCGTCCTGGTCACCACCCGTGCCCGGGCGCAGGACGTCAAGCGGGTCGTGCAGCGGCTCAAGGCCGACGGCCGGGCCGATCTGACCTGACAGGGCGTCCGTAAACTCACCGGCATGGACCTGCGGACCCGCGCGCTCGACGCAAGCTACCGGGCGGCGATCCGGCCGACGCTCTTTCGCATCGGCGGGGGTGATGCAGAGGCCGCGCATCACGCGACGCTGGCCCGCATGGAGCAGCTCGGCGAGCGTCCGGCGGCGCTGCGCACGATCGGGCGCGCGCTGCGGGTGCCGACGACTCCCGTGGAGGTTGCCGGGATCACCTTCCCCGGCCGGGTCGGCCTGGCGGCCGGGGTCGACAAGAACGGCGTCGGTGTGAAGGCCTGGGAACACTTGGGATTCGGGCACGTCGAGCTGGGCACGGTCACCGCGCAGGCGCAGCCCGGCAACCCGCAGCCACGGCTGTTCCGGCTGCGCGGCAGCGACGCGATCATCAACCGGATGGGCTTCAACAACGACGGCGCGCAGGCCCTCGCCGAGCGGTTGAAGCAAGCCGGCCCGATCGACATCCCGGTCGGGGTGAGCATCGGCAAGACCAAGGTGACGCCGGTCGAGGAGGCGACCGCCGACTACCTGGCCAGCCTCGCCGCGCTCGACGACTACGCCGACTACTTCGCGGTCAACGTCTCCAGTCCGAACACGCCCGGGCTGCGTTCCCTGCAGGACAAGGAGCCGCTCGCCGAACTCCTCGCCGAGCTCGTCGTCGCCACCACCGAGCGCAGCGGCACCCCGATCTTCGTCAAGATCGCGCCCGACCTGACCGACGAGGCGATCGACGACGTGCTGGAGGTGGCGCAGCGCGCCGACGCGAGCGGGATCATCGCGACCAACACCACGCTCGGTCGCGATGGCATCGCGGACTCCGACCTGCCGCTGGCCGACGAGGCCGGTGGGTTGTCGGGCGCACCGCTCACCCGGCGGGCGAGGTATGTCGTGGGTCGCGTCGCGCAGAGCTCGCCGCTGCCTGTCATCGGCGTCGGGGGAGTGATGACTGCCGACGACGGGAAGGCGCTGATCGACGCCGGCGCCTCGCTCGTGCAGGTCTACAGCGGGTTCATCTACCGAGGTCCCGCGTTGATCACCGAGCTCAACCGCTCACTCGGCTAGGCTGAGACGAATGTTGCAGCGCGCCAAGCAGATTCGGGATGGGTTCATTCCGGCGGTCTTCGGGCTGATCGTGCTCATCGCGCTGCTCTCGGTGCTGGCCGGCTGTTTCGGCGCCAGCAGCTCCGGCAGCGATGCGGCAAGCAGCCACGGGACCCTGTCGGCGACCGCGAGCGATGCGGGCCGCCGCGACGGGCTGCCGACGGTCGCGGCGAGCGACCTGCCGCCCGAGGCGAGGGCGACCATGGCGCTGATCGCCAAGGGCGGCCCCTATCCATACCGCCAGGACGATGGTGTCTTCGGCAACCGCGAACGCATCCTGCCTCGCGAACCATCCGGCTACTACCGTGAATACACCGTGGTGACACCGGGATCCAAGGATCGTGGCGCGCGTCGCATCATCGCCGGCAAGGACGGCACTCTCTACTACACCAGCGACCACTACGACAGCTTCCGGAGGATCGTCCAGTGACCGGTGTGCAGAGTCTGATCGAGCACGCGAGCTCCGGCATACATCGCACGAGCGACGCCGACGATGCGGAGCAGCTCGCCCGCGAAAACAACTGGCGGGTCGTCGATCTCGACACCCGCAACGCGCACGACAAGGCTTCTTTCCTGGCCGTATGCCGCAGCGCTTTTGACCTGCCGGACTGGTTCGGCAACAACTGGGACGCGCTCGAGGATTCCCTCACCGACGTCGACACCCGACCCGGCGTCCTCGTGCTCTGGCGTGGCGCCGGGTCGCTCGACGAGAGCACCCGCGAGGTCGCCACCGACATCCTGGCCGAACGCGGCCGACGCGCAGAGCGAGGACTGGCGCCGTTCCTGGTGTTGCTGGTCCATTGACCGACATGCCCGGCGTGGGCGCAGGCCCGCGGCATACCATCAAGTCTTTGTGAGCGACCTTGCAGCCGATCCGGCGACCTCGACGGTGACGACCCGCGCCCTGCTGGCCGAGGTCGACGCGCTGGTGCCGCAGTTGGTGTTGTGGCGGCGCGACCTGCACGCTCACCCCGAGACGGCACGAACCGAAACCCGCACCACGGCATTCCTGCGCGACACGCTGCGCTCCCGCGAGATCGCCGTCACCGACCTGCCGCGCACCGGGCTGATCGCCGACCTCGGCGCCACCGAACCACGCCACCGGGTGGCGCTGCGCGCCGACCTGGACGCGCTGCCGGTGCCCGAACGCAGCGAACTCTCCTACGCCTCCACCGTGCCCGACGTCTGCCACGCCTGCGGACATGACGTGCACACCACGGTGGTGCTCGGCGCGGCGCTCGCCCTCAAGGCCATCGAGCCGGCATTGATCGAGCGCGGGATCGCCGTCCGGTTTCTCTTCCAGCCCGCGGAGGAAGTGATGCCCGGCGGCGCGCACGAGCTGGTCGAAGCCGGTGCCATGCACGGGGTCGACCGGGTGCTGGCGGTGCACTGCGACCCGAGCATCGACGTTGGCACGGTCGGCCTCGCCGACGGTCCGATCACCGCGGCCTGCGACGCGATCGACGTGACGCTGACCGGGCCGGGCGGGCACACCTCGCGTCCGCACCTGACGGCGGACCTGACGTTCGCGCTGGCCAAGGTGCTGACCGATCTGCCGGCCGCGCTCAGCCGCCGGCTCGACCCACGCGGCGGGGTGGCGCTGGTGTGGGGGCAGATCGACGCGGGCAACGCCGCGAACGTGATCCCGTCCACCGGGCACGCTCTCGGCACCCTGCGGATCCTGGACGCCGAGGAGTGGCGGCGGCTCGATGGTCTGGTGGAGCGCCTGGTGCAGGAGATCGCTGCGCCATACCAGGTGCGCGCGCAGGTGCGGCACATCCGCGGCGTGCCGCCGGTCGTCAACGACCGGGCCGCCGTCGACCTGCTGCGCCGGGCCGCTTCGGCCGCGATCGGCGACGGGGCGGTCGTCCCGACCCGTCAGTCGCTGGGCGGCGAGGACTTCTCCTGGTTGCTCGAGACCTGCCCCGGCGCGATGGCGCGCCTTGGCACCCGCACGCCCGGCGGGCACACCTACGAGCTGCACCAGGGCGACCTGGTGATCGACGAGGCGGCGATCGGTGCCGGGGCTCGGATGCTTGCCGTCGCGGCCCTACTGTCCGGTTAATAACGGTTCGGTCGCGGCGCGGCGACATCCGGGAGACAACTGCGGTGTGACGCCGCTAACCTTGCGCCTTGGCCCACCTCCGCGACCTGCGGCAGCGGTCCGTCACTCGGGCCCGGCAGCCCACCGGCAGCCGCGGCCACATTGAACTAGACGAAGGAGACACCGTGCGTCCGGTGATCAAGATTGCGGCCGTGGGGGCCGTGGCGGCAATGGCACTCGCGGGTTGCGGGAGCAAACCGGCGGAGAACAACGCCGGCGGCGGGTCCGGCACCGGTGGCGCCCAGGGCAGTGCTTCGGGCAAGAAGATCAGCGCCTGCATGGTGTTGGACACCGGTGGCGTCGACGACAAGTCGTTCAACGAGAACTCCTGGGCCGGCATGCAGGCCGCCAGCAAGGCAAACCCGAACATCACGGTCAAGTACGTGCCGTCCAACTCCGGCAGCGACTACACCCCGAACCTGACCAAGTACGCGCAGGGCGGTTGCGACACCGTCATCGGCGTCGGCGGGCTCATGGGCGACGCGATGAAAAAGGCCGCGCAGCAGTTCCCCAAGGTGCACTTCGCCGAGATCGACAACTCGGGCCAGGGGATGCCCAACATGTACGGCATCGAGTACAACACCGCACAGGCCGGCTTCCTCGCCGGCTACCTCGCCGCCGGCATGTCGAAATCGGGAACCGTCGGCACCTGGGGCGGTCTGTCGATCCCGCCGGTGACGATCTACATGGACGGCTTCTGGGAGGGCGTCCAGTACTACAACAAGCAGAAGTCCAAGAGCGTCAAGGTGCTCGGCTGGAACGAGAAGAACCAGAAGGGCGGCACCTTCTCCGGTTCGTTCACCGACCAGAACAAGGGCAAGTCGATCACCCAGGCGATGGTCAGCCAGGGCGCCGACATCGTCTTCCCGGTGGCGGGCGCCTCGGGTCTCGGCGCCGGCGCGGCGGCTGCGGCTTCTGCAGGCAAGCTCAACCTGATCTGGGTCGACACCGACGGCTGCGAGAGCGCCGCCAACTACTGCAAGTACTTCATCTCCAGCGCGACCAAGAACCTGTCCGGCGGTGTGGAGACCTACCTCAAGGCGGCCGCCGACGGCACCTTCCCGACCGGCAACTACGTCGGCACGCTGAAGGATGACGGGGTCGGACTGGCGCCGTACCACAACTTCGACGGTAAGGTCCCGGCCGACCTGAAGAAGGAGATCGACCAGGTCAAGGCCGACATCATCTCGGGCAAGATCAAGGTCACTTCGCCGAGCCAGCCGAAGTGAGGTAACAGCCAGGGTGGGCGCAGCGGTCGCTGCGCCCACCCTGCTGCCTGTTCTGTTTGACTTGACGGCAGGCGTGTATGACGAAACCGCCCCGAGGAGGAGGACCGGTGAAGCTCGAACTGCGTGGGATCACCAAGCGATTCGGCACATTCACGGCGAACGACCAGATCGACCTGGTCGTCGAGCCGGGGGAGATCCACGCGCTGCTCGGCGAGAACGGCGCCGGCAAGTCGACCCTGATGAACGTGCTTTACGGGCTCTACGAGCCGACCGCGGGCGAGATCCTCATCGACGACGTGCCGCAGCGCTTCTCGGGACCGGGTGACGCGATGCGCGCCGGTATCGGCATGGTGCACCAGCACTTCATGCTCGTGCCCGTGCTCACCGTCGCTGAGAACGTCATGCTCGGCGACGAATACACCCGCGCCGCAGGCATGTTGGACGAAAAACGCGCCGAGAAGGTGGTGCGGCAGCTGTCGCAGGACTATCACCTGGAGGTCCACCCCGACGTCCTCGTGGAGGACCTGCCGGTCGGCATCCAGCAGCGCGTGGAGATCCTCAAGGCGCTCGCCCGCGACGCGAAGGTGCTCATCCTCGACGAGCCGACCGCCGTGCTGACGCCGCAGGAGACCGACCACCTGATGGACGTCATGCGCTCGCTCAAGGAGCGCGGCACCTCGATCGTCTTCATCAGCCACAAGCTGCGCGAGGTGCGCGCGATCGCCGACACGATCACGGTCATCCGCCGCGGCAAGGTGGTCGGCCAGGCGCAGCCGTCGGCCACCGCCGCCGAACTCGCCGCACTGATGGTCGGCCGGCCGGTGCAGCTGCAGGTCGACAAGGCGCAGGCGCAGCCGGGGGAGACCGTGCTCGACATCGACAACCTGCGGGTCATGGCGCCGACCGGGCAGGTGCTGGTCGACGACGTGAGCCTGGAGGTCAAGGCCGGCGAGATCTACGCGATTGCCGGGGTCCAGGGCAACGGCCAGTCCGAGCTCACCGAGGCGATCGTCGGCCTGGTCGAGCCGGCGGCCGGCACGATCAAGCTCGGCGACGCCGACGTCACCGACTCCTCCACCGACGACATCCTGGCCCGCGGGGTCGGTTACGTGCCGGAGGACCGCATGCACGACGGTCTCGTCGGCAGCTTCAGCATCGCCGAGAACCTCGTCCTCGACACGTATGACGAGAAGCCCTTCGGCAGCGCAATCTCGTTGAACCTGAACGCGATCGGCAAGAACGCCACCGAGCGCATCGAGGAATTCGACGTACGCACGCAAAGCGCCGACGCGGCCGCGTCCACCCTGTCGGGCGGTAACCAGCAGAAGGTGGTGCTGGCCCGGGAGATGTCGCGACCGCTCAAACTGCTCGTGGTCTCCCAGCCGACCCGCGGCGTCGACGTCGGATCGCAGGAGTTCGTCCACAAGCGACTCGTCGCCGAGCGCGACCAGGGCACCGCCGTGCTGCTGGTCAGCACCGAACTCGACGAGGTGATCGGCCTCGCGGACCGGGTCGGTGTGATGTACGGCGGCAAGATCATCGGCGAACTCCCGCCCACCGCGTCGGCCGAAGAGTTCGGCCTGCTGATGGCTGGACAGGCCTCCACGGAAACCAAGGAGACAGCATGAGCACCGGCGGCGACGGGCCGGACTTGAGCAAGCGCGAACCCAAGGCCGAGGAAACCGCCGAGCAGTCGGCAGTGCAGGGCGACACCGAGCTGAAGCGCGCGGAGAGCGGCGACGACCGCACCCGCGAGACGATCACCCAGATCCTGCGCAGCGACCACCCCGCGGTGGTCACCGTGCTCGCGGTGATCTGCGCGATGATCGTCGGCGCGATCCTGATCATCGCCTCCGACGGCCCGACCCGCGACGCGATGAAGTACTTCACCGCCGCGCCGGCCGACACCTTCAACGCCGCCGGGTGGGCCGTCCGGGACGCCTACCTGGCGATCTTCCAGGGCGCGATCTACAACCCGAACGCCGGCCAGAAGCTGGCGCCGATCTCCGAGACGCTGGTCTATGCGACGCCGCTGATCCTCGCCGGTCTGTCGGTCACGTTGGCCTTCCGGGCGGGCCTGTTCAACATCGGTGCACAGGGTCAGATCCTGATGTCAGCGGCCCTCGCCGGCTACATCGGTTTCGCGTGGGATCTGCCCGCCGGCATTCACATCGTGGTGGCGATCATCGGCGGCATCATCGGTGGTGCGATCTGGGCTGCGCTGGCCGGCGTGCTCAAGGCGAAAACCGGTGCGCACGAGGTCATTACGACGATCATGCTCAACTACATCGCAGTGTTCTTCGTCAACTTCCTGCTCACCGAAAGCTGGTTCCAGGCACCACCGTTCAGCCAGGCGGTCTCCCGCACGGTCGACGGCAATGCGCAGTTCTGGCACCTGTTCGGCTCCGACCTGCGGGTCAACTTCTCGTTCGTGCTCGCCGTGCTGGCGACGGCGTTCGTCTGGTGGCTGCTGAAGTACGGCACGTTCGGCTTCCGGGTGCGCGCTGTCGGCGCCAACCAGGACGCAGCACGGACCGCAGGCATGAGCGTCTCCTCGACGTACATCTGGGTGATGGTGGTCGTCGGTGCTCTCGCCGGACTCGCCGGTGTGTCGCAGATCCTGGGCAGCGCTAACAACTACCAGGTGACCGCGAGCGTCGACGGCGGCGTCGGCTTCACCGCCATCACGGTCGCGCTGCTCGGCCGGGGCACCGCATGGGGCACGTTCTGGGCGGGTCTGCTCTTCGGCGCGCTGACCGCCGGCAGCGGGCAACTGCAGGCCTCGACGTCGACACCGCCCGACCTGGTGCAGGTGCTGCAGGCGCTGGTCGTCATATTCATCGCCGCGCCCGGCCTGATCCGGTTGATCTTCCGATTGCGCCGCAGCTCCGCAGGCGGCTCCGCCGTGCTCGCGAAGGGATGGAACGGATGAGCCAGCACTCCGTCGAACAGGTCGAGGTAGCGCCCGGCGAGGTCGTCACCCAGCACCTGGTCGAGGTGCCGATGTCGCCATCACGGCGCATCGGCATCGGCGCCGCGATCGTGGTGATCGGTCTCATTGCAGCCGTGCTGCTCGGCAAATCGGCCGGCTCGTCCTCGACCAGGTTCGACCTCAACGGGTCCGGCGCGGACCTGACCGTGCCGACCTTCTCGGTCCCCGGCACCGGGCTGATCATCGCCTGCGGCGTGGTCATCATCGCGCTCGGCGTGGTGCAGATCGTGCGCGGCTTCGGCAAGCGGGCGCTGCGCTACGTCGGCATCGCAGTCGCGCTGCTGTTCATCGTGGCGTTCCTGACGTGGGCCGGCACCGAGGGCAAGCAGTCAGTGCAGGTCGGCTCGCTGCTGCAGCAGACGCTCTTCCTCGCGACCCCGCTGATCCTCGGCTCGATGGCCGGTCTGATGTGCGAGAAGACCGGGGTCATCAACGTCGCGATCGAGGGCCAGATGCTTTTCGGCGCGTTCGCCGGGGCGCTGTTCGGCACCATTGCCAGCAACTGGTTGGGGCTGCTCGCCGCGGTCATCATCGGCGGCCTGGCCGGTGCCCTGTTGGCCGTCTTCGCCATCAAGTTCACCGTCAATCAGGTGATCCTCGGTGTCGTCATCAATGCGTTCGCGCTCGGCCTCACCGGTTACCTGTATGACGCGGTGATGGCCAACGACGCCACCAGCACCAACCAGCCTGCGGTGTTCAATCCGATCAAGATCCCGCTGCTCGGCGACATCCCGGTGGTCGGCTCGCTGCTGTTCAACCAGACGATCATCACCTACCTGATGTACGTCATCGTGATCGTTATCGACGTCATGCTGCTGCGCTCCCGGTGGGGCCTGCGCACCCGGGCGGTCGGCGAGCATCCCAAGGCCGCCGACACGGTCGGCATCAACGTGCTGCGACTGCGTTACCGCAACGTCATCCTCGGCGGCTGCATCGCCGGCCTCGCCGGTGCCGCGCTCACGATCGGCTCGGTCGGGCAGTTCAACAAGAACATGACCTCCGGCCAGGGCTTCATCGCGCTGGCGGCGCTGATCTTCGGCCGCTGGACGCCGCGCGGCGCGCTCGGCGCGTCGATCTTCTTCGGCTTCGCCAGCGCCCTGCAGACCGCGTTGTCCCTGCTCGCCACCCCGGTGAAGATCGACTCCAACCTGCTGCAGATGCTGCCCTACCTGGCCACCATTTTCGCCGTCGCCGGTCTGGTCGGCCGGGTGCGGGCGCCCGCCGCCGACGGCGAGCCCTACGTGAAGGGCTAGGTCATGACGCAATCACCTGCCGGAGGAGATCGGGGTCCCCGCGAAGCATCGGAGCGAGGAACGAGCGCAGAACTTCGTGGGGTGGTCGATTGGGATTCGCTGACCGACGCTGCGACCGAGGCGATGCGGGCCGCGTACGCGCCATACAGCCGCTTCCCGGTGGGGGTGGCCGGGCTCGTCGACGACGGCCGGGTTGTCTCCGGCTGCAATGTCGAGAACGCCGCGTACGGCGTGACGCTCTGCGCGGAGTGCGGCATGGTCAGCGAGCTGATCCGCACCGGCGGTGGCCGGCTGGTCGCTGTGTCGTGCGTCAACGCGCAGGGTGAGGCGCTGATGCCGTGCGGCCGATGCCGCCAATTGCTTTGGGAACACGGCGGACCGGAGTGTCAGTTACGCACGCCCGAGGGTGTCTGGACCATGCGGCAGGTGCTGCCGCAGGCGTTCGGCAACGCCGACCTGGAGCACGTCGCCGGCGGCTGAGCCGGGCTCAGCCGACGCTGGGTATGGCGCTGCCCGCGCCCTTGGCGAGGCACGAGGTGGTGGTGGTTGCGAGCTTGGCCGAGTCGAGCGGGTTGAGCTTGTTGATCTGGCCGGACTGCAGCGCGCGCAGGGTGGCGTCGGAAAAGCTGTCGTAGCCGTCGTCGACTACGCAGTCGGCGACGTTGCTCATCAGTGCGCGCGGCACGCCCTTGCCGACGAAGTAGTCGTTCAGGCCGGTCTTGACCTGCTCCTTGGTCGGCTTGCCGCCGGTGTCGCTGGACCCGGCGCTCGGAGCCTTCGTCGCCTGCGACGTGGGGGCGGCTGCGCTCGAGGAGACTGCCGCCTTGTTGTCGGAGGATGAGCCGAAGCTGCAGCCGGCCAGTCCGACGGGCAGCGCCAGCAAGAGCGCGGCGGCGCCGAGCTTGGCGGGAGTGGTCGAGCGCATGTGGGTTCTCACTTTCGGCAGGGTCCAGGTCGTGAACTCCCGCGTTGGACGTGGCGAAGCCGGTGTCGGTTGCATGGCAACCGGCACCGGCTTCGGCGGGAGCAGAGCTCAGCTGCCCGGCGTCATCGTCTTCTGGCAGGAGTCGGTTGCGTCGGTCAGGGTCTTCTCGTCGTCCGACTTGATCTTGGTGTCCTTGGTGAAGTTGCCCGAAGCCAGCTTGTCCAGGGTGTCGGCGCTCACTTTGTCGTAGCTCTTGTCGAAGATGCAGTCGGCCATCTTGTTGAACGTGGCATCCGGGACCGAAGAAGCGGCGGAGCCGGCCTCCTTCTTGATCGCCTTCACGTAACCGGCCTTGACGTCGTCCTTGCTCGGCTTGTCGCCTCCGCCGCTTCCACAGGCGCTCAGGGCGATCGGCAGGCTGACGAGCATGGCGGCGGCCGCGGTGCGAGTGATGATCTTCATGGTGTTTCCCCTCCTGGATGATGGTGTGCGATGTGGATGTCGGGGCATCGCAGAGACTGACGCACCGGTGTGACGACCGGTTCCCCCGCCCTGGCAAGATCCTTTCATGAGTGAAAAGTTCGATGCCGTCGACGTGATCCGGGCCAAGCGTGACAAGCAGCCGCTTGCGCCGGAGCAGATCGACTGGGTGATCGACGCCTACACCCGCGGGGCGGTCGCCGAGGAGCAGATGTCGGCCCTGGCGATGGCGATCCTGCTCAACGGGATGAGCCGCGAGGAGATCTCCCGCTGGACGGCGGCGATGATCGCCTCCGGTGAGCGGATGGACTTCGGATCGCTGTCCAAGCCAACCGCCGACAAGCACTCGACCGGCGGTGTCGGTGACAAGATCACCCTGCCGCTCGCTCCGCTCGTCGCGGTGTATGGCGTTGCGGTGCCACAGCTTTCGGGTCGCGGCCTGGGTCACACCGGCGGCACACTGGACAAGTTGGAGTCGATCCCGGGCTGGCGGGCGAGCCTGACCAACGAAGCGATGATGCAGCAGCTCGAGAATGTTGGCGCGGTCATCTGCGCGGCCGGCTCCGGGCTCGCGCCGGCCGACAAGAAGCTCTACGCGTTGCGCGACGTCACCGGCACTGTGGAGGCGATTCCGTTGATCGCCAGCTCGATCATGAGCAAGAAGATTGCCGAAGGCACCGGCTCACTCGTGCTCGACGTCAAGGTCGGCAGCGGCGCCTTCATGAAGTCCACCGACGACGCGCGCGAACTCGCCCGCACCATGGTCGACCTCGGCACCGATGCGGGAGTCACCACCGTTGCGCTGCTCACCGACATGTCGACCCCGCTCGGCCGCACCGCGGGCAACGCGCTCGAGGTGCAGGAGTCGATCGACGTGCTCGCCGGCGGTGGCCCGTCCGACGTGATCGAACTGACCGTGACCCTCGCCCGCGAAATGCTCGCTGCCGCAGGCAAATCCGACGTCGACCCGGCCGAGGCGCTGCGTGACGGCCGCGCGATGGACGTATGGCGCCGAATGATCGAGGCACAGGGCGGCGATGCTTCCGCGGCGCTGCCGGTAGCCGCCGAACAGGAGGTGATCACCGCCGACGCGACCGGGGTCGTGCAGCGCCTCGACGCGCTCTCGGTCGGGGTCGCGGCGTGGCGGCTCGGTGCGGGTCGGGCTCGCAAGGAAGACCCGGTGCAAGCCGGGGCCGGCGTCGTCATACACGCCAAACCGGGGGAGCCGGTGACCGCGGGCCAGCCGCTGCTGACCCTGCACACCGACACCCCGGAGCGGTTCGCGCGGGCGAAGGAAGCCCTGCAAGGATCCTGGACGATCGGTGAATCCGTTGCCGACACAACGCCGTTGGTCATCGACCGGATAGCGTGACCCGCGCAGATCACCTGGCGCAGAACCGGAAGGTGTTCACCAGGAGGGTGCCGTTGTGCCAGGTCTCGTTGTACTGATAGGCGATGCAGGGGTCCGTGGTTAGCAGGCGCTTCACCGGGTAACGCCAAGCAGGCCCGCCGGCTCTGGCGTGCACCTGGCGGCCGCCACGATCCCAGCCCGCCCAGTGCTGCAGGTAGGCCGAGGAACGGTTCACCATCTTTCTGTTCGTCACCCAGACCGTCACTGCGCGACAGTTGGGCGAGTAGTAGACCGTCAGCAGGGTCGCCGTGGACGGTCCCCCTTGGTGACCTTGGCTCACCCTGGCTTCAGGGATGTATGTGACCATGTGACCACCGGCGTAGGCGCCCGCCGCGATCTTCCAACTGCAGCTACTCGCGGCCGTCGGGTGACTGACCGCGTCCGCCCGGCTCTGAAAACCGACCGCACTTGCGCCGACAGTGGCGCACGCGACCGTCGTGATCGCCAAGGCTCGAATGGGCTTGCGAATGAATGACATTGGATTTCCCCCTGTGTGTTATCGCACGCTCTCCCCAAGAGCGTGCGACTCGGACGCGGATAGCCACTCGGCGGTTCCGGCGGCGCACTACAGTGAGCGAATGGTTGACCTCTATCCCGAGCCGGTGCGCATCCCGGTCCCCGGCGGCAAGATCATCGACGAGCACATCGGCCTGGCGAGCACCGGTGAGCCGCGCGTGAGTGTGGCGCACATGGTGGCGCCGGCCGGCTGGGACGAGCCGTTCCAGACGCCCGAGTTCGACGAGTTCACAGTCGTATTGCGTGGTCAGGTGATCGTCGAGCACGGCGACGGCGAACGCACCACGGTTGATGCGGGGCAGAGCGTCAAGACGACCGCTGGTGAACGCATCCGATACTCCTGCGGGCCGGACGGCGCCGACTACGTCGCCGTGTGCCTGCCGGCGTTCAGCCCGGAGACGGTGCACCGCGATGAGTGAGACCGCAATGACGGCAGCGAACGATGCGGCCACCCTGATCCGCCCGGAGATCAAGGCATTGCCGAAGGTGCTGCTGCACGACCACCTCGACGGGGGTCTGCGGCCGGCAACGATCGTGGAGCTGGCCGAAGAGAACGGCTACGAGGACCTGCCCACCACCGACCCCGAGGCGCTGGGCAAGTGGTTCCGCGAGGCCGCCGACTCCGGGTCGCTGGAGCGCTACCTGGAGACGTTCGACCACTCGGTCGCGGTGATGCAGACTGCGGGCGCGCTGCGCAGGGTCGCCTCGGAGGCCGCGCAGGAGCTGGCGGAGGACGGCGTCGTCTACGCCGAGATCCGTTACGCCCCAGAGCAACACCTCGAAGGAGGGTTGACCCTCGAGCAGGTTGTCGAGGCCGTCAATGAGGGCTTCCGCGAGGGCGAACGCGCTTCGGGTAACCGCATCGTCGTGCGGGCGCTGCTCACCGCTATGCGGCACGCGGCCAAGTCCACCGAGATCGCGCAACTGGCCGTCCGCTACCGTGACCAGGGCGTCGCCGGCTTCGACATCGCCGGCGCGGAGGCGGGTTTCCCGCCCACGCGCCATCTTGATGCGTTCGAATACTTGCAGAGGGAGAACGCGCACTTCACCATTCACGCCGGCGAGGCGTTCGGCCTGCCGAGCATCTGGGAGGCGATCCAGTGGTGCGGGGCAGAGCGACTCGGCCACGGCGTGCGGATCATGGACGACATCTCGACCGATGAGGCGGGCGCGGAGCAGCTCGGGCGCCTGGCGGCATACGTCCGGGATCGTCGCATCCCGCTCGAAATGTGCCCGTCCTCCAATCTGCAGACTGGTGCCGCGAATTCCATTGCGGCACACCCGATCACGCACCTGAAGGACCTGCGTTATCGCGTCACGATCAACACCGACAACCGGTTGATGAGCGGCACCTCGATGTCCAAGGAGATGCAGCTGCTGGTCGACGAGGCGGGCTGGACCGTCGACGACCTGCGCTGGGCGACGATCAACGCGATGAAGTCGGCGTTCCTGCCCTTCGACGAGCGGCTGGCGATCATCGACGATGTGATCAAGCCCGGATATTCGCGTTGAGCTGATCGGGCGGCAGCAGCCTCGCGCGGATCCCGTTGTCCCGCTGCAGTCTTGCGCCGTCGCGGGCGCTGCGCTCAGCCAGCACCGCGGACAGGAAGTCCTCGGGGTTGGTGCGCGGTGGGGGCGGCGGCGACACCAGCGGTTGCACTTGCGCCAGCAGGTTGTCGGTGAGCGCCGCGCGAGCCGCGGGGGAGAGGGTCCAGCGCCGGATCAGGAACTGGCGCATGGCCAGCGCCACGCCATCGGGCAGCGGCGCGATGTCGGCGCTTCGCGCCCACTCCCGCAGGTATGGCGGGGGCTCCGGCGGCGCCACGAGCTTCATGCCGGTCTGCTCGCGCACGACATACGTGCCCGCGGCCAGGTCACCGAGGCGTTTGCTGCGCAGGTTGCTCGCCGCGGCCACCAGGGCGGGCACACCCTGCAACGTCCAGATCTCGACGATCGACAACAGGCCACGGACGAACGCGTGGCGAAACACGATCGGCCCGCCGTCGTCGCGCACCACGCGCAGTTTCATGATCAGCTTGCCGAGTGACCGGCCGCGGGTCAGCGTCTCGATTGTCACCGGGATCACGAGCAGGCAGAGCACCATCGACAACAGCACCAGTGTGCTGAAGGTGGCGTCGCTCGCACCGCCGGACATGAACGTGAGCGCGAGGATCAGCCCCACGAACAGCAGCAGGTAGAGCGCCCGGTCGATGACGGCACCGACCACTCGGGTCGGCAGCGGTGCGGCGGGCACGTCGATGAGGACGGCCTCGCCGGTGATCATCAGGTCGCTGTCGGCGCCGCGCAGCCGCCGAGGGCGCTGCGGCGTGCTCGGCGCGGACATGTCAGCACCCTATATTGAGCGCGTGGATCTGGACGCTTACGTCGTGGCGCATCACGCCGAGTGGGAGCGGCTGCGGGTGCTCGGCGCCCAGCGACGGCTGAGCGGGGCCGAGGCGGACGAGCTGCTCGACCTCTACCAGCGGGTCGCCACTCAGCTGTCGGTGATTCGTTCTGCCGCACCGGATCCGACCGTCGTGCAATACCTTTCGACCCTGCTGGCCAAGGCGCGCACCGCGGCCCTCGGCCGGCGCACGGCGTCGTGGTCAGGGGTCGCGGACTTCGTGGTGCGACAGCTGCCGGCGGTGCTCTACCGGGCGCGCTGGTGGTGGATCGGCGCGGCGGCAGCCAGCATCCTCGCGGCGTTTGTGGTCGGGGCGTGGATCGCCCGCAACCCCGACGTGCAGACGTCATTCGTGTCGCCGGAGCAGGCCAGGCAGTTGGTGAACGGCGACTTCCGCGACTACTACTCCGAGTATGCCGCCACCGACTTCGCGGCGCGGGTGTGGACCAACAACGTCTGGGTCTCTGCGTTGTGCATCGCCTTCGGGGTGCTCGGCGCACCCGTCATCTACCTGCTCTGGCAGAACGTCGTCAATGTCGCGATCTCCGGCGGCATCATGGTGTCCTACGGCCACGGGGGAGAGTTCTTCGGCCTGATCCTGCCGCACGGAATCCTCGAGCTGACAGCGGTTTTCGTCGCTGCCGGTGCCGGGCTGCGATTGTTCTGGTCCTGGGTGGAGCCGGGGGCGCGCACCCGCTCGGACTCCCTCGCGCACGAGGGCCGCGCGACGGTGATCGTGGCGATCGGCCTGGTCGGCGTGTTGCTCGTCAGCGGCATCATCGAGGCGTTCGTGACGCCGTCGTCGCTGCCGACCTGGGCGCGGATCGGGATCGGCATACTCGCCGAGATCGCCTTCCTCGCCTACGTTTTCGTGCTGGGCAGGCGTGCCGCCCGAGCCGGCGAGACCGGTGATGTAGGCGAGATCGACCAGGCCGCGGTACGACCGGTCAGCGCCTGAGCGTGCTGGTGCGTTGATCCCGATGCGGGCCCGCGCGCGCTTCGCGGCGGCCGGGCGCGAAACTCACCGATAAGGTGTGCGGCGCGCCGCGCGAGCGCTGTTTTTCGGCGTGTCGGGCGCCTATTCGGTGAGTTATGCGGGCTCGCCCGTGCCCGCGCGCGCTTCGCGGCGGCCGGGCGCGAAACTCACCGATAAGGTGTGCGGCGCGCCGTGCGAGCGCTGTTTTTCGGCGTGTCGGGCACCTATTCGGTGAGTTATGCGGGCTCGCCCGCGCCCGCGCCCGCGCCCCGTGCCCGCCCGCCCCCCGCGCCCCCGCGACGCCGACCTAGAGCAGCCCGCGGCTCTTGAGCAACAGGTAGTGGTCGACGAGCGCGACCGGCAGCTTGTCCGGTGGCTCGTCGAGCACGGTGACGCCGAGGCGTTCGAGAGCCTCCCGGGTGCGTCGCCGGAGCAGCTCGGTGCGTTCGGCGGCTGCTGCGTCATACACCTCGGCGGGAGCGTCGCGACGCTCCGCCATCGCCCGCACGCTCGGGTCGGCGACGGAGGCGAGGACCACGCGATGCCGGGTTGCCAGGGTGGCGAGGACGGGGAGCAGTCCCTCCTCGATCGCGGCCGGCTCGAGCGGTGTCACCAGCACGACGAGTGACCGGTTGCGCGGCAGACCGGCACCGACCAGACGCGTCCAATCGGCTTCCACGAGAGTGGGTTCGAGCGGTGCCATGGCGGTGACGAGGGCGTGCAGGAGCTCTGCGCGATCAGTGATTCCGGACACCCGGGAGCGCACCCGTCGGTCGCCGGCGAGGAACTGCACCTTGTCACCCGCCCGCGACGCGAGTGCTGCGAGCAGCAACGTCGCGTCCATGCCGGAGTCCAGCCGGGTGATATCCCCGATGCGGCCGGCGGAGGTGCGGGAGGTGTCCAGCACGACGACGATGCGGCGGTCACGCTCGGGCTGCCAGGTGCGCACGACCGGGTGCTGCCGCCGCGCTGTCGCGCGCCAGTCGATGCTGCGTACGTCGTCGCCGTCGACATAGTCCCGCAGCGAGTCGAACTCGGTGCCTTGGCCGCGCACCCGCACCGCCGACCGTCCATCGAGCTGTCGCAGCTGTGCCAGCTTGCTCGGCAGATGGCGACGGGACGGGAAGGCCGGCAGCACGCGGACACTGCCCGGCACCGGTGTCGAGCGCTGCCGTTGGGCGAGGCCGAGCGGTCCGGCGGTGCGCACGGTCAGCAGATCGGTGCGACGATCGCCCCGTCTGGTGGGGGTGAGAGCCGTCTGCAGCCGAGTCTGTTCGCCCGGTGGGAGCCGCAGCGCCATACGCTCACCGACGGCGCCGGCGGACGGCGGCCACGCATCGCGGACACTGCCCCGGAGAGTGCGATCACCGGTGTTGCGCAACAACAGCGTGCTCTCCGTCGACTCACCGAGTCGCACCTGGCCGATCGGAACCCGCTGCGGCATAAGCGTTTTCGTCGGAGGCGCCAGCCAGAGATCGACTCCGACCAGCATCGCGACGAGCAGCAGCCACCAGAAGACCGTCCACAGCCCCGGGTGGATGACGACCGCGACGAAGCCGACCGCTGCGAGCAGCGCGGTGCGGCCGGTCAGCCTCATCGGCCAATCACCGTGGCACCGGGACGGATCCGATCGCGGAGTCCAGCACCGTCGCCACTCCGACGCCCTCCAGCTCCGCCTCCGGCCGCAGCTGGAGCCGGTGCGCGAGCGTGGGCACGGTCATCGCCTTCACGTCGTCCGGGGTGACGAAGTCGCGACCGTTCAGCCAGGCCCACGCGCGGCTCGTCGCGAGCAGGGCGGTCGTCGCACGGGGGCTGGCGCCGAGCGAGAGCGACGGCGAGGTGCGGGTCGCCCGCGCCACGTCCACGATGTATGACGCGACATCGCTGCCGACCTGCACCCGGCGCACCGCCTGGGCCCCCGCCTCGAGGTCGGCCGGGCCGGCCACCGCACGGACGCCTGCGGCCCGTAGGTCCTTCGGGTCGAATCCGGCGGCGTGCCGGCGCAACACCTCCAGCTCGGCATCTCGTGCGGGCAGCGGGAGCAGCACCTTCATCAGGAACCGGTCGAGCTGGGCTTCGGGCAGTGGGTAGGTGCCTTCGTACTCGACCGGGTTCTGCGTCGCCGCGACCAGAAACGGCTGCGGGAGCGGACGCGGTGTGCCGTCGATCGACACCTGACGCTCCTCCATCGCCTCCAGCAGCGCGGACTGCGTCTTGGGTGGCGTGCGGTTGATCTCGTCGGCGAGCAGCAGGTTGGTGAAGACCGGACCGGGGCGGAAGGTGAACTCCGATGTGCCGGCGTCGAAAACGAGCGAACCGGTGATGTCGCCGGGCATCAGGTCGGGGGTGAACTGCACGCGCTTGGTGTCGATGGCAAGCGCCGCGGCGAGTGCCCGCACCAGCAGGGTCTTGGCGACGCCGGGCACTCCTTCGAGCAGCACGTGACCCCGGCTGAGCAGGCCGATCACCAGCGCGGACACGGCGGCGTCTTGTCCCACAACGGCTTTGGCGACTTCGCCGCGCACCTCGCCGAGTGCCTGCCGCGCACGCTCAGCGGCCTCGTGTTCTTCGGGGGAGAGCGGGGTCATCCGCGGACCTGCCTTTCCAGGAGTTGCAGTCGCTTGCCAATGTCGGTCATCGATTGTTCGTCGGTGGCGTCCGGCCCGAGCAACAGCTCGTGCACCTCACGCGGGTCGATGCCGGCCGCATGTGCGACGCGCTCGACCAGCGGCCCGGTCGGCCCGGTCGGTGGCAGCCCGAGGTAACGGGCCAGTCGTCCCCGGGTCGCTGCGCGCAGCACGCGAGAGCTGCGCTCGGTGTCGCCGGCCTTGCGGTAGAGCAGTCCACGGCTGCGGGTCGTCTCGTCGGCACGCACGACGACCGGCAGCGGCTCCGGGACCAGGCGGCCGAATCGCCTTGCCCGCCATACGATCACCAGCACCGCGACAGCTCCGGCAAGCCAGACCGACGGTCCGAACCAGCGCGGCCAGGCCGGGCCCTGGGCAAGGGGATTGTCGGCGCTGCCGAGCGTCGGCGCGAACCAGACCAGCCGATCGGTGGACCCGAGCGTGCGCAGCGCAATGGCCGCGTTGTCGTCGCGCACAACCGTCTTGTTGGTGAACACTGCGCGGCTGCCGACGAGCACGGTCTCCGGGCGGCCGCCGTTGATCTCGGGCAGCACCAGCACCGCGCCGCTGCCGCCCTCGCCGAAACACGACGTGCCAACCGGCCCGGCGGTGTACTCGACGTCGGCATAACTCATCCGCAACCCCTCGAGCCACGGCACCGAACACACCGTGCTGGGCCGGCCCGCGACCGGGCCACCCTCAAGGTCGGGCAGCTGCATCGCGTGGGCTGTCTGCGGGTCGGCGTCGACGACCACGACCCGACGGGCACCGGAGGTGTGCCGCATGGCATCGCCAAGTGTGTCGTCGGCGAGCAGCTGGGGGCGAGTGATCAAAACCGTTGCCCCGGCTACCGATTGGTCGCGGAATTCATCGGGACTGCGTGCGATGTCGACCGAGACTCCCTGTTGCCCGAGCACTTGTGCGACAGCCCGGGTGCCGTCCGGGCCCGGGGCGTCGGGGTCCAACGGCTCGCTCGCGTTGCGCGGCAGCAGCAGGCTCACGCCGATCACGACGAGCACCAGCAGCGCGACGATCCCGCCGAGGATGAGGCGGCCGCGGGTGATCACGCGGGTGTTCCCGCCGTTGCGACGTGCTGCGGTCGGGCGCGGGTGAGCTCGTCGTCGAGGCTGCGCACGTGGGCGACGTCGTCGGCCGTTGCGGTCGCCCCGCCATACCGGACCCGGTCGAAGAGGTTCGCGCTGGCGAGCAGCGCGTCGTGGTGGCCCGGGAAGAAGGGTGCCAGTTCGAGACCGACTTCGTGCGCGGTGCGACCCGGGCGGGGGACGACCAGTGCGCGCTCCTCGGCCGACCGCGCGATCGCACGGAACAGGTCGAGCACGGCCGATCGCGAATCACCTTGTGACAGCGCGTGATTGGCCCGGCGACGTAACTGCTCCGCGGTCAGGGTGGTGTCGGCCAGCACCCCCGCCGCGGCAGTCGCGCGCCCCGGTCGGTCTCGTCGTCGCAGGTGGGCCAGCGCGTAGATGATGACGGCGACGAGCACGAGGAGCGCCGGCAGCAGCACCCACAGGGGGAGTGCGTCGCCGATGCCGTTCAGCAGCTCGTCGAGCTTGCCGGTGGCCCAGTCCCAGAGTCGCTGCAACCAGCTGCGCTGGTCGGCGTACGCCGGTTTGGCCAGCTCCCGGCGGAGCAGCTCGCGCGCCTCGCCGCCGCCCGGGTGCAGCGGAGCGTCACGCTGCACCGGCTTTGTCCTGACCGGCCGCCTGCATCAAGGTGACGTCGAGGGCTTCCTTGCGAATCCGCTGGTCCAAGTAGAGCAGGGCGACCACGCCCGCGGTGAACGGTGCGGTGAGTGAGCTGATCGCGACGGCCACCAACTGGTAGACGATGATCGCGCCGACCGACGGGGTGCCCGAGTCGGCCGCGCTAATGCCGAGGATGATGCCGGCCGGCATCATTGCGATCCCCGACACGAAGCCGACCATCAACTGCCCGAGGACGGTGATGCCGAAGATGCGCCACCACTGGCCTCTCGTGAGCGCCCAGGAGCGTTTGAACGCCGCGATCGGCCCGACGCGTTCCAGCACCAGCGCCGCACCGGCGAAGCTCAGCTTGAACCAGACGTAGACGAAGGCGACGAGCGCAACGAGGGCAAGGATGATCCCGACCGTCACCGTGAGCAAGACCGGCGCAGTGAGTGCCAGCAGCACGACGATGCCGACACCGACGCCGAGGACCACCAAGAAGGCGAGGGTCTGCAGCAGCGTCATCCCGAGCAGCGGCAGCAGCCGGCCGCGCACCTTCTGCCACGTCTCCCCGATCGAGATACGCCGGCCGAGCACCGCCTCGGACACCACGACCGTCAGCATGCCGGTGAGGAAGATCCCGGCGAACCCCATGTAGATGGTGCTGACGTTCTGCCCGATCTGGGTGCCGAAATTGAGCGTCGTGCCCGAGTCGTCGGTGGTGGTCAGATCGGCGTTGCTGAACGCGATCGTGGTCAGGATCGCCGGGATCGCCACGACGAGAGCGACGATTGCGGACAGCCCGAGCGTCGCCCCGGGGTTGCCGCGGATGGTGGCGAAGGTGCCCTCGAAGACGTCCCCGAGTCGTAGTGGCCGCAGCGGTATGACGCCGGGCTTCGGCGCCAGCTGGGCGTAACCGGGTTGCGGGCCGTGGCCAGGCGGCGGGCCGTAGCCCTGGTGCGGCGGCTGATATTGCTGCTGTGGCGGTTGTGGAGGGCCGTACTGCCCGTACTGCGGAGGCTGCTGGCCATACTGCGGCGGGGCCTGCTGGCCATACTGCGGTGCCGGCTGCTGCTGATCACCGCTCGGCGAGTCTCCCCCGGGGCTCGTCCAACCATTGCTCATGGAACGACCCTAGATGACGGCACGTTCGGCGAGCCGTCGCGCCAACTCCTTGGGCCGGATCGGTTCGGCGCCGAGCCGCGCCTGCTCGCCGACGATGCGCGGCTCGGCACGGGCCAGGCGCAAACCGCGGCGGATCAGCACGGTCGGCGGCTTGCGCCGCTCGGACAGGTCGCGCACGAGCCGCCTGGCGAAGGTCACCCACCGGTTGTGACACACACAGAAGGCACCGTCCAGCAGCCCGCGCTCGCGCAGCGGTTCGATCACGTATGGCGCGAAGATCCCTTCCGCCACGACGATCTCGGCACCGGCGAGCGTCAGCCGCTCGGAGCCGGTCGCCGACGACGCGCCGATGTCGTAGGTCGGCTTGACCACTTCCCCGGTGCGGCACAACTGCTCCAGCGCAGCGACTGCCATGTCGAGGTGCCAGGACCGCACGTCGTCCCAGTCGGCGATCCCGAGGCTCGACATCGGCAGGGTCGGGTCGTCGCCGTCCTTGTAGAAGTCGTCCAGCCGCAGGATCGGCCAGCCGTAGTCACGGGAGAACTGCGCGGCCCAGCGTGACTTGCCCGACCCGCTCGGGCCGCCGAGCACGAGCACGCGGGCGGGTGGAATGCTCACATTCCCTTGGGATGCCAGACCGTCTTGGTCTCCAGGAACGCGTGCATCCGCGAAAGGTCAGGCGTGACAAGCCAATCCGGCTCTTCGGCGCCGGAGCCGTCGCCCGCCGGGCGGACGACCCGCTTGAGGGTCTCCGCGGCCGACGCCTCCAGCTCGGCCCATGGCAACTCGGTCGCGCCGGTCAGGTCGAGGGCGTTGACGTCGGCGTGCGAGGCCAGCCAGGGCGCGAGTTCCGCCGTACGGCCGGTGACGATGTTGACCACGCCAGCGGGCACGTCGGAGGTGGCCAGCACCTCGCCCAGGGAGATGGCCGGCAGCGGCCGGTCTTCACTCGCGACGACCACGACGGTGTTGCCGGAGACGATGGCCGGCGCGATCACCGACACCAGGCCGAGCAGCGAACTGTCCTGCGGCGCAAGCACTCCCACGACGCCCGTCGGTTCGGGCGCGGAAATGTCGAAGTAGGGCCCGGCGACCGGGTTGAGGTTGCCCAGCACCTGCGCGAGCTTGTCCGGCCACCCGGCATACCAGACCCAGCGGTCGATGGCCGCGTCGACGAGCTTGGTCGCCTGCGGCTTGGTCAGGCCCTCGCTCGCCGCGACCTCGGCGATGAACTGGTCGCGGCGTCCTTCCAGCACCTCACCGACTCGGTAGAGCACCTGGCCGCGGTTGTAGGCGGTCGCGCCGGACCAGCCCTTGACCGCGCCGCGCGCCGCCACGACCGCGTCGCGAATGTCCTTGCGCGAGCCCTGCGCCGCGTTGGCGAGGAACTTCGGCGACCGTCCCGCGGAGCTGACCTCGTAGGAGCGGCCGGACTCCGAGCGGGGAAACTTACCGCCGATGTAGAGCTTGTAGGTCTTGCGGACCTCGAGGCGGGGCATCAGTGGGTTCCTTCCGTGTCGAGGTATGCCGCAAGGCCCTGTCGGCCGCCCTCGCGGCCGTAGCCGCTCTCCTTGTAGCCACCGAACGGCGAGGTGGGGTCGAACCGGTTGAACGTGTTGGCCCACACCACGCCGGCGCGCAGCTTGTCGGCGATCGCGAGGATGCGCGAGCCCTTCTCCGACCAGATGCCGGCCGAGAGTCCGTATGGCGTGTTGTTGGCCTTCGCGACGGCCTCGTCGGGGGTGCGGAAGGTCAGCACCGACAGCACAGGGCCGAAGATCTCCTCGCGCGCGATGCGGTGCGTTTGCGAGACGCCGGTGAAAACCGTTGGGGCAAACCAGTATCCGCGTTTCGGTAGCTCGACGTCCGGGCTCCATCGTTGCGCGCCCTCGGCGACGCCGGCGTCGGTGAGCTCGGTGATGCGGGCGAGCTGCGCGGCGGAGTTGATCGCGCCGACATCGGTGTTCTTGTCCATCGGGTCGCCCACGCGCAGCGTGCGCAGCCGGCGCTGCAGCCGGTGCACGACGTCGTCGGCGATCGACTCCTGCACCAGCAGTCGGGAACCCGCGCAGCAGACGTGGCCCTGGTTGAAGAAGATCCCGTTGACGATGCCCTCGACCGCCTGGTCGATGGCCGCGTCGTCGAAGACGATGTTGGCCGCCTTGCCACCCAGCTCCAGGGTGACCCGCTTGCGGGTGCCGGCGACCGCACGGGCGATCGCCTTGCCGACGTCGGTCGATCCGGTGAACGCGATCTTGTCGACACCGGGGTGGTCGACGATCGCCTGCCCGGTCGGGCCGGCGCCGGTGACGATGTTGACGACCCCGGGCGGCAGGTCGGCCTGGCGGCATACCTCGGCGAAGAGCAGGGCGGTGAGCGGTGTGGTCTCGGCCGGCTTCAGCACCACGGTGTTGCCGGTCGCGAGGGCGGGCGCGATCTTCCAGGCGAGCATCAGCAGCGGGAAGTTCCACGGGATGACCTGGCCCACGACGCCCAGCGACTTCGGCGCGGGGCCCAGCCCGGCATACTCCAGCTTGTCCGCCCAGCCGGCGTGGTAGAAGAAGTGCGCCGCGGCGGTCGGCACGTCGACGTCGCGCGACTCCTTGATCGGCTTGCCGTTGTCGAGCGTCTCCAGCACCGCGAACTCACGCGCCCGCTCCTGCAGGAGGCGCGCGATGCGGTAGAGGTATTTGCCCCGCTCGGCGCCGCTCATCCGGCTCCAGGTGCGGTCGTAGGCGCGGCGCGCGGCGCGCACTGCCTTGTCGACGTCGGCGGCGCTCGCCTCGGAGACGTCGGCGAGCTTCTCCTCGGTCGCCGGGTTGACCGTCTTGAAGGACTTTCCGTCGGTCGGATCGACGAAGTCACCCCCGATGAACAGCCCGTATGACGAGGCGATGTCGACGACGGAGCGTGATTCCGGAGCTGGTGCGTACTCGAACTTTGGTGTCATTGCTTGTCTTTCGCGGGATCAGTCGATCGTGACGTAGTCGGCGCCGGAGTAGGCCCCGGTGCGCAGCTTCTGGCGTTGCAGCAGCAGGTCGGTCAGCAGGCTGGACGCGCCGAAGCGAAACCACTGCGGCGTCAGCCAGTCGTCACCGGCGATCTCGCTGACCATCACCAGGTAGCGCAGCGCGTCCTTACTGGTGCGGATGCCGCCGGCCGGCTTCACCCCGACCATGGCTCCGGTCAGCTCCCGCCAGTCCCGCACCGCCTCGAGCATCAGCAGCGTCACCGGCATGGTGGCGGCGGGCTGGATCTTGCCGGTCGAGGTCTTGATGAAGTCCGCACCGGCCAGCATTGCCAGCCACGAGGCGCGGCGCACGTTGTCGTAGGTGGCGAGCTCACCGGTCTCCAGGATCACCTTGAGGTGGGCGTCCGGGGCATCGTCCGGCCGCGCGCAGGCCTGCTTGACCGCGGCGATCTGGTCGAAGACCAGCCGGTAGTCACCGGCGAGGAAGGCGCCACGGTCGATGACCATGTCGACCTCGTCGGCACCGGCCTCCACCGCGTCCCGGGTGTCGGCGAGCTTCACCGGCAAAGTGGCCCGTCCAGACGGGAAGGCGGTGGCCACTGCCGCGACGTTGATGTCGCTGCCCCGCAGCGCGTCCTTCGCGACGCCGACCAGGTCGCCATAGACGCAGACCGCGGCAACCTGCGGCGTGGAAAGGTCTGTGGGATCAGGCAGTTCGGCCTTGGCGCACAGGCTGCGCACCTTGCCGGGGGTGTCCGCACCCTCGAGAGTGGTCAGGTCGATCATGCCGATCGCGGTGTCGATCGCCCACGCCTTGCTGTCGGTCTTGATCGACCGGGTCGCAAGCGCCGCCGCGCGTCCTTCGAGGCCAACCTGGTCCACCCCCGGCAGGCCGTAGAGCCAGGTGCGCAATGCTTTGTTGGTGAGAGAAGAGACGCCGAGCAACTCCCGGGCCTGCGACGTTGCAGATGTTGGGCTCACCGCAGCAGCCTACCGGGCATGCGCCATCCGCTCGCTTCGTCCGGGTCGGGTGAGCCCTCGATGAACCCGTTCCGTAACGCCCCCGCCGAGGGGAGTCCGCGTCGCACCTATCGCCAGCCGACGATGCTGGTCACCGGTCTGGTCATCGCGCTCGCCTGTGCGGTCATTCTGGTGATGATCCTCGTCTCCGACGGTTTCGGTCAGGCGCGTGAGTTGCTCTGGCCGGTCGCCGGCTTCCTACTGGTATGGGTGGTCTTCATCCGGCCTTGTGTCGTGCTCGACCAGACCGGGGTGCGGATCAAGAACCTGGTGCGTGACGTCTTCGTCGGATGGCCGGCGGTCTCCTTGGTCGAACAACGTTGGAACCTCAAGGTTTACGGGCCTGACGACAAGGGTTACGGCTCCTGGGCGATCGCGGCGCAACGCCCCAAGCGTCCCGCCGGGCGGGGCACCGGTCTTGGGCTCGGAGCGATGCGCGGCACGACCGCAGAGCCGTCGGTCGAGTTTGACCACCGCCCTTCCTCCTCCGCAGGAGTCGCCGACGCGATCCGCCGGGGCAAGGACGACTACGACCTGGCGATCGCCCGCGACGCGGTCGGCAAAGCGCCCGATCGCGTGGTCGTGCGGCCCGCCGTGGACGCACTGATCGCGCTCGCGGCCGCCGTGCTCTGCATCCTCATCGCCGTTGTATGACGAGAGCCCCGATCAGGCCGGAGTCGTGAGCCGCTCGAACTCCGCCCGGGTCGCCGCGAGCTTGGCCGCGGCCACCGCCGGGTCGGGATCGATCGTCTCCAGGTAGACCTTCAGCTTCGGTTCGGTGCCGCTCGGCCGCACGATGACGCGGGTGTCGTCGTCGAGGAAGTAGCGCAGACCCTCGGTCGGCGGCAGACCACCGGCTCCCTGCGCCAGGTCGTCCACCCGCGCCACCTGCCGGTCGGCGACCGTCTGCGGCGGGTTCTCCCGCAGCCGCGCCATGATCGTGCCGATGATTGCCAGGTCGGTGACCCGCACCGAGAAGCTGTCGGTGGCGTGCGTGCCGTGAGCCGCGGCGAGATCGGCCAGCACGTCGTCGAGGGTGCGCCCCTTCGCCTTCAGGCCGGCCGCGAACTCGGCGATCAGCAGTGCCGCGCTGATGCCGTCCTTGTCGCGCACCGCGGCGGGGTCGACGCAGTAGCCGAGCGCCTCCTCGTAGCCGTAGGCCAGGCCCGGCACCCGGCTGATCCACTTGAAGCCGGTGAGGGTCTCGGCGTGCGGTACCCCGGCCGCGCGCGCCATCGCGGCGAGGAGCCGGGAGGAGACGATCGAGTTGGCGAAGACCGCGCCGGGTGCGACGCCGCGCTCCAGCAGGTAGGCACCGAGCAGGGCACCGACCTCGTCGCCGCGCAGCATCGTCCACTCGCCGTCGCGAGGGACCGCCACGGCGCAGCGGTCGGCGTCGGGGTCGTTGGCGATGACCAGGTCGGCCCCGGTGTCCCCGGCCAGGGCGAGTGCGTGGTCGATCGCGCCGGGCTCCTCCGGGTTGGGGAAGGAGACCGTCGGGAAGTCCGGGTCGGGCTGCTCCTGGTCGGTGACCGGGTCCGGGGCCTGAAAACCCGCCTGCAGGAAGGCTTTTCGCACCACGGCCGCACCCACGCCGTGCAGCGCTGTGTGCACGATCGCCAGGTCGCGCGGCCCGTCGGCCTGCACCACCCGGCACACCGCGTCGACGTAGTCGTCGATGACGTCATCGTCCAGGGTCTGCCAGCCGTCGTCGGCGAGCGGCACGTCGGCAGCGCGCGGGAAGCGAGCGATCGCGTCGGCGATCCGCGCGTCCGCGGGCGGCACGATCTGGCTGCCGTCGCCGAGGTAGACCTTGTAGCCGTTGTCCTGCGGCGGGTTGTGGCTCGCGGTGACCATCACGCCGGCGTCCGCGCCGAGATGGCGAATCATGAACGCCAGCACGGGTGTCGGCAGCGGGTGCGGCAGGATCATCGCGCGTCCGCCGGCGCCGACGACGACCGCCGCGGTGTCCCGCGCGAAGGTGTCGGAGTGATGCCTTGCGTCATACCCGATGACGAGGGTGACGTCGGGCTTGCCGAGCTCCTGCTGCAGGTATGACGTGAGTCCCGCCGCGGCGCGGAGCACCACGACTCGGTTCATCCGGGCCGGGCCCGCGCCGAGCGCGCCGCGCAGTCCGGCAGTGCCGAATGCCAGCAACCCGGAGAACCGGTCGGCGAGGTCGTCCAATGCGTTCTGATCGCCGGATTCTGCTGCGGCCACTACCTTTTCGAGCTCCGCCCGGGTGGCGACGTCGGGGTCGTCGGCGATCCAGTCGCGCGCCTGCCCGATCAGGTCGGCGCTCGTCGACGTGCTCACTGTGCGCCGCCTTCGGCGATCCGGGCGACGACCTGGGCCAGCAGCGTCCCGCAGCGTTCGGCGGCGGCCTTACCGGCCTCGATCACTTCCTCGTGCGACAGCGGCTGGTCGCTGATGCCGGCCGCGAGGTTGGTGACGAGGCTGATGCCGAGCACCTCCAGCCCGGCCTGCCGCGCGGCGATTGCCTCAAGAGTGGTCGACATGCCCACCAGATCCGCGCCGATGATCTTGGCCATCTGCACCTCGGCGGGCGTCTCGTAGTGCGGCCCGCGGAACTGCGCGTAGACGCCCTCATCGAGGCCGGGATCGACCGACGTGGCGATGCCGCGCAGCCGCGCCGAGTAGAGGTCGGTCAGGTCGACGAAGTTGGCGCCCTCGACGGGGGAGGTCGCGGTGAGATTGAGGTGGTCGCGGATCAGCACGGGGGTGCCTGGACCCCAGGCCGGATTGAGGCCGCCGCAGCCGTTGGTCAGCACGACCGTGTGGCAGCCGGCGGCGGCCGCGGTGCGCACGCCGTGCACCACGGCGCGCACACCCTTGCCCTCGTAATAGTGGGTGCGGGTGCCGAAGACCAGCGCCCGCGCGTCGGTGTCGCCGATCCGCACCGAACGCATGGCGCTGCCGTGACCAGGCACCGCGGCGGCGGCGAAGCCCGGCACGTCCGCGTTGTCGACGGTCGCCACCGTCTGCCCGATCCGGTCCGCCGTCTGACCCCAGCCGGATCCGAGCACCAGCGCGATGTCGTGACGCGGTGCGCCGGTGCGATCGGCGATGACCTCGGCGGCGGAGCGGGCGACCTCGAACGGGTCGGTCGACGGATCGGAGAGCGATGCGGTGTCAGTCACGCGCGCCAGCGTATGCCGTGATCGGTCGGCGTGAAATGATGCGGGCCGTGAGTGGACCGCAGAAGCACGTCGTGATCATCGGCGGTGGCCCCGGCGGATACGAATCCGCGCTGGTCGCTGCACAACTCGGCGCACGGGTCACCATCGTCGAGGACGACGGGCTCGGCGGCGCTGCCGTGCTGACCGACTGCGTCCCGAGCAAGGCGCTCATCGCCACCTCCGACTTCATGTCCCGGTTCGCGACCGCCGGCCGACTCGGGGTCGGCTTCGAGGGCACCGAGGAGGACCAGCACGCCGAGGCCAACGTCGACCAGGTCAACCACCGCATCATCGACCTGGCCAAGGCGCAGAGCACCGACATCCGCGCCCAGTTGGAAAGCGTCGGGGTGCAGGTGCGTCCCGGCCGCGGGCGGCTGCTCGGCAACGGCCGGGTCGCGGCGGACCTGTCGTCCGGGCAGACCGAGGAGTACGACGCCGACGTCATACTCGTCGCGACCGGGTGCAAGCCGCGCATCATGGACACTGCGACGCCGGACGGCGAGCGGATCCTCACCTGGCAGCAGATCTACGACCTGACCGAGCTTCCCGATCATCTGATCGTCGTCGGTTCCGGTGTCACCGGTGCCGAATTGGCGCATGCCTACTTGGGATTGGGTTGCGAGGTGACCCTGGTGTCCTCGCGGGACCGGGTGCTGCCGGGCGAGGACGCCGACGCGGCGACCGTCATCGAGAACGTCTTTCGCCGGCATGGCATGAAGGTGCTCAACCGCTCCCGCATGCAGTCCGTGCGGCGCGAGGGCGACGGCGTCGTGGTCACGCTGGAGGACGGGCGCGAGGTCACCGGCTCGCATGCGCTGCTCGCGGTCGGCTCGGTCCCGCAGACCAAGGGGATCGGGCTGGAGGAGGCCGGTGTCGAGCTCAGCAAGTCCGGGCACATCGTGGTCGACCGTGTCTCGCGCACCTCCGCCCAGGGTGTGTATGCCGCAGGCGACTGCACCGGGGTGCTCCCGCTCGCGTCGGTCGCGGCGATGCAGGGTCGCATCGCGATGGCGCACTCCCTCGGCGACGCGGTCGCACCGCTCAACCTGCGCGGCGTCTGCGCGAACATCTTCACCGACCCCGAGATCGCCACCGTCGGCTACTCGCAGGCGGATGTCGAGGAGGGCCGGATCGAGGCACGAGTCGTGACGCTGCCGCTGTCGACCAACCCGCGCGCCAAGATGCGCAACATCCGCGACGGCTTCGTCAAACTCTTCACCCGCCCAGGCAGCAACACGATCATCGGGGGCGTGGTAGTCGCGCCGCAGGCCTCGGAGCTGATCTACCCGATCGGTCTCGCGGTGCAGAACCGGCTGACCGTCGACCAGGTCGCGAACACCTTCTCGGTCTATCCGTCGATGACCGGTTCGATCGCCGAGGCAGCGCGCCGGCTGCACTCGCACGACGTCTGAGCCGGGTCAGCCCCGCGGGTCAGGCCGGTCGTCCTCGCGTGGCGCGTAGGGGTCGACCTGGTGGGGGAGCAGGCCCTCCTGCTCCCACTTGCGGTGCCGCTGCTCGCGCAGCTTCGGACGCACCACCCGGATGAAGCCGACGACCAGCACGACGGCGACGACGAGGGCGACCACGCTCCAGAACATCCCGCCAACCTACCGGGACGGCGAAGGCCCGCGACCGATCGGTCGCGGGCCTTCTGCGCGGGTGCGGGGCGGGTATGGCGGGAGCCCCGGCATACGGCTCAGTGACCGAGCGCGAGGGTGCGGTAGTAGGTCACGAAGGGCTCGCGACGGGCCAGCCGCTGCTTGCGGTTGGCGCGGAAGAACTTCACGCTCTCGGTGGCGGCGAAGGCCACGAACAGGGCCAGCGCGATCGCGTTAATGATCACGAAGCCGATGAAGAAGGTGGTGATGTCAGCCATGACTCGACTCCTGTCGAAACTTTGTCGATGACTACTACGGATGTAGTGGTCATGACTTAGAAACTACACTTGTAGTGAATCGATCGCAACTCGACCCGTGGTGTCCTCGCTCACACCACCGGTCGCCCGTGAGAAAGTGAGCAAATGCCGGTCTCCGCCAAGCGTCATCACCACCGTCGTCGCCGCAGCAGCAACGCGCCCGAGGGTGCGCAGGCTCGGCAGGAGCACCTGCTCACCTGCGCGATCGCCGTCGTCGGACAGTCGGGGATGCGCGGACTGACGCACCGCGCCGTCGACCGGGAGGCGGGCCTGCCGGAGGGCACCTGCTCGGTCTACTACCGCACCCGGCTCGCGCTGCTGACCGCGCTCACCGACTTCGTGGCGGGCAAGCTCAACGACGACGTCAAGCAGATGGCGGCCGCGCTGCCGGACCCGGGCGGCGACGAGGGTCGCGATGCGGCGATCGCGGCGACCACCGATCTGTTGCTCGGTTGGTCGGTGCACCCGGAATTCATCATCACCATCTCCGAGTTGGCGCTGGAGGCCGCGCGCAACCCGTCGCTGAGCGGACCGATCACCGCCTGGCGTGAGGGCCTGACCGTGCTGGTGGAAGAGATCGTGCGGCGCGGGGACAGCACCGAGCCGCGGCGACGGGCCGAGGCGATCGTGGCCAGCCTGGACGGCGTCGTGCTCAGTGCGCTGCTCGCAACCAACCCGGCGGACCGCCCGGCCTACCTGCGCTCCACGGTCGACATGGTGCTGCGCAGCCTGATCGACAGCAGCGACGGCGCCTGCTGAAGCCCTTCCCCCCTCCGCCCCGCACTACCCGCACTACCCCCGCCATACCCCGCACTACCCCCTCCGCCGAGAGGCTCACTTACTGCCGAAAGGCCCACTTATCCGGGCAGATCGAGCCCCGGATAAGTGAGCCTCTGGGCGATAAATGAGCCTGTCGGCGCAGGGGGAGCGAGCGGAGGGGGAGCAGGCGGAGCGGGGCGGGGCGGTGGGGAAGCGAGCGGAGCCGGGGTGTCAGTCCTTGATCTCGGCGAGGACCGCGCCGGCGGAGACGGTTTCGCCGACCTTGGCGGTCAGGCCGCTGATCGTGCCGGCCTTGTGTGCGGTGATCGGCTGCTCCATCTTCATCGCCTCGAGCACCACGACGGTCTCACCGGCCTCGACGGTCTGACCGTCCTGCGCCACGAGTTTCACGATCGTGCCCTGCATGGGTGCGGTGAGGGAGTCGCCCGACGCGGCGGCGCCGCCACCGCCGGAGCGGGTGCGCTTGGGTGCCTTCTTGCGGGCGCCGCCTGCTGCTGCGCCACCGCCGAGCTGCAGGTCGCCGGGCAGGGAGACGTCGAGGCGTTTGCCGCCGACCTCGACCACGATGGTCTGCCGGGGCGTCTGCTCGGTGTCGGCGGAGGGGGTGCCGGCATACGGCTCGATCTGATTGTCGAACTCGGTCTCGATCCACCGGGTGTGCACGCTGAACGGTGTCTCGTCGTCGGTCGCGAATGCCGGGTCCGCGACGACCGCGCGGTGGAAGGGCAGCACGGTCGGCATGCCGTCGACGACCATTTCGGCAAGGGCGCGGCGGGAGCGTTCGAGTGCTTCGGCGCGGGTGCGGCCGGTGACGATGAGCTTGGCCAGCATCGAGTCGAAGGCGCCGCCGATGACGTCACCGGACACGACGCCGGAGTCGACCCGCACGCCGGGACCGCCCGGTGCCTTGAAGACCTCGACGGTGCCCGGTGCGGGCAGGAAGCCGCGGCCGGCGTCCTCGCCGTTGATGCGGAATTCGAAGGAGTGCGCGTGCGGCTCGGGGTCGGCGTAGCCCAGCTGCTCGCCCTGTGCGATGCGGAACTGCTCGCGCACCAGGTCGATGCCGGTGACCTCTTCGGAGACCGGGTGCTCGACCTGCAGCCGGGTGTTGACCTCAAGGAAGCTGATCGCGCCGTCCTGCCCGATCAGGAACTCGCAGGTGCCGGCGCCGACGTAGCCGGCTTCGGCGAGGATCGCCTTCGAGGCGCGGACGAGTTCGGCGTGCTGCGCTTCGGACAGGTATGGCGCAGGCGCCTCCTCGACCAGCTTCTGGTTGCGGCGCTGCAGCGAGCAGTCGCGGGTCGAGACCACGACCACGTTGCCGTGCTCGTCGGCCAGGCACTGGGTCTCCACGTGCCGGGGCTTGTCCAGGAAGCGCTCCACGAAGCACTCGCCGCGACCGAAGGCGGTCACTGCCTCGCGGACCGCCGAGTCGAACAGCTCGGGGATCTCCTCGATCGTGCGGGCGACCTTCAGGCCGCGGCCGCCCCCGCCATACGCGGCCTTGATCGCGACCGGCAGGCCGTGCTCCTTGGCGAAGGCCACGACCTCGTCGGCGTCGGCGACCGGGTCCTTGGTGCCGGGCACGAGCGGGGCGCCGGCCTTGGTGGCGATGTGACGTGCCTTGACCTTGTCGCCGAGGGAGTCGATGGCCTGCGGCGGCGGGCCGATCCAGGTCAGCCCGGCGTCGATCACGGCTTGGGCGAACTCGGCGTTCTCGGAGAGGAAGCCGTAGCCGGGGTGCACCGCGTCGGCGCCTGAATCCTGAGCAACCGCAAGCAGTTTCTCCTGCACCAGGTAGGAGTCGCCGGGTGTCGAACCGCCGAGCGAGTAGGCCTCGTCGGCGGCCGTGACGTGGATGGCGTCGCGGTCCGGGTCGGCGTAGACGGCGACCGAACCGATGCCGGCGTCCGCGCAGGCGCGCGCGACCCGGACGGCGATCTCACCACGGTTGGCGATCAGGACCTTGTGCAGTTGCGGCATGGGCCCGACTCTAGCCAGCGACCTGGTCGGCCGGTGACGCGGATCACGCATTGGATTGGTGAGAACATGCGCGTGTCACGGCATACAACGACGATGAGTGAGGTTGGCACAGACATGACGGACAACACCACCAATCCTGTCCCGACCGTTCCACTGCGCGCAGGCGATGGCACCGTGGAGATCCCACAGCTCGGCTTCGGCGTCTGGCAGGTGCCCGACGACCAGGTCGGCGGCGCCATCCAGACCGCGCTGCAGGACGGCTATCGGCACATCGACACCGCCAAGGCCTACGAGAACGAGGACGGCGTCGGCAAGGCGCTCGCGTCCTCCGACGTGCCGCGCGACCAGATCTTCCTGACCACCAAGCTGTGGAACTCCGACCAGGGGTATGACGAGACCCTCGCGGCCTTCGAGGGCTCGCACGAGCGCCTCGGCAAGGACACCCCGGTCGACCTCTACCTCGTGCACTGGCCGACGCCGGAGCGCGACCGCTACGTCGACACCTTCCGCGCGCTGCTGAAGCTGCGCGACGAGGGCAAGATCCGCGTCGCGGGCGTGTGCAACTTCGAGGTCGAGCATCTGCAGCGGGTCAAGGACGAGCTCGGGGAGTTCCCGGCGGTCAACCAGATCGAGCTGCACCCCTACCTGCAGCAGCAGCAGCTGCGCGACTTCCACGCCGCCAACGACATCGTGACCGAGGCGTGGAGCCCGCTGGCGTCCGGTGGCGACGTGCTGACCGACGAGACGATCAAGGGCATCGCCGACAAGCACGGCAAGACCCCGGCCCAGGTCATCCTGCGCTGGCACCTGCAGCTCGGCAACGTGGTGATCCCGAAGTCGGTGACGCCCGAGCGCATCGCGCAGAACTTCGACATCTTCGACTTCGAGCTGGACGAGCAGGACCTGGCCGCGATCAAGGGGCTGGACAAGGGCCAGCGCACCGGCCCGGACCCGAAGACGTTCAACCTGGCCTGAGTCACTTGTCGTCACTTGTCACGTAATCGGTGACTTGTCACGTCAAACCCCGACTTGTCACGTGATCGGTGACTTGTCACGTCAAACCCCGACTTGTCACGTGTTCCTGCACGTGACAAGTCGGGGTTTGGTGGCACCAGTCCGGTTTTCGCGGGCCGAGTCCGGCGGTCGGGCCGTGCCCGTATCCGGTGACCTGGCATGCTGCTGAGCCGTGGGAGAGGTTTTCGCGGGACGCTACGAGCTCGTCGACATCATCGGCGAGGGCGGCATGGGCTCGGTGTGGCAGGTGCACGATCGCAAGCACGACCAGTTGCTGGCCGCCAAGGTGCTGCGCCAGTCCGACGCAGGGTCGCTGCTGCGTTTCATGCGTGAGCAGGGCGTGCGCATCCACCACCCCAACGTCGTCACACCGCTCGGCTGGGCCGGTGAGGACGACCGCGTGCTCTTCACGATGCCGCTGGTCGACGGTGGTTCGGTCAGCGATCTGATGCGCGACGGGCACCGCACCCTGCCACCGATGTATGTCGCAGAGTTGGTCCGGCAACTCCTCGCCGCGCTGGACGCGGTGCATCAAGCCGGTGTCGTCCACCGTGACGTGAAGCCGGCCAACCTGCTGCTCGCGGCGACCGGCACCGACCGGCCGCAGCTTCGCCTGACCGACTTCGGCATCGCCGTGCCGGTCGACTCACCCCGTATGACGACGCAGGCCGTCGTGCTCGGCACGCCCGGCTACCTTGCGCCGGAGCAACTGCGCGGTGGCGACCCCGAGCCCAGTTGGGACCTCTACGCGACGGGAATCGTTGCGCTGCAACTGCTTTCGGGTGAGAAGGCCGGCGACAACAGGCGGCATCGCGACGATCTGCCGGTCCGCCCCACCCACGTGCCCGACCAGTTGTGGCGAGTCGTCGTGGACCTCGCCGACCCCGACCCGGCAGGGCGCCCGCCGTCGGCCGCGGCCGCGGCAGGTGCCCTCTCCGGGCCAGACCTCGACTGGGTGCCACAGACCGCGATCAGCGTGCCACGCCGGGTCGACTCCGACCCGGAGCGCACCCGGGCGCAGAGTTTTGACGCGACCGGCACCGCCCCCTTCGGGCAAACCGCGACCCCGCTGCAACCCGGCGGTGCACCGATGAGCGGCGAACCCACCCAGGTCGAGGGCAGCCACCAGCAGCCGACCCGTGGCGCGCATCCGGTGGGAGCTGCTTCGACGCACGGGAACGCACCAGCCGGCGATCCGAGCAAGCGCGCGAGGCTCGCCGGGCTGATCGCGGCGCCGCTCGTCGCGCTCGCTGCCCTGGCATTCGTCTGGTGGCCGCAGGGCAGCGAGCCGAGCAAGCTGACGCCCGGGGCCGCGAAGCTCGGCGGCACCTGCCAATGGCAGGACGCCGGCACCACCGAGGCCGACAGCTCCGGCAAGAACCTCCTCGTCTGCACCGCCCAGGGCAGCGAATACACCTGGCAGCGGGTCAAATAGCGCGACGCGCCGCCGGTCAGCCCAGGCGGCGCAGCCAGACCACGACGCCGACGGCGGCAGCGACGATCAGTGCGCTGATGCCGATCTTCGGCAGCGCCGAACCACCGCCGCTCGAGTCGGCCCCGCCGATCGACAGCTGGCTTGCCGGCGGAGCGGTGACGGCCGCGCCGGCGGCATCGGCATACGTCGGGCCGGTGGCCGGGTTGCCGACCACCTCGAGGTTGAGCCGGGCCGGCACCGGCTTGCTCGGGTTGGGTTCCTTGTCGTCCAGCGGCTTGACGTAGATGGCCACGGTGTACCAGCCGGCGGCCGTCGTCCACTGCGCCGAGCCGATGCCGATGTCTCCGGTGTCGTTGCCGTAGTCCAACTGCCGGTTGGCGGCGTTGACCGTCGGGGTGTAACTGCCGACGGTCTGCTGCTCGGCGCTGTTCTTGCTCAGCACGCCGGTGGCGCCGCGGCTGACCTGGGCCAGTTGTGGGCTGAAGAAGGTCAACGCGACGCCCAGCGAGGTCGCGGGTGCGATGTTGGAGCCGTTGCGCGGAGCGTCGACCGACGCCGCGAGCCGCTGCCCCCAACCGACGCGCACCCGGGCGACGGCGAGCTTGCCCGGCTGGAGCGCCACCGGGTAGCTGCCCGGCGTCAGCGTGTCCGGTGCGAGCAACTGGTCGCTGAGCGTCCGGTCGGGTCCGGAGGTCGACTTCGACGCTGCGGTGATCTCGCTGAATCCGGTTGCGGGCGTGGCGGATCCGAGCTTGGTGATTTTGGGTTCCTGAGTGAGCACAAGCTGCACGTCGCGGTCGGGCGGTGCGCTGCTCGATGATGACGTCGTGCTGCTCGGGTCCGGTGCCTTGAGCGTGAGGCGCAGGTCGGTCAAGCCGTCGCAGCTGCTGTCGACGTAGGACTGTCGCTTGGTGGCGGCGCCGTCCAGGAAGATGAAGGAGTAACCGCTCACTGCCTCGAAGGAGCTGGAGTCGCTCGACGAGCAGTCGGTCTTGCCGTCGGCGCTGGTGATATTCGCCTTGACCGCGCCCAGGACGGCGACGGTGACCGAGCCGCCCGCCGGGCGCTTGATCGTCGCGTAGGTCGTGGTGTTCCCGGTCGGTGCCTGCGTCGCGATCCGACCGGGGGAGAGCACCGGCGCGTCGCCGAGCGCGGTGCTGAACTGCACCGGCTGGGCGCCGGGGGCCGCGCTCGGGCTTGCCGTCTCGGCGAACGCAACCGGACTGGCCGCGAGTCCGGTCAGCAGCAGCGCGGGCACGGCGGCAAGTTTTCGCAGTCGCATGATGCGGGACAGTATGCCGGGGCAGGCCATCGAACTTTTGCGGATGTCTCAAATGGGCAGCGTGCGCGCCACGAAGTCACGCAGCTGTTCCAGATTGCGGCACTCGTGCATCGGAGCGATCCGGCCATAGAGGGAGGCGGCCGAATCCCCTTGCCGCCAGAGCACTTCCGGCTCCGGGTTGAGCCAGGTCAGGTGTCTGGCCCGGTCGGCGATGCGGTGCAGGTCGGCGGTGTTCGGGTCGGCGAAGTTGCCCCGCGCGTCGCCGAGCACCAGCACGGTCGAGCGCCGGCCGAGCGCGTCGAGGTGGCCTCGCACGAAGGTGCGCAGCGCCCAGCCGTAGTTGGAGTTGGTGCCGCGACCGATGAGGTCGGGCGTGCTGAGTGCCCAACTGGTCAGCGAGGTGCCGGGCGGCAGCTCACGCACCACGTCGGTGATCTCAGCGGTGCTGCTGACGAAGCCGAAGATGCGCACCTTTCGGAAGTGCTGGTGCAGCGCCTGCATCAGCAGCATGGTGAAGCTGGAGAAGCCGCCGACCGAGCCGGACAGATCGGCGAGCAGGACCAGGTCCGGTCGGTGCGGCGCCCGGCGCTGATAGACCGGATCGATCGGCACCCCGCCGGTCGACATCGACGCGCGCAGTGTGCGGCGCACGTCGACCGCTCCGCGCCCGGCACGCTCCCGGGAGGTCAGCCGGGCGGCGAGCTTGCGGGTCAACGGGTCGAGCTCGCGCCGCAGCTGGTGCAACTGGTCGCTGCCGGCGGTCAGGAAGTCGCGTTGCCGGATCGACGGGGGTATGCCGAGGCGCGCGATCCGCTCGCGGTCGCGCACCTCGGCGCTGCGACGCCGGCTCTCGGTCTCGACCTGGCGGCGGAACGCCTCGACACCGGCCCGCAACTGATCGCGGTCGACCCGGTCGGTGAACCGCTCCGGGCGGCGCGGCTGCCGATCCCAGGGGTTTATCGCCCAGTCGGTGTCGGCGTCGGCCGCGCCACCGGTGCCCTGGCCGCTGCCGGGGCCTGAACCCGCGCCGGGGCCGTCACCGCGCAGCAACTCCTCGGCGGCCGAGATCGCCCGTTGCGGCGCCAGGGCGTCCAGGGTTTGCGCGGCGCTCCAGCCGGCCGCTTCGTCGCCGACCCGGCCGAGGAGTTCGACTGCGGCGGCGGCCAGTTGCTCGGCCGCGGCCAGGTCGCCGGTCGCGAGCGCGTGAGCGAGTCGGTCGCGCAACTCGTCGGCGTCCAGTGCCGCGGCCGGGGCTCCCGTCATACGGCGCCCGGCGGCAGCCGGGAAGTAGATGTCGAAGAGCTGGTCGAACGCCGACCGGTCGTCGCTGCGCCGCAGCATCGCGGCTGCGACGCCGGCTCGCAGGCGCTCGCGGCGATCGAAGCCGAGCGCGTCCGCGACCCGGGCCGCATCGGTCACCTCGCTGGTGCCGACCCGCATGCCGTGAGCGCGCATCGCTTCGCCCAACGCCACGAATCGCGCTGGCAGTGTTTCGGTTTCGGCCGTCTCAGCCGGCAAGTTCACGATCGAGATCCAGCTTCGCGTGGGCGAGCTCGATGTCGCTCTGGTGTTTGAGCACCACGCCGAGGCTGTTGCGCACCAGCCGCGGGTCGAGCCGGTCAGCCCCGAGACTGAGCAGCGTGCCGGCCCAGTCGACGGTCTCGGCGACCGACGGCGCCTTGCGCAGCTCGAGCCTGCGCAGCGCGCCGACGACGCGCACCAGGGATTCGGCGAGGACGTCGTCCAGGTCGGGCACGTGCGATTGCACGATGCGCTGCTCCAAACTCGCGTCCGGGTAGTCGATGTGCAGGAAGAGGCAGCGGCGCCGCAGTGCCTCGGACAGCTCACGGGTGGCGTTGGAGGTGAGTACGACGAGCGGCCGGTGGCGCGCTCGTATGGTGCCGAGCTCGGGGATGGTCACCTGGAACTCCGAGAGCAGCTCCAGCAGCAGCCCCTCCATCTCCTCATCGGCCTTGTCGAGCTCGTCGATCAGCAGCACGACCGGTTGCTCGCTGCGCACCGCGGTCAGCAGTGGCCGGGCGAGCAGGAACTCCTCGCCGAAGATGTCGGTGCGCACGTCCTCCCAGTCGCCGCGCTGCTCGGCGGAGATCCGCAACAGCTGCTTGGCGTGGTTCCACTCGTAGAGCGCGCGCGCCTCGTCGACGCCCTCATAGCACTGCAGTCGCACCAGCCGGTTGCCGGTCGCGGAGGCGAGGGCGCCGGCGAGGGCGGTCTTGCCGACACCGGCCGGCCCCTCGATGAGCAGGGGCCGGCCGAGCGTGGCCGCGAGGTAGACCGTGGTCGCGATCGCGTCCGACGGCAGGTAACCGGTGGCGGCCAGCCGGTCGCGGGCGTCGTCGACGCTGGTGAAGACGGGCGTACTCATGAGTACATCCTCGCGTATGACGCCGCGACCGGCCATGGCGATCCGTTAGTTACTGACGCCGGCTTCCGCGATCAGACCGTCGATCGGCAAGGCGAGCTGGTTGGCTCCTGGCACCCCGAAGCGGCTGAGCAACTGGCCCGCGACAGCGCCGTCGATGACGTCACCGATTGCCTTGACGGTGGAATTCCACAGCGCGTTGTCCTTCAACAACGCGTTCGGTGTCGGCGCCGGGATCGGCAGCGGAGCACCGTAATTGATCCGCGGGGCCTGCGGGATGTAGTGGTCGCCGGGGTGGGAGTCCGCGCCGAACGGGTTGAACCGATAGCCGTGGTCCCCGCTGCGGTAGCCCTGCACCTCGTTGGCGACCGCGAGCGCGTTGGTGAACGGGTTGGCGGCGTTGCAGATGACGTCGTTCTGGTTGCACACCTCGCTGACATCGACGTCCCGGAAGTTGCGCGGGCCCGGCGCGTCGATGGTCGGCAGGTTGGGCAGCATGGTCAGCACGCCACCGGCCGGGCCCTCGATGCCCTTTGCCTGCGGGGCGCGGCGCGGGTCGCCATACAGCACTGCGTTCAGCTGGTTGTGCGGTATGACGTTCTTGTTCGCCAAGGACTCGACCACGTTGCCGGCCACCAGGGCTCCGAACGAGTAGCCCATGAAGGCGATCTTCGCGCTGGGGCAGGCGTTGTGGTAGTCGACCGCCTTGCGCTCCAGGCTCGGGACCGCCTTGGCGACGGTGTTGTTGAGCGTGGTCGGGTCGATGACCGGGATGATGCCGTTCTGGTAGTAGAAGATCTCCCGGTCCCAACCCGGCGCGGACGCCACGTTGCTCATGCTGGGGCCGCCGAAGCTGGCGGCGCTCTCGCCGCTCTTGTAGCCGTCGACGAGGAAGATCTTGTTGCTGCAGCCGGCCGCACTCGCGGTCGGTGCGGTGCCGACGCTCACGGCCGCCAGGCCGGTGGTGGCGGTCGCGGCTGTCGCCAGGGCGGCGAGGGTTCTGCTGAGGGGTCGCACGATGTCTCTCCTTGAACGGTTTTCGGTGATTTGTCCGGGGTGGGACGAGGGGCTTGACGGGACTCAGATCGGCAGGCGCTGGACGTTGCCGAAGAGGTCGGTGACGGTGAGGGAGTTCGTGTCATACGGCTTGGCACTGGTGGCCCCGACGACGAACGCCTGCACGGTGCGCCGGCCGGTGGCCGGGTCGATCTTCCAGAGCGGCCCGGCCTCGGTGGCCTGGTAGAGGTAGCCGTCCGGCATCGCGGTCAGGTCGTCCGGCAGTGGCACCCAGTTGGCCGTCAGAGTGGTGGCGCCGGTGTCGGCGTCGACCTTCCAGACCTCGCCCTTGAGGATCGCCGACACGTAGAGCTGGTTGCCGATCGCGGTGATGCCGTCCGGGGTGCGGATCGAGGAGGAGATCCGGCGGGCCGTCGTCTTGGCAGGGTCGGTGCGCCAGACGCCGGCTCCGTCGCCGAGGATCACGGTGAAGGCGAGCGACCCGTCCGGGAGGCCGACCAGGCCGTTCACCTGGTTGAAGCCGGTGAGCACCTCTCGGGTCTGACGGGTGCGCAGGTCGAGCGCCATCAGCGTGCCGATCGGCTTGCTCGACGCGTCGCCGCCGTTGCCGACCAGGTAGTAGAGCGTGTTGCCCTGCACGACGATGCCGCCGAGCAGCGCACCGTAGTCAGGCGTGAGCGTCGTGACCTCGCCGGTTGCCGGGTCGATCTCGTTGACGCTCTGGGTGGTGACGATCAGGTGGCCGTTCGGCAGGCGCACCGAGTTTTCGGCCCAGGTGCCGAGTGCCGCGATGGTGGCCCGGCCGTCGGTCGCGGTGGCAGGGATGTCGGTTGCCGCGCGGGTGGCGGCGTCGGTCAGGGTGCGGGTGATCGAGTTCGACGTGATGTCTGCCGGTGCCGGGGCGGCCTCGGCGGCGGAGGCGGGAGCGATCAGTGCGGTGAGCAGGAGCGGGGCGAGTAGTCGCTTCTTCATCGGGGGTCTTTCGTCGATCCGGTGATGCGACCGACGCTAGCCAGGCTCCGACGTAAAGGGAACAGCTGTAAGGGTAAGTAATACGTAAATTATTACCGTGCGCCGCGCAGCTTGCTGAGATCGGCTTGGCAGCGCTGCTCCATCGATGCCATCTCGGCGAGCGTGCGGTCGATGTCGGCCCGGCGCAGCTCCAGCTCCGCGCGACGTGCGGCGATTTGGTCGAGCAGGTAGACCAGCTGGCCGGACTCGCCGGGCGTCTCGTCATACATGTCGATGATTGTGCGAATTTCGTCCAACGGGAAGCCGATTCGTTTGCCGCGGACGATCAGCTCGAGGCGGGTGCGGTCGCGTCGATGGAAGACGCGCACGGTGCCGCGGCGCTCGGGTGAGATGAGGCCGAGCTCCTCGTAGTGCCGGATCGTGCGGTGGGTGAGGCCGAACTCGTCGGCGAGCTGCGCGATCGACCAGGTGGTCTCGATGTCCGGGGTTGTCATGCCGGCGATCATGCTTTACGTTTACGTCAACGTCAAGCGTTCTGTGACGGCCCACACACTCGAGATTGCGAAGGACGAGGATGTTCGAGCTGAGCAAGGAGCACGAGGAATTCCGGCGGCTGGTGCGGGATTTCGCTGAGCGTGAGGTCGCGCCGCACGTCGCGCAGTGGGACAGGGAGCACCACTTCCCGACCGACCTCGTCCCGAAGATGGGCGAGCTCGGCCTCTTCGGACTGGTCGTGCCGGAGGAGTATGGCGGGGCCGGCCTGGCCGAGGGCGGCTTCACCTACCTCTGCCTCGCGATCGAGGAGCTCGGCCGGGTCGACCAGTCGATCGGCATCACGCTGTCGGCCGGTGTCGGCCTCGGGATCAACCCGATCCTGACCTACGGCAACGCCGAGCAGAAGCAGCGCTTCCTGCCGGACCTGGTGGCCGGCCGCGCGCTCGCCGGCTTCGGGCTGACCGAGCCCGACGCCGGCTCCGACGCCGGGGCGACCCGCACCAAGGCCACGCTCGCCGACGGCAACTGGACGATCAACGGCGCCAAGGCATTCATCACCAACTCCGGCACCGACATCACCTCGGTCGTCACGGTCACCGCCCGCACCGGCACCGACGACAAGGGGCGCGCGGAGATCAGCGCGATCATGGTGCCGGCCGGCACGCCGGGCTTCACCGCCGAGCCCGCCTACGACAAGCTCGGTTGGCACATCTCCGACACTCACGGGCTGACCTTCTCCGATTGCGTGGTGCCCGAGGGCAACCTGCTCGGCGAGCGCGGGCAGGGCTTCAAGCAGTTCCTCAAGACGCTGGACGACGGCCGCATCGCGATCTCGGCCCTCGCGGTCGGGTTGTCCCAGGCCTGCCTGGAGGCGGTCACCGAATATGCAAAGACCCGAACCGCTTTCGGCAAACCGATCGCGGTCAATCAGGGTGTGTCCTTCCAGATCGCGGACCTGGCCGTGATGGTCGAGGCATCCCGGCAGCTGACCTACAAGGCGGCGTGGCTGAAGGACGAGCTCGAGGCCGAGCGGCGTTCGGTCGCCGAGGTCAAGCAGGCCGCGGCCATCGCCAAGCTCTACTCGACCGAGGCCGCGGTCAGCGCGACCCGCATCGCCACCCAGATCTTCGGCGGCAACGGCTTCATGGAGGAGTATCCGGTGGCGCGGTTCTACCGGGACGCCAAGATCCTCGAGATCGGCGAAGGCACCTCCGAGGTGCAGCGCATGGTGATCGCACGCGGGCTCGGACTGCCGGCATGAGTGAGCAGGCAGTGACCGCGGGCCGGGAGCCGCAGACATTTCTCGACCCTCGGCAGGCAAACACGCCGAGGATGCGGCCGACCGCGGCGCGTCAGTATGCCGAGGGTCGACTTTTGTGCGAGCGAGGGACTCGATGAGCGCCGAACTGAACCGCGACCCGCGGGTCGCCGATGTCCGCGAGCGGCTGGCCGCGGCCTACGAGGCGTCCGCGACGGCGCCGGAGCGGGCCCAGGCGAAACTGGACTCACAGGGCAAACTCTATGTGCGCGAGCGGATTTCACTGCTCTTCGACGAGGGTTCCTTCGTCGAGGACGGCCGTTACGCCAACGCCACCGCGGGCAACCTGCCGGCCGACGGCGTCGTCACCGGCCGGGGCACGGTCGAGGGCCGGCCCGCCATCGTGGTGGCCAACGACCCGACCGTGAAGGCGGGCTCCTGGGGGGCGCGCACGGTCGAGAAGATCGTCCGGGCGACCGAGGCCGCGCTGCGCGAGGAGCTGCCGGTCTTCTGGTTCGTCGATTCGGCCGGCGCCCGCATCACCGACCAGGTCGAGCTGTTCCCGGGCCGCCGCGGCGCGGGGCGCATCTTCCACAACCAGGTCGCGTTGTCGGGCAAGGTGCCGCAGATCTGCTGCCTGTTCGGCCCGTCGGCCGCCGGCGGCGCCTACATCCCGAGCTTCACCGACATCCTGATCATGGTCGAGGGCAACGCGTCGATGTATCTCGGCAGCCCCCGTATGGCGGAAATGGTTGTCGGAGAGAAGGTTTCGCTGGAAGAGATGGGCGGTGCGCGGATGCACTGCACGGTCAGCGGCGTGGGCGATCTGCTCGCCTCCGACGACACCGAGGCGATCGAGCTGGCCAAGTTGTTCTTCTCCTACGTGCCCTCCACCTGGCACGACGAACCCCCGTCATACGTGGGGGAGGAGCCGGCGACCGAACTCACCGAGCACACTGTGCCGGAGATCGAGAGCCAGCCGTTCGACGTGCACGAGGTCATCGACGGGATGATCGACGACGACTCGTTCTTCGAGATCAAGCCGCTCTTCGCGCCCGAGCTGGTGATCGGCTTCGGCCGCATGGACGGCAAAACCGTTGGCATCGTTGCCAACAACTCGATGGTCAAGGGCGGCGTGCTCTTCACCGACAGCGCCGACAAGGCGGCCCGCTTCATCTGGATGTGCGACGCCTACTCGATCCCGCTAATCTACCTGGCCGACGTGCCGGGCTTCATGATCGGCTCCGAGGTGGAACGCGGCGGCATCATCCGGCACGGCGCCAAGATGGTGTCGGCGGTGTCGGAGGCCACCGTGCCGCAGTTCTGCATCGTGGTCCGCAAGGCGTATGGCGCGGGCCTCTACGCCATGGGCGGGCCCGGCTTCGGGCCGGACGCGACGCTGGCGCTACCGACCGCCCGCATCGCCGTGATGGGGCCCGAGGCCGCGGTCAACGCGGTGTACGCCGGCAAGATCGCCGAGATCGAGGACCCGGCCGAGCAGGAGGCCTTCGTGCAGGCCAAGCGCGAGGAATACCTGGAGGACGTCGATCTCGAACGGCTCGCATCGGACCTGGTCATCGACGGAGTCGTCGAGGCGTCGTCGTTGCGCACCGAGCTGTTGCACCGGCTCGCCTACGCCTCCCGCCGGGACCGCCGGTTCAGCGAGCGCCGCCGCGCCATACCTCCGGTTTAGTCACCCCACGAAGTTCCTCCCCCCGCTTCGCTCCTTCCGGATACTTCGCGGGGGCCCCGACACTCACCCCACGAAGTTCCTCCCGACCACGCGTGGGGTGGCCGGGACTCATGAGTCTCGCCGGTACCGTTGTGCCGTGAGCGTCGCCGAATCAATCGACCGGACCCAGCGGAAGTTCCCGCCGCTGGGCTACCCGATTGCGGTCGTCTACAAGTTCTTCGACGACCTCGGCAACTTCATGGCCGCGCTGTTCGCCTACTACGCGTTCGTGTCGCTCTTCCCGATGCTGATCCTCGCGACCACGATCCTCGGTGTCGTGCTCGACGGCAACCCGGGCCTGCAGCAGGATCTGATCAGATCCGCATTGAGCGAATTCCCGATCATCGGTGACGAGATCAAGGCACCGAGTGCGTCCACCGGGAGCTGGATCTCGATCGCGGTCAGCGCCGTGGTCGCCCTCTACGGTGCGCTCGGCGCGGCTCAGGCGTTCCAATACATCGCCAACTCGGTGTGGCAGGTGCCGCGCAACTCGCGGCCCAATCCGTTTGCTGCGCGCGGCAAGTCGGTCGGTCTGATCGCGGTGCTCGGTACGACGCTGCTGGCCACGATCGGTCTGACCTCGGTGGTGCCTCGCGTCATACACCTCGCCGGGCTGGCTGCGTTCGGGGTGCGCGTCGGCACGATCCTGGTCGACGTCATCGCGATCACCTTCGCCTTCCGCATCGCGACCGCGCGCCGGGTCCCGACTCTGGGCCTGCTACCGGGCGCGGTCTTCGCCGGGCTCATGTGGCAGGTGCTGCAGACCGTCGGCGGGATCTATGTCGAGCACGTGGTGCAACGCAACACCGCGATCGCCGGGCAGTTCGCGGTCGTCGTCGGTCTGATGATCTTCCTCTACATCGCCGGCGTCGTGATCGCGATCAGCATGGAGATCGACGCCGTCCGGGTGCTGCGGCTCTGGCCGCGCGCGCTGCTCACGCCGTTCACCGACAACGTGCGACTGACCGCCGGAGACATCCGCGCCTACACCGGCCTCGCCGAGGCGACCCGGCTCAAGGGTTTCGAGCGCATCAATGTGTCGTTCGACCGATCCGAGGACCCGGTCGACGACAGCGCGAGTCACGAAGAGGTCGAGCTGCCACTCGATTTCGACGACGACGGTGTGCCGGGCAACGAAGTCGAGTCCCTGCCCCCGCACCCCACCGAGCCGATGCCGGCCAAGACTCCCGCGACGAGACCTGCGGCCCAGCATCGGCTGCCGGAGCGTCCGTCCGAGGAGGACGATTTCGATCCCGGTAGCGAGCAGACGATCCCGTTGGTCACCCGGAGGCGACCGACCGACCGCGACGCCGACGATTCTTCGGTGGTGCGTGGTCCGTGGTCGAAGGGCAGCTGACACCGCCCGGATCAGCGGTCAGTGCAGCGGGGTGAAGTCCCGCGCGCCGAGGAAGGACGGCCGGGGCGCCGGCGCGGCATACGGCTCGACGCAGGTGTTCTCGACGCTGTTGTAGACGATGAACACGTTGGACCGGGGGAACGGCGTGACGTTGCCGTTGGAGGCGTGCATGCAGTTGGAATCAAACATGATCGCGCCGCCCGCGCTGCCCTCGAGTACGTCGATGCCGTGCTCGTCGGCCAGCGCCGTGAGCGTCTGCCGGTCGGGCGTGCCCGCGCCCTGCATGACCAGCGAGCTCTTGTAGTTGTCCTCGGGAGTGCCGCCGACACAGGACACGTAGCTGCGATGGGAGCCCGGCATGATCATCAGCGGACCGTTGAAGGAGTGGTTGTCGGTGAGCGAGATCGAGATGCTCACCGCCCGCGGGCCGGGCATGCCGTCCTCGGCGTGCCAGGTCTCGAAGTCGGAGTGCCAGAAGAAATCCTTGCCCTCGAAGGCAGGCTTGGCGTTGACCCGGCTCTGGTGGATGTAGACGTCCGAACCCAACAGCTGCCGTGCGCGGTCGACGACCCGGCGGTCGCGCGCGATGGCACCGAAAACGGGGCTGGTCAGGTGCACGTCGAAGATGCTGCGCACCTCCTGCGATTTCGCCTCGATCACTGTGCGCTCGTCGGCACGCACCGCGTCGTCGGACGACATGCGGGTCAATTCCCTTCGCATCGCTGCAAGTTCGTCGCCTGTGACCAGCTGGTCGATCATCAGGTAACCAGTGTCGTCGAAGCGCTGCAGCGTGACGGTGTCGAGTGGGCCGTCGTCGGCGGATCCGTGCACGACCGGCCCGGTGCGCGGCAGCACGCGGGGCTGGTCGTCCAGTCGGGTCGGGTAGTGGTCGGTCGTGGTGGGTGCGGTCGTCATACCTCTCCTTTCCGCTGTGGTCAGACGGCTGCTGCTTCCTCGTGAATGACGGGGTACACGCCGTTCTCGTCGTGCACCTCGCGGCCGGTCACCGGCGGGTTGAACACGCAGGCGCAGTGGATCTCCTCCTGCACGCGCACGGTGTGCTTGTCGTGCTTGTCGAGCAGGTAGACCGTGCCGGGCTCGAGGGCGAACTCCTCGCCCGTGTCGCGGTTGAGCAGGGTGCCCCGGCCGGCATACACGTAGACGCACTCGACGTGGTTGGCATACCAGAATTCCGACTCGGTGCCCTCGTAGAGCACGGTGTCGTGGAAGGAGAACCCGACACCGTCCTTGGCGAGCACGAAACGGCGACTGCGCCAGTTGCCGTGCTCGACGTCGTTGTCGGTGTCGTCGAGATCGTGCAGGTTGATGACCTTCATGAATGTCCTTTCAGCACAATGTTTTCCGCTGTATGACGGGGCCTGCTCAGCCGACGAGCGCCGACTCCCGCACCGGCGCGGCGACCGCTGCGCAGGCCTTGGTGAGCAGGTGCAGTCCCTCGTCGAGCTCTTCCTCGGTGATCGTCAGCGGCGGCATCACCTTCACGACCTCGCTGCTGGGGCCAGAGGTCTCGACCAGCAGCCCGCGCTCGAAGGCGGCTGCCTGGACCCGGCCGGCGATCTCGGTGTCCTCGAAGGCGATTCCGGCGAGCAGGCCACGTCCGCGCACCCACGCGCCGTCATGGCCCTCGGCGATGCGCTGCAGACCCGCGTGCAGTTGCTCGGCACGGGCGGCCACCTGCTGCTGGAAGCGGTCGTCGGCCCAGAACAGCTCAAGGGCCGCGGTGGCGGTGACGAATGCCGGGTTGTGGCCGCGGAAGGTGCCGTTGTGTTCGCCGGGCTCCCACTGGTCGAGCTCGGGCCGCAGCAGAGTGAGCGCCATCGGCAGTCCGTAGCCGGAGATCGACTTCGACAGGCAGATGATATCGGGTTCGATGCCGGCCTCCTCGAAGGAGAAGAAGGTGCCGGTGCGGCCGCATCCGGCCTGCACGTCGTCGACGATCAGCAGCACGCCGTGCCGGCGGCAGAGTGCCTGCAGTGCCCGCAGCCACTCGGCGCGGGCGGCCTTGAGACCCCCCTCGCCCTGGACAGTTTCCACGATCACGGCGGCGGGTAGCTCCAGCCCGGACCCGCTGTCGCTCCACGTGCGGTCCAGCCACAGGAAGTCCGGTGTCTCGCCGTCGAAGTAGTCGTCGTAGGGCGCCACGTCGGAGTGATAGAGCGGGGTGCCGGCGCCGGCCCGCTTCATGGAGTTGCCCGTGACCGCGAGAGAGCCGAGCGTCATACCGTGAAAAGCGTTGGTGAAGCTGACGATTCCCTGTCGTCCAGTGCACTTGCGGGCGATCTTCAATGCTGCCTCGACCGAGTTGGTGCCGGTCGGTCCGGGAAACTGCACCACGTGATCAAGTCCGCGCGGGGTGAGGATCAGGTCCTGGAAGGTCTGCAGGAAGTCGCGCTTGGCGACGGTGTAGGTGTCGAGCGAATGCACGACGTGGTCGCCCGCGAGGTAGTCGATCAGCCGCTTCTTGAGGTCGGGATGGTTGTGCCCGTAGTTGAGCGCGCCGGCGCCGGAGAAGAAGTCGAGATAGCTGCTGCCGTCTTCGGTGAACTGGTGCGCACCGTGCGCCCGGTCGAAAACGGCCGGCCAGTCGCGGCAGTAGCTGCGTACCTGGGATTCGCGTGTCTCGAAGATCGTCGTTCCCGTGCTCGTCATCGGTATGTCCTTCCGTGGCAAGGTGATTCAGCGAAGGGGAGCGATGCGGTAGAGACGCTCTGCGTCATGCGCATCGGGGAAGTGGCCTTTGCCGAACAGGTCACGTCGGTCGATCTCGGCGCTCCTCGACTCCGCGAAGCGGCTGAAGAGACCGATGGACGCGGCGTTGTCGTCGGTGATGGTGGTTTCCAGCACCGTGGCGCCGGTGACGCGGTCGGTGAGCTCGTGCAGCATGCGCAGCGCGATGCCCTGCCCGCGGAAGCCCTGGTCGACGGCCACCTGCCAGATCATGAGCGTCTGCGGCTGCTCAGGGCGCAGGTAGCCACTGACGAATCCCGCTGCGAGACCGCCTGATTCGGCGATGATCGAGGTGCTGGCAAAGTCCCGCGCCCAGAGCAGGTAGGCGTACGACGTGTTGACGTCGAGCTCCCCGGCGCCTCGCGCGAGCATCCAGAGCGCGCCGCCGTCGGTCACCTCGGGTGTTCGGAAGGTGACCTGCGAGGTCGTGTTGAGTGGTCGGGTGGGCGTTGTGGTGGGGCTGTTCACGCTCAACGAACGTAACGACTCATCAGTAACAATCAACCGTCATGCGACCCGATCGCACGCCTGGCGGGTGACCAGCGAGGGGGTCGCTGAGCGTAGTTAGCGGCGACATCTCAGGCAATACCCCGCGTGCCACCGGGTGGTGAGAATTTCTTCCGGATCACCGTCCACGATATGGACAGTGGCACCGAATTGTGTTCTGGATCATAGCAATTCGGGGCCCGGCGTCGATGCTCAGCCGGTCTCCGCGACTGCGCTCGTGCGTTGGGTCCCGAACTCAATGCCCTTGCGTTCCTTGCCGATCAGGGTCAGCACGATCACCGCGATGAACACCGGCACCATCGTCGCCGCGAGCGCGAACGGGTAGCCGTGTGACGACGCGAGCGACTCCTGGATCGGCAGGTTGAAAGCGGCCAGACAGTTGCCGAGCTGATAGGTCACGCCCGGGTAGAAGCCGCGGATCTCGTCAGGTGACATCTCGGTCAGATGTGCTGGTATGACGCCCCAGGCGCCCTGCACCATCACCTGCATCAGGAACGAACCGAGGATCACCATGCCCACCGTCGTGGAGTAGGCGAACAACGGGATGACCGGCAGTGCGAGCACCGCGCACACGACGATGATGATCTTGCGGCCGTAGCGCTCGGAGAGTGCGCCGGCGGTCGCGCCGCCGACGATCGCGCCCAGGTTGTAGATCACCGCGATCCAAGTGGCCGTCGAGCTGGCGAAGCCGAGGCCGTCGTCCACGTGCTCCTTGAGGAAGGTCGGGTAGACGTCCTGGGTGCCGTGGCTCATCCAGTTGAACGCGGTCATCAGCAGCACCAGGAAGATGAAGCGCTTCCAGATGGCGGGGTTCTTCAGGATGTCGGAGGCCTTGGTGGTGCTCTGTTTGAAGCGCTGCTGCGTGGACTCCCAGACCTCGGACTCCTCCACCCGGGACCGGATGATCAGCGAGATGAGCGCGGGCACGATCGACAGCGCAAACATCCACCGCCAGGACAGGCCCCACCAGGTGTTGACCACCAGGAAGGCGAGCGACGCGAGCAGGTAACCCATCGAATAGCCGCCCTGCAGGATGCCGGAGAACAGCCCGCGCCGCTTGCTCGGAATCTTCTCCATCGCAAGCGCCGCGCCCAGCCCCCACTCGCCGCCCATGCCGAGTCCGTAGAGCATGCGCAGCACCATCAGGACGGTGAAATTGGGTGCGAATGCGCACAGGAATCCGACGATCGAGTAGAAGACCACGTCGACCATCAACGGGATGCGCCGGCCCGCCCGGTCGGCCCAGAGCCCGAAGAGGAACGCGCCCACCGGCCGCATGACGAGCGTCATCGTGGTGATCAGCGACATCTCGGTCAGCGACTTGCCGAAGTCCTTGGCGATCTGAGCGTAGATCAGCACGACCAGGAAGTAGTCGAACGCGTCCATCGCCCAGCCGAGGTATGCGGCGGCAAACGCGTTGCGCTGGTCCGACGTCAGTTTCTGCGGGGCTCCCGCCGCGGCGGCTGCGGACGACATGCGGCTCCTTCGGCAGTTTTCATAGCCTGACGAAGGGTCACCGTAGACCCGTCACCTGGAAATCCGGCGGCAAGCTCTCAGCCGCGCAGGTCGTGGAAGCCGACGCCGACTTCGGCGAGCATCTCGCGCAGCACCGGCAGGCTGAGCCCGACGACGTTGTGGTGGTCGCCCTCGATTCGCGTCACGTAGGGCCCGCCGAGGCCATCGATCGTGAAAGCGCCTGCGACGTGGAGTGGTTCGCCGGTTGCGACATACGCGTCGACCTCGTCGTCGGTCAGATCGGCGAAGTGCACGACGGTCGAGGCGACCACCCCGAAGGTCGCACCCGACGACTCGTCGCGGGCGTCAACCAACCAGTGGCCGGTGTGCAGCGTGCCGGACCCGCCCCGCATCGCTTGCCAGCGTGCCGTCGCCTGGTCCGCATCAACCGGCTTGCCGAAGGTCTCACCGTCGAACTCCAACACCGAATCACAGCCCAGCACAAGGGAATCCGACTCGACCTGCGAGGCGACGTCCTCGCCTTTCGCACGGGCGAGCAGCAGCGCGACGTCGGCCGGGTCGAGCGTCCCCAAGGTCTTCTCGGCGGCTGCGACGACCGCCGGCTCATCGACCGACGACACGATCACCTCTGGTTCGACACCGGCCGAGCGCAGCGTGGTCAGGCGGGCGGGCGACGCGGAGGCGAGCACGAGTGACACGGTCATGGGCGTCACTGTAGAGCTTGCGTGCCCGACGCAGACCGGCGCGATCAATTGGTTTGGGGCGCGGCCGGCCAACTCACTACCGTGGTGGCCATGTCTAGCCCAGAGGCATCCAGAACCAGGCCGACGGTCACGCCGTCGGCCTGCCCCGACTGACCCCGAGACTTCGGGCATCCCTGCCCTGACGCGATGCGTCACGGCCCGGGTCGGGCGGCGACGGTGGTGGCGAATCAGCCTCTCACTATTCGCTTCTCGCTCTGGAGCCTTAGATGCCTCTCCCGTTGTACCTGCTCGCCGTTGCCATTTTTGCCATGGGGACCTCCGAGTTCATGCTTGGCGGAATCACCCCACGGATCGCCGAGTCGCTCGATGTTTCGCTTGGCACAGCTGGTCTGCTCACCTCAGCGTTCGCCGTTGGCATGGTGGTCGGTGCACCGGCGGCCGCCATCTTGGTACGCCGGTGGGCGCCTCGGTGGAGCCTGCTCGCCTTCCTCGCCGCGTTCGCAACAAGCCATGTCGCAGCAGCACTCACCGACCGCTTCATGGTGCTGCTGGCGATGCGAGTCCTCTCCGCGGTCGCGAACGCCGGCTTCCTAGCGGTCGCGCTCGCCACGGCGACGGCATTGGTAGGTCGGGACCGCGCGGGGCGCGCCTTGTCCGTCCTGCTGTCAGGCACCACGTTGGCCACGATCGTTGGAGTGCCTGCGGGCTCCCTGCTGGGCAATGCAATGGGCTGGCGAGCGACCTTCTGGGCGGTGGCATCGCTCTGCGTGATCGCCGGAGTCGGCATCGCACTGAGATTTCCGGCGATGCCCGCAAGCGGGAACGGTCGATCGGACATCCGTGGCGAACTCTGTGGACTGCGACGCAGCACGCTGCTGCTGATGATGACGCTCGGTGCGCTGGTCAACGCGGCGACGTTCGGGAGCTTCACCTTTCTCGCGTCCTTGGTGACTGGGCGCGCCTCCCTGACCGCAGGCTGGGTGCCGTTCGCGCTGGTGATTTTCGGAGTCGGGTCCTTCGTCGGGGTCACGGTCGCGGGGCGCCTGTCAGATCGGCATCCGAGATTCCTGATCCTGATCGGTATGCCACTGTTGGCGATTGGCTGGGCGGTAGTCGCGATGAGCGCTTCGGATCCGGGATGGCTCTTCCCGATGTTGTTTCTGCAGGGCGCGTTGGCATTCGGCGTGGGCAGCACGCTCATCGCGCGAGTGCTCCACGAGGCCGTCGGCGCCCCGACGCTCGGCGGGTCCTATGCCACCGTTGCGTTCAACGTGGGTGCCGCTGCCGGACCCCTGCTCGGTGGTGTGGCCGTCGAGTCTTCCTTGGGGTCACTCGGACCGCCCGCGATCAGCAGTGGATTGACCGTCGTGGCCACCGCACTCGCGGTTATCCGTATGCGGCTGTGAGGCGGCCCACTCACCCCAGCCGGTCGTCGACGAAGCACCACCGCCACGCCTCGCCCGGCTCGAACGAGCGCATCACCGGGTGCCCGTGCTGCTCGAAGTGTTTGCTCGCGTGCCGGCCGACCGAGGAGTCGCAGCAACCGACATTGCCGCATTGCAGGCAGAGCCGGAGATGGACCCACGTCATACCTTCACGCATGCAGTCGGCGCAGCCCTCGGGGGTGAGCGGGTCGATCGCCAACGGCGCGGCCGCCAAGTGTTCACAACCGAATTGGCGCTCCTCCGGGGTGAGCAGCAACCGATCCGATGCCTCGACGTCGGCACCTTCGTAGCGCGTGATCATCGACTCCTCGATGTCGAGGCTCGCCATCACCGCGTTCAAGACCTCGTGGTCCATGACGCCCTTGTCCCGCAGCCGCAGCACCTTGCAGCGTTCGGCGTCGAGCATCGCCGCGCGCAGCCGACGGTAGGCATCCCCCGGAGTCTCCACCGAGACGTCGTTGCTGCCGAGCCGCTCCCAGGCCAGGTTGGCGCGGCGGGTGCCCTGGGTGCGCAGCGAGGTGACGACCTCCTCGGGCACCTCGTGCTCGCCGTCGTCCAGCTCCTGGTCGAGCCGCTCCGCGCCGGCTGTCACGGTGGCCTGCATCAGCTGCGCGGTCTGCAGCGCGTCCTCGCGGGGGTCGGGTCCGTGCAGGTCGAGCAGTTTGGCCACGAATCCAAGCGAATATCCTTGAATCACAAGGGTGCCCACGGTGACGACGAGTGCGATGAAGACCATCGACTGCCGGTGCGGGGTGTCCGTGGGCAGCAGCGAAGCGGCCGCCAGCGTGACCACGCCTCGCATGCCCGCCCAGGAGGCGATGGCCGACTCCTTGCCGGTGAGGGTGGTGTTGGTCCAACCCATGATCCGGCTCACCGCGGCCAGGCCGAGCAGCCAGATCGGCCGGAGCAGCATGACCGTCGCGAGCACCGCGAGCGCGATGAGCGACGTCTCCGCCAGGCCCGGGTCGGACTCGCGCACCTCGTCGACGATCGTGCGGGTCTGCAAGCCGATCAGCAGGAAGACCATGTTCTCGAGCAGGAACGTGATCGAGACCCAGTTGAGCCGCTCGGACACCCGCGCCTGCGCGGTCTGGATCACCGGCGCCGAGTGGCCGAGTGCCACACCGCAGACCACGGCCGCAATGACGCCGGAGGCATGCACCTCCTCGGCGGGCAGGTAGGCGATCCACGGGCTGAGGAAGCTGACCGCGACGCTCGGCACCGCGTCGGTGACGTAGCGCCATACGAGAGACACGAGGCGGTAGGCGAGGTAACCGATCAGCGCGCCGCCGAGCGAGGCCCACAGGAAGTCCCGACCTGCGGTGAGCACCGTTGCCGCGCCCGCGCCGCCGGCGATCAGGCCCTTGGCGGTGTTGACCGTCACGAGCGCGGTCGCGTCGTTGAAGAGCGACTCGCCCTCCAGCACTGACACGACCCGGCGCGGCAGCCCGATCCGCCGCGCGACGGCCGTCGCCGCGACCGCGTCCGGGGGCGCGACGACGCCGCCGAGCGCGACGGCGGCCGCGAACGGGATGTCGAGCAGCTTCCAGGCCACCAGCGCCACCCCGGACGCGGTGAACAGCACCAGCAACACCGACAGGCTGAGGATCTGGCGACGTTCCCGGCGCAAGTCGATGAGCGAGGTGTTGTACGCCGCTCCGAAGAGCAGCGGCGGCAGGAAGCCGAGCAGGATGATCTCCGGCTCCACCTCGAACGGGTGCGGCATGAACGGCAGGAACGACGCTGCGGCGCCGAGTGCGGTCAGCAGCAGGGGAGCGGACAGCCCGAACCGCCGGGCGAGCGTGGCCACCACGACGACGGAGGCGGTGAGCAGGAAGATCGGTAGGGCGAGGTGCACCGCACCATCCTTGCAGCGCGGGCTCGGCCGCAGGGCCGGAGCCGCTCAGAGCGTGCCGAGCACCGCACCCCGTAGGGTGTCCAGACCAACCGAACCGATGTCGAGCGCGCGGCGGTGGAACGCCTTGAGGTCGAAGCCGGCGCCCTCGCGCTCCTTGACCTCGTCGCGCAACTGCATCCAGATGCGCTCTCCCACCTTGTATGACGGGGCCTGTCCCGGCCAGCCGAGGTAGCGGTCCAGCTCGAAGCGCAAGAACCCCTCGGCCATGTCCGCGTGCGCGGTGAGGAACTGCCACGCCTTGTCGTAGGTCCACTCACCGCCGCCGACCTCGGCCGGCGCCTCGAACCCGCAGTGCACCCCGATGTCGAGCACGACGCGCGCGGCCCGCAGCGATTGCCCGTCGAGCATGCCCATCCGGTCGCCGGGGTCCTTCAGGTAGCCGAGTTCGTCCATCAGGCGCTCGGCATACAACGCCCATCCCTCGCCGTGCCCGGAGCACCAGACATCCATCCGGCGCCAGGTGTTGAGCAGGTTCGATCGGTAGATCGTCTGCCCGCATTGCAGGTGATGTCCGGGCACGCCCTCGTGGTAGACCGTGGTCAGCTCACGCCAGGTGCCGAAGTCCTCGACGCCCTTGGGCACCGCCCACCACATCCGGCCCGGCCGCTCGAAGCCGTCGCTCGGCGGCGTGTAGTAGATGCCGCCGGATTGCGTTGGGGCGATGCGACATTCGATCGTCCGCACCGGCTCCGGGACGTCGAAGTGGGTGTCGGCGAGCTCGCTGATCGCGGCGTCGGCCTTCTCCTGCATCCAGCGTTGCAGCGCGTCGGTGCCGTGGAGTGTGTAGGCCGGGTCCTTGTCGAGCGCGTCCATCGCCTCGCGCACCGTCGCTCCGGGCTTGATCTGCTCGGCGACGTGCGCCATCTCGGCGGTGATGCGGGCCAACTCCTCCTGGCCCCACGCGTAGGTCTCCTCCAGGTCGATCTGCGCACCGAGGAACGCGCGCGAGTGCAGCGGGTACTTGTCACGTCCGACACCGTCGGACTCGGGCGCCTGCGGCAGGATCTCCTCGCGCAGCCGGTCCCCGGCCGCCGCGTACGCCGCCGCCGCCTCGTCGATCGCGTCGCCGATCTGCGGGTGCTGCTTTTTCAGGGTGGCGAAGTAACCGTCGGCTGCGGTGTGGTCCTTCGTCTGCTGGATGCAGGCGGTGACCTGGCGGACCGGACTGACCATGCCCCGCCCGGCGGCTTCGTGCAGCGACTCGAACCAGCCGTCGAGCGCGCGAGGCACCGCGCGCATGCGGCGGCCGACCGTGTCGACCTGGTCCGGGGTGTCGGTCGGCATCAGGTCGAAGATGTCGCGAATCCCCTGCAGCGGCGACTCGATCACGTTGAGCGCGGCATGCTGGATGCCGGCGTCGTAGACCTCGACATCGAGACCGAGACGCTCGCGCATCGCGTCGATCGTGACCTTGTCGACGTCGTCTTGTGCCGTGGCCGACGCCACCTCCGCCAGCGCCTCCCGGGTGGCGGTGTTGCGCGCGGCCAGACCTGCGGGGGAGAAGTCGTCGAGCTCGTCCTGACGCTCCGGCAGGCCGAGGTAGGTCGCCAGCATCGGGCTGAGCGCGACCGCCTTCTCGTGGTGACGATCCGCGATGGCATCGACGGGCGTGGGGGTGCGCGTGGTGTCTTCAGTCACGCCGTCGAACGTATCGCGTGTTAATGCGGGTGCGCGCGGGGATTCGATCGGGGACAATGCGGGCGTGCCACGTGCAAGCTCTGCGTCATACGGGATCGGGAGGGTGCTGTCGGTGAATGTCGGCCGGCAGCAACCCAACTCGGCCAAGGACACCGCGACCGGGATCGACAAACAGGCGGTCGAGCAGGTGCAAGTGCGGGCGCCAGGGCCCAAGCACGGTGGTCTCGGCAGCGGTGTCGTCGGCGATTTCATCGGCGACACCCGGCACCACGGCGGCGACAATCAGGCCGTGTATGCCGTGGCGCGCGAGGAACTCGACTGGTGGTCGGCGCAATTGGGTCGCGACCTGCGCAACGGCACCTTCGGGGAGAACCTCACCACCACCGGCCTCGACGTCGACCACGCCCTGATTGGCGAACGCTGGCAGCTCGGTGACGAGGTGGTGCTGCGAGTCGCCGGGCCACGCATCCCGTGTGGCACGTTCCGGATGCACATGGGGGAGCGGGGCTGGCTGAAAAAGTTTGTCGCACATGGGCTTTCGGGTGCCTACCTGGCCGTCGAGACTCCCGGCACGGTGCGACAGGGTGACGCGATCCGTGTGCTGTCGCGACCGGAGCACGACGTCGACGTGCCGACCACCTTCCGGGCGTTCTACGACGACGTCGACGCGGTGCGCGCGGTCGTCGACGCCCGGGTCTTCGGAGCGGAGGGCCACGAAGGCATGGTGAGCCGGCTGGCGAAGCTCGAACGCCGGACGGCACGGACCTGAACCGGCCGAAACCTCACCAAGTCTTGACGCAGCCCTGACCCGCAGTTCACTCTTCGGTCAGCGGCGCCGCACTAGCGTCGTCATACATGAAACGTCGCACCCTCATTGCGTTTTCGTTGACAACTGTCCTGGCCGCGGCGACCGTGACGCCGGCTGAGGCATCCCAGATCGGCACGGTCTCCGGCGCCACTGCCGCCAACCAGCTGAAGCTCGGCATGAGCGGCACCTCGACCCAGGCCAAGTCGGATCTGGCCACCCTCACGGTCAAGGCTCAGGACCCGATGACCGGCTACTCGCGCGACCTCTTCCCGCACTGGCGGGACGCCTCCACGTGGGGCTGGCCGGTCGCACCCAACGATGCCTGCAACGCCCGCAACGCCGCGCTCTACCGCGACGGGCAGAACGTGCAGATGTCGTCCACCTGCACCAATCTGACCGGCACCTGGATCGACCCCTACGGCGCCGGCAAGTACAACGCCGCGTCCGACATCGACATCGACCACATGGTGCCGCTCGGCAACGCGTGGGCCACCGGTGCCGACAACTGGACCACCACCAAGCGCACGCAGTACGCCAACGACCCGCTGGTGCTGGTCTCGGCCAAGGACACCCTCAACCAGAGCAAGGGTGACAAGGACCCGTCGGTCTGGAAGCCGCCGAACACCGCGGCATACTGCCTCTACGCGACCCGCTGGGTGCTGGTGAAGAAGAAGTACAACCTGTGGGTGACCAGCGCCGAGAAGTCGGCGCTGAACACGATGTTCGGGAGTTGCTGATGGCCGACGACAAGCGCGATTTCACCGCACCTCCCGGTGGCGTGATGACCGACGAGGTCGGCGCGATCACCGGTGACCTGTCGACCTGGCTGGACCCGGAGCAGGCCGGTGCCGTGCGGGTGTCGTATGTCGGGGCGCTCGACACCTACACCGTCACCGGGTCACCGGTCGACGACCTGACCATCGACCAGGTCGTCGAGCGGCTGTCGAAGGACCCGGGCCCGGACGAGACCGGCAACCCGGGCAGCGCCGACCTGCGCTGACCTGCGCGGGCCGGTGCCGCCCCCGGATCGGCGGCAGCCGGTTCAGCCGCGAATCGCGTTGACGGCGCTGAGGATTCCGAGGACGACCATCACCACGGCTGCCGCACGGGTGATCCACTTGATCGGCAGGAACTTCAGCAGCGTCCGCCCGCCGAGCAGCGCGATCAGGCTGACCGCCCAGAGGCCGAGCACGGCGCCGATGCCGACCGACAGCGGGTCGTGATACTTGGCCGCCAGGTTGGCGGTCATGATCTGGGTCAGGTCGCCCCATTCGGCCACGAAGATGACGCCGAAGCCCACCGAGGCGACCTTCCAGAAGCCCGCGCCGTCGGCGACCGACGTCGCGGCCTCCTCGGCGTCGTCTGCTTCGTCCTCGTCGTCGTCCTGCCCTTCCCGCCAGATCAGGAACGCGCCAAGCAGGAAGAGCACCGCGATCACCGCCTCCAGCAGTTGCGCGGGCAGCAGGTGCAGCAGCTGTCCGGCCGCGAGGGCGACCAGGACGTGCACCACGAACGCGGCGCCGGTGCCGGCGAAGACCCAGATCCAGGGGAAGCGGGTGCCGAGCACCAGGCTGGCGATCGCCGTCTTGTCTGGTAGCTCCGCGACGAAGACGAGCGCGAAGACGGTCAGGATGATGCCGATGTCGAGCACGGAGATCCTTGCGGTCGAGCCGGCCGCCGCGCTCGCGGGCAAAGAAAAGGACGAGCGCGCCGAACCGGCAGCGGATAACACTGACGGTTCGAACGTCTCGTCCAGTCACCCGCTCCTGCTGGTGACCCCGGACACCGGGCGGCGGACCGCCAGTATGTCGACATCCGGTCGAGGGACTACTCCCGTTCGGGCAGGGAGCTTAGCGGGCCGGTGCGCTCGCACGCAAAAGTCTGTCGCCCCGCGGCCGGTGCGTGGGGCGACAGACTTTTTGCGTGGGATCAGTAGGTGACGACCGCGCGGAAGCGGACGTCGCCGGCGGTGACCTTGTCGACCGCCTCGGTGATTCGCTCCTTCGGGAAGACCTCGACCATCGGCTTCACCGCGCCCGACGCGGCGATGTCGAGCGCCTCGGTGAGGAAGTTGAGGCCGTTGTGGGTCGCGCCGATCACCTTCTGCCGCTGGGCGAAGAACGGCTGCGGCTCGGTGGGGATGGTGAAGTCGGCGAACGGGTCGAGCCCGACGAGCACCGCGCGCCCGTCGTGCCGCAGACCCTTGAACGCGTCGCGGCCTGCGTCATACGAGTTGGAGCAGAGGAGCAGCACGTCGGCGCCGCCGGCGGCCTGCAGCTCGGCACCGTTCGCGACGACGAGGTCGGCGCCGAGCTCGCGCGCCAGGTCGTGCTTGTCGGCGGAGTGGGTGACCGCGATCGTCTCGTGCCCGGCCGCTTTCGCGTACTGCACCGCAAGGTGCCCGAGGCCGCCGATGCCGACGACCGCGATCTTCTCGTGGGGCTGCGGCTCGGCGGCGCGCAGGCCGCTCCAGACGGTGTAACCGGCGCAGAAGATCGGCGCGGCCTCCTCGTAGGGCAGGCCGTCCGGGATCAGCACGGTGCCGGTCGCGGTCGCGGCGAGATATTCGGCGTGCCCGCCCTGGGTGGTGAAACCGGTCAGTCGCGCATTGGGACAGTTGACCGCTGCCTGCCCGGACAGCGGGAGGTTTTCGCGGCAGTAGTCGCAGCGGCCGCAGGTCGACTGGACCCAGGTGGTGCCCACCCGGTCGCCGACCTTGCGGCTGGTGACGCCTTCGCCGACCTCGACCACCTCACCCACCACCTCGTGGCCCGGCGTGTTGGGGAAGAGGTCGCCGGCGGCGCCGCGGGTGGTCCAGATGTCGGTGAAGCAGATGCCGGTGGCGTGCACCTTGATGAGCACCTGGCCCGGCTCGGCCTTCGGGGTGGGGATGTCGCGCAGTTCCCAGGTGCCGTTGAGCTCCGGGATGACAGCTGCCTTCATGATCGGTTCCTCTCGTTGCACCGGATGTGTTGGTGAGCAGGAAATTACGCCGTACGCCGGGCAAAGCCACTGGCACGGAACGCCATGCTGCTTGCAGTTCGCGCCAATCGTCGATGGCGCGGATTGCGGGTGGAACGGCGGGCGATGCGTGTTCGGGTCGACCTGCCGGTGGCTAGTGTCGTGCTCCATGGCGGGTGACAACTTCGACCTCGACCCGAGCTTCACGGTGCTGCTGCGTGACCTCGGCATACGTCCTGCGCAAGTGCTGCGACGAGCGTCGCTGCCCGGAGACACCTTCGCCCGGCGGCCGTCCGAACTGCCGATCGCCGACTACTACCGTTTCTGGGAGGCGATCGAGGTCGAGGGCCGCGCAGGGGAGGGTGCCGGCGATCTTGCGGTTCGACTCGGCGAGGCGATCTCGGTCGAGCACTTCTCGCCGCCGATCTTCGCGGCACTGTGCAGCCCCGACCTGCGCACTGCCGCGCGCCGCCTGGCGGTCTACAAACCGCTGATCGGGCCGGTGCGGCTGGAGATCGGCGCGGCTGACGAGCTGACGATCACGTACCGGTGGCCGTCCGGCTCGACGCCGCCGCGACTGTTGGCCACGGCGGAGCTGGTGTTCTGGGTCGCGTTGGCCCGGATCGCGACCCGGGAGCAGTTGCGCCCGGTGCGGGTCACGATGCCGAGCCGGCCGGAGCATCCGGCGCAGCTCGAGCGCTACCTCGGCAGCCGGGTGCGCACGGGCGACGATTTCTCGGTGGTCTTCACCGCAGCTGACGCGGCGCGACCGTTCCTGACCGAGAACGACTCCATGTGGCGGATCTTCGGGCCCGATCTGCGACGTCGTCTCGCCGACCTGCAGGCGACCGCGACCACTGCCGACCGGGTGCGGGCCGCGCTCGTGGAGACATTGCCGGCCGGTGACGCCTCGATCGAGGCGGTCACCGGACAACTCGCGACCAGCTCGCGCACCCTGCAGCGCCAACTCAGCCAGGAAGGCACGTCGTTCCAGGCGGTGCTGGCCAACACCCGGGAGAAGCTGGCGCGCCACTACCTGACCCGGGACGACCTGCGCACCTCGGAGATCGCGTTTCTGCTCGGTTACAACGACACCAACTCGTTCTACCGGGCCTTCAAGGCGTGGACCGGTGTGACGCCCGAGCGCGCGCGGGTGGGTGCCGGTGGCGGTAGCGCGGTGCGCGCATAACTCGAAACGGTTGCGGGTTGTGCGCGGGTTTGGCGGCTGGGGCGTGCATAACTCGAAACGGTTGCGGCTTGTGCGCGGGTATGGCGGCTGGGTGCGCGCATAACTCGAAACGGTTGCGTGTTGTGCGCGGGTTTGGCGGCTGGGGCGTGCATAACTCGAAACGGTTTCGGGTTGTGCGCGGGTATGGCGGCTGGGGCGCGCCTCAGTAGGGCAGGCCGGACGATCGCCAGCTCGGCCGGCCGCGGCCGGCCCAGGCCGACCCGCTCGGCGGCTCCGAGGCCGCGTCGCCACCACCGACCGCGGAGAGCACGGCGACGATCGCCGCGACCTCCTCGGGCGTCGCGTTGCCCGAAAGCACCTGCACCTGCGGCGTTTTCGCTACCTCGGGCGTCTGCTGGTCGCTCACAGCGGGATGTTCCCGTGCTTCTTGGGCGGCAGCTTCTCCCGCTTGGTGCGCAGCGCACGCAGCCCGCGGATGACCTGCATGCGCGTCTCCGACGGGGGGATGACCGCGTCGACATACCCGCGCTCGGCCGCGATGTAGGGGTTGGCGAGGGTGTCCTCGTATTCGGCGATCAGCTCCTGGCGTTTCGCGTCGACCGCCGCCGGGTCACCGCCGGAGGACTCCTCGACCTCGGCGATCTGCTTGCGGTAGAGGATGTTGGCCGCGCCCTGCGCGCCCATCACCGCGATCTGCGCGGTCGGCCAGGCCAGGTTGAGGTCGGCGCCCAGGTGTTTGGAGCCCATCACGTCGTAGGCGCCGCCATACGCCTTGCGGGTGATCACGGTGATCAGCGGCACGGTCGCCTCGGCGTAGGCGTAGAGCAGCTTCGCGCCGCGGCGGATGATGCCGCCCCACTCCTGGTCGGTGCCGGGCAGGAAGCCGGGCACGTCGACGAAGGTCAGGATCGGCACGTTGAACGCGTCGCAGGTGCGCACGAAACGCGCGGCCTTCTCCGAGGCGTCGATGTCGAGGGTGCCGGCGAACTGCATCGGCTGGTTGGCCACGATGCCGACCGACTGGCCGTCGACGCGCGCGAATCCGGTGACGATGTTGGGCGCGAAAAGCTCTTGGGTCTCGAGGAATTCGTCGTCGTCGGCGACGGTGCGGATGACCTGCTTGATGTCGTAGGGGACGCCGGGTGAATCCGGCACCAGCGTGTCGAGCTCCAGGTCGGCCGCGTCGATCTCCAGCTCCTCGTCGGCGACGGGCTCGAAGCGCTCCGGCTCGTCGAGGTTGTTGGACGGCAGGTAGGAGATCAGCTCCTTGACGTAGGAGATCGCGTCGGTCTCGTCCGAGCCCATGTAGTGCGCCACGCCCGAACGGGTGTTGTGGGTGCGCGCACCGCCCAGCTCCTCGAAGCCGACCTCCTCGCCGGTGACGGTCTTGATGACGTCCGGGCCGGTGATGAACATGTGCGACGTGTGGTCGACCATCACCACGAAGTCGGTGATCGCCGGCGAGTAGACCGCGCCACCGGCCGACGGTCCCATCACCAGCGAGATTTGGGGTATGACGCCGGAGGCGTGCACGTTGCGGCGGAAGATCTCGGCATACAGCCCGAGGGCGACAACGCCCTCCTGGATGCGCGCGCCGCCCGAGTCGTTGATCCCGATCACCGGGGCGCCGATCTTCATCGCCAGGTCCATGACCTTGACGATCTTCTCCCCGAACACCTCGCCGAGGGACCCGCCGAAGACGGTGAAGTCCTGGCTGAACACGCAGACCGTGCGGCCGTCGACGGTGCCGTAGCCGGTCACCACGCCGTCGCCGTAGGGGCGGTTGCGGTCCTGCCCGAAGTTGGTCGACCGGTGCCGGGCCAGCGCGTCGAGCTCGACGAACGAACCCTCGTCGAGCAGCAGCTCGATCCGCTCGCGCGCGGTCTGCTTGCCCCGGGCGTGTTGCTTCTCCACGGCTCGTGCCGAGCCCGCGTGCACCGCCTCGTCCACCCGGTGCCGCAGGTCGGCCAGCCGGCCGGAGGTGCTGCGCATATCAGGTGTCTCAGGGGAGTTCGCGGCATCGGGGGCCGCTGCGTCGCTCATGACCACTCACAGTAGTGCGGCGTCTGCGGGCGAAGTGAGGGCGGTCACGTACTGGTCGGTTCGGTGCTGTGACAGGGGCCGCAGACGGCGCCGACTAACCTTCAGTGGTGTGAGCCACTTCCTCGACCGCGCCGAGATGAACCACCGGCTGGCCGACACTCCCTGGGAAGAGCTCGACGTCAGCCCGCAGATCGGCTCCACCAACGCCGAACTCCTGGCCGATCCGCACCCCTGGCGGGCACTGGTCACCGACAACCAGACCGACGGGCGGGGTCGGCTCGACCGCGCCTGGGTCGCCGAGCCCGGCCAGTCGATCGCGCTGTCGGCGACGCTGCCGCTGCCGGACGACGCAACCCGCTGGGGCTGGGTGCCGCTGCTCGTCGGCGTGGCGGTGCGCCGGGCGCTGCGGCAGGTCGCGCCGGTCGACGTCGGGCTGAAGTGGCCGAACGACGTGCTGGCCCGCCCCGACCCCGAGGCCGACTGGGGCAAGATCGCCGGCATCCTGTGCAACGCCACCGGCGGCGCGGCGCCCACCGTCGTGGTCGGCATCGGCATCAACGTGCACCAGGACCGGGACGAGCTGCCGGTGGATACCGCCACCTCGGTGCGGATCTGTGGAGCCGAGGTGCGCTGCGAGGACCTGGTGGTCGCGTTGTTGCGGCAGCTGGCCGACATACAACGGCAGTGGGGGCTGCCGACGCTCGACGACGCCTACCGCGCGGCGTGCCTCACGATCGGGCAGGAGGTGCGCATCGAGCTCGCCGGCGACGAGGTCGCTTCCGGGCGGGCGATCGACGTGGACGTGATGGGGCGCCTGGTGATCGAGACGCCGGAGGGTCCGGTGCCGCACGCGGCGGGTGACGTGGTGCACGTGCGCCCCAGCCCGGCGCGCCCCCTCGCCGGTCCGCACGACCGGGCGGCCTTCGTCGACGGGCTCGAGGAGCGGCTCGTCGGGCAGCCCCGCACGCTGCGCCGGGCGGACGTCGCCGAAGCCGCCGGAGTCACCACCGACGACACCCGACGGCTGTGGCGCGCGCTCGGCTTCGCCAACGCCCGGGACGAGGACGTGGTCTTCACCGCGAGCGACGTCGAGGCGCTGCGTGCGGTCGTTGCGACGATCCGCGACGGGGAGCTCGACGAGACCACTGCCCTCGGCCTGGCCCGCGCGGTCGGCCGGAGCACCGACCGACTTGCGATGTGGTCACTGCAATTGATCACCGACATGGTGAGCGGCGGGCAGGGCCTCGGCGTGGACAGCCACATCGCGCAGCTCGCCGCGGAGCGGGCGGTCGAGCTGTCCGATCAGATGGCGCCTCTCATCGACTATGTATGGCGGCGCAACCTCGCCGTCGCGATTTCGCGCATGATCGCCGACTCCGAGCCCGAGTCCCATGTGGGAGTCATCCGGACGATCGGCTTCGCCGACCTGGTCAACTTCACCCAGCTGGTCCGTCAGCTCAGTGAGCGCGAACTCGCAACGTTGGTGCTGCGATTCGAGTCCCTCGCCTCCGACGTGGTGAGCGCGCACGGTGGCGCCATCGTCAAGACGGTCGGTGACGAGGTGCTCTTCTCGCACACCACGGTGGAGGGTGCGATCGCGATCGCGTTCGATCTGCTCGACCAGGCAGCAGCCGACGACCTCATCCCGCGGATGCGGGTCGGCGTCGCGACCGGCCGCGTGTTGGCCCGCCTCGGCGACGTCTACGGCAACACCGTCAACCGGGCGAGCCGACTGACCGCCGCCGCCGAACCCGGCACGGTGCTGGCGGATTCGGACGTCGCGGCCGCCCTCGCGGGCAACGACGAAGTGCGCACGGTCGCCCGGGAAGCCATCCAGCTGCCCGGCATCGGACAGATCACGCCGTGGGTGCTTTCCCGGGTATATACGGAAATGAGGTGTCTCATGAGGCAAGTCCGCATGTAACCCGAGGATCAATCTGGCTGGGGTCACTGTGTAGTTGGTGAGACAGTCCACCGTCTCGTGTGAGACACCCCGGTGGCCTGCT
>NZ_JAOBQJ010000005.1:504637-587596 GCF_026162425.1 Flexivirga meconopsidis | reverse complement strand
TGCCCAACCACCTCTCATGCTCGAACTGATACGCCGCAAGCTATGTCATATTTCATGGCCTGACCATCCCCGCGGTGCTATCCCCGGGGGTAGCCCTGAGACTGTGCAAACTCTGCCGTATAACCGGCGTGGGGGAGAACTACTATCGCCACCATGACCCGCGTGCTGTTGGCCGAGGATGATCCGGCGATCTCCGAGCCGCTGGCCCGCGCCTTACGCCGTGAAGGCTACGAGGTCGAGGTCCGCGAGGACGGGGCCGCGGCGCTGGATGGCGCCCAGAGCGGGCCCGATCTGGTCATCCTCGATCTGGGGCTGCCGACCCTCGACGGGCTGGAGGTATGCCGCAGGCTGCGCTCCTCCGGCAGCTCGGTGCCGGTGCTCATCCTCACCGCGCGCGCGGACGAGGTCGACACCGTGGTCGGTCTCGATGCCGGCGCCGACGACTACGTCACCAAACCGTTCCGGTTGGCGGAGCTGCTGGCCCGCACGCGGGCGCTGCTGCGCCGCACGCCGCCCGACGAGGTCATCGACACCCCCTTGGTCCGCCTGGACGCCGAGGCGCGCCGTGCGTTCCTGGGTGACAACGAACTCCAATTGACGGCAAAGGAATTCGAGCTCCTGCGGGTGCTCGTCCGCGAGCAGGGCAAGGTCGTCTCCCGCGAGCAGTTGATGCACGAGATCTGGGAGACCGCCTGGCTCGGCTCGACCAAGACGCTGGACATGCACGTGTCGGTGCTGCGCCGCAAGCTCGGCGACGACGCCACGCAACCGCGGTTCATCACCACCGTGCGGGGCGTCGGATTCCGGTTCGAGTCCGCCGGAGGGGACTGAGCGCCGGTGCGCGCGCGACTGACCCGGTCGGGCTGGCGGATCGCGCTGCCGGCGTTGCTGCTGGTCCTCGTCCCTGCCCTGATCCTGGCGTCCGGCTGGTGGCAGCGCGGTGTCGTTGCGGCCTGCGGCGTGCTCGCCGCGCTGGTGGTATGGCGCCTCACCCTCGCCGAGGCGGCCTCGACGGCTACGCCGGTGGAGGAGCTCACCCGGCGCGCCGAGCGCGTCGAGGACGGCCCGATCATCTTCGAACCACTGCGCAGCGGGATCGACGAAATCGACCGCATCTCACAGGTTTTCGAAGGCCATGCAGCCAACCTCACCCGCACCCTGGCGGCCGAGCGCGAGTTTGCCTCCGACGCCAGCCACCAGTTGCGCACCCCGCTGACCGCGCTGTTGATGCGGCTCGACGAGATCTCGATGAGCGAGGAGATCGCCGAGGTGCACGAGGAGGCGATGGTCGCGATCGACCAGGTCGAGCGTCTCACCGGAGTCGTCGACAAACTGCTGCAACGGGCGCGCGAGACGCCGGGTGGCGGCCCGCTGCCGACCATCTCGCTGGACTCGGTGATCGCGGAGCTGCAGCGCGAATGGCAACCGTCCTTCGCCGCCGCCCGGCGCAGCGTCAAGGTGAGCGGCGAACGCGGTCTGCAGGTGATCTCGAGCCGCAGCGGGCTGCTGCAGATCCTGGCGACCCTCTTCGAGAACACCCTGCAGCACGGCAGCGGCACGGTCGAGGTGATGGCCCGGCGCAACGGGCCGTCGGTGGTGGTCGAGGTCAGCGACGTGGGCAAGGGCGTCGACCCGGCGCTCGCGCCGCACATCTTCAAACGCCGGGTCACCACCGGCGGCACGGGTCTTGGGCTGGCGCTGGCGCGGGACCTCGCGCAGGCCAATGGCGGCCGGTTGGAGCTGCGCAGCGCGCAGCCGGCGGTGTTCGCGCTCTTCCTGTCCGAGGGCACCCCGGTGCCTTCGGCATTGCCCGAGCGCGGCACGGTGACCGCCGCGCTGCGGTCAGCAGATCACGCGGAGTGACGCTGCGCGGGTGAGTCGACCGCGCCGTCGTGCATCGGGTCGGTGAGTGCCTCGGCGACCGGCTCGGTGTCCACCGGTTCGTTGGCGAAGACGTATTTCTTGTAGGCCCAGAACCGGAAGACCGTGCCGATGCCGATCCCGATGAACGCGTTGATGTTGAGCCAGAGGGTGCCCTGCAGCCCCAGCGTGTAGTGCGCGAACGCCACCCACGCGGTCGACAGCCCGAGCGCGATGCCGTTGACGATGAAGAACAGCAGCACCTCGTGGTGCACCGGCCGGTTCCGGCGGTGCCGGAAGGTCCAGTAGCGGTTGCCGATCCAGGCGAAGACCGTGGCGACGCCGCCGCTGATGAACTTCGCGGTGGTGATCTTGTTGTCGAGCGGGCCGCCGTCGCCGGCAAGGTAGTTGAACAGGCCGATGTCGACGAAGGTGTTGAGGACACCGATCACGCCGAACTTGGCGGCCTCGCGCCATACCGACTGGATCAGTGTCTTGATGCGTTCCCCTAGCACACGGTCCAGAGTAGAGGTAGGCGCTGGGCGGTCACTGTCAAGAGGGTGTCGGAGTGCGGATTAAGGTGTCGGGGTGATTGCACCGAAGCGCGCGCCGGGCGGCTTCCCGGTCGTCGGCATCATCGGCGGCGGCCAACTCGCCCGAATGTGCCAGCCCCCGGCCGAGAACCTGTCGATCACCCTCAGTGTCCTCGCCGAATCCGCAGACGCGGCAGCGGCGTTGGTGATCCCGTCGGCGCCCGTCGGGTCGCACCTCGACGTGGACGAGGTGCTCGATTTCGCTCGCGACTGCGACGTGGTCACCTTCGACCACGAGCACGTGCCGGCGCCGGTGCTGCACGCGCTGGTCGAGGCCGGCGTGCCGGTGCACCCCAAGCCCGAGGCGCTGATCTACGCGCAGGACAAGCTGGTGATGCGCGAGCGGCTGACCGAGCTCGGCATCCCGTGCCCGCCGTGGGCGCAGGTGGCCGACCGGGTCGAGCTCGCTGCGTTCGGCGACCTGCACGGCTGGCCGGTCGTGCTCAAGACCCCGCGCGGCGGGTATGACGGCAAGGGCGTCCGCCTGGTCGACTCCGCCGAGCAGGCGCAGGACTGGTTCGACCACGGGGAGCCGCTGCTCGCCGAGGCCCGCGTGCCGTTCAGCCGCGAGCTGGCCGTGCTGGCGGCCCGCAGCCCGTCCGGGCAGGCAGGGGTGTGGCCGATCGTGCAGACCGTGCAGACCGACGGCATCTGCACCGAGGTGCTGGCGCCCGCGCCAGACCTCGACCCGGAGCTGCAGGCGCAGGCCGCGCAGGCGGCCCTGCGGCTTGCCGGGGAACTCGACATCACCGGCGTCTTCGCGGTCGAGATCTTCGAGGTGCCCGGCCGTCGTGGCGGGCCCCCGTCATACGTGGTGAATGAGCTGGCGATGCGCCCGCACAACAGCGGGCACTGGACGATGGACGGGTCGGTGACCTCGCAGTTCGAGCAGCACCTGCGGGCCGTGCTCGACCTGCCGCTGGGGGAGGTGACGCCGCGTGCGCCGTGGACGGTGATGGGCAATGTGCTCGGCGGCGCCGACGAGGAGCTCTACTCCACCTACCGGCATCTGCTCGCCCGGGACCCCGGGCTGAAGGTGCACCTCTACGGCAAGGCGGTCCGGCCGGGCCGCAAGATCGGGCACGTCAACGTCTACGGCGACGACCTCGAGCAGTTGCGGATTCGTGCGCAGCACGCCGCCGACTACCTGGAAGGCACGGTGCGGGAATGACCGCGGTAGGCATTGTGATGGGCAGCGACTCCGACTGGCCGGTGATGGGCGCGGCCGCCGAAGCGCTCGACGAGTTCGAGGTGTCCTACGAGGCCGACGTCGTCTCCGCGCACCGGATGCCGGCCGAGATGATCGCGTATGGCGAGCAGGCCGCGGACCGGGGTCTGCGGGTCATCATCGCCGGCGCCGGGGGAGCGGCCCATCTGCCCGGCATGCTCGCGTCGGTGACCACGCTGCCGGTCATCGGGGTGCCGGTGCCGCTGAAGTATCTCGACGGGATGGACTCGCTGCTGTCCATCGTGCAGATGCCGGCGGGTGTGCCGGTCGCGACCGTGTCGATCGGCGGCGCCCGTAATGCCGGGCTGCTTGCGGTGCGGATGCTTGCTGCCGCCGGGGGAGCCGGCGATGCCGAGGGTCAGCGCCTCACCGCCGCGATGCGCGACTTCCAGGTCGCGCTGCGCGATCATGCGCATGCCAAGGGGGCCAAGCTGCGCGAGCAGCTGTAGCGCGGCTGGTTGCTGCTGTGGCTCGGGGCGGGGGCGGGGGCGGGGCGTGCGGGTGTGGGGTGTGCGGCGTGTGGAGGTGTGCGGGAAGTGCGGGCAACTCGCCATACCCGCATAACTCACCGAAAAGGTGCGTGACGCGCCGTGTGCGCTCGCTGGCGCGGCGCGTCGGCCACCTTTTCGGTGAGTCTGTGTGCGCGGGAGGGCCGGGGTCACCTTTTCGGTGAGTTTGTGTGCGCGGTCGGCCCTGGGCGTGCATAAGTCGAAACGGTTGCGGCCTGTGCGCGGTCGGCTGACCCTGGGCGTGCATAAGTCGAAACGGTTGCGGCCTGTGCGCGGTCGGCTGACCCTGGGCGTGCATAAGTCGAAACGGTTGCGGCCTGTGCGCGGTCGGCGGGCCCTGGGCGTGCACAACTCGAAACGGTTGCGGCCTGTGCGCGCGGGGCAACTCGCCATACCCGCATAACTCACCGAAAAGGTGCGTGACGCGCCGTGTGCGCTCGCTGGCGCGGCGCGTCGGCCACCTTTTCGGTGAGTTTGTGCGCGGGAGGAGGGCGGGGGAGGGCCGGGACCACCTTTTCGGTGAGTTTGGCGACCCCCCCGCCGCACCCGGCTCGCAAAACCCTAGCTGTCGGAGCCGAACAGGTCTCGGGTGTAAACCTTTTCGGCGACATCCGCGAGCTCGTCGGTGCGGCGGTTGGCGACGATCAGGTCGGCGCGCTGCTTCAACTCGTCCAGGTCGTGGGTGACGCGGGAGCCGAAGAACTCCTGCTCGGCGAGCTCCGGCTCGTAGACCAGCACCTCGACGCCCTTGGCCTTGAGCCGCTTCATGATGCCCTGCACGCTGCTGGCCCGGAAGTTGTCGGAGCCGGACTTCATGATCAGCCGGTGGATGCCGACCACCTTCGGGCCGCGCGACAGGATGTCGCTCGCGACATAGTCCTTGCGGGTGGTGTTCGCGCTGACGATGGCGCTGATCAGCGTCTGCGGCACGTCGGTGTAGTTGGCGAGCAGTTGCTTGGTGTCCTTGGGCAGGCAGTAGCCGCCATACCCGAACGACGGGTTGTTGTAGTGCCGCCCGATGCGTGGGTCGAGACCGACGCCCTCGATGATCTGCTTGGTGTTGAGGCCGTGCCGTGCGGCGAAGGTGTCGAGTTCGTTGAAGTAGGCGACCCGCATCGCCAGGTAGGTGTTGGCGAACAGTTTGATCGCCTCGGCCTCGGTCGAGTCGGTGAGCAGCACCGGCACGTCGGTGTCCTCGGCGGCCTCGACCAGCAGGTCGGCGAACCGCTGGGCACGGTCGCTGACCTCGCCGACCACGATCCGTGACGGGTGCAGGTTGTCGTAGAGCGCCTTGCCCTCCCGCAGGAACTCGGGGGAGAAGATCACGTTGTCGGTGCCGAGCTTCTTGGACACCTCGGCGGTGTAACCCACCGGGATCGTCGATTTGATCACCATCGTCGCCGTCGGGTTGAGGGCCGTCACGTCGGCGATCACGCCCTCGACGGTCGAGGTGTTGAAGTAGTTGGTCTGCGGGTCGTAGTCGGTGGGGGTCGCGATGATCACGAACTCCGCACCGTCATACGCCTCCTCCTTGTCGAGGGTGAAGCGCAGCGACAGGTCGGCGGTGGCGAGCTGGTCCTCGATCTCGGCGTCGCTGATCGGGCTGCGCTTCTGCTGCAGCATGGCGACCCGGTCGGCGTCGATGTCGAAGGCGACGACATCGGCGACCGATGCCAACAGCACCGCCATCGAGAGTCCGACATAACCGGTGCCGACAACGGTGATCCTGCTGCGCTCAGACATGGGGCAAACGGTACCCGTCGGTGGTCACCTGCTCGCACACGACTGAGCCAACCGCGACGACATCGAGCGATCCGGGCGTGAGAGTATGCCGGAGATCGACCGGTGAGCCAGCCGTTACAGGATGAGTAGGAACTGCCAATCGTGAGTCAGACCGACGACCTCTACCCGCTGTTCAAAATCTCCGAGGACCACGAGGCGCTTCGGGAGGCCGTGCGTGCCGTGGCCGAGGACAAGATCGCCCCGCATGCCGCGGAGGTCGACGAGAAGAGTGAGTTCCCGCAGGCGGCGCTGGACGCGCTGGTGGCGTCGGACTTCCACGCGCCGCACATCGCCGAGGAGTACGACGGGGTCGGCGCCGACGCGCTCGCGACCTGCATCGTGATCGAGGAGGTCGCCCGCGCGTGCGCCTCGTCTTCGCTGATCCCGGCGGTCAACAAGCTCGGCTCGATGCCGGTCATCCTCGCCGCGAACGACGACATCAAGAGCAAGTACCTGCCGCCGGTCGCGCGCGGCGAGGCAATGTTCTCCTACGGACTGTCCGAGCGGGAGGCCGGCTCGGACACCGCGTCGATGCGCTGCAAGGCGATCGCGGACGGGGACGACTTCGTGCTCAACGGGCAGAAGTCGTGGATCACCAACGCCGGGGTCTCGCAGTTCTACACCGTCCTCGCCGTGACCGACCCCGACGGTGAGCGCGGCCGCAACATCAGTGCGTTCGTGGTGGAGAAGTCCGACGAGGGCTTCGGCTTCGGTGAGCCGGAGCGCAAGCTCGGCATCAAGGGTTCGCCGACCCGGGAGTTGCACTTCGACAATTGCCGCATCCCCGGTGACCGGATGGTCGGCAACCCCGGCGAGGGGTTGAAGATCGCGCTGCGCACCCTCGACCACACCCGCGTCACGATCGGTGCGCAGGCGGTCGGCATCGCGCAGGGCGCGCTCGACTACGCGATCGGCTATGTCAAGGAACGCAAGCAGTTCGGCAAGGAGATCGCGCAGTTCCAGGGCCTGCAGTTCATGCTCGCCGACATGGCGATGAAGCTGGAGACCGCGCGCCAGATGGTCTACGTCGCGGCCGCCAAGTCCGAGCGCGGCGACGCCGATCTGCCGTTCTTCGGCGCGGCCGCCAAGTGCTACGCCTCGGACGTCGCGATGGAGGTCACCACCGACGCGGTGCAGCTGCTCGGCGGCGCCGGCTACGTCAAGGACCACCCGGTGGAGCGGATGATGCGCGACGCCAAGATCACCCAGATCTACGAGGGCACCAACCAGATCCAGCGCATGGTGATGGCCCGCCAGCTGCTGAAGTAGGGCGCTACTGCGAGACGCTGATCGACCGGTCGTTGTTCAGGTCGTCGAACAGCTTCTTGGCCCGGGTCTGGTCCCAGAGCACGCCCGACTCACCGCCGATGTAGTAGTTGGCGTCGGCGACCGGCACCTGAACCGACTGGCCACCGTTGGTGATGCCCTTGAGCGTCCACATGATCTTCAGCGCCCGCCACGGTGACATGTCCTTGTCGACCGCGACGCCCTTCGCGCCGGACTCGCCGATGCTCTTCAGCCGCCACGGCACCAGCAGGTTGCCGGGGCTGGCGACCTTCTTCATCAGCGCGCCGAGGAACTCGCGCTGGTGCTGGGCCCGCGCCAGGTCGCCGGTGGCGAACGCGTGCCGCGACCGGACGTAACCCAGTGCGTCGGCGCCCTTGAGGTTCTGGCAACCCTTCGGCAGGTCGATGTGCGCGTAGTCGTCCTTGACCGCTTCCGGCAGGCACATTCGCACACCGCCGACCGCGTCGACGACCCCGGCGAAGCCGCCGAACCCGATCTCCATGTAGTTGTCGATGCGCAGCCCGGTCGCCTGCTCGACGGTCTGGACCAGCAGCTTGGGCCCGCCGTAGGTGAAGGCGGCGTTGATCTTCTGTTTGCCGTGTCCGGGTATGTCGACCCAGCTGTCCCGCTGCACACTGATCAGCGTCGGCTTCCCGCTGTCCGGCATGTGCAGCACCATGATCGAGTCGGTGCGGGCGGTGCCGCCGCCGACGCTGGCACCACCGGTGCGCAGTTTGTCGGCCTCCGCGTTGGTCATCCCGACCCGCGAGTCCGACCCGACGAGAAGCACATTGGTGCCCTTGCCGCCGCCCGGGCGGTTGCCGCTCGGGAACGCCTCGACCTTGTTGACCTTGCCCCATGCGGACATGCCGGCCCACACCAGCAGCCCGGCCCAGAGCGCGACGATCACCGCGAGTACGACGAGCACGCGCAGCCAGGTGCGCTTGCGACGCGGCGGACGCACACCGCTCGCCGGCGCGGCGTCGGGTCGCGGCCCGCGCGGGCCGTTCGGGCCCACCGGCCGCCCGGGACCACCGGGACCACCGGGTCCACCAGGACCGCCGGGTCGCCCCGGCTGGCGCGGCGCCCGGTCCCGCGACGCGGCAGGCGCGTCCTGCGGATAACCGGCCGGCCGGGTCGGCATCACCCGCGTCGAGTCGTATCCGGGCTGGTAGCCGGGCGGCGGCGCGGGCTGCTCGGCCCGACCCTCGGGGGCCCTGCGCACCGGGATCTGTTGCGGCTCTTCCGTCGGCCGTCGGCGAGGACGCCGGGGGGCATCCTTCCCCCGGCGGGTATCGATGATGATCGGCTCGTCGTCGTCCGGCACCGGATGAGGGTAACGTCCCAGCCTGGATTGCTCATGTAGCCTGGAGAGCGTGCCTGAATCCGAAACCCTCGTATTTGACGGCGTTTCGGTGATCATGCCGATCCTCGACGAAGAGCGTTATCTCGCCGAATCCGTGCGTGCCGCGCTCGCCCAGGACGTCCCGTGCCCGATCGAGGTCATCCTCGCGCTGGGCCCGTCCGGGGACCGCACCGAGGACGTCGCCCGCGAGCTGAGCGCGGCCGATCCACGGGTCAAGCTGGTCGACAACCCCAGCGGCCGCACCCCGGACGGACTCAACGCCGCGATCACTGCCGCGTCGTACGACGTGGTTGCGCGGGTCGACGGCCACGGCATCCTCTCCCCGGGCTACCTCGCGACCGCGCTCGGTGCGCTTGCCGAGACCGAGGCCGCGAACGTCGGCGGCATCATGGACGCACAGGGCACCACCGACTTCGAGTGCGCGGTAGCGATCGCGATGAAGTCGAAACTCGGCGTCGGTGGCGTGCGGTTCAAGCAGGGCGGCGCGGCCGGGCCCGCCGACACCGTGTACCTCGGCGTGTTCCGGCGTTCCTGGCTGGACAAGGTCGGCGGTTACGACCAGCGCTTCTCCCGCGCGCAGGACTGGGAGATGAACTACCGCATCCGGTCCGCGGGTGGGCTGGTCTGGTTCACCCCGCAGCTGCAGGTCACCTACCGCCCGCGCGGCTCGTTCCGCGCGCTGGCCCGCCAATACCGCCAGTACGGCCAATGGCGCCGGGTCGTCGCCCGCCAGCACAAGGGCTCGATGAACGCCCGCTACCTCGCGCCGCCCGTGGCGTTGGTCACCATCGCGGCCGGCGCGGCCGGCGGGTTGGTATGGCGCCCGCTCTGGGTGCTGCCTGCCGGGTATGCCGCGGCGATCACCGTCGGCGGCGCCGCGATCTCGCGCGGCTCGGCGCCCCGAGTGCGGGCCCTGGTCCCGCCGGTGCTCGCGACCATGCACCTGTCCTGGGGGTGGGGCTTCCTGACCAGCCGCATTCGCCTCACCGGCGACGTTCAGCAAACGTCCAGAGACCGCCGGGTAGCCTGACGACGCTCCGATCCGGGCGCCGCCGGGCGCCATACCGACTGAAGACTTACGAGGAACCGATGGACATGGCTGTGCGCCTGCGGCGCATTGTCGAGCACCGCAAGGTGCTCTGGACGCTGGTGAAGCGTGACCTGCGGGTGCGTTACGCCCGCAGTGTGCTCGGCTACCTGTGGACGCTCATCGACCCGTTGGCGATGGCGCTGATCTACTGGTTCGTCTTCGGCGTGATCTACCACACCAACTCCGAAACCCGCAGCGACGGAGCGCCGTTCGTGCTCTTCCTGGTCGCCGGCCTGCTGCCGTGGAACTGGTTCAACGCCTCGATCACCGAGTCGGCGCGCGCGCTGTCCTCGGAGCGGCTGCTGGTGCGCTCGACCAACCTGCCGCGCGAGCTGTGGGTGATCCGGTTGGTGATCGCCAAGGGCATCGAGTTCCTGATGTCGCTGCCGATCCTGTTCGCCTTCATGTTGTGGTTCCGGTATGGCGCGGGCCAGATCTCGATCCACCCGGAGCGTTTCCTCTACTGGATCCCGGCCCTGCTCATCGAATTCGTGCTGTGTGTCGGGATGGGCTTCGTGATGGCGCCGGTCACCGCGCTGGTCGACGACTTCGTCCGGCTGGTCCGCATCGCGCTGCGCATGCTGTTCTACCTGACCCCGATCGTCTACTCGAGCCAGATCCTCGCCGACCGGGCACCATGGGCCAAACACATCCAGCAGTTCAACCCGCTCACCGGGGTGAACGACATGTTCCGGCAGGTGTTCATCCCGCACCAGGCGCCGGACTACCACGCGTGGATCCTCGCGGTCGTGGTGTCCTGCCTGTGGGTGGTCTTCGGCATGTGGGTCTTCAAGAAACTCGAGCCGTCGGTGCTGAAGGAGATCTGAGATGTCCGACGACACAACGCAGCTGGGCCCGATCGGCGAGCCGGTCATGGGGGAGAACGGCAAGCTCCGGTGGCGCCCGGAACGTCGCAAGAACGACCCGCCCGGCTACGACCCTGAGCACAAGAGCACGATGGCCGACTACGGCTTCCCACCGGTGCCGAGCACCGTGGAGTGGAAGACCGACCCCGGCCGGCCGGTCATCGAGGTCGACAACCTCGGCATCGAGTTCCTGCGCGGCCGCAAGCGCAACCTGTCGCTGCGCGAGATCATCTTCCGGGGCGGCAGCGCGCACGAGAAGGACACCTTCTGGGCGCTGCGCAACCTCAACTTCACGGTCGGTCGCGGCGAGGCCGTCGGTCTGGTCGGCGGCAACGGTGGTGGCAAGTCGACGCTGCTGAAGATGATCGCCGGCACGCTCCTGCCCGACGAGGGCAAGGCGACGGTGCGCGAGGGCGTCGCCCCGCTCATCGAGCTGACCGGCGGCTTCATCGGGGAGTTGTCCGCCCGCGAGAACGTCTATCTGACCGCCGGTCTGCACGGCATGGCGCGCGAGGAGATCGACGCGCGTTTCGACGACATCGTCGACTTCGCCGGACCGCAGGTGCGGGCCGGCCTGGACGTGCCGTTCCGGCACTTCAGCTCCGGAATGCAGGTGCGTCTCGGCTTCTCGGTGATCACCTGCCTGGACGAGCCGATCATCCTGGTCGACGAGGTGCTCGCTGTGGGCGACGCCGCCTTCCGGGAGAAGTGCTACAACCGGATGGAGAACCTGCTCGACCAGGGCCGCACGCTCTTCCTGGTCTCCCACTCCTCGGCCGACCTGCTGCGCTTTTGCACCCGCGGTCTCTACCTCAACGGCGGCGAGCTCGTCGGCGACGGGCCGATGGACGAGATCATGGACCGCTACATGAGCGACCTGCTCGGTGACGGGCACCAGCTGCCGACCCCGGAAGAAGCCGTCGACCGGCGGTTGGCGCGCGAGGACGCCCAGATCAAGCGGCGGCTCAAGCGCGAGGCGGACCGGGCCAGCGCCGTTTCCGGCTGACCTCGCGCGGGCGGCCGCGTCAGCGCAGACGCCTCGGGCGTGGGTTGCCCCTCAGTGCAACTGCGCCGCGGTCTTCTCGCGGACCTCGTCCTCGGTGACACCGCCCGCGACCTCGACGAGCTTCAGGCCGTCGGGCGTCACGTCGATGACCGCCAGGTCGGTGATGATGCGCTGCACGACCTGCTTGCCGGTGAGCGGCAGGGTGCATTCGGGCAGGATCTTGGCCGAGCCGTCCTTGGCGACATGCTCCATCAGCACGATCACCTTGCGCGCGCCGTGGACAAGATCCATCGCACCGCCCATGCCCTTGACCATCTTGCCGGGAATCATCCAGTTGGCGATGTCACCGGCCTGCGACACCTGCATGGCGCCGAGGATCGCGGCGTCGACCTTGCCGCCGCGGATCATCCCGAAGCTGGTGGCCGAGTCGAAGATCGACGCGCCCCGGCGCAGCGTGACCGTCTCCTTGCCGGCATTGATCAGGTCGGGGTCGACCTGATCGGCGTCGGGATAGGCGCCGACGCCGAGCAAGCCGTTCTCCGACTGCAGCACCAGCTCGACGTCGTCGGCGACGAAATTGGGCACCAGCGTCGGCAACCCGATGCCGAGGTTGACGTAGTCGCCGTCGGCGAGCTCGCGTGCGGCCCGGGCGGCCATCTCGTTGCGGGTGAGCGCCATGTCTACTGACCGTCCTTGGTGGTGACCTTCTCGATGCGCTTGTCGGCGGCCTGCTCCGGGGTGAGCGCGACGACGCGCTGCACGTAGATGCCGGGCAGGTGCACGTCGTCGGGTGCGATGTCACCGGGGTCGACCAGCTCCTCGACCTCGGCAATCGTCAGCCGACCGGCCATGGCGGCGAGCGGGTTGAAGTTGCGGGCGCTGGAGTGGAAGACCAGGTTGCCGTGCCGGTCGCCCTTGGCGGCGCGCACCAGCGCGAAGTCGGTGGCGATGGAGCGCTCCAGCACATAAGGACGGGTTCCGCCGGCGAACTCGAACTCGCGGGTCTCCTTCGGCGGGGAGGCGAGCTCGACCGAGCCGTCCGCGGCATACCGCCACGGCATGCCTCCGTCGGCGACCTGGGTGCCGACACCGGTCGCGGTGTAGAAGGCCGGGATGCCGGCGCCGCCGGCGCGCAGCTTCTCGGCGAGCGTGCCCTGCGGGGTCAGCTCGACCTCGAGCTCGCCCTCCAGGTATTGCCGGGTGAACTCTTTGTTCTCCCCGACGTATGACGCGACGATGCGCCGGATCCGCTTGTCGCGCAGCAGGATCCCCAGGCCCCAGTCGTCCACGCCGCAGTTGTTGGAGACGACCTCCAGGTCGGTCGCGGCGCCCTTGTGCAGGGCATCGATCAGCACACTCGGGATGCCGCAGAGACCGAATCCGCCCACGGCCAGCGACGATCCGCTGCTGATGTCGGAGACGGCTTCGGCTGCGGAGGAGACAACCTTGTCCATGTGATCGAGGTTACAAGACCTGGGTCACGCCCTCGGCGGCGAGGCGGTCGTCTCGGCGGCTGCGGTCGGCGGAGCGCTGGATCACTACCGAGCCTCCGGCGAGCAGCACGCGCACGACGGTAGCCAGCAGTGCCGCATCCGCGTGTTCGACGAGAACCCTTGCGTCCTGGGCGATTTCGGCTGCGGACAGGTCCGCGTAGGTCGTCCTGGCCGCAGTGATCGCCGGGGTCGAGTCGTCGAAGGTGCCCACCGGGGGCGGCGGGGCGTCCGGCATCGCCTGGAGCGGGCTGGCCGCGAGCGACGCGGCCGGCTCGACCAGGTCTGCGCCGGCCGGGCCGGTGTCGAGACCGACAGTCGCGTCGCCCGCGCCGCCGGTCAGGTCGACCGTCAGCCCGCGACTCCACCCGGCCAGCGCCCAGTAGACCGCCCGCCAGTGATCGGCCGGGACGGTCAACGCCAGCACACCGCCCGGCTCGGCGGCCGCCTCCAGGTCCAGCCAGTTGCCCGCCTTGGCCACCCAGTTGAGCAGGGTGCGGGCGGACAACTCGATGCGTTCGCCGGTGCTGTCGTCATACCAGGTGAGCAGGGGGCGTCCCGGGTCGTTGGTGCGCAGCGCCATGGTCAGTCCGTCAGGGGTCACCGCAGCAGCGTAGGCAAGCGTCAGGAGATAGCGTCGGTCCCCATGCGCGTCCGAGTGGTCATCCAGTCCCGCCTGTCGTCGTCGCGCCTGCCGGGGAAGGCGCTGCTCACGCTGGTCGGGCGGCCGCTGGTCGTGCTTGCCGCGCAGCGCGCGTCGAACACCGGCCTCGAGGTGGTCGTGGCCACGAGCGCCGAACCCGAGGACGACGTGCTGGCAGCGGCACTGACCGATGCGGGCGTCCCGGTCTTCCGCGGAGACCTGCACGACACGCTGCACCGCTTCGCCGCGGCCACCGCCGATCTCGACGACGCCGACCTGGTCGTCCGGCTCACCGGTGACAACGTCGGCCCCGACGGGACGTATGTCGCCGAGCTCATCGACCGCATGCAGGACGCGGGGGAGGACTACATCCGGGTCACCACCGACACCATCTACGGCCTGGGAGCCGAGGTCTTCACCGTGGGACTGCTGCGCACCGCGGACCGGGAGGCGGATGCGCCATACGACCGGGAACACGTGACTCCCTGGATCCGCCGGCACAGCGCGGACCTGACCTGGGTGCCGCCGGTGGAGGGCGCGGCCGGTCGGGTGCGGTGCACCGTGGACACCCTGCTGGATTTCACGATTGCCGCCAAAGCCCTTGCCGGAGTGGAGGATCCGCTGGCGTTGACCTGGCGCGAACTGCTCGACCGGTGGGTCGCCGCCGGTGGCGCGATGCCGGCGCCGTTGCCGGGCGGTATGCCGAACCCGCTCGCGGTCGGGCCGTGGGTGCTCGACACCTCCGGGCTCGGCGAGCTGCGGGACGCGGCCGAGGCGTCGCGGGTGCTCGAACTCGCGGCGGCCTCCGGGGTCACCCACCTGGAGACCTCCCTGGCGCACGCCGGGAGCGCGCCGCGTGTCGGGCAGGCGCTCGCGCACGGACTGTCCGAACGGGTCGGGGTCATCGTCACGCTGCCACCGGGTATGCCGGAGGGCGTCGACGGTGCGGTCTGGGAGGCGATGGCCCGGCTTCGGGTCGGCGGCGTCGACGTGGTCGCGACCGCGGGATGGTCGGACTTCGTGGCGCACGGTGACGAGCTCGTCGCGCTCAACGCGCAGAGCGTCGCCCGGGCGCTCGGGTCGGTCGTGGTGCGGGCGCAGGAGCTGACCGCGGCGCTCGCCGATCGCCGTATCGGCTACCTCGAGGTCGCACCGGGACTGCTCGATCAGCTGCCCGCGGAGCATCCGGAGATCGTGGTCGCGGTGCGCTGCCAGTCGCCCGATGAGGCGCAACGCGCGCTCGCCACGCCGGGGGTGACCACCGTGCTGCTCGCCGCCGCATCGCCGGCGCAGGTGCGTGACCAGGCGACTCAGCTGGGCTGAGCGGCGGTCAGCGCGTCGGCGACCCGCTGCCGGCCGCGCCCGTCGAACAGGCGCTGCCCGCGCGACGCGAGGGCTGCCGCCGCGGAGGGGTCGTCGATCAGGGCACGCAGGGCCCCGGTGGCGCGGGCGGCGTCGAACTGCCACAACCGCCCGAGCCCGGTCGCGACCCCGGCGTCCAGCGCCTGGCGGTAGCCGAGCTCCTGGTTGTCGGCCACGCACACGACCGCGGTCGGCACCCCGATCGTCAGCAGCTCCCACACCGAGGACCCGGACGCAGTGATCGCCAGGTCCGCCGCGGCGGCGCGCGCTGCCAGGTCAGGGTCCGGCGGGACGGTCCGCACGGTCTGGCCCGGGCCGGGGGTGAGCGCGCGCAGTCGGGCGGCGATGCCGGGGTTGCCGGCCACCACCGTCACCTCGAGCGGCGCGCCGGTCGCGAGCAGAGCGGGTATGACGAGGGGCGCGGCGCCCATCGGGTCCGTGCCGCCGAAAACCGCCAGCACCGAACGGATTTCGCCAACGTCAACGGGCGCACGCCGACGGTTGAGCACCGAGTCGCGAAAGAGCGCGTAGTCGGCCCCGGCCAATGCCACCGAGCCCGCGGGACCTCCGGCGTGCGGCGTCGACCCGAGGTTCTGGTCGACGTAGAGGTCGGCCTCCTGGCCGCCGCCAAACTCGCCGTCGACCATCGCCAGCACCGTCGCACCCGCGGCGCGCAGGGCGGTGCCGGCGTCGGCGGGCAGCTGGTAGCCGTCGAGCACCACCGTGTCGAAGCCGGCGGACCGTGCCTGCTCGGCGAGCGCCGGTCCGGTCGTGGCTGCCGGCATACGGTCGAAACGCGCGCGGGTGACCAAAGTCTCCAACCAGGGCACGTCCGCGAGGTCACCCCACACGGTCACCTGGTGGCCGCGGTTGCGCAGCTCCTCGCCGAGCGCGAGGGACCGGACCGCGTGCCCGACGCCGATGCGCGCTCCCGCGTCACAGCGCAGGCCGACGCGGGGCGTCGCAGGAGCGGTGGTCATCGCCCCCGAATGTTAACCTCTTGGGCGGTCCGCGCGCCCTTGCGCGACCTCGAATGTCGTCCGAATGCGGGAGTCCTGAGTGTCTGAGTTGCAAGGTTCGTCGGTTCTCGTGACGGGCGGCACCGGGTCGTTCGGCAAGGCGTTCATCCGGCGCCTGCTCGACGACGTGAAGCCCAAGCGGGTGATCGTCTACTCACGCGACGAGCTGAAGCAGTGGGAGGTGCGCCAGCACTTCGCCGACGACCCGCGGCTGCGCTGGTTCATCGGCGACGTGCGTGACCTGCCACGGCTGCAGCGGGCGATGCACCAGGTCGACTACGTCGTGCACGCGGCGGCGCTGAAGCAGGTCGACACCGGGGAATACAACCCGTTCGAGTTCGTCAAGACCAACGTGCTCGGCTCGCAGAACGTCATTGAGGCCGCAATCGACGCAGGGGTGAAGAAGGTCGTCGCCCTCTCGACCGACAAGGCGTCCAGCCCGATCAACCTGTATGGCGCAACGAAGCTCACCGCGGACAAGCTCTTCATCCTCGGCAACCACTACGCCGCCGCCTACCCGACTCGCTTCGCCGTCGTCCGCTACGGCAACGTGACCGGATCACGCGGGTCGATCGTGCCGAAGTTCCGCGCGCTGCACGAGGCGGGTGAGTCGCTGCCGATCACCGACCTGCGTTGCACCCGCTTCCTGATCACGTTGCCCGACGCCGTGCAGATGGTGCTCGACACCTTCGACATGATGCAGGGCGGCGAGCTGGTCGTGCCGCACATCCCGTCGCACAAGGTCACCGACCTCGCGCAGGCGATCGCCCCGGGCGCCAAGATGCACGACATCGGCCTGCGCCCCGGCGAGAAGCTGCACGAGGAGATGATCTCGCCCGAGGAGGGCCGCCGCGCGGTCATCGTGCAGGACGGCAAGTACTACGTGCTGCAGCCGGAGCTGGCCAGCTGGGGTTACAAGCCGATCGAGAACGCCACCCCCGTGCCCGAGGGCTTCCACTGCTCCTCGGACAAGAACGACATCTGGATCGACGCCGACGACATCCGCAAAATCCTCGAATCGGGCGTCTAGGTCACCCCCACTTCTCCAGGGACCACGACGCGCAAAGGAAACCTGTCGACAGTGTTGAACTACGGCCGCCAGTCGATCAACGACGAGGACATCGCGGCGGTCGCCGCAGTGCTGCGCGGTGACTGGCTCACCACCGGTCCGGCGGTCACCGCCTTCGAGCGTGCCGTCGCCGACACCGCCGGGGTCGCCGAGCCGGCCGTGTCGGTCACCTCCGGCACCGCGGCCCTGCACACGGCATACGCCGGCCTCGGGCTCCGGCCCGGGGACGAGGTCATCACCACCCCACTGACCTTCTTCGCCACCGCCACGTGTGCAATGTGGCAAGGCGCCAAGATCGTCTTTGCCGACGTGAGCGAGGACACCGGCAACCTCGACCCGCAGGCGGTCGAGGCGGCAATCACCAGCAACACCAAGGTGATTGCCGGGGTTGACTACGCGGGGCACCCGATCGACGCGCCGGCGCTCCGCGAGCTCGCGCACGCGGGCGGCGCGCTGCTGCTTGAGGACGCCGCCCACTCGATCGGCGGCACACTCGACGGGGTGCCGGTCGGCTCGTTGGCGGACGTCACGACGTTCTCGTTCTTCCCGACCAAGAACCTCACCACCGCCGAGGGCGGCGCGGTCGTCGGCGCCGATCCCGAGGTGCTGGAGCGGGCCCGGCTGTTCAAGAGCATCGGCTACACGCGCGACCCGGAGCAGCTGCGTAACGGCGAGGGGCAGGGCGGCTGGTACTACGAGGTGCACTCGCTCGGCCTCAATTACCGGCTGCCCGACGTGCTCGCCGCGCTCGGCAGCAACCAGCTGAAGCGGCTGGCCGACTTCAAGCAGCGCCGCACCGAGGTGACGGCGCGCTACAACGAGGGCTTCGCCGGCATCGAGGCCCTGCGCACCCCGACCCAGCGGGACGGCGCCGACCCGATGTGGCACCTCTACCCGCTGCGCGTCCTCGACGGCCGCCGCCGCGAGTTGTTCGACCACCTGCGCGCGAACGACATCGGGGTGCAGGTCAACTACATCCCGGTGCACCATCAGCCGATCTTCGCCGAACTCGGTTGGCGGCAGGGGCAGTTCCCGGTCGCCGAGACCTACTCCAGCCAGGAGATCAGCCTGCCGATGTTCGCCGACCTCACCGACGACGACGTCGACCGGGTCATCGAGCTGGTGCGCGGGTTCGTCGGCGAGTAGGTCGATGCACCACGCCAACGCCTTCTACGGCCATGCCGACGTGCTGGCCCGCTACTGCGGCGTCGCCGACCCGGGCCCGATCTGGGGCTACCTGCAGCACGGCTGGAACCTGCACGACGGCTTCGCCGTGGGCCACGAATTCACCCCGGGCACACCGAAATTCGTCTGGTCGGAGTCGGTGCGGCGCCGCGGCTGGTCGCTCGGGCAGCGGGACTATGTCGTGGTCGGCGCACCGTGGAGCTACCTGTTGGCCATGCAGCCGAAGCCGCCGCCTGCGGGTGAGGGCACGATCGTCTACCCGTTCCACGGCTGGGAGGGGCAGCAGATCGTGGGGGACCACGCGGCATACGCCGACGAGGTGCGCGCGATGGAGGGTGACGTGCCGCTGACGATGTGTCTCTACTGGAATGACTATGAGCGTCCGGAGATCCGGAAGATCTACGCCGACAAGGGTTTTCGGGTGATCACCCACGGCCGGCGGGGGCACATGAACGCCGGCGGCGACACCGACTTCCTGGACGCCCAGCTCGCCGAGATGTCCGCCCATCGCCGGGTGGTGAGCAACCGGCTCGGCTCCGCGCTGCTCTACGGCGCGTCGCTGGGCCGCGAGATCGGGGTCTACGGCGACCCGATGGTGCTGCAGAACGACCACGCCGTACTCGGCGGCATGGCCCGGCAGCTGCGCCTGTTCCCGCAACTGCACACCCCGCAGGTGGACCCCGCCGATGCGCAGCGGGTCGCAACGAGCGAGCTCGGGATCGACCAGCGGTGGACGCCGCAGGCGTTGCGTCACCGGCTCGGGTGGCAAGATTGCGATCCGTTGCCCGCAGCCGAGACGGCCCCGCGCCCGGAGGAGGAAGAACCACGTGGACTCCAGTAACCACTGGTACGGCCACGCCAACATCCTGGCCGACTACTGCGGCTTCGACTTCGACGCGCCGCCGCGCATCGAAGGCGTCGTGCAGCACGGCTGGACGTTCGTGCACGGGTTCGGTTTCGGGCACCAGCCGCCGATCGGGTTCACCAAATACGCCTGGTCCGACGTGTGTCGCCGGCGCGGGCAGGCGATCGGCTGGCGCGACTACCAGGTGATCGGCGCACCGATGCTCTACCTGGACCGGCTCCTGCCGCCGGCGCCGGACGACCCCGAGCCGGAGGGCACGATCTGGTACCCGTTCCACGGCACCATCGACTACGAAGCGGTCTCCGGCGACCACGACCGGCTGATCGCGCAGATCAACGAGGTCGAGGACGGCCCGGTCACCATGTGCCTCTACTACGTGGAGTACGAGATCCCGGCGATCCGGCGCAAATACGAAGACGCCGGCTTCCGGGTGATCACCCACGGTCGCCGAGGCCAGTTCTGGAAGGGCGGCGACACCGACTTCCTGATCAAGCAGCTGCGCGAGGTGCGGCGGCACAAGCGGCTGTGCTCCAACCGGCTGGCGACCGCGACCTTCTACGGAGCCGCGATGGGCAAGGAGTGCGGCATTTACGGCGACCCGATGGAGATGCACGGGGTCAAGCCCGGCTTCGACGGCGGGCCGCTGCTGGACTGGACCTTCCCGCAGATGCGCGGTGAACACCTCGACCCGGGCGCGGCGCAGGCCACCGCCGACCGTGAGCTCGGCAGGGACGCGCTCATGTCGCCGGACGAGCTGCGGCTTGCGCTCGGCTGGCAGCACGAGTGGGAACTGCTCCAGACCAACCAAGACAAGGGGATCGCATGACGTCGACCGAGACCGGACGCCCGGAGAACGTGCGGTTGGTGCCCGGTGCCATGCAGCACTGGTCCGACCTCGACCGGCAGGTCGTCGGTGCCTCGACGGCGGTGCGCGCGCTCGTCCGGGAGGTGGTGTCCGGGGCGGGTCGCGTCGCGATCGTCGGTGCCGCGCCGCTGGACCTGATCACCGGACTCGCCGACGAGACGCCCTCGCTGACCGTGATCACCCGCTCCATCCCGGACGCGGTGACGGTCGGTGAGCTGCTGCAGGACGTGACCGGCGTGCAGGTCGTCTGTGGCAGCGCCGCGCAGGTCGAGGACACCTTCGACGCCGTCGTCGTGCTGGCCGATCTGGCCGCCGTGCAGTCGCTGGAGGCGGAGCCGGTCACCTGGCGGGCGGCGTACGACGACGTCCGCACGCTGGTCGCGGACGGTGGCCGACTCCTGCTCGGCATCGAGAACGAGCTCGGCCTGCAGCGGATGACCGCGCTGCGGTCGCGCTACACCACCGACACCGACGCCGACTGGTCGGTGACCGCCACCTTCGACGCCTCCCGGCCGCGCAGCCTCGAGGCGGTCCGAGAGCTGTGCGCCGCCGACGACGCAGCGCGGGTCGAGGCCGCCTTCCCGGACTGGCAGCAACCGACCGTGCTCGCCTCCGTCGATCCGGCACCCGCCGGTGCGCTGCGCCAGGTGCTGGAGGCCGTGGTGCTGGCGTCGCCGTCATACCGGCAACTCGGCGCGGACCCGACCCGGGTCACCCGGGCGGCGGTGCTGGCCGGGCGCCTCCTCGACTTCGCCTCGGGGTGGTATGTCGTGACCGGTCTGCCCCGTGCGGGCACCGCGACGGTGACCGAGTCCGGCGGGCAAGGCGCGGTGGTCAGCTACACGCAGGACGGCCCGGGCGCCGTGCGGCGCGTCGGGCAGGACGGCACCGAGCGGGTCGTCGACGTGCCGCAGGACGCGCGCCTGGTCTCGGAGGACCTGTTGGACGCCGCCGCCGGCGGCGACCTGACCGCCCTGCGCGTCGCAGTGCGCGACTTCGCCGACGGCGTCCGCTCGCGCGCCGACGGCGGCGTGCTGCCGGCCGAAGTGGCCGACGTCCGACCCGACAACGTGCTGCGGACCGCGGACGATCTGGTCGTGATCGCACCGGCGCACACGTCGGCCCCGGTCGAGGACGCGCTGATCACCGGTCTCGCCGACCTGGTCGCCACGCTGCGGGCGCGCGGCGCCCGGCACCCGTGGCCGGCCGCGATCGACGACGCGACGATGCTCGGCAACCTGGTCGCCATGGCCGGCATCGACCCGCAGGCCGCCACCGGGCGCACCGTGCCGACCACCGGGCAGGACACGCCGCTGCCGGCATACGACATCCCGGGGTTGCTCGCCGTGGTCGAGCGGCTGACCCACGCCAACACCGCGCTGGCCTCGAAGGCCGCGTGGTTCGAGCAGCGGCTCTCGGTGCGCGAACGCGAGATGCGGGCCCGTGCGGAGCAGCACCGGCGGCAACTGGCCGACGCCTCCCGCGGGCAGGAGATCCTGCGCAGCCGGGCCGAGGACATCCGGCGCTCGTTGACCTACCGCGCCGGCAACGTCATCCTCGGGCCGGTGCGCAATCTGCGCTCGCGCACCCGCGACAAGCTCTGACGGCAAAAGGACATCAGCGGAGCTGAGGAACGAATCCTCGCCTCAGCGCACCCGGCCGAAGGACGGCCAAATGGCATCAGCGCATGCGGCGGATGGTCCGCACCTGCTTCTCCAGCTTGTTGCCGGCCGCGCGCACGAACTGCTTGGGCTGAGTGAGCAGTTCGAGCCGGCGGGCCAGCTTGTATGACGACCGGCCGCGCACCTGCGCTGTGTCGCGCTCGGCGGCCTGGGCCTTCTCGATCGCGTCGAGCAGCTGGGTGTGCAGGCGGTAGATGCTCGCCTCGCGCACCATGAGCTGGGAGTCGCGATGCTCGAGCACCTCGGTGAGCGCAGCAATTCGCTGCTCCAGCAACGCATTTCGGTCCACCGCCCGGTCGATGGCGTCGACCGCGCGCTCCACGCTGGTCGGCGCCGGGTGGGGGAGCGTGGCCGACCGTGCGCCGGCGACACCGGACATCTCGAGCCAGCTGGTGATCAGGGCGTCGTCCGTGGTCAGTTGCGGCCACGGCAGATCGAACCGCAGCGGTCCGAGCCGGGAGTGGAAGCGGTGCCAGGCGCCGGTCAGCACGGTGTCGTCCTCCCGGTCCGCCGACGCCGGGTCCGGGCTGGTCGCGGTCGTGGTGACCGGGGTGAGCGCGGCGCCGTCGACGTCCAGCAACCGGTCGAAGGCGACCCGGTCGAGTCCGGCGGCGTCGGGGTGGGTGCGCAGCCAGGTGCCGATCCGCGCGGCCTCGGTGCGGAAGCCGGGCAGGTCGCCGCGTTCGAGCAACCGGCGCAGTGTGTGTTCGAAGGTCGTGGCACGCGGCACCGACCCGTAGGACGTCACCCACACCGCGCCGTCGTCGGCCGGGTCGGCCCACACCGGCTGGGCGTCGGAGGTCACGGCGTAGACGGCGCGGCCCCGGCCGCCCACGGCGGCGATCAGCCCTCCGGCGATCTCCGGGAGCGCACCCGCCCGGGCCGCGTGGTCGATCGCCTCCTCCGGGCTGAGCAGCGGCAGCGGCGAGGTGTCGTCGTCGGCGCCGGGCGCCGAGAGTGCTTCGGCCAGCAGCACGGTGGCAAGCGACCCGGCTCCGGCGCGGGCCGCGATGTCCGCGCGCAGCACCGCCCTCGGCGCGGCCGGATCGCCATACATCAGGTGCACGGCGGGGTCGAGACCGAGCGCGGTGAGGCGCTCGGTGAAGCGGCGGGTGGACTGCCGCAGGTCGCTGCCGCCGGTCGCCCGGAAGCCGTCGACCAGGCCACTGAAGACGCTGTGCGCGGGTGCGAAGACCAGCAGCACGCCGCCGGTTTCGAGCAGGCCCGCAGCATCGGTGACCGCTCGCGCCCACGCCTGCGCCGCGGACTGCCCGGCGCCCGGTGCGACGTCGCCGACCGCGATCACGCCGCGGGGGGACACCTGCGCGTCGCTGTCGAGAGTTGGCAGCTCGACGACCTCGCTGCACCGCTCGCGCAGCGCCTGCTCGATCGGTGCCGGCAGGGCGCCGACGGTGTAACCGGCGGTGGCACGCGGCACGAGATCGTCGAGCAACAACTGGATCGGGTCAGACACGTCCACTCCATTCCAGAACGTCCTTGAGCTCCGCGGGGCTCAGCAGGAACTCCCTGCCGAGTTCGTCCGCGGCGAAGGCTGCGGCATCGGCCGGTGCGGTGAGCGGCCGGAGCGCGGGTGGCACCGTGCCGAAGACGCGCACGGGCAGGTCGAGGTCGGCCGCGTAGAGCAACTCCGACCGGGCGGCATTGGCGCCGGCCCGGCGATGGCCGGTCAGCAGCTGCTGGAGTCGGTCGAGGTAGCGCGGCTGCGGCGTGCCCGATGCGTCCGGCAGCGGGCCCAGATCGTGCGCTGTGAAGCCGGCCTCCCGGTAGACCGCGCGCACCGCGGGCACCGCGAAGTCGCGATGACTGAGCGCGACCGTCACCGCGCCGTCCTCCTGCTCGCGCACCTGCGCGGCCAGCCGGCGGGCGGCGAACTCGCCGTCCAGCCCGTGCTCGGCGAACAGCACCAGATCACCGGTCGGCGGCGTCGGTGCCTTGGGGCGCGGGTCCGTGCCGCCCATCGCGATCTTCAACTCGTCGGCCGCGCTCAGCTCCAGCGTCAGCAGCTTGGGATCCAGGTCGCGCAGGTAGAGCCAGGGTGCGCCGATGACCACGTGATTGCGCAGCCCCGTGGCGGCCCGGCGGCGACGGCTGCCGCTGCTCCACAGGTATGCCGTCAGACTCGGGTTGAGCGCCCGGTCGCCCTCGCAGACCTGCGCGATGTCCCACTCGTGCTGCAGATGACCGGCGATGCTCGGCACGGTCCAGCGCCGTTTGCCCAGGGCGTGGGTGAGCAGCACGTGGCCCCCGCCATACCAATGATTGTGTGGGTGCATGGGTCACCTCACCCGCACTCGGGCGGTGGCCGCGTGGGTGATGACCTGCAGGTGCCGATCCTGCACGGCGCTGACGAGGGGCAGGCCCATCGCCAGGGACGGTGTCGCGAAGACCGCGTCGGCGGTGTCGCCGGCACCGGCGAACAGCACCCAGTCGGCGGCCGGTCCACCCGGCTGCAGCGGGACGGTGCCCTCCGGGGGCACCAGATCGGCGAGGTCGGCGCGAGCGGCCCAGGCGCCGCCCGGGTCGACTGTGAGGTCGGCCGGGACGTCGACGTGGTCGTCGGAGTTGGGCAGGTAACGGCGCCAGGTGATCAGGTCCGGCCGGCGCGAGCTCCACCACCTGCCGGAGACCTTGATGGCGCCGTCCTGCAGTGCGGCGCGCTCGGCGATCGGGAGGGCCGGCCCGTGCACGAGCACGGCCGCGCCGTAGGCTGATCGGGTCATCGTCACCGGGGTGTCGCCGGCCGGTGCGACCACGTCGACGGCGTAGTCCGGCCACAGCAGCGGGAAGTCGCCGGCATCGGTGACCAGCGTCAGCCGCCGGGTCGCTCGCTGGGTGAACGGGTCGTCCGGAGTGTCCCCTGCGGTCACCGCCGCCGGGTCGAGCCAGGCCACCACGCGACTGGCGCTGCCTTCGTCGGTGACCTCGCCGTCGACCTCGACCGGGCCGATCGACTGCGGCCGGTCGACCCGCAGCGTGGCGAAGCGGCAGCGTTCGGGCACGAGCGCCTCGACCCGGAGCCGGTCGCCGACCCGCTGGACCGACACCAGCGTGGTCGGGTCGAGTTCACGGCGGATCGCGAGGATGTCGCCGCGCGCCTTGCCCGGTGCGACCCATTCGCCCGGCCGTAGCGCCAGCATCGGCGGGTATGCCGGGCTGCCGTCCCGCAGCGTGCGCAGCGGGCCGACCCGGCGCATGGAGCCGACCCGCTGCTCCACCTCGAAGCGCAGCGGCCACAGCAGCGGGCCGGATGCCTCGATCGCGTCCAGATCGACATCGGCGCGGAAGCCCACCAGTGACTGGCTGGCGTGCTGGTCCAGCGTCCGGTACCGGGTCACCGGCAACGGGTGCCGGTCGACGCCGTTGACCAGGTTGACAGTCAGGCCCGAGTCCGCGCCGGTCTCCAGGTGGTTGATCTCCGCGGTGCCGTCGACCTGCAGGGTGCGGCCGGCGAAGGCGAGTCCGGTCACGGTGGTGCGTAGCGTGAGCGCGGTGACCGGGAAGGTGTATGCCGCGAGCGGCGCATCGGATCTGCCGCGTCCGGGGAAGCTGGCGTCATACCGCCACGGGCGCAGCGGACGGCGGGTGGCGCGCACGCCACCGACCAGTCCGCCGTCGGCGCGGAACTGCGCCAACTCCCGCAGCAGGGGCACGTCGTCGGCGCGCAGCGCGGCAAACTGGATCTGGTCGAAGCGGGGCCGGTTGCCGACCTGCGAGACCAGCCGGTCGGCGAGCCGGTGGCCGAGGGTGAGCAGCCGGTCGACGTCCTCGTCCGGCACGACCGCGAATGCCTGCGCAAGCGCCACCAGGTCGATCTCGGCCAGGTAGCGCTGCAGGGCGTCCCGGATGCTCGGGGTGCCGTGACGCTCGACATCGTCCAGCACGAGCTCGGCCGAGACCACCCGGTCCAGCAGGTTGTCGTAGGCGAACGCCTGCTGGGTGATCGAGTCGCCGGACTCCCGCTCGCGCCAGTAGTAACCGTGCAGGCTGAGCACGTCGACGGTGAGCGCGGCCAGGTGCGCGGGCAGCGTCACCGGGTAGTCCTCGTAGCGGATCGCCGGGAACTCGTAGCCGTGCTCGTCCCAGAAGCTGCGGCGGTAGACCTTGTTCCAGACCATCCGGTCCCGGATCAACTCGGGGAACTCGTAGATGTGGGTGCCGAGGCGCGGCTTCGCGCAGATCTTCTGGTGCGTCCAGCTCTGCCGGACACCCGAGGTGCGGCTGAACCGGCGGGCGTTGCACAGCACGAACGACGATCCGGTGCGGTCCAGGCAGCCCACCATCCGCTCGAACGCCTGCTGGGCGATCAGGTCGTCGCTGTCGACGAACGTGAGGTACTCGCCGACGGCCTGCTCGGTGCCGGTGTTGCGGGCGGGGCCGAGGCCGCCGTTCTCCCGCGTGATCAGCCGGAATCGCGAGTCCTGCGCGGCATACTCCTCGGCGATGGCGCGGCTGCCGTCGGGCGACCCGTCGTCGACCATGAGCACCTCGATGTCGCGGAAGCTCTGGTCGCGGACCGACGCCAGGCAGTCGCCGATGTAGTCCTGTACGCCGTAGAACGGGACGACCACGGACAGGCGGGGTGGCTGCGCCATCGAGTCAGACCAGGTCCCAGGTCAGGGCGGTGCCCCGTGCGACGTCCGTGCTGAAGGTGCGCCCGTCGACCACGTCGAACAGGTCGGGCGCCAGGCCGCCGGCCGGGCGGATGGAGCGGACGTTCCGCGTGGTCACCCGGTCACCGGCGCGCACGTCCTGCACGACATACAGCGAACGACGGAAGCGCAGCCCCTCGCGCTCGCTCTCCTTGGCGCCGATCGTCGGCTGACCCAGGCACTGCCAGGCGACCTCGGACTCGCGCACCAGACTTGCGAGTTCGGCCGGTTCGAGGGAGAACGACGAGTCGACACCGCCGCCCTCGCGGGCCAGTGTGACGTGCTTTTCGACCACGACGGCGCCGAGTGCGACCGCGGCGAGCGGGGCACCGATGCCGGGGGTGTGGTCGGACAGGCCGATGTGCGCCCCGAACGCGTCGCGCAGCACCGGGATGCCGCGCAGGTTGGACTCCTCGGGGTCAGCCGGGTAGTCCGCGGTGCAGGACAGCACGATGATCTGCTCGTTGCCGGTGCTGCGCGCTGCGGTGACGGCTGCGTCGATCTCGCTGATCGACGCCATGCCGGTCGAGATGATGATCGGCTTGCCCTTGCTCGCGGCAAGGCGGATCAGCGGCAGGTCGACGATCTCGGACGAGGCGATCTTGTATGCCGGGGTGTCCAGCGACTCCAGCAGGTCGACGGCCGTCGGGTCGAACGGGGACGAAAAGCACTCCAGGCCAAGGGAATTGGCCAGCTCGAAGATCGGCTCGTGCCACTCCCACGGGGTGTGCGCCTCCTGGTAGAGGTCCCACAGGGTGCGACCGCCCCACAGCTCGTGCCCGTCGGACAGGCGGAAGTCCGGTGCGTCGGAGTCGATGGTGATCGTCTCCGGTTTGTAGGTCTGCAGCTTGACCGCCTGCGCGCCGGAATCGGCAACCATCCGGACGATGTCGAGCGCCTTGTCCAGCGAGCCGTCATGGTTGCCGGACACCTCGGCGATGATGAACGGCCGGTGGTCCGGGCCGATCTGGTGCTTGCCGATCTTGATGTCGGGGAAGGTCATCTCAGTCATTCGGCTGTCTCCTGCGTCGGATGGTGTGCACGACGGTGGGTTCACCGGCGATCTCCCGCTCCTGCGTGTCGATCTCCTCGAACCCGTTGCGGGTGTTCATGCGGCGGACCGCCTCGTTGACGTCGAGCACCTCGCCGTAGAGCTCGTCGAGGCCGAGGCCCGCGTCCGGCCGCGCGAAGGCGAACTTCACCGCCTCGCGCTGGATCGTGATCCAGGCCGGCAGCAACTCGCCGCGCGCGCCGAGGCCCTCGTTGTCGAGGTAGTAGCCCCACATCGCGGTCTTGGCGTCGTCGTCGATGTCGAAGAAGGTCACCACGCCGGCCGGAGCGCCACCGCGCTCGTAGATGAACACCTTGCGGGCGCGATTGCCCTGGAGCGATTGCCAATAGGCGTCGTGCTCGGCAGGGGAGATGAGCTCACGATTGAGCGAGACCGCGCGCACGTCGGGGTGGTTCCGCCATACGCGCACCAGCTCCTTGTCCGCGTCGGTGGCGGGGCGAAGCAATCGAGCCTCCGGAGGGTTGTGCGGACGGGCAGGCTTGGCATCGGGGCAGACCCAGCCGTCTACACTACAGCAGGCCAATTCGACGACTCCGGAGGTTCTTTTGTCCACGCTGAGCCGGGACCAGGTGCGCACGATGATGGGTGAGGTGCTCGCCACGCAGGGCAAGGAGTTGCCCGCCGACGACAGCACTCGGCTCGACACGATCGGCTTCCGTTCGCTCGACTTCTCCGAGCTGGCGCTGCGGGTCGAGGACGAGTTGGACACCGAGCTGAACTTCGACGCACCGCAGCTGCGCTCCATCGAGACCGTCAGCGACGTGCTCGACTTCGTCGAGCAGCTGCAGCAAGCGTGAGCAGGCCGGCCGGCGCGGGCAACCGCATCGTCACCAGCCGGTATGACGGCACCTGGGCAGATCTGCCGGCCTGGCCCGAACTCCCTTGCGCCGCAGCGGTGCTCGTCGCCGACAACACCGACGCGGTGCGGGCGGTGTGGCAGCACGTGGTCGACGGCGACCGGGAGACTCTGGTCGCCGCGGCGACCCGCGTGGACGACGAGCAGGCCGAGGGCTTGCGCGCCGACGGCCTCGCGGTGGTGCGCGGGGAGGACGTCGAGCCCGCGGGCACGCAGCGCGCCGCCGACGCAGGCCGGGTGTGGCTGCTCACCAGCGGCTCGACCGGGCGGCCCAAGCAGGTCGCGCACACCCTCGACTCGCTGACGACCGTCGCCGGTGACCAGCCGGCCCGCACCTGGCTGTGCCCCTACGCGACCGGCGCCTACGCCTGGTGGCAGGTGGTGACGCTGTCGCTGGCACTGCCCGGACAGGACGTCGTCTTCGTCGAGCCGGCACAGCTGGACGAGTGGCCGCGGCTCGCGCTCGAGCACGGGGTGACCGCCGCGTCGGGCACGCCGACCTTCTGGCGGCAGGCGCTCTGGCGCGCCGGTGACGTGGTCGCCCAGCTGAAACTGGAGCAGATCACCCTCGGCGGCGAGCCGGTCGACCAGGCGATCCTGGACCGGCTGCGCGAGGTCTTCCCGGACGCCCGGATCTCCTGGATCTACGCCTCGTCCGAGGCGGGCGCCGCGATCGCGGTGCACGACGGGCGGGCCGGTTTCCCGCAGGCCTGGCTGGACCGGGAGACAGGCGGCCGCCCGCGGTTGTCGGTGCAGGACGGCGAGCTGGTCATCGCCTCACCGAAGGCCGCCGAGGGGATGGCTCCCGTCATACACACCGGGGACCGGGTGGACGTCGTCGACGGCCGGGTGCTGATCACCGGCCGGATCGCCTCCGACGAGATCAACGTCGGCGGCTCCAAGGCGTCCGCGTCGAGCGTGCGGCGGGTGCTGCTCGACCACCCCGACGTCGTGTGGGCCGCGGTGCGCGGCCGCAAGGCGCCCTTGGTTGGCAACATGGTCGTCGCCGACGTCGTGTTGCGCGATGGCGCCGAGGCGGACACCGCACGCCTGCAGGCGTTCTGCGCGGAGCGGCTGCCCGACTACTCCGTGCCGCGCCGGATGCGCGTGCTGCCCGAGATCCCGATCAAGGAGACCCTGAAGAGCGATGTCTGACGTAGAACCAATCCCGGCGGCCTCCTGCGTGCTGATCACCGGCGGCTCCCGCGGGCTCGGGCTGGAGCTGGTGCGGGACACGCTGCGTCGCGGGGCCAAGGTCGCGACGTTCTCGCGGTCGATCACGCCGGAGCTGCAGGCGCTCGCCGACGAGCAGCCCGACACGCTCTTCGTGGGGTCGGTCGACATCACCGACGACGCCGCGGTGAAGCAGTTCATCAAGGACGCCTCGGCAAAGCTCGGCCCGATCGACTCGCTCGTCAACAACGCCGCGATCGGGCAGGACTCGATGCACGTGCACACCTCGCCCGATCGCATTGCACAGATCGTGACCACCAACCTCACCGCCCCGCTGGTGCTGACCCGCCAGTTCATCCGGCACGCGATGGCCAAGGCCGGCCGCGGCCGCATCGTGATGGTGACCTCGGTCGGCGCGCAGCGCGGCTACTCCGGCCTGGTCACCTATGCCGCGACCAAGGGCGGCCTCGACTCGGCGATGCGCACGCTCGCCCGTGAGATGCACGGCCGCTTCCTGGTCAACTCGGTCGCGCCGGGTTTCTTCGCCTCGGAGATGTCGTCGGTGCTCGGCAACGAGCAGTTGTCGGCGATCAGCCGCCGCACCCCCTCCGGGCGGATGGTGACCCCGGAGAACATCGCGCCGGTGGTCGGTTCGCTGCTCTTCGACGACACCAATCTCAACGGCCAGGTCATCACCGTCGACGGCGGCAGCTCGATCTGACCTCGCTGGTATGACGTCCTCGGTCGCGCGACAGGCACTCGCGGTCTACGCCGTGCCCGCGCGGCTGCGCGTCGGGGACTCGCACGACGTGCGCTCCGCCGGGGTGGGCGTGCGCTCGCATCTTGCGGACGGCCGCGGGGTCGTCTGGGATCCCGTTCTGCCGCAAGGATATTGCGCCGCCATCGACGCCGAGATCGCCACGCAGCCGGTGAGCCGGCGCCTCGCGCGACGAGTCGGCACGGACGACCCGGCGATCGTCTGGCCGCGGTGGACGCACTGCGAAGTGGTCGCCAAGCTGATGGGGCTGCCGGTGTTGTCCTGGCTGGGCTGGGACCGGCTGCAGCCGCCGGACGCAGTGGCTGGACAGGTCGACACCGCTTACGTGCGGCTCGGGGACGTCCTGGTGTGCTGCGGGGTCCGGGCACCGCACGACTGAGGCATCAGCGCTGCAGTCGCGCCCGAGCGGCCTCCACCAGGCGCTGGGTCGGCGCGGTCATCAAGAAGAGCGCGCGCCGGGCCCGCGGGCCGTGCTCGGTGGCGATCGCGTGCTCCAGCGCACGGACCCGACGGGTCTGGCGGGCCAGGGCGTCGCGCGACTGCGCGAGCTGAGCGTCGCGGTCGTTCAGCGCCTCCTGCAGCTCGGCGACGCGCTGCTCGGCGGCGTCCGGCCCCGGCCGTGCCGGTGCCGGACGGGCCGGCAGCTGCAGCGTGAGCCGCAGCGACTGCGCGTCGACCCACACCTGCTCGGGCAGCCCGAGCAGCGCCCCGAGTTCGCGGGCGAGACCTTCCGCGGCCAGCTCGGGCGGGTAACCGGCGGCCGCACCCGGTGGGGCCGTCGCGTGCGCCAGGTCGAGCAGGCCGTGCGCCACCGCGACGTCGACGGGCGGTTCGTGGTCGCTGACGGGGCTCGGCGACTCGAGCTGGGTGAAGCCAGCCCCGCTGACGAGCGTGCGGCGGGGGACGGCCAGGGCCCGCCGGTCGGCGGGCAGGGTCCCGATCCATTCGGCGTATGACGAGACCACCTGTCGCAGATGGAACTGCTGGTCCAGGCGCAGTGCGGTCAGCAGGTCCGCCTCCAGCGACCGGCCCGGGGCGTCCGGCAGGTCGAGTGCCGGTGCACCACCGAGCAGGTTGCTCCAGACCGGAGCGCTTCGTGGCAATGCTGCTCCGCGGACCACCAGCCAGCCGTCGGCCAGCTCGGGCAGCACTTCGGCGTCGAGAGCCACCGCCAGGTCCGGGCGGGTGGAGGTGAGCGCACGCAGCAGCGACCGACCCGGCTCCTGCCCGCCGGCCGCGAGCTCTGCGAGGACCGTCGGCCGCCCATCGCTGCCAAGCACGAGATGTGTTGGCTGCCAAGGCAGTTCGTTCAGCGTGGGAGCCCTGTCGTCATACCCACACGTGCCCACCCACCAGGCGTCGTCGCTGTCGATCCGGTGCACGGGTGGGGTGGTGTCGATGCCCGCGCCGAGTGCGCCGGGCAGCAGCGCCAGCAACCGGCCGCCGGGGGTCAGGTGTGCGGCTGCGCGGTCGACGAGCTCCACGTGTGACCAGCCGGCCGAGTCGGGAGTCAGCACCGCACCGGGCGGATCGAGCAACAGCACCAGGTCCGCCCGCAGGTCCTCCGGGAGACGATCGAGGCCGCCGCAGAGCACGTCCGCACCGGCGGCGTGCAACGCTTCGGCGTCGCGCTGCCCGCGCACCACGACGACCGCCCCGGGGAAGCGCGGGTGGAGCTCGGCGGCCGTGCGGCCCAGCAGCAGCACCGAGCCCGGCGTGCCGGCGACACCGACCAGGAAGTCGGCCAACACGCCGAGCGGCGCCGGAGGGTCGGTGCGATCCGGCATCTCGCCGCCGAGCAGTGTGACGCCCTCGATGGGCGCGGCGTTGGGGGCGGGCACGGGACGTAGCCTAATGTTCCGATTCCAGCCGCCTGCGAGATTGGAGTAATCCGTGCCCCCGAGTCCGACGAACGACGCCGGGAGCTTGCCCACCGTCGGTGTGGCGATGCTGCACATGGGCGATCGTCCGGCGGAGTTGGCCCGCGCTCTCCAGACGCTGCGGGCCCAGGAGGGTGTCGAACTCGACGTGGTGATCGTCGGAAACGGCTGGGAGCCGGTGGGATTGCCCGACTGGGTGCGCACCGTCCACCTGCCGGAGAACGTCGGGATCCCCGAAGGGCGCAACGTCGCGGCCCGTGAGTGCCGCGGCGAGCTCATCTACTTCTACGACGACGACGCGTCGTTGCCGACCCCCGACATCCTGGCCCGGCTGGCCGAGGTGATCCTCGCGGACGACCGCGTCGCGGTCGCCCAGCCGCGCGGCGCCGACCCCGACGGCAGACCGTCCCCGCGACGCTGGGTGCCGCGCTTCGACGTGCGCGACGGCGGCAAGGCCGGCCCGGCGACGTGGTTCTGGGAGGCGGTCTTCATGATCCGCCGCACCGCCTTCGAAGAGTCGGGCGGCTGGCCGGGGCAGTTCTTCTTCGGGCACGAGGGCATCGACCTCGCCTGGCGGCTGGTCGACGCCGGCTGGCGGATCGAATACGTGCCGTCGGTGGTCGTGCACCACCCGGCGACCAGCGCAGCGCGGCACGCGATCTACTACCGCACCAACGCCCGCAACCGGGTCTGGGTCGCGCGCCGCAACCTGCCCGCGCCCCTCGTGCCGGTCTACCTCGGGGCGTGGACCGCGGTCACGCTTGCGCGAGTGCACGACCCGGAGTCGCTGAAGGTGTGGTTCAAGGGGTTCGCCGAGGGTGTGCGGACCGACGCCGGCGAGCGCCGCCCCATGTCGTGGCGCACGGTGGGCCGACTGACCCGGGCCGGCCGGCCACCGGTGATCTGATCATGCAGGTCGTCGTCACCGGCGTGCGCAGTCGCACGCACCTGATCCACATCGCCGCCTACCTGCGCGAAGGTCTCTCCCGCACCGATCGCGTCGACCTGACCTACCTCACCGGCGGCACGTTCCTCGGTCACGCCGCCGTCGACGAGCTGGACGTGCGGCAGTTGCTGCCGGACGACCCGGCGCTGCACGTGCGGTTCGTCAGCCGCCTCGCAGAACTTTCCGACATCGAGGGCGACGTGACCTACGTGTCGGTCGGCGCGCCGGGCATCAAACCGTGGATTGCATTGCGGCGTGGCGATTTTCGCCGCCGCCTGTCGACCGTGGTGACCGACGAGGGCATCGGCACCTACGGCGACTGGCGCACCCGCCGGGATGCGTGGCGTCGGCAAGGCGTGCGCGAACCGTGGACCACCATGCGCGCAGTCGCCGTCGAGGGCGGGGTGCGCGGCCTGACCACCCGCCGCTTCCCGATGTATGACGAGGGCCGCGATTTCGCACCGCACCCGTCGGTCGCCGCGGAGTTCCTGCGGCACACCGAGGGCATGGCGCCCGATCCCTCGGATGGTCGGGTGGTCTTCCTCGGCCAGCCCTGGGTCGAGATCGGCGCGCTCAGCGCGGACGCCTACCTGGCGCACGTGGACCATGTCGCCCGGCGGGTGGCCGCCGACGGCGGTCGTCTCGTCATACGGCCACATCCTGCGGAGCACCCGAACCGTTACGGGGCACGCGAGGTGCTGGCCGGCATCGTTCCCGCCGAGCTCGACCCGCAGGTCGTCAGCGCATCGGGCGTGATCGGCGGGGCGAGCACGGCGCTGCTCAACCTCGCCGCCCTGCACGGCATGCCCGCCACCCGGGTGCTCACCCCTGGTCTGGAACACCTCGAGGACGAGTTGGGGGTGCGGCAGCGGGCGCTGCTGGATAGATACCTGCCGCCCGCGGTCGACCTGGACCGGTAGATACCTGCCACCCTCGGTCGGTGTTGCCGGTTAGAGTCGATCCTGTGAAGGTCCCGTCTACGGCAGCAGCTCGCATCTCAGGCGCACCCGGCGTGCAACGTGCGGTCGATCGTGCCCGACAAGCCGCACGCGACACCGCTGCCCGGCTGCCGCACCCGGCCGAGCAGACGGTCTCGCTGCGAGCGGCCGACTTCACCGGCATCCGCACCACCGGGTTGCTGCTCGACGGTGCGGAGGCACGACTGGCCCGCAAGGCGGCCCGCCGGCTCGGTCTGCCGCGCACCCTGGACGACACCAGCGCCTGGGCCGCGTTCGGCGCGCTGGCCGCGTTGTTGCGGATCGTCGACGACGGCCGCCGCCGCTCCGTGATCGTCGACACCGCGGGCGGGCGCTCGGTGTTCACCCGGTGGGCGACCAAGGTCGGGTTTGCGCCGGTGCATGTCGACGTGATGCGACCGGAGGTGGTCGGCACCGACGTCGACCCGGGCTCGGTCGACCTCGTGGTGCGTCTGCACCCGCACTCCAGCGAGCCGCAGACCGTCGACGAGGATCTGGCCAGAGGGTCCTTTGCCGTGCGGCGGGGCGGGCTGATCATCGTCACCCTCCGCCTCGGCACCGACGACGCGGGCGGCGTCGGGGTGGCCGACCTGCGTTCGCTGATTGCGCGCGCCGACGAGCAGGGCCTTTCGCTGGTCGGCGAGATCGCGCTCGAGGAGGGCCGGCAGGCCCGCGCGGTCGCCGAGGCCGAGCCGGGCAACTTCGGCCTCGCGCTGCTGACCTTCCGCAGGCGGTGAGCGCGTCGGCGGCCCCCGCGAGCGCCGACTTCGCGCCCGGCCGTCCGATCCCGATCGGGTCCATCCTCGGCGCGCTCCGCCGCGGGTCCGGCGATCCGACCTGGCACCAGAGCCCCGGTGCGATCTGGCGGGCGGCCCACACCCCGGACGGCCCGGTGACGCTGCACCTGCACCGCGAGGCCGCGGCCGGCGGAGACCGGGTCGTCGCCCGGGCCTTCGGGCCCGGGGCTTCCTGGTCGCTCGACCGGCTGCCGCAACTGCTCGGCGCCAACGACGACCCCAGCGGATTCGCACCGCGCGAGGAGGTGCTGCGCCGTGCGGCACACGCGCACCGCCACTGGCGTGCCGGACGCACCGGTCTCGTGCTCGATGCGCTGCTGCCGGCGATCATCGAGCAGCGGGTGACCGGCAAACAGGCGTTCGGCGGCTACCGACGGCTGGTGCGCAGGTTCGGCGCGCCCGCCCCTGGCCCGGCGGACGCCGTCGGCGCGACGCGACTGATGGTCCCGCCCACGGCCGAGCAGTGGCGGCGCATCCCGTCCTGGGAGTGGCTGCGTGCCGGTGTCGACGCCCAGCGGTCGGACACCATCCAGCGAGCCCTGCAGGTAGCGCCTCGACTGGAGGAATGTGGCGACTTGCCACGCGAAAAGGCTTGGCAACGCTTGCGATCCGTGCCAGGCGTCGGCGTCTGGACGGCGGCCGAGACCATGCAGCGGGCCTGCGGCGACGCTGACGCGGTGAGCTTCGGTGACTACCACGTCGCCAAGGATGTCGGCCACGCGCTGACCGGGTCGTCCGTCGACGACGAAGGCCTGGCCCGACTGCTGCAGCCGTATGTCGGGCACCGCTACCGGGTGCAGTTCCTGGTGACCGCGGCCCGCCTCGGGCCAGCGCGGCGGGGAGCGCGCCTCGCCATACCGACGCATTTGCCCGGCTGATCCACGCAACTGCCCCCGAATCTTTGGGTTTGCTGTGTAACATCGCCGTCCAGCGCGCTCGCGCTACGTCGGGGGAGGGCATGCGCAATGCCAGTGGATCAGCAGACCAGTGCCGCAGTCCGCGGGATGCTGGCCGAACGCACCGGCACCAGTGCCGCCGACTGGCACCTGGTCCTCAAGGCCCGCTACGGGATGGAAGTCGTCTTCCGCGAGCTCGCGGCGTCCCGCGAACCGGGCGAGGTGGTCACCCAGATCTTCACCTGCGCGACGGCGGTCGATCCGATCATCACCGGCCGGCTGCGGCCGGTCTACTCGGAGGTCGCGCCCGAGTCGGTGGCACTCGACCCGGCAGGGCTGCAGCTCACCGACCGGACCCGCGCCGTGGTGTTGCAGCACACGTTCGGCATCGTCGACGAGGCACGCAGCCGCCGACTGCGCGCGGCGGCCGATCGGGTCGGCGCCCTGCTCGTGGAGGACTCGGCGCACTGCGTCGGCCGGATGGCGCGCACCGCCGACGGCGACCCGCTCGCGGACGTCTCGGTGCACTCCTTCGGTGCGGAGAAGGTGCTGCCGACCAGGTTCGGTGGCGCGATCTGGGTCAACCCGGCGTTACCCGACGACCTGCTCGCCGAGCGCATCGCCGGCCACCTCCAGGTGCTGCCCACGCCGGGGCGGCGCATCGACCTGACCAGCCGCGCATACCGCAGCCAGGTGCGGGTGTTCAACCGGCTCCCTGCCCGTATGGCGGCAGCTGCGCGCTCGACGCTGACCCGGGCCAGGCTGTTCGAGCCGCCGATCTCGGCGGAGGAAACGCGCGCCGGACTGGACTACGAGCCGATGGCGCCGACGCCGTGGATGGTGCGGCAGATCGCCGAGCAGCTGCCGCGACTGGACCAGGTGCAGCGTGGTCGCGCGGCCGCCGTGGCGGAATACCTCGACGAACTCGGCGATGTGGTGACGGTTCCCGCGTCGATCGACCGGGCGCAACCGCTCGTGCGCTTCCCGTTCTTCGTGCCCGACTTCGTGGACGCCGACGACGTCGTGCGCGCGGTCACCGATGCGGGGTTCTACGCCGGGCGGTGGTACCGGCCGGCGCTGTTCCCGGGCACGACGGAGCCTGCGGCATACGGCTATTCGCCGGGAGACCCCGCGCTCGCGGTCAGCGAGGACCTCATCGCGCGGGTGGTGAACCTGCCGACCACGGTCGACCCGGCGGGCGCCCGGCGTGCCGCGGACGTGGTGCGGCGCGCGCTCAGTGCGGGCGGCGCCTTGCGAATCTGAGGTAGTCGCGCGTGTGCCGGGCGTCGACGCGCGCAATGTCGATCCGCCGCCGCCGGGAGCTGTCCGGGCGGTACTTCAGGGTGTGCACCCTGCCGGCGCGTGCCGCCGCACGGATCCGCCGCAGCAACCCGCGGGGCGCGTAACGCAGCACCACCGGGTAGGGCACGTTCAGCCAGAGCCGCTCGGCAGTGGTCACCTCCAGCGGCAGCGGCCGCTCGTAGACCAGATCCTCCACCGCGCAGCGCACCAGGTTGCCGCCGCCGGCCATCGTGTAATAGGCGGTCGCGCCGGGGCGCAGGTTGACCTCGAGCAGCTTGCGGGTGCCGGTGCGTTCGTCGGACATCACGTCGAAGTTGGCGAAGCCGACGTAACCGACGCCGTCGAGGAAGCGTTGCAACGACTCGACAAGTTCGTCGTCGCGCACCGAGATGATCGCGTTGTTGTTGCCGACCAGGTTGGGGTCGTACTCGGTGAGTGCGACCTGGCCCGCGGAGGCGAAGCGCATCGAGCCGTGCCGGTCGGAGTAGGAGTTGGCGACCAGCATCACCGACTCGTCACCGGCGAGGTATTCCTGCACGATCAGGTCGTCGTCGTAACCGGCGGCGAAGATGCGAGCGGCGATCTCGCGCAGCGCGGTCTGGTCAGGGACCACGTAGACCTTCTGCTTGCCGGCGAAACTGAGCCGTGGGTAGACGTCGGTGTTGGACGGTTTGAGGATGACCGGATAGGGGAAGGGCAGGTCGTCGCCGAGTGCCCGGTCGACCGGGCCGGGCCCGACCACGACGGTCGCCGGGTGCGGCACGCCGAGTTCGTCGCAGGTGCGGTAGAAGTCGGTCTTGTTCATCAGCCGCTTCGCCAGGTCGTGGTCCACGAGCGGTATGACGTATCGCGGGTCGAGCTGCGCACGGCGCTCCAGCACGATGTTGGTGTAGAACTCGATCGTCGGCAGTAGCAACAGTTTTCGGCCGGGGAACTCGGTCGCAACCGTGTCGAGCACCTGCACCACGACGTCGGGGTCGCCGAAGTCGGTGCGCGCGCGAACCTCGAGGATCTGGGAGTCAGCCGTCTCCCGCGACGGGTACCGGCCGAGCGCGAGCGACCGCACGCCATACGCCTCGTGCAACGACCGGGCGATGTTGTAGGCGTTCAGATTGGTGCCGATGATGATCGGCACGAAGTCGTTGTTGCCGTAGGACATGTCGGTCGGCCCCCCTGCGTTCGGACTGCCGCCTCGGCGAGGCGGCGGCTCATGCTAGTGCTTCGACCCGGACCGGGTGCCTTCCCTAGAGCCCGGTGCCGGTCGGCCGCGGGTAGTGCCGCAGGTATTTGCGCACGTGGTTGCCGGTCATCGCGAGCACTGTTGCGCGGCGCCGGGGCGAGTCATCGGCCGGGTTGGCGAGCGGGTGCGCAACACGCCCCTGGCGCATGAGCCGCACCACCCGTGAGCGCAGGCCGCGCTCGGGCAGGTAGCGCAGCAGCAGCACTCGCGGGACGACGCTGTAGACGCACTGCTCCCTCGCCCGCTCCGCCGGCACTTCCCGGTCGAACACCAGGTCCTCGACCGGGAAGCGGGCGACGTTGTGACCGGCCGCGGTCACGTAATAGTTGTTGCGGCCGATGCGCGGGTTCACCTCGAAGAAGACCAGCTCTCCGGTGCGCGGATCCTGCTTGAAGTCGAAGTTGGCGAAGCCGAAGTAGTCGGCGGCGTCCAGGAGTCGCGCGGCCGGCTCCATCGCGTCGGTGAAGTCGCCGGTAAGGATCGCGGCCGGGATGCCGAGCGCGTCCGGCGTGTGCTCCTGCAGCAGCACCCGCCCGGTCGCGAGCAGGGTGACCTCGCCGCGGCTGTCGCGGTATGCCGTCAGCGAGCCGAGCTGCGTCTCGCCGCCGGGGACGAACTCCTGCAGGAGAAAGGTGCCGGAATACCCCGCCGTCCGCAGGTGGCGCAGCACGACGTCCAGCTCGGCGCGGTCGGCGAAGTGATGGATCTTCTGCTTGCCGAGGAAATTCACCGCGTGGTAGTCCGCGCTCGAGGCCGGTTTGCCGATGACCGGGTAGCGCAACGGGATCTCGAGGGCCGACACCTCGGCGTCGTCGCCGAGATCCGGCACGTGCACCGGCACGGTCCGCGGCGTGGCGATGCCGAGCTTCTCGCACAACTGCGCGAAGCGTTCCTTGTCCGAGACGGCGTCGAAGGTGTCCGGTTGCGGCAGCACCAGCCGGTAGTGCGGCGCGAGCTGTTCCCGGTGCGCGGCGAGCGTCCGCACGAACCAGTCCGCGTTGGTCATCAGCAGCCGGACGCGGCCCGGGTGCTGCCGGGCGAGTTCGACGAGGGTCTGGACCAGCACGGTCTCGTCGGCAATGCCGCGCTGCACGAGCACGTCGGCGATCCGGGTGTCGACGAAGGGTGCCGGCTCGACCGAGCTGACGGCGACGCCACGCACGGCATACTCCTCGTGGAAGGCCCGCAGCAGCGCGTACGCGCCGATGTCGCCGCCGACGACGACGGGCAGGAGCCTTGAGGTGTCGAAGTCGGGTCCGGGCATAGCTCCGATGTTAACCAGGCGGCGCCGCCTGGGCGGACACGGTCAGCAGCACCGCATCGCCCTCCCGATCTGACCGGCTGACCAGTCGTTCGCCGGCCAGGGCGACCTCCAGTCGCGCCCACACTCGCCCCAGGGTCATCGGGTCATCGGCGCGAAGCCGGATGGCGAGGGAGCCCTCGGATGCCGGCCCGAACTTCGCGTCGACCCGGTCGCCGGCCGCCCGCGCCACCCGGACCGCGCGCGCAACCCGCTCGCGGAGCGGCTCGGGGTGCACCGACTCGATGCCTGCTGCCTCCGACTCGGCACTGCCGGGCGCGATCCCGAGCGCCGCCCGCACCGCCTCGGCCCGCCCCATCCCGAACCAGTCGCCGGGACCGGTGCGCACCAGCGAGGCGGCGCCCTCCCCACCGGGCCCGACCAGGGCGGCCAGCCCCCGCACGACGGCGACCGGCACCCGGTCGAGCTTGCCCTTGACCAGGTCGGCGGCGGCCGCGATCTCGTCGGCCAGGTTGCGCAGCGTCACCGCGAGGTCGCGGCCCTGAGTGTCGGGCAGCCCGCGCAGGTCGTCGAACGGCATCAGGTGGGAAAGGCCCAGCGCGAAGTCGGTGACGCCGGCGCGCCACGGGCGGCCGGAGGTGTCGCTGAGCAGCACCGCGATGTCCGGGGCAGGGTCGCCCACGGCCTGCCGGAGGCTGAGACGGATGTCGTCGGCGACCCGGTCGGGCTCGTGCGGCAGCAGCAGGATCCGGTCGTCCTGCGCGTTGGATGCGTCGATGCCCGCGCCCGCCATGACCGGCCCGGCGGCCGAGACCACGACGCGCGTCGGCGAGCCGCTGGTGGCGCGCTCGCTGACCACGCCGGTGGACTCCTGCAGGACCAGTGCTGGTCGGTCGGCCGGGTCGGCATACCGGCCGAGCGACTTGGAGACGACCTTGCTGGTCACGACGACCACGTCGCCGGTGTCGAGTGTCATACCGGCGGTGCGCAACGCCGTCGCGATCAGCGCGCCGAGGTCGTCGCCGGCGCGCACCTCGGGCAGCCCCGGCACCGGGGTGATCGTGATCACTTGCGTAGAGATAGGCCGAGTTCGACTGCGGCGCTTGCCATTTCGGCCGCGGCATCGACATCGGTCATCAGCAGCGGCACGGCGCGTACGGCGAGCCTCGAGTCGGCCATGGCGGCTTCGTCGGCCTTGTCGACCAGCCATCCGTCGAGGAAGTCGGCGTAGAGCCCGGCGACGCCGTCGGGTGTCACCGGGACGCCGATCGCGCTCAGGCAGGCGTCGGCGTGCCCGCGCACCGGTGCGCCGCCGACGAGGGGCGAGACGCCGACGACCGGTGCCTGGGTGCCGCGAAGCGCGTCCCGCACACCCGGCACCGACAAGATGATGCCGATCGAGACGACGGGGTTGCTCGGCGGCAGGAGCACCAGATCGGCGCCACGGATCGCGTCGAGCACTCCGGGTGCGGCCGCCGCCTGGTTCATCCCGGCGACGACGAAACGCTGCGCGGGAAGCGACGCCTGGTGGCGAACCCACCACTCCTGGAAGTGGATTGCGCGTTGTTCGCCGTTCTCCTCGACCACCACGTGGGTCTCGACGGGGGTGTCGGTCATCGGCAGCAGCGTGACGCCCTGCTCGGGCAGCCCCCACCGCGTCGCGAGCCGCTCCACGACGCCGCTGAGGGGGACGCCCTGGCCGAGCCACTGACTGCGCACGATGTGCGTGCCGAAGTCGCGGTCGCCCAGCCCGAACCATTGGGGCGTGGCGCCATACGCCGCGAGTTCGCCTTGTACGACGAAGGATTCGTCCGCGCGGCCCCAGCCCTGTCCCTCGTGGACCCCGCCGCCGAGGGTGTAGAGCAGCGTGTCGAGGTCGGGGCAGACGCGCAGCCCGAAGAGGGTGATGTCGTCGCCGGTGTTGCCGATGACGGTCAGCGTGTGCGGCCCGTCGTCGCGGGTGTGCAGGTGCTGCAGAAGGCCCCGCAGGAAGCGTGCTCCGCCGACGCCGCCGGCCAGTGCGGTGATGCGCATCCGGCCATGGTGTCACGCGGCCCGCGACCGCCCCTACGCAGGCCGGAGCGGACAACGCGCTCGCGTGTGTCGCGAATTTCGTTGGCGCAGCAGGCACCCGGGGCGCACGATCGCACACACCCGGGCTTGACGGATCGTAATGACACGCGTGTAATTAGCCCCGTCAACGTCAGCAGAACCATTCAGGAGGAGCCGTGCAGGAGTTCACACTTTTGACCTTGCACGAAGGGCTCGAAGCAGACGAGGAGTTGACGGAGCTCTCGTGGCAGGAGCGCGCCCTGTGCGCGCAGACCGACCCCGAGGCTTTCTTCCCCGAGAAGGGCGGATCCACCCGAGAGGCCAAGAAGGTCTGCATCGGGTGTGAGGTCAAGGCCGAGTGTCTCGAGTACGCCCTCGCCCACGACGAGCGCTTCGGCATCTGGGGCGGTCTGTCCGAGCGGGAGCGTCGCAAGTTGAAGAAGCGGGCGGTCTGACCACCACCGATGCCCGGCTCACCCGGTACTCAGCCGAGCTGGACCGTGCCGGGTTGTTGGCGACCGACGACGGCGCCGACACCGCACTGACCGTCACTGCGCTGCTGGTCGTGCAACACGCGGACCAGCCGGCACTCGCCGACACCCTGCGATCCCTGGCCTACGCAACCCGCGCACCGGACCGGCTGGTCGTGGTCGATGCGACGCCGGACCGAGACATCCCCGATCGCCTCGCGGAGGATGCCGACCTCACGGAGGCCTACCCGACGCTGTCAGTGGTCACCGTGCCCGGCGGCATGTCCTTCGCGCAGATCGTCGACACCGCGGTCACCGCGTTGCCCGACCCGGGCGAGGACGTCGTGGTCGCCCTGCGTTCCCGCCGCCGGGCGCGCAAGCGCCCGGTGCGTCCACGCGACCGCGACGAGTGGCTGTGGCTGCTGCACGAGGACAGCGCACCGGACCCCGATGCCCTGGAGCAGCTGCTCACCGTCGCCGCACAGAGCGACCGCATCGGCATCGCCGGCTGCAAGGTGCTCGACGGCGACGACTCGCGACGACTGGTCAATGTCGGCCTGGACCTGACCCGCACCGGCCGGCACGTCGGCGAGGCGATGCAGGGCGAACCCGACCAGGGCCAGCACGACGATCGCCGGGACGTGCTCGGCGTCAGCAGCGCCGGCATGCTCGTACGACGCGACGCCTACCTGGTGCTCGGCGGATTCGACCCGGCCTTCGACGGCGACGGTGACGGCCTCGACCTGGCCTGGCGCGCGCACCTGATCGGCCGGCAGGTCGTCGTGGTTCCGGCGGCCCGAGTCCGGCAGGACCTGAACGGCCGCGACGGCGACGTGGACCGGCCGGCGCCACGCAGCGCACGCACTCTGCGACGGCACCGCCAGGTGGCGCTCGCGCGCTGCTCACTACTCGCCTTGCCGTTCATGGCCCTGTGGATCCTGCTCAGCTGCACCGCGCTCGGCGTCATCATGCTGCTGCTCAAACGCCCGCGCCGTTCATTTGCCGAGTTTGCCCAGGCCACAGCGCCTTTCGGGGTCAGCCGGATCCTCGGAGCACGGTGGCGGTTCGTCGGCCGGGCGAGCACCCGGCGGCGCAACCTGCGGGGCGTCTTCGTGCCGTGGAGCGGCGCGGTCGGCCATGCGATCGACTCGATCGGCGACGCGGTGGCGATCGAACCCACCCGGCGCGACATCGCCACCCCGGGCGCGGCGGAGACCGGCCCGGTCGGCGACGACGTCGAGGCGCTGCCCGCATCGACCCGACCGGGAGGCGGCCCGCTGCGTAATCCGGGTCTGTGGCTGACGGTGGTGTTGCTCGTCGTCGCCGGGTTCTGCTGGCGCGACCTGATCACCGGCGGGGCGATCCGCGGCACCGGCAACGGGCTGACCGGGGGAGCGCTGCAGCCCTTCGCGACCGACGCCTCCGGTGTATGGCGCATGTGGCGCGACGCGTGGACCGGCAGCGGTCTCGGCGCGCCGGCGACGCCCACGCCATACCTCGTGGTGCTGGCGCCGCTCGCCTGGCTCGCCCAGCAACTGCCCGGCGTGCACGGCTCCGCCTCGGCCGCCGCGGTGGTCGCCTGGCTGCTTGTGCTGGCCATGCCGTTGTCCGGTCTGGTCGCCTACCGCGCCGGCCGCATAGCCACCCACGCCCGCTGGCCGCGGGCTGCCGCGGCACTGGCCTGGGCGACCCTGCCGACGTTGACGACCGCGGTGGCGGCTGGGCGGATCGGCGCCGTCGTCGGGCACATCGTCTTTCCGTTCGCGTTGGCCGGAGCGTTCGAGATCGGCCGTCGCCGGGCGAGCGTCCCGGTCACCTGCGGCACCGTCCTGGCGGCGGCGCTCGTCGGTGCGTTCGCGCCGCCGCTGCTGCTGGTGGTCTCGCTCGTCGCGCTGGCCTCGGCGCTGCTGCGCCCCGGCTGGGCGCGGCTGCGTGGCGTGGTCGTCGCAGTGCTGCCGTGGCTGCTGCTCGGCTGGTGGACCCGCGCGCTCTTCAGCGACTGGCGTGCGGTGCTGGCCGGCCCGGGTGGCCTGGACATCCCGCGGGACCAGCCGGCGTGGCAGTTGGCGCTGCTGCACCCCGGCGGCCCTGGCTCGTATGCCGTGCTGGCCTCCGTGCCGGTGTTGGTCTTCGGCGTCGCGGGCTTGCTGCGTGCCGGCTTCGGCAAGGCCTCGACCGGACTCGCGCTGGTCGGTCTGCTCGGCCTGGCCGCAGGTCTTGGCGCCGGCCACCTGGAGCTCGTGCAGTGGTCCGACGGCCCGCGCACCCCGTGGGCCGGCTTCGGTCTCGATGTCTTCGCGGCGGCGCTGCTCGGTGCTGCGCTGCTCGGGGTGCGAGGTCTGCTGGCCGAGCGCCGCGGGCCCGCGGCCCGGATGGTGCGTCGCCCGCTCCAGGCGGCGACCGCGCTCGCCTGTGTCATCTTCGCCGCGACCGCAGGGCTGGTCGCGGCGAAGGCGCTACCCACTCCCGCGCTGCGCGCTGCGCCCGCCGGGCCACCGAGCGTGATCGCCGAGCAGCTGACCGGCCGCAACGCGGTGCGCGTGCTGCGGCTGACCGTTGCACACTCGGGGGCGTTCACCTACCGCCTCGACGGCCGCGAGACCGGCGCTCCGGCGGCCAGCCTGCAGGAGCCGCGCCCGAGTGGCGGGGACGCCACCGCGGTCGCTGTCGCCCAGCTGGTCCAGCCCGGGGCAGGCGCCGACGCAGCGCGCGGATTGCGTGACCTGGCAGTCGGTTTCGTGACGGTCGACGGTCCGGGGGACCGAGCCACCATCTCCACGTCGCTGCAGCAGGTCGCCGGACTGACCCAGATCTCCGGTGCGACGAAGCAGTCGATCTGGAGGGTCGACGGTCGCACACCGAGCAGCCGACTGTGGCTCGAGCAGGACGGGCAGGCGGTCCGGGCGTTGCCGTCGACGGTCGCGCACGCACGGTCTGGCACCCGAGTGCCGGCCGGCCCGCCGGGGCGGGCCGTGGTCGTCTCCGAAGGCTCCGCATGGCGGGATCACGGCCGGGTTTCCTTGAACGGCAAGCAGATCCAACCGGAGGCCAGCGATGGGCAGCTGCGCTACCCGATCCCGGCGAGCGGCGGGCGGCTGGTGGTCGACCCCGGCATCGCGCACGACACGGTCAACCTCGCACAGTTGTCGCTGGCCGCGGTGCTGGTCTTCCTCGCTGTGCCGTTCGGTAACCGCCGATCCAGGAAGCGCGGCGCATGAGAGTCAGCGGGATGGTGCGCGCCGTCGTCGCGGTCGCGGTCGGCGGTGGACTGGTCTGGGGCGCGGGGGAGGCGACCGGGACGGTCGATGTCACCAAGGGCTCCGACGTCCGTGAGCTCAATGCAGACTCGACGTCGGGCGCGCTCCAGCAGGCACGACTGACCTGCACCGGCCCGGATCGCGCGGGCGCCGCCGGCAGCGTCGGCGCCAAGCAAGCCGTCAGCGTCAACGGCGCGTCGGCACCCACTGCGTTGCTCAGTGGCGCCGGGTCGGACGGAAGCGTCACGCTCGGCGGATCTGGTGCAAAGACAACCGATTTCGCCATACAGCGTGGGGGAGTGGGGTCGGCGAAGGTCGCTGGAGACGTCGCGCCCCAGCTCGACGTGCGTGATGGGCTCGCGCCCGGGTTCACCGCCAGTCAGGGCGGGTTGGTCGACGACGCCTCGGGACGGGGACTGACGCTGAGCTCGTGCGGTGCGCCGGTCCGCGACGGCTGGTTCTTCGGCGGCGGTGCCGACAAGGGCCGGGTTGCGCGTCTCGTGCTGGTCAACCCCGGCGCCACCCCCGCGACGGTTGACGCTGCGGTCCTTGGCGCGTCCGGGGCCGACGCGAACAAGTCGGTCAAGGGCCTGGTGTTGGCTCCCGGAGAGCGCAAGGTGATCGTGCTGGGCGCCTTCCCGCGATCGCTCGCCAACGCCGCCGTGCACGTGACGGCGACCGGCGGCGGGGTGGTTGCCACGCTCACCGACGCCTGGATGGACGGGGAGACACCGGTCGGTGAGGCGACCTCCAATGCCACTGCCGCTCCCGCGAAAGACCTTGTGATTGCCGGCGTTGCGGCATCCGACGCGGCGCCGGAGGTGCGCGTCGCGGTGCCCGGCCCCGACGACGCCATCGTGCGCGTGCGGGCAATCGACGACTCGGGTGCCGTCGCGGCCGACAAGGTGCGCACTGTGTCCGCAGGCACGACGGATGCGGTGACTCTGAGTGGACTCAGGCCGGGCAAGTACCAGCTGCGGGTGACGTCTGACGTGCCGGTAGCGGCCGCGGCGCTCGGCCGCACCGCCGCCTCCGGCCGCACCGACATCGCCTGGGCTCCCGCCGCGACCGCGATCACCGGCCTGACCGGTGCCGCTCTGCCGACCGCGGTGCCGGGCGGACGCGCCACGTTGATGGTGTCGTCACCGAAGGGCGGCGCCGTGGATGTCGAGACCGTCACCGACAAGGGCAGTAGCCGTTCGCGCATCACCGTGCGGTCGGATCGGCCTGTCGTGCAACAGCTTCCGGCGTCCGTGCGCGCGGTCTGGCTGCGCCCCGCGGACGACGTGAGTGCCTACGCCACCGTTCTCGTGGACGGGAAGGACGCCAAGGGCGGCTTGTCGGCGGCGCTGCCGCTGCTGCCGGTGTCCACCACCGGGACATCGGTCTCGATGACCCCGGCGCGGGGCTGACGACGGTTCTGCCTCAGCCCTGCTCGGCCAACCACTGCACGTAGCTGCGCCCGCCTCGGCGAGCGGTCGGGCCGGGCAGGTTGCTGCCCTCGGACAAGCCACGCAGCACGCCGCCGACCCGGGGCAGGCGGAGCAGCCGCGGCGCGGTCCGGCCGCGTACGTGCGCGGTCAACACGGCGAGCTCGCGCGCGCTCAGCACCTCCGGTCCGGCAAACTCGACCGGCTCGACGGGCAGCTTCTCGTCGAGTGCGAGATCCACCAGTTGCGTTGCCAGCCAACGAGAGTCGCATGGAGCAAAGCGCAAGCCGCGCATCCCGACCCCGAGCGGTCCGAGGTGGGCGCCGACGAGCTTCGCGACCAGCTCGTGCACCTGGGTGGCGCGGGCGATGACGTGCGGGCGGTCCGAGGCAGTCACGACGGTCTCGGACTCCGCCTTGATCCGGTAGTAGGGCAGCGGGTTGTCCCAGCAGCCGACGATCGACACGTGCACCAGCCGAGCGTCGGGCGCCCACCTCGCCATCGCCTCGGTCAGTCGGCGGGTCCCGTCGATGTCGACCTCCCGGCCGCGGGAGGCGTCGGACGCGCAGTGGATGACCGCCTGCACCTGCGACACCGCGTCCTGCAGGCCGGCACCGGTGATGAGGTCGCCCTCGACATACACCAGGCCCTCGGTCGTGCTGGGCTTGGCCAGCCGGGTCAGCACCCGCGCGGGGATCTGCGACTGCAGCAGCTCCAGCACCACCTGGGAACCGATGGTGCCGGTGCCTCCGGTGACCAGCACCGGCTGCCGACCGAGCCCCGGCAGGCCCGGGATCAGCGGCGGCGGTAGGGCGGCGTCGGACATCGGGTCAGTCCTCCAGGTCGTCGGGGTGGATGCCGATGACGTGGGCCACCTGCTCGGCCAGCACGTCTTCGACCAGATCACCGAGCTCGGTCTCGGTCACCGCCCGGGACTCGATCGGTCGCCGGTAGAGCACGACACGGGCCGCGCGGCCGCGTTCGGCGGGGAAGCTACGCCCGAGGGCGAGCTGCGCCTCCCACGGCGCGGGATCGGTGGACGGCACGTCCTCGACGGCGAACTCGATGTCGGCGAGCTGACGCCGCAGCCGGCGCTCCAGGGTCTCGACCGCGTCGAGCACGACGTCGTCGAACTGTGCCGAACGGCTCTGCATGGCGGGCACCGGCGGCCAGGCCAACGGCCCGCGCACGCCGCGTCCGTGCCGGTCGGACCTCATGCGAACCTCACGGAACGACTTTAACCACAGTCATGCCCGCGGTTACGGCGTGCCTGGGCGGCGGGCGCGTCGCGGGGCGTTAGAGTCTCCCCTCGTGACGGCGCCGAGGGTCAAACGACAGTGTTCCCGCACCGCGTGCAGCGGCGGCGCAGTGGCGACCCTCACCTATGTGCACGCCGACCAGACCGTCGTCGTCGGCCCGCTCGCCACGTATGCCGAGCCGCACTCCTACGACCTGTGTGCCGAGCACACCACCCGGCTGACGGCGCCGCGCGGGTGGGACGTCGTACGCCTCGCGATCGACCTCACCGAGCCCGAGCCGACACCGGATGACCTGCTGGCGCTCGCCGACGCGGTGCGTGCCGCGGGGCGGCCGCCGGCACCGCGACCGGAGCCCGAGCGAGCCACCGGACGGCCCGTGCTGACAGTGCTGCCCGGGCTGGAGGCGCACCGGTAGGCTGCCCGACTGTGACTAGTCGCCGGCTTGCCGAATTCATCAAGGCGTATGACGTCCGGGGTCTGGTCCCGGAGCAACTCGACGAGACCGTGGCGGCGGAGATCGGGGCGTCGTTCGCCGACGTCGTGGCGATCCCCGAGGGCGCGAAAGGCATCGTCGTCGGCCACGACATGCGCCCGAGTTCGCCGCTGCTGGCCAGGGCGTTCGCGTCCGGCGCGGCGCAGCGTGGCATCGACGTGGTCGAGATCGGCCTGTGCTCCACGGACGGCCTCTACTACGCGAGCGGCGCGCTCGAGGTGCCCGGTGCGATGTTCACCGCCAGCCACAACCCCGCGCAATACAACGGGATCAAGCTGTGCCGTGCGGGTGCGCGGCCGGTGAGCCAGGAGTCGGGGCTGGCGGACATCACCACGCTCGCCCAGCAGCGCCTCGACGCACGCGAGCCGGAGCCCGCGGAGGTCGGGACACCCGGCACGATCACCCAGCGCGACATGCTCGCCGACTACGCCGGATTCCTGCGCGGTCTGGTCGACCTGAGCGGCGGACGGGAGCTCACCGTCGTCGTCGACGCCGGCAACGGGATGGGCGGTCACACGGTGCCTGCCGTGCTCGGCACCGCGGCCGGCTTGCCCGAACTGCCGATGAAGGTCATCCCGTTGTACTTCGAGCTGGACGGCACCTTCCCCAACCACGAGGCGAACCCGCTGGAGCCGGAGAACCTGCGGGATCTGCAGGCCGCGGTGCGCGAGCACGGCGCCGACATCGGGCTGGCCTTCGACGGCGACGCCGACCGCTGCTTCGTGGTCGACGAACGCGGCGAGCCGGTCAGCCCATCGGCGGTGACCGCCCTCGTCGCGACGCGGGAGATCGCCAAGGCCGGGTCCGGCGCGAGCGTCGTGCACAACCTCATCTCCTCGCGTGCGGTGCCCGAGATCATCACCGAGGCGGGCGGCGTGCCGGTCCGCACCCGTGTGGGCCACTCGTTCATCAAGGCCGAAATGGCAACGTACGACGCGATTTTCGGCGGTGAGCACTCGGCGCACTACTACTTCCGCGACTTCTGGTTCGCCGACACCGGCATGTTGGCCGCGATGCACGTGCTCGCGGCCCTCGGCGAGCAGGATGCGCCGTTGTCGCAACTGATGGCGTCATACAGCCGTTATGTCGCAAGCGGTGAGATCAACTCGACCGTGCACGACGCGGCTGCCGCGACCGCGCGGGTGCGCAGCTGGGCGGACGGTGAGGGCGAGGTGGCCGCCGATGAGCTCGACGGCTTGACGATCACTCACGACGCCGCACCGATGTGGTGGCTGAACGTGCGCGCCAGCAATACCGAGCCGCTGCTGCGTCTCAACGTCGAAGCGGCGGACAGTGCGACCATGGAACGAGTGCGCGACGCCGCACTGCATCAGATCCGGCAGGAGGCCTGACCATGACCACGGCAACCCTCGACCCCTGGCTGCGCGAGATTCTGCGCTGCCCCGTCGGTCTGCACGAGCTGGTGGACGCAACCGGCCCTTCCGGTGAGCCGGAGCTGCAGTGCACTGCCGACTGCGGTGGGCCCGGGCAGCGGCGGGCTTACCGGATCGAGGCCGGGGTGCCGGTGCTGCTTGCCGACGAAGCCCGCCTCTTCACCGTCTGACGCGGAACGCGGATGCCCTACCTCGACGAGTCGTGGATCGACGACCCGGAGGAGCTTGCACGACGCGACTCGCGCGACAGTCTGCGGGCGCTCGCCACGGCCGGCGCACAGGTGCGCGAGGCGGTGACGCTGTCACAGGAGGGCGGCGTCGACAAGGTCGCCTACGGGGAACGTCCCCGATCCGTGGTGGTCGCGGCACTGGGTGGCAGCGCGTTGGTCGCCGACGTGCTGGAGCTGCTCGCCGAACCGTCGTCACCCGTGCCGGTCACGGTGCGCCGCAACTTGCCGTTGCCCGGCTGGGTGGGTCCGCTCGACCTGGTCATCGCGGTGTCGTTGTCCGGCACGGCCGACGGGCCGGTGGCGCTGGCGCGGGAAGCCGCTCGACGGGGCGCCGCGTTGCTGACGGTTGGTGCCGACGAGTCGCCGCTGGCCGAGGTCAGCCGGCGTTCGCGCGGGGTGCACATCGGCGTCGGCCGGGGCCGCACCTCGTCGCGCACCTCGCTGTGGTCGCTGCTCACCCCGGTGCTGCTGGCCGCGGACGTGCTCGGTCTGGCCGATGTGCCGGAGGACGTATTTCCTGAGCTGGCAAGGCGATTGGATGATCAGGCCGATGCCTGCCGCCCGTCGTCGGAGTCGTTCGTCAATCCCGCGAAGCTGATCGCGGTGCAACTTGCCGAGACCGTCCCGGTGGTGCTCGGCGACAACGCGCTGGCCGGTGTCGCGGCGGCGCGCGCGTCGTCGATGCTGGCCCGCACCGCACGGATCCCGGCCACCTGGGGCGAACTGCCCGACGCTGCATCCCAGGTGGTGGCGTGCTTCGACGGCCCGTTCACCGCCGGTGGTGGCAGCGGCGCGGGTGGCAACTCCGGTGCGTCGGCCGACCTGTTCGCCGACCCGTTCCTGGACGCTCCGGCGCAGCCCAAACTGGGGCTGATGATGCTGCGCGACGTCGCGGTCCAGCCGCCGACCCCGGCCGGCGACGAGGCGCAGGCGCTCACCGAGGCGTTGCTGCAGACCGCGCGGGCCGCAGGAGTCAAGGTGATCGAATCCACCGCATCGGCAGGGCATCCCGTGGTGCGACTGGCCGAACTCGTGTCGCTGGTCGACTTCGCGGCGACCTACCTGGCAATCGGGCTCGGGGTGGACCCGGCGGTGTCCCCGCACATTGCCGATCTGCGCGACCGGACCTCCGGGGAGTGAGCCGTCCGGGTACCGTGCTGAGCGTGAGCCACGACACGACCCGGGACATGTCCTATGCCGATTATCTGGATCTGAAGACACTGCTCTCGGCGCAGCATCCGCTGGCGCAGCCGCCGCAGCACGACGAGCTGCTCTTCATCATCCAACACCAGACCAGCGAGTTGTGGTTCAAGCTGGTGTTGCACGAACTTCGTTCCGCGCGTGAGCTTTTCGAGCAGGACGAGCTGCAGGCCGCATTGAAGCGGCTGGCTCGGGTCAAGCACATCCAGGCCACACTGACCGGCCAATGGTCGGTGCTCGCGACACTGACGCCCAGCGAGTACTCGCAGTTCCGGGAGTTCCTCGCGACCTCGTCCGGCTTCCAGTCGGTGCAGTATCGCGCGGTCGAATTCCTGCTGGGCAACAAGAAGGCCGAGATGGTGCGTGTCTTCGATCGGGAGCCGCAGTGGCAGGCGGTGCTGGCGCAGCTGCTCGACGAGCCGAGCCTCTACGACGTGTTCTTGCAACTGCTCGCCCGCCGCGGGTTCGCGGTGCCGGCGGACGTGATCGACCGTGACTGGTCGCAGCCGTACACCTCTCGCGACGAGGTGCTGCAGGTCTTCCAGCAGGTGTATGCCGATCCGGCCGCGCACTGGGACATCTACGAGACCTGCGAGGAGCTGGTCGACCTGGAGGACAACTTCCAGCAGTGGCGCTTCCGCCACCTGAAGACCGTCGAGCGGATCATCGGCACTGCGCGCGGCACCGGCGGAAGCTCCGGAGTGACCTTTTTGCGCAAGGCGCTGGACCAGACCTTCTTCCCCGAGCTGTATGCCGTCCGAGGCGTCATTGCGACCGGTTCGGTGGAGCGGAGCGGGCAGCGATGAACGCCGAATTGCTCCAGCGCGCAGCGGAACTCGACGCCGCGGATCCCCTTGCGGCATACCTGAATGAATTCGTGCCGATCGACGAGCCCGGCTTCGTTGCCTACCTGGACGGCAACTCGCTCGGGCGGCCGACCAAGCGTGCGGCGGCCGATCTGCAAGCACTGGTCGCCGGCGCGTGGGGCACCAGTCTGATCCGGAGCTGGACGGACGGAGACGACCCGTGGATGCAATGGCCGGAGCGGGTGGGCGACGAGATCGCCACGGCCTGCCTTGGTGCCGCGTCCGGGCAGACCGTGGTCGCGGACTCGACGACCGTGCTGCTCTACAAGCTCGCCCGCGCGGCATTGACCGCCCGACCCGGCCGGGACGAGATCGTGCTCGACACGGACAACTTCCCGACCGATCGCTATGTGCTGGAAGGGATCGCAAGCGAGTGCGGCATGTCGCTGCGCTGGATCGACACCGACCCGCGGGAAGGGGTACACGCCGAGCAGGTTGCTGAGGCAGCAGGGGAGCGGACCGCGCTCGTCGTGCTCTCCCACGTCGCCTACCGATCCGGGTGGGTCGCGGATCTACCTGCGATCGCTGCGATTTCGCACCAGGCCGGCGCGCTGTTGCTGGCCGATCTGTGTCACTCGGTCGGCGCGTTGCCGGTGCAGCTCGACGCGTGGGGCGTCGACCTGGCGGTCGGCTGCACCTACAAGTTCCTCGGCGGCGGCCCCGGTGCACCGGCGTTCGGATACGTGCGTCGAGACCTGCAGGACCACGTGCGCCAGCCGATCCAGGGCTGGATGGGGCGGGCGGATCCATTCACGATGGGGCCCGGCTACCAACCGGCCGCCGGCATCCGTGCGCTGGTGAGCGGCACGCCGCCGATCGTCGGGATGGTGCCGGTGCGAGCCGGCGTGGACCTCATCGCTCGGGCCGGCATCGACGCAATCCGGAGCAAGTCGACCGGGCTCACCTCGCTCGCCATCGACGTCGTCGACAGCTGGCCGGATTCGCTTGGGGTGCAGGTGAATTCGCCACGTGATGCGACCCGGCGCGGCGGGCATGTCACGATCAGCCGGGGTGACTTCCGGCAGGTGAACGCCAGCCTTTGGGAGCGTGGCGTCATACCTGATTTCCGTGCGCCGGACGGGATCCGGCTCGGGCTTGCTCCGCTCTGCACGTCCTATACGGACGTCGTGCGGGCCCTCGAAGTTGCCCGAACCGTCATGACGCGAGGTGCCGAGGCTCCCTGAACACCGAGCTGTCCCACGGACGGTTGACGACGGCGGCCGACTCGAGCGCGAGGACGATGTCGGCGAGCGCACTGGTCACCGTCAGATCCTGCGCCGGGTCCGGCGCGATCAGCGACGGCTGGAACCGTACGGCGGCCACCAGCTCGGTGCCGGCGTCAAGCAACTGCTGCTGGGCGTGGATCACCGGCAGGTCACTGGTCTCCGAGACGCAGACGATCGCCGCGGGCAGGTCGGCGAGCGGGTTCGGGCTCCGGCGTCCGGGCAGCTGCAATGCGGCAGTCAGCGAGGCCGCATCCTCCTGTTCGCTGCTGCCGACATACACGATCGCGGCATGCGCCCGGTTCAGCCGGACCCGGTAGTCGCGCCGGGCCGCCTGCAGCCGCGCGCGCGTCGAGGAGGTGCCGCTGTAGGCCACCGCGTCCAGCGAGAACGGGTCGGGCGGCAGGGTCCGGGCGAAAGTCCCCGCCAGCTCGGCCAGCGTCGCCAGCAGCGGGTCTGGCCGAGTGCCGGCGATGAGTGCTTGGAGCCGAATGGTTGTCGGTGGACCGGCGAGGGTCGCCAAATGCCGTCCGGTATTCATGATGATCCTTCCCCACTAATTCGGTGGGGACGGTAGGGGTGCGGAGTGCCGGCTGTCCAGAGAAAAGTGAACATGTGAACGCGACGTGATGAATCCCATCAGAATTCCCATCGGAAACCGAAGGATCCGGGGCCGAAACCCCAATGGGCAGCGAACAATTGGCCATCTCGCAGCGAGGCCTCCCAGGAGCGTTCGACACCGACCGCGTCGACGACGAACTCGGTGCACCGTCGTGGCTGAAGCTCGCTGTCGAAACTCACCGACACCACGCACTCCGCCATGCGGGTGGGGGCGAGGAAGGACCACATCAGGTCCGGTGAGCCAGTCCAGGACTCAGGCACCTCGTACTCGGTGAGGATGGATTCGTGCAGCCGCAGCGGACGGGGCGTGGCCGCCTGTATGACGAGCACGCCGCTATCCGCGTCGAACACGACCTCGTCGAGGCTGAGGTTGGTGACCGGTCGGACGATGGGCGGGCCGTCGATCTCCTTCTCGGCCGCGTAGAAGATCGGGAAGACCTGCGCGCCGTCCCGTCTCGCCCGCCAGATGTCGCGTACCGCGAGATGGCACGTCTGGCCGCGCCCGTCGATGGTGGCGATCTGCTGACTGCTGCGCTGCTCCAACTCCGTCGGCAGGTCGGCAAACGGCGCCGACCGACCGGCGCGGACCCGGTCGACACCGTCGGCCAGCTCGCGGTCGACCAGGGTGCGGTAGCCGACCGTCTTGCTCGGGCCGCCGCGGCGTGACGGGCCACGCGTATCGAGCAACGTGCCGGGTGTGAGCTCGAGCAGCTCCTCGATCGCGGAGATCGCGGTGAGCGAGCGCTGTCGCTCGGGAACGCGGTCGCCCGATCGCCAGTAGCTGAGGGTGGTGAGGCCGAGCGGCACTCCACGGGCGGCAAGTTGCTGGTGCAGGGAGCGCAGGGTGCACCCGCGATCCTCCATGGCGCGACGCAGTGCCTGGTCGAACGTCAAGGTGCTCATTACTCATGAGGGTGCCTCATCGCGCGGGTCGTCGGGTGGATGCGCGCCGGTCATTCGGCAAGCAAGTGTGAACGGTGAACAGTCGCGTTGAGCGCCGCGGCCGCGAGCAGGACGACGGCCGTCACGACGAACACCGGTCGTAGCCCCCAGTGCGCCCCGGCATACCCGCCCATGAGCGGGCCGGTGACCTGCCCGACGTACTGGGCCGAGACCGAGAAGCCGAGGATCCTTCCTACGACGTGGTCGGGTGCGCGATGTCTGATCGCTGCGGTGATCGCGGGCAACAGGCCGCCGAGCGCTGCTCCCATCAGGAAGCGCAGGACGGCCAGGACCGGCACGTTCGGTGCGGCGCCCTGGGCGAGCAGCAGGACCCCCGCCGCGGTGAGGCAGCCGATGATCACGCGCACGTGCCCGATCCGGTCGGCCAGCCGGCCGAGCCGGGGCGCGGTGAGGATGCTGCCGAGTGCGCCGAGTGCCATGATCACCCCGGCGCCGAAGGACGCGTGTGAGGTGCCGCCGGCGAGCTGGCCGACGAACAGGGTGATCGTCGGCTCGACCGACATCGTCGCGAACATCAGGAGGCTCGCCGTGCCGAGCAGCACCAGCACGACACCCGGGCGGTCCAGTTGGGACCACGGCCGTTGCAGCCGGGCGGCCTTGTGGCCCGGTGGTTTTCGGTCCTCGTGCAGCAGGAAAACCGTGCCCAGGAAGGCGAGGAAGATCAGCCCGCCGGACACTAAAAAGGTGGTGCGCACGCCGACGAGCTCCGGTGCGAAACCACCGAACAGCGGGCCGACGATGTTTCCGGCCATAACGCCTCCGGAGAGCACGCCGAGTGCCCAGGCGCTGCGCTCCTTGGGGGTCTGGGAGGCGACCAGGATCGTCGAGCCCGAGGCGAAGCCGCCGAGCAGGCCGGTGAGCAGGCGGAGACCGACCAGTTGCCAGACGTTTTGGGCGAGGCCGATGCAGGACATCACGATCGCCATACCCAGGCTGGCCCGGATCAGCATCGACTTGCGGCCGAAGCGGTCGCCGAGCGCACCCCAGAGCGGAGCCGTGAGGGCGGCGGTGAAAAAGGTCGCACTGTAGGCGATGCCCGACCAGCGCAACACCGTGCCGCGGTCGTCGACGCCGAGTTGCTCGACGAAGATCGGCAGGTAGGGGATCAGCATCGTCATCGCGACGATCGTGGTGAACGAACCGGCGACGCAGACGGCGAGATTGCGCTTCCAGTGCGCGCTTTCGGCCGGTGTGGCGGGCGGTGTTGCGACGGGCGCCGTCGCGGGTTCGGGCATGTGGCCCAGCGTGGCCCCCGGGGCCCGGCGCCGGGAGACGGCATCCACAATATGGACGTTTGTCTCGCGATATGAAACGACCTACGCTGGTGTCGTGACGCATTTCGATCTGGCCATCATCGGCACCGGCTCCGGCAATTCACTGGTCACTCCCGACTTCGACGGCAAGAAGGTGGCGGTGATCGAGGAGGGCACGTTCGGCGGAACCTGCCTCAATGTCGGGTGCATCCCGACCAAGATGTTCGTCTACGCCTCCGACGTTGCCGACGCGGTGCGCGAGTCGAACCGATACGGCATCGACTCCACGTTGGACAGCGTGCGGTGGCGGGAGATCCGCGACCGGGTCTTCGGCCGGATCGACCCGATCGCCCAGGGCGGCAAGGACTATCGCGTCAACGGGCCGAACACCACGGCGTACCTCGGCCACGCGACGTTCAACGGGCCCAACTCGCTCATCGTCGACGTCGACGGGGTCCCGCAGGAGGTCACCGCGGACCAGATCGTCATCGCCACCGGTGGCCATTCGGTGGTGCCGCCGGTCATCGCCGACTCCGGCGTGCCGTTCCACACCAGCGACACGATCATGCGCATTGATGAACTGCCCACGTCGCTGGTCATTCTCGGCGGCGGGTTCATCGCCTCGGAGTTCGCGCACGTCTTCGGTGCGCTCGGCGTCGACATCCGCATCGTCACCCGCGGCCCGGCGATGCTGCGCGCCGAGGACGAAGAGATCAGCCGCGACTTCACCCAGCTCGCCGGCAAGCAGTGGGAGCTGCACCTCGATGCGACCGTCACCGGCGCGCGCCAGGCCGGCGGCGAGGTCGTCTTGGAGCTCGCCGGGGGTGAGACGGTCGCCGGCGAGATGTTGCTGGTCGCGACCGGTCGCGAGCCCAACACCGCACGCCTGGGGCTCGAAAAGGCTGGCGTCGCAACGCATTCGGACGGTCGGGTGCAGGTCGACGAATACGGGCGCACGACGGTGCCGGGGGTGTGGTCGCTCGGGGACGCGTCATCGCCATACCAGTTGAAGCACGTGGCCAACCACGAAGCGCGGGTCGTCGCGCACAACCTCGCGCATCCGGACGACCTGCAGAAGTTCAACCACGAGTTCGTGCCGTCGGCGGTCTTCACCCACCCGCAGGTGTCGTCGGTCGGCCTCACCGAGGCGCAGGCGCGTGACGCCGGCATCGACGTGACGGTCAAGGTGCAGCGGTACGGCGACACGGCATACGGCTGGGCGATGGAGGACACCACCAGCATCTTCAAGGTGATCGCCGACCGGAAGACCCGGCAGATCGTCGGCGCCCACGTGATGGGGCCGCAGGCGAGCTCGCTGATCCAGCCGGTGATCCAGGCGATGAGCTTCGGCCTGCCGGCGCCGGAGATGGCCCGCGGCCAGTACTGGATACACCCGGCGTTGATGGAGGTCGTCGAAAACGCCGTGCTGGGACTGGACTTCGAGTGACCTGGACGTCTGCTGCATAGACTGCGCGCATGGCTGGAGGACTCGTAGCCCTGCTCGACGACGTTGCCGCGCTCGCCAAGCTGGCGGCGGCATCCGTCGACGACGTCGGCGCCGCCACCGGGCGTGCCAGTGCCAAGGCGGTCGGCGTCGTCGTGGACGACACGGCGGTGACCCCGAGGTATGTCGAGGGGCTCTCCGCCGCGCGCGAACTGCCGATCATCCGCAAGATCGCCATCGGGTCACTGCGTAACAAGCTGCTGATCATCCTGCCGGTTGCGATGATCCTCAGTCAGTTCGCCGAGTGGGCGCTGACGCCGATCCTGATGCTCGGCGGCACCTACCTGTGCTTCGAGGGTGCCGAGAAGTTGTGGGAGGCGCTGCGCGGGCACACCGAGGAGGCGTCGGGGGAGCCGAAGGACGAGAAGACGGTCATTGCAGGCGCGATCCGGACCGACCTCATCCTGTCTGCGGAGATCATGGTCATCGCGCTCAACGAGGTCGACAGCGAGCCGTTCGTGTCACGCCTCATCATCCTGATCGTGGTCGCCATCGTGATCACCATCCTGGTCTACGGCGTGGTCGCGCTGATCGTGAAGATGGACGACATCGGCCTCGCGCTCGCCGACGGTGCCACCGGGGTGCGGGAGAAGATTGGCCGCGGCATGGTCAAGGGCATGCCGATGGTGATGCGGGTGCTGTCGACCGTCGGCGTCGTCGCGATGCTGTGGGTCGGCGGGCACATCCTGCTGGTCGGCACCGACGAGCTCGGCTGGCACACGCTCTACAGCTTCGTGCACCACGTGGAGACTGCGGTCAAGGACGCCACCGGCGCGCTCGGCGGCGTGCTCGGCTGGATCACCAACACCTTCTTCTCGGCCGTGCTGGGACTGGTCGTCGGAGCGATCGTGGTGGCCGTGCTGCACCTCGTGCCGCGGCGGAAGGCCGAAGCGCACGCCTAAGGGGCCGGCCGCCCACGGCCATCCTCAAAACGGTTGTCGGTGGCCAGGTTTACGTTGACTCTCATGGTCGATGAGGTGATCCAGCAGCCGGGCGCGGAGGGTGCCGTGCTGGATGCTGCCGCCGTGCGCCAGATTCACGACCGGCTCGACGCGCGACCGAAGACCGACACCGTGGCCGCCTGTCTCGAGGAGGTGCGGGCGCTGCAGGAGCTGCGCAATGCGATCAGTGCTCGCCAGGCCGAACTGACCCTCCTCGCGCACGAACTGCAGGCGGCGGCCGACAAAGACCGGGGCATTGCTGAGCAGGAGACCACCCGAGTAGTGGCTTCCCAGGTCGGACTGGCTCGTCGGACCAGTCCGCGAAACGGCTCCCGCCTGGTTGCGCTGGCGCAGGCGCTCACCGACATGCCGCGCACCATGCAGGCGCTGCGCGCGGGGGTGATCGGCGAATGGCAGGCGACGCTGGTCACGCGCGAGACGATCTTCCTGTCGGCGCAGGATCGCGCCGAGGTCGACGCCCAGGTCGCCGACCAGCTCGGGACCGCGTCCGACCGACACCTCGAGCGGGCGGCGCGAGCTGCGGCATACCGGGTCGATCCGGGGGTGGCGGCTGCCCGCCGCGCGAAGGCCGTCGGTGACCGGCGGGTCACGCTGCGGCCGGCGCCCGACGCGATGACCTGGCTGACCGCGCATCTGCCGGTTCAGGACGGCTTGGCGTGTATGGCGGCGCTCAACGGCGCGCTGCACGACCGGCCGGCGCCAGCGGACGCCCCCGCGAAATCGATGACCAGGGGCCAGCGGATGGCCGACACGTTCGTCGAGCGGTTGACCGGGCGTTCACCCGCGCGGGGCGCAGACGTCGAGGTGCAGTTGCTGATGCCGATCTCGACGCTGACCGCTGACGAGCCGGCAGTGGTTCCCGGGTACGGACCGGTGCCGGCCGACCTCGCGCGCGAGATGGTCGGTGGTGCCGCACCAGCCACTCCGCCACGGACGCAGCCGGACGACCCGCCCCGCTGGCGATCGTTCGCCGACCATCTCTTGGCGCAGACCGGCGCCGATGCCGAACCACAGCCGGGGCGGCGAGTGCACATCCGGCGCGTGTTCACTCACCCGTCGTCCGGCGACCTGATCGGCATGGATTCTCGGTCGCGCACATACCCGGGTCTGCTGGCGCAACTGATCGGGTTGCGTGACCAGATCTGCCGGACACCCTGGTGTGGCGCACCGATCGCACACACCGATCACATCCGGCCGCACAGCCAGGGCGGACCGACGAGTGAGCGCAATGGCGCCGGACTATGCGCGCAGTGCAACTACGCCAAGGAACACCCCGATTTCGAGGTAGTCGGTGACGCGGCCTACAGCATGACCACGTCTGGCGGCGTGAGCGCGGCGAGCCGTCCCCCGCGCCCGCCGGAGATGTCGCCGCCCACCAGGTCGCCGATCGAGCGCGAGCTCATGGAACTGACCTGGCGGCACGACCTGACGCGTCGACGACCGCCGCCAGGTCCGGGAGCCAGCCCGTAGCCTCGGCGCGGAAGCGGTCCCGCGCCATCGCGCCCGCACCCTCCGCTATGACGCCGAGCAACGGCGCCGGGCCGTCGGCCAGGGCTCGCCGATTGCTCAGCTCGACCTGCGACGGATCCTGGCGCCAGGATCCGATGATCACGCCGGCGATGCGAATCTGCCTTCGCTGCAACGCTTCCAGCGTGAGTGCCGTGTGGTTCAGCGTGCCGAGACCGGGGCGCGCAACCACGACGGTCGAACTCTGCGGCAGGGTAGCTGCGAGGTCGGCGAGGGTTTCGCCGGCCGAGGTGAGTTCGACCAGCAAGCCGCCCGCACCCTCGACGAGCACGGCGTCGTGTGACGCTGCCAGTCGCTCGATCGTGGCGACATGGTCGGCGAGGGTGGGCAATTGCGCGTCCTCGAGTGCCGCCGCCGGTGGCGGCGCCATCGGCTCTCGAAGTCGCACGCCCTCGACCCCGGCGATGCCGGTGAGGCGCTCGACCTCGGCGACGTCGCCGGCCTCGCCGGGCTGCACCCCGGTCTGGGTCGGTTTGTAGACGACGACGGAGTTGCCGGCCTGCTGCAGCGCGGCGGCGACGGCGGCCGTCGCGACGGTCTTGCCCACGTCGGTGTCGGTGCCGGTCACGATCAGGACGGTCATCAGGCGGGCAACTCCTCGTGGGTGGCGGCTTCGCTCACGGCGCGGATCCGGTCTGCGGCGTCGACCGCGTCCGACAGCGCCAGGTCCGCCCGGGCCGTGATGCGGAGCCGGGAGATCCCGTCCGGGACACTCGGCGGCCGGAAGCACCCGACGAGCACGCCCTGGGCGCGCAGCGCGTCGCGTGCCTGCACTGCGGTCGACGGACTCGGCATCGGCAACGACTGGACGGCGCCGGCGGACGGTGCGATCCGGCATCGTGCCGCGATGACCGCGGCACGCTCGTGGACGGCGGCCGCCAGGTGCGGCGACGACGCCACGATGTTCGCGGCGGTGGTGGCGGCGCCGGCCGCGGCCGGCGCGAGTCCGGTGTCGAAGATGAACGTGCGGGCCGCATTCACCAGGTGATCGCGCAGCCGGTCGGTGCCGAGCACCACGCCGCCCTGTGCTCCGAGGGACTTGGAGAGCGTCGCCGTCACGACCAGGCCCGGTGCTCCGGCGAGGCCGGAGGCGTGCACCAGCCCCCGGCCGTCACCGGCGACGCCGATGCCGTGAGCCTCGTCCACCACCAGCAGCGCACCGTGGCGGCGGCACACGTCATAGAGGTCGGTGAGCGGAGCGGCGTCGCCGAGCACGGAGTAGATCGACTCGACGGCGACGAGGACGCGCACCCCGTCGAGCGCGCGCAGGCGGGCGTCGAGCGCGGCCGGGTCGTTGTGCCCGACGAGTTTGTACGGCGTGCGCGACATCCGCGCCGCGTCGTGCAGGGAGGCATGCGCATGCTCGTCCAGCACGATGTGCGCACCGCGCCCGGCCAGCGCCGTGACGACCCCGAGGTTGGCCGCGTACCCGCTCGAAAACGCAAGGGCCGCAGGCTGATCGGTGAGAGAGCGCAACGACGACTCGAGCTCCCGATGGACGGGAAGCGTGCCCGTGACCAGACGTGACGCACCCGCCGAGGCGCCGAACCGGTCGGTAGCGTCGATCGCTGCCGCGATCACCCGAGGGTCGTGCGAAAGGCCGAGGTAGTCGTTGGATGCCAGGTCGACCATCGCGTCGTCTCGCAGTACCCGGTCGCTGCGTTCGGTGCCGCGCTGCCGTCGCAGTGCCGCGCGCTCGGCGAGCCAGTCGTCCCAGCTCATCCGTGCACCTCGCGCACCGCGCCGATCAGTCCGTCGCAGATCTGCGCCACGTCGTCCTCGGTGCAGACGTAGGGCGGCATCGTGTAGACGAGATCGCGGAACGGCCGCACCCACACCCCACGATCGAGGGCAGCTCGTGTCACGGCCGGCACGTCCACCCCACTTCCGAGCTGTATGACGCCAACCGCGCCCAGCGTGCGCACGTCGATGACGGAGGACAGCCCGCGCGCGGGTGCGAGTCCTCGGCGCAGCGCCTGCGAAACTCGGGAAACGTTGTGTTTCCAGGTGGATTCGACGATGTCCACGGATGCGCCGGCGATCGCGCACGCCAGTGGGTTGGCCATGAAAGTGGGTCCGTGCAGCAGGGCCCCGAACTCCGACCGGGTGATCACCAGGCCCACGTCCGCCGTCATCAAGACGGCGGCCAGGCTGAGATAGCCACCCGTCAGTGCCTTTCCGACGCACATCACGTCGGGCGCGACGTCTGCCCACTCGGAGGCGAAAAGCCTTCCGGTGCGGCCAAATCCGGTTGCGATCTCGTCGGCGACCAACAGCAGGCCGAGCTCGTCGGCGACCTCACGCATCACCTGCAGGCAGCGGGGATGGTAGGGCCGCATGCCGCCGGCGCCCTGGAGCACCGGCTCGACGACGATCGCCGCGAGCGTGTCGCGGTGCGCGTCCGCCACCGAGCGAAACTCCGATTCCCAGGCAGCCAGGACGTTTTCGTCGGTCTGCCAGGTCTCGTCGTCGGCCAGCCTGGCGATCGGCGGCCGCGGTGCAAAGACGTGTCGGGCGAGCACACCGGGAAAGGCCGAGTGCATGCCGTCGACCGGGTCGCACACGCTCATCGCCGCGAACGTGTCCCCGTGGTATCCGCCGCGAATCGTGAGGAACTGCTGACGACGGGGCCGCCCGGCCGCCGCCTGATACTGCAACGCCAGCTTCAGCGCGACCTCGACGGACACCGACCCCGAGTCGGCGAAGAAGACGTGCGCCATCGGTCCCGGCGCGATCGCCGTCAGCCGCTCGGCCAGCGCGACCGCCGGCTCGTGGGTGAGCCCGCCGAACATCACGTGGCTGAACGCGTCGAGTTGCCGTCGCGCCGCGTCGTCGAGCTCCGGGTGACGGTAGCCGTGCACCGCACACCACCAGGAAGCCATCGCGTCGATCGCCTCGATCGGCGCTCCGCCCTCCGGCGGCTGCAACGTCAACCGCACTCCGGAGGCGGCCGAAACCCCATAGGGCGCAGGCCCGTTCAGTGGCGCGTACGGGTGCCAGACGAGCCCGCCGTCGCGTGCGGAAAGCGAGTCGCGTGCCGCGAGCGAGTCGGTGGCGGTGCGTGCCGTGACCTCAGGCATTCGGCTGCAGCTGAGTCCCCGCGCCACGCCGCCGGATGGCCGGATCGTGTGACTCCTCGAGTGCCACCGACCCATCCTCGGCCGCCGCGCCCGGGTCTTCCTCCGACCCCAGCACCACGAACCCGTTGTCCCGGATCAGTGCCAGGTCGGCCTCCGCGGCCTGTCCCTCGGAGGTGAGGTAGTCGCCGAGGAAGATCGAGTTGGCCAGGTGCAGGGCCTGCGCCTGCAGCGACCGCAGATGCATCTCGCGACCACCGGCGATGCGGATCTCCTTGTCGGGACAGACGATTCGCGCCATTGCAAGGATCTTGAGGCAGCGCAGGGGAGTGAGCTCCCACCGGTCGGCGAACTCCGTGCCGTCGAACGGCATGAGGAAGTTGACCGGGATCGAGTCGGAGTCGAGCTCGCGGAGCGCGAAGAGCGCCTCCACCAGTTGCTCGTCCGACTCGCCGAGCCCGGCGATCAGGCCGGAACACGGCGACAGGCCGGCCGACTTCGCCTTGCCGACGGTGTCCACCCGGTCGGCGTACGTGTGACTCGTGACGATCGAATCGTGGTGTGACTCGGCGGTGTTGATGTTGTGGTTGTAGGCGTCGACACCGGCGTCCCGCAGTCGCTCGGCCTGACCGTCCTTGAGCAGTCCGAGGCAGGCGCACACCTCGACCTCCGGGTGCTCGTCCTTCAGTGCGCCGACCATCGCCGACACCCGGTCGACATCGCGGTCGGTCGGCCCGCGCCCGCTGCTGACCATGCAGATGCGGGTGGCGCCGCCGCGCAGCCCGGCCGATGCCTGCTCGATCGCCTCGTCGGTCTGCAGCCACTTGTATTTCAGGATCTCGGCCTTCGAGCCGAGGGCCTGCGAGCAGTAGTGGCAGTCCTCGGGGCACAGTCCGGATTTGAGGTTGACCAGGTAGTTCACCTTGACCGTGTTGCCGAAGTGCTCGCGCCGCAGCCGTGCCACCGCCGCGACCATCGGCAGCACTTCGTCGTCCGGGGTGCGCAGCACGGCGAGCGCGTCGGCCTCGGTTGCGACGTCTCCGGCCAGGATGTCGGTGACTCGCTCTTGGATGGACGGCATGGCACTCCTTCGGGGAAACTGGACGCCGAGTCGGCTCTTGAACGCTGTTCAAGTATGCCGGTCCAAGTCGCGAAACGAGGGCGGGGAGGTGAAATCGGGTGCCGCTGTCCACTGACGAGGTCATCGACACGGCCGCCGAGCTGTTGCGCCGCCACGGCCTCGCCGACCTGTCGATGCGCCGTCTGGCGACCGAGCTCGGCGTGCGACCGGGCGCGCTCTACTGGCATGTCGACAACAAGCAGACCCTGCTCATCCGGGTCGCCGACCGGGTCCTGGCGGACGTGCCGACGACGACGACCGGCGCGCCGGCGCGCGACATCCGCCGACTGCTCAGCGACATCCGCGCCGCCGTCCTGCCCGTCCCCGACGGCGGCGAGGTCGTTGCCCTCGGCTACGCGCTCGACCCGACCTCGGTGCAGGTCTTCGTCCACCTGCGCCGGCTGATCGGCGACCTCGGGGTGGCCGGCCGCGACCGGGCGGCGGCCACCGACCTGATCGTGCACCACGTGCTGGGTTCGATTGCCGCGCAACAGGACCGACAGCTCGCCGGCCTGTCGACGCGAGGCGCGGCCGCAGCTTTCGACCGGGGCGTCGCACTCGTGCTCGACCGACTCACCCAACCCGCCGCCGCGCCCCGACTCGCGCCCCAGGAGGAAGCGACATGACCGACGACACACCGATCGTCCCGGACGACAAGGACTGGACCTGGACCATCGAATCCCGTTGTCCCGAATGCGGATTCGACGCCAGCACCGTCGAGGCGTCTCAGCTCGGCGACGCCATCCGGTCCGCGACCCTGCCCTGGGGTGCGGTGCTCGCCCGCGAGGACGTCCGCGTCCGTCATACCCCCGGCGTCTGGTCGGACCTGGAGTACGGCGTGCACGTGCGCGACGTCTGCCGGGTCTTCGACGATCGCCTTCACCTGATGCTCGACGAGGACGACCCCGAGTTCGCCGACTGGGACCAGGGCGCCGCAGCCGTTGCGGGTCGCTACGCCGAGCAGGACCCCGAGTCCGTCGCCCGCGGCATCGGCACCGACGCCTCCGCCCTGGCCGCCGACTACGACACGGTGACCGACGATCAGTGGCGGCGCACCGGACGACGGTCCAACGGCTCGCGGTTCACCGTGCTCACCCTCGGGCGCTACTGCGTGCACGACCTGATGCACCACCTGCACGACGTGAAGGCGCCGGACGTGACCGGCTAAACTCGCCCGTGGCCGGCGTGGGTGATGACCCTTGCGACTCCGACAGGACGGAACGCCATGCAGCCCAGAGGGGCGCGCCGGGTCCGATACCGATCCAGTAGTCGATCTCAAGGAGAACGGACACCCATGTCCTTCGATCACAAGGTTAAAGACCTGAGCCTCGCCGAGGCCGGCCGTCACCAGCTGCGTCTCGCCGAGCACGAGATGCCCGGCCTGATGGCGCTGCGCGAGGAGTATGGCGCGAGCCAGCCGCTCAAGGGCGCGAAGATCGCCGGTTCGCTGCACATGACCGTGCAGACCGCGGTGCTCATCGAGACCCTCACCGCACTCGGCGCCGAGGTCCGCTGGGCCTCCTGCAACATCTACTCCACCCAGGACGAGGCGGCCGCCGCGGTCGTCGTCGGCCCGAACGGCACCGTGGACGACCCGCAGGGCGTCCCGGTCTTCGCCTGGAAGGGCGAGACCCTCCCGGAGTACTGGGAGTGCACCAACCAGATCCTCACCTGGCCGAACGGCGACGGCCCCAACATGATCCTGGACGACGGCGGCGACGCCACGATGCTCGTCCACAAGGGTCGCGAGTGGGAGGCCGCCGGCCAGGTGCCGCCGACGACCGACGAGGACCCGGAGGAGTTCCAGGTCTTCAAGGAGCTGGTGCGGCAGACGCTGAAGTCCGACCCGCAGAAGTGGACCACGATCTCCGAGGGCATCAAGGGTGTCACCGAGGAGACCACCACCGGCGTCCACCGCCTCTACGAGCTGGCCAAGACCGGCGACCTGCTCTTCCCGGCGATCAACGTCAACGACTCGGTCACCAAGTCCAAGTTCGACAACAAGTACGGCATCCGCCACTCGCTGCCGGACGGCATCAACCGCGCCACCGACGTGCTGATGGGCGGCAAGGTCGCGGTCGTCTGCGGCTACGGCGACGTCGGCAAGGGCGCCGCCGAGGCGCTGCGCGGCCAGGGCTCGCGGGTCATCGTCACCGAGATCGACCCGATCTGCGCGCTGCAGGCCGCGATGGACGGCTACCAGGTCGCCCGCCTGGAGGACGTGCTCGGCGAGGGTGACATCTTCATCACCACGACCGGCAACTTCGACATCATCACCGCCGACCACATGCAGCGCATGAAGGACAAGGCGATCGTCGGCAACATCGGTCACTTCGACAACGAGATCGACATGGCCGGCCTGGCCAAGGTGCCGGGCATCACGAAGACCGAGATCAAGCCGCAGGTGCACGAGTGGACGATGCCCGCAAAGGACGGCCGGCCTGCCACCTCGATCATCGTGCTGTCCGAGGGCCGGCTGCTCAACCTGGGCAACGCGACCGGTCACCCGAGCTTCGTGATGTCCAACTCGTTCGCCAACCAGACGATCGCGCAGATCGAGCTGTTCACCAAGCCCGGTGACTACGCGAAGCAGGTCTACGTGCTGCCCAAGCACCTCGACGAGAAGGTGGCGCGCCTGCACCTGCCGGCGCTCGGCGTCGAGCTCACCGAGCTGACCAAGGAGCAGGCCGAGTACATCGGCGTCGACGTGGCCGGCCCCTATAAGCCGGAGCACTACCGCTACTGATCGACCGGCATGCCCGGAGGGCGCCGACACGTGGGCGAGCAGCCCGACGTGTCGGCGCCCTTCCCGTATGACGACATACGCTGGTCCCCGACGTCGCAAGACCATTCGGGGGTAGGCGACGCTTCACGGAAAGGAACGGGTCAAGAAGGTGACCAACGCACGAGTACTCGTCGTCGACGACGACCCCTCGCTCGCCGAGATGCTCGGCATCATCCTGCAAGGCGAAGGCCTGGAGGTCAGCCACTGCGCGGACGGTAGTGGCGCACTGGACGCCTTTCACGAGAGCAAACCGGACATGGTGTTGCTCGACGTGATGCTGCCCGGTGTCGACGGCATCGAGGTATGCCGGCGCATCCGTGCCGAGTCGCACGTGCCGATCGTCATGCTCACCGCCCGCACCGACACCGTCGACGTGGTGGTCGGCCTGGAGTCGGGGGCGGACGACTACATCACCAAGCCGTTCAAGCCGCAGGAGCTGGTCGCCCGGGTGCGTGCGCGGCTGCGCCGCGGCGACGAGCCGGAGGCCGAACTGCTCGAGCTCGGCGACCTCACCATCGACGTCGCCGGCCACTCGGTGAAGCGTGACGGCGCGCCGATCGCGTTGACGCCGCTGGAGTTCGACCTGCTGGTCGCGCTCGGTCGCAAACCGTGGCAGGTGTTCTCCCGCGAGACGCTGCTGGAGCAGGTGTGGGGTTACCGGCACGCCGGTGACACCCGCCTGGTCAACGTGCACGTGCAGCGGCTGCGCTCGAAGGTGGAGAAGGACCCGGAGAACCCGGAGATCGTGCTCACCGTCCGCGGCGTCGGGTACAAGGCGGGGCCGGCCTGACCGTGAGCGGGCTGCTGGGTGACCTGCGCGACCGCCTCGGACGGCTGGCCGTCCGGGGCGGCAAGGCGGTCGCCCGGCTCTGGCGGCGGTCGCTGCACTTCCGGGTCGTCGCGATCACGGTCCTGCTGGGTGCGATGGTCGCGCTCGCGCTCGGCACCTACATGTATCAGCGCATCGCCTCCGGGCTGGTGGACCGCGCCACCCGCATCACCGAGCAAGAGGGCCTGCAGCAGCGCGACAGCACGCAGCGCGCCTTCAACAACGCGCCCAACACCGACCTGGCGTCGCTGCGCTCGCTGGCCGACCAGATCGCCGGCAGCATCGGCTCCAAGGTGGGCGACCAGAACGCCCGCATCGTCATCACCCGAGCTCCGAGCAACAGCTTTCAGTCACTCGGGACGATCAGCACCCTGCCGGGCGACGAGTCGATCGTGCCGAACGAACTCCACAAGGCCGTCGAGCAGGACCCGAAGCACGTGCAGATCCAGATCGCGTCGATGCAGGTCGACGGGCGGGACACGCCGGCGGTGATCGTGGGGTCGCGCATCGTCATACCCAATGCCGGCGCGTACGACTTCTACCTGATCTCACCGATGTCCGCCGAGTCGCAGATGCTCGGCGTGGTCAAGACGAGCTTCGCGCTTGGTGGACTGGTGCTGGTGTTGTTGCTCGCCGGCATTGCGTACGTCGTCACGCGCATGGTCGTCACGCCCGTGCGGGCCGCCGCCCACGTCTCCGAGCGGCTGACCGCCGGCGCGCTCAACGAGCGCATGCAGGTCAGCGGCGAGGACGACCTGGCTCGCCTCGCGACCTCGTTCAACGCGATGGCCGACAGCCTGCAGCGGCAGATCCGGCAGCTCGAGGATCTGTCGCAGTTGCAGCAGCGCTTCACCTCGGACGTGTCGCACGAACTGCGCACTCCGCTGACCACGATCCGGATGGCGGTCGACATGCTGCACGCCAGCCGCGCCGACTTTGCCGCCCCGGTCGCCCGGTCCGCCGAACTGCTCAGCCGCGAGCTCGACCGTTTCGAGATCCTGCTCACCGACCTGCTCGAGATCAGCCGGTTCGACGCCGGGGCGACCACGGTCAGCGCCGAGCCTGTCGACCTGCGCGACATCGTCGCCCGAGTGGTCGAGTCGTCGACACCGCTGGCCGAGACCAACGGCGTCAAGCTGCGGGTGCACGCCCGCAAACCCGCTGTGGCTCCTATGGATTCGAGACGCATCGAACGCATCGTCCGCAACCTCGTGGCCAACGCGATCGAGCACGCCGAAGGCAAGCCGGTCGACATCACCGTCGCCGCAAACAGCACCGCCGCGGCGGTCGCCGTGCGGGACTACGGCGTCGGGCTGCGGCCGGGGGAGGCCGCGCAAGTCTTCAACCGCTTCTGGCGCGCCGACCCGGCGCGTGCCCGCACCACCGGAGGGACCGGCCTCGGCCTGTCCATCTCGCTGGAGGACGCGCGACTGCACGACGGCTGGTTGCAGGCCTGGGGCGAGCAGGGGAAAGGCTCGTGCTTCCGGCTCACCCTGCCGGTGCGTCCCGGTGTCCCGATCCGGCGTTCGCCGGTCACGCTGTCTCCGGACGACTCGGAGATCGGCGGGGCGATGCCGGGCGGCAACAGCCTGACGATCGGCACCCGCGCTGCGCTGCCCACCCTGCAGGCGCCACCGAGGCGGATGGACTGATGCGGCGCCGAATCCAACTGTTGTTCATCAGCTTCGTGACGACCCTGCTGCTCGCCGGCTGCGGCGGTCTGCCGAGCAGCGGACCGGTCCGGGCGGGTGGGGCGATCGACAACCAGGTGCCCGCCGCCGCCGGCAACATCGACTACCCGCCACCGCAGCCGGGCGCCTCGCAAAAAGACATCGTCAACGCCTTCCTCGACGCCGGGGCGGAGCGCAACAGTGACTTCCCGGCGGCGCGTAAGTACCTCACCCCGGAGGCCAGCGCGTCCTGGAAGCCGCGCACCGTGTCGGTCAGCGAGGGCCAGCCCGACACTCAGGTGACCGGCAACCAGGTGGTGACCGCCACGGTGAAGCGGGTCGCCACTCTCGACGACACCGGCCACCTGAGCCAGGGCTCCCAGCCGGCCACCGACAGTGTCCGGTTCAGCATGGCCAAGGTCGGCGGCGAATGGCGAATCTCCGCACTTCCCAAGGATTTTGGGCTGTGGATGCGCCAGGACCTCTTCGAGGGCAACTACCAGCCGCAGACTGTCTACTACCCGGCAGCACGCGGTAACACCCTGGTCCCGGACGTGCAGTGGTACCCGGCGACGGGTCTGGTCAGTTCGCTCGCGGCAGCCGTGCTGCGCGGGCCGTCGGAGTGGATGCAGGGTATGACGATGGCCGCGTTGCCGAGTGGCAGCGCACTCGGCGTCTCCTCGGTGCCGGTCGACAACAACGGCCTTGCGACCGTCGATCTCAGCGAGCGCGTGCTCGGTGCCACCCCGGCGCAGCGGACCGCGCTCTGGGCGTCGATGCTCGCCACGCTGCGGCTCGGGGACGTGCGGCGGGTGGTGCTCGAAGTCGGCGGCGCCAGACTGCAGGCGCCCGGTCTGCCGCAGGAGCCCACCACGCCCGGTGATGTCGGGTATCAGGTGGTCACCGGTGATTCCACTGCGATGATCGTCCGCTCCAGCGCGAGCCAGCTCACCTGGTACGACACCAATGACGTCGGCGGGGCGCCCGGTCGACCGCAGCAGCGGGCCGCCAACGGCCGGGTCAAGCTGCCCACGATCAACCGCAATTGGTATCGCCTCGCCGCATCCGGCGACGGCACCCAGATCGCCGCGGTCGACGGCAGCAACAGCCAGCTCGGGCGCTGGGTCGACGGCAAGCTGACGCAGCTGCGCGGCTTCGGCGAGAAGCTGGTCAGACCCAGTTTCTCGAGCGTGCACCTGGGTGGCAGCCAGTCGGTCGATGAGCTCTGGATCGCCGGTCAGTCGGCATCGTCCGCCGGGACGCGGCGGTCCAACCGATCCGGCGCGACGGTATGGGTGATCGACACCTCGTTGGCCGCCGCCAACGCCCAGCCACAGCCGATCGATGCGCCCTGGATCGGCGACCGTTCGGTGGTGGCCTTGAAGGTGGCACCGGAGGGCCAACGCGTCGCGCTCGTGCTCAAGGACGCCGAGGACCACACGACCATCTCCCTGGCCGGCATCGTCCGGGACAGCAAGGGAGCGGCCAGGTCGCTCACCAAGCCCACGACCGTCGCCCCGGCCGTCGACGACGTGCGCGACGTCGCCTGGATCGACTACGTCACGCTGGGCGTGCTCGGTGTCGGGCCGACCACCGACGCGGTGCACCCGCTCAGCGCACCGCTCGGTCAGTTCGTCACCGACCTCGGAGCGGCGCCGGGCGCGAACGGCCTGGTCAGCTCGGGCGCCGGCTCCAGCTCGCTCTACGTCACGACCGACCGCAACACCGTGCTGACGCGCGTGGGCGCCGCGTGGCAACCGGTCGACGGCGCGATCGACCTGATCGCTCCCGGCTCCTGACACCCGGCGGTCCACATCCCGGCGGTGTGCGCAGGGGCGGTCCACAGCCCGGATCGGTCCGGATTGTGCACGTCGCCCGCTGAGCCCGAGGCTGGCCGCGATGCAAACCTTCGCCGCGCTGCAGGCTCTCGCCGAGCTCGCGCTCCCGCGCTCCTGCGCCGGATGCGGTGAGCGGTCCTGCGCCGTGTGCCCTCGGTGCGCCGGCGCAGTGACCCTCGCCCGGGCGATCGAGGCCACCGCGACCTGGCCGTCCCCGACACCGCCCGGATTCCCGCGCACCTGGTCCCAGGTGCCGTATGACGGGCCGGTGGCGGCCATGCTGCGCGCCTTCAAGGACGCCGGTCGCTGCGACCTCGGCGACCGGCTCGGTCTCCTCCTGCGGGGTGCGATCGCGGCCGCGCTCGGCAGCGATGAGCCATTGCGCGACGCGCTGGCCTCGGGGCGTCCGGTGCTGGTGGTCCCGGTGCCCACTCGTGCGGGGTCGCTGCGCAGCCGTGGCCGGGACCCGCTGGCCGAGCTCACCCGGCACGCCCTCGCCGGCACGGCGCCGGCGCTACGGCAGGTCGCCGCGCTGCGGGCAGGACGGGCCGGTCAGGACCAGGCCGGGCTGGGCGCCGACGCGCGGTCGCGCAACGTTTCCGGCAGCATGGTGGCCGCGCGTGGCAGCCGGCTCGCCGGGGCCACCGTGCTGGTGGTCGACGACATCGTCACGACGGGCTCGACTCTTGCCGAGGCCGCGCGTTCGTTGCACGCCGCCGGGGCCGGCGCGGTGAGCGCCGCGACCGTCGCCGCGACGCAGCGCCATACCGCCCCGCTGTGAGCGCGCGATGGATGTTCGCGCATTGTGCGATTGGCGTTTACGTCGGACCCTTCGGTGGATTAACGTCAGGGGATGAAGCACAGGCTGCGTTCGGCGCCGCCGACAGCTGTGCTCGACTCCTGCACCTTCGGACTCCGGGGGTGGTGCCACGGCCGCTGAGGGATGCCGTCCCGCCTCTGCATGCGAAGTCGATGAAGGAGTGCACCATGGAGATCACCGTTACCGGACGCCACGTCGCGGTTTCCGAGCGCTTTCGCCGGCACATCGAGGAGAAGCTGGGCAAGGTCGCCCAGCTCGACCCGCGGGTCAGTCGTTGTGACGTGGTGATCACGCACGAAGCCAACCCCCGGCAGGCGAAGGAAGCGGAACGCATAGAGATCACCTGCCATGCCAAGCGGTCGGTCATTCGCGCCGAGGCGAGTGCCGACGAGGAGTACGCCGCGCTCGACGTGGCCATGACTCGCCTTGGTGAGCGGCTACGCCGCATGCACGACAAACGACGCATCCATCGGGGCCGGCGGCAGCCGATGTCGGTGCATGACGCGACGGCGGCCCTCACTCCGCCGGAGGACGACACCGTCGCCGAGGCAGCTCCGCTGCCGGCGCACATCGCCAAGGTCGGCGGCGACGAAGACTGTCCCATCCAGTTGCGCGAAAAGGTGCACACCAGCACCCCGATGGGTGTCGACCAGGCCCTCTACGAGATGGAGCTGGTCGGCCACGACTTCTACCTCTACCAAGACATCGAGACCGGCCGGCCGAGTGTGGTCTACCGCCGCCGCGGCTGGTCCTACGGCGTCATCCAGCTGGACGTGAGCGAGGCACCAGTGGCGCTTGCGGACGCTCCGGCGTGACTGAGCATCTGATGACCCATGACCGCGCGGCCCGGGACACCCCGGCCGCGCGGTCATTGCGGGTGCTGCTCGTCGAGGACTACGCGATCTACCGTCGCGGGCTGCAAACCGTCCTTGAGCTCGAGGACGGCATCGAGCTGGTCGGCGACGTCGGCACCGCCACGGAAGCCGTCGAGCGGACGGTGGCGCTGGCACCCGACGTCCTCGTGCTGGACATCTACCTGCCCGACGGCAACGGCCTCGAGGTCTGCCGTGCGGTGAAGGCGGCCGTCCCGCAGACCCAGATCCTGATGCTCACCGCCTCCGACGAGGAGGCCGACCTGGTCGAGGCGATCAAGGCGGGCGCCACCGGTTACCTGCTCAAGGATGTGGCACCCGAGCAGTTGCCCGGCGCGATCCGTGCCGTCGCCGCCGGTCAGGCGCTGTTGTCCCCGTCCCTCGCCTCGACCCTGCTCTCGGAATTTGCGGCGATGGTCCGCTCGACGCCGCAGGCCAGCACTGATCCGGTGCCCGCACTCACCGAGCGCGAGCGGGAGGTGCTGAGGCACGTGGCCCGTGGCTGGTCCAACAGACGGGTCGCCGAGGAGCTGTTCATTTCCGAGAACACCGTGAAGAACCACGTGCGCAACATCCTCGACAAGCTGCACCTGCGCAGTCGGGTGGAGGCGGCGATGTATGCCGTGCGCGGCGGTCTGATCGAGGACCCGGACACCGGCAAGCGCTCCACCGATTAGCTGTCCCTGCCGGCCACCCGGTCGAGCAGTAGCAAGTCGACGACACTGCCGTCGCCGAGCGCCTCGGCCTGCCGCGCCCGTCCGACCACCTGCAGGCCGGCATTCTGCAGCGCGCGCAACGATGCTTCGTTGCCCTCGGCGACGCCCGCCGTCACTCGGTGTACCCCGAGCCCACCCCGCCCGGGCGGCAGGAACGCGAAGGACGTCAACGCCTGCACCGCCGCGGAGGCGAGGCCATGGCCCCGGGCCTGCGCGGTGAGCCAGTAGCCGATCTCCGCCGAGGATGCCGGTCCGCCGGTGATGTGCTGCAGCCCGGCGACGCCGGCGAAGTCGTCGCTGCCGGCGCCGCACACGACCCACCACAGGCCGTGGGTCTCGGGTTCGGCGTATCTCTTCTCCCGCACGTAGTCGGCCGCCCGGGTGTCGACATCGTCCTGCGGGACCGACAACCAGTGAGCTACCTCGGGGTCGGCCCAGGTGCGCGCGAGGGGCGCGACGTCATCGGCGCGCAGTGGCCTCAACCGGACATCCGGGAAGTCCAGCACCGGAGGCGTGCTGGTGCGCTGGCTCTCCCGATCGTCGGTGGCGAGCAGCTCGAAGTAGGCGCCGTCGCTGATGGTGCCGTCGCTTCCGGTGTAAGCCTGCCGGTCCTGCCCCCAGCGGCGAAAGCCGGCTCCGGTAAGCAAGGCTTGGGAGGCGACGTTGTCGAGGTCCGTCGCGGCGTGCAGCCGGGTAAGCCCCATGCCGCCGTGGTCGGCCCGCGAAAAGGCATGTGGCACAACGATTTCCAATGCCTGCGGGAGGTAGCCGCGTCCACGAGCCTCTGGTAGGAGCCAGTAACCGATCTCGGCGGACGTGGCGGTGCCGTCGCCGATGCCGAAGAGCGACACGTCGCCGAGTGCTTGGTCGGTCGAGGGGTCGGCGATGCACCAGCCGACCGCGACGCCGGAGTCGACGTTGCGCCGACGACGCCGCCACCACGTGTCGAAGGTGTCGGGCGTCGGTTGTGCTCCGGCCGGCATGAACCTGGACGCGAGTTCGTCGACCTGCGAAGGCAGTGTGTCCCGGTCGGACTCGCGCCAGGGGCGCAACCGGATGGTGTCGGTCTCGAACACCGGTGTATGACGGGGCGAAACCGACTGTCCGGCGACGTCATCGGTGGCCAGCAACTCCCAGTTGAGTGCTCCGGTGTGTGCGCCGTCCGGTTGGGCCAGCACGGACCGCTCGGTGCCCCAGTTGCGGAAACCGGCCCGGCGCAAAACTCGCTCGGACGCCAGGTTGCGCTCGTCCGTGCCCGCCCGCAGCCGGTGCAGCCCGAGCCCGCTCGTGCCGCTGTCGTCGGAGCGCTCGGTGAAGGCATGCTGGCGCACCAGGTCCAGGGCGGTCGTCATCACCCCACGGCCACGTGCTCCCGGGTAGAGCCAGTATCCGACCTCTCCGGTGCCTGCGATGAAGTCGATGTTCATCCGGACGACCTGCACGTGGCCGAGCGGCTCGTCGGTGGCTGCGTCGGCGATGCACCAGAAGACGCTCTCGCCGGAGGCCATCCGCTCCTGCCGGTCCACCAGCCACGAGGCGAAGTCGGCAGGTGCCGGCTGCATGTTCGTCACCATCAGCCGCGCGCCGTCGTCGGGCGGCTGCAGTTGATCGTCCGCACGCCACGGCCGCAGCCGAATGCCGTTCTTCTCCAACACTTTCGGCTTCCACCACGGGTGGATCGGCACGCCGGTCCAGCCGTCCGCGTGCACGTGGCCGACCCACAGGTCCTCGGGTTCGCCACGGCCGTCGGTGGCCTGCGCCGGCCACACACCGTCGACGGTGAACCCAGCCGCCCATGCAGCGCGCCGCGAGCCCCAGTTGCCGCGTCCCGCACGCCAGGTGACGGTGGGCAGGCGCAGGTCGTCGAAGGCGTGCCGGACGACTCGGCGGATCGCGGCGCTGGTGAAGCCCTGCCCGCGGGAGTCCGGGTGTGTCAGGTAGCCGACCTCGCGCGCGGCGGGGGAGCGGCGGTGCAGGTTGATCGAGCCGACGTACTTCCCTCCCGCCTCGATAGCCCACACGTACTCGCTCTCGTCGGCCCACCCTTGCGCGACGTGCGCAAGATGTTCGCGGGCCTGCTCCTCGCCATACGGGTCCGGCAGAGACAGCCATTGCCGGGAGCGGGAATCGTTGCAACTGCTGATGATTCGCGGGATGTCAGCCTCGGTGTGGGCGCGCAACAGCACGCCCTCGCCAGTCAGTCGTGGCACATCCTGCGGAAACCGTGGCATGGCGGCAGCCAATCACGTGCCTGCGGCGCGCGCTACGTGGTTTCGTGACCCTCGGCATACTCACTGGCGAGCAACTCGAAGTAGGCGCTGTCGTGCGGTCGGCCGTCGGCGGTGACGAACGACTGGTGGTCCTGCCCCCACTGCCGGAAACCCGCACTTGCCAGGGTCAGCATCGACGCGTGGTTGTCCGACACTGTCTCGGCAGCAAGCCGTTCCAGCGCCAGGCCGTCGGTCGAGAAGGCGTGGTCGACAACCGCTTTCAGCGCCTCGGCAGTGACTCCGTTGCCGCGCGCATCCGGCAGCAGCCAGTAGGCGACGGTGCCGCTGCGCAACGGGCCGCCGAGGTCGCGCACGGACACGGCGCCGAGCACCCGGCCTGATTCGGCGTCGGTGACACACCAGCGCACGGCATCACCGGACAAGGCGTCGGCGCGCAGCCGCGCCAGCCACCTCTCGTACGACGCGGCGGGCGGTCGCGGGTCGATCCCCATACTGCCGACGAGTGCCGGGTCCCCCTCGGGTTCGGCGCTCGGAGCGTCGTTCTCGCCCCATTCGCGCAGCACCAGCCGTGCCGACCGCAGCGTCGGCACTGGGATCGCAGCAGTGCGCTGTGCGTCGCGGTCGTCGGTGGCGAGCAGTTCGTAGACCTGCTCGTCGGCGGTGCTGCCGTCGTCATAGCTGAGGGCGGAGTGCGCGGCACCGATCTGCCGGAAGCCGGCCGCATGCAGCACCCGCTGCGACCCCAGGTTGCCCGCGTCGACGAAGGCGCCGATCCGGCGTAGCCCGAGCCCGCCCTCCTCGAGCGGCGAGAAGGCATGTGTCACAAGGAGTTCGAGTGCTCGACCCACCGCTCCACGGCTGCGTGCATGCGGCTGGAGCCAATAGGCGACCATCGCGGTCTCGCGGTGCATCGGCAGGTTCATCCGGAAGAGCTGGATGCCGCCAAGGGGGCGGTCGTCAGTGGCGTCCGCGATGCACCAGAACACGCCTTCCCCGGAAGCCATGCGCTCCTTGCGGATTGTCAGCCACTCGGCGAAACCGTCGCTGGTGGGTGCGGACCCGTGCATGAAGCGGACGAGCGATGCGTCGCCATCGTCCTGTGGTGCGTCGTCCTCGCGCCAGGGCCGTAGCCGCACGGAGTCGTCGGTCAGCACTGCCGGTTCGAACCACTGGTTGCGCGGGGCGACCGGCTCGCCGGCGCGCAGGTGGCCGTACCACGTGTCCGCCACCTCGCCGAGGGCATCGACCCGCGACGCCGGCGCGATGCCGTCGACGACGAAACCGAGGGCCCACCCGACCCGGCGCGAGCCCCAGTTGCCGCGGGTCGCCCGCCATTGCAGCACCCGCAACCCCAGGTCGTCGAAGGCGTAGGCGATCGCCAGCCGCGCCGCGCCGGCGGCGACCCCGCGTCCGCGCGCATCGGGGTGCGCGGCATACCCGATCTCGGCCGTGCCGGGCACCCGGGCATTGAGGCTCACCGTGCCGGCCCACTCACCGTCGAGCTCCACCGCCCAGATCCGGTCGCTGCTGGACTCCCAGCCGGCGCGCACCGTGTCCAAGAAGGCCCGCGCCTCCGCATCGCCGTATGGCGCAGGCAGCGCAATGCTTGCTCTGCTGCCCGGATCGTTCGCGAACTCGATGACCCGGGGCAGGTCGTCCTCGCGCAGCGCGCGCAACACCAGGCGCTCGTCGCTGAGCTCTGGCACGTCGTCGGGGTAAACCGGCATGCCGGGCAGCAAACCACGTCCGCGCACCGATTAGCATGGGTGGGTCTGTCCACCTGTCTGTCATCCCGCGGGGAGCGTCCGTGCCGAAGGTTGTCGAAAAGGTTCTGCGAGCCGGTGAGGGCCGCACCCTCAAAAAGCTGCAGGGCATCGCCGCGCAGGTCAATCTGCTCGAGGAGGACTTCGAGGGGCTGAGCGACGCCGAACTCCGCGAGGAGACCGACAAATTCAAGAAGCGGCTCGCCGCGGGTGAGAGCCTCGACGACCTGCTGCCGGAGGCCTTCGCGGCCGTCCGCGAAGCCAGCAAGCGCACCCTCGGCAAGCGGCACTTCGATGTGCAGCTGGCCGGTGGCGCCGCGCTGCACCTGGGCAACGTCGCCGAGATGCGCACCGGTGAGGGCAAGACGCTGGTTGCGACGCTCCCGTCATACCTCAATGCGTTGACCGGCAAGGGCGTCCACGTCATCACTACCAACGACTACCTGGCCGAGTCGCAGTCGGAGATGATGGGCCGCGTGCACCGGGCCCTCGGCCTGGAGACCGGCTGCATCTTGGCGTCGATGACTCCCGAGCAGCGCCGGGTCGAGTACGCCAAGGACATCACCTACGGCACCAACAACGAGTTCGGCTTCGACTACCTGCGCGACAACATGGCGTGGTCCAACGACGAACTCGTGCAGCGCGGCCACAACTTCGCGATCGTCGACGAGGTCGACTCGATCCTGATCGACGAGGCCCGCACCCCGCTGATCATCAGCGGCCCGGCCGACGAGGCCACGCGCTGGTACACCGAGTTCGCCAAGATCGTCGAGCACCTCAAGCGCTCGCCGAAGAAGGAAAACTCCCAGCCCGGCGACGGCGACTACGAGATCGACGAGAAGAAGAAGACCGTCGGTCTGCTCGAGTCGGGCATCGAGAAGGTCGAGGACCTGCTCGGCATCGAGAACCTCTACGAGGCGCACAACACGCCGCTGATCGGCTACCTCAACAACGCGATCAAGGCCAAGGAGCTGTTCAAACGCGACAAGGACTACGTCGTGATGAACGGCGAGATTCTGATCGTCGACGAGCACACTGGTCGCATGCTCGCCGGGCGTCGCTACAACGAGGGCATGCACCAGGCGATCGAGGCCAAGGAAAGCGTCGAGATCCAGAACGAGAACCAGACGCTCGCCACGATCACGCTGCAGAACTACTTCCGCATGTACGACAAGCTCTCGGGTATGACGGGAACGGCTCAGACCGAGGCCGCGGAGCTCTACCAGATCTACAAGCTCGGCGTCGTGACGATCCCGACCAACAAGCCGATGATCCGCCAGGACCAGTCGGACCTGATCTACCGCACCGAGGAAGCCAAGTTCAAGGCGGTCGTCGACGACATCGTCGACCGGCACAAGGAAGGCCAGCCGGTGCTGGTCGGCACCACCAGCGTCAACAAGAGCGAATACCTCTCAGAACAGTTGCGCCGCAAGGGGATTCCGCACGAGGTGCTCAACGCCAAGCACCACGAGAGTGAAGCCGCGATCGTCGCGCAGGCAGGACGCAAGGGTGCGGTCACCGTGTCGACCAACATGGCCGGCCGAGGCACCGACATCATGCTCGGCGGCAACCCGGAGTTCATCGCGATCGCCGCGCTGAAGCGCAAGGGCCTGGACCCGGTGGAGACCCCGGAGGACTACGAGGCCGCCTGGGACGAGGCGCTTGCCAAGGCCGAGAAGGCGGTCGCCAAGCAGCACGAGGAGGTCGTCGAACTCGGCGGGCTCTACGTGCTCGGCACCGAGCGGCACGAGTCCCGCCGCATCGACAACCAGCTGCGCGGTCGCGCCGGCCGCCAGGGCGACCCGGGTGAGAGCCGCTTCTACCTGTCGCTGCAGGACGACCTGATGCGGTTGTTCAACGCCAACATGGTCGACCGCTTCATGCAGACCGCCAAGATCGAGGACGACGTCCCGATCGAGTCCAAGATGGTCAGCCGCTCGATCCAGAGCGCGCAGGGCCAGGTGGAGAGCCAGAACTTCGAGATCCGCAAGAACGTCCTGAAATACGACGACGTGCTCAACCGGCAGCGTGAGGTCATCTACGGCGAGCGGCGCAAGGTGCTCGAGGGCGCCGACCTGGAGGACCAGGTGCGGCACTTCATCAATGACACCGTCGATGCGTATGTCGACGGTGCCACGGCGGAGGGCTTCTCCGACGACTGGGACCTCGACACGCTCTGGAAGGCGCTGAAGGACCTCTACCCGGTGTCGATCACCGAGGGCGAGATCGAGGAGGAGGTCGGCGGCCGCGCCGGGCTGCAGCCCGACCTGCTCGCCGAGGAGTTGCGCTCGGACGCCCAGCACGCCTACGACGCGCGCGAGAAGGAGCTCGGCGACCGGGTCTCCCGCGAGGTCGAGCGCCGCGTGGTGCTCACCGTGCTGGACCGCAAGTGGCGCGAGCACCTCTACGAGATGGATTACCTCAAGGAAGGCATTCACCTGCGCCAGTACGCGCAGCGCGACCCGCTCGTGGAATACCAGCGCGAGGGCTACCAGCTGTTCGGCGCGATGAACGACGCGATCAAGGAGGAGTCGGTGCAGCACCTGTTCCAGGTGCAGGTCGACCCGGCCGAGATCGAGGCGTCACTGCCGGCGCCGAAGGAGAAGATGACCTTCAGCGCACCCGGCGAGGACGGCGCGGCCCAGGCACACGAGGTCGACGACGACGGCCGGGTGCTCGACGAGGACGACTCGAGCCTGCCGCGTGCCGAGCGACGCGCCAAGAAGAAGGCGAAGAAGTCTGCCGGCAAGCAGAAGGCCAAGTCGAAGCGGTAGCTCGTCTCAGCCCAACTCCATCGCGGTGACCATCCAGCGGCCGTCGACACCGACGAGCCGCAGGGCGAGTGCCCGCACCCGTCCTTGGTGGTGTACGACGATGCTCGCCTCGGCCACGCCGTCGTCCGGTTCGCACACGTGCACCTTGCGCACCCGGGGTGGTGCGATCGGATGTGCGCCGCGGCGCCGAGCGATGACGTTGCGCCGGTTGACCCGCTCCAGCACCAGCGGGCTGACCCAGCGGGCGATCTGTGACGGGGCGCGCACGCCGGTCATGCATTCCAGCATCGCCGCCGCGAGTTGACGCAGCCAGGGCTCCGGGTCGGGCAGTGCGGCCCGCTGGGTGGCCTGCGGGCCGAACATCGGGTCGAGGTCGGCGGCCCGCAGGTGCACGCGCAGGGTCGGCTGGGAGTAGCCGCGGCGCTGGTCGCGGGACACCGCGACCGCCTCGTCATACAGCAGATCGACGGCCTGCTCGTCGAGCGCGGGCGGTTGCCAGCCGATCGCCGGCCGAAGGCGCAGGGGTGCTGTGTAGGCGGGCAGGCTCATCGCGGGGTCCCTTCCATCGCGGTGTCGGGGGAGTGCAGGCGGGTGCCGACCCGCAGCAGGTCGGGATCGTCGCCGATGAGGTCGCGGTTGGCGGCATACCAGCGCGGCCATTCGGCGGCGATCGCGGTGGCGTCGGCCTGTGGTCCGAGCTGCTGCGCGACGAGCGACCAGAGGCTGTCGCCACGCCGGACCACCACCTCGCCAGAGTCGTCGGGGACCGGGCAGCCGGTCACCAGCCCGGCCGAGTCGCGAGCCGTCTGGTCGGTGCGGGCGGGCGCGTCCGGCACCCAGCCCGGGACCGGCGGTGCCTCGCTGCCGCACGAATCATCAGCGGTTGCAACCACATTCGCTGCAGGTATGGCGGGAGCCGCGATCATTCGCACCTGCGCCGGGCGGGCCGGGGCTGCGACGGCGACCGACGTGCCGGCCGTGCCGAATGCGGTGACCGCGAGCAGGACGCCGGGCAGTCGACCGACCAAGCCGGAGCTCGAGGGTGGCGCCGGTGCGCGACCCTCGCGCCGCGCAAGCCCAGCACCACTGCGCGACTCGCGCAGCGACGCGGCGGCCGAGGCGGTGAGCAACGCGGCCCACAGCAGCGCGAGGGTAAGGGCGCACCACAGCACCAGCGGGAGCGCGTCGAGCGGCTGGACCGATGCAGACCGGTCGAGCCTGGCGGTTTCGCCGACCGCGGTCCACCCGGCGGCGATGGCCGCGACGAACAGGCCGCCGGCAGCGGTCGTGCCCAGTGCGATGGCGCGGACTCGGTGCGCGGTGCCCCTCATGACGATCGTCCCCTTACCCGTCGACCGATATCCCTCACGGGTGACGGCCCGTGGGTCAAACGTCATCAATCGACAACAACTGACAATAAACGCACTTAACCACATGCGAGTGCGGTTGTCCACGTTTAGCGACGTTTAATGTCAGATGATGTCAAATGATGCTGATTGAAGCTACGGTGTGCGTCATGCGTTGGCAGCAGCTTTTCGCCGATCTGGAGGCGCAGCTGGCGGCGAGCGCCCGACTGGAGCAGGCCGCGGAGGTCGCCGACCGCACCCGACGCGAGCGCGCCGAGGTCTCTTGGCTCGATCGCGCCGCCCGCTCGGAGGGCGCCTCGATCGCATGCACCACGGCCGCGGGCGTGGTGCGGGGGACGTTGGACGATCTCGGCAAGGACTGGCTCTTGGTGCAGGAGCACGGGCGACACGCGGCACTTCTGCCGACCGCGGCCGTGCTCTCGGTGGTCGGCCTCACCCTGCGCAGCGACGACGATCGTGGGATGGGTCGTCGTTTCGGGATCGGCGTCGCGTTACGAGCAATCGCCCGGGACCGCGCCGCGGTCGCCGTGCACGACATCGCCGGCGGCCTGGCCACCGGCACCGTCGACAGAGTCGGCGCGGATCACCTGGACCTCGCCGAGCACCCGGCCGATGCGTTACGCCGCCCCGGAGCGCTCACCGGCCACCGGGTGATCCCGTTCGGTGCCATCGCGGTGGTCCGCCGCGCCTGAACTCCCATCCGGTCGAGCGTGCATAAGTCGAAACGGTTGCGGCGTGTGCGCGCGTCTGGCCTCGTGGGCGTGCATAAGTCGAAACG
>NZ_JAOBQJ010000005.1:0-504549 GCF_026162425.1 Flexivirga meconopsidis | reverse complement strand
TAAGTCGAAACGGTTGCGGCGTGTGCGCGGGTCTGGCCTCGTGGGCGTGCATAAGTCGAAACGGTTGCGGCGTGTGCGCGGGTCTGGCCTCGTGGGCGTGCATAAGTCGAAACGGTTGCGGCGTGTGCGCGGGTCTGGCCTCGTGGGCGTGCATAAGTCGAAACGGTTGCGGCGTGTGCGCGCGTCTGGCCTCGTGGGCGTGCATAAGTCGAAACGGTTGCGGCGTGTGCGCGGGTCCGGCCTCGTGGGCGTGCATAAGTCGAAACGGTTGCGGCGTGTGCGCGGGTCTGGCCTCGTGGGCGTGCATAAGTCGAAACGGTTGCGGCGTGTGCGCGCGTCCGGCTGCGGCGGCAGCCCCCTCGATCAGTCGTCGGACTCGGGCTCTGAGTCGGCGAATTCTCCGGAGGCGATCCGCGAACGCGAGTCGTCGTACTGGCGCTGGATGAACGCCTCCAGCTCGACGAACTCGATGCGCCAGGCCTTGCCGATCTTGATGGCGGGCAGCTCACCGCTGGTCACTAGGCCGTAAGCCTGCCGCGAGGAGATGTTGAGTGTCTCGGCGACATCTGCGATCGATGCGAAGCGTGCGGCCACGGTCGATGCACTTCCTCTCGGTGGGCCTTCTGCGTTCCTGATGCGACTCATTGTGGCGCATCTTCCACCCAGGCCAGCGCAACCCCTGTGGATAACTTTTCCGGCGCGGCTGCGAATCTCTCTACGCTGGGCGCCTTGCCACCTGTCCGGTGGCGCCCGGAGCGAACGGAGACGGTGGTATGGCGCAGCTGCGGCGATCGAGGACTGACGATGACGAGCTGCCGCGGCCGATCGCCGGCCGACTGCAGCGGCCGTCGTGGAGGGATGCGCGACTGGTCGCCGGGGTCGTCCTGATCCTGGTGGCGATGCTGGCCGGCGCGGCCGCGCTGCGGCACTACGACGACTCGGTCGAGGTGCTGCAGGTGTCCCATCCGCTCGTGCCCGGTCAGTCGGTGACCGCGGCGGACGTCCGCCCGGTCAAGGTCCGCATCGACAAGAGCGCAGGCACCTACTTTCGCGCCGACGCGGCCATGCCGTCCGGTGAGGTGCTTCGTGAGGTGCGGGCGGGTGAGTTGTTGCCCCGGTCCGCGGTTGGTTCGTCGTCGTCGGTGCATCTGAAAGCCGTTGCGCTCCCAGTGGATTCGTCGCAGTCGGCCAACCTGCTGAAGGGCTCGATCGTCGACGTGTGGGTCTCGGTCAAGCAGAAGGGCGCGACCGGTCAGGAGACCTTCGAGGCCCCGCAGCGGATGATGGAGCGCGCGGTGGTCGCGCGGGTGCCGCAGCGGGCGGGCGGCCTGACGGTGGCGACCGACTCCGACGCGGTCCACGTGTTGGTGCCGGACGACAAGGTCGCCGGGGTCCTCGCCGCGGTGAACACCGGCGCGAAGGTCAACCTCGTCCCGGCCGCCGGCTCGCCGCTCAAGGGGGAGTAGATGAACGTCACCGTGGTGACCGGCATCGGGGCGGCCGGGGAAGCGACCGTTGCCGAGGCGCTCGGCAACGCGCCGGAGCTGCGACTGGTGCGCCGGTGTCCGGATGTGGCCGACCTCCTCGCGGTCTGCGCCGCTGCCCGAGCCGACGTGGCGGTCGTCGCGCCCGACTTCACCGGGCTGGACCGGACCGTTCTCGGGCAGCTGCGAGCCGCCGGGGTCGGCATCGTCGGCGTGCACCGACCGGGGGACGAGGAGCAGCAACGTGTCCTGCAGCAGTGGGGCGTGGTGACCTTGTTGCCGATCGGCGCGGAGGTGCGCGACCTCGCGGCTGCGGTGCGGTCGGCGGTGCCGGCTTCGGCGCACTCGACGGAGGAGGCGGATTCCCTTCCGGCTGAGGCTCATTCGCCCGCGGACCTCGATCATGAACTCGCCGCCCTGACCTCTGGGTCCGCGGGTGCGCCATACGTCCCTGCCAACCCCTTCATCGGTGACCAGCCCACGCCGCAGGCGCCGGACGGCAGCGGCGCGGGCCGGGTGGTGACCGTATGGGGTCCCGGTGGTGCGCCTGGGCGTACGACGGTGGCGGTCAATCTGGCGGCTGAGGCGGCCAGGTCGGGCGTGCCTGTCGTGCTGGTCGACGCGGACACCTACGGTGCGGCCGTCGCCCAGCACCTCGCGCTGCTGGACGAGGCTCCCGGGGTCGCCGCGGCGACCCGGTTGGCCGACTCCGGCCACTTGGACCTGCACTCGTTGGCCGCAGTCGCGCCGGAGGTGTCGCCGGGTTTTCGGGTGCTCACCGGATTACCCCGCACCGAACGCTGGCCGGAGCTGCGCGAGGACGCCCTGACTGCTGTCCTCGATCAGTGCCGTCGGCTCGCCGCACTGGTGGTGATCGACGTCGCCGCGCCGTTGGAGGAGGACGAGGAGCTCAGTTACGACACCACCGCGCCGCGGCGCAACGCTGCGACGCTCGCCGCGCTGCGAGCAGCAACGACCGTGCTGGCCGTCGGCGCCGCCGACCCGGTCGGTCTGCAACGCCTTGTGCGCGGCCTGGACGAGTTGCGCTCGGTCACCGCCGATCAGCCGGTGGTCGTGGCCAACAAGGTCCGCTCCGGTGCCGTCGGCAGCTCGCCCGCGCGTCGGGTCGCCGAAGCTCTGCAGCGGTTCGCGGGCGTGTCCCGGCTGACACTCGTGCCCGATGACCGCGATGCCACCGACGCCGCGCTCCTCGCCGGTCAGGTGCTGGCGCAGCAGGCGTCGTCCTCACCGACTCGCCGGGCGATCGCCGAGTTGGCAGCCGAACTCAGCGGGGCCCCGACCGTCCCCACCAGGAGGGCGCGTTTCGCGGGGCGCCGTTGAGCCCGTGCCACTATGACCCCGTGGCCGATCGACTGAGCGCCCTCGATGCGTCCTTCCTCTATCTGCAGGACCGCACGACGCCGATGCACGTCGGGTCGGTGCTGATCTTCGACCCGCCGGACGGCGGGTTCGAGTACGAGAACCTGGTGAGTCTGGTCAGCAACCGGATCGCTTACGTGCCCCGCTATCGGCAGCGGGTGCGCCAGGTGCCGGGCCGGCTGCTGCCGCCGGTCTGGGTCGACGACGACCGGTTCGACGTCAGTTACCACGTACGCCGTGCCGCGCTCCCGCGGCCGGGCAGCACCGCCCAACTCGAGGAGTTCGTCGCCCGGGTGCAGGCCCGCACCCTCGACGCGACCCGCCCGCTGTGGGAGCTCTATCTGGTCGAAGGGCTGGAGGGTGGCCGCTTCGCGATCGTCACCAAGTCGCACGTCGCGCTCGTCGACGGCATCCACGCCATCGACATCGGTCAGATCATCGTCGACCCCGAGGCCGGCCGCGACCAGCCGGTGCCGCACACCTGGCGGGCGTCCCGGTCGCCGAGTGAAGTGGAGCTGCTGCTCGGTGTCGCCGTCGACGTCGCACGCCGGCCGACTCGGGTGATTGACCTGGCCCGCGGCGGAGTCGGCGCCGCAACCTCCGAGGTCTGCCGCATCGCCCGGCGCGGCACCGCGACCGCGGCCGTTGCGGCCGGAGCACTCGCGAAGGCGGTTGCCCGTCCGGCTCCGCCCAGTCCGCTCAACAGATCGGTCGGCGTGCACCGCCGCTTCGTGATGGTCTCGACCGATCTGGACGATTACCGCCGCATCCGTGCGGCGTGCCAGGAACGGGTGACCGTGCACGACGTCGTGCTGGCAACAATCGCGGGGGCGTTGCGGGGATGGCTGCTCGCCCGCGGTGAAGCGGTGGACGCGACCGAGACCGTGCGCGCACTGGTCCCGCTCAGCGTCCGCGGCGGCGAGGCCGCCGAACACCTCGACGAAGAAGTCATGCCGGCCTTCGTCGACCTGCCGGTCGGTGAGCCGCGGCCGATGATGCGGCTGCACCAGATCGCGTTCGCCATGCAACAGCAGCTCGACAGCGGCAGTGCGGCCGTCGACGCGGCGTCGATCGCCGGACTCGCCGGATTCGCTCCGCCCACGCTGCATTCGCTCGGTGCGCGGCTGGGCAACGCGATGTCGCGGCGGATGTTCAACCTCGTGGTGACGAACGTCCCCGGCCCGCAACAGCCGCTCTACGCCGGCGAGGCGCCGATGGTCGAGTCCTATCCCGTCATACCGTTGCCGAAGGCGCAGACGCTTGCGATCGGGCTGACGTCCTACAACGGCCGGGTCGACTTCGGGCTCAATGCCGATCGCGACCAGATGCCTGATGTGGACCTGCTCGGCCAGTGCGTCATCGACGCGCTCACCGAGCTGCTGGACGAGATGGAGGCCCGGGTATGACGAAACGCGCGACCAGCCGACGCCGCGTCTATCTCCCGCTCGACGGTCCCTCGTTGGCGCACCTCGACGAGTCGAAGCTCCTTGAGGGCAAGGGGATTCACGGGTACGCGGTGACCCGCGAGCTGCGAGCTGCGGCACCCAACGAGGACGCCGAGGGGCTGGAGTACCTCGCCATGCAGGACGCGGCGACCATCGCAGCCGGGCACGATCTGCGGGTCGTCGCTGCCGTCGACCTCGATCCGGAGCAGGTCGGTGAGGGCGCGCACGGCGAGGTCGACACCGAGGTGTCGCTGCTCGGTGACGTGCCGTTGCGGTGGGTGGCGAGCCTGCACGTGCTGGATCCCCCGGGTGAGCGTGACGTCGACGCAGATCTCGAGCTCTCCTGGTACGACGTGACCGAATTGCGCGACGTGCGAAGGCTTTTGCAGCCCTGACGGGCCCTGACGAAATCCTTAACTAACCTTGGCGTCTTTCTTACGTCCTGTTCAGTTCGGCCTGTTAGTTTTCATAGATAAACGAACTGAACAGGAGGTATGTCCATGTGTGGAATCGCCGGCTGGGTGTCGTTCGACCGTGACCTGCGAGGTGAGCAGCGCACCATCGACACGATGACCGAGACGATGGCCTGTCGAGGTCCGGACGATCGCGGCACCTGGGTGCGCGAGCATGCTGGGCTGGGCCACCGGCGATTGGCGATCGTCGACTTGCCGGGCGGTCGACAGCCGATGGCAGGCGACGCTGCCCCGGTCGGGCTGGTCTACTCCGGCGAGTCCTACAACTTCGTCGAATTGCGTAGTGAACTACAGGGATTGGGACACCGCTTCCGCACCGACTCCGACACCGAGGTGGTGCTCGAGGGTTATCTGGAATGGGGCATCGGCGTCGCCGAGCGGCTGAATGGCATGTCCGCCTTCGCGATCTGGGACGAACGCGAGCAGCGGCTGCACCTGATCCGCGACCGGATGGGCATCAAGCCGCTCTACTTCTATCCGACCCCGGACGGTGTGCTCTTCGGCAGCGAGCCCAAGGCCATCCTCGCCAATCCACTGGCTCGCAAGGTGGTGACCATCGACGGCCTCCGGGAGCTGTTCGCCTTCGTCAAGACACCGGGGCACGCGGTCTGGGACGGCATGCACGAGGTCGAGCCCGGAACGGTCGTCACCGTCGATCGCAATGGCGTTCGCACGCACCGCTACTGGCAGTTGTCCACCACCGAGCACCCCGACGGTGTCGAGCGGACGGTGGAGACCGTCCGTGATCTGCTCGACGACATCGTGCGGCGCCAGCTGATCGCCGACGTGCCTCGCTGCATGCTGCTTTCCGGCGGCCTGGACTCGTCCGCGCTCACCGCTCTGGCAGCGCAGCAGCTCGCCGCCACCGGTGAGATCGTGCGCTCCTTCGCGGTCGACTTCGTAGGCCAGACAGACAATTTCGTCGCCGATCCACTGCGCAGCACGCCGGACACGCCTTACGTGCACGACGTCGCCGAGCGCAGTCGGACCCAGCACCAGGACATCGTGCTCGACCCGGCGCAGCTTGCCGACCCGGCCGTACGGCGGGCGGTCGTGCAGGCCCGCGACCTACCCGTCGGGCTCGGTGACATGGACGGCTCGCTCTACCTGCTCTTCGCCGCCATCCGCAAGCAGTCGACGGTGGCCTTGTCCGGAGAGTCGGCCGACGAGGTGTTCGGCGGGTACAAGCAGTTCTTCGACGAGCGCGCCCGCACGGCCGACACCTTTCCGTGGCTGGCGAATGCCGCGCAGCTGAGCGTCATGGGTGGTGCCGAGAAGGCGCTGCGCAGCGATCTGCACGGGTCGCTGCGGCTTGCCGACTACCAACGGGACAGCTTCGCCGAGGCGTCTGCGCAGGTCGAGCACCTGCCGGGGGAGTCCGAGTTGGAGCGAGCGATGCGGCGGATGTCCTACGTGCACCTGACCCGGTTCGTCCGGATCCTGCTCGACCGCAAGGATCGGGCGAGTATGGCGGTGGGCCTCGAAGTGCGGGTGCCGTTCTGCGACCACCGCCTCGTCGAGTACGTCTACAACGCTCCGTGGGCGATGAAGAACTTCGACGGCCGGGAGAAGTCGCTGCTGCGGGCGGCCGCCAAGGACGTGCTGCCCCGGTCGGTGGTGGACCGGGTGAAGTCGCCGTACCCGTCGACGCAGGATCTCGGTTACGTGTCGCGGCTGCAGCAGCAGGCGGCCGACGTGCTCGCCGACGCCGCGCACGACGTCTTTGCGCTCGTCGATCGCGACTGGCTGACCGAGCAGATCGCCCTCGAGCCGGCGCACGCCGAACGCGCAGGTCTGGAGAAGGTTTTGGACCTGCACGCCTGGATCGAGCTCTACCAGCCGGAGCTCAAGGTCTGAGTGGCTCGCACCGTGCGGCCGCACTCCGTGCGGCCGCACGGTGCTGCGGGTGCGAGGATGGGATGACCGTTTTCGTCATACATCTTTAAGGAGCCGCATCGATGGACGCTGTGACCCAGGTCCCCGCACCGGTGAACGAACCCGTACTCGACTACGCGCCCGGCAGCGCCGAGCGTGCCGCGCTGGAGGTAGCGCTGGTCGAAATCGGTTCGGAACAGGTCGAATTGCCCCACACCATCGGTGGCAAGCGGGTCATGGGTGGTGGCCGCGCGATCGCCGTGCGGCAGCCGCACGCGCACAAGAAGGTGCTCGGCACCATGAAGAACGCGACGGTCGCCGACGCGCAGGCCGCGGTGGACGCGGCCAAGGCCGCGGCACCGGCCTGGCGGGCGCTGTCCTTCGACGACCGGGCAGCCGTGCTGCTCAAGGCGGCCGACCTGCTCGCCGGTCCCTGGCGCGCCCGGATGAACGCCGCGACGATGCTCGGCCAGAGCAAGACCGCCACCCAGGCCGAGATCGACAGCGCCTGCGAGCTGATCGACTTCTGGCGTTACAACGTGCACTTCGCGCGCCAGATCATGGCCGAGCAGCCGATGGCCAATTCGCGCGGCGTCTGGAACCGCACCGACCACCGTCCGCTCGAGGGCTTCGTCTACGCGATCACCCCCTTCAACTTCACCGCGATCGCCGGCAACCTGCCGACCGCGCCCGCGCTCATGGGCAACACGGTCGTCTGGAAGCCGTCTCCGACCCAGACGCGCGCAGCACAGCTGACGATGGAGTTGCTCGAGGCGGCGGGCCTGCCGGACGGGGTCATCAACCTGGTGACCGGAGACGGCATCAACGTCTCCAAGGCTGCGCTCACCGACCCGGACCTGGCCGGCATCCACTTCACCGGGTCCACCCCGACCTTCCAAAACCTTTGGCAGACCGTGGGTTCCAACCTCACCAAGTACCGCACCTACCCGCGCTTGGTCGGCGAGACCGGCGGCAAGGACTTCATCCTCGCTCACCCGTCGGCCGACCAGGACGTGCTGCGCACGGCGATGATTCGCGGTGCCTTCGAGTTCCAGGGGCAGAAGTGCTCGGCGGCGTCGCGGGCCTACGTGCCGGCGAGCGTATGGCGCAAGATCAAGTCCGACCTGGTCGGCATCACCGACTCGATCGCGATGGGCGACGTCACCGACTTGTCCAACTTCATGGGCGCGGTCATTGACGCGCGCGCGTTCGCCAAGCACAAGGATGCGCTCGACATGGCGCACGCGCACAAGGACATCAAGGTCCTCGCCGGTGGCACGTATGACGACAGCGTCGGCTACTTCGTCCGCCCGACCATCCTCGAGGTCAGCGACCCGGACAACGCGGTGTTCTCGACCGAATACTTCGGCCCGATCCTCGCCGTGCACGTCTTCCCCGACCGGCAGTACGACAAGGTCCTGGACCAGATGGAGTCGGTCGCTCCGTACGGCCTGACCGGCTCGATCATCGCCCAGGACCGCGAGGCGATCGCCGACGCGCAGGAGCGGCTGCGGTTCGCCGCCGGCAACTTCTACATCAACGACAAGCCGACCGGCGCCGTCGTCGGTCAGCAGCCGTTCGGCGGTGGACGCGCCTCGGGAACCAACGACAAGGCCGGCTCGGCGGCGAACCTGATGCGCTGGACCAGCCCGCGCTCGATCAAGGAGACGTTCGTCCCGCCGACCGAGTACACCTACCCGCACATGCAGTAACCGGGCGTATGACGAAGGCCCCGCAGCGCACGCGCGCTGCGGGGCCTTTTACGGCTGCGCCGATCAGGCCAGGTACTTCGCACCGGTCTCGGCCTCGATCCGGACGCCGTTCGAAATCGCAGGTGCCGCAGCGGATTCCACCCGTCCACCGACAAGCGGGATGCGGGCCTTGAGGTCGCCGACCAGGTGCAGGCCGGTGGTCTCACCGGCCGGGGTCATGGTGATCTTGCCGACGAAGTTGACCGGCAGACCACCGAGCGAGACGTCCAGGTCAGCCGTGCGCGCGCCGTCGCCGGCGGGTTTGCCCCAGAGCTGAATCTCGATGATCTTCAACGATTTTCCCACGAGCTTGGCGACGTTGTCGGGCAGGCCAGCAGTCGACATCTCGCGGTGCGTCTCGATGACCTCGATCGGCGGTTCGGTGCGCACGTCGACCTTGCTGGAGAGCGCGCCGGTCGCCTCGCACTTGGCCTGCTGAAACTTCGGGTCGAGCAGCATGGCGAACACTGTGTCGGCCGGAGCGTCATAGCTCCAGGTCTCCTCGATCTTCACTGGCGTCCCTCCGTCTCGGTCATAACCGCAGAGTAGCCGCGGCCGCCACTCGCGCCGCATGCTCGGCCCGCACCACCCGGGCCAGCACCTGATCGGCTCCACCGGAGGTGCCGCCGGCAAGGCGTCCCATCTCCACCCGCAGCGTCTCGGCGAGCGAGCTGAGCGCACCGGCGAGTTCGGCGAGCGCGCTGGCGATCTGGCGGCCGTGCTGGCCCGCCGGGTCGTCCCCGTCCCGGGCGCCGGCCACTCGCCGGATGGTCGATGCGATGCCGCGCAGCTCGGTGGAGGCAACCTCGATGCTCGCCGGATCTGCCGGGATCACACCGGATTTCACCTGTTCGGCCAACCGCCTGCTTGCCCGCGTCGGGTTGTCGGAGGCCGTGTCGCCGTCCAGCGTCAGCCTTCCGCCGTGCCCACGGCAGGGGCGTATGTCGGCCAGCTCGTCATGCCAGCGCAGGAGCTCCTCGGCGGCCCGCTCCACGGCCTCGGCCAGTGCGTCGGCGGTCTCGAATTCGGCCGGATCGGCCTGCACCCCGAGCAATCTGGGGACCAGCAACGCCACACTGCGCGTGCTGTCGCTGGTCTGCATTCGAGGGAGGATAGTGGCCCGGGCAATGCGGACGCATCACGGCGCCCACAGCCGCCGGACCTGCCGCCCGATGCAGCGGCCCCGGGTCTAGTCTTGGTGGCAGGGGCCACAACGACGTCGCCCCTGATCGAGTCACGACGAGGGCCGAAGACGATCTATGTCCGTGGACACACCTTCCCGCACATCCATCCTGCGCGACTGCGCACGCGACAACCACGGGGAGCCGCCGGCACCCTGGCTGCTGGAGCGTTACTACCGGCACGTCGCCGATGAGGACATCGCGGCCTTCGGGCCGCAGCGCCTCGCCGGCGTCCTGCGCTCCCACAAGGAGCTCGCCCGGCACCGCGCACCCGGGACCGCCAACGTGCAGTTGCTGCACCCCAGCGCCGACGCCGAGGGCTGGTCCTGCCCCTACACAGTGCTGCAGATCGTCACCGACGACATGCCGTTCCTGGTCGACTCGGTGATCGCCGAGCTCGCCCACCGCGACCGCAACGTGCACGCGCTGATCCACCCGCAGATGTTCGTCCAGCGGGACGCGGCCGGCAACCTCACCACGATCTACGACACCGACGAGCTGCCGCCCGCGACGGACGGGGGACTGGCCCCGATCGCCGAGTCCTGGATGCACTTCGAGATCGACCTCGCCGCTAAGGACGCCGACGACGCCGAGTTGCTGGACGCCGTACGCCGGGTGCTCGCCGACGTCCGCGTTGCGGTCGACGACTGGCACCGCATGCAGGCCGAGTGCGAGCAGGTCATCGCCGACCTCGACGCACGCCGTCCGTCGACCGTGCCCGCGTGGGCGGTCGAGAACACCCAGGGCTTCCTGCGCTGGCTGGCCGACAACCACTTCACCTTCCTCGGCTACCGCGAGTACGAGCTCGACACCGTCGACGGCGAGGATGTGCTGCGCATCAAGCCAGGCTCCGGCCTCGGCATCCTGCGTTACGACAAGCCGGCGTCGCAGTCGTTCAGCCGGCTGACCCCGAACGCTCGCAAGACCGCCCGCGAGCCGCAGTTGCTGACCATCACCAAGGCCAACTCGCGCTCGACCGTGCACCGGTCGACCTACCTGGACTACATCGGCATCCGCACCTTCGACGACGAAGGCAACGTCACGGGGGAGAAGCGCTTCCTCGGGCTGTTCACCTCCAGCGCGTACACCGAGTCGGTGCGCCGGGTGCCGGTCGTGCGCGAACGCGTCGCCAAGGTGATCGCCCGCACCGGGTTCTCGCCGGACAGTCACTCCGGCAAGGACCTGCTTGAGGTGCTGGAGAATTACCCGCGCGACGAGTTGTTCCAGACCTCCAGCGAGCAGCTCTACAAGATCTCGACCCAGGTGCTGCGGCTGCAGGAACGCCGCCAGGCCCAGCTGTTCCGCAGGGTCGACGAGTTCGGCCGGTTCGTCTCGGTGCTGGTCTACTTGCCCCGTGACCGTTACAACACGGGTGTGCGGTTGCGCATCGAGCAACTGCTGCGCGAGGCGTATGACGCTGAGAGCGTCGACTACACCACCCGCATCGCCGACTCGGCGCTGGCGCTGATCCATTTCGTGGTGCGGCTGCGGCCCGGCGCCGAGGTGCCGCAGGTCGACGATGAGGAGCTGCAGACCAAGCTGCTGGAGAGCAGTCGCACGTGGGGCGAACGCCTCGGTGCGGTCTCGGCGGAGGAGGACGGCGAGGACGCCTCCGCACGGGTGATGAGCCTCTACGCCCGGGCCTTCCCCGAGGCCTACAAGGAGGACTTCAGCCCGCGCCAGGGTGTTGCCGACCTGCGCCGCATCGAGGCGTTGGAGTCCGACGAGCACACCCTCTTCACGCTCTACCGCGACCCCGAGTCGACCGACCCGCGCGAGCGCCGGTTCAAGCTGTTCCGCCGTGACCGGGTGATTCTGACCGACGTGCTGCCGGTCTTCACCGACCTCGGGGTGCAGGTCACCGACGAACGCCCCTACTCGATGCGGCGGGCCGACGGGGTCGTCGTGCACGTCTACGACTTCGGCCTGCGCGCCGACGACGCCGCCAGGTGGGGCACCGACGATGCCGCGCTCGGGGCGGTGCGGGACCGCTTCCAGGAGGCATTCCGCGCGGTCTGGGAGGGCGACGCCGAGAGCGACGGGCTGGGTGCCCTGGTGCTGCGCGCCGGTCTCACCTCGCGTCAGGTCGCGGTGCTGCGGGCGATCAGCAAGTACCTGCGGCAGATCGGCTTCACGTTCAGCCAGAACTACATCGAGCAGGCGCTGCGCGGCAACGTGGACCTGGCGCGGTCGCTCGTCGACCTCTTCGAGGCGCGCTTCGACCCGGCGCGCTTCGATGCCGGTGTGGGTCAGGACACCGACCGTGACGCCGCAGAGGCCGCGATCGTGCAGCGCATCGAGACCGCGCTGGACGACGTCAGCAGCCTCGACCACGACCGCATCATCCGCACGATGATGGGCGTCATCCGGGCGACCTTGCGCACCAACGTCTTCCAGCGTGACGAGCAGGGCGACCCCAGCCCGGTGATGAGCTTCAAGCTGGACTGCCGCCGCGTGCCCGGGCTGCCCGATCCCCGGCCGATGTTCGAGATCTGGGTCTATGGCCCGCGCGTCGAGGGTGTGCACCTGCGCTTCGGCAAGGTGGCCCGTGGCGGTCTGCGGTGGAGTGACCGTCCGGAGGACTTCCGCACCGAGATCCTCGGCCTGGTGAAGGCCCAGATGGTCAAGAACGCCGTCATCGTGCCGACCGGGTCCAAGGGCGGGTTCGTGGCCAAGAGGCTGCCCGACCCGGCCGACCGGGAAGCCTGGATGGCCGAGGGCGTCGCGTCATACAAGCTGTTCATCTCGGGGCTGCTGGATGTCACCGACAACCTGGTCTCCGGGCAGGTGGTGCCGCCCAAGGACGTCGTGCGGCACGACGCCGACGACACCTACCTGGTGGTCGCGGCCGACAAGGGCACCGCGACCTTCAGCGACATCGCCAACGGGGTCGCGCAGAGCTACGGCTTCTGGCTGGACGACGCGTTCGCCTCCGGCGGCTCGGCCGGCTACGACCACAAGGCCATGGGCATCACCGCCCGCGGCGCATGGGAGTCGGTCAAGCGGCACTTCCGCGAGATGGGCGTCGACACCCAGAGCCAGGAGTTCACCGTCGTCGGCGTCGGCGACATGAGCGGCGACGTCTTCGGCAACGGCATGCTGCTGTCCGAACACATCCGGCTGGTCGCCGCCTTCGACCACCGGCACATCTTCCTCGACCCGGACCCGGTCGCGGCCACCTCGTATGCCGAGCGCCGCCGGCTGTTCGACCTGCCGCGGTCGTCGTGGGCCGACTACGACACGTCGCTGATCTCGCCGGGTGGCGGGGTCTACCCGCGCACCGCGAAGTCGATCCCGATCACCCCGCAGGTGCGCGAAGCCCTCGGTCTGGCGGCCGGCACGACGGCGATGACTCCGACCGAGCTGATCCACGCGATCCTGCTCGCGCCGGTCGACCTGTTCTGGAACGGCGGCATCGGCACCTACGTCAAGTCCGCGGTCGAGGCCAACGCCGACATCGGTGACCGTGCCAACGACCAGATCCGAGTCGACGGAAAACAGTTGCGGGTCAAGGTGATCGGCGAGGGCGGCAACCTCGGCGCGAGCCAGCTCGGCCGGATCGAGGCCGCACAGCACGGCGTGCGGGTCAACACCGACGCGATCGACAACTCCGCGGGCGTGGACACCTCCGACCACGAGGTCAACATCAAGATCCTGGCCACCGATCTGATGCGTCAGGGCCACTTCGACCTCGACGAGCGCAACGAGTTGCTGCACTCGATGACCGATGAGATCGCGCTGCAGGTGCTGCGGGACAACTATGAGCAGAACACCCTGCTCGGCAACGCGCGGGCGCAGACCCACGCGATGCTCCCGGTCCACCAGCGACTGATCCACTGGCTGGAGGAACGCGGCGAGCTTGACCGCGAGCTGGAATTCCTGCCGAGCGACTCGGAGATCGCGGCTCGTTCGGCGGCCGGGACCGGGCTCACATCACCGGAGTTCTCGGTGCTGGTCGCCTACGCGAAGCTGGCGCTGAAGGCCGACCTCAGCCACTCCGGGCTCACCGACGACCCGTGGTTCGGCGGGACGCTCACGTCATACTTCCCGGCGCCGATCCGGCAGCAGTACGCCGACGAACTCACCGAGCACCCGCTGCGCAAGGAGATCGTGGTCAACTCGGTGGTCAACTCGATGATCAACCGGGGCGGCATCACCTTCGGCTACCGGCTCGCGGAGGAGACCGGCGCTTCACCGGAGCAGGCCGCCCGGGCGTATGTCGTGGCCCGCGAAGCCTTCGACATGGCCGGCTTCGTGGCCGCGGTCGAGGCGTTGGACAACAAGGTGCCGACCGACGCGCAGACGCCCCTCTACCTGGAGTTCCGCCGGCTGATCGACCGGGCGACCAGGTGGCTGGTGCACAGCCGGCCGGCGCACCTGGACGTCGGCGCGGAGATCGAGCGCTTCGGTCCGGTGATTGCGCAGCTGACCCCGAAGCTGCCCGACCTGCTGCAGGGCGGTGAGCGCGAGCGCTGGGCCGGCAACCGGGACGAGCTGGTTGCCGACGGCGTGCCCGAGGAGCTGGCCGGGCGGGCGGCTGCGCTGCTGGACGCCTACTCGCTGCTGGACATCACCGAGCAGGCGATCAGCACCGGCACACCGGTCGCCGACGTCGCAGAGGTCTACTTCAAGCTGTCCGAGCGGCTCGGCATCGACCGCATCCTGCACGCGGTCTCCCAGTTGCCCCGGGACGACCGCTGGGACTCGCTGGCGCGCGGAGCGGTCCGCGACGACCTCTACTCGGTGCTCGATGCGTTCACCGCGGCGGTCATCGCCGACACCCCCGACAGCGACACCGCCGACGAGCGGCTCGACGACTGGGCAACTGCCAACGCCGACTCGATCAACCGCGCCCAGCAGGCGCTGGTGGGTGTCGCGGATCTCGACGAGCCGGGGCTCGCCCCGCTGTCGGTCGCGCTGCGCACGCTGCGCTCGGTGGTGCGGTCCGGGTCGGCCCGGTAGGGGGCCGGCGCCGAGCGGCAGATAGGTTCTCGGCAATGCCGTCGATGAATGATGTGCTGGGCGAGCACACCGACCTGCCGCAGTCGGCGCGGGAGTGGCTGCACCTGCTGGTCGGCGACTGGCAGCTGTTGTCCGACCTGTCGTTCGCCGATCTGGTGCTCTGGGTGCCGGCCCGCGACGGCAACTGGGTCGCCGCGGCGCACGTGCGCCCGACCACCGGCGTGGGCGTGTTCGTGGAGGACCTGGTCGGCAGCACGATCGACCACACCCGGGTGCGCCCGGTTGCCGAGGCGTATGCCGAGCGGCGCATCGTGCGTTCCCAATCGACGATGTGGCGCGACGACCTGCCGGTGCGCGAGGAGTCGATCCCGGTGCTGCAGCGGGGCGTGCCGGTTGCGGTGCTGACGCGGCATACCAACCTCGCGTCGATGCGCACCCCGAGCCGGCTCGAGGTCACCTATCTGGCGACCGCGGACGCGCTCGCCCGGATGATCGCGACCGGCGCGTTCCCGGACCCGGCGTCGGCGCCGGCCGGCCGGCGCGGGGCACCGCGGGTCGGCGACGGCGTGCTGCGGTTGGACGCCGAGGGCAACGTGACCTACGCCAGTCCCAACGCGGTGTCGGCCATCCACCGCCTCGGGTATGACGGGGAGTTGATCGGTGTCCGGCTCGCGTCGGTGCTGGGTGACGTGCTGCCCGAGCGCGGGCCGGTCGACGAGGAGCTGATGATGGTGCTCACCGGCCGCGTGCCGTGGCGCACCGAGATGGAGTCACGCAGCGCGTCGGTGAGTGCGCGATCGATCCCGTTGTCGGAGAACGGTCGTCGGATCGGTGCCGTGCTGTTGGTGCGGGACGTCAGTGAGCTTCGCCGCCGGGAGCGCGAATTGCTCAGCAAGGACGCCACCATCCGGGAGATCCACCACCGGGTGAAGAACAACCTGCAGACCGTGGCCGCGGTGCTGCGGCTGCAGGCGCGACGGCTCGACGACCCGGAGGCTCGGGCCGCGCTCGACGGTGCGGTGCGGCGGGTGGCCACGATCGCGACCGTGCACGAGACGCTCAGCGGGGGACTGGACGAGACGACGCCGTTCGACGAGATCGCCAGCGGGGCGCTGCGGTCGGCGGTGGAGATCAGCAACCGGTCGCAGGAGCGGGTGCACGCCGAACTCACCGGAGAGTTCGGTCTGCTGCACTCCGACGACGCGACGCCGATCGCAATGATCATCGCCGAGCTGGTGCAGAACGCGATCGAGCACGGCTTCGCCACTCACGGCGGACGGGTGGTGCTCGATGCGGCACGCAGTGTGGACCAGACCGGTCAGGAGCTGCTGACGGTGACCGTCACCGACGACGGGGCAGGATTGCCGGAGGACTTCAGCCCGGCGACCTCCGGGCTCGGCATCCAGATCGTGCGGTCGTTCGTGCAGGACCTGCGCGGCGAAATCACCTGGCGCGCAGAGCAGCCGCGCGGAACGCGGGTGCGTTTCGTCGCGCGGCTGCGGGGAGATATGGGTAGTGGGTGAACGCTTCGCAGGTGCTGTCCAGTGTTATCCAGCGCGGCGGGCCCGGGCGTTGCGGCGCTTGAGTGCGCGCCGTTCGTCCTCGGACAGGCCGCCCCAGACGCCGGCGTCCTGGCCGGACTCCAAAGCCCACTTGAGGCAGGTGTCGATGACCTCGCAACGCCGGCAGACCTGCTTGGCGTCCTCGATCTGCTGCAGGGCGGGCCCGGTGTTGCCGATCGGGAAGAACAGCTCCGGGTCCTCGTCCAAGCACGCAGCGCGGTCGCGCCAATCCATGTGGTTCTGCTCCTTGCATCAGCCGCATGCGCACAAAGGCACGGAGCGGCATCGGTCCGTAGGGGGTGGTGTGGTGGCCTTGACGGCAAGTGCCACTTGCATCATGTCGAATCAACGCGGGCACGTCACACGCTGTTCCCAACTTTCACAGATTCCAACAACTCTCCACAAGGGCTTTGGCTCAGAAATTCGCCCTCGAAGGTGAGGTATCGATCACATTGGGTTTACCAAAAGTTGACCGGCGCGACACGCACCGGGCGATGACGGCTCACCTGCCCAGGTATGGCGACCACCGGCTGCGCGTCGCGGTGGGTCTACGCATACGGTGCTGGACGTGACCGCGAACTCCCGTCGGACGATGTCTTTCTGGCGCCTTGCCGCCACCCTGATGGCGGTGCAGACCGCGGTGCTGGTGATCCTGGCCGTGGCGCTGATCGTCGCCACGCTCACCGGCAACAGCAGCGACACTGCCCGCGCCCTCACCGAGGCCGGCACGGTGCTGGCGCTCGCGGTGTGCGGCGGCCTGCTCGCGTTCGGCTTCTGGCGTGAGCGCAGCATCGCCCGCACCCCGTCGTTGTTGTGGAACGGTCTGGCCGCGATCACCGGTCTGACGCTCGCGACCTCCGGTGCGCCGGCGATCGGTGCGGCGGTCGGGTTGATTGCGGTGATCACCTTCGTGGTCACCCTCGGCGTGCCCCGTTACGAGCTCGAGGACGACGACTCCGAGAGTTGAGCGCGGCTGGGGGCGTGCACAAGTCGCGACGGTCGCGGGTTACGCCCGCCAGCGGTACTCGACCTCGGGCCGCCCGGCGCGGGTGGGCCGGGTGGCCCGGGTGGCCAGTTTCCGCCCGGCGAGGTGCTCGGCGTACCGGCGCGCGGTGACCCGGCTGACCGAGAGCGCAACGCCGAGTTCTGCTGCCGTCATACCGGACTCGGCCCCGCGCAAGATCGTGGTGACTCGATCCAGCAACTCGCGCGACAGCCCCTTCGGCAGGTCCTCGGCCGGTTCGTGGCGCAGCGCCCCGAGCATCCGGTCGACGTCGGCCTGGGTGTCGAGTTCGCCGGCGGTTGCCGCGGCATACTCCAGGTAGGCGGTCAGCCGGTCGCGCAGCCCGGCGAAGACGAACGGTTTGAGCACGTACTGCACCACCCCGAGCGACACCGCGGACCGCACCACCTCCAGCTCGCGGGCCGAGGTGACCGCGATGACGTCCGCGGTGTGCCCGGCCGCGCGCATCGCACGCACCACCTCCAGGCCGTGCCGGTCGGGCAGGTTCATGTCGAGCAGCACCAGGTCCACGTCCTCGCGCTGCAGCGCTCGCAGCGCGTCGGCGCTGGTCTGCACCGTGCCCGCCACCTCGAACCCGGCCACCCGCCGGACGTATGACGTGTGCGCCTGCGCTGCGATCGGGTCGTCCTCGACCACCAGCACCCGCAGCGTCCTCATCGCGGGCCCTCCGACACCGGCAGCCGCACCTCGAAGAGCGCTCCCGACTGCCCACGCCGCACCGCGTGGACCTCGATGCTGCCGTGCAGCCGCTGCACGGTCTGCGCGACCAGAGCCAGGCCGATGCCGCGCCCGTCGGCCGCTTTGGTCGAGAAGCCTGGGCGGAAGACCTCGTCGCGCTCGGCGTCGGTCACTCCCGGGCCGTTGTCGATGACGGTGATCACCAGGTCGGCGTCGTCCCGTTCGCCGGAGAGGCTGACCCGTCGCTCGCTCGGATTGTCGGTCACTGCGTCGAATGCGTTGTCGACCAGGTTGCCGACGATCGTGACCAGGTCGTGGCTGGTCGCCGCCGTCGACGGCCACTCGTCGCCGGTGTCTATGACGAGGTCGATGCCACGCTCGTGGGCCTCGGCGGTCTTGCCGACCAGTAACGCGGCGACCGCCGGCTCACCGGTCACCGCCTCGACGACGGTGTCGGTGAGCCGCTGGGCCTGCTGCAGCTGTCCCGTCGCGAACTCCACGGCCGCCTCCGGATGCCCCAGCTCGATCAGCGACACGATCGCGTGCAGCCGGTTGTTCGACTCGTGCGCCTGCGCGCGAAGGGCGGTCGCGAGGCTGCGTGCTGAGTCCAATTCGCCTGTCAATCCTTCGAGTTCGGTGCGGTCACGAAGCGTCACGACATACCCCAACACCTCACCGCGCCAGGTCGCTGCCGCCTTGTTCACCACCAGCACCGCGCCGTTCGCAACGTGCAGTTCGTCCTCGCGGGGCAGGTCATCGGCCAGCACCTGCGCGATCGACGCGGGTATGCCGAGGGTCTCGGCCGGCATGCTGGCGGCATCCGCCGGCAGACCGAGCAGGCGCGTCGCCTCGTCGTTGACCACCCGCAGCCGGCCTGCGGGGTCGGTGAGCAGCAGCCCTTCACGGACGGCGTGCAGCACGGCGTCGTGGTAGTCGGTCGCCTCCTGCAGCTGCCGTGCTCCGAGCCCGCGGGTGCGCCGGCGCACCCGGGCGGCGACCAGCACCGTGCCGACCCCGGTGAGCGCGGCAGCGAGCAGGCCGGCGAGCAGCAGTGCGGGTAATTGGTCGCGCACCCGCGCGCTGACCGCGGACTTGGCGACCCCGACCGCCACCAGCCCGACGACCTTGCCGTCCGCCCTCACGGGCACGACCGCGCGCCGCGACGGGCCGAGCGTGCCGGTGTAGTCCTCGATGACCTGGCCGCCGCGCGCGGCGTCCGCGATGTGCCCGACGAACTGTCTGCCGATCTGCGTCGGGTCCGGGTGGGTGTAGCGCCGGCCGCTCGGGCTCATCACCACCACGAAGTCGGTGCCCGTGCTGCGGCGCACCGCTTCGGCGAGCGGCTGCAGGGTGGCCGACGGGTCGGCCGCGGTGAGCGCCTGCTCCACCTGCGGGGTCGCGGCGACCGACTCGGCCACCGAAAGCACCTGGGCGGTCGCCTGCCGGTTGCTGGAGTTGCGCGCCTGCAGGTAGGCGGCTCCGATGCCCAGGCCCACGACGAGCAGCGCGATTGCGGCCTGCAGCGCGAAAGTCTGCGCCGCGAGGCTCCACCGGGCGGGGGAGCGCGGCCGGCGGACGGGCCTTACCGACATACCCGACCCGTGAACTCAATGAACACAAACGTGACCCGCATCACTTTCGCCTGCAATGTATGACGTGCCCCGATCCGTCCGACTTGGAGAGTCTCATGAGCACAGCCGCTCCGGCAGCCCAACCGGCGCAACGCCGCAAGGACCGCACCCACTATCTCTACCTGGCCGTCATCGCCGCGATGATCGCCGGCGCGGCGGTCGGCTTCATCTGGCCCGACTTCGGCGTCTCGCTGAAATGGCTCGGCACCGGTTTCGTCAGTCTGATCACGATGATGATCACGCCGATCATCTTCTGCACGATCGTGCTCGGCATCGGCTCGGTGCGCAAAGCCACCCAGGTCGGCAAGGTCGGCGGCCTCGCACTTGGCTACTTCGTGGCGATGTCGACGGTCGCGCTCGCGATCGGGCTCGTGGTCGGCAACATCATCCACCCCGGTGACGGGCTGCACCTGACGCAGGAGCTGCAGGCGACCGGGCAGAAGCAGGTCGACACCGAGGCCGGCTCGACGCAGGACTTCATCCTGGGGATCATCCCGAAGACTTTGGTGTCCTCCCTGACCGAGGGCAATGTCTTGCAGGCGTTGTTCATCGCACTGCTCGTCGGTTTCGCGCTGCAGAAGATGGGCAAGGCCGGCGAGCCGATCCTGACCGGCATCAAGCACATCGAACGCCTCGTCTTCCGGCTCATGGCGATGATCATGTATGTCGCGCCGGTGGGCGCCTTCGGCGCGATGGCGGCGGTGGTCGGCGCCACCGGATGGAAGGCGTTGCAAAGCCTCGCCGTGGTGATGATCGCCTTCTACATCACCTGCTTCCTCTTCGTCTTCGGCGTGCTCGGTGCCATCCTCTGGTTTGTCGCAAAAGTCAATGTTCTCAAGCTGTTTCGCTACCTCGGCCGCGAGTTTCTGCTGATCCTGTCGACGTCGTCGTCGGAGTCCGCGCTGCCCCGGCTGATCGCCAAGATGGAGCACCTGGGTGTCTCGCGCCCGGTCGTCGGCATCACCGTGCCGACCGGCTACTCGTTCAATCTGGATGGCACCGCGATCTATCTGACGATGTCGTCGCTGTTCATCGCCGACGCGCTCGACAAGCCGCTCAGCCTGGGGCAGCAGATCTCGCTGCTGGTCTTCATGATCATCGCCTCGAAGGGTGCCGCCGGGGTCACCGGCGCCGGCCTGGCAACTCTGGCCGGCGGTCTGCAGTCGCACCGGCCCGACCTGGTCGGCGGCGTCGGCTTCATCGTCGGCATCGACCGGATGATGAGCGAGGCGCGTGCGCTGACCAACTTCGCCGGCAACTCGATCGCTACCGTCCTGGTCGGCACCTGGGTCGGTGAGGTCAACCGGCCTCAGTTGGAGGCGGTGCTCGCCGGAGACCGGCCGTTCGACGAACAGCAACTGCTGGACGACGACCCGGTCGCCGCACCGCCCTCGGAGTCGAAGGAGGCGGCGCCAGTCGGCTGAGCCTCGGCTCCCGGCATACGGCCTGCTCGTCGCCCGCTCACATGCGGGCGGCGAGCAGCTGCATGATCAGCGGCATGACCTGGCCGTTGAGCACCGGGTCACTGTCGCCGATGCCTTCGCTGAGTTCGCTGAAGCCGTCGGTCTCGACCTGCAGCTGGGCGGCAACCTTGCCGTTGCCGATCACGACCGACCATTTGTTGATGTCCCGGCTGAGCCGCTGGGTCTTGAACGCGCCGTCCTTGAAGTAGACCCAGGAGTCGCTCGGCTTGCCGTCGGCCCCGGTGTAGATCGACTGGCTGCTGCGACGCTGCTGGTCGTATGCCCCGAGGATCGAGTCCTCCGACCCGACCGACGTGATTGTGGTGGTGATCGTGGATGCATCGGCCGCGTTGGGCAGTTTCACCGCGATCTGCACCTTGCTCGGCCCCTGCGGGTTGAGCGCGATCGTGAAGGCGTCCGGAAAGACGCCGATGAGTTCCTTGATGCTGTAGAGCCGCCCGGCGACCGGCCAGTTGCTCTGCTCGACGGTGTCGCCGGTCAGCGGGGGATCGAAGACCGGCAGGCTCGGGTCGAGCACCACCTTGCGGCCCTTGTCGTTGGCGATCACCACGCCTTGGGAGTAGTAGGGCTTGGGCGCCTCGGTCGAGAAGGACACCGGACCGCGCGCCGTGCTGCTGCTGCCACCGTCCGACACGACGGTCGCGCCCTTGCTGCACGCGGCGAGGCTGGTGACGGCGATTGCCGCCGCGGTCAGGCCGGCGAGTCGTCTCATGATGCTGCCTTCTGTGCGTTGAGTTTGGCCGCCAGCAGACGCACCAGGGCGGGCACGATCGTCTCGCGGTATTCCTTGCGGGAAGCCAGGTAGTCGTCCTTGAGGGTGGTGAAACCGATGCCGCTGAACCAGATTTCGCCGGTCACGTCCCCGCGCTGGAGGAGTGCCTTGGTGGTCGTGCCGTCGGTGTAGCTCGCCAGCACGCCCAGTGCCCGGTTGCGGTAGAAGGTGTAGAGGCCGGGACGGCTCTGCGCACGCGCGCGGTCGGCGGTGACGTCCTTGGTCCATTGTTCGCCGATCTTGGTCGGTAGCCCGAATCCGCGAATGTCCACGATTAGCTTGCTGCGGTCGTCGGCGCGCTCGCCGCTCATGGTCAAGGTGAGCGTGCAGGTGGTCGCGTTCTTGGTGGAGCCGCCGCCCGGCAGGTCACCGGTGTTGCAGTCCGCCGGGCTGATCGCGGTCAGCTGGGGCAGCACCTGCTGCAGCTCCGCGAGCGTGAAGACCTCCTGCGCGGACGGCCACGTCTGGTCCATCGGCTGCTTGCCGGACGGATCGATCTGGACGGTGAAACTGGCCGACGGGGTGATGGTCCGGGGCGTCGGCGCGATTGCGCTCGGCGGTGCGGGCGGTGGGGTGTATGGCGTGATCTTCGGCGCCCGGGTGCTGGTCGCGGGCGCCGCCGGTGCGGCTGCTGCCGGTTTGGCGGATGCCGTGCCGGGATGGCCGGCCGCGGCATACGCACTGAGGGCGGGTGCGGCGACCGCAACGATGCCTGCGACGGCGATGACCGGAAGTTTGCGCATTGATCCTCGTGGGTTGCTCATGGGGTGCTCACGCGTATTTGCGGGGGAGCCGGTCGGCCAGATCAGCGGCCAGGGTCGGGAAGATGCCGTTGCTCACCGCGGTGCGCCAGTCGGTCAGCGAGGTGAAACCGACGAACCGCAGGTTGATCCACGCCGCGATGTTGCCGTCGGACACCAGCACCGAGGCGTTGCCGTTGTCGAGGTAATAGGAGCCCTTCGCACCGAAGGCGCCCTGCTCGAAGAAGCGCTCGTCGGCCTTGCGGCCGGAGAAGTTGCTGTTGCGGGTGTTTTGCCAGTCGGTGGTCACCCGCTGGTCCGCGGCCACCGCCACCAGGCTCACCGTGATCGTGCTCGGGTAGCCGGCGCTCTCGCCGGGCAGGCTGAACTTCCAGGTGCACGAGGCGTTCTTGGCGGTGTTGCCGCTGGGACCGCTCGTGCCCTTGACGCAGGATTGCTTCTCGACCGCGCTCGCCTCCGGCACGGCTGCCTTGAGCTGCGCCTGCGTGAGCACCTCGGCCGCGTCCGGCCACTGGTCGGTCGGCACGTTGGGGTTGCCGGTGTCCTTTGCGAGGGTGAAGGACCAGGTGCCGTCGCCGGTGGTCTTGCGCTGGGGGCTGCCGGTCGGCGTGCTACCGGCGATCAGTCCCTGCTGCCCGGGGTCGGCCGACCAGGGGGGTGGCGTCGCATTGCCGCCGCCGCTGCTGCCACAGCCGGCCAACAGGCCCGCACCGAGTGCAATCGCCGCGGTCGCAGCGATGCCGCGTGCCCTTCGCATGAACGCTTCCCCTTCGTCGGCCTCGCAGTTGCAGGCCATTATGACCCGGCCGCGGTCCGACTCGTTCCATGCCGCCGCCGGCCGCCTGCGTCACTCGATGACGAGCAGCAGATCTCCGCCGGCCACCTGCGTCCCACTCGGTATGGCGAGCCGCGCGATCCGGCCGCTCACCGGCGCGGTGACGGCAGCCTCGAGCTTGGTGAGTTCGACGATCGCGACCGCGTCACCCTCGGCAACCTCGTCGCTCTCGGCGACAAGGAGCGTGACGACCCCGCCGAACCGTGCGACGACGTCGACGGCCTCGTCCCTGTGGCGGTCGGCCGGGAAAGCGCACACGATCCCCTCACCGTGTCGCCAGCCCGGGGGAAGTTGTCTCGCCACAGCGCTCACCGTACTCGGCGCGCCGCTCCCGTCATACCCATGCGGGAGAGGCCCACGAAATCGGGTTGATTTCGTGGGCCTCTCGATGCGGGCTGTGCCCTTTTTGATCGGTCGCGATCACGAGCGGCTGCCGGTCTCAGCCGACGTGCACCGCGGCTTCCTCGGTCGCCAGCTCGTCGTGCTTGATGCCGAGCAGCGCGACGACCAGCACGGTGCCGACGAGCAGCATGCCGGCGGCGAACCAGAACGCGTGGGTCGAGCCGAACGTCTGCGCCTGCAGCTGCGCCTGGTGCGTGGCGTCCGCGATCTGCTCCTTGGTCGGGGTCTGCCCGGCAGCGGTGGCCTTCGCCATCGCAGCCCGGCCGGCCTCGGCCAGTTCGTTGCCCTTCTGCGTGGCGTAGTGCGTGAAGGCCGTGGTCAGGGCGGCGATGCCGACAGCTCCTCCGATTTGCTGTGCGGTGTTCAGCGCCGAGGCGGCAGCACCCGAGTCGTTCTTGTCCACGCCCGCGGTCGCGGTGAGCGTGAGGGGGATGAACAGGAAGCCCATGCCGAAGCCCATCACGATGACCCACGGGAGCAGGTTGGTCGCGTAGCTGCTGGTCATCGACAGGTTGGTCAGGCCCCACATCGACACGGTGGTCAGCAGACCGCCGAAACCGGCGACCCAGCGCGGGTCGACCCGGCTGACCAGGTTGGACGCGATGCCCGCGGCGGCGACGATGCCGACGCTGAAGGGCAGGAATGCGAAGCCGGACTTGATCGGGGAGTAACCCAGCACCTGCTGGATGAACAGGCCGAGGAAGAAGAACATCGCGAACATGCCCGCGCCGATCAGCAGCATCGAGAAGAGCGAGACGGCACGGGTGCGGTCGGCCAGGATGCGCATCGGCAGCAGCGGGTGCTTCACCCGGTTCTCGATCATCACGAACAGCGCGAGTACGACGAGGCCACCGAGCAACGGGAAGAGCGTCTCGAAGTCACCCCACGACGCGCCCTGCTGACCTGCGTGCGACAGCCCGTAGACGATGCCGAACAGGCCGACGGTGCCTGCGACGGCGCCCCAGATGTCCAGGCTTCCGTCGTTGCCCTCGGACTCCACCAGCACCCGCGGCGCGATCGCGGCGACGACCAGACCGATCGGCACATTGATGAAGAACGTTGCGCGCCAGTCCCATTCGGTGAGGATGCCGCCGAGGATCAGACCGACGGCGGCGCCGGCACCGGACATGGCGGCGTACACGGCCATCGCGCGGTTGCGCTCCTTGCCGGCCGGGAAGGTGGTGTTGATCAGCGCGAGCGCCGCCGGCGAGGCGAGCGCGGCGCCGGCACCTTGCAAGCCGCGAGCGGCGAGCAGCATGGCTCCGTTGGCGGCGACGCCGCCGAGCAGTGAGGCGATGGCGAAGATCGCCACGCCGAGCACGAACATCCGACGGCGACCGAAGAGGTCACCGAGCCGGCCGCCGAGCAGCAGCAAGCTGCCGAAGGCGAGGGCGTATGCCGTCACCACCCACTGCACGCTCGACTGGCTGAAGTCGAGGTCGGTGAGGATGTGCGGAGTGGCGATGTTCACGATCGTGCCGTCGAGCACGATCATGAGCTGCGCCATGGCGATCACGACGAGTGCCACGGTGAGGTTTGTCTTCCTCGGTGTGACTTCCTCGTCGCGAGCCAAGTCGACTGATGTCGTCATTGGCGTTCCTTCCTGGTTATGAATCCGTTTTAAGCACAGGGGTATTCATCGGCTGACGCGTGGCGCGACAGTCGGTGGTCTGGTGGGTCTTGTATGGCGCCGCCGCGTCCTCGCGGTGGCACGTGATCAAGTAAGCCGCAGGATCAGGACGCTTTCGGTCCGCTGGTTATTCCCTGGCGGCGGTTGTCGTTGTCCTTGCTGTCCCTGCTCAGGAGACCGTGGCGCGACAGGCGGGCAGCATGACGTTGTCGATCACCTGGGTGACGAAGGACTTGTCCGGACAGTCGCCGGTGGTGAGCACCCGGTAGGTGACCGCCGCCGGCAGGATGGATGCCAGCAAGTCAAGGTCGGCGTCCGGGCCCACCTCGCCCCGCTCTTGGGCACGCTCGACCGCCTTGCGCAACTCGGCCATGCGTGGTTTGACGAACCGATCGGTGAAGACCGTTGTGAGCTCAGGGTCTCGGTGGATCGCCGAGGTGACCGCTCCGAAAACCTGGATCGAGCGATCGTTGTACTGCGGGTCCTCGCAGAAGTGGAACGTCAGGTCCCCGACCAGGCTGCCGGTGTCGGGCAGCTTCGGCTCGTGCCCGGCGGGCATCGACTGCGCCTTCAGATGCTCCAGCGCACCCACCACCAGGTCGGCCTTGGTGGGCCACTTGCGGTAGAGCGTCGCCTTGCTGGCTCGCACCTTTGTCGCGACGGCGTCGAAGGTGAGCCGGTCGTAGCCGACGTCGATCAGGGTGTCGATCACGCCGTCGAGGATCTCGGCCTCGCGCTCACCCTCGATGCGCGGCTTGCTGCCGGTCTCGGTGGTGGCGGGCGCATTCATGGCTGCTTCCCCTCTCGGTCTGAATAGAACGAAACTGTTTCGTTCTATTCACAAGCTAGACCTGTGCCTTCGATGGCGCAAGTCGGGTTCGTGTGATGTGCATCGCTCGGTCACGGCCTGGGCGTCTGCTGTGGGTGAGGGGAGAGTAGGTTGCTGGACGCACATCGGCCAGCGAAGCAAACGCATGCAGGAGGATCCGTGACGCGGGAGAACGGCGAGATCGTCGGGTGGGCGCGACACCGCGAGGCCGTGGACGATCTGCAGCGCCAACTCGCCGCGATGCCGGCAGGTGCGCCGGTGCGGCTGGCGAAGAAGACCTCGAACCTCTTTCGTCCGCGGGAAGCGAATGCCGTTGCGGGGCTTGACGTTTCGCGATTGCGTGGCGTCATCGAGGTCGACCCGGAGGCCGGCACGGCCGACGTGCAGGGGATGACCACTTACGAGGACCTCGTCGACGTCACGCTCCGCTACGGCTTCATGCCGTATGTCGTGCCGCAGCTGCGCACCATCACCCTCGGTGGCGCCGTCACCGGTCTCGGTGTCGAGTCGAGTTCGTTCCGCAACGGGTTGCCGCACGAGTCGGTGCTCGAACTCGACGTGCTGACCGGGGCCGGGCAGATCGTCACCGCAACGCCGGATGGCGAGAACTCCGAGCTGTTCCGCGCCTTCCCCAACTCCTACGGGTCGCTGGGCTACTCGGTCCGGTTGAAGATCAAGCTGGAGAAGGTCTCGCCATACGTCCATCTGAGGCATGTGCGGTTCGATGCCCTGCACGAACTCACCGAGCAGTTGCGCACGATCCTGGACCAGCGGGCGTACGACGGTGAGACTGTCGACTTCCTCGACGGCGTCGTCTTCTCGGCGGACGAAAGTTATTTGGTGCTGGGCAGTTTCGTCGACGAGGCGCCATACACCTCCGACTACTCGGGGCAGCAGATCTACTACCGGTCGATCCAGCAACGCACCGAGGACTACCTCACGATCCACGACTACATCTGGCGCTGGGACACCGACTGGTTCTGGTGCAGCAGGGCGTTCGGGGTGCAGAAGCCGGCCTTCCGCCGGGTCGTGCCGCGCAGTCTGCTGCGCAGCGACGTCTACAGCAAGATCATCCGGTGGGAGAACCGCCACGGCTACTTCGCGAGGCTCGACGCGGCGAAGGGTAAGCTGCCGCGCGAGCGAGTGGTGCAGGACGTCGAGGTGCCCGTCGCGCGCACCGAGGAGTTTCTCCGGTGGTTCCTCGACAATGTGCCCATCGAGCCGATCTGGTTGTGTCCGTTGGCCGTTCGCGACCGCGAGCACGGCGCCCAGCCCTGGCCGCTCTACCCACTGCAGCGCGACGAGCACTACGTCAACGTGGGATTCTGGTCGACGGTCGAGATCGCACCGGGGCGCGAGGACGGAGACGTCAATCGCGACATCGAGCGGGTCGTTCACGACCTCGGCGGACACAAGTCCCTCTACAGCGACGCCTACTACGACGAGCAGACCTTCTGGTCGCTCTACGGCGGCGATACCTATCAGCTGGTCAAGAAGCAGTACGACCCGGACGGCCGACTGCCCGACCTCTACTCCAAGGCGGTGAAACGGCGATGACACAACTGACCATCGGCGAGATCTCCGACCGCATTTTCGGCACCGACGTGCCGTTCGCGGTCACGGCATACGACGGCTCGACGGGTGGCAACCCCGGCGCGGCGGTCACGATCAACATCTCCAACGAGACCGCGCTGCGCTACCTGGTGACCGCTCCCGGCGAGCTGGGCCTGGCGCGGGCCTACATCACCGGTGACCTGATCGTCGAGGGCATCGACCCGGGTGACCCCTACGACTTCCTAGCGCTCTTCCTGGACGATTTCGGCCCGAAGCGGCCGGCGGCTCGCGAGCTTGTCGACGTCGCGAAATCGTTGGGCCTGCGCAGCTTTCGGGTGCCGCCGCTGCCTGCGCAGGAGGTGGCGCCGCAGTGGCGGCGGGCGGTCGAGGGCCTGCGGCATTCCCGTAAGCGGGACGCCGAGGCGATCCACCACCACTACGACGTGAGCAACGACTTCTACGAGCTGGTGCTCGGCCCGTCGATGGCCTACACCTGCGCGTGCTACCCGAGTGACACTGCGACGCTCGAGGAGGCGCAGGAGCACAAATTCGATCTGGTCTGCAGGAAGCTCGGGCTGCGGCCCGGCATGCGGCTGCTCGACGTCGGCTGCGGCTGGGGCGGGATGGTCAAGCACGCGGTCAAGCACTACGGCGTGACCGCGCTCGGCGTCACCCTGTCGGCCGAGCAGGCATCGTGGGCGCAGCAGCACCTCAAGGAGGAGGGACTGGACGACCGCGCGGAGGTGCGGTTCCTGGACTACCGCGACGTCACCGAGGGCGACTTCGACGCGGTCAGCTCGATCGGCCTCACCGAGCACATCGGGGTGAAGAACTACCCGAGCTACTTCAGCTTCCTCTACGGCAAGCTGAAGGAGGGCGGCCGGATGCTCAACCACAGCATCACCCGCCCGGACAACAAGGCCCCGGCGCTCACCCGCGGCGGCTTCATCAACCGGTATGTCTTCCCCGACGGGGAGATCACCGGCGTCGGCACGATCATCTCGGCGATGCAGGATGAGGGTTTCGAGATCCGGCACAGCGAGGACCTGCGCGAGCACTACGCCCGCACTACCCGCGCCTGGTGCAAGAACTTGTCGGCAAACTGGGACGAGTGCGTGCAGGACGCGGGCGAGCAGATCTCCCGCATCTGGGGTCTTTACCTCGCTGGTTCGTCGATCGGCTTCGAGCGCAACAACATTCAGCTGCACCAGGTGCTCGGTGAGAAGCTCACCCGCACCGGCGCGGGCGCTTACCCGTTGCGCCCCGACTTCGGCGTCTGAGGTCCGGCGGCCTGCTTCGCCGCGACCCGGCGACGCAGGCGCTCGGACGGCCAGACGTGCCACCACATCGACGCCAGCCCGAAGGGCAGCAGGATGAGGTATGCCGTGGCGGTGTGCGCGAGGAAGGCACCGATGAAATTGAGGATGATCGGTGCCTCGGTGATCGCGAAGCGCAGCATGATGCCGGCGACGTACGGCGAGGTGGAGGCACCGGCACCCGCGGCGCTGTCGAGCACCGGGCGGTAGCCGGCCATTTCCGCGGCCAGCCAGCCGAGCGCGACCAGCACGAGACCACCGATCACCCAGCCGGCGCCGGCCGCGCCGAGCCCGACCGTGATCGCGGCGACGACGCCGAGGATCACCGGTGCCGCGAGCAGCGCGTAGATCGTGGTGCGCAGCGACTGGGCGCTGGTCGGGGCCTCGCCCGGCGTGGGTAGGTGCGTCATACGGCACGAGGGTAGGCGGAATGTGTTCGCGTCGCGCGGCGTTGGACCGTATGCTCATCCAGCGCCTTGGCTTCACGGCAGGCGCGAGGCGGGGAACCTGCTCGCCTCAACAACTGAACAGTGGTGATGTACCTGCTGTCGTGTCGACGATGCGTTGGGCAGCCGAGGAACGAGGTTGGCTAACGAGGATGAGATACGACAATCGAAAAACATCTCATCGACGATGCGTGGGACGACCGAGGCACGAGGTCGAACCACGAGGAGGAGATGGGATCGACAACGGGGGTGATCGGTTTCGACGTTGATTGCCGTTGTAGGGGAAGCGGGTCGAGGAAGCACGGTTATCTCGTTAACGCTCCGTGCAAAACCAATAGGTGCCAACTCCAAGCGCACCGACTTCGCCCTCGCCGCCTGAGCGAGCCTCGAAGTCCGTCAGCCTGAGCTAGTTCTCGACTCAGTGTCTGGCGTCAGCTAGAGAACTTGCTGCGTCGTCACGCCGAGGGGCGACGCGGGACTCTTACTCGGCTGGGCCTGTCAGGGAACGTGTGCGTGCGAGCCCTGGGGCCGAGAAAATCCTTAGCGCACTGCACCCGGAGAAGTCCTACTTCGTGGTCAGCGGACGCGGGTTCGATTCCCGCCACCTCCACGAGCTGCGTACATCACCGCACGGCAACGCCGCCCGGAGTCTCGTGCTCCGGGCGGCGTTGTCTGTCGCAGGTGTTTCAGTGGCGAGCGTCGCCTTCCTTGCGGCGTTCGTCCTGCGAGCCGAGGTTGTCGACGTCGCCGCCGGTCTCCTCGAAGACTTCGTCACGGATTTCCTGCCGGCGCTCGTCGTGCTCGAGGGTTTCCTCGCGGCGTTCTTCGTTGCCCTTGTGGTGGCCCATGGCTGCCTTTCCGTGCGACTGGTGGGGTTCCGGTGCCGTGAGTCTAGGCACGAAACATCCTCGCCGCTGCCGACGAGCACTACGCAGTGGGCGGTTGTGACAACGTCTTGTCATGGGCGAGGAAGACACCGATGGCATGCCGGTTCCGACCTATGTCGAAGGTGTGCCGCTCGTGGGGGATGACGCCAAGACCGCGTGGTACCTGCCGGTGGCTTGGTTGGAGCCGGCCGTCGTCGGCATGGGCTACCTGCTGGACGGCGTGATTCGGATATTCCGCCGGAAGGGCTAACTCACTTCCCGCTATTCCGGGCCTGCCGCTGCAGGTCGGCAACTCCAGTTGCAGCAACCGGCCGTCGGGTAGGAAACGATCGAGGCCGCGTTCGCGTGGTAGTCGACATGCAGCTCCGCCTCGATCCGGCGTGGCTGCGGTGGATCACTGCGATTCGACATGTCGTGGACGTTAGCCGCGCGAGTGTGTCTGACGCCATACGCTGACCGCAGCCCACCGAAAGGACGCGCATGCGCATCGGAGTCGTCAAGGAGTCCCAGCCGGATGAGACGCGGGTGGCCGCGACGCCCGCGACCGTGAGGCAGTTGCGCGGGCTCGGGTACGACGTTGTCGTGCAGCCGGGTGCGGGGGAGCGGTCAGGCTTCTCCGACGAGGCGTATGACGAGGCCGGCGCGACGATCGGTGACCCGGCGCAGGCCGAGGTTGTTTTCGGGGTGAATGCGCTGGATGCGCAACAACTGCAGGCAGTCCGGCCAGGCGCGACGGTGGTCGGCATCCTCGCGCCGCGGCTGCACCCAGAGCTCGGGCAGGAGTGGTCGGCCGACGAGTTGGGCAAACCGATCACCGCGCTGGCGCTCGACGCGGCACCACGCATCTCGCGCGCCCAGTCGCTCGACGTCCTGTCGTCGATGGCGAACATTGCCGGCTACCGGGCGGTGGTGGAGGCGGCGCACGCGTTCGGGCGGTTCTTCACCGGCCAGGTGACCGCGGCGGGGAAGGTGCCGCCAGCGAAGGTGCTGGTCGCGGGAGCCGGCGTGGCCGGACTGGCGGCGATCGGCACCGCGGTCTCGCTCGGTGCGATCGTGCGGGCGACCGATCCGCGGCCGGAGGTGGCCGACCAGGTCTCGTCGCTGGGTGGGGAGTATCTCTCGATCGAAGACTCGGACGACGCCGACGACGCTCCGAACACCGGCTACGCCAAGGAGATGGGCGAGGACTACAAGGCGCGCGAGGCGCAGTTGTACGCCGGGCAGGCGGCGGACTCCGACATCATCATCACCACCGCGCTGATCCCCGGCCGCCCTGCGCCGCGGCTGCTGACCGCCGACATGGTGGCCTCGATGAAGCCGGGGTCGGTGATCGTCGACATGGCAGCGTCCAATGGTGGCAATGTCGAGGGTTCGGTGCCCGGTGAGGTCGTCACGACCCCGAACGGTGTGACGATCATCGGCTACACCGACCTCGCCGGCCGGTTGCCGGCGCAGGCGTCCCAGCTCTACGGCACCAACCTGGTCAACCTGATGAAACTGCTCACACCCAGCAAGGACGGGCAGTTGGTGCTGGACGAGGACGACGTGGTGCAGCGCTCGATCACCGTGGTCGAGAACGGTGAAAACCGTTGGCCCCCACCGCCGGTCGAGGTCTCTGCCGCCCCGGCGCCGGCCAAGACCGAAACAACTGCGGAGGCCGAGCCGGCGAAGCCGCCGATGACACCGGCGCGCCGCCTGGTCACCGTGCTGGGTGCTGCGGCAGTGGTGTTCGTGCTGCTGGCGATCTCGCCGGAGGCGTTGACGGTGCATCTGACGGTCTTCGCGCTGGCGATCGTGATCGGCTACTACGTGATCCGCAACGTGCACCACGCGCTGCACACGCCGCTGATGTCGGTGACCAACGCGATCTCCGGGATCATCGTGGTCGGCGCACTGCTGCAGGTCGGGCACTCCGGCGCGGCGGTGACCGCGCTGGCAACGGCCGCGATCCTGCTGGCGTCGATCAATGTGTTCGGCGGATTCGCGGTGACTCGTCGCATGCTCGCGATGTTCTCCCGGTCATAGGCGCTGACTCGTGAATCCGACGAAACGACAGGTGTTTTCGACATGCTCACGGTAGCTTCCGCGGCGTCTGCGGCATACATCGTCGCGGCGTTGCTCTTCATCCTCGCCCTGGACGGGTTGTCCCGGCACGAGACGGCGAAGGTCGGCAACAACTTCGGCATCGCCGGTATGACGGTGGCCCTCGCCGCGACGATCGCGCTCGCCGTCGACCGGGACATCTCCTCGCTCGGGCTGGTGCTGCTGATCTGCGCGATGCTGATCGGTGCCGCGGTCGGGCTGTGGCGGGCGCGGGTGGTCGAGATGACCGGGATGCCCGAGCTCATTGCGTTGCTGCACTCGTTCGTCGGGCTGGCCGCGGTCCTGGTCGGCTGGAACGGCTACCTGCAGGTCGAGCACGACCCGGGCGGCGCCGAGGCCCGCAGCCTGGATGCGATGAGCACCCTCGGCATCCACCACGCCGAGGTCTTCATCGGAGTCTTCGTCGGCGCGGTCACCTTCACCGGGTCGGTCATCGCCTACTTGAAGCTGTCCGCGCGGATCAACTCCAAGCCGCTGGTGCTGCCCGGCAAGAACCTGCTCAACCTCGGCGCGCTGGCGGTGTTCGTGGCGTTGACCGTGTGGTTCGTGATCGACCCGCAACTGTGGCTGCTGATCGTCGTCACGATCGTGGCGTTGCTGCTCGGGCTGCACCTGGTCGCCTCCATCGGCGGCGGCGACATGCCCGTCGTGGTGTCGATGCTCAACAGCTACTCCGGCTGGGCCGCCGCCGCATCCGGCTTCCTGCTCGAGAACGACCTGCTGATCGTGACCGGCGCCCTGGTCGGGTCCTCCGGTGCCTACCTGTCCTACATCATGTGCAAGGCGATGAACCGGTCGTTCCTGTCGGTCATCGCCGGCGGCTTCGGCATCGAGGCCGGTCCGGCAGGGGAAGAGGACCTCGGCGAGCACCGCGAGATCACCGCCGACGGTGTCGCCGACCTGCTCTCGCAGGCCAAGTCGGTCGTCATCGCCCCGGGCTACGGCATGGCCGTCGCCCAGGCGCAGTATGGCGTGGCGGAGCTGACGAAGGCGTTGCGGGACAAGGGTGTTGACGTGCGGTTCGCCATACACCCCGTTGCCGGGCGGCTGCCCGGACACATGAACGTGCTGCTCGCCGAGGCCAAGGTGCCTTACGACATCGTGCTGGAGATGGACGAGATCAACGACGACCTCGCCGACACCGACGTCGTGCTGGTGATCGGTGCCAACGACACGGTCAACCCGGCCGCGGCCGAGGACCCCGGGTCACCCATCGCCGGTATGCCGGTGCTGCGCGTCTGGGAGGCCGGCAACGTCGTCGTGCTCAAACGCTCGATGGCCTCCGGATATGCGGGCGTGCAGAACCCGCTGTTCTTCCGCGACAACGTGGCGATGCTCTTCGGCGACGCCAAGGAGCAGGTCGCGTCGGTGATCTCCGACCTGCGGTGAGGCCCGACCCCGGACCCGGTGGCACGCGAGCGCGGCATAGCGCTTGAATGGACGGCATGAGCGCCCAGCCTTCCGTGTCCAACTCCATCACCGTCCGCCTGGAACTCCCCGGCCGAGCGACCGCCGTCAGCGAGCTGACCGGCGCGGTGGAGCGCAGCGGGGGACTGGTCACCGCGCTCGACATCACCCACTCCGACAATGACCGGCTGCGGGTCGACGCGACGATCGCGGCGCGCGACCAGGAGCACGCCGACGGCATCGTCGAGGCGATGCGCGAGATCGAGGGCGTCGAGATCCACAAGGTCAGCGACCGCACCTTCCTCGCCCACCTGGGCGGCAAGCTCAAGATCGAGTCGAAGGTGCCGATCCGCAACCGCGACGACCTGTCGATGGTCTACACGCCGGGGGTGGCCCGCGTGTCCCTCGCGATCGCCGAAAACCCCGAGGACGCAAGGCGATTGACGATCAAGCGCAACACGGTTGCGGTCGTCACGGACGGGACGGCCGTGCTCGGGCTGGGGGACATCGGCCCGCTCGGCGCGCTGCCGGTGATGGAGGGCAAGGCGGCGCTGTTCAAGCGCTTCGCCGACATCGACGCGTTCCCGTTGTGCCTGGACACCAAGGACACCGAGGAGATCATCCGCACCGTCAAGATCGTCGCTCCGGAGTTCGCCGGCATCAACCTCGAGGACATCTCCGCGCCGCGCTGCTTCGAGATCGAGCGCCGGCTGCGCGACGAGCTCGACATCCCGGTCTTCCACGACGACCAGCACGGCACCGCCATCGTCGTGCTCGCCGCGCTGCGCAATGCGCTGCGCGTCGTCGGCAAGGAGCTGTCGGATGTGCGGATCGTGCAGTCGGGTGCGGGTGCCGCGGGTACGGCGATCGCCTTCCTGCTCGTGCACGCGGGCGCGAAGGACGTCGTGCTCGCCGATATCAATGGGGTCGTCGAGCCGGAGCGCCCCGACATCAAGGCCAACCCCGGAAGTGACCTGGCCCAGATCGCCGCGCACACCAACCCCAAGCGGGTGACCGGCACGCTGAAGGACGCGTTGCGTGGCGCCGACGTCTTCATCGGGGTCTCCGCGCCGAACATCCTGACCGGCGACGACATCGCCACCATGGCGAGCGACGCGATCGTCTTCGCGCTCGCCAACCCGACCCCCGAGGTCGACCCCGACGAGGCGGCCAAGCACGCGACCGTCGTGGCGACCGGCCGCAGCGACTTCGCCAACCAGATCAACAACGTGCTGGTCTTCCCGGGCGTCTTCCGCGGCCTGCTCGACGCCGCAGCCAACAAGGTCACCCTCGACGTCATGCTCGCCGCGTCCGAGGCACTCGCCGACGTGGTGAAGCCCGAGGAACTCAACCCGGCATACATCATCCCGAGCGTGTTCCAGCCCGACGTGTCCAAGGTCGTTGCTCGCGCGGTCGCCGACGCGGTGCGCACCGAGCATCCGGAACGAGACTGAACTCACGCCGGCGCGTTTTGTCGGTCGGCCACCCGCTCCGCTACCGTTGAAGCGTTAATCACGCGATCTTGCGTTCATTGTTTTGATGTCTTTGTTCTGAGCGCCGAGATCTCTGGCGCTCAAGGCATCCCTCGAGCAGCACGTCACCCGCCGACAAGATGCGGGTCGTTTCGTCGTGCTCGAGTCATAGTGCGCCCTTTGAACACGTAAAGGACGTGGCTCGACATGACCAAGAAGACGATGGACGGCAAGAAGGCCCGATGGACCCGGGCGCAGAAACTCGAAGCGAAACGGTCCTCCACCCGCAAGCAGCGCGGCACCGACGCCGGCCGCGAATTCGACCGTGACGCAAAGCGTTCCGACCGACCGAATCGCTCCGAGCGGTTCGAGAAGCGGGCCGGCTCGGCCCGCGCCGAACGCGGCGGCGAGCGGCGGCCGCGTCGTGCGTATGACGAGCGCGACGACCGCCGCGGCGGCCCGCGGTATCCCGACCGCCGGGACGACAGCCGCGGCTCGCGCGGTTACCGGGACGAGCGGCGGGACGACCGGCGTGAGCGACGCGACTTCGGCCGGGGCGACCGCCGCGACGACCGGCGGGACTTCCGTCGCGACGACCGGCGGGACTTCCGCCGCGACGACCGGCGGGACTTCCGCCGCGACGAGCGTCGATCCGAGCGACCGGCCCCGGCATACCGCGACGAGAAGCCGGCCGCCCGCGAGCCCGTCGTGCAGGAGCCGATCAGCCTGGACGGCAACGGTTTTGCCGACCTCGGACTGCCGGACGCCCTGGTCCAGCGACTCGCCCGCGACGGCATCACTCAGCCCTTCCCGATCCAGACCGCGACCATCCCGGACGCCCTCGAAGGTCGTGACGTGCTCGGCCGTGGCCGCACCGGCTCCGGCAAGACGCTGTCCTTCGGCCTGCCGGCCCTGACGCGTCTGGCCGCCGGTGGCCGTGCTCGGCCGAACCAGCCGCGCGCCATCGTGCTCGTGCCGACGCGTGAGCTCGCGATGCAGGTGAGCGACGCGCTGCAGCCGCTGGTGCACGTCATCGGCCTGCGGCACAAGCTGGTCGCCGGCGGTATGCCCTACGAGCCGCAGTTGTCCGCGCTGGAGCGAGGTGTCGACCTGCTGATCGCCACCCCGGGCCGGCTGATCGATCTGATGGAGCGCGGCGCGGCAGACCTCAGGCGGGTAGAGATCGCGATCCTGGACGAGGCCGATCACATGGCCGAGATGGGCTTCCTCGAGGCGATCACCCAGATCCTGGACGAAGTGCCGGAGGACGGTCAGCGGCTGCTCTTCTCCGCGACCCTCGACCGGGGCATCGACACCGTCGTGGAGCGTTACCTGACCGACCCGGTCGAGCACGCGACCGACGACGGCACCGCGTCGGTCAGCACGATGGCGCACCACGCGCTGCTGATCGAGCCCCGCGACAAGAAGATCGTCACCGCCGAGGTCGCCAACCGGCCGGGCCGCACGGTCGTCTTCGTGCGGACCAAGCTCGGCGCCGATCGCGTCGCAGCCGAGCTGCGTGACCAGGGCGTCATGGCGGCCGCGCTGCACGGTGGCCTCAACCAGGGCCAGCGCAACAAGGTGCTCAGCGCGTTCAAGGACGGCAAGGTGCCGGTGCTGGTGGCGACCGATGTCGCGGCACGTGGCATCCACGTCGACGACGTGGGCGTCGTGCTGCAGGTCGACCCACCGGCCGACCACAAGGACTACCTGCACCGCGCCGGCCGCACCGCGCGTGCCGGGGAGCAGGGCACCGTGGTGACCCTCGCGCTCCCGCATCAGCGCCGGACCATGCAGCGGTTGCTGGACGAGGCGGGCGTTGAGACCAAGCTGCAGCGTGCGCGGCCGGGCGACGACGTCATCCAGGCTGCGGGCGGCAGCACTCCCGACGGTCGCCGGATCACCGACGACGATCTGCAGCGCATCCTCACCCCTCCGCGGGCAAACCGCGGTGGGCGTGGCGGTGACCGTCGCGGTGGCGGCTACCGCGGAGGCCGGTCCGGTGGGTATGGCGGGGGTCGCCCGCGGCGCGACGGATTCCGTTCCGGGGGCGGTCGTTCCGGCAACTACTCCGGTGGCAGTCGCGGCGGTCGTTACGACCGGCGCGACCGAGACTGACGTTCGCGCGAGCGAGAGTCACACCTGTCGTCATAATGGTGCCCGTGGAGGATCTGACCAGCCGGCTGCTCGTTGCCGTGCCGCGCGAGCAGGCGGAGGTCGGTGACGACGACGTCTTCGACCGCAGCGTCGTCCTCGTGCTGCACCACGACGACGACGGCGCGCACGGCCTGATCCTCAACCGCCCGTTGACCGCGGAGGTCGACGCGGTGCTGCCCGGTTGGCAGGAGCACGTCTCTCGCCCCGACTGCGTCTTCCAGGGCGGGCCGGTGTCGCTGGACACCGCGCTCGGCCTGGCGTCGTCGCCCGGTGACGAGGACGAACAGCTTGGCATCAAGCGGCTCTTCGGCGGCGTCTGCCTCATCGACCTCGACGCGCCGCCGCCGGTGGTGATGCCCTCGCTCGCCGCGCTGCGCATCTACGCCGGATACGCCGGCTGGGGCCCCGAGCAACTCGAGAGCGAGATCGAGTCCGGCTACTGGTTCGTGGTCGACGCCGAGGCGTACGACCCGTTCAGCGACGACCCGGACGACCTGTGGGAGCAGGTGCTGCGGCGGCAGCGGTCGTCCATGGCGTTCGCCGCCAGCTTCCCCGACGACCCAGAGCTCAACTAGCACCCGCCGCTCAATGAGCACCCGTCGCCGGCCCTGCGGCCGAGCGGGCCGCGCCCGGCCGACCGGCGCCGTCATACAATTGACCGTCATGAGCACTGTCGACGAACCAGACCGTCTCTCCTCGCCCGACGCCGCACCGAGTGTGCCCGGCACCTCCACGGCGACGATCGAGCGGCCCGACGTTCAGGAGCAGCTGCAGGAGCCGGGCGATCATGAGCGTTTTGCGCACTACGTGCGCAAGGAGAAGATCATGGAGAGCGCCCTGTCCGGAGAGCCGGTGACGGCCCTCTGCGGCAAGGTGTGGGTGCCCGGCCGCGACCCCGAGAAGTTCCCGGTCTGCCCGACCTGCAAGGAGATCTACGAGGGGCTTCGTGAGCCGCAGGACGGCGGCGACGGCAAGTCGTGACACCGTGACCCGCGCCTCGCGGGTCGTTTGCCGCGGTGTCACCCGCGGAAGTTAGCCTGGTCCATCTATGAGCACTTCCGCCGCCTCGCACCTGTCCCCGGCGTTCCCCGACAAGGCGGCGTGGGGCACTGCGGGCAAGCTGCGTGCCTGGCAGGCCGATGCGATGGACCGCTACTTCGCCGAGCAGCCGCGTGATTTCCTCGCGGTCGCAACCCCCGGGGCAGGCAAGACCACCTACGCGCTGCGGCTGGCCACCGAGCTGATGGATCGTGGGGTCATCGAGCAGGTGACGATCGTCGCCCCGACCGAGCACCTGAAGACCCAGTGGGCCGATGCGGCGTCCCGGGTCGGCATCCACATCGACCCGCGCTTCACCAATGCGCAGGAGGAGCACGCCGCCGACTTCGACGGCGTCGCGGTCACCTACGCCGGTGTCGCCAGTCGCCCCGCACTGCACCGCATCCGCACCCAGAAGCGGCGCACGCTGGTGATCCTCGACGAGGTGCACCATGGCGGCGACACCAAGTCGTGGGGTGACGCGATGCGGGAGGCATTCGAGCCCGCCACCCGCCGGATCTGCTTGACCGGCACGCCTTTTCGCTCCGACACCGCGCCGATCCCGTTCGTCCGCTACGAAGAGGGCGACGACGGCATCAGGCGCTCGGCGAGCGACTTCACCTACGGTTACGCCGAGGCGCTGCGTGACGGCGTCGTGCGTCCCGTGCTTTTCATGGCGTATGGCGGGGCGATGCGCTGGCGCACCTCCGCCGGCGACGAAATCGCCGCCCGGCTGGGCGAGCCGCTGACCAAGGACGCCACCGCAGCGGCCTGGCGCACCGCGCTCGACCCGACCGGGTCTTGGATCCCGGCCGTGTTGCGAGCAGCCGACAAGCGGCTCACCGAGGTCCGCCGTCACGTGCCGGATGCCGGCGGCCTGGTGATCGCGTCCAACCAGACGGCGGCGCGCTCCTACGCCCGGACCCTCCGTGAGGTGACCGGTGTCCAGCCGGTCGTGGTGCTTTCCGACGACGCCGGTGCCTCGTCACGCATTGAGGAGTTCGCTGGCTCCGAGGACCGCTGGATGGTCGCGGTCCGGATGGTCTCCGAGGGGGTCGACGTGCCACGACTGGCCGTCGGTGTCTTCGCCACCTCGACCTCGACCCCGCTCTACTTCGCCCAGGCAGTAGGCCGCTTCGTGCGCGCGCGGCGGCGCGGCGAGACCGCGACGGTGTTCTTGCCGACCGTGCCGCAGATCCTCGAGCTCGCTTCCTCGATGGAGAAGCAGCGTGACCACGCCCTGGATCGCCCTGAGAAACAAGAGGATTCGATCTGGTCGGAGGAGGAGGGCCTGATCGCGGAGGCCAACCGCGAGGAGAAGGCCCTCGGTCCTGACGATGGGAAGTTCGAGGCGCTGGAGTCGGAAGCGGAGTTCGACCACGTTCTCTTCGACGCACAGCAGTTCGGGCTCGGTGCCGAGGTCGGCAGCCCCGACGAGCAGGAATACCTCGGGCTGCCAGGCCTGCTCGAGCCCGAGCAGGTCACCGACCTGTTGCGGCAGAGGCAGGACAAACAGAACAAGAAGGGCCGCGCCCGCCCCGCGGACGACCAGCCGGTCGCGGCGCACCGCGCCCTGGCCGCGCAGCGCAAGGAGCTCAACGCGCTCGTCGCGGCATACTCGACCAAGACCGGCAAGCCGCACGCGCACGTGCACCACGAGCTGCGGGTCAAGTGCGGCGGCCCGGCACTGGACCGGGCGTCGACGACCGAGGTGACCGAGCGCATCACGATGATTCGCAATTGGTTCGTCGGCCGGAAGCGCTGACGCGATGGCACGCTGAGCCGGTCGTCGGTCAGTCGCTGATGCCGCCGGACTTGCGCACCAGCGGCAGCGTGCGGTGCTCGACGAGCTCGGCGAGCGCGATCGTGGTCGAAGCCCGCACGACGAGTCCGTCGCCGACCACCTGATCGATCACGCGCTGCAGGTCGCTGTTGTCCTTGGCCACGAAGCGCGCGAACAGGTCACCGCTGCCGGTGATGGTGTGCACCTCGAGGACCTCGGGGATCTCGGCGAGGTGCTCGACGACCTTGTCCCGCCCCTTGCGTTGCTGGATCTCCAGCGTGCAGAACGCCATGACCGGGTAACCGAGTGCTGCGGGCGAGACCGATGGTCCGAGCGAAGAGATGACGCCGCGCTCGATCAACCGGTCGAGGCGGGCCTGCACGGTGCCGCGCGCGACGCCGAGCACTCGGGACGCTCCGAGCACGCCGACCTGCGGGCGCTCGCTGAAGAGCGCGATCAGGCGCGCATCGAGGTTGTCGATCGGCGGCATGGTCCTGACCGTAGCGGAGCCGGGCCGCTCAGCGAGGTGCTAATCCGGCGAGGAAAATGTCCAGCCAGCGCTGCCGGGCCGGCTCGGGCTGGTCGACGGGGGCGGTGGCGACGAGCAGCTGGAAATCGGCCGGGCCCACGTCGGAGGCGAGGACGCCGGCCTCGATGCACGCCTGCACCATCGCGGTCAGGCTGCGCATCGCGCGCTGCTCGGCGTCGGCGTAGCCGGGGTCGCCGATGAATCCGGCGGCGCTCTTGACGGCGTGGTTGCGCGCCGCCTCGTCCAGGATGCGGCGCGCCAGCCCGCGCAACTCCTCGCCGGCGGGAGCCCCGTCCGCCACCCGGGCGGACGTGCGCTGGATGTCGTCCATGATCTGCTCGATGTGCTCGGTGATCACCGCGTTGACCAGGTCGATCTTCCGCGGGAAATTGCGATAGAGAGTGCCGACGGCGACCCCGGCGGCGTCGGCGATCGTCGCCATGCTCACCTCCGGACCGTGCTCGACGATCTGCTCCCGGGCGGCCGCCATGATCCGGCTCCGGTTGCGCACCGCGTCACTGCGTCGTTGCTGACTTGCCACAAGATGAATCATAGTTCAGAATCGAAGGTGAACCGACATTCATGATCGGTGTCGACGACTCACGAATCGAGGACTCTCGTGTCTGCACCCACCACCCGCACGGCCCTGGTCACCGGCGCGTCATCCGGCATCGGTATGGCGACCGCCCGCAAGCTCGCGTCGGAGGGCTACGCCGTCTATGCGGCCGCCCGACGGGTCGAGCGGATGAAAGAGCTGGAAACGCAAGGCATTACGCCGATCGCGATGGACGTCACCGACGACGCGTCGATGCGGGACGGCGTCGACCGGATCCTCGGCGAGACCGGTCGCATCGACGTGCTGGTCAACAACGCGGGCTACGGCTCATACGGCGCGATCGAGGACGTCCCGCCGGAGGAGGCGCGGCGGCAGTTCGACGTCAACGTGTTCGGTCTGGCCCGGCTGATCCAGCTGGTGACCCCGCAGATGCGCGAGCGCGGCGACGGCTACATCGTCAACGTCTCCTCGATCGGCGGCAAGATCTACACGCCCTTCGGCGGTTGGTACCACGCCACCAAGTTCGCCGTCGAGGGTCTCAGCGACGCGCTGCGGCTGGAACTCGCGCCGTTCGGGATCAAGGTCGTCATCATCGAGCCCGGCGCGATCGACACCGAGTGGGGCGGCATCGCCGGCGAGGGACTGATGGCGCGTTCCGGCGGGGGAGCGTATGCCGAGCAGGTGCGCCACGTGGCGCGGATGCTCGGGTCCGAGCAATCGGGCCCGATGCGCGGCTCGAAACCCGAGGTGGTGGCGAATGCCATTGCCAAGGCTGTGCGTTCGTCTCACCCGCGGTCGCGCTATGCGATCGGCATGGGCGCCAAGCCGATCACCTACGCGCGACGTGTGCTGCCGGACCGGGTGATCGACGGTGGGGTGAAGCTGATGTTCGGTGCGGCCGGCCGCATGCGCTGAGCGACCTGCCTGACGCGCAGCGCTGACGCGACGCGCCGAACGACCAGGCAATTCCCAGGAATCTCATCGGAAACGGTCATAGTGAGCTGAGTCACACTCTGTCTCCGGTGAGAGGACACTGCGATGTCGTCCGGTTCGGAACTGCCCGCTGACGCCGCACAGGGTTACCTGCGTGTTGAACAATCGCCTGAATTCAAAGATCTACGAAGCAGATTCCGCCGCTTCGTCTTCCCGATGACGGCGGTCTTCCTGATCTGGTATTTCGCCTACGTGCTGCTCGGTGCCTACGCGCACGATTTCATGGCACACAAGCTCTTCGGCAACATCACCGTCGGGCTCGTGCTCGGTCTGCTGCAGTTCGTGTCCACCTTCGCGATCACGATGATCTACGTCAGGTGGGCCAACCGGGTGTTCGACCCGGCCGCCGAAAAGCTCGCTGCCTCAGTGGGACTGACCGAGCACGAGGGAGGTGAGCAGCGATGAACGCGCTCGCCGCGGCCGAGTCCACCAAGGTCGGCAACTCGACGGTCAACATCCTCATCTTCGCGGCCTTCGTGCTGGTCACCTTGGCGATCGTGATCCGTGCGTCCCGCAACAACAGCACCGCTGCCGACTACTACGCCGGCGGCCGTGCCTTCACCGGCCGGCAGAACGGCATCGCGATCTCGGGTGACTACCTGTCCGCGGCGTCGTTCCTCGGCATCGCCGGCGCGATCGCGGTCAACGGGTATGACGGGTTCCTCTACTCGATCGGCTTCCTCGTCGCCTGGCTGGTCGCGCTGCTCCTGGTCGCCGAATTGCTCCGCAACACAGGGCGATTCACGATGGCCGACGTGTTGTCGTTCCGGCTGCGGCAGCGCCCGGTGCGCACTGCCGCAGCTGTGTCGACGCTCGCGGTCAGCTTCTTCTACCTGCTCGCTCAGATGGCGGGTGCGGGCGGCCTGGTCGCGCTGCTGCTCGGCATCGACGGCAAGGCTGCGCAGAGTGTCGTCATCGCGGTGGTCGGCGTCATCATGGTGTTCTACGTGCTCGTCGGTGGCATGAAGGGCACCACCTGGGTGCAGATCGTGAAGGCGGCGCTGCTGATCGTGGGCGCTGCCGCCATGACGGTGTGGGTGCTCGGCAAGTACGGCATGAACATGTCCGATCTGCTGCAGGGCGCGGTCGACAACTCCAAGTCCGGCACCGACGTGCTCGGTCCCGGATTGCAGTACGGCAAGGACTCCACCACCAAGCTCGACTTCGTGTCGCTGGGCCTGGCGCTTGTGCTGGGCACCGCAGGCCTGCCGCACGTGCTGATGCGGTTCTACACCGTGCCGTCGGCGAAAGAGGCTCGTAACTCTGTGGTTTGGGCGATCTGGCTGATTGGCATCTTCTACCTGTTCACCCTCGTCCTCGGTTATGGCGCGGCAGCGCTCGTCGGGCCGGACAAGATCCTCGCCGCACCGGGCAAGGTCAACAGCGCCGCGCCGCTGCTGGCCTACGAGCTCGGCGGGGAAGTCCTGCTCGGGGTGATCTCCGCCGTCGCGTTCGCCACGATCCTCGCGGTGGTGGCAGGTCTGACGATCACCGCCAGTGCGTCGTTCGCGCACGACATCTACGCCAACGTGATCAAGAAGGGCACCGTCGACTCGGCGGGCGAGGTCCGCGTCGCGCGCATCACCGCACTCGTCATCGGGGTGATCGCGATCGTCGGCGGCATCTTCGCCAACGGTCAGAACGTCGCATTCCTGGTCGCGCTCGCCTTCGCGATCGCGGCCAGCGCCAACCTGCCGACGATTCTCTACTCGCTGTTCTGGCGGCGGTTCAACACCCGCGGCGCGCTGTGGTCGATGTATGGCGGTCTCGGGTGTGCGCTGATCCTGATCATCTTCAGCCCGGTGGTGTCCGGCAAGGTGGACAAGGCCGGCAAGGCAACCTCGATGATCACCGACACGTCCATCGACTTCCACTGGTTCCCGCTGGACAACCCGGGCATCGTCTCGATCCCGGTCGGCTTCTTCCTCGGCTGGCTCGGCACCGTCACCAGCAAGGAGAAGAGCGACGACGCCAAGTTCGCCGAGATGGAGGTGCGTTCGCTGACCGGCGCCGGTGCGGAGAAGGCGGTCGAGCACTGAGCGACCCCCGTCATACAGTGGTCAGATTGTCGAACGTATCCGGGCAATTGCCGGACAGTTTGTGCATGATGATCAGGCTGAACGCGGTCGGTTGCGCGGTCGCTGTGGTCGCAGCCACAGTGACCGCATGACCTCGACGCTGAACCTCACCCCCGACGAGCTGGCCGCCGGCCAGGACCTCGACCAGCTGAAGCAACTGGTCGGTCTGGTCGACTACGACGCCGACAAGGATCCGTTCCCGGTCACCGGCTGGGACGCGATCGTGTTCGTGTCCGGCAACGCGACGCAGTCCGCTCTCTACTACCAGTCGGCCTGGGGCATGGAGCTGGTTGCCTACAGCGGCCCGGAGACCGGCAACCGCGATCACAAGTCGTTCGTGCTCAAGAGCGGCTCGATCCGCTTCGTGATCAACGGTGCCGTCGACCCCGACAGTCCGCTGGTTGAGCACCACCGTAAGCACGGCGACGGAGTCGTCGACATCGCTCTCGAGGTGCCCGATGTGGACAAGTGCATCGCGCAGGCGAAGGCGGCCGGCGCCACTGTCGTCCGCGAGCCGGAGGATGTCACCGACGAGCACGGCACGATCCGCATCGGTGCGATCGCGACGTATGGCGAGACGATCCACACGCTGGTGGACCGGTCGAGGTACGACGGCCCCTACCTGCCGGGTTATGTTGCGCAGCAGTCGAATTACCTCCCGCGGCCGGGTCAGCCCAAGCGTCTCTTCCAGGCGCTGGACCACATCGTCGGTAACGTCGAGCTCGGCAAGATGGACGAGTGGGTCGCGTTCTACAACCGGGTCATGGGCTTTGTGAACATGGCCGAGTTCATCGGCGACGACATCGCCACCGACTACTCCGCGCTGATGAGCAAGGTCGTGGCCAACGGCAACCACCGGGTGAAGTTCCCGCTCAACGAGCCGGCGATCGCCAAGAAGAAGTCGCAGATCGACGAGTACCTCGAGTTCTACCGTGGCGCCGGTGCCCAGCACCTCGCTGTCGCGACCGGTGACATCATCGCGTCGGTGGATGCGTTGCGCGCCAATGGTGTTGAGTTCCTCGACACGCCCGACAGCTACTACGAAGACCCCGAGCTGCGTGCCCGTATCGGTGAAGTGCGGGTGCCGGTCGAGGAGCTGCAGCGGCGCGGCATTCTGGTCGACCGCGACGAGGACGGCTACCTGCTGCAGATCTTCACCAAGCCGCTCGGCGACCGCCCGACAGTCTTCTTCGAGCTGATCGAGCGACACGGCTCGCTCGGCTTCGGCAAGGGCAACTTCAAGGCGCTCTTCGAGGCGATCGAGCGCGAGCAGGACCGACGCGGCAACCTCTGAAAACGGTTGTCCTTGCTACAAGCCGGGCGGCTCAGCTGCCCGGCTTGTAGACCATCAGCACCACGATGACGGCGAAGAGCACGCCGACCACACCGCCCGAGGCCGCCACCCGTGCGGTGTATGACGAGACGGACGTCGTGGTGGTGCCTGCGGCGTCAGGGCCGGAAACCGGTGTGGCAGCTCGCAGTTCGTCGGATGCCTTGTCGAGAGTCGGCGCGATGACCCCGAAGGCGAGGCCGACCGCGATCACCCACAGCAGCAGGGACAACCAGATCCAGGTGTCCCCGAAGCTGGCGAGCTTCTCGTGTGTGCGCGAGGACTTCTGCGACATCAGGCCGAAGCCGAAGACGACCACGAGCAGCGACGCGCCCGAGTAGATCTTGCACATCCGCGAGGACGAGTCGAGCGCTGCGACGTCGGCCTTGCGCAGACCGCGCGAAGCGGTCGTGGCCGCATGGACGAGCGGACCCACTGCGAAGATCGCCGTGAGCAGGTGCAGCAACAGCAGAAACTTCGTCATGGCCCGAGCCTACGCGGGGTTCACAGCTTGCCTCGCGCGTGCGCGCGACGTAGCCGGCTCTGCTGCCACTGCCCGAGCCGATGGGTGACCCCGAGGGAGCCGCTGCTCAGCCGCGGAAGCAGTGACGGCACTCGCGCGATCGCGCCGCGCCAGCGGGGCGTGCTCAGAATGGGTTGCGGGTGATCGACCAGGCGCTCGACCGCGTCGGCCACCTGCTCCGGCTGCAGCAGGGTCCCGGAGAACGACATCGCGGCTCCGGGGTCGTCCAGCTTGTCGTAGAGCATCGGTGTCCACATGCCGTCCGGGCACACGCAACTGATCGAGATGTCCCGCTCGCCCGCGAGGCGCAGGTCGGCGATGGTGGACAGGCTGAGCCCGAGGACGGCGTGTTTGGTTGCGGCGTATACGGCTTCGCCGGGCACCGGGGTCAACGAAGCCAGCGAGGCGACGTTGATGATCGCGCCGCGCTGCGCGGGTCGCATGTGCTCCAGCGCGGCCGTCATGCCGTGCAGCGTGCCGAGCGCGTTGACCTCCAGCAGCTCCCGCCATAAGTCGGGGGAGTGCTGCCACAACGGCCCGGTGCGCAGGACCCCGGCGTTGTTGACCCACAATGCGAGACCGTCCTGCTCGGCAGTGCGCGCCGCCACGGCACGGGTCGCTTCGGCATCCCTGACGTCGAGTTGTGTTGCGTAGCAGCCAGCTGCGACGTCCGCCGCAGTGCGCGCCGCGGCATCGCCATCGATGTCGGTGACGTGGACGGTGAAGCCGCGTCGGGCCAGCCGGCGGACGATCTCGGCACCGAGGCCGGCACCGGCGCCGGTCACCACCGCACCCGGCATCAGCGGCTGCCGCGGGTGGTCGAGCTCGGCCGGTCGTTGCCTCGAGAGGACATGCGGTCACTCTAGACCGGGGAGCGTGCTGGGTCCTGGCGGCAGCGAGTGAGAGGATCGGTGACCATGAGCGATCGCCCGTCGGGTTGGTATGACGACCCGGAGAATCCCGACCTGCTGCGCTACTGGGACGGCATCTTGTGGTCCGACCGGACAATGCCCAAGGTGAAGCCCGGACTCGACCAGTCCCGGATCGGCGACGCCAAACAGCAATGGGAAGAAGAGGAAGCGCGTCGGCGGGCCGCCCAGGTCGGAGCGCAGCCACCTGCCGGTTCACCGCGCCAGCCATTGCAGCCCTATCAGTCGGGCGACCGCGATCCCTTCCGTCGTGACGCGGGTCAGCAGCCGCCGCAGCAGCCCCACCAGCCTGGCCAGTCGCCGTACGGGCAGCCGTATGCGCCCTACGCCCAGCGGATCGGCAAGACGACACCCGATGGTGAGCCGACCGCGGCATGGTGGCGGCGGCTGGTCGCCTACATCCTCGATTACTTGCTGATCGCCGGCGTCGCGCTCGTCATCGCGCTGCCATGGGTTCGGCCGTGGATGGATGATTTCTCGGGCTGGTATGGCGATGTGATGGACGCCGCGCGGGAGGGACGGTCCCAGCCGCCGATGCCGGACTCCCTGCTGCAGTTGCCGTGGCAGTATCCGCTGATCATGCTCGGGCTCTTCCTGGTCTACGAGATCGCGCTCGTGTCGTGGCGAGGTCAGACGCTGGGCAAGATGGCGCTCGGCATCCGGGTGCGCGGCACCGGGTCGACCGCGCGGCCGGCGCTCAACGCCGTCGCGGTGCGGTCCTTGGTCAAGGGCATCCCCTTCATCGGTGGGCTGGTCCCGCTTGTCGGCTCGCTCGGCTCGCTCTTCGGTCTCATCGACGGGCTGCTGCCGCTCGGGGACAAGAACGCCCAGTCGCTGCACGACAAGGCAGCGAAAACATATGTCGTGCCGCGTAATCCGAAGGTCCCGTCATACGGTCAGGGACCCTACGGGCAGCCACCTTCAGGCCGCTGAGCGCACGCCGCGCAGCACGCTGAACACCATGGCGGCGGTGGCCAGCACCCCGACGACGAGTAGCGCGATGAGGGCTTGCGCGACGTCCGGGCTCCACAACCGGACGATCTGCCAATCGACTCCGAGCAACATCGACGGCGCGAGCCACGCGAGGACTGCGGCGAGCGCCGCGAGGACGCCGACACCGGTCCGGACCCATCTCCCGGCGGCACCGCCGACGCGTCGCAGGGTGAGGAAGGCAGCGGCGGCGAGTAGTGCAGCTGCCAGCCCGGCGAGCGCCCACGGCAGCCAACGCAGCACTGGATCAATGCCTCCGGGCTCGGCAGGCGAACCGGCGAGTCGGCGAAGCACGTCGGGTCCTACCTGGGCGAGCGCGGGCGCGAGCGCCTCGCTGTAGACGTCGGCCAGCACCACCACGGCCCGACCGGTGTCCGGACTGATCAGCAGGTGCGCGAACGAGCCGGGCGTAGCCCCCGTGTGCTCGATGACCGGCCGGTCCAGCCCGGACAATTGCGTGATGCGCCAACCGAATCCGTAACTCTGGGTCGGCCCGGTGCGCACCTGTGCGGACTGCATCAGCCGCCAAGAGCCGGCCGACAACAGCTTCGGATCGCGGGTCAGCTCCGCGCGGGCATACCGGGTCAGGTCGGTGATCGTCGACGCCACGTAGCCGTAGGCGAGGCCCGAGGCGACATATGGCAGGTCGAAGTCCCGTGCCCCGCCCCAGGCCCAGCGGTGTCCCGCGCTCAGCCCGGCCGCGCGAGCCTCCTGCGGCGTCGTGATGGTCTCGGTCATGCCGAGTGGGTCGAGGACGAGCGCACGCAGGGCGCGCGGGTAGGGCGCGCCGTAGGCGGCCGCGACGACCTCGCCGAGCACCAGGTAGTTGGCGTCGGAGTATTCATACTTCGAGCCAGGGGTATGACGCAGCGTCGCGCTCGACAAGGACCGCACCAGGGACGCTGCCTTGCAGGGTGCGTCGTCGACGATGTCGGCCCGTTCGAGCCCGTCGAGGCGGCCGATCCCCGAGGTGTGGGTGAGCAGTTGGCGCACGGTGATGCCGGCCCCCGCGCCATCGGCGAGGGTGAAGGACGGCAGCCGCGACCGGACTGTGTCGTCGAGTCGGAGGCGCCCGCTGTCGACCAGGCGCATCGCCGCAAGAGCGGTGAACGACTTGGACAGCGAGCCGACGAGAAACGGCGTCTGTGCGCCCGAGTCGGCGAACGCCTGTCGCGGGCGGGCGTCCCGCTCGACGACCGCAACCGCCGCCGATGGGCTGCCGATCGACCGTAGGCGCTCGACAGCCTGCGACTCGGGTGACTGGTCGGCTGCTGCGACCACCGGTGAATTTGCCTGGCAGACAAGGAAAAGCGCGATCAGGGCAAGAGCCACGAAGGCTCGCAGGCGGATAACCATATGAACATATTACTATGACGATTGGCCTATGCTCGAGTGATGCCGCGCACCGCCGACCACGACGCACGCCGCGCCCAGATCCGGGACGGGGTGCGATCCGTCGCGTTGGACGCCGGTTTGGCATCGGTGACGATCGCCCGCGTGGCAGGCGCCAGCGGCGTCTCGGTCGGGCTCGTCCAGCACTACTTCAACTCCAAGGAAGCGTTGCTGGAGCACACCTATCGGCATCTCGTGGACACTCTGGAAGAGCGCGTCGACCGTCGAGTCGAGCGCGCCGAGGCGCACCAGGCCAGGATCGAGCAGATCATCGTCGAGGCGCTCGCCGAGCTCCTGCCGCTGGATCGTCGGCGGCGGGACGATGCCTATCTGCTGGCCGCATTCGACGCGATGGCACTCGACAACGACTCCATGCTGCCGGCTGCGGCGGACCGGCAGCGCTGGCTGCACCGCCGGCTCGCCGGTGCGGTCGCCAACGGGAAGGAATGCGGCGAGGTGGCGCCGGACCGCGACGTCGACACCGCGGCGCGGACCCTGTCGGCCGCCGCGCAGGGGCTGACCCTGCAGGGTCTGATCGACCCGACCCGATCTCGACGGGCCGCCCTGCTCGCCGCGCTACGCCTGCCGGCGGCGGAGATCTTCGCCGGCCGGTGTCACCGGGCCTGAGCTCGGTCAGCGACTGGGCAGGACCTTCCCGCGCACCTCGCCGAGCGCGATGCGGCCACCTCCGACCGCCGGCGCGGTCGCGGTGATCGTCACGACGTCGCCGTCCTCCAGGAACGAGCGCTGGGTGCCGTCGTCGAGGGTGATGGGCTCCCTTCCGCTCCAGGCGAGTTCGAGCAGGCTGCCGCGCTCGCCGGGCTCGTCCCCGGAGACCGTGCCCGATGCGAACAGGTCGCCGTCGCGCAGGCTGGCACCGTTGACAGTCAGGTGCGCCAGCATCTGCGTGGGGCTCCAGTACATCCCCTTGTATGGCGGCCGCGACACGACGGTGTCGTTGATCTGGACCTCGAGCGCGAGGTCCAGTCCGAAAAGGTCATCGCCGAGCAGGTAGTCCAGTGGCTTCGGATCTTGAGCCGGCAGCGCAGTTTTCGCAGCTTCGAGCGCGGCCATCGGCGTGACCCATGGGCTGAGCGAGGAAGCGAAGGACTTGCCGAGGAACGGCCCGAGCGGCACGTACTCCCATGCCTGGATGTCCCGCGCGGACCAGTCGTTGAAGAGTGCCACCCCGAAAAGGTGGTCGGCCGCCTCGTCGACGCCGACCCGTGATCCGAGCTCGGTCTCGCCGCCGACGACGAATCCGACCTCCGCCTCGATGTCGAGCCGCACACTCGGGCCGAAGACCGGCTCGGCGTCCTGCGGCGCCTTGCGCTGGCCGACCGGGCGGACGATGTCGGTGCCACCGACCACGACCGTGCCGGCGCGGCCGTGGTAACCGATCGGCAGGTGCTTCCAGTTGGGCGTCAAGGCGTCGCCGTCGGGGCGGAAGATCCGGCCGACGTTGGTGGCGTGCTGCTCGCTGGCGTAGAAGTCGACGTAGTCGGCGACCTCGACCGGCAGGTGCAGGGTCACCTTGTCCAGGGAGTGCATGGTCGACCGGACCTCGTCGCGTCGCTTCTCGTCGCGGATGATCTGCTGCAGCCAGTCGCGCGCCGACGTCCACGACGAACGCCCTTGTGCGATGAAGGAATTGAGAGACGGGTTGCTCCACGCGCGGGCCCATTTGCGGTAGCCGTCGAGGGTGGCGAGGGCGGCGAGGTCGATGACGTGATCGCCGAGCCGCGTCACCACATGAGTGTCGTGGCCGTCGGCGCTTGCCACGCCATACGGCAGATTGTCGGGACCCCACAGGGCGTCGGCGGACAGGTCGAACGGGTCTGTCGTCATACGTTCCTCAGATCAGGCCGAGCGTGGTCAGGTCGTCGATGGGGTCGAGCACATTGCAGCACCCGAAGCTGCTGAAGGTGTTGCGGGTAGTGACCGCGCGCGCCTCGGAGAAGCCGGCGAGGGCCGAGGTGATCGAGTCGCTGTCGCGGCTGTCGAGCAGTGCTTCCGGATCGCCTTGTCCCAGTGCGGCATCGGTGGCGAGCAGCACGTTGAGGAAGCCGAACTGGTCCTCCGTGCCGGAGTCGGTGGTCACCGTGGTCGAGATGGCGTGATGCAGTCCGCCGGTGAGTTTGAACTGCAGGCCGTGTTGCACGCAACCGGAGATGAAGGCCGCGAGATCTCGAGTGGACGGCACCGCGTTGTTGGCCGTGGCACCGGTGCGTAGCTTGGCCACGACTTCCTCCCGTGGACCGGCGAGGTCGGCGAGCACGTTGAGGCCGCCCGACCCGGCCGGCACCTCCACCGCGATCGGCACCGAGAGGCCGATCGCGTCCTGCCAACCGTCGGTCGCCGGCACTTCGACCCCGGCAAGCGCATGGGCCGCCGAATCGGCGACTTTGGTTGCCGCAGCGATCACCTCGGAGATCGACGTGCCGGCCCGGCCGACGACGGTGATGACCAGTCCACCGGGGTCAGCCAGCGCCGCATCGACGAGGCTCGGAGGCAGCAGCAAGGGGCCGACGAAGTCCGACGCCGGGGTGCCGCGCCGCCCGGCCCTGCGCTCGATAGCCTCGTCGAGCGGGAAGTTGCCCGGTGGGAAGACAGCGGCGTCGTCGATCAGCTGAGTGAAGAGTGCTCGCGTGGGCAGACTCGGCATGGTTGCCACCGTAACGAACCGAAGCGGCGCGCGATTGCTGAGCGAGTGAGGAGAAGGACAATGGCGTTCTACCGATCGATGGGCGAGTTGCCCCGGCAGCGGCACACCGCGCTGCGCACTCCCGAAGGTGGGGTGTTCTACGAGGAGTTGATGGGGGAGGAGGGCTTCTCCAGCGACTCCTCGCTGCTCTACCACCGGGGTCTGCCGTCGGCGATCTTGGACGCGAAACCGTGGGAGTTCGCCCGGGCGTTGGACACCGAACCCAACCATCCGCTGCTTCCGCGTCACCTGAAGTTGCACGACCTGTTCCCCGATGGTCAGACCGGCGTCGACGTCGTCACCGGTCGCCGACTGGTGCTCGGTAACGGCGACGTACGGCTGTCGTATGTCGTGGCCGATGCGCCAAGCCCGTGGTATCGCAACGGGATCGGCGACGAGTGTCTGTATGTCGAACGCGGCGCTGCCCGCGTCGAAACGGTCTTCGGCAGCTTCGAGGTGGCCGAGGGCGACTACCTGATCGTGCCGCGGGCGACGACGCACCGATGGCTCCCGGTCGCAGCGGGCGACGAGGGATTCAGCGAGCCGTTGCGGGTCTACGCCATCGAGGGCAACTCGCACATCAGCCCACCCAAGCGTTACCTGTCGCGTTTCGGTCAGTTGCTGGAGCACTCGCCATACTGCGAACGCGACCTGCGCGGACCGCAAGGGCCGCTGCTCGCCGAGGACATCGGAGTCGAGCCGTCCGAGCCGACCGAGGTCTACGTCAAGCACCGGGGGACCGGCGCCCACGCCAGTGGCGGCATCGTCGGCACGATCTACACCTACCCCTACCACCCGCTCGACGTGGTCGGCTGGGACGGCTGCCTCTATCCGTATGTTTTCAACGTCGCCGACTTCATGCCGATCACCGGCAAGGTGCACCAGCCGCCGCCGGTGCACCAGGTCTTCGAGGGGCAGAATTTCGTGGTCTGCAACTTCGTGCCGCGCAAGGTCGACTACCACCAGGACTCGATCCCGGTGCCCTACTACCACTCCAACGTCGACAGCGACGAGGTGATGTTCTACGTCGACGGCGACTACGAGGCCCGCAAGGGTTCGGGCATCGGCAAGGGCTCGGTCTCGCTGCATCCGGGTGGCCACGCCCACGGCCCGCAGCCCGGTGCCTACGAAAACTCGATCGGGGTCACCGAATTCGACGAGCTCGCCGTCATGGTCGACACCTTCCGCCCGTTGGAGCTCGGCGAGGGTGGCCGCGCCGTCGACGACGGCAAGTATGCGTGGAGCTGGGTCGGAGGACGCTGAACCGACCCGGCCGGGGTTGAGGGCGGGTGAACGTTGGCCGAACCTGTGGCCCGGTTCGGGCGCCGACGCGGCCGCGGCCCGCTAGCGTGGACCGGCCGCCACGAGCGGCGTTCCGTCCCATGTGCTCGAGGAGCAAAACCATGTCGCACCCCGTCATCCGCACGTCCGCCAGCCGCCGCCAGCTGCTGGCGATGACCGTTATCGGTGGAGCCGGTCTCGCCGGTCTGGCAACGGCACCGGACGCCGAGGCGAAGCCCGGCGGGAAGGGGTTGCGGCTCACCGTGCTCGGCACCACGGACCTGCACGGCAACGTCTACAACTGGGACTACTTCAAGAACGCCGAGTATGACGACGCGAAGCACAACGACGTCGGCGCGGCGAAGTGCGCGACGCTCATCAAGGCGGTGCGGGCCGAGCGCGGCGCCGACACCTGCATCACGCTCGACGCGGGCGACACCATTCAGGGCACGCCGCTGGCGTACTACTTCGCCAAGATCGAGCCGATCAGCGCGACCGTGAAGCACCCGATGGCGTTGGCAATGAACGAGATCGGGTATGACGCAGCGGCTCTGGGCAACCATGAGTTCAATTACGGCCTGGACATCCTGCGCACCTTCGAGAGCCAGCTCGACCATCCGCTGCTGGGTGCCAACGCCCTCGACTGGCACTCCGGCAAGGCGGTCTTCCCGTCATACACGTTGAAGACGGTGAAGGTGCCGGGACACAAGCCGGTGACCGTCGGGATCGTCGGGCTGGTGACCCCCGGCGTCGCGATCTGGGACAAGGCCAACGTGGACGGCAAGGTGAAGTTCAACGGCATCGTCGAGCAGGCCAAGATCGTCGTGCCTGAGGTGAAGAAGCGCGGCGCGGACGTCGTCGTGGTCTCCTGCCACTCCGGCATGGACACCTCCTCGTCCTACGGCGACTCGCTGCCCTACCCGGAGAATGCGAGCACGCTGATGGCTCAGCAGGTGCCGGACATCGACGCCATCCTGGTCGGGCACGCGCACCAAGAGATCCCGCAGCGCTACGTGACCAACGACAAGACCGGCAAGCAGGTGCTGCTGTCCGAGCCGCTGTGCTGGGGCGAGCGCGTGACCGTCATGGATCTGGGTCTGGAGAAGGTCCGCGGTCAGTGGCAGGTCGCTAGCGCGACCGCGACGCTGCTCAACTCCAACACTGTCCCCGAGGACCCGGCAGTCGCCGCGCTGCTGCGCCCGCAGCACCAGAAGGTGCTCTCCTACGTCAACGGCGTCATCGGCACCTGCACCCAGGAGATGACCGGTGCCCGTGCGGTTGTTGAGGATTCGGCTGCCGTCGACCTGATCAACCTGGTGCAGGCGGAGGCGGTCAAGGCTGGTCTGGCGGGCACCGCCGACGAGAAGACACCGGTGCTGTCGATCGCGGCGCCGTTCAGCCGGACCGCGTCGATCCCGAAGGGCGACGTGACCGTGCGCGACGTGGCGGGTCTCTACATCTACGACAACACCTTGCTCGGCATCAAGTTCACCGGCGCTCAGGTGAAGGCCTACCTGGAGACGTCGGCGACGTACTTCAAGCAGGTCAACGGCACCGGACCGTTCACCATCGATCAGCTCACCAATGCGGTCACCCCGACGGCACCGAATGGCACGCCCGACTACAACTACGACGTGATGGGCGGGTTGGACGCACCGCTCACCTACGACATCGACGTCAGCGTCGCGCCGGGCAGCCGCATCAAGAACCTGGCGTATGCCGGCAAGCCGGTCGCCGATGGTGACAGCTTCGTCATCGCGATCAACAACTACCGGCAGTCCGGTGGCGGCGGCTTCCCCGGGGTCACGACCGCGCCGGTGGTTTACAACCGGCAGAACGAGATTCGCCAGTTGATCATCGATTGGGTGACAGCGAACAAGGTCATCGACCCGCCAGCGTTCCATACGATCGATTGGCGCCTGGTGTCCGGCAGCACGCCGATTACCGTCAGCTGACGACTACCTGGCCGAGCTCCTGAGTGCAGCGGGTGAACGCCACGTAGAGCGCGTTCCAGCCGCGCGGCTCGGCGGTGATGCCGTCCTGGTCGACGACCAGGGCGGCATCCCACTCCAATCCCTTGGCCTCGGTCGGCGTGAGCACCGGTACGCCGATGCCCTGTCGTTCCAGCGATTCACGTAGTGCAGCGGAGCGTGGTCCGGGTGCGACGACGCCGACGGTTCCTCCGGACCACCGAGCCGACAACTCAAGCGCCAGGTCGGCCACAGTCCGGTGCAGGTCTGACTCCGCCACGGAAACGGCCCAGGGGTCGATGCCGGACGAACGCACCGCGCGCGGCGGTGCGTTGTGGCTGCCGGCCCGTCGCAGCACCTCGTCCGTCAGCGCCATGACCTCGCGCGGGGTGCGGTAACAGATCGTGAGATCGCTTCGGCGCCAACGATCTCCGAAAGCCTCGCCGACGGCCGACTCCCACGAGGTATGCCGGTGCGGTGCCTCGGTCTGGTCGATGTCGCCCACTGCGGTGATCGATCGCGACGGCACTCTGCGCAGCACCATCCGCCATTGCATCTGCGACAGTTCCTGAGCCTCGTCGACGACCACGTGCCCGTAGCCCCAGTCGCGAGTCGCTAGTGCCCGGTCGGCGAGGAACTCGCCCTGCTGCGGTCGGTCGTCGGCAGAGCCGAGCAGCTCCGCAAGCGCGTCGAGGAGCGGAATGTCGCTCGGTGCAAACGCGTCCGGCTCCTCGGTGATCAGCCGACGTTCATGCGGAGTGAGAGATGGTCCGTGCCGCCGCAGCAGATCGGCGTCGCCGAGCAGCGCACGCAGCGTGTCTGCAATGTCGCGGACCGGCCAGAATGCGTCGATGACCTGCTGGATCGCCGGGTCGTTTGCGATGCGGCTGCGAAGCCGGTCGACGTCCTGATCGGTGAGGCCACCGTCGACGTCGCTGCCCGTCGCGCCGGTGCGGACACCGCGATCGTCGGCGCGCTGTAGACCGGCGTCCACTCGGGCAAGGATGTCTTCGAAGCCCTCCTCCATCGCGGCGAGCAGCGCCTCGTGCCGTGAGACGGCATCGTCGGTCAGCAGGTCGTGCACCTGGGTGGTGAACCATGCACGCGCAGAGTGCAGGTCACGGCCGGCGAGGGCGGTGTGCAGCGCACGTTCGACGGATGCCGTTGGCAGCGTGTGTCGTTCGGAGTCGACAACGAAGGTCAGTGGTGCCGCGACCGGTGCGAGCGCGCCGACATACGAGCTCAGGATGTCCTGCCAGCACGCGCGACCCTTGAGCTCGGCGGTCTCACGAGACTCCCCGCGACTGACGGCGACCCCGGGCAGCAGGGTGTCGCAGGTCGCGGAGACCACAGAGGTCTCGCCGAGCGCTGGCAGGACCTGCGCGATGTAGTCGAGAAATCGACGCGACGGTCCGAGCACCAGCACGCCCTGACTCGCCAACTCCTGATGGGTGAAGAGCAGATAGGCGACCCGGTGCAGCGCGACGACCGTCTTGCCGGTGCCGGGTCCGCCCTGGACGACCAGCGGCCCGCGGCTGTCGGAACGGACAATTTCATCCTGCTCGCGCTGCAGGGTTGCGACCGCGGTCCCCATCGCACCGGTGCGGCGAGCGGACAGTGCGGCAAGGAGCGCACCCTCGCCGACCAAATCGCCGGAATCGGCTGCGCTGTCGAGAGGTTCGTCGTCTACGCCGACAACCTGCCGCCCCTGTGTGCGGATGTGGCGACGACGTCGCTGCCCCTGCGGGTCGAGCGGTGACGCGGTGTAGAAGGGCCGAGCGGCGGGCGCGCGCCAGTCGAGGACCAGTGGTTCGTCGCCCTCGTCCTCGCGTGCCAGCCCAACCCGCCCGAGGCGACGAGTGGTGCCGTCCGTGGCATCGAGTCGGCCGAAGATCAACCCGCTCTCCGCCTGCCGCAGCTCGGCCCGGCGGCGGCGCAGGGACGCGAGGCGTGCCGCGTCCGTTGCGTCCGCGGGGGAGTTGTCGGAGTTGTCGCACTCGCCATCGAGCGCGACGAGCAACTCCTCGCGCCGGTTGTAGGCGCGGTCGAGGACGACTTGTTCCTCTGTCGTCGCGGTCGAACGGGAAGCGGGCGGAGTGGCGCTCATGGCGGAGTCCTCTCGGGTGGCAGCACCGGATCAACCACCGAGGATGAGGGGTTCTTCCCGATTGCGCACCTTTGACTCGGCCGGCGAATCGTGGCCTCGCCGCGGTCAGTCGCGGACGACGACTCCCGCGCCTCGAAGCTCCTCGACGGCGGCTGCGGTCGAGTCGACGGCGACCCCGGCGGTGAGGTCGGCGAGCACGGTCGTGCCGAAGCCGGCTTGGGCCGCGTCCAGCGCGGTCGCTCGCACGCAGTAGTCGGTCGCGATCCCGACGACGTCGACGGTGTCGACGTTGTGGTCGCGCAGCCAGTCGGTGAGCTTCTCGCCGTCCTCGGTCGCGCCCTCGAACCCGCTGTATGCGGCTTCGTACTGTCCCTTGCGGAAGATCGCCGCGGCTCGCGCGATCGCCGGCTGCACCTCGGCGCGAAAGTCCGCACCCGGCGTGCCGACCTTGCAGTGCACCGGCCAACTGCGTTGGAAATCGGGGCTTTCCGACCAGTGGTCGCCCGGGTCGATGTGCCAGTCGGCCGTGGCGACGATCTGGTCGTATGCCGGGTCGTCACCTGCGACATACGCATTGATCCGCTCGGCGACCTCGATGCCGCCGTTGACGGCCAGCGATCCGCCCTCGCAGAAGTCGTTCTGTACGTCCACGATCACCAGTGCGCGTGCCATGCCTGCGAGCATACGTCGGCTGATGTGTCCGCCGCGGTGCGGAAGCTCGAGCCCCATCGCCGGATCGCTCGGCGCACGCCGAGGCAGCAGTCGCGGTCGTTTTGGAGCCGTCGAAGCGGCAGATAGTGATACCTCGGCGTGGGCGAACTTCGCCGAATGCCTTGTCAGATCAACGGGAGGGCGTTACCGTCAATCTACCCGCGTAGATCTACGCGGGTAGATTTTGGAGGATGCACCATGCGGCTGGACGAAGAGGTCAGCGGGGAAACCACAGTGACAACGAAACAGCGGCCCACAGCCGGGCCGGGCAATCCGGCGCAGGTGCGCAACACCGTCCTGTCGACCTGGCTCGGCACGACGATGGAGTACGTCGACTTCTCGCTCTACGGTCTGGCCGCGGGGCTGGTGTTCGGGGACATCTTCTTTCCGGGGGCGTCCCCTGTTATCGCAATGCTCGCCGGTTTCAGCACGTATGCCGTGGGCTTCCTCGCCCGACCGGTGGGCGCGGTGTTCTTCGGCCGGCTCGGCGACCGGCGCGGTCGCAAGGTCGTGCTGGTGATGACCATCGCGTTGATGGGCGGATCGACGACCCTCATCGGCCTGCTCCCCACCTATGCGCAGGCCGGGGTGATCGCACCGTTGCTGCTGGTTCTGCTGCGCTTGCTGCAGGGGTTCGGTGCCGGAGCCGAATTGTCCGGCGGCGTCATCATGCTCGCCGAGAGTTCGCCGGTCGAACGTCGCGGCCTCATCTCCTCGGCGATCGCCCTGGGTTCCAACAGCGGGATTCTCGTCTCGTCGGGGATCTGGCTGCTCGTGGCGCAACTGCCGAAGGAGGAGTTGATGAGCTGGGGTTGGCGGATCCCATTCGTCTGCAGCTTGCTGATCACCGCAGCCGCCTTGCTGATCCGGCGATACATGGGGGAGAGCCCGGTTTTCGAGGCGGTCGCCGCCGAGTCCGTCGCGACCAACGACGACCGTCCGTTTCGCGACCGCAACCGGACGTTCCTGCTGATGGTCGGCCTACGCATCGCCGAGAACGGACCCTCCTACCTCGCGCTGACATTCGTCGTTGGCTATGTGTCGAAGGTGCTCGACATGAACCGCGACCTTCCTGCCCAAGCGGTATTCGTAGCCTCGGTGATCGGCTTCGCGGTCATCCCATTGACTGGATACGCGACCGATCGGTGGGGTCGGCGCGTTGTCTACCGGTTCTTCTGTATTGCGTTGGTGCTGTATGCATTCCCGGCGTTTGCGTTGATGCAGACCCGTGACCCCGCAGTCGTCTACACGATGGTCGTGCTCGGTGTGTGCCTGGCCAGCCTCGGCATCTTCGCGGCGCAGGCGGCATACGGCGTGGAGTTGTTCGGCACCCGGGCTCGATACTCGCGGATGGCATTGGCCAAGGAAGTCGGGTCGATGCTGTCGGGTGGCAGTGCTCCGGTAGTTGCTTCGGCGATGCTGGCGCTGACCGGCAGTTGGTGGCCAGTCGCGGCATACTTCGCCCTGATGGCGGCCATCGGGCTGGTGGCAACCCACTACGCGCCCGAGACCCGCGGCCGGGACCTGACCCTCACGGAGGACGCAGTATGACGCAGCAGACGAACCGCCGAGGCAAGGTCACCCGGCAGGACGTGGCCCGTGAGGCGGGCACCTCGGTGGCGGTGGTCAGCTACGTCGTCAACGACGGCCCTCGGCCGGTGGCACCGGCGACCAAGCAGCGCGTGCTCGACGCGATAGAGCGAATCGGATACCGCCCCAATGGGATTGCCAGCGCACTGGCTCGCGGCACGACCCGGACCTTCGGGTTTGTCGTGCCGAACATCTCCAACCCGTTCGTCGCATCGATCGCTCATCAGGTCGAGCGTGAGGTGTTCGACCAGGACTGCGTGCTGCTTCTCGGGGACAGCGCTGACGACGCTGCGCGCGAGGCAGCCCTGGTGCGCAACCTGCTCGATCGGCAGGTGGACGGCCTGCTCTACATGGCGGTCACCCAGGACGTGCAACTCGACCGGGCGACGGCCTCCGGGACCCCGGTCGTCGTGGTGACACACGCAAACTCCGATGGCCTTACCGCATCCGTGCGGATCGACGAACGGGCCGCCGCCGACGCTGCGATGACGCACCTCATCGATGTCCACGGGCAACGCGAACTGGCGATGGTCACCGGTCCGGAGTCGATGATGAACTCCGCACTGCGTCTCGGCGGAGCGCGCGACGCCGCAACGCGAGCGGGACTGACCATCCCGGATGAGTGGACCGTGCATGCGCCATACACCCGGGAAGCCGGATCTGCTGCAGCTGCAGTGCTGTTCGGCGACGGCGGCGCTCACCCGACCGCAGTGCTGACCGGCAACCAGGAGCAGGCGATCGGCCTGGTGTCAGCGTTGCACCGCCGCGGTCTGTCGGTGCCAGAAGACGTCGCGGTCTTCTGCCTCAACGGCACGGACGACTCGGAATTCCTGGTGCCGGCACTGTCGACGGTGACGCAGCCCATTGCGGAGATGGCACGTGAGGCGCTGCGGATCCTGTCGCGGCCGGACCACTACGCTGCGGAGCCCATCGTCTTCGATTTCGAGCTGGTGCCTCGGGAGTCCTGCGGCTGCGGTGGTTCCGCATGATCCGGATGACATTGGACTGCGACCCGGGGCTGGGTGTCCCTGGCGCGAACATCGATGACGCGTTGGCACTGGCCGTGGCTGCCACCGCGCCCGGCCTCCAACTCGACCTGGTGACAACGGTTTCCGGCAACACCGCTGCCAATGTCGGCGCGGCTGTCGCGGAGCGGCTGCTCGCTGCGTGGGGACGAGACGTGCCGGTGATCGCCGGGCAGGACAGTCCGCTCGGAGCCCCCAACCGCGACGTGTCGGCTCGCACCGACCGATCCGACCACCCGCTGGCTGAGCAGTACTGGGCAGGCCTGGATGCGCTCCGTCCGCAGGAGGTGCCACCCCCGACGGTCGACGCGGCCGATGCGCTCGCGGCCGCGGTCGGCTCGCATCCCGGGGAGATCGTGGTCGTTGCGACGGCACCGCTGACCAACCTCGCGCGCGCCTTCCGGCGACACTCTCGACTACCGGAACAGATCAGCCGACTGGTGCTCATGGGAGGTGCCCTGGACGTTCCCGGTTACCGGGTCGAGACGAATCTCGGTCTTGACCCGCTCGCCGCGCGCGAAGTGCTGGCGGCGCCGGTGCCGATCACGGTCGTGCCGATGGACGCCACCATCCAGACGATGCTGACCGCCGAGCAACTGCATGCGATGGCGGTTTCCGGAGGGCCGGTCGCGCGAAGCCTCGTGCCGGGTGTTGACCCCTGGGTGCGCTTCTCCGCCGCCACCCGCGGTTTGCCGGGCTGCTGGTTGCACGATGCTGTGGCCGTGGGATTGCTCGTCGACCCCGAACTGGTGGCAACCAGACGTGCTCGGGTGTCGGTGACCAACGATGGTGCCCTCGTTGCGGGCTCGGGCGCGGCGGTCGACGTGGTCACCCGCGTCGACAACACCCGGCTGCACGCCCTACTCGCCGCGGCATTCCACACACCGATCAGGACAAGCGCATGATCCTCGCTCACCCGCCGCATACTCCGGAGATGCTCGGCCTGTTGTCGATGGCGCTGGTGCTGTCGACCGCCGTCGGCCTGGAACGTCAGCTGAAGAACAAGTCCGCGGGCATCCGGACTCACACCCTCGTCGGGGTGGGAGCGGCGCTGTTCATGGTCGTCAGCAAGTACGGATTCACCGACGTTGTCCGCGAGGGACTGGTCACGCTGGACCCGTCCCGCGTCGCCGCTCAGATCGTCTCGGGCATCGGATTCATCGGCGCTGGACTGGTTTTCGTTCGTCGCAATATGGTCCACGGGCTCACGACCGCCGCCTCGATCTGGTTGACGGCGGCCATCGGCACCGCGTGCGGCGCCGGACTCATCTGGCCGGCGCTCTTCGTCACCGGCTGCCACATCTTGATCGTCAGGGCCTGGCCGTCGGTCTTCCGGCGGGCCCACGTCCCGACCAACCAGACCGCGTTGTCGGTGCGGTACATCGACGGCACGGGCGCTCTGCGCAGGGTGCTTGAGGTTGTCGCCGAAGAGGGTTTCGACCTGCGCGGCTTCACCTCCCACCCGACGCGGCGACAGGAGTTCCTGCAGCAGGAAGACGGAGCGACTCAGACCACGACCTTGCTCCGTCTGGTCGATGTCGAACTGGACCTGCACGGCAAGCTGCCGATCGGCGGTCTGGTGTCGCACGTGGGCAGAGTGGACGACGTACTCCAGGTGCGGGTCCGTGATCAGGCTGACTGAGCCGACGCTTGAGCCGTTCTTCGACCGCCCCGGGGTGCGCTGGGGCCGTGACGGCCGGTTGCACGTCTACCTGCTTCCCGAGCTGTCTGCGCTCGATGCGGCTGCGCACCGCATCAACGCAGTCATGCCGACTCAAGCAGCGCGGTATCGCCACCTGACCGTTGCCCAATTCCCTTGGTATGTCGACGATCTCGATCCCAATGCGTGGCAGGGTTTGCAGGTGGCGATTGAGCAGGCGACGCTCGACATAGCGCCGATATCGGTGCGATTGCTGCCTCCGGTCGTGGTCGATACCGGCGTCGTCGTGCCGTGTGACGTGCCAGGGTGGGCGGACCTCACCACGTTTTTGTCACAGCTGCGACTGCACGGTCATGCGGGGGTGCCGGTGCCGACCGCGCTGCCGCACGTCAGCCTTGCGTATGCCGTGCGGCCCACGTCTCGGCGCCGCATCGAGCAACTGATCGAGAACGTCGCGCGGTCGTGGGAGCCGGTCGTGGTGACCGCGAGCAGCCTTGATCTGGTGGCGGTGAACCAGCGACCGGAGACGGGAGCATTCACCTGGGCCGACCGCCGCGCGTTCCCGCTCGGCGGCTGAGGTTCGGACAACGTCCCACTGATGGCATGAATCGTGCGATCAACGACATTGTGCCGTCGGCGAGATCGCCGAAGGATGCATCGTGTGAAGCCAAACCGAGCCGAACGAGTGACGTTCGTGGTCTTCGATGGCGTGCAATCGCTGGACCTCACCGGGCCGTTGGAGGTCCTCGAAGCCGCGAACGACGTGTTGCGCTCGGCCGGGCGGGCGCCGGCGTACGAACTCCGCGTTGTCGCCGCCCGATCCGCCGTGCGCAGCAGCAGCGGCTTGCGCTTGTCGGCGGATCCGCTGCCCGACCTCGTCCAAGGGACGCTGGTCATCCCCGGCGGCTACGGCACGCGCGAACCGCAGCCGGAGCTGCTGGCGTGGCTGCGCGAGTGCAGGCCGCACCGCCTGATGACGGTGTGCACCGGTGCCTTTCTGGCCGGCGATGCCGGACTCCTCGACGGAGCTGCGGTCACCACGCACTGGGCCTACGCCGACGAGCTTGCCTGCCGACTGCCGAACACCCGGGTGATGACCGACCCGATCTACCATCGCGACGGTCACATCTGGTCCTCCGGTGGCGTCACTGCCGGCATCGACCTCGGCCTGGCCGTCATCGAGGACGACTGCGGCAGCGAGGTTGCACAAACGGTGTCGCGGCACATGGTCATGTCATTACGACGTGATGGAAACCAGTCACAGTTCGCCGGGCCGGTACGGCGCAGGCGGGCGCACGACGACCGCATCTCTGCGGTGCAACGCAGCATCGACGCCGACCCGCAGCACGATCACCGGGTCGAGGTGCTGGCCCGCGCAGCTCAACTCTCGCCGCGCCAGTTTCAGCGCCGGTTCGCTGCAGAGGTCGGGGTGAGCGTCGGCGAATACGTGACGTCTGCCCGGATCGACATCGCGAAAACGCTACTGACCACTACTGATTCGACTGTCGCATCCGTCGCGCGGGACTGCGGATTTGCGTCCGCTGAGAGCCTACGTCGCGGATTCCAGATGCGTTGCGGCACCAGCCCGTCGGCATACCGCCGTCGGTTCACTACCGGGAGCTCCACATGACAACGACTGTCGTCATACCGCTGTTCGACGGGATCACGGCGCTCGATGCGATCGGTCCTTACGAGGTGCTGCACCAGGTGCCGGACATCGATGTCGTCTTCGCCGGGAAGCAACTGGGACCGGTTCGCTGTGACCACGGGATGCTCGGGCTCCTGGTCGACCGGCCGATCGCCGAGATTGAGCACGCAGACGTGCTCCTGGTCCCGGGCGGTCCGGGCACTCGAGACTGCCTGGCGGACAACGAATTTCGCGCATGGGTGCGCGACATCCACCGGATGACCCAGTTCACCACGTCCGTCTGCTCCGGGTCTCTGGTGCTCGCTGCGGCGGGGCTGCTCGACGGTCTGCCCGCCACCTCGCACTACTCGGTGCTGCAGCTGCTCGGCGAACTCGGTGCGGCACCGACCACGCAGCGCGTTGTGGAACTCCTGCCGCACCGGGTCATCACGGCGGCAGGAGTTTCCAGCGGCATCGACATGGCGCTGCGACTGGTCGAACTGCTGCGCGACGCCGACACTGCGAGGGCCGCCCAGCTCATCATCGAGCACGACCCGCAGCCGCCCGTCGATGCCGGTTCACCGGAGAAGGCGGGGCCTCGGATCCTCGAGCGCGCGGCGTCCATGGGTGCGCAGCGCGCGAGTCAAGCGTCGTAGGAGCGCATGCTCAGCCGCCGGAGTGACGGTCCGCGAGGTAGCACTCGCGGTCATTATGCGGCTCCCGAAGCGACCGGGAGTGCTACCTCGGCGACGGGCTGGGTCTCGATACGCGGCTCGTTCCTCGCCGCTACTCGACCAGCAGGGGGCTATTCGACAGGCGGGGGCGCGGCTCAGCTCTCGTAAACCGTCGGGATCACCGGCTCGCCGCGTGACATCTGGCGCGCGGTGGGCGGCAGCTCGTCGCGGGCCGCGGTGTGCTGCTTGCGCGCGTCGTCGAGCGTGCCGTGGAAGACCCGGTCGCCGTCCTTGACCAGCGGCACCAGCAGTTGGCGGTCGTCGCCGTCGTCCTCGGGGCGGGTGCCGATGCCGATCAGCTCGGCCTCGGCGGTGCCGCGCGCGTTACGGCGGCGCAGGGCATATTTGCGGCCGCCGACGGAGGTTTTGTCCTTGCTCTTCTTGGCGACGCCCTGCATCTGGCCGGCGGAGTCCTCGCGGGCGACCAGCTTGTAGACCAATCCCGCTGTGGGAGCGCCGGATCCGGTGACCAACTGGGTGCCGACTCCGTAGCCGTCGACCGGGCCGGCCTGCAGCGCCGCGATCGCGAACTCGTCGAGATCGGAGGTGACCACGATCTTGGTCTTGGTGGCGCCGAGGCTGTCGAGTTGGGCCCGCACCTCGCGCGCCTGCTGCAACAGGTCACCCGAGTCCAGCCGCACACCACCGAGTTCGGGACCGGCAACCTCGACGGCGAGCTTGACCGCGTTGGTCACGTCGTAGGTGTCGACCAGCAACGTGGTGCCCACCCCGAGCGCGTCCACCTGCGAGGCGAACGCGGCGCGTTCATCGTCGTGCAGCAGCGTGAACGAGTGCGCCGACGTGCCGGTCGTCGGCACGCCGTAACGTCGCCCGGCCTCCAGGTTGGAGGTGGTCGCGAAGCCGGCGATGTATGCCGCCCGGGCCGCCGCAACGGCCGCGTCCTCATGAGTACGACGGGAGCCCATCTCGATGCAGGGCCGGTCCTCCGCGGCTGCCGTCATACGGGAAGCCGCGGATGCGATCGCGCTGTCGTGGTTGAGGATCGACAGCACGAGTGTCTCCAGCACCACGCCCTCGGCGAAGGTCGACTCCACGATCAGCATCGGCGAGCCGGGGAAGTAGACGTCGCCCTCGGCGTATCCCCAGATGTTGCCGGTGAAGCGGTAGTCGGCCAGCCAGTCGAGTGTCGGCTCGTCGACGACGCCACGCTCGCGCAGGTCGGCCAGCTCGGCGTCGCCGAAGCGGAAGTCGGCCAATGCGTCCAGGAGGCGCCCGGTGCCGGCGACCACGCCGTACCGGCGACAGTCGGGCAGCCGGCGCCCGAACGTCTCGAAAACGCTGCGGCGGTGCGCGGTGCCGTCCTTGAGGGCGGCACTGAGCATGGTCAGCTCGTATTGGTCGGTGAGCAGGGCGGTGGACACGCCCGGTGGTGTCGTCACCCGCGTCACTGTAGTTAATGACGCCCTGATGGGTGGGGGAGCCTCGCGTGACGGGCGCCCCAGTGCCTATCGTGGAAAGCGTGTCAGTCGCGCCCCCCGAGCATGCCTCGCCCGACGTCGATGTCGACACCGATGCCGAGCGCCAGCTCGACCAGCCGTGGGTCACGATCGTCTGGAACGACCCGGTCAACCTGATGTCCTATGTCTCCTGGGTCTTTCAGAACTACTTCGGCTACTCGCAGGCCAAGGCCGAGAAGCTGATGATGAGCGTGCACCGCGACGGCAAGGCGGCGGTCTCGCACGGCCCGCGCGAGCGCATGGAGACCGACACCGAAGCGATGCACGGATACGGGCTGTGGGCCACTTTCGAAAAGGACGTATGACGTGGCAACCGCCTTCAAGCGCAAGGGTTCTCGCGTCGTGGCCAAGATGGCGGCGGAGGAACGCGAAGTGGTCAGCGAGCTGCTGACCCAGACCCGTCAACTGGTCGCGCCAAACGACGGAGCGACTGGCGATCCGGTCGAGGACATGATGGCGTCGATCGGCCGCACCGCCGACCCCGACGAGCTGGCTTCGCGTGACCCGGCGCTCGCCCGGCTGCTGCCCGACGGCCATCGGGAGGACGCCGAGGTCGCCTCGGAGTTCCGGTCGCTCACCGAGCACGGGCTGCGGCAGCGCAAGGCTGCCAATCTGTCGACCGCGATCGCGGCGCTCGACGCCACACGCGGAGAGAAACTGGAGCTCGACCTCGGTCAGGCACAGGCCTTGCTCATCTCACTCACCGACGCGCGGCTGGCGCTCGGCGAGCGGTTGGGGCTGCGCTCCGACGACGACTCCGAACAGTTGCAGCACGACATTGTCGAAGCCGGCGACGCGGTCAGCGACGACCCGAGGCTGCTGACCGGGCTCTACTACGACTTCCTCACCTGGATGCAGGAGTCACTGGCGCACGCACTGCTCTGAAAGCGCCGATATCATCGTGCCCATCATGAGCACCGCTACGCCCGAATCCGTCCGCAAGCCCCGTCTGCGCGTCGCGCCGTCGCCCACCGGCGATCCGCACGTCGGCACGGCATACGTCTCGATCTTCGACCTGGCATTCGCCCGGCAGCAGGGGGGCAGCTTCATCCTGCGCATCGAGGACACCGACCGGACGCGGTTCCAGGCCGACAGCGAGCAGCAGCTCTACGACACGCTGCACTGGCTGGGGCTGCACTGGGACGAGGGCCCGGACAAGGGCGGCCCGTTCGCGCCCTACAAGCAGTCCGAACGGCTCGAGACCTACAAGCCGTATGCCGAGCAGCTGCTCGCCGACGGCCACGCCTACCTGTGCTGGTGCTCCAGCGAGCGCCTGGCGCAGATGCGCGAGGTGCAGCAGAAGACCAAGCAGCCCACCGGCTACGACCGGATGTGCCTGGGCAAGACCCGCGAAGAGCGTTCCAAACTACCGGGATTCACCGACACCCCGGTAGTGCGGATGCTCATCCCGGACGACGTGCCGCTGGAGTTCGACGACCTGATCATGGGCCGCACGAAGGCGCCGAAGCCGGACGACCAGGTGATCGTGAAGGCCGACGGCTTCCCGACATACCATCTGGCGGTCGTGGTCGACGACCACCTGATGGAGATCACCCACGTGGTGCGCGGGCAGGAGTGGATTTCCTCGACACCCAAGCACCTGCTGCTCTTCGAATGGCTCGGCTGGCAGGCTCCGGAGTTTGCGCACATCCCGCTGCTGCGGGACGAGAAGAAGGCGAAGATCTCCAAGCGCAAGAGTCCGTGGGCCAAGCTGACGTGGTTCAAGGACGAGGGTTACGTTCCCGAAGCGCTTGTCAATTTCCTTGCGCTGCAAGGGCATCCGCCGCTCATCGAGGACGACGGAACCGAGCGCGAGGTCTTCAGCTTCGAGGAGTTCAGCAAGAATTTCGCCTGGCACAAGATCAACCCCGCGGGTGCGGTGTTCAACCTCGACAAGCTCAACTGGCTCAATGCGCACTACATCCGGGAGTTGTCCGAGCAGGACCTCACGGCGCGGCTGCTGCCCTTCCTGCAGCGTGACGGCGTGCTCCCGGAGAACCCGTCGTTGCCGCAGTTCGGCCGGCTCAATGCGATCGTGCCGCTGATCCAGACGCGCATCAATCTGCTGACCGAGGCGACCCCGCTGGTGGCTCCGTTCTTCGTCGCCGACGACAAGCTCGAGATCGCCGACGACGCGCGAAAGCAGTTGAAGGAGAGCGCTCCTCAGGTGCTGGATGCGGCGATCGCCGCGCTCGAGCCGATCAGCGGGGCGATCGGCAACCCGGACGGCTCCGGTCTGGAGTGGACCGCCGACCGGCTCGAGGAGGCACTGCGCACCGCGATCGTCGACGGCCTCGGCATCAAGCCGCGGCTGGCGTTCGGTCCGATCCGCACGGCCGTGTCGGGGCAGCGGGTCTCTCCGCCGCTCTTCGAGTCGATGGAGATCCTCGGCAAGGCCTCGACGATGCGGCGGTTGCAGGCGCTGCGCGACTCGCTCTGACGTGGGGGTGACGCAGGCAGCCGGGACACTGCCGGTCCACGCGGTGCTCCTGGACATCGACGACACGCTGCTCGACACGACCGCGGCGATGATCGGGGCCGGCGAGGTGGCGATGGCGGCGGTCTGGCCGGACGAGTCGGACGTATGGCGCCAGGCCGCGGCCCGTCGCTTTCGCAGCGACCCAGGAGGGTTCTTCAAGCGCTACACCGCAGGAGAACTCGATTTCGAGCAGATGCGGGCCGCCCGACTCGCCGAAGTCGGTGCGGCACAAGGGCGTTCGCTTCCCGACGATGCGATCGACGTCTATGAGGCGGCCTTCCGTCCGGCGTTCCTCGAGCGGCAGCGGGTCTACGACGACGTGCTGCCCTTCCTCGACGCCTGCGCCGCGGCCGGCCTGCGCTTCGGCGCGTTGACCAATTCGTCCGCGGCGGCGACGCAGTCGAAGCTTTCGGCTCTCGGGCTCGAAGGGCGGCTGGGACCGGTCGTCACCCGCGACACGCTCGGCGTCGGCAAACCGGACCCAGCGGTCTTCCGGCACGCCGTCGCAGAGCTCGGCAGCGACCCGTCGCGCACGGCGTACATCGGCGACGAGTTCGAAGCCGACGTGCTCGGCCCCGCCCGCGCCGGGCTGCAGCCGATCTGGTTACGCCGCCCCCGTCATACCGAGGTCGGCCACGCACCCGACGCGGCGATCTCGGACGCCACCGCGCCCGATGATGTGCCGGTCATCACAGGCCTCGACCAATTGCGGCCGGACGCGGCCGGTCTGGCGGTGCTCGATTTGGGCCGAACGGCACCTGCCCGGTAAGGTTTCTCCTCGGTTCACCCCGCACGGCCGGTCACCGGCAGCACGGGAGTGATACCCCCTTGGGGTATGGTGTAATTGGCAGCACGACTGATTCTGGTTCAGTTAGTCTAGGTTCGAGTCCTGGTACCCCAGCCAGTCGGTGAGCGATCACCGATTGGGCAGAACTGCCGGTAACCGGTAATGTTCTGCCAGCCGCGGCCCCATCGTATAGCGGCCTAGTACGTCGCCCTCTCACGGCGGTAACGCGGGTTCGAATCCCGCTGGGGTCACGTTTGACGAGTACGGCTTCCGATCAAGATCGGGAGCCGTACTTGCGTTTGCGCGGGGGTGTGTCCGGCCGCGCCGTGCGGGCCCGGAACTCACCGAAAAGGTGGGCGACGCGCCGTGCGGGCCCGGAACTCACCGAAAAGGTGGGCGACGCGCCGTGCGGGCCCGGAACTCACCGAAAAGGTGGGCGACGCGCCGTGCCGGCCCGGATCTTCGGCGCGTCAGCCACCTTATCGGTGAGAAATGCGCGGGACCGGCGGGTCACCCGCGCATGGCCCGGCGTACGGCGGAGGTCACTGCGCGCGCGGCGGCGCGCGGCACGTCCGGCGCGGCCCGCACCACCATCCGCGCGGGCGGGGGCTCCGGCAGTGCGGACACCTCCTGCAAACCTTCCGGCGCGCGGTCCAGCGTGGGCAGCAGGATCACCCCCAGGCCGGCGCGGGTGGCCGAGTGCCCGCCGGACAGGAAGCTCACCTCGGCAACCACGTCGTAGTCGATGCCGGCCGCGCCGAGGGTGTCGAAGGTCGGTGCGCGCAACATGCACGGCTCGTCGAAGGCGATCACCTGCAGCGGTCCGGGTGCATCGACGGCGAAGTCGGGCGCGGCATACCAGGTGAGGCGCAGGCGGCTGCGTTCGGCGGGCGGCGCCTCGCCGACCTCGGCGAGGACCACGAGATCGACCGCGCCGGCGGCGAACGCCTGTTGCACATTGGCCGTGCGGTCCAGCCGGAAGCGCACCGGCTGCTCGGGGTGGCTCTCGTGCAGGGCGGCCGAGATCTCCGGCAGGAGCATCTCGGCCGCGTGCTCGGAGGCGCCGATGGTCAACGTGCGCGACGTGCCCGCCTCGAAGAGGCGGACGGCGTCGTCGTGCGCGGCAAGGATGCGGCGCGCCTCGGCGAGCAGCCGCTCGCCATCGGAGGTGAACCTGGTCTGCCGGCCGATGCGCTCGACGAGGCGGTGTCCGGTTGCCTGCTCCAGCTTGCGCACGTGCTGACTGACCGCGGACTGTGTCAGGTGCAGCGTCGCTGCCGCACGGTGGAAGCCGCCCGAACCCGCGATCGCGACCAGTGAGCGCAGTGGAGTGATGTCGAGGGTGGTCGTCACCCGCTCACCATACCGATCAGTAAATCTGATTGATAGTGATCACTAATCATTGTTGGACGTATGACGGGGGCCTCGCAACGATGGACGACATGTCGTTGTCCTCGCGTCTCGCGATCCCGGTCGTCGTCTTCTACTCGCTCGGATACCCGCTCGGCGCGCTTGCCGTGCAGGCGATGTCCCCGGGGCCGGTGATGGTGTTGCGGTTCGCGCTCTCGGCCCCGGTCCTGTTGGCAATCAGTGCATTTCGCGGGGTCTCCTGGCCGCGCGGTCGCATGCTGCACGTCGCGATCGTCGGCCTGTTGATCCAGGCCGTGCAGTTCATCGCGTCCTACTGGGCCATGGACCTCGGCCTCTCCCCGGTGCTGCTTGCTCTCACGGTCGCGATGAATCCGCTGGCGACCGCGGTGCTCGCGGCGGTGCTGCTCGGCGAGCGAGTCTCCCGGCGCAAGCTGATCGCGCTGGCATTGGCGGTTATCGCGGTGCTGATCGCCTTTGCCGGGCGGCTGGGTGCATCCGGGGGCGTCGGTGTCGGTCTGGCGGGCGCGGTGATCGCATTGCTCGGGCTGTCGTTCGGCGGCGTCTACCAGCAGCGTCATGTGCGCGGGGTCGATCCGATCCTCGGCACCGCGATCGGGCTCACCGCGTCACTGCCTCCCGCGCTCGTCTTCGCGCTCTCCGAGCCGATCGAGGTCCACCGGCCCCGGCAGGCGGTGCTGTCCGTTGCCGCCATGGTGCTGTTCAGTTCACTGATCGGGATGAGTCTCTACTTCGCGGCCCTGCGGTCCGGCGGGGCGTCGCAGGTTGCGATGCTGTTCGCCGTCATACCGTCCGGCGCTGCACTGCTGAGCTGGCTGTTGCTGGGCGAGCGACCCGACGTCGGGGTGGTCATCGGCCTGGTCGTCGGCGCGGTGGCCTGTGTCATCGGTCGTGACAGCCCGCCTCGGCTGCGATCATCGGCGAGTGACCGACCGACTCTGGTACGCCGCCTACGGATCCAACATCTCCCCGGGTCGGCTGGACTGCTACCTGACCGGCGGCCGGCCTGCCGGCGCGACGCGTGACTATCCCGGCTGTCGGGACACGACCGAACCCGACGAGCGGGTGCCCCTGGAGCTGCCCGGCGCGGTCTTCTTCGGCTGGGAGTCGCCCTCCTGGGGCGGGGGAGTCGCGTTCTACGATCCCGACGCGTCGGGGCGCGCACTGGTGACGGCATACCGGCTCGGCGCCGACCAGCTGGCCGACATCTGGGCGCAGGAGATGCATCGGCAGCCGGGAGCCGACCTCGACCTGGATTTGCTGCTGCGGCGCGGCTCTCTGGTCGCGGGACCTGGCAGGTACGAACGGCTGCTCGTGGTCGATGAATTCGGGTCGGATCCGGTTGTGACCTTCACCTTCCCTCGGGGGCATCGCCCGGCGGAGAACCCGCCGAGCCCCGCGTATGCCGACACGATCGTGCGGGGCCTGGTCGAGACGCACGGGCTGTCCGAGGATGTCGCGCGCACGTATGTCGCGTCGCTCGCCCCGCCACCTGAGCTCTACTCGCTCTCGAAAAGCGTTGCGCTCCTGTGCTGTTGGGCCAGGCGCCGCAGGGTGGCGAGGACGGGGTCGGTGAGCACGGTGCCAACCACCACCTGACGCAGAGCGGCGGCCGGATCGTCCGGAACGGTCGACAGGTCGGCCTCCGCGATCGACTCGGCCGCATCGGCCCACGCGGCGAGCGGTGCACCGTCGGCGAGATTGATGCCGGCGTCGAGCACGGCGTGCAGCTGCTCGCCCAGGAGGTCGACGAGCGGCTCGTCGTCCCGGATCTGCCACCCGCGTTGATCAACGAATTCACGTGCGAATGCTGTCCATTCCGGATCTGCGTGGGCGTCCTCGGGGCGCAGGGCGTCCTGCGCGGCGCCGAGCAGGTGGTGCCGGCTGGTGGGCGGATCGTCCAGTGCGTCGAGCACCTGACGCACCCGCGCGAGGCTCAGCCCGCCGGCTTCGCTCAGTGCCCGGATCAGGCGAACCCGCTCGGCGTGGCTCTCGTCATACATCGCCTGGGTGCGACTGGTCTGTTGACCGGGGTGCAGCAGGCCCTCGCGCAGATAGAACTTCAGCGTCGCCACCGCGACGCCGGTCTCGTGGGAGAGCTGGGAGATCCGCATGCGGTAGATCTTGACATTAGATAGTGTCACTCGCCAATAATGGGGAGTGTCACTATCCAATAAAGGAGCGGTCATGAAATTCACCATGACGACCCACGCCCACGAGGGCGAACTCGCGGTCTTCCTCATCGGGATGACCGTGCGCAAGCCGTGGCGCGTCGATCAATGGGCCAGAGTCGGTGCCGCGATGGCCAAGATGCAACTCGAGCTGCAGCGCAACAAGGCGGCCGCCGATCGAGGTGAGGCGCAGTGGCTCGGCTTCCTCGGCGGCTACAACTGCGTCGGCCCACGCGGGCCGGTCGTCGTGCAGTACTGGCGCAACGCGGAGGACATCTACCGCTACGCCAATGACGCTCGCCGGGTGCACCGCCCGGCCTGGCTGGAGCTCTACCGCAAGGCGCACGGGCAGAAACATGACGGAGGGATCGGCCTCTGGCACGAGACGTATGCCGTGCCGGCGGGCGGCCATGAGTCGGCATACGGGAATCTGCCGGACTGGGGGCTGGCCAAGGCGACCGGATCCATCCCGCTCAGCCGCCGCGGCCGCACCGCGCGCGAACGCATGGGCGCAGCATGAGCACCGAAGAGCGGTTGGAGGTCACCCGCTTCATCCCGTTCCCCGCCGACCAGATCTTCGCGGTGCTGACCGACCCGATGGGGCACGTCGACATCGACGCCAGCGGCATGCTGCAGGACGCCGAGGGGGAGCGCGTGACTCGGGTCGGCGACTCCTTCGTCGTACACATGGACCGCGAGGCGCTCGGCGACCTGCCGATGGGCCGGTATGACGTCACCGTCATCATCGAGACGTTCAAGGCCGATCGGGCGATCAGCTGGTCGGTGCTCGGCACGGTGCGCTCCGGCATCGGGCACACCTTCGGCTACCGTCTCGAGCCGGGTGACGGCGGCACAACGGTCACCTCGGTCTACGACTGGTCGACGGCCAGCGCCGAGTGGCGGGCGGGCGGCATCTTCCCGGTCGTGTCGCAGGCCGCGCTACGCGGCACGCTGGGGATTCTGGAGCGGGTCGTACGACGCCGCACCTCGGATCCCCAGGTAGCTCAGGCGGTTTCGGTCTGACGCGGTTGCTGCGTGGCCGCGTGCGCGCGGGCCAGCACCTCGGTCAGCTTGTTGGCGCCGGCGACCACGGTGGCGGCGTGCAGCCGGCCGGGCTGGCGTGAGACTCGCTCGATGGGCCCGGAGATGGACACCGCGGCGATGACCCGTCCGGAAGGACTGCGCACGGGCGCAGACACCGACGCGACGCCTTGCTCGCGCTCGCTCACGCTCTGCGACCATCCGCGCCGGCGGACCGCGGACAGCATGGTCGCGGTGAACTTCGCGCCCTGCAGGCCCCGGTGCAACCGGTCGGGCTCCTCCCAGGCCAAGAGGATCTGGGCGGCTGAGCCCGCCTGCATGGACAGCGTCGCGCCGACCGGGATCGAGTCGCGCAGCCCCATCGGACGGTCGGCCGCCGCGACGCAGATGCGCTGGTCGCCCTGGCGGCGGAACAGCTGCGCGCTCTCGCCGCAGTGGTCGCGCAGTGCGCCGAGCACCGGACCGGCGGCGGCGAGCAGGCGGTCCTCGCCCGCGGCAGAAGCCAGCTCGGCCAGGCGCGGGCCGAGGATGAAGCGGCCCTGCATGTCCCGTGCGACCAGCCGGTGGTGCTCCAGCGCGACGGCCAGGCGGTGCGCCGTGGGACGGGCCAGACCGGTGTGCGCGACGAGCTGGGCAAGCGTCGACGGACCCGCCTCGAGGGCGGAAAGCACGACTGCGGCCTTGTCGAGAACGCCGACTCCGCTAGAGTTGTCCATGCATTGATATTGCAGTCTCAGTCCGCGAGACGCAAGTCCTTCCGCAAAATTGGCGAGTCAGGCTGAGGATGCAGACGGGGCGAGAAGAACATTCGTGAAGGAGGTCCATCGTGGGACGCACGTTGGCGGAGAAGGTCTGGGAACACCACGTGGTGCGGCATGCCGAGGGCGAGCCCGACCTGCTCTACATCGACCTGCACCTGCTGCACGAGGTCACCAGCCCCCAGGCGTTCGACGGCCTCCGTCTCGCCGGCCGGACGGTGCGCCGACCGGACCTGACGCTCGGCACCGAGGACCACAACGTGCCGACGACGCCCGGCCCGATCGTCGACCCGGTGAGCCTGACCCAGGTGGAGACCATGCGGAAGAACTGCGCCGAGTTCGGCGTGCGGCTCTTCCCGATGGGCGACGCCGAGCAGGGCATCGTGCACATCATCGGCCCGCAGCTGGGTCTGACCCAGCCGGGTATGACGATCGTCTGCGGCGACAGCCACACCTCGACACACGGCGCCTTCGGAGCGCTGGCATTCGGCATCGGCACCAGCGAGGTGGAGCACGTGCTCGCCACCCAGACGCTGCCGCTGAAGCCGTTCAAGACCATGGCGATCAACGTCGACGGCGAACTGCCCGACGGCGTGACGGCCAAGGACATCATCCTGGCGGTCATCGCCGAGATCGGCACCGGCGGCGGCCAGGGCTACGTGCTGGAATATCGCGGCGAGGCGATCCGCGCGCTGTCGATGGAGGCGCGAATGACGGTGTGCAACATGTCGATCGAGGCCGGCGCCCGCGCGGGGATGATCGCCCCGGACGACACCACCTTCGACTACCTCAAGGGCCGCGACTACGCGCCGAAGGGCGCCGACTGGGATGCCGCAGTCGCCGCGTGGCGCGAGCTGGAGACCGATGACGACGCGACCTACGACGCCGAGATCGACATCGACGCGTCGCAGCTCTCGCCATACGTCACGTGGGGGACCAACCCCGGTCAAGGGCTCCCGTTGTCGGCGAATGTCCCTGACCCCGAGATGCTTTCGGACGACGGTGAGCGCACCGCGGCCGAGCGTGCGATCGCATACATGGGCCTCACCCCGGGCGCACCGCTGCGCGACATCAGCGTCGACACCGTCTTCCTCGGCTCCTGCACCAACGGCCGGATCGAGGACCTGCGGGCCGCGGCCGAGATCGTCAAGGGCCGCAAGGTGGCCGGCAGTGTGCGGATGCTCGTCGTGCCCGGCTCCGCAAAGGTCCGGCTGCAGGCCGAATCCGAAGGCCTGGACAAGGTGTTCACCGACGCCGGCGCCGAATGGCGGCTGGCTGGCTGCTCGATGTGCCTCGGTATGAACCCCGACCAATTGGCGCCGGGGGAGCGGAGCGCGTCCACCTCGAATCGCAATTTCGAAGGACGGCAGGGCAAGGGCGGGCGCACCCACCTGGTGAGTCCGCTGGTCGCGGCGGCGACCGCGATCCGCGGCACGCTGTCCAGCCCGGCAGACCTGTCCAAGTAGCGGGCCCCGCACCACCAGAGAGGACTTCAGCCATGGAGCAGTTCACCAAGCACACCGGCGTCGGGGTGCCGCTGCGGCGCAGCAACGTCGACACCGACCAGATCATCCCGGCCGTCTACCTCAAGCGGGTCACCCGTTCCGGCTTCGAGGACGGCCTCTTCTCGGCCTGGCGCAGCGACGACACGTTCGTGCTGAACAACCCTGACTTCGCTCAGGGTTCGGTGCTCGTCGCCGGTCCGGACTTCGGCACCGGGTCATCCCGGGAGCACGCCGTCTGGGCGCTGATGGACTACGGCTTCCGGGTCGTGCTGTCCTCGCGCTTCGCCGACATCTTCCGGGGCAACTCCGGCAAGTCCGGCCTGCTCACCGCTCAGTTGCGGCAGGAGGACATCGAGCTGATCTGGAAGCTGCTGGAGAACGAACCGGGCATGGAGCTGACGGTCGATCTCGAGCAGCGCACGGTCACCGCCGGTGAGCACGTGTTCGCTTTCGAGGTCGATGACTACACCCGCTGGCGGCTGCTCGAGGGCCTCGACGACGTCAGTTTGACCCTCCGACACGCGGACGAGATCACAAATTTCGAATCCACCCGTCCGGATTGGAAACCCGCCGTCGAACCGGCCTGATATCGCCCATATCCCGCTGATTCGCGTGGTCTGCCCTGCGGGGTGGACCACGCGAATTTCATTGTGCAGTAATGATATTCGGGATTCTGTGGTATGAGACGCCCCTGTCGGCTCGGCCGCGGCCATCGACGGTCCGGGTGTCACCGGCGAGGGTTGCGGACCTCCCAAAGCTGTTGTGCCTTAGGCAAATTCCGCGCGTGGTTGGTTGCCGACCGGGCCTGCGAGGCATACCGTCTTGTCCCAATCGAGTGCATGAAGCTCGAGGTATGCAATCCGCAGCCCGGCATTTGCCGGCCGCACCTTTGAAGGGGACACGACCCATGAACAAGGCAGAGCTCATCGAGAGCCTCGAATCTCGCCTGGGCAGCAAGAAGGCCGCAAGCGACGCGCTCGAGGCTGTCGTGGACGCGATCATCCGCGAGGTTGCCAAGGGCAACAAGGTCGGCATCACCGGCTTCGGCACGTTCGAGAAGATCTCGCGCGCAGCCCGCACCGGGCGCAACCCGCGCACCGGCACGACCGTGCGCATCAAGAAGACCGCGGTGCCGAAGTTCAAGCCCGGCACGGCCTTCAAGTCCGTTGTCGCTGACCCGCGTTCGCTGCCGAAGACCGGCAACGCCGGTGGGCGTGCGTCGGCGGCCGGCGCTCCGGCGAAGAAGACCACCACCAAGAAGGCGGCTGTCAAGAAGACCGCCGCGAAGAAGGCGACGGCGAAGAAGGCGACCGCCAAGACCGCCGCCGCGAAGAAGACCACGGCGAAGAAGGCAACCGCCAAGACCACTGCCGCGAAGAAGACCACGGCCAAGAAGGCGACCGCCAAGACCACCGCCGCGAAGAAGACCACGGCCAAGAAGACCGTCGCGAAGAAGGCGCCGGCGAAGAAGGCTCCCGCCAAGAAGACGGCAGCCAAGAAGGCGACCGCGAAGAAGGCCTCGCGTCGCTGAGGACCGCAGCTGATTTGGCCCGCCCCGTCATACGACTGGGCGGGCCGAATTGCGTTGTGGCAGAGCGGCTCGCCTCAGCGGATGCGCTGGCCGGAGCCGATGCCGACGATCCAGAGACGACTCACCCCCAACGACCCGACCTCGATGCTGACTCGCTGGCCGACACGCAAGTGGCGAAGCTCCGAAGCCGCGAAAACCGCGTGGGAGAAGGCAAGCACCCGACCATTGTCGGTGAGCACCGAGCCCTCGCCGGAGTCGTGATCGAATTCGTGAATCGTGGCCTGCATGGGCCCAAGACTATTCGCTGTCCAGCACCCGGCGGGTCCACGGCCCGACTCCGAGCGCGACCGCTGCCTGCAATGCAGCGTCGTCGTCGACATCCGTACGCAACCGGGGCAATTCGGGCTGCAACACGGTCGCAGTGCGTGCGTGCCGAGCGGCCGAACCGGTGCCGAACCGGGGGATCAGTCGGCTCCCGTCGTGGTGGGTGAGAAGGACCGTGCCGGTGCCGTCCCGGTCGGGAACGACGGCGGACTCGGTGGCGGCGCACGCCGCCAGACCGTCACGAAGTTCGCCGGCGCTCAGGGCGGGCAGGTCGCCGAGCAGGACCGCCGCCGGGGTGGCGGGGGCGGCGCTGCGGACCCGGTCGATGCCTGCCGTGATCGCGGGGTTCAAGCCGCGCCCGGGGTCGGACAGCACGTGTGCGCCCCGATCCTGCATCTGCAGGCGCACTTCGGGGTCCTCGGTCACCACCACGACCTGGTCAGCGGGCACGACTTCCAGAACGACCTGCAACGTGTCCAGCGCGATCGCGAGGGCGAGGTCGCTGCGTCGTACGCCCGCCGGAGGATGCAATCGCGACTTGCCGTACGCGCTGTGCTTGACCGGCACGATGACGTGCCAGGTCGACGTACCAGGGGAGTTCACGGGCATGATGTTCTCAGACCGACCTGCGGTCGCTCGCGGCGGTTCGGTCGCAAGACCGGCCCGTCTCGGTTTAGATAGCCGGTGGGCCGTTGACGAACCGGCTCACCGAACCACGAGCAGTAAAGGAGACTCGATCCGTGTCTCGGCCACCGATGAGCGAACACATCGAACCGATGTATTCCAAGGTCATTGCGACCCTGTACCCGGTGATGCAGCGCATCACCGTCCGCGAGTGGACCGGCATGGAGAACATTCCGCGCACAGGTGGTTTCGTTGCGGCGTCCAATCACACCTCGAACATGGACCACTTTCCGTTGGCACACTTTCTGGTCGATGCGGGACGCGCGCCGCACTACCTGGCGAAGTCCTCGTTGTTCAAACCGCCAGGCGTGAAGCAGATCATGTGGGGCACCGGGCAGATCCCGGTCTATCGCGGCACGAGTAAGGCCACCTCCGCGCTCTCGGCCGCCGAGGAGGCGCTTGAGCGTGGCGCCTGTGTTTGCGTCTACCCCGAGGGGACGATCACCCGCGAACCCGACTTCTGGCCGATGGTGGGCAAGTCCGGCGCTGCACGTCTGGCCCTGGAGACCGGTGTGCCGCTGGTGCCGATGGCAATGTGGGGCACTCGCGACATCATGTGGCCCTACAAGGACAAGCTGCCGAGGATCTGGCCGGCGAAAACGGTCAGTGTCAGCGCCGGTCCGGCGATCGACCTGGACGACTTGCGGGACGGGCCGGTCGACGCGAAGGCGCTGCGGGTGGCGACCGATCGATTGATGGACGCGATCACCGGTCTCCTCGAAGGGATTCGCGGGGAGCCGGCGCCGGATCACCGATTCGACCCGAGGACGGAGAAGGCGGCTCGTGGTCACGGCGCCGGCTCCGGCGAGGAACGGCCGCAATGACTCGGGTCGCGGTGCTCGGCGGCGGCAACTGGGGCACGGCGTACGCCGCGGTCATGGCCGACGCCGGGTGCACCGTGCGGCTGTGGGCTCGTCGCGCCGAGGTTGCGGACGAGATCAACCGCACCCGGGTCAACTCGGCCTACCTACCCGAACTCACCGTCCCGGAAGGCATTTCGGCGACCAGTGACTCCGCTGAGGCACTGGTCGACGCGGAGATTGTCGTGCTGGCGGTGCCCTCGCAGAGCCTGCGTGACAACCTCGCCGTATGGCGGGACCAACTGCCTGGGGACGCCCCTGTCGTGTCACTGATGAAGGGCATCGAGCTCGGCACGGGCGAACGCATGAGCGAGGTCATCGCGGACGCCGGGGGAGTGGACCCGGAGCGCATCGTCGTGGTCTCCGGTCCCAACCTCGCCCACGAGATCGCCGCGCAACAGCCGGCCGCTGCTGTGGTGGCATCGGCCAGCCCGCGGGCTCGCGCGCGAGTGGCAGAGGCGAGCGCGACCGGTTACTTCCGGCCCTACCTCGGCAACGACGTCATCGGCACCGAGATCGCGGGTGCCACCAAGAACGTCATCGCGTTGGCGGTGGGCATGGCCTCCGGCATGGGCATGGGCGATAACACGATGGCGAGCTTGCTGACCCGGGGGCTGGCCGAAACCGCCCGTCTCGGAACGGCTTTGGGCGCTGATCCACAGACCTTCCTGGGGCTGGCGGGTGTTGGAGACTTGGTGGCCACCTGTGCCTCGCCGCTGTCGCGTAACCGCACGTTCGGCTACAAGCTCGGCTCGGGAATGACCCTTGCCGAGGTCACCGCGAGCACGACCCAGACCGCCGAGGGCGTGAAGTCGTGCGAATCCATCCTGCAGCTGGCGCAGGGCGCGGGCGTTGATGTGCCGATCGTGGAGAACGTCGCTGCCGTCGTACACGAAGGGCGTAGCCCGCGAGATGTCGTGGGGGCCTTGATGTCCCGCGCGCGCAAGCACGAGGGTCACTGACGTCGTAGGCGTGAGGTGTTTCACACCGGCTGTTCACTCGCTGTATCTAGTTATGAAACGTAACTATATGTAATGCTCGGGCCATGAACTTCGACCAGGCGCGCACCGTGCGAGAAGGGTTGATGTCATTGCATCGGCGGCTACGTGCGGAGCACCTGGGCGAGGTGTCGCTCACGCTCATCCTCGTGTTGGGCGTCATTGACCGCCGGGGTGCACGCACGCATCCCAGTGATATCGCGGGGGAGTTGGGGATCGCCCGGTCGAACGTCGCGGTCGCCTTACGCGAGCTGACCGAGGCGGGTCTGGTCGTTGCGGGGGACGACCCTGAGGACGGACGACGCAAGCTGTTGCGACTCACCCCGCGCGGCAAGGCACTGCTGAAGCGAGACCGCGAACGCCGCGAGGCCTGGCTGGTGTCGGCAGCCGGCGACGAACTGTCGCCGGACGAACGGGAAACGCTGGTGCGGGCGGCGGACATCATGCGCCGGCTCGCCGACTGGAAGGGGACGGATCGATGAAAACTGCACTGATCGGTTTGGACTACATCGTCGACATCATGCATCCGGACGGGAAGATCGCCCGGGCTGCCGGACAGGCCGCTGAGCGCGGGATCGTGGACAAATTCAACAGCGCGCTGCGCCTCGGTCGGAGCGAGCGCTGGCTGAACGTGCTGGTGAAGGTCGGATTCGAGCCGGGTTACGCGGCGCAGCCGAAGAATTCGCCGATGTTCGGCAAGGCGCACGAGTATGGCGCGCTCGACCTCGCCGGGCAGGGCACGGCGTTTCACCCGGACCTCGACGACGAACTGGCGGACCTGGTGGTCACCAAGCCGCGGATCAGCGCGTTCTACGGGACCCGGCTCGGGCCGGCACTGTCGGCGGCGAAGGTGGACCGTGTCGTGCTCGCCGGAGTCAGCAGCGTGTGGGCCGTCCAGGCAACCGCGCGTGACGCGCACGACCGCGACTTCGAGGTGGTCGTGCTGGAGGACGCCTGCGCGGCCCCGACGGAGGCCGAGCACGAGGAGTCCATGCGGACGTTGCAGACGATCGCGACCATCACGACGACGGATCGACTCGGCGAGTTGTCGTGAGCACGCTCACCGGCGCGGCGCGCCGGCACGCCGACCTCTACCTCCGCCCGGAGCAGAACGCGCACTACAACTGGCGGCTCGGGATCGGCGTCGCCGCAATCGTCGGCCTGCCCATCGCCTTCGGTGTTGCCGTCGACGAGCGAACGGTCGGCGTGGTGGCCTCGCTCGCCGCGTGGTTCGTGGCGCTCGCCATACCCGAGGCTCATCCGGGACTTCGGCTGTTCGTGCTGGGCCGGCGCGCCGCGATCCTCACCGTTGCCTTTGCGGCCGGGCTGTTGGCATCCCCATCCGTCGGACTCTCCGTGCTCGGCATTCTGGTGCTCGGCATGCTGATCCCGGTGCCCGGTATGACGATCACGCCGCTGGTCACGTTCGTTATGGGCCTCAATCTGGCACCGGGCACCGAAACAGGCTCCGGGACAGTGGCATTCGGGGTCGGTGCCTGTTGGGCCGTGGCGCTGATGATGGTGCCGTTCGTCGGTGGCCGGTATGCCGCAGAGCGGCCGCCTCGCGGCCCGCGCCGGCCGATCGTGGCGACGGTGCACGGCCACGTGCGCAGCGGCTCGCCCGAATTTCGTTACGCGGCACAGGCGGCCATCTGTTGTGCGGTCGCCTACGTCGTGCTGAAGCTGCTCGACTGGCCGCACGAGTCATGGGCGATCGTCGGCATCCTGACCACGCTGCGACCGACCTGGGAGGCCACGCACGCACGGGTGGTAAAGCGCAGCGTGGGAATGGTCGGCGGGGCGGTGCTGACCGCGGTCATGCTGGCCGTCGTTGCCCAGACCTCCGTCTGGGTCGGGATCGTCACGATCGCGGTCTTCGGCGGCCTCGCTCGGCCCCTTCGTCAGTTCAACTACGGCTATTGGCCGATCTTCGGCACGCCAGTGCTGTTGCTCCTGGTCAGCGTCACCGATCACTTCCACACCATCGATGCGGTCTATCGGCTCGGCAACAACCTGCTCGGTGCCGCGGTGACCCTGGCCGCGGTGAATCTGTTGTGGCCACACCGAGTTCAGCACCCCCGCGGTGGTTTCCGTCAGGAGCGCAGCGCCTGATCCAGATCGCGCCAGAGGTCCTCGACGTGCTCGATGCCGACCGACAGGCGCAGCAGCGCGTCGGGCACGGTCGCCGGTTCGCCGGCATGCCGTCGGCGGCGTTCCAGCAGCGACTCGACGCCGCCCAGGCTGGTGGCCGGTAGCCACAGCTGCACCCGCCTCTCCACGGCTTCAGCAGCCTCGCGGCCACCTGCCGGCTCCAGCGCGATGATCGCCCCGAAGCCGGGGTAGCGCAGATCGGCCACCTGCGGGTGGCCGGCAAGTCGGAGTGCCAGCTCGGCGGCGTTCTCGCAGGACCGCTCCAGCCTCACGTGGAGCGTGCGCATCCCACGCAACGCCAGCCAGGTCTCGTGCGGCCCGGGGATCGCGCCATACATCACGCGGTGGGTCGAAAGCTGCTCGTAGAGTTCGTCGTTCGCGGTAACGGCGGCACCGAGCAGCACGTCCGAGTGGCCCGCGAGGAACTTGGTCACCGAGTGCACGACGACGTCCGCGCCGAGGGAGAGCGGCTGGGCCAGCAACGGCGTGTTGAAGGTGTTGTCGACGATGCTCAGCACGCCCTTGGCGCGGGCGGCGGACAGGATCGCCGGCAGATCGGCCGTTTCCAGCATCGGGTTGGTCGGCGACTCCATCCACAGCACGTCAGCACCGTCGAGAGCTGCCACGACCGCGGCGGTGTCGGTCGGGTCGACCCGGAGTGTGCGCAGCCGGCCGGCCTCCTCCTGCGCGGCCATGAGCGAGGACGAACCGTTGTAGACGTGCTCCGGCAACACGACTGTGCCGCCCTGCGGCGTCAGGGACAAGGCGGCACTGATCGCCGCCATACCGCTGGCGAAGGCGAGGGCACGACCACCCTCCAGCGCGCCGAGCACGTCCTCGAACGCCGTCCAGGTGGCGTTGCCGGATCGTCCGTAGTTGGCCCGGCCGTCCGCTACGAACGTCGAGCTGAGCTCAACGGGTGGCCCGACCGGGGCGCCCGGCCGGCGCGCCGGTCGGCCGAGGCCGACCAGACGGGTGGCCGGGGAGTGCGTGGAGTCGTCTGCCATGCGCTCACCCTGGCACGCCGCCGGACACCGGGGTGCCGGCGTTCGCAAGGTGGGCGCCCCCGGTCAGTTAGTCTCCTTCGTGATGAGCACCAGCAACGCACCCGAGAAGGTCGAGGACGGCGGGCGAAAGCCCGTCGTCGCAATTGTTTTCGGTGGACGATCCAGCGAGCACGCGGTCTCCTGTTCCACAGCCGCCAGCGTGTTGCGCGCGATCGACCGCGACCGCTTCGACGTCGTCCCGATCGGGATCGCACAGGACGGTCGCTGGCTGCTCATGGCCGACGATCCCGAGCCACTGCAACTGACCGCCGAGCACACGCCGAGCGTGCAGGGCGACACCACCGCGCTGATCCCAGCCAATCCGGGCGACCGCGAGTTGATGATCTTCCCGCCGGACGAGCCGCCGCGCCGCCTCACGACGGTCGACGTCGTCTTCCCGTTGCTGCACGGGCCATTCGGCGAGGACGGCACGTTGCAGGGCCTGCTCGAGCTGGCCGATACCCGTTACGTCGGGTCCGGGGTCGCCGCCTCCGCGGTGATGATGGACAAGGCACTGATGAAGGTCGTGTTCTCCGCCGCCGGGCTGCCCATCGGGCGGTATGTCGTGATCACCGACAAGGAGTGGCGACGCGACAAGGCCGCCGCTCTGGATCCGATCGCGGCTCTGGGCCTGCCGGTCTTCGTCAAGCCGGCTCGGGCCGGATCCAGCGTGGGCGTGGTCAAGGTGGACGACCCGGCCGACCTCGAGGCTGCGATCGAGAAGGCCCGCGAGTCGGATCCGAAGGTGTTGGTGGAGGCCGCGATCGACGGCCGCGAGGTCGAGTGCGGGGTGCTCGAAGGGCACGGCGCGGACCGGCCGCGGGCCAGCGAGATCGGCGAGATCACCGTGACCGGCGACCGGCATACGTTCTACGACTTCGCGGCGAAGTACCTCGACGACGACGCCCAGCTCACCTGCCCGGCGAAGCTGCCCAAGAGCGTCGCCGACGAGATTCGCGAGTTGTCGATCAAGGCGTTCGAAGCAGCCGGGTGCGAGGGGCTGGCCCGGGTCGACTGGTTCTACACCGCCGACGGGCGGCTGATGCTCAATGAAATCAACACGATGCCCGGCTTCACTCCGAGCTCGATGTTCCCGCGCATCTGGGCCGAAACCGGGTTCGACTACCCGTCGCTGATCACCGAGCTGATCACCCTGGCGATGGAGCGGCCGACCGGACTGCGCTGAGCCGCAGCCGGATTCGGCTCAGCTGCAGCGGTGTGACCCCTGCGGGATCTGCGCGGCGGCACCGGAGAACGCAGCGAGCGGCCACCCGCCATACTTCGTCGGCACCAGGATCTCGATCGCGGGGGTGCGGCCGTAGGTGACGTAGCGCGTCCCGTCGGACAGCTTGGTGGCCACCCAGTCGACATTGTTCGCGCTCACGCACTCGTCCGTGGTCGGGCCCGGGGAGGTGACCCCGCAGCGGGCGATGATCGCCGGGTCACCCCACGCGCGCACGGTCGGCGAGTCGGTCGTGAGCTTGCGCGGCTTCTCGTTGGACACGGTCGCGGGCCAGTGTTGAGAAACCTTGGCGCACAACGGGTTCGACGCCTTGTCGGCGGGCGACGCATCGACGGGCTTGGGTCCGTTGCTGCCGCAGCCGGCGAGTGTGAGCGCGAGCGCGACGGTGCCACCGGCTGCGGTGGCCCGGCGCGTCAGGGGTGTACGACGGTGCACGTGAGCGTGCGCATGATGCCGGGCGCGTCCTGGATCTTGGCGATGACCAGCGACCCGAGCTCGTCGAGCGTCGGTGCTTCCGCGCGCGCGATCACGTCATACGGCCCGGTGACGTCCTCGGAGGACAACACACCGGGGATCTCACGCACCGCGGCGGCGACCGCGGTCGCCTTGCCGAGGTCTGCCTGGATGAGGATGTAGGCCTGGACCATCACGATCTCCCGAGACTGGCTGGGGTACGCCGCACGCGACGCACGAGCTCGGCGCCGTCGCCGTGCTCGTGCGCACGCTACCGTGCGGTGCTGTCGCGACATGGAGGAAGGGCGGGACTTGACCAATGACTGACGATTCCACGGGTCGCACCCTGGCGGACCTGGACGAGGAGGGTCTGCTGGCACAGACCCTCCCGCGCTTCGCCACCGGCGACGACGTGCTCGTCGGGCCGGGAGATGACGCCGCCTTGTTGCGAGTCCGCACCGGCGCCGCCATCGCGACCACGGACACCATGGTGCTCGGGCGTGATTGGCTCGACGAGTGGTCGTCCGCGACGGACGTCGGTCACAAGATCGTGGTGCAGAACGTCGCCGATGTGGCCGCAATGGGTGGGCGGTGCACCGGTCTCCTGGTTACCCTGATCGCCGACCCCGCGACCCCGCTGCAGTGGGTGCTCGACTTCAACGCCGGCCTGGCCGAAGCAGTGGATGCCGCGAAAACCGTTGTCCTGGGCGGAGATCTGTCCTCGGCTCCCGTCGGAGTGCGTGCAGTCTCGGTGACCGCGCTCGGTGAGCTGGATGGTGTTGCTCCTGTCCTCCGGTCCGGTGCGCGGGTGGGCGATGTGGTCGCCGTGTGCGGCACACTTGGCCACGCGGCCGCGGGTTTGCTTCTGCTGCAACAAGATTCAGCCGCCGCTGCGCCGGATCTCGTTGCCGCGCAACGCCGTCCGCACTCGCCATACGAGCAGGGACCGCTGGCGGCGCGGGCCGGTGCCACGTCAATGATCGACATTTCGGACGGCCTGGTGCGAGACGCCGGCCGGATTGCCCGGTCGAGCGGTGCGCGCGTCGACCTCGACATCGACACGCTGCAGCCGGATATCGACCTACTCGCGCCCGCACTCGGCGCTGAGGCGGCGCAGCGGTGCGTGCTGACCGGAGGAGAGGAGCACTCGCTGCTGGCGACATTCCCGCCCGGCGCGGTGCCGAACGGTTGGCGGCAGGTCGGCAGGGTGCTGCGCGGAGACGGTGTGACGGTGGCAAAAGTTCCCCAAACGGGCGGCGGATGGGATCATTTCGGCACGCACTTCCGGTGAAATACACAGGGACACACGCGTTTCGACGTTCGATTGTGTAGGGGCGGCGGTAAGGTCAACACCGGGCGTGTGTAGCGTGTCACGTCGCTCCATCAAAGCTCACGTGTAGAAAGCCCGAGGTCGACCATGCACATGGATTCCTCCGCGTTGAGGTTGGACGCCGGTCCGATCGACTACTTCCTCATCGCGCTCTACTTCGTCTTCGTGCTGGGGATCGGGCTGATCGCCCGGCGCCAGGTCTCCAGCAGCGTGGACTTCTTCCTGTCCGGCCGCTCGCTGCCGGCCTGGATCACCGGCCTGGCATTCATCTCCGCCAACCTCGGCGCCACCGAGATCATGGGCATGTCGGCAAGCGGTGCCCAGATCGGTATGGCGACCTTCCACTACTACTGGATCGGCGCGATCCCGGCGATGCTCTTCCTCGCCGTGGTGATGATGCCCTTCTACTACGGCTCCGGCGTGCGCAGCGTGCCGGAGTTCATGTTCCGCCGGTTCGGATCGGCTGCGCACCTGGTCAACGCGATCAGTTTCGCGGTCGCCCAGGTGCTCATCGCGGGCATCAACCTCTACCTGCTTGCCACCATCGTCAACACGTTGTTCGGTTGGAGCATCTGGGTTTCCACGGTGATCGCGGCGATCATCGTGCTGTCGTACATCACCCTCGGCGGCTTGTCGGCGGCGATCTACAACGAGGTGCTGCAGTTCTTCGTGATCGTCGCGGCGCTGCTGCCGTTGACCTTGATCGCGATGCACAAGATCGGCGGCTGGGGCGGATTGACCGACAAGCTGCGCTCGATGAGCTACGCGCACGACCCGATGAAGTCGTGGCCGGGGCAGGGGCTGACCAACTTCGACAGCGCGTTCCTGTCGGTGGTCGGGATCGTCTTCGGGCTGGGCTTCGTGCTGTCCTTCGGCTACTGGACCACCAACTTCGTGGAGGTTCAGCGCGCGATGGTGAGCAAGGACATGAACTCCGCCCGGCGGGCACCGATCATCGGCACCTTCCCGAAGATGTTCATCCCGTTCATCATCATCATTCCGGGTATGGCGGCCGCCGGTCTCGGTGCCTTCTCGGGTTCGGGCGAGAAGGACTACAACAACGCGCTGCTCTTCCTGATGCGTGACCTGCTGCCGAATGGCCTGCTCGGGGTGGCGATCGCTGGCATGCTCGCCGCCTTCATGGCGGGTATGGCGGCCAACATCTCGGCCTTCAACACGGTCATGTCCTACGACATCTGGCAGACCTACGTGGTCAAGAACCGCGACGACAAGTACTACCTGAGCTTCGGCCGCATCGCGACCATCGTGGCCACCGTTCTCGCGGTCGGCACGTCGGCCTTCGCCAGTCAGTACAGCAACGTCATGAACTACCTGCAGACGTTGTTCGGCTTCTTCAATGCACCGTTGTTCGCCACGTTCATCCTCGGCATGTTCTGGAAGCGGATGACCCCGACCGCCGGCTGGACCGGCCTGGTCTCCGGAACGCTCGGCGCCGTACTGGTCGGCATCGCCTCCGAGGACGCGCTCGGCGGCGCGTCCCAGGGCTGGATCGGGTTGTCCGGCCAGGGCGCGAGCTTCGTCTGCGCCGGCGCGGCGTTCGTGATCGACATCCTGGTCAGCGTGATCGTCACCGCGTTCACGGTGCCCAAGCCCGACTCGGAGCTGCGTGGTCTGGTCAAGTCGGTGACGCCCAAGGAGGACCACGCCGAGGAAGCCGTCGCACACTGGTGGCTGTCCCCGGTCAAGCTGGCCGGCGTCTCGCTGGTCATGGTCATCGCCCTCAACGTGATCTTCCACTGACGCAAAGGAGCTGAAAACGATGACGACGAAAACTGGCTCCCAGCGGCACACCGCGGGTCTGTTCGACGTCCGCAACATCATTGCCGCACTCATGGGGATCTACGGCGTGGTGCTGTTCATCATGGGCCTGGTCAATTTCACCGAGGCCGACAAACAGCGCGCGGACAACTTCAACTTGAACCTCTGGTGCGGCCTTGGCATGTTCGTCTTCGCCGTGTGTATGGCGGCCTGGGCCTACCTGCGGCCGATCGTGGTCGACGAGCAGGAGCTCGCCCGGGAGAAGGCGGCGGCCGAGATGGAGAACCCCAACCTGCACAAGTAGTGCTGTCATGAGGCGTCACCCCCGCGGTCGTCTCGTAAGTGCAGGTGACGCCGGCGTCACCGTCGCTTACGAGATGCGCGGGGGTGTTCGCCGTTCTGGTATCAGCGTCGGACGCGGAACATGTAGCAACCGTGGCCGGGACTGCGGACCTCGACGAAGCTGACGCCCGGCTCGGCGAGGAGTTTCGTTGTCAGGGCGGCGGATTCGCCTGGCTCAGCTAGTTCCGTCTCGCGTATCCAGCCGCGCTCGTCATACGCCCGGAGCGCCTGGCGGCGTGCGCTCGACATCGGCGGAAAGCCGGCCGGCAGCGGCGTGCAGTCGGTGGCGTCGGCATGCAGGAAGATCGGTCCGTGCTCGCGATAGGGACTGTCCGGCAGCGGCGGGGAGTAGCTGGTCAGCAGCAGTTGCTCACGTGGTTCGGCGTTCCGCAGGCAGCAGCGCAGCGGTTCACCGCCGTCCGCGGTGACCGGCACATGCGCCTCGCTGGGGGCGCGGTCGCGCAGTTCGGTGAGGACATCGCGGGCGAGTGCTTCGATCTGCATGCGTCGATCCTTGGGCGCGCCGGCGAGCACTGCTAGCCGGAATGCGACGTCGCGCTCCTGGCTGCGGCGCTGGGGGACGTAAAACTCACCGAATAGGTGGCCGACACGCCGTGTGGCTGCGCGATCACGGCGCGTCGGGCACCTTATCGGTGAGTTTCGCTTGGGGGAGCGGAAGTTCCGAGTGAGAAGTGCGGAGCTTCGCGCGCGGAGCGGCGGAACTCACCGAAAAGGTGACATCGTGCGCGGGCGGCGCAGGCGGCATACGAAAGCGGGCCGCCCCGGTGAGGGACGACCCGCTTCGAAGATGCGTTGGGAACGCGTCAGCGCTTGACCTTGCCCGCCTTGAGGCAGGAGGTGCAGACGTTGATCCGCTTCGGGGTCACGCCCGCCTCGCCGACCAGCGCACGGACACGCTGGATGTTGGGGTTCCAACGGCGCTTGGTGCGGCGGTGTGAGTGCGAGATGTTGTGACCGAAGCCGGGTCCCTTGCCGCAGACGTCGCAGGTGGCAGCCACGGTGAATCTCCTTGGAATGAAATGGTTGAGCGTCCGATGCCCGGTGCACGACGCCATGAGGTATGGCGAGCAGTCGCACGCGGGAACCGCACAAGCGTAGCCGAGGCGGGGTCAGGACACCAAAACGGCCGGTGAACTAGTCTCGCGGTGGCCAAGCATCCGCCCGAGAAAGTGTGCCTCCTCCATGCCGCTCGCGCAGCTCGACCTGGTGGCGTTGCGCCGCTGGGTGATCACCGCGCGCGCCGATCTCGCCGCCTACGCCGAGGCGCTCAACCGGCTCAACGTCTTCCCGGTGCCGGACGGCGACACCGGCAGCAACCTGCTGCTCACGATGAGCGAGGCGATCGACCAGCTCGGCACCGACGACCCGGGCGACCTGCGCGAGGCGACCGCGACCATGGCCCGCGCCACGCTCGTGGCCGCCCACGGCAACTCCGGCGTCATCCTCAGTCAACTCGCCCGCGGCGTCAACGAGGTGGTCTCCCAGGTCGAGGGCGACGCGCTCGACGGGCACGACCTGGCCGCCGTGCTCTCCCGGGCCTCGCAACTGGCCCGTGACGGGGTGTCCCGTCCCGAGCGCGGCACCATGCTCACCGTCGCGGGTGCGGCCGCATCCGCCGCGGTGTCGGCCGACAGTGGTGGTGCCGACCTGCGCGGGGTGGTGGATGCCGCGGTTGCCGGGGCCGGTGCCGCCTTGCTGCGCACCCGCACCGAGCACGAGGTGCTGCGCCGCGCCGGAGTCGTCGACGCCGGCGGAGCCGGCTACCTGCTGGTAATCGAGGCGCTCCAGCGGGTGGTGCGCGGCGAGGGCGGCCTCGCACAGCGACCCGCGGCGGAACCGGAGTGGCTGCGGATCAGCGCGCAGGGCAGCGCCGTGCGCAACTCCGACCCTGCGGTGCTCGACGGATGCGACGACCATGCTGTCGCGGGCGGCCCGGCATACGAGGTGATGTTCCTGCTCGAAGAGTCGGACGCCCCCCGCGTCACGACCTTGAAGAGCACGCTCGACGGGTTGGGCGACTCGCTCGTGGTCGCGGGCGGACCCGACCTGTGGTCGGTGCACGTGCACGTCGACGACGTCGCCGCCGCCGTGAATGCCGCGGTCGGTGCCGGGCGGGCGCACCGTTTCGCCATCACCCGGTTTGCCGACGACGCCGCCGCCGGACTGATCGTCCTGCCACTCGTCGCAAGCGACGGTATGGCGCAGGCGGTCCGCGAGGCCGGTTTCACCCCGGTGGAGGGCGCCACTCCCGCCCAGTTGCGAAGCCGCTTGCGTGACGCGAACACCCTTGTGCTGTGCGGCAGTCCGCGCCTGCGCGAGCTGGCCGACGACGCCGCCGCTGGCGCCGCACCGCACGGCGCTCCCGACGCCGACCGGGTGCAGGTCGTCGGCACGGACGCCGCCCAGCTCCTCGCGGCGCTCGCGGTGATCGTCCCGGACGCCGATCTGGCAACGGCAAGCGACGCGGCGCGCAGCGCGGTCGACGGCGTGCGCAGCCTGCGGGTTGTCAGTGCGGTCGGCGAGGATGACGCCATGCGGGAGGTGGGTGACTTCGTCGACGGGTTGCCCGGCGACGCCGAGCTGATCACCGTCGTGGTCGGCGAGAATGGCCCGGGCACAACGGGATTGGGGGCTGCGCTGCGCGCGGCATACCCGAAGGTCGACGTCACCGTGGTCGACGGTGGGGCGGGGGAGCCGCCGCTCACGATCGGGGTCGAGTAGGTGGTGTTCACCCGGGAGTCGTCCCTCAAGCCGATCGTCGGCGAGCTTGCGACCAAGCTCGCGAGGCACCGCGACGTGCACACGGTCGGTGACCTGCTGGATTTCCTGCCGCGCCGCTACCTCGATGCGAGCAAGAGCGGCCGGCTCGCCGATTTCGCGCCGGGTGAGGACGTCGTGCTGGTCGCGACCGTGGTCGGCGCCACCACCCGCACGATGCGGCAGCGGCGCGGCAAGATGCTGACGGTCGTGCTCGAGGACGCCGACGGGCAGCGCGCCGACCTGGTCTTCTTCAAGGCCTACGGGCACGAGGCCCGGCTGGTGCCGGGCGCGCACGGCGTCTTCCGCGGCAAGCTGCAGACCTACCGCAACACCTGGCAGTTGGCGCACCCCGACTACACGCTCTTCGACGGCGGCGAGGCAGACCCGGTCTACCGCGGCGGGCTGATCCCGCTCTACCCGACGGTCAAGGGCGTCACCGACATGCAACTGACCAGCGCCCTGCGGCTGGTGCTGGACGAGGTCGAGCTGCCCGACCCCGTGCCGCCGGGCATCCGGCGCGAGCGCGGGCTGCCGGTGCTGGCCGACGCCTACCGGCTGCTGCACTTCCCGATGGACCCCAAGGACTGGGGCCGCGGCAAGCGGCGGCTGCGCTACGACGAGGCGCTGGTCGTGCAGACCGTCCTCGCCCAGCGGCGGGCCGAGGCGCAGGCCGAGGAGGCCACCCCACGGCACGCGACCAGCGGCGGGCTGCTCGCGGCCTTCGACACCAAGCTGCCCTTCGAGCTCACCGACGGCCAGCGGCGGGTCGGCGAGCAGATCGAGCACGATCTCGCGCAGGGTCACCCGATGCACCGGTTGCTGCAGGGCGAGGTCGGCTCGGGCAAGACGATCGTCGCGCTGCGGGCGATGCTCGCCGCGATCGACGCCGGGGCGCAGGCGGCGCTGCTCGCGCCGACCGAGGTGCTGGCCCAGCAGCACGCCCGCTCGATCCGGGCGATGCTCGGCGAGCTCGCCGAGGCGGGCATGCTCGGCGGCGCGGACAACGCCACTCAGGTGGCGCTGCTCACCGGGTCGATGACCAAGGCGCAGCGGGAGAAGGTGCTGCTCGACGTGGCCACCGGGCCGGTCGGCATCGTGATCGGCACGCACGCGCTGATCCAGGAGCACGTGATGTTCGCCGACCTCGGCCTGGTCGTCGTCGACGAGCAGCACCGCTTCGGGGTCGAACAGCGAGATGCCTTGCGGGCCAAAGCAATCCGGCCGCCACATGTGCTGGTGATGACGGCGACGCCGATCCCGCGCACGGTCGCGATGACCGTCTTCGGTGACATGGACACCTCGACCCTGAGCGAGCTGCCGCGCGGCCGGCAGCCGATCGCGACTCATGTCGTGCCCGGCATCCGGCCCGACTGGGTGGCGCGCACCTGGGCCCGCGTCGCCGAGGAGGTGCGTGCCGGCCACCAGGCCTACGTCGTGTGCCCGCGCATCGGCGACCCGATGGACGGCTCGCTCGAGGTGGTGTCCGAGGACGACCCGCCCGAGGCCGACGACTACGCCGAAGGGGAGGAGGGCGAGGCGACCCCGCGCGAGCTCACCGGCGTCTACCAGCAGATCGAGCGGCTGCGCGAGGAGCCGTCGCTCGCCGGCATGCGCATCGAGATGCTGCACGGCAAGATGCCACCGGACCAGAAGGAAGCGGTGATGCAGGCCTTCGGCCGCGGCGAGATCGACGTGCTGGTGTCGACCACGGTCATCGAGGTCGGCGTCGACGTGCCCAACGCGACCGCGATGGTCGTGATGGACGCCGACCGGTTCGGCATCTCCCAGCTGCACCAGCTGCGCGGCCGGGTCGGCCGGGGTGGGGCCGCCGGCCTCTGCCTGCTGGTGAGCGACACCGAAAACCCGCTCACCATCGCCCGCCTGGAGGCGGTGGCGAGCACTACCAACGGTTTCGAGTTGGCCGACCTCGACCTCAGCCTGCGGCGTGAGGGTGACATCCTCGGTGCCGCGCAGAGCGGCAGCCGGTCGCAGCTGCGCCTGCTGCGCCTCACCCACAAGTCCGACGTGCAGCTGATCGACTTCGCCCGGGAGGACGCCGCGATGCTCGTCGCCGACGACCCCGCCCTCACCGACCACCCGCAGCTCGCGGCTCTGGTCGCCGAACGCCTCGACGCCGAGCAGGCCGCCTTCCTGGAGCGCGGATGACGCGCATCATCGCCGGCACCGCGGGCGGCCGGCGGATAGCGACGCCGGCCGGCTCGGGCACCCGCCCGACGTCCGACCGGGTGCGCGAGGCGATCTTCGGCCGGCTCGAACACCTCGACGCGCTCGCCGACTGCCGCGTCCTCGACCTGTATGCCGGGTCCGGCGCGCTCGGTCTGGAGGCTGCGTCGCGCGGTGCGGCATCGGTGCTGCTGGTCGAGTCGGACCGCAAGGCGGCTGCGGTGATCGCGGCGAACGTTCGTGACCTGCGGCTCACCGCGGCGACCGTGCGGATCGCGCCGGTGGAGAAGGTGGTTGCCGCGCCGCTGCGGCCGCCGCTCGACCTGGTCTTCGCCGACCCGCCCTACGCCGTCGACGACGAGACGCTTGCCCGGGTGCTGGGTGCGCTCGTCGAGCACGAGTCGCTCGCCGAGGATGCGGTGCTGGTCGTCGAGCGGTCCAGCCGTTCCCCGGAGCCGACCTGGCCGGTCGACGTCGAGCTGATCGGCCCGCGCCGCTACGGCGAGACCACCTGCTGGTTCGCGCAGTATGTGCCCGAGGGCGAGTCCGCCTGATCTCGTGCTGACCCGCGCGGGCACCGGGCACGGCATACAGTCTCGGCATGACCGGCAACCCGCGCCGGGCCGTGCTGCCCGGCTCCTACGACCCGATCACCAACGGCCACCTGGATGTCATCACCCGCGCCAGCAGGCTGTATGACGACGTGGTCGTCGCGATCCTGCACAACCCGAACAAGCAGGGCACCTTCACCCCGGAAGAACGGGTGGCGCTGATCGAGGCGTCGACCGCGGACCTGCCCAACGTGCGGGCCGCGGCCTACGGCGACCGGCTGATCGTCGACGTGTGCCGCGAGCTCGACGCGGGCGTGCTGCTGAAGGGGATTCGCGGCTCGACCGACTACGACTACGAGCTGCCGATGGCGCTCATGAACTCCGAGATGACCGGCGTCGAGACCCTGCTGCTGCCCGGCAACCCGACGCTCGGTCACTACTCGAGCTCACTGATCCGGCTGATCGCCGCGCACGGCGCCGACGTCAGTGCGATGGTGCCGGAGCCGGTGCTGGGTCCGCTGCTTGCGAAGCTGCGCGCCGGCTGAAGAACGCCGTCGCGCCCAGCGCGATCGCCGCACCGATCACGATGTAGGCGACGATCACTGCGATCGGGCCGCCGAGGTGGTTGCCGCCGAAGTAGACGATGTCCCGGACCGCGCTGGTGCCCGCGCCGTTCGGGATCAACGGGCCGATCACCCGCCAGAAGCCCGGCAGCAGGTCATATTGGTAGGGCCCGCCCGCGGACGGGTTGCCGAGCACCACGAAGATGAGAATCGTCACACCGATGCCGACCACCCCGAGCAGCGCCTGCATGCCGATGGTCATGACCGCGCTGGACAGCACCAGCAGCGTGCCGAGGCCCCAGAGCGCCATGAAGTGTCCGGTGAGCGCACCCAGCATCGGGTCGACGACGATCGCGCCGAGCAGTCCGGACAGGACGGCGTAGGGGACGAGGGCGAGGATCCGTCCGGTCGCGGCGGCCACGTTGGCCGGTCGCGCCGAGGCGAGGAAGCCGATCGCCGCGGTGACCAGGTAGCCGCCGACGATCCAGCCGATCACCAGGTAGAAGCCGGTGAGGCCGCGGCCGTCCTCCTTCTGCACCGGGACCAGATCCACCGTGCGGGCGGTGCGCTGCTGGGAGGCCTCGACCTGGCCGGTGACCTGCTCCACGGCACTGACGACCGCGGGTCCACCGCCGCCTGCGACATACAGCGCGTCGGTGGTGCCGCGCGGGTTCATCACCAGCGCGGCGCTCTTGTCCCCGCCCGTGACCTGCCGCTTGGCGGTGGCCTCGTCGGCGGCGCCCGACGCCTTGAGCGGGGAGCCGTCGATCGCGTTGAGCTTGCCGACGACCTGCTGCGTTTGCGGGCCCGCGACCACGGCCACCGGGATGCTCGTGGGCTTCGGGGCGTGGAACGCCGCCACGTAGCTGAAGATGAAGGCGATCTGCAGGACGAGCACCCCGATCAGCAGACCGAGCACCCTGGGTGAGACGAGCGTGCGCAACTCGGTGGCGAAGTCGGTGCCGAACCCGCTGCGCCGCGGCGGCTGCCCGACGTGCCCCGCCTCGTGTCGTCCGTGTTGCATGACCTCGTCTCCTCCCGTGCTGATTTACTACAGATGTAGTGGGTTTCGGCATACGATGTTATGACGGTTTCACACCGGAACGAAAATCGGTCGGTTTGGGAGACTGGCACCGGAGCCGGTAGCCTTGACCTTCGGTCTTGTCGTCCACGCGCAGGGCCGTGCCTTTTCACCTGCAACTCACGCCTTTCTTCGATGATGAACGCTGATACCCGCCGCCCACTGGTCCTTGACACCAAGGAGCTTGCTCGGCGACCCGGTCAGATGGTCGAACGCGAGTTGCAGGTGCCGGCGCCGGAGCACTTCGGCACCGATGTGATCAGCGTTCCCGAGGGTCAGCCGATGACCCTGCGGCTGCGGCTGGAGTCGGTGATGGAGGGCGTGCTGGTCTCGGGCACGGTGAGCGCCACGGCGACCGGTGCTTGCGTGCGGTGCCTGGAACCTGTCGATCTGGAGATCGACGTGCCGTTTCAGGAGCTGTTCGCCTACACCGACAAGGCCGCTCACCACCACGAGGTGGCCGGTGAGGACGAAGAAGAAGACGTGCACGAGCTGGACGGCGACCTGGCCGACCTGGAGCCCGTGCTGCGGGATGCGGTGGTGCCTGCACTGCCCTTCCAGCCGGTATGTCGGGACGACTGCCCGGGCCTGTGCTCCGAATGCGGCGCACGTCTGGCGGACGACCCGACGCACCACCACGAAGTGATCGACCCCCGGTGGTCGGCGCTGGCGGGCCTCGCCGGCGGCGAAGACACCACCGACTCCGACGAGAAGAGGAATTGACGTGGCTGTCCCGAAGCGGAAGATGTCGCGCGCCAACACCCGTTCGCGCCGTGCGCAGTGGAAGGCGACGCCGACCGCGCTCGCGACCTGCCCCAACTGCGGCGCAGCGAAGCAGGGCCACATGGCGTGCCCGAACTGTGGCACCTACAAGGACCGCCACTACAGCGCGGCGGAGCGCACCGAGCACCAGAGCTAAGGGCTCGCACTCCGCATGAGTCCTGCAAAGCGGCCTCGTGCTGACGTCCCGCAGCGGCCCGTCGGCGACCTCGCCTCGATCCTGCAACAGCGATCGGGGACGGTTGTCGACGAGCCGCTGCTGGTGCGTGCCCTGACGCACCGATCCTTCGCCTACGAGAACGGCGGGATCCCGCACAACGAGCGCCAGGAGTTCCTCGGCGACGCCGTCCTCGGTCTGGTCGTGACCGATCACCTGTATGACGCGCACCCCGACCTGCCGGAGGGGCAGCTCGCGAAATTCCGTGCGGCCGTGGTGAATTCGCGTGCCCTGGCGAAAGTCGCCCGTGAGCTCGAGCTCGGCGGTTTCCTCATGCTCGGGCGCGGTGAGACCACGACCGGTGGCCGCGACAAGGACTCGATCCTGGCCGACACGATGGAGGCGGTGATCGGCACCGTCTATCTGTGCGGTGGCCTGCCAGCCGCGACCTCGCTGATCCACAACCTGATGGGCGACCTGATCCAGCAGTCGGCGCTGCTCGGCGCCGGGCTGGACTGGAAGACCTCGCTGCAGGAGATCACCTCCACCCTGGCGCTCGGCGTGCCGTCCTATCAGGTCGAGGAGGACGGGCCCGACCACGACAAGACCTTCACCGCGCGAGTGATGATCGCCGAGGAGCAGCTTGGCTCCGGCGTCGGCCGCAGCAAGAAGGCCGCCGAACAACAGGCCGCCGAGGCCGCCTGGCGCGAGCTCAAGGCGCGCAGCGACGCCGCCGCCACCGGTGCCTGAGCTACCCGAGGTCGAGGTCGTCCGACGGGGGCTCGAAAGCCACGTCCTCGGCAAAACCTTCCAGGCCGTGGAGATTCACGGCTCCCGCGTCGCACGCCGGCATGTGCCCGGGCCGGACGATCTCGCCGCGCGGTTGCGCGGCCGGCAGGTGGCCGCGGCCCGGCGGCGGGGGAAGTATCTCTGGCTGGAGCTCGACGGGGGCGAGGCTCTCGTCATACATCTGGGGATGAGTGGGCAACTGCTCGTCGAGGCCGCCGACGCGCCCCGGGAGAAGCACGCGCACGCGATCTTCGACCTCCCCGACGGGCAGCAGCTGCGGTTTGTCGACCAGCGCACCTTCGGCGGCCTCCAACTGGTCGACCTCGCCGAGGATCCGTATGGCGGGGCGCCCGTCCCGGACGTGATCACCCACATCGCGCCGGACCCGCTCGAGGCGGTCTTCGACCAGGTGGCCGTCGGACGAGCGATGCGCCGCCGGCGCACCCAGCTCAAGCGAGCGCTGCTGGACCAGACGCTGGTGTCCGGCATCGGCAACATCTACGCCGACGAGGCGCTCTGGCGGGCGAAGCTGCACGGCGAACGACCGACCGAGCGGCTCGCCGCGGGAGCCGTGCTGCAGGTGCTCGACCACGCCACGGCCGTGATGACCGAGGCGCTCGGCAAGGGCGGCACGAGCTTCGACGCGCTCTACGTCAACGTCAACGGTGCAAGTGGCTACTTCGAGCGATCGCTGAATGCCTATGGACGGCAAGGTGATCCGTGTCGTCGGTGCGGCACGCTGATGGTGCGGGAGAGCTTCATGAACCGGTCGTCGTTCAGCTGCCCGGCCTGCCAGCCGAGGCCGCGGGTGCGCAAGTAGCCAGCCGCCGACGACTGTTGGGGGCGGTCGGCTAGTTTGCTGCGGTGACCGAGTTGCAACCGCAGACCCTGCCCACCGCCGATGAGTTCGAGGACTGGGTGCGCGACATCGGCGACCGTGGGCTCGCCAGCGCCCGTGAGCTGGTCGACACGTTCAAGAAGCAGCCGCCTGCCGAGCCGCTGGCGGTGTTGCAGGCTTGGAACGACATCCAGCTCGCGCTGGGCAACGCCGCGTCGGTGGTCGCGGTCTTCTCCGAGGTGCACCCGAGCGGCGCGGTGCGCGAGCGGGCGGAGGCCGCGATGCAGGAGCTCGACGCGTTTGCCACCGAGCTCGGCATGGATGTGGAGGTCTTCGCGATCATCGACGGTGTCGATGGCAGCGGACTGGACGAGGACGGGCAGCGGCTGCTGGAGCGGACGCTGCGTGACTTCCGGCGCAGCGGCGTCGACCGGGACGACGCCACCCGAGAGCGGCTGGCCGTTCTCGCCGAGCAGGAGCTCAAGGCCGGCCAGGAGCTGAGCAAGCACATCCGCGAGGGGGTGCGCGAGATCCGGGTGGCTCCGGACGCGCTCGCCGGCCTGCCGCAGGACTGGCTCGACGCCCACCCCGCGGAGGAGGACGGTCTGGTCACGGTGACCACCGACTACCCCGACGCGGTCCCGCTGATGACGTTCGCGCGTGACCCGCAGACCCGGCGGGCCATGTCGATGGAGCGACTCAACGTCGCGTGGCCGGCGAACGACGCGGTGTTGCAGCGGCTCTTCGGGCTGCGCGCCGAGCACGCGAAGCTACTCGGCTACCCGTCCTGGGCCGACTACGACGCCGAGGTCAAGATGATCGGAAACGCCGCTGCCATCGGCGAATTCATCGACAAGATCACCGACGCGGCAACCGACAGCGCGACCCGCGACAAGGACGTCCTGCTGCGCCGGCTGCAGCGGGACCGCCCGGACGCGACCGACATCGACTCCCCGGACGTCAACTACTACTCGGAGCTGGTGCGCAAGGAGGACTACGCGGTCGACGCGCAGCTGGTCCGCACCTACTTCCCCTTCCCCACGGTGCGTCAGGGCCTGCTCGACGTCACCGGTCGGCTGTTCGGCATCGGCTTCACGCCGGTGCAGACGCAGACCTGGCACGAGGACGTCACGTCATACGACGTCACCCGGGACGGGCAGCGGATCGGCCGCATCTACCTCGACCTGCACCCGCGCGACGGCAAGTTCAAGCACGCTGCGCAGTTTGACCTGCGTCCGGGCGTGCGCGGACGGCAACTGCCCGAAGGCGTGCTGGTCTGCAACTTCAGCCGCGGGCTCATGGAACACGACGAGGTGGTGACCCTCTTCCACGAGTTCGGCCACCTGATCCATCACGTGCTGGGTGGGGACCAGGAGTGGGTGCGCTTCTCCGGCGTGGCAACCGAGTGGGACTTCGTCGAGGCACCGAGCCAGATGCTCGAGGAATGGGCCTGGGACGCCGACGTGCTCGCGACCTTCGCCGCCAACGAGGCGGGGGAGACGATCCCCGCCGACCTGGTGGACCGGATGCGCAAGGCCGACGACTTCGGCAAGGGCTTCCAGGCGCGCACCCAGATGTTCTACGCGGCGCTGTCGCTCAATCTGCACCTGCGGGCGTATGACGACATCACCGCCGTCGTGCAGGACTTGCAGGCGAAATACTCGGTGTTCCCCTACCTGCCGAACACCCACTTCCACTGCGCCTTCGGGCATCTGGACGGTTACAGCTCGGGCTACTACACCTACATGTGGTCGTTGGTGATCGCCAAGGACATGTTCAGCGCGTTTGACCGAGAGCAGCTCTTCGACGCCGAGGTCGCCGGTCACTATCGCGACCGGGTGCTGGTGCCGGGTGGCCGCAAGGACGCGGCCGACCTCGTCGCGGACTTCCTCGGCAGGCCCTACACGTTCGACGCCTACGCCTCCTGGCTCGCTGAATAGCGAGAGCTATCAGGCACTTCCGCGGCGTAGCAACTCGACCGGGACGAACTCGCCGGGTGCGTCGGTCGGGCCGGCGAGTTCGGTCAGGAACCGGTCTACGACCCGACCCGCGATGTCGTGCAGGTCGGTGCTCACCGTCGTCAGGGCAGGGGAGAGGTTGCGGCCCACGATCCAGTCGTCGAAGCCGGTGATGGCCAGCTCCTTGCCGACCTCGATCCCGCGGCGACCCGCCTCGGCATACAGGGCGACCGCGAGACGGTCACTGGAGCAGACGATCGCCGACGGGCGTCCGCGACCGAGCAGCTTGCGGGCGGCCGCCTCGATGTCCTTGTCGGTCGAGCCGCAGAGGGCGACGCGCGACTGGAGTCCGGCGCGGGCCATCGCCTGCAGGTAGCCGTCACGGCGTTCGGCATCCCAGAAGTAGGGGCTCTCATGACCGAGGAAGGCGATCCTGCGGTGTCCGGTGTCGATCAGCAGCGTCGTCGCCTCGTCGGTGCCGTCCGCGTTGTGGATATCGACCCAGGCCTGCGGGAGGTCGGGCGCGGTGCGCCCGAAGCAGGCGAACGGCATGCCGAGCCGGTGCGCGGTCTCCATGCGCAGGTCGTCCGGCTGCATACCGGTGAAGACGAACCCGTCGATGCGGCCCGAGCGGCAGAGCTCGGCGATCTCCTCGGGATCGCCGTCAGATCGGGTCAGCACCACGTGGTAGCCATGCGTCGCGGCGGCGGCGACCAGTCCGCGGATGAACTCGACGTTGATGTTGTTGGTTGGCTCGAAAGACTGCGGCGGCATCGGGTGCGCGAGCTGCCCGGTGCGATTGGACCGCATGCTGCTCGCGCCCGGATGCGGCACATAGTTGAGCTCGCTGATCACCTTGGCAACCCGCTCCCGGGTCGCCTCGCCGACGCGCCCGCGGCCCCGGATTACGTTGGAAACAGTCTGTATTGAGACCCCGGCAGCATTCGCGACCTGGGTGATCGTGGTGCGTTGGTCACGTGCGGGCACCGCGCCGACCTTCTTTCCTCGTTGTGGTGCAAATCACGCGAAAGCCTTGACGTGCACTGGTCCGGGTGGCAGTTTAGTCATCCAGCGTGAACGTTCAACCAGGATTCGATCGCGAGCCTGACGTTCCGACCGAGGGGGTCCTCGATGACCACGGACACCGGCAATCGCCGACGACAACGACTTACCGCCTACGGCCTGCTCGCGCCGAGCCTGTTCGGCGTGACGGTGTTCCTCGCCGTGCCGGTCATCCTGGTGATCGCGTTCTCCTTCCTGCGCTGGAATCTGCTCAACGCACCGGAGTTCGTGGGCCTGGCCAACTACGTCGACGTGTTCCGTTACGAGGGTGCCGGGCACGCGCTGTGGATCACCGTCCTCTACGTGCTGCTCAACATCCCGCTGCAGACCGCGTTGGCACTCGGTATGGCGATGTTGATGAACCGCACCGGCCGGTTCACCTCGGTCGTGCGCGTCCTCTGCGTGCTGCCGTACCTCGCGACGCCGGTCGCGATGGCGGTGGTCTGGCAGTGGATCTTCGACCCCACCAACGGCATGGTGAACACGCTGCTGTCGGCGGTGGGCGTCACCGGCCCTGACTGGCTCAACTCGAACATGTGGGCGCTGCCGGTGGTCGCCTTCGCCAACATCTGGCAGTACGTCGGTTACAACATGCTCTTCTTCCTCGCCGGGCTGCAGGCGATCCCCGCGCAGGTCTACGAGGCGTCCTCGATCGACGGCGCCAGCCGCTTCCGGCAGTTCCTGCACGTGACGCTGCCGCTGCTTCGCCCGACCCTGCTGTTTGTGTTGGTGACCGGCGTGATCGGCTCGTTCCAGGTCTTCGACACCGTCTACGTGATGACCAAGGGTGGCCCCGGCAAGGCCACCACGGTGATGAACCAGCTGATCTACACCAGCGGCTTCCAAGGCTTCCGCATCGGTGCGGCGTCTGCGCTGTCGGTGATCCTCTTCCTGATCATTCTGGCCGTGACGATCGCGCAGTTCACCTACTTCCGCAAGCGCACCGTCTACGAAATGGTCTGAGGGGAAACGATGTTCATCAATCGGATAGCGCGGCGCACGGCATACGTCCTGTTGCTGCTGGTGATCGCGGCGATCTTCGTCACGCCTTACGTCTTCGCGGTCATGGCCGCCTTCAAACCCCTGGGCGAGATCCAGTCGGGACATGCCTGGGACCTGCCGAAGAACTTTACCTTCGACAACTTCACGACGATCTTCGGCGAGTACCACTTCGGCGACTACCTGCTGAACACCGCGGGCGTCACGCTGATCCTGGCGGTCGGCCAGGTGGGTTTCTCGTTCATGGGCGCCTACGCATTCGCCCGGCTGGAGTTTCCGGGCCGGGAGGCGGTCTTCTGGGGTTACCTGATGATGCTCATGGTGCCCAACGTCGTCACGATGATCCCGCTCTACGTGATGATGTCGAAAGCCGGTGCGGTCAATACCTATTGGGCGTTGTTCCTGCCGTATGTGTTCGGCACGCCATACACGGTGTTCCTGATGCGGCAGTATCTGCTGAGCATCCCCGGCGAGGTGATCGAGGCTGCCCGGTTGGACGGTTGCTCGGAATTGCGCATCCTCACCCGGGTGGTGGTGCCGATGGCCCGCCCGATCATCGTGACGGCGACGATCATCGCGGTGATCTTCGGCTGGAACAACTTCCTCTGGCCGCTCATCGCCACCGACTCCAACGCGCTGCAGACGCTGACCGTCGGCATCGCCAACTTCAACTCCAACTTCGCCGCGCAGTGGAATCTCGTGCTCGCCGGCTCCCTGGTGGCGCTCATCCCGATGGTGGTGCTCTTCGTCGTCTTCCAGAAGCACATCGTCAACTCGGTCAACGTGTCAGGAGCGAGCCGATGAAACGTCTGCGTATGACGGCAGTGGCCGCGATCGGGGCGCTGACCCTGTCCGGTTGCTCGGCGGCCGGCTGGGGGTTGCCGTCCGGTGGCGGCGGAAAAGTGCACCTGACCTACGCGCTGTGGGACGCGAATCAGCAGAAGGGATACCAGCGTTCGATCGATGAGTTCGAGAAGCAGCACCCGAATATCCAGGTGACCATCGAGCAGGTCCCGTACGCGAGCTACCAACAAAAGATCACCGCGCAGTACATCTCCGGCAACGCACCGGATGTGTTCTGGGTCAACACCCCGTGGCTCGGCGACTGGGTCACCGGTGGGCTGCTCACCGACATCACCGATCAGGTGAAGACCGCGAATATCGATCTGGGGCAGTACTACCCGTCGTTGGTGAAACTGCACGAGAAGGACGGCCGGCTCTACGGGCTGCCGAAGGACTGGGACACGATCGCGCAGTACTACAACAAGGATTACCTGGCGAAGATCGGGGTCCGGTCGGTGCCGACCGACCTCTCGTGGAACCCGGTCGACGGCGGCAGTTACCTGAGATTTCTCAAGCGGATCACCACGGACACCAGCGGCCGGAACGCGCTCGACCCGAAGTTCGACCCGAGTTCGGTGAAGACGTATGCGATCGCCAGCACCAACGACCCGCAAGCGCAGTTGCTGAGCTTCTTTGCGATGAACGGCGGCTCGATGCTGCCGGCGCCGTTTGCCAAGAAGTCCAGTCTGAACAGCCCGCAGAATCGCCAGTCGCTCACCTTCCTGACCAGGATGCTGCAGCAGGCGCACGTCGCGGTCCCGGCCGGGCAGACCGGCCCCAACGGCGACGACACCAACGCGCAGACCCTCTTCGCCTCAGGACGCACGGCGCTCTGGCAGACCGGGGACTGGCAGACTCTCGGCCTGTCCGGACTGTCGAAGTTCAAGATCGGCGTCGCGCCGCTGCCCGCCGGACCGAAAGGGCGGATCAGCGTGTTCAATGGCCTCACCGACGGCATCGCCAGCAACACCGAACACCCCAAGGAAGCGTGGCAGTTGGTGCAGTGGCTCGCCGGCGAGCAGTCGCAGCGATTGATGGGCAGCGGCGGCTACGTCTGGCCGGCCATCGAGAAGCTCGACCCGCTGTTCCTCGACTACTGGAGGCGCAAGGGCATCGATCTCACACCGTTCCTCGACGAGGCGAAGGGCAAGACCGTCAACTTCCCGGTCGCCACGGGCCTCGCGGAGGCGCTGTCGGATGTGAGCATCGCGCTCGGCCCGACCTACCTCGGCCAGTCCTCGCCGGCGCAGGGACTGCGTGACGCGCAACGCATCCTCGACTACCGCATTTCCTACACCAAGTGACCGAACCGACCATGTACCAAGGAGATTGCCGCACCGATGATGTTCCCCAGCGACAGCCCTAGCCCCGCAACGACCATCTACCTCGGGGAAGCCGGGGACGGCACATTGCCGCTCGTGCACGCGGTCACCCACGGCGCCGCTCACGAGTCCGCCGCGCTGCTCGCCGGGCACCCGGGCGTGCCGATGCTGCGCGAGGAATGGCGCTCCTTCTTCGGCCGGCCGGGGCTGCGCGGACACCGGCTGGCGACGCCGGACGGGGCGGCCAGCCCGGCCCGCGCCGACAGCCGGGACATCGCCGGGCGGGACTGGGCTGCGCGCTTCGAGCGGGCGCGCGCCGAACAGACCGGCGACCGGCTGCAGGTCCGGGCCGTCGACCCGGTGGCCGGGTTGGAGCTGCTGACCGAGGTCGAGGCGTTGCCCGGTGGCGCGCTGCGGGCTCGTCACACAGTGACCAACACCGGCGAAACTCCTTATCTGGTCGATGGACTCGAGGTCTGCGTGCCTGCGCCGGTCGGTGCCGACGAGATCCTGGACTTCAGCGGTCGGCACGAACGGGAGCGGGTGCCGCAGCGGCGCCCGATCACGGACGGTCAGTGGGTGCGAGAGGGGCGGCAGGGGTACCCGGGGCACGACGCGTGGACGATGACGGTTGTCGGGCCGCAGGGCTTCGGCTTCCGATCCGGCGACCTGCTCGCCGTGCACGTGGCGACCAGCGGCAATCAGACCTCGGTCGTGGAGCGCAATGGTGCGCAGCGAGCGACCGTGTCCGCCGGTGAGCTGCTGATGCCAGGCGAGGTTGTCCTGCAAAACCGTGAGTCCTACACAACCCCCTGGGTTTTCATCATCGCTGCGGAAGGGCTTGACGGTGTGGCCGCCGCGTTGCACGAGTGGCAGCGCACCCTCCCGGCGCACCCAGAGGAGTCGAAGGTGACGCTGAACGTGTGGGAGGCGGTCTACTTCGACCACCAGCTGGACCGGCTGCTCGAGCTCGCCGAACTCGCGCGTGAGGTCGGTGCCGAGCGGTATGTGCTGGACGACGGATGGTTCGGATCGAGGCGCGACGACACCTCAGGTCTCGGCGACTGGACGGTGTCGGTGGATGCCTGGCCGGACGGCCTCGGCCCGCTGGTCGATCGGGTGCGGGCGCTCGGGCTGGAGTTCGGGTTGTGGTTCGAGCCGGAGATGATCAACCCCGACTCCGATCTCTACCGCGCGCACCCGGACTGGGTGCTGCAGACGGGTGACCGCACGCCGCTTCAGCACCGCAACCAGTTGGTGCTCGACCTGACGAATCCGCAGGCGTGGCAGCATGTTCGGGACCAGGTCGATGCGGTGCTCTCGTCATACGACATCGGATTTGTGAAGTGGGACTTCAACCGCGACGAGCTCGACGCGGGCAGCAACGCGCACGAGGGGGCGCCGGCGTTCCACGCGCAGGCGGAGGCCTACCGCCGGCTGCTGGCCGACCTGCGGGAGCGGCACCCGCGGGTCACCTGGGAGTCGTGCGCGGGCGGGGGCGGTCGGATCGACTTGGACGTCATCGAGCAGGTGCAGCGCTTCTGGACCTCTGACATGACCGATGCCTTGGCACGTCAGCAGATCCAACGGTGGACCGGGCAGTTGATGGCGCCGGAGTATCTCGGTGCCCACGTCTCGGCCACCCGATCGCACCAGACCGAGCGCACGCTGAGCGTCGGATTCCGAGCGGTCACAGCACTTTTCGGGTCGATGGGCATCGAGTGGGATCTCACGCAGGCGACCGAGCAGGAGCGCGCCGAGTTGGCCTCGTGGATCGCACTGCACAAGGAGCACCGACGACTGTTGCACTCCGGGCGTGTGGTGCGCGTGGAGGCTGACGATCCGGCACTGCTGGTGCACGGTGTGGTTGCCACGGACGGTGCGGAGGCGCTGATCGCGGTCGTGCAGCTCGATGAGTCGACGCACAACCGCGGCACGGCGATCCGGGTGCCAGGGCTCATGCTGGACGCCGCATTCCGGCTCGACTGGGTCGGCGGGGACCGCGAGCCGGAGCCAGTGTTGCCCGAAGGAGCCACCGCATCCGGTGCCGCGCTGGACGCGCATGGCGTTTGGGTGCCGCGCACTCGGCCGGAGGTCGCCCGCCTGCTGCACGTGCGTCGCGTGAGCTGACGTAGGGTCTGCCGGGTGCAGCGTCGCGTCGTGATCGTAGGGATCGGCACGGAATGCTCGTCGTTCGCGCCACACCGAACGACGTTGACGGACTTCGGGATTCGCTCCGGTGACCGGTTGCTGGAGCGTTATCCCTTCCTTCCCGTCGATGATCAGGTCGACTTCGTGCCGGGGTTCGTCGCGCGTGCTCTGCCCGGTGGACCCGTGGAGCGGTCAGCGTATGACGAGCTGCTCGCGCGGCTGTTGGCCGTCGTGCGCGCGGGGTCGCCGTGGGATGGGGTGCTGCTCGACATACACGGTGCGATGTTGGTGGACGGCCTGGACGATCCGGAGGGCCAGCTTGCGGCGGCCGTGCGCGAGGCAGCCGGTCGCGCCGACGTGCTGATTGCCGCCGCCATGGATCTGCACGGGCAGGTGTCACGCGAGTTCGCCGCGACGGTAGACCTGCCCACGTGCTACCGCACCGCGCCGCACGTCGACGAGGAAGCGACGCGGGAGCGGGCGGCCCGTCTGCTCGTGCGCGGGCTGCGATCGGCGTCGCGCCCGGCGCGGGCGTGGTGCCGGATCCCGGTCGCGTTGCCGGGGGAGAAGACCTCCACCCGGGTGGAACCGGCCGCCGGTCTCTACCGCTCGGTGAGCAGCACACCGGACGGTGTCTGGGAGACCGCGCTGTGGATGGGTTACCCGTGGGCCGATCAGGCGCGGGCCTCCGCCGCAGTCGTTTCGATGGGTGACGACGAGTCCGCAGTCCGCACCGAGGCAGCTCGCGTCGCGCGCGAAATGGTCGATGCACGAGACGATTTCGCCTTCTGCGGCCCATCAGGGTCTCTGCGATGGGCACTCGATGAAGCATTCGGCTCGCACGTCGCGCCGTTCTTCGTCAGCGACACCGGGGACAACCCGACTGCCGGAGGCTCCGGTGACGTCGTGACCACGCTTCGCACCCTGCTAGCCGACGCCCGAGTGATCGGCGACCGGGACAGCGCGGTCTGGTCGGCATTGGTCGACCCGGCCGCGGGGCGGCTGGCGGCCACGTCCGGGGTGGGCGCGACCTTTGCGGCCGAGGTCGGTGGCTGCTTCGGCTGGCCGGACCGGCTTCGGCTTACCGGCACGGTCGGCCGGCTCGTCGAAGGACCGACCGGTCTGCTGGCAGTCGTCCGGGTCAGCGGTCTGTCGGTAGTGCTCACGGAGCGGCGTACGCCGTTCCACACGCTCGCCGATTATGAGCGGGTTGGCATCGACATACGACGAACCCGATTGGTGATCAACAAGATCGGTTACCTCGAACCCGAGCTGGACGACGCCGCCGCGGGTTGGGTGATGGCACTGACCGAGGGTCCGGTCGATCAACGCATCGAGCACCTGCGGCTGGAGAAGCTGACCCGGCCGACGCACCCGTTCGACGAGCTGCCGGCCGACTGGACCCCGGCAATCGAGACCTGGTGAGTTCACCTGACGGTGTGGCTGTGTTCACCCCGTCAAGGCGTGCAGGCAGCAAGATCAGGCGCATGCTCTCTCGACTCGCAGCCCCCCTTGCTGCCACCGCGCTGATCGCTGCCGTCGCAGCCCCTGCCTCCGCAGCGCCGGGCCAGGACAAGCCCGGCAACTACAGCTTCGCCGTCATCGGCGACGTGCCCTACGGCGCCGACCAGATCGCCGCCTTCCCGGGCTGGATCGATCAGATCAACGCCGCGAACCCGGCATTCACCGTGCACGTCGGTGACATCAAGAACGGCTCGACGCGCTGCGACAACCCCTACTACGGGATGATCAAGGACGACTTCAACCGCTTCCGGAACCCGCTGATCTACACGCCGGGTGACAACGAGTGGACCGACTGCCACCGCGCCAACAACGGCGGCTACAACCCGCTCGAGCGACTGAGCTACGACCGGTCGGTGTTTTTCGCGCAACCGGGCACGTCGCTCGGCCAGCGGCCGACGAAGCTGGACGCCGACACCGCGAACGGCTTCCCGGAGAACGTCACGCTGCGCCGACAGGGCGTCGACCTGGCCGTCGTGCACGTGGTCGGCAGCAACAACGACCTGCAGCCCTGGACCGGCATCGGCAACACCACTGCGACGCCCGAGCAGGTCGCCGAGCAGCAGGCCAGGATGACCAGTTCAATCAACACGGTGAAGTCGGCGTTCGCGTCGGCCAAGCAGAAGAACGACCGGGCGGTCGCGGTCTTCCTGCAGGCCGACATGTTCGACCCGACATACACGCCGACCTGGGACGACATCTCGGCGTTCAAGCCGTTGGTGCAGACGCTCGTCGACCAGTCGCAGGCGTTCGACGGCAAGGTCTACCTGATCAACGGTGACAGCCACATCTTCAACTCCGACAAGCCGCTGGCCGCCGGGTCGCCGTGGCTGACGACGTATGGCGTCAGCGGATCCGCCGACAACCTCGAGCGGCGCACCGTCGATGGTTCGAGCAACAACAAGGACTGGCTGAAGGTGACCGTGGGCCGGCCGGGTGCTGCCGAGCCGCTGTCGTTCGAGCGGGTGCCGTACACGTCCTGACGGGGGAGGGCTACTCGACCGGCGAGGAGAGGCGGCGCAGTGCGCGGACGCGGGCGGCATCGACAGGGGAGTGCCAGGTGCCGTCGGCGCGCACCGTGCGACCGACGTGGATGCCGCGGGCGCCCATCGCGAGCAGGGCCGGCAGGTTGTCGTCGGTGATGCCGCCGCCGACGAGCACGCCCGGAGCGAGGGTGTCGTCGGACAGAAGTGCCTGCAGCCGGGGGAGTCCGGTGTCCACGCCCGAGGCGGCACCGGCGGTCAGCACCTGGTCGCAGCCGGGTAGTGCCAGCGCGGCGCGCACCGCATCGGCCAGGTCCGGTGCCCCGTCGACGGCTCGGTGAAACGTCCAGGAGCGCCCGGCGAACGCGTCGATGACCGGCCGCAGCCGGGGGTCCGGCAGGCCAGCGCCGTCGACGGCGCCACAGACGAATTCGGTTGCCTGCGTGAGGTTCTCGACGTCGGTAGCCAAACGTGCCACCGCTGCACCGTCGAGGCGGTGCGCCTCCTGGCGGCGGATCATCACCCGCACCGGCAGGTCGGTCGCCGACAGCACGTCATGCAGGATCGCGGCCGAGGGCGTCATACCGCCGAGGTCGGGGTGCGCGATCAACTCCAGCCGGTCGGCGCCACCGGCCGCGGCGGCTTCGGCATCGGCCCTGTCGGTGACGATCACTTCGAGCAGCGAGGCAGACATGTCTCATATCCCACACCCCGGCCCCGGCGGCCGCACACCGGGTGAGACGCTTGCCACATGGCGCAGAATCAGCAGGCAGTGGAGCAGGTGAAGAAGCAGCTGTTCATCGGTGGTGAATGGCGTGACGCCGAGGGCGGCAAGACGTTCGAGGTGGACAATCCGGCGACCGGAGCCGAGCTGACGCGCGTCGCCGACGGCTCGGTCGCCGACGGCGCGGCAGCGCTCACCGCCGCCGCCGACGCGCAGGCCGACTGGGCCGCCACCGCGCCGCGCGACCGCAGCGAATTGCTGCGCGCGGCATACGAATTGATTGTCGAACGCACCGACGTGCTCGCCGAGCTGATGACGCTCGAGATGGGCAAGCCGCTCGCCGAGTCGCGCGGTGAGGTCACCTACGGTTCGGAGTTCTTCCGCTGGTTTGCCGAGGAGGCGGTGCGCATCTCCGGGCGTTGGTCGGTCGCGCCCAACGGGCAGACCCGGCTGATGACGATGAAGCAGCCGGTCGGCCCGACCCTGATGATCACCCCGTGGAACTTCCCGCTGGCGATGGGCACCCGCAAGATCGGCCCGGCGATCGCCGCCGGCTGCACCATGGTCGTCAAGCCCGCCGCCGAAACGCCGCTCACGATGCTCTACCTGGCGCAGCTGCTGGAGGAGGTCGGGCTGCCCAAGGGTGTGCTCAACGTGGTCACCACGACCGACAGCGGCGGTGTCATGGAGCCGCTCATCCGCGATCCGCGCTCGCGCAAGCTGACCTTCACCGGCTCGACCCCGGTCGGACGCAAGCTGGTCGAGCAGTCGGCCGACCAATTGCTCCGGCTGTCAATGGAACTCGGCGGTAACGCGCCCTTCATCGTCTTCGGCGACGCCGACGTCGACGCGGCGGTCGAAGGCGCGATGCTGGCCAAGATGCGCAACATCGGCGAGGCCTGCACCGCGGCCAACCGCCTCTTCGTGCATGCCGATGTCGCCGACGAGTTCGCGAAGAAGTTCGCCGCCAAGATGGACGCCCTGAATGTCGGCGACGGGATGGGCGACGACGTCCAGGTCGGTCCGCTGATCAACCAGAAGGCGGTCGACAAGGTGACCTCGCTGGTGCAGGACGCAACCGACCGCGGCGCGACCGTCGTCACCGGCGGCGCCAAGGGCGACGGCCCCGGCTTCTTCTTCAACCCGACGGTCATCACCGGCGTGCCCGGTGACGCCGCGATGGCCAAGGAAGAGATCTTCGGACCGGTCGCCGGCATCCAGGTCTTCACCGACGAGGCCGATGTCGTACGCCGGGCCAACGACACCGAATTCGGTTTGGTGGCCTACTTCTTCACCCGCGATGTCGCGCGCGTCGTCCGGGTCAGCGAGGCGCTCGAATACGGCATGGTCGGCGTCAACCAGGGCATCGTGTCCAACCCGGCCGCGCCGTTCGGTGGCGTGAAGTCCAGCGGTTACGGCCGCGAGGGTGGCTTCGAGGGCATTGAGGAGTATCTCGAGACCAAGTACGTCGGCCTGGCCCTTTAAGAAGAACCGCGCACCGCCCGGCCGCCTGTGGACAACTTCTGCGGCGGCGCGACGAGGGCTCCTACTGTCGTGCGAAACGCATGAACAGCAAGGAGTCGGTCCATGAGCTACTTCGCGGTCGATCCGCAGGCGCTGGGTGCGATCGCGCCAGCGATGCGTGCGGCGTCCCTCGAGGGCGTCGACAGTGCGGCGAGCTCCGCCATACGTGCCATTGCGGGGGGTGCCGGCGGCGGTGAATGTGCTGTTGCCGCAACGGATCTGGCTGGCACGGTCGGCAAGGTGTTGGGTGTGCTCGGAGACCAGCTCCGGATCTTCGGGACGGCGACCGAGCTGTCCGCCTCGGCCTACGGACGGGTCGAGGGACTCGCGTCGGGCCTCTTCGGCGGCGCGCGATGAGCGCGCTCGACGGAGATCCCGGCCAGCTGTGGGCGGCCGCCGATCGCTGTCTGGTGATCGCGGACGAGTGCGATGCGGCGAGCGGCGCACTGCTCGGCGCCCTGTCGAGCGCGACGGCCGGCTGGAGCGGGGCAGCAGCAGTGCAATTCGCCGGAGTCGGTGCGGCGCACCGCCGGCTGCTGCAGACCGCGCGCGAGGCACTGCGCTCGCTCGCCGTGCACACGCGCGGCTTTGCCGACCTGCTCGATGAGGCGCAACGCGAGCTGCGCCGCACGCAGGCGCAGGCCCGCGAGGGGCGTGCCCGGTTGCGCGGGCTGCACGCGCGCGAGCGCCTCGCCATACAGGCCGGTGAGGAGGATGCCCGCGCCGCTATCGGGCGACTGATCGAGGACACCCGCGGCACCCTGACAGGTATCGACACCCGGATCGCCGAGCTCGAGCACCGGATGCTGCTCGCACGGCGCCGGTTCGCCGGCCAACTGGACGAGCTGCTTCCGCCGGGCATGCTGGCCGACATCGAGCGGCTCTGGTCGACCGGTGGGTTGGCGGTGATGCTCGGCGGCGCGGCCGGCCGGCTCTTCCAGGCCAGCAAATTGCTGATCGGCACCGCGCGGTACGGTCCGGGCGCCTTCGGCCGAGACCTCAAGGCACTGGAGGAACCGCTGGCCAAACTCTTGCGCGGCCCGGGTGGCACCGCTCGTGTCTTGGCGGACCGGGTCGGCGTCGCCCGACGACCACCGGGTGGGCTCACCACCGCGCTCAGTCCGGCTGAGGGCAAATCACCAGTGTTGCGAAGGCTGCTCGTCGAATACGAGGCGGCCACCCCGGGCATCACCGACCTGGTCAAGGGACGCGGCCACGACGGTCTGCGCGACGCCGCCGACCGCGCCATGGGGCTGATCGAGGTCGGCGGGGTGCTCATGTTGCGCGGCCCGGGCTGGGCCAAGGTTGCCGGCGCGGTCGCCGTGGGCAGTTGGGCGGCATGGCGCATCGGTGGCGCGATGTACGACCACAAGGTGACCATCGCCGACGTGGGCCGCAGGGCGAAGACCGATGGCTCCGCGGTGCTGGGATCCCAAGCCGGTCAGGAGCAGCTCGCCAAGGACATTCAGCGCTCGAAACCAGTGGTCCGCGGTGCAGCGGCTCTGGCGGACGACCTGCTCGCAGAGAGCCTCATCGTCGACCTGACGAAGATCAAACCCACACCGAGCATCCCGAATCCGCTCTACGGCCGGGTGCCGACACTGAGCGAGCACACCGACGAACTTGTTGACCGGGTCACCCCTGATGCGTTGGCCGGAGTGTTCGGCCGGCAGGCACCGCCGGTGATCACGCCGCCGCCGCTGCCCGAGGCCAACACGCCACGTCCGGAGCCGTCCCGCCGGATCACCCCGCCGATCCGCCGGGCCGGGCCACGCCTCGGCGCTTCGCTCAGCGGCCGGGATCTCCCGATCGATGGCCCGTCCCTGCTGCCGCGCCGGCAGGATGTCGTGCAATCGCCGGAGCAGCAATGGTGACCGCCGAGCGTGTGCTGCCCCTGGTGCGGCTCACCGACGAAGAACTGGTGCTGATGGGCGCGACCCACCCGGCGGTGGCGGCGCCATTCCTCGACGGCCTGGACCCGGCCGGTCGGCAGCTGGCGGCCCAGGTCGCCTACCGGTCGCTGTGTGCGCACGGTCTGGAGCCGACCGCGGACGGCGCCGCCCTGGTCGTGCCTGACGGGGTCGTGTCGATGATGCAGGTGCGCGCTGCGGCGGGAGAGGTGCTCTTCGTCAGCCGCACGACCTCGCACGGTCAAGTCGTGCGTTACCACCATTTCGGTGACCAGATCGTGGTGTTGGAGGACGTCGCCGCCGACGGTGTGCACGATTTTGCCCTGGTCGACCGTGCCAGACTGACCGACGCGCTGCGGACGTTCGTGTCCGCTGACGGCGCGATCGACGGCACGGGGGAGCCCGTCGTGATCGCGCCCGATGACCTCTCGGCGGGTCGGGTGGACGATGCGCGGTGGGGCGAGATCGTCGTGCACCTCGACGCGACTGTATGGCGCGCAGACCCGCGCGCCGGCACGGATCCGCCGGTGCTGCTCGGCTTCCTGCTCGGCACGGCCGGCAGCTGGTGCAGCCGCAACGTCATGGGAGACCCGGCACCGGTCGAGCTGCACCCGGTGCGGGTGAGCGAGGTCGTCGATGGGATCGAGGCTTTAATGAGGACGTGACCGACACCGCCGCGCAGCCCGACCCGACCGCAGAGCCCGCCCTACGCACCGTTGCGATCCTGGGGTCGACCGGATCCATCGGCACCCAGGCCATCGACATCGTGCGCCGCAACCCCGGCCGATTCCGGGCGGTTGCGCTCAGCGCGGGCGGCAGCCGCCTCGACCTGCTCGCCGAGCAGGCGGCGCAGCTGCGGGTGCCACTCGTCGGGGTGGCCACCGACGACGTCGCAACTGTTCGCGCAGCGATTGCGAATGCGGCTGCTGCGCAAGGGCTTTCGTCATACAGCCCGGAGGTGGTGGGCGGCGCCGACGCCGCCGAGCAGGTCGCCTCCTGCGGTGCGGACGTCGTGCTCAACGGCATCACCGGCTCCATCGGGCTGCGACCGACGCTCGCCGCGCTCGCCGCCGGCTCGACGCTCGCGCTGGCCAACAAGGAGTCGCTGATCGTCGGCGGCCCGATCGTGAAACGCGCCGCCGCGCCCGGTCAGATCGTGCCGGTCGACAGCGAGCACTCGGCGATCGCGCAGTCGTTGCGGGCCGGCTCCGAGCGCGAGGTGCGCAAGCTGGTGATTACCGCGAGCGGCGGGCCGTTCCGCGGGATGCCCGCGGACGAGATCAGGCAGGTCACCCCGGCACAGGCGCTCGCGCACCCCAACTTCGCGATGGGCAAGGTGATCACGACCAACTCGGCGACCTTGGTCAACAAGGGGCTGGAGGTGATCGAGGCGCACCTGCTCTTCGACGTGCCATTCGACCGCATCGAGGTGGTGGTGCACCCGCAGCAGTTCATCCACTCGATGGTCGAGTTCGTCGATGGCGCGGTCGTGGCGCAGATCGGGCTGCCGACGATGCTGGTGCCGATCGCGCTCGGACTCGGCTGGCCGGACCGGGTGCCGGACGCCGAGACGCCGATCGACTGGACGAAGGCGTCCGACTGGCGGTTCGAGCCGCTGGACGACGACGCGTTCCCCGCCGTACGCCTCGCGCGGCAGGTCGGCGAGGCAGGCTCCACCTACCCGGCGGTCTACAACGCCGCCAACGAGGAGTGCGTCGAGGCCTTCCACGCCGAGCGCATTGGTTTCCCCGACATCGTCGGCACCGTGCAACGAGTCGTCGACGAGCACGAGGCGCCCGGCAGCGAGCTGACCGTCGAGCAGGTGCTGGCCGCCGAGGACTGGGCGCGGGCCCGAGCACAGGAGATTCTGGGACAACGCTGAGCCGGCGCTGAGCCGTCGACGTCGGCACGACCCAGTCAGCCGTGCGACGATTGCAGGCGTGCTGTACCTCCTCGGTGTGATCTTCCTGCTGCTCGGTGTGGGCGTGTCCATCGCGCTGCACGAGATCGGCCACCTGCTGCCTGCCAAGAAGTTCGGCGTCAAGGTCACGCAATACATGGTCGGCTTCGGCCCGACCCTCTGGTCCCGTCGCAAGGGCGAGACCGAGTACGGCGTCAAGGCCATCCCGCTCGGCGGCTACATCCGGATGATCGGCATGTTCCCGCCGGCACCCGGTCACGAGGAGGACGGTATGGCGCGGGTCTCCTCGACCGGACGGTTCAGCCAGATGGCCGACCAGATGCGCGAGGCGGCCTACGAGCCGATCTCCGTCAAGGACCGCGACCGGGTCTTCTACAAGCTGCCGACCTGGAAAAAGGTCGTCATCATGTTCGGCGGCCCGTTCATGAACCTGGTCATCGCGCTGGTGCTGCTGATCGTGATCGCGAGCGGCATCGGCCTGCCGGTGCAGAAGTCGGCATCGATCGCCAAAGTCCAGCAGTGTCAGGCGCTTTCGGACGGCACCGTGCCGCAGACCTGCTCCGCCGCCGACCGCACCCCGGCCGCTGCCGCCGGCCTCAAGGAGGGCGACCGGGTGGTGTCCGCGGGCGGCGAGCAGGTCACCACGACCAGCGACCTCACCGACGTGATCCGGTCGCATGCCGGGCAGGCGGTGCCGATTGTGGTGCAGCGCGGCGACCAGCGGCTGACGCTCACCGTGACGCCGCAGCAGAAGGTGATGCCGAAGCTCGACAAGAACGGCACCGAGGTCGTCAACTGGAAGGGCCAGGTCGAGACCGAACAGGTCGGCGTGATGAGCGCCTCGATCGGTGGTACCTACCGCACCGAGCGCCAGTCGATCCCGGCCGCGCTCGGCACCTTCGGCGACGCGTTGCAGCGCACCGCCTCGGTGTTCGTGAAGATCCCGCAGAAGATGGTCGGGGTCGGCTACGCCGCGTTCGGCGACGGCACCCGGGACAAGAACGGCCCGCAATCGGTGGTGGGCGTCGGCCGCACCGCCGGGGACGTGGCCTCGGCGCCGGCCAGTTTCGGCGACAAGCTGACCTTCCTGCTGACGATCATCGCCTCACTCAACCTGGCGCTGTTCGTCTTCAACCTGGTGCCGCTGCTGCCGCTCGACGGCGGACACATCGCCGGCGCGCTGTGGGAGGCGGTCAAGCGCCGCATCGCCCGGGCCCGTGGGATCACCGGGCCGGTCTACGTCGATGTCGCCAAGGCGCTGCCGATCGCGTACGGCGTGTCGATCGTGCTGCTGGTGATGTTCGGGTTGCTGGCGTATGCCGACGTCGTCAACCCGATCAAGCTCGGCTGAGCCGAAAATCGTTGGCGCCCGGACGGCCGCGTCCGTCAGGCTCGCCGGTATGACGAGCAGCGACCTCTGGGATGCCGACACCGCAGCCCGCTACGACGCGGAGTCGCCCGAGATGTTCACCCCGGAGGTGCTCGACCCCACGGTCGCGTTTCTCGCCGACCTCGCTGGCGACGGCCGTGCGCTGGAGTTTGCGATCGGCACCGGCAGGGTGGCAATCCCGTTGGCGGACAAGGGGATCGACGTCGTCGGCATCGAGTTGTCCGAGCCGATGGTCGAGCACCTGCACGCCAAACGACCGGAGCTGCCGGTGACGGTCGGCGATATGGCCACGACGGTCGTGCCGGGGGAGTTCAGCCTCGTCTACCTGGTCTTCAACACGATCGGCAACCTGCGCACCCAGGACGAGCAGGTCGAGTGTTTCGGCAACGCGGCGCGCCATCTCGCGCCCGGTGGACGGTTCGTGATCGAGATGGGACTGCCCGCCATACGCCGGATGCCGCCGGGCCAGGTCGCGGCACCGTTCGACCTCAGCCCCGAGCACGTGGGTTTCGACACCTACGACCTGGCCACCCAGGCCGGGATCTCTCACCACTACACGCGGGAGGCGGACGGCAGCTTCCGCTACGGGATCCACAACTTCCGCTATGTCTGGCCGGCCGAGTGCGACCTGATGGCACGGCTGGCCGGGCTGGAGCTCGAGCGCCGGGTCGCCGACTGGGCCGGTGCGCCCTTCACCGGCGACAGCGAGAGCCACGTGTCGGTATGGCGCAAGCCGCTGCCCTGAGCTCACGCGAGTTGTCCACATCCCCTTCAGACGGCCTGATCAGGCGATTCCTGCCTGTGGACAACGGTTTGCGCCGGTTCCGCGCTGCGATGCTCGCGAGGTCAAGCAAAGTCGTGCTCAGGGAGGAACCACGATGCCGGCATCTCGGCGGACGTCAGTGCGGTTGGCAGCAGGAGTGGCGGTGGCAGTCTGCGGACTGACCGCATGCAGTGATGGAGGCAGCGATCACAAGCTGAGTGAGATCACCGTGAGCGGCGTGAAGGCCAAGGACCCGGGCAAGGTGCTGGACCAGGCGCGCAGCTCTTTCATCGCACAGAATCAAGCGGCGATCGACTCCAAGGCGACCTCGGTGGACAAGGACACCGACTGCTTCTACCGGCGGACGGTCAAGGACAGCAAGGACGTTGTGCCCAATGTCTTCTGCGGCCCGGTGCGCCGGGCCGGCAGCGACGAGGCACACTCGTGGGACAGCTACTCGGTGATGCCGCTCGGCACCGACGACCCGACGGCAGCCGGTCAGGTCGCGGTCGGTCAGTTGACGGCCTCCAACACGACCGTGGACACCGACCTGCTGGTGCGCCCCGACGGCAAGTCGCCTGCTTCGGTCAAGGCGCTGGCGCAGCCGCAGGCGCCGCAGTCGAGCGTGCGCGACTACGCACTGCTGCAAGAGTCCAGCTCGGTGCAAAGCGGGCTGTCGTTCACGCCACTGAAGACCCCCGCCTCGGTGCGCACGCCGTCGGCGACGATCACCGTGCAGGCCCAGGCGGACGCCACGACGGTGCCGGCCTGGTTCGAGCAGGCGGCAACCGGTGCCTCCGATTCCTCGGGCTCCTCCGACTCCTCGAGTGACGGTAGCTATGGGTCGGAGGACACGCAGACCCCGGCCCCGTCGCCGACCACCCCGGGCACGTCGGCCTACCGTCCGGCGGCCGGGCAACGGGTGCTGGCCTACAAGATCACGGTCGGGCCCGGCCTGAACTATCCCGATCCCAACTCGAGCAACACGTTCGGCGATGTGACCTTCAAGGACGCCAGCGCCAGCTTCAGCGTCGGAGTGGGCGGGCAGCAGATCGCCATACATCAGGCGGACTCCTCCGGTGACTCCTGGAGCACCGACGGCTCCTCGGCGAAAACGTTCAGCGTGGCCTGCACCGACGGTGCGCCGTGTGCCTCGCAGGACTCCGGCTCGAACGACACCACGGAGTACATCCTCATCATGTCGGTGGCGTCGGGCGGCGCGCCGACGATCACCGCCTCGGTCGACGGGCAGAACCTGTCGGTGCCGTTGGCGGGCGGCTCGGTGTCCGCGTCGGTCAGCACGGTGGGTCAGGACGGCAAATCCCAGGTGCAGCAGATCAATTCGACAGTGCCGTCGCAGGACCTCAAGGTCGACGATTACGTCGAGTACCAGGTCTCTGGGAGTATCGCCGCCGCCTTCTTGTCCCCCTATGACGCACACGAGGGTTGGGCGCCGAAGGGTCAGGCGTGGCTGGAGATCCCGGTGCCCGGCTCCACCGAGAGCGCAGAGGCCAACAGCGACCTCAAGCTCAACTGGTCCAAGAGCGGGACGGTGAGCGCCGACGGCAAGACCTATCAAGCGAGCAAGAATGCTGGCCGCACGGGCACGTTCGGTTTCCTCGTGCCGGAAACGTTCAGCACGGGCACCTTCACCTACGCGCCGCAGGGGACCGGTGAGGTCGGGTATCCCGCCAAGTCGGTGGACTTCGCGGCCAAACCGTTCACCGTCAAGCTCACCATCCCGAAGGGCTGACGAAACGTCGCGGGCGCGCGAGTCATACTGAAGGGGTGACTGTTTCCCTCGGTATGCCGAGCGCGCCCGCGCCGGTGCTCGCCCCCCGCCGCAAGACCCGCAAGATCAAGGTCGGCAAGGTCGACGTCGGAGGTGACGCTCCGATCTCGGTGCAGTCGATGTGCACCACGCCGACCACCGACATCAACGCCACGCTGCAGCAGATCGCCGAGCTGACCGCCTCCGGCTGCGACATCGTGCGAGTCGCCTGCCCGAGCCAGGACGACGCCGACGCGCTGCCGGCCATCGCGCAGAAGGCGCAGATCCCGGTCATCGCCGACATCCACTTCCAGCCCAAGTACGTCTTCGCCGCGATCGAGGCCGGCTGCGCCGGGGTCCGGGTCAACCCGGGCAACATCCGCAAGTTCGACGACCAGGTCAAGCAGATCGCGCAGGCCGCCAAGGACGCCGGCGTGTCGATCCGGATCGGTGTCAACGCCGGCTCGCTCGACAAGCGGCTCCTCGACAAGTACGGCAAGCCGACCCCCGAGGCGCTGGTCGAGTCGGCGGTCTGGGAGGCGAGCCTGTTCGAAGAACACGACTTCCACGACTTCAAGATCTCGGTCAAGCACAACGACCCGGTCGTGATGGTGCAGGCCTACGAGATGCTCGCCGAGCGCGGCGACTGGCCGCTGCACCTCGGGGTCACCGAGGCCGGCCCGGCGTTCCAGGGCACGATCAAGTCGGCGACCGCGTTCGGCGCGCTGCTGTCCAAGGGGATCGGCGACACCATCCGGGTCTCGCTGTCGGCGCCTCCGGTCGAGGAGGTCAAGGTCGGCAACCAGATCCTGCAGAGCCTCAACCTCAAGCCGCGCAAGCTGGAGATCGTCTCCTGCCCGTCCTGCGGCCGGGCCCAGGTCGACGTCTACACCCTCGCCGACCAGGTGACCGCCGGTCTGGAGGGTATGACGGTGCCGCTGCGCGTGGCCGTGATGGGTTGCGTCGTCAACGGCCCGGGTGAGGCCCGCGAGGCCGACCTCGGCGTCGCGTCCGGCAACGGCAAGGGCCAGATCTTCGTCAAGGGCGAGGTCATCAAGACCGTGCCGGAGGCGCAGATCGTGGAGACGCTGATCGAGGAAGCGATGCGCATCGCCGAGGAGATGGGCGAGCCGATCGACGAGGAGTCTGCGGGCAGCCCGAGCGTCACCGTCGGCTGAGTGCGGGCGGCCGTTAGTCTGCGTCGGTGACCACGGAGCCCGACACTTCCGCCGACGAGCGGCCGGGCAGGTTCGTCGCCTTCGTCGAGCGTCGCTCGGAGTTCGGCCTGGTCGTCGGCTGGCTGGCCCTGCTGGTCAGTTTCGCGCCCAGCCTGCTGCCGCGCCCGTGGTATGTCCAGGCCGCCGCGTCCGCACTGTCCGTCATCACCGGGTATGCCGTCGGCACCCTGCTCGGCTCGATCGTCCGGGACGTCGCGCGCTGGCTCGGCGTGCACGTGTCGGTCGTCGACCATCGACATCGGGTGCGGCTGTCGGTAGTGCTCTACACACTCGCGGCACTGATCACCGTCGTGCTGTGGGGCGCGGGCTACCAGGGCCGGCGGCACAGCGCCGAACTCGTCGGGCTGCCCGCACCGTCGGTCGGCACCGACGCGCTGTCGTTGCTCGCCGCGATCGGTGTCACCTCCGTGCTGATGGCGCTGATCTGGACGGTTCGCAGTGCTTTTCGCGTTTCGCGCCGGGTGCTGCGCTTCGCGCTGCCGAAGCCGGTCGCCGGTCTGCTCGCGATGTGCCTGGTGGCGCTCGCCGGCACCTGGCTGTCGACCAGCGTCATCGCCGCGCAGGGCCTGGAAATGCTCTCCGCATCCGCGTCGAAGGTGAACAAGCAATCGCCAGAGGATGTTTCGGCACCGACCTTACCTCTCGTGTCCGGTGGACCCGGCGCGACCCAGCCGTGGACCGACCTCGGCCGCGAGGGCCAGATCTACACCGCGCACACTCCGACCCCCGCCCAATTGCAGGCGCTCACCGGCAAACCGGCGGAACAACCGATCCGGCTGTATGCCGCACCGCCCGACGGCCACGTGGAGGCCGACCAGCTGGCAGACACCATCGTGCGCGAGATCGAGCGCACCGGAGCACTGGACCGGGACTACCTCAACATCGTCGGCACCACCGGCAGCGGCTGGGTGGATGAATACAACGTGCGCTCCCTGGAGGCGTTGACCGACGGTGACGTGGCGACCGCGGCGGTGCAGTATTCGTTCCTGCCGAGCGTCGCGCAGTTCCTCACCAACCGCTCGCTGCCTGCGAACGTCGGCCGCACACTCGTGCGTCGTGTCATCGCGCTGGTGGAGGCACGGCCCGCGGACCGACGCCCGAAGCTGCTGCTGTCCGGCGAGTCGCTCGGTGCGCTGAGCATGGAGTCGGCGTTCGACAACGCCGACGAGTTGCTCGCGTCGCCGGTCGCCGGTGCGCTCTGGACCGGGACGCCCAACTCGACGCCGCTCTGGCGGTCGATCACCGCATCCCGGCAGAAGGGCAGCCCGCAGATCGCGCCGGTCATCGACAACGGCAAGCACATTCGCTTCGCCGGCAACCCCAGCCAGATCGACGCCGACGCCTACGGACGGCCGCTCGGGCAGTGGGGCGACCGGCGGTTCCTCTTCATGCAGCACCCGTCGGACCCGATCGTCTGGTGGGACTGGTCGCTCATTTACGACCGGCCCTCCTGGAGCAAGGAGCCGTCCGGCTTCGACGTCGACAGCGACCTCAGCTGGTATCCGCTGGTCACCTTCTGGCTGACCACTGTCGACCTGATCTCGGCCAACTCCGCGCCGGGCGGTCACGGGCACCGCTACCGGGCCGAGCAGGTCGACGGCTGGGCCGGCGTGCTGAACGTCTCGGTCGCGCCGGGCGAGAAGGACCGGATCGTCGCGTCGGTCGAGGCGTTCGACAAGGACTCCTAAGTCACGCGCGTCGCCGGATCATCCGGGCCAGAGCGAGGCCGGCGACCACCTTCGCCGCATTGAGTATGACGGGGGCCGCGCTCGACGGACCGGACGTCAGGTCGTTCGGCACCAGCTCGAGCACCAGGCTGTAGACCCCCCAAGCGACCCATGCGCCCGAACCGGCGAACATCGCCAGCAACGCGGTCCACCGCGGGAGCCCCGTCATACCTCGGGCGAGTGCGAGCAGAGCGAGGACCGCGAGCGCGCCGAGGGCCGCGTCGGTCAGCCAGCCGATGCCGTCGAGCAGTTCGCCGCGTGTCGCGCCGTAGCCGGTGAGTGCGAGCACGACGATCGCGGTCAGGCCGGTTGTGACGCGCGGAACCGGCCTTTTCGCAAGCGATTTCAGCGGTCGCGACCAGTCCTGTCCCCACCGGTTGCGGGCATAGAGCGCGAACGCCGGCAGCAGGCAGAGGCCGATGCCGCAGAAGCCGGTGTAGACCACGGCGTAGACCCAGCCGGCGATCGGCTCGGGCGCTGCCCCCTCGCTCGGCGCCGGTTGCAGCAGTGCCGACGGCACGATGAGCAGCAGGATCTGGCCGAGCAGGCCATAACCGATCCACATGGGCGCGGTCACGAGCGGCGTGGGCGGCCGGACGCCCCGGTAGAACACGAAGGCGAGCGCGAAGACCGCGAGGTCGAGTCCGAGAGTGGCACCGTTCAGCACGTGCATCACCACGCTGCGGCCGAAGTCCGCGTCCTGGATGCCGATGCGCGAGCCCGACAGCCAGACCACCTTGAGCGCGAAGTAGGGGATCGCCAGCACCGCGGCGCCGACGGCGAGGCTGCGCTGCGCCCGACCGGTGCGACGGCCAGGATGCGTGGGTGCGGCGTGGGTGTGCGCCGTGCGCAGCGCGGTCATGACGCCACCTGCAAGGTGCGACCGGCCCAGCGCGCGCCGATCCCGCGGATGAGCTCTGGGTAGATGACGGTGTACCGAAGCGGCCGAATGCACAGCAGGTACAGGAAACGAAAGACGCGCGAGCGGCCCGCGGTCGGCGAGCCCGACGCAAACTGCTCCACGAACACCGTCAGGTCGTCCGGCCCGCCGGTGACCGGCAGGCGCCATACGTCCTCGATGCGGAAGTCGGGGGTGAGTTCGTGGATGCGCCAAGGCATTTCACGGTGTTTGTCGATCGGAAGTCGCATGCTGTCCTCCACCTCGTTCGTTGGTGGCACCACGCTCTCGCGGCGGACCGGGTGGGTGCGCCACCCGTGCCGGGGAGCCGGTTCCCCCGCGTGGGGGATCTTTGCTCCGGGGCCGCCCGGCAGGATGGGGCCATGACCAGAGCGAGTCGCGGCGCTGCCCTGCTGGTGCTCGGTGCCGCTGGCGCGGCGCTGTTGGGCTGGCTCGCGTACGCGTTCGGCTACACGATCGGTCGCACTTCGGGCGGTGACCGGGCGATGGTGATCGGGCTCGCGGCGCTCGCCCTCGCGATCGCGGCGGTCGTGCTGCTCAGCCCGCCGGTGCGCGACGCGGAAGTGGCGCTGGCGCGCCCGCTGCTCGGCGTCGATCTGCCCCCGGTCCGGGATCGCCGGTCCTGGGACAGCCGGTGGCACGGCGCGGTGTGGGCGCTCTGGGTCGCCCTGGTCGGGGCCGTCGCCGCCGTCGTACTGCTGGGCTTGGTGCCGCTCGGCGTCGGGCTGATCGTGAGCGGGCTGAACGGCGCTGGCGTATGGCGCATCCCGCTCGGGCTGCTGCTGGTGCCGGCAGCATTCGCGGTGCAGACGCTCTTCGGGCTGCTCCTCGTGCGGACCACGCCCCACCTGCTCGGACCGACGGCCGCCGACCGGCTGGCCTACGCGGCCGACCGAGAGGCCGAGCTGGCGCAGGCCAACGTGCTGGCCCGCGAACTGCACGACAGCGTCGGGCACGCGCTTACCGCGGTGGACGTGCAGGCGCAGGCGGCGCTGCTGCACCGTCCCGAGGGGCCGGTCGGTGAGGCGCTCGTGCGGATCCGGTCGACGACGCAACGCGCGCTGGGTGAGCTCGATCAGCTGCTCGGCGATCTGCGGGGGAGCGCTGACAATCCGGCGAAAACCGTTGTCTCCGAAGACGATCTGCGCAGTCTCGTCGCCGGGGTTCCGGGCCGGAGCAGCCTGACGGTGCGCGGCGACTTCGATGCGCTGCCACCGCAGGTGCGGCGCACGGCATACCGGGTGGTGCAGGAGGGGCTCACCAACGCGACCAAGCACGGCACCGGCCCGGCGCAGGTGCTGGTCGAGGTCGCCGGTGACGCCGAGATCACGGTCACGAATGCGGTCGGTGAGCCGTCGCCCGGCGGTGGGCGGGGCCTGCTGGGCCTGACCGAACGGCTGCGGTTGGTCGACGGCAGCCTGCAGACCACGAACGAGGAGGGCACATGGCGGATGACCGCCCGGATCCCGAGGTGATCCGCGTGCTGGTGGTGGACGACGACGCGATGGTGCGCGACGGGTTCGCGGCGATCCTCGGCAGCCAGGAGGACCTGGCGGTGGTCGGCACCGCCGACGACGGGGTGGATGCGATCGCCGCAACTCGTGAGCTGCGTCCGGACGTCGTCGTGATGGACGTGCGGATGCCCGCACTCGACGGCATCGAGGCCACCCGCCGCATCCTCGCGCTGCCCGAGGCGCCACGGGTGCTGGTGGTGACCACCTTCGAGCACGACTCCTACGTGTATGACGCACTGCAGGCGGGTGCGTCCGGCTTCCTGCTGAAACGGGCGGGTGCCGAGCAGTTGCTGCTCGCCGTGCGCACGCTCGCGCAGACCGATGCGGTGCTCTTCCCGGCCGCCATCCGTGAGCTGGTCGCCGAGCGGCAAGGGCGCCAGTCGCGCCGAGCGCTGCCGGCACTCACCGCGCGTGAGCAGGAGGTGCTGCGGCTGCTTGCGACCGGTCTGACGAACGCCGAGATCGCCTCGCAGCTCTTCGTCGGCGCCGAGACGGTGAAGTCGCACGTCGCAGCGCTCCTGGCCAAGCTCGGTGTCCGGGACCGCACTCAGGCGGTGATCGCGGCGTACGAGTCGGGCTTCATGAGCTGACTCAGCCGGTGGCGGCGCGGCCGGCCTGGAAGCGGCGCAGCCACTCCCAGCCGGTGCCGTCGAACGGGCCGGTGCGGTCGCGCACCGCCCGGAACACCGCCCTGGTGTCCTGCTCCGCCCGCACGACGACTTCCACCGGATAGCCGAATTGCTTTTGGTGCTCGGCAAATTCGTCTTCGTCATCGACGAACGTGAAGCCGTCGACCCGTTGGATGACGTCCAGGTCGAGGTCGATCATCGTGACCCGCCAGCGGCCCCCGTCATACGTCCAGGACGGGACTGTGGTGATGTCGACATAAACGGCGATCCGCTCGGCCGCGAACTGGTCGTTGAAGGCCGGCGTCCAGCCGGCGTCCGGGAAGAGCGACACCGAGTCGCAGCCGATGTCGAACGCGGCGCCGGGCCGCTCGAAGTGGGTCCCGGCCGGGACCGCGACCCACACGCCGTACTCGTCGACGCCTGCGACAAGTCCCTCGCTCTGCCAATGCGGTGAGCCGTCCCACTTGCGGTAGTCGACATGCACCGGGGTGCCGGGCTCGGTCGGGCGATCGGGCGAAGTGGTCACGTCCGCGACACTATCGAGGTAGTCCGACATTCAATCCTTCGCCCGTTTTTCTGCTCGTGACAAGTGTCCAAGGTGCAGGGTAGAGGTGTGTTACGCACTTTGAGCGCCGCGCGGACCCTCGGGCCCGGCGAGTACAACGCTGCGCTCGACCTGTGCGCGACCGATCCGCTGGCCAACGTGTTCGTCGCCGCGCGCCTGATCGAGGGCGGCCCGACGTTCACCGGCTCGCTGCTCGGGGTCGAGGCGTCCCACCAGTTGCGTTCGCTCTGCTGGATCTCGGCCAACGTCGTGCCGGTGGCCGCCGACGACGAGGCACTCGACGCGTATGCCGCGCGGTTGCGTCGGAAAAGGCGGCGCTGTTCGTCGATCTTCGGTGACTCCGAGCAGGTGCTCGGCCTGTGGTCCCGGCTGGAACGCCACTGGGGCGATGCCCGATCGGTGCGGCCCGACCAGCCGATGATGGCCGTGTCCACTGCGCCGCTGCTCAACGACCGGCCGATCGACACCCGCGTGCGACCGGCGCGCCCGGACGAGGTCGACATCGTGCTGCCGGCGTCCGCGCGGATGTTCACCGAGGAGATCGGCTACCCGCCATACCTCGGCTCGGACAGGGACTATCGACGGATGGTCGCCGCCCTGATCAGGGCCGGACACACCTTCGTGATCGTCGAGGACGGCCGGGTCATCTTCAAGGCGGACATCGGCTCGCTGGCGTCCGGAGTCGCGCAGATCCAGGGAGTCTGGGTGGCGCCGGACCGGCGCGGGCAGGGCATTGCGGTGCCGGCGATGAATGCCGTGGTGCAGCAAGTGATCGACACGATCGCGCCGACCGTCACCCTCTACGTCAACGCCTACAACGAGCCGGCGCTGCGGACCTACTACGCCGCCGGTTTTCGGCAGGTCAGCCGGTTCGCGACCGTCATCCTCTGAAGTCTCTGGGGTCACCGGCCGCACCCGCCGGGCGCGTCCGGTCGTCGTGGCAGAGTGGTCGCCATGACTCAGCCATTGCGTCCGACCGCCAAGGTGCTGGTTGCTGCCTTTACCGGGTCGGGGATCATCCATCTGGTGCGCCCGCAGGTCTTCGAGCCGATCGTGCCGCCGCAGCTGCCGCGTGCCCGTGAGCTCGTGTATGTCTCCGGTGTTGCCGAATTGGCCTGCGTGGCAGGGCTTTTGACCCCACGCACCCGTCGGCTGGCGGGGAAGGCATCGGCTGGTCTGCTGCTGGGCGTGCTGCCGGCGAACCTGCAGATGACCCTCGACGCCGGCCGCGCCGTGGCCGCCAAGGGGGCCTCCGTGCCGCGGGTCGGCTTCTTCGCCGGGACAGTCGCGCGGTTGCCGCTGCAGTGGCCGCTGATCCGAGCGGCCTGGTCGGCCGGTCGCTGAAATCCGGCGTCGGGCAGCTCTTGCCGGATCGTCACTCCTGCTGCCACCACTCCGGCACGTCGGAGCCGTATGGCGTTGGCGCAGTGGGGTATTCAAGTGGCACGTCACCGGCGAAGACCGGCGGGCGCACGTGCTCCAGGATGCCGTATGACGAATCTGCTCGGTCCAGCCACAGCGGGCAGTCGGGGCCGTCGAAGGCGTCCGCGTCCATCGGCCCGTCCAGTGCAGGCTGGTGCAACAACCAGTCGGCAGTGCGGGCGAGCGCCAGCCGGGCGGACGCTCCGCCTTCCTGCGGTCGCCGGCTGAGCAGCCGCATCGCGCTGGTCGCCATCAGGTAACCGGTGGCGTGATCGAGCGCCTGCACCGCAAGCGCACCCGGAGCGCCGTCCGGCGTCGCATACGTCGTGGCGATCCCGCTGACGGCCTGCACGATGCTGTCGAAGCCGCGCTGCGTTGCCCATGGCCCGGTGTCGCCCCAGGCGGACAGCTCCACCACGACCAGGTGCGGGTGGTCGACGAGTAGCGAATCCCGATCGAGGCCAAAACGATCCAGCGCACCGGGTCGATATGCCGACAGCACCACGTCCGCCGACCCGGCCAGCTCGCGAGCAGTCGCCAACTGATCGTCGATGGCAAAGTCGAGTGTCGTGCTGCGCCCTGCAAAGCCGGTGTCCAGATGCTGCGCGATCAGCTCAGGCATCGCGGGCGGGTCGACGCGCAACACATCCGCCCCGAGCGCCCCCAAGAATCGGGTCGCCGTCGGCCCGGCGATCACCCGCGTCAGGTCAAGCACTCTCATCCCGCTGAGCGGCAACGAAACCGACGGCTCCAGCGGTCGAACGGCGCCGGTCGCGGTGCCTACGGTGACCAGGTCGCGGCCGGCGATCGCCGCGGCATACTGCGGGTGAGCCCGCCACTCACCCGGCCCGCGCACGGCACCGGCGATGCCACCCGCCGCGCGCACCACTTCTTCGACGTCCAGCGCCGACCGCTCGCGCACCGCTGCCGCAACACCGTCCCGATCGGACGCGCCGAACACCCGCCGCAGCACCTCGGCGTGATGCGGGTAGTTGCCGTGCAGCCGGACCCAGCCGTCGCCGGTCGCGAAGAAGCCGGAAAGCTCGGCCCACTCGGTGACCGCCTCACCATCGACCCGCAACCTGCTGATCGAGCCGAAAGACGCGCCGACGAGGCCACGCGCCACCCAGCCGGTCCACGGGCAATCACGAGCAACGGCAACGGTGTTCGCAGCCGAAACCGCTGCCCGCACGCTGCCGACCGCGAGCCCCTCCACGTCGAGCGGCCCGGCCCACCACGCACGCGGGCCGCGCACGTCCGCCGTGGCCGGCCAGGGCAGCGGGAGGGCGGGCCAGGTCATGTCGTGGGATAGAGCTGCGCGGCGTACTTGCGCTCCGCGTAGTGCGCTTCGACCTCCGCCGGGTCGTCGCCCTTGCGCCACAGCTCCTTGGCGACGTCGGCGTAGCGGCGCACCGCACCCGGCGCCCAGGTCTCGGGCTTCCACACGTTGGCCCGCAGGAACGCCTTGGGGCAGTGGTAGAAGACCTCCTCGACGTGCACGATCGTCGCCAGCTTCGGACGATGCCCCTTGACGACGAGCTCGTCGAAGAAGGGCCCGTCGGTCACCAGCTGGGCAACTCCGTTGATGCGCAAGGTGTCTCCGCGGCCGGGAATGACGAAGTTGAGTCCGACGTGCGGGTTGGCGAGGATGTTGTGGAAGCCGTCCATGCGCTTGTTGCCGGCCCGCTCCGGGATCACGATCGTGTGGTCGTCCAGCACCAGGGCAAGGCCCGCCGGGTCGCCCTTGGGCGAGACGTCGCACCGTCCGTCAGGGGTCGCGGTGCCGATGAAGACCAACGGGGAGACGGCCAGCCATTCCTTGTCCAGCGGGTGCAGCACGTCGCGCACCTTGTCCCGCGTGGCCGGCTCCGGGGTGCCGAACCGGTCGAGCTGCCCGGCATCGGTGATCGTCGGCAGGTCGGCATACGGGTTGCTGCTCTCGTCATACACCGGCTCAGCTCCACTCCACTCGCATGTTGTCCCGCCAGAACCCGATCACGTCGAGGCCGTCCTGACCGATCTGCCGGCCACGATTCCACAGCCCGAGGTAGAGCTCGGCGGCGGTGCCGGTCCAGGTCGAGTCGGCCCGGTCGGGCAGGCCGATCTCGCACGACGCCTGCTCTGGGGACAGGCGCAGCGTCCAGCTCTGCTCGACGTCGGATGGCTGGATGGCCACCGTGATCAGGCGACTGGTGCGCAGGGATTCGCCGCGGCGAGTTGCGAATCCGCGCAGCAGCTCGTCGATCCCGTCCGCCGCGATGCGCGGGGCGAGCTCGGCGTCCGCGGCGGTCGGCACCTGCCCGAGCCGGGCCGCCAGGCCGTCGAAGGCGTGGATGGTCGTCTCGTGACACTGCCGCCTGGCCCAGGCCAGCCGCGGCTTCGGCGCATCCCGCAGGAAGAAGAAGACGTCGAGGTCGTCCGGCGCCTCGCGCAGCGTGAGTTCGAGCGCGTCGGCGCCGGCCAGGAGCCAGCCGCCTGGGTCGGGCTGCTGCATGCCGTCCTCCTCCAACGCCGCGCTGTATGACGGAGCCTGCGCGTGCTCGTCGCCGCGGATGATCGCCGTCGCCCACCGGTGCACCATCCCGGTGTGCGCCACGAGCTGCAGCGCCGACCATTGCGGGCACGTGGGCACCACGCTCTCGTCGGGGAGGTCGGTGGTGTCCTCGCGCAGCCGGGCAGCTGCCGTCGCGAGGCCGTCAAGGTAGTCGTCGAGCGCGAGCGAAGCGGGCATGAACCGACCGTATCGCTGACCCTGGTGCCCATGCCCTACTCGTGAGTAGCCTGGATCACATGCCCGCACTCGAGGATCCGTTCGCCCGCACGCCCCGCAACCAAGTGCCCCCGCTCGTCGGGCACAACACCGTGACCGGCGATGCGGCGCTGGTCGACGCCGTGCGCGCCCAAGCCGGTGACGACGCGGAGGCGGTGCTGTCGTCGCTGGCCGCCGTCGGCGAGCTGGGTGGCTCCGCCGAGGCGCGCGAGCACGGCATGCTCGCAAATCAGCACGAGCCGGTCTTCCGGCCCGTCGACCGCTTCGGCAACCGGGTCGACGAGGTCGACTATCACCCGAGCTGGCACTGGCTGATGGACAAGAGCGTGAGCAACGGGCTGGCGGGCAGCGCCTGGGCGGACGACGGGCCGAGCCCGCACGTGCGGCGTGCGGTGGGTTCGATCGCCTGGAGTGCCATCGAACCCGGACACGGCTGCCCTGCGTCGATGACCTATGCGGCGGTGCCGGCGCTGCGTGCGGATCCCAACATCGCGGCCGAGCTCACCCCCGGACTGACTTCTCGCAGCTACGATTTCGGACTCCGGCCGACCGCTGAGAAGAACGGCCTGCTGGCCGGGATGAGCATGACCGAGAAGCAGGGCGGCTCGGACGTGCGCAGCAACACCACGGTGGCGACCCCTCAGTCCGATGGCAGCTACCGGCTCACCGGACACAAGTGGTTCACCTCTGCGCCGATGAACGACATCTTCCTCACGCTCGCCCAGGCGCCCGGCGGGCTGACCTGCTTCGTGCTCCGCCGGGTGCTGCCGGACGGCAGCCGCAACTCGTTGCGCATCGTGCGGCTCAAGGACAAGCTCGGCAACCGGGCCAACGCATCCAGCGAGCTGGAGTACGACGGGGCCCACGGCATACGGCTGGGCGACGAGGGGGCCGGTGTCCGGACGATCATCGAGATGGTCGCCTCGACACGGCTGGACTGCGTGCTCGGCTCGGCGGCGCTCATGCGGCGCACGGTGGCGGAGGCGTCGTGGCACGCGGCGCACCGCAGCGCGTTCGGCGGGGTGCTGGCCGACAAGCCGGCGATGAGCAACGTGCTCGCTGACCTCGCCGTGGAGTCCGAGGCGGCCACTCAGCTCGGCATCCGGCTCGCCCGCGCGGTGGACGAGGCGGACGACCCGGCGCAACGCGCGTTCCGGCGAATCAGCTTGCCAGTGGCCAAGTTCTGGGTGTGCAAGCGCACGTCGTTCCACGTCGCCGAGGCACTGGAGGTGCTGGGCGGCAACGGTTACGTCGAGGAGTCCGGGATGCCGATGCTCTTCCGGGAGTCGCCGCTGAACTCGATCTGGGAGGGCAGCGGCAACGTCAACGCGCTCGATGTGCTGCGGGTGCTGCAGCGCAACCCCGAAGGCGTCGACGTATGGCGCGACGAGGTCGACGCCGCGGACACGCCGGAGCTGCGCGACGGTGTCGACGAAGTGCTGAAAATCATTGCCAACATTACTGATCCGGAGGGTGCGCAGTATGTCGCCCGATGGTTGGCGGCTCGTATGGCGGTGCTGCTGCAGGCGAGCCTGCTCGTGCGCAACGCGCCGGCCGCGGTGGCCGACGCGTTCCTGGTCTCGCGGGTGCTCGGGCAGGGCGCCGGGGTCTTCGGCACCCTGCCCGCGGGGGTCGACACGGCTGCGATCGTGCGGCGCGCGACTCCCGTCATACCCTGATCAGCTCTGCTTGGAGTGACCCTTGCCGTGCGGCTTGGCCGGCGGCGTCACGCTCTGCACCGAGCCGTCCTGGCCCAGCAGCACGGTGTCCGCCTTGGGCTTACCGAAGCTCAGCAGCGAGCCGAAGGACTGTGCGCGGGCGTCGAACGAGCCGTTGCCAAGTTGCGGCAGCCGCCAGTTCTGCTCGATGAAAGTCAGCACCGAGGCCTGCTCGAGCGGCTGGTGGCTGACTGAATTCGGTTTGGCGTAAGGCGAGATCACCAGGAAGGGCAGTCGCGGTCCGGGACCGCAGCGGTCGTCCTGCGGGCCGCTGTCGCCGACCGGCTGCTTCCGGGCGGTGCACATCGGCTCGTTGAGCGATGCGTCCTTGGCGCCGGTCAGCACCTTCGAGCTCTGGTGGTCATACCAGCCGTCGGAGTCGTCGTAGGTCACCACGATCGCCGTGCTGCTCCACTCGGGTGACTGCTGGATCTTGTTGATCTCGTTGACCAGGAAGTGCTGCTCGTCGATCGGGTCGGAATAGCCGGCGTGGCCATCCTGGTACTCACCGGCCTTGAGGAACGACACGGCCGGCATGTTGCCCGCGGCGAGCGCCTTGTCGAACTCAGTCAGGTCGTACTGGTGGTTGGCCTGGCCGTCGTGGCCGATCTCGGCGGTCGACTTCGGGGGCAGGTGGTGCGGGTTCGAGGTCGACTTGTAGTACTCGAACGGGTTGTGGTGCGGGCTGTAATCGACCGATGACGCGCCGGCGATATTGGTGTGCGAGGTGTTGCACTGGGCGTAGCTGCCGTCGCCGGATGACGGTGTGCTCGGTGCGAATCCGCCCTGGAACCAGCCCCAGCTGACCTTGGCGTCGTTCAACGTGTCGCCGATGTTCTTGCCATCCATCACCGCGAGGTTGTTCTTCGAGGTGTGGTTCTTGTCCGAGCAGTCGTCATATGCCGGGTCGGGGTCATTGGTGACCGTGCCTACCCCCTTGGCGTTCGGGCCCGACACGACGTAGCTGTCGGTCGCCGGCTTCCCGGTCTTCGGGTCGACCGCGTGCACGCCATGCGTCTGCCCGGCGATCAAGTTGAGGGCGCCGGGGGTCGACGGACCGTAGGTCGAGTCGTACATGTTGTCGCTCATCGCGTAGTGCTGGGCGTAGTTCCAGAGGCCGGTGACGGTGTTGCCGTCGTAGTAGCCCATCGCCAGGCCCGGCGCGCCGTACTGGCCGGTGCACGTGTCGACACTGGTGTTCTCGACGTACTTGTCGTTCTTGCCGTTGTTCACCGCCTTCTGCTCCGGGCGGTAGGAGTGGTTCTGGTCGCAGGTGACCGCCTGGCTCGACGACAGCCGGAAAGGGTTGTAAAGGTTGGGGTTTGCCTTGATCAGCCCGGCGTTCTGCACGGTGTTCGCCTTCGGCGTGTGCCGGGCCGCGGTGAACTTCGTGCCGTCGGTGTTCGCGGCATTCGGGTAGGTCCCGAAGTAGTGGTCGAACGACACGTTCTCGTCGAAAAGCACGACCACATGCTTGATCGGGCTCTTCGCGGTGGCGGCCGGGGCCGCCTGCGCGCTATCACCGTGTATGGCGACGGCGGCGCCCGAGGCCGCGATCGCGACTCCGGCGCATGTTGCGAGTACTGCTGTGCGCTTCCTGCGCATGGTTCCTCCCCAGGGGTGTGGGCTCGGGTTGGGTGTCCTACGCCAGCAGGGCGCTGCCGTAGAAGTCTCGTGAGTTGCGCACGCCCGGCAGCGCGAAGAAGTAACCGCCGCCGACCGGGGTGATGTAGTCGGCCAGCGGCTCGTTCGCGAGTCGCTTCTGGACGGCGACGAACTGCCGGTCGAGGTCGTTGTTGAACGCGCCGAACATCAGGCCCATGTCGAGGTTGCCGACCGAATCGACGCCTGCGTCATACGAATAGGAGCGACGTAGGAACTGCGAGTCGGCGGTTTGCGGAGTGCGCGGGTTCGCCATCCGGATGTGACTGTCCAACGGGATCGCATCGCCCTTGGGATCGTTGGTGTAGTCCGGCGCGGTGGTCTCGGCTCCGCCGCTGAGCGGGGCGCCGGAGTCCTTGCGCCGGCCGAAGATCCGCTCCTGTTCGGAGGTGGAAACCCGGTCCCAGAACTCGACCAGCATGCGGATGCGGCGCACCACGTAGTAGCTGCCGCCGGTCGCCCACGCCGGCTCACCGGCGCCAGCCCAGACCAACCTGCTCAACTGGGCGTTGTTCGAGGTGTCCGGTCCGGCGATGCCGTCCTTGAAACCGAGCAGGTTGCGCGGCGCTCCACTCGGGCGTGGCGGCGCGCTGAAAGCGTCCTGTTTCCAACGGATCTGCATTGCGCCGCGGGTCGAGCGGCAGATCTCTCTCAGTGCATTGGTGACGATGTCGCGGTCGTGGCTCTGCACAGTGAGCAGCAGATCCCCACCGCACCAGGCCGGATCGAGTTGGTCGTTTGGGAAAGTGTCCATCGGACGCAGCCCGCGCGGTTTGGCCGCACCGAGCCCGAACCTGTCGGTGAACACGCCGGACCCGAGCGCGAGGATCGACTCCAGCGCATTGGTCGGGGTGTCCGGTCCGAGGATCCCGGTGCCGTCGGTGGTGGTGACTCCGACCGGGGTCGGTATGCCGCCGGACGTCAGCGCGCGCAGCCTGTCGGTGAGGGTGTGCAGCAGCTCGGTCAGACCGGCGCGGTCGGTGACTGTGAGGTTGAAGGAGGTGAAAATCGCTGCGGGCAAAGGACTTCCGAGAGCGGCGTTCTGATGGGTGCCGTGGAAGTCCGACATCGCGCGACGCGGCGACGATGCCGGCGCCGCCGACGCGGACGAGCCACCGGCACGTAGGGCGGCAGTGAGGGCACCGGCGCCTGCGGTGAGCGCACCGGCCTGCAACATGCGGCGTCGGCTCGGCCCGGGTGCGTGCGGGCAGCTCGTATTCGTGCTCATGCCTTATGCGACCCTCGGTTCCAGTCTTGTCGGCACCGGCGCGAGCAGCTCGGTGAGCTGGGCGATGTCGGCGTCGACCACGGCGTGCCCGGTGGACGGTGCTCTGCCGGATGCGGGCGCCTGCCAGTCCGGCTGGGCATGAATGTCCTTGGTGGACTTGGTGATCAGCGCATCCACCCGGGTCAGTCCCGCATAGCGCGGTGCGAGCAGCGGGCGCAGTGCGGAAAGCACTTGCGTGGTGCCCTCCAGCTCCGCAAGTGCCTCGTCGAGCTGCACGTGGGCGCCGTAGTCGTGGTTGCCGGTGAGCGTCTGCTGCAGGGTGTCCTCGCTGATCTCGTGGGCTCGCTTGACCACGTCGAGTGGTTGGAACTGGGTGGTCTGCAGCTGACCGGCGAGCTTGCTCAGGTCGGTTCGCAGCGCGGTGCCGAGTTTGCCCAGGGATGAGGGCGATTCGCCGTGCCAGAGGCCGTATTCGATGCGCAGCAGCCCGGTCCAGCCGGGGTCCTTCACTCCAAGGGCGAGCCCGTGCGCGTCACCGTCGATCGCGTCGCCGGTGGCGCCGAACGCGCCGTATGCCGCACCCATCGTGTGCCAGGTGTGGTTGGCGGTCTTCCAGGCGGCTTGGGCCGCGGCACGGTCTCCGGCGCGCAGCCGGCGCACCAATGCGTCGGTCTGGGTCTGCAGCGTGGTGAGTCGGCTGCGAACCCATTTCTGGTAGCCGATGACCGCGGGGACCAGGTCGGCCGAGCTGACCGGTTCGACCCCCTGGGTGCCGCGGCCGGTGCCGGTCACTTTCACGGTCGGGCCGTCGACCGGGTCGCCGTCGTTGACCGAGCAGCGCAGGTGATAGCTGCCTGCCGAAAGCTGGGCGGTCAGCACGGCCGTCGCGTTCGGGCCGAGCGGGTCGATTTCGCCATACAGCTTGCCTGAGGTGTCGGCGAGGTAGACCTCGGCGGCATTGACGTCGGTGTTGCGCACGTTCAGCCGGATGACGCCGGCCTGTGCGCTCGTCCAGCCCTCGCCGCAATGACTGCGTGACGCCTGGACGGCCGGTAGGCGCGCAGCCTGCGGCGCTGCGCCCGAGTTGCCGTGCCCGGAACACGCGCTGAGCGTCGTCACGCCGGCGAGGGCAGCAGCCAGCGCACAGATCTTCCGGGGGAGCACCTGAATACCGTAGGAAGCCGAAGTGCCGGAAACGCTTGTCGTTGCTGGGAGTTCACGACTACGGGTCGTGAGTTCACCGCGATGTGGCCGAATTTTCAGGGGTTTCCCAGGCTCGCGTTCAGGTTGCGTTCAGAATCCGCGTGGCTCGGTTGGGCGCTAGGGTCGGCTGCGGCGTCCGTCGCACCGTCGTAGGGGAGAGCTCCATGAATGCACTTCACCTGGCCGTTCCGTCGCTCGCAGCCGCGGCATTGCTGGCCGGTTGCTCCAGCTCGGGCAGTGCCACCGTCGAGACGCCGTCCGGCGCCGGGTCGGCAACCACCTCGGCGACGAGCTCCGCGCCCTCGTCCGGCGAGCAGCCCTCGAGCGGCACGACGTCGACGACCCCGTCCAGCGAGCCCAGCGCTTCGTCGTCGAGTGCGGACGCCGGTTCGTCGACTGCGGCGGGCGGGCTCGGCAACGGCCTGCTGACCCCGGCCGACCTCGGCACCGGCTACACCGGCGGCCCGCGGCCGGTGACCGATGGCACGCCGATGCCGTGCACCCCGAGCAAGCCCGCACTCGGCAAGCAGGTGCCGGCCGACGAGGATGCGGCCGCAGAGTTTGCCAACAAGACCGAGCAGCTGCAGCTCAGCGAGAGCCTCAAGGAGTATGCCGATGAGGCGAGCGCCAAGCGCGCATTCACCGCTGCCGTCGACGGCTTCTCGTGCTCATCCGGGAAGCTGTCGGACACCACGATCCGGATCGTCACCAAACCTGCCGCGGCGGGCACGGCCGCGGACGAGCTCAAGGCGTGGGACTTCGGCGACGGCAAGACCGTCAAGGGCACCATCGTGGCCGGCCGGGTCGGTAACCGCTTCGTCGGACTCACCTTCGCCGTACCCGCCACGAAGGACGCCAGCGCGATTGACCTGAGCACCATCGTCAACAAGGCGCTGACACGGGCGAAGCAGAGCTGAGACCGACTCGCGCGCTTGGAGCGTTTGGCTATCCGGGAGAGTGAGTGGTAAATTACTCTCATGACCCGAAAGCTCCGTACCGCAGACGAGCGACGAGACGACGTGGTCGCGGCTGCGCTCACCGCCTTCGCTCGAGCTGGCTACTTCGGGGCAAACACCACGGAGATCGCCCACGACGCCGGCATCTCCCAGGCATACCTGTATCGCCTCTATCGCAACAAAGAGGAGTTGTTCGTCGCCTGCATCGAAGCCGCCAAACAGAAATTCGTCGACCAGGTCAACACGATCGTCGCGCAAGCTCCAGGCGGCGAGTCCGTCGGACAGGCTCTGCGTCGGGCCGCGGTCACCCCGGTGCCCGGTCATGCCGCTGAAGCCGCAAGCCTGATGCTGCACGCGGTAGCTGCGGCGCACATCGAGCCGATCGGGAGCGCGGTGCGCGAGTGTTACCGCAGCCAGTTCGATCGACTGATCGGGCTCGGGGCGAGCGAGCACGATGTCCGTGCCTACCTCGCCTGGAGTCAGTACGCCAACGCGATGCGTGCTGCCGGTCTCGATGCTGCCTCTGCCGACGCTCGTGATCGCTCGTTGATTCCCGCGCTCCGCGACAACGGGTCGACGGACTGATGGGCTTCAGGCAAAAATTTTTGCCGTTTCAGTGAGTGTTCTACCACTCTATCTTCGAGGAGATTCATGTCTAGCCTTACAGCCGTCAGGGTCGCTGCCCCGCACCGACTCCTTCTGCCCTTGCTTGCCTTCTGCCAGTTGATCGTCGCCATCGACTACAACATCGTCTTGGTCGCCTTGCCGCGCATGCAGGAGGCGTTGGGCTTCTCCCCCTCGAGCCTGCAGTGGGTGGTGAGCGCCTACGCGCTCGCGTTCGGAGGCGTTCTGCTGTTCGCCGGCCGATTCACCGACATCTTCGGCCAACGGATCGGGATGTTCATCGGGCTTGCCCTTTACGGGTTGGGCTCAGGGTTAGCCGCGGTCGCTGGCAACCCCGCGCTTGTCCTGGTCGGTCGGGTTGCGCAAGGTCTCGGTGGTGCATTGCTGACGCCATCGGTGCTGTCCACCATTTTCCGGACGTATGCCGAAGGGCCGGCGCGCTTCAAGGCGCTGGCCGTATGGTCGGGTGCCGGCGCCGTCGGCCTAGCTTCGGGCTCTGCACTCGGCGGAATTCTGACCTCCGCCACCGGCTGGCGTGGAGTGTTCGTAGTGAACATCCCTTTGGTGGTGCTCGCCCTGGTCGGCGCGGCGATCGCGATGCCGCGTGATGCGGTAGGTGCGGAGCGCCCGCGCCTCGACGTGCCGGGTGCCATCCTGGCTACCATCGGCAGTGTTGGCGTCGTGTTCGCGCTCGCCCAGGGACCGGCCGAGGGCTGGGGGAGCCGGTCTGTGGTCGCTGCGGCGCTGGCCGGGATCGCGGCACTTGCGGCATTCGTCGTCGTCGAGCGCAACTCGGCCCATCCGTTGCTTCCCCTGCACCTGCTCGGGAATCGAGTGCTGACCATCGGCTTGGTCTCGATGCTGTTGTTCCTGGGCTCGATCGGCACCAGTTACTACGTCTTCACGCTGTTCCTCCAGGACGTGCTCGGCCGTTCGGCCCTGGTCACTGGGCTTGCGTTCCTCCCGTGGGGCGTTGCCGGCATCGTCGGCTCGAAGATGGCAGAGTCCGTGTTGGACCGGTGGGGCGTTACCACCACCCTCTGCGCCGGGATGGTCATCGGAGCCGCCGGCACCGCGGCGCTGGCCCTGACCATCCGGACGACGACACCGGTCTGGGTCGCCGTCGTCGCCACCTTGGTGCTGGCCCTTGGCCAGGCGATGGGCTTCGCGAGTCTGTTCGCTTCCGCCGCGGCCGGAGTGGATCCCGAACACCAGGGTGTCACCTCGGCGCTAATGTCGACCTGCCAACAGATCGGCAACGCGGCAGGCCTTGCCTTCCTTGGGGCGCTGGCTGCCGCGGTCGCGACACGCTCCGGCGCGCCGACCGCGTCCGACACGGCGTCCGGGCTGCGACTGGTCTCCTGGATCGCGGCCGGAATGCTCGTTGTCGGCGCGGTGATCGCCCTCGGTGGAAGAACCCGACAGCCGGGTGAAGTCCGGTCGTGACGCCCGCGGGGGCAGCGACGCTCGCACGGATCGATACTCTGTGCGAGCGTGCGGCCGGTGGGCCGGCGTCGTCATACCGCCGAAATTATTAGGAGCGCCCAGTGGCTCTGCGCATGTCGACCCTGTTCCTGCGAACCCTGCGCGAGGACCCGGCCGATGCGGAACTGCCGGGTCACAAGCTGCTGGTCCGGGCCGGTTACGTGCGGCGGGTCGCGCCGGGCATCTACACCTGGCTGCCGCTCGGCATGCGAGTGCTCGCCAAGGTCGAGAACATCGTGCGCGAGGAGATGAACCGCATCGGCAGCCAGGAGGTGAAGTTCCCGGCGCTGCTGCCCCGCGAGCCCTACGACGCGACCGGGCGGTGGACCGAGTACGGCGACAACCTCTTCCGGCTCAAGGACCGCAAGGACGCCGACATGTTGCTCGGTCCGACCCACGAGGAAATGTTCTGCCTTGCGGTCAAGGACATGTATTCGTCCTACAAGGACTTCCCGCTCGCGCTCTACCAGATCCAGAACAAGTACCGCGACGAGGCACGTCCGCGGGCCGGCGTGCTGCGCGGTCGCGAGTTCATCATGAAGGACTCCTACTCCTTCGACGTCGACCAAGCCGGCCTGCAAAAGGCCTACGACGCGCACCGTGAGGCCTACATCCGCATCTTCAACCGGCTCGGCTTCGAATACGTGATCGTGCAAGCGGATTCGGGCGCGATGGGCGGGTCGGCGTCCGAGGAGTTCCTCGCGGTCAGCCCACATGGTGAGGACACCTTCGCCCGCGACGCCTCCGGTTACGCCGCCAACGTGGAGGCCGTGGAGGTGCCGCCCGCGCCCGAGGTCGAGGTGACCGCCGGGCCGGCCCACGTCGAGGACACCCCCGACACCCCGACGATCGACACGCTGGTGGCCGCGCTCAACGAGAACCACCCGCGGGCCGACGGACGGGCGTGGACCGCCGCCGACACCCTGAAGAACGTCATCGTGATGCTCGTGCACCCCGACGGCACGCGCGAGCCGCTCGCGATCGGACTGCCCGGCGACCGTGAGGTCGACGCCAAGCGACTGGAGGTCAAGGTCGCGCCGGCCGAGGTCGCGGCCTTCGAGGAGAAGGACTTTGCGGCATACCCGATGCTGGCCAAGGGCTACATCGGCCCGGGCGTGCTGGGGGAGGAGAAGGCAAGCAAGATTCGCTACCTGCTCGATCCGTCCGTGGCGGTGGGCTCGGCGTGGGTGACCGGCGCCGACGAGTCCGGCAAGCACGTGCTCGACCTGGTGCACGGCCGCGACTTCACCGCCGACGGCACGATCCAGGCCGCGGAGATCCGGGACGGCGACGCCTCGCCGAGCGGCAACGGCCCGCTGCGACTGGACCGCGGCATCGAGATGGGGCACATCTTCCAGCTCGGCACCAAGTATGCCGAGGCGCTCGGCCTGAAGGTGCTCGACGAGAACGGCAAGCTCGTCACCGTCACCATGGGTTCCTACGGTGTGGGCGTCACCCGTGCGGTCGGCGCGATCGCCGAGGACAACCTCGACGACATCGGCCTGATCTGGCCGCGCCATGTGGCGCCGGCCGACGTGCACCTGGTCGCCACCGGCAAGGACGAGGAGGTCTTCGTCAAGGCCGAGGAGATCGTCGCGAAGCTTGAGGCCACCGGGGTCGAGGTGCTCTTCGACGACCGCCGGAAGGTGTCGCCCGGGGTGAAATTCAAGGATGCCGAGCTCATCGGGGTGCCGACGATCGTGGTGGTCGGCAAGGGCCTCGCGGACGGCACGGTCGAGCTCAAGGACCGACCCTCCGGTGAACGGCGAGAGGTGCCGGTCGACGACATCGTCGCCGAGGTGAGGCGGGAGATCAGGCCGCAGCAGGACGCCGAGGCTCGGCTGTGACCGGGGCGGTCGAGGCCGTCATCTTCGACTGGGGCGGCACGCTCACGCCCTGGCACGACATCGATTTCGAGGCGGAGGCGATGTCGTATGCCGCGGCATACGGCGACCGCGAGCTCGCCGCGCGCTTCCTGGAGGAAGCGACCGCGTCCTGGGCACGCGCCCGTGAGCAGCACAGCAGCGCCCGCGTCGAGGAGATCCTCGCCGCGGCGGGAGCGGACGTCGCCGGGGACGCGCACCGGGCGGGGCTGGCGGCATACCGGGATTTCTGGGAGCCGCACACGCTGACCGACCCGCAGGTGCGACCGCTGTGGGAAGGGTTGCGTGACAAGGGGATTCGCGTCGGAGTGCTGTCCAACACCATCTGGGACCGGGACTACCACCGTGGGTTGTTCGAACGCGACGGTGTGCTCGACCTGATCGACGGCGACGTCTACTCCAGCGAGATCCCGTGGGTGAAACCGCACGCCTCGGCCTTCCGCGCGGCCGCCGAGGCGGTCGAGGTCGACCCCAGCCGCTGCGTGTATGTCGGGGACCGGCTCTTTGAGGACGTGCACGGCCCGCAGCAGGTCGGCATGCGGGCGATCTGGATCCCGCACTCGGTGCTGCCCGACGCGCAGGTGGTCGCCACCGACGCGCGCCCCGACGCCGTTGCGCACGAGTTGATCGAGATCCTGGCGATCGTGGACGGCTGGTCGGCTGCGTGACCTGCCGCGGCATACAGCCCGGTGATCTAGTCTGTCCGCCGTGTCCTCGCAGACTGACGCTCCGTCCGGCACCTCCGCACCGACCGGGTGGTACGCGCACCCGGTCACGGAGTGGATCGGGGTCGCCGCTCGCCTGATCCTCGGCATCACCTACCTGGTCGCCGGCGTGCTGAAGGCGCAGCAACTCGAGACGACCCGGATGGACACCCGCGCGTTCCAGATCCTGCCCTACGACCTGGCGAACATCTGGGGCACGTTCATGCCCTTCCTGGAGATCGTGCTCGGCGTGCTGCTGATCGTGGGGCTGCTCACCAGGATGACCGCGGTGCTGGGCGGCCTGCTGATGCTCGCGTTCATCATCGGGATCGCGTCGGTCTGGTCGCGCGGCATCCTCATCGAGTGCGGGTGCTTCGGCAGCAGCGGGAAGTTGCCCACGACGGCGGCATACAAATGGGACATCCTGCGCGATGTCGGTTTGCTGCTGTGCGCGGTGTGGTTGGTCATCTGGCCGCGGACGAAGCTCAGCGCCGACCGCGCGTTGTGGGGCTGAGCGACTGCAGAACTTCTAAGCATGGCCGGTTAGGGTGACCCACATGCCACGCCCTGATGCCTCGCAGAAACTCGCTGATTCAAAGCCCAAGGACGGGCCCTCCAAGGGACTGATCGCCTCGGTCGTCGCCGTGATCCTCGTGATCGGAGTGGTCGCGGCCGTGTTCGTCACCCAGGCGAACAAGAGCAGTTCTTATTCAGGCGGCGTACCCAAGGGCGGGACCAGCGACGCGACGGGCCTTCGCGCTTACCCCGACGTCAAGTTGAAGGCCGGGGCTCCGACGGTCGACCTGTACGAGGACTTCCAGTGCCCGGTCTGTAACCAGCTGGAGAAGTCCAACGGCGAGCAGATCTTGGCCAAGGCCAAATCGGGCGACATCAAGCTGGTGTGGCACCTAATGACCTTCCTGCAGGACAACCTGCAGAATGCGCCGGCATCGGCGATCGCCGCTAACGGCCTCTACTGCGCCGCCGACGCCGGTAAGGCGGCGGAGTATCACAAGGCGAACTTCGCCGGCCAGCCGACGAAGGAGGGCGCCGGCTACTCCGTGGCCGACATCAAGAAGTTCGGCAAGGAAGCCGGCATCACCGGCGGTGCTCTCGACACCTTCAACAAGTGTGTTGACGACGACAAGTACAAGGATTACGTCGCCAAGACAGCCGAGAATGCCGGCAAGGACGACGTGACAAGCACCCCGACGGTGAAGTTCAACGGCAAGGCAGTGAGCAACACCTCGCAGGAGTACAACCAGCTGTTGCAGCAGCCCGGTTCGTTCGACGCGATCCTGAAGCAGAAGACCGGAAAGTAGCCGCCGGCCCGACGCTCAACGCAGCCGCTCGCCCCAGTCGATCCCGGTGCGCAAGCCTCCCTTGAGGATCTTGCCGCCGGGGTTGCGGGGGAGCGGCTCGTTCCGTATCGAGATGTATTGCGGCACCTTGAAATCCGCGATCCGTGTCGTGAGGTACGCCGTGACTGCCTCCGGGTCGATGGTGGTGCCGGGGCGGGGCACCAGCACAGCACCGACCGCTTCGCCGAGGCGCTCGTTGGGGACGCCGACCACTGCCGACTCGGCGACTCCGGGTGCGCCGGCGAGGGCATTCTCGACCTCGACGCAGTAGACGTTCTCACCACCGCGGTTGATCATGTCCTTCGCGCGGTCGACGATATAGACCCGGCCGTCCGCGTCGATGCGGGCCATGTCGCCGGATCGCAGCCAGCCGTCGACGAAGGCAGCCTCGGTCTTGGCCGGGTCGTTCCAGTAGCCGACCGTGATGTTTGGCCCGCGCATCAGCAACTCACCGATGCCGGTGGCCGGATCCGGGTGGTAGAGCGCGTAATCGACGACCGCGGTCGGGTAGCCGACCGAGTCGGGGTGGGCGTCGGCGTCCTCGTCGGGCAGCGACGTCGCGAGGGCCGCTGTCTCGGTCATGCCGTAGCCGTTGCCGAGCGCGGCCTTCGGGAAGGCCGCCCGGATCCGTTGCAACAGGGCCGGTGGCATCGGCGCTCCGCCGTAGCCGCACCGCTGGACCGTCGAGACGTCGGCGTCGGCGAAGCTCTCGTGCCCGAGCAGCATCGCGTAGATCGCCGGGACCGTGGTGAGGTTGGAGATGCATTCGTCGCCAAGGGCTTTCGTCATACGGGCCAGATCGAGGGTTGGCATGATGACCGCCGTGCCGCCGACGTAGGTGGCTGCTAGCAGTTGCGAGTTGCAGCCGGTGACGTGGAAGAGCGGGACCGTGATGAGCGTGCGGTAGGCGGTGCCGGTGACCGGCGGATGTTGCGCCGAGCCGCGGTTGGCGGTGCTCTCGCAATTGCTCAGGAACGCCTCGTGGGTGGTCATCGCGCCCTTGGGGCGACCGGTGGTGCCGGAGGTGTAGAAGATCGCGGCGACGTCGGTCAGGTTGCTGTCGGTGTGCCACGGATCGCCTTGCGGCAGACGGTGATCCGGCGCGAAGACGAAGGCGGCGCCGCTGTCCTGCAGGACGTGCTCGATCTCGGGTGCGGCGAAGCGGGTGTTGACGGGGACCGCGATCACCCCGGCGAGGAAGCAGCCCCAGAGAGCGACGGTCCAGTCCGCGCCGGCCGGCAGCGTGATCGCGGCGCGGTCGCCCGGGCGCAGTCCGGCATCGCGCAGTCCGCCGGCGACGCGGGACGCACGGTCCCACAGCTGCGTGAAGGTGAGCCGGTCTGCGTCGAGCTCGACGATGGCCTCGTCGTCCGGCTGTGTGCGGGCGCGCTCGGCCAGCAGCTTTGTCATCGAGGCCGGGAGGTGGGCGTAGTGCGCCGCGCCGGTCTCGTCGCGGACCACTCCGGTGAGGTCGGCCTGGCGGCCCGGCGGGGGAGGCAGGATGCGGAGCTGTGCGTGCGTCATACGGCGTCGGGCGTGAAGTACGTGCGCGGGTTGGTGACAAGCATGGTGTCGATCTGCTCCTCGGTGACGCCCTGCTCGCGCAGTGCCGGCAACACGTCGTCGTGGATATGGGTGTACTTCCATTGCGGCTGCAGCTGCTGCGGCATACCCGGCGGGAACCAGTCGATATAGCAGGACGCGTCCTGAGCCAGCACGATGCGTTCGGCGAGGCCGCGCTCGACGAGGCGTGCGACAGTGCGCACCCGGTCCTCGAAGGGCAGCAGGATGTTGAGACCGAACCGGTCCATGCCGACATAGCTGCCACCGTCGATGAGGCGTTGCAGGTAGTCGAGGTCGGTCGAATCCCCACTGTGCCCGATGACGACCTTGGCGAGATCGACGCCCTGCTCGCGGAAGATCTCCTGGACCTCCAGGCCGCGGTGGTGAATTGCGTTGGTGTGCACGGTAATCGGGGCGCCAGTCTGCCGGTGCGCGTCGGCGACGGCGTGCAACACTCGGAGCACCCCAGGGGTGACGCCCTGCTCCTCGACCGCGCATTTGAGGAAGGCCGCCTTCACCCCGGTGTCGGCGATGCCCTCGGTGAGGTCTCGCACGAAGAGCGGTGTCATGGGTTCGTCACCGCCGAGCATGGTGCCCGGGCCGGTGAGCGAGAAGACGAACGGCAACTCGTTGTAGGTGTAAAGGCCGGTGGCCGGGATGATGTTGAGGTCGACCTCGGCGTTGACGCGCAGGATGCGCCGGATGTCGCGGCCGAGGCCCAGCACGGTGGGGTCGACGATGGTGTCGACACCGACGGCCTTGAGTGCGCGCAGGCGATCGATGGCGTCGCGGACCCGGGTCTCTTCGTCCCAGTGGTCGGGGTAGTTGAGCCGGTATTCCTCGTTGAGCACGAAGACGTGTTCGTGCATCAGCGTCTGGCCGAGCGCGTCGACGTCGACCGGTCCACGCACCGTCTGCACCGTTGCCATGCTGCTCCCGTCGTCGTTGTCGGGTGGTCGTGGAACAGACACTACGCCTGTAGCCAAGCTATGTATGTCGGGAGCGGTGTCGGATCGAAGAGGCGACGGCATAGTAGGTCGCATGGTGGAACGGATCGCGGTGCTGAGTGACACGCACGGGGTCGAGCCGTGCGTGCGCGCGGTGCTCGCCGAGCCGGAGGTGCAGGCCGCCGATCTTGTGGTGGTGACCGGCGACCTCGCGGCCGGACCGCAGCCGACGCAGGTGCTCGATGCGCTCGTGGCGCTGGGCGAGCGTGGGGTGCTGGTGCGGGGCAACGCGGACCGCGATCTGGTGACGATCGCGCGGGGCGGGACGCCTCCCGGGGGGACGCCGGCGGTCGACTGGTTGGCGGCCGGGCAGCTGCCTTCGTCATACGTCGAGTTGCTGGGGGGACTGCCTCATCCGGTGGTGCTCGAGCTCGCCGGGCTGGGCGCGGTGATGTGCTGTCACGGCAGTCCTCGGGACGATGACGAGGTGGTGCTGGTCGACACCCGGCCGGCGCGGTGGGCCGAGGTTCTGGCGGACGTCCCGGACGAGGTGCGGGTGGTGTGTTGTGGGCACACGCACATGCCTTCTGTCCGGTTGGTCGACCGGCGGTGGGTGGTCAACAGTGGCAGTGTCGGCATGCCCTACGGCAGCACCGGCATTCCCTGGGTGTTGTTGGACGCCAAGGGGGTTCAGCTGCGTTCGACGGCGATCGATGCTCGAGCGGTGGCCGCGCAAGTGATTGCGGACAGCGCCTTTCCTGGCGTGGCGGCATGGGTGGAGGAGTATGTGCTCAATCCACCGTCGGATGTCGACGCGGTGCTCGCCTTTGCCGGCCGGGACGGCCGTCCCGCCGACTGGAACGCGGGCTAGCTGCTCTCCGGCGCCTTGACCTGCGCGACCCAACGCCGACTGAGGTCGATCAGTTGTCGTTCGATGCGTGACGTGGTCGGCGGTGGGTGCCCGGGAGGTGCCGGCGGGCGACTGGTTGCGGTCAATCCGCCTGTGGTGGTGATGGTTTCGGCGGCGTCGCCGGTGATCGTAAGATCGGGATGTTCCTTGACGTAGTTGCAGCGTGCGCAGAGCCCGGCGCCGTTGCGCTCGCTGGTGGCGCCGCCGGCGGTGTGCGGCGTGATGTGGTCGATGTGCGCGATCGGGGCGTCGCACCATGGCGTGCGGCAGGTCTGGTCGCGCAGCCGGATCAGTTTCGCGAGGAGCCCGGGGTAGGTGCGGGCACGGGATTCCAGGTCGATCAGGTCGCCGGTGCCGGGGTAGGTGAACAGGCGACGCACTTGCACGCGATGAGTGTCACTGTTGCCGGACGCGGAACCGTCCGCGCCGTCGTTGTCGGTGACGAGTTCGCGGGCGAGGTCAGCAGGGATGGGGCCGTAGCCGGGCAGCTCGGCGGGGGTGTCACCAGTGAGCGTGTCCAGTGGCATGAGCAATTCGACCTGCACGTTCGTCGCCGTGCCGTTGGTGCCAGCAAGCTCTCGTCCCGTGACGCGATCGGTGAGCGTATCGGCCATGACCTGGCCGCGAGTGCGGTCGGTGCCGTCGGTCGTTACTGCGGCGTTGAGCGCGGCGTAGCAGGCGACGCCGTCCTTCACCGGCAGCAGCGCGGTGAGCAGGGTCATGCAGTCCGGTGCGGGGCGGAGGGTGACGCGTCGCGCGGTCTCTGCCTTGGCGCGGCGGGCGACGATCGCGGCCGGGTCGGCCCGGTAAGCGTGCTGTCGGGCGAGTGCGGTCAGCCGGTTCTGAGAGCAAGTGCCCAAGTCATCGCGCAGCAACCCGTCGACTGCGATGCGTTGGTCGCGGGTGAGGCCGGCGGTTTCGCGGGCGATCAGGGTGGCGTGCCATTCGGTGATGACGCCGGCCTGCAGCGCGGTGAGCGTGTGGGGGAGTTCGTCGACCAGCGCGTGCGCCAGGCCGAGGAGCCGGGAGCCGAGATGCGGACTGCAGCGGCGGGCGAGCGCGACCTGCGAGCCGACGAGGCGCGCGGTGTCGGCAGTCTCGATGCCACGTGCACGGTCGCGGCCTTGTTGGTGCTCGTGCACGGCGACGGTGAGTCGGACCTGCCGGGCACTCAGCGCGTTCTTCAGTTCTTCGAGGGCGCGAAGCTCGGCCAGCAACGGCTCGCTCTCGTCGGCCTCAGGAAGCGGGCCGTCGAGACAATCGTGGAAGGCCCGGACTGCGTCGGCGGTGAGCGACGTGCACCCGACAGCGCCGGCCGACCGGCCCGCGCTTGTAGTGCTCACTGAATCGCTCATGTGTTCGATACTAGCGTCGAATTGCGCTGCACCACAACAGTTTTCAGCGATCAATGTTATCCACATCCCCCGGGTTTGTGACGAGTCATCCACAGGCAGCCGGGTCGATCACGCAAGCTCACCGCAGCGCTCAGTCAGCTTCTCCGGGGGAGACCACCGAGAACACCAGGGCATCGGATGTCGTGCCGCCGGACGTGAGGAAGCTGCGCAGGCGGCCCTCCTCCAGATAGCCGGCGCCCCGCAGCACCTGCTGTGATGCAATCAAGCCGACCGCCACGTCGGTCAGAGCCGGCTCCGGATAGGGGAGCGGACTCATTCCAGCATCGCCTTCGCCGCCGCAACAAAGACCGACAGCAGGTGCTGATCGGGCTCGGACTCGGCCGCCTCCCACACCGCGTTGCACACCAGGCGCACGAAACTCCATGCCAACGCTCGGGATTCGTCGATGCCAGCGGCTTCGGCGACGAGCCCGACGCGCAGGCGCAGATGCGTCCTCAAGCTGTATGACGCAGCCGCCTCATCCCACCGGTTCCACAGCACGGGAGCGACCGCGAACGCCCACTCACCCGACAGCGGCTTCGGATCGATCGCCAGCCACGGCGCGCGCTCGGCGGCCAACACGTTCTCGAAGTGCAGGTCCTGGTGGATCAACCGCCCGTCGCAGTCCTGCCGCAGGTCGGTCATCATCGCAACCGCCTGCTCGGTCAGCCGGCGCGGCACGAGTGTAGAACCCTTGCGGCACTGCGCAATCCACCGATCGGTCTGGGAGCTCAGCCGGTCATACTGCGGCGACGCCGGACGATCGAGTTGCCGGAAGAGCCCGCCGATCTCCTCGCATGCCTCGAGCAGGCCGATCGAGGTGAGATCGCGATCATGGGCGAGCGGCTCCAGCAGCAGCGCCCAGTGCGCCGGGTCCGCCGCAGTTAGTCGCACCGCCCCCTGGCCGTCCCAATCGCGCAGTGCCAGATGCTCCAATCTCGCCTCGACGTGCGGCCAACTGACCTTGAGCACGACCGGTTCGCCATCCCGGTGACACGGGACGACGATCGCGCACACGCCGTGCCACACCGGCCCGTCGGCGACGAGGCCCCATCGGTGGGCGAGTTCGGCCAGGACACGCGGCAGCGCGCGCAGCCAGACGTCACCGCTCACGCCCCGCCCGCCCATGGCCTCGTCGGGAGCACGGGCGTCGAGCAATGTGCGGAAACCGCTCGGAATGCTCGGAGCGAAATGCTGCAGATCGGTCACTCGGCGAGGCTACGACCTCACCGGCTGAGACGGGACAGTCCCCGGACTCGATACTGCGACACGTGATAGACGCTGTTGTCATCGGTCTTCCACTGGCTGACCGTGAGCGACAGATCGTCCAGGCGGGAGCCCGGGATCACGAAGCTGCCGTAGAGCTGTGCGATGTGGGTGTCGTCCTGCTGGTCCCACTCGGTCCCATAGAAGAGCGGCACTCGGCGCGCCGTGGTCAGGTCCTCGGTCGGTTCGCGCAGCACGCTGGCCTCGATGCGGTAGTCGGGGCCGTTGAACCACGCCCAGACCCAGCGTCCGTCCAGGTAGCGCAGCGACATCTCGCCGACCACCTGATCGGTCGTCACAGGAGTCGGTGCCACGCCCCACTGCCATCGACCCCTCTTGCGGCCCCACGGTTGATAGGCATCGGGCTGAGTGAGCTGTTGCGGCCGAACGCGGTGCAGGATCATCCCGGACTTGCGCAGGAACTCGCACGAGTAGATGTAAACCCAGCCGTCCGGCCCGAGATCCCAGCTGACCATCTGCCACATCCGGTTGTACGCGTCCGCAGGAAAACGCGCGCCGGAATCAGTCCAGGTCTCGCCGTTGTCGGTCGAGGTCCAAATGCCCGACCAGAGCACGTTGCCGAATCCGCGATTGACCACGCCCTGCAGGTACATCGTCCGGCCCAGGGTGATCACGTCGCTCGGGATGATCGTGGTGATCCCGTTGTCGTCGTGGTCGTAGGGGATCAACTGCCTGGCGAACGACCCGCCCGGTGTGCCGTCGAAGCGGGTCGCCCGGCCGGGGTGCAGCCGCGTCCCCCACAGGGCCGTCGGGGACCGCCAGTTCTGACCCCACTGCGGGCCGAATGTGTCGCCGAAGACGTAGAGGTCTCGGCCGTCGGGGCAGCGGACGGGTATGCCGAGGTCGGCATAGTGCACGCCGAATCGGCCGGTGATGTCCGGGCCGGTCAGGTCGCCGATCTTGGACACCCGCAGTCCGGTATGGCGGGGCGACGCGCCCGCCGTTGGTGCTCCGGTCGCAAGGGCCAGCCCTCCGGCGGCACCGGCCAACAGCGTGCGGCGGCTGGGTTTGCCGATGGTCTCGTCGGGTGTGGACTCGTCGTGCACCATTGCGGGCTCCTGTCGACGCTGACGGTGATGAGAAAACGATTTCTCATCACCAAGGTGCCGTCGCCATACGCATCCGTCAAGAGTGAAGCGGCCCAGGCGGTCAGGGCGCCGGCGCGCCGGCCGCTCGCGAGGCGCGCGGAAACGGGGGTGTGCGCAGAAACTCAGTCGAGCCCGGGAAACGCGGTCGGCGCGCTGCCCCACTGCCACCCCAGGCCGACCGCGTCTGACCAGACCTGCGCGAGCCCGGCCAGCTGCGACGCGCGCCCTCGCACGCCGTCCACCTGGCTGGCCGCGGTCGTTGCCACGTCACCCAGCAGCCGTCGCGCGAGCGCCCGCCGATTGTCCGGTGTCGTCGGCGCGACCGGCAGTGCATAGCCCGGGGGTTCGGCAGGCGCGGCGCTCCCAGCGGCGGCCTCCCACTCCGAGCGCGCGGCGGCGAGCGTCTGCAACGCCGCGGCCGCATCCTTGCGCTCTTTCAGCGGGGTCTTGGCGGCGAGCACCTCGAAGCCGTAGGTCGCGGTGCGCAGCGCCGGCAGCACGGCGAGCAACACCTGCTGGTCCGGCAACTCCTGTCCGCTGAACCGTGCTGGCGTGCCCAGCACCCGGCACGCGGCCGCCTGTGACACCACCACGGCGGCTGCCATCGGCAGGTTGCCGGAAGTCGTCGACGCGATGGACGCCAGCCGGGCGACGCCGGCCTGCTCGGCCGGCAGCATCCCGCTCCCCACCGGGCTCGTGGTGGCAGAGCGCACCGTCATACCCTGCGTCGCCATCACCTGGGTCAGGCGAGTGACCTGTTGCCCATGTATGGCGGCAAGTCTCGGTCCCCACGCGGCCTTGTCGGCGGCGGCGACGGCCTGGGCTGCGGTCGTGACGTCGAGCAGCCCCTGCAGGGCGGCCTGGTCCGCGGGCGGGCCGGCGGTTTTCAGGCCAGGGATGTGAGGAGCATCACGCTCCAATCGAATGCCGCAGCCGGCAAGCGCGAGCAGACTGGCACCCGCGGCCCCGGCCAGCAGCGCTCGGCGCCGCAGCATGGCGCCGTCTCCCCGGTCTGGCATGGGCCTGATCTTGTCATGGGCAGTCCGCGTCGTCCCGCCGCCGTCGTCGTCTCGCCCGCTGAGAACGCCGCATCATTATTTGACCGACACCTTTCCAAAATGCGAAGTTATGTCGGTGGCGACCAGAAGCAATGGCCAGTGGGCACTCGGCGAGCGCGAGCCGCTGAACCCCAACGAGGTCTTCAAGCAGGAGGACGACGGCCTCAGCGTGCGCGCACGCATCGAGGACACCTACGCCCGTGAGGGATTCGCCTCGATCGACCCGACCGACCTGCGTGGCCGGATGCGCTGGTGGGGCCTCTACACCCAGCGCCGCGAAGGCATCCCGGGCGGACGCACCGCGACCCTGTCCCCGGAGGAGCTCGAGGCGCCCTACTTCATGATGCGAGTGCGCATCGACGGCGGCCAGCTCAGCACCGAGCAGCTGCGCGTGATCGCCGGCATCTCGCAGGAGTTCGGCCGCGACACCGCCGACCTCACCGACCGGGAGAACGTCCAGTTCCACTGGATCGAGATCGAGAACGTCCCGGAGATCTGGCGCCGCCTCGAGGCGGTCGGCCTGGAGACCACCGAGGCCTGCGGCGACTGCACCCGCGTGGTGATGGGCTCGCCGGTTGCCGGGTTGAGCGTCGAGGAGGTGCTCGACGTGACCCCCGCGATCGAGGAGATCAACCGCCAGTATGTCGGCGACCCCGATCTGTCCAACCTCCCGCGCAAGTTCAAGAGCTCCATCGCCTGGCTGCCGGACGCGGCCCCCGAGATCAACGACGTGTCGTTCGTCGGGGTCCAGCATCCTGAGCTCGGGCCCGGCTTCGACCTGCTCGTCGGCGGCGGCCTGTCGACCAACCCGTTCCTCGCCGAGCGGCTCGGCGTCTTCGTGACGCTCGAGCAGGTGCCGGAGGTCTGGGTGTCGGTGGTGCGCATCTTCCGCGACTACGGCTACCGCCGGTCGCGCAACAAGGCGCGGATGAAGTTCCTGGTCGCCGACTGGGGCACCGAGAAGTTCCGCGAGGTGCTGGAGACCGAATACCTCAAGGCGCCGCTGCCCGACGGTCCCGCCGCGGTCAAACCGCGCGCGACCATGGACCACGTCGGTGTCCACGACCAGCGCGGGGGTGGCAAGTACGTCGGCCTGACCGCCGTGGCCGGACGGCTCAGCGGCACCAAGCTGGCCGCCGTCGCCGATGCCGCCGAGGAGGCCGGCTCGCAGCGCGTGCGGCTCACGCCATACCAGAAGTTGATCGTGGCCGACGTGCGCGACGACGCCGTCGACGAGCTCGTCGAGAAGCTGGATTCCATTGGCCTGAGCGCGAATCCGACACCTTGGCGACGCACGATCATGGCCTGCACCGGCGTTGAATACTGCAAGCTGGCGATCGTCGAGACCAAGGAACGCGCGCACTCGCTGCTGCCGGAGTTGGAGCGTCGGCTCGCCGACATCTCGCCGGACAACCCGATCTCGGTGCACCTCAATGGCTGCGCCAACTCGTGCGCCCGCATCCAGGTCGCAGACATCGGTCTCAAGGGTCAGATCGTCACCGACGACGACGGCAACCAGGTCGAGGGTTTCCAGGTGCACCTCGGTGGTCGCCTCGGCCAGGAAGCCGATTTCGGCCGCAAGCTGCGCGGCCACAAGGTGACCTCGGCCGAGCTCGACGACTACATCGAGCGGGTGACCCGCAACTACGTCGCCGGGCACACCGAGGGCGAGACCTTCTCCGAGTGGGCCGTGCGCGCCGACGAGGAGGCGCTGCGATGACACTCACCGACACCCAGCTGCGCGACCTCGCCGAGCAGGGCGCCCGCGAGGTCGGCGACGGCTCCGCGCAGGAGGTGTTGCAGTGGGCGGTGGACTCCGGATTGCGGCTGGCCGTAGCCGGCTCCATGCAGGACACCGTGCTGATCCACCTGGCCAGCACCGTCCTGCCCGGGGTCGACGTGCTCTTCCTCGACACCGGCTACCACTTCGCCGAGACCCTGCAGACGCGTGACCGGGTCGCCGAGCGCTACCACGTGAACGTGCGCAATCTGACCCCGCGGCAGACCGTCGCCGAGCAGGACGCCGACTACGGCGTGGCCTTGCACGAGCGTGACCCCGACCTGTGCTGTGCGTTGCGCAAAACCCACCCGCTCGACGAGGCGCTGGACGAATACGACGCGTGGGCAACGGGTTTGCGCCGCGCGGAGTCCGAGAGTCGTCGTCACACCGCGACGATCAGCTACGACGACCGGCGCGACAAGATCAAGCTCGCCCCGCTGGCTGCGTGGACCGACAAGCAGGTTGCGGCATACATCGCCGAGCATGACCTCATCTCCAATCCGCTGCTCTCCCAGGGCTATCCGTCGATCGGCTGCGCTCCGTGCACCCGTCGCGTGCTCGCCGGCGAGGATGCGCGCGCCGGGCGTTGGTCGGGCAGCGACAAGACCGAGTGCGGGATTCACCTGTGAGCGGGGCAGGAGCGGGCACGACCATCTGGCTGACCGGTCTGTCCGGTGCCGGGAAGTCGACGATCGCCGAGGCGCTGGCCGCCGCACTCGCCGAGGCGGGGGAGCGGGTGCAGATCCTCGACGGCGACGAAGTGCGCACCAATCTGTCTGCCGGGCTTGGCTTTTCGCGCGAGGATCGTACGACGCACGTCACCCGCGTCGGGTTCGTCGCGGAGTTGCTGGCCCGACACGGCGTCACCGTGATCGTGCCGGTCATCGCGCCGTACGCCGACGCGCGGGACCGGGTGCGCGCGCACCATGACGCGCACGGCACGCCCTATCGCGAGGTGTATGTCGCGACGTCACTTGAGGAGTGCCGGCGTCGGGACGTCAAGGGCCTCTACGCCAGGTCCGCCGCCGGCGAACTCACCGGCCTGACCGGCGTGGATGACCCCTACGAGCCGCCGGCCGCACCCGACCTCACTATCGACACCGCCCAGGTTGCCGTGCCCGCAGCAGTCGCCCGCATCCGCGGCCTGCTGCCCGAGCTGGAGGACATAGCATGAGCACCCCACGAAGTTCCTCCCCCGCTTCGCTCCTCCGGATACTTCGAAGGGACCCCGCATGACCACCGTCATCCCCACCGCGACCGACGTGTCGCTGCGCGAGCTCGAAGCCGAGGCGATCGAGATCATCCGCGAGGTGGTCGCCGAATTCGACCGCCCCGCACTGCTCTTCAGCGGTGGCAAGGACTCCGCGGTGCTGCTGCACCTGGCCCGCAAGGCCGTCTGGCCGGCGCCGCTGCCGATCACGCTGCTGCACGTCGACACCGGCCACAACCTGCCCGAAGTGCTCGACTTCCGCGACCAGGTCGTTGCCGAAGGCGGCCACCGGCTGGTCGTGGCCGAGGTCGAGAAGTGGCTTGCCGACGGCCGGCTCACCGAGCGCCCCGACGGCACCCGCAACCCGCTGCAGACGGTCCCGCTGCTCGACACGATCGCCGACCAGCGTTTCGACGCCCTGCTCGGCGGCGCGCGCCGCGACGAGGACCGGGCCCGGGCCAAGGAGCGGATCTTCTCGGTGCGCGATGCGTTCGGCAGCTGGGACCCGCGCAAGCAGCGTCCCGAGCTGTGGCGCATCTACAACGGACGGCACGCTCCCGGCGAGCACACCCGGGTCTTCCCGATCTCCAACTGGACCGAGCTCGACGTATGGCGCTACATCGCGGCCGAGAACGTCGCCCTGCCGAGCATCTACTACGCCCACGAGCGACCCGTCTTCCAACGCGACGGCATGTGGCTCACGCCCGGCCCGTGGGGCGGCCCACGCGGTTCGGAAACGTTGCAAACACGCAGTGTTCGATACCGCACCGTGGGTGACGGCTCGTGCACCGGCGCAGTCGAGAGCTCGGCCGGCACCATCGCCGAGGTCATCGAGGAGATCTCAGTCAGCACCCTCACCGAGCGCGGCGCCACCCGCGCCGACGACCGACTCTCCGAGGCGGCCATGGAAGACCGCAAGCGGGAAGGCTACTTCTAAAGATGACGATCACCGAGAGCACCGCCACCGACGTCGCCTCGCGTGACCAGCTGCGGCTGGTCATCGCCGGGTCCGTCGACGACGGCAAATCGACGCTTGTCGGCCGCCTGCTGCACGACACCAAGTCGATCCTCGCCGACCAGTTCGAGGCGACGCTGCACGCCAGTCAGGGGCGCGGCGCCACCGAGATCGACCTGGCTCTGCTCACCGACGGCCTGCGCGCCGAGCGCGAGCAGGGCATCACCATCGACGTCGCCTACCGCTATTTCGCCACCCCCCGGCGCAGCTTCGTGCTCGCAGACACCCCTGGGCACGTGCAGTACACCCGCAATACCGTCACCGGTGCGTCCACCGCCGACGCCGCCGTCGTGCTGGTCGACGTGCGGGGCGGGGTGTCCGCGCAGACCCGTCGGCACGCGGCTGTGCTGTCGCTGCTGCGGGTGCCGCACGTGGTCTTCGCGATCAACAAGATGGACGCGGTCGACTGGTCGGAGGAGCGCTTCGCGCAGGTCGCGGACGACGTGCGCGACGTCGCCGCCCGAGTCGGGCTGTCCGCGCCGGAGATCCTGCCGATCAGCGCGCTCACCGGAGAGAACGTCGCCGCCCCCGGCCCGGACTGGTATGCCGGGCTGCCCCTGCTCACCGTGCTTGAGGAGCTGCCCACTCGCATCGCTGATGTGGACGAACCGTTCCGGCTACCAGTGCAATTGGTGATCCGTCCGCGCACCGCCGAACATCCGGACTACCGCGGCCTCGCCGGACGTGTCGCTTCCGGCACGATCAGTGTCGGGGATTCCGTCACGGCATACCCGAGCGGCACCAGCTCGGTCGTGGTCGGCATCGACGGCGCGACCGGCGAGCTGGAGCAGGCACGCGTCGGTGACTCGATCACCCTGCGACTGGCCGACGAACTCGACATCGCGCGGGGTGAAGTGCTCACCACCAGCAACCCGATCCGCACCACGCAGCAGCTCGACGCTGTCCTCACCTGGCTCGACGAGCGTCCGCCGGCGCCACGGCAACGGGTGCTGGTCAAGGTCGGCACCAAGACGACCCGCGCGATGCTCGGCGCCGTGCAGGGCGTCTGGCACGTTGATGATCTCTGTTGGCAGGATTCGTCAGCACCGTTGCAGCTCAACGACATCGGCCGAGTCTCCGTGCAGCTCGCCGAACCCGTCGCGGTCGACGACTACGCCGATCAGCGAGCCACCGGCGCCTTCGTCGTCATCGACCCCGACACCGGCGCGACGCTCGCGGCCGGCCTGACCGGCGCCGATCTCGGCGCACTCACCACTGCCTGAGGACTACCCATGAACCGCAATCGCTCGGCGACCGCGCTCGCCGTGCCCGTCATCGCTGCGCTCGCGATCGCGTCGCTCAGCGGCTGCTCCCGCAGGGCGAGCGCCGCCGACAACGAAACCCCGAGCCCCACCAGCGCCGCCTCGACCCTGAGGCTCGGCTACTTCCCGAACGTCACCCACGCTGTGCCCGTCCTCGGTGTCGCCGACGGCGTCTACCAGCGCGACCTCGGCGCCACCAAGCTCAAGACCCAGACCTTCAACGCCGGCCCGGCCGCCACTGAAGCCCTGCTCGCCGGCTCCATCGACGCGGTCTACCTCGGTCCCAACCCGGCGATCAATGCCTACGCCAAAACCAAGGGCGACGGCGTGCGGCTGATCGCCGGGGGTGCTTCCGGAGGCGCGTCCCTCGTCGTCAAGCCTGGCATCACCAGCGTTTCGCAGCTTGCCGGAAAGACCCTCGCCACACCGCAATTGGGCGGCACCCAGGACATCGCGCTGAAGTACTTCCTCAAGAAGAACGGCTTCACCGTCAACGGCTCCGGCCCGAAGAACGTCAAGGTTCTCGCCCAGGACAACGCGCAGACGCTGCAGCTTTTCCAGCAGGGTCAGATCGACGGTGGCTGGCTACCCGAGCCGTGGGCGACCAGGCTGCAGGTGCAGGGTGGCGCGAAAACCCTCGTGGACGAGAAGTCGCAATGGCCCGGCGGGCAGTTCGTGACCACCAACCTGCTGGTCTCGACCAAGTTCCTTCAAGAGCACCCGCAGACCGTCGAGGCGCTGCTCAAGGCGCAGGTGCAGACCGTGCAGCAGATCAAGAAGGATCCGACCGGGTCAGCGGCCCAGTTGGACGGCGCGCTCGCGAAGCTGACCGGCAAGCCGCTGCCCAAGGGCGTCGCGGCCAAGGCTCTCGGCAATGTGCAGGTCGGCTGGGACCCGTATGCCGCGAGTCTGCAGCAGACCGCCGAGCACGCCGTCGCCGTGGACCTGCTGAAGAAGCCGGACCTGAATGGCATCTACGACCTGACCCCGCTCAACAACGTGTTGAAAGCCCAAGGCCTGCAACCAGTTTCGGACGCAGGACTCGGCAAGAGGAGTGGCTCATGACCCTGGTCGACGAACGTTCCGCGCACACCGAGGTCGTGCCGCGCGCAAGTGTCCGCGCCGTCACGAAGGTGTTCAGCCAAGGCAGCCAGGCAGTGACCGCACTCGACGGCATCGACCTCGACGTCACGCCGGGGGAGTTCGTCACCGTCCTCGGCGCATCCGGCTGCGGCAAGAGCACCCTGCTGCAACTGCTCGCCGGCCTCGACAAGCCGACCAGCGGGACCGTGGAGACCTCGTCCCAGCCCGCCTTGATGTTCCAGGAGTCGGCGCTCTTCCCGTGGTTGACCGCGGCCGGCAACGTCGAGCTGGCACTGAAACTGGCCGGTGTGCCGCGCAAGGAGCGTCCCGAGCGGGTGCAGGAGTTGCTCGAGCTCGTCCGGCTCGGCGCCGCCGGCGACCGCCGGGTGCACGAGCTGTCCGGTGGGCAGCGCCAGCGCATCGCACTGGCCCGCAGTCTCGGGCAGGGTGCCGACCTGCTGCTGATGGACGAGCCGTTCGCCGCACTCGACGCGATCACCCGCGACGTGTTGCACGAGGAACTGTCCGACCTGTGGCAGCGCACCGGGATGAGCGTGGTCTTCGTGACGCACAACGTGCGTGAGGCAGTCCGTCTGGGGCAGCGAGTTGTGCTGCTCTCGTCCCGACCCGGACGGGTGCTGCGCACCTGGGACATCGAGCTCTCCCAGCCGCGCACCATCGAGGACCCCGGCGTCGGCGCGCTCTCCGCAGAGATCACCGCCGCCCTGCGCCAAGAGATCAGCCGCCATGCCGCAGCCTGACCTGGTCAAGGAGTCGCCCGAACTCGCCAGCGTCAGCGACGGACTCGACGCGCTCGAGCAAGCGCCACCACGCCGGCGACGCATCGACTGGACCGCGATCGTCGCGCCGATCCTGGTGCTCGCCGCGTTCGTCGGCATCTGGCACTTCGTCTGGTGGACGGCCTGGAAACCGGAGTCGACGCTCCCGTCCCCGGCCACTGTCGGGCAGTCGCTGTGGACCTCGATCACCGACGGCACCGCGCTGGAGGCGGTGTGGACCAGTCTCAGCCGCGCCATCCTCGGCTTCGCCATCGCGGTGGTTGCCGGCACCGTCCTCGGTGTGCTCGTCGGCCAGTTTTCGTTGCTGCGCAAGGGCTTTCGGCCGATCTTGTCCGCGCTGCAGTCGCTGCCGTCGGTCGCGTGGGTGCCCTTCGCGATCATGTGGTTCAGCCTCAGCCCAGGCACGATCTACTTCGTGATCCTGATGGGCGCCGTGCCGTCGATCGCCAACGGCCTGATCGGTGGCCTCGACCAGACGCCGCCGTTGCTGCGCAAGGCCGGCGTCGTGCTCGGCGCCGGACGCCTGCAGCTCATCCGCAAGGTCCTGCTGCCCGCGGCGCTCCCGACATACCTGACCGGGTTGAAGCAGGGATGGGCCTTCTCCTGGCGCTCGCTGATGGCTGCGGAGGTCATCGTGAACAGCCCCGACCTCGGCACCGGGCTCGGTCAGCTGCTGGAGAACGGCCGCGAGATGCTCGACATGCCGTCGGTTATCGCCAGCATCTTCCTGATCCTGGTCGTCGGCGTGGTCGTCGAGCTCTGTGTCTTCGCGCCGATCGAACGCAAGGTCCTTCGCGACCGCGGGCTCTCTGCGAGCGGGCTCTAACCCGCCAACCGGTCGAGCACGTCGCTCCAGCCCTGCCGCAGGTCCGCCGGGTCGGCGTCGGCAGCGAGTTCGAGCCGCCGAGTGCATCTTGCCCGTCCGCTTACCGCGGCGTGCCGCAACCGTCGCATAGGCACGATGGCCGCGCCGCGGAACCAAATCGCGAACTTGCCGATTTCTAACCCTCAATTTACCTACCCTATATCTTCAATCCAGTACTCTCTTCCTAGGTCGTGTACCTAGACCCGTCTAGAAGCGTGACGCGCCGCAACTTGTTCGGGGAGGGGGTGTTGTGCATTGGCTAGCCGTGGCGAGGCGGATTTCGTTTTTTCGAGAAGGCGCCCTAGCGGAATTCCACGATTCATTGGCCTCGGTCTGATTGCCTCAGGCGTTGGGTTCGCTGTGGGCTCAGCCCTTTCCTCGGATCCGCAGTATCTCTTGGCTACAGGGATACTTGGTGTCGTCGGGTTATTCGTCTCTTGTATGACGGTCACTGTTCGCGTAGATTCCTCAAATGTGGAGGTGTCTTTTTGTGAAACTTTCCGGAAAACCGTATCGAGAAACGAGATAGTCTCAGTTACGACAGACTCGACTGCTGGCACCAGCGGTTATGGGTATCGGATCATGGGGCCGAACGTGCGAGGTTACCTTGTTGGCGGTCCCGAAGTTCGAATCGAGACGTCCCACGAAGTGCTTGTCGCCAGTGTGAACGACCCGCAGCGGATCATAAAGATGTTGTCGAGGTCGGCGAAACATTGAGACCTGCACAGGTCATCGCTCATGGTGACGACGAGGCGGCGACGTGATTGATTTCCTGGTCCGAGCGGACGCTTTCGACCGGTGGTTAGCTCAGCGGTGTGGCCGGATTGGAACACCCCCTCCTCACGATCGCAATCGGTGCAGGGCTTCGCACCGCGAGGGCGGAGCGCGATAGGACCTTCGCGGCGCGGGGACGGATGGTGCGGTCTGCTGGTCCGCAACGAACTGCCCCGTCCATTCCAACTTCGCCATTTCGCCGGCGGGCACGTGCCGGTTGAGCAAGCCCCTCCGGAAGCTGTCGGTGACCGCACCTACTATCCGCCCATGACTACTGATCTGGTGCCCGGCTGCTACTCCTGCGATTACCAGGCGATGGGGCAGATCCCGTCACGTGAGGATGTCGTGCACACCGACCACTGGCGGGCGGCGGTGGCGTTCAACAGCACGCTGCCGGGCTGGCTGGTGGTCGTGCCGACACGGCACGTCACGTCATACGCCGAGCTGAGCGAGGAGGCCGCGGCCGAGCTCGGCGGGCTGCTGCACGGGCTGAGCCGTGCGCTCGAGACGGTGACCGGGTGCGTGAAGGTTTACTTGATGCAGTTCGCCGAGGCGGAGGGCTACAGCCACCTGCACGTGCACGTGGTCCCGCGGGCCGCCGACCACCCGGAGCAGGCGAAGGGGCCGCGGGTGTTCAGCTTCCTCGCCGACGACGAGGCCGACTGGTTCACCGAGACCGAGCGCGACGCGCTGGCGCTGCGGATCCGGGCGGCACTGCCCTAGACCTGCTCACGGTATGGTGATCTCTCCCACTCGAGAACAGCAGGAGCCGAAGGTAGAGGTATGAACGCCGACAGCCAATCCGCCCGCACCGAGCGGATCGCTACGGACCTCGCCACCGTGTTGGCTCCGCTCGGTCTCGTGGTCGAAGACATCACCGTCATGCCCGCGGGCAAGCGCCGCCTCGTGCGCGTGCTCGTCGACCGGGAGCTGCCCGCAGACGCAGACCCGACCGCGCCCGTGAAGTCGCTCGACCTGGACCAGATCGCCGACGCGACCCGCGCGGTGAGCGACCGGCTCGACGAGACGGACGCGATGGGGGAGCAGCCCTATGTGCTCGAGGTGAGCTCGCCCGGCACCGACCGCCCGCTCACCACGGCGCGGCACTTCAAGCGCAACGTCGGCCGGCTGGTCGAGGTCACCGCCGACGGCGCCGAGCCGGTCACCGGCCGGATCACCCGGGCCGACGACAGCGGCATCACGCTGGCGGTCACCGGGAAGAAGGGCGCGGTCAGCGAGCAGACAAGGACGTATGACGAGGGCCTGCGCGGCGCGGTGCAGGTCGAGTTCAACCGCAGTGACGACGCCGCGCCGGCGAGCGGAGAGGGAGAGAACGACTGATGGACATCGACATGGCCGCCCTGCGTGCGCTGGAGCGGGAACGCGACATCCCGATGGACGTCATCGTGCCCGCGATCGAACAGGCGCTGCTCACGGCATACCACCGGGAGGACGGGACCTACCGCAACGCGCGCGTCGAGCTGGACCGCAAGAGCGGACACGTCGTGGTCTGGGCGCGCGAAGATGCCCCGGTCGACGACGAGGGCAACCGTGGCGAGCCGGGACCCGAGTTCGACGACACCCCGAGCGACTTCGGCCGGGTGGCGGCCGCGACCGCGCGCCAGGTGATCGTGCAGCGGATGCGCGATGTGGAGGACGAGGCGATCCTCGGTGACTTCCGTGGCCGCGAGGGGGACGTCGTGGCCGGCGTCATACAGCAGTCGAGTGACCCGCACGCGGTGCACGTCGACTTCGGCACCGTCGAGGGGTTGTTGCCGTCGGCCGAACAGGTGCCGGGGGAGCGCTACGTGCACGGCGAGCGGTTGCGCTGCTACGTGGTGAGCGTCAAGCGCGGGCCCAAGGGTCCGCAGATCATGCTGTCCCGCAAGCATCCCAACCTGGTCCGCAAACTATTCGCGCTGGAGGTGCCCGAGATCGCCGACGGCACCGTCGAGATCAAGGCACTCGCCCGGGAAGCGGGGCACCGCAGCAAGATCGCGGTCAAGGCGACCGTGCCCGGAGTCAACGCCAAGGGCGCCTGCATCGGCCCGATGGGTTCGCGGGTGCGCGCGGTGATGACCGAGTTGCACGGCGAGAAGATCGACATCGTCGACTACTCCGACGACCCGGCCGAGTTCATTGCCGCGGCCCTCTCGCCGTCGCGGGTGCAATCGGTCGAGATCGTCGACGACCGGGCCCGGTCGGCGCGTGTCGTCGTACCCGACTTCCAGCTCAGCCTGGCGATCGGCAAGGAGGGGCAAAACGCCCGCCTCGCTGCGAAGCTGACCGGTTGGCGGATCGACATCCGGCCGGACACCGCCGCGGGTGGGTCCGGCGGGTCCGGGACGGCCGACCGGCTGCGGTAGGCTGTTCGATGAGCGGTCGCACGCGAGACCGCCGCACTCCACACGCAACCGTGAGACCGCATGCCGGGCTGCGCACCTGTGTGGGATGCCGGGCTCGCGACGAACGATCAGCGTTGCTGCGGGTGGTTGCACTCGACGGGAATGCCAGTACGACGCAGGACGTTTCGTCGGTCGAGCTGGTCCCCGACGAGCGCGGCCGGTTGCCGGGCCGGGGGGCTTGGCTCCATCCGTGCGCCGATTGCCTGGATTTGGCCGATCGGCGGCGTGCCTTTCCCCGGGCGCTGCGTCTGACCTCCCCGGTCGACGTGAGCCGGGTGCGGGGCTGGATTTCGCAGCACGCACTTGATGAGTAAGTGGTAACTGACCGAAAGCGGGTATGACGCTGATGAGCACCCGATGAGTACTCAGCGATGAAGCACCCCTAACTGGCGGTCCATGCTGCCCGGCTTTTTGGCCGGCCCGCCCGGACCGCCGCGATTCCAAGGAGAAGTGTGGCTAAGGTTCGGGTTCACGAGCTGGCAAAAGAGCTCGGAATGCCAAGCAAGGATTTGCTTGCCTACCTGAAGGAGCAGGGCGAGTTCGTCAAGACGGCGAGCTCGACCATCGAGGCTCCGGTGGTGCGCAAGATCAAGGAAAACCCGCCGGCCGGCGCGAAGTCCGGCGATGCGGAGGCTCCCGCGGCCAAGAAGACCACCGCGAAGAAGACCACGACGAGTGAGTCGTCCAGCGGCGCGACCGCGACGACGACCCCGGCGCCCGCTCCGGCCCCTGCGCCGGCGCCGGCGAAGAAGGCGGCCGCGACCCCGGGTCCGAAGCCGGGCCCGAAGGCGGCACCTGCTCCGGCTGAGCCGGCCGCTCCCGCAGCCGCTGCACCGACACCGGCGGCCCCGGCTCCCGCGCCGAAGGCGAAGCCGGCCCCCGCAGCCGAGCCCGCAGCACCGGCTGCCCCACCGGCGCCGGCCGCTCGGGAGAGTGGCGGCCCCCGCCCGGGTCCGCGCCCGCGTCCGGGCGATGCCCAGCAGGGCGCCCGACCCGCAGCTCGCGGCGGCAATGCTCCGCGTCCCGGCGGCGCGCCGCGCCCGGGCAACAACCCGTTCTCGTCGAGCCAGGGCATGCGCTCGGGCAGCCCTCGCCCGGGCAACAACCCCTATTCGTCCAGCCAGGGCATGCCGCGTCCCGCCTCGGGCCGTGGCGGCGCCGCCGGTGCCGGTGGTCCCCGCCCGGGTGCGCCGCGTCCGGGTGGTGCCGCGGCCGGTGCCGGTGGTCCGCGCCCCGGCGGCGCCCGCCCCAACCCGGGCATGATGCCCGACCGCGCGGCCGTGCGGCCGGGCGAGCGCCCGGCACGCGGCGGTGGCCGTGGCGGTCCTGGTGGCGGCGGTCCCGGTGGTGGCGGCCCGCGCGGCGGTTTCGGCGGTCGCCCGGGCGGTCGCGGTCCCGGTGGGCGCGGCGGCACTCAGGGTGCGTTCGGTCGAGGCGGCGGAAAGGTCCGCGGCCGCAAGTCCAAGCGCGCCAAGCGCCAGGAGTTCGAGCAGATGCAGGCGCCCACCATTGGTGGTGTGCAGGTGCCTCGCGGCGACGGGTCCACCGTCGTACGCCTGCGCCGCGGTGCCTCGCTGACCGACTTCGCCGACCGCATCGACGCCAATGCAGCGTCGCTGGTGACCGTGCTGTTCCACCTCGGCGAGATGGCCACGGCGACCCAGTCGCTGGACGAGGACACCTTCCAGCTGCTCGGTTCCGAGCTCGGCTACGAGGTGCAGATCGTTTCCCCGGAGGACGAGGAGAAGGAGCTGTTCAACTCCTTCAACATCGACCTGGACGCCGAGGAGGACGAAGAGAACCTGCAGCCGCGTCCGCCGGTCGTGACCGTCATGGGTCACGTCGACCACGGTAAGACCCGCCTGCTGGACGCCATCCGGCACGCCGACGTGCAATCGGGCGAGGCCGGCGGCATCACCCAGCACATCGGTGCCTACCAGGTGCACGTCGACCACGAGGGTCAGGACCGCGCGATCACCTTCATCGACACTCCCGGTCACGAGGCGTTCACCGCCATGCGTGCCCGCGGTGCGAAGGTCACCGACATCGCGATCCTGGTGGTCGCCGCCGACGACGGCGTCATGCCGCAGACCATCGAGGCGCTCAACCACGCGCAGGCAGCCGACCTGCCGATCGTGGTGGCCGTCAACAAGGTCGACGTCGACGGGGCCAACCCGGCGAAGGTGCGTCAGCAGCTCACCGAGTACAACCTGATCGCCGAGGAGTATGGCGGCGACACCATGTTCGTGGACGTCTCGGCCAAGCAGGGCCAGAACATCGACGGGCTACTCGAGGCGGTCCTGCTGACCGCGGACGCCGCGCTCGACCTGCGCGCCAACCCCGACCGCGACGCCCAGGGTGTCGCGATCGAGGCCAACCTGGACCGTGGCCGCGGCGCCGTCGCGACCGTCCTGGTCCAGTCCGGCACGCTGCGCGTCGGTGACGGCATCGTCGCCGGCACCGCACACGGTCGTGTGCGCGCGCTGCTCGACGAGCACGGCAACAACCTGGCCGAGGCGGGCCCGTCCCGTCCGGTGCAGGTGACCGGTCTGGCCTCGGTGCCGCGCGCCGGCGACACGTTCATCGTGGCGCCCGACGACCGCACCGCGCGGCAGATCGCCGAGAAGCGCGAGGCGGCCGACCGCCAGGCGTCGCTCGCCAAGGCCCGCAAGCGGATCAGCCTCGAGGACCTCAACGACGCGCTCGCGGCCGGCAAGGTCGAGACGCTCAACCTCATCCTCAAGGGCGACGTGTCCGGTTCGGTGGAGGCGTTGGAAGACGCCCTCATGCAGATCGACGTCGGCGACGAGGTCGACCTGCGCATCATCGACCGCGGTGTCGGTGCGATCACGATGAACAACATCAACCTTGCGGTGGCCTCCAACGCGGTGATCATCGGCTTCAACGTGCGAGCCGAGGGTCAGAACGCGGAGTATGCCGACAAGGAGGGCGTCGAGATCCGCTACTACTCGGTGATCTACCAGGCCATCGAGGAGATCGAGCAGGCGCTCAAGGGCATGCTCAAGCCGGAGTACGAAGAGGTCGAACTCGGCACCGCCGAGATCCGCGAGATCTTCCGATCCAGCAAGTTCGGCAACATCGCCGGTTCGCTGGTGCAGTCGGGTGAGATCAAGCGTGGCTCGAAGGCGCGGATCACCCGTGGCGGCACGGTCATCTCGGAGAACGTCGAGATCACCGGCCTGCGCCGGTTCAAGGACGACGTCACCGAGGTCCGCGAAGGCTACGAGTGCGGTATCAACCTCGGGTCGTACAACGACCTGCAGATCGGCGACCTGATCGCGACCTACGAGATGCGCGAGAAGCCCCGCGACTGACGATCCTCTCCGTCGAGAGGCTCAGTAATCGCCGAGAGGCCCACATATTTCGCTCCCCGAGGGGGCGAATATGTGGGCCTCTCGGCGTTAAGTGGTCCGCTCGGCGGGAAGGGGGCCGCGCGTCCTACTGCTCCTCGAGTGCGGCGATGATGCGCGGGCGTAGTTCGGTGCCCTCGATCACCGCGTCCACCGAGCCGACCTGCACCGCGCGGTGGATGTCGTGCTTGCGGTCGAACTCGGTCGCCACCTCGGACAGCTTCTCGCTGCGCACCTCCTGCCACATCTGCGCCAATTCGGTTGCCAGTGAGGCGCGTTCGGACTCGGTGGCAGCAGTCAGCCGCTGCTGCAGGTCGCGCACCCGCGGGTCCTGCGCGGTGCGGGCGTCGACGTCGCGGGTGAAGACGACGGCCGCGGCCGGAGCGCCGCCGATCACCGACGCGAATGACCCTTCGACCGCGAGCACCGTCATACGGGGATTGAGGGTCTTGGAGAAGACCACAAACGCGCCGCCGTGGTAGCGGGAGATCACGCAGAACACGATCGGGCCGTCGAAGTTGACGATCGCCCGGCCGATCTCGGCGCCGTACTCCAGCTGGACGCTGCGCATCGACTCCGGTGAGCCGTCGAAGCCGGACAGGTTCGCCAGCACGACGACCGGTCGCACGCCGCTTGCCGCGTTGATCGCGCGAGCGGTCTTCTTCGACGACTTCGGGAAGAGCGTGCCGCCGGTGTAGACGTCCGGGCCGTCCGTGGGCGGGAAGCCCCGCCGCGGGGTCGGCTTGGACTCGATGCCGATCAGGGTGACCGGGATCCCGCCGAGGTGCGCGTCCCACACCACGGACGTCTCGGCGTCCGCCATGCCGGCCCAGCGCTCCAACGTCTCGTGATCCTGGTCGGCGAGTGCCGCCATCACGGTGCGTATGTCGAAGGGCTTCTTGCGGTCCGGGTTCGCGCTGGTGGAGAAGATGTCGCCGACCGTGCTGAACCCGGCATCGGCCGGATCGTGCGGGTAACTCGTCACGTCGCGGTCGACCGGGTCGGTGGTCGCGGCGCGACGGGGACCGGACTCACCGGAGGCGGCATACGTGTGGTCGTAGTGAGTCATCAGGATGCGGTGCGCACCCGCCAGATCCGCGGCCCAATACTGCGCCTGGCCGTTCGGGCCCATCACCCGGTCGTAACCACCGATGCCGTAGTTGTCCTCGGCCGACACACCACCGGAGAAATCGAGCGACTGCTTGCCGGTCAGCACCATGGCGCTATCCGGCGTCATCACCAGCACACCCTTGGTGTGCATCAGCATCGTCGCCTCGGCATTCCAATAGGGTTGCGCGCCGACGTTGATGCCCGCGACGACGATGTTGATCTCACCGCCGGTCTGGGTGAACTCCACGATCCGCTTGAGTGCCTTGGCCACCCAGTCCATGTTCTCGGTGCCGGACTCCATCGAGATGCGCGCGCCCGCAGACACGGCATACCACTCGATCGGCACACTCAACTCATCCGCGAGGTCGATCGCGGCGATCACCCGGGCGCATTCGGCCTCGGATAGCGCACCGAGTGCGCGCAGCGGATCTCCGCACAGCAGCACGCGTTTCACGCCTTCGGGGTAGCGCTCGGTCGGCGTGCTCACGACGGCGGCGACGATGCCGGCCTTGTTCAACCCGGCGGGCCGGTCCACCGGCACGAGGCGGCCGGTGTCGTCCAGGTCGTACTCCACGACCTGGCCCTGCGGACCGGCGAGCATCCGGAACAGCTCATAGGGGTAGACCGTTCCGCGAGAACGAGCCCGAGCGACCTTGCGGTCGTAGTCATCCAGCGGCCGCAACCGCTCAGTCGGCCGACCGCCGAGCGTGGAGACCACCCCGGAGCCCGGCTCGAAGTGGAAGCTGGCCGACACCGCCTCCGGCCCGGACGGGAAGGCAACGGTGCCGTCGACGACGACCTCCTCCACGCCGGCCCGCGCGGTCACCGGAGCGATCCGGTCCTTCAGCGAGGTGAGCTGATCCAGGTCGGCTTCGATGGTCGGCCAGATGTGCACCCACACGTAGTTCATGTCGTAGACGGCGCTGCCCTCGGCACGCACCCGGCGAATTGCCTCCAGGCAGTTGGAGATTGCCCGCTCGGCGTGCGGCAGGCCAGTGACCTGCCCGGCATCGTCGGTGGTGACGGTCAGCTGCCGCACCTGGGCCAGCGCGACGAGCCGCTTGTCCGACTCGTTGTCGCGTGCGACACACCGGTAGAGCAGCACGTCCTCCGGTGCCTCGAGTCTCGTGATGTCGAAGTCGCGCAGTCGCCACAGGTTGAGGCGGCGGCCGACCATCGGGTGCACGCCACGCACCAGCACGTCCTCGGCGAGCGAGCCGTCCGGCTGCGGCCGGAAGATGAAGTAGCCCACCGGTTTTCCCTCGCCTGGTGAGACCGCGAGCGACACCCGTCGCACGTCGTGCGCAAACCCGAGCGGCTCCAACATGGACCGCAGTGCATCGGAGGCCTCGTCGGCGCAGTCCGGGGCGTCGGGCCAGGCGAGGTAGAGGTCGACCACACCCTGCGAACCCGCCGGCGTCTTGACGACTTGCGCAGCGACCGCTTCGACCAACTCGCTGCCCGGGGTGAGTTCGCTGACTCGACCGATGGTGGACACCACGTGAGTCTTCCGGTCGTCGAGCACATAGTCGGCAGACGCGAATGGCCTTGTGCCAACCGAAGACTCGCGCAGGTCATGCATGCCGTAGCCGCGGTAGTGCCGCTTGATCAGCACCGCGAGCATCGGTTCGTCCTGCGGCAGCTCCGGGCCGTCGATGCGTTCGGCGAGGAAGCGCACCAATTGTTCCGGTATGGCGGCCAACTCGTCCGTGCGCCGGTCCCGCTCGGTGCCGACTGGTGCACCGGTGATGGCGGCAAGCTCGTCCCGCACACCCTCGAGCACTTTGGCGCGTTCGGCGTCCACCGCCGGCTGGTCGAACCACCGGAACCGCACACTGCGGGCCAGGTCACCGATCGCCGGGAAACGCAACTGGGTCGACCAGACCAGCCGGTCCAGCACATCGCGCACTGCTGCACCCGACTCCGGAGCCGGTGGTGGCTGAGCGATCCACTGCTGCAGCAGGGTGGTCACCAGTTGCAGATCCGGCGCAGATCGCTGCTGGGTCAGGAAGATCCGGAAGACCGCCGATTCGAGGTCCGGGGTGCGATCGAGTGAGCTGACGCCGTAATGCCTGAGCACCTGCAGCAACCGGTCGCGGAAAGCCTGCGGCAGGGCCGCGCGGTCGGGGTCCAGGCTCTGCAGGTAGGCGTGGTAATGCTCGCGAGGACTGTGCACCCGGTCGTCCAGGTGCTGGTCGTCGTCGGCCGGGCGATTGCGCGACAGGTCGGCGAAGTCGGCGAAGGTGCCGAGCAGTGATATCTCTTCGTCGATGCTCGAAAACCCTTGTGCAGCAGCCGTATCGCGAAGGGTCAGATAGTCGGCGAGGGCGCGCCCTTCGTCGCGGGGGTCGACGTCGTACCCGAGGAGCATGGAGGTCAGGTCGGCCGTGAGTCGTCTGGCGTGCCGTGCCGGGTCGCTGTCGGAGGATGCGGGAGGCAAGTCGAGGTCCACCTCATCCACACCGCTGGCGTCGATCACCTCGTCGGCCTCACCGAGCGGTTCGAGGCGGACCAGGGGGGCACCGGTTTCGACCTGGCTGCCGGAAGCGACCAGCAGCTCCTTCACCCGTGCCGGGAACGGTGCCGGCAGGACGGTCTCCATCTTCATGGATTCGAGCACAACGACCGGGGCGCCCTGCTCGACCTCAATGCCGACCGGAGCGGGGGTCGCCACGACGAGTGCCGGTGCGGGAGAGCGCAACACGCCGCCCTCATCGATGCTGATGCGGTGGGCGACGCCGTCGACCTCGATCAGCTGGACCGGCCCGTGGCTGGCGGAGGTCACGCGGTGAGCGTGGTCGCCGACGGTGATCCGGCTCTTGTAATCGTCGAGCTGCTCGACGTCGGCGTCGACCGTCTGCTCGATGCCGGCGGTCGCGATCGTCACCCGGAAGCGGTGCGGTCCGATGCGGGACACGGTCAGCTTGTATGACGTGCCGCGCAGCTTCAGATCGATCGTGCGGCCACCCTTGTGCTGGACCTGCGGCCGACCGCCGCGTGCGGTCTCCAGCAACCGGGCGCGCTCGACCGACTCGTGCAGCTCGTATGCCTGAATACCGGCTGCTACCAGGGCGATTCCCGAGTAGCGGTGCGCGACGAGACCACCCGCGGCGCGGGTGCGGTCGATCCAGCCGGTGTCGGCAGAACCGTCGATCACCTCGGGAGCGTCGAGCAGGTCGAGCACAAAGCTCTTGTTGGTGGCGCCCCCGTCGATGACCACGGTCGTCTCACCCATCGCGCGCCGCAACCGCGCCAGTGCCTTGTCCCGGTCGCGCCCGAACGCGATGATCTTGGCGATCATCGAGTCGAAGTCGGCCGGGATCGAATCTCCTTCTGCCACACCCGTGTCAACCCGTATGCCGGGGCCCGCGGGCAGGTCGAGTCGCGCGATGTGCCCGGGCGACGGGGCGAAGTCGCGGTCGGGGTCCTCGGCGTTGAGTCGCGCCTCGACGGCGTGGCCCTTCTCGGCCGGCTTGTCGCCGTCGAGGCGACCTCCGGAGGCGACGTGCAACTGCAGCCGCACCAGGTCGGTGTCGGTGGTGGCCTCGGTGATCGGGTGCTCGACCTGCAGGCGAGTGTTGACCTCGAGGAAGGCGAATCGTCGATCCTGCGGGTGGTAGAGGAACTCGACGGTGCCGGCCCCGGCATACCCGACGGCGATCGCGAGTCGTTCGGCGCTGGCCTTCAACTCGGCGGTCTGCGTCTCGTCGAGCAGGGGAGAGGCCGACTCCTCGATGATTTTCTGGTTGCGGCGCTGCACCGAGCAGTCACGCACGCCGATGGCCCACGCGGTGCCCTGGCCGTCGGCGATGACCTGCACTTCGACGTGCCGCGCTCCGGTGACCAGCTGCTCGAGGAAGACCACTCCCGAGCCGAAGGCACGCTCGGCCTCGTCGCGGGTGCGCTCGTAGGCGTCGGTCAGCTCCGCGTCAGAGGTGACCTTGCGGATGCCGCGACCGCCGCCGCCTGCGGTGGCCTTGAGCATCAACGGGTATCCGATCCGGGCGGCCGCCGCCTTCGCGTCGTCCAGGGTGTCGACGCCGCCGCGACTCCACGGGGCTACGGGCACGCCGACCTCCTCGGCGATCAGCTTGGAGCCGATCTTGTCGCCGAGTTTGCGCATCGCCTCCGGGCTGGGCCCGATGAAAGTGACGCCGATGCGTGCGCACATGGCGGCGAAATCGGCGTCCTCGGCAACGAATCCCCAACCGACCCAGGCCGCGTCGGCGCCGCTGTCGCGCAGTGCGCGCTCCAGCAGGGAGTGATCCAGGTAGGGCCGTGCGGAGGCGGGACCGAGGTTCACCGCGAGGTCCGCCTCGCGCACGAACATCGCATGCCGTTCGCCCTCGGTGTGCAGCGCGACCGTCTCGATGTAATGCCCACCCCGGCCCGCCTGTGCGTTGAGATCACGGACAGCGTGGATGAGTCGCATCGCGGCTTCACCGCGGTTGACGATGGCAATACGCGAGAACATCGCGGGTGGTTACCTCCGGGTCGGTTCGGCGACGGCGTCAGTCGCCAGGAGCCAAGGTTCTCAGGCTCGCACCCGAACGCGCGAGTAACCCACCAATTGGTGTGCCCGAGTTGCGCCGGCATCGGCCAGGTGGAACCGGTCAGGTCGACGCGTCGTCGGTCTGAAGACTGAACAGCACGCGGCTTGGGGAAGTCCGCGTCCAGGGGGAATGGAGATGTGATGTCTGATGCAGCACGCCGTCGGGAGGGCGGCAAGGATGGGGTGGCGCGTCGCACGATTGTCGCGGGTGCATGGGTGGCACCTGTCGTCGCGACCGCGGTCGCGGCGCCGAGCGCTTCGGCGAGCCCGGCAGGCTTCGATCTGGTGCTCGACCCACCGCAACTGGGGGATTCCTACATCGTCTACAACGGCGATTTCACCCACATCTACCAAGTGGGCGCCCCGATTGCGTGGATCGTCGCCAATCACGGAAGCGTGCCCGCGCCGGGCGGCTTCCCGCTCACCATCACGCTGGACAATCGACTCTTCCGCATCGACAGCGTGAGCGGCGCATGGCAGGCCACGAACGACGCGAGAACCGATCTGCCGATCGAGTCGCGGTCGGTGAACGGCAACACCACGACGGTCACCGTCACCGTGCCCGAGACGATCCCCCCGGGCACTGACTCCTACTCCGGCTACGGAGTCTGGCTCAAGACAACCTTCCTGGCTGAGTATCCGAGGGACGGCGTCGACGCACCCGCGAATGAGGTGTGGCAGCTCATGCCACCGGCAGGAGATGCCAACGCCGCCAACAACATTCGGGACCTGCCTGCTTCCGACGAAGGGCCTGCGCAGATCTGGGGCGCGATCGTCAAGCCGCTCTCCTGGCAGACCCGGACGCTCGCCGATGGCACTAGCTTCCGTCGTCCGGAGCGGGGCCAGCTGACCTCGGTCGGGCCGGCCGGCATACCGACCGACCAGGCCATCGAGACCACGACGCCGGCGTCGACGGCGAGCGCGATCACGATTGCCGGCACCACGATCAATGGGGTGCCCGCGGACGTCTTCGGCCCGCCGAAGGCGACCGTGGACGACTACTACGACCAACTCCTCGTGGCGTTCCCGATCGTCGGTCAGGTCGGTGGTGGTGATGTCGTGGAGTTCACCCTCGACTACGCCGACATCACCCCGCCGCAGCAGAGCGCGTATGGGTGGACCGGCGGCCAGACGTGGGTGGCCAAGGCGGACGGAGGCCAGACCGGGCCGGAACAGCGGCGCACCGGACAGGAGTCCTTCGGCCATTAACTCCGGTGGTCGGTGCCGGTGCATTCAGCCGGCGGGAGAACAGATCTGCTGCAGCAGTGGATCGGTTGCGCTGCAGTTGCTGTCGGAATACTGCCACTGCCGCAGGCCGAACTTGTCCTTGGTCGAATCCACGTAGAACTCGAACGTGCCGTCGGCGCGAACCCGCAGATAGGTCACGATCGGATCGCCCTCGGTCGTCCGCTGGGTGATCCGCGCCTCCGCGGTTTCGTGACGGGCGCGGGCGGTCTGCAGACAGTTGGTCATCGCCGCGGGCATGACGCTCGCACTGCCTTGCGGTAGCTCGGTTTTCCCGCACGAGTGCATCGGCGCGCGGCGCTTGAACGCGACCTGGACCGGGTCGGTCTGCGCTGCCAGGTCGTCGCTCGCGCACCCGCACAGCACAAGGGCGACCGCGAGTGCACCGAGCAGCTGCTTCACGAGGGTCATTCTCGCCCGGCACCCGGGTTGCGGTCACCCCATTTGCTGCCGCCTTGACCTCAAGTGGGCTTCAATTCCTAGCCTTTGTCGTATGACGAGAGCCCTTTCCCAGCGGACCCGAAACCCGGAGCTCTACTGATGCGCGCCGTGCGAGTGCATGAGTTCGGCGCACCCGACGTGCTGCAGGTGGAGGACCTGCCGGATCCTGCGCCGGATCCTGGCCAGGTCGTGATCGAGACGGCGTACGCCGACGTGATGTTCCTGGATGTCCGCCTGCGCAGTGGATGGGGTCGCGACTACTTCCAGGTCACCGTCCCGTACGTTCCGGGCGGCGGTGTCGGTGGGACGGTCACCGCGGTCGGCGACGGTGTCGATGCCGCGCTGCTCGGCACTGTGGTGACGGCACGGGTCGGCGGCGTGCTCCCGGTCGGCGGTTACGCCGAGCAGGCCGTCGCGGACGCCGACGCGCTCACGCCGGTGCCGGCTGAGGTCGATCTGGCCGCCGCGACCGCGATGGTGCACGACGGGCGGACGGCAATTGCGGCGTATGACGCGGCGGCCGTGCAACCCGGCGAGCTCGTCGTGGTGACCGCGGCCTCGGGTGGTCTCGGCACACTGCTCACCCAGCTGTCCGTCCGCGCGGGAGCCAATGTCGTTGCGGTGGTGGGCAATTCGGACAAAGCCGACATGCTGCACCGGTTGGGCGCGCAAGTCACACTGAATGCCGCGACACCCGGGTGGGCCGAGCAGTTGCCGGACCGCCCCCAGGTCGTCTTCGACGGTGCCGGCGGAGCTGTCGGCACGGACGCCGCGCGTCTGCTCGGCGCGGGCGGCCGCTTCCTTCCGTATGGCGCAGCCTCCGGCGAGTTCGCCGACGCCGACGGGTCGCCCGCGCAAATCATCGACCTTCGACAACTCAACGCCGCCGGTGCGATCGACTGGGCGAAGATCTCGCGGCGCGCACTCGAGCTGGTTGGCAGTGGTGGAATCACCGTCGTGATCGGCCAGACCTTCCCGCTGGAGGACGCGGTCGACGCCCACACCGTCATCGAGCAGCGCCGGGCCACCGGTCGCACCCTGCTGGTCTGCTGACGGTGCTCGGTTGACGGTGGCTCGGTGCGCGGGTTGCACTGCGATGATGTGGCGCATGCGTTTCGGACTCGTCGGCACCGGCCACTGGGCCCGTGCGACGCACGCGCCCGGGCTGCTCGCCTCCGAGCACGAACTGGTCGGGGTATGGGGCCGCGATGCGACCAAGGTGGCTGCGCTCGCGGCCGACGTCGGCGTCCCCGCCTTCGGGTCCTACGACGAATTGCTCGCGGCCGTCGACGCCGTCGCATATGCCGTGCCGCCGGACGTGCAGGCACCGCTCGCCGTGGAGGCGGCGAAGGCCGGCAAACACCTGCTGCTCGACAAACCGGTCGCCCTCGACCCGGCGGTCGCCGGTGACCTGCGAGACTCCGCGCACGCGGCCGGTGCCCGGTCCGTCGTGTTCTTCACCGCGCGGTTCACGCCCGAAACCCGTTCCTGGCTGGACCAACTCGCTGCTGTCGGCGGATGGCGGGGCGCTTGGGTGCAATGGGTGGTGGCCAACCAGCGGGCCGAGAGCCCATACCGCCACTCACCGTGGCGGCAGCGCGAGGGTGCGCTCTGGGACATCGGTCCGCACCTGCTTGCCACCCTCGTCCCGGCGCTCGGTCCGATCACGCGCGTGGTCGCGGTCGCGGGCGAGGGCGACGATGTGCACCTGACACTGACCCACGAGGGTGGCGCGGTGAGCACGGCGACGCTCGCGCTGTGGGCGCCGCCTGCGTCATACACCTGGCAGACGCGGGTGTGGGGCGAGCACGGGGTGCGCGAGGCGCCCGGCAAGCAGACCCCGGCACACCTTGCGCTCGCCACTGCGGCGAACGAGCTCGGGCAGGCCGTTGCGGACGGCCGGGAGCACCCGCTCGGCCTCGACTTCGGCACGCGAGTGGTGCAACTGCTCGCCGATGCGGGCGCCCAGCTGCACCGCTAACGACGTGCGCTGTCGCGGCGGCCGAAGAGCATCGCGACCGAAAACAACCCGACCGCCGGCGGGAGCAACCCGACCAGCTTGACGGCGAACGGGAACGGCTGAGTCAGGTTGTAGACGGCGAGCGCGCTGGCAGTGACCAGGACGGCGACTGCGCTCCAGCGCAACCACGATCGCTGCGCCCACTGTCCGGCGAGGGCGTAGCTGCTGAAGAGCACCAGGCCGCAACCGGCGATGGTGAACAGATAGGTCAACGTTGCCGAGTGCGCACCGTCGAGAGTGCGGTCCGGCGTGTAGGTGTACGCAGCGGCCAGGTCGTCGCGCAGCGCGCTCTGCGTTGCGATGGTGACAATGATCGACGCGACGCACGCTAGTGCGCCCGCCCACAACACTTTTCGAGTGGGGACGGGTCCGGTCGTCGGGTTCATGGCTTCCTCTCAGGAGACGTTTCCTCAATTGAGACATGATGTCGCAATAAATGCAACATCATGTCTCAAAATGGTTCGTGGCACGATGGCGAACGTGCCGACCAGGAGGCGACTCACCGAGGCCGAGACGAGCGATCGCATGCTCGGTGCGGCGATGTCCCTGCTGCGCCGCGAAGGATTGACCCTCGACCTGCGGTTGCGCATGGAAGAGGTCATCGAGGCGGCGGGGGTGTCCCGCGCCGCGGCCTACCGCAAGTGGCCCAATCGCGATGTGCTCGTCCGGGACGTGTTGCAGCATGTTGCCGACAGCGTCGAACCACCGACGGTGTCTGCGGCAGAGGCCGATCGGCTGGTGCAGCGAATAGCGCGCCGGCACAAGCAGATTCCGGCGAACCGTCTGCAGATCGCCGCCGACTTGCTGACCGAGGCAGCCCTCCTTGAGGTCGCCCACCTGCTCGACTCGGGAGAATGGCGCGACTACCTCCTGCTGGTCGCTGCCGTGGACACGCTCCCCGAGGGGGACGTGCGCGATTCCATCGCAAAAACGCTCGCCGTGGCGGAGGAACGGCGCAGTGCGGGTGTGGTGGCGGCATACGACGTGGTCACGGAAACCCTCGGGCTGCGCCTGCGCGCTGGGCGCACCCAGGTTTCGCTCGCACGAGTCGCGACTGCCATGATCCGCGGCTCGGTCACCGACGCGTGGCGGTCGGCCGACCGGGGCGCGCGAAGTCGTGTCACCGACGACGTCAAGGTCGCGTTCCCGGCGCTCCTGGCCGCCTACCTCGAGCCCGACCCGACCGCGGAGGTGCCGGCGGACTGGCCGCGGCGAGTGCGAGAATCTGTTCGGGAGGTACTCGCATGACCATGGGACTGCTCGGCGGCATCGGGCTGCTGGCGTGCGCGATCGCGATCTACGGGGTGATCAACAGCGCGGCGAAGGGCAACCTGCCGCGCAATGGCGGTGCGGGCATCCGCACCGTCGGCACCAGGTCCTCCGACGAGGCATGGCTGGCCGGTCACCGGGCCGCGCTGCCGACCGCCCGCCTGGTCGGCCTGATCTGTGGGGCGCTCGCAGTGCTGTTGGTCATCGCCGGCGCGATGGACGGCAAACCCGACCCGACCGTGACCATCGTGGTGCTCTTCGTCCTGGGCTACGGCATCATGCTCGGCGGCGCGTTCTATTTGGCCAGGGTCGCCGACCGGGCAGCCCGCGAAACGCTCGGGCCGTCCGGTAGCAACTGAAAACCGCTGAGGTCAGCCCCAGTTCGCCAGATTGGTCACACAGAACGGGTGGCCCGCGGGGTCGAGCAGCACCGTCCACCGGTCACCGCCGGGCTGCTCGTCGGGTTTGGTGGCGCCCAACTCGACGCACCGCGCGACCGTGCCGTCGACATCCTCGGCACCAAGGTCGAGATGGAACTGCTTGCTGCCGTGGTTCGGCCAGTCCGGTCGTTGGTAGTCCGGAGTCTTGCCGAAGCCGAGTCGCTGGTCGCCGTCCTGCAACATCGCATAGTTGCCTTCGTCGTCGGCATACGCCAGCGGCCAGCCGAGGACAGCGCTGTAGAAGTCAGCCATCGCCTTGGCGTCGTCGCAGTCGATGCTGACCATCGCGATGCTGGCGGTCGGTGCGGAGGGATTCTGGTCGCTCATGCCGCCAGCCTCCTACGCTGCACCCATGCCCGCTAGGACAAAGGCGACACCGGCCGGGATCATCCTCGACCCGGCGCAGTTCGCCCGGGTGGCGACCCTCGAACGACCGGCCTGCGACCCGTCCCTGGAGGACTGGGTCGAGCACTACTGGCTGCTGCGCTGGCAACTGCCGGCCGGCGCGAGCTTCCGCAGCTCGACGGTGCCGGTTTCCTCCTGCAACCTCACCGTGGAGTACGGCGGCTGTCGCCGCGACGGCGCGCCTGGTGGCGGAGTGTTCGTCACCGGCGTCGTCAGCCGCTCGCGCTTCGACGTCGAGTTGACGCAGGCCGGGGGAGTCGTGGGGGTGAAGTTCCGGCCCGGCGGCTTCACCGCGCTGACCGGCATCGATGCGGCCGGTCTGCGTGATCGTGTCGTGCCCGCCGCCGACCTGTTGCCCGGCGTCGACGGCATCGCCGGTCTGCGGTCGGACCACGAGGGCGTCGTGGCGCACCTGGACAGCTACCTGAGAGGCCTGCCGGAGCGGTATGACGACGACTACCCGACGGTTCGTCGCGTCATCGAAACACTCGAGTTAGCCGAGCTCGCAATCACCGCAACCGAACTCGCGGACCGCTGTGGCCTCGGTCTGCGCAGCCTGCAGCGGCTGTGCCGGCGGTATGTCGGGGTCGGCCCACAGTGGCTGATCGCCCGCGCCCGCGTGCACGCAGCCATCGAGCGCCTGCACGACGGCGACGACGCGACGCTCGCCGAGCTCGCGACCGATCTCGGCTGGTTCGACCAGGCGCACATGGGCCGCGACTTCGTGGCGCTCGTCGGAGAACCCCCAGGGGCCTACCGCGACCGGCAGCGAGCAGCCGACCGGCACTAGCGCGCACTACCGTGTGCACGTGCCCGAACACCTGATCCTGCTCGCCCCGTCCGCCAACCGCGTCTACGCGGCCGACGCCCCTCGCCTCGTGGGCGCCGAGTTGCAAGCACTCGCAGCAGGATTCGGTATGACGGGGGCGCGCGTCGAGCCGATCACGCTGGCCGGGGTGGACTACCTCGGGCTGCACAGCGACGAGGACCTGGACGACACCGGCAAGCAGCTGCTCGCGGCGTTGTCGGCCGCGCACGCAGTGTTCCGTCGCGAGGGCGACCTGCTGGCGCCGGTGCGACTGCCACGGCTGGGGCACTACCCGGACGACCTGGTGACGATCCAGAAATACCAGGGCAAGACCAACGAGCAGTGGACCCGGTTGCTGCTCAACGTCACCGCGGCCGCGACGAGGACCCCGGGCAGGCTGCTCGATGGGGGTCTGCAGGTGCTCGACCCGATGTGTGGCCGCGGCACCACGCTCAACATCGCGCTCTCGCTCGGTCTCGACGCGATCGGTGTCGACGTGGATCGCAAGGATTACGAGGCATATTCGGCGTTCCTCAAAACCTGGATGCGGCAGCATCGGCTGAAGCACACCGTCGAAGACGCCCAGCTGACCATCGGCGGCACCAAGCGTGGCCGCCGGCTGACCGCGCAGCTGGCACCGACCAAGGAGGACTTCAAGGCCGGAGGCGTGCAGCACCTCACCTACCTGTCGACCGACACGACCGACCTGCAAGGACTCGTGCGGTCCGGCAGCGTCGACGTGGTCGCGACCGACACGCCATACGGCGTCCAACACGGCTCGCACGGCGACCGCCTCGCCCGTCGCCCGCTCGACCTGCTGGACCGGGCGTTGCCGGAGTGGACCCGGGTGCTGCGCACCGGGGGAGCGGTGGGCCTGTCCTACAACCGGCACGTGGCGCCGCGCGACGAACTCGTCGCCCTGCTCGCCGACCACGGGCTGGCGGTCGCGGACGGCGACCCCGACGCGTTCCGCCACCGGGTGGACGCCTCGATCGACCGGGACCTCGTGGTCGCGAGCAAGTAGACCTGATCGTAGGGTGGTGGTTTGCTGCAACCGTCCAGCCCGAATGGAGTGAGATCGATGGCTGATCCGGCCCGCGCCCGCAAGATTGCCGAGCGCACCAAGACGCTGGTCGCCGACTTCATCGAGCGTCGCGTGAAGGACGAGCGACTTGGCTTCCTGACCGTCACCGACGTGCGCGTCACCGGCGATCTGCAGCACGCGTCGATCTTCTACACCGTCTACGGCACAGACGAGGAACGCGCGGACACCGCTGCGGCGCTTGAGGATTGGCGCGGGCGCATCCGTTCGCACGTCGGCAAGGGCCTCGGCATCCGGCTGACCCCGTCGCTGGAGTTCATCCCCGACGCGATCCCGGAAGGCGCGGCGCATATCGAGGAGGCGCTCAGGGCCGCCCGCGAGCGCGACGACGAGCTAGCCCGCGCCAAGCAGTCCGCCAACTACGCCGGCGAGGCAGACCCCTACAAGAAGCCCGCCGACGAGGAACACCGCGCCGAAGGATGACCCGATGACTGCCGACGGTCTGCTCATCGTCGACAAACCCGCCGGCTGGACGAGCCACGACGTGGTCGCCCGCACTCGCCGGCTCGCGCGCACGCGCCGGGTAGGGCACGCCGGCACGCTCGACCCGATGGCGACCGGTGTCCTGGTGCTCGGCCTCAACAAGGCGACCAAGCTGCTGACCTTCCTGGTCGGCTGCGACAAGAGCTACACCGCGACGATCCGTCTCGGGCAGACCACGGTGACCGACGACGCCGAGGGCGAGGTCACCGGGACGTATGACGCAGCCGCGCTCACCGATGAAGCAGTCGCCGCCGCGGTGCGCGACCTGACGGGGGACCTGCAGCAGGTGCCGAGCGCGGTCAGCGCGATCAAGGTCGACGGCGTTCGCTCCTATGCCAAGGTCCGCGGCGGAGACGAAGTCAAGCTTCAACCTCGGGCGGTCCGGGTCGAGCGCTTCGAGGTCGTCGCCGACCGCACGGCGTCGAACGACGCGACCGGACAGACCTTCCGTGACCTCGACGTCGAGGTGGACGTGTCGTCGGGCACCTACGTGCGAGCACTCGCCCGCGACCTCGGCGCGGCGCTCGGGGTCGGCGGCCACCTGACCGCGCTACGGCGCACCCGGGTGGGCCGCTTCGGCGTCACGGACGCTCGGCAGCTGGCCGGGCTGGAGCAGTTGGTGGACGATGGGCAGCCGCTGCCCGTCATACCCATGGGGCAGGCGGCTGCTGCGCAGTTCCCGGTGCGAGCGATCAGCAAGGACGAGGCCCGCGATCTGCGCCACGGCAAACGCCTCGCGACGCGCACGGACGCGCCCCCACTGTCGGCCGCCATCACCGCCGGCGGCGAGCTCGTGGCGATGCTCGACGAAAGTGGCGAGATCCCCAAGTCGCGGGTGGTCTTCCCAGCCTGATCGGCCTCACCCCGAGGGGTGAAATTTCGCCGAACAGGCCTGGTACGGAAGCGTAACCAGGGTCGCGTGTGCTTCGCTGCACGGTGCTTCGGGGGAATTCGCCTCGGGGAGATGAAGGGATCTCATGTTCACCGACAAGTTCCGCATCATGACCGCCGGCACCGTGCTCGCCACCGCGATCGGCGTCGGCGCCGCTGCCACCACGCCTGCCCTCGCCGCACCCGGAAACTCCGGCAAGGCCGTCGCGCACGGGGCGCGGCAGGCGGCCACGTCGCTGCCGGTGACCGGCACACTGCCGGACGGCACCGTCTTCAGCGGCTCGCTCAGCAATCTGCGCACCTACGTGCAGAACGGCGCGCTGATGGTGAAGGGCACCATCCGCGGCACCGGGCTCCCGGCCGCCGGCACCACCTTCACCGCACCGGTGGAGCAGATCAACGGTCAGGCGGCGAACGCCGGCGCCGCCCAGGCGGCGCAGGCCGCGGCGGCCAAGAGCTGCTCGGTGCTCAACCTGGTGCTCGGGCCGTTGCACCTGGACCTGCTGGGGCTGGTGATCGACCTCAACAAGGTGGTGCTCGACATCACCGCCGTGCCCGGTGCCGGCAACCTGCTCGGCAACCTGGTGTGCGCCATCGCCGGGCTGCTCGACAAGGGCGGTCCGCTCGCCGGGCTCAGCGCGCTGCTGAACAACCTGCTCTCGGCGCTCGGCCTGGCGTTGCCGGTCGCCTGATCGCGCCGCTTCACACCCGACCCGCCCGACCGGCCACCTGCGCCGGTCGGGCGTTTCGCGTTCGGACCGTCCGGTAGATGCGACGCAGTCGCGTCCTATCGCTATGCTCCATATTTATGGCGACCGTCACCGCACCGAGCTCCGGAGCCGCCGCCAAGGCGCGCGCGTTCGTCGCCGATTTCACGCCGGCAGAACGCCGTTCGGTGTTCGGGATGGCCTTGTTCATCCTCGCGCTGCACGTGGTCGGCTGGGGCTCGCTGTTCTTCCTGGTCGAGCCGCAGCACTTCAAACTCGGCAGCGACGCCGGCCATGCCCAGGTGTTCGGCATCGGGCTGGGCGTCACGGCATACACCCTCGGCATGCGGCACGCGTTCGACGCCGACCACATCGCCGCGATCGACAACACCACCCGCAAACTGCTCACCGACGGCCGCCGCCCGATGTCGGTCGGGTTCTGGTTCTCGCTCGGTCACTCCAGCGTGGTGTTCGGGCTGTGCTTCCTGCTCGCCCTCGGCATGAAGGCGCTCGCCGGCTCGGTGGAGGACGACAACTCCACGCTGCACGACATCACCGGCGTCGTCGGCGTCACCGTGTCCGGCACGTTCCTCTGGATTATCGGCATCCTCAACCTGATGGCGCTGATCGGCATCGTGCAGGTATGGCGGCGCGCCAATCGCGGCGAGTTCGACGAGGCGGCGCTGGAGCACCACCTCAACTCGCGCGGCTTCATCAACCGCTTCCTCGGCGGCCTGACCAAGTCGGTCACCAAGCCGTGGAACATGTATCCGATCGGTTTCCTCTTCGGGCTCGGCTTCGACACCGCCACCGAGGTCAGCCTGCTGGTGCTCGCCGGCGGCGCTGCCGCCTTCGCGCTGCCGTGGTACGCGATATTGACCCTGCCGATCCTGTTCGCCGCCGGCATGAGCCTGCTCGACGCGGCGGACGGCGTTTTCATGGCCAAGGCATATCGCTGGGCATTCGCCAAGCCGCTGCGCCGTCTTTACTACAACGCCACGGTCACCGCACTGTCGGTCTTCGTGGCGCTGGTGATCGGCACGATCGAGCTGTGCAGCGTGTTGTCCGACCGGTTCTCGTGGGAGTCCGGCCCGGTCGCGGCGATCGGATCGATCAATCTGGACGGCGTCGGCTTCGTCATCGTCGGGGTGTTCGTGGCCACCTGGGTGATCGCGCTCGCGGCGTGGCGCCTTCTCGGGCTGTCCGAGAAGGAACTGCCAACCGGTTGAGCCGACCGGCCGATCGTGCCGGCCTACCCCGCGCACTACAGTTGCGCCCGTGCTGCGTGCGACGAAGCTGACCGACCTGCCCGCCGACTTCGGCGAAAGCGTGGTCACCATCGGCAATTTCGACGGTGTGCATCGTGGACATGCCGCCCTGTTGGCCAGCGTCGTGGAGCTCGCCCGCGAGCGCGACGCCCGGTCGGTCGCGGTCACCTTCGAGCCGCACCCGCTGAAGGTGCTCTTCCCGGACCGCGCGCCCACGCTGATCTCCTCGTCCGCCGAGCGCCTCGAGCTGCTCGACGCGACCGGTCTGGACGCGGTCCTGGTGCTGCCGTTCACCAAGGAGCTCGCGGCCCTGACCCCCGAAGAGTTCGTCCGCGAGTTCTTCGTCGACGGTCTGCGCGCCGACGCCGTGGTCGTCGGCCGCGACACCCGCTTCGGGGTGAACAACTCCGGCGACGTCGACACGCTACGGGAGCTCGGCGCGAAGTTCGGCTTCGACGTGCGGGTGCTCGCCGATGTGGGGGAGGGCCACCGGCTCTCGTCGACCGAGGTGCGGTCGGCGCTCACCGACGGCGACGCCGAGCGGGCGGCCACCGTCCTCGGCCGGCCGCACGAGGTGCGCGGTGAGGTCGTCCTGGGCCTGCAGCGCGGCCGCGAGCTCGGCTTCCCCACCGCGAACCTCAGCCCGGAATCGGAAGGCATGGTGCCCGCCGACGGCGTGTATGCCGGCTGGCTCGTCCGCGAGTCGCTCCCGACGGCGGACCCCGAGCACCGGATGCCGGCCGCGATCTCGGTCGGCACCAACCCGACCTTCGACGACGTGCCGCAGCGGACCGTCGAGGCCTATGTGCTGGACCGCGACGACCTCGACCTCTACGGCGAGACCGTGCGCGTGCAGTTCGTGAAGCGGTTGCGCGGCAACACCAAGTTCGACTCGATCGACGCCCTGATCGACCAGATGACTCGCGACGTCGACGCCGCCCGCGACCTGCTGCGCTGAGTTTTCGGGAAGCCGGACCACCCGCACCGCGTTCGCACCAGCATGACGACTCTCGGCCCTTTGGGGATCTGGCGGAACGCCGCGCAACTGGACGCCGACTTCGCGCAGCGAGCTGAGCGCCTCGGTTACGGCACGCTCTGGCTCGGTGGTTCGCCTGGGGGCGACCTCGGCATTGTCGACGAACTTCTGGCAGCGACAAAGGAGCTCACCGTCGCGACCGGCATCCTGAACATCTGGCAGGACACCCCCGAGTCGGCTGCCCGGGCGTTCCACCGCATCGAGGGCGCTCACCCCGGCCGGTTCGTCCTCGGCATCGGTGCAGGTCACCGTGAGGCGACCAGCGACTACCGCACGCCGTACGCCGCGCTCGTCGACTACCTCGACGGCCTGCAGGAGGCCGGGGTGTCGAAGGACAGGACAGTCCTGGCGGCACTCGGCCCGAAGGTGCTGCGGCTCGCAGCCGATCGCACGGCTGGGGCACACCCCTACCTGACGACACCGGAGCACACCCGGCAGGCGCGAGGGATCCTCGGCGACGACGTGCTGCTCGCACCGGAACAAAAGATCGTGCTCGAGGCGGACGTCGACGCAGGCCGCCGCGCCGGCCGGGACATCGTCGACCACTACCTCGGACTGCGAAACTACGTCGCCAACCTGAGGCGGCTCGGCTTCGAGGACACCGACGTGGAGCGACCCGGCAGTGACCGGGTGGTTGACGCTCTCGTGCTGCACGGCGACGGGGAGACGATCGCAGCCGGCGTGCAGGCACACCTCGACGCCGGCGCCGACCACGTCGCGGTGCAGGCACTCGGCGACGATCCGTGGCCGGCACTGGAGGAAGTTGCCCAACGAATCCACTGACCGTGCGGCACGATGGCGGGCGTGACGCAGCTGACCGGACGCCGACCGCTCGCGGCCGCTGACCACCGGCAACTGCCGCTGGCGCGCACCGACTGGGGGCTGGTGGTCGCCGCATTCGCGCTGTCGGTCATCGGGGCCCTGCTCGTCTGGTCGGCGACGAGGCACGCGGACGGCTCGGCATACCTGATCCGGCACCTGTTCAACCTGGGCGTCGGTATGGCGCTGGCCGCGGTCGTGATGCGCATCGACTTCCGGGCGATCCGCGCCTTCGCGCCGTGGGTGTATGTCGCTTCGCTCGTCGGCCTGCTGCTCGTGCTGTCACCGCTCGGCTCCACCATCAACGGGTCACGGTCGTGGATCCAGGTGCCCGGGTTCTCCATCCAGCCGGCCGAATTCGCCAAGGTCGCGCTCTGCGTCGGGCTGGCGATGATCCTCGCCGAACGCGGCGAGCGGGACGCACCGCCGCCGGCGCGGGACGTCGCGGTCGCGGCGGTCGTGCTCGGCATACCCGTCCTATTGGTGCTGGCGCAGCCCGACCTCGGTTCGGCGACCGTCCTGGTCTTCATGGGGATCGGCGTCATCGCGGTGAGCGGCGCATCGCGCTGGTGGCTGTTCGGCTTCGCGACGGGGCTCGCGGGGGCCGTCACCGCCGCGCTGACGACGCCGATCCTGAGCGCCTACCAGCGCAACCGGCTGACCGCCTTCGCCGACCCGTCGGTCGACCCGACCGGCATCGGCTACCAGGTGCAACAGGTCAAGATCGCCGTCGGGTCGGGCGGCTGGACCGGAGAGGGCCTGTTCCACGGCCGGCAGACCCAGGGCGGGTTCATCCCGTTCCAGCAGACCGACTTCATCTTCTCGGTCGCGGGCGAGGAGCTCGGCTTCGTCGGTGCGGCCGGCATCGTGCTGCTGCTCGGATTCCTCGTCATACGAGCGCTGTTGATCGCCCGGCGCACCCGCGACTCCTTCGGCCGGCTGGTCGCGGTCGGGGTCGCGGTGTGGTTCCTCTTCCAGATCCTGCAGAACGTCGGCATGAACCTTGGGCTGCTGCCGGTCACCGGCCTGCCGCTGCCGTTCGTGTCGTATGGCGGGTCCAGCATGTTCGCCTGCTGGCTCGGCATCGGCCTGCTCGGCAACGTGCACCTGAGCAGCCTGCGGCGACTGACCTGAGGTCGGTAGAGTCCGGAGCTATGGTGAAGTCGCTCAGCGAAGAGCAGCCGGATCTGTCCGTCATCGAGCAGCGGGCCTCGTCGGTCGCGCAGCTCTTCATCGATCGGGTGGCAGCCAGCCCGACCCGTGAGGCGTTCCGCTACCCGGTGGGGGAGAAGTGGCGCTCGATGACCTGGCGGCAGGCTGACGAACGCGCTCGCCGCATCGCCGCCGGCCTCGTCGCGCTCGGCGTCGACGCGGAGGACCGGGTCGCGATCGCCGCGGCCACCCGGCTGGAATGGGCGCTCGCCGACCTCGGCATCATGCTCGCCGGCGCCGCGACCACCACGATCTACCCGACGACGACCGCCGACGAGGTGCTCTTCATCGTCTCCGACTCCGGCAGCAAGGTCGTCTTCGCCGAGAACGACGACCAGGTCGCCAAGCTGCGCGACGGCCGCGACGCGATCCCGGGCGTACGCAAGGTCGTGCTGTTCGACGGCGCCGGTGACGGCGACTGGGTGATCACGCTCGATGAGCTGGAGCGACTCGGCACGGCATACCTCGCCGACCACCCGCAGGCGCTGGACGAGCGCATCGCCGCCATCGAGCCGGACTCGCTCGCCACCTTGATCTACACCTCCGGCACGACAGGTCGGCCCAAGGGTGTCCGGCTGCCGCACGACGCCTGGACCTACGAAGCGGCCGCGGTCGACTCCACGCACATCCTCGGCGAGGACGACCTGCAATATCTCTGGCTGCCGCTCGCGCACGTCTTCGGCAAGGTGCTGCTCACCCTGCCGCTGCAGATCGGCTTTCCGACCGCGATCGACGGCCGGGTCGACAAGATCGTGGAGAACCTGCCGGACGTGCGGCCCACCTGGATGGGCGCGGCACCGCGCATCTTCGAGAAGGTCTACGGCCGCATCACCACGATGATGGCCGACGAGGGCGGTGCGAAGGCCAAGCTTTTCGACTGGGCCAGTGGCAACGCCCGCAAGGTCGCCGACAGCCGCGCCGCCGGCAAGTCGGCCAGTCCGCTGCTCGGCGCGCAGCACGCGGTCGGCGACAAAATCGTGCTCGGCAAGATCCGCGACCGCTTCGGCGGCCGGGTGCGCTTCTTCATCTCCGGCTCCGCCGCGCTCAACCAGGACGTCGCGAAATGGTTCGACGCGATGGGTATGCCGATCCTCGAGGGCTACGGCCTCACCGAGACCTCGGCCGCGTCCTGCGTCAACCGCCCGGACGCCAATGTCGTCGGCACCGTCGGCTGGCCGGTGCCCGGCACTCAGGTCAAGATCGCCGACGACGGCGAGGTGCTGATCAAAGGCCCCGGCGTCATGCAGGGCTACCGCGGCCTGGACGACGTGACCGCGCAGACGCTCGTCGACGGCTGGTTCCACACCGGCGACATCGGCGAACTGCTGCCCAGCGGTCACCTCAAGATCACCGACCGCAAGAAGGACCTGTTCAAGACCTCCAACGGCAAGTACGTCGCGCCGAGCCTGATCGAGGCCCGCTTCAAGGGCATCTGCCCCTACGCCTCGCAGTTCGTCGTCGAGGGCGACGGCCGCAAGTTCGTCTCCGCGCTGGTCACCCTTGACCCCGACGGCATCGGTGACTGGGCCACGTCCCACGGCATGCCGGGGGCCGACTACCGCACGATCGTCACCTCCGACGCGGCGCGCGAGATGGTCCAGGAGTACATCGACGAACTCAACCTCGGCCTCAACCGCTGGGAGCAGGTCAAGAAGTTCGTCATCCTGCCGCGTGACCTCACCGTCGAGCAGGGCGAGATCACGCCCAGCCTGAAACTCAAGCGGACCGTCGTGACGCGCAAGTTCAAGGACGAGCTGGACAGCCTCTACGACTGACCCGCTCTCCGCCCGCGCAACCCCAGGCCCCGGCACGCACAACTCGGCACGCCCCGACCCGACCAGCGAAACTCACCGAATAGGTGGCTGACACGCCGAGAGTCCGCATCGGGTACGGCGCGTCGCGCACCTTTTCGGTGAGTTTTGCGGGGTGCCGGGCGCGCGTCGAGCACCGATCAGCGAAACTCACCGAATAGGTGGCTGACACGCCGAGAATCCGGACGCGTACGGCGCGTCGCGCACCTTTTCGGTGAGTTTTGCGGGGGTGCGGGGGCCGCGGTAGGCGACCGGGCCCAGAATTTCGCCCGGACGCGCGCCGCGCCATACCCTGGGAAGCATGGCAGGTGAGTCCCTCTTCCCCGCGCTCGAGCCGTTGCTGGAGCGGGTGAGCAAGCCGATCCAGTATGTCGGCGGCGAGCTCAACTCATGCGTCAAGGACTGGCAGTGCGGTGGGTTCGGCCCCGGGGGTGACGAGCTGACCACGCGCTGGGCGCTGATGTATCCCGACGCCTACGAGGTCGGGCTGCCCAACCAGGGCGTGATGATCCTCTACGAAGTGCTCAATGAGCGATCCGACGCACTCGCCGAGCGCACCTACGCCGTGTGGCCCGACATGGAGGCCGCCATGCGCGAGGCGGGCGTGCCGCAGTTCACCGTCGACGGGCACCGGCCGGTGCGCGACTTCGACGTCTTCGGGCTGTCCTTCTCCACCGAGCTCGGCTACACCAACATGCTGACCGCGCTCGACCTGGCTGGCATCCCGCTGCACGCCGCCGACCGCACCGACGACGACCCGATCGTGCTGGCCGGCGGGCACGCCGCCTTCAACCCCGAGCCGATCGCCGACTTCATCGACGCCGCCGTCGTGGGCGACGGCGAGGAAGCCGTCCTCGCGATCACGCAGCACATCCGCGCGTGGAAGTCCGAGGGGCGACCGGGCGGCCGCACCGAGCTGCTGCTGCGCCTGGCCCGCACCGGCGGCGTCTACGTGCCGCGGTTCTACGACGTCGACTACCTGCCCGACGGCCGCATCAAGCGGGTCGCGCCCTCACCCGACGCGACCGGAGTGCCGTGGCGGGTCTCCAAGCACACGGTGATGGACCTCGACGAGTGGCCCTACCCCAAGCAGCCGCTGGTGCCGCTGGCCGAGACCGTGCACGAGCGCATGTCCGTGGAGATCTTCCGCGGGTGCACCCGCGGCTGCCGCTTCTGCCAGGCCGGCATGATCACCCGTCCCGTGCGGGAGCGGTCGATCACCGGCATCGGTGAAATGGTCGAAAAGGGCCTGGCCGCAACCGGATTCGAGGAGGTCGGGCTACTGTCGCTCTCGTCGGCCGACCACTCCGAGATCGCCGACATCACCAAGGGCCTGGCCGACCGCTACGAAGGCAGCCAGACCGGCCTGTCGCTGCCCTCGACCCGGGTCGACGCGTTCAACATCGACCTCGCCAACGAGCTGACCCGCGGCGGTCGCCGCTCCGGCCTGACCTTCGCACCCGAGGGTGGTTCCGAGCGCATCCGCAAGGTCATCAACAAGATGGTCAGCGAGGACGACCTGATCAACACCGTCACCGCGGCGTTCTCCGCCGGCTGGCGGCAGGTGAAGCTCTACTTCATGTGCGGGCTGCCCACCGAGACCGACGAGGACGTGCTGCAGATCGCCGACATGGCCAAGCGCGTCATTGAGACCGGCCGAAAGGTCAGTGGCCGCAAGGACATTCGCTGCACCGTCTCGATCGGCGGATTCGTGCCCAAGCCGCACACTCCCTTCCAGTGGGCGGCCCAACTGGGCGCCGAGGAGACTGACGCCCGGCTCGCCAAGCTGCGCGAGGCGATCCGGTCCGACCGGCGCCTCGGGTCGTCGATCGGCATGCGCTACCACGACGGCAAGCCCGGCATCGTCGAAGGTCTGCTGAGCCGTGGCGACCGCCGGGTCGGCGCCGTCATCGAGGCCGTATGGCGCGACGGCGGCCGCTTCGACGGCTGGAGCGAACACTTCAGCTACGACCGCTGGATGGACTCTGCCGCAACGGTTTTCGCCGACAGCCCGGTCTCGGTTGACTGGTACACCACCCGCGAGCGCAGCGAGCACGAGGTGCTGCCCTGGGACCACCTGGACTCCGGCCTGGACAAGGACTGGCTCTGGGACGACTGGCAGGACGCGCTCGACGAGACCGAGGTCGAGGACTGCCGCTGGACGCCGTGCTTCGACTGCGGCGTGTGCCCGCAGATGAACACCGAGATCCAGATCGGCCCGACCGGCAAGAAGCTGCTCCCGCTGACCGTCGTATGACGAGACGAGGCGGCGCCCGATCCGGGCGCCGCCTCGCGTCATACCTGCTGTCAGGGTCAGCCGCGCTTCAGACCGAGCGCCACCGACATGGTGGTGAACAGGTCGGTCTGGTTGGTGACACCCTCGACGCGCGAGGCCTCCGGGCCGCTTGCGGCCACCCGGATCTGCGTGCCGGTGTGCTCCTGGCCGGTCAGCTCCGAGGAGGTGGCGTAGCTGATCGTCATCGGGGCGTTGTCCGCGGTGGTCAGGGTCGCGGTGAAACCGGCGGTCTTGCTGCCGGCGCCGACGATCTGGCTGGTGTGGCCGTGGTCGCCGGTGACGATCACGAGCGTGTTCGGGTTCTTCTTCTGGTAGTCCAGTGCCTTGCCGACGGCCTTGTCGAACTCGACGTTCTCGCCGATCTGACCGCAGGGGTTGGCCGCGTGGTCCTGCTTGTCGATCGACGCGCCCTCGATCTGCAGGAAGAAGCCCTTGTCGTCGCTGCCGCCGCGACCCTTGGCGCCCTTGCCGTCGCGGCTCAGCGAGTCGAGCCGGTTGATGGCGACGTCGGCCATCTGGGACAGGTGCGGCTGTGCCGCGTCGCGCTTGTCGTTCACCGCGCAGCGCTGCGCAGGGGTGCCCTCGCGGGTCGGGGTCGGGCCCACCCACTCCAGATCCATGTTGCCCGGGGCGAAGGCGCCGAGCAGGGGCTTGTCCAGCGGGGCCTTCTGCATCTGCGCCGCGGTGGTCGCGACCTGGTAACCCTGCGCCCGGCCCTGGTCGAGGACGGTCTGACCGGCGTACTTACCGGCGGTGACCTTCTCCTCGAGGTACTTGCGTCCGCCGCCCAGCAGCACGTCGGGGCGAGTCTGCATCAGCTGCTCCGAGATGGACCCGTCGCCGCCGTTCTCGATCGCGTTGGTCGGGCACTTGGCGGTGGTCGCCGACGGGCCCTTGCAGTCGCGGCTGGTGACGTGCGATCCGAGCACTGCCGGGGTGGCGTCCTGCATCTCCGCGGTGCTGACGTCGCCGGTGTTGAAGCCGGCCGCCTTGGCGTTCTCCAGGATCGTCGGCTGCTTCTTGCCGTTGGTGTCAACGCTGATCGCACCGTTGTAGGTCTTGGTGCCGGTCGCCCAACCGGTGCCCGAAGCCGCCGAATCCGTCACGTAGTCAGGGGTGTTCGTGCCCTTCTGCAGCGAGTACGTCGTGTAGGCGCCGGTGCTGGCCAGGCTGTCCAGGTTAAGGCGCCCGTTGGCCCCGACCTGGTAGTTGCGGGCGGCAGTGATCTCCGAGTCGCCCATCCCGTCGCCGATCAGCAGGATGACGTTGCGCGGCTGCTTGCCACCCTTGCCGTGGCCGTTCCCGTTGTTCGCCAGGGGGCTGGCGGTCGCCGCCGCGGTGCCGACCAGCGCGGCTGCCGCGACGCCTGCGCCGAGGACCTTCGCGCGACGTGAGATGCGCTTGTTTGCAGTCATGTTCGTCCCTCCACTCGGGCGCCGGCGGTGCGGTCGGGGATGCACTCCTTGAGGTCCGGGGCCCAACCCTTGATGCAATCGGCTGTAGTTGCCGAGGACGGGTCCGCCCGTTGAAGAACCGGTGAACACCTGGTGCTGGCGTCATACCTCTGTGACGGCCTGACGGATCAGCGGCCGGGTCAGCCGCACGGTGCCCAGCATGAGCGCGATGCTCGCGACCACCGAGAGCGCGATCCAGCCCGCTGTCGCCAGGTTCAGGTACTGCGCGAACGGCGCCATCATCACCACCGTGAAACCCGCCGACAACGCCACCGTGATCGCCAGCGGTAGCGAGGTCTCGCGCAGCGCGGCTGCGATCAAGGTCCGGTCCTGCGCGCCGCTGCGGGCGAGCGCGCGCAGCTCGCTTTGGCGATCGATGACCCGGGCGGCCTGGACGACACAGGTGGAGGTGGCCGCCACGATCGCGATGATGCCGACGGTGAGGAGCGAGCCGGTGCGCATGTCCTGGGCAATGAGCTGCTGGGTGCGGTTCATATCGCTGGTGTCGATCGATCCCATTGAGCCGCCGACGCCGGCGACGGTGATCGCCAGACCCATGGATCCGACCGCGCGCCAGGCGTTCTTGGGGTCATCGATGATCCGCCGGGCGGCGAGCAGAGTCGGCGCATGCCGCGCATTGCGGGCGATCAGTCGCCCGGCCAGACCGAGCACGAACGGCCCGACCACGTTGGCGATCGCGACCATGAGCGTCACGATGACCAGGAGTACGGCGACGCCCGCCTGCTGCAGGCTGCTCCCGATGGCGACCCAGACGACGACGGCTGCCATCGTCAGTAGCACCCGGACCACGCTCAGCCCTCGAGGCGTATGGCGGGCAGTCACGCCCAGCGGACTGATCGCGACCCGGCGCAGCCCGATCGCCCCGGACACGACGGCGAGCAGCGTCACGCCGAGCACGACGAGCGGCAACCACCACAGCGGCACCACGAGTTGGCGGTAGCTGAACGCGTGTTCCTCGAAACGGAGGGTCGACAGTGGCACGAGACTCCCGGCATACAGGACGATGCCGATGAGTGAGCCGAGCAGGGCCAGCCGTCCGGACTCCACGAGCGTGATCGCGACGACCTGGGTGCGAGTGGCGCCCGCGAGGCGCAGCGTCGCGAGACGGTGGTCGCGGCGACCGACGGTCAGCCGGGCGGCGACGCCCCCAAGGGTCAGCACCGGCGCGGCGAGCAGGCCGGCAGCGCAGGCCGCGAGCCCGACGTAGGTGTAGGACACGTCGGTCGGGTGGGTCGCGTCGCGCACCTGGAAGCCGTGCAGGCCGGCAAGCGCAATGAGCAGGGCAGCCGTCGCGACCGAGAAGGCAACGATGGCAAGGGTGTTGGGCAACCGGCCGGACGAGTCGGTGGCGCGTTCGATGCGGCGGGCGGTGCGCAGGGCAGGCAGCACGTTCATCGGCGCGCCTCCCCGACGATGCGGCCGTCCTGCATATGCAGCGTGCGGTCGCACCAGCCGGCGACGTTCGCGTCGTGGGTCACGATCAGCAGGGACGCCCCCAGGTGGCGGCTCAGTCCGGTCAGGTGGTGCATCACCTCGCCGCTGGTGTGCTGGTCGAGCGCCCCGGTCGGCTCGTCGGCGAAGACGACTCCCGGCGTGCCGACGAGCGCGCGGGCGATCGCCACCCGTTGCGCCTGGCCGCCGGACAGCTCGCCCGGTCGGCGTCGCTCCAGGCCGCCCAGTCCGAGAGGTGCGAAGAGCGCGGCCGCGCGCGCTTCGGCCTGCCGGCGGTCGGTGCCGCCGAGCAGTAGGGGCAGCGCGACGTTCTCGATCGCGGGCAGCTCCGGGATCAGCTGACCGGACTGGAAGACGAAGCCGAATTCGCTGCGCCGCAACGTGGTTCGAGTGGCGTCGGAGGCGCCGCGCAGGCTGTTGCCGTTCCACACGACGTCCCCCTCGTCGGGTCGGACGATTCCGGCCAGCACGTGCAGCAGGGTCGTCTTGCCGGAGCCCGACGGACCCATGACGGCGACGGACTCACCGGGCGCGACAGCCAGCGAGACCCCGGCGAGCGCGGGCGGACTGTCCTGGACCGACGGCGCGTAGCGCTTCACCAGCCGGTCCCCGAGCAGCGTGCGGTCGGCCGTCGGCGGGGGAGTGAGTGAGTGCAGTTGTTGTGTCATGCCACCACCGTCGCGGCACCGTCGCTACCCGTGGATCGCCCGCGGGTCGCCTCTTGTCTGCGACCGCAGTCGTACGCGGCGGCGACGTGGCTCAGTCCGGCGACGCCGCCCGCGCTCCGCGCAGGTGTATGGCGAGGGACGGCGCCACGATGCGCACGAGTTCGTCGTGCGACGCCTCGGCGTACGCGGGCACCCGCAGCAGGTAGCGCGTCGTCAGCAATCCGGCGGTCGGCACGAGCAGGCCCATCGCCCGCTGGCGGGCGTCGCGGCCGGCCAGATGCCGTTCGATGCGGGCGAGCAGTTCCCGCTCCAGGAATTCATCGAGAGCGCGCCGCGCGACCGGGTCCGCGGCGGCGGCAAGCAGGGTGTGGACCGCGGCAGGCCCGGCCTGCGGGTGGTCCCAGACACGGAGCACGGTGCGCAGGATCCGTTCGGGCCACTGCTCGACGGGTGCGCCGAGCGCCTTCTCGATCTCGTCACCGGGCCGGATCGGCAGAGTCATCGCGGCAGCGAAAAGCCCCTGTTTGGAACCGAAGTGGTAGCTCAGCAGTGCCACGTCGACCTCGGCTGCCGCGGCGATCCGCCGCAGCGAGGTGCGTTCGTAACCGCTCGCCAGGAAGGCCTCGCGGGCAGCGTCCAGGATCCGTTCGCGGGTCTGCGGACGGCCCGGTCGGCGTCCTCGTGACTTATTCATCAGTGTTGAATCTAGCGTCCGTGCGGCCCGAGAGTGACGAGGTCGGCGCAGGTACGCCGGCGTCGAATCCAAGGAGTGACTTCCGATGAACACACACCGTGCCGCGCTCGTCGCGGTCTGCCTCGCGCTCACCGCGGTCGTGTCGGCCGTGTCGTCGCTGATGGTGGCGTTGCCCGACCTGGCCCGCGCAACCGGCGCCACGCAGACCGAACTGTCCTGGATCGTCGACGGATACGCGCTGACCTTCGCCGCGCTGCTGCTGCCGGGCGGCTACCTCGGTGACCGACTGGGCCGTCGTCGGGTGCTGCTCGGCGGCCTGACGCTCTTTGTCGTCGCGACACTGGCAACGGTCGCCACCGAGGCACCCGCGGCACTGATCGGGGTGCGGGTGGCGATGGGCGTCGCGGCCGCACTGGTCATGCCCGCGACCCTGTCCACCATCACCGCGACCTTCCCGGAGGCCGAGCGCATGCGGGGGGTGGCCGTCTGGACCGGGCTCGCCGGCGCGAGCGCCGTGCTCGGCCTGTTGGGCTCCGGGCTGCTGCTCACCTGGTGGTCCTGGCGCTCAATCTTCTTGCTCAGCAGCATGATTGGGTGCATCGCACTGCTTGCGTCATGGCGCAACGTGCCCGAGTCACACGAGCCGCGGACCGGCCGGTTCGACGGAGTCGGTGCCCTGCTCGCTGTCGCCGGGCTCGGCATCGGCGTCTACTCGATCATCGAGGCACCGACCTACGGGTGGTCCGCCGGGCGCACCGTGGGCGGCCTGGTCGCAGGCGCCGTCGTACTCACCGCGTTCGTGCTGTGGGAGCGACGAATCACCGCGCCGTTGCTCGACGTTCGGCTTTTCCGGCACGGCGGGTTCACCGGCGGCACGCTGGCCGTCAGCGCGTTGTTCTTCCTCTTCTTCGGTTTCGTCTTCGTCTTCGTGCAATATCTGCAGTTCGTCCGGGACTGGTCACCGCTGGTCACGGCGTGCGCGGTGCTGCCCCTGGCAGCGGGGCTGATGCCCGGTGCGCGGGTGGCGCCGCACCTCGTTGCACGCTTCGGTCTCCGCCCGCTCTGCGCCGCCGGTATGACGCTGGTCGCGGGGGCGATGTGCGGCCTTGCCGCGCTCGGCGACTCCACCGCCTACTGGCTGATCGCGGTCCTGCTCTGGGTGCTCGGCACCGGCATGGGCTGGACGATGACCCCGGCGACCTCGGCGATCACCGACGCCCTGCCGCGCGAACAGCAGGGCGTCGCCTCCGCCATGAACGACCTGGCCCGCGAGTTCGGCGGCGCGCTCGGGATCGCGGTGCTCGGCAGCATCCTGTCCAGCACCTACCGCGCGCGACTGCGCACGCCTGGACTGCCGCAGCCGGCAGCTGGGAAGGCGCGCGAATCCGTCGCGGCGGCAACGCACTTCGGTGGCTCGGTCGCGCAGTCGGCGCGGGATGCCTTTATGGCAGGCATGCACCACGCGCTCTTCACCGGGGCCGGTGTCGTGGCGCTCTGCGGCGTACTCGTCGTCGCGCTGCTGCGGTCATGGGCGGGGGATGACACCCCACCCCGGCGGCTACGGTTGGCCGGTGGCCAGACAACGCGTGCCGGAAGGCCCGGCTCCCGACCCGGCGGTGCAGAAGCTCCGCGTGCAGTACGCCAAGCGCGGCCGTCTCCGCTTCTCCTCGACCCGTGACTTCCAACGGGCCCTGGAGCGGGCGCTGCGGCGGGCCGACATACCGACGGCGTTCTCCGCGGGGTTCCACCCGCACCCGAAGATCAGCTACGCCAACGCCGCGCCCACCGGCACGGCGAGCGAGGCGGAGTATTTCGAGGTCCAACTGCGCGAACGCCGCGAGCCGGCCGAGGTGCTGACCGCACTCGACGCGGCGCTGCCCGACGGGCTCGACATCCTCGCGGTCGCCGAAGCCGAGCAGGGTGCGCTCGCCGACCGGCTCCAGGGCAGTCGCTGGCGGCTCGACTTCCCGGCGGAGGCAGGGTCGCGGGTGGCCGACGCCGCCGCGCGCCTGCTGGACCTGGACACCGCCGAGGTGTCACGGATGACCAAACGCGGCGAGCGCAGCTTCGACGTGCGCGCCGCGATCGTCGCGCTCACCGCCGACGGCGGCTCACTCGAACTCGTCCTGCGGCACCAGACCCCGCTCGTCCGGCCCGACGACGTGCTCGCCGCGCTGCACCGACACGCCGGGCTGGACGAGGCGACCCGTCCGCTGGTCACGCGGCTCAGCCAGGGCCCCCTGACCGACGCCCAGGGCACGATCGGCAACCCGCTCGAAACCGGTTGACATCCGTGCCGCCGATCGTGTGCGACAATGACACTGGTCGTCGGCATCGCCACAACGTGCCCACGCCCCGTCGATATCCGCACTGGAGCCCGCGAGACTCGCGATCAGCGCAGCGCCGGATCGACGGCGGTCGGCCCAACGGAAGCCGCGCATCTGCCGCGAACCCGGGCCGGGCGTAACAGCCGACTTTGCGTCGCAGGGGCGCCTTTAGGGGGCGCCCGGCAAGCGACGGACTATCCGCGACATGCGGACGTGCAGGCACTGCCTCGTTGTGGGTGCGTTCGCGTGCTGGACCAGAAAGAGGGCCATGGCCCCCCAGGACACCAATCCGTTCCTGGCGCCCGGTGCATCCACCGATGGCGTCGAGGAACCCACTTCGGGCGACACCGCCCAGACCACCGACAGCGCGGACACCGCCCGGACCGCCGAGACCGCCCCGCCAGTCGAGCCCGCCTCGTCGACACCGATGAATTTCGGGCTGCTCTTCCAGGCGCCGGACCCGGAGACCCGCGCACCGCGCCGCGAGCAGGCCGAGCCGATCGACGACGCCGATGACTCGGGCGACTCCGACTCGGATGCGGACTCGGGCACCGACCAGCAGCCGAGCAACCGCTCCCGCCGCCGCGGCGGCCGCGGCCGTCGCAAGGACGACGCCGACAAGGGTGAGGACAACGCCGACGAGCCGAAGGGCAAGGGCGGCCGGAAGAACGCCAAGAAGTCTGACGCCAAGCAGACCGACGACGACTCGGGCGACTCCGCCGACTCGGGCGACTCCGACCAGGACGACGAGCAGTCCGACGGCAGCCGTCGCCGTACCCGCCGGCGCCGCCGCAGCGGCGCCACCAGCGAGGGCGACGACCCGCCCGGCACCGTCACCAAGGTGCGCGAGCCCCGCAAGGACCGTGACGAGGTCACCGCGATCAAGGGCTCGACCCGGCTGGAGGCCAAGAAGCAGCGCCGCCGCGAGGGCCGCGAGGCCGGCCGCCGCCGCACGGTGATCACCGAGGCGGAGTTCCTTGCCCGCCGCGAGAGCGTCGACCGGCAGATGGTGGTGCGCGAGCGCCACGGCCGCACCCAGATCGGCGTGCTCGAGGACGGCGTGCTCGTCGAGCACTACGTCTCCCGCGAGGTGCAGCAGGCCTCGATGGCCGGCAACGTCTACCTCGGCAAGGTGCAGAACGTGCTGCCCAGCATGGAGGCGGCCTTCGTCGACATCGGCCGCGGCCGCAATGCCGTGCTGTATGCCGGTGAGGTCAACTGGGACGCCGCGGGCCTCGAGAACGGCCAGGCCAAGCGCATCGAGAACGCGCTGAAGTCCGGCGACACCGTGCTGGTGCAAGTGACCAAGGACCCGATCGGGCACAAGGGCGCCCGGCTGACCAGCCAGGTGTCGCTGCCCGGCCGTTTCCTGGTCTACGTGCCCGGCAACTCGATGACCGGCATCTCCCGCAAGCTGCCCGACACCGAGCGGGCCCGGCTGAAGAAGATCCTCAAGGAGGTCGTCCCGGCCGATGCGGGCGTCATCGTGCGCACCGCCGCCGAGGGCGCGAGCGAGGCGGACCTGCGCGCCGACGTCGAGCGGCTGCAGGCGCAGTGGGAGCAGATCCAGGCCGACGCCAAGACCGCGGGCGCCCCGAGTCTGCTGCACGGCGAGCCCGACCTGACCGTCCGCGTCATCCGCGACGTCTTCAACGAGGACTTCAGCAAACTGGTCGTGCAGGGCGACGGCGTCTGGAAGCAGGTCGAGGGTTACGTCACCTCGGTCGCGCCCGACCTGGCCGAGCGCCTGGAGAAGTGGACCGGTGAGCAGGACGTCTTCACCGTGCACCGGATCGACGAGCAGCTCGCCAAGGCGCTGGACCGCAAGGTGTGGCTGCCGAGCGGCGGTTCGCTGATCATCGACCGCACCGAGGCCATGACGGTCATCGACGTCAACACCGGCAAGTTCGTCGGGTCCGGCGGCAACCTCGAGGAGACCGTCACCAAGAACAACCTGGAGGCGGCCGAGGAGATCGTCCGTCAGCTGCGGTTGCGCGACATCGGCGGCATCATCGTGGTCGACTTCATCGACATGGTGCTGGAGTCCAACCGCGACCTGGTCGTCCGCCGGCTCCTGGAGTGCCTGGGCCGCGACCGCACCAAGCACCAGGTCGCCGAGGTCACCTCGCTCGGCCTGGTGCAGATGACCCGCAAGCGGGTCGGCTCCGGTCTGCTCGAGGTCTTCTCCGAGCCGTGCGAGCACTGCGGCGGCCGCGGGATCATCGTGCACACCGACCCGGTCGACAAGCCCTCCGGTGGCGGCAACGGCGGTGGCGGCAACTCCGGCGGCAACGGCAAGTCACGCAAGGGCCGGGGCAAGAAGCAACAGGACGAGCGGGCCGTGCCCAGCGGTCCGACCGCCGCCCAGATCGCCGCCGCGGCCCACGCCGCGGCCGTCTCGGCCGACAAGCACGACCAGGGCACCGACGGGGCCGACGGCACCGACGGCACCCGGGAGCACGACGCGACGTCCGACACGATCGCCGCCGAGGCCATCGACCGGCCCGACCTCGCGGTGACCGGCCGAGCCGGCAGTCAGCGCAACGCGGCGCAGGAGACGGACCGGGCGCAAGCCGAGCAGGAGGCTGCGAGCGAGCCCGATGAGTCGGCCGAGCAGCCCGCACCCAAGCTGACCGGCCGGGCCCGGCGCCGGCGGGCGACCGCCGCGGCCGGCAGTGCGCCGCACGTGGACACCCCGGCCGCCCCGGCTCCGGTGACGGTGACCGCCGCGGCAGCCGAGAACTCCGCGGACGCCGGTCACGAGCCGGAGCCCGTGCAACCGGTTGCTACGACCGCCGCGCCCAAGCGCAAGAAGCGCACCCGCGTGGTGGCTCCGGCCGGCCCGCCGACCGGCGACGACGCCTGAACCCCCTCCCGGGCCGTATGGCGTGAGCAAACCCGCACGCCATACGGCTCCGACGATTTGGAGCGCGCCGAGCGCGACCGGTAAACTCGTGCCTCGGTGTGCCCACCGAGCGGGCGTCCCGGTTTCCCCGGGGTAGCTGCCCGCCGGTCAATCCATCAAGAGCGCACTCATGACGAAAGAGAGTTCCAACGTGTACGCGATTGTTCGCGCAGGCGGCCGCCAGGAGAAGGTCTCCGTCGGCGACATCCTGACCATCGACAAAGTGACCGTCGCCCCGGGCGACAGCATCGAGCTGAAGCCGCTGCTGATCGTGGACGGCGCGACCGTGACCTCCGACGCCGGCAAGCTGGCGAAGGTCACCGTGAAGGCCGAGGTCATGAAGGCCACCAAGGGCCCGAAGATCACGATCATGAAGTACAAGAACAAGACCGGTTACCGCAAGCGGCAGGGTCACCGTCAGCCGCTGACCCAGGTCAAGGTCACCGCAATCGACGCCTAAGCCTCGCGCTTCGGCTCTCGCGTCCCACACCAGCACACTCTCAAGCAAAGGCACTAAAGACATGGCACACAAGAAGGGTGCGTCCTCGACCCGCAACGGTCGTGACTCCAACTCCCAGCGCCTCGGCGTGAAGCGCTTCGGCGGCCAGCTGGTCGGCGCCGGCGAGATCATCGTCCGCCAGCGCGGCACGCACTTCCACCCCGGTGAGGGCGTCGGCCGCGGCGGCGACGACACGCTGTTCGCACTGCGCGACGGTGCCGTCGAGTTCGGCGCGAAGCGCGGTCGCAAGACCGTCAACGTCGTCGAGGTCGAGCAGGCCTGACGCCGCACGGCGCGCACGTCGCAACCCAAAGGGGTGGGTCCCAACCGGTGACCCGCCCCTTTCGGCGTACACATCTGAACCAGTAGGAGAAACCCCCGTGGCAACCAATTTCGTCGACCGCGTCGTGCTGCACGTGCGCGGTGGCAACGGCGGCCACGGCGTCGCATCGGTGCATCGCGAGAAGTTCAAGCCGCTCGGCGGCCCCGACGGCGGCAACGGCGGGCACGGCGGCAACGTCGTGCTCGAAGTCGACCCGCAGTCGACCACGTTGCTCGAATACCACCGCAGCCCACACCGCGCGGCGCCCAACGGGCGACCGGGTGCGGGCGACGAGAAGAACGGCGCCGACGGCGCCGACCTGGTGCTGCCGGTCCCCGAGGGCACCGTCGTCAAGGACGCCCGTGGTGACGTGCTCGCCGACCTGGTCGGTGCCGGCACGACGTATGTCGCAGCGGCCGGCGGCCGCGGTGGTCTCGGCAACAAGGCGCTGGCGTCCCCGCGCCGCAAGGCTCCCGGCTTCGCGCTGCTCGGCGAGCCCGGCGACGAGCACGACATCACCCTCGAGCTGAAGACCCTCGCCGACGTGGCGCTGATCGGTTTCCCGTCGGCCGGCAAGTCCAGCCTGGTGTCGGCGATGTCCGCCGCCCGGCCCAAGATCGCCGACTACCCGTTTACCACGCTGGTGCCCAATCTCGGTGTGGTCACTGCTGGTTCGCAGCGTTACACGATCGCCGACGTGCCGGGCCTCATCCCGGGCGCGAGCGAGGGCAAGGGTCTTGGCCTGGAGTTCCTGCGGCACGTCGAGCGCTGCTCGGTGCTGGTGCACGTGATCGACTGCGCCACCCTCGAGGCCGGCCGCGACCCGATGACCGACCTGGAGGTCATCGAGCAGGAGCTGTCGCAGTATGTCGCCGACGACACCCTCGGCGGCAAACCGCTGTCCGATCGCACCCGCGTCGTGGTGCTCAACAAGGCCGACGTGCCCGACGCGCGCGAGCTCGCCGAGCTGGTCAAGCCCGACCTGGAGGCACGCGGCCTCGAGGTGCACATCGTCTCCGCGGTGGCCCACGAGGGCCTGCGGGAGCTGAGCTTCTCGCTCGCCAAGCATGTGGACCAGGCGCGCGCCGAGATCGAGATCGCCACCGCGCCGCAGCGGATCGTGTTGCGCCCCAAGGCGGTTGACGACTCCGGCTTCCACATCCGCAAGGAGAAGCACGGCGACGAGACGATCTTCCGGATCATCGGCGAACGTCCCACTCGCTGGGTGCGGCAGACCGACTTCGCCAACGACGAGGCCGTCGGCTACCTCGCCGACCGGCTGAACCGTCTCGGTGTCGAGGAGGAGCTCTTCAAGTCCGGGGCGGTGCCCGGCTCCACCGTGCTCATCGGCCCGGACGACAACGCCGTCGTCTTCGACTGGGAGCCCACCATGGCCACCGGCGCCGAGCTGCTCGGCCCACGCGGCACCGACCTGCGGCTGGACGAGTCCGGTCGGGCGACGCGTGCGGAGAAGCGCGAGCAGTTCCACCAGCGCAAGGACGCCCAACGGGAGGCCCGCGAGGAGCTGCAGGCCGAGCGCAAGGCAGGACTGTGGACCGACCGCGACCCGGTCGAGGTTGCCACGCAGGACCTGCCCGACGACGCCGGCGACGCCTGACCGGTGATGACAGCTCAGCTGCGGGCCGGCATTGCGGCGGCCGAGACCGTTGTGGTCAAGGTGGGTTCGAGTTCGCTGACCGATCCCGAGGGAGGTCTTTCCACCGACCGCCTCGCGGCCCTCGTCGACGCGCTCGCGACCCGCCGGCTGGCCGGCAGCAACGTCATCCTGGTGTCCTCCGGGGCGATCGCGGCGGGCATGGTGCCGCTCGGCTTGCGCCGCAGGCCGCGCGATCTGGCAACCCAGCAGGCCGCCGCGAGTGTGGGCCAGGGGGCGCTGCTTGCGTCATACAGCACCGAGTTCGGGCGGCACGGCCTGACCACCGGGCAGGTGCTGCTGACCGCCGACGACGTCACCCGGCGCGGGCACTACCTCAACGCGCGCCGCACCATTGAGCGGCTGCTCGCGCTCGGCGTCGTGCCGGTGATCAACGAGAACGACACCGTCGCGACCCATGAGATCCGCTTCGGCGACAACGACCGCCTCGCCGCGCTCGTCGCGCACCTGATCGACGCCCGGGCGCTCGTGCTGCTCTCCGACGTTGATGCGCTGTATGACGCGCCGCCCTCGCACCCCGGCGCCCGGCGCATCGACACGGTCACCGACCATGCGCAGCTCGACGGAGTCGACATCGGCGGCACCGGCTCACACGTCGGCACCGGCGGCATGATCACCAAGATCGAGGCCGCCCAGATCGCCACCTCGGCCGGCGTCCCGACGGTGCTGACCGCCGCCGACCGGGCGGGAGCTGCGCTCGCCGGGGAAGACGTCGGCACGGTGTTCGCGCCGACCAAGACCCGGCCGAGCGCGCGGCAGCTGTGGCTGCGCTACGCGACCTCCCCACAGGGGCGGTTGCTGCTCGACCCGGGGGCGGTCGAGGCTGTGACGCGGCGCGGAAAATCGTTGCTGCCTGCTGGGATTCGTCAGGTGGCCGGGCACTTCGTGGCCGGTGACGCCGTTGACCTGATCGACGAGTCCGGCCGCGCGGTCGCCCGCGGGCTGGTCAACTACGACTCCAAGGAGCTGCCCGAGCTGCTCGGCCGCAGCACGCACGACCTGGCTCGTGACCTCGGCCCGGCATACGAACGCGAAGTGATCCACCGCGATCACCTCGCCGTGCTCGACCGGGTCCGGGACCGACGATGAAATTTGCCCTCAGATGAACGAGGATTGACCACGTGAGCACAGCAGGGGAGCCCGTGCGGCCGGTCGCCGGCGAGCCAGGCAAGGTCGACCTGGACAAGGTGGCCGACACCGCGGACAGCACCGAGCAGCCGCCCACCAAGGAGTGGTGGGACGACCCGCGCATGCCCTGGAAGGGCAAGCCGGGCAAGGCCGAGTTGTGGTGCATCGGGTTGATCATCGCCACCGGCATCTACGGGTTGTTCGCACTCTTCTTGCGCGGGGTGATCCTCGGGGCGTTCACGGCGCCGACCCGTGACTACGTGCTCGCCGCGGTCACTGGCTCCAACATCGCAATGGTCGACATCGGCGCGTTCATGCGGGTCGGGCAGTCGCAACCGTTCTGGTGGGCGGCCGTCATCGCCGCGTCGCTGACCTCGATCAAGTTCGACTGGCTGTGGTGGTGGGCCGGGCGACTCTGGGGCCGCGGCGTCATCGACATGATCGCCGCCCGCTCTAGATGGGCCGGCCGCACCGCGCGCTACGCCGAGGGCATCGCCCGCAAGTTCGGCGGCCCGGCGGTCTTCCTGGTCTGGTTCATCCCGTTCCTGCCGAGCTCGATCGTCTACGCCTTCGTCGGCGATGCCCGGATGAGCCTGCGCAAGTTCCTGCTGATCGACTTCGCTGCCGGTTTAGTCTATCGCGGTCTGTGGATGTACGCCGGTTACCAACTGGGCGAGCCGGCAAAGGACCTGGTCGACAAGCTGGCCAGCTACAGCAAGTGGATCACCATCGCGGGCCTTGTCGTGGTCTTCCTCGGCGTCTACCGGCAGCAACGCCGGATGGCCGCCGAGCAGTGAGGCTGCTGGTCACCGGCGGCGCCGGGCTGCTCGGCAGCGAGGTGGTCGCCCAGGCGCTCGCGCGCGGTGACGAGGTCCTGGCCACGACCTCGCGGGTGCCGGGGCTCAAGGTGGCCGGCGGGGTCCGCTGGCAGCATCTGGACATTCGCGACCGTGATGGGTGCTTGCGCGTGCTGCGCGAAGCGGCACCGGACGTGGTGGTGCACACGGCATACAACTATCGGGACTGGACCACCACCGCCGACGGTGCGGCCCACGTGGCGCTGGCGGCGACCGCCGTCGGCGCGCACCTGGTGCACGTGTCCAGCGATGCGCTCTTCTCCGGCCGCCGCCCGTCGTATGACGAGAGCTGCGCCCCGGACCCGATCACCGCCTACGGCGCGGCGAAGGCGGCCGCGGAGACCGCCGTGCGCGCCGTCGCGCCCACCGCGACCATCGCCCGCAGCAGCCTCGTGCTCGGACCGGGGTCGCCGATGGAGAAGCTGGTGCACGACCTGATCGGCGGCGCCGACGGCGTGCTCTTCGCCGACGACGTGCGCTGCCCGGTGCACCGATGCGACTCCGCGGCCGCGCTGCTCGAGCTCGCGGACGCCCGCGCGACCGGGCTGTTCCACTGCGGCGGCGCCGATGCCGTCAGCCGGGTCGAACTCGGTGAGCTCATTGCCGCCCGCGACGGTCTCGACCTCACCGGGGTGCGGACCGGCTCCCGTCGCGACCTGCCCGAGCCCGGACCGATGCAGGTCCGCCTCGACTCGCGCCGCACGCAGGCCGGTCTGCGCACCCGGCTGCGCGGCGCGCGGGAGTTCCTCGCGCCGTAGGGCCGCGCCTCGCGCCCGGCGGCAGCGGCCGCGACAAAAGTCGACCCTCGGCATACGGACACGCCGCGATCAGCGGCGACACCGGCGCGTCGCTATGCCGAGGGTCGAGAAATGCTCGGGATCCGGTATGCCGAGGGTCGAGAAACGAGCGGGGCCGCTCGCACGCGCCGTTTAGGCTGGATCCCATGACCACGCTCGATCAGCCGGTGCTCACCGATGCCCGCAGCCGGGTCGACGCGGCCGGCCGAGCCGGGCGGCGCGCCGCCAAGCAGCTCGCCCTGCTCACCCGGGCCGACAAGGACGCCGCGCTCGCCGCGCTGGCCGACGCCCTGGTCGCCGCGACCGAGCGCATCGTCGCCGCGAACGAGGCGGACCTGCTGCGCGGCCGCGAGGCCGGTATGCCGCAGGGCCTGCAGGACCGGCTCACGCTGACCCCCGAGCGCATCGCCGACATCGCCGGTGCCCTGCGCGCGCTCGCGGCGCTGCCGGACCCGGTCGGTGACGTGGTGCGCGGCTCGACCCTTGCCAACGGGTTGCATCTGCGGCAGGTGCGGGTGCCGATGGGCGTGGTCGGGATGGTCTACGAATCGCGGCCCAACGTGACCGTCGACGCCGCCGGGCTCGGTCTCAAGAGCGGCAACGCGATGATCCTGCGGGGCGGTTCGGCGGCCGCCGACACCAACCGGGTAATCGTCGACGAGCTGCGCAAAGCCCTTGACAAGCAAGGCATTTCGCCGGACGCGGTGCAGTTGCTCGACGGCGGCCACGAGGACGTCGACGCGCTGATCACCGCCCGCGGACTGGTCGACCTGGTCATCCCGCGCGGCAGCGATCGGCTCATCCAGGCCGTCGTGCAGGGCGCGACCGTGCCGGTCATCGAGACCGGCGTCGGCAACGTGCACGTCTACGTCGACTCCGCCGCCGACCTGCAGCAGGCGCTCGCCATCGCGCTCAACGCCAAGACCCACCGCCCCAGCGTCTGCAACGCCGCCGAGTCACTGCTGGTGCACCGCGACGTTGCCGACACCTTCCTGCCGCAGATGTATGACGCGCTGCGCGACGCCGGCGTGCGGTTGCACACCGACGAGCAGGCGAGTGCCATCGCGGAGCGGGCCGGCACGGCATACGAGCAGGCGACCGAGCGCGACTTCGCCACCGAATACCTCGACCTCGACGTGAGCGTCGGGGTGGTGGACGACCTGGCGGCCGCGATCGAGCACATCGACCGCTACGGGTCGGGTCACACCGAGGTGATCGTGACGCAGGACCGGGCGGCGGCACGGCAGTTCCAGGCGCAGGTCGACGCTGCGGTCGTGATGGTCAACGCGTCGTCCCGTTTCACCGACGGCGGCGAGTTCGGCTTCGGCGCCGAGATCGGCATCTCCACCCAGAAGCTGCACGCGCGCGGGCCGATGGGGCTGCAGGAGCTGACCAGCACCAAGTGGCTCGTCGACGGGGACGGTCAGGTGCGATAAGAGGTGCGGTGAGGCGCGGTGAGCGGCGCCCGTCATACCCGATAGGCTGCCCCGCATGAAGTCGTCCCTGGTCAACCTCGCAGCGGAGTCCAGCGTGCCCAAGCTGGAGGAGAACAACCTGCCGATGCCGCACATCGTCTACGGCATCATCGCGATGGCCGTGTTCCTTGCGCTGCTGGGTGTGCTGTGGTCGTTCCGCAACACCGCCGCCAAGACCGCCTCGCCCGACGGGAAGTCGGAGCACTGACCACCCGCCTGGGGGTGATGGGCGGCACCTTCGATCCCATCCACCACGGCCACCTGGTCGCGGCGAGCGAGGTGCAGGCCCGGCTCGGCCTCGACGAGGTCGTCTTCGTCCCCACCGGACAGCCGTGGCAGAAGGCCGGGCGTGACGTCACGCCGGCCGAGCACCGTTACCTGATGACGGTCATCGCCACCGCATCCAACCCGCGCTTCACGGTGAGCCGGGTCGACATCGACCGGCCCGGCCCGACCTACACGCTCGACACCCTCACCGATCTGCACCGGCAGCGGCCGGACACCGAGATGTTCTTCATCACCGGTGCCGACGCGCTGGCCCAGATCCTCTCCTGGCGGGGCGTGGACCAGATGTGGCCGCTCGCCAACTTCATCGGCGTCACCCGGCCCGGGCACGAACTGTCCGACAAGGGCCTGCCACGCGACCGGGTCAAGCTCATGGAGGTGCCGGCGATGGCGATCAGCTCGACCGACGTGCGTCGCCGGGTCGCCGAGGGGCAACCGGTCTGGTACCTCGTGCCCGACGGTGTCGTGCAATACATCGGCAAGTATCAGCTCTACCGGCCCAAGGCCGAGACCGCAAAGGAAGACGTCTGACGTGGCAGCCACCACCCGCGCCATCGACCTCGCCAAGGCGGCGGCCGTAGCCGCCGAGGACAAACTGGCGACCTCGGTGATCGCGATCGACGTCAGCGACCAGCTGGCGCTCACCGACGTCTTCGTGGTCGCCGCCGGCGCCAACGACCGCCAGGTCAGCGCGATCGTCGACGCGGTCGAGGAGCGGCTGCATTCGTTGGGGGCCAAGCCGATTCGCCGAGAGGGCCAGCGCGAGGGACGCTGGGTGCTGCTCGACTTCGGCGACATCGTGGTGCACGTCCAGCACGAGGAGGAGCGCGAGTTCTACGCGCTCGACCGGCTGTGGCGCGACTGCCCGGTGATCGACCTGGAGGCATAGCCCGTGACCGACGCGCCGCGCCGATTGCTCGTATGGCGACACGGGGAGACCACCTACAACGCCGCCGGGCGCTGGCAGGGGCAGTTCGACGCGCCGCTGTCCGAGCGCGGTCGCGAGCAAGCTGCCAACGCCGCGAAACTCCTTGCGGCATACGGGCCTTCGCGGATCGTGGCCAGTGACTTGTCGCGCGCGGCGGACACGGGTCAGGCGCTCGCCGACGAGGCGGGTATCCCGATCTCTTTCGACAAGCGCTTCCGTGAGGTCGACGTCGGCGACTGGTCGGGGCTGACCAGCGCGGAGGTGCGGGCCCGCACCGGCAACCTACTGGACCGCATCGACGCCGGCGAGGACCTGCGGCGCGGCGGCACCGGGGAGACGATCAGCGAGCTCGCGGCCCGGGTCGAGCAGGGCGCGCTCGAGGTGGCGGCGCAGCTGGAGCCGGGGGAGACCGTCGTGATCGCCTGCCACGGGATGACATCCCGGACGCTGTGCGCGGCGCTCGTCGGGATGCCGCAGTATGTCGCCTGGACGAGCCTGCAAGGCATGAGCAACTGCCACTGGGCGGCGCTGCAGGAGCACGGCACCGGCTGGCGGATCGCCGGATGGAACCTGCCGCGATGAGCCGCACGAGGACGTCGCGCTTCGGCGAGCGCCGCCGCATCCCGCCGCAGTGGCTGGCGCGGGCGCTCAGCATCTACCCGCCGTTGCTGGGTGCGGGGATCCGGGTGGTGGAGTTTTCCGACGACTGGACCGTATGCCGCACCCGGTTGCGCCTGACCCGCTGGAACCGCAACCAGCAGGGCACCGCGTTCGGCGGCTCGATCGGCTCGATGTCCGACGCGTTCTTCGCGATCCTGCTGATGAACCAGCTCGGTCCGGGCTACTACGTGTGGGACGCCAAGGCCGAGATCGACTACCGCAGTCCCGGCACGTCGACGGTCTACGGTCGCTTCGAGGTGCCGCGGGAGACCGCCGAGGCGATCCGTGCCAAGGCCGAGTCGGGCAGCAAGGTGCTGCAGTGGTTCGAAACCGACCTGCTGCTGCGCGACGGCACCGTGGTCGCGCACGTGCGCCGGCAGGTCTACATCCGCAAGAAGCCCGAGGGCCGCTGACCCGGTTTTTGCTGCCAGGCCTCGGCGGATAGAGTTAGGTATACCTAACTTCAGGAGCTGACGTCATGGCACGCACCCCGCAGGACTTCCACGTCGTGGAGACCGTTTCGCTCAGCCCGCACTTCGTGCGGGTGTGGCTCTCCGGAGACGGCTTCGACGCGGTCGCCGCACGGCGCCATACGGACTCGTATGTGAAGCTCGTGTTCCTGGCTCCCGGCTTCGACTACCCGAAGCCGCTCGACCTGGACGTGGTGCGGGACAGCTTCCCGCCGGAGGCGCAGCCGGTGCTGCGCACCTACACGGTGCAGCAGGTGGATGACGAAAACCGGCGTATCGCAATCGATTTCGTGGTCCATGGTGACGAAGGTGTCGCGGGTCCGTGGGCGCTGGCGGCCAAGCCGGGCGATCCGGTCACGGTGCTCGGCCCGGGCGGCGCATACAGCCCGCAGGCCGAGGTCGACTTCCACCTCTTCGTCGGTGACGAGACCGCGCTGCCGGCGATCAGCGCCGCGCTGCGCGCGCTGCCGGGGAGTGCGAGGGGCGCGATCTACGTCGAGACCGGGGACGCCGCCGACGAGCTCGACCTGGACCGTCCGGAGGGTGTTTCGCTGACCTGGGTGCGGCGGGTGGGGGAGGACCACTCGGCGCTCTATGACGCGGTCACGAGCGCGCCCTGGCCGGCCGGTGTCGTGCAGGTCTTCGTGCACGGCGAAGCGGAGGTCACGATGAAGCAGCTGCGGCCCTACCTGCGCAAGGACCGCGGTGTCCCGGCCGACCTGGCTTCGATCTCCGGCTACTGGCGGCACGGCCGCACCGAGGAGGGCTTCCGCCGCTGGAAGCGCGACCTCAAGCAGGCCGAGGAGGCGGCACCCGTCGCGTGACCCCGCAGCCCCCACCCGATTTGGTGGAGTCGGGTCCGGCTGGCTAGAGTATGTCGGTCGCCGCAGGTCGGCGATCACCCACTAGGGGCTATGGCGCAGTTGGTAGCGCGCCTCCATGGCATGGAGGAGGTCAGGGGTTCGAATCCCCTTAGCTCCACCAGTAGATCGTCTTTCACACCCGCGTCGGAACGGACGCGCGTGAGAAGGGCGATCTTTTGGTTTCGGGTTGGCGCGTGCGCCACGGCACGTCGTCGCGTGGTCTGGTTCGGGCCATCAGGGAATCGTGCTACGCGCCCCGGGCGCTTCCAGAACGTGCCGACGCGTCGTTATCGCCTCTGGTCCGACTGGTTACTTGGTAACAACCGTGGCTGCGCGCGCAGTGTCGCTCGTTATTCGTGTTCCGCAGCAGCGTGTGTTTCAAGGCCCGTCCGCGGCGTGCTGTCGGAACACGGTTACTCGCTAGACGCAGGTTTGAGTGTGTCTATAGCTTCTCGCCATGTCGACAAGATCGCTATGGCGTCGTTGATATTGAGTATTCCTTTGCGGGCTGGGCGGACCGACTTTCTGATGGTAGCGCTTAATGCTTCTGGCGTTTTCATGGCGGTTAGTAGGTCTTCCAGCTGCTGCGCCACCGATGGCAATCCGTCAAGGCTGCCGACTCCCTCGTCTAGTTGGGTGTAGATGGTGCTGATAAAATCTTCGGATTCGGAGGCGCGGGCTAGGTTGACGATTCTTCTAAGTGTCCTGTCGGCCTCACGTGTATGATTGAGCATAGACTGGCCGTTCTCCTCGATCTTTAGGGAAGGATCACGTAGTGAGGCAGCGACCCGGACGAAGTATTTCGAGGCCACTGCGGGAGACGATCCTAGGTTCGCCGGCTGGGGCGGAATCTGGCCAAGGGAACCTAGATTTTCACCTAGGTTGGTCGCATCTGTCGTCAGTAGCTCCATCTGTTCACCTATTTGAGTCGTTAGTTCTAAAAAATCATCTTCATCCTCAAGTTCATCAAGTTGTGTACTCCCGCTAGAAGGAGCACTTGACTTCGCCGATTCCGTGTCGGGCAATGAAGCGTCGGCCTGGGCATACTCCAAGCTTGCCAAGGCATCTTCGTTCTTGGCAACCACGTCGATGATTCGGGTCGCCAGCTTAAGAAGAACTTGGCGGAATTCCGCGGAATCAGTTCCATCGACCCACGCTTGTTGAAAGTCGGCCGCTTGGTGTGCCCTAACGTAGTCTGAGACTTCATCATCACCCTCAGGCAACAACGAGCTGAACCCGAGCAATACCACTGGGAGCAGTAGCCCTGGCACATGGAGTTGGGTTGCGCGGTCTCGAAACAAGAGAAATTCTTCACGGCACGCTTCGCGCTGGGTATAGTGCGCGGTATAAACGGCGATGAAGACTAGGGACGAACGAACGCCGTTTTCGATCTTGTCTTGCCAGTTCTCACCCAGAGGTATTGATTCTCTGTCTAAAAAGATCTCCGCTTTCCGCCCCGTAGTAGCGACAATTAGCTGCGAGAGCGTGCTTCGCAGCGGCTCGATAAAATGAAAGTTCTTATCGTCCTCCTTTGCATAGCTCAGGAAGATCTGAATCGGTGGAAGCTCGAGACTCTTGGGTGACATGCACTAATACTAGCGCGATCTAACGACTATGCCATTATGTCCGGTGTTAGGTATCAGCTGCCGGAGTAGGGGATTTCTCAGTTACTTCGGTCATGCCTGACGCTGGATGCCACGCCTTACCAGCAAACGCTATGTGGAATATCGCGAACAGCTTATGCAAGTGCTGGTTCTTGACCCCGATGCGTTGTTCGGCCTGCGGCGATCGGATCTTGAGGCCCTGGTTTGACCGTTTTGCACTGACGTCTAGCTCACTCGATGAGAGTGAGCTAATGTCGCATCGACGACGTGTCAGTACTCGATATCGATGGCTTCCGCAGCTTGCAGGCAGAGCAGGACCGTCTGCTGAACGAGCGTCTCGGACGTCAGTGATGATCCCTAGTCAGAACTGCGGCAATGGGCCGATGCGACGGTGTGAAAGTCGTCGAACCAGCTCCACTCCTGAGTTCGCCCTTCTCGCTCGCGTAATGATGGTCGCGGATGAGGAGGGCGTTTTCCATGTTGGACGCACGGCTAGGCTTAGTCGCAGCCTTCCGATCGGGGGAATCCCACGTGACCGAATGTGTGGCCGGCAGCATCGCGTCGCCCGCGTCCGACGCCATGGCGCGGGCAGCCATCGGCAAGCGCTGGACCGCGCGCTCGGTGCCGGACCTCGCGGGGCGACGGGTCGTGATCACCGGTGCCACCCGCGGGTTGGGTCGCGCGACAGCGCTCGCACTGGCCAGCAAAGGCGCCTCTCTGGTGCTCCCCGTGAGGAGCCCGGCGGCAGGGTATGCCGTGGCGGAGGAGATCCGCCGGGAGCACGGGGTCGACGTCACGGTCGGTCACCTCGACCTGGCCGACCTCCCGACCGTCCGGTCGTTCGTCGACGAGTTGGACGGGCCGGTGGACGTCCTGATCAACAATGCCGGCCGGATGTGGGGTCCGCGCATGACGACCGTCGACGGTTTCGAGGCCCAGCTCGGCACCAACTACCTGGGCCACTTCGCGCTCACCGGACTCCTGCTGCCCACGCTCCTGGCCGGCCCTGCACCGAGAGTCGTCAGCCTGAGCAGCGTCTTCCACCGCTTCGGCACGTTCGCCTTCGACGACATGCACTTCACTCGCGGCTACGCCCAGAACGCCGCCTACGCGCGCTCCAAACTCGCCACCCTCGTCTTCGCTCGCGAGCTGGCCCGGCGAGCCACGACAGCCGGCGTGGCGCTGCGTAGTTATGCCGCGCATCCCGGCTACTCGGCGACCGACCTGCAGACCGACGGGGTAGAGGGCGTCACCCGCCTGACGATGAGACTCGGCAACGCCCTTCTTGCCACTTCCGCGGAGGAGGGCGCCTGGCCGACCGTCTGCGCCGCCACGCTCCCGGAGCTACCCAACGGCACCTTCGTCGGCCCGAGCAAACTCGGCGGCTACCGCGGCACCCCCGGTGTCGCGGCATCGAGCCGGCTGTCCCGGGACGAGGCCGTCGCGCGCGAGCTATGGGAGTTCTCCGAGCGCGAGACGGGGGTGCGGCCTTCTACCCTGCTGGCGGTGCGCGTGGCGCGGATGAGGTCGAGCTAGCGGGTGTGTCGGTAGGCGCCTCGGAGGAGCGCCTGGTGTTTCGCCACGGCAATTGGATGCCTTGCTGTTTGAGCATCTGGTAGACCGCGAGACCGCCCAACAGGCCCCAGAAGGCGCTGTCAATGCTTGCGATGGTGATGCCGGAGGCGCTTACCGCGAACGTCACGAGGGCAGCTTCCCTCGACGCTCGTCAGCGACCTCGAGCGGAGATGTTGGGAGAAAGCCTGTTGCACAACATCGGCGGGGCAAGCGAGCGCGAGTCCGCCGTCCGGGTCCGTTTGCCCACGGGACCGCTCGGGTAGGCGGCGATCGTAAAGATTGACGCGAGCGAAGGAGCCGACGTGAAGGCACTGACCTGGCAGTCCCGGGAGAACGTCGAAGTCATCGACGTGCCGGACCCACGGATCGAGGAGCCGCACGACGCGATCGTCCGCGTCACCTCGACCGCAATCTGCGGGTCCGATCTGCACCTCTACAGCGTCCTCGGCCCGTTCCTCAGCAAGGGCGACGTGCTCGGGCACGAGACGATGGGCATCGTCGAGGAGGTTGGTGCCGCCGCGGGCGACCTGCGTCCCGGCGACCGAGTCGTCATACCGTTCAACATCTCGTGCGGCAACTGCTGGATGTGCAACCACGGCCTGCAGGCGCAGTGCGAGACGACCCAGGTGCGTTCGCAGGAGAAGGGCGCTGCGCTCTTCGGCTACACCAGCCTCTACGGCTCGGTGCCGGGTGGCCAAGCCGAATTCGTGCGCGTGCCTCAGGCGCAGTATGGACCGGTGAAGGTGCCGGAGAGCGGGTCCGACGAGCGCTGGCTCTACCTGTCGGACATCCTCCCGACTGCCTGGCAGGGCGCCCGCTACGCCGACGTCACCGACGGCGACACGGTGTTGGTCGTCGGACTCGGCCCGGTGGGGCAACTCGCCACCCGAGCCGCCCAACAGCAAGGCGCTGCAAGGGTGTTCGGCGCGGACCTGGTCGACGAGCGGCTGGCGATGGCGGACGCGCACGGGGTCGAGACGATCGACATACGCCGCGACAAGGATGTCGGCGATGTCGTCCGGCAACTGACCGGCGGCCGTGGAGCCGACCGGGTGATCGACGCCGTCGGCATGGAGGCACACGGCGACCCGCTGGCCAAGACCGCGACCTCCGCAGTGACCCGTATGCCGCAGGCCATCGCCCGAAAAGCCATGGAGCGGGCCGGAATCGACCGGTTGAAGGCGCTCCACACCGCGCTCGACGCGGTGCGCCGCGGCGGCACCGTCTCCCTCAGCGGCGTCTACGGCGGCATGGTCGACCCGATGCCGCTGATGGACATGTTCGACAAGGGGATCACGCTGCGGATGGGCCAGGCGAACGTGCGCCGCTGGACCGACGAACTGCGCGACGTGCTGAGTCGCGACGATGACGTCTTCGACGTTGAGGGCCTCGCGACCCACCACCTCCCGCTGGCCGATGCCGCCAAGGGGTACGACATGTTCCAGAAGAAGGAGGACGGCTGCATCAAGGTGGTGCTGCAGCCGTGACCCGCCGTCACCGGTGGCCGCGATGAACCAGCCAGAAGTGGAGATTGGCTGTCCCACTTCTGGCTGGCTGCTAACGCGCAGTCACCGTCGGACCGGACACGTGCCTTCCGCAGCATTGGCCAGGTTGTAGGTCGGTGCGCTGAGCGGCGACGTGCTACCGAGTTGGTTCAGGATCTCGTCGGACAGCAGGTCCTGGCTTCCCTTGAGCGCATCGGCCACCTTCGTGTCCCGGGGGAAGACGAGTTCGGCGGCGACGTTGTCCTGGACGATCCGGGCCAGATTGTCCAACGCAGTGAAGATGGGGTCGGTCGGCGGTTCGAGCCCGGGCAGATCGATCAGGTGCGTTTCCACCTTGGCCGGATCCATGCAGTCCTTGATGATGATCGTGTTCTGGTTGAGGACTGAGGTCGTCCATTGGGAGACCACCACCGTGTAGAGGTCCGACCAGGCAGCGGCGCCCAGCCTGGCGCGCCATGTGTTCATGACGTTCTGGACACCGGAGATCTGCGCTTCGGACGCGAACCTCATGTTGGTGCGGATGTCGGGATAGACACTGCCCGAGAAGGATTCGAACGTCTGCATGTCAAAACGCTTCGTTGCCAGGCAACTGCGGATGAAGCGCAACGCGCCGTCGAGGATGTTCGTGCACGACTGTGTCAGTTCCGGTGGCAGCTGGGCCGCCGGCAGATTCTTGCGTGCCGTGGTCAGCGTGTCTGCATACGCCTGCAACGGCACCGTCCATGCGGTGGAGGACGCGTCGCGGAACGCCACCATGAGCACGTCGTGCGCGTCGATGCGGCCGGCATTCGGCACGGCCGGAATCTCGTCGGCAAGGTATGAGGCGAGCACCGAGAAGCACCCGAGCGGCACATGCGCGATCGACTTTGCCAGCTCGAACGCCTCCGGTACGGGATTGACCGACTCCTGCCCGCCACTGGTGACGAGGGTGAACTTGCCGCCCCTTGCGTCGTTCTCGACGACGATCACGGGCGACAGATGCTTGATCAGTTCAGACTTCAAAGCTGCATAGTTCGAGCGCATTCCGGCGTTCACCGCGCGGATGGACGCCTTCGCCTGCGCGGCCGTGACCGCGGCAGTCTCAGACGTCGTCGCGGCCTGCGCTCCCGGCGTTGCGAGTAACGTCGCGGCACCCGCGACCGAGACTCCGCCCATGAAGCTGCGGCGAGTTGTGGACATGGTTCCCCCCTGTGGGTTTGGTGTGATCGGTGACGGTCGGTGGTCAGGAAAGGTCGCGTTGGGCGGGTACGACGACGCCGTACAGGTCCTGCACTGTTGCGAGTGCGGTGCGTTGAACCGCATCGGCCGGTATCCCGTTCGGGTCACCGCTCAGCGGGAGCGCACGAGTTGCCGACGCGTCGCCGATGACGGTCGGCGCGAATCCGTTGACGAACGCTCCCTGGGTGGTGAACAGGGTGCACATGTGGGTCATGAAGCCCGCCACGATGACCTTCGTCCTGCCGGTCTTCTTGAGATCCGCGAGGAGTCGGGTGCCCCGAAACGCGTCGGGAACACTCTTGACGACCACCTGCTCACCGGCCCGTGGTTTGAGCGCCGGAATGATCTGTCCTTGCGCCGATTTGAGGTCGTACCCCTTGTCGACGATGTGAATCACCGGAGTGCGTGCCGCCCGCGCCCTGTCGAGCAACTGCTTCGCGTTGTCGACCGCGGGCCGCCAACCGTCGAGCTTCATCGCGCCCGACGTGTAGACGTTCTGGTAGTCGACGAGCACCAGCGTCGCATCTGCGAGAGTCGCCGGACTCTCCGGGAGTTTGTTCAGCTCACGAAGTGTCGTCGTGTCCTTCGCAAGGTTCTTGCCGGCCGTGGTGGAGGTCGCGGGGGCCTTCGGCTGGGCCGTGCTTCCGGCTGCACCGCATGCGCTGAGGCCAAGCGCGAGTGTTCCTGCCGCGGCGAAGGCCGCCAGGCCTGACCATCGGCTCATCAGTTCAGCTCCTTCGCGTTCGCGACCACCACGCCGAACAGGTCGCCGATGGTGGCCAGTGCGCCGTAATGCACCTGGCACGCGTCGAGGTCGGCGCCGGCGACTGGCAACGAGCGGGTGGCGCAGGCGTTGGCGACGACCGTCGCCCGGTTGCTGCGCAGGAAGGCGCCCTGGGTCGTGAAGGCGACGCACATGTGGGTCATGAAGCCGGCGATGACCAGATTGTCGTTCCCGGCGGCGTCGACGAGGTTGCCCAGGTCGGTGTCGACGAATGCGTCCGGCACCTGCTTGACGACCACGGCTTCTCCCTCGATCGGAGCCACCGCCGGGTGGATCTGCCCGATCTCCGCCCGGATGTCGTAGGGCGTGCCCTCACCTCCGTCATTGATGACGTGTACGACGGTGGCGCCGGCTTCGCGCGCCTGCGCGAGGAGGCCGGCGGCGGCTTCGAGCGCCGCCTCCCAGCCGTCGAGCTCCATAACCCCTGTCGTGTAGGTGTTCTGGTAATCGACCATGATCAGCGTCGAGTCGGCCAGTGGCGCCGGAGCGTCGTCGAACTTGTTGAGCTGGCGCAGGGTGGTTCGAGACATGGGAAATCCCTTCTCAGATAACGGTTTTCATGACTCAGCACAGGTTTCCGGTGCGGTGCTCACCACGCTACGCGGCTGGCCAGATGTCGGCAATGTCGTCTAACCTGCATAAACCGACATTGCCGCAAGGGCCGTGTCATGACCGCCGGGGGAGAGGGTGCACGTGGACCGCCTGATCGTGATCGTGCTGTTCGACCGGGTCGATCTGCTGGACGTCACGGGGCCGCCGGAGGTGTTCTCGCTCGCGCGGCGAGTGACCGACGACGCTGCGTCATACGAGGTGGTGCTGGCGGCGGCGACGACCGACCCGGTCACGACCGGTGCCGGCGTGCGCGTGCTGCCGGATGTGACCTTCGAGCAACTGTCGCGACGGGCGATCGACACCCTGATCGTTCCCGGGGCGGTTGACGTCGACACCGACCGGCGGGTGCAGCCCGTGGTCGACCCCGAGATCGTCGCCGCCGTGGACCGATTGGCGAGACGGACGCGACGGGTGACGTCGGTGTGCGTCGGCGCCCACGTGCTGGCCGCCGCCGGCCTGCTCGACGGCAAGCGGGCCACCACCCACTGGTCGACGGCCGCCCAGTTGGCGGCCGATCACCCGGCCGTGGAGGTCGACGCCGACCCGATCTTCATCCGGGACGGTGACGTCTGGACCGGGGCGGGGATCAGCTCCTGCCTCGACCTGTCGCTGGCGCTCATCGCGGACGACCTCGGCGAGGGGGTCGCACTGCGCGTCGCGCGGCAGCTGGTGATGTATCTGAAGCGGCCGAGCGGGCAGAGCCAGTTCAGCGTGCCGCTCGAGCAGATCGCGACCACTCGGAGGATCGAGGAGCTGCGGCACTACATCCTCCGCAACCTCCAAAAGCCGCTCACCGTAGGCGAACTCGCGGCAGAGGCACACGTCGGAGACCGTCAGCTGACGAGGCTGTTCAAGACCGAGCTCGGGGTGACGCCGCACGCGTATGTCGAGTCGCTGCGCGTCGAGGCGGCCCGCAATCGACTGGAGACAACCGACGACACGCTCGACCGGATCGCGGGCGCCTGCGGTCTCGGCACGGTCGACACTCTGGTGCGGGCCTTCCGGCGGCGGCTCGACACGACTCCTGCCGAATACCGCCGCCGGTTCCGCACACGGCCCGCCGACCCGGTGACCTGAGCGACTCGATCAGCCCGCCTTGCGCAGGTGCGCCACTACGCCGTTGATGTCCTCGACGAGTCGGTCGCGGCGCACGAAGTGTCCACCGTTGTCACCGGCACCGCCGAGTTCGTACGCCGTGTAACCGATGCCGGCGCCGTTGAGCAGGCCCTTGAACTCGCGCTGGGTGCCGAAGACGAAGCGCTCGTTGACGTCTGACTGGTTGGTGCCCGACACGAGGAAGATTCGCTTTCCGCGGAACCTGTCGATGTGCTCGCACGGGTTGTCCCGGGACACGAACTGCTGATTCCACGCCGGCGAGAGCGGGCCGTTCGCATAGAGCGGGAAGGTGCCTGACTCGGCCAGCGAGCTGACGTTGATCCAGTGCGTGACGATGTCGAGGTTGGCCGCGCTGCGCAGGTTGGCCGGCCCCGAGTGCGCCGACACCGACGCGAAGTGACCGTAGTAGACGTGCGCGAATTTGAGCGCCCCAAAACCACCCATCGAGAACCCGCCGACGGCGCGACCGGCAAATTCCGCGAAGGTCGAGAACGTTGCATCCACCCACGGAATCAGCTGGTGAATGTGGAATTGCTCGTAGTGCCTCACACCCAAGCTGCTCTGCGCGAAGTCACCGTGCCATCCGGCCGTGCCGCCATCCGGCATCACGATGATCAGTTGCTTGCCCACGGTCAGGTCGCGAATGTGGTCCTCGAGGTCGAACTTTCGGAAGTCCTGAGCCCCACCGTGGAAGAGGTAGTAGACGGGGTAACGCTTGCTGGGTGTGTAGCCGTCGGGCAACAGCACGTTGACCGCCGGGTTCCAGGCGAGAGCGGTGGTCTTGAATCGGTAGTACTGCATGCGGCCGAAGCTCTGATGCTCGATCTGTTGCAAACCGTCCACCGCGTGTGCGCGAGGTGCGGCTGCGACGCCGGCGGCGGTCCCCAATGCGGTCGCGGCCGCGACGCCGCCGACACCCTTGAGCACCCTGCGTCGACTGGGCTGATGCGAAGACATGCGATGTGGCCTTCCTCGGTTGGTAACGGTTGGTGCCGCCGACTGTAGTAATCGATTTCCACTATGGGAACAGATGCGAGAAAAATTTTCGTGGACGGGACGGATCCGCCGTCGGAGAGCAGGGCTCAACCGAGCACGCAGTCGCCGCAGATGGCTTCGCGGGTGCCCGCGGCGCGGTAGATGAGGCAGCAGCTGCGCCGCCGGAAGCCCGGGCCGCTGCGGAGGCCACCGCCGTCGATGCGCGGATCCGCGAGGACAGTGTCGGCCTCGGCGGTCGCGGCCGGCACGAGGTCGGGCCGGGACATTCGCATCAGCGTGACCGTGCTGTTGGCGGCCGATCCGACGTTGCCCCACAGCACCCGCTCGCTGACCGCGAAGCTGTCGGCGACGGTGGCGGTGAAAGTCTCGATGACACTGTCCTGCAACGGATCTCGCGGATGAGTGGCAGCCGCGAACGAGAACGCCAACGGTCCACCCGCCGTTTCCCGGCACCACACCTGGCCCGGTGACAGCACGACTCCCGGCCACCCCAGTGCCCGTGCGCCAATGTGTGCGGCAACCAGCTTCGCCACGATGCCCAGGTGCGCCGTCGAGGCCGCCACTCGCCGTTCGACGGGGGCGCCGCCGGGCTGACGCAGCAGCCGTTGCACGGTGTCCACTCGCTGCCTCAACCAAGCGGGGGAGAGCAGCTCCGTCATACGACTCCACGACGCGTCCGGCGTCGCGGACGGGTCGTGCAGGTCGAAGGCGAGATGTTCGCCGAGAGGGTGGGCCATCGGCATAGGAGGCTATCTCGGGCCGGTAACCTCGTGCAGGTGCGTGTACTGGTGCTCGGTGGGACCGCCGAAGCCCGCGCCCTCGCCGAAATCCTGTATGACGGGGGCCACGACTTGACCTCCTCGCTCGCGGGACGCGTGGCCTCACCCCGGCTGCCGGTGGGGCAGGTGCGGATCGGCGGATTCGGCGGTGTGACCGGGATGCGCGACTACCTGACGGAGCACCGGGTTGAGGCAGTCGTCGACGCAACCCACCCCTTTGCCACCGGGATGCGGGAGAACGCCCGAAAAGCCTGTGCTGAGAGCGGGATTGCGCTCATCAGGCTGGCGCGGCCCGGATGGGCCGAGCACCCTGACGCGCACACCTGGCACTGGGCCGACGACTACGACGCGGCGCGCGAGAAAGCCGAGCGATGGGGGCAGCGGCCGTTCCTCACGACGGGGCGCCAGACGCTGCCGTTCTTCACGTCCGCCTGGGCCGGCCGCGAGGTGCTGCTGCGCGTCGTGGACCCCGACGTCGAGGTGCCGACCGCGTGGCGGGTCGTGCACGATCGGGGGCCCTACGTCATACCCGGGGAAGTGGCGCTGATGCGGCAGCACCGGGTCGACGTGCTGCTGACCAAGGACTCCGGCGGCAGTTACACCGCCGCCAAACTGGCTGCCGCGGCGCAGCTCGGGGTGCCGGTCGTCGTCGTGCGCCGCCCGGCGCAGGCGGCCGGTGTCACCACGGTCGACAGCCCCGAGGCGGCGGCAGCGGCGATCGCCCTCCTCCCTGGGGCGTAGGACACACCAGACCTGGGCACGATGTGCACCCCGGTGATCGTTCGTAACGTCGAAGGCACGCCATCCGATCCGTTCCAGGGGGACCGACCCGTGCTCGAAGCTGTCAACGACTTCATCCTGCAACTTGCCGGCCAACCCTGGGTGTATGCCGTCATCGGCGCCCTCGGGGCGCTCGACGCCTTCATCCCGCCGCTGCCCAGCGAGTCGGCAATCGTCGCGCTGGCCGCGCTCGGGGAGGCGGGCGGAGTCAACCTGTGGTTGCTCGGCGTCGTCGGCGCGGTCGGCGCACTGCTCGGCGACACGGTCGCCTTTCTGATCGGCCGCCGTGTCGGCACCGAACGCTTTGCCTGGCAACGCAAACCCCGAGTTGCCAAGGCATTGACCTGGGCCGGCAACGAGCTCGAGCGTCGCGGCGGCCTACTGATCTTCACTGCCCGCTACATCCCGGTCGGGCGCATTGCGGTGATGATGACCGCCGGCGCGACCGGCATGCGACCGCGCCGATTCCTCACCTACGCCGCGATCGGCTGTGCCGCCTGGTCCGGCTGGTCCGTCCTCGTCGGCGCGCTGGCGGGCCGATTGCTCGGTGACAACCCGTTGCTCGCCGCCGGTGTCGGGATTGCCATCGCACTCAGCATCGGGCTGCTCATCGACCAGGTCTCGGCAGGCTCGCGACGACCGAAACAGCAGCAGCCGCAACCGACACCCGCCCGAGCAGTCGCACCGCAGACCGAAGAGCGGTGACGGGCGGCGGTCCGCCGTCGCCGAGTGTGCCCCGATCCTCGGCCCCCGATGCGTAGACATTCCGGCCGCCGAGCCGCACGCCGAGCGCTGCCGCGAACGCCGCTTCGACCACGCCGGCGTTCGGGCTCGGATGGGCGCTCGCATCACGCGCAACAGTGCGCCGTATGGCGCCAGTCGCGTCCGGCCGCACCGCCGCGACGAGCAGCGCGGTCAGTCTGGCCGGCAGCAGGTTGGCCGCGTCGTCGGCCCGGGCGGCGGTCTTGCCGAAGCGTTCGTAGCGGTCGCTGCGGTGCCCCCACATGGCGTCGAGCGTGTTGATCGCCCGGTATCCCAGCAGGCCAGGGACGCCCGCGACGACGCCCCAGAAGAGCGCCGCGACCACCGCATCCGAGGAGTTCTCCGCGACGGATTCGGTTGCGGCCCGGGTAATCTCGGTTTCGGTGAGGTCATCAGTGACGCGGCCGACCAGATGGGTCACCTGCTCGCGCGCCCCCGGAAGGTTGCCGGCGCCGAGGTAGTCGGCGACGAGCGACGCCTCGTCGGCGAGGGTGCGGCTGCCGAGCACGACGAAGGTAGCCCCTGCGGTCGCCATACAGCGCATCAGCGGCCCTCGCCGCTCCAGCGCTGTCCCGAGCGCGACGATCGGGAGCACGGCGACGGCCTCGGCGACCACGCCGGCGGTCACTGTGCGCGTGTTGAGCCTTCGCTCCAATCGACCTGCGGCAGAACCGAACAGCGCGACCGGATGCCCGCTGCGCGGGTCGCCGAAGGCCCGATCGAGGCCGCACCCGAGCAGTAGCCCGACGGCCCGCGGCCAGTCCCTACGCATCACGGTGCAGCCGGCCGAGACTGCCGGCTGGCGGGGCAGCGCCCTTGACGGGTAGCACCTGACCGCTCACGCAGAGCAGCACCGCGTCCGCGACCTCCGCGAGCCGTTGGTTGAGCCGGCCAAGCTCGTCGGCGAAGATGCGACCCGACCGGTGCTCGGACACCAAGCCCCAGCCGACCTCGTTGGTCACGACCACAATGTCGCCGCTCGGCGCGAGCAGGGCGTCGACCAACCTCGTCGCCTTCCGGTCGTATTCGGGCCCCCAGACGGCGCGTGGAGCGTCCCAGGCAGCCAGTGCGTCGAGCACGCCGGTGAGCCACGTGCCGAGGCAGTCCACGAGCGTCCCCCCGGGCGCATCGGTCAGCGCCGCCGGCACGTTGAGGGTGCCGACGTTGCTCCAGTGTGCGGGGCGGCGGCGCTGGTGCGCGCGGACCCGGTCGGCCCAGTCGGCGTCGTCGCGGTCGGGGCCGGTTGCGATATACCGGACCAGAGCGCCTGGGTCGAACAGCCGCTCGGCGAGCGCGGATTTGCCCGAGCGCACGCCACCGGTGACAAGCACGAGAGTCATCGCACGCCCGCCGACAACACCACCAGCGTGACGGTGAGCGCGACCTCGATCGCGGCTCCGAAAACGTCACCGGTGACCCCGCCTATGCGGCGAATCACCCTTTGCAGCAACAGAAGTACGCTCACGGTTGCGGCTGCGGCGGCGATGCTGCCGAGCCAAGGCCGACCGGGCGCTGAGGACGTCGACTGCCACCACCAGGTCGCTGCGGAGAGAACCGCTCCATAACCGATGACCGCGATGCCCGCGAGCGCCATTGGCACCGATCCGGACATCACCGCTCCCAGGCCGTCGGAGCGAGCCGCCGGGAAGTGCCGTTCGGCGGTGATGGCTGTGCCGACGCGAGACCAGCAGAGCGCGGCCGCCGCCACGAGCCACCCGCGTGGCGTGCCGAACAGCGCGCCGAGGGTGGCTGACTGCACGAGTAGCACCAGCACGATCGCGGCCACGCCCATCGGACCGACATCGCCCGTGCGCATGATCTGCAGGGCGCGCTCGCGCGTCCAGCCGCCGCCCAATCCGTCGACGGTGTCAGCCAATCCGTCCACATGCATGGCCCGCGAGCCGTAGGTCATCACCCCGACAGCGGCCGCACCGGCCACGACCTCCGGGACACCGAGCTCGGTGGCGAGCGCGCCGGCGGCGGTGGCGATCGCGAGGATCGGAAGGATCGCGACCGGCGTCAGCAGCATGGCGGTCCGCGCGGCGGCTCGATCGATATCGGGGAGGCGGCCGACCGGGATGATCGTCGTGACGCCGGCAGCGACCCGCAGGCCGGTGATCACCGGACTCACTTCCCGACCTCGGGCAGGGTGTCGACCACCGGGCCGACCACCGTGACAGCCGGGGCCCGGACACCTTCGGATTGCGTGCTTTTCGCGATGGCGTCGAGGCGAGCCCGGACGGCTCGTTGCCCGGTGACCGCGGCATTCTCGATGGTGGCGGCGGGAGTGTCCGGTGACATCCCCGCGTCGATGAGGGTGCGAGTGATCGCCTCGAGGGTCGCGATCCCCATCAGGATCACCAGGGTGAGCCCGCTGCGCGCCAGCGCCGCCCAGTCGACATCGCTGCGCGGGTCGTCGGGCGCGACGTGACCGGACACCACCGCGAAGCCCTGCGTGAGCGACCGGTGAGTGAGTGGGATGCCGGCGAGGGCAGGCGCCGCGAGCGCACTCGACACTCCGGGCACGACGCGCACCGAAACGCCGGCCTGAGCACACGCGATCCACTCCTCGCCACCGCGACCGAAGACGAAGCTGTCGCCGCCCTTCAGCCGTACGACGCGGAGTCCCGCTCGCGCGTGCTCGACGAGGAGCCGGTTGATCGTCTCCTGCGGCGTGCTCTCGCCACGCGGGATCTTGCCGACGTGGATCACCTCGACCTCAGGTCCCAGTCGGTCGAGCACCGCGACGGGGGCGAGCCGGTCGGTCACCACGACATCGGCTCGCTCGAGTGCCCGTACTGCATCGACGGTGAGCAGCCCCGGCGCTCCAGGCCCTCCACCGACGAGCACCACCTCACCGGGCGCATCGCTGGGCACCGGTGCCGGTGACGGCACGGACGCGGCACCGTCACGGAGCACCACGTCATACTCACCGATCAATTGGGCAGTGAGTGATCCGTGGACCACCGCAGCGAGCCTGCGGTCGGCCAAATCGCTGACGATCGGGTCAGAGGCGGCCAGCAACACGGTCACCGTGGCGCCGCTGCTGACGAGAGCATGGACGGTCTCGGCGACCCGCGGACCGGGCGAGTGCACCAGCACCGTGCGGCCGGCAAGACTCAGCCCAGCAAGACTCGGCTCAGACATGGGCCGGCTCCTGCGCTGGTTGCAGCACAGACCGCAGGCTGGTGATGAGCGCGTCGGTGGTGATGAAGTCGCGGGCCGCGATCCTGATCCAGCCGGCATCGAGACCGGGGAAGGTGTCGCAGCGGCGTACCGCAAAACCGTTGTCGCGCAGGCGCTCCCGGATGCCGACGCCCGGTTGGGCCAGGACGAACGGAGCCATCCCGGGGACGGTTCGGACACCGATCTCATGCAGTCGCTCGGCCAGGTGATCGCGCTGGTGGAGCTGCTGCTCGGCCGCACGGGCAGCTTCCGCGCATGCCGTCGCGGTGGAGCACGCCAGCACGGCTTCGGCGGCCAGAGTGCCGACCGGCCAGTGCTGCTGCGCAGATCGGAGGCGGTCGATCACGGTGGGTGCCGCGATGACGTAGCCGACGCGCAGGCCGGCCAGGCCCCAGGTCTTGGTCAGCGACCGGACGACGATCACGTCGTCCCGCTGCCCTGCCTGCAGGAACGACTCCGGCTCACCGGGGATCGCGTCGAGGAATGCCTCGTCGACCACGACCAGGCGGCCAGGTGCGGCGAGCTGCTCAATGGCCGCCCGTGGGTGCAGCACTCCGGTCGGGTTGGTCGGGTTGCCGATCACGATCAGGTCGGCGCCGGAAGCCGTTGCGTTAGAGATCGTTTCGTCGGTGAGCGTGAAATCCTCGGCGGCGTCCAGCAGGATCCGCTCGACCTGGATCTCGGCCCGGCGCAAGGCGGCTTCCGGCTCGGTGAACTGCGGATGGACGACTGCCGCGCGCTGGGTCAGGCCGCAGCGGGCGATGAGGGTGAACGCCTCGTCGGCGCCGGCGGTCAACAGCACCCGGTGCTCGGCGATCCCGTGCGCTTGGGCGACTGCTCGTCGTGCCGCGGTCAGATCCGGGTATGCCGCCAGTCGGGACATCGACCTGCGGAGCCGGTCGGCAAGCCATGCGGGAGGTTCACTCACCCGGACGTTGACGGCCAGGTCGACCAGGCCTTCGGCCAGCTCGTCGTCGCCGTGATGGTCGAGTGGGTCCGGGGCAGGATGTTCCGGTGTCGTCGGCCGGTGGGCCGCCGGGGAGGGCGTGGCGATGTCGGTGCCGGCGAAATCGGCTGCCGCGACAGCGAAATTCGCCGCCAGCTGCGGGTGACCGGCCCACTCGAGATGCAGGTATGACGCCACCACGCTTGCGCGTCCGGTGCCGGCCGGGTCCAGCGCGAATCCATCCGGCACAGCGCAGCCCCCGTCATACGACAGCAGCCAGGCGGGGGCGGCACCGGCGGCCGGGGTGACTCGCGTGCGGTGGAACTCATGGCCGGTGACTGTGGTGCCCGCCGGGCCGAGCACGCTGTCGGTCGCCAGTCGTGCCTCGCGGTAACCGAGCACAAGCTTCCGGTGCATCGCGCCGACGACCGGAATCGCGCCGGTCATCGGCTGGCCGTCGAGTTCGTCTGCCAGATAGAGCATTCCGGCACACTCGGCGACCGTCGGCATACCGGCAGCTACGACTTGCTTGATCTGGCTGCGCAGCGGCCGGTTGTGCGACAGAGCCGCGGCGTGCACCTCAGGGAAGCCGCCGCCGAGATAGAGCGCGCTCGTCCCGGCCGGGAGCTCGCGGTCCATGATCGGGTCGAAGAACTCGACGCGGCAGCCCGCCGCCTCGAGGAGCTCGACCGTCTCGGGGTAGCGGAAGGTGAAGACCCGGCCGCCCGACACCGCGACGACAGGAGCGTCGGAGACCGGCTGAGCCGGTTGGAGGGCGGCTACGGGATCCCATGACGCGCAATCGATTTGGGGCGCGCAGCGAGACAGCCGGAGCACCCGGTCGAGGTCGACATGGTCGGCGATGGTGCGTGCAACGCTATCGAGCGCGGCAGCCGCCCGCTCGTGCTCATCGACCGGGACCAGCCCGAGATGGCGGGACGGCACGTGCAGACCGGTGTCCCGCGGGATCACGCCAAGGACCGGTAGGCCGATGCGTTCGACCGCACGGCGCGCTTCGTCGGCATGCCGAGCCGAGCCCGCCTTGTTGAGGATCACCCCGACGACCTGCACCTCCGGGTCCGTTCCGGCCAGTCCGGCGACAAGTGCGCCGACAGTGTTGCCGACGTGCGAAATGTCGACCACCACAAGGACCGGCGTCTGCGTGTGCGCGGCGACCCAGCCGGAGGAGCCGAAGCCGTCGGTGCCGAGACGTCCGTCGAACAGACCCATCACACCCTCGATCACGGTGATGTCAGCCGGGTGCGGCACCTCGGCCGCTCGGCGCAGCAGCGGCCCGACGAGGTCGGGGGAGGTGAGCACCGGGTCGAGGTTGCGGCTTCGGCGACCGGTGGCCAGCGCGTGATAGCCGGGGTCGATGTAGTCCGGGCCGACCTTTGCCGCACCGACCACCTGTCCTGCGGCGCGCAGCGCGGCCATCAACCCGACCGCGATCGTGGTCTTTCCCTGCCCGGAGGCCGGGGCGGCCACGAGCAGCCTTGGTAGGTCTACCATTCGATGCCCCGTTGGCCTTTCTGCCCTTTGTCGAAGGGGTGAGCGGTCTTGACCATCTCGGTCGAAAGGTCGGCGATCGCCAGCAGGTCCGGATGGGGATCGCGGCCGGTGATCACCACGTGCTGATAACCCGGGCGGTCACGCAGTGTCTCCACCACCTCGGCCGCGTCGACCCAGCCCCACTTGAGGACGTAGCTGAACTCGTCGAGCACGTAGAGGGTGTGGCGCTGGTCCGCGAGTCGGCGCTTGATCTCCGCCCAGCCCTCCCGAGCGTCGGCGGCGTGATCGTCCTCGGTGCCCTGCTTGCGCGACCAGGACCAGCCGGAACCCATCTTGTGCCACTCGACCGGGCCGCCTTCGCCGGTCTCGGTGTGCAGCCGACCGAGGGTCTCCAGCGCCGTCTGCTCGCCGACTCGCCACTTGGCCGACTTCACGAACTGGAAGACACCGATGTCCCAGCCCTGGTTCCAGCCGCGCAGTGCCAGACCGAACGCCGCGGTCGATTTTCCTTTGCCCGCACCGTGATTGACGACGACCAAGGGCTGGTTGCGTCGCTGGCGGGTGGTCAGGCCGTCCTTCGGCGTGACTTCTGTGTTGCCGCGGACCATCAGGCGCTCCTGCTAAGCCGGGAGGTGGACTCGGCAACGTGGTCGACGAGGGTCTGCGCGGCGACGTCCCCCATCGGCACGTGGCGTGCGTGCATGCGGGCCGCGAGCCGTGCCGCGAGTCCGAGTCTCATCCGTCCGGACTCACAGTCGAGCACCAAGGTTTCCCAACCGGTTTCGGCCCAGTGGTCGGCGATCACGTTGGCGCGATCGAGAGCGTCGGACGTTGCGGTCGCCCGGCCGTCGGTGACGAGCACGACGAGGGGCCGGCGGCGCGGGTCGCGCAGCCGCGCCAGGCGCAGGGTGTGTGCGGTGAGCTCAAGACCCTCGGCGAGGGGAGTGCGGCCGCCGTGGGGCAGCTCGGCCAGGCGGGCAGCTGCAGTGTCGACCGAACTCGTCGGCGGCAGCGTGAGTTCGGCGGTCCGGCCGCGGAAGCTGATCAGCCCCACCTGGTCGCGTCGCTGATAGGCGTCGAGGAGCAACGACAGCACAGCCGTCTTCACCTCGGTCATTCGCTTCCGTGCGGCCATCGAGCCGGACGCGTCGACCACGAAGAGCACCAGGTTGGACTCGCGTCCTTCGCGCACCTGCCGACGCAGGTCGTCCCGCACGATCCTGAGCTGCGGACGCGACTCGCCGCTGCGCGCACCGCGCAGAGCGGCGGTCCGGATGGTCGCCGGCAGGTGCACGGAGCCCCCGTCATACACCGAATGAGCGATGGTGCGCCCGGCGTCGGTGCGTGCCTTGCTGCGCCGTCCGAGCGAGCCCTCGCCGACGCCGCGGACCTCGAATGCCCGTGCCCGGTATGGCGTCTCGGCGCCGGCGACGCCGACCGGTGCGATGCCCGCCGACGGCGGATCGGCTGCGTCCGCAGCATCCTCGGCCGAGTCCGCAGTGTCCGATGCAGGTGGCGCGTCCTGGCTCGTCGGTGCAGTGCCCGTGCTGGAGGACGAATCACCAGGAGACTGAGGGGACTCGGTCGATTTGCCGCCACTGGGGTCATCGTCCGGTCCGTCATCGGGATCGGGCGGGTCCTCCGGCAGCTCCGACTCGTCGAGCAGCTGGTCGAGCAGGTCCTCGTCCATGCCGGGCGCGTCGAACGGATTGCGGCGGCGCCGGTGGGGGAGCGCGAACATCGCCGCCGCCCGGATGTCCTCACGCAGCACTTGGTCACCCCCGCGCCAGGCGGCGTGGGCGAGTGCGGCACGGGCGGTCACGATGTCGGCGCGCATTCCGTCGACGTCGAATCCCGCACAAACCCGGGCGATTGCGGCCATCGCCCGGTCGCTCAGCTCGACCTCGGGCAGTCGTTTGCGCGCGGCCGCGAGACGTGCGGACAGGTCCGCCTGCGCGTCGGCATACCGGGTGGTGAACGACCCGGGGTCGTTGTCGAAGGCGAGTCTGCGTCGCACCACCTCGGCGCGCTCCTGCGGGTCGCGGCTGGCGGCGACCTCGACGGTCAGCCCGAAACGGTCCAGCAACTGCGGGCGCAGCTCTCCCTCTTCGGGATTCATCGTGCCGATGAGCTCCATACGGGCGGCGTGACTGACCGAAACCCCGTCGCGTTCAACGGTATTGCGCCCCATGGCCGCTGCGTCCAGCAGCACGTCGACCAGGTGGTCGGGCAACAGGTTGACCTCGTCGACGTAAAGGATTCCGCGGTTGGCGGCGGCGAGCAGGCCCGGCTCGAACGCCGCGTGCCCCTCGGAGAGGGCAGCGGACAGGTCCAGCGACCCGGTCACCCGGTCCTCACCGGCGCCGACCGGCAGCTCGACCAGGTGCGGGCGACGCCGTACGACCCCCTGCTCGTGACGGCCGGTGTCGGGGCACTCCGGGTCCGGCGCGCCCGGGTCGCAGCCGAACCGGCATCCGGCGATGACGTCCTGTTCGGGGAGCACCGCCGCCAACGCCCGCACCAGTGTCGACTTGGCGGTGCCCTTCTCGCCGCGGACGAGCACGCCGCCGATCTCTGGCGCGACGCTGGTCAGCACGAGCGCGAGCGACATGTCGTCGGCGCCGACTACGGCGGTGAAAGGGAAGGTGGACACAGCAAGCAGAACCTCCTCGGTGAGTGCCTCGCTCACCGTTGCCCGGACACGCCCGCGGCGCGGGTCGTGTGCCCCCGGTGACGTTCTGACTCTCCCGGGTTGCCCGGGATCACAGCGGCGGGACCGTCCCGGATTCGCACCGGAGTTCCTCGCCGAGGGCATGGGCATCATGTCACGAAGGGCCGGCGCAGATTACTGTGGCGGCGTGATTGAGGTCGTCGGCTGCCCCGCGAGCGGCGTGGCCGACCTGCCCGCCACCCAGCTCTCCCTGCTGTATGACGCAGCACTCGTCATCTCCTCGCGCCGCCTGCTGAGCGCTCTCGACTCCTTGGACCCCGCTCCCAGGGCGGAGCGTCGCCCCTGGCCGACGCCGCTGCTACCCGGTCTCGACGATCTGCTCGACTCGGTCGGCGAGCCCGGCGACGGGTCTGTTGTGGTGCTCGCGACCGGCGACCCGCTGCTGTCCGGCATCGGCAGCACTCTGCTGCGACGCCTCGGGCCGGAGCGGGTGCGAGTGCACCCGGCGGTGTCGTCTCTTGCGGTCGCCCGGGCCAGGATGGGCTGGCCGGCGGAGACCACCTCGTGGGTGTCGGTCGTCGGCCGCCCGATCGGCCGGGTGACCCCACTGCTCACGCCCCGTGCGCGGGTGCTGGTGCTGAGCTCGGACGAGACCACGCCGGCGCAGCTGTCTGCCTTGCTCACCGACCGCGGCCTGGGTGACACCCGCGTCACGGTTCTGGGCGACTTGGACACGCAGACGGAGTCCCGGCACGACTGCACAGCAGCCGAATTCGCCTACCAGGCACCGAGACTCAACATCGTCGCTCTGCAACTTCCCGCGGTCGCTGCTGGGCATCCCGGCCCGTTCGGCGGCGAGAACGCGTTGCTCGGTGGTGCCGCCGGTCGACCGGACGATGCCTTTCACACCGACGGTCAGCTCACCAAGGCCGAGGTGCGCGCGATCGCACTGGCCCGATTGCGTCCCGCTCCCGGCGCCGTGCTCTGGGACCTCGGTGCTGGCAGCGGGTCCGTTGCTCTCGAGTGGTGCCTGCGCCATACCTCCGCACGGGCGTATGCCGTGGAGCGGCGCGCGGACCGAGTGGCGTTGATCGAGCACAACGCAGCCGAGGCCGGTGCAGATCTGCACGTGCTCGCGACCGACATCGGCAGTGCGTTGGTGGAGCTGGTCGACCTGGACCGTCCCGATGCGATCTTCCTCGGCGCCGGCGTCACCGAACCGGTGCTCAAGCGGTGCCTTGCTGCGCTGCGACCCGGCGGCCGGTTGGTTGCCCACGCGGTGACGCTGGAGTCGGAAGGCGTTCTGGTGCAGGCATATCGGCGTATCGTCGCCGAGGGCGGAAGTGCGACCCTGCGCCGCGTCGCCGTCGAATCCGTTGAACCGTTGGGCGAATACCTGAGCCTGCGCCCGGCCCGCGCGATCGTGCAGTTGGCCATCCAGCAGGATGGTGCGCCGTGACCGTCCACTTCATCGGCGCCGGACCGGGTGCCGCCGACCTGCTCACCGTCCGCGCCGTCCGGTTGCTCCAGCAGAGCCCGGTGTGCCTGTATGCCGGCACCTACCTCGACGCAGAAGTGCTCGGGCACTGTCCGCCGGACGCGAAGCTGGTCGACACCCAACACCTTGACCTGGACACGATCACCGCCGAGCTGGTGGCCGCCCACGGCGCCGGTCAGGACGTCGCGCGACTCTGCTCCGGCGACCCGTCGGTCTTCTCGGCGGTCGCGGAGCAGGCGCGCCGACTCGACGCTGCGGGCGTGCCATGGGACGTCTGCCCCGGAGTGCCTGCGTATGCCGCGGCAGCCGCGCTCGCCGGACGCGAACTCACCGTGCCGGAGGTCGCGCAGTCGGTGGTGCTGACTCGCACACAACGGGATTCGACGCGGATGCCGAGAGGAGAGACGCTTGAGGCGTTCGCCGCTACGGGAGCAACGCTGGTGTTGCACCTGTCGATCCGACGGGTGCGTGAGATCGCCGAGCGGCTCACGCCGTTCTACGGCGCCGACTGTCCGGTGGTCATCGGCAGCCGGGTGACCCAGCCGGACGAGCTGGTGTTGCGGGGCACGCTTGCCGACATCGCGGAGCAGACGGAGCGGCACGGCCTGAAACAGGCCGCCGTGATCATCGTCGGCCGGGCGGTCGACAGCCGCGATTTCGTGGAGTCACACCTGTATTCGGGTGCGTCGCGAGACCCTGACGTGGCTCAGGACTGAAAGCGCGGCGTCCAGACCGCGCCGGAGCCGGTGACCGTGGTCGTGCTCGATCCGACGATCACCAGACAACCCATGTCGACCGTCTCCGGGTCGAAGTCGCGCAACGTCGTCACGCTGACCGTCTCATCCGCTTTGCCGATGCGCCGACCGATCACCACGACCCGATCGCCGTCAGTGGCGTCCAGCAGAACCTCACGAGCACGAGCCAGCCCTCCGGGGCGGGTCACACTGCGCGGGTTATAGATCGCGATTGCCATGTCGGCCGCCGCCAACGAGCGAAGTCGCTGCTCGATCACCTCCCACGGCTTCAACCGGTCCGACAATGAGACGAGCGCGTGGTCGCCGCCCAGGGGCGCACCGACGCGGGCCGAGGCGGCGTGAGCGGCGGTGACGCCGGGGTGCACCCGCACTTCTATCGCCTTGTATGACGGGTCCTCGGCACCGGCGGTCTGCTGCGCCTCCAATACCGCTGACGCCATGGCGAATACGCCCGGGTCGCCTCCGGACACCACTGCGACGTCGTCCCCGCCGCGGGCGAGATCGAGCGCGGCGACACCCCGGTCGACCTCGACGGTGTTGGCCGAGTAGTGACGGGTCAGGCCCTCACGTGGCACGACGCGCTCGACATACGGGCGGTAGCCAAGGACATGGCGCACCTGGCCGAGAATCCGTTCGGTCTCCGGGGTCACCCAGTCGTCCGGCCCCGGGCCGAGCCCCAGGACGTGCACCGTCCCGGTCCGTCCCGTGGGACGGGCGGATGGCGCCGAGTCTTCGGATTGTGTTGGTGTTGTTGCGCGTCCGGCTGCGTCCGCTCGCAGGTCGCGGCCGGTGATCACGATCATGGACATGTAGGGGACCGTCGTCGGGTCGACCTCGGTGATGGGCTTCACCCGCTGACGATCGCTGCTCGCCCGCTCGACATACCAGGCCCGGTCGAGCAGGCCCGCCTGGCGGACCGCTTCCAGGACGTTCGGGAAGGTGCGGCCGAGCTTCATGATCACCGCCGCGTCGGTGGCGCTCAACCGGTCGGCGAGGTCGCGCACCGGCAGTGTGCCAGGCAGCACCGTGAGCGTGTCCTCGTGCCGGCAGAGCCCGGTGCCGACCGCCGCTGTGGCGGCAGCCATGGAGGTGACACCTGGCACCACCTCGACCGGGAAGCGCGGCTTCAACAGGTCGTGCACATACATGAACGATCCGAAGAAGAGCGGGTCTCCCTCGGCGAGTACGACGACAGAGCGTCCGGCCGTCAGATGCGCCGCCAGCCGCTCGGCGCATTCGTCGTAGAACTCGGCAAGCAGGGCGTGGTAACCACCGGGGTGATCAGCCGTGCCGGTCGTCACCGGATAGATGAGCTCCTCCCGGATGACGTTGTCCGGCAGGTAATCCCGCGCGATCGAGAGCGCAACCGAATCCTTGTGGGCGGCCCGGTGGTAGGCGACGACATCCGCGGAGCCGATCAGGCCAGCCGCCGCCACGGTGAGCAGCGACGGGTCACCGGGGCCGACGCCGACGCCGTAGAGCTGACCTGATGCGGCCGTTCGAGTGCGCACTACGCCAACTCGTCGGGGTGGGCCAGAGCATTGAGAGTGGCCGCTGCCATGGCCGACCCGCCGCGCCGTCCGTGCACCACCAGCCAGGGCACCTGGCCGCCCGGCAGCGCGTGCTCTGCGAGCGCCACCTTTGACTCCGCCGAACCGACGAATCCGACTGGCATGCCGATGATTGCAGCCGGCCGCGGGGCCCCGTCGGCGAGCAGCTCCAGCAGGTGGAACAGCGCGGTCGGCGCGTTGCCGATCGCGACGACCGCGCCGTCGAGCCGGTCCTGCCACAGCGACACCGCCGCCGCCGAGCGAGTGGTGCCCCACTCCGCGGCGAGCTCGGTAGTGCGCGGGTCGCGCAGCGTGCACAGCACCTGGTTGTCGGCGGGGAGTCGTCGGCGGGTCACGCCGCGGGCCAGCATCTCGCTGTCGGTGAGGATCGCAGCGCCTGATGCGAGCGCCACGCGCGCAGCGGTCACCACGTCGGGATGGCCGGCGAGTTGCCGCACGACGTCCACGTCGCCTGCCGCGTGCGCCACTCGCACCGCAACCGGGCGGAGCGGCGCAGGCAGGTCGTGCAACGGTGCTTCGGCACGGATGATCCCGAACGACTCCCGATAGATCGACAGCCCGTCGGTCTCGTAGTCGTAGCGTCGGCTAGGACGGCGAACCGCATTGTCATTCATGCGTTGTGGTGGTCTTCCAGGCATCCATCAGGTCGTCGGCTGTCGCGTCGGATCGTGGCACGAGGCCGACGTGAGCATGCGCCGGGGTCCCGCAGCGACGTTCGCAGCCGCTCAGGTGCAGGGGGGTGTCGGGTGCGCTCGCCCGGTCCAGCAGAGCGCGTGCCAGCGGGAGAGTTTGGACATTGGTGCGACCACACCACGGCGCGCCGAGGCAGGCTGTGACCGCGGGCGCGTCGTCGGTCACGAGCCCCTCGTCCCGGGCAGCGGTCACGGCGGGTGGAGCGGCTTCCGGCCGCCCGATCGGCACCGCGACGGCCTTCCACGGCGTCAGCTCAACCCGGTCGGACCCAAGCCGATCGGCGAGGTTGGACAGAGCGGTCAGCTCCCCGGCGCCGAGCAACCCCAGCGGTATGCCGGCCAGCGCGTGTTGGCCGTGCACGCCGGGCTGTGGCGGGCGGACTACCGGTGGGGTCCACGGCGCTAACCCGGCGAAAACCATTGACTCAGGCGGGAGTTGGTGAGTGCGCCATACCCCGATGTGGGGGCGGCTGGCGAGAAACTGCTCGGCCAAGGCAAGGGCACTGGTGATCTCGGCACCGGGCTCCACTTCGCGCCCGACATACGTCAGGTCGGGCCGGCGCACCGCGACCGCACCGGGACGTATGACGATGTCGGCACCGGATCCACCGATGGCCGTAGGGGTTTCGCCCTCGACCGCGAAGAGGAACCGTCCGGGTAGCCCCGCGAGTGCGGGCCGACCGCACAGCTCACGGTCGAGTTGTCGCGCCGTGCTGGCTGCCGTGGACGAGAACGGTGCGGTCAGCACGTTGCGAGCCAGCTCGTGCGTGGTCGACGGCAGCAGCCCTAGCCGGCTGATCTCGGCCACGAACGCATCGGGCAGCGGATCCGGCAGGCCGCGCACCTGCAAGTTGGCCCGGGACGTGAGTTGCAAGAACGGCGCGCCGTAGCCGTCGGCGAGTTGCAGGAGGGCCTGCAGAGTCGGCAGTGGCAGCCACCCTCCGGGCAGGCGCAGCCGCACGATGGCCCCGTCGCCGCCCGGATGAGGCCGCAACACTCCCGGGCACGCGTCAGGGGTGGGCAATTGCGGCGTCACGGCTCCCGAGCGTACGCGGGTGCATCGGTGGATTAGAGTCGGCCGCGGTCGGGTGGTCTGGAAGCCGGTGTGAATCCGGCGCGGTCCCGCCACTGTGAGCCGTGCATCCCGCGGCAAGTCAGGAACAGCGTCCGGCCGGCGCGCGACGCACGTCGCGCGTCCCACACCGGATCGCAGGGGCGCGGACCCCGCGAAGGAGACCGCCGATGACGCGCATTGCCCTGCTGTCGACGTCCGACACCGACCTGTTGTCCGCTCGCGCGAGCGGCGCCGACTACCTGCTGGCCAACCCGACCAGGCCGGGCCCGGTCGATCTGGCAGCTGCGATCACCACTTCCGACATCGTGGTGATCCGCCTCCTCGGCAACCCCGACGAGTTGCAGGCTTACCTTGCTCAGGCGCGCGCCGCGGGCAAGCCGCTGGTCGTGCTCGGCGGTGAGCAGACCCCGAACGCAGCGCTGATGGAGCTGTCGACCGCGCCGGCGGGCGTCGTTCACCAGGCGCACACCTACTTCGTGCAGGGCGGAGCCGACAACCTGCGCAGCCTGCACGGCTTCCTGGCGTCCACCCTTCGGCTGACCGATGACGACTTTGACCCGCCCGCCACCCTGCCGAGCTGGGGCGCGCTGGATCGCCCTGCAGTTGTGGATGATTCGGCTGTTCGTCCGAGGGTTGGCATTCTCTTCTACCGGGCGCAGTATGTCGCGGGTAACGATGCATACGCCCATGCACTCGCCGATGCAGTGGACGCCGCCGGTGGCATCGGGCAGCCGCTCTACGTCAGCTCCTTGCGGGACGCCGACGACGACCTGCTCTCGCATCTCCAGTCGTATGACGTCCTGGTCACGACTGTGCTGGCCGCGGGTGGCACCAAGCCCGGCACGGCCGGGGCCGGGGGTGACGACGAGGCATGGGACGTGGCCGCGCTCGCCGCGCTGGACGTCCCGATCATCCAGGGGCTGTGCCTGACCTGGTCCCGCGCCGAGTGGGCGGCCTCCGACGACGGGATGTCCCCGCTCGATGTCGCGACCCAGGTCGCCGTGCCGGAGTTTGACGGCCGACTGATCTCGGTTCCGTTCTCGTTCAAGGAGATCGACGCCGACGGGCTACCCGCTTACGTCGCCGACCCGGAGCGCTGCGCGGCGGTCGCGGGGCTCGCGGTCAACCACGGGCGACTGCGTCATACCCCGGTGGGGGAGCGGCGGATCGCGGTGGTTTTGTCGGCATACCCGACCAAGCACTCCCGCATCGGCAATGCGGTCGGGCTCGACACACCGGTCTCCACCATCCGGTTGCTGCGCGCGATGTGCGACGCGGGCTACGACGTCGGCGACCCGGCGGCGATCCCGGGGCTGGTGCCGCTGCCGGCCGTCGAGGGCGAGGAGCCCGACACCACGAGCGGCAACGCGCTGATCCACGCGCTGATCGCGGCCGGTGGTCAGGACCCCGACTGGCTCACCGAGCAGCAGCTCAGCGAGCACGTCGTGCGCATTCCGGCGGCTCGCTACCGGCAGTGGTTCGACGCGCTGCCCGACGACCTGCGCCAGTCGATGACGCAGAAGTGGGGAGAGGCACCCGGTTCGCTCTACGTCGACAGGTCGCGCGTCGGTCAGCCGGGTGCGGACCCGGGCGGCGAAATTGTTTGTGCGGCAATGGTGTCCGGCAACGTCGTCATACTCGTGCAGCCTCCTCGAGGATTCGGCGAGAACCCGATCGCGATCTATCACGATCCGGACCTGCCACTGACGCATCACTACCTTGCGACCTACCGGTGGCTGCAGGAGGAGTTCGGGGCGCACGCCGTCGTGCACGTCGGCAAGCACGGCAACCTCGAATGGCTGCCGGGTAAGAACCTCGCGATGTCGCCCAGCTGCGGCACCGATGCTGCCCTCGGCACGATGCCGCTGATCTATCCGTTCCTGGTGAACGACCCGGGGGAGGGCACTCAGGCCAAGCGCCGCGCGCACGCGACCGTCGTTGACCATCTGGTGCCGCCGATGGCTCGTGCCGAGTCCTATGGCGACATCGCTCGGCTCGAACAGCTGCTGGACGAGTACGGCAACGTCGCAGCCATGGACCCGGCGAAGGCACCCGCGCTGCGCGCTCAGATCTGGACTCTGATCCAGGCCGCGAAAATGGACCACGATCTCGGTGTTTCCGGTGTCGACGTTGATGATTCGGATGCCTTCGACGACTTCGTGATGCACGTCGACGGCTGGCTGTGCGAGGTCAAGGACGTGCAGATCCGGGACGGGTTGCACATCCTCGGGCAGACGCCCGCCGGTGCGGGCCAGGTCAATCTGGTCCTGGCGATGCTCCGAGCTACGCAGATGTTCGACGGCACGACGGCCGCGGTGCCGGGTCTGCGCACCACCCTCGGCCTCGACGAGTCCGAGGGTGACCGTGGCGCGGTGGACCGGGCGGAGCAGACCGCACGGTCTCTCGTGCAAGCCGTGGCCAATGCCGGTTGGAGCCTGGACGCCGTGGACGACGCGGTCGCCGGCGTGCTCGGTGCGCCGAACGAGCAGGCCTCTGCTGCCTTGCGGTTCGCCTGCACGCAGATCGTGCCGCGTCTCGACCGGACACCGGACGAGCTGGCCAACGTGCTGCGGGCACTCGACGGCCGTTACATCGCTGCCGGCCCGTCCGGCTCCCCGTTGCGTGGTCTGATCAACGTGCTGCCCACCGGGCGCAACTTCTACTCGGTCGATCCGAAGGCGATTCCGTCGCGCCTGGCCTACGAGACCGGCCAGCTGATGGCCGAGTCTCTGCTCGACCGATACCGCGAGGAAACCGGTGAACTTCCGCGGTCCGTGGGCATTTCCGCATGGGGCACGTCCGCCATGCGCACCTCCGGCGACGACATCGGCGAGATCCTCGCGCTCCTCGGCGTGACGCCGGTCTGGGACGAGGCATCTCGCCGCGTCACCGGACTCGAGCCGATCGGGCTGGCCGAGCTGGGCCGCCCGCGCATCGACGTGACCGTGCGCATTTCCGGCTTCTTCCGGGACGCCTTCCCGCACGTCATCGCGCTGCTCGACGATGCCGTCGCCCTTGTGGCCGGACTCGACGAGCCGGAGGAGCAAAACTTCGTGCGGGCGCATGCTCGCGCCGACGAGGCCGAGCACGGTGACATCCGCCGGGCCCGCACCCGCATCTTCGGCTCGAAGCCCGGCTCTTACGGGGCAGGGGTCCTGCAGGTCGTCGAATCCGGTGAGTGGCGCGGCGACAGCGACCTGGCCGAGGTCTACACCGCGTGGGGTGGTTACGCCTATGGCCGCGATCTCGACGGCAAGCCGGCACGGGAGGACATGGAGCGCAGCTACCGTCGCATCGAGGTCGCTGCCAAGAACATCGACAACCGCGAGAGCGACATCCTCGACGCCGACGACTACTTCCAGTACCACGGCGGCATGGTCGCCACCGTCCGTCAGCTGAGCGGTCAGGAACCCAGAGCGTACGTCGGTGATTCGACGAATCCCGGTGCGGTGCGGACACGTTCGCTGCAGGAGGAGACCAATCGAGTCTTCCGGTCACGGGTGGTCAACCCGCGCTGGATCGCCGCGATGCGCAAGCACGGTTACAAGGGTGCCTTCGAGCTTGCCGCCACGGTCGACTACCTCTTCGGTTTCGACGCTACGGCCGGCGTGGTGGCAGACCACATGTACGAGCAGATCGCCGGCGCCTACGTGCTGGACAAGGAGAACCAGGACTTCCTGCGTCAAGCCAATCCCTGGGCACTGCAGGGCATTGTCGAGCGGCTGACCGAAGCGGTCGAGCGTGGCCTGTGGGAAGACCCTGACCAGGAGACGATCGAGGCGATGCAGCGGATCTATCTCGACGTCGAGGGCGACCTCGAAGATGACGGCGCCTGAGCGCGGCTTCCGCCGACCGACCCCGGTGGTCGGCGACCGGTCGTCTGCACGTGAACGCGGCACGGATCCGGCGGGCTGGCAAATGGCTGACGAGATCGTTCAGGGACTCGACGCGGCGATCGGTGCCCGGCGTGACATCAGGCGTTTCCGCCCCGACCCCGTGCCCGGGGAGTATGTCGAAAAGGTCCTGACGGCAGGGCATTCCGCGCCCTCGGTCGGACATTCTCAGCCCTGGCGATTCATCGTGGTCACCCACCCCGGTCTGCGCGACCGGGCTGCGCATATGGCGGATCGGGAGCGCATCCGGCAGGCATCCGGGATGACGCCGGACCGGGCAGCCCGACTGCTCGACCTGAAACTCGAGGGGATCCGCGAAGCGCCGCTCGGCGTCGTGGTTGCCTGCGACCGGCGTGCGGCCGCCGCCGGAGTCCTGGGCCGGGCGACCTTCCCCGACACTGACCTGTGGTCGTGCGCCTGCGCGATCGAGAACATGTGGCTCACCGCGCGCACGCTGGGTCTCGGCATGGGGTGGGTCACCCTCTTCGAGCCCGGCGAGCTGGCCGAGCTGCTCGGGCTGCCCGACGGCGTCGAGACCCTGGGCTGGCTGTGCCTCGGCTGGCCTGACGAGCGACCGCCGGAGCCCGGGCTGGCACGGGCGGCGTGGTCCCGGCGGTTGCCGCTGGATCAGGTGGTGATGCGCGACGGCTGGCAGGAGCACGCCCCGCCGGACTCTCATGTGCGCGGGCCGGCCGCCGAGAAGCTCGTGACTGCAACAGACTCGGCGGATGCAGTGCTCACCCCGCCCGACGCACTCGGGGTGCTCGACCGTGCGGTGACACGGGTGTCCGCGCTGACCGGCAGCCGGGTGCGGGGTGGCAGCCTGATCTTGGCGGGCGCCGATCATCCGGTGGTCGGCCGCGGGGTCAGTGCGTTCGAGCAATCGGTGACCCGAGACGTGCTCACGGCGGCCGTCGAAGGGCGTTCGGCGGGAGCGGTTGCGGCCCGTGCCGCGGGACTCGAGGTCGTCGTGGTCGATGCAGGAGTCGCCGGTGGCGCGGTGCCGGGAGCGTTGGACGCCAGAGTTGCCGGACCGACCGGTGACCTGGTCGCTACCCCGGCGATGAGCCCGGACAGCGTCGAGGCCTTGCTTGATCGGGGCAGGGCGATCGGCGAGTCCGCAGCTGCGACAGGCATCGTCGCACTCGGCGAGGTCGGCATCGGTAACACCACCGTCGCGGGGTCTCTGGCCTGCGCTCTGCTGGGATTGCGCCCGTCAGAGGTCGCCGGACTCGGCGTCGGAGCTGACGATGCGATCGTCGCGCGCAAAAGGCAGGTGATGAGCCAGGCGCTCGCCCGTGCAGGGTCTGTCCGCGAGCCGATGGCCTTGTTGGCAGAGCTCGGCGGACCCGAGATCGCGGTGCTGACTGGGGTCGCACTCGGTGCGGCCGCCGCCGGCTCGCCGGTCGTGCTCGACGGCTTGGCGACCTCGGTGGCCGCGGCCCTCGCCATACGGATGGAAGCGGGGGTGCAGGCCTATCTGATTGCCGGACAGCAGAGTCGGGAAATGGCCCACGGGGCGCTGCTCGCAGACCTCGGCCTCGAACCTCTGCTTCAACTGCGCCTGCGCGCCGGTGAGGGAGTCGGCGCGTGCCTCGCGACCTCGTTGTTGCTGCAGGGCACCGCGATCCGTGCGGGCACCGCACGCACGGTCGACTAGCCGCTGCTGAGGGCGTAGACGTCCATCACCCAGCCGTCGCGCCTGCGGATCTGCGCGCGCGTGCTGGTGATCCGGTCGATGACGTCGGACAGGCGTCCCGCGTCGAGGGCTTGTGACGGCAGGCCGAGCTGGGCGCCCCACTGGATCTGCAGGTCGGGGAAGCGCTCGACCAGCTCAGCGCACCGCAGGTGGCCGTCGAGCATGACCACGACCGTCCCGAGGTCGGGGGAGTAGGACTCGACGAGCCGCCGTCCGGTGGTGATGTGCACCGGCTCGCCGATGCCGTGCAGCACGGTCCCGTGGGCGGCGGCGAGGGCCTGAAACGCGGTGATGCCAGGCGTGATTCGCACGTCCAGCGGCATTCGACCGGCGAGGTTGTCCACTACCCGGATCGTGCTGTCGTAGAAGGCCGGATCGCCCCATACCAGGAAACCGACGACCTCGTCGGGCGGCAGGCCCGCGATCACCTCGGCGTAGGCGACGGTCCGGGCCTCGTGCCAGTCACGCACTGCTCCGGCGTATGCCGCAGCCGGTCGCGCCGCGTCGGGCCCGCGCTGCGGGTCGGGCAGCGTCACGAAGCGATGGGGATGGTCGCCGGCACTGCGCCGCACGACTTCCTCACGCAGGGCGACCAGCTGCCGCTTCGCGTCGCCCTTGTGGGCCACCAGGAAGGTGTCGACGCGCCGGATCGCGTCGATCGCTCCGACAGTCAGGTGACCGGGTGACCCGGCGCCGATGCCGATCACCTCGACCTGCCGAACGTGCCTGGCACTCATCGTGATTCACCCGCAACTTCGATCATCCGGTCAACGTCGGCATGGGTCTCGAGTGTGTCTGCGAGGCGGTCGATCATCGCTTCACGGGCGGCGGCGAAGCGCGGCCGGTCGGCTGCCGGACGCCAAGCTGAGCCGGTCGTCTCCGCGACCTGCCGCAGCCACGCCGCGCGGAAGTCGTCGCTCTCGAAGATGCCGTGCCACATGGTGCCGGTGATGCTGCCGGTGGTCGCACCGCCGGGGAACGAGCCGTCCGCGTCGGGTCGTCCGTGGTGGATCGTGTAACCGGCGACCGGGAGCCCCCGCCATACGGCCGAGGGGCGACCCAACACCTTGTCCGTCGTGAATTGCACTGTGCCGCCGAGAAGTCCAAGTCCGTCGACCGCGCCGGCTCGGCTCTCGACCGGGTCGTCGATGCGTTCGCACAGCATCTGGTAGCCGCCGCAGATGCCCAGCACCGGCCGTCCCTTCGCGGCCCGGTCACGCACCACGTCAGCGATGCCGGACTCGCGCAACCAGCGCAGGTCGGCGACGGTTGCCCGCGAGCCGGGCAGCACCAGCAGATCGGCCGAGGCGCAGACGCGTGGGTCGCGGGTCACGGTGACGGCTACCCCGGGCTCACACTCCAGCGCGTCGAGGTCGGTCGCGTTCGAGGTACGAGGCAGCGCCACGGCGGCCACCGAGAGCGTCGGCTCCTCGGGGCTCACTGGTGCGTAGCGACCGTTGGACAGGGCGTCCTCCGAGTCGATCCAGACGTCACGCAGCCACGGCACGACACCGTATGACGGGAGCCCGCATCGCCGGGTCAGCTCCGCCAGGCCCGGCTTGAGCACGGTCTCGTCGCCGCGGAACTTGTTGACCAGGTAGCCGCTCAGCAGAGCACGATCGGCCTCGTCCAGCAGGCCCCACGTGCCGTAGATCGCAGCCAGCGCACCACCGCGGTCGATGTCGGCGACCAACACCACCGGAAGCCGGCCGTGTCGGGCCAGGCCCATGTTCACGTAGTCGCCTTCGCGCAGGTTGATCTCGGCCGGGGAGCCGGCACCCTCGCAGACGACAACGTCGCAGGTCGCCGCCAATTCGTCATATGCGTCGAACGCAGCAGCCGCCAATGCCGTTCTACCAGTGGCATATTCGCCGGACCGAAGCTCGCCGGCCGGCCGACCCCGGACGACCACGAACGAGCGCCGGTCCGAGGACGGCTTCAGCAGGACCGGATTGTGCAAACTGCCCGGCTCGACCCCCGCAGCCAAAGCCTGGAGATACTGCGCCCTCCCGATCTCCGAGCCGTCGGTGCAGACCATGGAATTGTTCGACATGTTCTGCGCCTTGAACGGTGCAACGCGCAGCCCACGTCGACGCAATGCCCGGCACAGGCCGGTGGTGACCAAGGACTTGCCGGCATCGGAAGTCGTTCCGGCAACGAGGATCCCAGGCACGGGGCAAGTGTAGGTGTGGCGCGTCGGCGGGCACGTAGGGTGGACCGCAATGCGCACCATCTACCTGGTCCGGCACGGGCAGTCGACCTGGAATCACGAGCGTCGGCTGCAAGGGCAGACCGCGCATCCACCGCTCACCGAGCTCGGCCGTGCCCAGGCGGCGTCGGCGGCCGCCGAGCTACGAGACCGGCTGGGTAGTGACCGGCCGCCAACGCTCTGGACCAGCGATCTGGTGCGCGCCCGGCAGACGGCGGCAGTCATCGGGATGCGGCTGTGCCTGACGCCCCGGGAGTCTCCGGCGCTGCGGGAGCAGGGCATGGGGGACCTCGAGGGGCGCGGTTATGACGAGCTTCGCGCCGAGGATCCGCCCGCCGGCGGCCTTGATATCAGCGAAGTCCGCTGGGGCGGCGGCGAATCCGTGCTCGACGTTCATCGGCGTCTGGCAATCTTTCTCGCCGAACTCGACGAGGGCACGCACGTCCTGGTCAGCCACGGCGACGCGATCCGGGTCGCTCTCGCGATCCTCGACGGGCGCACTCATCGCGAGGTCGACTGGGACAGCCCGATGCCCAATGGAGGCGTCAGACCTTGGCCCCTGTGATGAGCAATCTCAGATCTGGGTCCTGTTCTGCAGGCCGAGCTTGGCGAGGATGTGAGTCACATGTCCTTTGACGGTGCTCTCCGACAGATGGAGCGAAGAACAGATCTGAGCGTTGGTGCGTCCCTCGCGTACCAAGAAGGCAACCTCGCGCTCACGATCCGTCAGGATGCTGAAGTTCGTTCCTACGCATGCTGACTCGTCGCGCGCCTGGAGTGCGCTCGTCGTCGCTTGCTCGCACAGCGCGATGAGCTCGTCCAAATCGCCCACGGTGATTCGCTGTTCGGTGCGCAGCGTGCTCATGCGGTCCGAGAGCTGAGCCAACTTCTTGCGAACCTGCAACAGTGCCTCGGCCGGAGTCAGTTCTATCTGTGGACCGGTGATCGCAGCATGGTCGATGCGCAAGTGATAGCTGCGAGACCACTTCTCGGTGACCGCGAATGCGTCCGCGAGCCATTCGGCTGCGGCCACGAGTTCGCTGGAGAAGACTGACGGCTGGTAGGAGAGGTACCCGATCAAACCGAGTGGTGGCCCGACGTCGTCTCGGATCGGGGTAACGACGGCATCGTGACTGACTCGCTCGATATCTCCGAACGACAACCCGCGTTGCACGAGGGCGCCGGCATCCTGGCTCCATGAGTAAGTGTGCCCGGCGCGCACATGCGCCGACAGCCCATGCGGTCCATAGGGGACCATGTCGGGGCCGAGCACCCGGCCGCCATCGAAGACATACGTCATACGCACCACGCTGTGCGGTTCGAAGAAGCCGACGTAGAAGCTGTCGACCGGCGCCAGGGTCAGCATCGCGTGCAGGCACGCTTGGGCAGGTTCGGTCCGGCTGCCGGGGCTGACGGATGCGAGACGACGGTTGGCGTCACGCAGGGCGACCGCGACCCGAGGACTGAACTGCACGCGAAGATCATGCCGCAGGTGCCGCCCGGAAGCAGTACGTGTGCGGCACTACATCAGTACTGGCCACCACAAGGTTGGCGTTCTAGCGTTCGAGCGTGCCGGCACCGAACCGTCACCGAACTCACTGACGTTGTCGACGTTCACCAAAGGGGAGAGCAATGAAGAAGCTTGCACGGACCGCACTGACTGCCGCGATCGTCGCGGGAGGGAGCGGGGCTGGATACGTCGCAGTCGCACCTGCTGCGGATGCTGCGTCCTGCGTGCAGACATGGGTCGGACCCAACCGGTCGTTCGAAGGTGCACACAACAACTGTGGCAAAACGATCCGGATCAAGGGCCAGATGAAGGTCTACCTGCAGACAGGCTTTACTTGGACTTACGTCAACGCGCCATACCAGGACAGCTGCATCACGATCTACAACGGACAGACGAAGCGGTTGTACGACGCCGGGACTTGGTCGACCTGGACTGGGCAGGTGTACCTGAGCCAGGCGACTTACGGCTGGGCGAACTGCTGACGGCCTTCACGCTCCGGGATTGGCCTGCAGCCACTGCGCACGCCCGAGCAGTCGACGCCTGATCTGATCGGCGAGGCCGGTGGCTCCGGCCAGTTCCCGCAGCTCGGCGACGTCCGGCCGGTGCTCCTGCTGCACTCGGAGCAACCGGTCGAGCGTTGCCGCGGGTGAGTGCCGGTCGACCAACGTCATGCGGTCCCCGGCGGCAACCTCGCCCTCCTCGAGTACGCGCAGATACCAGCCCTGGCAACGTAATTCGGCGAGGGTCAGGTTTGCGCCGTCATGGTCGAGGACGTGGTCGATCTTCCAGCAGGGAGAGCGTGGCCGGGAGACCTGTGCGAGCGCCGTGCCCAGTCGGAACACATCGCCGACGCACACGTTCTGCTCGGTCGCGCCAACGCCGCGGAGGTTCTCGCCCAGTGACCCGATCCGCACATCGACATCGGGCAGCGCGTCGGCAAGTTTGCGGTATCCCTCGACGGAGAAGAAGTGCAGCGCCTTCTCGGGGCCACCATGGACGCGCGGGTCGCCGTGTTCGTCACCGGCAAGACCGAGCGTGGTCACCTGGACGGGCCCGTCCACCTCGTGCTTGTCGATCGCCGACGGCTGCCCCTCCCGGGGGAGCGGCCTGACGCCCCCGACGCGCACCGCATCGAGACGCACCTCGAGCGTCATACGAAATCAGTTGCCGGGGCGACCGTTGCTTCCTGTCCGGAGCGGCGCAGCGCGTCGGCGACCAGCCCGCTCGACTTGGCGTGCTCCACGAACGCGCGCAGGTATGACGCAGCGACCGGCGGCAGCGCCTTGGGTGCGGCGACCGCCTGCTGGATCTGCATGAACGCCGGCTCGAGCACCCGCAGGTCGAAGCGTTCGGCATGAGCCAGCACCGGCTGCCGGATGCCCGCAGCCACCTCCAGGCGCGCCGCCTCGAAGACCTCGACCCCGTCCGCCCCGCGCACCACGGTCGCCTGCTGCAGCGTGCGGGTGAGGAACAGGTCGTAGGCCGAACCCTCCTTGACCCCAACGCGATTGCCGGCTCGGTCGACCTGGTCCGCATGCTGCAACTCGCTGTCGGCAGGCACGGCATACACCCCCTCGATCACCACGTATGGCGCACTGAACGTCACTTCCGCAGCACGCGCCGGCTCGTTGGCGAGGAAGGCGATGTCGACCTCCCCCGAAGTCAGCGCGGCGAATGAGTCTCGCGCGGCATCGACGGTCCGCAATTGGACCGGGACGCCCAATCCGCGCGCGAGCTCCTGCGCGAGGGTGACAGTCACGCCGGTGGGCTCTGCGGCGGAGCCACCGGCCAGCACCGGGTTGCCGAGGTTGATGACCGCCCGCAGGGTGCCGGTCGGGGCCAGGGCACGGACCACGTTCGAGGCTTCCATGCCGCCGATCCTGTCAGGTCGGCTCCGACACCGCGAGGGGTGTCGGTGCGGCCTCGGATGTTGCCGGACCATTGATGCGTCGGATCGTAAGACAGACCGCGGCTGCCACCAGACAGAGCACCGCGGCGATGTAGAACGCTGACGCGTAGGTGCCGGTGTCGTCCCGGATCCATCCCGCACCCCACGCCGCGAGCGCGGCACCGAGCTGGTGGCAGGCGAAGATCCAGCCGAAGACGACCGGTGCCCGGTCCCCGAAGTGCTGCCGCGCCAGCGCCATTGTCGGTGGCACGGTCGCCACCCAGTCCAGTCCGTAGAAGAGCACAAACGCCAGCATGTTCGGCCGCATCGTCCCGGAGAACAGCGATGGCAACAGGCTCAGTGCGACACCGCGCAGCCCGTAGTAGAAGACGAGAAGTATCCGGGGATCGACCCGGTCGGTGAGCCACCCGGACCCGATCGTGCCGACGATATCGAAGATGCCGACCAACGCGAGTAGTGACGCTGCGGTCGTCTCGTGCATGCCGTGGTCCATGGCGGCCGGGATAAAGTGCGTGCTCACCAGTCCGTTGGTGGTCGCCCCACAGATCGCGAATGTGCCGGCGAGGAACCAAAATGCGCGACTTCGGCTTGCGATCTTGAGCGTTTCCAGGGCCATTCGTGCCCCGCCGGTCGACTTCGGCGACCTGTAGCCCTCCGGTGCGCCGTAGGCCACGGTGCCGAGGTCTTCGGGCCGGTTGCGCATGAAGACGAGCACCAGTGGCACCACGGCGAAGGCCGCGAGGCCGACCACCGAAGTTGCCCAGCGCCAGCCGGCCGCGTGCGAGATGGCTGCCAGGACAGGCAGGAAGATCAGTTGACCGGTGGCGTTGGCCGCGGTGAGTACGCCGGAGATCAGCCCGCGCTTGGCGTGGAACCAGCGGCCGGTGACGGTCGCCACCAGTGACATCGACATCGAGCCCGTGCCGAGTCCGATCAATAACCCCCAGCACACAATGAGCTGCCATGGACTGGTCATCCAGACCGGCAGGATCGCGCCGGCCGCCACCAGGACCAGGGCGACCATGCACACCGGCCGGATGCCGAAGCGCTCCATCAGCGCCGCAGAGAACGGCGCGGTCAACCCGAAAAGCACCAAGTTGAGTGACACCGCCGACCCCATGAGGCCCATCGACCACCCGAACTCCTGATGCAGTGGATCCATGAAAACACCTGGGGCCGCGCGAAACCCGGCAGAACCGATCATCGTCAGGAAGGTGACTGCGGCAATTGCCCAAGCAGGGTGCAGCAGCCGTGGGATGCGTCGGGTGTCAATGCTCACTCGATCAGGGTGCCCCGCTGCGTCATACAAAAACGAGTGGCCGGTGAGCCACTATATGAAAGAATCAGGCCATGCCTCATCACGTGGTCGTTCTGGCTCTGGACAACGTCGTGGCGTTCGAGCTCGGGCTGCCCGCCCGGTTCTTCGCGACCGACTCGCTGCTGCCCGGCTGGCCGGAGGCACCGCAGGGGAGTCCGCCGTATGTCGTCTCCCATGTCACGGTCGACGATGGACCGGTGACGACGTCAGCGGGTTACCAGGTGCTGCCGACACACCCGGTCGCAACGCTGGCCGAGGCCGACACCGTCGTCATCTGTGGCATGCCCGGCCACTCGGTGATGCGCGACGGAACCCTCTCCGACGCCGAGCACGCGGCGCTCGACCTCGTGCCGGACCGCGCCCGATGGATCAGCGTGTGCACCGGTGCCTTCGTGCTGGCCGCGCGTGGGATGCTCGACGGGCTGCGCGTCACCACCCACTGGCGGCACACTGAGGCATTCCGCCACCTGTTTCCGGACATTGACCTCGACCCCGACGTGTTGTTCGTCGACAACGGCTCCATCCTGACCTCCGCGGGGAACGCCGCGGGAATCGACCTGCTACTGCACGTGATTCGCAAGGACCACGGGGCTGCTGCTGCCGCGAAAGTCGCCCGCGGCTGCGTCGTGGCACCGGCGCGGCCGGGCGGCCAGGCACAGTTCATCGACCGGCCGGTGCCGACCGTGGCCGGGGAGGGCACCGGCCAAACCCGCACATGGGCGCTGGAACATCTGGAGGAGCCACTGACCTTGGCCGACCTGGCCAAGCACGCGCGGATGAGCGTGCGCACCTTCACCCGGCACTTCCGGGCCGAGACCGGTCAGTCGGCCGGTGAGTGGCTGGCGGCCGCGCGCATCGTCCACTCGCGGCACCTGCTGGAGGAGTCGGACCTGTCCATCGATCAGGTCGCCGCCGCGTGCGGCTTCGGCACCACGGCCGCGTTCCGAGCCCAATTCCGTTCGTGTGTCGGCATTTCGCCGAGCGTCCACCGCCGCAGCTACACCGCAGACCGGGTGGGCTGAGAGCGGGATGCGGGTCAGATGCGCGCCGTGTACCGCCCGGCTGCCAGGTCCTCGGTCAGGCTTGGGTGGGTCGGCTCCCAGCCAAGGAGTCGTCGGGTCAGCTCGGCAGAGGCAGGCTGGTCGTTCGACAGCAGTGCACCGAGGAAACCAAAGTCCTCAGGTGGGCGCGCAGCGACCGGCCGGCCGAGTTGTGCGCCGATGAGTTCGGCCACCTCGCGAGTGCGCACTCCTTCGTCACCGACGGCGTGCAGCATCGTGCCGGGTTCGGCGCGCTCGAGAGCGAGTCGGAAAAGGGTTGCAGCATCCCGCACATGCACAGCCGGCCATCGCTGCGAGCCGTCATCGACGTACCCGGAAACGCCTGAGGTGCGGGCGAGTTCGACCAGTCGGGTGATGAAGCCGTGTTGCTCGCCGGCGCCGTGGACGGACCGTGGCAGCCGCACCACGGACGAGCGGATACCCCGATCTGCGAGCGCGAGCACGGCGTACCCATTGTCATCGCGCCCGGACGCGGGGCTGCCTGCCGCGGCACGGTCTCGTTCAGTCGCGATCTGCCCGGGTATGACGGGAGTGCCGGACGCGATGGTGAACGGCTTGCCACTGCCCTCGAGCGCGTCGCCGAACGCCGCGATCAGTGCGGCATCCTCGGCCACCGACTCCTGCATGCGGGAGAAGTCGTGGTTGAAGGCGAGGTGGACAACGGCGTCGGCATCCCGAGCGGCGTCGCCCATCGCGGCCAGGTCAGTCATGTCTGCCCGGACGACTTCGACGTCCTGGGCGGTCAACGCCGTTGCTGCGGCTTCGGATCGAGCCAATCCGACGACCTGATGTCCGGCCGCCCCAAGTTCTGGCACGAGGGCCGATCCAATCCAACCGGATGCTCCGGTGACGAAGACGCGCATGGCGATCACTCCTTGATGTCGGGCGCTGAGGGGGAGGAGGGGAGGGGTTGGGTCAACCCATCGGCAAGCAGGTCGGACAGTTGTCGATGCTGCTTGCGGGCGGCGGCCCCGAAGTCGGAGTCTCCCGTGGCCCACGCCGCCAGACTGTTGCGCAGGCAGAGCACGGTGAGGGTCGCGACGGTGACCGCGCTCGAAGCCGGGATGCCGCGCCGCCGCACTGCATCGGTGACTCTGTCGGTGAGCGCCTGCCGCTTCAGCAGGTCGCGCTCCAGCAGCTCGGGTGCCGATCCGACGGCGGCCCCTCTGGTGCGGACGAAGGCCCGGCGCTCGTCGGGGAAGATCTCGGCGACCGCCTCGACGGCGAGGAGCGCGGTCTGCCACGCAGTTGTTCCCGCTGGTGCGGCCGCGATCGCCGCGGTCATTGCGTCACCGAGCAGGTCACGTTCGGCAAAGATCACTTCACGCTTGTCGCCGAAATAGCGGAAGAAGGTGCGTTTGGTCAGGCCGGCCCGCTGGGCGATCTCGGTCACCGAGGTCCGGTCGTAACCCTGCTCCAGGAACAACTCCATCGCCGCTTGAGATAGGCGCTCGCGCGCACCGGGTTGCCATCGAGCCACGCCATCAGCCTAACACCCGTCATGTCACTTGGTGACATCACTGTGGATCGATCGGGTACGTACTCGGTAGGTGCCGCCACGCATCCATGTGAGGCGCCGTCGTCATACACCCAGGCCGTTGATGCGGTACTGCATGAACCGATAGTTCGTCGAGTCGTACCACTGGCTCACCACGATGTGGAAGTCCGCGATCGTGGACCCGGGCACGACGAATCCGCCGTATGGCGAGGTGACCACCGTCCCGCCCTGCGCCGCGACCGGACCGTTGGTGATCAACGTCTGTTCACGCGTCGCGAAGAAGTTGCCGAGTGCGCTGCTCAACACCTGGGCCCGGATGGTGGCGTCCGCGTCGTTGAAGAAGGTGAAGACGAAATGCCCGTCGAGTTGCCGGAAACAGATCTCGCCCCAGCCCCGTGCAGTGGTGATCGTAGACGCCGGATTGCCCCAGGCCCAAGCGCCATTCGCGAAACCCCACGGCTGGTATGACGCGGGCACACCGACCTCGGCATGCGGCACGCGGTGCAGCAGCAGCCCCGAGACGGCCTTGCGGTTGAAGACGCTTGACAGCACATAGCAGTAGCCGTCGTCGGCGACAGCGTAGGTCTTCTGCTGGAACTGGCCACCGAGCAGGTCGCCGGGCCACTGGCACAGAAACGTCCAGGTGTTGCCGTTGTCGTCGGACTTCCAGAAGTCGCTGTGGTCGGTCCGATAGATGACACCACGCATCAAATGCAGGTACATCGTGTTGCCGATGGTGAAGATGTCGCTCGGGATCGCCGTCGTCCGGCCATCTCCGACCGGCACGTGCCCCTCCGGCACCAGACCGACCGCGGAACTGCCGCCCACCGCACTGTCGATCGTCAGCGATGCGAGATTGCTGCTGCTGGAACGCAATCCGACAGGAGAGCGCCAGTTGGTCCCTGGGGCACCGGCGCCGTCGAACGAGTCGCCACCGACGAAGAGCATCGAGCCGTCCGGGCATCGTGCAGGTATGCCGAGGTCACTCCACGGGGTGGCGAACTGACCGGTCTGTGCTGGTCCGCTCAGGTCCTTGATCTTGGTGGCGCCGCTGCCCGGCAGCGGGTCGGCGCCTGCCGCTCGCGTGGCGAGCGCTGTGAGTGCGGCCGCCGCACTTCCCGTCAGCACGGTCCGTCGGGTCGGGTGCATCACCGGTCCTCCTGGTCGAAAAGTGTTGTCAGACACGCCCGGTCGCGAAGCGGGCGATGCAGGTGTCACCGGCCCACATGGTCGAGATCTCGAGCACGTGCCTGCCTGCCGCGGTCGGCACGAGCGCCGGGCTGTAGTTGTCGCAGATGTTGTTCGCCGCCTGCGGGACGCTCACCGGGGCGACGATTCGGTGCCACGCTCCGGCCCCACCGGTCGAGTTGGTGAGCAGGGTGATGCCGTTGCCCCCGTCGCGAGCGCCGGTTGAGTTGACGTACAACTGCCCGGCGAGGACGAGCTTGCCGGTGGCCGATCCGTCATCGACCACGGTGATGGTTGGCGTGTGCTGGAAGCGGGTGCCGTCACTCGCGACGATGCGGGTGCCGGCCGCGCCGGGATTGCCCCAGTCGGCGCCGTCGCTGGAGGTGCGGAAGTAGACGTCGCAACCGTATGACGAGCCGCAGATCTCATACGTCATGATCCGAGTGCCGTTCTTGAGCTCGCGGACCACCGCCATACCGGGCCGGGCGCCCGGGTCGCTTAGTTCGACGACTGGATAAGGCTTTCCGAAGGTTCGCCCGCCGTCGGGTGAGAAGACCTCCATGAGCGTCTGGCTGTGTCCCGGCCGGGTCTCGTCGGAGTAGTACATCGTCAGCTGGCCCTCGGCATTTACCCGCAGCTCCGGCTCCCAGAGGTGCCCGCCCGGTGTGGCCGTCAGCGCCGTCGAGCGCTTGGCCCAGGTGACCCCGTGGTCGGTGGACGCCCAAAGCTCCAGCGACATCGGCAGGGCATTTGCGCCGTATGACGCAGCGAACAGCAAGGTCCCCTCGGGTAGGTCACCGACGGCTTGCGGGAGTTCGTAGATGCTCGCGCAGCAGACGCCTTGCGGTGCGCGCGGCTCGTTGATGGCGGCAATCTTGGTGAAGGTGCGTCCGTCGTCGGTGCTTCGGTAGATGGACGAAACTCGTTGTGCGTCATACGAGCTGGAGGCGATGATCTGACCGTTGGCTGAGCCTGAGTGCTGCAGCCGAATTGCGCGCGGATACATGTTGCTGCCGGCGCCGAGCTGGTCGGAGCCCACCGAGATCAGTGAGAAGTCGTCGAACTGGGCCCAGGTGTCACCGCTTGCCCAGAGACCGCCATAGACATCGAGCGACGTGGCGTCGCCGCTGTCGATGGTGACGCTGACCCGTTGCCAGTCACCGACTGCGGCGAATCGATCCTCGTTGCGCACGGGTCCGCCTCCCGGCACCCGGGCACCGATGTAGCCCTCGGTCGAGTTCGTCGAGGTGCGAAGCCAACCGGTGAGTGCGTACGTGGTGTTGGGGGTGACGGTGACCGTCTGGTAGACGCTGTTCCAGCCGCTGTTGTAGCGGGCGAACGCATTGTTCGAGCCACCGTGGGCCCAGCCCTTGGCCAGGTCGGCGCCGCAGTTGCCGACACAGTGCCATGCACCGCCGAGCGAGGCGCTGGTCTGCTGCTCGAAGCCGGGATCACTCAACAGGTTCGGGTCCGTCGTAGCGCTCGCGGGCACGGCTTCGGCGCGGCTCGCGGCAGGCAGGAGGCCGCTCACGAGCAGTGCCATCAGTGTCAGAGCGGCAAGCAGAGTGCGTTGGGTCATGGGTTGCCTCCGGGCGTGCGATCACCCCATGGTGCTGGTTGATTTCCGTGAAGACAAGCGTTTCGGAAAACGTTTACTAACCCTTTGCTCTGCCGGACGGATCAGCCGCCGGCCACCAGCCGAACGACTGCGCGACCAGTCGGCACACTGTCACCAAACGTCCGTATGACGCGGCTCGCGCCTTCCAGGGGATCGTCATCGGTGACATACCCGAGCGCGACCAGCAATGCATTCGGGTTGCGGCGCAACGCTTTTCGCAACTCGGATCGCTCCAGCTCGTCCCGTGCGGGCGATCCGACGATGATCACGTCGGGCCGTGGAAGGTCAGTCCGAGCCACCAGCTCCTCGGTGGCGGCCTGCCCTTCACCGCCGCCTCGCAGGGTGAATGCGCTGGTGACGGCCGAGCCCGGCCGCGCGTTGACGAGTGCGGCCACCACGGGGGCGGTCAAGGCGCCGCTGGCGACGTTGCGCTGCCGGCGCAGATCGACGATCCGCTGCGGTGCAGCGGGCAGTCTGACGTCGCCGCGCACGGCCAACGAACGCTGCGCAACCAGCCGGTCGGAGTCGGTTTCGACATCCCCGGCGCCGGCGGCCCCGGCACGCTCGGTGCACCACCGTCGCAGCTCCTCGACCCGGGCAGCCGCTTCCTCGAGTCGGCCGACCGGAAGCCGGCCCTGGTGCGTTGCGGCAAGCACCGCCGAGCGTGCCTCGGTGAAAACGCGTTCGTCATTGTCCGGATGATCGGCGCCGAGCACCGGGTTGCCCAACCCGAGCAGGTCGGCGCCGGCGAGGAGCGCCTGCACGCACCCCTCGCCGAGGCCGATGGTGTCGCGGATCGCGCCCATGTCGAGCGCGTCGCTCATGATCACGCCGTTGAAGCCGAGCTCGTCTCGCAGGAGCCGCAGCGCAGCCGGGCTGATCGTGGCCGGTCGGTCGGGGTCGACCGCGCCGATGATCACGTGGGCGGTCATCACCGCCCGCACTCCGGCCGCCACCACTGCGGCGAAGGGCGCGAGTTCCCGCTCGCGCAGCACCGCGATCGGAGCCTCGACCCGGGGGAGTCCGACGTGCGAGTCGACCGCGGTGTCGCCGTGCCCTGGGAAATGCTTTGCGGTTGCAGCGATCCCGACGCCCTGAAGTCCTTCGACATACGCGACTCCGTGGCGTGAGACCAGCTCGGCAGTGGCACCGAAGGAGCGGACGCCGATGACCGGGTTGTCCGGGTTGCTGTTGACGTCGACCACCGGGGCCAGGTCGACGTCGATCCCCGACGCCGCGAGGTCCCGGCCGATCGCGGCGGCGACGAGTCGGGTGAGGGCAGGCTCATCGGCACGTCCGAGTGCAGCGGCACCGACGTGCGGCGAGCCGCCCCGGGCGCCGAGTCGGCTGACGATGCCACCTTCCTCGTCGGTGGTGATCACGACTTCGCCGAGGCCGTGCAGTCGTGCTGACAGTGCGGCGGTCTCGGTGACATCCCCGATGTTGTGACTGAAGTAGACGACTCCGCCCAGGCCGGCCTCGAGCGCCCTCGCCAGCCAGTCCGGTGGGGCGGAGCGCCCCGCGAACCCGGGCTTCAGCACCCGGTGCACCAGACGGTCGACGGCCGGGTCGATCACTTCACCGCTCCCGAGACCAGCCCGGCGCCGAGCCGCCGTTGGGCCAGCACGAACACCACGACGACCGGGATCGTGACCATCGTCGATGCGGCCATCAGCCCGCCCCAGTCGTTGACGTGTGCGCCGAAGAACCGTTGCAGACCGACCCCGACCGTGAGCCGGTCGTCCTTGCTCAGGAAGGTCAGTGCGAAGGTGAACTCCTCCCACGCCATCACAAACGAAAACGCAGAGGTGGCAACCAATCCCGGCACGACGAGGGGCAGCAGAACCGACCGGAACATCCGCCACCAACCGCATCCGTCCAGGTAAGCCGCTTCCTCCAGCTCACGGGGGACCGCCGCGACGAATCCCTGCAGGTTCCAGATCGCGAATGGCAGCGAGAAGGCGATGTAGACCAGGATCAGGCCGAGCAGTGAGTTGAGCATCCGCCAGTCCTTCATCTGCAGGAAGAGTGGGATCACCAACGCTTCGGCGGGCAGCATCTGCACGATCAGGATCAGGACCAGCATCGTGCTGCGGAAACGGAACCGGAACCGGGCGATCGCGACCGCACCCAGCATCGCGAGCGCGCCCGACACCACCACGGTCGCGACGGTGACGATCGCCGAGTTGAGCATGTAGCGACCGAAATGGTCCTCGGTGAAGGCCCGACTGAAGTTGTCGAGGGTGAAGTCGCTCGGCACGAGACTGTCCGTGCCGGAACCGTTTTGGCCGTTCAGCGCGGTGCTCAGCATGAAGTAGACCGGGAACAGCGTAAACGTCAGCAGCGCTACGACCGCGACGGTCTTGCCGACGCTGGTCCAGGTGCGGGTGGTCATGCGGTGTCCTCCTCACGGAAGAGCAATCGCAGGTAGACCAGCGTGATCAGCAACAGCACCACGGTCAGCAGCACCGCGATGGCCGACCCGAGGCCGTACTTTGTCTGGTTGATCGACGACACGTAGGACCACACCCCGAGGTTGAAAACCTCCGGGTTGCTGCCGTCGCCGCCGGGCATCAGATAGATCTGCGCGAACACCTTGAAGTCCCAGATCGTCGACAGGATCGTCACCACCGCGAACACCGGCCGCATCAACGGCACGGTGATCGACCAGAAGCGGCGCCAGGCGCTCGCCCCGTCGATCTTGGCGGCCTCGTGCAACTCCGTCGGCACGGTCAGCAGTCCGGCGAAGATGGTGATCGCCACGAACGGATAGCTGTGGTGCACCACGTTGAGCAACGCAATCGCGTAGAACGAGTAGCGGTCGGTGAACCAGTTGTGGCCCTCCTGGCCGAGGATCCCGATGCTCTGCAGGAAGTGCAGCGCGACCCCGTTGTCAGGGTCGAAGATCCACACCCACACGTAGGTGCCGGTCACCGCCGGCAGCGCCCAGGCGATCAGGGCGGCGCCGATCACCAGGGCGCGCACCCTCGGTCCCACCGACTGCAGCAGCAGCGCGACCAATGTGCCGAGCACAATCGTGAGAATGACTGCCAATGCTGCGAATACGACGGTGTTCGGCAGGATGGTCCGCCACAGGTAGGACCCGGGGAGGCCGGGTGCACCGGTGAAGACCTGCTTGTAGTTGTCCCACCCGATGAAGACAGGGCTGCCGCTGATCACCTCGCGCAGGTTGTACCGCTGGAACGACAGTGTCGTCACCCGGACGATCGGATAGAGCAGCAGCCCGGCGATGACCAGTAGCGGCCCGGCCAGGAGCAGCCAGGGTCGGGTTTTCGACTCGCGCACCGATCAGCTCGTGCTGTTCAGCGTGGCGGTGATCGACTGCGACGCCTTGGTGGTCGCGGAGTCGACCGAGGTCCCGGTGAGGATCGACTGCAGCATCTGGCTGATCGTCTTGTTGCCCTCGACCGTGCCCCACTGCGGGGCGTTCGGCACATTGCGGCCGGCGTCGAGCATCGCCTTGGCGAACGGCGCGACCAACTGATCGGAGCTGCCGGCATACGTCTTGAGCAGGCTGTTCGTGGTCGGGAAGAAACCGCTCGCGTCCGCCCATTGTTTGGCGAGCGAGCCAGTGGTCATCAGCTGGATGAACTTCCAGGCGAGGTCCTGGTTCTTGCTCCGCGCCATCACCGACAGGTTCGAGCCGCCGACGAACGCAGGGGCGAGCCCGCCGTCTTTGCCCGGTATGGCGAAGGCCCCGATCTTGCCCTTGAGGTCCGGGTTCTGCTCGATGGCCGTCTTCGGCGTCCAGTTGCCCTGGATCACCATCGCGGACTTGCCCTTTGCGAAAGAGTCGAGCAGGTCGGTCTCCTTCCAGGTGGAGGCGGCCGTCGTCGACGAACCGTCCTTGAGTGCGAGGCCGGTGTAGAAGTTCAGCCCCTCCCGCGCCTTCGCCCCGTCGAGTGCGCCCTTCCACTTGTCACCGTCCTTGGTCGCGAAGTCACCACCGGCGCCCCAGACGAAAGGCGCTGAGGCGTATGACGATCCGCCCGCGATCGGGAACGGCGTCATACCCGGCGCCTTGGTCTTCAGGGTCTTGACCGCTTGCTGCAGCTGCGCCCAGTTGGTCGGTGGGGTGATCCCCGCCTTGGCGAAGACGTCCTTGCGGTAGACCACGCCGCGGACCCCGGCATACCAGCCGACGCCGTACTGCTTGCCGTCGTAGGTCGCCGAGTCCTTCAGCGCCTGTAGTTCGTCCTTGCCGGTGTCGGAGGAGTTGACCTGCTTGGTGAGGTCGGCGAGCCCGCCGGCCGCGGCGAACTCCGGCGTCCACGTGGAGCCGATCTCCGACACGTCCGGACCGTTGCCGGCCGCGAAGGAGCGGACCAGGCGGTCATGTGCGTCGGCCCACTCGACCTCCTGGATGTTGAGGGTCGCACCGGTCTGCTTCTTGAACTCCGCCTTGGCCGCGTCGTAGAACTTCGAGGCGTCCGGGTTGGTGCCCTTCATCACCCAGAAGGTGAGCGACTTGCCGCCTGCCGCCGCGCCGCCCGAGGCGTCGCCGGAGCCGCCGGACCCGCCCGAGCCGCCGCTGTCGCCGCAGCCGGCGAGGGCGAAGCTGAGAGCCGTGACGGACGCGACAAGTGCAGCTGTTCTGGTGCGCATGGTGTTCCTCCCGTGGTCCGGCCGCCTGACGAACGCGGCTTATCGACCGACCCTAGAGAAAACTTGCTTCGTAATGCCGACACCGCGGGAAAAAACTTCCGGGCGCGTCGCGGGTGGGAGGATGGGCGCATGTTCCGCATCGACGATGCGGCGGATGTCCCGCCGTACCAGCAGATTTGCGACCAGGTGTCCGCGGGGATCGACTCGGGCCGGCTGGCGGCCGGGGCGCGGCTGCCGTCGGTGCGTGGTCTCGCGGCCGAGTTGCACGTCGCACCGGGCACGGTCGCCAAGGCGTACACCCAGCTGGAACAGGCCGGCCTGATCGAGACCGCCGGGCGATCCGGCACCCGCGTCGCCGCGTCGGGTGGTCCGATGGCGCTCGCGGCGCAGGCGGCCGCTTCCTTCGCCGACCGGGTGCGGCCGCTCGGTCTCGACGACGAGCAACTGGTGAAGCTGGTGCGTGCGGCGCTCACGTCCTAGCCCGAGCGACAGGCGCGGGCTGGGGTGGGGCCGGGGCGAGGGCGGAGAGCTGGGGCTGGCGCGGAGAGCTGGGGCTGGCGCGGAGAGCTGGGGCTGGGGCGGTGGACTGGGGCCGGGGCGGGGCTGGGGCCGGGGCGAGGGCGGACAAACTCACCGATAAGGTGGCCGACACGCCGTCGGATCGCCTCATATCGGCGTGTCACGCACCTTTTCGGTGAGTTTCGCGTGAGCGAGCTCCGCGCCACGCCCACATCCCGCGCGTATGACGGCAGACCCGCCCGCACCCGCACCCGCACGCGGGATGTCGCGCCCGGCCCACCACCCACGCTCGGGTGTGTGCGATCTCACCGTCGCGCAGCTGGCGGGAATACCTGACGCCCGGCTAGAGTTTTCGATATCGAAGTTCTCGACACCGAACGTCTCAAAGGAGAGACCCCAGCATGACCTCGCTCGCCCACGCCATCCGTTCCCGTCGTGAGTCCGCCCGCAGCCGTCGCGCCCTGATGCGCGCGATCGACAGCGCCTCGACCCCGTCGGCACGCGAGGACCTGCTCATCGCCATGCAGCGCTCGCAGGACGTCACTCGCTGACCGCACTGCACTGAGCCGGCCCGCCGGTAACACAAAAGGCCCGATCCCTTTGGGGGAGCGGGCCTTTCGCATGCTGGTCTCGATACGGCCTCGCCTAGCGGCTCGGCCTACTCGACCAGCATTGGTTCGGCCTCGCCTAGCGGCTCGGCCTACTCGACGAGCTACTTCAGCTCGCTCGAGCTGAGCTCCAGCTGACGACGCGCGACGACGAGCAGCTGAATCTGCTGGGTGCCCTCGAAGATGTCGAGGATCTTGGAGTCGCGCGCCCACTTCTCGAGCAGCTCGGTCTCGGCATACCCGGTCGCGCCACACAGCTCCACGCACTGCAGCGCGATCTCGACGCAGGTGCGGCCGGCCTTCGCCTTGGCCATCGAAGCCTGCATCGAGTTGGGCTTGCCGTTGTCGGCCATCCATGCGGCGCGCAGCGTGAGCAGGTAGGCCGACTCGTAGTCGGCCTCCATCTGCAGCAGACGCGCTGCGGCATACGGCTGGGAGTGCAGCGGGGCGTCGGGGTCCGGCGTGACGCCCGCCTTGCCGAGCAGCTCGGTCGCCGTGTCGAGCGACGCCCGAGCCAGGCCGATGGCCATCGCGGCGACCAGCGGACGGGTGTTGTCGAAGGTCTGCATCGCGCCGCCGAAGCCGCCCTCGATGCGGATCTCCGGGTCGCCGAGCAGGTCCTGGGCGGGCACCCGGCAGTTGTCGAGCGTGAACGCCGCGGTGTCCGACGCGCGGATGCCGAGCTTGTGCTCCAGACGGACCAGTTTCAGCCCCGGGTTGTCCCGGCTCACGACGAACGACTTGATCGCCTGCTTGCCGAGCGAACGGTCCAGCGTGGCCCACACGACCACGAGTTCGGCTCGCTCACCGCTGGTGACGAAGATCTTCTCGCCGTTGAGGACGTACTCGTCGCCGTCCTTGGTCGCGGTGGTGCGGATCGCGCCGGAGTCCGAGCCGGTGTCCGGCTCGGTGATCGCCATCGCGGCCCACTTGGTGCCGTAGCGCTCCTTCTGCTCGTCGTTGGCGACCGCCGCGATCGCGGCGTTGCCGAGGCCCTGCCGGGGGATCGACAGGGTCAGCCCGACGTCTCCGCGGCAGGTCTCCATGATCGACAGCACCGAGGAGAGGTTGGAGCCGTTCTTGTTCTCACCGCCCGACTTCGCCTTGGTGCCCGCACCGACCCCGGCCGGCTCCTCCTTGGCACCGCCACCACTGGTGGTGCGGGCGCCGGCGCCCTGCGAGGCGCCGGAGTCGGACAGCCCGTCGATGAGCGCCGACATCAGGTCCAACTCGCGCGGGTACTCGTGCTCGGCCAGGTCGTACTTGCGGCTGATCGGGCGGAACACCTCGTCGGCGAGGCCAGCCGCCTGCTTGACCAGCGGCACGAACTTCTTCGGAACCTCAAGATCGATCATTGCTTCAAATCCTTTGTCACAAAAGCGTTTTCGGGAGGTATGACGGGAGCTGCGCAGGCCACGGGCCTAGACGAGCAGCACGCCTTCGAGCAGGCCCGCGCCGCGCAGGTCGCGATACCAGCGCTCGTTGTCGAACTCCTTGACGAAGCCGTGGCCGCCCAGCAGCTGCACGCCGTCAGAGCCGATCTGCGCGCAGTGCTTGGCGGTGAGCGCCCGGGCGTGCGCGATCTGTGCCGACGCGTCACCGTCGCGGTCGAGACGGGCGGCGGCGCGCCATACGACCAGGCGAAGGCCTTCCAGCTCGATCGCGATGTTGGCGACGGTGAAGGCGACCGCCTGGCGGTAGGCGATCGGCTCGCCGAACGCCTTGCGCTCCTTGGTGTAGGTCTTGAGCTGGTCGAGAATCGCCTGCGACGTGCCGACCGCGGCGGCGGACCAGGCGAGCCGGCCACGAGCGACCGCGTCGGCGTGGTCGGCAGTGGTGCCGAGCAGGTTGGCCTTCGGCACCCGCACGTCGGCCAGGTGCAGCGCGCCGGTGTGCGCCGCCCGCACGCCCATTGCCGGGTCGTCGGTGGTGGTCAGACCCTCGGTGCCCGGGGGCACGATGACCAGGCGCGGCTCACCGTCGACGAGCGCGGAGACGATGTACAGGTCGGCCGAGTCGGCACCCGGCACCAGGGCCTTGTCGCCGTTGAGGACGAGCTGATCACCCTCGAGCTTGCCGGTCGTCCGCGGCTTGGCCGGGTCGAAGAGCGGCTGCGGCTCCATGATCGCGAGGGCGCCCGTGGCGGGACTCTTCTCGTCGGTGAACGCCGCGAGGTAGGTCGCCTGCTGGTCCGAATCACCATAGTTGACAAGGGCATTGGCAACGGCGGCGGACGACATGACCGCAACAGCAAGTCCCATGTCCCCGCGGGCAAGCTCCTCGATGACCAGCACCCCAGTCACGGCGGACGCCTCCTCGGCGACACCGCCGAGGTCGGTCGGCACGCCGAGCAGCGTCATACCCATCTGGGCGGCCTGATCGCGCACCTTGTCCGGCACGGCGCGGTCGGTGTCAGCCTGTGCGGCGGCGGGGCGCAGCACCTCGTCGGCGAGCTCGCGAGCCGCCTCGCGGATCATGTCCTGGTCGTCGTTCGGGGTGAGGTCGAACTCGATGCGCTTTTTGGCCGGGGCGGTGCGGGTGGGTGATCCGGAACCCGACTTCTTGGCGAAGGTGCGACCGGCGACGGTCTGTGCCTTGAAGCCCTGCCGGGCGCCGCGATAGAGCACCTTCTCGATCTTCGACCGCAGGGCCGGGTTCTTCATGGCCTCCAGGCCGCCGGCCCGCGTGATCAGCCGCATCCCGAAGGACTGACCGCGATCGGCCAGGGTCGGCTTTCCGTGCAGGTTGCTCATGTCTGCCTTTCGATCGGTTCCGGTGCCCGTGCGTGGCTCTCGCGCGCAGCGCCTGACCCGGATCTTCACCAGTTACGCGTACTTACGGTACCGGAAACAACGAGTATCGGGTACTTCCTCGGCAGAATTCTTCCTCAGGCCGATCCGTACGCCGCCCGTACCGCGCCGGCCACGATCTCGAAGCGGTCACGCGGCAGCACCGCGCCTTCCCGCCGAATGCCGGTCTCGGCCAGCCGGATTACCCGGTTGACCCGCACCTCGCTGGGCCGTCGGTCCGGATCCCAGTCACCGGTGCCGATGTCGCACCACAACCGGCCCGCGCGCCGCTCCTGCTCCTCGTCCCGGTCGTGGTCCTTGCTGGTGAGCATCAGCCCGAGCAGCCATTCGCCGTCCCGGCCGACCAACAGCACGGGGCGGTCCTTGCCCTTGGTGTGGTCCTCTTCGTAGGGCACCCAGCCCCAGACGATCTCGCCAGGGTCCGGGCGGCCGTCCGGTTTCGGTGCGTAGTCCAGCGGAGGCACGCCGGCGAAGTCGCCGGGGTAGGGCAACGCAGGGGACGCCTCAGAGGGAGCCATCGAGAGCCTTTCCGAGTTCGCGTGCGACAGCGGCGATTTCGGGGCCTGCGCGTTCGGCGCTGGCCCGGTTGAAGCGTTCGGTCGGGCCGGACACCGACAGGGCGGCGTAGGGCCACTGTGGGCCAGGGGCGACGGCGGCGACACATCGCACCCCGAGTTCCTGCTCCTCCTCGTCGATCGCGAAGCCCTTGGCGCGCACCGCGCTGAGTTCGGCGCTGAGATCGACGCGGTCGGTGATCGTATGGCGGGTGGCAGCACGCAGGTCGAGCCGGTCGATGAGCGCGGAGGCCTCGTTCGGGCCGAGCGCAGCCAGTGTCGCCTTGCCGACCGCGGTGCTGTGCATCGGGACCATCCGGCCAACCTCTGCAAAGATGCGCAGCGAGTGCGGTGACGGCGACTGTGCGACGTAAACCATCGAATTGCCGTGCTGCACAGCGACATTCGCCGACTCACCGAAGAGCGCGGTCAGACGCCGGGCAAACGGCAGCCCGATCGCGGCCACGCTCTGACGGCTGAGATCGGCAAGGCGCAGCGCCGACGGCCCGACGACATACTTGCGTTCGTCGTCTTGCACGACGTAGCCGCGCTCGGTGAGCGTGGCCAGGATCCGGTGCACGGTGCCGACCGGCAACCCGGTCGCGCCGGCGAGTTCGCTGACGCCGCGCGGACGCCCCTGGCCCAGGGCCTCGACCAGGTCCAGCGCCCGGTCGATGGCCTGCACGCCGGGTCTGCGGGACTGCGCCTGATCGGTCATCGAGTGTCCAGAAGAGTGTCGACCGGTAGGCCGCGGATCGAGGCGTCGAGCACGGTCGCGGTGTGCGCCATGGGGATCGGCTTGCCGAGTCGCTCCAGCGCGGTCGCGATCTGCATCAGGCAGCCGGGGTTGGCGGTGACGATCAGATCGGCGCCGGTGGAGATGATGTCGCGCGCCTTCTTCTCCCCGAGCTCCGCGGCCGGCTCAGGGTTGAGGATGTTGTAGATGCCCGCCGAGCCGCAGCAGATCGCGGCGTCCGGGATCTCGACGAGGCGCAGTCCGGGGATCTCCCGCAGCAGCGCACGGGGCTGGTCCCGCACTCCCTGGGCGTGGCCGAGGTGGCATGCATCGTGATAGGCGACGGTGATCGGCAGCGGATGCCGCTCGGCGACCGCGCCGAGGCGGGTCAGCACCTCGCTCAGGTCCTGCACCCGGGAGCCGAATGTCTGGGCGGATTGGGTTGTCGTCGCATCGGATTCGCCCTCGAAGAGGAAGCCGTAGTCCTTCATCGCGCTGCCGCAGCCGGCCGCGTTGGTGACCACCGTCGTCGCGTCCCCCAACCCGGCGAAGGAAGCCATCGTCGCCCGCGCGAACCGCTGCGCCTCCGGCTCACGTCCGGAGTGACTGGACAGCGCACCGCAGCATCCCTGGTCCTGCGGTATGACGACCCGGCACCCCTCGGCGGCGAGCACCCGGGCGGTTGCCGCGTTCACCTGCGAGAAGAACACGTCCTGCACGCAGCCGGTGAGCATCGCGACCACCTCGCGCTCACCGCCCACTGCGGGAACCTCCGCCGGCAGCGCCTCCGCAGGGCCGAGGCTCGGCGTCAGTCGCTCCATGGCGGCGAGTCCGGGCAGAAAGCGCTCCAGCAAGCCGGTGCTGCGCAGACGCCGGTCGAGGCCGAGACGCTGCGCCATACGCAATGGAGCGCGGAGGCGGCGCAATCGGTCCGGGTAGGGGAATAGTTTGAAAATCGTTTCGCGCAGCGCCTTTTCGGCCCTTGAGCGTGGATGATTGCGCTCCACCTGAGCCCGGGTCTGCTCCAGCAGGCGGTCATACTGCACACCGCTCGGACAGGCCGTCACGCACGCCATACAGCCCAGGCAGGCGTCGAAGTGACCGACCATTTCCGGGGTCATCGCAGTGCCCTCGTTGCCCGCCTGCATCAGGTGGATGCGTCCCCGAGGCGAGTCCATCTCCTCGCCCCAGAGCAGGTAGGTCGGGCAGGTCGGCAGGCAGAAGCCGCAGTGCACGCAGTCCGAGATCAGCTCCGGTGACGGCGGATTGTGCGCGTCGAAGGCGCCGTCCTTCGCGACGTCGGTCATCAGATGCCTCCCACGAATCGACCCGGTGCGAGCAGCCGGGCAGGGTCGAACTGTTCCTTGAGCCGTCGCATGATCGCCGTCGCGGGGACCGGGCCCCAGACATCGACCGCCCCGCGCAGCTCGCGGGGAGCATCGAGCACGACGACGGAGCCGCCGTGGTCGGCGGCGAGCGCGCGCAGCGAAGTCAACGCATCGGCAAGGTCGGCGGGTCCGGCGGCGGACGGTGCGGCCGCGTAGAGCACACCTGTGCCGGCCGAACCTCGCACGTGCAGACCGAGATTGGTCGCCGCGGCAGTCAAGGTGGCGACCGCGCCGAGGCGGCAGGTGATCTTCAGGCCGCTCTGCGTGCCGTCCGTCGAGAAGGGGTACCGCCACGGCCAGTCGAGGTCGTCCCGCAGCTCCGCGTGGTCCGCGATCTCGGCGCGGGCCGCGGCCAGCCGACCCGGCACTCCCGCGACGGTGCCTTCGATGAGCGTGCCTATCGTGACGGATTCGCCTGGGGGAGCATCGATCTCGAGGGCTGCGGGCGCGAGCTGAGTGCGGCACAAACGCTCCAGCATCGGCTCGAGTTGGTCAGGGGCAACCTGCACCGTGGCCCAGCCGGAGGCGGCGGGCGTGGGGTGCAGGCGGAAGGTCGCCTCGGTTACCACCGCGAGCGTGCCGAACGAGCCGGTCATCAGCTTGCACAGGTCGTAGCCGGCGACATTTTTGACGACCTTGCCACCGGAGTGCGCGATCGTGCCGTCGGCCAGCACGATCGTGACGCCGATCAGCAGATCCCGCGCGGTGCCCGTGTGCAACCGGCGAGGACCACTGGCATTGCTGGCAATCAGGCCGCCGAGTGTCGTCCCCGCGACCGGCTCGTCGACCCCGAGACGCTGTCCGCTGGACCGCAAGTGCTCCTGGAGGTCGGCGAGCGGCATACCGGCCTCGGCGCGCACGATGAGGTCACCCGGCTGGTGTTCCAGGAGCTGCTGCATGCCGCCGAGGTCGAGCAGTAGGTCTAGCTCCGGTGCGGGCGCGCCCCAGCGCAGCTTCGTGCCGTTGCCGCGCACGACGGTGACCGCCCCCGCAGCGTGGGCGGCGCGCATCGTCGCCGCGACCTGCTCGGTGGAGGCCGGTCTGGCGACCAGGCGCGGGACACGGCCGTCCACGGCGTCGTCGGAGGTGCCGGCGCGCACGTCGATGTCGTGCGACCGCAGGTCCTCGAGCAGGTCCACTCAGAACACCTCGCCCAGGCCGGCCTGTTGGGCCGGGTGCGCGGCCTTGCGTTTTCCGGGCACTTCGCCGCACAACCGGGGCGTCGGGAAAACCTTGCCAGGGTTGGAGATTCCCTGTGGGTCGAATGCACAGCGCACCAGTTGCATGGTGTCCAGATCGTCGTCGGTGAACATCTTCGGCATGTGCTTGGCCTTGTCGGAGCCGACGCCGTGCTCGCCGGTGATCGAGCCGCCGTGCGCCAGGCAGAGGTCGAGGATCGCCCCCGAGGCGTCTTCCGCGGCGTCGCCCTGACCGGGGACCTTCTCGTCGAAGAGCACGAGCGGATGCAGGTTGCCGTCGCCGGCGTGGAAGACGTTGGCGACCCGCACACCGCGCTCGGCGGCCAGCTCGTCCATCTGCCGGAGCACCTCCGGCAGCGCGGTGCGGGGGATAACGCCGTCCTGCACGATGTAGTCCGGACTGATGCGCCCGACGGCGGCGAAGGCCGACTTGCGGCCGCGCCAGATTGCTTGCCGCTCAGCGTCATCGGCGGCGACCCGGATCTCGAAGGCGCCGGCCTCCTGGCAATGGTGCTCTGCCGCGGCGAGCTCGGCCTCCACCTCGTGTTCGGGCCCGTCGAGTTCGACGACCAGCACCCCGCCCGCGCCGGGCGGGTAGTTGCAGGAGACGGCCGCCTCGGCCGCCTCGATCGCGAGCGCGTCCATCATCTCGATCGCAGCGGGCACGATGCCGGCCCCGATGATCGCCGACACCGCCGCGCCTGCCGCGTTGCAGTCGGCGAAGCCGGCGAGGAAGGTCTGCACGCTCTGCGGATTGCGCAGCAACCGCACGGTGACCTCGGTCGCGATGCCCAGCGTGCCCTCGGACCCGACGAACGCGCCGAGCACGTCGTAACCGGGCGCGTCCGGAGCGGTGGTGCCCAGCGTGGTCCGCTCGCCGTCGGGGGTGACCACGTCTGCGGCCAGCACATGGGTCGCGGTGAAGCCGTATTTCAGGCAGTGTGCGCCGCCGGAATTCTCCGCGACGTTGCCGCCGATCGTGCAAATCTGCTGGCTCGACGGATCGGGCGCGAAGTAGTAGCCGTCCGGCCGAGTCCGCCCGGACACGGCCAGATTGATCACTCCGGGGTCGACGACCGCACGCTGATCTCGCGGTGACACCTCACGGATCTCGCGGAAGCCGCTCATCACGATGAGCACGCCGTCGGCGTGCGGGAGGGCGCCTCCGGACAGGCCCGTGCCCGAGCCGCGCGCGACGAACGGCACGTCCTGCTCGACGCAGGCGCGGACCGCCAGTTGCACGTCGTCCGCGCTGCCCGCCAGCACCACGAGCGCCGGGCTGACGCGGTAGTGCAGCAGCCCGTCGCAGTCGTAGGTCGCCAGCCTCGTCGGGTCGTCGATGACGGCGTCAGCCGGCAGCGCCGACCGAAGCCGCGCTGCGACGGCCGTGATCGGCGCTGCCTGCGTCATACGCCTCAGGCCATCCGCTCGTAGGCCGGCAGCGTCAGGAACGGCGCGTAGTCGTCGGCCACCGCAACCTCCAGGAAGGTTGCCTTCGCGTCGTCGTAATCGCTTGCCTCACCAGGCAATTCGGCAATGACCTCGTCGACGAGCTTGAGCACCATGTCCTTGGTGACGGTCTCTCCGGTGTCGGCGAGCTTGACCTCGTTCTTGATCTGCTGCCAGATCTGGGAGCGGCTGATCTCGGCGGTCGCAGCGTCCTCCATCAGGTTGTGGATCCCGACGGCGCCTCGACCGGTGAGCCAGGTGCGCAGGTACTGCAGCGCGACGTCGATGTTGCTGCGCAGCCCGGCGGAGGTGACCTCGCCCGGTGTCGACTTCACGTCGAGCAATTGCGCCGCCTCGACCGAGACATCCTCCCGCTGCTTGTCCTCGATCTGGTTGGGCTTGCCGCCGAGGATCTCGTTGAAGACGTTGAAGCAGGTCTCGACCATCGCCGGGTGCGCGACCCACGAACCGTCGAATCCGTCTGTCGCTTCACGGGTTTTGTCGTCGGTGACCTTCTCGTAGGCCGCGGTGTTGACCGACTCGTCCTTGCTCGGGATGAACGCCGCCATCCCGCCGATCGCGGATGCGCCGCGCTTGTGGCAGGTGCGCACCAGCAGCTCGGTGTAGGCGCGCATGAACGGCACGGTCATCGTCACCGTGTTGCGGTCCGGGACGATGTAGTCGGCGCCGCGGGTGCGGTAGGTCTTGATCACCGAGAAGAGGTAGTCCCAGCGGCCGGCGTTGAGGCCGGAGGAGTGGTCGCGCAGCTCGTAGAGGATCTCCTCCATCTCGAACGCGGCCGGCAGCGTCTCGATCAGGCAGGTCGCCCGGATCGTGCCCTGCGGGATGCCGAGGGCGTCCTGGGCGATGACGAACGCGTCGTTCCAGAGCCGGGCTTCCTTGTGGCTCTCCATCTTGGGCAGGTAGAAGTACGGGCCCTTCCCGCGGTCGAGCTGCTTCTGGGCGTTGGCCACGAAGTAGAGCGCGAAGTCGACCAGCGAGCCGGAGGTCTCCTCCCCGTCGACCAGGATGTGCTTCTCCGGCAGGTGCCAGCCGCGCGGCCGGACGATGATCGTGGGCTGCTTGTCCGCCTCGACGAGCTTGTACTCCTTGCCCTCCGGGCTGGTGAAGTCGATCGTGCCGTCGAGCGCGTCCTTCAGGTTGAGCGGGCCTTCGACGACGTTCTCCCACATCGGGGTGTTGGCGTCCTCCTGGTCGGCCAGCCACGCCTTCGCGCCGGAGTTGAGCGCGTTGATCGTCATCTTGCGGTCGGTGGGCCCGGTCATCTCGACACGGCGGTCCTCCAAGCCCGGTGCCAGCGGGGCGACCTTCCAGCTCGGGTCCTCCCGCACCGACGCGGTCTCCTCGAGGAAGCCCAGGTCCTCGCCCGCGGCGACCTTGGCGACCCGCTCCTCGCGAGCCTTGAGCGCTTCCAGTCGGCGCCCGTTGAGCTCACGGTGCAGCTTCGCGATCAGCTCCAGCGCCTGCGGGCTGAGGATCTCGGCATAGCGCTCCTTCACCGGGCCGGTGACCTCCACGCCTTCGGGCAGTTCCAAACCGGTCGTGTCTGACATGCGCACCTCCGTGCTGTGGGGCATCGTTTTCATGATGCGGAAAGACTGGCTCGCTCCGTGGAAAACAATAACGGCTCCGTCCATCTCGCCTCGACCCGGGTATGGCGTGAATCCGCTCACGTCCGGTCGTTCTGACTCGCCAGTAACGGACCGGCGCCGGAACACTGGATCGGTGACCGAACAAACCGCTTTGCACGACATCTGCGACGACGAGGTCGCCGACCGTGCTCCTCGTGCTCCGCGAGGCACTCACCTCGGCCTTGCGCTGTTTGCACTCGCGCTGGGCGGGTTTGCAATTGGCACAACGGAGTTCGTCACTATGGGACTCCTTCCGCAGATCGCGGACGGCGTCGGCATCAGCATCCCCACGGCCGGCCATGTCGTCTCGGCATACGCCCTCGGTGTCGTCGTCGGAGCGCCGACCATCGCCACGCTTGCCGCGCGTGCCCCGCGCAAGCGGGTGCTGATCTGGCTGATGGTCGCCTTCGCGGCCGGCAACGTCGGCTCCGCGCTCGCTCCGAACTACCTCACGCTGATGGTGGCCCGCTTCGTCAGTGGCCTGCCGCACGGCGCGTTCTTCGGCATCGGGTCGGTGGTGGCGGCCTCGCTGGTCAGTCGGGAACGACGGACGTGGGCGGTGTCGATGATGATCGCCGGGCTCACCGTCGCCAACATCGTCGGTGTGCCGCTCGCGACGCTGCTCGGCCAGAACCTCGGCTGGGAGTGGCCCTATGCGTTCGTCGGGTTGCTCGCACTGGTCACGATCGGCGCCGTATGGCTCTGGGTGCCTCGGCAACCGGCCGACGACGCGGCGTCCCCGCGCAAGGAGCTGCGCGCTCTGAAACGCCCTCAGGTGTGGCTCACCCTCGGCATCGGCACCGTCGGTTTCGGTGGCATGTTCGCGACGTTCTCTTACATCACCCCGACGATGACGGAGCTGGCCGGCTTCGCCGATGGCGCGGTGCCGGTCCTGCTCGTCGTCTACGGCGTCGGTATGACGGCGGGCGCGGTCCTCGCCGGACGAGTCGCGGCGCTCGGCATGCTCCGCGGGATGTTCGGCTCGCTGATCGCGATCGCCATACTGCTCACCCTCTTCGGCCCGATGGCGCACCAGAAGGTCACGGCGGTGATCGCGGTGTTCCTGCTCGGGTTGCTGCCGTCCTTGCTGGTGCCGATGCTGCAGACCCGCCTGATGGACGTGGCGCACGAGGGTCAGTCGCTCGCCGCTGCGCTCAACCACTCGACCTTGAATATCGCCAACGCCCTTGGTGCCTGGCTCGGCAGCGTGGTGCTATCGCACGGGCTGGGTTATGAATGGCCGAGCCGGCTGGGCGCCTTCCTCGCGATTGGCGGCGTCGGGATCACCTTCGTCTCAGCGATGTTGGCTCGGCGTACCGCCTCCGCGGTGGCGGCCTGAACGCGACGATCCGCCCCGGCGCGCTGCCGGAACGGATCGTCGGTGGGCTCGTCGACTCGAGGCTTGAGCCCGCGCCGGAGCTTGGGTCAGGTCAGGGCAGGACCGGGACGAACGTCGCGGTCACGGTGTTGCCCGGGCCTGCGGTCAGGCCGTTGATCACCGGGGTCATCAGCCCGCAGTTGGCGAAGTTCGGCAGCGTGTAGGTGCCGTTGACGGTGATCGGACCCAGTGGATTGGCGGCGTCACCGCTCAGCTTCATCGTCGCCGTCGACGCGGTGCGGCAGGTGCTCGGCACCAGGTTGACGAAGCTCAGGATGACCGGGTTGACCTTGGTGATGCGCACGTTGAAGTTCTGCGTCACGTCCAGCTTGCCGCCCGCGAGCGTGCCGGTCGCGGGGCCGGTGGGCTCGATCTGCAGCGTCGCGGTCGCGAGGCCGCGGAGGGTGAACATGCCTGGGATGACCGGGATGTCGACCTTCATCGTGCCCGTGCCGAGCTTGAGGTCGGCGGACACGTTGCCCTCGGTCTTGCCGAGGTCGATCTTGGCGGCCTGGGTGCCGGTGAAGGTGATGTCCTTGTTCGGTTTGGCAACGTGGGTGGTGACGGTGGCGGTCTGGTCGATGTTGACGAACGGGTCCGCGGAGGCGCCGGGAGCGGCCGCGAGGGTGATCGAGGCGGCCGTGGCGACGGATCCGGCGGCGACGACGGCGCGGCGGGCGGTGAGCTGCATGGGGCGATCCTTTGTGGGAGGAGAAACCTACGTGACGGTAACAATAATGTGATCGACGTCACCCCCGCTACCGGAAAGTAGGTTCCTGTCCGGGAGCTGCACCGATTCGGGGCGATCGCGCGCCTCGTGGGAGACTGGAGAGTCACCACGCAAGCCCGGCAACACCCGAGGTAGTCACTTGTCTCCCATGGCCCGCAACGCGCTGCAACCTGCCGCGACGCCGCCGGACCTGATCCGCAACTTCTGCATCATCGCGCACATCGACCACGGCAAGTCGACGTTGGCCGACCGCATGCTGCAGATCACCGGCGTCGTCGATGAGCGGGCGATGCGCGCGCAGTATCTCGATCGCATGGACATCGAGCGGGAGCGTGGCATCACGATCAAGAGCCAGGCGGTGCGGATGCCGTGGCAGCTTGAGGAGCAGACCTTCTGCCTGAACATGATCGACACGCCGGGGCACGTCGACTTCACCTACGAGGTGTCGCGCTCGCTGGCGGCGTGCGAGGGCGCGGTGCTGCTGGTCGACGCCGCGCAGGGCATCGAGGCGCAGACGCTCGCCAATCTCTATCTGGCGATGGAGAACGACCTGACGATCATTCCGGTGCTCAACAAGATCGACCTGCCGGCCGCGCAGCCGGAGCGGTATGCCGAGGAGCTCGCCGGCCTGATCGGCTGCGACCCGGGCGACGTGCTCAAGGTCTCCGGCAAGACCGGCGTCGGCGTCGAGGAGCTGCTCGACGAGATCGTGCGGCAGTTCCCGTCGCCCGTCGGCGACGCCGACGCCCCCGCGCGGGCGATGATCTTCGACTCGGTCTACGACACCTACCGCGGCGTGGTCACCTACGTGCGTGTCGTCGACGGCGAGCTCAAGCCGCGCGAGCGCATCGAGATGATGTCCACTCGCGCCACTCACGAACTGCTCGAAATCGGTGTGATCTCACCGGAACCGGTGCCCGCGAAGGGTCTGGGCGTCGGAGAGGTCGGCTACCTCATCACCGGGGTGAAGGACGTCCGCCAGTCTCGCGTCGGTGACACCGTCACCGCTGCCCGCGACGGGGCGACCGAACCGCTCGGGGGTTACCAGGATCCGAAGCCGATGGTGTTCTCCGGCCTCTACCCGATCGACGGCTCCGACTACCCGATCCTGCGTGACGCGCTCGACAAGCTGAAGCTCAACGACGCCGCGCTGGTCTACGAGCCGGAGACCTCCGCCGCGCTCGGCTTCGGCTTCCGGGTCGGCTTCCTCGGGATGCTGCACCTGGAGATCGTGCGCGAGCGGCTGGAGCGGGAGTTCGACCTCGACCTGATCTCCACGCTGCCGAGCGTGGTCTACGAGGTGACCCTCGACGACGAACGCACGGTGACCGTCACCAACCCCAGTGAGTTTCCCGAGGGCAAGGTCGCCTCGATCACCGAACCCGTCGTGCGCGCAACGATTCTCGCGCCGAGTGAGTTCATCGGCTCGATCATGGAGCTGTGCCAGTCGAGGCGCGGCAACCTGCTCGGCATGGACTACCTCTCGCCCGAGCGGGTCGAGATGCGCTACACCCTGCCGCTCGCCGAGATCGTCTTCGACTTCTTCGACGCGCTGAAGTCCAAGACCCGCGGATATGCCTCTCTCGACTACGAACCCGACGGTGAGCAGACCGCGGATCTGGTCAAGGTCGACGTGCTGCTGCAAGGTGACAAGGTCGACGCGTTCTCCACCATCGTGCACCGGGACAAGGCCTACGCCTACGGCGTGATGATGGCCGGCAAGCTCAAGGACCTCATCCCGCGGCAGCAGTTCGAGGTGCCGATCCAGGCCGCCATCGGCTCGCGGGTGATCGCCCGCGAGACCATTCGCGCCATCCGGAAGGACGTGCTCGCCAAGTGCTACGGCGGTGACATCAGCCGCAAGCGCAAGCTGCTGGAGAAGCAGAAGGAGGGCAAGAAGCGGATGAAGATGGTCGGGTCGGTCGAGGTGCCGCAGGAGGCCTTCATCGCCGCGTTGTCCCAGGACGGCAGCGCTGTCGAGAAGGCGAAGAAGTAGGTGTCCGAGGCGTTTTCGGGTCCGGCGGCGCGCACGCGGTCGTTCACCCGCCGTGGTGGGCGCATGCCTCCCCGACATCATCGCGCGCTCGCCGAGCACGGCTCGTCATACCTGATCGACGTGCCGATGCTGGGGGAGGGCACGCTGGTCGACCCGGCCTACCGGCTCGACGCGGCGGAGGTGTTCGGCAGGTCGGCGCCGCTGGTCGTCGAGATCGGCTCGGGCGGGGGTGACTGCGTCGTACACGCGGCGCAGGAGCATCCGGAGCTTGACTTCCTCGCCGTCGAGGTATGGCGCCCCGGGGTCGCGCAGACGATCGCCAAGGCGGTGCACGAGGACGTGCGCAACATCCGGCTCATGTGCGCCGATGCTGCTCAGGCCTTGCCGGCGATGCTCGGCGACGGCAGCGTGCGCGAGTTGTGGACGTTCTTCCCCGACCCGTGGCCGAAGACCAAGCACCACAAGCGCCGACTCGTGCAACCGGAATTCGCCGACAAGGTAGCGAATCTGCTGAAACCTCAAGGTGTTTGGCGACTTGCGACGGACTGGGCCGATTACGCCTGGCAGATCCGAGACGTCGTCGAGGAGTGCCCGGCGTTGCGCAATCCACATGCCGGCCGGCTGGCCGATCCCGGCGACCCGGCGGTCGATCCGCGCGGGGACCACGGTGGCTTCGCACCCCGCTTCGACGGCCGGGTGCTCACGCGTTTCGAGCGCAAGGGTTTGCGGGTGGGGCGCGTGGTGCGCGATGTCGAGGCAATTGCGCGCTGAGGCTCGCGCTGAGTGGTTACTCATGAGTAACATTCCGGCATGACTTCGACATACCAGCTCTACCAGCGCCTGTCGGCCCGCCCGCTCGGCAAGCAGCTCTTCGGGATCGGCTTCATGCTGCGCGCGCCCTACTTCTCGACGGTGCAGCCGCAGGTGCTCGAGATGGCGCCGAACCGCGCGGTGGTCCGGATCCGTAAGTGGTGGGGCGTGCACAACCACATCGGCACGATTCATGCGATCGCGGTTGCCAACGGCATGGAGGCCGCGATGGGGCTACTCGCCGAAGCGACCGTGAAGCCGGGAACGCGCTGGATTCCCAAGGGAATCGAGCTGGAATACCTCACCAAGGTGACCAGCGCCGTCGAGTGCATCGCCGAGACCGATCCGGCCGACTGGGACCAGGAACGGCCGCACGAGGTGAAGGTGCGGCTCACCGGCCGGCTGGGCGACGGGACCGAGGTCGTCACCGGACACATCCCGGTCTGGGTGACCGACAACCCGAAGCGTTGACGAGGTAGTCAGGGCCGGCCGGCGACGGCGACCAGATCGGCGGCCGACCCGCCCAGCCGGCGGGGTCCGGTCCAGACCGCACGCAGTGGGCGATGCAGGTCGAGGCCGTCCACCGGGATCTCGCACAGCGACCCTGCGGCCAGTGCGTCGCCCACGGCGAGTCGGCTGAGCACCGCGGGGGCGCCCCCCGAGGCCACGCTTACCCGCACGGCCGCATTGCTGGGCAGCTCCATCGCAGGCTGCACCGGACGGCCGAGGGCGCGGTCCAGTGCGACGCGGGTGCCTGAGCCGGGTTCCCTTGTCGCCAAAGGAGTTTCCATCAGTTCGTCGGCAGAAAGCGGTCTCCGCCGCTTGGTCCAGGGATGATCGGGAGAAGTGACGAGCACGAGTTCGTCCTCGGCTACGACCACGTGGTGCACCCCGCCGGGCGGTCGTGGCCCCTCGACGAATCCGACGTCGCAGCGGCCACCGAGGACGTTGTCGACGACCTCCTGGCTGTTGTGCACGTGCACCACGACGCGCACCTCGGGGCGGCGCGCACGGAAGCGGGCCAGCCAGGCGGGCAGCAGATGCTCCGCCACGGTCTGACTGGCCGCGACCACGATCGACTCGGTGCTGTCGGCTGCCAGAGAGCGTGCGCCGTCGACTACTTCGCGCGCTGCGTCCATCACTTTGCGTGACCATTCGACGACCAATAGTCCTGCCGGCGTCAGGCTCGAGCCATGGGTCGAACGGTGGAGGAGGGGCACCCCGAGATGCCGTTCCAGGCGAGCGATCGAGCGGCTCGCGTTCGGCTGCGCCATACCGGTGGCGCGCGCGCCGGCCGACAGACTGCCGTGGTCGGCAACAGCCACGAGTAGTTCCAGTGCGCTGAGGTCCGGCCACGTGCTCATATGCACAGGATATATCGGTATGGGAAAGCAATGTCTACCGTTGCCGGCGGCGTGGATCGATGCTGATGAGCATGACGAGTGCAGAGGGGCATGCAGCGCGGGGTGGGGCCGCGGAGTTCGACAGTGCTCGGGTGCTCCGGGCGTTGGGGCCGTTGCTGCCGGGACTGCCGATCACGGTCGGGATCGCTTGTGCGGCAACGCTGCTCGGGCATTTCTTCCCGGTCGTTGGCGGCCCGGTGTTCGGAATTCTGCTCGGGTTGCTCGCGGGCACGACCGTGTCGTGGCTGCGCGAGGAGCGCGTTGCCGTCGGTGCCAGGTACGCCGGGCGCACGGTGCTGCAGGCGTCGATCGTCGTGTTGGGCACGGGTCTGTCGCTCACCCAGGTGGTCAACGTGGGCGGTGGGTCGTTGCCGGTGATGTTCGGGACCTTGGCCATCGCGCTCGGCGGCGCGTTCCTGCTCGGCAAGCTGCTGCGGATCAACACCGAGCTCGCGACCCTCATTGGCGTGGGCACCGGCATCTGCGGTGCTTCGGCGATCGCGGCAGCGACGGCGGTCATGCGTCCGAAGCAGAGCAATGTCGCCTACGCGATCGGCACCATCTTCACTTTCAACATCGCTGCCGTGCTGCTGTTTCCGCCGGTCGGTCATCTCCTCGGTCTCGGCGGGCACGCCTTCGGGTTGTGGAGCGGCACCGCGGTCAACGACACCTCGTCGGTGGTCGCTGCGGCATACAGCTTCGGCGACGGAGCTGGGCCGTACGCGATTGTGGTGAAGCTGACCAGGTCGCTGATGATCATCCCGATCGTGATGGTGCTGGCGGTGCTCACCGCGAAGCGGGAGGCCGCGGCTCAGGGCGAGCAGGTGCGGATCCCGGTGCGCAAGATCGTGCCGGCCTTCCTGCTGGGCTTCCTCGCGGCGGCCGCGCTGAACTCGTTCGGTGCCATCCCCGCCGGCTGGCACGACGGTCTGACCTTCCTCGGGACTTTCCTGATCACCGTGGCGCTGACCGGCATCGGTCTCGGGCTGCGTCCGGCGCAGCTGCGGCAGGCGGGTCACCGCCCGTTGCTGCTCGGTGCGCTGTTGTGGGTGTGTGTCGCGGTCGCGAGCCTGGGCTTGCAGGCGCTGACCGGGACGATCTGACGGCTGGCGGGTCAGCTACCTGGCCCGGGGAGGTGACTCCGGGCGAATCGCGGCCAGTGAGGCCGCGATTCGCCTGTGCCGTGCGGCGTCGACGGTGTGCCCGGCGGCGCGCATGCTCATGGTGACGGCCCCCGTCATACCGTCGGCGACCGGGGTGAGGCCGGTCCACCCCTGCTCGGTGAGTAACGCCGAAAGTCGGCTCCGCAATGCCTGCTGGTGGAAGAGCACGCTGCCGCCGACGACGAGTGCGGCCGGTGCCGGCGGCGCTCCCAGCGCGATCACGCTGCGTGCCAGACCCGACGCCGCATCGTCGACGATGCTTCGTGCGACCTCGTCGGTTTCACTGTGGGAGAAGGCAATCGGCGCGAACCTGGCGATGCCCGGCGCGCCGATCCGGTAGGTCGCGGTGACGAGCGCCTGAGCCGTCGCCTCGCGATCGGTGAGATCGGTCGGCTGCCCGATGTCGGCCAGGACCGCGGTGGTCATCGACGTCGGCGCGCCGAAGCCGTCGACGTGGGCGGCGACTGCCCGCAGCACCCGGCGGGCTATCCAAAAGCCGGAGCCGATGTCACCGAGCAGCCAGCCGCGGCCGTCGACGGTGCGGGCCACTGCGCCGTCACGGACCGCGACGGCTGCGGCGCCGGTGCCGGACACCAGTGCGGCACCGTCCAGCTGATGGGTGCCGCTGGCGAAGATCGCCTCCAGGTCGCCGGCGATGGTGAGCTCGGCGGTGACGCCGAGGCGGGCGAGACCGTCCTCGACCCCGGGCGCCGCGGTGCGCGAGCCGGCCATCGCGGCGAGTGCGAAAGTGACGTCCTGCGCCGCACGACCGGACTGGGTCAACGCTGTCGCAGCGGCCGAATGCATCGCATCGGCAACGGCATTCGCGCCCACCGCCGTCGGGTTGCCGGAGCCGGCGACGCCATAGCCGAAGCTCCGGCCGTCGCTGTCGTGCACGACCGCTCGGGTCGAGGTGCCGCCGGCGTCGATGGTGAGGAAGAGCGCGGTGTCCGGCCGGGCGTGCTTGGGTGCGTGGTGCTCGGGTGGGTGGTGCTCGGGTGGGTGGTGCTCGGGCGATGTCGTCCGGGCGGGTGACGGCTGGTCGGCCTGCGCCCCCTGGCGGTCGGCCATGGTGCTCCTTTTGGCGGTTGGTCGCTGGCGGCTCCGATGTTTGCACACGTCCCGCCGCGCGGGATGACTCGCTGGCCGCGGGGCCAACGCGTGCCGCGGGATGAGGGGCCGCCCTCGCGGCCTTTGCGGTGCGCCGCGGCGCGGGACGAAGGAGGCCACGCGACGACTCGCTGGCCGCGGGGCGACTCGCTGGCCGCGGGGCCAACGCGCGCCGCGGGGCAACTCGCTGGCCGCGGGACGAGGGACCGCCCTCGCGGCCTCACTCCGCTTCGCTCCGCTAGCGCTCCGCTTCGCTGCATAGGGCCGCTCACGCGGCCCCTCGCCCCGCTCAGAGATCTCGCCACGCACCGGACCGTGCCCCGTGGTGCGGCCTTGCGGGTGGAGTCCCGTCGGCGGTGGTCGAGTAGGGCGAAGCAGCGAAGCCCTTGGGGCCGGTGGGGGCTGGTCGAGTAGGGCGGAGGAGCGAAGCGGGGGAGCCCGTATCGAGACCACTCCTACTCCACCACGCAACACCATCCCACCCGCCACTGACAACCCCCGCTCGATCCCACGAATCACACTGGAAACACACACTATTCGGCCTTGTGCACCCTTCCCAACCGCATCGAACACGTGTATGATTGACGCATGTCCCAGCTGCAGCAGGCACTCACCAACCAGGTGATCACCGCTGCCACCACCAGCGAACTCCTGCAGGCAGCACACACGCTGCTGCAGGCCGCGTTCAACAACGCCCGCCACGACCCCAACGGCACACCAGGCAACGGCACGGGTCTCTCAGATGGCGAGTTGCTCGATCAGGTGCTCGCCACCCAGCAGGTGCAGAACTCCGCCTGGGCCACCCAAACCCTGCGGCTGGACCAACTCGCGCAACGCGAATACGACAAACACCCGCACCACCCCGACACCTGGACACCGTTGGAAGTCGGTGCCCGGTTGGGGTGGACCGACCGGCAAACCAGTCTGCGACTCACCCAAGCAGTCGAGAGTGTGCGCTACACGCCGCTGCTGCTCCACCAGGCCGGGACTGGGGAGTTGGAGGGACGGAAAGTGGTCGCGGTCAGCGACGCCCTCGCCGACGCAATCCCGGCAACCGGCACACCCGAAACACCCGAGGCGGCTGATTGTCCGGTCGACCTCGCCGCAACCATCGAAGCCGAGATCCTGGCCAGCGCCCCGGAGACCTCGACGTCCACGAAACTGCGCCGGCGCACCCAACGCCTACTGGTGCAGGAGGCACCGGTCGCGTCCGATCAGGCGTCGGCTGCGCGGCGGCGGGACTGCACCGATGTGACCGTCGCACCCCATTGGGAGGCAGGCATGTCCATGCTCACCGCAGTCTTGCCGTCGTTGGACGCGGCGAAGCTGATGGCTGCGGTCAACACCCACGCAAAGACCCTGCACGAGACAACCACGACAACCAAAACACTGGGCGAGTGCCGGGTCGACGCCCTCACCGACCTGCTGTTGTCCAACGCGCACGTGACCACCGAGCTCGTCCTGCACGTCCCGTTCCACCCCGCCACCACAACGGCGGACAGAGGGGACGTGACCGGGGCCGTTGAGGCGACCGGCCCGGCACGCGAAACAAGCACGGGCAAGGTGCGACCGCCCGCGCTGCGGGAGTTCATGCTCCCGATCAACCCAGTCGTCCTCGACCTCGGCACCTGCCGCCCGACCAGTTGCCGCCCGATCAGTGAGGCCGAACGCCAACTCAAAGCGATGGTGCGCGAAGCCGCACCACGGACCGGCACCCGACCACCACCGGCCCCACCACCCGACCCGGCGCCACCGGCTCATCCGATGAGCGGCACTGATCCAACGCGCTCCACTAACCCAGCGCGAACCCATCGGCGCGAGACTGTGCCCCGCTTCGCGGACAACCCAACACCGGTGCGGTACCGGCTCGGCGACGTCCACGTCCCCGGTGTCGGGGTCATCCCCGCTGGCACGATCCGCGAACTCACCGGCCTGCTCGGTACCAAGATCACCCGGGCCCTGGTCAATGCGGAAACCGGCACGGTGGCCGAGACCGCCAACCAGACCTACACCCCCGGCACCCGGTTGGCACGATTCGTGCGGGCCCGCGACCAGCACTGCAGATTCCCCGGCTGCACCCGACCCGCAACACTCACCGACCTCGACCACGTCACCCCCTACCCCGACGGTCCGACCGCAGCCCACAACCTGCAATGCCTCTGCCGACACCACCACCGCGCCAAACACGAAGCCGGCTGGACCGTCACCATGACCCCCGACGGCACCTGCACCTGGACCAGCCCCACCGGACACACCTACCTCACCCACCCCGCCGACTAACAGGCCGCTGATCTCGATACGGCCTCGCCTAGCGGCTCGGCCTACTCGATCGGCGGGTTAGGCGCTCGAGTGTGCGGGTCGGCCTACTCGATCGGCGGGCTAGGCGCTCGAGTGTGCGGGTCGGCCTACTCGATCAGCGTGGGAAACGGCTCGGCCCACTCGATCAGCGGGCCAGGCGCTCGGTGTGCGGCTCGGCTCTTGCGGACGCCCGACGGACGGTCGCTCGGGCCGGCGGGCGGCCCGCCAACTCGGCGCCCGTACGATTGTGCGGTGCCCAGCGCGTTGCCCGAGGGCGAAGCGGTGCCGGTCGACGGTGCGCTTCCGGCCCACACCGCCACGTCATTGTCGACGCGACAATTCGGCATCTACCTGCACGTGCCGTTCTGCCGAGTGCGTTGTGGCTATTGCGATTTCAACACCTACACCCTCGCCGAGCTCGGCCCGCACGGCGCCGGAGTGAGCAGCTACGCAGACGCCGCACTCGCCGAGCTGGCACTGGCCCGCGACGTCATCGAGCGCACCGGCGCCGCGGTGCCGCAGGTGAGCACCGTATTCGTCGGGGGTGGGACACCCACCATGCTCGCCGCCGCCGACCTCAACCGGATGCTGGCCGGGATCCGCGACGCCTTCGGACTCCTGCCGGGAGCTGAGGTGACCACCGAGGCGAACCCCGACACGATCACCCCGGAGGTGGCCAAGACACTCACAGCCGGTGGTTTCACCCGGATCAGCCTCGGCATGCAGTCGTCGGTGCCGCACGTGCTACGCACTCTCGAACGCACCCACGATCCTGCCGGGGTCGCTCGCGCGGTGCAGGCGGTCCGAGACGCGGGCCTGCAGGTCAGCCTCGACCTCATCTACGGCACCCCGGGGGAGACTCACGACGACTGGCGCCGCAGCATCGACGACGCGATCGCCCTCGCACCGGACCACCTCAGCGCCTACGCACTGGTCGTCGAGGAAGGCACCAAACTCGCCGCCCAGGTCCGTCGCGGCCAGGTGCGCATGCCCGATGACGACGACGAGGCCAACAAGTACGAACTGGCCGAAACCGCGCTGGCCGCAGCAGGATTCGAGTGGTACGAGATCAGCAACTGGTCGCGGACGACGGATGGGCGCTGCCGCCACAACGAGAGCTACTGGCGCGGCGACAACTGGTGGGGCATCGGCCCCGGGGCACACAGTCACATCGGCGGCGTGCGCTGGTGGAACGTGAAACACCCTGCGGCATACGCAAATCGGGTGCTCGCAGGGGACTCGCCGGGCGCCGGACGCGAACTCCTCACCCCCGATCAGACGTATGACGAGACGGTCCTGCTCGGAGTGCGCCTCGCCGAAGGGTTGCCGCTCACCCACCTCGACGACACCGGCCGCGCCGCGATACCCGCGCTGGTCGCCGATGGGCTGCTCGACCAGTCAGCGGCAGCCGCCCCCGCACCGGCCGCGCGCCTCACCCTGCGCGGACGGCTGCTCGCCGACACCGTGGTGCGCCGCCTGCTCGGCTGGTGACGCCGGCAGCTTGGTCAGCTGCGCAGGTCGAGCCCGAAGTCGTGACAGCGCACACTGTGTGTGAGGGCGCCGATCGAGATCAGATCCGGGCCGGCCTCCGCGAGCTCACGAACGGTGCGCTCGTTCACCCCGCCCGACACTTCAACCATGACCGGGGCGCCGTGGCTGCGCACGAGCTCGACGCCTTCGGCGATCTGCATGGGCACCATGTTGTCCAGCAACACCGCATGCACGACTGGCTGTTTGCCCTCATCCAGGCGGGCCGCGTCGAAGGCCAGCACCTCGCGCAACTGGTCGAGCGTGTCGACCTCGATCTCCACCCGCACGACGTGTCTGACGTGCTCGGCAAGGCGCTCCAACACCGGCGTCAGACCACCCCCGAGCCCGATGTGGTTGTCCTTCACCAGGATGGCGTCGAAAAGACCGAAGCGATGATTGGCGCCACCGCCGTCGACCACCGCCCGCTTCTCGAGCGCGCGCAAACCCGGCGTCGTCTTGCGAGTGTCGGCGATGCGCGCACCGGTGCCGTCGACGAGACGCACGAATCCCGCTGTGCGGGAGGCAATCCCGGTCAGGTGCCCGAGCAGGTTGAGCCCGCTGCGCTCGGCGGTGAGGATCGACCGCGCCGACCCGGTGACGGTTGCGACGACGTCGTCCGGCGCCAGCTCGTCGCCGGCACCGCGCGACCAGTCCACGCGCACCGACGGATCGACGGTGCGGAACACCTCGTCGAATGCCTCCACCCCGGAGAGCACACCGTCCTCACGGCTGACGACGTATGCCGTGCCGGTCGCGTCCGGGGGGACCGTCGCGAGGGTGGTGATGTCGCCCGAGAGTCCGAGGTCCTCGGTGAGTGCGGTGTCGACCACGCGTTGCAGATCCGCGTCGTTCATGCAGAGACTCCTTCCGGAAGAACATTGTCGGTGCGGCGGTGGGCTCCGACACTGAGCGGGTGGGCGAGCGCAGAACGAGCGATGAGCCAGGCGACATACGCCGCGTCGTCGCCGACATGGGGCTCCAGGCAGTCCACCGCTGCTTGCAAGGTCGGGCCGTCGCGCAGCACGCCACATGCGCTGTCGAGCGTCTCGCGCACCTGTGCGAGTGGTAGCGGCCGACTGGCGGCGGGGGCGGCCGTGCAGGTGCGCGTGCGAACAGTTGCCGGGTCGGCCGGCCGGACCGATCCGCGCCACACCCCCGTCCAGGTGATCGCATCCGCAGCTGCGGCACGACCGGTGACGACGGCCTCGAGCAATGAGTTGGAGGCCAACCGGTTTGCGCCGTGCAGGCCAGTGCGCGACACCTCGCCGACCGCCCACAAACCGGGTACCGATGAACGGCCCGTGTCGTCCACGGTGACTCCACCCATCGAATAGTGCAGCGCCGGCCGCACCGGCAATAGGTCGCGGGTGAGGTCGAGTCCGGATGCGGCGGTCAGCTCGGCGACAGCGGGGAATCGCGTTGCCACTCGGTTGATTCCGCGCGCATCGAGGCGCACGGTCCGACCTTCGGTGAGTTGCTCCCAGACGGCGGCAGCGACCACGTCACGCGGCTGCAGCTCGTCCACGAAGCGCGCGCCGTCGGAGACCAGCTTCGCGCCGGCACCTCGAAGTGCCTCGGTCAGCAGTGGCATCGGATCGGCGGCGACATCGAGAGCAGTGGGGTGGAACTGCACCAGATGCAGGTCGTCGGTGCGGGCGCCCACTCGCGCCGCCAGCGCGACGCCCTGGCCGAGCGCGGTCGTCGGGTTCGTCGTGTGCGCCCAGAGACCGCCCATGCCGCCGGTCGCGAGCACGACCCGGTCCGTCTCGATCACCTCAAGGCTGCCGTCGCGCCGGCGTACCTCGACGCCACAGACGGCGCCGGACGCATCGGCGAGCAGCCGCGTCACGGTGTGGTGCTCGCGGACCTCGACGTGAGGTGCGGCCCGAACCGCACGGGCCATCGCGGTGGTCACCGCGGCACCCGAGTGGTCTCCGGCGTGCGCGACGCGCGACCGGCTGTGGCCGCCCTCGAGGGCCAGGTCGATGCTGCCGTCCGGTGCGCGGTCGAACGGCACCTCGAGCTCGACGAGCAGACGCACGACCTCGGGAGCCACTCCGGTGATGCGGTCGATGACCGCACGATCGCCCGCGAACGCCCCCGCTCGCCAGGTGTCCTCGGCGTGCAACGCGGTGCTGTCGTCGGGGGAGAGGGCCGCCGCGATGCCGCCCTGCGCCCACATGCTCGCGGCGCCATCGGTGAGAACGCCGGCGGTGAGCAGGATGCAACCCTGCGGATCCGAGGCCCAGGCGCAGGTCAGACCGGCCAGGCCCGACCCGATGACCACGAGGGGGCGACGTGCCATCACTCGGCGCTCCATCACTTCACCCGCGGGGTGGCTGCCAGCATCTTGTCAATGGCGCGACGCGCCGGCTCGGCGACCGCCGGGTCCACCTGGATCTCCGGACCACCGGTCTCCAGGGCGGCGCGGATCGCGCCGAGAGTGTTGCGTTTCATGTGCGGGCACAGGTTGCACGGCCGCACAAACTCCAGGTCCGGGTGATCCGCGGCGATGTTGTCGCTCATCGAACACTCAGTGATCAGAGCGACTTTCGCGGGGCGCTGCGTCTCGACATACCGCTGCATGTCGGCGGTCGAACCGGCGAAATCGGACTCGGCGACAACGTCGGGCGGGCATTCGGGATGCGCCAGCACGGTCACGCCGGGGTGCCCCTGACGGATGTCGACGATGTCGAGCGGGGTGAAGCGCTCGTGCACTTCGCACGCCCCAGGGTGGGTGATGACCTCGACGCCGGTGAGCGCCGCGATGTTCCGCGCGAGGTACTGGTCCGGGATCATGATCACCTTGTCGACGCCAAGGGATTGGATCACCGCCACGGCATTGCCCGACGTGCAGCAGATGTCGCTCGCCGCCTTCACTGCCGCCGAGGTGTTGACGTAGGTGACCACCGGGGCACCCGGGTGCTGGGCGCGTAGCGCGGCGATGTCCGCGGGGGTGATGCTCTCGGCGAGCGAGCAGCCCGAGCGCAGGTCGGGCAGCAGCACTCGCTTGGCCGGGTTGAGCAGCTTGGCGGTCTCGGCCATGAAGTGCACCCCGGCCAGCACGATGGTGCCCGCCTCGACGTCCTGCGCCTCCCGGGCCAGCGCGAGCGAGTCTCCGCGGATGTCGGCCACCCCGTGGAACACCTCGGGCGTCATGTAGTTGTGCGCCAGGATGACCGCGTCCTGCTCTTGCTTGAGCCGGTGGATGGCCTCGATGTCCTCGGCATACATCGCCCATTCCACCTCGGGGATGATGTGCCGGACGGCCTCGTATGCCGCAGCGTGGTCGTACGCCGGGCGGTCCTGCGTGATGCTCATGGCGCTCCTTCGTCGGAGATCAAATGCTCGAAATGAGTATTTGCTGGAAGTGAGCATAACACCGGTCGCCGGTGGTGCTGTCGGGGCGTGGGATGTCAGCGGGCGGCGCGTGGGATCGGCAACTTGGTGCCCACCTGATCGCGCTCCTGCCGCACCGAGCGGCGGAACCGGTAGAGCTTGGCCGGACGCCCGCCGGTGTCGTGCGAGACGTCGCCGGTGGGTTCGACGAGCTCGTGCTGCACCTCGACCGCGCGCCGGAAGTTCTGCTTGTGCACCGACTGCCCGGCGATCGCCTCGACGGTTTCCTGCAACTCGCCGAGGGTGAAGACTTCGGGCATCAACTCGAAGACCACGGGACGGTATTGCAGCTTGGCTCGAAGGCGGGAGAGGCCGGTGGCCAGGATTCGGCGGTGGTCATTGACCATCGGCCCGGCGGTCAGCGCCGAAATCTTTGCAGCGCATGGAGATTCGGCAACAAGACCGGTTTCCCAGAGAAGTTCGTAGCGCTGCAGTGCGAGGTCCGGGCGCCATACCCGTTCGTCGTAACCGAAGAGGAAGCGGCAGCGTTCGAGCCGGTCGCCGTCGTCGCCGGACCACCGCTGCAGCGCTGCCTCGATCTCCTCGCCGAGCCGGTCGCTGCCGGTGCCCGACTCGAGGTGACGCCGGTCCTCCCACGGCAGCAGGTCGTAGAGCGCCGACCAGTCGGTCGGTCGCTCACTACCGGAGATCTCCGCCCGCGTGAGGCCGAGATAAGAGATCGAGATCACCCGGCGGCCGTCGGTGGAGCGGCCGAGGTCGGCGAACGTGTAGAGCTGCTCGACATACCCGAGCTCGAATCCCATGTGTTCGCGCGCAAATTCGCGCACACCGGCCTGCAGCGACTCCTCGTCCGCGCGGAGCGGCCCGGCCGGCAGTGCCGGCGGCTCGCCGCTCGCGACCACGAACGGCCGGCCGCGGTCGACGGCCATCACCACGGCAACGAGCTCGGCCGAGAGCCCCGCATCGGTCATCGGGCGGTCAGCCGTTCGCGGTGACGAAGTCGATGAGTTCCTCGACGCGGCCGAGGAGCTCGGGCTGCAGGTCGGCATAGGTGCGCACGGTGCCGAGGATGCGCTTCCAGCCCTGCGCGACATCGGCCTGAGTGGCGTGCGGCCAGCCGAGCTCGGCGAGTATGCCGTGTTTCCAAGACGTTCCGCGCGGGATGACCGGCCACTGCTGCCAGCCGAGGCGCTCGGGCCGGACCGACTGCCACACGTCGACATACGGATGACCGAGGACGAGCACGTCCTCACGTGCCTCCGGTATGGCGAGAGCCTCGTCGACGATGCGCTGCTCCTTGGTGCCGGGCACCAGATGGTCCACGAGCACCCCCATGCGGCGGTCCGCGGTCGGCGCGAAGTCGCGGATGACCGCGCGCAGGTCGTCCACACCGTCGAGTTGCTCGACGACCACTCCCTCGACGCGCAGGTCGGCGCCCCACACCTTCTCCACCAACTCGGCGTCGTGCCGACCCTCGACGAAGATGCGCGACCCGCGGGCGACGCGCGCGGGGGCGTCGGTGACCGCGCGCGACCCGCTGGCGGTCCGACTCGCGGCCTCGCGTGCGGCCGCGAGTTTGCCGGCGTCGGGGGAGACCGGGGGGACGAGCTCGACCGGCGCGCCGTCGATCAGGAAGCCCGGGCCCAGGGGGAAGGCCCGCACCTTGCCGTGCCGGTCCTCGAGCTGGACCACGCGCATGCCGCCGGCCTTCTCGACCCCGACGATCGCACCGCACCAGCCGGTCTCGACTTCCTCGACGACCAGGTCGCGCTCGGCCGGGATCTGCTGGGAGCGTCCGCGCGGTGGCGCCTTCCAGTCACCGGAGAGCACGTCGGCGCCGTATCTGTCGTTCACGCGCCCAAACACTAGTGCGCCGCCCGTCGCATTCCGGGGAACGACGCCCGAGCACGTAGACTTGGCACTCGGCATACCTGAGTGCCAATGAACGTTGCAGGTTGACGACGAAACCGTGGGAGGTGGACATGAGCGAGGACCGCAGGCTCGAAGTGCTGCGCGCGATCGTGCAGGACTTCGTGTCGACCTCGGAGCCGGTGGGCTCGAAGGCGCTGCTCGAGCGGCACAAATTGGGCGTCAGCGCGGCCACCGTGCGCAACGACATGGCGGCGCTGGAGGACGATGGGCTGATCGCCGCACCGCACACCTCGGCGGGTCGCATCCCGACCGACGCGGGCTACCGGATGTTCGTCGACAAGCTCAGCGAGATGAAGCCGCTTTCTCGGGCCGAACGCACCGCGATCCGCACCTTCCTGGGACAGTCGGTCGACCTCGACGATGTGATTTCGCGCACCACGCGGCTGCTGTCGTCGCTGACCGGTCAAGCGGCGGTCATGCAGTATCCGTCGCTCAACACCGCCACGGTCCGGCACCTCGAGCTGGTCACGATGGCCGCGGACAAGGTGATGCTGGTGATCATCCTGTCCACCGGCCAGGTCGAGCAGCGGGTGCTGGACCTGCGTCGTGCGCTCACCGTCGCCGAGGGCGAGACCCTCATCGGGGACGTGCGCAGCACGATCAACGAACGCAGCACCGGCCGTCGTCGCACGTCAGCGGCCGCAGCGCTGCGCGAGTGGGCTGACGAACTCATCGGCGGTGCGTCCGGCGTCGAGCGTGACGTGCACGCCGCTTTGGTGCGGGACGTTGCCGGGGTGCTGGCCGAGGAGCGCGAGGAGCGCGTGATGCTCGCCGGCACCGCCAACCTGGCGCGCTCCAGCAGCGACTTCCCGATGACGATCGGCCCGGTGCTGGAGGCACTCGAGGAGCACGTGGTCCTGCTGCGGTTACTCGCCCAGATGGACGGGCAGCAGATCGCCGACGGCGTCTCGGTGCGGATCGGGGCGGAGAACACCGTCGCCGGCCTCACCGGTACCTCGGTCGTCACCACGTCCTACACCGCCGGCAGCGTGGCCGGCCTCGGTGTGCTTGGTCCGACCCGGATGGATTACCCCACGACCATGGCGGCGGTGCGGGCGGTCGCTCGCTACGTCACCGACATACTCAACCAATAACCTTACGTCTCAAGGACTTTCGTGAACGACTACTACGGTGACCTCGGTGTCGCACAGAATGCCACCCAGGAAGAGATCAAGCGTGCCTACCGCAAGCTGGCACGCAAGTTGCACCCCGACGTGAACCCGTCGGAGGAGGCATCCGACCAGTTCAAGAAGATCTCTCAGGCGTATGACGTGCTGGGTGATCCGGAGAAGCGACGTGCGTTCGACATGGGCAGCGACCCCTACGCCGGTGCCGCGGGAGCAGCCGGCTTCGGCCAGGGCTTCTCGTTCAGCGACATCATGGACGCGTTCTTCGGCGGCACCGCCGCCGGCGGCGCCGGTCCGCGCTCCCGCCAGCAGCGTGGACAGGATGCGCTGATCGGTGTCGAGATCGAGCTGGGCACCGCCGTTTTCGGCGGCGCCGAGGAGCTGACCTTCGACACCGCGGTGGTCTGCAACGTCTGTCACGGCGACGGCGCGCGACCCGGCACCGGACGACACACCTGCGAGATCTGCCACGGCTCCGGCCAGGTGCAGCAGGTGCAGCGATCGTTCCTCGGTCAGGTGATGACCGCCCGCGCCTGCCAGGCGTGCCGCGGTTATGGCGACATCATCGACGACCCCTGCTTCAATTGCTCCGGCGAGGGCCGGGTCCGCGACCGCCGTACGATCTCGGTCAAGGTGCCGGCCGGTGTCGACAGCGGCACGCGCATCCAGTTGACCGGCGAGGGCGAGGTCGGTCCTGGGGGAGGCCCGGCCGGCGACCTTTACGTCGAGGTGCGGGTGCGCAAGCACCAGATGTTCCAGCGGCAAGGAGACGACCTGCACTGCTCGGTCGAACTCCCCATGACCGCAGCGGCCTTGGGCACCTCACTGCCGCTCGAAACCTTCGACGGCACGCAGGACGTCGCGATCGAGCCAGGCACCCAACCCGGTGACGTCATCACCCTGCGTGGCCTCGGGGTGACCCACCTGCGCACCCAGCAGCGTGGCGACCTGATGGTGCACGCCAACGTGCGGGTGCCCACCAGGCTCGACCCGCAGCAGGAGGAGTTGCTGCGTCAACTCGCCAAGGAGCGCGGTGAGGAGCGGCCCGAGGCGCGGTTCGGCCGTGTTGAGAAGGGACTGTTCGGCAAGCTGCGCGATGCCTTCCAGGCCAAGTGACCGCTCCGCTCTTCTTCACCGACCCCGGCTCCCTGGAGGGCGTCGGGGTCGGTGACGTCGTGCGGGTCACCGGCGACGAGGCCCGACACGCCGCCGTGGTGCGACGCATCGGTGTCGGCGAAACGGTGCAGGTCGCCGACGGGTCCGGCCGGGTCGCGGTGGGCGAGGTCGTCTCGGCAGGCCGGGACGAGCTGGCCGTGCAGGTCACCCAGATCAACGAAAACGACACTGCAGCACGGCGATTCGTGCTGATGCAGGCTCTCGCCAAGGGTGGCCGAGACGAGCAGGCGATCGAGTCCGCGACGGAGCTCGGCGTGGACGGCGTCGTGCCGTGGCAGGCCGCCCGCAGCATCGTGCAGTGGCGCGGCGACAAAGCGAAGAAGGCTCGGCGCAAGTGGGAGTCGCTGGTGCACGCGGCGAGCAAACAGTCCAGGCGGCCGACCGTGCCGACGGTGGAAGCTGTCGTGTCCGGCAGCGGCGCGACCGAGCGGGCGCGCGCTGCGGCGGCGGTCGTCGTGCTGCACGAGGAGGCGACCCGGCCCCTGCGCGATGTCACCCTCCCGGTGGAGGGAGAGGTTCTGCTCGTGGTCGGCCCGGAAGGGGGCATTGCACCGGACGAGCTCAGCGCCTTCGAGGGCGTAGGGGCGGTGACCGCCCGGCTCGGGCCGACCGTGCTGCGCGCGTCCAGTGCCGGGCCCGCGGCCCTCGCCATACTCCTGTCGCGGGAGTGGGCCTAACCGGCGAGTTGCGGTGCCAATCCTGCGAATGCGGCGGTGCCGGCATCGGTGATGGATAGCTCGCGGGGTCGGGGGCCGGGACGGACCCAGTCGTTGTCGCGCGCGGTCCGCAGGATGGCCGCACCAAGGCCGCCGGACAGATGATGCCGCTGCTCTGTCCAATCGAGGCAGAAGCGCAGCACGGGCCGGCTCGCGCTCTGCACCTGCTCCAGGTCGACGCCCCAAGCCTCCAGCGCGGTCGCCGCCTGCGGGCCGAGCTCGAAGGCCGGTTGCTCGATCGGCGCAGACAGTCGGTCGCCGTCGCGCCGCCGGGTGTCGCCGGTGCCGTCCAGGGCCCGGAGCACCCCGTCGGCGATGAGCGCATCGGTGAGCGACACCCCGAGCCGGCCGGCGAAATGGTCGTAGCAGGTGCGCGCGGTCCGCAGCCGTTGCAACCTGGTGCCCTGGCGCAGCGAGGTGACCGGCGGCAGTGGTGTCATCGCAACCAGCGCCTCGAACGCGGCGGCGACCTGCGCGCTCGCCAGGTAGTAGTAGCGGTGCCGGCCGCTGGTCTCCACCCGGACCAGGCGATGGTCGAGCAGCTTGCGCAGGTGACCGCTTGCGGTCGCCGCACTCACGCCCGCCTCCGCCGCGAGCCGGGACGCGGGCAATCGGCGCCCGTCAATGAGGGCGGCGATCATCCGGGCACGAGCCCGGTCGGCGAACATCGCCGCGATCGGCGACACGTCGCCCTCGTCAGCGCGGGTGCTCTCGATCATGGGCCCATCCTCGCCCGGGATCGCTTCGGCGGCCACCGAAGGTTCACCCACCCACGATCGGTCGTATGACGGCAGCCACGCCCCGAACGACCCTTCGACCTCAACCGCTCACACCCCGGGCGCCCCTGATCGTCCTGTGCGCGGCGATGTTCCTGGTGCTGCTCGACGTCTCCGCGGTCAACGTCGCACTGCCCAGCATCGACCGCGACCTCGGCGGCGGCACGGCCGGCGCGCAGGGCGTCGTCGACAGTTACACGGTGCCGCTGGCGGCGTTGCTGCTCACTGCGGGTGCATTGGCCGACCGGGTCGCGCCGCGACGCTGCTTCACGGCCGGTCTGGTCGGTTTCGGCATCGGCTCATTGGGTTGTGCGATCGCTCCCACCCTGCCGATCTTATTGTGTGGCAGGGTGATTCAGGGAGTCGGTGCGGCGGCGATGCTGCCGGCGAGCCTCGCCCTCATCAGCGCGATCTGGGCCGACGCCGGGCAGCGCGCCCGTGCGATCGCGATCTGGTCGGGCATCTCGGGGTCGGCCGTCGCGGTGGGTCCGCTCGCCGGCGGCGCGCTGGTCGGCGTCGGCGGTTGGCGGCCGGTCTTCGCGGTCAACCTGCCGGTGATCGCCGCCGCGCTCGCCGGTGCGCGGCTGCTGCCCGCCGGCCACGGCGTGCGGCGACGCGCCGACTGGTGGGGTGCGGCGCTGTCCATCGTCTGGCTCGGGACGCTGATCGCCGCCGTGATCGTCCTCGGGCGCGACGGGCTGTCGCCGACCGCAGCGGGGTTGCTCGCGTGCGCGGCCGTCGGGATCGCGGCTTTCGTCATACGGCAGCGGCGAGCCGCGCGCCCGATGGTGTCGCTCGAGCTCTGGCGCAGCAGCCGGCTGATGCGCTGCTGCGGCGGTGCGCTGGGCATGAACCTGGTCGGCAACGGCACCCTCCTGGTGCTCACCTTCCTGCTGCAGGGTGTGCAGCGGCACAGTGCGCCGGTTGCCGGTCTGCTCACCCTGCCGACGTTCGTGCCGCTGACGATCGTGCCGCTGCTCGCCGGCCGCTGGATGCTCCGGCTGCGCGGCAGCACGCTGATCCGCATCGGCTTCGGCGTCGGTATCGCCGGCGAGCTGTGCCTGGCGCTCGCGGTCGGGGTGCAGCCGGACCGGTTCTGGCCGCTGGTGCCCGGCATGGTGCTCACCGGGGTCGCGCTCGGCCTGCTGGTCGCGCCCCTGGTCGCCGGCTCGGTCGCTGCGGCCCCGGGACACAGCGGGCTAGCCGGTGGCCTGAACAACGCCGCCCGCCAGACCGGTACGTCGCTCGGCGTCGCCATCTTCGGTGCGGTCGCCGGCGATATCGCAGCGCCGCAGATCGGCGACCGGATGGCGGTGTGCTTCCTGCTCGGTGCGGGGATCTGGGCGTTCGCGGGCGGGATCGCCGGGTCGCGGGTCGTGGACGGGGCTAACTCGGTCGAGGCCCGCGTCATACGCCCGTAGACTGGAGCGACGATGACAAGCGACGATCATGATCCGCTGCCCGGCGAGTTGCACCGCGCGTTGAACGACACCACGAGCGGCCCGCCGGGCGAAGCCGACGCACCTACCCAGGCCGCAGGCGACGTGCGCGCCGAGCACACGGTCGAGATCGCGCCCGACATCGCGATGGTCACGCTGCTCGGGCCGCGCGACGAGTTGTTGCGCACGATGGAGCGGGCCTTCCCGCGGCTGCAGATCCACGTGCGGGGCAACGTCTTCCACCTGGCCGGCCCGCCCGCCGATATGGCGCTCGTCGAGGAGTTGATCGACGAGTTGCTGACGATCATCGACGCCGGCCAGCCGCTCAATCGGGACGCCGTCGAGCGCTCGATCGGCATGCTGCGAGCCCGCACCCGGGAGCGTCCGGCCGACGTGCTGACGATGAACATCGTGAGCAACCGCGGGCGCACCATCCGCCCGAAGACGTTGGGGCAGAAGGAGTATGTCGACGCGATCGATAAGAACACCGTCGTCTTCGGCATCGGGCCGGCCGGCACCGGCAAGACCTACCTGGCGATGGCCAAGGCGGTCGCGGCGTTGCAGGCCAAGGAGGTCAATCGGATCATCCTGACCCGTCCGGCGGTCGAGGCCGGCGAGCGGCTCGGCTTCCTGCCCGGCACGCTCAACGACAAGATCGACCCCTACCTGCGGCCGCTCTACGACGCGCTGCACGACATGGTCGACCCCGACTCGATCCCGCGGCTGATGGCCAGCGGCACGGTCGAGGTGGCGCCGCTGGCGTATATGCGGGGCCGGACGATCAATGACTCCTTCATCATCCTCGACGAGGCGCAGAACACCACGGCCGAGCAGATGAAGATGTTCCTCACCCGGCTCGGCTTCGGCTCCAAGATGGTCGTCACCGGCGACGTCACGCAGGTCGACCTGCCGGGCGGCACCAAGTCGGGTCTGCGGGTGGTGCAGGAGATCCTCGAGGGCATCGACGACGTGCACTTCTCCCGGCTGACCTCGCACGACGTCGTGCGGCACCGGCTGGTCAGCGCGATCGTCGACGCGTATGACGAATTCGATGCGCGCACAGCACGATCCGGCCCCAGCCGGGCATCCGGCGGCGAACGGCGGGATCGTTCGTGAGCATCGACCTGCTCAACGAGACCGACTTCCCGGTCGACCTCGACGAGCTGCACGACTGCGCCGCCTTCGTGCTGCACGAGATGCGGGTGCACCCGGGAGTGGACCTCTATGTCGGGGTCATCGACGAGGCCGCCATGGAGACGCTGCACAAGCAGTGGATGGACCTGCCCGGCCCGACGGACGTGATGAGCTTCCCGATGGACGAGCTGCGACCCGGCACCGACGGTGACGAACCGGTCGAGGGGATGCTCGGCGACGTCGTGCTGTGCCCGACCGTCGCTGCCAAACAGGCGGCCGAGGCGGGACACACCACCGCGGAGGAGCTCCTGCTGCTGACCGTGCACGGCATCCTGCACCTGCTCGGCTTCGACCACGCCGAGCCCGACGAGCGGCGCGAGATGTTCGAGCTGCAGCGCCGGCTGCTGTTGACGTTCCTGGCGGGCCGCGGTCGCACCGGAGGTTCGGTCAGCATCAGCCCGCCGTCGGGGGAGTGACGCTTCGATGGTGCCGTTACTCATCGCCGCGCTGGTCGCGGTGGTCCTCGGGTTCGCTTTTGCCGCAGTCGAATCCGCCCTCAGCCGGATCGGTCGCAACTCCGCCGACGCGCTGATCGAGGAGGGCCGGCGTGGGTCCGGTCCGCTCGGCAAGCTGGTCGAGGACAGCTCGGCAGTCGCGATGGTGCTGACCTTTCTGCGCAACATCGCGGAGGCGACTGCGGCGGTGCTGGTCACCCTCGCGATGCGCGAGGCGTTCGACAGCTTCTGGATCGCGCTGCTGATCGCGATTGCGGTGATGGCGCTGGTGTCGTTCGTGCTGGTCGGGGTGTCGCCCCGCACGCTCGGTCGCCAGCATGCGATCGGTTTTGCGCTCGCCACCGCGCCCGGCGTGCTCTGGCTGCATCGGGTGCTCAGTCCGGTGGCGCGCGCGCTCGTAGCGCTCGGCAACGCGGTGACCCCGGGCCGGGGCTATCGTGACGGTCCCTTCGACTCGGAGGCCGAGCTTCGCGAATACGTCGACTTGGCAACGGATTCCGCGCTGATCGAGGATGATGAGCGGAAGATGATCCAGTCCGTCTTCGAGCTGGACACCACTGTCGCGCGCGAGCTGATGGTGCCGCGCACCGACATGATCACGATCGACCGCGACAAGACCCTGGGGCAGGCGATGTCGCTGTTCCTGCGCTCGGGCTTTTCCCGGGTGCCGGTCACCGACGGCAGCCCCGACGACATCGAGGGCGCGCTGTACTTCAAGGACGTGGCGGAGCGGGTCATCGGACACGAAGCGATGCTGCGCCAGCCGGTCACCGAGGTGATGCGGGACGTCACCTTCGTGCCGGACAGCAAACCCGCCGACGACCTGCTGCGTGAGATGCAGACCGCTCGGCGTCACTTTGCGATCGTGATCGACGAATACGGTGGCACCGCAGGCCTGGTCACGCTCGAGGACATCGTGGAGGAGGTCGTCGGCGAGATCGACGACGAGTACGACCGGGTCACCCCCGGCGTGGAGGAACTCGACGGTGGCATCACCCGGGTGCCGGCCAGGATGGCGGTCGACGACCTGGCCGAGCACTTCGACGTGACGATCGACGAGGACGATGTCGACACGGTCGGCGGCCTGCTCGCCAAGCTGGTCGGCCGGGTGCCGATCCCCGGCGCGAGCGGCGAGATCGCCGGACTGCGCCTCACTGCCGAGCGTATGGCGGGGCGGCGTCATCAGATCGCCACCGTGACCGTTGAGCGCATCGGGGATGCCGGTGCGAGCGACGCCCGGGACGACTCGCCGGAGGCCGAGCACTCGCGGGCTCTCGTCATACAGCAGGATGGGCGGGAGTCGGCGAAGGAGACAGCCAAATGAGCGAGTACCGCGCGGGATTCGCGTGTCTGGTGGGGCGCCCCAATGCGGGCAAGTCGACCCTGACCAACGCGCTCGTCGGGCAGAAGGTCGCGATTACCTCCAACAAGCCGCAGACCACCCGGCACACTATCCGCGGCATCGCCACCACCGACGACGCCCAGCTGATCCTGGTCGACACGCCGGGCCTGCACAAACCGCGCACCCTGCTCGGGCAGCGGCTCAACGACGTGGTCCGCGAGACCTTGCTCGACGTCGACGTCATCGGCTTCTGCCTGCCGTGCGACCAGCGCATCGGGCCGGGGGACCAGTTCATCGCCAAGGAGCTCGAGGAGCTGCGGCGCGGGCGCAAGCGGCCGGTGGTGGCGATCGCCACCAAGTCCGACACGGTCGACCGGGACCGCCTCGCCGAGCACCTGGTCGCGATCGAGCAACTCGGCGACTGGGACGAGATCGTGCCGTGCTCGGCGACCAACGGCGAGCAGGTCGACACCGTGCGGGACGTGCTGATGAAGTATCTGCCGGCGTCGCCGAAGCTCTACCCGGACGGCGTGCTCACCGACGAGCCCGACGACGTGATGGTCGCCGAGCTGGTCCGGGAGGCCGCGCTCGAGGGCGTGCGCGACGAGCTGCCGCACAGCATCGCGGTCGTCGTGGAGGAGATGCTCCCGCGCGAGGGCCGGCCGGCCGACAAGCCGCTGATGGACGTGCGGGTGAACATCTTCGTCGAGCGTTCCAGCCAGAAGGCGATCATCATCGGCCGCGGCGGCTCGCGGTTGCGCGACGTCGGCACGCGGGCGCGCACCGCGATCGAGGACCTGCTCGGGCAGAAGGTCTTCCTCGATCTGCACGTGAAGATCGCCAAGGACTGGCAGCGTGACCCCAACCAGCTGTCGAAGCTGGGCTTTTAGGCGCGGGGCTCTGGATCATGGCGCGCGACGACAATCAGGTGTGGGCGGAGTTCGGGGAGGTGCTGCGGCTGCCGGTCGACCCGTCCCGCGACTATGTGCACGGCATCCCGTGGGACGCGGCCGGTTTCCTGCCACAGCTGCCGCTGGTCGACATCGGGTCCGGCAGCGGACTGACCACGATCACCCTCGCCGAGCGCTTCCCGGACACCGAGATCGTGTCGGTGGAGCCGGAGCCCATGTCGCGCTCGCTGCAGATGCTGCGCATCGCCGAACGTGACGACATCCGGGGGCGCACCACGGTGCTGCCCGAGCCGATTCTGCAGGCGTGGCTGCCTGAGCAGTGCGGCGGCGCACTGCTGTTCAACGTCATCTACTTCCTCGGTGGCCGAGATCGTGACGCGTTCTGGCGGCGGATGGCCAGGGTGATGGCACCCGGCGCGCCGATCCTGCTCAGCCGTTCGTATGGCGGTGTGCCCGACAAGCCGGTCGAGCGGGAGCTGGTGCAGTCGGCGACGATGGGCCGGATGGAATACCAGCGCTGGTTCGAGGCGCATCCGGTCTCAGGCGGCCGGGTCGAGGTGACCAACACCTTCCGGGTGCTCCGCGACGGCGAGCAGGTGCGTGAGGTCGTCTCCACCATCCATCCGTTCGGGCTCGACGAGGACGTGGTGCTGGAGGAGGTGCCGATCGGGCAGTTCGGCATCGAGGAGCTCGACGACCGCTACTTCGCCATCCGTCGACTCCCGGACATCGTGCGCTGACCGCATGAGTCGCCATGGGAACCGCAACGGGCTCCGCACCGTTGACTGCATGCACTCCGCCCGCAGTGGCATCACACGAGAAATATGGAGACCCCGGTGAGTGAGCCGTCCCGGCAGGACAAGTTGCAGCGACTGCAGAAGGAGCAGCGATCCGGGGAGCGGCGACGGGGCGCCCTGATCTGGGGCGGAGCCGTGGTCGCGGCGCTCGCGGTCGCCGGCGCCGGCGCCTTCGTGGTCGTGAACGAGCAGAAGTCCAAGCCGAGCCTGGCTGCGGTGAAGAGTTATGCCGAGCAGGCCGGCCAGCACGTGACGACGCCGGTGAGCTACCCGCAAACCCCGCCCGTCGGCGGCGAACACAACCCGGTCTGGCTCAACTGTGGTGTCTACAACCAGCCGGTGCCCAACGAGAACGCGGTGCACGCGCTCGAGCACGGGGCGGTCTGGGTCACCTACCGGGAGGGCACCTCGGCGGCCGACGTCGCCAAATTGCGTGCCGCGTTGCCGGACACCTACACCCTGCTGTCGCCGATCAAGACCCAGCCCGCCCCGGTCGTGATCACCGCATGGGGTAAGCAACTGGCGCTGACCGGTGCCGACGACAAGCGGCTGCCGGAGTTCATCAAGACCTACCGACTCGGGCCGCAGACCCCCGAGCCGGGCGCGGCCTGCACCGGCGGCATGGACGCTCCGGGCAAGCAGGCGTGACCGACGAACCCGACGAGGTCGACGACCGGGCCGAGGGCACCGACGACCTCGACGAGCAACCACAGCGCGGCGGCAACCGGCGCGCCGTACTCACCACGGTCCTCGCGGCCACCGCCGTTGTCGCGGTGCTGTTGAGCGGGCTGATCGGCTACCGGATGGGCAACTCGACGCCGGGGGACAACAGCGTGGAAGCCGGGTTCGCCCGGGACATGCAGACCCACCATCAGCAGGCCGTCGAGATGTCGTTCATCATCCGGGACAAAACGTCCGACGAGGCAATCCGCACGCTGGCCTACGACATCATCACCAGCCAGCAGCAGCAGATGGGTCAGATGTACGGCTGGTTGCAGGTGTGGGGTCTGCCGCAGACCGGCTCACGTCCGCCGATGGCCTGGATGGCCGGCGGCCACGGAGGCATGCGGATGGGCGGCGCGTCGAGCGCATCCCCAGGTTCGTCGAATCCCGAGACGAGTTCTGCCATGCCGGGTATGGCGACGCCGGCGCAACTGCAACAGTTGCGTGACGTGAAGGGGAAGGCGGCCGACCGGCTCTTCCTGCAGTTGATGATCAGGCACCACCAGGGCGGGCTGGACATGGCGCAGGCCGTGCAGGGCCGCACCAAGGTGCGCGCTGTCACCGTGCTGGCGAGCGCGATTGAGACCGCGCAGACCGCCGAGATCGCCCAGATGAAGAAGATGCTCGCTGATCGGCCGGCGACGACCTGACCGACCGGGGCCTGGGATTCAGCCGCGGAACAGTCGGCTCACCCGGTCAGCACCTTCACCGTGACCCAGGCCTGCTGCACCGCCTGCTCCTGGTTGCTGCCGGCCCCGAAGATCGACCCGGCAGATTTGATTGTCGCCTCTGCGAATCCTTTGAAATCAACGTCTTTCGGCAGGTTGCCGGCCGTCATCACGTCGTACCAGATGCGGCCCGCTCCGTCCCACGAGTTGCCGCCGATGCCGGTGGCGGCCAGGTAGAACGCCCGGTTGGGGATGCCGGAGTTGACGTGCACCCCACCGTTGTCGTTCTGCTCGTCGTGCGGCAGATCCTGGTAGCCGTCCATGTCGGCCGGCTGCGGGTCCTTGCCGAGATGCGGGTCGTCATACGCCGTGCCGGGTGCCTTCATCGACCGCAGCGCGACGCCCTTGACCTTGTCGGTGAACAGCCCCTGCCCGATCAGCCAGTCGGCGTCGGCCGCGCTCTGCTTGTTGACGCGCTGTTTGACCATCGACCCGAAGCAGTCGGACACCGACTCGTTGAGGGCGCCGGACTGGGCAACATAGGTGAAACCCGCTGTGTACTGGGTGAATCCGTGGGTGAGCTCGTGGCCGATGACATCCACCGAGTCGGTGAACGACCGGAAGTAGACGCCGTCGCCGTCGCCGAAGACCATCTGCTCGCCGTCCCAGTAGGCGTTGTCGAAGTCCTTGTCGTAGTGGACGGTCGCGAGCAGCGGCAGACCCTTGCCGTCCAGCGAATCGCGGTTGTAGACCTGCGCATACAGCGCGAAGGTGTCGCCGAGCCCGTCATACGCCTCGTTGACCGACTCATCCTTGCTGGCCGGATCTCCCTCCTCGCGCACCTTGGTGCCGGGCAGGTCGGTGCCGTTCTTGGCATCGAAGATCGTGCGCTTCGGGCTGTATGACGTGGCGGCCGCGCTCTGCTGCGCCCGTTTACGGTCGCGGGCCGTCGACGGCAGCTCACGCTCCTGGGCGGTCTCGGCTCGTTGGCGCAGATCCTGCGGGATCAGCCCGGCGTTGCCGGCACCCGGCGAACCGGTCAGGCCGGAGCTGCGGACCGACCGGCGACCGACGATGGTGCCACTCACCGCCAGGGTGCGTTCGGCGGCGCGGACAACCGCGGGTTCGTCGCTGTCGAGCAGGCGACGCAGGATCTGGGGCGGGACGATCAGACAGTGACTCATGTCCTTCATCGTGCCTCGCGCTACCGACAGTGTGGGCGTTCCGCGACGCCGGGCGTGCATGAGTCGAAACGGTTGCGGGTTGTGCACGGTCTGGGGGCTGGGGGCGTGCGTAAGTCGAAACGGTTGCGGGTTGTGCACGGTCTGGGGGCTGGGGGCGTGCGTAAGTCGAAACGGTTGCGGGTTGTGCACGCTGTGCGGCCCGGGGGCGTGCATAAGTCGAAACGGTTGCGGCCTGTGCACGCTGCGGCACAGGTCTCGAGCCGGCATTGTCCGACCATCCACCTAGCCTGCGCGTATGACGAACCCTCCCGCTCTCGGCATCTGCTTCGACCGCGCCTTCGGTGCCTGCGAGGTTGCCGACTATGCGCGCCGTGTCGAGCAGGCCGGGCTGGCGGAGTTGTGGCTGATCGAGGACTGCTTCTTCACCACCGCGCCGCCACTCGCTGCGGCGGCACTGACCGCGACCGAGCAGCTGACCGTCGGCCTCGGGGTGCTGCCGGCCGTCGCGCGCACCGCGGCGGTCACTGCGATGGAGATCGCCACCCTCGAGAGTCTTGCGCCGGGTCGGGTCGTCGGCGGCATCGGCCATGGAGTGCAGTCGTGGATGGCGCAGATGGGCGTCCGACCGGCATCACCGGTCACCGCGTTGCGTGAGGCGCTGACCGTCGTACGTCAGCTGCTTGCCGGCGAAACCGTCGACAGCACAGGCGATTACGTCACCGCGCGGGACATCACCCTGGAGCATCGGCCGCAGCAGGTGCCGCCGGTCGTCGCCGGCGTGCGCGGACCGAGATCGCTCGCGATGACAGGGGAGTACGCCGACGGCGTGCTGCTCGATGCCCCGTGCCCGGTCGACGCCCTCGTCGCGGCGCGCCGACACACCGGTCGCACCGACCAAGGCTTCCAGCATCGCTGTTACGCCACCCTGTGCGTGCTGCCCGACCGGCAGGAGGCCCGGCGGATCGCCGCACCGTTCCTCGCTGAGATGGTCGGTCACGGCCACTCCGGCCTGCGCGCGACCGGCTTCTTCGACGACCTGCAACGCCTCGTCGAGCGGCACGGCACCGACTGGGCAGACCACGCGCCGGACGAGTGGTGGACCCAGCTCGGCGCGATCGGCAACCTGGACGACGCGGTCACCTACGTCGACGCGATGCGCGGGGCCGGCATCGACGCGATCAGTTTCTTCCCCGCCGACGAGCTGCCGATCGCGCTCGAGCAGATCCGCACCGCGGGTGAGATCGCGGCGCAGCTGGGCTGATCCGCAGGTGTCCAGGTGGTGGACGTGCTGCCCAAACCATGGACACCAGCCAAACCGGTGGCCTAGGCTGCGGAGCGTGCGTGCGGCATACGTGCTTCTCCTTCGCTGCCGCGGCGAGGCCTGACTTTCGGCCTTCCTCGCCGCGGAGGTTCTGCTGCCCGGGCCGAAGCCCAGCACCCACCGCAAAGGCGAGACCATGAAGCACCCCCAGCAGCCGACCACGATGCCGATCGGCAAGTACGTACCCTTCCACGAGCAAATCAAGGTCGACCTGCCCGACCGACAGTGGCCCGACAAGATCATCGACAAGGCACCGCGCTGGTGCGCGGTCGACCTGCGCGACGGCAACCAGGCGCTGATCGACCCGATGAATTCCGAGCGCAAGATGCGGATGTTCAACCTGCTGGTCCGGATGGGCTACAAGGAGATCGAGGTCGGCTTCCCCAGCGCCAGCCAGACCGACTTCGACTTCGTCCGGGAGCTCATCGAGGGCGGTCACATCCCCGACGACGTCACGATCCAGGTGCTGACCCAGTCCCGCGACGCGCTGATCGAGCGGACGTATGACGCCATCCGCGGCGCCAAGCAGGCGATCGTGCACTTCTACAACTCCACCAGCGTGCTGCAGCGACGGGTGGTCTTCGGGCTGGACCAGGACGGCATCGCCGACATCGCCATCCAGGCGGCGCGATTGTGCAAGAAGCTGGAGGAGACGATCCCGGACACCGACGTCTACTACGAATACTCCCCGGAGTCCTACACCGGCACCGAGCTGGAGTTCGCGGCGCGGATCTGCAACGACGTCATCGACATCATCGAGCCGACGCCGGACCACAAGATGATCATCAACCTGCCGGCGACCGTCGAGATGGCAACCCCGAACGTCTACGCAGACTCGATCGAATGGATGAGCAAGCACCTCAACCGCCGCGAGTCGGTGGTGCTCAGCCTGCACCCGCACAACGACCGCGGCACCGGTGTCGCCGCCGCCGAGCTCGGCTACCAGGCGGGCGGTGACCGCATCGAGGGCTGCCTCTTCGGCAACGGCGAACGCACCGGCAACGTGGACCTGGTGACGCTGGGGCTCAACCTCTTCGGGCAGGGCATCGACCCGCAGATCGACTTCTCCGACATCGACTCGATCCGGCGCACCGTCGAGCACTGCAACCAGCTGCCGGTCCACGAGCGCCACCCGTATGGCGGTGACCTCGTCTTCACCGCGTTCTCCGGCTCGCACCAGGACGCGATCAAGAAGGGCTTCGACGACATGGCCCGCCAGCAGGCGGAGACCGGCAAGTCGATCGACGAACTCGTCTGGGGCGTCCCCTACCTCCCGATCGACCCGCACGACGTCGGCCGGTCCTACGAAGCCGTCGTCCGAGTCAACAGCCAGTCCGGCAAGGGCGGCGTCGCCTACCTGCTCAAGACCGAGCACCAGCTGGACCTGCCGCGCCGGTTGCAGGTGGAGTTCAGCGGCGTCGTGCAGCGGCACACCGACACCTCCGGCGGCGAGGTCACGCCGGCGCAGCTGTGGACCGCGTTCGAGGACGAATACCTGCCGGGCACCGGCTCCGGCGAGACCGCGTGGGGCCGTTTCGCGCCGGTCACCCACCGCATCGAGAGCGGCGACGAGGGACGCGACCACATCGTGGCGACGATGACCGACCACGGCGCGGAGATCACCGTCGAGGGCGACGGCAACGGCCCGATCGACGCCTTCATCAACGCGCTCGCGACCATCGACGTCGACGTGCGCGTGCTCGACTACGCCGAGCACGCGGTGTCGGCCGGTGAGGACGCCCGCGCGGCCGCCTACCTCGAGTGCGCGATCGGCGACCGCGTCATCTGGGGCGTCGGCGTGCACAGCTCGATCGTCAAGGCGTCACTCACCGCGATCCTGTCGGCGGTCAACCGGGCCGAGCGTGACGCGCAGGCAGTCGAAAGCCTTGAGGGCGAAGGGGATTCGGCCGCTCAACCGGCGCAGGTCTGACGCGCGCCTACTGCATCCCTTCGGCGAGTATGGCGTCAAGGGCCGCGAGTGCGTCGGTGTCGCCGGTGCGGTGCAGCGGCGCGCTCGTCGGCCGGTTCCACAGCCAGAGATCCAGTTCGGCGGCCGGTCCGCTGACGGTCGCCACGGCCGTCGCGTCGTCCGTGGCCGGCCGGAAGTTGGCGTCGTCATACTGCTCGCCGCTTTCGGGGTCGGTGCCGGTCTCGCGGCCGAGCTGCAGCAGCCACCGGCGGCCGGTGTCGGTCGCGACGAGGGCGACGACCTGACCTTCCGTCGGCGCGAAGGTGAGCAGCCGGTGCTCCCGGCCGTACATCACCCGCACCACCTCGTCACGCCGTCCGCGGCGAGTGTCGGGTCGATCGGGCCGACCGGCCCGGCGGCGGTGAGCTCGGCGTCGACCCGGTGGATCAACGCCTCGTGCGCCTGCCGGCGGGCGATGTAACCGGCGGTGTGCAGCGCGTCGTCCTGCGCCCACATCCAGCGACGCTGGTCCGGCGCGGTGTCGGCGAGGGCCTGCCGGAGCGCGGCACTCGCGTCGTCGAAGGCCGCGAGAGCGGCGGCGCGGCCGCCCGGCCGGTCAGGGCGCTCGAGGGTCTGCGGGTCGGACACGTCATCGGCGACGATCGTGCCCCAGAACCACTGCACCTCGGTCAGATGCCACAGCAGGTCGTCGGTGGTCCAGTCCGGGCAGGTCGGGACGGATTGATCAGGCGCGGTGGCGAGAGCGGCCCGGAAGCGGGCGGACTCGTCGGCGATCACCTGCTGGAAGGGCGGCTCATTCGTCATACGACCGACCCTAGGGTCGGGTGCCGACAACGTCAGCCGATATTTTCGTGCGGGACAACCGGCATCGAGCAGGGAAGAGGGTGCGCTGTGGGCGCGTTCTGGCATCCGTTCTCCGACATGGGCGCCGTCGAGCGCGGGGGCGAGTTCATCGTCACCCGGGCCGAGGGAGTGCACGTCTACGACGACAAGGGCAACCGCTACCTCGACGCGACGGCCGGTTTGTGGTTTGCCAACGTCGGTCACGGCCGTCGGGAGCTCGCCGACGCTGCCGCGGAGCAGATGACCAAGCTGGCGCACTACTCGACCTTCGGTGACTACGTCCCGGACGTGACGCTGCAGCTCGCCGAGCGCCTGGCCGGGATCGCACCGGTGCCGGGCTCGAAGATCTTCTTGACCTCAGGCGGGTCGGACTCGGTCGAGACCGCTGCCAAGATCGCCCGCCGCTACTGGGTGGAGATGGGTCAGCCGACCCGCCGCATCATCATCGGGCGGCAGAAGGCCTACCACGGAATGCATTACGCCGGAACGTCGCTCGGCGGCATACCCGGCAACACCGAGGGGTATGGCGAGCTCATCGAGGACCAGGCGCACGTCGCCTGGGACGACCCCGAGGACCTGCGCGGGACGATCGAGCGTCTCGGCGCGGAGAATGTCGCCGCGTTCTTCTGCGAGCCGGTGATCGGCGCCGGTGGGGTCTACCCGCCGCCGGAGGACTACCTGACCGCGGTCCGCAAGATCTGCACCGAGAACGAAGTGCTGTTCGTGGCCGACGAGGTCGTGACCGGTTACGGCCGGATCGGCGGATCGTGGTTTGCCTCAACGCGTTTCGGCCTCGAGCCCGACTTCGTGACCACGGCGAAGGGCCTCACCTCCGGTTACCTGCCGATGGGTGCGGTGTTCGTGGCGCCCAAGGTCGCCGAACTCTTCTTCGCCCCGGACGCTGGACGCTGGCTGCGGCACGGCTACACCTACTCCGGGCACGCCGCGGCCGCGGCGGTTGCGCTGGCGAACCTCGACCTGGTCGAGCAGGAGGGTCTGCTCGAGGACGCCGCACGGCTGGAAACCACTCTGCAGACTCGGCTTTCGCCGATTGCGGAGCATGAGCGGGTCAGTGAGGTGCGCAGCGGCACCGGTGCGCTCGCGGCCGTGCAGCTGACCGAGCCGTCCGAGGCGGCCGGACTCGCCGCGGCCCTGCGGCAGCACGGCGTCGCGACCCGCGCGGTCGGTGCGGGCGGCATCCAGATCTCGCCGGCGTTCGTGATGACCGACGCCCAGGTCGACGAGCTGGGCACCGCGATCGAGACCGCCCTCGGCTGATCGTCATTGCCACTAGGGTGCCGGTATGACGTATCCAGGTGGGGGACAGCAGGATCCGTGGCAGACGCCGCAAGGCGGGCAGCCGCGGGGTTATCCGGTGCAGCCGAATCAGCAGACGCCGCAGGGTTATCCGGTGCAGCCGAATCAGCCTCCGGCACAGGGCTACCCGCCGCAGCCGGGTGCCGGGCAGCCGCAGAGTTATCCGCCGTCCGGGTCGCCCGCGACCCAGAGTCCGCTGATCCGGCTGACCGTTCAAGGCAGCGTGCTGACTTCGAACATGCTGACGCCGAAGGTGCAGATCGACGGCTACCCGGTCTCAGTCTCCTACGGACTCAACACGATTCCGGTGCCACCGGGCACCCACACGGTCAGTGCCCATGCGACCTGGATCGTGCAGTACGGCCAGGCGTCGTACGACGTGACGCTGGCTCCGGGGCAGACGGTTGACGTCTATTACGCGGCGCCGTTCGTGCAGTTCATGAAGGGGTCGATGGGGCCGACCAAACAACCCCGCAAGGGGCTCTGGGTGCTGATCGCGGTCATCGTGCTGATCATCGTTTTCGGCGTGATCCCGATAATGCTGGGCGGCTGACGATCAGACCAGCGGCTGGGCGAGCGCGTCATAGAGCACCTTCGACACGCCGTTGATCGTGGTGAGGCCGTAGGAGTACCCGGCCGGAGACCGGGTCAGGATCGCTGCGGCGTAATCACGTCCGTTGCCGTAGATGTAGCCGATCGAGTTGAGCCGGTAGCCGCCGCTGAGCGGTCCCCAGCCATTCTTGGTCGTCCATTGGTTGCTGGTCGGCAGCGGCGGCGCGCAGACACCCCAGCGTTGCGACGAAATCACCTGCCGCATCAGCGATTTGATGTATTCGCGGTTGGCCGTGGTGAGCACGCTGCTCGATCCCCAGACAATCTTGACCATCAGCGACGCCTGATCTGCGGCGGTCGTCGTCGAGTAGCCCCACCAACTGGCCGCACCGGCCGTGGTGCCGCCTTGGATGACAGTGCTTGTCAGGCCGTAGAGACCGGCAACCCGACGAACGCTGGCGACACCCACCCAGGTGAGCAGCGCGTTGGTCGCGGAGTTGTCGCTCCGGGTGATCATCGCCACCGCCTGCGAGCGCTGGGTCGAGGTGAGACTGACCTGGCGCTCCTGGCAACGTCGCAGCACGGTCGCGAGGATGAGCACCTTGACGATGCTCAGGGTTTCGTTGTGCCAGGTGCCGTTGTAGCTCCAGGAGACACGGGTGCGGCGGTCGTGCACGCTGACGGCGACCGGCCCGCTGCGCGAGGCGTCGTAGGCGCCCAGCCTGGCGTGCAGCTGCGCACCGGTGATTGCCGCGGACGCACTCTGCGGCGCCGCGAAGAAGGCACCGGTCGCGACGGCGCCGGTGCCGCCCAGCAGCGCCAGGCGCCGGGTGACGGGTCGACTTTCCATGGCGCGGGACAGTATCGGCGCGTCCGCCCCGGGTCGCGCCGTTCGGCTCGCGCCACGCGGGTCGTGACCTATTCGTGTCCGACCCCTGGCGCCTGGTGCTTAATGGGGGCATGCCCCAGAGATTCGAGCGTGCCCTGTTGCGCGACGGTGACCTGCTGCTCCGCAAGCCCACCGAGGCCGACGTGCCGGCGATCGTTGCCGGGTGTCGCGACACGCTCACTCAGGAATGGCTCCCGCTGCCCAGGCCGTATGACGAGAGCCACGCCCGCGACTTCGTCGCCGACTTCGCGCCGCCCGCCTGCTCGCCGACTGGGCACTGTCCGACCAGGGCATGGAGCGCGTCGAAATCCGTGCTGCGACAGGCAATCTCGGCTCACAGAAGGCCGCACTCGCAGCCGGCTTCCAACGTGAGGGCGTGCTGCGGTCAGCTGGCTTCGTGCATGCCGGCCGGGTCGACCTGGTCGTCTTCGGCAAGCTGCGCAGCGAGGTCGGCAGTGCCGGCGATGCGGCGGGTCAGCGCACGTCGTAGGGCCGGAACTGGATGCTGATCCGCGGGCCGACCGGCTTGCTGGTCTTCAACACGGCGTGTTCCCAAGTCCGTTGGCACGAACCCCCCATCACCAGCAGGTCGCCGTGGCCGAGGGTGTGCCGGATCGAGCTGCCGCCGCCGACCGGGCGCAGCGCGAGCGTGCGCGGGTGGCCGATCGAGACGATCGCGACCATGGTGTCCTGCGTGCTCGACCGGCCGATGCGGTCGCCGTGCCAGGCGACCGAGTCGTCGCCGTTGCGATAGAGGCACATCCCCGCCGTGGTGAACGGCTCGCCCAGCTCCGCCCGGTAGTGGTCGGACAGCGCCGAACGCGCCTGTGCCAGCACCGGATCGGGCAGCTGCTCGTGCTGGTGGTAGAAACGCAGCAGGCGCGGGGTGTCGACCTCCCGCTCGTACATCATCCGGCGCTCGCCCTGCCAGTCGACGCCTGCGCTGCCGCCGAGCGCGAGGCGGGCGAACAACTCGTCCGCGCCGGTCAGCCAGCCCGGTCGCAGGTCGATCCACGCGCCGCGGGTCAACGTGGTGCGCCGGACCGCGCCGGCGAGCGGGCGCAAACCCACCTCGTCGACCTGGTCGAGCAGGGAGCCCTGCAGCGGCATACTCACCCGGCCAGTGTAGACATGTGTTCGAAAAAATGTCGAGCGGATCAGTCCCCTAAGGATTCCAGCGCGGCCTGCGCCGCGTGATAGCCGCCGAGGCCGCTCACTCCGCCGCCCCGGCGAGATCCTGCTCCCGCCAACAGGATCCGGTCGTATGCCGTTGCTACGCCCCATCGCTGCGCGGCCGTCTCCAACGGTTCGTCGTCGTCCGCCCACGGCCACGACAACGGACCGTGGAAGATGTTGCCGCCCGGCATCGCGAGCGTCGCCTCCAGGTCGCGGGTGGTCTTGGTCTCGATGCAGAGGTTGCCGCCGGCATCGCGCAGCACGACGTCCTCGATCGGCTCGGCGAGCACGCTGGACAACGAATCCAGCACGGACCGCTGCAGATTCGCCCGCTCGGCGTCGGTGCCGTCGAGCAGGCGGTCGGGCGTCTGCAGCGAGAAGACGGTCAGCGTCTGGGCATCCGATGCTTGCAGTTCTGGCGACAGGATCGTCGGGTCGGTGAGCGAGTGGCAGTAGATCTCGGCCGGCATCGGTGTTGGCGCGGCACCTGAAATCGCTTGCTGATAGGCGGTTTCCAGACCTGAGTAGGTCTCGTTGATGTGGAACGTCCCGCCGAACGCAGCCTCCGGCGCGACGGACTGCTCGCGCAACCGCGGCAGCCGGGAGAGCAGCAGGTTGACCTTTACCTGCGCGCCCTCGGCGGGCGACGGCATGGACCCCATGAGCCGGTCGAGCACCGCGGGCGCGGCCGCCCAGAGCACCTGGGTGGCATCCGCGGTCAGCTCGTCATCACCGGTCCGCCAGGTGACCGACCCGTCGTCGAGCGCGGTGACCGTGGCGCCGGTGACGAGTTCGGCGCCGGCCTCGCGCGCGGACCGCTCGAGCGCACCCGACACCGCACCCATTCCGCCGACCGGCACGTCCCAGTCGCCGGTGCCACCGCCGATCACGTGGTAGAGGAAGCAGATGTTCTGCTGCAGGTCGGCCTGGCGCGCCTGCGCGAAGGTCGAGATCAGCCCGTCGGTGAGCATCACCCCGCGCGTCAGGTCGTCGGCCACGCTGGCCTCGATGACCTCACCGAGCGGCCGCCGCAGGAAGTCATCGACCAGCGAACGGTCCCCGATTAGCTCCTCCACCTGCGCCGCCCGGCGCAGCGGCTCGGTGACCGTCGGCCACAGTGTCCGCGCGAGTCGGCCGGTGCGGGAGTAGAAGTCGTGCCAGCCCTCGACGTCCGCGGCGGCACCGATGGCGGCGAACGACGCGGCCGTGGCCCCCGCGTCCTGGTTGTCGATCAGCAGCCCGCGATCGCCGCCCGGCACCGGTGTGTATGACGAGTAGCGCCGCCGCCGCAGCGTGATCGCCAGGCCGAGGTCGCGGGTGATCTGCCGCGGCAGCAGGCTGACCAGGTAGGAGTAGCGCGACAGGCGGGCGCCCGTGCCGGCGAAAGCCTGCGCCGAGACCGTCGCTCCGCCGAGGTGGTCCTGCCGCTCCAGCAGCAACACCGTCCGGCCCGCCCGGGCCAGGTAGGCGGCCGCGGTGAGGCCGTTGTGACCGCCGCCGACCACGATCACGTCATACGAGCGTTGAGGCATGGGGGCAGGGTACGGCGGGCCTGCGCGCCTATCGCCCGCCCGTCGGCGACAATGGAGCCCGTCATGGCCACTTATCGCGACGTCGGCATCGTGCTGCGCACCCACAAGCTGGGGGAGACCGACCGCATCGTGACCATGCTCACCCGCGGGCGGGGCAAGGTGCGCGCGGTGGCCAAGGGCGTGCGTCGCACCAAGTCCCGTTTCGGCGCCCGGCTGGAGCCGGGGATGATCGTCGATCTGCAGTGTTACGAGGGTCGTTCGCTCGACACGGTGACCCAGGCGGAGATGCTCGCGCCATACGGCGAACAGCTGGTGCGCGACTACGGCGCGTTCACCGCCGCGACGGCGATGCTCGAGACCGCCGAGCGGCTCAGCGAGGAGCACGAGGCGGTGCCGCAACAGTTCAACCTGCTCGCCGGCGCGCTCGCGTCGCTGGCGCACCGCGAGCACCGGCCCGAGCTGGTGCTCGACTCCTACCTGCTGCGGTCGGTGTCGATCGCCGGCTGGGCACCGAGCTTCGTCGACTGCGCCGGGTGCGGGGCCGCCGGCCCGCACCGCGCCTTCAATCTCGCAAGCGGCGGCGCGGTCTGCTACTCGTGCCGCACCCCGGGCAGCGCGGCCCCGCACCAGGAGACCTTCGTGCTGCTCGCGGCGCTGCTCACCGGCGACTGGACGGTCGCCGACGCGAGTGACGACACCGCCCGCCGGGAGGGCAGCGGGCTGGTGTCGGCCTACGTGCAGTGGCACCTCGAACGCGGCGTGAGATCGTTGCGCCTTGTGGACCGCAGCAGCTCTCACCTCGAAACGACGCGATGACCCGGCAGCACGACCACCTGCGTCCCGAGCCGCACAGCAGCGGTGCGAAGCCCCCCGCCATACCGGCGCGGCTGGTGCCGCAGCACATCGCGATGGTGATGGACGGCAACGGCCGCTGGGCCAACCAGCGCGGACTGCCGCGCACCAAGGGCCACGAGGCGGGCGAGGCGCAGCTGATCGACGTGATCGCCGGCTGCATCGAGGCGGGTGTGCCGAACCTGTCGGCATACATGTTTTCCACCGAGAACTGGCGGCGGTCGCCGGACGAGGTGCGCTTCCTGATGGGCTTCAACCGTGACGTCATCCGGCGCCGGGTCGACCTGCTCAACTCGTGGGGCGTGCGCTGCCGCTGGTCGGGGCAACGCCCCCGCCTGTGGCGGTCGGTGCTGAAAGAACTGCAGCGGGCCGAGGAGATCACCGCCGGCAACACCGTGATGACCCTGCAGATGTGCGTCAACTACGGCGGCCGCGCCGAGATCGCCGACGCGACCCGGCGCATCGCCGAGCAGGTGCAGGCCGGCAAGCTCAAGCCGAGCTCGATCAGCGAGAAGACGATCGCGCGCAACCTGACCTGGCCGGACATGCCCGACGTCGACCTTTTCGTGCGATCGTCGGGGGAGCAGCGCACCAGCAACTTCATGCTGTGGCAGTCGGCGTATGCCGAAATGGTCTTCCTCGACACGCTCTGGCCCGACTTCGACCGCCGTGACCTGTGGCGGGCGATCCAGATCTACGCCGACCGGGACCGGCGCTTCGGCGGCGCCGTGGACAAGGCGGCACCGTAGACCGCGTAGCGGCTATTTCTTCGCGCTGCACTCCGCACAGACGCCGAAGATCTCGACGGTGTGCTCGACGCCGGTGAAGCCGTGGGCGGCGCTGACCTCCGCGGCCCAGCGCTCGACCTGCGGTCCCTCGACCTCGACCGCGCGGCCGCACTCACGGCATACCAAGTGATGGTGGTGGGACCCGGTGCTGCACTTGCGGTAGATCGCCTCGCCGTCCGGGCCGCGCAGCACGTCGACGTCACCGTCGGCGGCCATCGTCTGCAGCACCCGGTAAACCGTTGCCAGACCGACGGATTCGCCCGCCTGGCGCAGCGAGGCGTGCAGGTCCTGGGCGGACACGAAGTCGTCCTGGCCGTTCAGCTGCTCGGCAACGGCGACCTGCTGTCTGGTGGTCCGGCGCACCGGTTGGTTCCCGCTGGTCATCGCGCTCATCCTGCCGCACACACCACGGTCAGCGCCACGAGGAGCAACAGCACAGCGATGCGCATCATCCGCTCGATCGGCTCGATCCGCGGCCAGGCCAGGTAGAGCAACCAGCAGACCACGGCCGCGAGGACGCCGAAACACACCGCGCCGACCGGACCTCGCAGGATCGCGCCCACCACGACCAGCAGCAGTGCCACCCCGGCCGGGAGCGCGCGGGGGGCACGACCGATCGCCTGGACCGCGGGGTCGCTGGCGTGCTCGACGCGGACGCGCAGCGGCGAGGCGTGGACCTGGGGACGGGACGGAGCGCTCATCACGGCCAGGATATCTGCCGAGTCCCGACACCCATGACCGATGTCATGCCAGGCCGATGACGAGCGGCAGATCTGCCACAGCTTCCTGCGCGGCAATCTGGTGGGCATGATGACGACAACAGCGACGGGCGTGCCGGGCTCCGGCATCGACCCGCAGGGGGCACCGGCGATCGCACTGGCCGGTCTGCGCAAGAGTTTCGGCCAGGTGGATGCCGTCAAGGGTCTGGATCTGACGGTGCAGCCGGGCGAGGTGGTGGCCTTCCTCGGCCCCAACGGCGCCGGCAAGACCACCACCATCGACATGATGCTCGGCCTGTCCAAGCCCGACGCCGGCACCGCCCGCGTCTTCGGCATGCAACCGCGTGACGCCGTCGCCCGCGGACTGGTGGCGGCGGTCATGCAGACCGGTGGGTTGCTGCGCGACCTCACGGTCCGCGAGACCGTCGACCTGACCGCGAGTCTTTTCGTGCAGACCCGCTCGGTGCAGGAGTGCCTGCAGCGGGCGGGCATCGACGATATCGCCGACCGCAAGGTGCACAAGTGCTCCGGCGGCCAGCAGCAGCGGCTGCGGTTTGCGATGGCCCTCGTCTCCGACCCGGCGCTCATCGTGCTCGACGAGCCGACCACCGGCATGGACGTCACCGGACGGCGCGACTTCTGGTCGGCCATCCGCCAGGACGCCGAGCGCGGCCGCACGGTGCTCTTCGCAACGCACTACCTGGAGGAGGCCGACCTCTACGCCGACCGCATCGTGCTGATGCGGCACGGTCAGATCGTGGCCGACGGCACTGGCTCGCAGATCAAGGCGATGGCGTCCGGGCGGACCGTCCGGGCGACGCTGAGCGGCCTCAGCGACCGGGAGCTGGCCGCCATACCCGGTGTCGAGTCGGTGGAGGTGCGCGGTGAGTCGGTGCTGCTGCACGCCAAGGACAGCGACTCCGTGGCACGTCACCTGCTGACCCAGACCAACGCCAGGGACATCGAGATAACCGCGCGCGGGCTGGAAGACGCCTTCGTCGCGCTCACCAGCGACGAGCACTGAACTCATTCACGAGGGGAAGACTTGACATGACGAATCTGTCCGCAGTGCAACCGATCCCGGCCGATGAGCCGATCAATCTCGACCGCCGGGTGCCCGCGCGCGGCGGCTTCAGCGGCCGCCTGCTGCGCATCGAGCTGGCCCGGGTGCTGCGCAACAAGCGCACGATGATTTTCACCGTGGTGCTGCCGGTGATCTTCTACGCCGCGTTCGGCGCGACGCAGAGCGGCACCTTCCCGGACAGCTCGATCGACGTGAAGGGCTACGAGATGATCACCTTCGCGGTGTATGGCGCGGTCGCCGCCGCCGCCGCGATCGGGGCCAGCGTGTCGGTCGAGCGGGCGCAGGGCTGGAGCCGGCAGTTGCGCCTGACGCCGCTGACCGGCTCGGCATACATCGCGGTGAAGGTGGTGTGCGCGATGGTCGCCGCGGCGCTGCCGGTGCTGATCGTCTTCGCGATCGGGGCCGCCACCGGCGCCAAGCTGTCGGCGGTCGAGTGGCCGGTCGCGATGCTGCTGGCCTGGGTGTGCGGCAGCAGCCTCGCCTCGCTCGGACTGTTCATCGGCTACCTGGTGCCGTCCGAGAACGCCATGCAGATCCTCGGCCCCGGCATCTCGCTGCTGGCCTTCGCCGGCGGCCTCTTCCTGCCGCTGCAGGTGATGAACTCCACGATGCAGACGCTCGCCTCGTTCACGCCGCTGTGGGGCCTGTCGCAGATCGCCCGCTACCCGGTGCTCGGCGGCTCGTTCGACGGCATGTGGCTGGTCAGCGCGCTCGCCTGGGTCGGGTTCTTCTTCGCCGGTGCGGTGTGGTGCTTCCGCCGGGACACCAAGCGGGTCTGACTTCGTGAAAAGCTGACCGACGATGACCACCGACAAGCAGCGGTCGCACCCGGGGGAAACCTCCGGGTGCGACCCCGCGCGTGAGCCCGATCCGTCGCGGGACCGGCGTGGCGCGCTTGCGGTGATGTTCTTCTGGGGCGGCATCTGGCTGTTCTGGATGATCCAGCCGTTCGTCGACGCCGTTGCGCGCATCGACACCCCGCGCGGCATGCTCGGCGTGGTCGTCGTGCCTGCCTTCTGCGTGGTCTACCTGTGGCATTTCTACGCGCGCCGCGCGGTTTTCTTCCAGAGCACCTTCCCCGGACGCCGTATGGCGCTGCCCGCGTGGGACCGGGCCCGCTACGCGGTGATGGGCCTGCTCGCGGTCGCCTGCGTTGTGGCCGTGGGGCAGAACGGCTACACGGCCGGCGTCTTCTTCGCGCTGTCGGCGCTGTGGACCTTCTCCGCACTGGTCGGCTGGGCCGTGGTCGTCGCGGTGGCGGTGGGTTACATCGTGCTGTGGCAGGCGGCGGACTGGCAGCACGACTGGAGCATGTTCGTCGGGCTCGGCTTCGGCGCGGTGGCGATCACCGTCGGCCGGATCGCCGGTCGGCGTCAGCATCAATTGCAGGAGTCGCAGAAGGTCAATGCCGAGCTGATGGTGCAGCAGGAGCGCAACCGGATGGCGCGCGACCTACACGACATACTCGGGCACTCGCTGACGGTGATCACCGTCAAGGCGGAGCTTGCCGGCCGGCTGCTCGACGCCGACGCGACCGAGCGGGCCCGGGCCGAGGTCGCCGATCTGGAAAATCTCTCGCGCACAGCGCTCGCGGACGTGCGACGAGCGGTCGAGGGCTACCGGGAGATCTCGTTGTCCGGCGAATTGACCCGGGCCCGGGAGGCGCTCGCCGCGGGCGGCATCGAGGCACGCACGCCCACCGCCCTGGACCAGGTGCCGGCCGATCTGGTCGAGCTGTTCGCCTGGACGGTGCGCGAGAGCGTGACCAACGTGCTGCGGCACAGCGAGGCAGAGCACTGCGTCATCACCGTCACGCCCAGCTCGATCACGGTGACGGACGACGGAGTCGGCGGGCCGGAGGTGTCGCCGAGTGGCAACGGGCTGCGTGGCTTGCGTGAACGCGCCAACGCTTCGGGCGCCGTCTTGATCACCAAATCCGTTGCACCGCACGGGTTCTCGGTGACAGTTGCGGTGCGGGAGGATGATCAGGTGGAGCGGCCGGTGACGACGGCGCAGGTGGCGCGCACCCCCGAGGTGCGGCCCACATGACGATCAAGGTGATGCTCGCCGACGACCAGGCGCTGGTCCGTGGCGCACTTGCCGCACTGCTGGAGCTCGAGCAGGACCTCACCGTGGTCGGCGAGGTCGGTGACGGCACCGAGGTCGTGGATGCGGCGACTGAGAAGCGACCCGATGTCGTGCTGATGGACGTCGAAATGCCCGGGCTGGACGGGATCTCGGCGACCGCAGAGCTGCGCAAGGCGCTGCCCGACTGCCGAGTGCTCATCGTGACGACGTTCGGCCGACCGGGTTATCTGCGTCGCGGGCTGCAGGCCGGTGCAGCGGGATTCGTGGTCAAGGACACGCCTGCCCGCGAGCTGGCCGACGCCGTGCGGCGGGTGCACCAGGGTCTGCGCGTGGTCGATCCCGCACTCGCGACCGACAGCCTCATCGCCGGCGAGTCACCACTCACCGCGCGAGAGACCGACGTGCTGCGGGCCGCCCGCGGTGGTGGCACCGTCGCCGACATCGCGAGGGAGCTCTTCCTCTCCGAGGGCACCGTGCGCAACCACCTGTCCGCGGTCATCGGCAAGACCGGTGCCCGCACCCGCGCGGAGGCCGCGCAGATCGCCGAGGCCAACGGCTGGTTGTGAGGTCCGCTGCGGCGGCCGGTTCCGATCCTGCGGACTCGCGCTCGCCCGACCCCGGCGCGGTCACAACCAGGCCGAAACTCACCGATAAGGTGCGTGACACGCCGATTTCGTCGATCGACGCGGCGTGTCGGCCACCTTTTCGGTGACTTCGACTGCGGCGACCGGCTCTGAACCTGCGGACTCGCGCCGATTTTGGCCCGGCGGCGCCCGCCTGGGACCATGGACGACGCCATGACCGAGACCCTTGCCCCGACCCCCGTGCTGCCGCCGCTGCAGATCGGGCGCCACACGATCGAGTCGCCGGTGGTGCTGGCGCCGATGGCGGGCATCACCAACCGGGCCTTCCGCCGCCTCTGCCGCAGGTATGGCGCAGCCGGCTCCGCCGCGGGCGGCGCCTCGGGAGCGACGAGTCTCTACGTGAGCGAGATGATCACCTCGCGCGCGCTGGTCGAGCGCACCCCGCTCACCATGCGGCTGATCGAGCACGACGCCGACGAGCAGCCGCGCTCGATCCAGCTCTACAGCGTCGACCCGGCGACCACCGCGCGTGCGGTGCACATCCTGGCCAGCGAAAACCGTTGTGACCACATCGATCTCAATTTCGGCTGCCCCGTGCCGAAAGTCACCCGCAGGGGCGGGGGAGCGGCGCTGCCGTGGAAGACTGAACTCTTCCGCGGGATCGTGTCCGCGGCGGTGCGCGAGGCCGCGCCATACGACATCCCGGTGACGGTGAAGATGCGCAAGGGCATCGACGACGATCACCTGACCTTCCTCGAGTCGGGCCGCATCGCCGAGGGCGAGGGCGCGGCGGCCGTCGCGCTGCATGCCCGCACCGCGGCGCAGGCCTACTCCGGCACGGCCACGTGGGAGGCGATCGCCCAGCTGAAGCAGACCGTGACGAGCATCCCGGTGCTCGGCAACGGCGACATCTGGTCGGCCGACGACGCCGTGCGGATGGTCCGCGAAACCGGCTGCGACGGCGTGGTTGTCGGTCGCGGTTGCCTCGGGCGTCCGTGGCTGTTCACCGACCTGGCCGCCGCCTTCGCCGGCCGCCCGACCCGGGTGCAGCCGACCCTGCGCGAGGTGACCGACACGCTGCGGCTGCACACCGTCTACCTCGCCGAGTTCTTCGAGGACGAGCGCAAGGCGTGCCGCGATATCCGCAAGCACATCGCCTGGTATCTCAAGGGATTCCGGGTCGGCTCGCACCTGCGTGCCAGCCTCGGCCTGGTGGACTCGCTGGCCGCGCTCGACGACCTCATCGGCACCCTTGAGCTCGACCAGCCGTGGCCCGGTGACGCCGCAGAAGGTCAGCGCGGGCGCGCCGGATCCGAGCGGCACGTCGTGCTGCCCGAGGGGTGGCTCGACTCGCAGGCGCTCGACGACCGTCTCCGCGCCGAGGTCGCGCAGGCCGAGCTGTCGGTCTCCGGCGGCTGATCGCTCGCCGGCTCGTGGAGCGGTCAGCTGCTTCGTGACGCGCCACGAGTCGGGTGACGCTCCGCTTGCGGGTTCACGCACACCGGCCGAGCGGGAGTGAGCCGCCGATAGACGGCTGAGAGCACGGCGATGCCCGCCGCCCACCACAGGTGCGACAAGCCCGTCAGCAGTAGCGCGAACACGGACGCAAAGGCCAGCACTGCGATCCACCATGGCCGTCGCCCGCGGGGCAGCAGGCGTACGGCGGCGCCGGTCGCGACGACATAGACCGTTGTGAAGCATCCGGTCGCGAGCAGCATCGTCGTGGACAGTTTCAGACCGAGGGCGGTGGTCACCACGAGCGAACCCAGGCCCATCACCATCACGACAGCCAGGCTCCGCAACGGGACCTGACCCGGCTCGCCACCCGTTGCGAGCCAGCGTGGCAGGGCTCCGTCGCGGGCCAGAGCGGCGCCGAGGCGGGAGACCCCCGCGTAATAGGCGTTCATCGTGCCGGCTGTCAGCAGCACCGCGACGACCGCCGTGATCGTCTTGGCCGAACCGCCCAGCCCTGCGGTGAGCAGATCCGATAGTGGTGCCTTGCTGCCTGCCGCGGCCGGGCCCAGCACGAGGACGGTCACTGCGGCCAACGCGAGGTACAGGGCACCGACGACCAGGATCGCGATCCCCGTCGCGCGCGGCAGGTCGGTGTGCGGGTGCCGATACTCGCCGGCCAATGGCGCGACCGCCTCCCAACCGGCGAACCCCCACACCAGCAGCGCCGCGGCAGCGCCGACGCCCGTCCACCCATGGGGGATGAACGGATGCAGATTGCTGGTCTGAGCGTGCGGGGCCGCGACCAACACGGCGACGGCGATCAAGGTCGCAAGGACAGCGGTCAGGCACAGCTGGACGTGACCGGACAGTCGAAGGCCGCGAGCGTTCAGCAGACCGATGCCGGCGATGAGAACCACCGCCACCGCGAGTGCCGTGGTCCGGCCACCACCGAAGGCATCTGCGACGTACCAGCCAGCCATCAACCCTGCGGGAGGAGCGGCCATCGGAATCGCGAAGAAGAAGCACCAGCCGATCGCGCCGGCTGCGTATGGTCCGAATGCGCGTTCTACGTAGGTCGACACCCCACCGCGGTCCGGGAAGCGCGCACCCATCGTCGCAAACGTCGTGGCCAACGGAATGCTGAGTGCTATCAACGCGATCCACGCGATCAGCGACGCCGGCCCGGCGAGCTGGACGGCCAGCGCCGGCAGCGTGATGACTCCAGTCCCGAGTACGGCGCCGATGCTGAGTGCGGCCCCTTGGGACACCGACAACGACCGTTCCATGCGGCTACCTTGGTAGGCGGCATTGGTCCACTGGAAGGACCAATTCGTGTCAATTTGATTAGGCCATTGGCTAAGCTCGACACATGGATGTCCTGCTGGATCTACGCGACGGCGGCGATCGCACCGCCCGGCTCTACCGGCATCTACTAGACGGGATAGCGACAGGGCGCCTCCAACCCGGCGAGCGGCTGCCGGCCACGCGATCCTTCGCAGCCGAGCTCGGCGTGTCCCGTGGGACGGTCGCCGCGGCATACGACCGGTTGATCGCCGAGGGCTGGCTGATAGGCCGAGTGGGTGACGGAACATTCGTCAGCGCCGATGTCGCATCGACCGGCCGCCGGCGCGCCCCTGTCGGCGAGGTTCGCCCACGCGCTGAGTGGTCCCGACTTCCCGCGCCCGTCCGGGACCAGCCAGCACGCGGTCTTGATCTCACGGTTGGCGGGCCGGACGTGCGTACCTTTCCGATGGCGGTCTGGCGTCGGCTGGTGTCGGCGACGTTGCGCCCATCGCTCCGGGCGGTCCCCGCCTACGACGGATCCGGACATCCGCAATTGCAGTCTTTGATTGCACAACACCTCGGCACTGCCCGCTCGGTCAGTGCCGAGGGTGCCGACGTGTTGCTTACTGGCGGTGCTCAGCAGGCGCTCGATCTCGTCGGTCGGGTCATGCTCTCGCCGGGTGATGTCGTAGCAGTCGAGGATCCGGCCTACCTGGCCGCCGTGCGGCTGTATGCCTCGCACGGCGCCCGAATCTGTGGCGTCCCCGTCGACGAGGAGGGACTGGTCGTGGATCGGCTGCCGCCGCGGGCACGGCTGGTGTATGTGACGCCGTCGCACCAGTATCCGACCGGTGCAGTGCTGTCCCTGCGGCGTCGGGTCGCCCTACTGGAGTGGGCCGAACAGCACGGCGCGGTCATCGTCGAGGATGACTACGACTCCGAGTTCCGTTACGCATCAAGGCCGTTGGCACCGCTGCAGAGCCTGGATCGATCCGGCCGGGTCATCTACGTCGGATCCTTCTCGAAGACGTTGCTGCCGCTGCTGCGCATCGGCTACCTGATCGCGCCGCAGTCGCTCCAGGAGGCGTTGCGCCAGGCGAAGCTGCTCAGCGATTGGCAGGGCGATGCCGTTACCCAGGGCGCGATGGCGCGATTCATGGCCGAGGGGCTGCTTGCCGCGCACCTGAAGCGTGCGACCAAGGTGTATGCCGGACGCCGGGCCGCGCTCCTCGGCGCGCTCGAGGGGGTGCACGGGCTGCGAGTGCTGCCGTCCGCGGCAGGATTGCACGTTTGCGCGGTGCTCACCGACCAGCGCCGGTCCGATCGGCGGTTGGTGGAGGCGCTCGCCGCACACGACGTCGCGGTGGAACCCCTCTCGCCCCGATTCCTCGAGCAGCGCCCGACGCAGGGCCTCATGCTCGGGATCCGGCACATCGACGAGCAGGAGATTCCATTGGCGATACGTCGAATTGGCGAGGTGATCGGTGTCTGATCGACGCGCTCGCAGCGCTTGGCCAGGCCGAGCTGTCGGTCTCCGGCAACTGACGCCGCTAGAGCATCGAACCGCCGCTGGCGTCGACCCACTGACCGGTCACCCACCGGGCGTCGTCGGACGCCAGGAACGCCACGATGTCGGCGACGTCCTCCGGCTGGGCGATGCGGGCCAAGGGCGACAGGGCCGCCATCTCGGCGCGGCCCTGCTCACTGGACAACCGGGCGGCATTCATGTCGGTGGCGGTTGCGCCCGGCCCGACCGCGTTGACCGTGATCCCGCGCGGGCCGAGCTCCTTGGCGAGCGTCGCTGTCAGCGAGTCGATTGCCGCCTTCGACATCGCGTATGCCGCGAGCTCCGGCACGCGCGCGCCATGCGTGAAGCGCGTTGACACGTTGACGATCCGCCCGCCGTCGCGCAGGCGACTCAACCCGTGCTGTAGCACGAAGAACGGCGCCCGCGTGTTCACCGCGAAGATCTCGTCGTAGATCTGCTCCGTGACTTCCGCGAACGGGATCCGGCCGCCGAGCACGCCGGCGTTGCTGACTATGATGTCGACGCCGTCCGCGTGTTTGTCGTATGCCGACCACAGTCGCTCCGCGTCGCCGTCGACGCCCAGCTCGGCCTGGATCGCCACGGCGGCGCCGCCCGAATCGCATATCTGGGCAACGGTTTGCGCCGCACTGTTTCCGCTGGACCCGTAATGGACGATGACTCGCGCTCCGTCCCGGCCGAGTCGCAGGGCGATGGCGCGGCCGATGCCGCGGCCTGCGCCGGTGACGAGCGCGGTCTTGCCGCTGAGATCCGACATGGTGCTCCTTCGATGATCGCTTATGCGTAGCGAGCGTTACGCAATGGCTCGACCTACCATAAATACGGAACGACCGATATACAATGGGTGGGTGACTGAAATGGCTCGTGGGCGCCCGCGTTCATTCGATCGGGAAGCCGGGCTGGACAAGGCAATGCGGCTCTTCTGGCGGCACGGCTACGAGGCGACGTCCATGCGGGACCTCACGACCGCCCTCGGCATCTCGGCGCCGAGTCTCTATCGCGCGTATGGCGACAAGCGAACGCTCTTCGCGGAGGCCGTCGCGGCCTACGACCGGGTGTACGGCGGCTTCATCGACCGGGCGCTGGCCGAGGAGCCGAGCGCCCGCGACGTTGCCCTCCGGCTGTTCGCCGAAGCGCCGACTCGTTACACGCAGCGCGACCTTCCCTCCGGCTGTCTCGTGGTTTCGGGTGACGCCGGCACTCACGACCCCGAGGTCAGTCGGTTGCTCTCCGGGATGCGCAACGGGAAGGTCGACCGGTTCGCGGCTCGGATCCGCGCGGACGTCAAACAAGGCGAGCTGAGCGACGACGTCGACGCCAGGGCGCTCGCCCGGTTCACGATGGCCACGCTCACCGGGATGGCCGAGGCGGCGCGCGACGGCACCGGTCGGGCCGAGTTGCGCCGGGTCGCTGCGGTCGCCGCTCGCGCGTGGCCGTGATGTCGCGTGGTGGCCACCTGGAGTTCACGCAACGCATGCTCAGGGCTTTTTAAGGTGCCGGGTGTATGTCGCCACCAGGGGGGGACGGCATGCATCTTTCCGTCACCTGCCAGGAAGGCTCCTTGCCATGTCCGCTCGCCCCGACGAAACCTCCTCCGTGCCGGTCGGCAACCGCCGCCAGCTGCGCCTTGCGCCGCACAACGGCTCGCGCGACCCGATGACCTGCCAGTACCGCTGCGCCAACGCCTGCTTCCACCCGGTGCCGAACGAGTCCGACAACGAGTACTTCGGTGACCTGGTCGCCCGCGCCGGCCACAGCCGTCGCACCGTGCTGCGCGCGGTGGGCGTCGGCGCCATTGCCGCCTCGGCCGTCGGAGTGCAGGCCGGCCAGCCTGCTGCGGCGAAGACGAAAACCCCTAAGACGAAACCGAATTCGGCATACGTCTGGGACTTCGAGGCGACCCCACCGGTGCCGTTCGCGACCGACAAGGTCGTCACGCCCGAGGGCTTCACCTGGGAGCCGCTGGTCAAGTGGGGCGACCCGATCGTCAAGGGCGCGCCACGCTTCGACTTCGACAGGCAGACCGCGGCCGCGCAGGAGCAGCAGTTCGGCTACAACTGCGACTACGTCGGCCTGATCCGGACCGGCAAGAACTCCGGCCTGCTCGTGGTCAACAACGAATACACCAACGACGAGCTGATGTTCCGCGGCTACACCTCCGCGTCGGCGCTCACCACCGAGCAGGTCAAGATCGTGATGGCGGCGCACGGCATGTCCGTGGTCGAGGTACGCAAGACCGGCGACACCTGGCGGGCCAAGCTCGGTGCGAAGGTCAACCGCCGCATCACCGCCACCACACCGATCGAGCTCACCGGCCCGGCCGCCGGCAGCAAGCTGACGCGCACCAACGCCGACCCGACCGGCCGCCGCGTGCTCGGCACCTTCGCCAACTGCTCGGGCGGTATGACGCCGTGGGGCACCGTGCTGTCAGGCGAGGAGAACTTCAACGGTTACTTCCGCGCGCCCGAGGCGCCGGCCGACCAGAAGGCGGCATACGACCGCTATGGCGTCACCGGCTCCGAGGGTCGTAACTGGGAGTCGGTCGACCCGCGCTTCGACGCGACGCGGGAACCCAACGAGGTCAACCGTTTCGGCTACGTCGTGGAGGTCGACCCCGCCGACCCGTCCTCGACACCGCGCAAGCACACCGCGCTCGGCCGGGTGAAGCACGAGGGCGCCACCACTCGCTTGTCGGCCGACGGCCGCGCCGTCGTCTACCTCGGCGACGACGAGCGCTTCGACTACCTCTACAAGTTCGTGTCCCGGGACCGCTACAAGCCCGGTGACAAGAAGCACAACCTCACGCTGCTCGAGGCCGGTGACCTCTATGTCGCCAAGTTCGCCGGCGGCTCGGCCACCGACCACGACGGCACCGGCACGTGGGTGCCGCTCACCAAGGACGGCAAGTCGGCCGTCGCGGGCATGTCGGTCGAGGAGGTGCTGGTGCACACCCGTCTCGCGGCCGACCAGGTCGGGGCCACCAAGATGGACCGCCCGGAGGACGTCGAGCCCAGCCCGGTGACCGGCAAGGTCTACATGGTCTGCACCAACAACTCCAAGCGCACCGCGGCCCAGGTGGACGGCCCCAACCCGCGGCCGTCCAACAAGCACGGGCACATCATCGAGATCAGCGAGGCCGCGGGCGACGCGGCCGCGACCACGATGACCTGGCGGCTGGTGCTGATCGCCGGCGACCCGAACGACCCGTCGACCTACTTCGACGGTTACGACCGTGCCGAGGTCAGCCCGATCTCCTGCCCGGACAACGTCGCCTTCGACTCGCGCGGCAACCTCTGGATCTCCACCGACGGCAACGCGCTCGGCAACGCCGACGCGTTCTTCATGATGCCGCTCGAGGGAGCCGAGTTCGGCCACGTGCAGCAGTTCCACACCATGCCGCACGGAGCCGAGGCCGCCGGCCCGCTGATCGTCGACGACACCACCGTGCTGTGCTCGGTGCAGCACCCGGGCGAGGTCAGTGGCGCGACGCCCGCCAGCCCGGCCAGTCAGTTCCCGTATGACGGCACCGGTCAGCCGCGGCCGACCGTCATTCAGGTGTATGCCGACAAGCAGCGCACCCGGAAGTGACCGGATAGCAAGCTGATTCGCGCAAACGGCGCGGCCGGGACGCCCTCCCGGCCGCGCCGTTCGCGCGTGCGCTCACACCTCGACCGGACGCTCCGGGTCGGTGATCCAGTGCGACCAGGACCCGATGTAGACGCTCGTGTGCGGGTGGATGCCGGAGGCGTGCAGGGCGAGTGCGAGGTGGGTGGCCTGCACCCCGGACCCGCAATAGACGCCGACCTCGGTGTCCGGCTTCACCCCGAGCGCGGTGAAGCGCATCGCCAGGTCGTCGGGGGACAGGAAGTGCCCGGTGTCCTCGACGTTGGCCAGGGCCGGTGCCGACACCGCGCCCGGGATGTGGCCGGCGACCGGATCGATGGTCTCGTTCCGGCCCGCGAACCGGTCGGCCGGGCGAGCATCGAGCAGCAGCGCACGATCGGCGAGGTCGGCGGCGTCGTCTGCGTCGAGCAGCGCCGCGCCGGGATCGGTTGCCACGAAGTCGCCCTCGGCAGGCGTCGGCACCTCGGTCGAGACGGGGTGGTCGCCGGCGACCCAGCCGGCATACCCGCCGTCGAGCACCTGCACGTCCTCCTTGCCGAAATACTGCAGCAACCACCAACAGCGGCTGGCGGCAAGGGAATTGCCGTCGTCATACACCACGACGGGCGTGTCGTTGCGCACGCCGGCCGCCCGCATCGCCCGCTCGAACCGCCCGCCGTCCGGCATCGGGTGCCGGCCTCCGGCACCCGGCTCGCCGGACAGCACCTGCTCGAATTCGACCCACACCGCGCCCGGCAGATGCCCTTCGTCGTATGACGGGCGCCGCGACGGCTGACCCAGCTGCCACCGGGTGTCGAGCACCGTGACCTCAGGCAGCACGTCGGCCAGGACGGCGGCGCTGATCAGGGGATGCGTGGGGCGCGTCATACCGACAAAGTGTGGTCGGCGGCCACTGCGGACGCAACGGAACCGGTGCGTAACCACCCCGAAGGGGGAGACATTGCCGCGGTATGGATGAGTAGGCTCGTCGCCGACAGGGTCCGTCCCCTCGGACCACGAACCACCACCGGAGGCTTTCAGTGCTCGTCCGTCGACTCGCCCGCCCGATGCTCGCATCCATCTTCATCACCGGCGGGTACAACACGGTGCGCAACCCCGAGCGTGTCGCACACCTGACCGAACCCGTCGTGGGCCAGCTGCGCGCGTCGGTGCCCGGCGCGGAGAAGGTCGTGCCCAGCGACGCTGTGCTCGCGACCCGCATCAACGGTGGCGTCCAGGTCGCGGCCGGTTCGCTGCTCGCGATCGGTAAGTTCCCGCGGGTCTCGGCGCTGGCGCTGGCCGGCAGCATCGTCCCGACCACGATCGCCGGCCACGCGTTCTGGGCCATGGATGACCCGGCGGAGAAGGCGCAGCACCGAGTGCAGTTCTTCAAGAACCTCAGCATTCTCGGCGGCCTGCTCATCGCTGCCGTCGACACCGAGGGCAAGCCGAGCGTCGCGTGGCGCAGCAAGCAGGCCGCGCACCAGGCCGCCGACGCCGTGTCGTCCGCCCTGCCCAGCTCCGGCGAGAGCAGCCAGGCGGCCAACTCGTTCAAGAGCACGTTCAGCTCGGTCGTCGGGGCGGCCAAGGAGCAGGGTGCGCACCTGTCCGAGGTGGCCAAGGAGCGCGGCCCGGAGCTGGCCGAGGCGGCGAGGGAGCGCGGTGCCACCCTCGCGGAGGCGGCCCGTGAGCACGGCCCGGTCGTCGCCGACGCGCTGCGGGAGCAGGGCGGAGACCTGAGCCGCAGGGCGCAGAAGCGCGCCGCCAAGGCGGCCCGCCAGGCGCAGGCGCAGTTCGCCTGATCGACGCAGCACACCCGCAACATCGCCCGAAGCGCCGAGGAACCGGGTGTTTCTCGGCGCTTCGGCGTTGCACATCGGGTTCAATGGGGCACATGTGCCGCAATATCCGTCCGCTGAACAATTTTGCGCCGCCGGCCACCGACGACGAGGTCCGTGCCGCCGCGATCCAGTACGTCCGCAAGATCGGCGGCAGCAGCAAACCGTCACAGGTCAACCAGGAGGCCTTTGAGCGCGCGGTCGAGGCGATCACCGCCGCCAGCCGGGACTTCATCGACTCGTTGGTGACGACGGCGCCGCCGAAGAACCGCGAGGAAGAGGCCGCCAAGGCGCGTGCCCGCTCCCAGGCCCGCTACGCGTCCTCCGCTTCAGCATGATCACCCCACAAAGTTCTCCGCTCGTGCCTCGCTCCGATACTTTGCGGGGGCCCCGATGAGCACCGCGGGCGAGGTCACCGTCCAGCCGCTCGATCGGGCCGCTCAGCGGGCACTCACCGGATGGCTCGGCGACGCGCGCGCGGCCGGCATCGACATCGACGACCCGGCATCGATCAGCAAGGCGTTCGACGACTACGTGGACCAGGTGCTGCTCACCCCGGCGGACGAGCGGGTCGACCCGACGCAGACGCTCACCATGATCGGTATGGCGATGGGCGAGCACCTGCAGCGCAATTCGTCGCTGCAGTGGCGCATCGTGAGCGACCCGAAGGGCACCGACCTGGCGTTGGCCTCGGCCGACGACATGGGGGTCCTCTACCCGATCGACCCGGTCGCCGAGGCCTGGAACGCCCGTGAGCGCTCCTGGTTGCCCGGCTTCGTGACGGAGGTCCTCGGCCAGCTGCGCACCGCCGAGGCGTGAGCGGCGTCCTCACCCGTGCACAACGGGTGAAGTGCATCGGCAACTGGCTGAACGGCTCGACGCTGCTCGGTCTCGCGGTCGCGCGCATCGGGGGCGCCCGGGTGGTGGCCGGTCCCCGTGGGTTGCGGCTCGCGTCCGGTTACCGGCTCGGCTTCCCGGTGGCCGGCGCATTCACGGTCGGCAACGTCGTGGTCACCAGCGGCGATTGGCAACAGCTGCAACGGGATCGGCCGTCGCTGCTGGAGCATGAGGAGCAGCACAGCTGGCAGTACCTGGTCTGCGGCGGCCTGCCCTTCCTCCCGCTGTATGTCGCAGCCCTCGCCTGGTCGTGGCTGCGCACCGGCGACTACTCCTCCCGCAACGTCTTCGAGCGCAACGCCGGTTTGGCGCTCGGCGGCTACCGGGAGGCGCCGGTGCGATCCTTCCGGAAAGCGTTGCGGGCGTGAGCTATTCGGCATACGACCGGCAGCGGTTCGTCCGTGAGGACCCGGCTCACAAGCGCCTGGATCGTGACGATTTCGCGCGCGACCGCGCTCGCGTGCTGCACTCGGCGGCGCTGCGCCGGCTCGCGTCGAAAACCCAGGTTTTGCAACCCCATTCGGACGACTTCATCCGCAACCGGCTCACTCATTCGTTGGAGGTCGCACAGATCGGGCGGGAGTTCGGCGAAGGCCTCGGTTGCAATGCCGACGTCGTCGACATGGCGTGCCTCGCGCATGACCTCGGCCATCCGCCGTTCGGGCACAACGGCGAGTCCGCGCTGAGCGAGGTCAGCGGACACATCGGCGGCTTCGAGGGCAATGCCCAGACCTTCCGCATCCTGACCCGGCTGGAAGCAAAACGGTCCCGCTCGAACGGCTCGTCCGTCGGCCTCAACCTGACCCGGGCATCGCTCGACGCGGTCAGCAAATATCCCTGGCAGCGGGGCGAAAACCGCTCTCATCCGGCGAAGTTCGGCTGCTATGCCGATGACGCGGAGATCTTCGACTGGATGCGATCGACCGCCCCGACCGACCGCTACCAGCGCAGATGCGTGGAAGCACAGGTGATGGACTGGGCAGACGACGTCGCCTACTCGGTGCACGACGTCGAGGACGGCATCACCGCCGGACTCATCGACGTGCGTGCGCTGCGATCATCCACCGAGATCGAGGAGCTCGCCGGCCTGGCCCGGCGCCTCTACGCACCGGGTCTGGAAACCGCAATGCTGGCAGCATCATTCGAGCGGCTGGTCGCGTCGGGCGTCATACCCGGGCGGCACCACGCAGGGCGGCACGGCGTTGCCGCGCTCAAGGACATGACCAGCCGGTTGATCGGCCGGTTCGTCGGCACTGCCGAGACCGCCACCCGCGACAAGTTCGGGGACGGGCCGCTCATCCGCTACGCAGCCGACGTCGTCATACCGCCCGAGATCCTCGCCGAATGCGTCATGCTCAAGGCGGTCGCGGCGCGCTACGTGATGCTCACCGACGCGCGCCGGATGCTCTTGGAAGAGCAGCGTCAGATCATTCACACCCTCGTGACGGCATACCGGGACCGACCCGACAGACTGGATCCCATGCTGGCCGAGGACCACGACAAGGCTCCTGACGATGCCGCCCGGCTGCGGGTGGTGCTCGATCAGGTCGCGTCGCTCACCGATCACCGCGCCCGCTCGCTCGCGGGGGAGTGGAGCTGATGGCGGCCGACTGGGCCGCGAGCACGCTACCGGTGGTCGGCGCCCCGATGGCCGGTCCCGGCACACCGGAACTGGCGGCTGCGATCAGCAACGCCGGAGGGTTCGGCATGCTGCCGGCCGGTTACCAGCCGGTCGACAAGCTCGCTGCCGCGATTGACCGGACGCGGTCACTGACCGAGCGCGGCTTCGGGGTCAACGTCTTCGTGCCCAGCCCGCAGGACGAAGCGCGCGACGCCGGTGCGGTGCAGCGGTACGCCGACCAGCTCGCGCCGATCGCACAATCGCTCGACGCACCGATCCCGGCACCCCGATGGGACGACACCGACAGCTTCGACGCCAAGATCGACCTGCTCGAGGAGCAGCGAATCCCGTTGGTGTCCTTCGTCTTTGGGCTGCCGCCGGTCGAGGCGGTGCAGCGGCTGCACGCGGTCGGCACGCAGGTGATGGCCACCGTCACCGACGCGGACGAGGCATTGGCGGCCGTGCGCGGCCACGCTGACCTGCTGTGCGTCCAGGGCGCACAGGCCGGCGGACACCGCGGCACGCACAGCGTGCAGGCGATCCCCAACGACCGCAGCTGGCAGCAGTTGCTCGGTGAGGTGCGCAGTGTGACCGCGGCACCGCTCGTGGTCGCCGGCGGCATCACGACTGCCTCCGAGGTACGGCTCGCGCTGGAGCTCGGCGCGGTCGCGGTGCAGTGCGGCACGGCGTTCCTGCTCACCGACGAGGCCGGCACCAGTGCGGCATACCGGGCCGGTTTGACCGACGACACGCTCGACGAGCTGGTGGTGACGCGTGCCTTCAGCGGCCGCCCGGCGCGCGGCCTCCGCAATGACTTCGTCGACCGGTTCGACGCGGCTGCGCCGTCGGTCTTCCCGATCGTGGACCAGCTCACCAAACCGATGCGTGCGGCGGCCACCAGAGGCCAGGACCACCAGCTGATCAACCTCTGGGCCGGCACCGGATGGCGGCAGGCCCGCAGCGGTCCGGCGGCCGACATCGTCGCCGAACTCGCAGCTGGGCTGGCGCCCGCCGACGGCTGATCCGGCGGCCACCTAGAATCAGGGACCTATGGCGGGTCGCATCAAGTCCGACGACGTCGAACTCGTCAAGGAGCGCAGTTCGATCGAGGATGTCGTGCGCGAGCACGTCACCCTGCGCCGGTCCGGCAACAACCTGGTGGGCCTGTGCCCGTTCCACGACGAGAAGACCCCGTCGTTCTCGGTCAACCCGACCCAGGGCTTCTACCACTGCTTCGGCTGCGGCAAGGGCGGCGACGTCATCTCGTTCGTGATGGAGGTCGACCACCTCACCTTCGCCGAAGCCGTCGAGCGACTCGCCGGCAAGGCCGGCGTCGAGCTCCACTACGAGGACGGCGAGCGGCCGCGCGAGGAAACCATCGGCCGGCGCACCCGGCTGATCGAGGCACACCGGGTTGCCGAGGAGTTCTACCGTGAGTTGCTGCCGGCGATGCCGGAGGCGCGGACCGCCCGCGACTACCTGCGCGGCCGGGACTTCGACGGCAAGGTCGCCGAGAAGTTTGGGCTCGGCTATGCGCCAACCGACGGACATGCGCTGGCGAATCACTTGCGCAGCAAGGGTTTTCAACGTGAGGAGCTGCTGACTGCCGGGCTGATCAACCGCGGCGGGTATGACGTCTTCCAGGGCCGCCTGCTGTGGCCGATCCGGGACATCACCGGTGACACGGTCGGCTTCGGCGCCCGCCGCATCTTCGACGGTGACCCGCGACCGGCGAAATACCTCAACACCGGTGAGACCCCGATCTACAAGAAGCAGAAGGTGCTCTACGGGCTCGACCTGGCCAAGAAGGCGATCGCCGACGACCGGCGGGCCGTCGTGGTCGAGGGCTACACCGATGTGATGGCCGCCCATCTGTCGGGCGTCACCCAGGCTGTCGCCACCTGCGGCACCGCGTTCGGCGTCGAGCACATCAAGCTGCTGCGGCGGTTGCTGCGCGACGAGACGACCGGCGAGCAGGCCAGGGTGATCTTTACCTTCGACGGCGACGCCGCCGGTCAGAAGGCGGCGCTCAAGGCGTATGACGAGGACCAGCGCTGGGCAGCGCAGTCCTATGTCGCGGTGGCCGCCGATGGGCAGGATCCCTGCGAGTTGCGCATCTCCGGGGGCGCCGAGGCGGTGCGCGGGCTGGTGGAGCAGGCCACCCCGATGTTCGAGTTCGTGGTCGACACCACGCTCGCCCGGTTCGACCTCGACGCCGTCACCGGCCGCGTCGCGGCGATCAAGGCGCTGGCACCGATCGTCGCCGACATCCGCGACGCGAACACCCGCAATGCGCAAACCCGTGAGGTGTCGTTGCGGATCGGCATCGGCATCGACGAATTCGCCGAGGCGGTCCGGCGCGCGCCGCGCGGCGGGATTGCGAGCGCCCGCAAGGCACGCGAAGCGGCCGGCCCGCGTCGCGGGGCCGAACCGGACGTCGCGGGGGAGCAGGCCGGCGCGGGCGCCACGTCATACGAGGCGATGCTGCCGGATCTGCGTGACCCGATCGTGCGGGGCGAGCACATGCTGCTGCAATGCCTGGTGCAGTTCCCGACGTCGGTGCCGCCGCAGCAACTCGCGCTGGTCAAGCCGAGCGACTTCACCGCACCGGCGCACCGGGCGATCTTCGAGGGCGTCGTCGCGGTCGGGCCGGACCCGGCCAAGTCGCAGGCCGCCTGGCTGTCCGCGGTGACCGATCAGCTGCCGGAAGTGGTGCGCCCGCTCATCCACGGGCTCGCGGTCGAGCCGCTCCCGACCAAGCTGGACGGGCAGGGCCGCCCCGACTGGCACTACGTGCGGTCGCTCGTCGTCCGGGTGCGGGAGGTGGCGCTGCGCCGGCAGATCGCCGAGACGATGAGTGCGCTGCGCCGCAGCGACGACGCCGAGCGGACGCGGGCCATCTCCGGCGAACTCACCGCCCAGCAGCGCGCGTTGGCCGACCTGCTCGCCGGGCTGGAATGAGACAATCGCCGCACTGACCACCATCGGGGAGTGATCATGGCACTGGACAGCGTCGACCCGCCGGAGTTCTTCGATGCCCGCCGACGATCGTTCGGGCCGGCTGCCCAGACGTATGACGATGTTCGTCCCGACTGGCCCGCAGCGGTGATGCAGTGGCTCACCGACGACCGCGTCGTGCCCGGCCGGGTGCTGGACCTGGGCTGCGGCACCGGCAAGGGCACCCGCACCCTGTTGGCCGACGGGCACGAGGTGGTGGCGGTCGATCCATCACTGGGAATGTTGCAGGTGCTGCGGTCGTGGCGCGACGCGCAGCCGGTGCCCGCGCAGGCGCGGCTGTCGATCCGGGAGGGCCGCGCCGAGGCGCTGCCACTCACCGACGACCACGTGGATGCCGCGGTGTGTCTGCAGGCGTGGCACTGGGTGGACGCCGTGCAGGCAGCAGCGGAGATCTCTCGCGTGCTGAGACCGGGGGGCACCTTCGGCCTGGCCTGGATGGTGTGGCTTGGCGACGACCGCTGGCGTGACGAGTTGGCCGAGATGATCGGCGACCCGGGGCTGGCGGATGCGGCGCGCCAGATCGTCGCCGGCGAGTACCCGTTCGAGCTGGAGGTGGAGGCGTTCGACAGCTTCGAGTTTGCGCAGTTCCCGCAGCACCTGCGGCAGAGCGTCGACGACTTCGTGCTGCACGTGTCCTCGTGGTCGGCCGTCGCGGTCGCGGCGGACCGTGACGAAATCCTGGCGCGGGTGCGCGAGCTCGCGCTGCGGGTGAGCGACGGCGACGACATGGTGACCTTCGATCACGTCGCGCTCTGCGGGCGCGCGACAATGGCGGTCTGATGCCGCTGTTTCGATCTCGCCCCCAAGTCCCCGACGACGTGCTCGCCCGGCTCGCACTCCCCCGCGGGGAGAAGGTGCTCGCCGCGGCGGTCGACGCGAACACCGGTGCCCGCGTGGTGGGTACGACGTTCCACCTGGCCGTCGTCGCCGCCGACGCGGTCGCCTTGCGCAAACCGTGGCACCTGGTAGACGCCGGCCAATGGGAGCCGCAGACCTGGACCCTCACGGTGACCTGGGTCGACGGTGCCCGGCCGGGCCAGTGGACCTTCGAGCCGCAGGACACCCGGCTGCCGGAGACGGTGCACGAACGGGTGCAGTCGACCGTCGTGCTCTCCGAACCGTTGCCGCTCACCGGTCGTCGGCGCGGCCGGGTGGTGATCCGCCGCGACCTGCAGACCGGCGAGTTGCTGACCCAGACGGTGCTCGGTCGCGGGGTGCGCGGCGACGATCCGGAGGTCGCGGCCGCCGTGGCGCGCGTCTCGTCATACCTGCAGGAACAGGTGGGTCTCTAACGGCGGCAGCCGATTCGGCGTGCGGGCACCTGGTTTGCTAAAGTTTCCGATGCGCTCAAGCGGCGCGATCCCCTGTAGCTCAATTGGCAGAGCATTCGGCTGTTAACCGGAGGGTTCTTGGTTCGAGTCCAAGTGGGGGAGCCGAGAAGGGCCCTGTGACCAGGCATATTGAGCCAGGTCGGGGCCCTTTTTAATGTCCACTCGCGCGAGCGATCCGATGTAGTGGGTGGCACAGTTGGCGCTGGCCACGACCGGCGTCAGGCCGGTTCGTGGTCGCTGGCATAGATGTCCCGATAAAGCCGCAGTGCGCGGTCCCGCAGGCCGCTGTTATCGAGCCCGTCGAAGCGGCTGACACGAAGTTCGGCTGGCAGGGCTTCATCGGCGACGAACGCGTCGACCAGGCGCTGGGCCGCACCGGCGGCATGCGTGACCCACAGTGCCTGTGCGACCCAGACGTTCTCCAGTCCCGGGTGCCGGCCCAGGAACGGCAGGTTGTCTGGGGTCATCGCGAAAACACCGTTGACCCGGTGTTCGGGGATGAACCGTGCTTCCGGACACAGCAAGTGCCCTGCAGTTGCGATAACAGGGTCGAGGTCCGGCGACCAGGCCAGTCCCGCCCCGTCACGCAGGTGCTGTTGCGTCACGCTGACGGGCCGGTGGTCGTAGCTGCCGATCCCGAGGCGATCGTTGTGGACGCGGGCGTAAACGTGGTGCTCCGGCCAGCGCACGAATGGACCCGCCCGCCAGTGCGCCCGTGGCTTGTCGTAAACGTAGGGGTGGGCGACCGGGAAGAGCGGCAGTCTGAGACCGGTGCGGTCCGCGAGAGCCGGTCCCCAGACGCCGACAGCAAGGACGACGGCATCGGTCGGCACCCTCTCACCCGATGCCGTGTGCACGACGACACGGCCGCGCTCGTTGTCTATGTCGGTGACGCGTCGGTCCGCACAGAACCGGGCGCCTCGCTCGGTTGCACGCTGCCGCAACGCCCGCACGACTGGGACGACGTCGGCGGATCCGTCAGCGGGAAAGTCTCCCAATGCGACGATCTGGCTCGGATCGACGAAGCTCGTCACGCTGTCCGGGAGCCACGCTGCAGAGCGCATCCGGGCTGGAAGACCAGCTGCACGGGCAGCCTCAACCCGCGCCTCAATCACGGCTGCCGCATCCGTCGAGGTCGCGATCTCCAGGCCCCCGGAGCGGCGGAAACTGGTCCCTACCGAGTCATACGTGGACGCCGAGGCCTTCGCGAGTTCAGTGAGGACGGGTGCGTCGTTGTAGAGACCGACGAATCCGGGTGCAAAGGTGGTAGATCCCGCGGGCGCGTCGGGAGCCTGGTCGAGCACGGTGACTTGGATGTCACGTTCGCGGCTGAGTGCATCGGCCAGGCAGACCCCGACGATGCCTGCCCCGATTACGACGACTTCTCGTGTCACGTTGCCTCCTCGGGCTGCTCATCAGCGATCCTACGGACCTATTACCGGCCCAATACCCACACACCAAACCCCCTGAGCTGTGACGGTGCTCAGGGGGTTTCGCGGCGGCGGGTCGGCTACTGGCCGGCCGGGCCTCCGGCGACCGGCGCGACCGTGCTCGGCCCACCCAGGTTGGTGTCCGCGTCGGCCGGGCCGCCTGCGGTGCGGCCACGCTGCTGCAACCGGTGCTCGACCCACTCGGCGAACTTGCTGATCGCGTAGTTGATCGCGATGTAGATCGCCGCGATCACCACGAGCATCGCGAAGATGTTGCCGTTGTTCGCGGTTGCCGGCTTGCTGGTGTAGAGCAGTTCGCCATACAGCACGTTGTAGCCGAGCGCGGTGTCCTTGACGACCACGATCAGTTGGCTGATCAGCGACGGCAACATCGCGGTGATTGCTTGCGGCAGCAGGATCAGGCGCACGGTCTGTCCGGCGCTCAGACCGACCGCGAGGCCGGCCTCCCGCTGGCCGTTCGGCAACTGGCCGACACCCGCCCGGATGACCTCGCAGATCACCGCCGAGTTGTAGAACACCAATCCGCCGACGGTCGCGATCAGTGGACCGTTGCCGCTGCCCATGCCGTTGGCGGACAGCACACCGAAGATGAACAGCATCATCAGCAGCACCGGTATGGCGCGGGTCACCTCGACCCAGGCGCCGACCAGCCACTTGATCGCAAGCACCGGGTAGTGCGCACCCGACGACCGTGGGGGGAGCTCGATCAGCCGCAGGATCGCGAGGATGCCGCCGAACACTGCACTGATCACCACGGCGAGTGCCGCTGCGATCAGTGTGCCGCGCAGGCCGGGCAGGATGTAGTTCTGCCAGAGCGAGGCCGTGGTGAACGGCTTCCACTTGTAGGAGTCGAACTGCCCCTTGTCGGCGAGTTTCCAGATCGCCAAGCCGAGCACGGCCGCGACGATGAGGCACCCGATGACGCCGAGGATCAGGTTGCGCCGACGGGCCTTCGGGCCGGGGGCATCGAAAAGAACCGAGGCGCTCATCGCTTCACCGCCACTCTCTGGCCGATCCAGCCGACGGCAAGTCCCATCGGCAAGGTGAGGATCACGAAGAACACACCAACGACCAGGAACGCCAGGTTCAGCGACCCGGGATCGCGCTCGGTGACGGTCTTCAGCACTGCCGAGAGCTCGGCGACACCGATGGTCACCGCAACCGTGGTGTTCTTGGTCAACGCGATCAGCGTGTTGCCGAGCGGAACGACGGCTCCGCGAAACGCCTGCGGCAGGACCACTTCGCGCATGCTTTGTCCGAAGGTGAGCCCGATGGATCGCGCCGCCTCGGCCTGGCCGAGCGGGATCGTGTTCACCCCGGAGCGGATCGCCTCACACACATAGGTCGCGTGGTAGACGGTCAGCCCGACAATCGCCAGCCGAAAAGCGTTGACCGCGGCGAAGTCTTGCGCGTTGGAGTCGGCGAGCGCGACGCCCAGCTGGATGTAGAGCACGAAGCTGCAGGACAGGATGATCAGCGTCAACGGGGTGTTGCGGAAGATGTTGACGTATGACGTGCCGAAGAACCGCAGGATGCCGACCGGCGACAGCCGGAAGATCGCCACGATGGTGCCGAGCACCAGCGACCCGATCGCGCTGAACACGGTCAGCTTGATCGTGGTCCACAGCGCCGACCAGATGTCGTAGTCGGAAAACAGCGAGGACACTGGCGGCTCAGGCCTGGCAGCTCGGGGACTTCGGCGGGTTCAGCTTCTCGTTGTACTTGTAGTCGGTGCCGAGGTTGTTCTCGAGCGCTTTCTTCCACGAGCCGTCGTCGACGATCTTCTTGATCGCGTCCGCGACCTTCTGGCAGTCGCCGTCGCCCTTCTTCATGCCGACGCCGTAGTTCTCCTCGCTGAAGGTGCCGCCGACCAGCTTGAACTTGCCCTTGTACTGCTGCTGGTTGGCGTAGCCGGCGAGGATGGTGTCGTCGGTGGTCATCGCGTCAATGGCACCGGTGGAGAGGGCCTCGGCGCAGGCGGAGTAGGTGTCGTACTTTTGCGGCACCAGGTTGGGCTGCTTCTCCTTGAGGTTGTCCACCGAGGTCGAACCGGTGACCGAGCAGACCTTCTTGCCGGCCAGCCCGGCGACGTCCTTGATGTCGGAGTTGCTCTGCACCAGCACCGACTGCCCCGCGACGAAGTAGGGGCCGGCGAAGCTGACCACCTTGAGCCGCTTGGGGGTGATCGAGTAGGTCGCGAGGATCATCTTCACCGTGCCGGCCTGAAGCATCTTCTCGCGCTGCGGGGATGGTGACTCGACGAAGTCGATCTTGCTGTAGCCGAGCTGCGATGCGACGCAGCGGGCGATGTCGACGTCGAAGCCCTTGAAGTCGCTGCCGTCCTTCAGGCCCATGCCGGGCTGGTCGTACTTGATGCCGATCTTGACCGAGCCGCCCGAGCTGGGCAGTTTGCAGACGGCGTCCGACGCACCGGATCCGCCACCCGAGCTACCGCCGCATGCGGAGAGCCCGAGGCCGAGCGCGGCTGCAGCGGTCGCGGCGGTGATCGCGCGGAACTTCATGGTTTCCTCCAGTGCTTCATGCGACGAATCGCGTTGCGGTGATTGAGTTTTCCGGTGGTGACGGTCAGTGAGTCAGGATCTTCGAGAGGAAGTCCTTGGCGCGTTCGGACTCGGGGTTGGTGAAGAAGTCCTCAGGCTTCTTCTGCTCCAGGATCTGTCCGTCGGCCATGAAGACGACTCGGTCGGCGGCGCGGCGGGCGAAGCCCATCTCGTGGGTGACGACGATCATCGTCATACCGTCCTTGGCGAGGCCCGCCATGACGTCGAGCACCTCGTTGATCATCTCCGGGTCGAGCGCCGACGTGGGCTCGTCGAACAGCATCACCTTGGGGTTCATCGCGAGCGAGCGGGCGATCGCGACGCGCTGCTGCTGACCACCGGAGAGCTGGGCGGGGTACTTCTGCGCCTGCTGCTCGACGCCGACCCGCTTGAGCAGCTCCATCGCGCGGGACTCCGCGTCGGCCTTGTTCATCTTGCGGACCTTGGTCGGGCCGAGCGTGACGTTCTGCAGGATCGTCTTGTGCGCGAAGAGGTTGAACGACTGGAAGACCATGCCGACGTCCGAGCGCAGCCGCGCCAGCTCGGCACCCTCCTCGGGCAGGGGCTGTCCGTCGATGGTGATCGAGCCCGACTCGAAGGTCTCCAACCGGTTGATCGTGCGACACAGGGTCGACTTACCCGAACCGGACGGTCCGAGGACCACCACGACCTCACCCTTGGCGACGCTGAGGTTGATGTCCCGCAGCACGTGCAGGTCGCCGAAGTGTTTGTTGACGTCGGTGAGTACGACGAGAGGTTCGCCGGGAGACGCCTGCGTCTCCGGCGCCGGTGCTGCCTGGGTCATGGCATCGAACACTACTGGTGGCGCACAGTGATTTTTGAGGTTTCCGTTGTAATGACGCGCTTTGTTGCCGGACCGTTGCCTGGCTTCGCGCCACCCGCGCGGTGTCGCGCCGCGCGCGCCCGCTCATCTCGTAAGCACGCGTGACGTCAGACGCACGGTCGCTTACGGGATCGGTGGGGTGCTGGTCTCGTAAGCGGGGGTGACGTTGGGCGCACGGTTGCTTACGGGATCCGGGGCGGGGTGCTGCTGGTCTCGTAAGCGGGGGTGACGTTGGGCGCACGGTTGCTTACGGGATCGGGGGTGCTGCTGGTCTCGTAAGTTGGGCGCACGGTTGCTTACGGGATCCGGGGCGGGGTGCTGCTGGTCTCGTAAGCGGGGGTGACGTTGGGCGCACGGTTGCTTACGGGATCGGGGGTGCTGCTGGTCTCGTAAGTTGGGCGCACGGTTGCTTACGGGATCCGGGGCGGGGTGCTGCTGGTCTCGTAAGCGGGGGTGACGTTGGGCGCACGGTTGCTTACGGGATCGGGGGTGCTGCTGGTCTCGTAAGCGGGGGTGACGTTGGGCGCACGGTCGCTTACGGGATGCGGGGGTCTGGTCTCGTAAGCGGGAGTGATGTCAGGCGCACGGTTGCTTACGGGATCGGGGAGCGCCGAGACGTCAGACCGACCCGACAGACGGCTCTGGCCCGCAGCGATAACACTCTTCATCCCTGCACCAACGTGGTAGGGCGGCTGGGGCTTGAACCCAGGACCGACGGATTATGAGTCCGCTGCTCTAACCGGCTGAGCTACCGCCCCTCGACCGAAATCCGCCGCTGACCTGCGCATTTGCAGTTAGCCACGGTGATCGGCGGTGACCATTGTGACACCAGCACCGACCACACACCGACCACGGTCGTTCGCGCGTCCTCCACACCAAAAACCCCCGGCTGTCATCCGGGGGCCTCTGGAGGAACACCGATGTCAGAGTCATCAGCACTCCCTACGCGCACTACTACGGTAGCGCCGATTCCTCGCGACGGACAGCCGTCTCCCGCGGGAGACACCCCGGACAGCCTCTCGTGCGACTGCACTAGTTGCTCCGACCGCGCCGTCGCCCGCGTCTCCTGGCGCTTCAACGACGATCGGCGCGCTACTCGCTGCTACTGCTCCGCCCACGTCGACGCTGTCACTTCCCGGATCGCGCCCGCTCCCCCTGCTGGGGTCGTCGCCGTCGTGGTGATGGGCCTGTGAGCGCCATCATCCCGGCCGTCACCGTCGGGCCGGGACAAGGTCCGAGCACGGCGACGAAGGAGCCGCGCGCAGTGGCCGTAGGACCGGCCGACGAGCGGACGGCCGGGGCCGGCGGAGCCGGCCCCCTTGATACCTACGCGAATAATCCCCCCGGCGGAGGTCAAAGGGCTGAGCGGCGTCGATCGCGGCTGCGCGCTCGTCGGGTGCTGTGGCGCGAATCGTCGCTGAAAAGGGTCCGGGCATGCGGGCGAACCGCCACCGACGCACAAGGTGTAGCTCTCGTGGTGTCCGAGGGTGCACCCGGCGAGCGAATCGCCGGATATCGCGGCGTTGCGACCTGCGGCAGCGTTTGGGCGTGCCCGCGGTGCTCAGTGGTGATCGCAGAGCGGCGCGCTCAGGAGCTTCGAGAGGGCCTGTCCGGTTGGGGTAGAAGGGGCGGCGCGGTCGTGCTGCTGACTCTGACGATGCGCCATCACCGTGGCCAATCGCTCGACGAGTTATGGGACGGTCTGGCATCAACCTGGTCGCGGTTGATGGCCGGGCGGCCATGGAAAGCCTTTAAAGCCGCGGCCGGGCTGGTAGGCACGCTGCGGGTCGTTGAGGTGACGCATGGCGCGGCGGGCTGGCACGCCCACATTCACGCGCTGCTGTTTCTCGATCCTGCGCAGGGCCGGAGGTTCGCCACTGTTGGCGGTGCAGATTCGGAGTTCGAGGCGCACTTCGCGGCGATATCGGCTCGAGTTCCCGTGCTGGCATCGTGGCGGAATCTGCTGCGCGGCAGGGGGTTTGATGCCGTCGAGGCGGCGCAGGACATGCGTCCAGTATCACTGTCCGCGGCAGGCACCGAGCTGGATCGCTACTTCACGAAGGGTTCCTGGGATGCGGCGGCGGAGGTCACGAAAGGACCGTCAAAGCGCGGCTCGACCGGGTCGCGGACGCCGATGCAGATCCTTGCGGACTTCGTTGCGACGGGCGACGCAGACGACCTCGACCTGTGGCGGGAGTGGGAGGCCGGATCGGAGCGCCGTCGACAGATGACCTGGTCTCGCGGGTTTAAGCGAGAGCTTGGGCTGACCGATGTGAGCGACGAGGAGGTTGCCGCGGAGCACCGCGGCGACGAGGCTGTGCTGATGCTCTCCGCGCTTCAGTGGCGGGTTGTGCGAGAGTCGGCGCTCTACTGGCTGCTGCTGGAGCGGGCGGAGGCATGTGACGACCTATCCGAGCTCGGCGGTTGGCTCGATTCTGCCGCTGAGCGGGCTCTAGTCGATCGTCCGCGCGCCGGGTAGCGCGCCTCACTTGAGGCCGGTTGCTCGCCCGGGTGGACGCCCCAGGACGAATCTCGGATTGTGAGACGCTGATTTTCGGCGGTCACCCTTCGGGCGGCGGTCATGTGGGGTTGTTCCGACGTATCTGACACTACGTGCACACTCACGTCTTTGGCCACCACGGTCGTTCAGGCGTGAACTCTTGGCGTGCAAGCAAATTCGTCTTCTCGGCACAGTTCTAGGGTTGTTCCGACGATTCTGACAGTACGTGCCGAGGCCCAGAGGCGACGCATAACGCTGGAACGGCATACCGTTCGATGGGACGCATAAACGACCTTGCGTGACCCACGACAACGGGCACGATGGTTCGTATCGCGGCGCCCCGGTCGCGATACGACCTAGGCGTAGGAGACGACGTGCAGACCGATTGGCAGAATTTGCGTGTGACGGTGGAGACAACCGGCATCGTTACGGCCCCAAAAACTTTTTTGTCGGCAGAGGACCGGGCAGCTGGAAAAACCGCGGCACAGCTCATGTCAGACGATGGACAGCTCGTCTGGGATATCGAGGCAATGCGGCGAGTGAAAGGATTTTCCGGTCCGGAAACGCGAATTTTCAAGATTCGCGTGGTGGGAAAACAGCCCGTGCTATCGCCGGGGCCGCTCGCGCTGGATGGCGTGACGATCACAACACGGACGACGCGACAGCCCGGACAACTCGCCGAAATGGTGGAAGCGGCGAGCTATTCGCAGCCAGGCACCCGCAAGGAGGGATGATGATGCGATTCTCTCTCGAAAAGGGGCGTGAGGCGGCGGCAGACATCGAAGAGCGCTTCACGGCGGTGCGCCAGGCGAGAAATTTGGTGGAAATTGCGGCCGAGCTGCTGCATGCGCCAGCAGGGTCGGCCCCGGGCGTGGAACCCATCATGGCCTGTCTGAAAGAAATTGTCGAGGCCTTAGACACACAACTAGAAGCTGGGCGAGACATTCTCGGGTGGATCGCACTGGAAACGGAGAAGGAAGGATGAAAGCGCTGATTGTGGGGGTTCTGCTGCTGGCGGGGATTGGCTGCTGGGCGCTGACCATTCCGATCCTGCTGCGATATGGCCTGCGGGCTGCGGGAAAGAATATCCCGATCGGCGCGGGGCTGGTGTTGGCGGGGCTGGTCGCGGGTGCCCTCCCCGCAAGTGGTGCGGTTTTCGTCCTACTCGGAGTCGCAGCGATCGTGTGCCGCCGTCAGGTGAGCGCTGTAGCACGAGGCGTCGGCAACGTGATCGGTGTCATACACGCAACGAACGTGGTCGGGACGATCCCGGACGAGGACCGGGGACTCGCCAAGCAGCTGCGGAATCGGCGGCGGATGGCGCAGCTGGTCGAGGACTGCGGCCTGACCCGACGGCAGGGTGACGCGGTCCTGGCGCCCGCCGTTCATACGATCGAGCCGCATCGTGTGGGAGTGCTGGCGACGATCGAGCTGGCGCCGGGACAGACCCCGGACGACATCGCAGCGGCAGAGGATGCGCTGGCGCACGGTCTCGGCGTCGAGCACGTGGAAGTCCTGGATCTGCCGGGTGCAGTACCCGGAACGGCGGAGGTACTAATCCACACGCGCCCGGACGCGACGGCCGATGTGCAGGAATACCCCGGCATTGCGAATATCACTGCATATCAGGTGCCGCTTGGAGTCGATTTGTACGGCAATCCGGTTGCAGTAAATCTCCTCGAAAATTCGGTGTTGATCGGTGGCCTTCCGGGATCGGGTAAGTCCGGTGCACTGAATGCGCTGCTGGCTGGCGTATCGCAGCTACCACACGTCGCGCTTCACGGAATTGATCCGAAACGGGTTGAACTGTCGCTGTGGCGGTCACGATTCGATGAAGTCGTGTGGAATTCCGACGAAATGACATCCCTGCTGACCGAGCTCGTAGGAGAAATGGAATCGCGGTACGACGTTTTCCAGCAACGTGGGATCAAGAAAATTACGCCGCAACTCATGACGGAATTTCCGCTCCATGTGACCGTCATTGATGAGCTTGCCGAGGTGATCGGGTCTGCGGTGACTCGCGAAGAAAAGAAAGCGGCGGAGGAGCGGGCGGTCTTAATTCAGCGGCTGTTGCAGCTCGGACGTGCGGTGGGAATGGTCGTGTGGGCGGCGACTCAAAAACCGGATAGCTCGAACGTACCGACGGCGATCCGCGACCTTTTTTCGCAGAGAATTGCGATGCGGACGTTGGCGGTGGAGATGACGAAGGTAATCATGGGTGCGTGGTCACCCGCGGCTCCCGCGCACGAGCTGCGGGGCGGGAAAGGCGTGGGGTATCTGGGTGCGGATCACCTGGAGAATCCGGTGAAAATGCGCTCGTATTGGGTGCCGGATGAGGAATGTGAACCTCGTGCTCAGGCAACCGCTCACCTGCGGGTCGGAGAAAGCGCGCGCCATGGGTGAGTCAGCCGATTTTGTGACCCCCAAGGAGCTTGCGGCACACCTTGGAATGACGGAGAGCGGGCTGCGAGGGTGGCGGGCACGCGGTGTCGGACCAAAATGGGTGATTTTGGCGCCAAAAGTCGTCCGATATCGGCGTGCCGATGTTGAGGAATGGATACGAGCGAAGACGGAGGAAGAGACGTGACAACGACGAAGAAGCTGGACGCTGGCCCGGAGCTGCTGACGACGGAAGAGGCGGCCGAGTGGCTGCATATCACCCCGGCGGCGATGAGGGCCTGGCGTGTGAGGGGCGGCGGGCCGACCTACTGCAAAGTCGGGCGCGGAGTCCGATACGACGTGGTTGATCTGCGGGCGTGGCTCGCTGCCCAGCGAGTGGCGGGATCGGATGCATGACGAGACAGGCGAGTCGTGCACTGATCGCGGTACTGCTGGTTCTGGGGCTGTCGCTTGGCGTCCCGCCTAGTGGTCATGGTGCTGTAGAGCGCCCCGCAGCAGAGCGCCCATTCATCCGTGAAGTCGTGGCTCTCGACGGCTCGAGGTCGCTCCTGGTGCAGGCGGCTACCTGCTCGTCCGCGCGGACTGGCGCGGGCACGGCTGCCGAGGTCCTCGTCGTCGCGAAGGTCGACCAGCAGCAGTGGCAGGTGGCGCGTGGATCGGTGTGTGTGGCCGCAGATGCGGCGCTAGTGGCAGATGTGGTGAGTGGGGTGGCGGTGCGGGCGGGTGATCCCGCTGGATGGCGGCGAAGCCAGGCGGCAGTAGCTGTCGTAGTTGATGGCCAAACGTATCTCGGCAACCCCGTTGTCCTGAGCGCTGAGCCCCTTGCTGGTAGCGCGCTACTGGAAGCGCTGGGAAGGGCCGCCATCAACGACATCTGCGTCGGGCAGCAGTGGTCACCGGACGTCCGTGATGTGTGCCGGTGGGGACTCGATCGCGTCGAGGCCAAGCTGTGACAGGCGTGCACGTGGGGGCGCGCAGGGCGGTAGGGCAATGTGCCCGGACCACAGCACGAAGGCGACCACAGAGCACGATGGCGCGTCGCGGTCGGTGCGTGGGCGTCAACTGCAACGCGGCGGATCAAGGCAACCCGGAACCGAACTGCGCGTCAAAAGCCGAGTTTTCCGGGAGCACACGCCTAGCCTGCGCATGATTGAGAAGCGCCCGAATGGCCGCTACAGGGTTAGGATCTATCGCCGCGGCCGGTACGTGGCGAGTAGAACCTTTCACCGTAAGAGTGAGGCGGCTGCGTGGGAGCGGCGACAGCTCGATGCTCTAGCGGCTGGTACGTGGGTGCGCCCTGCGGACGGCGACGTGACCGTGTCGGAGTGGGTTGAAGCGTGGTGGGCGGGCAGGCAGGCAAATAAGCCGAGCACGAGCGCGCGATATCGGGGGTTGCTGGATCAGCACGTGCTACCTCGGTGGGGCCGGTTGCCAATCACCGCGATCAGTCGAGGGGAAGTACAGCAGTGGGCAACAAGGCTCGCCGCCGGTAAGTCGCCGTCGACGGCACGGCAAGCCCTCGGCCTGCTGCGCGGGGCACTTGACGCGGCAGTGAATGACGGTGTGCTGCAACGTAATCCGGCTGTTGGTGTGCGTCTTCCGAGGATGCCACGCAGTGAGCCGAGCCCGCTCACGCACGGTGAGCTGTGGAAGCTGGCGGACGCGATGCCGACGGATCGTGATCGAGTGCTGACGCTGGTGATGGGGTACGGCGGCCTGCGGTGGGGCGAGGTGACGGCGCTGCGCGTGCGTGATGTGCAGCAACGGGGTGCCGAGCTGCGACTGCGAGAAGCTGTGGCGGAAGTTGGCGGGCATCTGCACGTCGGCACGCTGAAAGATCACGAAACGCGTACCGTGGTGCTCCCGGCGACGGTGGCAACTGAGCTAGCATCGTGGATCAAGGCCAAAGACAGCAACGCACTTGTGTTCCCGTCAGCGACACGGACATATCTTCGAAACGGCTCCTGGCGGCGGAACGTCCTGAATCCGGTTCTGGAAGCGACTGGCCTACCGCAGATCACCCCACACAACCTCCGCGACACAGCCGCAACCCTGGCCATCAATGCGGGCGCATCCGTGATGGCGGTCGCGCAACTACTCGGCCACGAGACACCAAGCACCACGCTCCGGCACTACGCAGGGACATTCCCGACAGACCTCGGTGACATAGCGAAGAAGCTCGATCGAGCCGCACGAACGGCCAAGAACAAGAGCCGTCGGCGAGAGGGTGCGAAGGACGCACCGACCAGAGACCGACCATAGGGCGTTACACCGACCACAACTGAATAGACCAAGGACGTGCGAAAGTCGTTGTGTTGCAACATGTTTCATCATGCGAGTGGCGTTACGACGGTGCGGTTGAGCGGGTGGATTATGAGTCCGCTGCTCTAACCGGCTGAGCTACCGCCCCATGTTATTTGGCGCCGACTCCGCGCGTAGGGCCTCGCTCGCTGCGCTTCGCGAGCCCCTGCTGTCGTCGACGCGTTTGTTATTTGGCGCCGACTCCGCGCGTAGGGCCTCGCTCGCTGCGCTTCGCGAGCCCCTGCTGTCGTCGACGCGTTTGTTATCTGGCGCCGACTCCGCGCGGAGACGGATCGACCGCGTAGACCCTACCCGCTCCCCAGCCCCGTCTCGTAAGCGGCGGTGACGTCAGACGCACGGTTGCTTACGGGACCAGTGGTGGTGCTCGACGTGGGCCCGGGCGAGTTACCCCTCACTCCACCACCGGGCTCTCGTCGCCGACGGCGCCGTCGTGGGTGAACCGCGCGGGTGCCGACCCGGTCGCCTCGACGGTGTCGTAGAGCCTGCCTGCGGCACCGGATCCGGCCCAGGCGACCAGTCGCACGTTGTCGGCTTCCAGCCGGTGCGCGGTGACGTTGTCGGTCGGCGGCGCGAGCCGCAGATAGGGCTGGGCGAAGGTGATGCCCGGGGGCACGACGACGTCCAGCCGCACCTGGCGGCAACTGTTCGAGCCGTTGTTGACCGTCGGCAGCGAGATCGTCTGCGTCTGCTTGCTGGCGCCCTGCGCGCCTGTGTACCAAGCGATTTCGGCCGTCGCACCCTTGGTCGCCTGACGCACGTCGACTAGCAGGGAGAGGGGCTGGCCCGCGGTCACTTGCACCCGGTGGGCCGGTGCCGCATAGACGTCCTCGGTGCTTGCCGGACCACGAAGGAGCATCAGGCCACGGGTGGAGTTGCACGCTGCGGCGCTGCGGAGCTTGGCGAATTTGCCGAGCTCCCAAAGGTTTTCGTCATCGTCGCCGACAGTCGCGCGCTCGAAGTCCCCGGCCCCGTAGAGCAGGTCCTGACCGGCGCGGGCGCCCTTGGTGAGCCACCACCCGGGTGCCACTCGCTGGACCCGACCCGGCGGCAGGACGACGTCGCGGCCCACCGACTGCTCCGGTTGCCCGATCGTCGTCCCGGGCCCGGCCAGGCGCGCCGTGCCGGGCACACTGCCGGCGGCGATCCGGTCGGCAGCGTCGGCGGGCGCCCCGACCGCCGGCCGCGGTCGCCCACCCTCGCTCGTGATGGCATCCGTCGTGCTGGCCATGGCGCGGCCGTCCCGCAGATCGGTGCGCAGCAGGTACGACGGGATGGTGCTCCACAGGTCCTGGTCGTAGAGCAAGGTGCCCATTGACTCGGCGACCACGGACGTGTCGCGCTGCCCGACGCCTCCGACCACACGTGGGTGGCTGCCGATGACCGCCGAGGCGCCCGCATCCGTCGCAGCCGTGAACAACGCTCGTACGTCTGCAGTTTGGGCCCGCTGATATTCGACGCCGCCGTGCACCTGGACGACGACCTCCTGCGCGCGGGTGCGAGCTGCGCGGACCGCAGCCTGTAGTTTCGGCACGCTGCAGGCGGCTGCGCCGGGCCGATCGGCGCCTGCGACATACGGCGGCGATTGGTCGTTGCCGGTGATCGTCGTGCAGCCGATGAAGGCGACCGTGCGTCCCTTGCGCTCGACGTATGCCGGGGCCCACGCCTGCGCGTCGTTCATGCCGGCGCCGAAGTGCGGCAGCCGTGCCGCGTCGAGCGCCTTGAGCGTCGAGACGACACCTGGACCGAGCAGATCCATGACGTGGTTGTTGCCGAGCCCGACCACGTCGACCCCGGACTGCCGCAGCGCCTCGGCCGCCTTCGGGCTGCTCGCGAACGCCAGGTCCTTGCTCTGGTGGAAGCGCGCGGGACGCGGCTTCTTCGGGTCGTAGTAGGGGTCGGGGCCAAGCGGCGTCTCGAGGTTCACCGACGTGAGGTCGCCGTCCTCCAGCAACGGCTGTATGGCGCTCAGCAGTCTCGCGTGGTCGGCGACGCCGGACGAGGCGGTGAGTGCCGGAGGCCGGCCGTCCCTCGACTCGTAGTAGCGCCGGCCGAACATCACGTCGCCGCCGAAACGCACCGACACCGTCCGGTCCGATCCGGTGGTGAGCAGGACGTCTGCGGCGGTTCCGGGCTGGACGGCCTGGGTGCGGGGGAGATGGCCCGGGGCAACCGCTTTGAGAAGCGCCGGGTGTTCGGCGGGGATCGTGAAGCGGCCGTCGGTGCCCGACTGGGCCGTGTCGTCGCCGACCCGCAGCGTGGCGCCGGCAACGGGGCGACCGGTCTCGTCACGCACGACACCCTGCACCTGGTCGCCATCGGGCACCGGACGGGCGCTCGGGCGGGACTGCACGAGGGCCGCGCCGGTGCCGGCGAGGCCGACCGCCAAGGCTGCGGGCACGACTCGGGCGATGAGTTTTCGGCTCACAGCAGACCTCCGGCGAGGGCCGCCGCGGCGACCGCGTTGGTGGCGGCCAGCACACCGACCGCAGTGAGGCCCGTGCCCCACACAGTGCGCTCCCAGCCCTGGCGCTGCGCGTCGTTGGCGATCAGCGCCGGCACCATGAGCGTGGCGACGGTCAGCCCGCGCCACGGTTGATATTGCTGGTGGGTGAGCACCGACAACACGATCTCCAGGGACCAGCCGATGAGCGCCCCGACGAGGATCATCGTCGACAGCTTGCGACGGCCGAAGAGCAGCAGCCGGGGCATCAGCACCCGGGTCACCACGAACCAGGTGGCGATCGCGACCGTCGCGGTGAAGAACAGGTCGGGCCACCGGGGGCTGACCAGCGCCAGGTAGGCGCCGCTGATGAAACCACCGGACCGGACACCGAGGCGGGAGAAGACGAACGTGCCGATGACCACGCTCAGCCCGACGGCGATGATGAGCACCTCTCGCGGGTAGCCGAGCACCGACGCGAGCACCGGCTCCGGCTCGGTCTGCCCGGGCACGACATCCAGCAACCGGGTCAGCAACTGGGTGACGACCACGAGCGCGGCCGCGGTCACCGCCACCGCGAAGATCGTCCGGCCCGGCTTCTGCCGGCCCATGTCGTGCGCCAGGATGCCGGGGATCAGGAAGCCGATCCCGGCCAGTCCGGCGAGCCACGGGTCGAGGTGCCCGAAGGCGCGCGCGAGGGCTGTGGTCACCAGGATCAGACCGAGGCCGACCAGCACCTCGACCTCGAATTTCTTTCTCCCGTATAGGATCTTCCGCCGGCCCACGACGTAATGGACGATGAGGTAGGTCAGGTATCCGACGGCGATCGTCACGGCGATCGCGACCGGCCGGTTGGCGGACAGCGCGAAGTATGCCGGGACGATCGCTCCGCCCGTTGTCAGCTGAGCACGCTCGTAGAAGAGCATGCTGAGGATGACCCCCGCCACCAGCACGACCCGTGCGATCTCGGGGGAGACGGCGTACTCAGCCATCGGTGAGCACCGCCCGTCGCGCCGCCGCGCGGTGCATCCGGCGCACCCCCGCGGGTGCGCGGGAGACCAGTCGCGACTCGGCGAGTTCGTCGACGTGCTCGTCGCCGGCGAGTTCGGCGAAGTGCTCGATCAGCAGCTCAGCCTGCGCGGTGTGGATGTTGATCATGCCAACGAGCACCGCACCTCCGGGGCCAGCGAGGGACCCGACCAGGTCGAGGATCTGGTCCAGCGAGGGCTGCACGCTGTCGCCCATCGCGTGGACCCGGTCGGCGGGGTAGCCCTGCTCGGTGATCCGCGGGATCACCGTCTCCTCGTAGGCGCCGAAAGTGATCACGTGGTCCAGGTGGTGGGCCAGATCCTGCGGCACCATGTCGGCGAAGAGCTCGGCCCGGCGTCCACGGTCGCTGCGGTTGTTGAGAATCCCGATCACCGGTGCGTCCGGCGGGAACTGCGCACGCAGCGTGTCGAAGGTGAGGATCACGCTCTCGCGGTCGTTCGCGGCGAACATCGGCACCCACATCACCTGCGCACCGCGCACCGGGTAGCTGCGCAGCCGCACCACGCCGACGTCCGGCACCGAACGCCACATCCCCTGCAGCGCGGCCTCGCGGCTGATGCCGAGCTGGCGGGCGATGACCAGACCAATCGCGACGTTCTCCTTGAACTGCAGATAGTCAAAGCCCCGCATGTCCTCGTCGGCGACACCGCGCGGATCGGCGTAGATCAGGGTGCTGCCGCGCTCGGCGGCGTTGCGCTCCAGACGTGCCCGCAGGTGCGGGCGGTCCTCGGCGGTCACCAGGATGCCGTCGCGAGGGATGGTGGCCGACATCGAGTCGGCGATCTCCTCGAGGGTTTCGCCCATCTCCTCCTGGTGGTCCTCACGCACGTTGGTGATCACCGTGATGTGACTGCGGACCATGCGCTCCTGGGAGTACTCCTGGTAGAGCGGTCGCACCGCCATACATTCGATGACGAGCGCCTCGACCTCGGGCGTCACGTGCTCGGCGACGATGTCGACCTGCTCGTTGATCGTCGGTGCACCGCGCCGCTTGATCGGGGTCTCGGCGCCGGACGGCTCGATCACCCGGGCGGCACTGCCGGTCGTCTTGGCGACGGTCACGTAGCCGCCTTCGCGCAGGACCCCGGCGAGCAGGCGGGTGACGGTGGACTTGCCTCGAATCCCGTTGACGTGCAAGCGAACTGAGAGATTGTCGATCCGGCGATTGTGCGCGCGCAGGCTGAGCCACCAGTAGCCGAAGAGGCCGGTGCACGCCAGCACGAGGATCGCCAGACCCGCGAGCTGTCGGATCATGCGACCCAGCTCGCAAGATCGTCGAGTGAGGCCGCCGCCTCGCGCCGGGCCCGCAGCGACAGCGTGTCCGGCGCGGCAGCGCGGTCGGCGCCGATCGTGGCCACGCCGATGCCGACCTGGAGGACCGACGTGACGGGAGCGCGACCGCCGTTGCTCAACTCCACGGTGTGCTGGCCGGTGACCCGCAGGATCGGAGCGAGCTGGTCCCAGGCACCGCTCTCGCCGGTCTCGGGCAGGAGCAGACCGAACCTGCCGTCGCCGAGATCGGCCGGCACATCGGTGTCGCGGGTGGTGGCCTCCATGATGCGGGCGAGGCTGCGCCGCGCGCGCTGGTATGCCGCCGGCTCGTCCACGACGCTGCGCGACTCGATGACCACGAGCGTCAGGGGACGGCCGAAGCGTTCCGCGCGTGCCACCTCCTCGGTGACCCGCTGCTCGAACGTGTCGGAGGTGAGCAGCCCGAGCGAGCCGTATGCCGGGGCGACCGTCCCGGCTCGCGGTCGTGCCGCATGTCGCGCCGACGCCCGTGCCGCAGCAGCCGCCACACCGCTCAGCCAGCCGAGCAACGGCATGACTGCACAGAGTGCGAGGCTCCAGCCGAATCGTTCGCTGGTCCACAGGTTTGCCGACTGCAGCACGATGGCGGCGATGAGTGCGCCGGCGATGCCCACGCCGAGCCCGGTGAAGGATTCGCCGAACAGAGCGAGCAGGGCCACCGCGACGGCAACGCCGCCGAGCATGAGGCGGGCCGACCAGGTCGTCTGCACGCCGGCCACGAGGCCGGCCGCGGCGCCGGCGACGCTCACGGCATACAGGTCGGTGAGGGCGGGGGTCCAGCGCTCGCGGAGCGCCGAACGAAGCGTTCGTTCTGTCGCCTGGTGTTTGCTCACGGTCGTCGTCCCCCTCGGAATCGCCAGCGCGCCATGCCGAAACCGACGATGAAGATGGCGCCTCCGATGGCGGCGTGCACCAGGTCGGTGTGGATCGAGGCCATCAGCCGTGATCGATCGGCCAATGGGCGACGGCGAGCGTCTCGGCCTCGTCGGTGCGGATCTCAAGCGCGGCGGAGCGCGCGACCAGCGCGGTCCCGTGCACGCTCACGTGGGCGCCGGCGGCGCCCGCGCCGTGCAGACGCTCGGTGAAGGCGGACATTGCGCGCGTGACCTCCGACCACCGGGGGCGGGCGTGCGGCACGCGGATGCGCACCGACGCTTCGGGCGCGCGGCCCGAGGGCGCCTCGGAGTCGGCACCGTCGCACGCGGAGACGGTGATCTCCGGCGCGCCCCACGAGGCGAGTTCGGCCAGCAGGAGCCCCAGCGCCTCGGTGACGGCCGGTGCGTCGTTCACCGGCATGCGGGTTGCCCCCACCAGCGGAGCCGGGATCCCGGCGAACCGTGCTGCCTGCTGCGTGCAGGTGACCAGGTCGTCCAGGTCGAGCCGGGCGGCGGAACGCTCCGTCGCCGGCGCGGGCAGGTCCTTCAGCACGCTCGCCCGGGAGCGGACCACCGCGGCCGGGTGATGCAGCAACTGGTCGTCGGCGTCGTCCGCGGCGTCGGCGAGTGCCAGCGCCGAGACCCGTAGGCTCTCGGCCGCGGTGGCATAGGCCGACGCGGTGTCGCGTGCATCGCGAGGGGCGTCGGTGGACGGGTAGCGCACCGTTGCGCTGGACATGACGGTCCTTCCGGTTCTTCGGCTGCTCGCAACGGCCCCCTGACGGCGGGCGTGCGCCTCCCGAATGCAGCAACTGGGTAACGGTTTGGGAAAAGAGGAAGACAAACGATCTGGTGGCGGCGACTATGCCAGGCCTGAGTGGTCCTTGTCACCTGCCCAACTCGATCTCGTCGGTCAGCTGCCAAACCGCGCATCTCGGGATGTGACCCGCGGTCAGGCAGTCGCCGACCTTACCCATGCGTAACTAGCTGTCCTAACCCACTCGGGTGAGCCCGGATGACGGCTAGTTGAATGTTGCACTACTTCAGATCGTTCAGGTATTCGTGAAAAGGACTCTGCTGCAACAGGATTCGATGCCGTCGATAATTGGACGCCTGGCCGGTGGCCTGCGGCGGATCGGGAGCGAACTGTGAGCTAACTCATTCGTATCGGCCACGGCCAAGGCAACGGATCGGGCCGCCCCGGGACCTCCGCCGCCGGCCGCGGGTCGAGGGGTCCACACGGGGTTGGACGGTCACCCTCGGGCGGTGAGGGAGCGCCCGGTGGCCGTCCAAATAGCGAGACGAGCACGATGCGGTCACCCGGCTCTCAGCCGGCACTAGGAGTGTTCTCAGCAGACGCATAACCGATATTTCTTGGCTGAGGCACCCACTTCGCCAACCGGAAGCAGACCCGTGCCCTCATCAGATCGTCGTCCCCGTTTCTGGTCGCGTCGGGCCGCGCTGGCGGTCGGCCTCGTGCCACTCCTCGCGGCCTGCGGCAGCGGCTCCGGTGGCGGTGCGGGCGGCACGGCCGGCACCGACGGCTCCTCCGGTGGAGCGGCCTCGCCCGCACCCTCGCGCAGCGTCGCGCCACCGGCCGGGATCAGTTACGGGCCGTGGTTGCGGCCGACCTCGCACTTTCTCGACGCGGGCTCGTCCAAGGCGGTGCTGGTGGAGTTCCTCGACTTCGAGTGCGAGGCATGTGGCGCGGTCTTCCCGGTGATGGAGCAGTTGCGCGAGCAGTACAAGGGCAAGCTGACCTACGCGATCCGCTACTTCCCGCTCGACGGGCACTTCAACTCCAAACGCGCCGCGTATGCCGTGGAAGCAGCCGCCCGACAGGGCCGGCTGGAGCCGATGTACCGCCTCATGTACACCAATCAGAAGGACTGGGCGGAGCAGCAGGTGCCGACCGACGACACCTTCCGTGGGTACGCCCGCCAGCTCGGGCTCGACATGACCAAGTGGGAGGCGGACTACACGTCGGATTCGGTCAAGCAGCGCGTCGAAGCCGACTTGAAGGACGCAACCGCGTTGAACCTCAAGGGAACTCCGAGCTTCTTCTTCAACGGCAAGCCCTTCGAGCCCAAGAGTGTGCAGGACCTGCAGAAAACCGTCGGGGACGCCGTCGCGTGAGCGCTGCCTCCTACCGCGCGCTGGGCTGGATCCTCTCGATCTGCGGTGCGATCGGGTTGGTCGCCGCAGGCACGCTCTCCATCGAGAAGTACAAGTTGCTGACCAACCCGTTCTACGCACCGTCCTGCAACGTCAGCGCGACGATCAACTGCGGCACGGTCATGCAGTCCGACCAGGCGGCCGCCTTCGGCTTCCCCAATCCGTTCATCGGGCTGGTCGGCTTCGCGGTGGTGCTGACGATCGGCGTCGCCGTGCTCGCCGGTGCACGGTTCAGCCGTTGGTTCTGGTGGGGTCTGACGGCCGGGGTGGCAGCAGGCCTGGTCTTCGTCGGGTGGCTGGCGTTCCAGAGCATCTTCGTCATCGAGGCGCTCTGTCCCTATTGCATGGCGGTGTGGGCAGTCATGCTCGTCCTCGCCGGGACGATGGCCCGGTGCGTCATACGAGCGCCACGAATGTGGTGAGTCTCACCATCGGGGTGGCTTAGAGCGGTGCGGAGCACGCCCGGCGCTCCCGCACCATTGACGTATGACGCAACTTGCCGAGAGCCGCACGAGCGCGGTGACCGTGGCGATCACCCGCCGGGTGCAGCCGGGCAACGACGAGCAGATGCTCGCCTGGATCAACGCCGGCACCGCTCTGGCCGAACGCTTTCCGGGTTTCCTCGGCACCGGGTGGGTGCGCCCGCGCGGTGATTCGGACGAGTGGCACATGCTCTACCGCTTCGACGACGCCGACGCACTGCGTGCGTGGGAAGACTCCGAGCAGCGCAAGTGGTGGCTGCGCAGCGGCGTCGGCATGGTCGAGGACCGAGTCACTCACCGTCGGGTGGGGATCGAGGGCTGGTTCGACCCGCCGAGCAGCGAGACCACCACCGTTGCCGCGCCCAAGGTGCCGCCGCGGTGGAAGCAGGCCACGATGATCTGGCTGGCGTTCTTCCCGCTGTCGCTCGTCGTCAACGTCGTCTTCGCACCGGTGCTCAGCGGATGGTCGCTGCCGGTCCGAGTGCTGGCCACGACGGTGTTCATGACCCCGCTGATGACCTACTTCGTGCTGCCGGCGATGAGTCGGTTGCTGCACCGCTGGCTGACCCGCTGACGACTGACCTCAACCGGCGGCGGTCAGTTGATCGCCGAGCTCGGTGCGGTCGTAGAGCACCTCGCGTCCGACGCGGCGAGGTGTCACCATCCTGGCGTCGGCCAGCGCGCCCAGGTGCTCGCTGACGGTCGCCTTCGCAAGTCCGAGATCCACCGCGAGTTGCGTTGTGGTGCAAGGCAATTGCAGGTGCATCAGCACGCGGGCGCGGTTGCGTCCGATGAGTCTGGCCAGCGCTGGGTCGGCCTCGCGTGGTGCTTCCCACACCCGACCGGCGCCTCGTGCCGGGTAGTGGACGACCGGACGGTTGCCGTCGAACCGCACGTTGATACCCGGCCAGCGGAAGACCGATGGCACCAACCAGACGCCGTCGGTGGCTCGCACGGTCGCGGTGACGCCGAGCTTGGGGAAGAGCAGCGCCCCGTCCGCGAACTCGATGCAGCCGTGCAGGGCACCCAATGCGGCAGCGAGTCCCTCGGTGGCGCCGAGGGCGGCTCGGTGCGCGATGTCGGCCGTTCCGATCGTCTGCAGGCGGTCGGCGAACGGACGCAGCACCAGACCCCAGTAGTCGAGCAGCGCGTCCGCGGTCCGGTTGCGCAGTTCGCGGGGCGTCAGCCGGCACGCGTCGAGATCCGGACTCGCCGCCCGCATCCGCGCCAAGTCGGCGGCGACCTCGGCGAGATCGGCCCGACCCACCCTCGCCAACTGCTCCTCGGTGTCCTCGGTGGGCAACGGCTCCGACGTCACGAAGTCGGGGACCCAGGCCGGGTCCTGGAAGACCTCCTGCAGCAGCGCCCGCTCGCGTAGTTCGACGCCCTGGAGGAGGCCGACGAGTCGTCCGTGCACGGGCCGCGGATCACCGGACAGCACCGCGGCCAGCGAGGAGACCGCCTCAGCGAGCGGATCGACCGTGAAGCGCACGCCGGCCAGACCGTCGACACTCACCTCGATCCGCAACATGCACTCACTGTCGCACCGTTCGGGCTGGCCCGAATCGTTGTCGGTGAAGTCCGGCGCGTTGAGCATGATGGCTCACCGTCTGAGGGAGAGGGCACGACATGAATCATCGAATAGCGTTGCATCGCAGGCGAATTGTGGGGGCGGCGGTCGCAGTGGCACTCGCGGCCGGTGGGGTGACCGCGGCCACGGGCGTGCCGGCCGCGGCGGCCGCGGGTGGTGTCGCGCGGGAGGCGGCCGTGCCGCGGCCTGCGTCATACGTCATCACGGAGGTGGCCGGGAGCAACCCCGAGGGGATCGAGGTGACGCGCACCGGCACGATGTACGTCACGAGTGTGGCGACCGGTGAGGTATTCCGCGGCAGCACGCGTGACAGCCAGCTTCGCAGTTGGCTGCCGGCCGGCTCGGATGGCCGGACCGCTGCGACCGGCATCCACGTCGATCGCTGGGGCCGGGTGCTCGTCGCGGGTGCGGCCACCGGGCACTTCTATGTTTACTCGCCGGACGGCGAGCTGCTGGCGGATCGATCGGTGCCGGGGGAGTCGTTCCTGAACGACTTCGCGTTCACCAAGGACGCCGTGTACGTGACGGACTCGGCGAAGGGCGCCGTCTACCGAGCATCGTTGTCCCGCAGCGGAATCGGCAGATTGGAGCCATTCGTCGAGGCCGCCGACTTCACACCGGCGCCGAGCTTCCTGAACGGGATCGTGTCGACCGCGGGCGGGCGTTACCTGCTGGTCGTCGACTGGCTGACCAACATCACCTACCGGGTGGACGTCCGGACACGGGAGGTGCGGCAGGTCACCGTCGCCGGCGGGCAGGAGCTCGGCGGCGACGGTGCGCTGTTGCAGGGCCGGATGCTGCGCACGGTGCAGACGGACTGGAGCACCGAGCAGACCTTCCTGCGCACGGCACGGTTCAGCGGCGACTATCTGACCGCGACCGTGGTCTCGGACAGTGCCAGGGTCGGCTTCGACGTCAGCCCGACGACGGTTGCTCGGGATCGTGCCCGCTACCTGTGGGTGGGCAGCCAGCTCAACTCCGACCTGCAGCGGCCGCCCTACCGGGTCGGCGTGGTGCCGACCCGGTAGGTGCGACTCAGCCCTGTGCGCGGACGAATTCGCGCAGGCCGACCAGGTCGTCGGTGTTGAGGTAGTCGACACCGGCCGCCCACAGCTGCGTCCACACCGCGGTGCGGGCCGGGCCGGGCAGGTCGGGAGTGTTCCAGAAGCGCACTTGGTACCCGGCCCGGTGCTTGCTCGCGACCAGGTCGCGCAGCCTGGCGCGCTCGGCGGCCGGCATCGGGCCGACGCCCTGCCAGGTGAACATCAGCGCCCAGTTGTCCGACAGCAGCGGCAGCTGCTCGGGCGTGGCGCCGGCAGGCAGCGGGGTCCGGAGCCGGCCGTCGAAGCCGGCCCAGCGCAGCCGCTCGGTCGACGTGCGCTGCGCGAGCTCGCCGCTGAGCACGGCGGTGACCGGGCCAGGGTGGCGACGGCCGTTGCGCCAGTAGGTGAAAAGCCCGCGATACGAAGCCAATTGGCGCTGCAGCACCGGCCACACCGGGTCGCCGGGACTCTTGACGTCGATCAGCAGCTGCAGGCCGACCCGGTGGCCGGGGTAGATCCAGCCGCGGCCGGCCTTGGCCAGACGGGCGAGCGGGTCCAGGTAGAGGCCGCGCAGGGTCCGGGTCAGGTCGGGGCCGTCGTGGCCGATGTAGAGCTCGCCGCCGACCAGCCAGATGTCGGCCTCGACACTGACGAAGCCCTGCCCGAGTGCGTCGAACAACGGGCGCACGTGCTCGTAGTCGTTGTGGGCATGGGTGCGCGGGGTCGGCGTCACGCCCTCCAGCGGGCTGGATGGCCGTGCTGCGTGCGGCGCGGCATAGGCGTTGCCGGCGAGGGCGAGCGGCACGGTTGCCGCGCCGGCGCCGATCAGGGTCCTGCGGGTGAAGGTGGAAGTCATGCCTCCACGCTCCCGAGCCGTGGCCGCATGACGAGCAAATCTCTCGTGAACAGCGAGCGACGACCGGTCAGCGACCGGCCGACCGCAGCTGTGTCAACAGCTCATCGCCGGTCCAGCGCCGTCGGGTGCCGTGCTCGGCATCGTGCACCAGCGCGACCAGGCGGGCGTTCACCGGTGCCGTCATTCCGGCGTCCGCGGCCAGCTGCACCACCGCGCCATTGATCCAGTCGACCTCCGTCGGGCGGCCGGCGACCAGGTCGTCGGCCATCGATGACCCCGCCGCGGGATCGATGGCCAGCACCTGCCCGGCGACGGCCCGGAAGAGCGCGTCCGGCACCGACAGGGTGCGCGCCATCAGCGCGGGGGAGAGCGCGGTGAGCTTCGCCGGTGCCGGACCGGCAGCCGCCATCACCGAGAGTGCCTCGCGTTGTGCCAGGGACAGGCAACGGCGAAAAGCCCTCTGTGCCAACTCTTCTCGCAGCGGCAGCCCGGACAGTGCGTTGATTGCGTTGTTGAGGTTGAGCAGGAGTTTGGCGCGTTGCACCGCGGGCATGTCGCCGCGTTGCTCGATCGGCAGACCGGCTCGTGCGAAGGCTGCGTCATACCCGGTCCAGACGGGGTCGCTCTGCACCAGGACGTCGCCGGCGGTGGCCTGCCGGAAGGTCGCGCCGTCCCGCACCACGTTGAAGCCGACCGTGCCGGCCAGGACCCGCTGGTCGAGCCCGGCACGCAGGTCAGCGCCGCCGTGCAGCCCGTTCTGCAGGCTCACCACCACGGCGTCCGGCGCCAGCACCGCACGCAGCGCGGTGGCCGCATCCGGGTTGGCTGCGGACTTCACCGTCACCAGCACCAGATCAGCCTCGGCGGCCGCCGAAGGGTCGGTCTCGAACCGCGGATTCGCCTGTGCCTGTGAGCCGTCCAATGCCTGCAGCCGTATGCCGCCGGCTGTCGCCTCCCGCATGCTCTCGCGTCCGATGAGCGTCACCGGGACATCGGCGGCGGCCAACCGGCCCCCGACATAGCAGCCGACACTTCCGGCTCCGAAGACACATACGCCTCGCATGACACCGCAGGCTAGCTAGTGTGGTCGTATGTCATCTTCCATGTCCGGCGGTTTCAACCGCCCCGGCGCCGCGCTGCGCGGCGGCCTTTCCCTCGAATACCCGATGTCGCTGGGTGTCTACACCGACTACCTCGAGGCGCAGAAGGCGGTCGACTACCTGTCGGACAACCAGTTCCCGGTGCAGAACGTGATGATCGTCGGCACCGACCTGAAGCAGATCGAGCGGGTCGTCGGCCGGCTCACCTGGGGGCGGGTGATCGCCGGTGGCGCGCTCTCCGGCGCCTGGTTCGGTGCCTTCATCGGCCTGATCCTGTCGTTGTTCGACAACGGCGTGAACGTCTTCGCGGTCGTCATTTCGACGATCATCTTCGGTGCGATCTTCGGTGCCATCTGGGCGGCGATCGGCTACAGCCTTACCGGCGGTCAGCGCGACTTCCAGTCGGTGACCCAGACCGTGGCCACCAAGTACGAGGTCCTGGTCGAGCACAAGTTCGCCGAGCAGGCACGCGAGATGCTCGCCAAGATGCCCGGCGGCGGGCCGACGCTCACCTGATCGGCAGCGTCACAGCCGCAGGTCGTCGCGGCGGGTGCCGAACCGCTCCTTGAGGAAACGATGGCTGGCCAGCAGTGCGCCGGCGTTGGTGCCGTGTGCCTCAGCGACCGCGGCGCGCACCCCGTCGATCAGCAGTTGCAGCTGGTCGCAGAGCAGCTGCGCTCCGGTCTCGCCGTCGTGCAGCGGCTCGGTGTCGGCCAGCCCGGGCGGCAGCGCGAGGTAGCCCTGCACGGCCGACGGGGCGAAGTCGCCGGTGATCTGCTCGACCTCGAAGATGAGCAGGGCGTTGTCGCTGTGCGCGTGCAGGTAGGTCAGCGCGTCGCGGGACTCGCGGTCGAGCGTGAGCAGCAGCTCGCGGGCCGCGCTCGGCAGTCGCGGATCTGCCACGTATGACGGGAGCTGCGCACCGCCGACCGGCGGGTGGGCCGGGGCCTGGGGCTGCGGGAACTGCCCGGCTGCGGCCGGTTGGAACGTCGGCGTCTGGAAGATCGCCTGCTGTTGCAGTGCCTGCAGCCGCTTGCGCTGGTTGCGCGCCGGGCCGCCGGTGAGGAACCACAGCGCGACCGCGCAGGCCAGCGGGAAGATCACCCACGGGGGCTGACCGTTCAGCGAGGCGGCGACGCATAGCGCGGCGAGGAACCCGACCGAACGGGCCAGCTGGGTGCGCACCTTGTACAACGGCCGGAAGAGGAACTCCACGACCGCGAACAGGCCGATCACCATGCCGACGTGCACCACCCACCCGGCAGGAGTGAAGGACAGCGCGACCATGACGGCCGCCCAGGTCAGGGTTGCGCGGGTCGCCTGCGCCCGGGTGCTGAACGCGTAGCGGGTGAGCGCGAACATCGCGAACACCGCGAGGAACTGCAGCAGCGGGCTCAGCGCGTGCAGAGAGTGCATGTCATCGACCCCCGTCGTGAAGCGGTGCACTCAGACTAACTCGCGGGCCTCGGAGTGCCCAACAGGTCGGGTGCCGCCAGTAGCTCCTCGAAGGCGAGCTCCGCGGCCCCGACGAGGGAGGCGTCCCGAATCCCGCCTTGTAGCAGGGTTATCGGCGCCCGCCCGATGGTCACCATCCCGCGCTCGAGGCCCTCGCGCACCGATGGCTCGGCAACCCGTAGGACCTCGGCCAGGTGCCCGCTCGCGACGAACGCCTCCGGGTTGAGCACGTTGGCCAGATTGGCCAGGCCCCGTCCGAACCATCGCGCGGCGGTGGCGACGACTTCACCGGCTACCGCGTCACCCCGCTCGGCCTGCTCGAAAAGCGTTGCCAGTGCACTGATTTCGAGGCCGGCTTCCCGCGCGGACCGCAGGATCGCGGCCTCCCCGACATACTCCTCGACGCAACCGTGATTGCCGCAGTGACACAGCGGTCCGTCGGCTTGCAGCGACATGTGGCCGAGTTCGCCGGCATACCCGCGCGCGCCCCTGAGCAGGTGCCCGTCGACGATGACCCCGCCACCGACGCCGACCCGCCCGAGCACGCACACGACATGCCGCAGACCGGCCGCGACGCCGCGTCGTTGCTCGGCCAGCGTGGCCAGGTCTGCGTCGTTGCCGATCAGCACTGGCTCGTTCAGCCGGTCACCGAGTAGCTCGCCGAAGGGTTCGTCGGACCAGTCCAGGTTTGGTGCATACACCGCCAGGCCGGACGGATCGGCAACCATCGCCGGCACGCTCGCACCGATGCCGACCCGGTGACTGTGCGGCAGCGAGGCGGTCAGTTGCCGGATCGCCGGCACGACGTCGTCGACCACGGCGGTGGCGGAGCGGTTGCCGTCGTGCAGCTGCCACCGCACCCGGCCGAGCACATCGCCGCCCAGGCCGACGGCAGCGACCTGGACCGAGTCGACGTCGACGTCGACGGCCACCACGTGCACCGACCGGGGTCGCGCCACCACCACGTATGCCGGGCGCCCGGCCCCCTTGCTGTTGCGCGTGGGGGAGCGCTGGCTGACCACGCCGAGGTCGACCAGGTCGCCGACCAGCCCACCGATGGTGCTGCGGTTGAGCCCGGTCAGGCTGGCCAGCTCGCTGCGCGACACCTGCCCGTGCAGGTGCAGGTGTCGCAGCAGCGTGCTGAGGTTGTGTCGGCGGATCTGCTCGGGGCGGGCCGCGGACGGTCCGACCGTGCGCACCTGATCAGCCCAATCCGGTGGAGCCGGCCCGTCGGCGCGACATCGCGTCGACGGTCGCGGCCAGCAACAGCACCAGGCCGGTGACGATCCACTGCCAGGCGGAGTTGTTCTTGCCGTGCAGCAGGTCAGCCATGCCGTTGAGGATCACCGCGACGACCGCGCCACCGACGACCGCATCGGTGATCTTGCCCTTGCCGCCGAACAGACTGGTGCCACCGACGACCGCCGCACCGACCGCGAGCAGCAGCGTGTTGCCGCCGCCTTGGGCAGCGTTGACCGCGGTCTGTGACGCGAGCACCACACCGGAGACGACCGCGAGCGTGGAGCAGATCACGAACACCGAGATGCGCACCGCATTGACCCGAATGCCGGCCCGTCGCGCCGCCTCGTCGCTGCCGCCGACCGCGTAGACGTGTCGCCCGTAGCGAGTGCGGCTGAGCACGAACCCCAGGACGACGACGAGCACCAGGATCACCGGCACCACCCACGGCACTCCGCCGAGGAACTCGCCGCCGGTCTTCTCGGTGACCAGCTGACCGTTGCGCTCGACGATCCGGGTGCCGCCCCCGGCGTTGGGAGAGCGGTTGAGGTTCAACACGAAGGTGAAGCCGAAGGACAGCACGGCAATCCCGAGCACCTTCGCCGCAGTGATCGACGACGGCTCGGTCGGCAGCCCCCGCTTGTGCCGGCCCGCGACGGCCAGGAGCTTCTGCGCGGCATACCCGATCACCAGCACCGCAGCCATCACCCAGCCGAGCCATACCGGCATGTTGCTGTTCTCCAGCGCCACCAGGGTGTCACTCTGCAGCGACAGGTTGCCCTGGGTGTTGGCGCTGTTGACCACGATCTGCACCACGCCCTGCAGACCGAGGAAGAGCGCCAGGGTGGAGACGAATGACGGCACTCGCAGGAAGGTCCGCATCCACCCGATGCCGAGGCCGATCACGGCGCCCACGACGAGCGCGGCGAGCACCGCGAGCGGCCACGGCCAGTCCTTGGTCAGCAGCACGGCGACGATCGCGCCGCCGACCCCGGACGCGGTGCCGGCCGACAGGTCGATCTCGCCGAGCAACAACACGAACACCAGGCCCATCGCGAGCAGGATGCCCGGCGCCGCCTGGGTGATCAGACTGGCGAAGTTGGCCTTGGACAAAAAGCCGTTCTCGACCACGGAGAAGACCAGGAAGAGCACGACCAGCGCGGCGACGGCGGGCAGCGAGCCCATGTCGCCACCACGGATGCGCTGCCAGTACTGCCGCAGGTAGCTGCCGACGTCGGCGCCGGTGGGCACGGTGACCGCCGCCGACGACAGCTCGTCGGCGGTCGTGGTGTGAGCGGCTGCGGCGTCGGGTTTCGTGCTGCCCGAAGGCTTTTCGAGGTTGGTGCTCATATGGACACTCCGGCGCTCGCGGTTGCGGGTTGGATGCCGAGGTCGCCGCTCCGGCCGGTGGTGATCAGCTCGACCACCTGAGTCTGGTTGACGTCGGCGCGGTCGACGGTCGCGGCCATCCGGCCGAGGTAGAGCACCGCGATCCGGTCGGCCACCTGCAGCACGTCGAGCATGTTGTGCGAGATGAGAATGACCGCAACGCCCTGGTCGGCGAGACGTCGGACCAGGTCGAGCACCTGGGCCGTCTGCGCGACGCCGAGGGCAGCCGTCGGCTCGTCGAGTATGACGACCCGCGACTTCCACAACGCGGCCTTGGCGATCGCGACGGTCTGCCGCTGACCACCGGAGAGGCTGGACACCCGCTGCCGCACCGACTTCAGGGTGCGCACCGACAAGGAAGTCAGCGTCTGCGAGGCGGCGATCTCCATCGACTCCTCGTCGAGGACGACACCGCGCATGCGTTCCCGGCCGAGGAACATGTTCTGCACCACGTCGAGGTTCTCGCAGAGGGCAAGATCCTGGTAGACGATCTCGACCCCGAGCGCCGCCGCGTCGCGCGGGCCCGACACGTGCACCGGCGAGCCGTCGAACTCGTAACTGCCCGAGTCGATCGGGTAGGTGCCACCGATGCACTTCACGAGCGTGGACTTGCCTGCGCCGTTGTCGCCGACGAGGGCGGTGACCTTCCCGGCATACGCCTCGAAGTCGACGTCGTCCAGCACGTGCACCGCGCCGAAGCTCTTGTTGACCCCGCGCAGCCGCAGGATCGGCTGATCAGTCATCCGGTCACTTCACCCCGGCGGTCTTGCACTTGTCGGCGTAGGCACCGGCGCAGGTGGTCGACTTCGGCGTGTAGCCATCGTTGATCGGCTGGGCGACGTTGGCCTTGGTGATCGCGATCGGGGTGGCGAGGATCGCCGGCACCGCGCGCCCGGACTGGGTGTCCTTGATCGTGGTCGGGGTCTTGGGTGCCTGCCCGTTGGCCAACTGCGCGGCCGCGTCGACCACTGCGAACGCCTCGTCCTTGGACGGCTTGTAGATGGTGAAGCACTGGGTGCCGTCCATGATCCGCTGCAGACCCTCGACGGTCGCATCCTGTCCGGCGACCGCGACCTTGCCGGCCAGGTTCTGCTTCTTCAGCGCGGTGACGACCGAGCCCGCCATACCGTCGTTGGCGACCATCACTGCGTTCATGTCGCTGTTCTTCTGCAGCATCGAGGTGAAGATCACGCCGGCCTGCTGGTTGTCCCAGTCGGGCACCGACTGGTCGCCGACTCGTTGCCAGCCCTTCTGCTTGGACAGCACACCGTCGTAGCCCTGCTTGAACAGCGTCGCGTTGTTGTCGGTCGGCGCGCCGTTGAGGTCGACGTACTTCACCGCGGACTTGCCCTTGACCTGGTCGCAGCCGGTCAGGGTCTTGCCCTGCAGCTCGCCGACCTTCACGTTGTCGTAGGAGACGTAGAGGCTGGCCGAACCACCGAGCGTCAGCCGGTCGTAGTCGATCGTGTAGATGCCCTTGCTCTTGGCGGTCTTCTCGATCTGCGCAGCAGAGGCCGAGTCGAGATTGACCAGCGCGAGCACCTTGACGCCGTTGTTCATCATCGTGGTGGCGATGGTGGTCATCTGCTGGGCCGAACCGTTGGCGTTCTGGATGTCGCACTGCAGCTTGTCGGCCGCGCACCGCTGCTTGAGCGCGTCGGGGTCGGAGGAGATCCACCGGTTCGAGGACTGCCGGTCCGGCAGGATGATGCCGACCTTGGCGTTCTTGCCGTCGATCGAGCCGCCGCTGGTGCCGCCACCGGTGCCGCCGTCGGTCGCGGAGGCCGAGTTGCCGCCGGTTGCCGCGCCGCCCCCGGCCGGTGCGGTCGAGCCGTTGCCGCCACCTCCGCTACTGCTGCTGCCGCAGCCCGCGAGGGCGATGATGCCTGCCGTGCCACATGCCGTCAGAAGCGCACCTTTGCGCATGGTCCCACCTTTCCCGGGCGGCCCTGGAGCAAGCCGCACTCAATATGTTGCGAACGGCAACATATCGAGTTCTGACGTGATTCACCTCACATTCACCACAAATTGGGGTGGGCGCCCTGTGTCGACGTTCAGGAAGCGCTGGGGAAACGTCCAGGGGCGCTGCCTACCGTCGTCGGCATGCTGACCCGAGTGGCCGACGGCCCCCCGGCGCGCCGTCGGGTACGACGCAATCGTCTCCTCGCGATCGCGTTGACCGTGCTGCTGGTGCTGGTCGGCACCGGGACGGTCGTCTACCTGCACCTGCAGGGCAATCTGCGCACGTCAGCACTGACCGGTGGCGGACACGAACACGCCAACTCCGACGGTGACACGCCGATCAACTTGCTGGTGATGGGTTCGGACACCAGGGCCAGTAGCGGCGATTGCTCGATCGGTGGCGACTGCTCGGCGGCGAACGCAACCAGCACGAATGCGACCTCGGTCGGTGCCAATGCGGACGTCGAGATGCTCGTGCACATCTCTGCCGACCGCAGTAACGCCACGGTGATGAGCATCCCGCGGGACACTACGGTCACCGTCCCGCAGTGCACCGACCCGGCAACCGGCCGCACCGAGCAGCCACACGTCGACCGCATCAACAGCACCATGCAGTACGGCCCGAACTGCACGGTCGCCGCGGTGCATCAGCTGACCGGCGTGCCGATCGATCACTTCATGGTCATCGACTTCTCGGGCGTGGTGCGGATGTCCGATGCCGTCGGCGGCGTGCCGGTGTGCGTCGACAACAACGTTTACGACCCGTACTCCCACCTCAAACTGGCCAAGGGCCGACACACGCTCAAGGGCCTGGCCGCGCTCGAATTCCTGCGCACCAGACACGGATTCGGCGATGGCGGTGACATCGGGCGCACGGTCGCTCAGCACATCTTCCTGTCCTCGATGCTGCGCGACATGGAGAGCGCCTCGACCCTTGCCAACCCGGTCAAGGTGCTCGGTCTGGCGAATGCGGCAACCTCCTCGGTGACCGTTGACGACAAGCTCGGCAGCATTCCCGCGCTGACCGACCTGGCCTATCAGCTCAACCAGGTGCCGGGTGCCCGTACGACGTTCGTCACCGCGCCGACGCGCGCCGATCCGGCGAACGCGGCTGCCGTCATACCGGCTCCGAATGCGCGGGCGCTGTTCGCCAAGATCGCGGCCGACGTGAGTCTGACGTCGACCTCGCCCAAGGGGTCGCCCACGAGTTCGCCCACGGGGTCGACCCAGAGTTCGCCCACGGGGGCGACCACGAGCTCGGGGAAGTCGGCCGGTGCCGACGACCATGCGACCACGGTCGAGGCAGCAACCGGGTGTGCGGGGGTCAGCACGGCAGACACGGTCACGGTCGGCGGCGTCGCGATGAACCCCACCCAGGCGTTCGCGGCCAGCAGGAACGTGCCGGTCTCCGCGCCGTAGCCCGCCCCTGGTGCCGGTGTGACTGATGGGGCACAATAGGCGGCACAACCGCATCAGCACGCCACGGCGCATCACGCACCTGGACTCGCACGAGGTCGTTGGGGAAGACGTCCCTCGTTAGGCAAGTCAGGAGGCCCGGAGATGTCTGCCGCAAACGCGCGTGCCGTGACTCGCGGGGTGGTGTTCATTCACGCCACCCCGGCTGCGCTGTGCCCGCACATCGGGTGGGCGCTGGAGAGTGTGCTGGGCGCCGCCGCACCGATCGACTGGATCAAGCAACCGGTGGCACCCGGGATGCTGCGCACTGAACTGTCGTGGATGGGCGAACCCGGGACCGGCGCTCGCCTGGCCAGCGCGCTGCGCGGCTGGACCGACGTGCGCTACGAGGTCACCGAGGAACCCAGCCCGGGTTGTGACGGGTCGCGGTGGTCGCACACCCCGTCGCTCGGCATCCACCACACCTGGACCGCTGCGTCGGGGGACGCGGTCGTCGGTGAGGACCGGTTGCGCGCGGCGCTCGCCGCCAGCCACGGCGATCCCGAGCAGTTCCGCCACGAGATGGCCGAACTGCTCGGGACCGCCTGGGATCAGGAGCTCGAGCCATTCCGCTATGCCGGAGACGGTGCGCCCGTGCGCTGGTTGCACCGGGTGTCCTGAGCTACCCCTCCCGAGAAGGTGCGCGGTAGGCACAGACCTCCAGCGTGTGCTCGGTGAGACCGACCGACCGGTAGAGCCGGCCGGCGTCGTTGGTCGATTCCGTGACAACGACCCATTCGCGGGCACCGCGGTCGGCCGCCCAGCGCGCGGCGCGCCCGAGCAGGTGGCCGGCTAGCCCCCGTCGTCGATGCCCGGCGTCGGTGCCGACCGACTGGTAGCGCGCGGTGTCGCCGAGTATGACGATGCCGAGGTCGCTCACCAGGGCGTCCCCGTAGAAGGCGCCGAAGAAGCAGGCATGCCCCGCGCCGACCAGCGCCCGTCGGTCGCGCACCAGGTCGCGCAGGTAGCGCTCGTGGGTGACCGGGTCGTATTCGCCGGTCACGGCATTCTCGGCCAGGCCGTTCCGGATGACCTGCTCCCAGTCGGCGTCGCCCGACAGTGCGCGGGCGGTGTAGCCGTCGGCGAGCGGGCGCTGCTCCGGCAACCGAGTGCTCGACAAAGCGTCGTCGGTGGTCACCGAAATGCCTTGCGGCGCATAGTGATCCACGCTCGGCAGGGCGGGCAGTGAGATCGCCACATGGCGCGCCTGCGGCAGCTCGGTGTGGAAGACGTCGAGCCAGCGGTCGGCGTCGCCGGGATCACCGGTGGTGACGTGCACGTAGTTGCCCCAGTGGAACTCCGGGTTGCGGGGCGACCGCACGACGAGATGGTCGCCCCGGTCGTCGAGCTGGGCACCCTGCAACTGCAGGATGCCCAGTCCGGTGCGCGCGCCGGGGGAGAGGCGCTCGAGCTCCACCCGGTCAGACGCTCTTGAGCACGACCGCGATGTTGTGACCGCCGAAACCGAAGGCGTTGCTCATCGCCGCGAGGTCACCGTCGGGCAGCTTGCGGTGTTCGTCGATCACCAGATCCATGTCGGCGATCTCCGGGTCGACCTCGGAGACGTTGATCGTGCGGGGAATGACCCGCTCGTGCAGCGTCTGGGCCAGGAAGATCGCCTCGATCGCACCGGCCGCGCCGAGCAGGTGACCGGTCATCGACTTGGTGCCGGTGAGCGCCACACCGTCGATTGCGTCACCGAAAGCCCGCTTGATCGAAGTGATTTCGGCGATGTCGCCGACCGGGGTGGAGGTGGCATGCGCGTTGACGTGCACGATGTCCGACGGCGTCAGGCCGGCGCTCTCGATCGCTTCGTTCATCGCGCGGGCCTGCGTCTCGCCCTCCGGGTCGCCGGCGGTGATGTGGTAGGCGTCTGCCGTCATACCCACGCTGGCAAACTCGGCGTAGATCTTCGCGCCGCGCGCCTTGGCGTGCTCGTAGGACTCCAGCACCATCACGCCTGCGCCTTCGCCGAGCAGGAAGCCGTCGCGGTCGACGGCCCACGGGCGGGACGCACCCTGCGGGTCGTCGTTGCGCTTGGACAGCGCGTGCGCCGCGGCGAACCCGCCGATCGGCAGTGGGTGTATGGCGGCCTCGGTGCCGCCGGCGATGGCCATGTCGGCCCGGCCTTCGCGAATCATGTTGGCCGCCATACCCATTGACTCCGCGCCGGAGGCGCAGGCCGAGACAGCGGTGTGGGCGCCGGCGCGCGCCTTGAATTCCAGCGAGACCACCCCGGAGGCCGCGTTGGGCATCAGCATCGGCACGGTCAGCGGGTAGATGCGACGCGGACCCTTTTCCTTGAGCACGTCGTACTGGGCGAGCAATGTGTGGACGCCACCGATGCCGGTGCCGATCGCGGCGAGCAGTCGCTCCGGCTCGATGTCCGGGGTGCCGGCGTCGGCCCAAGCCTCGCGCGCCGCGATCATCGCGTACTGCGAGAACGGATCCATGCGGCGCACCTCGACCTTGGCGAGGACCTCGCTCGGGTCCTGGTCGAGGCTCGCGGCGAAGGTGACGGGGAGTTCGTAGCGGTCCAACCACTCCTGCGGCAGCGGCTTGGCGCCGGACTTGCCGGCGAGCAGTGCGTCCCAGGTCTGTGGTGCGGTGCCCCCGACAGGGGTGGTGGCGCCGAGGCCGGTGATGACGACGCGCTTGTCTGCGCTCATGAGTGGCTCCTGATCAAAGTGGTGATGCGTGACGGGTCATGCTGCTGCGACGGCCCGGCCTCCCCAACCGGGCCGTCGGCAGGCAGACGACTGGCTCAGGCCTGAGCGTCCTTGATGTACTTCACGGCGTCGCCGACGGTCGACAGGTTCTTCACGTCGTCGTCGGGGATGCGGACGCCGAACTTCTCCTCGGCGTTGACGACGATCGTCATCATCGACAGCGAGTCGATGTCGAGGTCCTCGGTGAACGACTTGTCCAGCTGCACGTCGGCAGCGTCGACACCGGTCTCCTCGTTGACGATCTCGGCAAGTCCCTCCAGGATCTCCTGGTCACTCTGCGCCATGTTCGGGTGCTCCTTGGTGATGTGAATTTCGGGTGATGTGAATTTCGTTGGGCTGACCCGGTTTTCCCGCCGGGCCGCGGGTGGTTGGTGCCTCTTACGGCAGTTCGACGACCTGCGCGGCATACGCCAGTCCGGCGCCGAAACCGATCTGCAATGCCAGCCCGCCGTGCGGCGCCTCGCCCTCGCGCAGCATGCGCTCGGTCGCGAGCGGGATCGACGCCGCTGAGGTGTTGCCGGTCTCGGCGATGTCGCGGGCGACGGGTATGTCGGCGGGCAGCTTCAGCTGCTTGATCATCGCGTCGATGATGCGCATGTTGGCCTGGTGCGGGATGAAGACGTCGAGGTCGTCGGCGGTGATGCCGGCCGCGTCGATGGCCTGCTGCGCGACCGGTGCCATCTGCCAGACGGCCCAGCGGAACACCGACGGGCCGGCCATCGCCAGCGAGGTCGCCGCGTAGGTCTTGGCCGGGTCGATCGCCGAGGTCGGGGCCTGCGCGGCGGCCTCGGCCTGCCACTCCCGGCGCACGTCGGTCCACGGCTCCTTCTGCATGATCGTCTCCCAGTGGGTGCCGTCCGAGCCCCACACCGTCGGGCCGATCGCCGCGTGGTCGGACGGACCCACCACGGCCGCGCCCGCGCCGTCACCGAAGATGAACGCGGTGCCGCGGTCGTGCTCGTCGGTGAATGCCGACAGCTTCTCGACGCCGATGACCAGCACGCGCTCGGCACTGCCGCCGCGCACCATGTCGCTGGCGATCGAGATCGCGTGGCAGTAACCGGCGCAGGCAGCCGAAATGTCAAACGCCGGAACGCCGTTCGCGCCCAGACGGGTCGCCAGCAAGGGCGCGGCGGCAGGCGTCTGGTAGGGGTGGGTGACGGTCGCGACGATCACCGCGCTGAGCTGGTCGGGGGTGACGCCGGCCGCCTCGAGGGCCGGCTTGGCAGCGGCCTCGCTCATGTCGACGACGGTCTCGTCGGGTGCTGCCCAGCGGCGCGAGACGATGCCGGAGCGCTCGCGGATCCACTCGTCGGAGGAGTCGATCCAGGTGCACACCTCCTCGTTGGTGATCACGCGTTCCGGCCGGTAACCTCCGACGCCCATGATGCGGGCGTAGCGCGCGCCGGGTGCGGCATTCAGGGAGCCGGTGCCCTTCGGTGCGGATGCCATTGCGTCATACCCTTCTTAAGCCCGTGTGCCGTGCTCGGCGACCATGCGGCGTGCCTTCTCCAGATCGTCCGGCGACTTGATCGCCAGAGTCTCCACGCCGGGCATGCCGCGCTTGGCCAGACCGGTCAGCGTGCCGGCCGGCGGGATCTCGATCAGACCGGTGACACCCATGTCGACCATTGTCCGCATCGTGGCGTCCCAGCGCACCGGATTGCTGACCTGCGACACCAGCCGGCGCAGCACCTCCGCGCCGTCGGTGACCGCGGCGCCGTCCTTGTTGGACAACAACCGCACCCGCGGATCGTGGGTGGTGATCGCCCGGGCATAACCGGCCAGCAGGTCGACCGCGGGCGCCATGTGCTCGGTGTGGAACGCCCCGGCCACGGCAAGAGGTATGACGCGAGCCTTCGCCGGCGGGTCGTCCTTGAGCGCGGCGAGCTGCTCCATCGTGCCGGCCGCGACGACCTGGCCGGCGCCGTTCATATTGGCCGGGGTGAGCCCGTGCGTGTCGAGCGCTGCCTGCACCTGGTCCGGGTCGCCACCGACGACAGCGCTCATGCCGGTCGGTTGGACCGCGCTCGCGGCGGCCATCGCCTTACCGCGCTCACGGACCAAGACCATCGCCTGCTCGGCGGTGAGCACGCCCGACGCGGCGGCCGCGGTGATCTCGCCGACCGAGTGACCGGCGCCGACGCCCACCGCACCGAAGCCCTGCGACGGGTGCTCGAACAGCTCCAGCAGGCTCACCAGGCCGGCGGCGACGATCAGCGGCTGCGCGACCGCGGTGTCCTTGATCGTGTCGGCCTCGGAGGTGGTGCCGTGCTCGACCAAGTCGATGCCCGCTACCGCCGACAGCCACCGCAGCCGATCGGCAAAGCCGGGCAGCTCCATCCAGGGGGCGAGGAAGCCGGGGGTCTGGGAACCCTGTCCAGGGCAGACGATCGCAAGCACGAGGTCCACTCTCGCCGACGCGGGCCACCGGAGGGGTCACCGAATCCTCCGAAGCTCACCGAGGCTTCTTGGAGGGAACCTACAAAATCAAACCTCGTCGGGTCCTACTCTCCGGTTGCCCGGTGAGTAGCGATCGGACGACCGGCGCGGACCGAGGGGTCGAGGGCACGTCTCAGAGCCGGGACATCGTCAGGGCGAGCCGCACGCTGAACGCGTCGCGGCTGTCGACCAGGTCGTAGCCGGTCAGCTCGGCGATCCGGCCGAGCCGGTAGCGCACGGTGTTGGGATGCACGAAGAGCTGCCGGGCGGTCGCCTCCAGGTTGTTCTGGTCAAGGTATGACGTGGCCGTCTCCTGCAGCGCCGGCCGGTCACGCAGCGGCCTGGTCACCTTGTCCACGAGCAGCCGCCGCGCGCGGGTGTCGCCGGCGATGGCGCGTTCGGGCAGCAGCTCCGCGGCCGCGCACGGGCGTGGTGCGTCCGGCCACGCGGGCGCGGCCGCGTAACCGGCCAGCGCGGCACGCGCGCTGCGGCCTGCGGCATACAGGTGGGGGACGAGCGGTCCGACGACGACCGGTCCCGCGCCCCAGAGATCGTGCAGCGCGGTGGCGACCTCGGTCGGGTCTTCGACGCCGCCGAGCACGGCCACCAGCAGCCGGCCTTGGACGGATGCGAGCGTGGACAGGCCGTGGTGAGTTCCGCTGCGGCGTAATGCATCCAGCGCGTCACTGCCCGAGCCGGGTGGCGCACCTCCGGCAATCACCACGACCCCGCGGACCTCGTCCCAGCCGAGTGCGGCGACGCGGGACCGCAGGGATTCGTCGGCCTCTCCACGGAGCACCGCGTCGACCACCAGCGCTTCGAGCCGGGCGTCCCACGCCCCTCGGGACTCGGCCGCCTGCGCGTAGACGTGCGCCGCCGCGAAGGCGATCTCCCGCGAATAGGTCAGCACCGCTTCCCGCAACTGTTGCTCCTCGCCCGGCGCGGCGAGCTCGGGGGTGCTCTGCTCGACGACGTCGATCACCGTGCGCACCATCTGCAGGGTCTGCTGCAACGCGATCGACCGGGTGAGGTCGCGCGGCGCGGTGGCGAAGACGTCGATCGTCATCGGCGGCGACGACTCCGGGTCGCGGTACCAGGCGATGAACGCGCCGATGCCGGCCTGCGCGACCAGCCCCACCCACGACCGGTCTTCGGCCGGCAGTGCGCGATACCAGTCGTGACTGGCCTCCAGCTGGTCGATCGCCGCCGTCGACAACTTGCCGGCGGCGCGCTCCAGCCGCTGTCCGGTCGTGAGGCTGGTCATCGCCGCAGCTTAGTTTGAATTTTGTATGACGTGCACAGGCGAGTATGTCGGGGCCGCGCGGGCCAGGTCGCTCGCCCGCCCACTGCGGGCGACCGTGCCGTCCGGTCGGACGAGGGCGGCCATGACGCGGTGGTCGCGGAGCCACTCGTGCAGCGCCGTGCCCTCGGCGACGTCGAGCACGAGTGCGCCCCGGGACGCGACCAGGGCCCGGTCGTGCTGGCCGAGGCCACCGCGGCAGACGAGCACGTAGCGTCCCCGGGCGAGGTCGTCCACACGAGATTGCCGGTCCGCCGCGTTGTGCGGGCCGACCACGGCATTGGGGCAGAGTGACCCGGCGAGCCGGTCGCGCCGGGTGTGCAGCGCCGGGGAGTTGCCGCGCAGCCGCGGCGACGCCGCGTCGTTGACGAACGCCCGCAGGCCGCGCGCCGATGCCAGGCGTGGTGCGATCAGGCGGCGCGCGAGGTCGCCCGCCCGGCCGCCCTGGGTCATGGCGCGCCCGAGGAGGATCGCGGTGCGGATGAGCTCGGCGGCGTGCCGGGTGCGTTCGGCCTCGTACGTCGCGAGCCACTGCTCGGGCAGGTCGCCGCGCAGGACGCCGGCGATCTTCCACGTGAGGTTGAGGGCGTCGCGCAGGCCGGCGCCCATCCCCTGGCCGATGAAGGGCGGGGTGAGGTGGGCGGCGTCGCCGAGCAGGAACAGGCGACCGTCCTGCCACCGGTCAGCGACCTGGGCGCGGAAGGTGTAGTCGGTCACTCGGCGCAGCGTCAGGTCGGCGGCATCACACGGTCCGGTCCACGGCGCGAGGAGTGGGCCGATGGCGTCGAGGTCGCCGAAGTCGGCGGCGGTCTCGCCGTCGAGGAGGCGGAACTCCCAGCGATAGCGCCGGTCGCCGATGCGCATGTAGGTGCCGGCACGGTGGGTGTCGCAGAGCTGGTGGACGCCCTCCCAGGCATCGATCGGCAGCTCGGTCTCCACATCGACGACCAGCCATCGCTGCTCGAAGCCTTTGTCGACCATCCGGGCGCCCATTGCCGACCGCACGACGCTGTTCGCGCCGTCGCAGCCGAGGACGAACGCCGCAGTGGTGTGGTGTTCGGTGCCGGACTCGGTGTCGGAAAAGGTCACTTCGACCCGCTGATGCGCAACGTTCGCGACCGCAGTGACTTCGGCCCCGCGGATGAACGTGACCGTGTCCTGCCGGGCGAGATGGGCACGCAGCAGCTGCTCCAGCTCCGGCTGGTCGAACATGTTGGCCTGCGGGTAGCCGTGCACCCCGACGAGCCGGTCGCGGCTGAACTCGGCGAGGATGCGGTGCTGCCGGTCGACCAGGCGTAGGCCTCGCGCGGGGCGGGAGATGGCAGCGAAGTCGTCGGCGAGTCCCAGCCGGCCGAGGATGCGGTAGATCTCGTCGTCGAGGTGCACCGCCCGCGGTTGCGGGTAGGGCTCGTGCCAGCGATCCAGCACGAGGCACCGCACGCCATACGCGGCAAGCAGGGACGCGGCCACGACGCCGGTGGGTCCCGCGCCGACCACGATGACGTCGGGCCCGCGGTCGACGGTCATGGCTGCAGCACTCGCCAGGCCAGGGCGAATCCGGCGAGTGCAGCGGTCACCTCGGCGTCGGAGGCGCGCGGCCCGTCGCCCGCACGGGGCACGAGAGTGACCACGACTCCGTCCTCGCCGAGCTCGGCGCGGACATCCTCGATGCCGTCGTCGGCTCCGGCCGCGGTGAGCGCGGCGAGCACCGCGCGACGAGTGGCGTCGAGCCGCAGCGGGACCTTGTGGATCTTGCCGACCGACGTCATGGGTATGGCGTCGACGACGTACACCGCCTTGGGCGCCGCTGCCGGCTCCGGCACCCGGTCGGCGGCCCAGGCGCTGAGGTCACCGTCGGTGACCGGCTCGGCGACGCTGACGTAGGCGACCGGGACCTCGCCCGAGTGCAAGTCGGGCATCCCGACCGCCGCCGCACCGGTGACCACGGGGTGGGCGAGCAGCGCCTCCTCGACCACGGCGGGGTCGAGGTTGTGCCCGCCGCGGACGATGAGATCCTTCGCACGTCCCACCAGGTGGATGAAACCGTCCTCATCGACGCGGGCGAGGTCGCCGGTGTCGAGCCACCCGTCGCGCAGCTTGCCGAGGCCCTCGACGGTCAGCCGTCCGCCCGGCGCGCGGCCCGTGACGTAGCCGGGGAACACCGTCGGGCCCTTGATGACGAGCGTCCCGCTGCTGCCCGTCGGCAGGTCTGTCCAGGTGCCGTCGTCCTCGATCCGCACGGTCTTGAACTGTTGGTAGGGCAGCCGCTGGCCCACGGTGCCGGGCCGCGGGTGGGCAGCGAACCCGCGCGCGCTCGCGCAGGTGGCCTCGGTGAGGCCGTAGCCCTCGACGAGGGTGACGCCGGTGTTGTCCTCGAATGCCGAGCGGACACCCGGCGGCAGCGCAGCCGCGCCGACGATGGCGAAACGCATCGAGGAGATGTCGGCGTCGACCGGCACGCCGGCGAGGACGGCATACACGGTCGGTACGGCGCTCATCGTGCTGATCCGGTGGCTCTCGACGAGCTTCCAGAAAGCGCCGTAGAGGTGCGGGTCGCGGTAGCCGAGCGGACCGGCCCACACCGACCGTTGCCCGCGCAGGATCGGCGCGAGCAGGGTGACGACGAGCGCGTTGACGTGGAACAACGGCAGCGCCGCGAAGATCGACGCGTCCTCGTCGAGGGCGGTGTTGGCCGCGACGCTCCAGGCGTCGACCACCTCATTGCGGTGAGTGTGCGCGGCGAGTTTGGGATCGCCGGTGGTGCCGCCGGTATGGAAGACCGACGCCAGGTCGTCGCCGCGCGGCGGCTCGCCGTCGAACCGGTCGGCGCTTGCGCGGGCGGCCTCCGCCGCGAGGTCGATGACCCGGACGGTGTCGCCGACGTCGGCGGGTCGCGCCGCGTCGGCAGGCGCGGTCGCGCCGCCCGTCGGGCCGAGGACGACGACCGCGTCGACCGCGCCACTCCTCGCCAGCGCGGCGCCGTGCTCCCACGACGCGGCGTCGAGTTCACGGGAGGCGACGACCACCACGCGGGCACCGGTGACGCCGAGGAGTCGCTGCACCTGCTCCTGCGAGAGCGCGCTGTTGACCGGCGCGGCGACGCCGGCGAGCTCGGCAGCCAGCGTCGCGGTCACGAGCTGGTCGCAGTTGGGGCAGATCAGCGCGACCGTGTCCTCACGTCGTACGCCCAGTCGGTGGAACACGTTGGCGACGCGGTGCACGTCGGCCAGCAGCCCGGCATACGTCCGCGACACCGCCTGCTGCCAGTGCTCGGCGTCGGGCATGACGGTGATGGCGGTGCGGTCCGGCCAGTGCTCGGCGGACCGGACGAGCGCGTCATACGTCGTCGCCGGAAGGTCACGATCCTCGAGCGGGATCTGCTCGATCTGCGTCAGGTCCTCCGGCGCGTCGTAGAGCGCCGGCCACGTCGGGTGCCCGGTCACGGGGCGCATCAGCTGTGCCTGACCATCGTGCGTTGGGTGCCCAGGTCGAGCGCGCCGTCCGGTGTGGCGATCGTGAGCTCGAGGCGGTCGCCGTCCTGCAGGTAGTTGGGGTTCTTGGCCTGCGATTGGAAGAACTTGCGCCACTTCAGCGCCGGCGGCAGCAGCGCACCGATCAGCTCGACCGGCCGGGGTGGCGCCTTCAGCGCGGTGCCACCCGGCGTGCCGGTGAGCACCAGGTCGCCGGTGTCGAGGCGCTGGAAGCGGGCCAGCGCGGCGAGGGCCTGCTCGGGGCTGTAGATCATGTCGAGGCAGGTGCTGTCCTGGCGCACCTGGCCGTCGACCGTGAGGCGCAGCCGCAGTTCGGGCAGTCGCCGCAGCTCGGCGTCGTCCAGCAGCAAGAGCACCGGTCCGACCGGGGTGAAGGTCGGGTAGGACTTGGCCTCGAAGAACTGGGTCTTGGGCAGCTGGACGTCACGGGCCGAGACGTCATTGGTGATGACGAGGCCGGCCACGTGCCGGGTCCAGTTGGACGAGGTGACGGTGTCACCGACCGTGAGGGGCTCGCCGATGACCAGGCCGAGCTCGATCTCGTAGTCGAGGAAACGGACGTGCTCCGGCCGGACGATGTCGTCGGTGGGGCCGCTGATCGAGCCGGACGTCTTGCGGAAGAAGGTCAGCGGGACGGTCTCGGGGTTCATGCCGGAGTCCTCGACGTGGCTGACGTAGTTGGTCATCTGCGCGACGACTCGGCACGGGGCCGTGACGGGGGAGACCAGGTCGAGGCTCTCGACGGCGGTCCCGCCGGGGCCGGCCGCGGCGGCGTCGACCGCGGCGCGGTCGGCGATGAGTTGCCCGGTCGTGACCGCGTCGGTCGCGACCCGGGCGGCGGTGCCGTCGGCGGTGAGGACCCACCAGGCGTCGGCGGTGCGCAGAACGGAGGTAGTCATGAGGAGGCAACTTTCAGCAGGCCGCGGAGGCGTCCGAGGTCGAACTCGTTGTCCTCGCGCAGGGATCGGATGATGGAACGGGCCTCGGCGAGCGCATCCTTGCCCGGAGCGACACCGAGGAAGTCGGGGGTGGCCGGCGGCCCCCACTGGGCCAGGCCGGAGGCGGACATCGGCGCCCAGCCCGGGGTGAGGTGGCAGTCGAACAGGTCGCCGTCGGCGAAGTGCTCGACCAGGAAGCCGTCCGGGTCGCGCCAGTAGTCGAACAACTGGCTGCCCTGGATGTGCCGGCCGATGCCCCAGGACCGCCGGTAGCCCTCGTCCAGCAGGTACTGTCCACCCGCGGCCATCGCGTCGAGGTCGGCGACCTGGTAGGCCGAGTGCACGTAACGGTTGGAGGGCCCGAGGTTCATCGCGAGCGTGTGATGGTCGGCCGGTTCGTCACCCCGGTCGCAGCGGATGAAGCTCATCGTCGGCCCGCGGTGCCGTTGTCCCTCGTAGTAGAGGAAGTCGCTGACGATCAGCCCGAGGTTCTCCAGGTACCAGTCGAGCGCCTCGACATACCGAGTCGACTGCAGCACCACGTGCCCGAGCCGTTGCACCCTGGCCGGTGCGCGCAGCGGCCGCTGCGTGGCGTTGACGCGGTGAGCCTCGCTGCCGAGGTTGAGTGCCAAGGGCTCCTGGGCGGGCAGCTGGGGGAGCTCGTGGGTGTCGGCGACGACCCGGACCGGCAGGCCGCTCGGGTCGACCAGCTCGACCCCGACGCCGCCGATGGACTCCGGCAGCGGTCGCACCGTGGTGTGGTGCGCGGCGGCGAGCCGGAGCAGGTCCGTGGCGTCTGCGGCGCGGAAGGTCGTGCCGAGAAACCGGCTGTGCCGATCCTTGCGGACGATCACGCACGGGCTGCCCGGATCAGTGCCTCGCAGCTGAAGCTCTTCGGCGGATATCGCGGCGGTGGCGAATCCGAAGGCGTGCGCGAAGCGTTCGGCGGCGGGCAGGTCAGGTTTGGCGAACTCGAGCCAGGCGAGGTCGCGCACCTTGATGACCGGGTTGCGGTGTCTGCCGGGGTGTTCGCCGGGCAGCCCGCCCTGCTCGGAGTGCAGCCCGGTGTGCGGATCGTGAGCGTGTTGCTTGGGGAGTTCGCGCGGAATCGTCGTCGTCATCGCGCCACCACCTTCCTAGTGATGATGACTATATCATCAAAACTGATCATATGATCAGCAAATGGGGTATGACGATTCCGTCGCGGGGGGTCGGGTGGTGTTGTTCGCTACGGCTGTGGCGCCGCGGGAAGCTCGATCGCGCTGATGCGTTCGGCCTCCCGCGAGTCCAGGCCGAGCATGAGCAGCACCCGCCGGGCGAGGTCGGTCGCGGTCGACTCCGCGTCGAGGTCCTCGTCCTCGAGCAGCAGTTGCGCGGTGCCGAGGAACGCCCCGCCCACCATCATGAACAGGTGCAGCGGGTCTCCGACGAATCGTCCCTGCGCCACGCCGGCCGTCAGGTCCGCCAGCGCTCCCTGCCGGAAGCCGCGGTCGACGGTCAGCATCCGGGGGCCGACCGCCAGTGCCAGCCGCGCGACCAGCGGCTGGGATCGCACCAGCACCAGCGCGAACCGGTAGCTGGTGGCGAACACCTCCGCGGGCTCGGTGAGCCCCACGGTCGCCACCGCGCGCCACTCGTCGAACATGTCGAGCGTCGCCAGCACGGCGGCGTCGAACAGGTCCTCCTTGGAGGTGAAGTGGTTGTAGAACGACCCGAAGCCGACATCGGCCCGGTCGGTGATCTCCCGGATCGTGGCGGCCGAGTTGCCCTCGGCCAGGAACTCCTGCGCCGATCGGATGAGGGCGGCGCGGGTTTGCGCCTTACGACGATCGAGGCGTGAGGACTCCATGGCCCGATGCTACTGATCAGATGATCACCTCACCGGAGAGGTGTGGTGGCTCCGCGGGTCAGTCGGGCAACTCCTCGATGGTGACCGGCTCCCGCTCGGCGATGCCGTTCACCCCGTGCCGGAAGCTGGTCGCCGACTCCACGTCACCGGCATCGGGCGCTTCCCGAGGCGGCGGACGAGCATCTGGGCCGCTTGGCTGATCCCTTCGGCGAAGGTCGGAAACGCGAATTCCATCTCAGCGACCGCCTCGATGCGCATGCCCGCAGCCATGCTCGTCGCGGCGACCTGGATGACCTCGGCGGAGTACTCGCCGAGGACGTGGGCGCCGACGATGCGGCGCTCTTGCGTGTCGATGATCAGCTTGCAGAAGCCATTGGGGCGACCGTCGGCGATAGGCCGCAGGAGATCGTCGTAGCGAGCGACCGCCACCTCGCAGGGGTAGCGTTGCCGAGCTTGTTCCTCGGTCAGGCCGACCATGCCGTACTCCGGGTCGGTGAAGCTGCCGACGGGGACGACCTCGTGGGTGACGCCTCGCGTCGGTCCTCGCACGGCGTTCTCCGCCGCGACGCGGCCCTCGTGGACGGCGCTCGAGACGAGCATGCTGTTCCCGTCGACGTCGCCGCAGGCGAAGATGTGCGGCGCCGAGGACTGCAGGTGCTCGTCGACGACGACATAGCCGCGATCGGTGACGACCCCGGCAGCCGCCGCGTCGACGAGGTCGGCGTTGCCTGGCCAGCCGACTGCGGTGATGGTGCGCTCGACGTCGACGACCCTTGGCGTCCCGTCACGCAGTGACAGGCCGACCTGCATGCCACCGGGTCGAGCGTCGAGCTGGTCCACGGAGGCGCCGGTCACGACCGTCATGCCACGTGCCGTGAAGGCCGACGCGAGGCCGACGGAGATCGCGTGATCGGCCCGCGGAAGCAGTCGCGGCGCCGCGCCGATCAGGGTGACCTGGCAGCCGAAGCCGTGCAGGATCGAGGCGAGCTGGCAGCCGGTGTCGGAGGTGCCGACAATGCAGGCACTCGTGGGGATGCGGGTGATCGCGCGAGCGTCTTCGTAGGTGATCGCGAGCTCGGCCCCGGGCACGTCCAACCGCCCAGGGCGGCCGCCGATGGCGAGGATGATCCGGTCGGCGCTCCAGGTTCGACCGTCGTCTGCGGCGATCGTGTGAGTCCCGACGAAGCGGAGGTCGCCGGTGTTTTCCGCGAGGGAGACCGCACCGGCCTGCAGGTGGTCGGCGAGACGCTTGCCCTCGTAGGCGTAACGCGCGACGCGATCGGCGTTCGCCAACGCTGCACCGACGTCGATCTCCGGGCGGGGACCGGTCAGGCCGAATGCCGGCCACGACTCCCAGTCGCGGGCCAGCCGGGCAGCACGAGCCAGGGCCCGCACCGGGGCCGGTCCCCGGCTGAGCGCGGTCCCGCCGACCCGGTGACGCTCGACGAGGGTCACCTCCGCACCGAGCTCCGCCGCGTGCAGGGCCGCCGTCAACCCGGCCGGCCCGCCACCGACGACGAGGACACGCATGCGCCCGCGCCGCCTCAGCGCACGTCGGGCGACGACGCGCCGACGGCAGCGCGGGCGCGCTCGACCACGGCGCGGGCGCGGGGCGTCTGGCGCATGACCAGCGTCCACTGGGCGAGGCGCAGCGCCCGGCCGGGATCGCCACCTGGTCCCAGCCAGAAGTCCCCGGCGTGGTCGGCGTAAGCCTCCGGGTGGAGCCGCACGAGCTCGTCGTACCGGCGCTTCGCCCGATCGCGCCAAACCCGGGCCCGGTCGTGCTGCCCGAGGCCCCGCAGGGCGAGGACAAGGTGCGCGGCGTACTCCGGGTCGTCGCTCGTCTCCGCCACCGGGCGCAGGTAGCCGGCGGCTGCAGCGGCATTACCGCGGAGCAGCTCGATCTCCGCGAGGTGACCGGTGGCGGGCGCGTAGGCCGGGACTCGGCGCCGCGCCGCGTCGAATGCCTCGTGTGCAGCCGTGAGGTCTCCCTCCCGCATCCACATCACCCCACGCCGGAAGTCCAGCTGAGCCAGGGGGAAGGGCGAGACACCACGGTGCGCGTCGTGGGCAGCGGCGAAGGCCTGCACGGCTTCGGCGATGCTGCCGCGCTCGGCATACAGGACGGCTTGCGCGCTGAGGCTGGCGAAGTCCGACTGCTGCGAAGCGGCGTTCTGCAGCAGGAGTTCAGCTTCCTCGTAGCAGCCGACCGCCTGCAGGATCGCTGATCGGTCCGCATCGAGGCCGTCGACGGACGGTTCGGCTCGGTGCGCAGCGTCGAGGTCGGACCAGGCGTCGGCGAACCGGTGCAGGGTCGCCCTGGTCCTGGCTCTTGCCGACAGGGCGATGGCGCTGTGCGGCGCGGTGGCGACCATCCGGTCGGCGACCTGGAAGGCCCGCTCGTAGTCGGCGACGCAGCCGAGCAGGTGCCCCCGCAGGGTCAGCAGATCGACGAGAGTGGCCTGCTGCTCGAGGATCCGGTGGGCGGCCGAGTCCGGTGACCCTGCCGGGAGTGCCTGCCCCACCAGCATGTCGACCTGCGCCGTGAGGTTGGCTAGAGCGAGCGTGCCGTCCGTGGTCCGCACGTCGCCTCGGTCCATGACCGTCGCGGTCACGGCGCCGGCTCTTCAGCGGGCGGCGGCAACAGGGAGGTCAGGACCGTCATCGCGTCCGGGGGCGTCGGGTTGGGGGCGACCAGGTAGGGGAAGGTGTGGGTCGCGGGCCTCGTCGCCTGGTCGACTCCGTCGCTGATCCGCTCACCGTCGACGCCGTTGACCAGGAGCGTGTAGAGGGTGTCCACGATGTCGTCGTTGGGCGCTCGGCCACCGCAGGTCGTGTGTTCCCGGCCAGCGAGTGCGGCGCGCTCGATCTCGAAGCTGCTGCTCTCGGAGAACGGCTTGGAGGTGTCGACGACGAGAAAGTCGGCGAAGAGCAGGTCGGTCAGGGGGTGCGTGCCGTCCTCGCCCGGCGGCCAGACGATGTCGCCGGCAAGGCGGTCGAAGAAAGCCAGGTTGGCGTCGAAGCGGGCGCGGTAGGCGCCCTCGTAGTCCGGTCGGACGGCGAAGGCGTCCTCCTCGTTGTAGAGGTCCCGGATCTCCAGGTCGCGGTTGACCTGGTCGAACTTCTTGCTCGCGAGGATGACGTTCTTGATCTCCGGACGCCCCATGCGCTCCAGCCGTGTTGGTCGGCCACCCGCGATCACCGTCTCGCCGACCACCCCGAGCAGCGGACCGGCATCGGGTCCGAAGACTGCTGCGGGGTCGATCTCGATGACGATGGCCAGGACGTTCGCGCCCTGCAGGGCATTGGACGCGCCCTCGGGCTGGAAGGCGAGCTGCTCGATGGCGTCGGTCGCGAGGACGCCCTTGAGGTCGATGAAGAACGGGTCGAGGCGGGGGCCGGCGAAGATCCGCACCCCGCCGGTCTCGGTCGCCTCGTCGACCGGGAACCGGAGCTGCTCCCCGCCGGGCAGCGTGCACGTGCCGGTCTGCGCCGACGGCTCGCTGCCCGCGCTCGCGCCCGGAGCGTCGAAGGTGACGTCGAGGGTGTATTCCTGGTCACCGACGGAGAAGCCCTGCCCGTCCCGTGCGACGGGTCGTACTCGGAAGCGGTAGACGAGCGCGTCCGAGAAGCGCGCCGCCGGGGCGGCCGCAGGGAACACATCGAGCGCCAGGACGAGACGACCGGGGCGGTCCGGGCTGGGGAAGGTGTAGACGTCCGCCACGTCGGAGGCTGGGTCGATGAGAATCCGTGGTCCGGAGAAGTGGTCAGCCATGGTGGGCTCCTTAGGCGGGTGAATGGGTTGTTGGGTCAGGTGTCGAGGTCCGCGATCCAGCGCAGAGCGCTCAGGCTCGGAAGGAAGCAGTACTCCCCGCCGCGGTTGACGACGAACGGTGGCAGTCCTTGGAAGCGGCGGCGGATCGGGGTGCGTGGAACGGTGAACTGTCCGTCGTCATTCGCGCCCACGAGCGGGTCTTTCTCGGCGGGGACGCCGATGAACTTGCCATCGTTGACCCACTGCGCCTGGACGAACTCGAATTGCCGGGCCAGATGAGCGCCGATGAAGGCGAAGACGATGCCGCGGTCGGCGCCGTCATCCTCGTAGACACCCTGGGGCAGCGGTGGGCCGTAGTTGGTGCCGCGCCGGATCATCCGATGCAGCCGCACCTCGCCGGTGATGATCGCGTCGCGAGGGTTCATTCGCCGGGCGTGCGAGCCGAGCGGACACTTCAGGCCGCGCGGGTCGTCGCCGTACTGGAAGTCGTTGTTCCGGTGCGGGTCGGCCCCGAGCTCCGGGTCGTCCCGGTCGGGCGACAAAGCAAGTGGGGCGCCACTGGGCCATCGGCCGACGACCTTGGCCGCCAGCAGCTCCTCGTCGGCTCGGTCGGCGGCACGGTCGCGCAGGTACTGACGGAAATCGGCGACTCGGGTGTGCAGCTTGCGGAAGGCGGCATAGGTGCCGCCTCGGCCCAGTATGTCGGGCTGCGGCACCGGCGCGATGCTGCCGGTCTCGTCTTCGAATCCCAGCAGGAACTCGCCCGCCTTCAACGGCTCTTCGCGGGAGTTGGTGCAGGGTATGGCGGCGCCCTCGATCGCCGGCTGGCCGATGCCGTCCTTGAAGCCGAACGGCTCCCGCTCATTGGGCGCAGCAAAGACCTCCTGCTGCCAGATGGTCGCCACCCCGGGCAGATCTCGCAAGGCGTCGCGAGCCAAGAGCAGGATCGCCTCCAATCGGGGGGTATCGGGAGCCAAGCCGACCAGCATGAGGTGGAGGTCTTTGGATCCCAGGGGACCCTCCCAGTTCGCTGGTGAGCTGTCGCCGAGATCGCCGAGCTCCGCCGCGCGAGCGGCCATGCCCTGCTGGAACTCGGGGGAGAAGGTCGCCAGCGAGTCCTCCGGCACGCCGATCGCGCGCAGGCCTTCGAAGCTGAACCCGATGGCGAGCGAGACCTGACGCTCGGCGTCGAAGGAAGCGACGGAGTCGAGCATCGGGAGCATCCGCTGCACGAGCGCTCGCGCCTGCCTGCGGTCGTCGATGCGCAACGCCAGATAGGTGCCGGCATACGGCGTTGGGCGCGGCTGGAGTACCGCCGCTTGAACGTCGGCAAGATTCGGGACACTGCCGTGGTCCGTACTCATGGTGTCGGGCAACCTCCAACACGGGTGTCGTGCACAGCGGGTCTACGGGAGGGGTGGGGTGCCCGCCCCCGCCTGCACGTGGACTGGATCAGGAAGAGGCCAGGTCGAGTAGGGGCTTCAGCGCGGGGTGCGAGAGTGCCTCCTCGGCCGCGGGGTTGTCGAGCACCTGCTGGAACGCCTGGTCCAACAGTTGCCCCTTGATGATCTGGGTCATCGTCACCGCGCCCAGAGGGTTGAAGTAGACCGCGGCCGGAGTCTGCCTGGACTGGATGATCTTTTTCAGGCCGGCGCTGGCTCTGCGGGCATTCGTCTCGAAGTCCGGGTGGTCCTTGTCCAGTGCGTCGATGCCGCCGGACTCCTCCAGCCACTGGACGATGACGTCGGCCTCGGTGGTGTGCTGCATCCAGTCAAAGAAGTGCGGGGCGCCGACGACCAGCAGTGCGTCTTCCAGGTAGGGGTCCCATTCGGTCTCGAAGGTCGTGGCCCACAACAATTGGCGGCCTTCGTCGAAGATGACGTGGCGGGAGTCGCGCAGCCCGGTCCGGATGGTCTCGGCGGGGTCGGAGGTGCGCAGCACCTCGACGAAGCGGTCCAACGCGGCCCGCAGTTGCTCTTCGTGACCCGGCTTGACGCCGAAGAACGCCGCAAGCTCGGAAACGACGCCGTCGCTCGTGCCCTTGCCGGAGTTTTTCTCGATGGTCGATGTCATGAACGTGTCCTTCAATTGTTCGCGAACTGTGCTGATCGACGTGTGTATCGCTGTCTGGTCAAGTCGATGGCTCTCGGCTCAGCCAGGCGATGGCCGAAAGGCTCGGCATGAAGAAGTACTCGCCGCCGAGCAGGGTGTTGAAGCTCTGGATGCCCTGCACGCGGCGAGGTGGGGTGCCGGGCACGGTGAAGCGCGCGCCGTCGTCCTGTCGGGAGATGAGCGGGTCCTTCTCCTTGTCGAGACCGACGAAGTTGCCGGAGTTCACCCACTCGCTCTGCAGGAACTCGACCGTGTCGACCGCTCGCGCGCTGATCGCGATGAAGTCCAGGCCGCGGCTCTTGCCGTCGTCGCGGGTCACGTCCTCGGCGACGGGGTCGCCGTAGGACGTGCCGCGGCGGATGATCCGCCGGATGCGCGTGTCGGTGAGGATCGCGAGCTTGGCGTCCCGGGGGTTCATCCGCCGGGTGTGCGCTCCGAGCGGAGTGCGCAGTCCGCGCGGGTCCCCACTGTAGGTGAAGTCGTTCAACCGGGTCGGGTCGTCGCCGATCGCGGGGTCGTCCCGGTCGGGGGACAGGGCGAGCGGGGCGCCGCTGCGCCATCGGCCCACCAGCTTGGCGCCGAGCAGATCTCGCTCCTGCGGGGTGCCGGCGTGGTCGTGCAGGAAACGATTGAACGCCGCAACGTGGGAGTGGTACTTGCGGAAGACCACGAAGGTGCCGTTGCGGCCGAGTACGTCGGGACTGGGCATCGGGAGCGGTTGGCCGGTCTCGCTGGGGTAGCCCAGCACGAACTCGCCCGGCCGGATGGGCCGACCGTCGCCGGGCATCGTCTCGGCGCCACTGCCTTCGACGGCCGGCTGCGCGAAGCCGTCGCGGTAGCCGAAGACGTTGAAGCCGGTCGCGCCGAAGTCCTGATGCGACAGCAGCCGAACGCCCGGCACCTGGTCCAGTTCGCGCGCGTAGCCCTCGACCGCCGCCTGCCACGCCTGCTCGCTGTCGGCATACACGCTGATCGCGAGGTGGGCGCGGCCGGTGCCGAACGGGAACTCCCAGTGCTCCGGGGCATTGGGGCCGGTGTCGCGCAGCCGCTCTGCGCGAGCGGCCATCCCTGCGCGGAAGTTGGCGGGGAACGACGCCAGGCTGCTCTCGGGGACGCCGAGAGCCACCAGGCCGGGATAGCTGATCGCCAGCATGGTCCACGCTGGCACCGGCTCGTCCCATCGGGCCGCGGAGGTGATCCGGGGCGAGAGCCGCCGTAGCAACTCGCGGCCCAATGCCGCATCGGTGATCTCCAGGATCGCGTGCGTGCCGTAGTAGGGCTCTGGCCGCGAACGCAGGACGGCGGCCTGGATGTCGTCCAGCTCGAGCGTCGGTCGTCGGGTCAGGCGGCGGAACAGATCCACGGGCGCGAACTTCAGTTGAGCTCGGTCAGGAAGCTCTGCACCGTGCGGTCGAGTCGCTTGAGACGGGTGGCGCCGGCGACCGTGAGGTTGGGGTGAGCGACGAACCATGCCTCGGCGGGCAGCTGATACTGGACGATGAAGTCCTTCACCTCCGGCGAGTGGATGCCCGGCCAGCCCTCGACGTTGCCGAAGAGGTGGTCCATCATCTCGGGGATCTTGGTGGCGAAGTCGTCGATGTAGGGGTCCCACTCGCCGTCGTATGCCGTCGCGAACAGCAGCTTGGTGTCGCCGTCGAGGAACACGAAGCGCATGTTGTGCAGGGTGCCGACATCGCCGGCCCCGGCGAGATTGCCGTCGACCAGCTTGAAGAACTTGCGCAGGCGCTCCGCGCCGCCGGGCTTCAGCGGCATGATCGCGGTCAACTCGGACACCTCGCCGCTCTTGGCGCCGACGCGGCCGGCCGTGGTGACGGCGTGCTCGGCCACTTCGTCCTTGTCGGCGAGCAGCTCGCCGACTCGCACCTTGAGCGCGACCTTCGCGTCGTCGATGACGGCGTCGACCTTCTGCCGGACCGTGGCGGGTAGGCCCTGGAATCGCTGCTCGAGCGACTGCTGACTCATCTTGTGCTCCTTCGGTGTCGCGCGCCCGGCGTCCGCCCGGCGCGGTGGAATCCCCACCGAATCCATTGCAACCCCGAGGCAGGCCGGAAGGCTTGGCCTCGGGTCCAAGGTTGTGCGCCGTGCATTGGGGTCTGGTGCAATCACCCGGTCGCTGCGCGTGGTGGCCGCCCGGGCTCAGGGCTCCGGATGGCTGACGGCGAACTCGTCGCCGAACTCTTCGACGAGCGCGAGTGCGGCCTGCAGTTGCATGCGCCGGTCGCCCACCGCACGTCCGCGCAGGGCCTCGGCCCGCCCGACCCGGTAGGCGACGGTGTTGCGCGCCACGTGCAGCGCCCCGGCTGCGGCGTTGAGGCTGCGTTCGTTGTCCAGATAGCACTTCAGCGTCGCCCGGAGGACGCCGGTCGCTTCGCCCGGTGCGGCGAGGTCGCCGAGCTCCCGGCGTACGAACTGGCGCGCGACGTCGTCGCGGTGGGTCAGCATCGTCAGCATGTCGACATCGCCGTAGTCCCACACCCGGCGGGGCTGCTTGGACGCCATGCCGACCCGGGCCGCTTCAAGGGCCTGCCCGTGGCTGGCCCGGAAGCCGGACACCCCCGCGCCGGGCAGGCCCGCGGCGACCTGAACGCCCGCGGTGGGCTCGTAGGAGCCGATGCTCGGAGCGGGGGCATTGCCGCGGACGGTCGAACCCCATGCCCACACGCGGCGCTGACCGATCGGCAGGACCAGGGCGGCGGAGTGTCCGGACGCGCGCAGCACCTGCGTCGCCGTCAACTCAAGCACGCCCGGGCCGGCCTGGGCCGCGTCCGCGACCCAGACGACGAGCGCGGTATGGCGTCGGGTCAGGTCGTACTCGAGCACCCTCGTTGCCCGCTCCGACGAGACCTCGGCGCCGCTCAGGATCTCGTCGACCAACTCCATGCGCACCGCCGCCGAGGTCGTCAGCCAGGCCGCCTGCACCCGGCTGAACTCCGCCGCCATCCGGGACGAGAGCAGGTCGGTGATGGCGAAGAGCCGCTCGGAGATCAGGCGCAGCGCGGCGAATCTCTCCTCGGGAGGCAGGCTGTCCGAAGCGGCCTCGACGAACTGGTGGTGGGCGTAGGTGTGGGCGACCTGGATGCTGCGCAGGATGTGCTCGATGCCGACGCCGCGGATGACCGCCTCGGCCGGCCCCGCGAAGACCTCGGGGGAGAGGACGGCGTCGAGGTCGAACTTCTCCCTGGCCAGGGCGGCCACGGTCTGGACCGCGACCACCTCGCACCCCTTGCGCATCTCCTGGACGAACCCGTCGACGCCGAGCTCGGGGATCACCGCGAGGATGCTCTGCGCCATGCCGCCCGCCACCTCGACCGCCCAGCCGATGGGCCCGGGCCCGACCCGGTCGACGAGCTCGGCGACGCAGGTGCGCGACAGCACGGCGTGGCTGATCACGTCGGGCTCGACCGGCTGCACGGCCCGGATCCAGGTCCCGTTCCCCGCCCCGACCGCCGGGTTGTACCCGTCCGCTATGCCGACCATGATCCGATCCTACTGATCAAATGATCAGTGTTGTAGTGATATTGGAAAAGTGGCGTTGGGCGCGCGGCCGTCAGGCGCGGTTCCGGCTGTTCATCCAACCGTCAGCGACATGGTGCCCGTATGCCGCGCCGACGTCTCTCACAGCAGGTCGACTGGAGCGCGTAGTGTCCGGCGATCTCGAGCCCGACGGGAGCGGCAACGAGCGATGGCGATCACCGACCAGCCGACTGCGACCCTCGATCCCCGGCGCGCTGCCTACCGGCTGGGCGCGGAGCCGCTCGTGGTCGGTCACCGCGGTGCCAGCGGATACCGGCCCGAGCACACGCTCGCGTCATACGAACTCGCGGCGCGGATGGGCGCCGACTCCCTCGAGCCGGATCTGGTGGCGACTCGCGACCACGTGTTGGTATGCCGGCACGACGCGGAGCTGTCGCGCTCGACCGACGTGGCAGACCACCCGGAGTTCGCCGATCGCCGCACGACGCGAGAGATCGACGGTGAGACCCAAACCGGTTGGTTCGTCTGCGATTTCACGGTTGCCGAGCTGAAGTCACTCTGGGCTCGCGAGCGCTTTGCGACCCTGCGGCAGTCGAACACCATCTACGAGGGACGGCTGCGGATCGCCACCTTCGAGGAGTTGCTGCGACTGCGCGCGCGACTCTCGCGGGAACTCGGCCGGGTGATCGGGCTGAGCCCGGAGCTGAAGCACACCACCTGGCATCGTTCGATCGGGCTGGACCTGGAGCGACCGCTCGTGACCGGGCTGCGCAGCGCCGGACTGGACCGGCCGAGCGCGCCGGTCTTCGTGCAGGCCTTCGAGCCGACCAGCCTCATGCGGCTGCGGCAGGAACTCGGCCTGCAGGCGCCGAGCATTCTGCTGACCGAGGCGGACGGCGGCCCGGTCGACCTACCGGGCCGCTGTTACGACGAGCTGTTGCAGCCGCCCGGCCTGCAACGTGTGCGTGAGTGGGCGACCGGTGTGGGACCGGCCAAGGACCAGGTGATCCCACGCCGCGCGAACGGCAGCCTCCGCGGGCCGACCGGTCTGGTGCGGGCGGCTCACGACGCTGGCCTGCGCGTCCACGTGTGGACCTTCCGCGCCGAGAATGCCTTCCTGCCAACGGATTTGCGGTCGAGCGAGTCCGGCGCAGACTTCGGCAACGTGCTCGCCGAGATGACGACCTTCCTGCACGCCGGCGTCGACGCGCTGATCACCGACCACGTCGACCTGGGCACGCTCGCCCGGTCCGAGGTCTTCGTCTGAGACGGGGGTCTCGATACGCGGCTCGCCCCTGGGGGCTCGCCGCTACTCGACCACCGTTGCGCGCGCGGCTACTCGACCACCTCTTGCTGGTCGAGTAGCCGGCGGAGCGCAGCGGGGGAGGCGTATCGAGACCCAGCGCCCGGCGTGGTTACGCGTCGCCTCCCGTATTGCCGGAGGTGCCGGCCTGCACGTTGAGCAACTCGTACTTCGCTGCGGCGTCGCGCGGCACCTGCGGGTCGACCTCGCCGCGCTTGGCGAGCGTCTGCAGGGTGCGCACCGCGAGCGACGGGCCGTCGATGTGGAAGTAGCGCCGGGCGGCCGCCCGAGTGTCGCTGAAGCCGAAACCGTCGGCGCCGAGCGCGACGTAGTCGCCGGGCACCCACGGGCGGATCTGCTCCTGCACCTCGGTCATCCAGTCCGAGACCGCCAGCACCGGCCCGGGTGCGTCCTGCAGCTTCTGGGTGACGAACGGCACCTTCTGCTCGTCCTCCGGGTGCAGGAAGGCCTGCTCGTCGACCTCCGCACCGTCGCGCCGCAGCTCGTTCCACGACGTCACCGACCACACGTCGGCGACCACGCCCCAGTCGTCCTTGAGCAGCTGCTGCGCCTCGAGCGCCCACGGCACCCCGACGCCCGACGCGAGTAGCTGCGCCCGCGGCGCATCGTCGGCGACGCCGTCGGTGCTGCCCTCCGCGATGCGGTGCATGCCCCGCAGGATGCCCTCGACGTCGACGGCGGCCGGCTCCGCGGGCTGCTGCATCGGCTCGTTGTAGGCGGTCAGGTAGTAGATGACGTTCTCCGGGTTGTCCCCGAACATCCGCCGCAGACCGTCCTGCATGATGTGCGCGATCTCGTAGCCGTATGCCGGATCGTAAGCAACCACAGCGGGATTGGTCGCCGCGAGCAGGTGCGAGTGCCCGTCGGCGTGCTGCAGCCCCTCGCCGGTCAGCGTCGTGCGGCCGGCGGTGGCGCCGATCAGGAATCCGCGCGACATCTGGTCGGCGGCCGCCCAGATGAAGTCACCGGTGCGCTGGAAGCCGAACATCGAGTAGAAGATGTAGATCGGCACCATCGGCACACCGTGCGTGGCGTATGACGTGCCGGCCGCGGTGAACGCTGCGACCGAGCCCGCCTCGTTGATCCCGAGGTGCAGGATCTGCCCGTCGGTGGCTTCCTTGTAGGCGAGCATGAGCTCGGCGTCGACCGAGGTGTAGTGCTGCCCGTGCGGGTTGTAGATCTTGGAGGTCGGGAAGAACGAGTCCATCCCGAAGGTGCGCGCCTCGTCGGGGATGATCGGCACCACGTGCTTGCCGAACTCCTTGTCGCGCATCAGGTCTCGCAGGATGCGCACGAAGGCCATCGTGGTGGCGACCTCCTGCTTGCCGGAGCCCTTCTTGGCCACGGCATACGCCTTGTCGTCCGGCAGCTTCAGTGCGCTCGCGGTGTGCCGGCGGCTCGGCACGCCGCCGCCGAGCTTCTCCCGGCGCTCACGCAGATACTGGATCGCCGGGTCGCTCTCACCCGGGTGGTAGTACGGCGGCAGGTAGGGGTTGTCCTCCAGCTGCTTGTCGCTGATCGGGATCTGCAGCGAGTCGCGGAAGTTCTTCAGGTCGTCCAGCGCCAGCTTCTTCATCTGGTGCGTGGCGTTGCGGCCGGCGAAGTGGGTGCCGAGGCTGTAGCCCTTGATGGTCTTGGCCAGGATGACCGTCGGCTGACCGTGGTGTTCGGTGGCGGCCCGGTAAGCGGCATACACCTTGCGGTAGTCGTGCCCGCCGCGCTTGAGCTTCCACCAGATGTCCTCGTCGGACCAGTCCTTGACCATCTCGCGGGTGCGCGGGTCGCGTCCGAAGAAGTGCTCGCGCACGTAGGCGCCGTCGTTGGCACGGAAGGTCTGGTAGTCCCCGTCCGGGGTGGAGTTCATCAGGTTGACCAGGGCGCCGTCGCGGTCGGCCGCAAGCAGCGGGTCCCAGCCGCGGCCCCAGATGTCCTTGATGACGTTCCAGCCGGCGCCGCGGAAGAAGCTCTCCAGCTCCTGGATAATCTTGCCGTTGCCGCGGACCGGGCCGTCGAGTCGCTGCAGGTTGCAGTTGATCACGAAGGTGAGGTTGTCCAGCTCCTCGTTGGCGGCCAGTTGCAGCAGCCCGCGCGACTCCGGCTCGTCCATCTCGCCGTCGCCGAGGAATGCCCACACGTGCTGCGCGCTGGTGTCCTTGAAGCCGCGTGCCTGGAGGTACTTGTTGAACTGCGCCTGGTAGATCGCGTTCATCGGGCCGATGCCCATGGAAACCGTTGGGAATTCCCAGAAGTCGGGCATGTTGCGCGGGTGCGGGTATGACGGCAGCCCCATCCGCTGGCCCTGCACGATGTGCGAGTGCTCCTGCCGGAAGCCGTCGAGCTGGTCCTCCGACAACCGGCCCTCGAGGAACGCCCGGGAATAGATGCCGGGGGAGGCGTGACCCTGGATGAAGACCTGGTCGCCGCCGCCCGGATGGTCCTTGCCGCGGAAGAAGTGGTTGAAGCCGACCTCGTAGAGGGTCGCGGCGGACGCGTAGGTGGAGATGTGGCCGCCGACGCCGACACCCGGGCGCTGTGCGCGGTGCACCATGATCGCGGCATTCCACCGGATCCAGGCGCGGTAGCGGCGCTCGACCTCTTCGTCACCGGGGAACCAGGGCTCGGCCTCCGGGCTGATCGTGTTGATGTAGTCGGTGGCCGTCAGCGACGGCACCCCGATCTGCCGCTGCCGCGAGCGTTCGAGCAGCTTGAGCATCACATAGCGCGCCCGTGCCTGCCCTCCCTCGTCGATCACGCCGTCGAGCGAGTCCAGCCATTCCTGGGTCTCCTCGGGGTCGATGTCAGGCAGCTGGCTGGGGATTCCGTTGAGGATCGGTCCTGCGTCCTCGCGCGCCATGAGTGGCTCCTCTCATGTGGCACTAGCGTCGTCATGCGACTTCGTTGTCGGTGCCTCCATCCTCCACCCGGCCTCGCGCGTGCGCGTGCGCGGGGTCTTGACCGATGGGTAACGGAGGGCGTATGGCGAGTGCGGGCTTACGGCAGGTTGAGCGCCGCGTGCCGGTTGACGTCCTTGTAGAGCAGGTAACGGAACCGGCCGGGCCCGCCGGCGTAGCAGGCCTGCGGGCAGAAGGCGCGCAGCCACATGAAGTCGCCGGCCTCGACCTCGACCCAGTCCTTGTTGAGCAGGTAGACCGCCTTGCCCTCCAGCACGTAGAGGCCGTGCTCCATCACGTGCGTCTCCGGGAACGGGATCACCCCGCCCGGCTCGAAATTGACGATGTTGACGTGCATGTCGTGGCGCACGTCGGAGGGGTCGACGAAGCGCTGTGTCGTCCAGCGTCCGTCGGTGTCCGGCATGGCGCCGGCCTCCACGTCGGACTCGTGGGTGACGAACGCCTCCGGGGCGTCGATGCCCTCGACGGCCTCGTAGCGCTTGCGGATCCAATGGAAGGTGGCGGTGGCGTCGCTGGTGTTGTGCAGCGCCCACTGCGTGCCCGGCGGGACGAAAACATAACTGCCGGGCTGGAGTTCGTGCTGCTCGCCGGCGAGGTCGAGCCGCAGTGCGCCGTCGACCACGAAGAGCACGCCTTCTGCGGCGGGGTTGAGCTCCGGCTTGTCGCTGCCGCCGCCGGGGGAGACCTCGACGATGTACTGCGAGAACGTCTCGCTGAAGCCGGTGAGCGGGCGGGCGAGCACCCAGAGCCGGGTGGCGTCCCAGAAGGGCAGGTTGCTGGTGACGATGTCGGTCATCGTGCGGGCGGGCAGCACCGCGTAGGCCTCGGTGAAGACCGAGCGATCGGTGGTCAGGTCGGTCTGCGCGGGGAGCCCTCCGCGTGGTGTGTAGTAACCGCTCATGGTGTCCTTTCGTGTCGCAAGAGGGTGCCGGTCGGTGACCTGTCGAGGCTGATCTCGTTGCCGCGCAACCAGATCCGGTCAGCCCGGCCGGCGAGCGTGAGGTCCTGGTATGCCGTGAGCTTGTTCTTGTGCTGCAGCGTCGCCGCGTCGACCACGGTCTCGGCGTCGGGGGAGTAGGCGACCAGATCGGCGTCGCCACCGACCGCGATGCGGCCCTTGCGCCGCAGACCCACCAGGTCGGCGGGCGCGCTCGCCATCCAGCCGGTCACCTCGGCGAGGGTGCGCCCCCGCCGGCGGGCCTCGGTCCAGACGGCCGAGAGCGCGAGTTGCACGCTGGCGACCCCGCCCCATGCGCTCGCCAGGTCACCCTGCTTGAGATCGACCGTGCAGGGCGAGTGGTCGCTCACGATGCAGTCGATCGTGCCGTCCGCCAGCGCCTCCCACAGCTGGGATCGGTTGGTGTCACTGCGGATCGGCGGGCAGCACTTGTGCGCGGTCGAGCCGTCGCGGATGGTCTCGGCGGTGAAGGTGAGGTAGTGCGGACAGGTTTCGACCGTCAACCGCACGCCACGCGCTTTTGCTGCCCGGATCGCGGGCAGCGCTGCGGCACTGGACAGGTGCAGGATGTGCGCCCGGCCGCCGGTCTCCTCGGCCGCGGCGATCACCGCCTCGATCGCGGTGACCTCGCCGGCGTCGGGGCGGGAGGCGGTGAAGTCGGCGTAGCGGTTGCTGTGCGTCGGCGGGGTCGCCGCGAGAGTCGCGGCGTCCTCGGCGTGCACGATGAGCAGGGCGTCCAACTCGGCGCACCGGCGCAGGTAGGTCACCAGCTCGTCGGCTGCGAGCGGCGGGAACTCCGGCACGCCGGAGTCGGCGAGGAAGCACTTGAAGCCGAAAACGCCTGCTGCGTCGAGCGTTTCCAGGTCATTGAGGTTGCCGGGTATGGCGCCGCCCCAGAACCCGACGTCGACCCAGACCTGCGGGCGAGCTGCGTCGCGTTTGGTCGCCAGTGCCGCGGCGGTGGTGGTCGGCGGGAGGCTGTTGAGCGGCATGTCGACGATCGTGGTGGTGCCGCCGGCCAGGGCCGCTCGGGTGGCGGTGGTGAAGCCCTCCCAGTCGGTGCGCCCTGGCTCGTTGACATGCACGTGGGTGTCGACCATGCCGGGCAGCAACACCTGGTCGGGCCGGAGGATGATGGTTTCGGTTGGTTGCCAGCCGGTTTCGGCGGACGCGTCGGGTCCGGTGAGGACGGCGACCACGCGTCCGGCGTCGATCACGACGGTCGCCGGCTGCTCTCGATCGTCGACGACGGCGCGGTCGGCGTGGACGAGCAGGTCTGCGTGCTGGGTCATCGCACCTCATTGGTTTGGGGACGGACGAGAGTCTCAAGGTCAGTGGCGATCCGCGCCCCGACCGTCTCCAGGAGCCGAGCGGCGTCGCGGATCGAGGTCTGCGGGTCCGGCGCGAGGTCGCTGAGTGGGTAGGCGTGCGAGATGCCGACTTCGGCCAACTCGGTCTCGCTGAGGGTGACCCGGCCGGCCACCGCGACGACCGGCACGCCTCGTCGGGCGCCGGCCGCCGCGACCCCGACGGGTGCCTTGCCCTGCAGACTCTGCGCGTCGAGCGAGCCCTCGCCGGTCACCAGAAGGTCTGCCCCGGCAAGCTTCTCGTCGAGGCCGACGAGATCGAGCACCACGTCGATGCCGGGTCGGAAACGGGCGCCGAGCAGCAGCGCCGCGAACCCGGCGCCACCGGCAGCGCCCGCACCGGGACTCATCGCCAGCGCGCTCGCACCGGTGTCGGTCTCGGTGAGTACGTCGACGAATCCGCCGAGCAATGCTTCGAGTTCGAGCACCTGCTGGTGGGTCGCCCCCTTTTGCGGCCCGTAGACGGCGGCCGCCCCGTCGGAGCCGAGGAGGGGGTTGGTGACGTCGCTGGCGAGCGTCAGATCGACGCCGATCAGCAATTCAGCGGCCGGTTGCAGGTCGGCGCGGCGCAGCCGGGCCAGTGCTGTCGCGCCCGGACCGATCGCAGCGCCCGACGCGTCGGTGAGCTGCGCGCCGAGAGCCTGCAGCAGACCGGCGCCGCCGTCGGTGCTTGCCGAGCCACCGACCCCGATCACGATGTCCCGGGCACCCTGCTCGACCGCTGCACGGATCGCTTGGCCGACACCCCGGCTCGACGCCGTCATCGGTGCCGGCACACCGTCGGGCAGCAACTGCAGGCCACACGTCGACGCGAGTTCCACGACCGCACGGTCGGAGAGCGTCGCGATGTATGTCGAGACCGGTGCGCCGGTGGGCCCCTCCACGTCCACCGAAGACGACCGGTAGCCGGCAGCGAGTGCGGCGTCGACGGTGCCGTCGCCGCCGTCCGCGACCGGTAGCTGGACGACCTCCGTGCCAGGAGCGGCTCCCGTCATACCGATGGAAAGGTGGTGTGCGACGTCGGCCGCGGACAGTGATCCCTTGAACTTGTCCACCGCGACGACGATCTTCATGACCGCATTCTCATCCAACTCAGTCGAGCATCGCGATCGTGGCCGTCGGGGCGTCCGCGCCGGAGGCGGCCAGCTCCTCGAACTCCACGACGTTGTCGATTTCGGTGCCCATCGACACGTTGGTGACCCGTTCCAGGATCACCTCCACCACGACCGGCACCTCGAACTCGACCAACAGCTTCTTGGCCAGCTCCAGCGCGGGGAGGATGTCGTCCGGTTCGGTGACCCGGATTGCCTTGCAGCCCAGGCCTTCGGCGACCTTGACGTGGTCGACGCCGTAGCCGCCGACCTCGGTCGAGTTGACGTTGTCGAACGACAGTTGGACGCAGTAGTCCATGTCGAAGCCGCGTTGTGCCTGGCGGATCAGACCGAGGTAGGCGTTGTTGACCACGACGTGGATGTAGGGCAGATGGAACTGTGCCCCGACGGCCAACTCCTCGATCAGGAACTGGAAGTCGTAGTCGCCGGACAGTGCGACCACGGTGGCCTCCGGGTCGGCTGCGGCGACGCCGAGGGCAGCCGGCACGGTCCAGCCGAGTGGTCCCGCCTGGCCGGCGTTGATCCAGTGGCGCGGCTCGAAGACGTGCAGCAGCTGCGCGGCCTGGATCTGCGACAGTCCGATGGTCGACACGTAGCGGGTGTCCGGCCCGAACGCGGTGTTCATCTCCTGGTAGACCCGTTGCGGCTTGATCGGCACCGTGTCGAAGTTGGTCTTGCGCTGCAGACTGCTGCGTCGCGCGCGGCAGTCGTCGGCCCACGCGGTGCGGTCGGGGAGGGTGCCACGCTCGCGGGCGACCGCGACGAGCTGCTCCAGGGCGGCGCCGGCATCGGACACGACTCCGTAGTCGGGCGCGAAAACCCTTCCGATCTGGGTGGGTTCGATGTCGATGTGCACGAACGTGCGGCCTGCGGTGTAGGTCGCAACCGACCCGGTGTGCCGATTGGCCCACCGGTTGCCGATGCCGAGCACGAAGTCGGACTCCAGGAGCGATGCGTTGCCGTAGCGATGCGACGTCTGCAGCCCGACCATGCCGGCCATCAGCGGGTGGTTATCCGGCATCGAACCCCAGCCCATGAGGGTGGGTATGACGGGAACCCCTGTCAGCTCGGCGAATTCGACGAGTGCCGCAGACGCGTCGGCGTTGACGATGCCGCCACCGGCCACGATCAGCGGCCGCTCCGCCTGGGCGAGCAGGTCGAGCACCCGGGCCGCCTGTGCCCGGGTCATCGCCGGCTTGTCGACCGGCAGCGGCTCATAGGTGTCGATGTCGAAATCGATCTCGGCTTGCTGCACGTCGATCGGCAGATCGACCAGGACCGGTCCGGGTCGTCCGGACCGCATCACCTGGAACGCTCGCTGGAAGGTCCCGGGGACCTGTCCGGCCTCCATGACCGTGCTGGCCCACTTGGTGACCGGTCCGGCGACGGCGGAGATGTCGACCGCCTGGAAGTCCTCCTTGTGCAGCTTGTCGACCGGTGCCTGTCCGGTGATGGCCAGGATCGGGATCGAGTCGGCCTGCGCGGAGTAAAGGCCGGTGATCATGTCCGTTCCGGCCGGGCCCGAGGTGCCGACGCAGACGCCGATGTTGCCGGCACGGGCGCGGGTGTAACCCTCGGCCATGTGCGAGGCGGCCTCGACATGGCGCGCCAGCACGTGGTGCAGGCCACCGTGCGCGCGCAATGCGCTGTAGAACGGATTGATCGCCGCGCCGGGAAGGCCGAAAAGCTGCGTGGCGCCTTCCTTTTCAAGGATCAGGACGGCCGCGTCGACGGCCCGCATGCGGGTCATGCCGATGCCTCCTGCCCGTCCGCGGACTGACCGGACAGGCGTCGGACACCGCGCAGCAGGGCGCTGTGGTCCAGGCTGCCGTCACCACAAGCGCGGGCCGAACCCACCAGCTGGGCGACGACGGCGCCGAGCGGGATCGCAACACCGGCCTCGCGGGCGGCGGCTGTCACGATGCCCATGTCCTTGTGGTGCAGATCGATCCGGAAACCCGGGTCGAAGGTGTTGGAGGTGACGTTGGCACGCTTCTGGTCGAGCACCGCGCTGCCGGCCAGCCCGCCGCCGAGCACGTCGAGCGCCGCGTCGAGGTCGACGCCGTGCGCCTGGAGGAAGACGACCGCCTCCGCGAGCAGCTCGATGTTGCCTGCGACGATCAGCTGATTGGCCGCCTTCACCGTCTGGCCCGCGCCATTGCCACCCACGTGCACGATCGTCGCGCCCACCGCGTTGAGCACCGGCTGGGCCTGCGCAAAATCAGCCTCGGAGCCACCGACCATGATCGACAACTTGGCCGACTTGGCGCCGGTCTCGCCGCCGGACACTGGTGCATCGACCAACCGGAATCCTTTCTCCTCTGCGGATTTCGCCAGGTCCGCGGTGATGTCAGGCCGGATGGTGGAGAAGTCGATCACCAGGGTGCCGGGTGCCGCGTGGGCGAACACACCGTCGTCACCGAGCAGGACGTCCTGGACGTCTGGGGAGTCCGGCACCATCACGCAGACGATGTCGGCGCCCTCGACGGCGTCGGCGAGGCTCTCGGCGGCAGTGCCGCCGGCGTCGACCAGGGCCTGGGTGCGGGCCGGCGGCGGGTTGTAGCCGCGCACCGAGAAACCGGCGCGTTGCAGGTTGACCGACATCGGGTTGCCCATGATGCCGAGGCCGATGAATGCGATGGTGCTGTTGTTCGTGCTCACTCCTGGCTCCTTCGGGTGAGTTGTGCGGTGGGAGACGGTTGTTCGGGTGCTGGTCTCGATACGCGGCTCGTTCCTCGCCGCTACTCGACCAGCGTGGGCGCGGCTCGTTCCTCGCCGCTACTCGACCAGCGTGGGCGCGGCTCGTTCCTCGCCGCTACTCGACCAGCGGGTTGGGGTTTACTCGACCAGCGAGGCGGTGCCGGCGCGGTTCTCGCGGGGCAGCCAGGCATCGAGGCCGCGGGCGGTGTCACCGATCGGCTTGTACTCCAACGCGACCCGGCCGCGATAGCCGCGCTCGGCGAGTGCATCGAGTGGGCCGTCGAGGTCCAGCACGCCGGTGCCGGGTTCGCCCCGTCCGGGTGCGTCGGCGACCTGCACGTGCGCGACCCGGTCGCCATACCGCTCGACGACCGTGGTGAGATCATCACCATTCGTCGCCAAATGGTAGAGATCACAAAGGAATCCGAGATTCCTGGTGCCGGTCTCGGCCGCGACGCTGTCGATCACGCTGACGGCGTCGGCGGCCGTCTTGACCGGGTAGGTGGGGCTGCCGCTGACCGGCTCGATGAGCACGGTGCCGCCGATCTCGGCGACCGCGGCCCCGGCGGCGGCGAGTGCCTCCACGGCATACGCATCGGCAGTCGCCGGATCCTCGCCCGGTGCCCGGTTGCCGTAGAGCGCGTTGAACTGCCGGCAGCCGAGTCGCTCGCCGAGCGCGGCAACGACGGGGAGGTTGGCTTCCCACTCACCACGCCGCGCCGCCAGGCAGACGATGCCCCGCTCGCCGGCGAGCATGTCGCCGGCGAAGAAGTTGAGCCCGGTCAGTTGTACCCGGGCGTCCTCGATGGCGGTGACGAAGTCGGAGCGATCCTGCTCGGTCGGGGTGGCGGTCGGCCACGGCCACCAGCACTCGACGGCGGTGAAACCGGCCGCAGCAGCGGCGGCGGGCCGGGCGAGGAACGGCAGGTCGGCGAACAGCATCGAGATGTTCGCGACCCAGGGGCGGAGGGTGTTCGTCATTCTGGACTCCAATTCCGTGATGCGGAATCATAATTTCGAATGACGTAAGAGTGTCACGCTCTTTGGACTCGGTCAACCATTTCGGACAGATCGGCCGCACTTCACTGCGACAGCTCGGAGAGGGTGGAAACCCCTGCCCCGCAAGCGGTTTCGACTTCCGCGCTGTCGAGGGCGCCGCAGTGCACGCCGCGCAACAGCGCCGCCGCGAGCATCCGGGCCGTGGCCGGCTCGTCCATCACGTCGCCACCCGCGGAGCGGTCGAGGTAGGTCGCCAGCCGTGCCGCCGCGCCGGGCAGCGCGGCTCGGAAGAACAGGAAGTTGGCCAGGTAGCGCGACACCAGATGGCCCGGGTGCATGTCCCAGCCCTGATAGATCCCGCGCACGAGCGAGCGCTCGACCAGCGCCGTGTGCAGCGCCCAGGTCGCGTGGGCCGCCTCGCGGTCGCCGAACGCGACGACGTTGGTGGAGCCGTCGCACACCCGCGCTCCGGTCTGGGCGGCGGCGACCTGCATGACGGCTTTCGCATGATCGGCGGCGGGGTGGTCGAGCGCCTGGTAGGGCGCCGCGATGCCGAGGCCGGCGCTGTAGTCGTAGGTGCCGTAGACCAGCGAGGTCACCCGACCCTCGGTGACGTGCACCATCGGCGCAACCGACGCCAGTCCGTCGGAGCCGAGGATTGCCTGCGGGGTCTCCACCTGGATCTCGAAGGTGAGGCTGCGGGCCGGCAGCCGCAACTCTCGTTCGAGTGCGCCGCACGCGGCGGTCATCGCGCTGACCTGGTCGACGCTGGTGACCTTCGGCAGGGTGAGCACGGTGTGTGGCGCGCTGTCGGCGTCGAGCAGGCCCGCGTCGCGCACGGCATACAGGTAGTCCACGAGCGTGCGCAGTCCGCGCGCCCGGGTGGGTGCCTCGAAGGATTTGAAGCGGATCCCGCGCCATGCCGGGAGCGTCCCGGCGGACTGCAGCGACGCGAAAGCCTCGACCACCTGCTGCAGGTGCGCGTCCTCGGCGTCATCGCTCCGCACGCCGTACCCGTCCTCGAAGTCGGCGCGCAGGTCCTCGATCGGTTCGCGGCTCAGCTTGCTGGTGAGCCGGTCGTAGACCTGCGCCACGTCGTCGGCGGATTGCCCTGTGGCGCTTGCGAGTTCACCCGCATTCGGAGCGTATGACGCAAGGAGCTCCAGCGCGGTCGGACCCCACTGGCCGATCGCCTGCGCGGTGCACCGGTCGGCGGGCACATAGACGGTGTGCACCGGGTGGCGGCCGCTCGCCGCGCCCGGATATTGCGAGCCGAGCGCCGCATCGGCGGCGGACAGCTGGGCGTCCAGTTGCGCGGTCAGGTTGCTGCGGAAGTCTGCTCGGGGGTCGGCCATGATGGCACCTCTCACGTCGGATGGGGCACGGGCCGTCGGCGGACGGGACCTGCGTGCGGGTTATTTCGTATCATGGAGTTTCAATTCCATGTCAGGCTTCGGCCGGACACGTCCAAGGAGAGTCATGGCAGCGGAGCGTTCCGGCACAGCGGCGAAATCGGCCGGCGGGGTGCAGTCGGTCGGGCGCGCGCTCGACATCCTGGAGCTGATCGACGCGGCCGGCGGCCGGATGGCGCTGGTCGAGATGAGTGCCAAGTCGGGACTGCCGATGCCGACCATTCACCGCATCGTGCGCACCCTGGTCGACCGCTCCTATCTGCGGCAGCTGCCCGACCGGCGTTACGCGCTCGGCTCCCGGCTGATCCCGCTCGGCAACAGCGCCCGCGACGTCTTCGGCTCGCAGAGCAGCGCCGCGCTCGCCTCGGTCGTCGACCAGTTGGGGGAGACCGCCAATCTCGCGGCGCTCGACGGCGACCTGCTCGTGTATGTCGGGCAGGCGCCGTCCCCGCACGCCATGCGGATGTTCACCCAGCTCGGCGAGCACGTGCACCCGCACTGCCGTGCGGCCGGCAAGGCGCTGCTGTCTCAGCTGCCCGACGACCAGGTGCGCGGCATCCTCGGCCGGGTCGGCATGCCGTCGATGACGGCGACCACGATCACCGATCCCGACGCCTTCGTCGCGGAGCTTGCGACCGTGCGCGCCGAGGGGATCGCGCACGACCGCAGTGAGATGGAGGACGGTGTGGTGTGCCTGGCCGCTCCGGTGCCGAGCGCGACCACGCAGCTCGCGGTGTCGATCTCCGGGCCGGTGTCGCGGATGACCGACGACCTGCAGCGCAGGGCGATCCCGGTGCTGCGCACCGTGGCCGACCGGCTCGCGACCGAACTCGCGAGCGCCTGACCGGCCTCGCGTCCCGGGCGGAGCGTTTGTGCTTCGAGAAATCCCGCGAATCCCTTGACAGCGGGAAGCGATAGCATCGACTATTCCTGAATGCGGAACGCAAATTCCATTAGATGGAAGTCGTGGGACGAGTTCAACGACCAGCCGTTGACGACCGTCGTGGCCGGGTTGCTCCCGCTCTGCGGCAGTCGCCGATGGGCGCACGAGGTCGCCGCCCGCCGTCCGTATGACGCACGCACCGCTCTGCTCCAGGCATCCGACGCGGCGTTCGCCGGTCTCACCGAGGCAGATCTCGCCGAGGCGCTCGCCGGCCATCCGCGCATCGGCGACCGGGTGCGCGGCGACGGAGCCGCAGCGACCCTGTCGCGATCGGAACAGGCGTCGATGGCCGATGCCGATGCCGACGTCTCCGAGGCGATCCTGCGCGGAAGCGCCGACTACGAAAGCAAATTCGACCGCGTCTTCCTGATCCGTGCCGCAGGGCGCACCCCGCAGGAGATGCTGGGGGAGTTGCGTCGCCGACTCGGCAACAACCCCGAGACCGAGGTCGCCGAGGTGCGCGAGCAATTGCGCCAGATCACGACCCTGCGACTCGAGGGAGCCTTCCCGGCATGACGTCATCGCTGTCCACCCATGTGCTCGACGCCGTCCGGGGCGCACCCGCGCCCGGCATCGCCGTCGAGGTGCACACCCGCACTGCCTCCGGAAACGATTGGGAAACCATCGGATCCGGGGTCACCGACGATGACGGGCGAGTCACCGCCCTGGTGCCGAACGGCCTCGCGCCGGGCGAGCACCGCATCGTCTTCGCCACCGGCGCGTTCTTCGAGCGGGCCGGGGTCCGGGCCTTCTATCCCGAGGTGGCGATCACCTTCGTCGTCGACGAAGAGCGGCACTACCACGTGCCGTTGCTACTGAGTCCGTTCGCGTTCTCCACCTATCGAGGGAGCTGATCTCCACATGTCCTACGTCCTCGGGCACAACCAGTACGGCAAGGCGCAAGTGCACGTCGTGCGGGTTTTCCGCGACGACCCCAATGCGCCCCACGACATCGTCGACTACAACGTATCCGTCGCGTTGACAGGCGATTTCGACGACGCCCACATCACCGGCGATCAGGCGAAGGTGCTGACCACCGACGCCTGCAAGAACACCGTCAACGCCTTCGCCAAGGAGGCCGGCGAGGCGGTGCGGCAGCCGGAGTCCTTTGGCCTCGCCCTCGCCGAGCACTTCGCCAAGGTGCCGCAGGTCGAGCGCGTCCGGGTCAACATCGAGGCGTTCCCGTGGCAGCGCGCCCACAATCACCCGCACGCGTTCGTCAAGAACGGCGACTATGTGCGCACCGTGACCGTCACCCGGTCGGAGGGCGAGTCGACCGTGGTGAGCGGCCTCAAGGACCTGACCGTGCTGAAGACGACCGACTCGGAGTTCCACGGCTTCTACCAGGACAAGTACACCACCCTGCAGCCGACCAACGACCGGATCATGGCGACAGCGGTCACCGCACAGTGGGCGCACGACGCGACCGACGTCGACTGGGACAAGTCCTTCGACTCCGTCCTGGACGCGATCACCGGCAGCTTCGCCGCGGCATACAGCTATGCCCTGCAGCACACCCTGTGGGAGATGGGCACGGCGGTGCTGGACGCCGCGCCGAGCATCGCCGAGGTGCGCTTCAGCTGCCCGAACAAGCACCACTTCGTGATCGACCTCAGCCACTTCGGGCTGGAGAACAACAACGAGGTGCACCACGCCGCCGACCGCCCCTACGGCCTCATCGAGGCGACCATCAAACGGTCCGACGAGGTCGACATGACCGCCGCCTACGACCCCGGACAGGCCTGGTAATCATGACTGTTCGCGCGCCCGAACGTCATCCGGTCGACCAGACCATGCCGTTGCTGCAGTCCGTCCTCTACGGACTGCAGCACGTGCTGTCGATGTACGCCGGGGTGGTGGCCGTCCCGTTGATCGTCGCGGGCGCGCTCAAGCTCGGCGCCGCCGACACCATCTACCTGGTGTCGGCAGCGCTGCTCATGTCGGGCTTCGCGACGCTGCTGCAGACGCTCGGCGTATGGCGGATCGGGGCCCGGCAGCCGATCGTGCAAGGCACCTCCTTCGTGGCCGTCTCGACGATGCTGTCGGTCGGTGCCGCGGCGGGCGGCGGGCACAAGGGACTGCAGGCGATCTACGGCTCGCTGATCGTCGCCGGGGTCGTCGGCTTCCTGGTGGCTCCGTTCTTCACCCGGCTGCTGCACTTCTTCCCGGAGGTCGTGACCGGGTCGGTGATCACCATGATCGGCCTGTCGCTGGTGCCGGTCGGCGTGCAGTGGGCGGCCGGCGGGGTCGGCGCGAAGGACTTCGGCGCACCGAAGAACCTCGGCATGGCGTTGCTGACGCTCGCGATCGTGGTGCTGATCTACCGCTTCCTGCCCGGCTTCTTCGGCCGCATCGCGATCCTGCTCGGCCTGGTGGTCGGCACCCTGGTCGCGCTCCCGCTCGGGATGGCACACGTCGACGCGATCAACGACGCCCGGGTCTTCCAGGTGCCGACGCCGTTCCACTTCGGCGCGCCGACCTTCACGATCAGTGCGATCGTCTCGATGATCATCGTGATGCTGGTGATCATGACCGAGGCGACCGCCGACATCCTCGCGCTCGGCCAGGTGACCGGGAAGCCGGCCGACCGTGACACGGTCACCGCGGGCATCCGGGCCGACACGATCTCCACCGCGATCGCCGGGGTCTTCAACGGGTTCTCGCTGAGCGCGTTCGCGCAGAACGTCGGGCTGGTCGCGATCACCGGCATCCGCAGCCGGTATGTCGTCGCCGTCGGCGGCGGCATCCTGGTGCTGCTCGGGCTCTTCCCCGTGCTCGGCGCGGTCGTCGCCGCGGTGCCGCTGCCGGTGCTGGGCGGCGCCGGACTGGTGCTCTTCGGCACGGTCGCGGCCTCCGGCATACGGACTCTGCGGGAAGTGGACTTCTCCGGCAACGCCAACATCGTGGTGGTCGCCTGCTCGCTCGGCTTCGGCATGGCGCCGATCGTGCAGCCGGACCTCTACGCCAAGATGCCGGACTGGTTCCAGACCATCTTCGATTCGGGCATCACCTCAACGGCGATCGTGGCGGTGCTGCTCAACCTGCTCTTCAACATCATGGGACGGCGCGAACCCGACGAAGGGCCGGTCTTCAGCCATGCGCCGGCGCCTGCGACCTTCGGTGCCTCGTCGACGGGCGACCCGAGCTAAACCGAATCTTTGCCTGCCCTTCACCCCCGGATGACCGTGAGAGGGGCACGCTGGCAGATGGCCCGAACACCCCTGCCAGTGAAAGGCTTTCCCGTGCCTGATCTCGATCGCCGCCGGTTCCTCCAGATCGCCGGAGCTACGGCTGCCGCGACCGCCCTGACCCAGAGCGTGGCGCGAGCCGCGGCCATCCCGGCATACCGGGGGAGTGGATCGCTCGCCGACGTCGAGCACGTGGTGATCCTGATGCAGGAGAACCGGTCCTTCGATCATTACTTCGGCACGCTGCGCGGGGTGCGTGGCTTCGACGACCCGCGGGCGGCGCTGCTGCCAAGCGGTCGCCCGGTCTGGGAGCAGCAGGACGCGGCCGGCGTCGTCGTGCCTTTCCGGCCCGACGTCGACAACTACGGCACGAAGTTCCTGGAAGGGCTCGACCACTCGTGGAACGGCGGCCACGACGCCTTCGCCGGTGGTCGCTACGACCGGTGGGTCCAGGCCAAGAGCGGCGTCACGATGACGCACATGCGACGCGGCGACATGCCGTTCCACTACGCGCTGGCCGACGCGTTCACGATCTGCGATGCCTACCACTGCTCGCTGATGGGACCGACAGATCCGAACCGCTACTACATGTGGACCGGCTGGGTCGGCAACGACGGCAAGGGCGGCGGCCCGGTGATCGACAACGCCGAGGCCGGCTACGGCTGGAAGACCTACCCCGAACGCCTTGAGAGCGCTGGGGTTTCGTGGAAGGTCTACCAGGACATCGGCACCGGACTGGACGCCGCCGGGTCGTGGGGCTGGGTGGACGACGCCTACATCGGCAACTACGGCGACAACTCGCTGCTCTACTTCGACGCCTACCGCAACGCCGCTCCCGGCAGCCCGCTTTTTGAGAAGGCGCGCACGGGCACGAACGCCAAGGCGGGTGAGGGCTATTTCGACCAGCTGCGTGCCGACGTGCAGGGCGGCAAGCTGCCCCAGGTCTCCTGGATCGCCGCACCCGAGGCGTTCAGCGAGCACCCGAACTGGCCGGTGCAGTATGGCGAGTGGTACGTCTCGCAGGTGCTCGACGCGCTCACCTCCGATCCCGAGGTATGGCGCCGCACGGCCTTGTTCATCACCTACGACGAGAACGACGGCTACTTCGACCATGTCGTCCCGCCCTACGCGAACGTGTCCGGTTTGCAAGGGGATTCGACGGTCAGCACGCAGTTCGAGGGTTACCCGGGCGGCAACGGGCAGCCCGCGCCATACGGTCTGGGGCAGCGGGTGCCGATGTTGGTCGTCTCGCCGTGGAGCGTCGGTGGCTGGGTCTGCTCGGAGACCTTCGACCACACCTCGATCATTCGCTTCCTGGAGCGCCGCTTCGGCGTGCACGAGCCGCAGATCAGCCCGTGGCGGCGCGCGGTGTGCGGCGACCTGACCGCCGCGTTCGACTTCAGTGGCACGGGGACCGCGAAATCCCTTCCGGCACAGACCAAACCGGACGACGACAGCCGGCACCCGAGTTACGTGCCGCCGACCCCTCGTGGCGGCACGGTGCCGCGCCAGGAGTCCGGCACCCGGCCCTCGCGTCCGCTGGGCTACCGGCTCGCCGTGGACGCGCAGCGGGTCGGTGACCGCCTGCACGCGACCTTCCGAAACGACGGGACGCTGGGTGCGCACTTCCAGGTGCGGTCGAACGACGTCGCGGGTGCGCCGTTCAGCTACACGGTCGAGGCCGGCCGGGAGCTGACCGCGTCGTGGCCGGTCGCCGCGTCATACGACGTGCAGGTGCACGGCCCCGGCGGGTTCTGGCAGCGGCTCACGGGCGGCTCCGGCAGTGAGCCGCAGGTGCAGGTGCGCCAGGAGGGCAACGGCGTGGGACGGCTGATCGTGCAGGTCACCGGCCCGGCCGAGCGGGCGCTGACCGTGCGGGTGCGCGACAACTACGGCCACACCAAGGACGTACGACGGCACACCCCCGCGGGCAAGCGGACCCAGGTCGTCACCTCGACCGGCAGCACGCAGGGCTGGTATGACCTGACGATCACCGTCGACGGCGACGACACCTGGGGCCGGCAGGTGGCCGGGCGGGTCGAGACCGGCCGCGCATCGGTCAGCGATCCGAAGATCGGCGCCTGATCCCACCGTCATCCCACCGTCCACCACGCGGCGAAATGACCGGCTCCGGTTGCAAACCCCGCCCGATCCTAGTGAACTACGGCCATGGCAACTGAGGCCCCGAACACGGGACTGGCGGAAAGGCTCGGCTTCGAGAACGACCAGGTGGTGCAGGAGCTCGGGTGGGACGAGGACGTCGATGACGCCGTTCGCACCCAGATCGAGGACACGATCGGCTCCGGCCTGGAGGACGAGGACTACGACGGGGTGGTCGACGCGGTCGTGCTCTGGTGGCGCGACGGCGATGGCGATCTCATCGACGACTGCGTCGACGCTCTGACCAACCTGGCGGACAAGGGTTTCGTCGTACTCCTCGTGCCGGGTGCCGGGCACCCCGACCACGTCGACGCGAGCGACATCTCGGAGGCGGCGCAGACGGCCGGGCTCAACGCCGGCACGTCGACCCGCGCCGGCGACGAGTGGATCGCCACCAAGCTCGTGCAGGGCGGGGTGGCCAAGCAGCGATGAGCGACACGTCCGTCGCGGTCGGCGACACCGCACCCGACTTCACCCTGCGCAATCAGAACGGCGAGGAGATCACCCTCGCCGAGCAACTCCGGCAGGGACCGGTCCTGCTGGTCTTCTACCCCTTCGCGTGGAGCGGCATCTGCACCGGCGAGCTGTGCTCGATCCGCGACGACCTCGCCGGTTACACCGGCGAGGGCGCGGCGCAGGTGCTGGCGATCTCCTGCGACCCGATGTTCACGCTGCGCGCCTGGGCCGACGCCGAGGGCTACACCTTCGGGTTGCTGTCCGACTTCTGGCCGCACGGTGCAGTCGCGAGCGACTACGGGGTCTTCGACGCCGACTCCGGTATGGCGATCCGCGGAACCTTCCTGGTCGGCACCGACGGCAAGGTCGTCTGGTCACAGGTCAACGGGCCCGGGCAGGCGCGTGACTTCGCCGGCTACCGGGACGCGCTCGCGGCGCTCTGACCGGCCGGGCCACGCGCGTCCTGGCCGGCAAAAGTCGACCCTCGGCATACGAACGCGCCGAAAAAGACGCGTTTCCCGGCGCGTCGGTCTGCCGAGGGTCGAGTTTTGCGCGACCTGGCCGGGAGGCTCGGTGTCGAGTAGCGCGCGACCTGGCAGAATGTGCCGCGCCGCGTGACCGTCCGGTCGTGCGAGGGCCTGTAGCTCAGTTGGTAGAGCACCGCGTTTACACCGCGGTGGTCGTCGGTTCGAGACCGGCCGGGCCCACCAAAAGTGTCTTACGGGAACAGGCGACATCGGAAGATGTGGGTTGTTCCCGTAAGTCGTTTCTGCCCCCTCGCTCATGCCCCGCGCCTGCGTCGTCATCGTCTTCTTCGCTGCTTTCGCGGATGATCGTGGCGAATGGTTCAGCGAGCTTAGGGCGTAGCTGCTCGTCGTCGGTGATGTCGAGGCGGGCGTAGAAGGCTTGGTTCGCGAGCCGCCGATCCGCGTCACCGGATCGGGCATAAGCACGGTGCGCGTCAGTGAGTAGCCGCAGGCTGTCGTGGAGGAATGCCCTGCCGCCGGTGTGGTGCTTGTCGTGCTCAGTAAGCCGCTGGTTCACGTCTGCCAGACCTGCTCGGATGCGGTCTTGGTGTCGTTTCAGAGTAGATAGGTCGATCGCGTCGGCGAAGTGCGCGGCCAGCAGTTTGTCACTTTCTGCTTCGAGTTTCTGGCGGTTCGCCATGAGGTCGGCGATTTCTTGGTCGCGGCCAGTCATGCGTTTATCGAACGCCGCATCCACTTGGGCAGCGAGATCACGGTAGGTCTGGTCGCTGATGGTGATGTTTGCGTAGGAGTCAGCGACGAGGCGTTCAGCGACCGCGACAGGCACCGCCCGCCTGGTGCAACTGGTCTTCTTTGCGGCTCTGCCGGAGCAGATGAAGTAGGCGTAGGTGGTGCCGCGCGGGTTGGTCGCGAAATCGAGCAACATGCGTGACCCGCAGGTGCCGCAATGCAACAGGCCTTTGAGATGGTGGGCGTGCTGGACGTGCCGTGTCTGTTTCGCGGTGCGCGCTTTCAGGAGCGACTGCACTTGATCGAATAGAGCAGGCTCGATGAGTGGTTCGTGCGCGCCTGGATACAGGGCACCTTTGTAGCGGATCACACCCGCGTAGTACGGGTTCGTCAGTACCCTATACAGGCTGTTCTTCCCTAGCTGTTTCGCGGGGCGCTTCGGTGTCGGCACCGATACCAGTCCACGCGCGGTGAGGTCGCGCAGCAGCCCCGTCACCGAAGTCTCGCCCTCGGCATAGCGTTCGAATGCCCACCGGATCAGTGGTGCGCGCTCGGCATCGACTTCCACTGTCCTGACTTCACGGCCATTATCGTCCGTCGTGCGAACGTTGAGGTATCCGATGGGCGCGCGCATCGGGGTGCCGCCTTGGGCGATCTTCTGCGATAAGCCTTTGGATACTTCGGTGGCGAGGTTTCGGCTGTAGAACTCCGCAATACTCGACATGATCCCATGCACGAGCATCCCCGAGGGTGTCTGGTCGATCGACTCGGTCGCTGACACGAGTGTGACGCCCGCTGCGAGCAGTGCTTCTTGAATCTTCACGTCATCGGCACGGTTGCGAGCGAGCCGGTCGAGCTTATGCACGATACAGAACGTGACCCGCGACGCGGCAATGAACGCCAGCATCTCCTGCAACCCATCACGATCAGCAGATCGCGCCGATTCCCCGGCGTCGATGAACTCGTGAACGATGCGCGCCCCGAGTTCGTCAGCTTTGCGCTGGTTCGCTTCACGCTGCGCGGGGATTGAGAACCCCTCGTCTGTACCGCCGCGCTCAGCCTGCTCACGAGTAGACACCCGCAAGTAAGAGACGGCAAGCAGCACCGGCACGTCGCTGGCACGGCTGCCGATCGTGCTTGCCGGGGCGAGTGTGGAAGCGGTCGTGGTGCTCATGCGGTGCTCCTTCGATGGTGCTCGACCTCCATTGTCCGCTGACTATCTGCGTTGCTGCCAGATGTATCAATGGCCAGGTCGTCGGGTAGCGGGAGGTCATAGGGGTCTGGTTCCCCAGCCTGGTGCGCGTCGTAGCGGGTCTGGGCGATGTTCAGCACCCACTCCACCAACTTGCGCATCTCCGGCTCCGTCCGCCGCGTAACCCGCAGACGCAACTGCCCCGGATCATTCCGAGCGCCCGACCCGAGCACACCCGTGACCCGCGACGCGCGTCGCGGTCGCTCAACTTGGGTAGATCGGGCCGGATCACTCATCTCTAACTCACGGAACAGCAGGTACGCCAGTAGCGTCAACGGTAACACAATCATGGCGTATTGGCTATTGCGTGAGATTGGGGTGGGTTTCCGGTAGGATGAGGGCATGATCGAGGACTTGGAGCGCATCGACCTGCTGGTGCCCGCAGACCTGCCTGCGGGTTGGCAGATGCCCGATGCCTCGCCTATCGACCCCGACCGCGACAGTTCCCAGATCGACCATGCGTTGCGTTACGAGCAGTGGGTCGATCCCGTACCGGGTCAGGATCGGCGACTGCACTCTAGTCACAACAACACCGACACGGGGCGTTGGTTCTTGATCCAGCACGTCGAGTCGAACACGCGCGTGCTGCTGCGTCTGCAACGCCAGTACCTGCTAGATGAGGAACCCAAGGGCGAGGTGCGAATCACCGGGATCGTCTACCTGCCCGAGTGGGCGGGTGACTCGGTGGCAAGCCCGATGCTGCGCAACCTGCCGACCTCGCGGATCGAGGCGGCGATCAACCGCCGCCAGTTCGCTGTCACCGGAGCCAGCCGTTTCACTGGCGGCACCATGACCATGCCCTCTGGTCGCACCCTGCGTGCTGAGGACGTGATGAAGCCGTTGGGGAACCCGAAACGCACCCCAGACTTTTACGAAGTCGTCGCCTTGCAGCACGCCCGCCTCGTAGATGACGGCGAGCCAAACCCGACCGCACGCATGGCTGACCTTAGCCGCGTGCCCCTCTCGACCGCGCAGGGCTGGGTCGCCCGCGCACGCCGTAAAGGCCTCCTCCCACCCGGCAGGCGAGGCCGCGCCGGGTAAGAGCTTCCGTCGGCGGCCTGACTACCAGTTATTACCAGGTCAGCGGGTCGAGTCTGAGGTAGAAGTCCAGGCGGTCACGGTCGAGGGTGATGCCGTACCGGGAGGCGAAGTCGTGATCCGCTTGGCGGGCGGTGCGTTCATCGGGCCAGGTCTCGCGGGCGTTCGCCAGCAGCAGCGCAATGTCGGCGTAGGGATCAGCACGCCCAAGACGCCCGAGGTCGATGATCCCGGCGACAAGCGAGGTATCGGGGTCTACAAGGATGTTGGGGAGGCAGAAGTCTCCGTGGCAGACCACCGCATCGGTGGCTTCCTGTTTTCGACGCAACCGGAGGTCGCGTTCCAGGCCGTCGAGGATCACAGTCGGCGGGGTGTCGATGAGGTGCTGGGGAAGGAACTCAGCGTGGACGCGGTTCTCGGCGACTGTCGTTCGCGCCAGCGCCATCATCTCGTCCAGTGTCCTGCTGTATGGGCATGTGCTGACAGGCAGGTTGTGCAGTCGATGCAGGGTGTCGGTGATCGACGGCCAAGCCTGCGCGAGCTGGGCCGGATCGAGCCGGACAGCCGGGACGCCCGCGACTGCACTGGTGATGAGGGCGGCGCGGTGCTCGGTGGCGCGCCAGTCGAGCACCCTGGGGCCGGGGATTCCGGTGCCCGAAAGCCACTCAATCCGATCGCGCTCAGCCTCTAGCGTGCTCACGGCGGCAGCGGAGACTATCTTGGCGAACCGGCCCCCGGAGCTGTGCCGCAGCGTGCTCGCGCCGGACTCGCCATCCGTGACGGGCGACCACGCCGAGGCCTCGGGGAGTAGTCCGGTCAGTGGGACCGAGAGAGACGACATGCATTCCATCATCTCGCGCCCAGCCGGGTGGACGCGAGTGAACTGCCCGCACGGCGCTGCGTCACGACCACCGCATCTGCCCTGACTGACACCGCACCGCGCCCCTTTCGCTGAACCCTCCGAGCGCGCCCTCGCCACACGCCGCCGCGCTTCCGCATCCCGCCGCCTGCTCCCAGCACCTCCCTGGTTCTTGCCTCTGTTCTTCTGAATGGACATATGCTAACTTAGGTAGTGGCAGATACGCCAGTTAGTGACGAGGTAATGAAGGGTGGCGGTCGAGATGCGTGGCGGCGTGATCCCGTTCCGGGGCACCGGGGCTGACGCGCTGCGGTATGTCGAGGCTGACCGTGCTCGTGCTGACGACTACTATCTGGGGGCGGAGGCGACTGTCGCGCAGTTCGCGGCGCTCGATAGTGACGGCACGGTGTCTGCCGAGTTGAGTCTTGATCCTGCTGCGTATGCGGGCTGGGTGGATTGGATGAACCCGCTGACCGCGGAACAGATGGGCAGACCTCGCCGTGCGGGGTCGGATCGGCAAGCCTCGCCCCGGTTTATGGAAATGGTCATCAACACCCCCAAGAGCTTGTCGATCGCTGCCGCACTGCACCCGGAAGTGTCGGAGGCATTGGATACGGCGCAGCAGGGTGCGCTGGCGGAGATTCGCCGCTGGCTCGCCCAGCACTCCGTCACTCGTGTCGGTTCGCTGGGCGCGCAGGAGGTCGTGCCTATCGAGAGTATGCACGTTGTTGGCATCACGCACCGCACCTCGCGTGCAGGTGACCCGCATCGGCATATCCACATGCAGATTGGTAACCGTGTCTTTGCAGCGGGGAAGTGGCGTGGCCTCGACACCGCCGCCCTGTTCAAGCAGCAGGGTGCGATTCGTGCCCTCGGTACTGCTGTGATCGCCGCCAATCCTCAGCTTGCGGCGGTGCTTGATCGGCATGGTCTCACTCTTGACCCGGTGACTGGCGAAGTCACCGAGCTTGAGCCGTTCAACGCGGTCATGTCGAAGCGTGGCGAGCAAGTGGAGAAGAACTTGGAGCGCCTCGAAGCCGAGTGGGAGGCTGCGCATCCGGGCGAGACGATGGGGCCGGTTGTCTCGTCGCGGCTGCGGGCGAAGGCGTGGGCGCACGAGCGGCCCGCAAAGAAGCCCACCAGCTTGAGGGAAGAAGTAGCCTGGCGCACCGAACTCCGCGAAGCCGGCTACGACCCCGAACACCTGGCGCGCCGACCAGCACCGGTGCCGGTAGTGACGGATGACCTCTCCGTGCAACAGGTTGCGTCGCGTGCGCTGGATCGGTGTGCTGCCGGTGGGTCGGCGTGGACTCGCCACACCGTGCAGGAGCACGCAACCCGGATCATTACCGAGGCTGGTGTGCGTGGCACCCCGCAGGAGTTGCGGGAGTTGATCGCGGTTGCGACCGCGTTGGCGGTTGAGGATTGCTTCTCGATCCTCCCGCCCGATACCGCTACACCGGAGCATGTGGCGCACCTGACGAGCTTGCGGGTGGTGCAAGTCGAGACGGAGCTGCGCGATCACATCAGCGCACGAGTACCCGAGCAGGAGCCGGAGCACGCTGATGTGCGTGAGCACGCGGCAGCGCTCGGGCAGCAGCTTGACCCTGGGCAACTTGAGGCCGCCGCAGCCGTCGCCTCGACTGATCCGCTGGTGATCGTGGAGGGAGCAGCGGGCGCGGGCAAGACGACGATGCTCGCCACCGCGATCCGCGCCACCGACGAACGCGGCGGGAGTGTGCGGGTGGTTGCGCCGACGAAGCGCGCCGCTGAGGTCGCGCATCAGGAACTCGGCGTGCCCGCAGAGTCGGTCGCCTCGCTCGTCTACGCGCACGGGTGGCGGTGGAACGAGGACGGCGTATGGACACGCCTTGCATCCGGCGATACCGACCCGGTGACGGGCGCAACCTACACCGGCCCGCCACAAACCGCACAGTTGCGTCGTGGTGAGCGGATCGTCGTTGACGAGGCGGGAATGCTCGATCAAGACACCGCCCTTGCACTGTTCACCGTTGCAGCGGAGACGGGCGCAACGCTCGCGCTCGTCGGGGATCGCGCGCAACTGCCCGCAGTCGGCAGGGGCGGCGTGCTCGATATGGCTGCGCAACTGCGGGGCCGCACGTTCGACATGGCCGAAGTACACCGCTTCACAGACCCCACCTATGCCGAGGTCACGGTGCAGATGCGCGACCGCCACAACCCCGACGAAGTATTCGACCGACTGCAAGAACTTGGGCTGATCCGGCTACATGCCGACACCGACAAGCTGCACGCACATCTCGCCACCAGCAGGCGCGACGGAGAGGCTGTCACGGTCGCATCGAACGATGAAGCGGCACAGTTGAATGACCGTATCCGAGATGAGCGGATCGCGCAGGGCGACGTAGACCGCGCCGTGACCACCACGGGCAGCGACGGCCTCAGCATCGGGTGCGGTGACTTGATCCAGACCCGCAAGAACCGCACTGACCTGGGGGTGGCGAATCGGCAGCAGTGGATTGTGCAGCACGTCGAGCAAGATGGTTCGCTCTGGGTGCGCGACGCGCATAGCGACCGCAAACGCGAACACTCCCTGCGTCTGCCCGCAGAGTATGTGCGCGAGCACGCCCACCTGTCCTATGCCGCCACCGCTTACGGGGTGCAGGGCGTGACTGTGCCCGCCGCGCACACCGTGCTTGGTGAGCAGATCGGCGGCGCGGCGGTCTATGTCGGCATGACCCGAGGCCGAAACGAGAACACCCTGCATTTCGTCGCTGAGGACATGGCCGACGCACGGGCACAGTTCATCGAAGCAATGGAACGCGACCGCGCAGACCGAGGACTCGCAGACGCTACCGAGCGTGCGGCAGAGGTGGTGCGTGGCCTCGTGAAGTTCGTCAACGATGAGCTTGCCCGGCTCATGCGCGAAGCCGACCGTGCTGAACGAAAGGCCGAGAACTGGGATCGGGTTGCGGAACGCCTCGACCACCAGCAGGCCACCCACCGAGCGGAGGACGAGCAGAGCAGAGAGACGATCCGCGCAGCCGAGGCGCGCGCAGCAGAGGCCCGAACCGAGGTCGCGGCAGCATTGAAACCGCAAGCGACCGAGGATGCCGGAGCCTACCTCACTGCAGTTGCCAATGAGAGTGCCGCATCAGAGCGTCTGGCAACGGTCGGAAGATTCGGGCGACGCAAGGCACGCAAGGAGCACCAAGCCGCGACCGAGCACACCCGCACGACACGGGAGCGGGTGCGCGACACCTGGGGTGCACCACCACGAAACAGCGACACGCTCACCGAGTGGGCGACCACCGCCGCCGAGCGGCGCGCCGAGGACGACCCGCGCGTACTCGACACTGCCGACGCTCTCACTGATGCGCGGTCAGAGAAAACGGCACTCAAAGATCGCCACGACCACGAACGCCTCGCACTACTCGCACAAGAGCTAGGCGCTGAGCGCGTGCGCCGCGACTCGATACGAGCACGGTTGATCCACCCCGAGCGCGAAGCCAGCGACGCACAAACCCAGGCAGCCGAAGCTCGCCGCGAAGCCGAGAATCTGCGCGCACTGCCTCCCGAGGAAGCCGCCGCACAGATCGAAGCGAAGCGGGCAACGGCAGAAGAACAGACCCGGCAACGCGCAACCGACCGCGAGCGGCAGCTACGCGGCTCGCTTGACCGGACGGGCACGCACACCGAACCAAACCGAGACAGCCCCAGTCTGAGCCTGTGAGCGAGTCGTCTCCCGTTGGGCCGCGATCTACCGCCGGTAGCCTCCGTCTGCCCGCCTGTCCATTCAGAAGAATTGAGGGAAGTAGAAGATGGCTTGGGGTGCAGAACGAGGGTGCAGAACGAGGCTCGTACCGGGAAAGTTGCTCGGGTGCATCAGTTGTAGGTCTTCAGTCAGGGGTGCGGCCGGGATCTCCGAACGGAGCTTGCTCTGGATGGGGCAGATGGACAGTGCGGGATGGCTAACGGTTATGGGGCGAGCCGGTTCAGATATCCGGTGATGAGTGCGTTCGCCTGTTCTTCGGTGAGGGCGTCCGTCATGACCAGGCTTCCGAGTCCGTGCGCGAATGCCAGGAGCTCATAGGCGAGGTCGGAGTCACCCCGTCCGGTAACGGCGTACAGCTTGGGCGCGACCACGGAGGCAAGGCCGTTCAGATGCTCGGAGTAGATGGCGCGGATGCCGGACTCGTCGCCGATGGCGAGCTGTTCTAGCGAGACACCGAAGCGGTGAAAAGCTCGACGTTCTTCATTGATCGGTAGCGACGAGATCAGGAACGAGCGAAGTGCGTGGCACGGGTCGTCATCCGAGACTGCGAGCGAGGCTTGCCAGTGTTGCACGGCGCGCTCGGACAGGCGGTGCAGTGCTGTGGTGAGCAGTTCCTGCTTGGTCTTGCCGTAGTACTGCACCAGCCGCAGCGATACCCCGGCCTCGGCTGCGACGGCTCGCATCGAGACGGCTTGGATGCCCTCGCGCGAGACGATCCGCTCGACCGCGCCGACGATCTGGTCGATTCTGGCTGCCTCGTCCACTGCCCCTCCCTTCGCACCGCGCGTGATACATTCGTATCATAATACGACCGTATCAAAAGGGAGGGTAGTGTGCGTATGGCAGTGCTGTGGGTGGCCTGCGTGACGCAGGTGCTGGTGGTGCTCGATGCCTCGGTGATGAACGTCGCGTTGCCTTCCGCGCGTGCTCAGCTGGGCCTGAGTGAGGTCGGCACGTCGTGGGTCGCCCTTGCCTATACGGTCGGCTTCGCCGGTGCCCTGCTCGCCGGGGCGAGACTGGCCGATGCATTCGGTGCTGAGCGTGTGCTGGCGTGGAGCGTGGTTGTGTTTACGATGGCAAGCGTCGGCGGCGGGCTCGCACCCGATGGGTCGGTGCTGATCGCCGCGCGAGCGGTTCAGGGAGTCTGCGCGGCCGCGGCATCTCCGGCGACGTTTACCTTGCTCACGGTGACATTCCCCGAAGGACCGAGTCGTATTCGGGCCGTGGCGATATGGACAGGCGCGAGCTTGGCCGGTGGCGGTGCGGGCAACGTGCTCAGCGGACTGCTGACTGAATATGTCTCCTGGCGGGCAGTGCTACTCATCAATCTTCCCATCGGAATCGCTATCGCTGTCGGCGCGTTCGCGCTGAACAGGAAGCGCGGCACCACGCCTCGTGGTTGCGTCGACCTGCTGGGTGCGGTACTGGTCACCGGAGTCTTCACCGCCGCTGCCGTGGCGGTGTCCAGTCTGGAACCGGGTGGTGACCCCCGAACTGCAGTGATAGCGGGAACGGTCGCGCTCGTGCTCCTGCTCGCGCTGCTCGGCCAACAGCGCAGCGCGAGGGTTCCTCTGGTGCCGTGGCGGTTGTGGCGCAATCGCGCGGTCGTCGCAGGCAACGGAGCGACGCTGCTGGCCGGAGCCTGCTTCCAAGTCGCGATCTGGTACTTCCTCACATTCACTTTGCAACGCGATCACTCTTATTCGGCGGCCGTGACGGGGATAGCGTTTCTCCCACTCACTGTCACCATGCTTGCGGTCAGCGCCTGGGGTGCACCCCGTCTACTGCGCCGATTCTCCGTGCGGGCTGTCGCCGCCAGCGGTGCGTTGGTCGCGGCGGCGGGATTCGCCGCCCAAGCCGCCGCGCTCGGTTCCGGCGACCTCGCGGTACTCCTTGCTCCGTCACTGCTCATCGGAATCGGGGGCGGTCTGCTCAATACCCCCTTGGCTACGGCGGTCACCAGTGGCGTCGAGCGCGCCGACGCCGGGGCCGCTTCCGGCCTCATGAACACCAGCAAGCAGTTCGGTGGAGCCATCGGCCTCGCCGCACTCACCGTCTTGCCCGCTGCCGGTGGCTATCACGCAGCATTCATCGCGATGAGTGTCCTCATCACCGCAGCAGGATCCGCCAGCCTGCTCATCTCCGGCCGAACACGCGGCCCGGCATCGCGGTAGTGGGCGCTATCGGCGTCGGAAGCGGAAAACCGTGCCCGGGTTTCGGGCTCTCATAGCGCGGACACGGATGTTTCGGCGCCCGGTGGAGCCAGCGGCGTATGACGGTGAGAAGATCGTCGTCCGCGATGGTTCCACGATTCTTTCGGGCGACCTCGGGCAGCCCCTACTCGTGGTGCCACCGTCGCGAGCATCGACCCGAGTGTCGGGATGCTCGCGTTGGCAAGGCAACGCCTCGGTGACGGTGTCGAGTGATACCTGGCCGAGCTGAACGATCCGCTGCCGTTCGAAGACGGTTCGTTCGACGACGTATCGCATCTCTGGTGCTGTGCACTATTTGGAGGACTGGACACCGCCTCTGATCGAGATGCGCCGCATCCTGGTGTCCGGAGGCGGTCTGTTCGTCTCTGTCGATCATCCCATCGTGGCCTACACGATTCAGGAGCCTCGGCCAGACTACTTCGCGAACACCAGTTACGAGTTCGAGTGAGAGTTCGGCGGTCAGCGGGTTCCGATGCGATTCTGGCGCAAGTCGCTACAGCAGATGCTCGATGCCTTCTCAGCTGCTGGGTTCCGCGTTGCGACTATTACCGAGCCGCAACCGCAACCGGAAGCCCACGAGTTGCACCCTGAGGGTTTCGCTCATTTCTCGACCTCTCCTGGTTGCCTCTTCTTCGCACTCGAATCGATATCACCAGCCCCGGCTTGAACTTCCAGACAATTCCCAAGTCGGCGACACGATAGGCTAAATCCGCACAAAGCTGCGGGTCAGGTCTGAGTTACTTTTGCTCCGGTCGAGCGCACCACAACGAATCGGCTGGCGACGGATGACCGCAAGGTAACTCATATGGAGACGGACCAGGATGGGCCGCACCGAGGCTTGTAGGACCGAGACGTGGCTGAATTCGTGCATCTACCTCTGACCAGCGCTAGCTGACTGGTTCGCAGAAGCGCAGCACGTTCCCCCACGGGTCGGTGACTTCCATTGTGGGTCCGCCCGGCGCGGTGCGATCGATGCCCGGCCGGAGGCGCGGGTGCGGTCGCGCCGACACCTCGGCATGGAACGCGCGAATGTTCTGAACGGGCACCCAGACGACAGTGCCTGGGGTGCCGTCGCCGTGGTGTTCGGAGAGGTCGAGCACCGTGTCGCCGCGTCGGATGCGCGTGTAGAGCGGCCAGCCCGTCTCGTAGCGGTGCTCCCACTCTGTGTCGAAGCCGAGGTAGTCGAGGTAGAAGTCTCGAGCAAGCTGCTCGTCTTGGATGCGGAGCACCGGCACCGCTGGCCCCGATCCTGATCGCTCAGTGTTCAGTGCTGCGGCAGCGGTGTTCCAGTCTCCGAAGCCGAGTTGCTGCGCGACAAGTTCGAGAGCCTGGCTGTGGCCGATTGTGATGCCGGTAGCCGAGAGGCTGCGCCGGAGGGAGCGAGCTGCGCTTTTAGCGTCTGCGGTGGTGAGGTTCATGGGTTCGTCGTTTCCCGATGCCGTGAGTGTTCGGTGCCCGCGTTGCCGTCCGTAGCACCGTGAGGATCACGAGAACTGCTGAACAGAGTGATTTCGATGTGTTCACCAAACCGATTACCTCGGCGCGAGCGGCAGGCCCATCGTGTGCCTGCCGCTAGTCTAGCCAAAGGTCCGACGATCAGCCAGGTGACGAATGGCGTGGGAACGCCGAATCGACACAAGCTGCCCCATCACCGCGAGGCGGCGTTCCGGGATCGCGCGGAGTGAGTCTTCGCCCACACCGTGCCCCGGTGAACACCGAATTGCTTTGCCAGCGCGTTCACGCTCACGCCCTGCGCGCGGGCTGTTCGCATAGCGTCCACTTCCTCGTCGGTGAGACGTGTTCGAGGTCGTTTCTTTGGTTCCGTAGACGTGCCGATCAACGGGTCATCGGCCCAGTCGTCGGCCTCGGCATCCTCGCGGATGCCTTGATTCCATGCGGAAACCAGCCGCTCGACCCGTGGTCGCCTGTTCCCGCATCGTTCCATTGCGTCCACCCTTCACCCTCGTGGCAGCCGGTGTCCGGTCGGCAACCGCGCCACCGTGTCGGCGTCCCGGCCGGTCGCCAGGTCGCCGCACTCCACCGCGCGCGCCCCGTGCTCCCGCAGATAACCACCCGCCCCGTCGGTGCTGTCCGAGGCCAGCAGCCGCGCGAAGTGGTCCGCGCCGAGCAGCACCGGGTGGCCGGGGCTGCCGCCATACGTCGCCCGGGAGAGGGTGTCGCGGCGCGCGCCGAGTGCGACCCGGCGCAGGACGTCCGCACCGACGTCGGGCAGGTCGACCAGGCAGACCAGCGCCGCGGTCACGCCCGGCCGCTCGTGCAGCACCGAGAGACCCGCCCGCAGCGAACCGCCCATCCCGGCCGCCCACTGCTCATTCCGTATGACGCAGGCCCCGGCCTGCTTGAGCACGGCCTCATCGAGCAGAGCCTCGACCTGGTCGCCGGCGGCACCGCTCACCACCACCACGGAGCGGCACCCCGCATCGGCGGCGACCTGCACGGCACGTTCCACCCAGGAGCGACCGTCGGCGTCCCGGATCAGCGCCTTGGGGGCACCCATGCGCCGCCCGGCGCCCGCGGCGAGGATGAGCGCCGCGACCGTCATCCGGTGGCGCTTGCCCGGTGGATGGGGCCCGGTAGCTGCGACAGCCGAGCGCCGCTCGCCCCGGTGCGCAGCGCGATCATCTCGGCCGTCACGCTGACCGCGAGCTCGGCAGGTGTGACTCCGCCGAGGTCGAGCCCGATCGGGCTGCACATCCGGTCGAGCTGCTCGGGCGGCACACCGGCGTCGCGCAGCCGCTCCAGGCGGTCCTCATGGGTGCGGCGGGAGCCGAGCACGCCGATGTAACCGACCTCGGGCAGGCCGAGCGCGACGCGCAGCACGGGCACGTCGAACTTCGGGTCGTGCGTCAGCACCGCGACCGCGGTGCGGCCGTCCACCCGGCCCGCGGCGGCCTCGGCGGCCAGGTAGGTGTGCGGCCACTGCACGATGACGTCGCCGGCATCGGGCAGCCGGGCGGCGTCGGCGAAGACCGGGCGGGCGTCGCAGATGGTCACCGCATAACCGAGCAGCGCACTCTGGCGCGAGAGCGCGATCGCGTAGTCGCCGGAGCCGAAGATGATCATCCGGGGCGGCGGGGCCACCGACTGGACGAAGACCGTGCGGCAGCCGCCGCTGTCCGGCAGGCGCATCGTGCCGCTCGTCCCGCTCGCGAGCAGCGCACGCGCCGATCGGGTGACTCGGTCGTCGCAGACCTCGGGTGCGGGCCCGACCAGCACGGTGTCCCCGATGCGGGTCCGGTCCGGTGCGGCGACCACCGTGGCCACCGCGAACGCGCGACCGTCGGCGACCGCCTCCGCGGCTGCTGTGAGCCACGGCAGGTCGCGTGATCCGAGACGCCGCACGAACACCTCGACGCTGCCGCCGCAACTGAGACCGACGCCGAACGGGTCGTCGCTCACGCCATACCGTTTTGTCGTGGGTATGCCGGAAGTCCTTGTCTCGCAGGCAGTTTCGTAAACGTCGGCGTCGAGGCAGCCGTTCGAGATCGACCCGGTCACCGACCCGTCCGGCAGCACGACCATCGAGGTGCCTGCCGGACGAGGCGCCGAGCGAGAGGTCGAGACCACGGTCGCCAGGACCGGGCCGGAGCGTTCGGACCGGCAGTGCTCCAGCAGGACCGGGAGGAGCTCACGCACGCGACGTCACATCTTCGCCGCGCCGGATTTGATCGCCTGCCGGATCCGGAAGTAGGTGCCGCATCGGCAGACGTTGCGGATCTCGTCCAGGTCGGCGTCGGAGATCGTCCGGCCCTGCGCCTTGGCCTGGTTGACCTTGGCGACCGCGGCCATGATCTGCCCGGGCTGGCAGTAGCCGCACTGGGCGACGTCCTGCTCCAGCCAGGCCTCCTGCATCGGGTGCAGCTCGCCGGACGCGGTGTCCGCCAGTCCCTCGATGGTGGTGATCCGGTCGGTCGGCTTGATGTCGGCGATCCGCACCGAGCAGGGGTTGAACGCCTTGCCGTTGATGTGCGACGTGCAGGCCTTGCAGACGTTGATGCCGCAGCCGTACTTCGGTCCGGTGACCTTGAGTACGTCGCGCAGCACCCACAGCACGCGAACGTCGTCCTCGACGTCGACGGTGACCTGTTTGCCATTGAGCACGAAAGAGCGCTTGGTCATGGGGTACTCGCCTCTCAGAAGGTGTAGGACAGGCCGTCGGTCGGCGACTCCGGCACCGGCGGCACGAACGACTTCACCTCGAAGGACGAGGTGTCGTGGTTGATCGGGAAGCGGGTCGGGACCTTGCCGGTGGCGCGCGCGTAGGCGCACGCGACGGCCGCGACCGACGCGGGCACGCCCGCCTCGCCGGCACCGCCTGGTTCGCTGGAGGTGGACGGCATCACGACGCACTCGAACTCCGGCGGCGTGTTCCACTGCCGGGTGTAGAAGTAGTTGTCCCAGCTCGCCTCGAGGAAGTGGCCGTCCTTCAGGTGCAGACTATTGGTGAGTGCCAGCCCGATGCCGTCCGAGACGCCGCCGAGCATTTGCGCCTTGAGGCCCTCCGGGTTGACCACCAGCCCGGCGTCGACCGCCATCACGACCTTGGTCACCCGCGGCCCGGTCACCGCGTCGCGGATCGTGCGGTTCACGGTCGCGGGTCGGCAGTCGATCTCGACCAGGCAGGCGGTGGCGCCCTTGTACTCACGGTGCACCGCGATGCCCTGGGCGGTCCCGGGTGCCATCGGCCGGCCCCAGTTGCCGACCTGCGCGACCTTCTGCAGCACCGCCTTGACATTGGCCTGTTTGAGGTTTGCCAGGCGGAACGCGAGCGGGTCCTTGCCGGCCTTCTTGGCGAGCAGGTCGATGAACAGTTCGTTGGCGCAGGCGACGTCGGGGGAGTAGATCGCCCGCATGCTGCCGGTGTTGAAGCGGGTGTCGGTCTCGTTCAGCAGCTGGGTGACCACGCCGAAGTTGTAGGGCAGCTCCTGGGTGAGCAGAAAGATGCTCTGCGACAGCCCGACGCCGACCAGCCCCGGCGGGAGCTTCGCGGCAGTCGCGACCAGCATCTCGCCGAGGCCGTGGCTGAAGTCGGTCGCAACGCTGGTGTGCCGCTGCTCGAAGGTGAGCACCTCGCCGGCCAGCATGGTCGCGCGCAGCCGGGAGGTCGCCATCGGGTGCACCCGGCCCTGGCGCGGTTCGTCCGCCCGGTGCCAGAGCAACTTCACCGGTTTGCGCATCGCCTTGGAGATCTTGGCGGCCTCGATGGCCGCGTCGCCGAACAGCTTGTGTCCGAAGGATCCGCCACCGGTGACGACGTTGACCTTCACCTTGCTGACCGGCAGTCCGACCGCCTTGGCGATGTTGCCCTGCGCCACGATCGGCGCCTTGAGTCCGGCCCAGACGGTCGCCGAGTCGTCCCGCACGTCCGCGATGGCACAGTTGGGCTCAAGGGCCGCGCTGCTGCGGAACATGAACTCGAACTTCGCGTCGAGCTGGACGGCGAGCAGTGGGAGCTTCGGCACTGCCAACGGCACCTCGGCCCGGCGGATCTCGGCGAGGATCGAGTCGTCGCTCTCGCTCGCTGTCGGGCCGCCCGCCCAGTCGGCCTGGACTGCACGGACGGCGTCGATGCACTGCCCGAACGTCTTGGCGCGTATGGCGATGCCGGTGTCGACCTGGGCGACGTCGGTGACGCCGGGCATCCGCAGCACCTGCTCGCGGTTGCGCAGCGCGACCGGTTTGCCGTTGAGAGTGGGCGGCCGGCACACCATCGTCGGCAGTGCGTCCGGGACATCCAGGTCGGTGACGAACTTCTTCGCACCGGTGACGATGTCGCGGGCGTCCACCCGCTTTGTGGGTGTGCCGATCACCGTGAAGTCGGCCGATTGCTTCAACGTCACCGTGACCTTGAGGTCGACCAGGCTGGCTGCCTTGATGCTGAGCTCGGCGTAGGTCAGCGACTTTCCGCCCGGGCCCAGCACCACGCCGGCCTTGGTGGTCAGCTGGGAGAGCGTGGCGCCGAGCTGAGTGGCCGCGGCCTGTAGCAGCCGGCCGCGGGCGGTCGCCGCCGCGACCCGGATCGGGGTGAAGGTCGAGTTGGTGGTGTTCGACCCGCCGGTCAGCTGGTTGAAGACCAGTTCGGGCCGGGCCGGCGCAAGACTGACCCGCACCTTGTCCACCGGCAGGTCGAGCTCCTCGGCGATGATCATCGCGGTCGAGGTGGTGATGCCCTGGCCGACCTCCATCCGGGGCAGCGCGAAGTTGGCGTAGCCCTGCTCGTCCATCGTGATCGTGATGAGGCCCGAGGTCGGCAGCGCCGATTGCGTCTCCAGGTCCTCCAGGTCGAACAGTTCCGGGATCTGCGGGACCGACGGTATGGCGGCGTCGGCCGTCTCGGGCTGGGCGAATTGCGCGGCGGTGACCAGCGTCGCGCCGCTCACGACATACCCGATGAACGCGCGTCGCGAGGGTCGGCGCCGCGACGCGGCGGCGCCGGGGACGGTCTCGGCGGGCGCCACGCCCGCCTGGGTGGGAGTGGGACCGAGGGGATCGTTCATTCGTCAACTATGACCTGGATCACACCGCCCTGGTGGTTTCGGAGACGTCGGTTTGGGCACGCGCCGGCCCGACTAAGGTTGTCCGAATGGCAGAGGTGCACGGGCAGGACAAGGCAGCGACCCTCGCCGAGGTGGTGCGGGTGCTGGACGGTTTCTACCCGCCGGACACTGCCGCCGGGTGGGATCGCGTCGGCCTCGTGAGCGGCGACCCTGCGCAGCCGGTGCGCCGGGTGCACTTCGCGGTCGACCCGACGCAGGCGGTCATCGAAGAGGCGCGCGATGCCGGCGCCGACCTGCTGGTGACCCACCATCCGCTGTTGCTGCGCGGCGTGCACTCGGTGGCGACCACCACCGCCAAGGGCGCGGCGCTCACCACCCTGGTAGTCGCCGACCTCGCGCTCTACTGCGCGCACACCAACGCCGATGTCGCGACACCCGGCGTCAACGACGCGCTCGCGGCGGCGTGCGGCCTGCCCGCCGACGTCGCCCCGCTGGACGAGGAGGACGGTCAGCCGATCGGCAAGGTCGGCGACTTGCCGGAGCCGACGACGCTGCGTGCCTTCGCGCGGCGCCTGGCATCCGCGCTGCCGGCTGCGCCGGTGGGGCTGCGGGTGAGCGGTGATCCGGACGCGAGCGTCCGGCGGGTCGCGGTGCAAGGCGGTGCCGGGGACACCCGGTTCGACGCCGTGCGGGCAAGCGGCGCCGACGTCTACGTGACCGCCGACCTGCGCCACCACCCGGCGCTCGAGGCCCGCGAAGATGCGCGCGGCGGCCCGCCATACCTGATCGACGCGGGCCACTGGGCGACCGAGGCACTGTGGCTCGACGGGAGCGCCGAGCGACTCGCGGCGACGATGGCGGAGAATGGGTATGACGTGCAGACCGCCGTATCCCGGCTGCGCACCGATCCCTGGGATTTCCTCGTCCCGACATCCGAACCATCGCAAGGAGCAACCGCCTCGTGAAGGCTGATCTCACCCGGCAGTGGAAGCTGCTGGACCTGCAGAAGCTCGACACCCGCCTCGACCAGCTCGCGCATCGCGAGCGCACCCTGCCGGTGCAGGCCGAACTCGACGCCGCGACGGCCCGCGCGCAAACCCTCGCCGAGGACGTGGTGCTCGCCCGGACCGCCGTGCAGGACAATCAGCGTGCGGTCAGCAAGGCCGACGCCGATGTGCAACTGGTGCGCGATCGTGCGGCACGGGACCGGCAGCGACTTGAGGGCGGTGCCGGCTCGGCCAAGGAGTTGCAGAGCCTGCAGCACGAGCTGGAAACCCTCGCCCGCCGGCAGGCCGAGCTTGAAGACGTCGAGCTCGAGGTGATGGAGCGGGCCGAGACGTTGCAGGGCGAGCTGACTGCCAAGGAGACCGCGCAGACCGACGCGCAGGACACCGTGGCCCGGCTCACCGAGCAGCGCGACAAGGACGTCGCCGACATCACCACCGAGCGTGAGCAGGTGCAGCGCGATCGTGCCAACGTGGCGCCGGGAGTCGGTCAGGAGTTGCTCGACCTCTACGAGAAGGTCCGCGAGCAGCAGGGCGGTGTCGGCGCGGCAGCGTTGCAGCAAAAGCGTTGCACCGGTTGCGGATTGGAGCTCGTGCAGGCGGAGTTGTCCCGCATCCGCAGCGCTCCGGAGGACGAAGTGCTGCGCTGTGAGGAGTGCCGTCGGATCCTGGTGCGCACCGCGGAATCCGGGCTCTGACCGATGGGGAAGGCACTGATCGTCGAGGCCGACGGGGGGTCTCGCGGCAATCCCGGTGTGGCCGGGTATGGCGCGCTCGTGCGCGACGGCAACACCGGTGAATTGCTGGCCGAGCGGGCCGCGCCGCTGGGCAAGGCGAGCAACAACGTGGCCGAGTACCAGGGCATGATCGCCGGCCTGCTCGCGGCGCAGGAGGTCGACGCGGGCGCCGAGATCCTCGTGCGCATGGACTCGCGGCTGGTCGTCGAGCAGATGGCCGGCCGGTGGAAGATCAAGCACGAGGACATGCGCCGGCTGGCCGGCGAGGCGCAGGACGTGGTGCGGCAGGTGCGCTCCTCCGGCGGGTCGGTGAGTTGGACCTGGATCCCGCGCGAACAGAACAAGGCCGCCGACAAGCTGTCCAACGACGGCATGGACGGTAAGAACATCTCCCGGGACCTGTGGCGCCAGCAGGAGACCGGCGTACCCGCGGGCGACGACGACGCCTCGACCCAGCCGCCGCCGGTGCCGCACCGTGAGGTGACCACGCGGCTGATCCTGGTCCGGCACGGCGTCACCGACTTCACCGTCGCCGGCCGTCTCGACGGGCGAGGTGGGGCCGACCCGTCGCTCAACGCCGAAGGTCGCGGTCAAGCCGAGCGGGCGGCCGGCGCGGTCGCGCAATTGGTCTCCGGGCCGGTCGCGGTGGTCACCTCGTCGTTGGCGCGGGCGCGGGAGACCGGTGCGGCGGTTGCCTCCGTGCTCGGGGTCGAGCCGACCGTCGACGCCGACTGGGACGAGCAGAATTTCGGCATCTGGGACGGGCTGTCGTTCGCCGAGATCGGCGAGCGGTTCCCGGGTCAGGCGACGAGGTTGCGCCTCGAGGACGACTTCCGGGTCGAGGGCGGTGAGACCCATCACGACCTGGCGGCACGCGTCGGCGAGGCGCGGGCGCGAGCCGTCGCGCGCGGCGGCACCGTGGTCGTCGCCACCCACCGCAAGCCCATCATGGTGGTGTTGCAGTCGCTGCTCGGTCTTTCCACCGGGCACTCCTGGCTGCTTGCGACCGACCCGGCATCGCTGACCGCCATCGAGGTGCGTGACGACGGATCCGCCGTGGTCGGCTACACCAACGACACCCATCACCTGCGATAACCGGCGCTATGGGAAACTCCCGAGCATGAGTTATGCGGGAGACGTGACGCCGCAACAGGCGTATGACGCGCTGCGCGATGAACCCGACGCGGCGCTGGTCGATGTGCGCACCCAGGCCGAGTGGACCTATGTCGGGGTGCCGGACCTGACGCCGATCGGCAAGCGGGTCGTCTGCGTGGAGTGGCAGGACTTCCCGGCGGGCGCGCAGAATCCGCGGTTCGTCGACGACGTGCGCGACGCCGTCGGCGGTGACGGGCCGGTCTACCTGCTGTGCCGGTCGGGCGCACGGTCGGTCGCCGCTGCCGAGGCGCTGACTGCTGCGGGGGTGGGCTCGGCATACAACGTGCTGGACGGGTTCGAGGGCAACCTGGACGAACAGGGGCACCGGGCCCTCGCCGGGTGGAAGGTCGCAGGTCTGCCGTGGCGGCAGTGAGCTTCGAGGACGACTGGCAGCCGGACACCTTGGCGGTCCGCGCCGGTCTGGACCGCAGTGGTTTCGAGGAGACCGCCGAGGCGCTCTATCTGACGTCGGGCTTTGTCTACGAGACCGCCGAAGAGGCCGAGGCGTCGTTCACCGGGGAGATCGACCGGTTCGTCTACAGCCGCTACGGCAACCCGACGGTCGCGGTTTTCGAAGAGCGGCTGCGTGCGTTGGAGGGCGCGGAGGCCTGCTACGCAACGGGGTCCGGGATGGGCGCGGTCTTCACCGCGCTCGCCGCACTGCTCGGCGCGGGTGACCGGGTAGTCGCCTCCCGCGGCCTGTTCGGCTCGTGCTTCGTGATCCTCGACGAAATCCTGCCGCGGTGGGGCGTCGAGACGGTTTTCGTCGACGGCGGCGACAACGAGCAATGGCGGGCGGCGCTCGCCGAGCCGACCACGGCAGTCTTCTTCGAGACTCCCAGCAACCCGATGCAGGAACTGGTCGATATCGAATTCGTCTGCGAGCAGGCGCATTCGGCCGGAGCCCAAGTGGTGGTCGACAACGTGTTCGGCACGCCGGTCTTCTCGCGGCCACTGGAGCACGGGGCCGACATCGTCGTCTACTCGGCGACCAAACACATCGACGGTCAGGGGCGGGTGCTCGGCGGCGCGATCCTCGGTCCGACCGACTACATCGACGGACCGGTGAAGAACCTCATCCGGCACACCGGGCCGTCGATGTCGCCGTTCAACGCGTGGGTGCTGGTGAAGGGCCTGGAGACGTTGCGCCTCCGGGTCGAGCACCAGGCGCGCTCGGCACAGGAGCTGGCGCAGGCCCTGCAGGCGCACGATGCGGTGCGCACTGTGTGGTATCCGTTCCTGCCGTCGCACCCGCAGCACGAGCTCGCCAAGCGGCAGATGCTCGGTGGCGGCACGGTCGTCACCTTCGAGCTCGCCGGAGGCAAGCCCGAGGCGTTCGCGATGATGAACGCGCTTGAGATCATTGATATCTCGAACAATCTTGGCGACTCGAAGTCGCTGATCACCCACCCGGCGACCACCACCCACCGGCGAATGGGCGAGGAGGCCCGCGCGCGGGTCGGCATCACCGACGGCGTGCTGCGGATCTCGGTCGGTCTGGAGGACTCGGCCGATCTGGTGCGTGACGTGAAGCGCGCTCTGGACTCCGCTACGACCTGAGGCGGACGGGGGCGCCACGTGGGTATGACGACAGCCGGCGCCCCTGCACGTAGCGTGTCGCGTATGCCCACCCGCTACGACTTCGCGCTGGTCGCTGCGCTGATCGTGGTGACCGTGCTGCCGTATGCCGGGCACACCAATCCGGTCTGGGTGCTCGGTTGTGGAGCCGGTCAGATCGTGCCGTTGCTGTGGCGGCGCATCGCGCCGGTGCCGGTCTTCGCCGTGGTCGCGCTCGCGTCCGCCGCGAGCGTGCCGGTGCTGAACATCGTGACGGTGTCCGATGTCGGCATCTTCGTCGCGCTCTTCGCGGTGGTCTCCCGGCGAGGCTGGCGTCCCTGGGGGCTCGCCGCGACCGCCGTCAGCGTCGTCGGCGCCGCTATCGCCGCGGTGCGCTGGAGCGGTGACCTCGGTGGGAACCGGCCTGCCCAGATCGGCTTCCTCTTCCTGATCAACCTGCTCGTGGTTGTCGCGACCCTCGGCATCGCCGAGGCCAGTCGCCGGCGCGCGCAACTGATCGAACAATTGCATGCGCGTGCCCTTGACGCCGAGCACGAACGCGACCAGCAGGCGGTGATCGTCGCGCAGTCCGAACGCGCCCGCATCGCACGGGAGATGCACGACGTGGTCGCGCACGCCCTTGCCGTCATCGTGGTGCAGGCTGACGGTGCCGGGCACGCGATATCGCGGCGCGCCGACCCGGATCTGACTGCGGCACAGGCACTTTCCACGATCGGTGACACGGCCCGAACAGCGCTCGCCGAGACCCGTGCACTGGTCGGGGTGCTGCGCGACGGTGGCCGGGAGGACCCCGCCGAGCGGGCCCCGACTCACGACCTGGCAGCACTCACCGCACTGGTCGAGGGCGTTCGCTCCACCGGCCGCAGTGTGTCGTTCGACGAAGGCGCTGTGCGCCTGGAGCAGGTGCCGCCCGGCGTGAGCCGAGCGGCATACCGGGTCGTGCAGGAGGCGACGACCAACGTGTTGAAGCATGCGGGGTCACAGGCTTGCATCTGGATCCGGCTGCGCCGTCGGGACGACCATCTGCTGCTCGAGGTGGAGGACGACGGTGTCGGTGCTGCGAGCACCGCGACCGGTGGTCACGGGCTGCTCGGCATGCGCGAACGCGTGCACGCCTTCGGCGGAGAGTTGTGGACCTCGCCCCGACCCGGTGGCGGTTTCCGGGTCGCGGCCGAATTTCCCTGGGAGAGTGACACATGACCGACGGACAGAGCCCGCTGCGACTGATGCTGGTGGATGACCAGCAGCTGGTCCGGGTCGGCTTCCGGATGATGCTGGAGGCCGAGGACGACCTGGAAGTGACCGCCGAGGCGGCCGACGGTCGCGAGGCGGTCGACCGGATCCTGCGCGGACCCGCCGTCGACGTCGTACTCATGGACATCCGTATGCCGGTGCTGGACGGGGTTGCCGCCACTGCGGAGATCGTGCGGTCGCTCGGTGCTGCGGCGCCGAAGGTGTTGGTGCTGACCACCTTCGACCTTGACGAGTACGTCTACTCGGCGCTGCGGGCAGGTGCCTCGGGCTTCTTCCTCAAGGACGCCGGGCCGACCGAACTCATCGCCGCGATCCGCGCCGTCCACGCCGGTGACGCGGTCGTCGCGCCCTCGGCCACCAAGCGCCTGCTGGAGCGAGTCGTACCGGTCCTACCCGACGAATCCTCCCGGGACACAAGAAGACTCGACGAACTGACCGATCGGGAGCGTGAGGTCATGATCGCCGTCGCGCGCGGCATGAGCAACGGTGAGATCGCCGGCTCGCTCTTCCTGGCCGAGGCCACGGTGAAGACCCACATCGGCCGGATTCTGGCCAAGCTGCAGCTGCGCGACCGGGTGCAGATCGTCGTGCTCGCCTACGAGACCGGACTGGTCCGGGCCGGCGAGGTGACCCCCGACCCCTGATGGCCGGCCACGGGTTATCGTTGTCGGACTGAACCCGCGGGAGCCCGGAACGGACTGGGCTGAGAGGGCGACTGCCGTCGCCGACCGCTTGCACCTGATCCGGGTAAAGCCGGCGTAGGAAGGGATGGCCCGATGACACTTCGCTGCGACTATTCGTGGTGGCCGACGCTCGGCGCACCGATGCAGGACGGGCTCGGCCGGGTGCTGGATCACCCGTTCCTGGTCGGCCTAGCGAACGGCGACTTACCGCGAGAAGCGTTCGGCTACTTCATCATTCAGGACACGCTCTACCTCGGTGACTACGCCCGTGCGCTGGCCCTGTTGGCGGCCAAGGCGCCCGCGCCAGATGCCGGCACGTTGGCCGCACATGCCGGTGAGGCGGTTGCGGCCGAGCTGGAGCTGCACCCCAAACTGCTCGTCGACGCCGGTGTCGACCCCGAGTTGTTACAGCAGACGCCGGCATCGCCCGCGACGACGGCATACACCAGTTATCTGCTCGCGGTGGCCGCCCAGCGACCGTTCCACGAGGGACTTGCTGCGGCGCTGCCGTGCTACTGGATCTACCAGCAAGTGGGCGCCGCGTTGCAGGCTCAAGGTTCGGTCGACCCGGTCTATCAGCAGTGGATCGACGCGTATGCCGCCGCGGACTTCGCCGACACCGTCGCGCAGGTGCTGGACATCGTCGACCGCACCGTCGCCACCCTGACCTCGGAGCAGATCACTGCGATGGCAGGACACATCGAGACCACCACGCGCTACGAGTGGATGTTCTGGGATGCCGCGGTGCGCGGGGAGAGGTGGCCGTGGTGAGCGACCAGGACCAGGTGGCGAGCCTGTTGGCCCGGCTGCGTCAGGAGACCCCATTGGTGCAGTGCATCACCAACTCGGTGGTGACCGGGTTCACCGCCAACGTGCTCTTGGCGTTGGGGGCCGCACCGGCGATGGTCGACAACCGCGAGGAGGCACCGGTCTTCGCCGGTGTCGCCGACGGCGTGTTGATCAACCTCGGCACGCTCGACGCGGAGGTCGCCGAGACGATGCAGCTCACGGCCGCGGCAGCAGGTGCTGCTGGCACGCCGTGGGTGTTGGACCCGGTGGCGGTGGGCGGTCTGCCGCTGCGGGACCGAGTGGGTGCAGCGTTGGTGCCGTTGCGGCCCAGCGTGATTCGTGGCAACGCATCGGAAGTGATCAGCCTGTCCGGTGCCGACGGCGGAGGCCGCGGGGTCGACAGCACGGCCTCGACCGAGGCGGCGTCGGACGCGGCCACCTCGTTGGCCCGGCGCACCGGCGGCGCGGTTGCGGTGAGCGGTCCGGTGGACCGCGTCGTCGACGGATCGGGCACGCGCACCGTTGCCAACGGCACACCGATGATGACCAAGGTGACCGGGGTCGGCTGCGCGCTGGGCGCGATGGTTGCGGCATTCGCGCCATACGCCGAAACGCCGGCGGAAGCCGCCTTCGCGGCCACCGCGGTGCTCACGATCGCGGCCGAGCTGGCGGACGAGAAGTCCGACGGCCCAGGCACATTCGCGGTCCAACTGCTCGACGCGCTGCACCGCGTCGGTCCCGCCGAACTGACCCGGCTGCGGAGGTGAGCGGGCCGATGGATGCCAAGGAGCTGCGCGTCTATCTGGTGACGGACGCCGGGTTGAGTGGCGCTCGAGGCGTTGTCGAGACCGCGCGCCAGGCGGTCGCGGGCGGTGTGACGATCGTGCAGCTGCGCGACCACGACGCGAGCTCACGACAGCTGGTCGAGACCGCCCAGCGCCTGCGCGAGGTGACGCACGCCGCCGGCGTGCCGTTCATCGTCGATGACCGGCTCGACGTCGCGTTGGCGGTCGGCGCGGACGGAGTGCACCTCGGTCAGTCCGACCTGCACCCGGTCGACGCGCGGCGCATCGCCGGGCCGAAGCTGTTGATCGGGCACTCAGTTGCATCCCTGGACGAGCTCCGGGAGGCCGGCCAGTGGCCGGCCGACACCGTTGACTACCTCGGCATCGGGCCGCTGCGCGCAACCAGCACCAAACCGAACGCCGCCGCGCCATTGGGGTATGACGGGGTGCGCGCCATCGCCCGGACGACCGCGCTGCCGACGGTCGCGATCGGCGGCATCGGTGTCGACGACGTCGCACCGCTGCTGGCCGCCGGGGTCGATGGGGTGGCCGTCGTGTCGGCGATCTGCGCTGCACCTGACCCCGCTGCCGCAGCCGCAGAGCTGCGGGCCGCCGTCGACGGCAGTGCCTCATGACGGACACACCGACCGCGCTCACCATTGCCGGCACGGACCCGAGTGGGGGCGCCGGGATCAGCGCGGACCTCAAGACCTTCTCCGCACTCGGCGCCTTCGGGACAGCGGTGATCACCGCGGTCGTCACCCAGAACACCCGAGGCGTTGCCGCGGTGCATCAACTCGACGGGGCAACCGTCGCGGGACAACTGCGCAACCTGCTCGACGACGTGCACATCGACACGGTCAAGATCGGCATGCTCGGCACCGCCGACGTGATCGACGCCGTCGCCGAGGTGCTGCGAGAGCGCGCGGTCGGCCCGGTAGTGCTCGACCCGGTCATGGTGGCCAAGAGCGGGCACCGGTTACTCGATGCGGACGCGGTGAATGCGTTGCGCAGCAACCTGATGCCGCTGTGTGACCTGATCACCCCCAACCTGCCGGAGGCCGCCGACCTCCTCGGGGTCGAGGAGGCGACGACCGTGACCGAGATGATGCGGCAGGTGCACGCGCTCGGCGATCTGACCGGGGGAGTACTGCTCAAGGGCGGCCACCTGGACGGCGAGGAGAGCACCGACCTGCTGCTCTCCGGCGGCCGGGTCACCGAGCTCTCCGCTCCTCGGGTGTCGACCCGCAACACGCACGGCACGGGCTGCACGCTGTCGGCCGCGATCGCCGCCCTTCAGCCGCGCAGCGCGGGCTGGGAGCCGGCAGTGCGTGCCGCGAAGGACTACCTGACCGGTGCACTGCGGCACGCGGACGAGTTGTCGATCGGGTCCGGTCACGGCCCCGTGCACCACTTCTGGCGCGCCTGGGACTGATCAGACCAGCGCGAGCACCACGGTTGCCGCGCCGACCGCCGCAACCGCCACGACGAGGCTCTCGATCGTGAACCGCCGCAACGGGATCCGCAGGCCGGCTCGTTCGCACCGACTGCGCCACAGGAGCGTGGCGAGCGAGCCCCAGAGGGTGACGATCGGCCCGGCGTTGACGCCGATGAGCAGGGCCATCAGCCGGTGCGCGCTGTCACCGGCCGCAGACTCCGCTGCCAGGTAGGCCGGCAGGTTGTTGACCAGGTTCGCGCCGACCGCGCCGGCACCGGCCACACGCAACAGCGCAGCCAGTCCGTCGCCATCCCCGACAAGCCGCGCGATCAGCGTGTTCAGACCGTGTGACCCGAGGACGTCGACCACGACGAAGAGCACGCTGACGCCCATCACCATCCGCCACGGCACGGCGATCTCCCTGACCCCCGCTCGGTCGCGAATCCACAGCGTCACCAACAAGATCGCCGCCGCGATCGCGGCCGGGATCGCCGGGGTCACCCCGGTGACGAACACCGGACCGAGCAGCGCACAGACCGCGCCGGCGACGCGCAGCAGCACCGGATCGCCGGTCTGCGGCGCGGGTGGCACGGCATACCGGCCGGCGAGGGAGCGGCCGTGCAACACCGCGATCGCGAGTGCGGTGGCCACCATTGCCGTCAGCGCTGGGCGCCACGCCACCGACAGGTATGACGAGAACCCGCCCCACCGTGAGAACTCATGCAGGGCAAGCAGATTCGTCAGGTTGGAGACCGGCAGTAGCAGGGATGCGGTGTTGGCGAACCAGACGGTGGTCAGCGCGAACGGCAGCGGCGTGATGCGGGCCTGGCGTGCCATCGTGATCACCACCGGCGTGAGCAGCACCGCGGTCGTATCGAGGCTGAGCACGGTGGTGGCGACGCAGGACAGCAGGACGACCACCACCCAGAGGATCAGAGTGCGGCCCCGCGCCACCCGTGCCGCCCAATGTCCGGCAACCTCGAAAACACCTGCCCGGTCGGCTATTTCGGCCACAACGGTGATGCACACCAGGAAGGCCAGGACCGGGCCGACCCGGTCGACCAGGGCGGTCACCGGGTCACCGGGCTGTCACTGCGAGGTCCCAGGGGGTGCCGGTGCGACCCGGTTGGCGAAGCTCGGCCTTGAAGTCGGTGGCGAGCACGTCCCGCAGCGCGGCGGGCGTGCGCGGCTGCTCACCCGCCTGCGCCAGGTGCCGGGCGACCAGTCCGCGGGTGTGCTTGGCCATGTGGGTGGCCCCGGGCACCGAGATGCGCACCCACCGCTTCGCTGTCGCACCGGCGGGTGACCAGGCCGCGGCATACGTGCTGGAACGGCAGTCGACGACGACGCCAGAGCCGGCTGCCGTCGTCATCGGCCCGTCCAGCACGCGACGCCAAGCCGCCGCGAGCGGTCCGACACCGGCCAGGTTGGTGCCCATCGACAGTCGGTAGGCGGGCACCTTGTCACCGAGCCGCAGTGCGCCGAAGAGCGCTGACTGCACCACGATCCAGCGACGTGCACGCCGAAGGGCGGCCGGCTCGAGGCTCGGCAGGTCCAGTGCGTCGTAGAGGACACCGGTGTAGAGGTCACCGACGACCTGCGCCGGTGCAGTGCGCAGGGTGCGGTTGCGTTCGACCTCGTCGGCGATGCCGGCGCTGACCCCGAGTCGGTCGAGTGCGTCGGCGTGCCCGCTGACCTCGATCAGTGCGTCGAGCACGGTGTCACGCGTCGTGGACAGTTCCGGGAAGCTCAGTTTGGCCAGGTCGAGCGACTTGCCTCGCGTCCGGGGCGTTTTGGTCTCCGACGGCGGCAACAGGATCAGCACCGCGGCAGACTACCGAGCGATGCTCGACGCCGCGCTCCCGCACCACGGCCGCGGTTCTGCCTATGGTGGGGCCCATGACGCTTCGCCAGATCATCGCCCCTCAGGCCGATCCACGGGCCGACGCCGACGCCGGGCCGCTGGAGCGGGCATTCGCCGCGATCCGTGAGCAGTTGAAGCTCAGCCTCGATTACCCGGCCGACGCCCAGGCCGAGGCCGAGAAGGCCGCGGCTGGGGCGGCGCTGCCGGATCGCGATGAGACCGCCGTTGCGTTCTTCACCATCGACCCGCCCGGATCCAACGACCTGGACCAGGCGATGTTCCTGGAGCGCGACGGTGACGGATACCGGGTGCGCTACGCCATCGCGAACGTACCGGCATACGTCACGCCGGGCGGCGCGCTCGACGCCGAGACCCGCCGGCGCGGTCAGACGATCTATATGCCCGACACCCGGTTGCCGCTGCATCCGCAGGTGCTCAGCGAGGACGCGGTCAGCCTGTTGCCGGACCAGGTGCGCGGGGCGTTCGTGTGGGACATCCGGCTGTCGGCGACCGGCGAGACGACTGCGAGCGAGGTCTATCTGGCGAAGGTGAAGAGCGTTGCCCGCCTGGACTACGAGGGTGTGCAGCAGCAGATCGACGACGGCACCGCGGACGAGGGTTTGGCGCTGCTCAAGCAGATCGGTGAACTCCGGATCGCCTTGGAGCAAAAGCGTGGCGGCGCGAGTCTGCCGATGCCCGAGCAGGAGGTGCACAAACAGGATGACGGCACCTATGAGCTGAGCTTCCGGCCGCCGGTGCCTGCGGAGGACTGGAACGCGCAGATCTCGCTGATGACCGGCATGGTTGCCGCCGACATGATGCTGCGCGCCAAGATCGGCATCCTGCGCACCATGCCCGAACCCGAGCAGAGCGCGATCGACCGGTTCCGCAGGCAGGCGACCGCGCTCGGGGTGCCGTGGCCGCAGGACCAGGCGTATGGCGACTTCATCCGCAGCCTGGACCGGACCAACCCCAAGCACCTGGCGCTGATCTACGACGCCACCAGCCTGTTCCGCGGGGCCGGCTACACCCCGTTCGACGGCCAGGTGCCCGACCAGCCGCTGCAGGCGGCGGTCGCTGCGCCATACGCTCATGTGACGGCGCCGCTGCGCCGGCTGGTGGACCGTTTCGGGTTGGCCGCCTGCGAGGCGATCAGCCGTGGGGCCGACGTGCCGGACTGGGTGCGGCAGGCGCTGCCGTCGCTGCCGGACATCATGCGCACCACCGACCAGCTCGCCCGTCAGGTCGAGAATGCCTGCACCGACACCGCGGAGGCCGCGGTCCTGTCGCACCGGGTCGGCGAGACCTTTGCCGCCTCCGTGGTCGACAAGAACGACAAGGGCGTCGTGGTGCAGCTGGTCGACCTCGCGGTCACCGCGAAGTGCACGGGCGACGCCGAGCTCGGCGCACAGGTGCAGGTCAAGCTGACCACGGCAGACATCGGGCAGCACCTGGTCGAGTTCGCGCTCGCCTGAGGCCCGCCAGTAGACTGATCCGTTGGATGAGTCGGCCGGGCGGCCGCGTCGGGAGTGATCCCGCCGAGGAAAGTCCGGACTCCGAAGGGCAAGGTGGTGGCTAACGGCCACCCGGGGTGACCCGCGGGACAGTGCCACAGAAAGCAGACCGCCACCGGTTCGCCGGCGGTAAGGGTGAAACGGTGGTGTAAGAGACCACCAGCGCGCCAGGTGACTGGCGCGGCTAGGTAAACCCCACCTGGAGCAAGATCAGACAGCGTGCGATCGAGGGCGGCCCGCCCGAGCACGCGGGTAGATCGCTGGAGGCGGCCGGCAACGGTCGTCCTAGATGGATGGTCGCCATCGCGTCACCGGTAACGGTGCCGCGACACAGGATCCGGCTTATGGCCGGCTCATCCACTCCCCATGCGCAGCCCGGCGATTGACCCGTCGCCGGCTGCCGACTGCGGGAGCAGTTCGTCTACCGTTGGACACATGTCATGGCTGAGGCGCCGAAGGGCAAGCGACGTGTGTGACCGCTGCGGTCATACGGTGGCGCTGCATGTGAATTCGGCCGTGGGATGCTCGCGATGCGACTGCCCGCGGAGTCCGGGCCAGGCGTTGCGCGGGATCGATCCGCGTCCGGGGCGGCACCGCGCACGCGGGGAGTGACCAACGACCCCCAGCCGGTATGCCGGGGGCCGTTGTCGCACAGGCGATTACGGCATGTAGAGGGTCTGCAGCCGGGTGATGGTCCCGTTGCTGACGGTCACCTGAGCCAACGAGGTGTCGTTGACCCGGTACTGCGCCGGCACGTGGTAGTTGTGCGGAGTGAGCGGGCTGCTGTAGTCGGACTGGCCGCCACCACCGGGCGTGGTCGCGTTGTGGATCATCCAGGCCGGCGCCGACAGCGCCACCATCGCGCCGTCGCTCTGGCGGAAGCCGCTCAGGCCAATCGTCAACGATGCCGGCAGCTTCAGCACCACCTTCGTCGATGTCGGGGCCTGCGGGCAGTCCGTCTGGGACTCGTCGTACCGCATCACCGACGCTGACATCAGGTGTTCGAGATAGCCGGCCTGGACGTCCTGCACCGTGACGACATATTTGCCGTCGGCGAGTTCGCCGTTGACCAGTTGTGGTGCCGACCCCTTGACACCGCAATCGGATCGGCGGTGCAGGTCCTGTGCGACGAAGGTCGACTGCTCCGCCTGCTGCGTGTGTGCCGACGGCTGCGAGGTGTTGCGGACGGCGGCGTTCGCCGGTGCGGCGAGCAGGCCGGTGGCCGCGACGATGCCGGCGAGTGTCGTGCAGATGCGTTTTGTCTTCATTGTTCAGATCCCCTGAGTGATGTCGTCGCAGCGGTGATTCCACTGCCGTCCGACGGCCCAACCTTGGCTGGCCGGAGAGCCGAAATCCAGTGTCGGAGAGCGATTTACGGCCTAGTCGTACGGATTCGCCAGGGGGCCTAGGCCGCACACATCCGGTTCATCGAGCACTGATGCGCTGCTGCCAGGATCGACCGACACGGTGGGACCGTGAGAGTCCTTCGCGCCCGACGCCCCGCAACCCCGCCGACCAATGACATCGAAGCTGCCAAGGCCTCGCGCGCCGTCAGCCGACGGTCGGTGCTGCTTGCGGGCGCTTCGTTCGCCGGTGTCGGTGCGTGGATGGTGATTGACGGCCGACGGTCCGAGCCGGCGGCCGCTGAGGGTGCGGAGTCGGTGCGCAGCTTCGTGTCGACGGACGTCACGATGCCAGTGCTCACGGCGACCAGGTCGGGTGCGACCGCCCCGGGCAAGATCTTCGTCGACTCGCAACAAAGCGGCACCCAGGTCGCGATGATCGTCGACGACCGCGGGGAGCCGTACTGGATCCGGCCGGCCGACAGTGGAATCCTCAACGTTCATCCCCAAAAACTCGACGGGAGAACGGTTTTGGCCTATTGGGACGGCGACGCGATTGGCGGCTTCGGGGCCGGCACGATGCGCATCCTCGACTCGTCGTACGGCACGCTGCACAGCATCGACACGTTGGGCGGCGAACCGGTCGATCTGCATGAAAACCAACTCACCGACGACGGCACGCTGCTTGCGCTCGCCCAGGTCGTCCGGCGCGCTGATCTGTCGGCCATCGGGGGACCGGCAGACGGCTGGCTGCGTGACTGCCATGTCTACGAGGTGGACCTGAAATCCGGTGCGGCCACTCGCCGTTGGGTCGCGTCCGACGACATCGACCTGGACGAAAGCTATCTGGGCCTCGACGACGACGAGAAGCTGAACGGCTCGAGCCGGGACACGCCATACGACGCATATCACGTCAATTCGGTTCAGGCGTATGGTGATTCGCTACTCCTTTCGGTGCGGCACACCCATGCGCTGTGTTCGGTGCACCGCACCAGTGGCGCCCTGCAGTGGCGCATGGGTGGTAAACGCAGCGACTTCGACATCGCTGCGGACGCCGCCTTCGAGTGGCAACATCACGCCCGATGGCGCAGCGACACCGAGCTAGCGCTTTTCGACAACCACACGCGCAGCGGCGCCGACCTGTCGGTGTCGTCGGCGAAATTTCTCACCGTCGACCTCACCGCTCGCACCGTGAAGCTGCGTCGAGCACTACGCCGTGACGACACCAGCGGCCCGTCGGAAGGCAGTGTCGCGCCGGCCGGTGACGGGCACGAGATCGTGTCCTTCGGCTCGGGTGACCGGGTCACCGAGTTCGACGCCGACGGCAACCCGGTGCTCGACATCACCGGCTTCCACGCCACCTATCGCGCCTACCGCACCGACTGGGTCGGCCGCCCGTCGACGCTGCCGGACATCGCGACCCGATCCGCCGGCAACGGGCGGATGCGGGTGTACGCCAGCTGGAACGGGGCGACCGAGGTGGTCGCGTGGGAGGTCCTTGCCGGCCAGACGCCGACGGCGCTGCGCCGGGTGCGCCGGATGCGGCGCAGCGGCTTCGAGAGCACCGCCCTGATCCGGCGCGCCGACCATGTCGCCGTGCGCGCGCTCGACCGGGACGGCACCGTCCTCGCCACCTCCAAGACGGTGCAAACCGCAACGTGATCGCCGCCTGACGTTCGATGTCAGTTTGCCGAAGGCACCAGGCACACCGATCATGGTGAAGGTATGACGATGCGCGCACTGGGGACCCGCTCTCCCGGTCAGGTGGCAACGGCCGCCCTGCCCGGGACGCATGCGCATGGCGACTACGCCCACCGGCGACCCCTCTGGGACGCCCTCGCCGCCGGATTCACCAGCATCGAGGCCGACCTGTGGATGGTCCGCGGGCAGCTGTTCATCGGACACAGCTGGCCCAATCCACTGCGCACGCTGCGCCGGCTCTACCTCGAGCCTTTGGCGGAGTTGGTCCGCGAAACCGGTTGCATTTACCCCGGGTTCACCGACCCGGTGCTTCTGCTCATCGACCTCAAGAGCGACGCCGGCAATGCCCGTCCGGTGATCGAGCGACAGCTCGCGGAATACCCGGAGCTGTTCAGCAGCTGGCACGAGGGTGAGCTGGTGCCCGGTCCGGTCACCGCCGTGGTCAGCGGCACGCTCGCCGGCAAGAACTTCGACGCCCCGCTGCGCTGGACCGGAGTGGACGGCCGGCTGCGGGGCGGGTCCGAGCACGGCACCGCGAGCACGATGCCGTTGCTCAGTGACAGCTGGCCCGGCTTGTTCTCCTGGAACGGCGAAGGAAAGATGCCGACGGGGGAGCGGCTGCGATTGCAGCACCTCGTCGACTCTGCGCACGCGCGTGGCCAACAGGTGCGCTTCTGGGGCACCCCCGACGGGCGGGGCACGACTAGGGACAACCTGTGGGACACCCTGCTGGAGGCCGGCGTCGACTACCTCAACACCGACGATCTCACCGGTGCCCGCGACTTCCTGCTGCACCGCCGCGCTCGCGCCGGTGCCGACATCACCGACAGCGACCCGTCGGCCGCCACCGCCTGATCGGCGGGGCGTCCCCCGGCGGTCACCGGGCGTTCGTCACCACGACGTTTCGCGCGGGCGACCCTCGTCATACCCACTGGCGCTCTGAATGCCGACCACGGCGCGCTCGCGGAACTCGCCGATGTTGCGTGCTCCGGCGTAGGTGAAGCTGGAGCGCACACCGGCGATGATCGAGTCGATGAGATCCTCCACCCCGGGACGGCTCGCGTCGAGGAACATCCGCGACGAGGAGATGCCCTCCTCGAACAGCGCGGACCTGGCGCGGTCGAAGGCGCTGCGCGCCTGCGTGCGGTTGCTCACTGCGCGTGCGCTCGCCATCCCGAACGACTCCTTGTAGAGCCGACCGTCGGCGGCCTTGTTCAGATCGCCCGGGCTCTCCCAGGTGCCTGCGAACCACGAGCCGACCATCACCGAGCCGGCGCCGGCCGCGAGAGCCAGGGCGACGTCCCGGGGATACTTCACGCCGCCATCGGCCCACACCGACGCGCCGACTTCTGTTGCGGCCGTGGCACATTCGAGCACCGCGGAAAACTGCGGGCGTCCAACGCCGGTCATCATGCGCGTGGTGCACATTGCGCCAGGGCCGACTCCGACCTTGATGATGTCGGCGCCTGCCTCGGCGAGTTCGCGTGCGCCGTCGCCGGTCACCACGTTGCCCGCGGCGATCGGGATGCGCGCTCCACGTTCATTCTCGAAGGCGTGACGCGCGCCGCGCACGACCGACAAAGCTTCGAGCATCTTGTCCTGGTGGCCATGTGCGGTGTCGACCACGAGGACGTCGGCTCCGGCCTCCAGGGCAGCCCGGGCCTTGCCCGCGACATCCCCGTTGATGCCGATCGCCACCCCGATGCGCAGCCGTCCCTCGGCGTCCAGTGCCGGCCGGTAGATCGTCGAGCGCAGGATGCCCTTGCGGGTGAGGACGCCGGCGAGTGAACCGTCGCGGACGACCGGAGCCAGCTCGAAGTGGTGCTCGGTCAGCGCGTCGAAGGTGGAGTCCAGGTCGTCGCCGTCCTTGACCGTGAACAGGTCGCGGGTCATCACCTCACCGACCGTGGCGAAGCGGTCGACCTCGAGGCAGTGGCGCTCGGTCACCAGCCCGATCGGTGCATGGTCGGCGTCGACCACGATCGCAGTGCGGTGGGCGCGCTTGCCGATCAGCGCCAGCACGCCCCCGACCGGCGCGTCCGCGTCGACGGTCACGGGCGTCTCGTAGACCGGGTGCCGCATCTTGACGTAATCGACGGTCTCCCGCATCGCGTGCTCGGGGATGTCCTGCGGCAGCACGGCCATCGCGCCGCGCCGGGCCACCGTCTCGGCCATCCGGCGACCCGCGACCGCGGTCATGTTGGCCACCACCAGCGGGATCGTGGTGCCGACGCCGTCCGGTGTGGTCAGGTCGACGTCCAGGCGGCTGGTCACCGAGGAGCGAGACGGTGCCATGAACACGTCGTTGTACGTCAGGTCGTATGCCGGGCGATCGCCGAGAAACTTCACGTTCGTCGATTCTACGGCGTCCGGTCACTCACGCCGCAGGCGCGCGTCATACGGTGCAGGAATGAACATCACCCACCTTGGTCACGCCTGCCTGCTCATTGAATCCGCCGGTAGCCGGGTGCTGGTCGACCCCGGCGCCTTTTCCGCGTATGACGAGGTCGGCGACCTCGACGCCGTGCTCGTCACCCACCAGCACATCGATCACCTCGACCCCGAGAAGCTCCCAGGCCTGCTGCAGCGGAGCCCCGGGGCGGAGCTGCGCGCCGACCCCGAGACGGTGAAACTGTTGGCAGACAAGGAGATCGAGGCGAAACCGACCGTCGCGGGGGAGACCTTCGGGATCGGTCAACTGGAGGTCACGCCCGTGGGGGCACAGCACGCGGTGATCTACGAGGAGCTGCCGCGAATCGCCAACGTCGGCCTCTACTTCAGCGCGCCGGGCGAGCCGTCGGTCTACCACCCCGGTGACGCGCTCGACGGCAAGCCGGCCGGCGACGTCGACCTGCTCGCGGTGCCGGTCAGCGCGCCGTGGTGTGCGGTCAAGGAGACCATCGACTTCGTCCGCCGCATCGCGCCGCAGGCGGTCATCCCGATCCACGACGGGCTCCTCACCGACACCGGCCGCTCGGTCTATCTGGGCCAGATCGAGCAGTTCGGTCGCGAGGGCGGGATGCAGGTGCACGACCTGCGCGGGGCCGGCACCACGAATCTCTGACCGCCAGGTGTCGCCCGCATAGGTAAGCCTCACCTATGATGGTCGGGTGCCCGTCGTGACCGTGAAGAAGAAGTGCTGCGAGGACAAGCCGCGCTGCAAGAAATGCCCGGTCACCATGCACCGCCTGACCAAGGCCGGCTTCGCCGAGCGGCTCGGGGGACGACGCTACGCGCTGACCGGGAAGCCGCCGCGCAAGGTCGTCAAGGCGGCCCGGGCGCGCTGACCCCTTCACCGGCCTCGCTGCTCGGCTCGGCGCGGTGATTCGGTGGTCCGGCCCGGCGCCGGTAACTTGGGCGCCGTGACTTTGCGTGTGACCTCTTGCCGCGACCGCGACGTCTGGGACCGCACGGTGGTGACCTCCGGGGGTCACCCACTGCAGTTGTGGGGCTGGGGCGACCTCAAGTCGCGATACGCGTGGAGCGCCGACCGGCTGCTCGTGCACGACGGCGACCGCCTGGTCGGCTGCGCGCAGGTGCTCTACCGGCGGCTGCCGCCGCCGCTGAAGTCGCTCGCCTACGTCCCGCGTGGGCCGGTTGCCGAGGAAGCCGACCGCGGCGCGGTGCTCACCGCCCTCGCCGACCACGTCAAGCGCGAGCGCGGGTCGGTCGCGTTGTCGATCGAACCCGACTGGGCCGACCCGGCCTCGCCGCTTGCCAAGGGCGTCTCCGACGAGGAGATCGCCGCGATCGAGGCGGCGCGGCCGACCGGCTGGCTGCAGCAGGTCGCCGCCGCAGGCTTCGCGCGCAGTGCGAACACCGGCCTGATCCCGCGCACGCTGATCGTCTCCCTCACGCCGGACGAGGACGACCTGCTGGCTGCCTTCAGCTCGTCGACGCGGCAGAACGTCCGAAAATCGTTCCGCGCCAAGGATGTTCGCTTCGGCGAGGTCACCACCGACGCCGACCTCGACCAGGTGCTGGCGATCAACAAGGAGACCGGCAAGCGCGCGGGTTTCGCCGTACACGACGACGACTATCACCGCGCGATCCGCGACCTGATGGGGGAGCGCTCGCAGCTGCTCGCCGCCTGGGAGGGCGAGGAGGTCGTCGCGTTCGTCTGGCTCGTGGTGTCCGGGAGCACCGCCTTCGAGCTGTATGGCGGAGTGTCACCGCGGGGCATGAAGCTGCGGCTCAATTACGGCCTGAAGTTCCACGCGATGAAACACGTGAAGGCACAAGGCGTTTCCCGCTACGACTTCAACGGCCTGCTCAATGACGGCATTTCGGACTTCAAACGGCAGTTCGCCAAGCACGAGGACCTGCTGATCGGCACGTGGGACAAGTCGCTGTCGCCGCTCTACCCGGTCTTCGCCTCCGCGCTGCCCAAGGTGCGGCACGCGCTCAAGCGGGGCATCCCGGCGGCCAAGCAGAAGGTTGCGGCGCAGCGGGCGAGGCTCGGCGGTCGCTGACGCTGAGCCCGGGGGCAAAAACTCACCGATAAGGTGGCTGACGCGCCGTCCGCGGGCGTCCGCGCGGCGTGTCGAGCACCTTATCGGTGAGTTTTGTGCCCGCCGTGTCCGCCGGGCTGGCCGGGGCCGCCGGGCCCGCGGCCGCGAGAGGCGAGTCAGCCTTTGCCGGCCTGGTCCGCCAGCCACGCGGCACCGACGATGCCGGCGGCATTCTGCAACTGGGCGGCGACGATCGGCGCCCGCAGGTGCAGCAGCGGCAGGAATTTGTCCGCCTTCTTCGACACCCCGCCGCCGACGACGATCAGGTCCGGCCACAGCAGGTCCTCGATGTGGCTGAAGTAGCGCTGCAGGCGCTCGGCCCATTTCTCCCAGGAGAGGTCCTCCTTCTCCCGCGCGCTCTCGGCCGCCTTGGACTCGGCGTCGTGTCCGTCGATCTCGAGGTGACCGAGCTCCGAATTGGCAACCAGGACACCGTAATTGAGCAATGCCGATCCGATGCCGGTGCCGAGCGTCGACACCAGCACGAGACCGTCGGTATTGCGGGCCGCGCCGTAGTGCAGCTCGCCGACGCCGGCCGCGTCCGCGTCATTGACGACGGTCACCGTGCGGCCGAGCTTCTTGCTGAAGAGCTCCTCGACGTTGGTGCCGATCCACGACCGGTCGATGTTCGCGGCGGTGCGCACCACCCCGTGGGTGACGACCGCCGGCAGCGTGATGCCGATCGGCTCCTTGCCGGTCTCGGCGGCGAAGTTGTCGGCGATCTGCGCGATGATGTCCGCGACCGCGTCCGGCGTCGACTCCTCGGGCGTCTCGATGCGCAGCCGGTCCTTGGCGAACTCGCCCTTGTCCAGGTCGACCGGCGCGCCCTTGATGCCGGTGCCGCCGACGTCGATCCCGAGTGGGTAGGTCTTGCTCATGGCAGTGCGGACTCCTTCGTCATGTCGTGCGCCGAGAAACCTTACGGCAGTGTGAGGATCTCCGGGCCGGACTCGGTGATCAGGATGGTGTGCTCGAACTGCGCCGAGCGCCGCTTGTCCTTGGTCACCACTGTCCAGCCGTCGTCCCAGAGGTCCCAGTCGGCGGTGCCGAGGTCGAGCATCGGCTCGACGGTGAAGGTCATCCCGGGCTGGATGACGTCCGCGTGCGCCGGGGCCGAGTCGTAGTGGGGGATGATCAGCCCGGAGTGGAAGACCGGGCCGACCCCGTGGCCGGTGTAGTCGCGCACCACGCCATACCCGAAGCGCGATGCGTACATCTCGATGACCCGGCCGATGACGTTGACCTCGCGCCCCGGCTTGGCGGCCTTGATGCCGCGCATCATCGCCTCCTGCGTGCGCTCGACCAGCAGCCGCGACTCCTCGTCGACGTCGCCGACCAGGAACGTCGCGCAGTTGTCGCCGTGCGCGCCGTCCTTGTATGCCGTGATGTCGATCTTGACGATGTCGCCGTCCTGCAGCTCACGGTCGTCCGGTATGCCGTGGCAGATCACCTCGTTGACGCTGGTGCAGAGCGACTTCGGAAAGCCGCGGTAGCCGAGCGTCGACGGGTAGGCGCCGTTGTCGAGGATGAACTCATGACCGATGCGGTCGAGTTCGTCGGTGGTCACGCCGGGACGTACGGCGGCGCCCGCCGCCTGCAGGGCCTGCGCCGCGATCCGCGAGGAGACCCGGATCCGCTCGATCAGGTCGGGGTCGCGCACCTCCGAACCGGTGAACTCCGCCGGCTCGGGACGGTCGACATACTCGGGGCGGGCGATGCTCGCCGGCACCGGGCGTCGGGGACTGAGCCGACCGGGTCGGACGGGAGTGCTGGTCGCGGACATATGGTGCAGTCTAAGGAGCAAGACAGCGCGCACCGCGCATCCGTCACGAGTGAGGAGCACCGAAGTGGCCTACTGGTTCAACGTCGACACACGTCAGGTGGAGAAGGACGGGGAGACCGACCCCAAGGCGAAGCTGCTCGGCCCGTACGACTCGGAGGACGAGGCGCGCAACGCGCTGGAGTCGGCGCGCGAGCGCACCGAGGAGTGGGACAAGGCCGACAAGGAGTGGAACGAAGGCTGAGCGCTCCTTCGTAAGGCGTCGGTGCTGACGCCATACCGGGCGCTGCTCGCGGTGCCCGGTGCACGCACTTTCCTCGTCGGCTCCAGTATCGCCCGCCTCGGCGGCGCGATGTTCGGAGTCGCAGTGGTTGCAATGGTTTCCGGCCGTCGCGGCTCCTACGGGCTGGCCGGTGCGGTGTCCGCGGTCGGCCTGGTCGTGCTTGCGGTCACCGCGTCCGCCGTCGGGCGGGTCGTCGACCGGCGGGGTCAGCGCCGGGTCACGCTGCCACTCACCGCCTGGAGCACCCTCTGGGGTGCCGTGCTGATCGTGGCCTCGTGGGTTGGCGCGCCGGACTGGACACTGTTCGTGAGTTATGGGCTGTCCGCGGTGGTGGTGTCGACCGGTTCGATGAGCCGCGCCCGCTGGTCCTACCTATTGGCCGAGCGCCCCGGCCGGTTGCACACCGCAATGTCGCTGGAGCAGGTGCTCGACGAGTTCTCGTTCGTGCTCGGCCCGGCGATCGCGGTGCTGCTCGCGACCACGGTCGTGCCGGAGGCCGGGCTCATCGCCGCCTTCGTGCTGTATGGCGCAGGCGCCCTCGTCTTCGTCTCCGCCCGGTCGACCGAGCCACCCGTGCACCACGAGGAAGGCGCGGTCGCGGCGCTCGTCATACGCAACCCGGCGGTGCTCGTCGTGGCCACGGTGATGGTGTTCACCGGTGGCATCTTCGGCTCGAACGAGGTTGTCACGCTTGCATTCTCGGGCGAGCTCGGCCGGAAGGATCTCGCCGGGGTAATCATCGCGGTGTTTGCGGTCGGCTCGGCGACGTCGGCACTGATCGTCGGCACGCGCGCCACCCACGGGTCGCTCGCCCGGGCTCTCCTGCTCGGCACCGCCGGGATGTTCCTGCTCGAAGCGCCGGTGCTGCTGGTGACCTCACTGCCCGCGCTCGCCGTCGTGCTGCTCCTCGCCGGCATCGCCACGGCGCCGACGCTGATCACCTCGATGAAGCTCGCTCAGGCGCTCGTGCCGCCGTCACAGGTCAACGAGTCGATGGGCCTGGTCTTCACCGGCACGCTGGTCGGCATCGCCGCCGGTTCGGCGATCAGCGGCGCGGTCGTCGAGCACGCCGGGGCGCGAGCGGGCTATCTCGTGCCGGTGCTGTCCGGGCTCGGGGCGTTGTTGCTGGCGGTCGGCTGTTATCGACTGCTGCAACGCACGCGTTCCCACGCGGATCGCCTTGCGCCGCCGTAGCCTTCGTGCATGACCACGACGCCCGCACCCACGCCCGCTGACAAGTTCTCCTTCGGTCTGTGGACCGTCGGCTGGACGGGCATCGACCCGTTCGGGAGTGCCACCCGCACCGCACTCGAACCGTGGGACTACGTCAAACAACTCGGCGAACTCGGGGTGTGGGGCATCACCTTCCACGACAACGACGTCTTCGCTTTCAACGCCGACGAGCAGACGAAGCGCTCCCGGGTCGCGCAGCTGCGGCGGGCCTGCGACAGCGCCGGCATCGTCATCGAGATGGTCACCACCAACACGTTCACCCACCCGGTCTTCAAGGACGGTGGGCTGACCAGCAACGACCGGGGAGTGCGGCGCTTCGGGCTCCGCAAGATCCTGCAGGCGGTCGACCTCGCCGCCGAGTGCGGTGCCAGCACGTTCGTGATGTGGGGCGGTCGCGAGGGCGCGGAGTATGACGGCAGCAAGAACCTCCATGCCGCGTTCGACCGTTACAAGGAGGGCCTCGACACCGTTGCGTCATACATCAAGGAGCGGGGGTACTCCTTGCGAATCGCGTTGGAACCCAAGCCGAACGAGCCGCGCGGCGACATCCTGCTGCCGACCGTCGGACACGCCCTCGCCTTGATCGCCGAGCTGGACAACGGCGACATCGTCGGGCTCAACCCGGAGACGGGGCACGAGCAGATGGCCAACCTCAACTACAGCCACCAGCTGGCACAGGCGCTGTGGAGCGGCAAGCTCTTCCACCTGGACCTCAACGGCCAGCGCGGCCTGAAGTACGACCAGGACCTGGTCTTCGGTCACGGTGACCTGCTGTCGGCGTTCTTCACCGTCGACCTGCTCGAGAACGGCTTCCCCGGGCAGCCCGACGCGCCGCGCTACACCGGACCGCGGCACTTCGACTACAAGCCCTCGCGCACCGAGAACCTGCAGGGCGTGTGGGATTCGGCGCGGGCCTGTATGTCGACCTACCTGCTGCTGGCGGATAAGGCCCGCGCCTTCCGGGCCGACCCCAGGGTCACGGAGGCGATGGACTACGCCGGTGTGAGCTCGCTGCAGCAACCCACGCTCGACGCGGGGGAGTCCGTCGCCGACTTCCTGGCCGCAGCGGACGAGACGTTCGACGTCGAGGCGGCCGCGGACCGCGACTACGGCTTCGTGCGGCTCAACCAGCTCGCCGTCGAGCACCTGACCGGACGGTGAGCCGCTCGCCGAGTGACGACGTCAGCAATGAGTGACGTCCATGCACGATCGTCACTCGTTGCGACGGACGTCAATCGGCGCGCGCGGACGTCAGTCACCCAGCCGTAAGCACCCGTGACGCATCGGTACTCCCGCGTACGAGACGCGCGAGAGTGACGGTGCCGGGATCATTAGACTGCCTAACGATGACCGCGGCGCCCGACTTCGACCTCCGACGACTGGCGATCCCGGCATACGGTCCGTCGCTGCTCTTCGGGGTGGCCGAGGGCGCGATGCTCCCGGTGATCCCGCTCTCCGCACGCGACCTCGGCGGGTCGGTCGCGGCCGCGGCCTTGATGATCACCCTGCTCAACGTCGGCTCGTTGCTGTTCAACGTGCCGAGCTCGATGATCACCGCACGGTATGGCGAGCGCCACGCACTCATCGGCGCCTCTGTCGTCGGGGTCCTCTCCGCCGCGTGCTGCATGCTCGCGAATTCGCTCGCGATGTTCGCGATCGGCGTCTTCCTGCTCGGCGTCAGCGGGTCGGTCTTCATGCTCGCCCGGCAGAGCTATCTCACCGAGGCGGTCCCGGCCCACTTCCGGGCGAGGGCTCTGTCGACGCTCGGCGGGGTCAGCAGGGTCGGCATGTTCGCCGGGCCGTTCGCCGGCGCGGCGGCGATGGGCCTCTGGCACCTGCGCGGAGCCTACGCGGTGTGCGCGCTCGCGCTGGCGGTCGCCGGTGTCCTCGGCGCGACTCTGCAGGACCTGCCGCCGCACCCGGCCAGGGCGTCCGCTGCACCGGCCACCGTGCGCGGTGTCCTGCGTGACCACCGCAAGATCTTCCTCACCATCGGGATGGGCGTGCTCCTGGTCTCGGCGATCCGCGCCACGCGCCAGGCGGTGGTGCCGCTCTGGTCGGAGCACCTCGGCCTCACCGCGCAGACCGCGTCGATCATCTACGGCGTCGCCGGCGGCATCGACATGCTCGTCTTCTACCCGGCAGGCAAGGTGATGGACGTCTTCGGCCGCCGGTGGGTGACCGTGCCGTCGATGCTCGTGATGGGCCTGTCGATGATGGCCATCCCGCTGACGCATGGCGCGCTCACGCTCTGCCTGGTCGCCGGCATCCTCGGCTTCGGCAACGGCATCGGGTCGGGCATGGTGATGACCCTCGGCGCCGACTACTCACCCGACGTCGGCCGGGCGCAGTTCCTCGGCATCTGGCGCGAGCTGTCGGACGCGGGTCAGACCATCGGCCCGGCCGTGCTCTCCGGGGTGACCGCCGCGTTCGCGCTGGGTGCCGGCATCGTCACCTCCGGCGCCGTCGGCCTTGCGGCGGCGCTTGTCATGTGGCGCTCGGTGCCGCCGCTCAGGACTCGAAACTCTGCTCCGCAGAAGGAAACTCGCCCGAGGCGACCTCTGCGGCATACGTCTGCGCAGCCCGGCCCAGCTCGCCCCGCAGATCGGCATACTTCTTGACGAAGCGCGGCGACTTGCCGCCGCGCAGCCCGGCCATGTCCTGCCACACCAACACCTGGGCGTCGCAATCGGGACCGGCACCGATGCCGATGGTCGGGATCGCCAGCGCCTCGGTCACCCGCTTGGCGGCCGGTGCCGGCACCATCTCCATCACCACCGCGAAACACCCTGCCTCCTGCAGCGCGAGCGCGTCCTCGAGCAGCTTGTCCGCGCCGTCGCCGCGCCCCTGCACCCGGTAGCCGCCGAGCACGTGCTCGCTCTGCGGGGTGAAGCCGATGTGGCCCATCACCGGGATGCCGGCCCGCACCAGCAGCTCGACCTCCGGCACCATCGCCTTGCCGCCCTCGAGCTTCACCGCGTGCGCCAGCCCCTCCTTCATGAAGCGGGTCGCCGTCGCGAGCGCCTGCTGCGGGCTGGCCTGGTAGGACCCGAACGGCAGGTCCGCGACCACCATCGAGTGCGACGTCGCCGTCGCCACCGCCCGCACGAGCGGCACCAGGTGGTCCACGGTCACCGGCACGGTGGTCTCGAAGCCGAAGACGTTGTTGCCGGCCGAGTCGCCGACCAGCAGCACCGGGATGCCGGCCTCGTCGAAGATCTCCGCGGCATACATGTCGTATGCCGTGAGCATCGCCCACTTCTCGCCCTTGGCCTTCTTGGCCTGCAGGTGCGGGACTCGGACGCGGCGTTGGGGAGCGGCTTGGGCTCCGGTGCCATAGGGGGCGCTGACCTCGGTGGGCTTGTCCGTCATACCGGCGACCCTATCGGCGCGCCGAAACGCTGAAGGAGCTACTCGGGCGTAGTCAGGCGGCGCCCGAAGGTAAAGGGAGTTCAAAGATTTTCCAGCCGTTTCCCACCATTCGGTCAGCTTTTCGGTCAAACTGCCAAAGTTGCCGTCCATCCCCGTTAAGGACGGCACACATCGCACAACATCCGGAGGAATCGTGAGAAGACGTGTGTTCGGAAGCGTTGCCGGACTCACCGCAACAGCGGCGACCGCAGCGTTCACCATCGGCGGATTCACCCCATCCGCTCTCGCGGCACCCGTGCCCCCGCAGGAACCGGGCAAGGTGACCAAGTCGGACAATCTGCCCAACCCGCGGGCCGAAAAGCAGGCCAAGCTGCGGCAGGAGGCCGTCACCAAGCTGGTGAAGGGCAAGGCCAAGGTCAAGACGATCAAGGGCAAGAAGGTCATCGAGCTGCAGGCGCCCGAGGCGAGCGCCGAGCAGGCCGGCGGCCGCGGCAAAGGCAGTAAGCCGAAGAAGGGCAAGTACGTCCAGTACGACCCCAACCAGACCACCAAGATCTTCACCACGCTCGCCGAGTTCGGCACCCAGGCCAAGCCGGCGCAGGGCGGTACGCCGGGGCCGGTGCACAACCAGATCCCGGAGCCGGACCGGTCGACGAACAACTCGACCTACTGGGAGAAGGACTTCAACCAGCAGCACTACGAGAACATGTTCGACGGCGACGGTGAGTCGTTCCAGAATTTCTACAAGAAGCAGTCGCAGGGCCGCTTCCAGGTCACCACCGAGGTGTCCGACTGGGTCAAGGTGCCCTACAACGAGGCACGTTACGGGCACAACCCGGAGGCGGGCGACGGCACCAGTGAGGCCGAGGGTTACTGGTCGTTCATCAAGGACTCGCTGACCGCCTGGTACAACCAGCAGAAGCAGTCGGGCAAGACCGACGCCCAGATCAAGGAAGACCTGAAGCAGTTCGACACCTGGGACCGTTACGACTACGACGGCGACGGTGACTTCAACGAGCCCGACGGTTACATCGACCACTACCAGGCGATCCACGCCGGCGAGGGCGAAGAGGCCGGCGGCGGCGCGCAGGGCAAGGACGCCATCTGGTCGCACCGCTGGGCGGTCAGCTCAGGGGTGGGCACGACCGGTCCGGACGGCAACAAGTCCGGTGGCGTGCAGATCGGCAACACGGGCATCTGGGTCTCGGACTACACGACCGAGCCGGAAAATGGCGGACTTGGTGTGTTCGCACACGAATTCGGCCACGACCTCGGCCTGCCGGACCTCTACGACACCACCAACCGCGGAGACAACAGCGTCGCCTACTGGAGTCTGATGAGCAGCGGCTCGTGGCTCGGCCCGGGCCGCGACGCCATCGGCGTCACGCCCGGTTACATGGGCGCCTGGGAGAAGCTGCAGCTCGGCTGGACCGACACTCAGTCGGTGCAGTTCGGCGAGCGAGCCGACATCAACCTCGGGCCCGCCGATGAGGACAACAAGCAGAAGCCGATGGCCGTCGCGGTCAACCTGCCCGACAAGACCGTGGTCACCGAGTACAACAACCCCAAGTCCGGCAAGTTCGAGTGGTGGAGTGGTCGCGGCGACAACCTGAACAACACGCTGCAGCGCGAGGTCGACCTGACCGGCGCCAGCAGCGGGTCGATCTCGTCAGCGATCTGGTACGACATCGAGGAGGGTTACGACTTCCTCTACGGCCAGGTGTCGACCGACGGCGGCAGCACCTGGACCAACGTCGGTGACGCGATCACCGGCACCCAGAAGTCCTGGGGCACAGTCAGTTACGACCTGACCCCGTATGCCGGCAAGAAGATCCTGTTCCGGTTCTCCTACCAGACCGACGGTGGCGTCAACCAGGGCGGCGCCTTCCTGGACGACCTCACCGTCACCGTGGGCGACAGCTCGACCACCGACGACGTCGAGTCGGCCACGTCGGCGTGGACCGCCAAGGGCTTCACCCGGATGGGCGGCAGCACCAGCGAGGACGTCGCCCGCTACTACCTGGCCGAGTCGCGTCGCTACAGCGGCTATGACGCGACCTTGCAGACCGGGCCGTACAACTTCGGCTTCCCGGACAAGCCGGACTGGGTGGAGCACTTCCCCTACCAGGACGGGCTGATCATCTGGTACGTCAACAACGAGTACCCGGACAACAACGTCACCACGCACCCGGGCTACGGCCAGGTGCTGCCGGTTGACGCGCACCCGCGCCCGAACGTCTGGCCGGACGGCACGGTGGCGAGCAACCGGATCAACTCCTACGACGCGTCGTTCGGGCTGGACAAGACCGACGCCTTCACCCTGCACCGCAAGGGCGCCAGCCTGAAGTTCCCGGCGCAGGCCCCGGTGAAGACGTTCGACGACACCAACCCCAACCAGTACTGGTACGAGCAGTCGCCGACCTCGTCGGTGAAGGTGGCCGGCACCGGCACGCAGATCAGCGTCCACAACAAACAGGGCGACGGAGTGAAGCTGCAGGTCCGTTTCACTCGCTGATCCCTCGCGGAGGGTATGACGCTGGGCGCCGGCCGCAGGAGTTTCTCCCGCGGCCGGCGCTTTCGCGTGCCCGCTCCCGCCATACGGTCCCGGTAAGGCAGGATCAGCGGTATGGATCGACAGCAGGAATACGTGCTCCGCACCATCGAGGAGCGGGACATCAGGTTCATCCGGCTCTGGTTCACCGACGTGCTCGGCACCCTCAAGTCGGTCGCGGTCGCACCGGCGGAGTTGGAGGGAGCCTTCACCGAGGGCATCGGCTTCGACGGCAGCTCGATCGAGGGCCTGGCCCGCGTCTTCGAGTCCGACATGCTGGTGCTGCCCGACGCGGACACCTTCCAGGTGTTGCCCTGGCGCGGCGAGAACCCTGGCACCGCAAGGATGTTCTGCGACATCCGGCTGCCCGACGGGTCGGCCAGCCAGGCCGATCCGCGCAACGTGCTGCAGCGGGCGCTCACCAAGGCCAGCGACAAGGGGCTGACGTTCTACACCCACCCCGAGATCGAGTTCTATCTCTTTGAGCAGAACATGCGACCGGGGGAGCCGCCGACGCCGGTCGATCAGGCCGGGTTCTTCGACCACGTGCCGCACGGCACCGGCCACGACTTCCGGCGGTCGGCGATCTCGATGCTGGAGCAGATGGGCATCTCGGTGGAGTTCTCCCACCACGAGGCGGGGCCGGGGCAGAACGAGATCGACCTGCGCTACGCCGACGCACTGTCGACCGCCGACAACATCATGACCTTCCGCACGGTGATCAAGGAGGTTGCGCTCGAGCAGGGGGTGTTCGCCTCGTTCATGCCCAAGCCGCTCGCCGACGCCCCGGGCTCCGGCATGCACACCCACGTGTCGCTCTTCGAGGGCGACCGCAACGCGTTCTACGAGGCCGGCGCGCCATACCAATTGTCAAGCACCGCAAAGGGATTCATCGCCGGCATCCTGCACCACGCACCGGAGATCTCGGCGGTCACCAACCAGTGGGTCAACTCCTACAAGCGCATCTGGAGCGGCGCCGAAGCGCCGGCGCACGTCAGCTGGGGGCACAACAACCGCAGCGCGATGGTGCGCGTGCCGATGTACAAGCCGGCCAAGGGCCAGAGCGCCCGGGTCGAGGTGCGCTCCATCGACGCGTCGGCCAACCCTTATCTCGCGTATGCCGTGGTGCTCGCGGCCGGGATGAAGGGCATCGAGGAGGGCTACGAGCTGCCGCCCGAGGCCGAGGACGACGTGTGGAACCTCACCGACCGGGAGCGCCGGGCGATGGGCATCGACCCGTTGCCGGCGTCGCTGGATCACGCCATACATCTGATGGAGGGCAGTGAGCTGGTCGCCGAGACCCTCGGCGAGCACGTCTTCGACTTCTTCCTGCGCAACAAGCGCGCGGAGTGGGCCGGCTACCGCGACCAGGTCACCCAGTTCGAGCTGGACCAATACCTCAAGCGACTGTGATGCGCCAGGCAACGACGCCGTGAACGTGCCCCGGGAGCAGAGCCGCCGGGCGGCGCTGGTGCGCGCCGGTTTCGCCGAACCCACCCGCGCCGAGCCGATGCTCGACGAGCTGGGGCTGCCCGCCGACGCCATCGCGACGATGAGCCGGGCGGCCTCGCCCGACCAGGCGCTGCTCGGACTGGTGCGGTTGCGCGAGGTGCTGCCCGACGCCGAGAAGGGTTCGTTCGCAGCGCTTTTCGCCGACGACCCGGACGGCTGGGCGCGGCTGGTCGCGGTCACCGGCGCCTCCGCCGCGCTGACCGACCGGCTGGTCCGGCACCCCGGCCAGTGGCACGACGTCGCCGCGGCGCGCATCGCCTCCCGCGAGGAGTTGTATGCCGCGCTCACCGATGCGGTCGGTGACCGCACCGGCACCGAGGCGTATGACGCGCTGCGCGTCGCCTACTTCCGGCAACTCATCCAGATCGCCGCGGTCGACCTCACCGGGGACGGCATCGAGCAGTTCCCGGTGATCGCCGAGGCTCTCTCGGACCTGGCCGGTGCCGCGCTCGAGGCTGCGCTGCGGATCGCCCGCAACACCGTCCCCGACGAGCAGACCTGCCGGCTCAGCGTGATCGCGATGGGCAAGTGCGGCGGCCGCGAACTCAACTACATCAGCGACGTCGACGTCATCTTCGTCGCCGAGCCGGCTGGCGACGCCGACGAGGACGAGGCGCTCGCGGTCGGCACCAAACTCGCGACCGAGCTGATGCGCGCCTGCTCGGTCGCGACCGGTGAGGGCAGCCTCTGGCAGGTCGACCCGGCGCTGCGCCCCGAGGGCAAACAGGGGCCGCTGGTGCGCACGGTGGCCTCCCACCGCAACTACTACGAGCGGTGGGCCAAGACGTGGGAGTTCCAGGCACTGCTCAAGGCCCGGCCGATCGCCGGGGACGAGGAGCTCGGCGCGGCATACCTCGAGGTGATCCAGCCGATGGTCTGGCGGGCGGCCGGTCGCGACCACTTCGTCGAGGACGTCCAGGCGATGCGGCGCCGGGTCGAGCAGCACTTGCCCGCGGCCGAGGCCGACCGCGAGCTCAAGCTCGGCAAGGGCGGGCTGCGCGACATCGAGTTCAGCGTGCAGTTGCTGCAGCTGGTGCACGGTCGCACCGACGACCGGCTGCGCAACCGCAGCACGCTGGCAGCCATGGAGTCGCTCTCCCGTGGCGGCTACATCGGCCGGGTCGACGCCCACGAACTCGACCACGCCTACCGGCAGCTGCGTCTGCTGGAGCACCGCATCCAACTGTCCCGGATGCGCCGCACCCATCTCATGCCGACCGGCGAGGGCGACCTGCGCGCGCTCGGACGGGCCGTAGGTCTGCGGGTCGACGCCGAGCGGAAAGTCGTGGAGCTGTGGCGGTCGCAGTCGGCCCAGGTGCGCCGGCTGCACGAACGCATCTTCTACCGGCCGTTGCTCTCGGCCGTCGCCAGGCTGTCGGCCGATGACGCACGGCTGTCGCCGGAGAGCGCCCGGGATCGCTTCGCCGCATTGGGTTTTCGTGACAGCGCGGGAGCGATCCGGCACATCGAGGCGCTGACCTCGGGCGTGAGCAGACGGGCGGCCATCCAGCGGACGCTACTGCCGGTCATGCTGCAGTGGTTTGCCGAGGAGGTCGACCCCGACCTCGGTCTGCTCGCCTTCCGCAAACTCAGCGACGCGCTCGGCTCGACACCGTGGTTCCTCAAGATGCTGCGGGACGAGGGGCGGGCCGCCGAGACGCTCGCCCGGGTGCTGGCGGGCAGCCGCTACGTCGGTCAGCTGCTCGAGCGCGCGCCGTCGGCGGTGTCGGTCTTCGGCAGCCGGGAGGCCAGGCGACCGCTCAGCAGAGACCAGCTGAACTCCACCATGCGGGCGGCGATCCAGCGACAGGACGACGACGACGCGGCGCTGCTCGCGATCCGTTCGGCCCGCCGCAACGAGCTCATCCGCATCGCGGTCGCCGAGCTCTCCGGAGAGCTGGAGGACCTGGACGCCCTGGAGATCGCGCTGACCGACCTGGCCGCGGCCACCCTGCAGGGCGCACTGGATCTCGCGATCAGGCATGTCGAAAAGGAGAGCGGCACAATGCTTTCCACCTCGATCGCGATCATCGGCATGGGTCGGTTCGGAGGACGCGAGCTCGGCTTCGGGTCGGACGCCGACGTGATGTTCGTGCACGACCCGCTGCCCGGTGCCGACGCCGGCATCGCGCAGGCACAGGCAGAGCAGGTGGTGGGTTACCTGCGCACCGGCCTGTCGGCGAGCGGTCCCGACCCCGCGCTTGGAGTCGACGCCGACCTGCGGCCGGAGGGCAAGGCGGGGCCGATCGTGCGCACGCTCGCGTCATACGCCGGCTATTACGAGCGCTGGTCGGAGGGCTGGGAGGCGCAGGCGCTGTTGCGGGCGACGCCGGTCGCCGGCGACGACGAGCTCGGCAGCCGCTTCACCGGTTTGATCGACCCGTTGCGCTGGCCGGAGGGCGGCATCAGTGAGAAGGCGGTGCGCCAGATCCGCACGCTCAAGGCGCGTATGGAGGCCGAGCGCATCCCGCGCGGGGGAGACGTGCGCACCCACTTCAAGCTCGGCCGCGGCGGCCTGTCCGACGTGGAGTGGACCGTCCAGCTCGCGCAGCTGGAGCACGCCCATGAGATCCCGGCACTGCGCCATCCGGGCACGATCACCCCACTGCGGGTGATGGCCGAGCATGACCTGATCAGCCTGCGGGACGCCGCCGCATTACGTGAATCCTGGTCACTGGCAACGCGATTGCGCAACGCATCGGTGTTGTGGCGGGGGCGCCCGGTCGACGCCCTGCCGAGCAACCTGACCGACGCCGACGGCATCGCGCGCATCCTCGGCGGCCCGGTCGGTGCCGGCCACGAGCTCGGCGAGCGTTACCTGCGGGTCGCCCGGCGCGCCCGTGCGGTCGTCGAGCGGGAGTTCTACGGCACCGACCCGGACGACGGCGACGACTTCGAGCCGACGAGATAACCGGCGGCGATCACCGGGCACCCTCGATCGGGCCGAGCTTGCCCCGGATGGTCAGCTCGGTGGTCACCAGGACCGCGATCGCCTGCGCGACCAGCAGGGCGATCAGCACCAGCAACTGCACCGCTGCCGCCTCCCACGCGCTCGCCCCGCCGAGTAGCGCCCCGACGAACGCCCCTGGCAACGTGACGATCCCGACGGTGCGGGTCTGATCGAGGCCGGGGATCAACGCGAGGGCGGCATCGTCGCGGGCGACCACATCCGCCGCCTCGTGATCGCGCAGACCGATGGACAGACCCGCCTCGAACTCGCCATACCTGGTGCGCAGGGCGTCGTGGATCCGTTTGCCGGTCAGCGAGGTCGCGGTCATCGAGTTGCCGCCCACGATGCCGAGCACCGGGATGACGGCGATGGGTCGCACCGGCACCAGGCCCGTTGCGAGCATGCCGAGCACGCCTGGCACGACGCCCGCGCAGATGGGCAGCAGGGTCCACGCCGACCAACGGCCGAGGATGCGGTGCGCGCTGGTGAAGGCCGCGACACCGAGCATCAGCGCGCAGAACGCCAGGGACAGTGGCCACGAGTGCAGCACGGCGCCGATGACCAGGCCGACCGCGGCCAGCTGGACGGTCGCGCGTGCGGCGGCGGTTAGCTGGCCGACGCCGCTGCCGAGCCGCCCCCAGCGCACGATGGCGGCGGCGACGACGCTGCCGCAGATGACGAAGATCAGCACCGCGACCTCGTCGCGCCAGCCGTGCATCTGGACCAGGCTCACAGCTCACGAGTATGGCGGCGGACGCTCGCACCGCGGACGCGACGCAGGTCACGGTCATACGAACCCTAGAATTGCCGCGTGATTGCTCGTGTCGACCTGCGCGGTGCCGCTCTGTCCTCCTTGGACGCGCGGGCCCTGCGCGACGCCCTGCCCCGCGCCGAACTCGACGTCGAGGCCGCACTGGAGACCGTGCGCCCGATCTGCGAGCAGGTGCATGCCGGCGGGGTCGACGCGATCCTCGACCTCGACGAGCGTTTCGACGGCGTCCGTCCGCCGTCGCTCCGGGTGCCGGCGCAGGTGCTCGACAAGGCGCTCGCCGGGCTCGAGCCGAAGCTGCGTGCTGCCCTGGAGGAGTCGATCCGCCGCGCCCGCCTGGTGCACTCCGACCAGGCCCGGGTCGACTCGGTCACCCAGGTCGTCCCCGGCGGCACCGTCACCGAGCGCTGGGTGCCGGTCGACCGCGTCGGGCTCTACGTGCCGGGCGGCCAGGCGGTCTACCCGAGCAGCGTGGTCATGAACGTCGTGCCGGCGCAGATCGCCGGTGTCGGCTCGCTCGCCGTCGCGAGCCCGCCGCAGCGCTCGAACACCGTTGATTTCGTGGGCTATCCGGACCCGACGATCCTCGCGGCGTGCGCGCTGCTCGGGGTCGACGAGGTCTACTCCGTCGGCGGTGCCCAGGCAGTCGCGATGTTCGCGTATGGCGCGAGCGACGCCGACGGCACGACCGTCTGCGAGCCGGTGACGCTGGTGACCGGTCCGGGCAACGTCTACGTCGCCGCCGCCAAGCGCCTGCTGCTCGGCATCATCGGCATCGACGCCGAGGCCGGCCCGACCGAGATCGCGATCCTTGCCGACGAGACCGCCGACCCCGAGCTGGTCGCGGCCGACTTGATCAGCCAGGCCGAGCACGACGAGCTCGCCGCCTCGGTGCTGGTCACCGACAGCGAGGAGTTGGCCGCCGCCGTCGAGGCGGCGCTGGAGCGCCGGGCCTCCCGGACCAAGCACGCGATCCGGGTCAAGACCGCGCTCGGCGGCCCGCAGTCCGGCATCGTGCTGGTCTCCGGGGTCGACGAGGGCGTGCGCGTCGTCGACGCCTACGCGGCGGAGCACCTGGAGATCCAGACCCGCGACGCCGCGGCGGTCGCGGCCCGCATCCGCAACGCCGGCGCGATCTTCGTCGGCGACTACGCGCCGGTCAGCCTCGGCGACTACGCCGCCGGCTCCAACCACGTGCTGCCCACCGGCGGCTGCGCCTGCCACAGCGGCGGCCTGTCGGTGCAGACCTTCCTGCGCGGCATCCACGTGGTCGACTACTCGCGCGAGGCGCTCGCCGACGTGGCCGACACCGTGGTCACGCTCGCCACCGCCGAGGACCTGCCGGCACACGGCGAAGCGGTCACCGCCCGCTTCGCGTCGGACTCGTGACCGAGCTGCGGGCGCTGCTGCGGCCCGAGTTGCAGGGAGCAACGCCCTACGGCGCCCCGCAGCTCGACGTGCCGGTCGCCCTCAACACCAACGAGTCCGCCTACCCGGTGCCGCCCGTCGTGGTCGAGCAGATCGCCCACGACGTCGCGCAGGTCGCGGCCACGCTCAATCGCTATCCCGACCGCGAATTTGCCCGGCTGCGAGAGCTTTTGGCGTCATACCTGACGAAGACGAGTGGCGAGCACGTCACCGCCGACCAGGTGTGGGCGGCCAATGGGTCCAACGAGGTGCTGCAGCACATCGTGCAGGCGTTCGGGGGAGCCGGTCGCACCGCGCTGGGCTTCACCCCGTCCTACTCGATGCATCCGCTGATCGCCGGCCGGGGCGGGGCGACCTGGGTCGACGGGCTGCGCGATGCCGACCCGCGGCGGTTCGACCTGGACGCCGACCTCGCGGTCGAGCAGACCACGCAGCACGACCCGGACCTGATCTTCCTCACCTCTCCGAACAACCCGACCGGCACCTCGATCGACCTCGACGTCGTCCGCCGGGTGTATGACGCGAGCGACCACGCGATCGTGGTCGTCGACGAGGCCTACACCGAGTTCGCCCGGACCGGCACCCAGAGCGCGCTGACGCTGCTGCCGGGCAGGGACCGGCTGGTGGTCAGTCGCACGATGTCGAAGGCGTTCGCATTTGCCGGTGCGCGGCTCGGATACTTCGCTGCTGCAACGGAACTCGCCGACTTGATGCGCCTGGTGCGGCTGCCCTACCACCTGTCGAGCGTCACGCAGGCAGTCGCCTGCGCCGCCTTGGAGCACAGCGACACCATGCTGGCGATGGTCGAGCGGATCAAGGCCACCCGGGACGCGTTGGTCGACGGATGCCGTGCGCTCGGACTGCAGCCGGTGCCGAGCGACGCCAATTTCGTGCTGGTCGGGGGATTCGCCGACAGCCGGGCGGCGTGGCAGGCTCTGCTCGACGAGGGTGTGCTCGTGCGTGACGTCGGCATTGCGCACCATCTACGCATCACCGCCGGCACCCCGGAGGAGAACGACGCCGTGCTGCAGGCATTGCGCACGGTGACGGCAGGAGAGGCTTCATGAGCGATCAGCACCGCACCGCGCGCATCGAGCGCGCCACCAAGGAGAGCCAGATCGAGTTGTCGCTCGACCTGGACGGCACCGGCCAGAGCGACGTCTCGACCGGTGTGCGGTTCTACGACCACATGCTCGAGAGTTTCGCCAAGCACAGCCTGATCGACTTGGCGGTCAAGGCAACCGGCGATCTCGACGTCGACGCGCACCACACCGTCGAGGACACCGCGATCGTGCTCGGGCAGGCGGTCCGCGAGGCGCTCGGCGACAAGTCCGGCATCTCCCGCTTCGGCGACGCGACCGTGCCGCTCGACGAAGCGCTCGTGCACGCGGTCGTCGACGTCGCCGGACGTCCCTACGTGGTGCACACCGGCGAGCCGGACGGGCAGATCTACGCGATCATCGGTGGCAACTACGCCGGATCGCTCACCCAGCACGTGCTGGAGAGCTTCGGCCACCACGCCGCGATCGCGCTGCACGTGCGGGTGCTGTCCGGCCGCGACCCGCACCACATCGTCGAGGCGCAGTTCAAGGCGGTCGCCCGCGCGCTGCGTGCGGCGATCGCCCGCGACCCGCGCGTCGTCGGGATCCCGAGCGCCAAGGGCGCGCTGTAAGCCCATGACGGCACCGAGTCGTCGGGGCGCGTGCGGAGTGCTCCTGCTGCACGGGGACGCCAAGTCGGCGTCGGCGTGGGTGCGGCAGGGGATCGTCCCGTCATACGTCGTGCCGCTCGCGGGCTGGACCGCTGTCGTCCCGGGCGGTCCCGCGCAGGGTCACGCTCCCTATGACGATCAGTTGACCGTGACCGCGGCTCGTCCGGTGCCGGCGCGCATGCGAACAGCCCTGGGATTCTTCGAGATCGACGGACGTGCGGTGGTCGTCGTGCATCCGCGTGGCTGGCGCGCATTGCCGCGCTGGCTGGTCTGGGAGTCCGGCCGCGGGGTCGCCGGCCTGCCTTCGCTACCGACCGCCCGGCCGGGCGACCTGGCGATGGCGGCCGGTGTCGTGCCGGAGGCCACCCGCCCGATCCGGCAGGTGCTGTCCGAGCACTCGGCGTTGCCGATGGACGTGCTCTCCGACCTGATGACGACCCTCGCGCTACCCGGCGAAGAGTTGCTCCGCGGAGGTTCGGTGAAGTCCGCGGACGATGCCGCGCTCGTCGAACCCGACGGCAAGGCCGTCGATCGGTTCGCGCGAGTCACGAAGGAAGACAAGGAAATTCGCGCCGAGTTGGAGTCGCTGTGAAGAAGGTCGTCGTCTTCGACTACGGCAGCGGCAACGTGCGGTCGGTGGTGCGGATGCTCGAACGTGTCGGTGCCGACGTCACGCTCACCGCCGACCACGACGCCGCCCTCGCCGCCGACGGACTCTATGTGCCCGGAGTCGGCGCCTTCCACGCCTGTATGACGGGGCTGCTCGCCGCCGGCGGCCGCGAGGTGATCGCCGAGCGCATCGCGGGGGACCGTCCGGTGCTCGGTGTCTGCGTCGGTTTCCAGGTGCTGTTCGACGGGTCCACCGAGCCGACGACCGTGCAACCGCCGCCGCCCGGCCTCGGTCACTTCGTGGGTGTGGTCGACCGTCTGCAGGCTCCGGTGGTGCCGCACATGGGCTGGTCGACCGTGCACCCACCCGACGGCTCTGCCCTGCTGGCGGGCGTCGAGGACGAGCGCTTCTACTTCGTGCACTCCTACGCTGCGGCGCAGCTGCTGGCCAGCCGTGTCGCCGGTCGTCCGCTCGTGACCACCGCCGAACACGGTGCACCGTTCGTGGCCGCCGTCGAGGACGGGCCGCTCGTCGGCACGCAGTTCCACCCGGAGAAGTCCGGTGACGCCGGAGCCCAGCTGATCGCCAACTGGCTCCGTCGTCTTTGACCTGGAATTACGCTCAAGGACAAGGAGATTCGATGGCTGACGATGCTGCTCCCCGGCTGGAGCTGTTGCCCGCGGTCGATGTGGCGGGTGGCGAGGCAGTGCAGCTCGTGCAGGGTGTGGCCGGCACCGGAGGTCGCTTCGGTGACCCGTTCCAGGCGGCCAAGAACTGGCAGGACGCCGGGGCCGAGTGGCTGCACCTGGTCGACCTGGACGCCGCCTTCGGTCGTGGCAACAACCGCGACCTGCTGGCCGACATCATCGGCCGGCTCGACCTGAAGGTCGAGCTGTCCGGGGGAATCCGTGACGCCGAGTCGCTCAGCGCGGCGCTGGCGACCGGGTGCCGACGGGTCAACCTCGGCACCGCGGCCTTGGAGGACCCCGCGTGGACCGCCAGCGCGATCGCCGAGCACGGCGACCGCATCGCCGTGGGGCTGGACGTGCGCGGCACCACCCTCGCCGCCCGCGGCTGGACGAAAGAGGGTGGCGACCTCTGGGAGACCCTGGCCCGCCTCGATCGTGAGGGTTGCGCGCGTTATGTGGTGACCGACGTCGCCAAGGACGGCATGCTGCAGGGGCCGAATGTGGCCTTGTTGCAGGAGGTTTGCGCACGCACCGACCGCCCGGTCGTCGCTTCCGGTGGGGTGTCGACCCTCGAGGACGTGCGCACGCTGCGTGAGCTCGTGCCGCAGGGCGTCGAGGGCGCGATCATCGGATCGGCGCTCTACAAGGGCGCGTTCGAGCTCTCCGATGCGCTCGACCTGGCCGGTCGCACGGGAGCACGGGGATGAGCGACCAGCCGGCCGGCCCGTCGGGTCCGGCCGACTCTGCCGGGCAGTCGTTCGCTGGACGCGCGCTGTCCGGCACCGGCTTCGACGGCGACGACGGCTCCGCGGACGCGGCGTTGACCGCTGCGCTGGCCGACCGCACGGACGAACGCCGGCTGATGACGGCGCTGGCCGGTGCACGGCTCCTGGTGCCGATCGTGGCGGCGCCGACCGAGGTCGACGCATCCGGCGACCTCGCCGTCGAGAAGAGCACCGACATGGCGGTGGTGACGCTTTCGGCACCAACGGGTGAGCGTGCACTTCCGGTCTTCTCCGACGTCGCGGCCCTCGCTGCGTGGGACCCTGCCGCCCGGCCGTCGCCGGTGACCGCAGCGCTCGCCGCGCAGGCGGCGGTCGGGGAGCAGTGCGACGTCATGGTGCTCGACATGGCATCCGAGCAGCCGCTCGTCCTGCGACCGAGCATGGTCTGGGCACTCGCGCAACGGCACGAGTGGCTCCCGCCATACCTCGATCAGCATGTGCAGCAGGCGTTGCGCCAGGCGGTCGCGGACGAGCCGGACGTGGCCGAGGTGCGCGGGGAAGCCGGCGCCGAACCGGGTGAGTTGCGCGTGGTGCTCTCGGTGCTGCCCGGCCTCACCCAGCAAGAGCTCCAGGCACTCGCGCGACGGGTGGGCGAGGCGGTGGCCACCGACGGCGAAGCCCGCGCCCGCATCGACGGCCTCGCCTTCGCGATCGTGGCGGCAACGACCTCCTGATCGATCAGGACTGCGCTGCCACGTCCTCGCGGGTGTGCTTCGGCAACAGAAAGGTCAGCGCGAAGGCGATCACGACCGCGCCGATCCCGACCCAGGTCGTGACCTGCGTCGCGGATCCGAAAATCTCTGTGCGAGAACCGGTCCCGCCGTCCACGTGGCCGAAGAAGACGGTGCCGAGCACCGCGACGCCGAGCGCCGCACCGATCTGCTGGACGGCGGTCATCGAGCCGGATGCCGAGCCCGACTCGTGGTCGTCCACGCCGCTCAGCACGATGTCGAAGAACGGGGTCATCGCCATGCCCATGCCGATCCCGATCACCGCCAGGGATGGTGCCAGCCGCAATGCGTTGATCGCGTCGCCCGACCAGCCGATCGTGCCTGCGAAGAGGGCGAGCCCGGCGATCACGATGAGGAATCCGAGGTGCATGGTGGAGCGGCCGATCCGCGCCGTGAGTGCCTGCCCGATGCCGAAGCCGAGGATCATGCCCACCGCCTGCGGCACGCTGGTCAGGCCCGCTTGCACGGGCGTGTAGCCGAGGCCGGCCTGCACATACAGCGTGAGGATGAGTGAGGTGCCCATCAGTGCACTGAAGAAGGCGAGTCCGGTGACCAGGCCACCGGTGAAGGCCCGCTTGGTGAACAGACTGGGTACGACGAGGGTCGAGCGACCGGAGCGGTCACGACTGCGCTCGACATACGCAAAGAGCACGAAGGCAACCAGCGAGCCGGCGATCATTGCGAAACACCAGAGCGGCCAGTCGAGTTCGCGACCCTGCACGAGGGGATAGACCAGCAGGAACATTCCCGCAGCCGCCAGGCCCGTGCCGAGCAGATCGACGCCGAGGCCGCGGTCCGGGCGATTCTTCGGTAGAAAGCGGACCGCGCCGAGGAGGGCGAGTACGCCGATCGGGATGTTGATCGCGAAGATCGCCCGCCAGCTCAAGCCCAGGATGTCGGCGTCGGTGAGCCAACCGGCGAGGATCGGTCCACCGACCGCGCCGAGGCCCATGACCGGACCGAACGCGCCGAAAGCCTTGGCCCGCTCCTCAGGTGCGAACACCTCGTTGATGATGCCGAGGCCCTGCGGCAGCAGGGTGGCGCCGAGCAGACCCTGCAGCACCCGTGCGGTGATCAGCGTCGTCGGGTCCCCCGCCATCGCGCAGAGCAGGGAGAAGAAGCTGAAGCCGGCCATGCCGATGAGGAACATCCGCTTGCGACCAAACATGTCGCCCAGCCGGCCACCGATCAGCAGGCCGGTTGCCATGGCGAGGGTGTAGCCGGCCGAGAGCCATTGGATGAGGGTGTCCCCGCCGCCCAGGTCGCCGGCGATCGTCGGCCCGGCGATCGTGGTGACGAGTGCGTCGAGCAGGTCCATGATCTCGGCGCACAACACCACGAGCAGTGCGACCCAGCGCCAGCGGTAAGAAGCGGTGACGGCCGGTGCTGCCGGGCTATCGGGAGGAACGGTCCGGGTTTCCATGATCGTGAGGTCCTTTCGGGAGAAGTCTCGAGTGGCGAACACCGTTCGCGTACACGAACATCGTTCTACGCTGGAACGGTGTTCGTGTCAATTACAGTGTTCGGGTGAGTAGCCAGATGCCCGAGCCGCCGTGGCGCCGACCGCACAAGACCCGAGCACCCAAGCAGCGCAAGCCGCTCAGCAGAGACACCATCGTTGCCAAGGCACTGGAGATCCTCGATGCCGAAGGGATCGAGGGCGTGAGCATGCGGCGCATCGCGGCCGAGTTGGGCACCGGCCCGGCGAGCCTCTACGCCTACGTTGCCGACAAGGACGAATTGCTAGCTGCCGTCAACGAATTGGCACTCAGCGAGCTGGCGATGCCCAACCTGGACCAGCCGTGGCAGGACGTCGTGCGCGAGTGGGCGCAGTCGACGTATGACCTCTTCCGCCGCCATCGTGACCTGGCTCGGCTGAGTTTCGCCGACATCCCGACGGGGGCGCGTGCGCTGGATATCTCCGAGGCGATCCTGCGCTCGCTGATCGAGGGTGGCGTCGAGGTGCAGGACGCCGCCTGGCTGATCGACCGGATGGTGCTGTATGTCGGGGCCGACGCCGTGGAGGGCTATCTCCTGCAGGAGCGGTTCGGCGCCACCGACGCTGCTGCCGCCGAAGTGGCCGGCCGGCAGTGGATCGCGGATGTCAAGGAGTACTTCGCGGCGCTCCCTCCCGACCGCTACCCGATGATCACCAGCCACCTCGCGCCGATGATGAGTGGCGGCGGCGATGCGCGTTTCGAGTTCGGGATGGAGCTGCTGATCGCGGGTATCGAGGCGCGCAACCCCGGGTCGGCGACGAAGCGGACGGCGAAGAAACGGGCGGACGTGCCGCGCGCGAAGCCGGTCAAGAAGGCGGCAAAGAAGTCGAAGTAGGCCGCTGCCACGCCCGGGGCACGATCACGAGGAGCGGCGTTCTGCCTCGTCGAGATAGGCATTCGCTGCGTCGTATGCCGAGTTGACCCGTCCGAGCACGAACGCGCGGTTGATGTGCAGCAGTGACACCATCGGCGCGTCGCTCGTGCCGGTGGGCAGCACGTGCAGCCGCACTCGGTCGGGCACCGACGCGATCTCTTCGAGGTAGCGGTGCCGGCGGGCGATCTCGAAGGTGACCTGCCCGACCTGCCACGGCCAGCGGGGCGGGCTGAGTGCCTGCTCGACCCGGCCCACCTGCAACACGTAGACGTCGGTCGCGCCCAGGCTCACCGCGCGACCGACCGGGATCGAGTGCACCAGGCCACCGTCGAAGAAGTGCTCGCCGCCGATCCGCATCGCCGGGAAGAGCCCGGGCACGGCACACGACGCGACGATCGCCTCCGGCAGCTTGCCCGACGAAAACCAGTGGGACACAGCGTGTTCGACGCTCGCGGCCACGCACTGGAACGGCACCTGCAACTCCTCGAACGTCTGCACGGGAAGCTCCTGGCGCAGGATGCGCAGCAACGGGCCGGGGGAGTAGAGATGGGTGCGCAGGCGCCCCGGGCGCCAGCGTCGACGGCCTCGGGAGGTGCCGGTGTCGAAGAGCAGCCGCCCGCTGCCGAGTCCGGCCCAGAGCTCACCGAGCGCCTCGATGCCTTCCTCACTCGGCTCAGCGGCGATAAACGATCCGTTGATCGCGCCGATGCTGGTGCCGACGACCAAGTCGGGAGTGATGCCGCGCTGCAGCAGGGCGCGCATAGCACCGATCTGAGTTGCGCCGAGCACACCACCGCCGCCGAGGACGAACGCGGTCTTGCGGGCGGCGGGTGCGCTCATGACGATCGACCCTATCGACGTGGATCGGCCTGGTCCGGGTCGGTCGGGCCGCCGGCCACGAAGTCGGCGACGTTCGCGGTGAGCCGACCCCACTGGGCATCCCAGCGTCGACTGCGCTCGATCGCGCGCGCCGCTTTGGCCGGCCCGTAACGGCGGCCCCACCACGAGTGCGGGCGGGCAAGGGTGAGCGCCGCGAAGAACGCCACCGGGCCGATGAAGGCGCCGATCAGGGCCATGTGGTACTTGCCCTTCAGCACCACCACGATCTCGGCGAGGATGTGCACGGGCAATCCGGCGAGCATCACCAGATGCACGACGTGGTGCCGCGGATCGGCATGGAAATGAAAGGGTTCCAGCCCGATCGTCAGCAGTGCAAGGCATGCCGTGGTGAGGGTGACCAGCTCCACCGACACCCGGCCCTCGCCGCTCCAGTAGACGTCGCGCAGGTGCAGGATCAGTGCGAATTCGTCGAGCAGCAGTGACGCGCCGACGCCGATCAGCACGCCCGCGATCTCGATCCACGGCCTGGTTCCGCGTGCGGCCAGGCTGGCGAACGATCCGATCAGCAGCACCACCAGGCCGGGCACGGCATGGTGCACGTGCACGCCACTTGGTGACACCCGATTGCGAAACGGCCCCCGCCCCGCCCGGATCAACCGGGTCACGGTGCGGGTCGCCAGAAACGTGACGATGAATGCGAAAAGCGCTAGCAGCAGGGGCAATCGGCCCGGATCGAGGACGTGACCGTCGAGCCAGGCGCGGCCGTGCGCGGTCAGCAGGAGCAGCAGCTGCACCGGGCCATTCTGACCCGGGCAGCTGCAGGTTCGCTCAGAGGTTGATCATGTGGCCGGCGATGCCCTCGACGGCTTCCTTGACGGCCTCGCTCAATGTCGGGTGGGCGAAGATGTTGCGGGACACCTCGTCGGCGGTCAGGTCCCACTTCTGCGCCAGGGTCAGCGCCGGCAGCAACTCGGTGACCTCCGGGCCGATCATGTGCGCGCCCAGCAGCTCGTTGTGCTTGGCGTCGGCGACCACCTTCACGAATCCGACGGTCTCGGCCATGCCGCGGCTCTTGCCGTTGGCGGAGTAGGGGAAGGACGCGGTCTTCACGTCATACCCGAGGTCCTTGGCCTGCTGCTCGGAGTAGCCGAACGAGGCAATCTGCGGCTGGCAGAACGTGGCTCGCGGGATCATGTCGAAGTCGATCTCCACGGTCTCGACGTCCGCGATCGTCTCGGCGGCCACGATCGCCATCGCCTCGGCGGTGTGCGCGAGCATCAGCTTGCCGGTGACGTCACCGATCGCGTAGACGCCGTCGACGTTGGTGCGGCCCCGGGCGTCGACCGCGATGGCGCCCTTGTCATTGAGCTCGACGCCGGTCTGCTCCAGGCCGTAGCCCTGGGTGCGCGGCGCGAAGCCGATCGCCTGCAGCACCTTGTCGGTCTCGATGACCTGGCTGTCGCCGCCGGCGGCGGGGGAGACGGTGACCTTCACCTTGTCGCCGGAGTCGTCGATCGACTCGACCTTGGTCGACAGCAGCACCTTGATGCCGAGCTTCTTGTACTGCCGCAGCAGCTCCTTGGACACATCGGCGTCCTCGGTGGGCACCATCCGATCCAGGAACTCCACGATCGTCACGTCGACGCCGTATTGGCTCATCACGTAAGCGAATTCGACGCCGATGGCGCCAGAGCCGGCGATGACGATCGACTCCGGCAGCTTGTCGGTGAGGATCTGCTCCTCGAACGTGACGACTCGCTCGGACAGCTCGGTGCCCGGGATCAGCCGGGTGGTGGTGCCGGTGTCGATGATGACGTTGCCGGCCGTCACCGTCTCCGTGCCGCCGGCGTTGAGCGCGACCTCGATGGTGTGCGGGTCGGTGAAGGTGCCGGTGCCCTCGAACTCGGTGACCGAGTTCTTCTTCATCAGGTAGTGCACGCCCTTGGCACTGGCGTCCGCGACGCCGCGGCTGCGAGTGAAGGCGACGCCGTAATCCATCGACACCTCGCCCGAGATGCCGAAGGTCTTCTGCTCCTTGGTCAGGATGTGGGCGATCTCCGCATTGCGCAGCAGCGCCTTGGACGGGATGCAGCCGACATTGAGGCAGATGCCGCCCCAATACTGCTTCTCGATGATGGCGGTCTTGAGGCCGAGCTGGCTGGCGCGGATGGCCGCGACATACCCACCAGGACCTGCACCGAGGACGACGACGTCAAAGTGTTGTGCCACGTCATCAGACGATAGTCCGCCGTTGATCGGCGCACGTCAGCGCATCGGCAACTGCTCGTGCCATGAGTCGGCGCGGCGCACTACGCCAGCAGCGCCTGCGCCAGCGGTTGATCGACCACCAGCCGGTTGACGTGCCCGCCCTTGACCGCGGCGCGCACGACATCGACGCGCGCTGCGCCGAGGACCAGGCCGATCACGTCGGGTATGGCGCGCAACTGCTCGGCCGACAGCGTGATGATGCGGTCGGCGAGGTCGCCGTCGACGCGCTCACCGCCGGCATCGATGAACACTCCCGAGATCTCGCCGATCGCCCCGGCGCGCGTCATGGCCGTGCGCTCCCTCGCCGTGGCAAGGTCATAGAGAGTGGACTCACCGGGAGCCCATCCGCCGATGCCGACCACCGCGACGGTCACCTGTGGCACCTGCGCGAGCGCATCGGCGACGCCCGGCTGCCGCCGCAGCATGTGCGCGCTGTCGGCATCCGCGGCGACGAGTGGGGCGTAGAAATGATGCGCCGTGCCGTTGCTGAGGTTGGCCGCCGTGCGCACCACGTCGACCGGCGTCTCGACATCGGGTATGGCGAGGGCCCCGGACAGCTGGACGACCGGCACTCGGGGCAGCTGCTCGAGCGCCGCCACCGTCGCCGACACCGTGCGGGACCAGGGCAGGCCCAGCACGTCGCGCTCGGTGACGATGCGCGTGAGCTCCCGGGCGGCCATCACGCCGATGTCCCGCCGCACCTCCTGCATGGTCTGCTCGGCGTCCGGTCGCAGCACGACGGCGGAGGCAACCCCGAGGCGATCGATCAGCTCTTCGGAGAGTCGGTAGTCGACCTGCGGTTCGCCGAGGATCTCGATGCGCACGATGCCTCGGGCCCGTGCGGTGTCCAGCAGCCGCGCCACCTTGAAACGGGACAGGCCGAGCTCCCGGGCGATCTCGATCTTCGACTGGTCCTGCAGGTAGAAGCGGCGGGCAACACCGGTGAGCAATGCCCGGTCGCCGCTGGTCGGTTCGGTCGGCACGCCTCGCCCCTTCCACCGGTCAGCCCGGATCGGCTGGTTCCGACCCATCGTGGTGTGGAGTGTGCCACACTAAGTCTCATCTGTGCAGAAGAATGCTCAAATGAGCGGTGCGCGGCAGTCCAAGGAGGATCCATGCGAGCGCGGAGACGACGGATCGCAGCACTGGCCACGGGTGCGATCGCGATGAGCACGCTGACCGCCTGCGGCGCCGCTGCCGGCTGGGGTGGGGGCGGCGGTGGCGGTGGCGCCAACACCATCAACGTGCTGATGGTCAACAACCCGCAGATGATCGATCTGCAGAAGCTGACCGACCAGTACTTCACCAAGCAGACCGGCATCAAGGTCAACTACACGGTGCTGCCCGAGGACGACCTGCGCGACAAGGCGAGCCAGGAGTTCTCCTCACAGGCCGGTCAGTATGACGTGGCGACGCTGTCCAACTTCGAGATACCGATCTATGCCAAGAGCGGCTGGGTGGCGTCGCTGAGTGACGACATCGCCAAGGACCCCGGCTTCGACCAGGGCGACATCCTCAAATCCATGCAGACCGCGCTCACCGTCGACGGCAAGGTGTACGGCGAACCCTTCTACGGCGAGTCGTCGTTCCTGATGTATCGCAAGGACGTGCTCGCGGCCAAGGGCGTGACCATGCCGGCGAAGCCGACCTGGCAGCAGGTCGCCGACATTGCGGCCAAGGTGGACGGCGCCCGGCCCGGGATGGCCGGCATCTGCCTGCGTGGACAGCCCGGGTGGGGCCAGGTGATGGCCCCGCTCACCACGGTGGTCAACACCTTCGGCGGCACCTGGTTCGACAAGGACTGGAACGCCAAGGTCGACTCTCCGCAGTTCACTCGCGCGACGCAGTTCTACGTGGACCTGGTGCGGCGGCACGGTGAGAAGGGCGCTGCGCAGGCCGGCTTCACCGAATGTCTGAACAACCTGACTCAGGGCAGCGTCGCCATGTGGTACGACGCAACCTCGGCCGCCGGATCGCTCGAGGCGGACGGCTCACCGGTCAAGGGCAAGATCGGTTACGCGCCGGCCCCCGTCGTACAGACCAAGAGCTCGGGCTGGCTCTACACCTGGTCGTGGGCGATCGAGCAGGCGAGCACGAAGCAGTCGGCGGCCTGGAAGTTCGTCTCGTGGGCGAGCAGCAAGGAGTATCAGCAGCTGGTCGGCGAAAAGCTCGGCTGGACAAGGGTTCCCGCGGGTTCCCGCGAATCCCTCTACTCCAACCCGGCTTACCTGGCGAAGTCGTCGGCGTTCGCCAAGCCGACGCTGCAGGCGATCGAGGGCGCCGATCCGAACAACCCCGGCGTGCAGCCCCGGCCGGCTCCCGGGATCCAGTTCGTCGACATCCCCGAGTTCACCAACCTCGGCACCCAGGTCAGCCAGGACATCAGCTCGGCGATCGCCGGCAAGAAGTCGGTCAAGAGCGCGCTGTCGAAGGGCCAGCAGCTCGCCGACGATGTCGCCAAGCAGTACCGGAAGCGGGAAGGGAAGTGATCTGGCATGAGCGCTGATACGTCCGCTGCCGCGGTGACCAAGGATTCGGGCGTCGACCCGGACAAGTCGACCTCGCTGGCCAAGGCGGGCGCGTGGGCGCGGCGGGCGCCGCTGCTGCCGGCGCTGATCTTCATGATCGTGGTGACGCAGTTGCCATTCGTGGCGACGATCGTCATCTCGTTCATGAACTGGAACGCCTACTACCCCAAAGACCGCAGCTTCGCCGGCTTGGACAACTTCAAGACGGTGCTGACCGACGTCAACGCCCGCGAGGCGATCATCGTCACCGTCCTGCTCACCGTGGGCGTGGTGCTGATCAGCCTGGTGCTCGGGCTGGCGATCGCGTTGCTGCTGGACCGCAAGTTCAAGGGTCGGAGCGTCGCGCGCACGCTGATGATCACCCCGTTCCTCATCGTCCCCGTTGCGGCGGCGCTGCTGTGGAAGCACGCGCTCTACAACGCGCAGTACGGCCTGTTCAACGGGGTGCTGAAGTTCGTGTTCGGGGACAGCGCCCCGCAACCGGACTGGATCAGCGACCACCCGCTGATCGCGGTGATGTTCTCGCTGGTCTGGCAGTGGACGCCGTTCATGATGCTGATCCTGCTCGCCGGTCTGCAGAGCCGGCCGATGGACGTTGTCGAGGCGGCCCGCATCGACGGCGCGTCCGGCTGGCAGATCTTCACCAACATGACGTTGCCGCACCTACGGCAGTACATCGAACTGTCTGGGCTGCTCGGTGCCATCTACATCGTGCAGAACTTCGACGCGGTCTTCACCATCACCTCCGGTGGGCTCGGCACCGCGAACCTGCCGTACTACATCTACCAAACCTTCTATTCCGCACACGATTACGGCACCGCGTCCGCCGCGGGCGTGATCGTCGTGATCGGCACGATCATCATCGCGACCTTCGCGCTGCGGACCGTGCTCAGCCTATTTCGGGAGGAGTCGCGATGACCACCGTCAAGCAGGCCCAGGCCGGGCCGGCGATGACCCAGGCCGGCAAGAAGAAGCGGTCCGGGGTGCTGCTCACCGGCGCCGCCTGGATCATCTCGGTGCTGTTCGTCTTCCCGGTCGTCTGGATGATCTGGACGTCGTTCCACTCCGAGACGGACGCGGCGACCAACCCGCCGAAGATCCTGTCGCCATTCAGCACCGAGGGTTACAGCGCGTTCTTCGGCTCCAACCCGTGGCCGCCGATCCTGAATTCGCTGACAGCGAGCGTGATCTCGACGGTCTTCGTGCTCTGCCTGGCGCTGCCTGCGGCATACGCCTTGTCGATCCGGCCGGTGAAGAAGTGGAGCGACGTGCTGTTCTTCTTCCTGTCGACCAAGTTCATGCCGGTCGTCGCGGCGCTGCTGCCGGTCTACCTGTTCGCCGAGAAGATCAAGTTCCTGGACAACATCTGGCTGCTGATCATCCTCTACACCTCGATGAACCTGCCGATCGCGGTGTGGATGCTGCGTTCCTTCCTCTCCGAGATCCCCGACGAGATGCTCGAGGCGGCGCAGGTCGACGGTGCCGGACTCGTGCGCACGCTCCGGGAGATCATTGCGCCGGTCATCATGCCGGGCATCGCGTCCGCGGCGTTGATTTGCTTCATCTTCAGCTGGAACGAGTTGCTCTTCGCCCGCGTGCTGACCGGCACCCGCGCGGAGACGGCGCCGGTCTTCCTCACCGGGTTCGTCACCAGCCAGGGCCTGTTCCTCGCGCAGGTGTGCGCCGCGTCCTTCGTGGTGTCGCTTCCGGTGCTGGCCGCCGGGTTCGCCGCGCAGGACAAGCTGGTCCAGGGTCTGTCCATGGGCGCGGTACGGTGAGTCGGATGAGTGTCACTCCACTGTCCGAAAGCACCGTCCACCAACTGGATTCGCGGGTCGTGGTGCCGAGCTACGACCGGTCGGCGAACACCACTGGCATCGTGCACCTCGGTGTCGGCGGCTTCCATCGCGCCCATCAGGCGATGTATGTCGACGCGCTCATGTCCGGCGGCACCGCCTACGACTGGGCGATCACCGGTGTCGGGGTCCTCCCGCAGGACGAGCGCATCGTGCAGGTGCTGAACGACCAGGACGGCCTCTACACGCTGGTCATCAAACACCCGGACGGCCGGCTGGAGCCGCGGGTGATCGGCTCGATCGCGGCGATGCTGCACGCGCCGGCCGACCCCGAGGCTGTGCTGTCGGCGATGACCGACCCGGCCACCCGCATCGTGTCGCTGACCATCACCGAGGGCAGCTACCTCATCGACCAGGTCACCGGGGAGTTCGACGCCGGGCACCCCTCCATCCAGGCCGACCTGGCCGAGAGTGCAACGCCGACAACGGCGTTCGGCTTCATCGTGGAGGCGCTGCGACGCCGCCGGGAAGCAGGCACTCCGCCGTTCACGGTGATGTCGTGCGACAACCTGCCCGGTAATGGCGACGTCGCGCGCTACACGATCACGTCGTTCGCGCGACTCAAGGACGCCGAGCTTGCCGGCTGGATCGACGCCAACGTCGTCTTCCCCAACTCGATGGTCGACCGGATCACACCCCGGTGACCTCAACCGAGGACATCGACCGGTTGGCGCAGGAGTTCGGCATCGCCGACGGCTGGCCGGTCGTCTGCGAGCCGTTCACTCAGTGGGTGCTGCAGGACGAATTCAGCTCGGGCCGGCCGCCGTTGGAGGACGTCGGCGTGCAGGTCGTGCCCGACGTCGTGCCCTACGAGCTGATGAAGCTGCGGCTGCTCAACGCCAGTCACCAGGCGCTGTGCTACCTCGGCTACCTCGCCGGCTATCGCTACGCCCACGAGGTGGCGCAAGATCCGTTGTTCGCGCAATTCCTGCTCGGTTACATGGAATTCGAGGGTTCGCCGACGCTGCCCGAGGTGCCCGGAGTCGACCTCGCGGCATACCGGCAGGAGCTGGTCGAGCGCTTCGCCAACCCGGAGGTGCGAGACACGCTGGCCCGTCTCTGCGCGGAGAGCAGTGACCGCATTCCGAAATGGCTGGTGCCGGTCATCCGTGACGACCTGGCAGCTGGACGGCGGGTCGATCGCGCCGCACTCGTGGTGGCCGCGTGGGCGAGGTATGCCGAAGGCGTCGACGAGGACGGTCAGCCGATCGACATCGTCGACCACCGCAAGGAGCAGGTGATGGCGGCAGCGGCACGGCAGGCCGACGACGACCTGGCGTTCCTGCGGGATCCCACGCTGTTCGGCGATCTGGTCGATCAGGAAGCGTTCACCACCCCTTACCGGCAGGCGCTGAAGTCATTGCACGAGAAGGGATCTCGCGCGACGCTGCAGGAGACCGTCGAGCGGCTGCGAGGCTGACCGGGGGATGAGTAGCACGTCCTCTCAGACTCTTGTCGCAGGTGTCGACTCGTCGACGCAATCGTGCAAGATCGTGGTCTGTGACGCGGTCACCGGTCGCACTCTCCGCGAGGGGCGGGCGAGCCACCCCGACGGCACACAGGTCAGTGCCGCCGCCTGGTGGGACGCCTTCCGCCGCGCCCGCGAAGGCGGCCTGCTCGACGGCGTCGCGGCCATCGCCGTCGGCGGCCAGCAGCACGGGATGGTCACCCTCGACGACGCGGGTCAGCTCGTCCGGGACGCAATGCTCTGGAACGACACAAGTTCGGCGGACGCCGCACGCGCTCTGACCGCCGAGTTGGGCGGTCCGCGCGCGTGGGTCGATGCGGTCGACCTGGTGCCGGTAGCCAGCTTCACCGGCACCAAGCTGCGGTGGCTCGCCGAACACGAGCCGGAGAACGCCGCGCGCACCCACACGGTGGTGCTGCCGCATGACTGGCTGACCGGTCGGATCCTTGCCGAGGCAGGCGGATTCACCGAATGGACGACCGACCGGGGAGATGCCTCGGGCACCGCCTACTGGTCGCCGGTCACCGAGGACTATCGCCTCGACCTGCTCCGCATGGCGTTCGGGCGAGACGTCGGGGTGCCTCGGGTGCTCGGTCCGGCCGAAGCGGCCGGCCAGGCCGGGGAGTTGCTCGTTGCGGCCGGCACCGGCGACAACGCGGCCGCCGCTTTGGGGCTGGGCCTCGAGCCGGGCGATGTCGTGGTTTCGCTCGGCACCAGTGGGGCCGTGTTCGCCGTGCATGACGGAGTCGTCGGGGACGAGCGCGGCGAGGTCGCCGGCTTCGCGGATGCGACCGGTCGTCACCTGCCGCTGCTCGCGACGCTGAACGCGGCACGCGTGCTGTCCGCTGCGGCCGCGACGCTCGGGGTCGACCTGGCCGAGCTGGACCGGCTGGCAGGGGAGGCGCCCGCAGGTGCGGGTGGGCTGACTCTGCTGCCGTTCCTCGACGGCGAACGCACCCCCAACCTGCCGACGGCGACCGGCACGCTGGCGGGCATCACGCGCGCCAACTCCACGCCCGGCCATCTCGCGAGGGCGTATGTCGAGGGGATGCTCTGCAATTTGGCCGGCTGCGTCAACGCGTTGCAACGCAACGGGATTCGGACCGACCGGGTTCTGCTGATCGGTGGTGCGGCGGCGTCACGGACGGTGCGCACGGTCGCCGCTGACATCTTCGGGGTGCCGGTGGTCGTGCCGGAGCCGGCCGAGTACGTCGCGCGCGGCGCCGCCCGCCAGGCAGCGTGGGCGTTGTCCGGTGCCACGGCACCTCCGGAGTGGGACGTGCCGCTGGCGGCGGAGGTGCGGCCGCAGAATGCGGACGCGGGCGCGGGGACGCTGCGGCGCTACCAGGAGGTTTTGCGCAACACCCACCCCGATCCGTCAGTCGGTGAGCGCACCGCGTAGTAGCTCCGGCAGCCGTCGATCGGCGCTGCCCACGTCGGCGCGCGCTTGCGCCAACGCTGCCTCCGATGCGGTGCCGTCGACCTCGGCCACCAGGGTCAGCACGGTCGCCGTGCGCCCCTCACTGAAAGCACGGCCCAGGTGGAAGGAGTGTGTCGCGGTGATGTCGTCGCGCTCCGACCGGATCTGCAACAGGCTGCCGCGGTCGACTGCCGTGACCGTGCTGACGAATGCCCCGTCCGTCGTCAGGTAGGTCAGCCGGGTGCCGACTGCGGTCGGCCCGTCGGCGGTGATCGTGTTGACTCCCGGGAGCCAGCGACCCGCGCGCTGCCAGTCGATGAGGGTCTCCCACACCGTGCCGACGTCATTGGGAATGACGACCGCGGACCGAGACGCGGTCTTCGCGTCGTCGTGCGGCAGGTCGTGAGTCGGGTGCAGGGTGTGCACGGTCTGCACGGCGTCCACGTCGATGGGTCCGTAGATGTGCGGGAACTGCTCACCGGTTTCCGGGTCACCGACCTCGCGTTTGACCTCGGCGTCGAGCCGCCGAGGATCGATGGCGAGCAGGAAGAGGTCTTGTTCGTAGTCGGAGTAGAAGCGCTGCCGGACGGTCGGCCACTGGTCCGCGTCCGCGGCGTGCACGAAATCGGCCGCTGCGAGCGGCACCCCTTTGGTGGACTGCTCGTAGCGGCCGATCGTTTCGGCGGTGGCCCAGTGCTGCGGCTCCGCCAGGTGGTAGATGAGCTCCATGGTGCACACCCTCTCAGGGTGGGCGGGAGCGGTCGTCAGTGCTGTCGATGTATGGCGGTCAGCCGGCACTCTGCTCGTAGGCGAGCTGCTCGGCATACGGCCGCATCGGGTGCAGCTTGTGTGTCGGTGCCGTCTTGTGCGCGGTGCGCTGCACGCCGTTGCGGTGCAGCTCGGCGAGGAGCTGGTCGGTGGTGCGGCGTACGACGGGCGAGGTCTGGCCCATAGTGGCGTCCTTTCGTGGGTCTGGATCGGACGGACATCAGGTGTAACGGAGGGTCACTCCGGTTTATTTCCTGACCTCGGAAGTTTTCTTCGCCAACCTGCGGGCAGCATGAAACGACGCTGGCACTTACCCACGAATGGGCGGGACTGCCAGCGTCGTTCGGGACGGCGATCAGCGGGAGCGGAGGCTGTGCGCTCCCGTCATCAACCCGGCGAGATCCTCCGGGTCGAGGAACGACGGCGGGGGAGGTGGCCCCCACGCGAACAGGCCCTTGGCACCCTCGAGCACCTCCGGCTCCCAGATCTCCTCCTCGGGTAGCACGTCCATGTCGGAGAAGTACTCGGAGAAGTTGCCGGCCGGATCCTTGAGGTACCAGAAGAAGTTCGACCCGGCGTAGTGGCGGCCCAGGCCCCAGATGTGCCGCTCCGGGTGGTCCTCCAGCATGTTCATCGCGCCGCGGCCGACGTCGTCGATGTCGTCGACCTGCCAGCTGGTGTGGTGCAGGTAGTTGACCGGCGCCCGCATGGCCAGGAAGTTGTGGTGGTCGTTCGAGCACCGCATGAAGGCGCCCTTGTCGCCGATGTGGTCGGACACCTTGAAGCCGAGGCCGTCCACGAAGAAGCGCATCGTCGCCGTCAGGTCCGTGGTGCCGACGACTGCATGCCCCAAGCGGCGCGGCCGGATCGGCGTCGTGCGGACGAGGCCGGGAGCCCGGCCGTGGCGTTCGATGCGGCCCGGGCCGTTGTATGGCGTGGGCTTGGCTCGCTCCTGCTGCAGTCTGGGCAGCACCGCCACTCTGGTGCGCAGACCCGAGACCGGTTCGACGGCGACCACCGCCTCGCGGTCGAGGTCCGGCTGCACCCCGATCGCGCGCAGCGACCCGGCAACGCGGGCCAGGTCGTCGGCGTCATCGGCTCGCAGGCCGAGCTCCACCAACCGGCGGGTGGGCGCATGCACCACCTGCAGCTGCGGGCCGCCGTCCTCGGTCGCGAACCAGCCATCCGCCAGCGGGGTGAGGCCGAAGTCGGCGTAGTAGGCCTGTGTTTCGGCAACGTTGGGCACGCCCATCACGACGTGGCTGAGACCGTGCAGGCTCATGACTGACCTCCTTGTCCGGCGCCGGCAGCGACGAACGTCTGCTTCAGCCGGCCGATGCCGTCGATCGTGCTGACCAGCGTCTCACCGGGTTTGATGAAGCGCTGTGGTTTGCGCCCCAGCCCCACGCCCTCCGGGGTGCCGGTGAAGATGATGTCGCCGGGGAAGAGGGTGATGATCGCCGACAGCTCGCTGATCAGCTTCGCGACGGGCACGATCAGCTTGGCGGTGCTGCCGTCCTGGACGGTCTCGCCGTCGAGTTCGGCGTGCAGGTGCAGGTCGTTGCGGTCGGGCAGTGTGTCGGGAGTGACCAGATAGGGGCCGGTCGGTGCGAAGCCCGGGTAGGACTTGCCGAGGCCGAACTGCGGTGCGGGGCCTGACAATTGGATCACCCGCTCGGAGATGTCCTGCCCGGCGGTGACGCCCGCGACGTAGTCCCACGCCTTCTCCTCGGGCACCTGGTCGGCCTGCTTGCCGATCACCACCACGAGTTCGATCTCCCAGTCGGTGTTGCCGCCCTCGGGGAGCACCACCTCGGTCTCGGGACCACTCAGGCTGGACAGGAACTTCGGGAAGACCGGGGGCAGGCCGTTGGGCGAGTCGAAGCCGGACTCCTGCGCGTGCTCGGCGTAGTTGAGGCCGACCGCCAGGATCTGGCGCGGCGACGGCGACGGCGCACTGAGCGCGGAGCGGTCGAACTCCACGGCATCGGTCAGGTCCGCGCCTTGCGCCCAGTCGGCGAAGCCGGCCCAATTGTCATAGATCGCAGCGAGTTCCGGGCCGAACTTGCCGTCGCTCGCCTTGTGAACGTCGACTGCCCGCTCGTCGTCGGTGATGAGCTGTGCGCGTCCGTCGAGGTTTGCCAGTCGCATGTGTGTCTCCTTGGTGGGGTCGGGTGGGGTCGGGTGCTGGGGCGAGCTTCAGCGGCCGAGTGCTCGGCGGAGCGCGCGGTCGAGTTCGGTGTGCGGGTCGGCGGTCGATCCACTGGACCGCCAGGCGATGTGGTGGTCGGGCCGCACCAGCAGTGCGCCGTCGTCGGCGACCTCGCGGACCGCCCGCCAGCGCCCGAAGATGTCGCGGTAGTCCTGGCCGATCAGCTTGGCCTGCAGGGGGATTCCGTGCTCCGCGGCGAGCTTCTCGGCGGCTTCGACCCAGGGCTCGCCGCCGACACCAGTGAGCAGGAGGAATTCACCGTGGCCGGCCAGGTCGAGTGTCGAGACCTGATCGCCGTCGTGGTCCAGCCAGGCGTGCGGCAGCCGGGCACCCGGATGGGTCGTCGGGTGGTGGAACAGCTCGGGGTCGCGTTCCGGGACGGGCCAGGGTGTGCCGTCGTCGGTGATCGCCGCCGACTCGTAGTGCTGGTCGAGCTCCACGCCGTGCGCGTTGAACTGGTAGTTCTGCAGCTCGACCGCGTCGTCCAGCGCGGCGCGGCGCTCCTCGCCGGCGCTGCCTGCGTCATACAGGCCCTGGAGCGCGGCCTCGCCTTCCTCGCGACTCTGGCCGGGGGCGAAGCCCAGCGCTTGCGAGATCGGCAGCATGTCGCCGACGCTCTTCAGCGCCCGGTCGACGACCTGCGACCCGACCGGCTGCCGCTCGGCGTCGTACGAGTCGAGCAGCGCCTCGCCGGCGCGGCCCTGCAGCACCCAAGCGAGTTTCCAGGCCAGGTTGAAGGAGTCCTGGATCGAGGTGTTGGTGCCGAGGCCATTGGCCGGCGGATGGCGATGGGCGGCGTCGCCGACGAGGAAGGCACGCCCGCGGCGGTAACTGTCGGCGACCTGGTGGTTGATCTGCCACAGGCTCGTCGCCTTGATCGTGATGTCGACGTTCGGATCGCCGATGGTCTGCTGGGCGCGAGCGGTGACGGCTTCCTCGGACAGATCGGGCTCGCCCTGTGCCGGGTCGTACATGAACAGCAGCACCCACTCGGTCCACGGCTTGACGCAGATCCAGGTGCCCGAGCCGACCCAGTAGTCGTTGCCGGGCTGGCACATCCAGTAGAGCGTGCCCGGACGATGGGCGGTGTATGCCGTCAGGTCCGCCTCGAGCCAGACGTTGGCGGCGGCACCGAGGCCGGTCTCGCCGCGGAAGGTGAAACCGAGTTGATCGGCCACCAGCGAGCGGCCGCCGTCGGCGCCGACGAGGTACTTCGCGCGCACCTGGTGCTCGGTGCCGTCGATTCGTGAGCGCAGGGTCGCGGTGACGCCGTCCTCGTCCTGCTCGACCTGGACGAGCTCGGTGTCGAACTCGATCCGGGCGCCGTGGTCGAGCGCTCCCTGCAGTAAGACCGGCTCGAGGATGTGCTGCGGGATGTTGCACATGCTGCTCGGGCTGGCGAGCTCGTAGTCGCCGTGCCGCTCGGGTCCGCTGCCCCAGGTCATCAGCCGCGCGAGCTCCGGTCCCGCGAAGCTGGTCGCCCAGACGTTGTTGCCCATCAGCGAGTTGTCGGTGGCCGCGTCCCGGACCGCGCGCTCGATGCCGAGATCGCGGAACACCTCAACGGTGCGCTGGTTGGTGATGTGCGCGCGGGGGGAGTGCGCGGTGCCCGGGTACTTGGTCACCGTCAGTGCATCGACGCCGTGCCGGGCCAGCAGTGCCGCCATTGTGAGGCCGGCCGGGCCGGCGCCCACGACGAGCACGTCGGTTTGGGTGGGGAGCTGCCCGGGTCGGGTTCGCATTGCCTGACTGGTTGACATCGCTGCTCCTTGCGTCACGGGCGGGTGAGCCACCTCACAAGTTCTACTCTCCAATATGCGAAAAATCAACTAATATTCGAATATCCATCGTTGTCGCACCTTGTTAGGCTCCCCGGTCATGGCATCCACCAAGCAGCGCGCCAATACCGAGGCCGTCTATGCCCAAGTGCGGGCCGACGTGCTCGGTGGGGTGCACCGTCCCGGCGAGCGGCTGAAGTTCTCCGCGTTGTGTGAGCGGTATGGCGCGAGCGTCAGCGTGGTGCGGGAGGCGCTCAGCCGACTGGCCGAGCAGGGCCTGGTGGTCTCCGAGCCGCGCATCGGTTTCGCTGTGCGGGCCATGACGGTCGATGACTTGCGCGATCTGACGATGACGCGAATCGAGTTGGAAACGCTCGCACTTCGCAAGGCCATCGAGCGCGGCGACGTCGACTGGGAGTCGCAGATCGTCGCCGCCCACCACCGGCTGGAGCGCACCGCGATGTTTACCGACGACGACGCCCCGCCGCGAGTCTCCGACGACTGGGAGGTCGCGCACGCGGCCTTCCACGGGTCGCTGCTGAGCGGCTGTGACAGTCCTTGGCTGCTCGGCATCGCCACCACGCTGCGCGACGCCGCCGAGTTCTACCGCCGGTGGTCGCAGATCGTCGAGCCGGACCGGGATGCCTGCGGCGAGCACCGCGCAATCCTGGAGGCCGCGCTCGCCCGAGACGCCGACCTGGCCACCGAGCGACTGCGCGAGCACTACCAGCGCACCGCCGACATCGTCGAGCGCGGCCTCACCGAGCAGGACGACTGAGCGAGGTTGCTCCGCCGTCCGGCCGCGGTCGGGCGCGCGTCTCGTAAGCGAAGGTGCGGCTGGAGTCACCTCTGCTTACGGCTCGCGGGTGGATCGCCGGTGAGTTCCGTCATACCGGGCATAAATCGGTGGCGTCGAACATTTCGATATGGAAGTATTGAGGAGCGGCCGATCGGCCGCCTTTTTTGACGTCTACACCCCCGAAGGAGTGACACCCCTATGTCCATCAAGCCCTACCAGCGCGTGCTGAGTGTGACTGACGCCCGACGGGTGTTGCTGCTCGGGTTTCTGCTGCGCATCCCGATCTTCTCGGCCGGGGTGATCCTGACCCTGCACGTGGTCGGCTCGCTGCACCGGTCGTATGCCGATGCCGGTCTCGTCGCGGCCGGCGCCACCATCGCGATCGCGGTCTCCGGGCCGTGGCGCGGCAAGCTGCTCGACCGGATGGGGCTGCGCCGCGTGGTGCTGCCGTCGCTGATCATCAGCGGGTTGTGCTGGGCGGCCGCGCCGTTCGTCGGCTACTGGGCGCTGCTCGTACTCGCAACGATTGCAGGCCTTTTCGTCGTACCCACCTTCTCGATCATCCGGCAGGCTGTCATCGCGGCCGTGCCCGACTCGGACCGCCGGACCGCGCTCTCGCTCGACGGCATGGTCGTCGAGATGTCCTTCATGGTCGGCCCGATCCTCGGGGTGTGGCTGGCCAGCTTCGTCGACACCCGCTGGGTGCTCTTCGGCGTCGAGATGATCGGTGTCGTCGTCGGCGCGATCCTCTGGTGGGTCAACCCGCCGCTGCGGTCGGCGACCACCGACGCGGCCGACGCCGCCGCAGAGCGGCTGCCGCGCACGTCGTGGTTCCGGGCCGGCTTCCTCGCGGTCTGTGCGGCCGCGGCCGCCTCGACCATCGTGCTGTCCGGCAGTGACGTCGCGATCGTAGCCGCGATGCGCGACTTCGATGCCGTCAACGAGATGGGCATCGTGCTCGTGCCGTGGGGCCTCGGCTCGCTGCTCGGCGGCCTGATCTACGGCGCGTTGCCGCGTGCCCTGCCGCCGTTCGCGCTGCTGCTCGGCCTCGCCGTGGTCACCGCGCCGATGGCGCTCGCACAGGGCACCTGGTCGCTCGCCGGGCTGTCCCTGGTCGCCGGCTTCTTCTGCGCGCCGACGATCACCGCCACCGTCGACGCGGTCAGCCGCATCGTGCCGGTCGCCGCGCGTGGTGAGGCGATGGGCTGGCACGGGTCGTTCATGACCGCCGGCTCGGCGCTCGGCGCGCCGCTCGCGGGAGCGGCGATCGACACCGCTGGGTTCGCCGGCGGTTTCGCGACCGTTGCGGCCATCGGTGCCGTCGTCGCCGTGCTCGGCTACGGCGGGATCCGGCTGCACCGGGCGCGCGTGGCCGCGCACGCACTGGCCGCCTGACGCCGCGTTTGCCCTGGGCTGTCACGGGTGCCACCTACAGTGGCGCCCGTGACCGCCGCTTCAATGTCCGCTGCCCAGGCGCGTCGGGTCGCGCTCGCCGCCCAGGGTTTCCTCGACCGACGCCACGAGCGGCCGACGATGCGCACGCTGACCCGCACCATCGAGCGCACCGGCGTGTTGCAGATCGACTCGGTCAACGTGCTGCAGCGCGCCCACTTCATGCCGCTCTACTCCCGCATGGGCCCGTATGACGTGAGCCTCCTGGAGCGCGCGTCCTCCCGGAAGCCGAGGCGCCTCGTCGAATACTGGGCGCACGTCGCGGCATACATGCCGGTGGAGCTGTGGCCGGTGATGGTGCACCGGATGCGCGACTACGAGCGGCGCGGCCACGCCTGGGCCAACCTGCCGGACGAGCAGCTGCCCGCCGCGTTGCTGCGCGAGATCGAGACCGGGGGAGCCGCCACCGCGCGCGACCTCGACGACGGCCTGCCACGCACTCGGGACAACTGGGGATGGAACTGGTCCAACACCAAGGTCGCGCTCGAATACCTTTTCGTGGCAGGCAAACTCGCGGTTTCAAAGCGCAACTCGGCATTCGAGCGTGTCTACGACCTGCCGGAGCGGGTGATCCCTCCCGAGATCCTCGCCCGGCCCGAGCCGACGGTCGAGGAGGCGGCGCGCGAGCTGATCGGTCGGGCCGCCCGCTCCTACGGCGTGGCGACGGAGTTCGACCTGCGCGACTACTTCCGCATGCAGCACTCCAAGGCGCACCAGGGCCAGGTGCGCCCGGCGATCGAATCCCTCGTCGAGACAGGCGAATTGTTGCCGGTCGACGTCGAGGGCTGGGGCCGCCCGGCATACCTGCACCGGGACGCCCGGCTGCCGCGCAAGGTCGACGCGCGGGCACTGCTCAGCCCGTTCGACCCGGTGGTCTGGGAGCGCGACCGCACCCTGCGATTGTTCGACTTCTTCTACCGCATCGAGATCTACGTGCCGGCGGCCAAGCGCGTGCACGGCTACTACGTGCTGCCGTTCCTGCTCGGCGACCGCATCGCCGCGCGCGTCGACCTCAAGGCCGACCGCAAAGGCGGGCTGCTGCACGTCGCCGGGTCGTATGCCGAGCCGCATGCGCCCGACCACACCGCCGAAGCGCTGGCGGCCGCCCTACGCGAACTCGCCACCTGGCTGGGGCTTTCCGGCATTGGGGTGGCACCGCGGGGTGACCTCGCACCGGCGCTGGTGGCCGCGGTCGGCTGATGCGATCGGGTCCACCCGCTAGCTCGGCACGGGGTCGAAACCGCCCTGTGAGCAGCGCCGCAGCCGGCGGTAGATCAGCACGACACCGCGCAACACCCCGTGCCGGCGCAGCGCTTCGATGCCGTATGCCGAGCAGTTCGGCACTGACCGGCACACCGGCGACGCACGTCGCGCGGACACTCCCAACTGGTAGGCACCGACCAGTCGGATCGCGATGCGTTGCCCGAGGCTGCCGTCCTGGACCGGGGTCGTTGCCGGCAGTGCGCGCAGGCTGCGCCATACGATCACCATCGGGAGCCACAGCGTGAACAGGTCGCAACAGTCGATCGCATCGCAGATGTCGCAGTCGCAGCTCCCTTTCCGTTGGGACTTGTCCGGATTGGCAGCGGCGTCGGGCGTGCTCGGGTAATCGGTCATGGATAGCTCCTCCCCAGGGATGCTCACCTTAGGGCCCGGGGGTGTCATGCACGGGTAGCGTGCTTGCGATGTATGCCGAGCCGCGCGAGGTGCTCCACTTCAGCGAGGACCCGACGATCACCCGTTTCCGGCCGCACGTCGCGACCACTGCGCAGCAGCCGGATGCCTACGTCTGGGCGGTGGACGCGGCGCGCAGTCCGGACTACTGGTTCCCGCGACAGTGCCCGAGGGCGATGGCGTGGGTGACTGACGACAGCACCGCCGCCGATGCCGAGCGGCTGCTCGGGCCGGGCGCCCGTCGAGTGCACCTGATCGAGTATGTGTGGCTGCCCGTCATACAGCGGGCGACGTTGTGGGCCTACCGTTTCGCCGCCGAGGAGTTCCGGGCGTTCGGACAGGACCGGCACGCGATGGTGAGCGACCACGAGGTCACCCCGCTCGGGCCGCCCGAGCCGGTCGGCGACCTGCTCGCCGCGCACGAGCGCGCCGGCATCGAGCTGCGAGTGACCAGCAACCTGTGGCCCTGGTGGGATGCGGTCGCGCGCAGCACGCTCGGCTTCAGCGGAATCCGGTTGCGCAACGCGGCCCCGCGCCGTGCATAAGTCGAAACGGTTGCGGGTTGCGCACGGTTTGGCGCTGCGGTGCGTGCATAACTCGAAACGGTTGCGGGTTATGCACGGGATCGGGGCTGGTGGCGTGCATAACTCGAAACGGTTGCGACTTGTGCACCATCCCTTCCGCGGGAGTGCACTTTTGGGACGACGGTCGGCCGAACGGCACACGCCGACCCAGCCTCGCCGACCCGCTCGATTCGCGGGAATGGCGCGCGCGCTGTTATCGTTGAGATCACCGACTGGTCCGACAGTGTTGGATCAGTGTGCAAGAGAAGCTCCGGCTTCCACCTCGAGCGACCGGCAGGTCGCCAGGTTCGGTCCAGGCAGGATCCCGTTCGACGGGAGCAGCCCGCGTGCAGCGAGTTGCTTTCCCGGCATACGTCATCCACGTCCTGAGCTGCATCCGAGGCTTCTCGTGCACCCACATGATGGGCGGCGAGGAGCCTTTCTTCGTCTCCCGTGCACATGACGTACGACGAAGGAGCTTCACATCAGCGCTGAGCCCCGTATCAACGACCGCATCCGGGTGCCGGAAGTGCGGTTGGTTGGGCCGAACGGTGAGCAGGTCGGCATTGTGCGCGTCGAGGACGCGCTCCGACTGGCCGCAGAGGCAGACCTCGACCTGGTCGAGGTCGCCCCGATGGCCAAGCCACCGGTGGCAAAACTCATGGACTACGGCAAGTTCAAGTACGAGAACGCCATGAAGGCCCGTGAGGCACGCAAGAACCAGGTCAACACCGTCATCAAGGAGATCAAGCTCCGCCCGAAGATCGACCCGCACGACTACGGCACCAAGAAGGGCCACGTCGAGCGGTTCCTGTCGGCGGGCGACAAGGTCAAGGTGACGATCATGTTCCGCGGTCGCGAGCAGTCGCGACCCGAACTCGGCTTCCGACTGTTGCAGCGGCTGGCCGAGGACGTCCAGGAGTTGGGCTTCGTGGAGAGCGCGCCCAAGCAGGACGGCCGCAACATGATCATGGTGCTCGGACCGACCAAGAAGAAGGCGGAGGCCCGCGCGGAGGGTCGCCGCCGACGCGAGCAGTCGCAGTCCGACCAGACCGCGACCGCGGAGGCCTGACCGCACGGTCGGTCCCACCCACTCGACGCGGGGTGACCTGCGTTGATCTGAGCATGCAGTCAAGCCGGTCCGCCGGCGTTGAGAACACCGAAAAGACGAAGGAGATCGGCAATGCCGAAGATGAAGACCCACAGCGGCGCCAAGAAGCGCTTCAAGATCAGCGGGTCGGGCAAGGTCATCCGGCAGCGTGCGCGCCACGTGCACAAGTTCCAGGAGCGCAGCAGCCGCGCCGCGCGCCGGCTCGTGCCCGACGTCGAGGCCGCACCGGCCGACGCCAAGAAGATCAAGAAGCTGCTGGGCAAGTAAGCCCCCACTTCACGTTTCCCCCGAACACCTAACAGCTAGAAGGAGATTCACGTGGCACGCGTGAAGCGGGCGGTCAACGCCCAGAAGAAGCGCCGGACCGTCCTGGAGCAGGCCAGCGGCTACCGCGGCCAGCGTTCGCGGCTCTACCGCAAGGCCAAGGAGCAGGTCACCCACAGCCTCGGCTACAGCTACCGTGACCGCCGCGCCCGCAAGGGTGACTTCCGTCGCCTCTGGATCCAGCGCATCAACGCCGGCGCCCGCGCCAACGGGATGACTTACAACCGGTTCATCCAGGGCCTCAAGGCCGCCGAGGTCGAGGTCGACCGTCGCATGCTGGCCGAGCTGGCCGTCAACGACGCCGCCGCCTTCACCGCGCTCGTCGAGATCGCCAAGGCCAACGTGCCGGCGACCGACGCCAAGGCCGAGAGCGTCGCCTGAGTCGACCACTCACACCTGATCGAACGCCGGTCCACGTCCCGATGACCCTGACCAACCCCCGTGCGGAGCGGGTCAAGGCCATCCGGGCGCTGGGCCGGCGTTCGGCGCGTCTGCGGGCCGGCAAATTCGTCGTCGACGGGCCGCAGGGGGTGCGCGAGGTGCTGCGCTTCGCCCCGCACACCGTCCTGGAGTTGTATGTCGAGAGCGGCGCACGGCACGACGACCTGGTGGGTGCCGCCGACGACGCCGGCATCCCCGTGCACGACTGTGACGCGGCGGTGATGGCCGCGCTGGTCGACACCCAGCACCCCCAAGGGGTCGTGGCGGTCTGCCGGCCGATGGACGTCCCGATCGACGACGCCCTCGCCGCCGACGACGGCTTCGTCGTCGTCCTTGCCCACGTGCGCGACCCGGGCAACGCCGGCACGGTGATCCGCGGCGCCGACGCGGCCGGGGCCCGCGCCGTACTCATCTCCGACGCGAGCGTCGACCTCTACAACCCCAAGGTGGTCCGGTCCACGGCTGGGTCGCTCTGGCACCTGCCGATCGCGATCGGCGGCGAGGTCGCGGCCCTCGTCACCGCCTGCCAGGGCCGTGGCCGCCGAGTGCTCGCAGCCGACGGCGCCGGCAGCACGCTGTTGCCCGACGCCGACCTGCGCTCGCCACACGCGTGGCTGATGGGGAACGAGGCGTGGGGGCTGGACGAGACGACCCGGTCGCTCGCCGACGACGTCGTGCGGGTGCCGATCCACGGGCACGCCGAGTCGCTCAACCTGGCCATGGCAGCCACCGTGTGCATGTACGCCAGCGCCGCCGAACTGACCGATAAGTCACCGGTTTAGGCTTGCCCGCGTGACTCTCGAGGGCCCTCAGCCGGTCGAGCCCGCGCTCGCCGCGGGGGTCTACCGCGCGCTCTTGGAGCAGCTGCCCGAGGGAGTCGTGGTGGCCGATGCGCAGGCGCGGCTGGTGCTGGCCAACCAGCGGGCCGAGCGCCTCACCGGCGTACCGCTGTCCAGGATGCTCGGCAGCGACATCCGCGAGGCACTGCCGCTGGTCAGCCCGGATGGGCGTTCCTTCTGGACCACCGACAACCCCTGGTCGGGCCTGCACACGCGCAGCGGCTCACCCGAACGCCGGATGCTGTTGCCCGGCGGTCGCAGTGTGCTGATGGCCACTCGGCACATCCGCGGCGGTGCACCGTTACGCGCCCTGCAGTGGCTTGTGCTGACGATGCGCAGCACGACCGTCCGAGACCGCATCGAGGCTGAGACGTCGGCGCTGGTCACCACTGTCGCCCACGAACTGCGTGCACCGCTCGGCGCGGTCCGCGGCTTCTCCCGCACGCTGCGCAGCAGGTGGGAGCAGCTGCGCGAGGACCAGAAACGATGGATGCTGGGCGCGATCGAGACCGACGCCGCCCGTCTGCAGCGGCTGGTCGGCGAGCTGCTGGACATCTCCCGCATCGACACCGGACGGCTCGAGCTGCGCAGGAGCCCCGTCGACCTGGCCGAGATCGTCCGCGCCTGCGTCGACCGGATGGTCAGCAGTGGTGAGGATCCGGCCAGGTTCCGGGTCGTCCAGGTCGCCGACCAGGTCGAACTGTGGGGTGACGCCGACCGGCTCACCCAGGTCGTGTCCAACCTGCTGGAGAACGCCGTGAGCCACGGCGCCGGCAAGGTCACCACCACGATCGACGTGGTGGACGAGCAGGTGCGGTTGGACATTGCCGACGAGGGCGCCGGCATCGCGCCGGAACACCGGTCGCTGGTCTTCTCCCGTTTCTGGCAGGCCGGCCGCCGGGGCAACGGCAACGGGCTCGGCCTGTTCGTGGTGCAAGGTCTCGCCCAGGCGCACGGCGGGCACGTCGAGGTGCTGGACACCGAGCACGGGGCGACCTTCCGGGTCACGCTGCCCAGTGGAGTGCCCGACCACCTGAAGTAGAGGCGTGTCGCACACCTAGACTGCTGTGTCGTGTCAGGACCCAACACGTCATACGACCCGGTCGAGGTAGCCGCTCTCGATCCAGCGCAGCTTGAGCAGGCCGTCACCGACGCGCTCGCAGCCTTCGACGCGGCGCGGACGCTCGACGAGCTCAAGGCCGCGCGCGCCGCCCACCAGGGCGATAAGAGCCCGCTGGCCCTCGCCAACCGTGAGATCGGTGCGCTGCCGCCGTCGGCCAAGGCCGAGGCGGGCAAGCGGGTCGGACAGGCACGTGGGAAGGTCGGCCAGGCGCTCAAGGAACGCCAGGCGCAGCTGGAGGCCGAGCGCGACGAGCGCATCCTGGTCGAGGAGGCCGTCGACGTCACGCTGCCCACCGACCGCCAACCCCTGGGCCGCCGGCATCCGGTCGAACTCATGGCGCAGCGGGTCGCCGACCTGCTGGTCGGGATGGGCTGGGAGATTGCCGAAGGCCCCGAGATCGAGGCCGAGTGGTTCAACTTCGACGCCCTCAACTTCGACGAGGACCACCCCGCCCGGCAGATGCAGGACACCTTCTACATCGCGCCCGAGGACAGCGGCCTGGTGCTGCGCACGCACACCTCACCGGTGCAGTCGCGCTCGCTGCTGGAGCGCGGCGTGCCGCTGTATGTCGGCGCGATCGGCCGGGTCTACCGCACCGACGACCTCGACGCGACGCACATGCCGGCCTTCCACCAGATCGAGGGCATCGCGGTCGACGAGGGCATCACGATGGCCCACCTGAAAGGCACTCTCGACCGGTTGGCCACCGAACTCTTCGGCGAGGGCATCATCACCCGTCTGCGCCCGTCGTTCTTCCCGTTCACCGAGCCGTCCGCGGAGATGGACCTGCGCTGCTTCGTCTGCCGGGGTGCGGACCCCGACTGCCGGGCCTGCTCCGGCACCGGCTGGATCGAGTGGGGTGGCTGCGGCATGGTCAACCGCAATGTGCTGACCGCTGCGGGTGTCGACCCCGACCGCTACTCCGGCTTCGCGTTCGGCATGGGCATCGACCGGGCGCTGATGTTCCGCAGCGGCGTCAGCGACATGCGCGAGCTGATCGAGGGCGACGTGCGCTTCGACGCGCAGTTCGGTTTGGAGGTCTGATGCGCATCCCACTGGACTGGCTGGGTGAGTATGTCGAGCTGCCCGCGGACGTATCCGGCGCCGCTGTCGCCGAGGCACTCGTCCGGGTCGGCCTGGAGGAGGAGGGCCTGCACGGCGGCGAGGTGACCGGACCACTGGTGGTCGGCAAGGTGCTCACGATGGAGCCCGAGCCGCAGAAGAACGGCAAGACGATCAACTGGTGCACGGTCGACGTCGGCAATTCAGCGGACTCGGCGAAGGGCTCCGATCATCAGGGGATCGTTTGCGGTGCGCACAACTTCGGACCCGGCGACCTGGTGGTCGTGGCGCTGCCCGGTGCCGAGCTGCCCGGCGGTTTCGCGATCTCGGCACGCAAGACCTACGGCCACGTGTCGGCCGGAATGATCTGTGCCGCAGACGAACTCGGCCTCCCCGACGACGGCTCCGGCGGCATCATCCGCCTCGCGGAGCGTCTCCCCGGGGTCGACCTCACACCCGGCCAGGACGCGATCCCGCTCCTCGGGCTCGACGGGGAGACCGTCGAGATCAACGTGACGCCCGATCGGGGCTATTGCTTCTCGCTGCGTGGTGTAGCCCGCGAATACGGGCTGTCCACCGGTGCGTCCTTCACCGACCCGGCGCTCGCGCTCACGGACGCCGCCCCTGCAGCGAACGACGTGGGCCACCCGGTCGAGGTGCGCGACGATGCGCCGCTGCGCGACCAGGTGGGCTGTGACCGATTCGTGGCGCGGGTGGTGCGCGGCATCGACGTGTCCGCGCCCACACCCGCGTGGATGGCGACCCGGCTCACCGAGGCCGGCATGCGGCCGATCTCGCTGCCGGTCGATGTCACCAACTACGTCATGCTCGCGCTCGGCCAGCCGCTGCACGCCTATGACCTGGCGACCATTGACGGCCCGATCGTCGTCCGCCGTGCCCGGCCGGGGGAGAAGCTGAAAACCCTTGACGGCAATGAGCGTTCGCTGTTCGACGAAGATCTGCTGATCACCGACGGCGGCGAGCGCGGCCTCGGCATCGCCGGCGTGATGGGTGGTTCCGACTCCGAGGTGACCGACTCCACCACGGACGTGCTGATCGAGGGCGCGCACTTCGACCCGATCACGGTCGCGCGCTCGGCCCGCCGGCACAAGCTGCCGTCGGAGGCGTCGCGTCGCTTCGAGCGCGGCGTCGACCCGCAGCTCGCGCCCGCGGCGGTCGAGCTCGTGGTGCAGCTGCTCGTGGAGCTCGGCGGTGGCACGGTCGACGCGGGCGTCACCGACCTCAACGACGTCTCGGGCAGCGAGGCGATCGTCTTCGATCCCCAGCTGGCGTCCCGGCTGGTCGGGATCGACTACCCGGACGACCAGGTCGCCGACGTCCTGCACCGCATCGGCTGCACCGTCGAGACCACCGGCACCCGGTGGCGGGTGACGCCTCCGTCATGGCGGCCCGACCTGCACACCGGTCCCGACCTGGTCGAGGAGGTCGCCCGCACGGTCGGCTACGAGCAGATCCCGTCGATCCTGCCCACTCCGCCCGGCGGCCGCGGGCTCACGCACGACCAGCATGCCCGCCGCATTATCGCCAATACCCTTGCGGCGCGTGGATTCTCGGAGATCTGGTCGGCGCCGTTCGTCAGCGACGAGCGGCACGCGGCACTCGGCTACCCGGTCGAGGCTGCCCGCGCGCGCACGGTCAGCCTGGTCAACCCGCTCTCCGACGAGCAGCCGCTGATGCGCATCTCGGTGCTGTCGACGATGGTCGATGCGCTGAAGCGCAATGTCGGGCGTGGCGTCAAGGACGTTGCGCTCTTCGAGCTCGGCCTGGTCGTCGCGCTCGAGGATGAGCAGCGACAGGCACCGACCTCGCCGGTGGGTGTGTTGCCTGCGCCTGAGTTGTTGGAGCAGATTCGCGCCGCCGTGCCGCCGCAGCCGCGTCACCTCGGCATCCTGATGGCCGGTGACGCCGCGCACGCTGGGTGGTGGGGCAAGGGACGGCCGGCCGACTGGAGCGACGCGGTCGACGCGGTGCGCAGCATCGCCGAAGCCCTCGTCATACCGCTCACGGTCGAGGCCGACGGCGACGCGATGCCGTTCCACCCGGGGCGCTGCGCGAAGCTGACCCTCGCCGACGGCACACTGATCGGGCACGCCGGCGAACTCCACCCGAAGGTCGTGCAGGCGCTCGGTCTGCCGCCGCGCACCGTTGGGGCCGAGGTCGACCTCGACGCCCTCATCGCGGCCAGCGGCAGTCCGATCACCAGCCGCCCGATCGCCAACCTGCCGCTCGCGAGCAGCGATGTCGCCCTCGTCGTCGATGCGGGTGTGCCGGCCGCGCGCGTCGAGGCCGCGCTGCGCGACGGCGCCGGCCCGTTGCTCGAGTCGATCGCGTTGTTCGACTCCTACACCGGCGACCAGGCGGGGGAGGGCAAGAAGTCGCTGGCCTACCGCATGGGCTTCCGGTCCGCAGACAAGACGCTCACCACCGACGAGGTCAACGCCGCGCGCGACTCCGCGGTGCAGGCCGCGGCAGAGGCGACCGGCGCGGTGCAGCGCGTCTGAACCCGGCCTGACGCATGAATATGCACGAATGTGTATACTGATGCGCATGGTCACAGTTGCGGTAGCCGGAGCCACCGGATACGCGGGCGGGGAGGCGCTGCGCCTGTTGCTGGCGCACCCCGAGGTCACCGTCGGCGCGGTCACTGCCGGCAACTCTGCGGGCGACCGCCTGGGCGACCACCAGCCAAACCTCGCGCCGTTGGCGGATCGAGTCATCGAGCCCACGACCGTCGAGACTCTGTCCGGCCACGACGCGGTCTTCCTGGCGCTGCCGCACGGTGCCTCGGCGGCGCTTGCGGCCGAATTGCCTTCCGACGTGCGGATTCTCGACTGCGGCGCGGACTTCCGGTTGGCCGACGCCGACGCGTGGCAGCAGTTCTACGGCAGTGCGCACGCCGGCACCTGGACCTACGGGCTTCCCGAGCTGCGGCTCGCCGGCGGCAGGGTGCAACGCGATGAGCTCGCCGGGCAGACCCGCGTCGCGGTGCCCGGCTGCTACCCGACCGCGTGCTCGCTGGCGCTGGCGCCGGCCGCGCAGGCGGGACTGATCGGGTCCGGCGACGTGGTGATCGTCGCGGCCAGCGGGACCTCCGGTGCCGGGAAGTCACTCAAACCCCACCTGCTCGGCTCGGAGGTGATGGGTTCCATGAGTCCGTATGGCGTGGGCGGCGTGCACCGGCATACCCCCGAGATCGAGCAGAACCTCTCCCGCGCTGCGGGAGCGCCGGTCACCGTGTCGTTCACCCCGACGCTGGCGCCGATGTCGCGCGGCATCCTCGCGACGTGCACCGCGCCGGCATCCCCCGGAGTGACGGCTGAGTCGCTACACGAGACCTACGAGAAGGCATACGGCACAGAGCCGTTCGTGCATCTACTGCCGGATGGCCAGTGGCCCGCCACTGCCTCGGTGCTCGGCTCGAACAACGTGCAGCTGCAAGTCAGCCTGGACGAGCGGGTCGGCCGGGTGATCGTCGTTGCGGCGATCGACAATCTGACCAAGGGCACCGCCGGCGGTGCCGTGCAATGCCTCAACCTGCTGCTCGGTCTCGACGAGACCGCCGGCCTTCCGACAGTAGGAGTGGCACCATGAGCGTGACTGCAGCCAAAGGGTTTCGGGCCGCCGGCGTCACCGCCGGACTGAAGCCGAGTGGCACGAAAGATGTCGCGATCGTGGTCAACGACGGACCGGCACATGCCGCGGCCGCAGTGTTCACCAGCAACCGTGTCGAGGCCGCACCGGTCACCTGGTCGCGCCAGGTGCTGACCGACGGTCGGGTGGACGCCGTGATCCTCAACTCCGGCGGCGCCAATGCGATCACCGGCGCGCAGGGTTTCGCCGACACCCACCAGACGGCCGAGCACGTCGCGGAGGCCTTGGAGGTGTCAGCCGGTGACGTGGTGGTCTGCTCCACGGGACTCATCGGCGAGTTGCTGCCAATGCAGAAGCTGCTTGCCGGCGTGGATGAGGCGGTGAAACTCGCCTCGGCACAAGGTGGTTCGAGCGCCGCAGAAGCGATCATGACCACCGACACCGTCTCGAAGGAGGCGACGGCCACAGGCGATGGCTGGGTTGTCGGAGGGATGGCAAAAGGGGCGGGCATGCTTGCGCCGGCTCTCGCCACGATGCTCGTCGTGCTCACCACCGATGCCGTGGTCGATGCGGAGGAAGCGACCAATGCGTTGCGCGCCGCCACCGCGCTTACCTTCGACCGGGTCGACTCCGACGGCTGTCAGTCCACCAACGACACCGTGCTCCTCATGGCGTCGGGCGCCTCAGGGGTGCGCCCGAACCTCGAGGAGTTCGGTGCGGCGGTGACCGCGGTCTGCGCCGACCTGGCGCGTCAGCTGATCGGCGATGCCGAAGGCGCCGCGCACGACATCGCGATCCAGGTGCGGGGCGCGGCCGATGTCGACGACGCGCTGGAGGTCGGTCGGGCAATCGCCCGCAACAACCTCTTCAAGTGCGCGATCTTCGGCAAGGATCCCAACTGGGGTCGCATCCTGGCGGCCGTCGGCACGACCTCTGCGCAGTTCGAACCGCAGCGACTTGCCGTGTCGATCAACGGGATTCAGGTATGCCGTGACGGCGGCGTCGGGGAAGACCGGTCGCTGGTGGACCTCGACCCGCGCGAGGTGCAGATCGTGGTCGACCTGCACGCGGGCGACGAAACGGCGACGATCTGGACCAACGACCTGACGCACGACTACGTCCACGAGAACTCGGCGTACTCGACGTGACCACGCCGCACACCGGGCGCCGCATCCCGACCGATCTCGCCACCGCCGCCGGGAAGGCGGCCACGCTCGTCGAGGCACTGCCGTGGCTGGAGCGCTTCCGCGACGCACTCGTGGTGGTGAAGTACGGCGGCAATGCAATGACCGATGACGGGCTGAAGGCAGCCTTCGCCGAGGACATCGCGTTCCTGCGCTACGCCGGTCTGCGGCCGGTGGTGGTGCACGGTGGCGGGCCGCAGATTCAGGCGATGCTCGACCGGCTCGGCATTGCGTCGGAGTTCAAGGGCGGCCTGCGGGTGACCACGCCCGAGGCGATGGACGTCGTGCGGATGGTGCTCACCGGCCAGGTGTCGCGTGAGCTCGTCGGGCTGATCAACCACCACGGCCCGCTTGCGGTGGGTTTGTCCGGTGAGGACGCCGCGCTCTTTGGTGCGCGTCGTCGCGGTGCGGTGGTCGACGGCGAGACGGTGGACATCGGGCATGTTGGCGATGTCGCGACGGTCAACCCGGCCGCGGTGCGAGACCTGTTGGCCGCTGGGCGGATTCCCGTCGTGTCGTCGGTCGCACCCGACCTGGACGCGCCGGGTGAAGTGCTGAACGTCAACGCGGACACTGCTGCGTCTGCCTTGGCCGTCGCCCTGGGCGCGCACAAGCTGGTGGTGCTGACCGACGTCGAGGGGGTCTACAGCAACTGGCCCGATCGGGACAGCCTGCTCAGCTCACTGCCGGTGAGCGAGGCCGAGCAGTTGATGACCCGGGTGGACTCGGGCATGGTGCCCAAGCTCGAGGCGTGCGTGCGGGCGATTCGTGGGGGAGTGCCACAGGCGCACGTCATCGACGGCCGCGCACCGCACTCGCTGCTGTTGGAGGTCTTCACCGACGAGGGGATCGGCACGATGGTGCTACCGGACGGAGATGTGCATGAGCGCGAATAGTCAGTGGTTGCAGCGATATTCGGACAGCCTCCTGGGCGTGTTCGGCACTCCCAGCCTGGTGATCGAGCGTGGTGACGGTTGCTACGTGTGGGACGTCGACGGCAACCGATACCTCGACCTGGTCGGCGGCATCGCCGTCAACGCGCTCGGGCACGGTCACCCGGCGGTGGTGTCGGCGATTTCCAAGCAGGCCGCCGAGGCGGTGCACATCTCCAACTTTTTCACCTCGCCGGCTCAGGTGCAGCTTGCCGAACGACTGCTGTCGATCGCCGACGCGCCGACCGGATCCAGGGTGTTCTTCGCCAACTCGGGCGCCGAGGCGATCGAGGCGGCAATCAAGCTCTCCCGCCGCACCGGGCGCACCGGCATCGTGGCCGCGGAGGGTGCCTTCCACGGGCGCACGACCGGCGCGCTGGCGCTCACCCACAAGGCCGCCTACCGCGAGCCGTTCGAGCCGCTGCTGCCTGGTGTGGTTCACGTGCCGTACGACGACGTCGACGCCCTACGTCAGGCCGTCACCGGCGACGTGGCTGCCGTCATACTCGAACCGGTGCAGGGTGAGGCCGGCGTGCTGAGTCCCGCGCCGGACTTTCTGCGCGCGGCACGCGAAATCACCACTGCCGCAGGTGCTTTGCTGATCATTGACGAGATCCAGACCGGCGTCGGCCGCACCGGCGCCTGGTTCGGCTTCCAGCACGCCGGCATCCAGCCGGACGCGATCACCGTCGCCAAGGGGCTCGGCGGTGGGGTGCCGATCGGCGCCCTCGTCACCTTCGGTGAGCAGGTGTCCGGTCTGCTCACCGCCGGTCAGCATGGCTCGACCTTCGGCGGCAACCCGCTTGCCGCGGCAGCCGGACTCGCGGTGCTGGACACGATCGAGCAGCAGGGACTGCTCGACCATGCCGAGAGCACCGGTCGTCATCTGGAGCAGGCCGTCGCCGCCGCCGGCATCCCGCACGTCACCGGCGTGCGTGGCCAAGGGCTGCTTCGCGCCATCACCCTCGACAGCCCCATCAGTGCTGCCGTCGCGACCGCCGCGCGCGCCGGCGGCTTCATCGTCAACCCCGTTGCACCACAAGCACTTCGGCTCGCCCCACCGCTTATCGTGAGCACGGACGAGCTGGACGGCTTCGTGCACGCACTACCGACCTTCGTCGAAGGAGCCCTCACTTCATGACCCGACACTTCCTCCGCGACGACGACCTCAGCCCGCAGGAGCAGCAGGCGGTCCTCGAACGCGCGGCCCGGATGAAGGCCGACCGTTTCGCCGACCGACCGCTCACCGGACCTCGTGGTGTCGCGTTGATCTTCGACAAGCCGACGCTGCGCACCCAGTTGTCGTTCAGCGTCGGAGTGGCGGAGCTGGGTGGTCACCCGATGGTGATCGACGGCAAGCTCGCGCAGATCGGCTCCCGTGAGTCGATCGCCGACGTCACCCGCGTCATCGAGCGGCAGGTCGCCGCGATCGTATGGCGCACCTACGAGCAGGACCGCCTGGCCGAAATGGCTTCGTACTCGCGCGTGCCCGTGGTCAACGCGCTCACCGACGACTTCCACCCGTGCCAGATCCTGGCGGACCTGCTGACGATCGGCGAGCACAAGGGACGGCTCGCCGGGCTGACGATGACCTATGTCGGGGACGGCGCCAACAACATGGCCCACTCCTACCTGCTCGGTGGAGCAACTGCCGGCATGCACGTGCGGATCGGCACCCCGTCCACCCACCAGCCGCGCGCAGACATCGTCGACGCGTCCCGCGAAATCGCTGCCGGGACAGGGGGTTCGGTGCAGGTCACCGACGATCCGGTGGCGGCGGTGGACGGTGCGGACGTGGTGATCACCGATACCTGGGTGTCGATGGGGCAGGAAGCCGAGGCCGGTGACCGCAAGGGTGCGCAGAGCCCGTTCGCCGCGTTCGCCGTGGACTCCGACCTGGTCGCACGGGCGGCGGACGACGCGATCGTGCTGCATTGCCTGCCGGCCTACCGTGGCTTCGAGATCAGCGCGGACGTGATCGACGGCCCGCAGTCGGCAGTCTGGGACGAGGCCGAGAACAGGTTGCATGCGCAGAAGGCATTGTTGGCGTTCCTGCTTGAAGTAGGCAGAGACTCATGACCGGCTCCGGTTCACACCGGGACGACGGCGCCGTGGCGAGCGGACGCACCGCGCGTCAGCAGCGCATTGTCGACGTCATCACGCGGGAAGCGGTCCCTTCACAGAACGCGCTGGCCCGCTACCTGGAGCAGGACGGCATCCACGTCACGCAGGCGACGCTGTCGCGGGACCTGGTGGAGCTCGGCGCGGTCAAGGTGCGCCACGGGCGGCAGCTCGTCTACGCCATACCGGGTGAGGGCGGCGACCGTGCACCGGTGGCCGGCGAGACGCATCACGAGGTGGACGCCAGGCTGCGGCGCATCTGCGGCGAACTGCTCGTCAGCGCAGCGGTTTCCGGCAACCAGCTGGTGCTTCGCACACCCCCTGGTGCTGCCAACTTTCTGGCATCAGCCATCGACCACGCCTCCTTGCACGGTGTGCTCGGCACGATCGCCGGGGATGACACCATCTTGCTCATCACCGCCGAGGCCGCCGCCGATGACGTGTGCGGCTTCCTGATGGAGCTGACAGGCGAATGACCAATGACAGGAGCGATCTACACGTGACCGAAGCAGAGCAGCGGCTGAGCCTGTGGGGTGGGCGATTCGCCGGAGGCCCCGCCGACGCGCTGGCGGCGCTTTCCAAGTCCACCCACTTCGACTGGCGGCTCGCGCCATACGACATCGCGGGCTCCAAGGCGCACGCGCGCGTCCTGCATGCCGCGGGCCTGCTGGACGAGGCGAGCCTCGCCGCGATGACGGCCGCGCTCGACCAGCTCGCGACCGACGTGCGCGACGGCAGCTTTGCGCCGGCGGACGACGACGAGGACGTGCACACGGCATTGGAGCGCGGCCTGATCGAGCGGGCCGGTGCGGACGTCGGCGGCCGGCTGCGGGCCGGCCGGTCCCGCAACGACCAGGTGGCCACGTTGTTCCGGATGTACCTGCGCGACCACGCCCGCGTGGTCTCGGTGCAACTGCTCGATGTCGTCGATGCGCTGATCGCACAGGCAACCGACCACCTGGAGGTCCCGATGCCGGGACGCACGCACCTGCAGCACGCGCAGCCGGTGCTGCTCGCCCACCACCTGCTCGCGCACGCCTGGGCGCTGTTGCGTGACGTCGACCGCTTCCGGGACTGGGACCGGCGCACCGACGAATCGCCATACGGTGCAGGTGCGTTGGCGGGATCCTCGCTGGGTCTCGATCCGGCTGCCGTCGCCGCCGACCTCGGCTTCAGCCGGTCGGTGCGCAACTCGATCGACGGCACCGCGGGCAGGGACTTCGTCGCGGAGTTCGCCTTCGTCGCGGCGATGTCGGCGGTCGACATCTCGCGCATCGCCGAGGAGGCCGTGTTGTGGGCGACCAAGGAGTTCTCGTTCGTCACTCTCGACGACGCGTTCTCGACCGGGTCGAGCATCATGCCGCAGAAGAAGAACCCCGACGTCGCCGAGCTGGCCCGGGGCAAGGCCGGCCGTCTGGTCGGGGACCTCGCCGGGCTGATGACGACGCTGAAGGCGCTGCCGCTGGCCTACAACCGGGACCTGCAGGAGGACAAGGAGCCGGTGTTCGACGCCGTCGACACCCTGGAGCTGCTGCTGCCGGCCTTCGCCGGCATGGTCGCGACCCTCACCTTCCATCCCGACCGGCTGAGTTCCCTTGCGCCGCAAGGGTTTGCGCTTGCCACCGACGTTGCGGAGTGGCTGGTGCGGCAGGGCGTGCCGTTCCGAGTCGCGCACGAGGTCGCGGGGGAGTGCGTGCGGGTCTGCGAGTCCCGCGGCATTGAGCTCTGGGACCTCACCGACGACGACCTGGCCGAGATCAACCCGGCGCTCAGCCCGGACGTGCGCTCCGTGCTGAGCGTCGAGGGCTCGCTCGCCTCCCGCGACGCCACCGGCGGCACTGCTCCGGTGCGCGTGGGCGAGCAGCTGCAGCAGGCGCGTGACGCGAGCACCGAGGCACGCGCCTGGGCGGCCACCCCGATCGACTTCCCCCAACGCGTCGACTGACGGTCCTGCAGACGTCAGTCGCGACTGCGCAGCCGACGCAACATGCGGGCATCGTCGAAACCAACCGTATGAGCGGCGGACTCGACTGTGGCGCCCTGCGCAAGCAGCAGCTCCGCGCGCTCGACTCGGAGTGTCTGCTGGTAGCGCAGCGGCGTCATACCGGTGGCGTCCACGAACGCCCGAGTGAGCGTCCGCGGACTGACCCCTGCTACGGCAGCCACCTCTGCCAACGGGAGCGCACGGCTGAACTCGGCGTCGATCATGTCCTGTGCGCGATGCACGGTCTCGCGGAGGTGGTCGCGATGGCGCAGCATCGTGCCGAGCTGCGCGGCGTCGCCATTGCGGCGGCCATAGACGACCAACGACCTGGCCACCCGAGCGGCAAGAGCCGGTCCGTCGTGTCTGGCCACGAGCTCAAGTGCGAGATCGATGCCGCTTGCGATGCCCGCCGAACTGACCACGTTCCCATCGATCACGAACAGCCGATCCCGCTCCACCCGGGCCCGCGGATGACGACGCTGCAGCTCCTCCTGCACATCGTGATGGGTTGTGCAGCGCCGATCGTCGAGCAGTCCGGCCGCTCCCAACGCAAATGCACCGGCACAGATGCTCCCCACCAATCCGCCACCGGCGTGATGGTCAGCGAGTGCTTGGAGCAGCTCGGCGGTCAGCGTCGGCGGGCGGACCGGCCGTCGCACTTTCCAGCCCGGCACCAACAGCCAGTCGTCCGCCGTGAGCGTCGGGAGCTGCCGGTCCACCGCGAGCGGCAGCCCCTGGAAGCTGGTGACGCCGGCCGTAGGACCGACGAACCGCAATTCGTATGGCGCGCCCAGCTCCGCGGCGGCCGACAACACCTGGGCCGGTCCGGCGACATCGAGCAGATGCACGTCAGGCGCGATGACAAATACAACCCTTGGCATGATCCGGTCACTTTGTCAGGCCTCCGCCGTTGCTGTCGAGCAGACCTCTTCGATGCTGGTGATGCGAGCGAACCGGCCGGACAGTGCATACTCCGTGCGCTCGATGATCTCCGCGGTCCCCAGGGTGTGGGGATCGGACAGGACTTGTTCGTAGGGACGGTCCGGGTCACTGTCGCGATGCGCGATCGGGAAGGTGGCGGTGGCATCGGTGACGAAGTCGACCTGGTAGCCGAGGTCCGCGCCGATGCGGGCCGTGGTCTCACAGCACTGCTCGGTCTGGATGCCGCAGATGCGCAGCCGATGGATGCAATGCCGGGTGAGCACCCTGCCCAACTCTGTGGTGGTGAAGGCATTTCGGGAGGTCTTGGTCAGGACGGGTTCATCAGGCGCAGGGCTGAGGCCGGGCTGCAATGTCACCTGGCCGCGCTTCGGGTCGAAAGGCCCGTCCGAGCCTGGTTCTGCATGGAGCACCCACACGACGAGGTCGCCGGATGCCCGGGCGTGATCCACGAGAGTCTTCGTACGTTGCACGATGTCGGGCGCTGAGATCGCCTGCCAGCGCGGCAGTGCGGTGAAGGAATTCTGGACGTCGATCACGAGCAGAGCGGTGTTCGTCATGACTCCAGGCTGCCCCTCGGCGGATCCCCTGCCCAGGGATGATCGAGCCAGTAAGCGGAACGATCCGGTCACTGATCGACCGACAGCGCACAGCTCGATGACGCTCTGACAGACTTGCTACCCGTGTCGATGATCGTGCAGCTGGTCGGGCCGCCCGCGTGCGGCAAGCGGACGATCGGTGCGCTGGTCGCCGAGCGACTCGGGGCGCAACTGATCGACAACCACCTGATCAACGATCCGGTCTTCACCGCGCTCGGCGCGAATGGCTTCGGTGACCTGCCGCCAGCGGCCTTCGGCTATGCCAGGCGGGTGCGCGACATTGTGAACGAGGCGGTGACGGAGGCGCCCGCCTCCGTACGGCACGTGTTCACCAACTGGCTGATCGACACCGAGGACGACCGGCGCTCGGCTGCAGACCTGCGTCAGATCGCGCGGGCTCGTGGCGCTTCCTTCCATCCGGTGTGGCTCACCTGCGACCCGGCCGAGATCCATCGACGGATCGACCATCCGGACCGCAGATCGCGTAACAAGCTGCGCGACCCGGCCAAGGTCGCGGACGCATTGAGCAAGCAGGCGCTGCCTGCGCCCGACGACGCGCTGCGGCTCGACACCACGACACTGCCGGCCGCCGATGCCGCCGATCGCATCGTCGCCTGGATCGATGACCGCGGCTGACTCGCGGACCACTGCCCGTCGACTGCTCGGCGCGCACCTGCTCGGCAGGGGCGTGTCGCTGCGCATCACCGAGGTCGAGGCGTATGCCGGCGAGGCCGACCCGGGCTCACACGCGTTCCGCGGCAAGACCCCGCGCAACGAGGTGATGTTCGGACCACCGGGGCACCTCTACTGCTACTTCACTTACGGCATGCACACCTGTTGCAACTACGTGTGCAGCGAGCCGGGCGAAGCGGGAGCGGTGCTGATCCGCGCGGGTGAGGTGATCGACGGGATCGAGCTCGCACGGGAGCGCCGTCATACGGACAAGGATCGGGAACTGGCGCGGGGGCCGGCGCGCCTCACCGTTGCCCTGGGAATCTCGCTGTCCGACAACGGAACTGACCTGCACGACGACGCCAGCCCGCTGCGTCTTGACTGGCAGGATCCGTTCCCCGCCGAGCGCATTCTCAGCGGGCCCAGGGTCGGTGTCAGCGGGCCGGGCGGTGACGGCGAGCGGTTTCCCTGGCGTTTCTGGATCGACGCGGATCCGACCGTGTCGCCGTACCGGCCGGCGAAACCCCGTCGCCGCCGCGCCGGCTGATACGGCAGGCTTGACCCGGCGCCGACCGGCGCCGCGACGACGAACGACGAGGACGGACAACGACGTGAGCAACATCTTCGACGAGCTGCAGTGGCGCGGGCTGGTGGCACAGACCACCGACGAGGCCGCGCTGCGCGAAGCACTCGCCGACGGGAAACTCACCATGTATGTCGGGTTCGACCCCTCCGCCGAGTCGTTGCACATCGGCAACCTCGTCCAGCTGATCGTCGCCCGCAAGATGCAGCAGGCCGGTCACCGGGTGATCGCGCTGGTCGGTGGATCCACCGGGCTGATCGGTGACCCCAAACCCGATTCCGAGCGAGTGCTGCGCAGTAAGGAAGCCGTCGCGGAGGCGGTGGCGTCGATCCGCAGCCAGGCCGAGGCACTGCTCGACTTCACCGGCGACAACCCGGCGACGATGGTCAACAACCTGGATTGGACCGAGCCGATCTCCGCGCTGGACTTCCTGCGCGACTACGGCAAGCACTTCCGGGTCAACGCGATGATCAAAAAGGATGCGGTGTCCCGTCGGCTGAACAGCGACCAGGGCATCAGCTACACCGAGTTCAGTTACCAGATCCTGCAGGGGCTGGACTACCTGCACCTCTACCGTGACGAGGGCGTCACCCTGCAGCTCGGCGGCAGCGACCAGTGGGGCAACCTGCTCGCCGGCGTCGACCTGATCCACTCCGCCGAGGGGGTCTCGGTGCACGCCATGACGACGCCGCTCATCACCGATGCGAGCGGCCGCAAGTACGGCAAGTCGGAGGGCAACGCGCTCTGGCTCAACCGCGACCTGATGTCGCCATACGCCTTCTACCAGTTCTGGATCAACATCGAGGACGCCGAAGTCGTCAACAAGTTGCGGGTCTTCACCGACTTCGACCAGGAGCAGATCGCCGAGTTCGCCCGTCAAGTCGAGCATGAGCCGTTCCGGCGCGCCGGCCAGAAGGCGTTGGCCGAATCGGTGACGACACTGGTCCACGGTGCCGAGGCGACGGCGGCGGTGCAGGCCGCATCCGAGGCGTTGTTCGGCAAGGGCGATGTCTCCGGCCTCGACCCGCAGACCCTCGCCGACGCGACTGCCGAGCTGCCGGGCGCACCCGTCGCACCGGGCACCGACATCGTGGAGGTGCTGATCGCGCTGGGGATCGCAGACTCCCGCAACAGCGCCCGGCGGCTGATCGGGGACGGCGGCATCTCGGTGAACAACGAGAAGGTGACCGACCCGGAGGCGACCCTCCCGGAGGACGCCTTCCTGCACGACCAGGTGGCGATCGTGAAGCGCGGTCGCAAGCACCTGGCCGCCGCCCGACGGTCGTGACCGAGGTCACGCTCTCACGGCTTGGCAGAGGGTCGCGGGATCTGTATAGTTGACATCCGCTGCTTTTGCGGGAGGGACACCTCCGGCAGGGCAGCCGCCGGTTCAGCGAAGCGGATTTGGCAGGTCGGACCTGCTGACTGTAACGTTGAACCTCGTTGCCCGGGAGGCACGGACAAGCCGGAGAGATCCGGATGGCCGGTCCCGATTGCGACAAATCCATCCGAACCGATCATATTCGAGCGGTCATTGTGCTGCCCGAAATCATCCGGATCACGCCGATTTGGAAGATGGTCGAAGAGGATGTAAGTTTTACCGAAGTCGCCCAGAGCGAAACAGCTTGATAAAGCTGCGGAACTCTTCGGAGCGGTCGTTTTTTGAGAACTCAACAGCGTGTCGAGTGATTGATGCCAATTGTTTGTTGGTTTTGATCGTTTTTGTAGCATTTTTGCTCTTGATCGATTTTTTAGCCATGGTTTGAATTTTTTGTTTTTTTGCGGAGAGTTTGATCCTGGCTCAGGACGAACGCTGGCGGCGTGCTTAACACATGCAAGTCGAACGATGATGCCCGTGCTTGCACGGGTGGATTAGTGGCGAACGGGTGAGTAACACGTGAG
>NZ_JAOBQJ010000004.1 GCF_026162425.1 Flexivirga meconopsidis | reverse complement strand
GCAACGTTCGCGTCCACTATGCAATTCTGAAACAACACCCAACCACCCCCTTGTGGTGGGGGTTGGTGGTTCAACGAGTAACACGAATAATTGGATAGACGTGTACACGTTTGGAACCCGTGTGTGTGTTTCGCAGGGTTTCGGCGGTTATAGCGAAGTGGGAAACGCCCGGTCACATCCCGAACCCGGAAGCTAAGCCCTTCAGCGCCGATGGTACTGCACTCGGTAGGGTGTGGGAGAGTAGGACACCGCCGAACAAACATTGAAGGCAAGGAGCCGGACTTGGGTGCTCACCCGAGCCCGGCTCCTTGTTTTTTGTAAACTTGATCGTTCCGTCCGCGTGTGGCGGCCCCAGTTCCATAGCGAAGGTTGGTTCTCATCGTGACCGACGACAACTCCGGTAAGAGTTCGGACGACGGCCGCCAGGAGCGGCGCGCCGGACGGTGGTCGCGCGCCGCCGGTGGTGGTTCAGGGCAGCAGCGTCCGGCGACCGGGCCGGACCCGGCGTCGTCGGAAGACCGAGCGCCTCGCGACGATCGTGACGACCGTGAGCAACGACGTGATGGACGGGCGGGGCGTTCGTCATACGGCTCGTCGGACAGGGGCGGCCGACCGCCGCGCGGCAGCTCCAGCCGGACGGGGGATGACCGGCCCCGTCGTGATGGCCGTGGTGACGACCGCCGTGGCGGCCGGCCGACTGACCGGGATCGTCGCGAAGAGGGCCGCGGCGGACGCGGTTACGAGCGCGGGGAGCGGCGCGGCTTGAGGTCCTTCGAGACGGGTCGGGGGCGTCCGGACGGCAACGGGCGAGGTCGCCCGCCGCGCAGTTTCGACCGCCGCGACGATCGCGGCTCGCGCGCCGGTGGCCAGCGGGAAGACCGTGCTGGTGGTCCTCGCCGTGGCGGCGGCCGACGCGGGGATGATGCGCGGTTCGGGTCCGACCGTCCGCGCTACAACTCCGATCGGCAACGGAGCGACCGCGACGAGCCGCAGCGCGACGAGAACAGGTCCCGTGCCGAACGCGGCCCGCGCAGCTGGGACCGCAGCTCGCCCTCACAGAAGTCGGCTCGGGACACCCGCTTCGCACCGGTTCTGCCGGAGGACATCACCGGTCGCGAGCTCGACCGATCGGTATGGCGTGAGCTGCGCACCCTGACCAAGGAGAACGCCGAGGGCGTGGCGAAACACCTGGTCGCCGCCGCCACCCTGCTCGAGGAGGACCCGGACCTGGCGCTGGCGCACGCAGAGCATGCCGCGCGTCGTGCCGGCCGCGTCGCCGCGGTGCGCGAGGCCCTCGGCCTGGTGCACTACCGGCGGAGTGAATTCAACGACGCCATACGCGAATTCCGCACTGCCAAAAGGCTTTCCGGCTCCAATCACCTCTTGCCTTATCTCGTGGACTCCGAGCGCGGTCTCGGGCGTTACGAGCGAGCCCTGGATCTTGCGAGCTCTGACGAGGCCCGCAATCTCGGCGAGGCCGACAACATTGAACTCGCGATCGTGGTGTCCGGAGTCCGGCGTGATCTCGGACAGCCCGAGGCCGCGCAGATGGTGCTGCGCATCCCGGCGCTGGAACGCGGCACGAATCAGCCTTGGGCGGGTCGCCTCTTCTACGCGTATGCCGAGGCGCTGCTCGCCGGTGGCGACTCTGAGGGCGCCCGGGAATGGTTTGCGAAGGCACTCGACGCGGACCCGTCCGGTGAGACCGACGCCGCGGACCGGCTCGACCTGCTCGACGGTGTGGTGCTGACCGACCTGCTCGACGGCCAGGACGACGACGAAGGCGACCCCGTACGCGACGATGAGGGTCACGACGACGACAGGGCCGAAGCCGTCGATGGAGAGGTCGAGGTTGCGAGCGAAGCCGGCGGCGACGTGGCCGCGGATGCGGGCCCGCACGGTGGCGGCGACGGCTCGCGCGGTCCGGACGACCCTGGTGACGACACGGACGCCGACACGGGCCCGGCCCTGGGGGAGCGGCCGGACGAGGGTCGCTGACGGCGCTCCGGCCGCCGGCGGTCACTTTCGTCTTCATCTCCCGTTTCATCCACATCCCCGATCACGCACCAGGGCGATCCACAGCAGGCTGCCCACTGGCTCGACCCGGGCACGGCGCCGCCGCACAGTGGAACGAACATCCGTTCGACCCACGGGAGGCGACATGCCCACCACACCCGCCGCGACGGTCCGCGAAGCCGTCGCTGACACGACCGCACGCAACGAGGTCCACCTCATCGGCAGGGTCAGTGCGCCGCCGGAGCAGCGCGTCATGCCGAGCGGGGACGAGCTGGCGGTCTTCCGGCTGGTCGTCGACCGGCCGGCAGCAGCACGGCACGGGCCGCGGTCTCCCACGATCGACACCGTCGACATCGTCTGCTGGTCGGCCGCCACTCGCCGGAAGGCGTCGCGCTGGGCCGGCGGCGAGCTGGTCGCGGTCGACGGAGCGCTGCTGCGGAGATTCTGGAAACCACCGGCCGGGGCGCGAGTCAGCCGCTACGAGGTCGAGGCCTTCGCGCTGCAGGTGCTCCGTCGTCCGTGAGCCGGCGCTTGCCGGGGCCCGCGCCAGGACGGTGACCAGGTCGGTCGGCAGAATGGCCCGGTGACCGCAACCGCATCGAGTCCTTCCACGCCCGGCCGGCCGCTCGCCGGTCGTTATCCCGCGCTCGTCTGTGACCTCGACGGCGTCGTCTACCGGGGCGCCTCGGCAGTGCCGCATGCGGTCGACGGGCTTGCTGCCGCCGTCGACGCGGGCAGTGGCGTGGTGTTCGCGACGAACAACGCGTCGCGAACACCGGCCGACGTCGCCGCGCAACTGCGTGCTCTCGGGGTGCGCCTGGATGACGAACAGGTGCTCACCTCATCGCTGGCAGGCGCCAGCTGGCTCGCCGAACGGTTGACGCCGGGTGACCACGTGCTGGTCGTCGGCGGCCGGGGCGTGCCCGAGGCGGTGCGCGCGGTCGGGCTGGAGCCCGTGACACCGGAGACGATGCGACAACAGCGCGCGGCGGGATCCGACGGCGCAGACACCGGCGGCGCAGACACCGGCGTGAACATCGAGGTGAAGGCGGTGCTGCAGGGGTACGGTCCGGCGGTCACTGCGGCCGACCTGGGCGAGGCTGCCTATGCGATCCAGGCGGGTGCCCGGTGGGTTGCGACCAACGACGACCTGACTCTGCCGACAGATCGGGGAGTGGCGCCGGGCAACGGTTCTCTCGTCCGGGCGGTGCGGCTCGCGGTCGAGGTGGATCCGGAGGTGGTGGGCAAGCCCGGGCCGCTGATGTACGAGCTCGCTGCGAAGGCGCTGGGACAGGACGCCGCCCACACCCTGGGCATCGGCGACCGGTTGGAGACGGACGTCGCCGGCGCGCACGCGGCCGGCATGGACGCGCTGCACGTGCTGACCGGCGTGCACGGTCCGGCCGACCTGGTGAGTGCACCGGCGACGCTGCGACCGCGCTACGTGGCTGCGGACCTGCGCGCCCTCAGCCTGCCCTACGACGAGCCGCGCGCGCTGGGCGACGGCGCCTGGGCGATCAGGGAGTGCACGGCAACCCTGGCCTTCGACGGGGCGAACCCGCGAGTTGCATTCAGCGGCACGCCCGACCAGGGCGCCGAGGCCGACGGAGCCGACGCCGAGAACGACGAGGGAGACATCGAGCGGCTCCGGCTCGCGCTGCGCGTGCTCTGGACGGCGATCGACGAGGGGCACATCACCGCCGAGCAAGCGGTGGCCGCGCTCCCCGGTCGCAGCTAGCCTGGGCGCACTCACGGCGCTGAGGCCGGAGCGCGACGGGTGCTGGACCCTCGCGCGTCGTCATGGCCGGTGCCGAACGGCGAAGGAGAAACCGCATGGCACTGGACAGCGTTCGTACCGCACTGCAGATCGTCACCGGTGCGGGCGAGATCACCCGCACCAAGGCGCTGGAAGCCGCGGGCACTCTGCTCGAGGTCCCTGGCGTTGGCCTGGCGACCACCCGGGCAGGTGTGATCGCCGGGCAGGTCAGTCAGCTCGCCGACGAGCTGATCGACGCGGCCGCGGCCAATCGGCAGATGGTGCATGATCTGGTCGCCCAGGAAGTGACCTCGCAACTGGACCGGATCGGCCTTGCCCGCAGCGCCGAACTCGACGCGGCCCGCGCGCAGATCGAGCACCTTCAGTCTGAGGTGACATCACTGCGTCAAGAACGCGCTGCCGCTGCGGCAGCCGCGGCGGCCGTGGCAACCATGCCGGCTCCGGCCAAGGAGGCCTCAGCCAAGGAGCCCTCAGCCAAGAAGGCACCGGCCAAGAAGGCTGGCAAGCGGTCGGCGACGAAGAAGGCAGCCACCAAGAAATCGACGATGGCAACTGCTGCGAGTAGGACAACCGCCAAGAAGGCACCGGCCAAGAAGGCAGCGGCGACCAAATCGGCCGCCAAGAAGGCAGCGGCGACCAAATCGGTCGCCAAGAAGACACCGGCCAGGAAGGCCGCGAAGAAGCAGACCGCGAAGAAGGCCGGGGCGTAGACGGCTTGCGCGAGTCGGCGTGACCCTCCGGGTGACCGGGGCGCTGCGCCGGCAGCACGCTCCCAGCTCGGAGTGCCCGGCCGGGCCGGGCGCGATCATGAAGCGAGCCCATTACGATCGCCGCAACGCAAGCGATCGTCACGCAAGGCATCAGGAGATTCGAGTGAGCGAGATCGACCAGCCCGACAACGCAGCGGGGGCAGCGCCCGTGCCCGGGCCGCCGGTCCCGCGACAGCCCGTCGCGAATGGGGTCGACGAAGCGAAGGTCGGTCCGGAACCGGTTGCCGCGCAAGAAGATTCGCCCAGGAGCAGGGACCGGTTCTCGGCCACTGGCGACTCGCAGGTCGACCAGGCACTGTCGGGGCTGCCCGACCCGGACGTGCTGCCTGCCTCCGACGGCCTGGCGAAGGTGCCCGGCGAGGGCGGCACTGACGGCGAGGATTCCGAGTCGAGCGACGGCGCCCGCGGGCCGGATCTGGCCGCGCACCTCGACGGCCAGATCGCCGACGTCACCGCGGTGCACCGCCGGCTGCAGCAGCGACTGTCCGACCTGTCCGGCTGACGATGCGCGCCGACGCCGCCCTCGTCGACCGCGGCCTGGCCCGCTCTCGGGCGGTCGCCCGTGCACTCATCGACGCGGGCCGGGTCAGTGCCGCAGGCCGCCCCGTTGCCAAGCCGTCGACCTCCGTCGACCCGCAGACCCTCGAACTCACCGGCGAACCCGAGCGGTGGGTGGGCCGCGCGGCATACAAGCTGGTGGCGGCGCTCGACGCCTTCCCGATCGAGGTCGGCGGCACCCGCTGCATCGACGTCGGGGCGTCGACCGGCGGCTTCACCCAGGTGCTGCTGCAGCACGGCGCGCGCGAGGTGCTCGCCCTGGACGTCGGCCACGGGCAGCTCGCCGCCGCGGTGCAGGAGGACGACCGGGTCACCGAGCTGTCCGGCACCAACGTGCGCGACGTGACCGCGGGAGACCTCGGGGGTCCGGCCGACATCGTGGTCGCCGACCTGAGCTTCATCTCGCTGCGGCTGGTACTGCCCACCCTGGCCGAGCTGACCGCCTCCGGAGGGGACCTGGTGACGCTGGTCAAGCCGCAGTTCGAGGTGGGCCGGGAGCGGCTGGCCCGCACCGGCGTGGTGCAGTCGCCGAACGAGCGGGCTCGAGTGCTGCGCGACGTCGTCGGCGCACTGCCCGGCACCGGGCTGCACGTGCACGGCCTGGTGACGAGCCCGATCGCAGGAGGCACGGGCAATGTCGAATACCTGCTGTGGGCCCGGCATACGACGCCAGGCAAGATGACAGACGTGCAGCTCGAGACCACCCTGGACCGGATGCTGACCGACGAGACCGCGGACCGGCGCGTATGACGCGGCGCGTCCTGCTCGTAGGTCACCCGGGGCGGCCGGAGGCGCTCGACGTCGCGGCCGAGCTGGTGCACGGGCTGACCAAGAACGGCATCGAGGTGACCGGCTCCATCGAGGAGCTGCGCGCCTTCGGGGTGCTCGGCGAACCCGGCGTGACCGGCGAGGACGCCCCGCGGCCGGATGGCTGCGAGCTCGCGGTCGTGCTCGGTGGCGACGGGACGATCCTGCGTGGCGCCGAGACCGTGCGAGACAGCGGCGTCCCGTTGCTCGGCATCAACCTCGGCCACGTCGGCTTCCTCGCCGAGGCCGAACGCGACGACATCGAGCACACCGTCGAGCACATCGTGCACCGCGACTGGACCGTCGAGGAACGCGAGACCCTCGAAGTCGAGGCGTCGCTCGACGGCGAATCCCTGTGGACCAACTGGGCGCTCAACGAGGCGTCGGTGGAGAAGGCGGCGCGCGAGCGCATGCTCGAGGTGACACTCGAGATCGATGGACGCCCGCTGTCCACCTGGGGTTGCGACGGGGTGGTGATGGCTACCCCCACCGGTTCCACGGCATACGCCTTCTCGGCCGGCGGCCCGATCATCTGGCCGGGTGTCGGCGCTATCGAGGTCGTGCCGATCTCTGCGCACGCGCTCTTCGCCCGCCCGCTCGTGCTGAGCCACGACGTGCACATCGCGATCGACCTGCAGCACAGCACCACCGACGCGCAGGCGGTGCTGTGGTGCGACGGCCGGCGGTCGTTCGACCTGCCGCGCGGTTCGCGGATCGAGGTACGACGCAGCGACCGCCCGGTGCGGCTGGCGCGGCTGGGCAAGGCGCCCTTCACCGACCGGCTGGTCGCCAAGTTCGACCTGTCGGTGTCCGGCTGGCGCGGCGGCGCCGACCGGCACCGTCGACGCTGACCGCAGCACTGTCCGCAGCCGCAGTTAGGCTGCCGCACGTGCTGCGTGAACTTCGCATCCAAGGGCTCGGCGTGATCGACGACGCCCTGCTCGAGCTGTCACCCGGCCTCAACGTCGTAACCGGCGAGACCGGAGCGGGCAAGACGATGGTGGTGCAGGGCCTCGGGCTGCTCTTCGGCGGGCGCGCCGACGCCGCAATGGTGCGCACCGGCAGCGACCGGGCCGCCGTCGAGGGCGTGCTCGAACTGCCCGGCCAGCACCCGGCTCGTGATCGTGCGGCCGAGGCCGGTGCGGACGCCGAGGACGACGACCTCATCCTGGCCCGCGTCGTCAGCGGCGCCGGCCGCTCCCGCGCGCACGTCGGCGGCCGCAGCGCACCGGTCGGGGTGCTCGGCGAACTCGGCGAGCTGCTGGTCGCGGTGCACGGCCAGTCCGACCAGTGGCGACTGCAACGACCCGAGCAACACCGGGTGATGCTCGACGACTTCGGCGGCAAGCCAGTCGCCACCGCGCTCACCGCCTACCGGGGGTTGTATGACGAGTGGACCGCCGCCCGCGCCGAGCTGGCGATGCTGACCGGCCGCGCCCGCGACCGGGCGCAGCGGCTCGACCTGCTCACCGCGGCGCTCGAGGACATCGAACGCATCGATCCCAAACCGGGGGAGGACGCCGAGCTCGCCGACGAGTCCGAGCGCCTCGTGCACGCCGACGGTCTGCGCGACGGCGCGCAGCTCGCGCACGCCGCGCTCGCCGGCGACGAGGACACCGACGACGCTCCCTACGCCGCCGACTTGGTCGCCCGGGCGCGGCAGGCGCTCGCCGGCCTGACCGACCACGACAGCGCGCTCGCCGACATCGACGCGCGGCTGCGCGAGCTCGGCATCCTCGTGGCCGACATCGGTGCGGATCTCTCGTCATACCTGGCGGATCTGGACGTCGACCCCGGCCGGCTCGAGCAGGTGCAGCAACGGCGCGCCGAGCTCACCGGTCTGCTGCGCAAGTACGGCGACAGCATCGACGACGTGCTGCAGTGGAGCAAGCAGGCTGCAGTGGAGGCCGCAGAGCTGGCCGGTTCGGATGATCGCATCGCTGCCCTTGAGGAGCAGGTCGGCCAGCTCGAACCGAAGCTGAAGGCCGCAGCCGGCAAGCTGAGCAAGGCGCGCGGCACCGCGGCGAAGAAGCTGGAGAAGGCAGTCGCCGACGAACTCGCCCACCTGGCAATGGGTTCGGCCAAACTCGTCGTGCAGGTGCGCACCGATGCCGACCGGCGGTCACCGACCGGGACCGACGACGTCGAGATCTTGCTCGCCGCCAACGCCGGAGCTGCTCCGCGCACCGTGGCCAAGGCGGCGTCGGGCGGTGAGCTGTCCCGGGTCATGCTGGCACTGGAGGTGGTCAGCTCCAGTGGGAGCGTCCCCACCTTCGTCTTCGACGAGGTCGACGCGGGCGTTGGCGGCTCGGCCGCGCTCGACATCGGTGCCCGGCTGGCTGCTCTCGCGCGCAGTGCCCAAGTCATCGTGGTCACCCACCTGGCGCAGGTGGCGGCATACGCCGATCGGCACCTGGTGGTGCACAAGGCAAGCGACGGCCACGTCACCGAGAGCGGCGTCGCGACCGTCGAGGGTGCGGATCGGCTGGCCGAACTCGCGCGGATGCTCGGCGGCGTCAGCGACAGCGCGGCCGCGCGCGAGCACGCCCAGGAGCTGCTCGACCAGGCGACACGGACGCGGAAGTGATCAGGGCGCAGCGCATTCGACGCGCGCCGTGACGTAGACTGAGAGCCCGTGGTGGAGCAGACGAAACAAATCTTCGTGACCGGAGGCGTTGCCTCTTCGCTCGGCAAGGGCCTCACGGCTTCCAGCCTCGGACAGTTGCTCCGCGCACGTGGTGTGCGCGTGACGATGCAGAAGCTCGACCCCTACCTCAACGTCGACCCCGGCACGATGAACCCGTTCCAGCACGGTGAGGTCTTCGTCACCGAGGACGGCGCCGAAACCGACCTGGACATCGGACATTACGAGCGCTTCCTCGACGTCAACCTGCGCGGCGACGCCAACGTGACGACGGGGAAGGTCTACAGCCGGGTGATCGCCAAGGAGCGTCGCGGCGAATATCTCGGCGACACCGTGCAGGTCATCCCGCACATCACCAACGAGATCAAGGAACAGATGCGGGCGCAGGCGGCGCCCGACGTCGACGTCATCATCACCGAGATCGGCGGCACCGTCGGCGACATCGAGTCGCTGCCTTTCCTGGAGGCCGCCCGGCAGGTGCGCCAGGACGTCGGCCGGGACAACGTCTTCTTCCTGCACGTCTCTCTCGTGCCCTACCTCGCCCCGAGTGGCGAACTCAAGACCAAGCCCACCCAGCACTCCGTCGCCGCCCTGCGCCAGGTCGGCATTCAGCCCGATTCCCTTGTGCTGCGGGCGGATCGGGAGATCCCCGAGCCGATCAAGCGGAAGATCTCGCTGATGTGCGACGTCGACACCGAGGCCTGCGCCGCCGCGGTGGACGCGCCGAGCATCTACGACATCCCGAAGGTGCTGCACGCCGAGGGCCTCGACGCCTACGTCGTACGCCGGCTCGGCCTGCCGTTCCGCGACGTCGACTGGCACGCCTGGGACCAGCTGCTGCAACGGGTGCACGAGCCCGAGCACGAGGTCGAGGTGGCTCTCGTCGGCAAGTACATCGACCTGCCCGACGCCTACCTCTCGGTCACCGAGGCGCTGCGCGCCGGAGGCTTCCACAATGACGCGAAGGTCAAGATCCGCTGGGTGAAGAGCGACGACTGCATCACGCCGGCCGGCGCCCAGAAGTCATTGGCCGGTGTCGACGCCGTGCTGGTGCCCGGCGGTTTCGGGGTGCGCGGCATCGAGGGCAAGCTCGGCGCGCTGCGGTGGGCGCGGGAGCGTCAGGTGCCGACACTCGGCATCTGCCTCGGCCTGCAGTGCATGGTGATCGAGTACGCGCGCGATGTCGCCGGCATCGAGGGCGCGTCGTCGACCGAGTTCGACCCGGAGACCCCGGCGCCGGTGGTGGCGACCATGGAGGAGCAGAAGGCGTTCGTCGAGGGCGCGGGTGACCTGGGCGGCACCATGCGCCTGGGCGCATACCCGGCGGAGCTGACTGCCGACTCGGTGATCGCCAACGCGTATGGCGCCACGAGCGTCTCCGAGCGGCACCGGCACCGCTACGAGGTGAACAACGCCTACCGCGGTGAGCTCGAGGAAGCCGGGCTGGTTTTCAGCGGGCTTTCGCCCGATGGGCAACTGGTTGAATTCGTCGAGCTGCCCGCAGACGTGCACCCGTATTACGTTGCGACACAAGCACATCCGGAGTTCCTGTCGCGTCCGGGGCGGGCGCACCCGCTCTTCGCCGGACTTATCGGCGCGGCCATCGATCAGCAGCGCGCGTCGCGCCTGGTCGAGGTCGAGAAGCCGCGCTCGGGTGACTCGGTGCTGACGCAGTGACCGGACACGGCGACCACCCGAGGCTCCCGGACGACTTCCGCGACCGGCTCGACCCGCAGCCGGTGGTCTCGTCCACCGTGGGCTACCGCGGGCGGGTGTGGGACGTCGTCACCGACGAGGTCGACCTCGGTCCCGAGGGCGGCCACGTCACGCGCGACTACGTGCGCCATACCGGAGCGGTGGCAGTGCTCGCGGTGCGTGGCGACTCCGGCGCCGAGGAGGTGCTGCTGATCCAGCAGTATCGCCACCCGGTCGGCACCTTCGACTGGGAGATCCCGGCCGGGCTGCTCGACATTGCGGGGGAGGACCCGCGGGACGCCGCAGCGCGCGAACTCCGTGAGGAGGCCGACCTCGACGCCACCCGGTGGGACGTGCTGCTGGACCTGTTCACCTCGCCCGGTGCCGTGTCGGAGAACCTGCGGGTGTTCCTCGCCCGCGACGTGCACCCGGCGATCGCCGAGGGCTTCGTGCGCGAGGGCGAGGAGGCTGGGATGCCCACCGGTTGGGTCGCGCTCGACACGGCCGTCGAGGCGGCACTCACCGGGCGCATGCACAACGGCATCGCGGTGGCGTCCGTCCTCGCGGGTTCGGTTGCGCGACAGAAGGATTGGGCCACTCTCCGTCCAGCGAATGCACCGTGGCCGGAACACCCGGCATACCGATGAACGGCACGCCGTCGGCGCGCAGCGAGGTGCCGCCGTTCCACGTGATGGAGGTGCTGCGGGCGGCGCAGGAGCGCCAGCGCACCCACGGCGACATGATCCTGCTCTGCGTCGGCCAGCCGTCCACGCCAGCACCGCGGCCCGTGCTCGACGCAGTGCACACCGCGATCGAGAGCGAGCAACTCGGCTACACGCAGGGTGACGGCATCCCGGCGCTCCGGGAGGCGATCGCCGCCCACTACGCACGGACGTATGACGTCACCGTCGCGCCGGAGGACGTGCTGATCAGCACCGGGTCGTCGGGCGGCTTCAGCACCGTGCTGCTGGCCGCGTTCGACGCCGGCGATCGCGTCGCGATGGCGAGGCCGGGCTATCCGGCATACCGAAACACGTTGCGGGCGCTTGGTTTACAGCCAGTCGAAATCGACTGCGGGCCGCAGACCCGCTATCAGCCGACGGTCGGGCAGCTCGACGCGCTCCATGCGGCGCAGCCGCTGCAGGGGCTGATCGTGGCCAGCCCGGCCAACCCGACCGGCACGATCATCGACCCCGAGCAGTTGGCTGCGATCTCGCAGTGGTGCGCGGCGCATGAGGTGCTGTTGCTGTCCGACGAGATCTATCACGGCATCTCCTACGGCCGCGCCACGCACACCGCGTGGGAGTTCGGTCGTGAGTCGGTGGTGCTCGGCTCGGTGAGTAAGTTCTGGTCGATGACCGGCTGGCGGCTCGGCTGGAACCTGCTGCCGCAGTGGCTGCACCGGCCGGTCGACGTGCTGCAGAGCAACCTGGCGATCTGCGCACCGGCTGTCTCGCAATACGGTGCGGTTGCTGCGTTTTCGCCAGAGTCGACAGCGGAGCTGCAGCGACACGTCGAGCGCTACGCCAGCTGCCGGGAGTTGCTGCTGCGGCGCCTGCCGGAGCTCGGCATCGACGCCTTCGCGCCGCCGGACGGGGCGTTCTACGCCTACTGCGACGTCTCACATCTCACCGACGACTCGATCGCCTGGTGCCAGGAGGTGCTCGACCGCACCGGTGTGGCGATCGCGCCCGGTGTCGACTTCGACCCAGAGCACGGCAACCGCTTCGTGCGGTTCAGCTTCTGCGTCGAGCCGGCGCAGCTGGACGAGGCGCTCGACCGGCTGGTTGCGATGCTGCGGGACTGAGAGTCCAGCCGATCCTCTAGGCGATGTCGAGCGCCTGGCCGATCATCCGGTGCCCCTGCGCTTCGAAGTCCTCGTCACCGACCTGATAGGCCCACACCGCAGAGCCGACGGCTTCGTGCAGCAGCATTCGGCGCCAGGCGTCCGGCTCCCGCGGGTCCACGCCGTATCCCTCGAAGAAGGCCTGCTCCAGCGCCGGGCTCCGCTCGACGTCTTGTCTTGCGAGGCGTGCGAAATCGGTTGCTGCCGGCCGGAGTTCGGCACGACCGAAGTCGATGATGCGCACCTGGCCACCGTCCACGAGCCAGTTGCGTGGCTGCCAGTCGCCGTGGGTCGGCACCACCGGTGCCGGTCCGGTCGGCCAGTCGCGCATGGCATCGCGTAGGCGCTCGACCGTCTCGGGCGCAATCCGGTGATCGGCGTCGAGCCAGTGGACCATCCGGTCGTGCGCGGTCGCCAGGTAGTCGTCGTCGATGCCCTGATGCTGGCCGTGGAACTGCGCGAGGAGCCGACCGGCCTGGCGGTAGCACTCCGGATCGTCCTGTGCGGGGCTGTCGAGCACCAGTCGGCCGGGCAGGTGAGCGGTGACCAGCAGTTTGGCCGCCGCGTCGGCGTGGACGAGCTTCGGCGCGTGGCCGGTCACGGCCCAGATCGGCACCCACTCACGGTGTGCGTGGATCTCGCGGGCGATGTGCTTCTCCGCCTCGCCGCCGGCCTTGACGATGAATCGCCGTCCGGACTGGGCGATTTCGAGCACAACACGGTCGTCCAGACCCCAGGTGTGGTCGGCGACGACGGCATATCCCGGCAGCCAGGCGTCGAGCAGCTCCCGTTGTCGCGTGGTCAGCGACGGCGTCGGCCGCTCAGCCGGCGGCATCGAGCGCGCTCAGCTGCTCGGTGGTGATCGGAAGTTCTGCGGCGGCCAGCGCCTGGTCGAGTTGCTCGAGCGAACTCACCCCGACGATCGGCCGCACCGGCGGGTCGCTTCGCAGCAGCCAGGCGAGCACGGTCTGCCCGGCGGTCGCGTCGAGGGCGCCGGCCACGTCGTGCAGCGCGGCCAGCCGTGCGTCACTGCCCGGGTGCCGATACGCCTCCGGGAACGGCCGGTCCGATCGGTCGTAGCTGCCCTGGATGAGCGGCGAATACGCCCACAGCTCAAGGCCATTGGAGGTCACATAATCCATCGTCTCGTCGGTCGCGAAGCCGAAGCGGTGGTCCTTTCCCGGCACGGCGATGTCCGGTCGCGGCCGGAGGTATGACGTGGTCAGTTGCAGCAGGCTGAAGGGCTCCAGGCCCTGCGCGGCGGCGAGTGCGCGAGCCCGCTCCACCCGCCAGGTGGGGTGATTGGAGATGCCGAGCCGGCGCACGACCCCCGATTGCACGGTCCGCCCGAAGGCTTCGACGGTCTCCTCCAGCGCAGTCGCACGGTCCTCGCCGTGCGCCCAGTAGATGTCGATCGTCTCGACGCCGAGCCGCTCCCGGCTGCGCTCGACCTCACGGGCGATGACCGGCGCGGACAGGCCCTCGACGATGTCGAATTTGCCCGGAGTGACCGGCTCCTGACCCACCTTGGTGGCGATCGTCAGCTCATCGCGCAGGCCGGGGTTGGCCGCCAGCCACCGGCCGATGACCGCTTCGGACTGGCCGCCGGCGCCGGTGTCGGAGGCCCAGAACGCATAGCAGTTGGCAGTGTCGATGGTTCGCCCTCCGCGCTCGACGAACCGGTCGAGAAGGGCGAACGAGTCCTTCTCGTCGGAGCGGGTGCCGAAGTACATGGCGCCGAGCACGAGGTCTGCTGTGGAGATCGTCACCCGCCGATCGTAGTGCGGCGCTCAGAGGAACCGCCCGATGCTGCGCCGCAGGGACGACGCGTCCAGGCCGTGCGCGGCTCGGTGTTCGTCCGGCGTGCCGTAGCGACGCAGCTCGTGCTCCCGGTCGGTGCCGAGGGCCAGCAGGCGATGGGGTCGGTCGACCAGCGCCTCGCTGACCGAGCGCGCCGAGGTGCCGGCGAGGTATGGCTCCACAAGTACGACGGCGGGCGTCGAGCCCTCGACGGCTGCGCGCAGACCCACCCGATCGAACGGCCGGATCGTGCTCGCGTAGAGGACCGTGAGGTCCAGCCCAGCGGTGGCGTCCAGGACATCGCCCAGGGTCGGCCCGACGGCGATCACCACCCCACGAGCACCCTGGCGCAGAGCGGTGAACCGCGTTGACGACTCCGGGATTTCGACGCCGTGCTGATGCTCCTCGACCCGCAGGTAGTGCCGACCGCCGTCGGCAACCGCTCGGCGGAGCAGGATGTCGACCTCGCGGGCGGATCCGGGGATGTGGATCGACCAGCCGGGCAGCGTGTCGATCAGTGCCACGTCACCCGGTGACTGGTGGGTGCGACCGCCGGCCGCGATATCGAAGGAGCCGCCGGTCGACACCAGCACGCCCCCGACATCCTGGTGGCCGAAGTCGAGCTTGACCTGCTCGAACGGCCGCTCGACCAGGAACGACGCGAACGTGTGCACGATCGGTCGCAGCCCGGACAGCGCCAGCCCGGCGCCGACACTGACCAGGAGCTGTTCGCGGATGCCGACGTTGATGACGCGGTCGGGCGCCGCGGTGCGGGCGTCGCCGAAGAACTGCCCGGAGATCTCTGCGTAGACGAGTGCGACCTGTGGATGAGAGCGCACCAGGTCGGTCGCGGTGGCGCCGAAAGTCTCGCGCGTGGCGGCGAAAATAGTTGTGATTGTTGTCATCTCAGTACTTTTCCTCGACATCGGCGACGACTACCCGGGGGACTCCGGTGCGTCGATCGGTTAGCGCGGCGGCTACCGCGTCGTGGTCGCGGCCGTCCACCGTCCGGGTGTGCCAGCCTTGCGCGCGGAACCGCTCGGCGATGCGGCCGGGCACGGCATACGAGCTGGAGTGGTTGTCGATGACGACGACGGTCAGGCTGTCCAGGCCGGTGGCGGCTGCGAGCTCGAGCCCTTCGGCGTTGCTGCCCTCGTCGAGTTCGGCGTCCCCGACGAGTACAACGGTGCGCGCGGGTGAACCCTGCGCCCGCAGACCGAGCGCGACGCCGACGGCGAGCGGCAAGCCGTGGCCCAACGAGCCCGAGCCGATCTCGACACCCGGCACCAGGACACGGTCCGGGTGCTGGCCCAGCGGCGAGTCGAACGTCGCCCAGGTCGGCAGCCAGTCGGCCGGTATGAAGCCCTTCGCCACGAGCACGGCATAGTAGGCCATCGGGCCGTGCCCCTTGGAGAGCAGGAAACGGTCCCGGTCGGGGTCGGCGACCGTCTCGGGGGAGACGTCGAGCACCCGGTCGTAGAGCACCCAGATCACATCCAGTGTCGAGGTGGCCGCGGCCGAGTGCTTCTCGTCGCCGGTCATCAGCGACATCAGGCCGGCGAGATCGTCGTACCGGCCGGTGGGCGGGGGACCGGTGGTCAGCAACTGGTTCATAGGGTCCAGACTTGGGGTTCAAGTCGACTTGAAGTCAAGACCTCACGAGCTGATGCCGAGGAACTCCCGGATTGCGGGCAGCTCGCGCTGCGCCTGCTCGTAACCGTCGCGGTAGCTCGCCTCCAGCACGTCGAGCCGCCGCTCGCCGTTGCTCACGGGATCGCGAGTCGGCACGAAAACGTATGCTTTGCCTTGTTTTTCGAGCTCAAACAGTCGCTCACGGGTGGCGTTGTAGCGCTTGGCACGCAGCGCCATTGCGTCCGCAACTGCCGGGTATTTGCGGTAGTAGGCCCGGAAGAACCGGTCGTGTCCCTGCTCGGCCTTGACGTAGTCGCGGGGCTGGGTCAGCACCACCAGGAACTTCTCGTAGCCGTCGCGCTCCGCGATGTCCATGGGTATGCCGCCGGACTCGCCGAGCGCACCGTCGACGTAGAGGTGGCCGTCGAGCTTGACCGGCGGCATGAGCACAGGCATCGACGAGGACGCCTGCACGCGGGTCACCACGTCGAGCAGGGTCGGCATGTCCTTGCGGCCCCAGTAGACGGTCTCGCCGGTGGTCGCTTCGAAGGCGCCGATGCGCCACTCGTCGTCGGAGGCGGCGAAGGTGTCCCAGTCGAAGGGCAGTGCCGCGCCGGGCAGGCCCGACTCCTGGTAGATGTAGCGAGAGTTGAAGAAGCCCTTGCCGCGCACGAAGCTGCCCCACCCGCCGAACTGCGGGTCCTGCGCGAAGGTCGTGAACGACGCCTTGGCCCGCCACGCATCACGGGTGATGTAGTTGGACGCGTTGGTCGACCCCGACGAGATGCCGCCGACCCAGTCGAGCCGGATCTGCTCCTCGATCAGGGCGACCACCAGCCCGGCCGAGAAGCTGCCGCGCATCGCACCGCCCTCCAGCACGAGGGCGGTGTCGGTGATCAGGTGTTCAGTCGACACCGGAGTCGATCGCCGCACGGTCGAGCGCGTCGTCCTCGTCGGTGTCGACGGCCGGGTTTGCCGAAATCGCCGCAGCACCACCGGGTTTGAGCTCTCCGACCAGGTCGGTTTCGCGCTCGGGCAGAGCGCCGAGCCCGGCATACAGCTCCAGCTTGGAGCGGGTGTCGGCAATGTCGAGGTTGCGCATGGTCAGCTGTCCGATGCGGTCGGTTGGACCGAACGCGGCGTCCTCGGTGCGCTCCATCGACAGCTTGTCCGGGTGGTAGCTGAACGCCTCTCCCTGGGTGTCGACGATGGTGTAATCGTCGCCGCGGCGCAGTCGCAGGGTGACCTCACCGGTGACCGCCGAGGCGACCCAGCGCAGCAGCCCCTCGCGGATCATCAGCGACTGCGGGTCGAACCAACGGCCCTCGTAGAGAAGGCGACCCAGCCGCCGGCCCTCCACGTGATATTGCGCGAGGGTGTCCTCGTTGTGCACGGCATTCACCAGACGCTCGTATGCCGCAAAGAGCAGCGCCATGCCGGGCGCTTCGTAGATGCCCCTGGACTTCGCCTCGATGATGCGGTTCTCGATCTGGTCCGACATGCCCATGCCGTGCCGGCCGCCGATCTCGTTGGCGAGCTGGAAGAGCTGCACGACGTCGTCGAAGGTCCGGCCGTTGATCGCAACCGGACGACCACCCTCGAAACGCACTGTGACGTCTTCGGTTTCGATCTTCACCTCGGGGTCCCAGAAGCGGACGCCCATGATCGGCTCGACGATCTCCATGGAGGTGTCGAGGTGTTCCAGCCGCTTGGCCTCGTGGGTCGCGCCGAGGATGTTGGCGTCGGTGGAGTAGGCCTTCTCCTGCGAGTCGCGGTAGGGCAGGTCGCGCGCGGTCAGCCACTCCGACATCTCGTGCCGGCCGCCGAGCTCGTCGACGAAGTCGGCGTCCAGCCACGGCTTGTAGATGCGCAGCGACGGGTTGGCGAGCAGGCCGTAACGGTAGAACCGCTCGATGTCATTGCCCTTGTAGGTCGAGCCGTCACCCCAGATCGACACGCCGTCCTCCTGCATGGCGCGCACCAGCAGCGTGCCGGTGACGGCGCGGCCCAGGGGAGTGGTGTTGAAGTAGATCCGGCCGCCGGACCGGATGTGGAAGGCGCCGCAGGCGATCGCCGCCAGGCCCTCCTCGACCAGCTGACGCTTGCAGTCGACCAGGCGGGACAGCTCCGCGCCGTACTGCCCGGCGCGCCCGGGCACCGACTCGATGTCCGGCTCGTCGTACTGCCCGAGGTCGGCGGTGTAGGTGCACGGCACCGCGCCCTTCTCGCGCATCCAGGCGACGGCCACCGAGGTGTCCAGGCCACCGGAGAAGGCGATGCCGACGCGCTCGCCGACGGGGATGGAGTTCAACACTTTCGACACGGGGGCAGCCTATCTTTGTCCGACATGACCACCGACGACCCGTGCCCGTGCGGATCGGGCCTGCCCTTTGACCAGTGCTGCGGTCCGCTGCTGTCGACCGAGCGGCTCGCACGGACCGCAGAAGAACTGATGCGGTCGCGCTACACCGCCTATTACTACGGCAACCGCGAGCACCTGTGGCGCACCTGGCATCCCAAGACCCGCCCGGCGCAGGTCGAGGTCAACGACGGTGTGCGCTGGACCGGCTTGCAGATCAACGAGATTCGCGATGGTGGCCCGGACGACGACACGGGCATCGTCGACTTCACCGCGTCGTATGACGGGGGTCGCCTGCACGAACGCAGCCGCTTCGCCCGGCGTGCCGGCCGCTGGTTCTACGTTGGTGAAGAACAAGTCGGCGAGCACGCCGGTGACGACGATCAGCCCGCGAGGTAGCGGATCAGGCCAGCGGCGCGATCGAGCTGGGCGGCCTCCGCCGCCGGCATGAAGGCGGTGCGCGAGCGGCGGAACTCCACCGCGTCGTCCAGGCGGTCGAGCGGTTCGGCGACGGCGAGGAACGCATCCAGCAGGTCGGTCGCGTTGGGGTGCCGGTCGGCGAGGTAGGCCAGGGCGTAGCAGGCCAGGATCACCGCGGTGACGGCCACGTCCAGTCCCGGCGCGCCCCAGGCGGCGTTCTCCCAGTCGATCAGCACCGGGCCGTCCGGCCCGATGAGCACGTTGTTCGGGTGCAGGTCCAGGTGGATGAGCCGGTCACCACCGGCCTCCGGGAGGTCGACGTGCGGGGCGCGTCGTACCCGGTGGGTGCTGCGGTGCAGGTCGGCGAGCACGGTCATCGCCTCGTCGGTCGCCATCCGCCCGGCGGCCAGCTGGTGCAGCATCGTCGGTCCGTCGACGCGCTCGACGAGCAGGTCGGGGCCGGCCGCGAGCAGCACCAGCGGAGTGGGGACCCCGGCGTTGCGCGCGAGCCGAGCCGCCCGCGCGACCCGGTCGGCCGGCCAGGCGGGGTCGCGGTAGCGGCGCAGCACCCGGCCCCTGCCCAGCGCGTAGACGTCGGCCGTCGCGCCCGACGCGAGCAGCTCACCGATCTCAAGCGGGTCGGGCGAGGTCATCGGCGCAGAGTATGACGGGGCACGCGGACCGTCATCCCGGCATCACGGTGGTCACCACGGCGGTGCGGCTCGGACGTCGCGGGGTCGACCCGAAGCCGAAGGTCACCGGCGGCTCGACGGGCCGCAGGGCGCCGAGGGTCCGGCCGGCCCAGGTACCGGCCACCGAGGTCACCGCGTGCTGGTCGAAGGCGCCGTAGAACTCGCGGCGACCGTCGCGCGCCGAACCGGCGGTGCGCACACCGCGCATCAGCAGCCGGGCGGCCGGGTCGATCGCGCGGCACCAGGCGGGTGCGGTCGTGACGCGGCGCGGCGGCAGTGACAGCAGCCGTCCGAGCAGGGTGCGGGCCCCGATCGTCCACACCAGCTGCAGCTCGCCGGCGGTGAGCACGCAGGTCCGGCCGACGGTGCCGACCGTGACGGTCACCACCTTGACCTCGTCGAAAATGTAGGTCTGGCTGATGAATTCGGCGATCTCGGCTGTCGGGGCCAGCAAGGTCCTCACCCCTCCGTCGTGCTGCAGCATGACGTCGCTGAACGCCCCGAAGGGCGAGTCCGGCCACTGCCCGATCACGACCCGGACGCCGCTGGAGGTCCCGATGCCGGTGATCCACCCCGCAAAACGCTTCCGGCCCGACACGCTCATGCGTCGGCCGCGACCGGCTGCCGCAGCATGAACACCTCGTCATACGTAGTGAAACCGGCGCGCCGCAGGATCGGCGCGGAAGTGGTGACGCGCCCCTCCACGAACGCCAGGCGGCAGCCGTGCTCGGTTGCGGCGCGCAGGCGCGCGTCGAGGACGGCGCGATAGGCACCGCGGCCCCGTGCCGATGGGTCGGTGGCGCCGCCCCAGAGCTTGGCAACCGCGCAGCCCGCGACATACGACGTGCCACCGGTCGAGACCGGCCGCCCGTCGAGATAGCCGACCAGGTATTCGCCCGAGCCGTCCGTGGCGTCGCGCCGGCGTTCGGCGAGCTGCTCCTCGGTGACCGGCTGCAGCGGCGTCTCGAACGCCGCCGACTCCACCACCCGGAAGTCCTCGACCTGCCGGCGCTCCACCGCGGGCTCGACCGTGACGTCGGCCGGCGCCTCGAGTGCCGGCCGCGGCGCGGTCAGGCCGAGCACCAGCAACGCGAGGCGCTCCTTCTCCTCGCCGCCCCGGGAGAGCAGCGCGTCGACCAGGTCCGCCGGCCGGGTGCGGTCACCGAGCCCGTGCCAGTAGAGCGCCGGACGCTGCCACTCCCGCGCGATGGCCTCCGCGTCGGCGATCAGCGCGGTCGCCGGGCGCTGCGAGTCGACGTTGTAGACACCGGTGTCGTAGACGAAGCCGTTGTCGTAGCGCACGATGTCGAAACCGTCGGCCCGGCGGTGCTCGCCCTCCGGCGGCACCCAGAAGCTCGCGGACGCTGCGCGGACCAGTGTGTCAACTTCATCGACGTTCACCCCGCCGACGATAGACCGCCCGGGTCAGGCGCCGATCGTCATCCGCAGCGTGCGCTCGTTGCCGCACGAGACGAAGCCGAAATCGCCGAGCACGTCGACCAGTTGAGGTTGCGCCTTGGCGATCGCGATGCGGCAGCCTGCACCGTGGGCGCGGCAGAGCCGATCGCGGGTGAGCGCGCGGTAGACGCCGCGGCCCTGTGCCCAGCCGGCGGTCGCGCCGCCCCAAAGGACCGCGAGGTCGTCGCGGGTGGTGAGCGTCGCCGATCCAGCCGGGCGGCCTTCGAGCAGCGCCAGCAGGTGCGTCTCGAAGCGGTCGGTGCCCTGGGCGTGACGGCGGGCAATGTCCAGGTCGTCGGGTTCGGAACGGTGCACCTCCCAGGAGTCCTGGTCGACGGTCCGCAACATCCGGATCTCGGCGTCGTCGACCGGCTCGTGCACCTCGATCGCCGGGTCGAGGTTGTCGGGCGTCCTCACCTGGTCGAGTTCGACGGCGAAGACGGCATGCTGGTCGGCGACCTGCGCGCCCGCCGCGAGCAACGCCGGCTCGAGTCCCCGCGGGGAGCTGGTGTCGGTCAACCCGTGCCACCACACCGAGGTCCGGCCCCAGGCCCGCGCCTGCGCCACCACGTCACGGATCAGCCCCTGTGGGTCACGATCGCTTCGTATGTCGAAAACTCCCGCGTCATAGCGGTATCCGTTGTCGAAGCGGACCATCGTGAAGTCGTCGGTGACGAGCCGGGGCGCCGAGGGCGGAACCACGCAACTCGTCATCGCCAGGGGCATCGAGAGCGTCGGGGGCATGGACTCGACGTTACGAAAGATCTCTCGCGATCCGCGGATCTGCACGCAGTTTGGACGCAATCTGAACGCAATCTTTACGGTTCGGTAGCTTCGGCGGCCCTGTCCGGCGTGCTGCGGGTGCCCGGCGGGGTCGCTGGCGTCGCATCGGTTTCCGTACGATGGTCCGCGGCTCCCGCCATAGTCCCGCCTCCCGAAAGCTAGGAAGATCTGTGCTCCGCACCCACGACGCCGGCACGCTGCGTGCCGACAACGCCGACCAGACCGTCACGCTCGCCGGGTGGGTGGCCCGGCGGCGCGATCACGGCGGGGTGGCCTTCCTCGATCTGCGGGACGCCAGCGGCGTCGTGCAGGTGGTCGCCCGCGACGAGGTGCTGACCGGTGCGGCCCACGCCCTGCGCAACGAATACGTCATCCAGGTCACCGGCGTGGTCCGGCCGCGCGACGCCAAGGACGTCAACCCCGACCTGCCGACCGGTGAGGTCGACGTGGTGGCCGACAAGATCGAGGTGCTCAGCGAGGCCGCGCCGCTGCCGTTCCAGATCGACGAGCGGATCAACGTCGGCGAGGAGACGCGGCTGAAGTACCGCTACCTCGACCTGCGCCGGCCCGCGCAGGGCGACGCGCTGCGGTTGCGCTCGAAGGTCAACGCCGCCGCCCGCAGCGTGCTGGCCGAGCGTGACTTCGTCGAGATCGAGACGCCGACGCTGACCCGCTCGACCCCGGAGGGCGCCCGCGACTTCCTGGTGCCGGCCCGCCTGCAGCCGGGCAGCTGGTATGCGCTGCCGCAAAGCCCGCAGCTGTTCAAGCAGCTGCTGATGGTCGGCGGCATGGAGCGCTACTTCCAGATCGCCCGCTGTTACCGCGACGAGGACTTCCGCGCCGACCGGCAGCCGGAGTTCACCCAGCTCGACATCGAGATGAGCTTCGTCGAGGAGGACGACGTCCTCGAGCTCGGCGAGGCGATCGCCAAGGCCTTGTGGCAGGTGATCGGGGTGGAGTTGAAGACGCCGTTCCAGCGCATGACGTATGCCGACGCGATGCGCCGCTTCGGCACCGACAAGCCCGACCTGCGCTTCGACCTCGAAATCGTCGAGTGCACAGACCTTTTCAAGGACACCACGTTCCGTGTCTTCCAGGCGCCGTATGTCGGTGCCGTCGTCATGCCCGGCGGCGCCTCTCAGCCGCGCCGTCAACTCGACGGCTGGCAGGAGTGGGCCAAGCAGCGCGGCGCGCGCGGGCTGGCCTACGTCCTGGTGCAGGAGGACGGGACGCTCACCGGGCCGGTTGCCAAGAACCTCACCGAGGCGGAGGTCGCCGCGCTGCCGGGTCACGTGGGCGCCAAGCCGGGGGACTGCATCTTCTTCGCCGCGGGCGAGGCCAAACCCTCTCGTGCGCTGCTCGGCGCCGCCCGGCTGGAGATCGGCCGGCGCTGCGACCTGATCGACGAGTCGAAGTGGTCCTTCCTCTGGGTGCTCGACGCGCCGCTGTTCGAGCCGGCCGCCGACGCCGTCGCCTCCGGTGACGTCGCGGTCGGTGCGGGTGCCTGGACCGCGGTGCACCACGCCTTCACGATGCCCAAGAAGGAATTCCAGGAAACCTTCGACCAAGACCCCGGCGAGGCGCTGGCCTACGCCTACGACATGGTCTGCAACGGCAACGAGATCGGCGGCGGCTCGATCCGTATCCACCGCAAGGACATTCAGGAGCGGGTCTTTGAGGTCATGGGCCTGTCGGAAGAGGAGGCGCAGGAGAAGTTCGGCTTCCTGCTCGAGGCCTTCCAGTTCGGCGCGCCGCCCCACGGCGGCATCGCCTTCGGCTGGGACCGCATCTGCGCGCTGCTCGCCGGCACCGACTCGATCCGTGAGGTCATCGCCTTCCCGAAGTCCGGCGGCGGCTTCGACCCGCTCACGTCCGCCCCGACCCCGATCACGCCCCAGCAGCGCAAGGAGGCCGGCGTGGACGCCAAGCCGGAGAAGAAGACCGAGCAGGAGAGCGCTGCGAAGGCCGACTGATCACCAGGTGAGCAGGTCGCACCCGTCATATGCCTGGATTGCCTGATTGACGGTGACCAGCGTCATACTCTCGGTGACTGCTTGAGCCACCAGGAGGCGATCGAAGGGGTCGCGGTGCGGCCACGCGAGTGATCCGGCCACGAGTGCATGCTGGGTGGAATCTCGAGGCGTTGCCCTTGCATTGCGGCGACCCGGGCCGACCAGTTCTCGCCAAAGGAGCTTGGTCAAGCCTGCTTGGTCAAGGGGTGGCGGAGGCCGGTCAGCTCGCGAAACGTGCCGACGCGAGCTGGCGCGAGTGCGCGACGAGGGCGCCGGTCGAATCCCAGACCTGGGCGTCCTCGTTGAGCAGGCCACCGGCCACGTGCTCGGTGGTGAGGCGCAGCTGCAACCAGCCGGGTGCCGGCACCGCGCGCACGTAACCGGTGAACTCGACCGTCGGCACCCAGCCGACCGAGCCGAGGTCGAACGACACCGGCGGGAAGGCATCGAGCACGAGCAGGAGTCCGGCTGCGTCGATGTCGCCGCCGTCGACCAGCCGGATCCAGCCGCGCATCTCGCCGCTGCCGCTCGGCTCGCCGATAGCCCACCCGATCGTGGCCGGGTCCATCCGCACGTCCCAGCGCTTGAGGAATCCGGAGTTCATCAGCATGGACGGCGGCGCCTCGGAGCTCGGGACACATTCCTCAGGAGGTGGGATCGCAGGTGCCGCAGTCGTTTTCAGCACCGGATCGGTGTAACGCCCCAGGTCGCCGAGCGTGACCAGGGCGCGGAAGCGCTCGATGTCCGTGCCGTCGACCGGCTGGCTGACGCGAACCTCTGCCGTCGTCATGGACCGGCCGCTGCGCAGGATCGTCGGCTCCAGCCGCACCTCGCCGGGCCCACTGGGGGAGAGGAACACCGCAGAGAAGCTCAGCGGGTCGCCGTGGCCGCCGGTCGCCGTGCTCGTGCGGGCTGTGGCGGTTGTCGCCAATGCCATGAGCAAGCCCCCGTTGATCGCTTCACCGATGGCCCAGTCGTCGCTCAGCTCCCCGGTCCAGCCGCCGTCCGACGCACGCAGGTCCAGGGCGTCGCTGTACTCGCTCATGTCGGTAACCCTACTCATCGGTAGGCGATCGGTGCCGCTGGGACGGAGCCGGTATGCCGAGCGTCCCGACATAGGTTAGCCTTCCCTTTCATGATCGCTTCCCGTCACAGTCTGCGACGCACCGTCGCCCTCGCGTTGCCCCTGTCCCTTGCTCTCCCGCTCGCCGCGTGCGGCAGCAGCGGAAGCGGCGGCTCGACCTCTTCGAATCCGGCAGCTACGGCGGATGGCACGAGCTCGGGGTCGACAGCCAAGCCCAGCGGGGAGATCACCGTCTACAACGCCCAGCACGAGACGCTGGGCAAGGAGTGGATCGACGGGTTCACCAAGGCGACCGGCGTCAAGGTCAACGTCCGCAACGGCAGCGACACCGAGATGGCCAACCAGATCGTCGCCGAGGGCAAGGCATCCCCGGCCGACGTCTTCCTCACCGAGAACTCCCCGTCGATGACGATCGTCGAGAACAAGGGCCTTTTCGCCAAGGTCGACGCCAACACGCTCGCCGACGTGCCGCAGCAGTACCGCCCCTCCACCGGCATGTGGACCGGGATCGCAGCCCGTTCAACGGTTTTCGCCTATGACAAGAACAAGCTGAAGGCGGGTCAGCTGCCGGCGTCGATCATGGATCTGGCCAAGCCGGAGTGGAAGGGGCGCTGGGGCGCGTCGCCGTCCGGCGCCGACTTCCAGGCGATCGTCAGCGCCATGCTGCAGCTCAAGGGCAAGGACGCCACGCTCACCTGGCTCAAGGCGATGAAGACCAACGCCAAGCCGTTCAAGGGCAATTCGACCGTGATGAAGGCGGTCAACTCCGGCCAGATCGACGGCGGAGTGATCTATCACTACTACTACTTCGGCGACCAGGCCAAGACCGGCGAGAACAGCAAGAACGTCAGCCTGGACTATTTCGGCAAGAAGGACCCGGGTGCCTTTGTGTCCGTCTCCGGCGGTGGGGTGCTGAAGTCCAGCAAGAACCCGACCGCGGCGCAGGCCTTCCTCAACTACGTGGTCAGCAAGCAGGGCCAGGAAGTGCTGCAGAACGGCTCGTCGTACGAATATCCGGTCGGCTCGCAGGTGCCCGCGAACAGCAAACTCAAGCCGTTGGCGCAACTGGACGCACCTGACGTCGACCCGGCCAAACTGAACAGCCCCGAGGTCGTCACCCTGATGCAGGACGCGGGCCTGCTCTGAGCAGTCACTCCATTGCGCAGCGGGTGGGCGCGGCCGTGCGGTCGCACCCGCCCGTTGTGACGTCGCTGCTCGCGTTGATCGTCGCGCTCGCCGCACTCATCCCGCTGATCTACGTCCTCCAATCGGCGTATGACGCAGGCTGGTCCACGGCGCAGCAACTGATCTTCCGTCCGCGCATCGGCGAACTCTTCGCGAACACAGCCAAACTCATCGGTCTCGCAGTGCCACTCAGCGTGCTGCTCGGGGTCGGGGCGGCACTCGTCGTCGAGCGCACCGACTTGCCCGGCCGTTCCGTCCTCGCCCTACTTTTCGCCGCCCCGTTGGCCGTGCCGGCGTTTGTCGCGAGCTATGCCTGGGCAACCGTGTGGCCCTCGATCGGGGGTCTGCCCGGGGCCGTGCTCATCTCGGTCGCGGCCTACTTTCCGTTCGTCTACATCCCGGTGATGGCGACCCTGCGCCGCCTCGATCCCGCGGTGGAGGAATCCGCACGCGCGCTCGGGCTCGGCCCGGCAGCGGTGCTCTGGCGGGTCGTGTTGCCGCAACTGCGGCTACCGATCCTGGGCGGGGCGCTGCTCGTGGCCATGCACCTGCTCGCCGAGTACGGAGCGTTCGCCTACATCCAGTTCGACACCTTCACCACCGCGATCTACGACCAGTTCCAGTCGACGTTCGCCAGCGCTGCAGCCTCGATGATGGCGGGTGTGCTGGTGCTGTGCTGCCTGCTGCTGCTCGTCGGTGAAGCGGGGATCAGGGGCCGGCGCCGGTACTCGCGACTCGGTCCGGGTGTTGCCCGCCCGGCCCGACCGGCTCGACTGGGATGGTGGGGTGTCCCGGTGTGGGTCGCCGTGCTCGCCGTGCTCGGCGCGACCCTCGGGGTGCCGGGGTGGAGCATCACCCGTTGGCTGATCAGCGGCGGAAATGCAGCCTGGACAAGCGATCTCACGTCGACCCTGCTCACGACACTGGCCTACGGCGTTGTCGGAGGAGTGATCACCGTGGTGGCCGCCCTACCGATCGCGTGGCTTGCCGTCCGGCATCCTGGCCGCTGGGTACGGGTGCTCGAAGGGTCGACGTTCGTCGCGGCCGCGATCCCCGGCATCGTGGTCGGCCTGGCATTCGTGTCCTACGCGATTCGCTACGCACAGCCGCTCTATCAGACCGCACCCTTGCTGGTGGCCGCTTACGCCGTGCTGTTCCTGCCGCGCGCGGTGGTGACGCTGCGGGCCGGCATCGCCCAGGCACCTCCGTCGCTGGAGGAGGCCGCGCGCTCGCTCGGAGCGAGCGCACCGGCCGCGTTCGTGCGGGTCGCGCTCCGGCTGATCGCGCCGACCGTGGGGGCGTCGATCGCGTTGAGTTTCCTCGGGATTGCCGGCGAACTGACCGCGACGTTGCTCCTCGCGCCGACCGGGACCAGGACGCTCGCGACCGAGTTCTGGGCATTGTCGGGGGAGATCGACTATGCGGGAGCTGCGCCATACGCACTGCTGCTGGTGGTCTTGTCGATGCCGATGACCTATCTGTTGTTCCGTCAGTCCAGGAAGGTGGCCGGCCTGTGACCGCTGGCGAGATCGGGCTCGAGGCGCGTCGCCTCACCAAGTCGTATGACGGGGCGCCCGTCCTGCAAGGCATCGACCTTGACGTGCCCGCCGGATCCGTTGCGGCAGTAGTGGGTCCGTCCGGTTGTGGCAAGACGACCCTGCTGCGCTGCATCGCCGGTTTCGAGACGCCGGAGTCGGGGGAGGTCCGCATCGACGGCCGCGCGGTCGCCGGGCCGGCGTGGGTCCCTGCCCACCGGCGCGAGGTTGGTTACGTCGCCCAGGATGGAGCGTTGTTCCCCCACCTGACGGTCGGTCAGAACGTCGCCTTCGGGCTGCCCCGTCGGGAACGATCGAGGGCACGTATCGGCACCCTGCTTGAGGCAGTCGCGCTCGAGGCCGACATGGCCGGTCGGCGACCGGATCAGCTGAGTGGCGGTCAGCAGCAACGGGTTTCGCTGGCCAGGGCCCTCGCGCTGCGACCCCGGGTGATGCTGCTCGACGAGCCGTTCTCAGCGCTCGACACCGGGTTACGCGTCCGCACCCGCGAGATCGTCGGCGACGTGCTGCGCGGTGCCGGCATCACCACGGTGCTGGTCACGCACGACCAGGAGGAGGCGTTGTCCTTCGCCGATCAGGTCGCGGTGATGACGCACGGCGCTTTCCGTCAGGTCGGTCCCCCGGCCGATGTCTACCTCCGCCCGGGCGACCTGGAGACGGCCCGCTTCACCGGTGAGACCGTCGAATTGCCCGCAACCGCGGCCGGCGGCCGGGTCGAGGTGCCATTCGCCGCGGCCGCCGTCGATACCGAGCTGAGCGGCCCGGTGCGCCTGGTGCTGCGACCCGAGCAGGTCGAAGTGCGGGTCGCCGACGATGAGCCGGTCGGCGACGGCGCGGCGGTCGTCGAGCAGGTCGACTTCCGCGGCGATCATGTCCGGGTGCGGGTGCGGGCGCCGGGGGAACAGGAGCCGCTGGTGCTGCGGGCTGCGACAGTCGCCGGTCTGCGGGTGGGTGACCGGGTGCGGCTGCGAATCTCTGGTGACGCCAATGTGTTTCCGGACCGCGGCTGAACGCGGTGCTTTAGTCCCGTGGCCGGTCGAGGTCACGGGCGGCGGCAGCGATGAGGCCGGCGAGTTCGGTCGGTCGGCTCCACATCGGCCAGTGCCCCGTCGGCAGGTCGGTCACCGTGAGGTCCACAATTCGAAACTTCGGTAGTGATGGCTCGACCGTGGCATCGATACCGGACAGCAGCCGTCTTAGATTGATTTACGCGGCGGCGTGTGCGTGGCCGGGCATGCGGCCTGGGGTGAGGTCCCAGGTGACGCCGTCGGGGCGGACTCGTGCCATGAGCCCGTGGCGGTGGACTTCTTGGTGGTGTCGGCAGCACAGCATGGCCGAATTTGTGAGGCTGGTTTCGCCGCCGGCCCACCAGGGGGTCACGTGGTGGACTTCGCAGAAACCTGGCGGCCGATCGCAACCGGGGAAGGTGCATCCGCCGTCTCGTATGACGACAGCCGCTCGTAAACCCTTGGTGACCAGGCGTTCTCGTCGGCCCACGTCCAACGGCTGACTCGGCCCGCCCAGCACTGCGGGGATCAGGTCCGCGTCACACGCGGCCCGCCGGGCCGCTCCCGCATCGAGCACCTCACCGGCGGGGGTGGTTGCCCCACCGATCCCTTCGGTGAGCGACTTGAGGTCCATCGTCAGCAGGACCGTGGCCGCCGAGCCGACCGGAGCCGCCTCACCGGCAGCGACTTTCGCACCCGCGGTCACCAATTCGATCAACGCGTCGGCGCGGCGTTTGCCCGGGGTGCGGTCATCCCGCACGGTGTCAGTTCGGCCGCCCTCGGTGTCGACCACCGCGGGCCGGGGTGCGGAGCCGGCGGTGATCGCGGCCTTCAGCACCGCAGCATTCGCCGGCGCCAACTCGGCCACCAACCGCGTCATCCCCGTGGCCGTGGTGCCCCAGGTCAGGGTTTCGACTTGCTCGAGTTTCGCGTCCTGCGCCGACAACGCCTCCGATGCGTAGGTCGCGAGGATTTTCCGGGTCAACGCCTGCACACCCTTGACCCCGAGCGACGGGTCCAGTTGCAGGAACCACGACAACACTTCACCCCGGTCCGCGAACGGCACCACGGGCTCGACCTTGTCCGCGTTGGCCAACGCGGCCCGCGCCGTCGACACCGTGCACGACCCCTGCCGGACTGCTGTGACGATGACCGCGTTTTTGGGTTCCCGGCACGCCTCCGCGACCACCGCGATCGTTTTCGCCTCCACCGGTTCGACCGGCACCCCAGCCGCTGCGGCGTGACGGCATACCCACTGGGTGGTGTTCGCCGCCGTCGATGACGCGACCGTGCCCCGGTCGACCGCTTCCGCCGTCGCGACGGTCGCGAGCTGAGCGAACCGGCCTGACAGACCCAGCAGTGTTTCGGTCAGCGCCTCCAACTGCCCTTCCCCGAGCTGGTGCAGCACACCCGGCACCTCACCGGCTATGGCCGCGACCGCCTGCAACTGTGCCAAAACCTCCGGCCCACGACCCGGCTCAACCGGCACCCGCGCACCACTCTGCGGCACGTCCGGACGCTCCGGCAGCGGCAGGGCAGAATCGAGAGACATGGGCTCGAATCTCCTTCCGCCGCAGTGGTTTTCGCCGTGCAATGCATCGTACAGCTGACCACTGACAGGCAAGGGTAAATCGAACATATATCGCAATAGATCGAGGAAGATTCACTCCGCCAGCCGCCGGCTGCCCCACGCGTGCGCGACGGCGTAGCCCAACCCGTCGTACACCGCACGCGCGCGATCGTTGTCGGCATACATACCGAGCGTGCACACCTCATAACGATCCAGCGACCACCGGGTCAGCGCCGCGATGAGCGCGAGCCCGAGCTGCCGGCCTCGCATGCCGGGGTCCACCACGATGCCGGTCAGATGCGGCGCACCGCCCTGGGTCAGATGTATGGCGCCGGCTGCGACCAACCGGCCTTCCGCGCGGGCGCCGAGCCATTTGGTGGTGATCCCGGTGCCCGGCTCCGACTCGGCGGTCGGGTTCCCGATCTCGTTGAGCGCGAGGATGTCTCGCGCATCGGCATCGTCGTCGAGATCGACCAGGTGACGCTCCGCGTCGACGACCGGCGGCATGCGCGTGGTCCACATCCAGTCCCAGTCGCCGCCGGGCCGCAACCGGTCGCCGAACACCTCGGTGAGCATGCCGGCCTGTGACTGCTCGACCGACACAGCATTGACCGTTGCGGGCAGTGCGGCCGCCGCGAAGTCCAGCAGAGCTCGCACCGGCTCGTCCGATCCGATGACGGTTAGGCTGCGGATCTTGCGTGAGTGCGACAGTCGCTCGAAGGCAACCGCGTCGCCCGCCGTCCAGATGTCGCCGGCGTGCGGCCTCGGAAGGTCCCAGCGCACGAACGGGTCGTCACCCCATCGCTGCTGAAGTGCGGCGCCGGGTAGCCGGCGAATCGACATGTCTGCCACGGACGTTAGCGTGGCATGCGTGTCGGACGATCTCTTCGCCGCCGCCGGCGAGACCGCCGGCAGCGACGCCACCACGCCGCCGCTCGCCGTGCGGATGCGGCCGCGCACGATCGAGGAGGTGCGCGGTCAAACCGACGCACTCAAGCCGGGCAGCCCGCTGCGCCGGCTGATCGAGGGGGCGCGCGGCGCGGCGGGGCCGATGTCGGCGATCCTCTGGGGTCCACCCGGCACCGGCAAGACCACGCTCGCCCACCTCGTCGCGACCGCGGCCGAGCGGCGCTTCGTCGAACTCTCCGCGATCAACGCCGGGGTCAAGGACGTGCGCGCGGTGATGGACCAGGCGACCCGCGACCGCGACCTCTACGGCCGGCAGACCGTGCTCTTCCTCGACGAGATCCACCGCTTCAGCAAGGCGCAGCAGGACGCGTTGCTCCCCGGCGTCGAGAACCGCCTCGTCGTACTCGTCGCCGCTACCACCGAGAACCCGAGCTTCAGCGTCATCGCACCGCTGCTCTCCCGGTCGATCCTGGTGCGCCTCGAATCGCTCACGGACGATGACATCGCGCACCTGCTTGACGATGCGGTGGCCGAAACGCGTGGCCTCGGAGGCGAATTCGAGCTATCCACCGAGGCCCGCGACCACCTTGTCCGGATGGCGGGAGGCGACGCCCGACGATCGCTCACCGCTCTCGAAGCGGCAGCCGGGGTCGCGCTCGACGCCGCGGGCGCCGGCGCCGACCACCCGGTGCCGATCGAGGTCGCACACACCGAGCAGGCAATGGCGACCGCGGCCGTCCGCTACGACCGTGCCGGTGACCAGCACTACGACGTGGCGAGTGCGCTGATCAAGTCGATGCGCGGCAGCGACGTCGACGCCGCGTTGCACTACCTCGCGCGCATGCTCGAGGCGGGGGAGGACCCACGCTTCATCGCGCGACGCATCGTGATCAGCGCCAGCGAGGACGTCGGCATGGCCGACCCGACCGCTCTGCAGACCGCGACCGCGGCCATGCACGCGGTCGCGCAGATCGGGATACCGGAGGCCCGGATCATCCTGGCGCAGGCCGTCGTGCACAACGCGCTCGCGCCGAAGTCCAATGCGTCATACAAGGGCATCAACGCCGCGATCGAGGACGTGCGGGCCGGCCGCGGGGGAGCGGTGCCCCCACACCTGCGCGGCAGTGGGTATGCCGGGGCAGCCGCGCTCGGACACGGTGACGGTTATCGCTACAGCCACGACGAGCCGGGCGGAGTCGGACCGCAACAGTTCCTGCCCGACGACCTGGTCGATGCCGATTACTATCAGCCGACCGACCGCGGCTGGGAGCAGTCGCTCGGACCGCGTTGGGCGTCGATGCGTCAGGTCATCAAGGGTGACCGCCGCGACTCACAGTGAGCCCATGGCGTAAACAAGTAACAATCACGTTTCAAGTGCGGTAAAGCCCAGCCAAGTCACCCCGTTCGTGACACCGTGCCCACGGCGCACGGTGCGCGTTCGAACGGGAGGTCTTGAAGATGCGTTGGTCGAGCAAGCTCGCGGTGGCGGCAGTTGCAGTCGCGATGCCGTTGGCGGCATGCAGCAGCAACGGTCCGAGTGACAAGGGGTCCAGTTCGGGTGGGAGCGCCCCGCGCACGGCGGTGAAGAACTCGGCCATGGACGCGACGGTGAAGGGACCGGCTCCCGAGGTGAGCGGCGCAAAGAAGGGCGGCACGTTGACCATCACCGAGTCCGGCGTGCCACCGACTTTCGACCCGGCAGGCGCCTATTACGTCTTCTCGATGGCGGCGTTGTCCGGCCTGACTACCCGCAGCCTGACCGGCTACCAGGTCAGCAAGGACGGCTCGACCCTGGTGCCCGACCTGGCTACTGACCTGGGCAAGGAGTCGGCCGACGGAAAGACCTGGACCTTCAAGCTGAAGCCGGGCATGAAATACAGCGACGGTTCCGCGGTCAAGGCCGCCGACTTCGTCTACGGCATCGAGCGCGGCTTCGACGAGGATCTCGGCGGGAACGGGCCGGTGCCCTACCTGCAGGACTACCTGGTCGGCGGCAAGGACTACAAGGGTCCGATCAAGCAGCCCGACGCGAAGTTCCAGGGAGTCACCGCCCAGGGTGACGACACGATCGTGTTTCACCTGACCCGCAAGTGGCCGACCCTGCCCTACTTCATGGCGTTCCCGCTGGCATCCCCGGTGCCGCAGGCCAAGGACACCAAGGGCACCTACCAGAACAAGCCGCTCGCCACCGGCCCCTACATGGTCAAGTCGTTCACCAAGGGCCGCGGCTTCGAGTTGACCAAGAACACCAACTGGGACCCGAATTCCGACCCGATCCGGCACCAGTACCCCGATGCGGTCACCGTCAAGCTCGGCGTCACCGCGCTGACCACCCAGCAGCAGATCCTCGCCAACAGCGGCTCGGGCGCAACTACCCTCGACGTGTCACCGGACGGGGTCGACGCCTCGCTCATCGGTCAGGCGAAGAAAAAGACGGACCAGTATGGCGAGGGCGACTCCCCGTGCGAGTCGTACATCCCGCTGGATACCCAGCAGATCCCGCTCGAGGTGCGCAAGGCGATCGCGATCGCCTACCCGTACGACCAGATACGCAAGGCCAAGGGCGTGAGCCCGGAGTCGTACGACCCGGCGACGACCTACGCTCCGCCGCAGGTGCCGGGTATGAAGCAGTACCCGGCGGTCAACGGACTTGTCGGCAAGGGCACGGGCGATCCGGCCAAGGCAAAGTCGATGCTGAAGGCGGCGGGCAAGGAGAACTTCGAGCTCAGCTGGTACTTCATCAACGACGACCCGACCGAGGTGGCGGCGAACAACGCCGAGAAGAAGGCGTTCACCGACGCCGGCTTCAAGGTCAAGGACGTCGGCATCAGTAAGGAGCAGTACTCCGACAAGGCCAACGACCCGAGCGTGAAATTCAACGTCGGGCAGGGCATCAGCTCGTGGTGCTATGACTGGCCGGCCGGCGACTCGATCTATCCGCAGCTGTTCAGCAGTACGACGGCGAAGGACGCCCGCTCGGTGGGCAACCTGCGGGACACCGCCGTGGACAAGCAACTCGCCGACATCGGCGCGATGGAACCGGCGCAGGCGGCCCCGAAATGGCTGGAGTTCGACAAGCAGATGACCGCACAGGTGGTCGGCATACCGACGTCCTACGGCAAGTCGAACTTCGTCTTCGGCAAGCAAGTGCACAATGTGATCAACGATGGAAACCGAGGGCTGCCCGATTTCGCGCAGATCTGGGTCGGCTGACGGACTATCTGCGCAAGATGACCGGTGTCTAATGCACAAGGTAACGATTAGGTGACCTTAGGCCGGACACAGGTGGACGAGCGCCCCACATGTGGCAAGTTAGTCAGGTCACATCGGGCGGGGGCGCACAAGGGTGTGACCACCATTCGATATAGGTGTCCCGAATCCCGGATGCCTCCGTTCGCTACGTCGATTGACCTGGAGGATCGATGACCGCTGGACCCGGTGGCGTCAACGAGACGCTGCAGGAGGTGTCCGCCGTCGAGCAGTCGACCGGCAGCGCAGGGGCGCTCGGCGACCCGGATCAGGGCAAGTCCGGCAAGAGCCAGGAGGGTAGGTCGCCCTTCCAGATCGCGATGGCGCGGTTGCGGAAGGACCGCATCGCGATCATCTGTGCGGTAGTCGTCGGTGTCTTCATCCTGATGGGGATCCTGGCGCCCGTCCTGGCCAACCTCGAAGGCCAGTCGCCGACCGAAACGCACTACGACCTGGTCGGTAACGACACCCTGCCCACCTTCTACACCAACAGCCAGCACTGGCTGGGCGTCACGTCGAGCAACGGCTACGACGTCTTCGCTCGGTTCGTCTACGGCATTCGCCCGTCGTTCCTGATCGCCATCTCCGCGGCGGTGCTGTCCACTGTGATCGGTGTGATCATGGGCATGATCGCCGGCTTCTTCGGCGGCTGGGTCGACCAGGTGGTCGGTTGGCTGGTCGACTTCGTGCTGTCCCTGCCGGTGCTGCTGATGGCGATCGCGATGGTGCCGGTGCTCAGCCAGTTGCTGGTCGGAAATGCGCCGAGTCAGTCGCAGACCCAGATGATCCGCATCCTGGTGTTGATGATTGTGCTCGTCGGCTTCGGCTGGGCCGGTCCGTGTCGTCTGGTCCGCGGTGAGGTGTTGTCGATGCGGCAGCGGGAGTTCGTCCAGGCCGCCCGCTCCCTCGGTGCGCCCACCTCCCGGGTGCTGTTCAAGGAGATCCTGCCCAACCTGACCAGCATCATCCTGGTCTCGATCACCACGGCGCTGCCGGCCTACATCGGCATCGAAGCAGGTCTGTCCTACCTCGGCGTCGGCCTCACTCTGCCGACCGCCGACTGGGGCCTCGACATCTCACTGGCGCAGGTCCAGATGCAGAACTTCGCACTCCCGTTGCTGGTGCCGTTGATCGGACTGCTCGTCGTTGTGTTGTGCCTCAGCCTGCTCGGCGACGCCATCTCCGACGCCTTCAACCCGAACACCCGCCGCTAGGTCGCGAGGATCACTGGCATGAGCGGTAGCAACCCACAGACCCCGGCGATCGCCGGACGCAGAAAATAAGGAGAACAACCATGCGCAGGACCAAACTCGTCGCACTGTCGACGTCCGGTGTGTTGGCCCTCACACTTGCTGCGTGCAGCAGCGGGGGCCCCGGGGGTGGCAACAGCGGGGGTGCCGGTGCCAGCAATGGCGCGGGTGCCGACAACACCAAGGCAGCTGAGCAGGGCCAGGATGCCAAGGCGACTGGTCCGGCAGCGCCGGTCTCAGGTGCGAAGACCGGTGGCACGCTCTACCTCACGGAGTCGAGCGCGCCGCCCACGATGGACCCCTCGGGCATCTACTACGTCGACTCCAACGGCATCGGCACCGGTCTGATGTACCGGACGCTGACCCAGTACAAGGTCGAGAACGGCAAGCCGGTCCTGGTGCCGGACCTGGCCACCGACCTCGGTCAGCAGTCGGCCGACGGCAAGACCTGGAAGTTCAAGATCAAGCCGGGCATCAAGTACGACGACGGGTCGCCGGTCAAGATTGAGGACTTCGTCTACGCGGTCAAGCGCTCGTTCGCGCGTGAGAGCGTGGCCGCCAACGGCACCACCTACCAGGACGAGTTCCTGGTCGGCGGCGACAAGTACAAGGGCCCGTTCAAGGACCCGAAGGGCGACTTCCCCGGCGTCACCACCGAGGGCAGCGACACCCTGGTGTTCCACCTGACCAAGAAGATGCCGTCGTTCAACTTCTTCACCACCTTCCCGGAGTTCAGCCCGATCCCGAAGAGCCGGGACACCAACCCGAACAACTACCAGCTGAAGCCTGCGACGACCGGCCCCTACAAGGTCGACTCCTACACCAAGGGCCAGAAGCTGGTGCTGTCCAAGAACACCAACTGGGATCCGAAGAGCGACCCGGCCCGGCACCAGTACCCGGACAAGATCCAGGTCGAGTTCAACAAGGACCCGCGCCAGCGGCAGACCCAGATCCTTGCCAACTCCGGCCAGGGCGCGAGCATGCTCGACTTCAGCCCGGGCATCGACTCATCCCTCGTGGGGCAGGTCACCGGCGCCAAGAAGAGCCAGTTCATCCAGGGTGCGTCGCCGTGCACCTACTTCATTCAGATGGACAGCCGCAAGATCCCGATGAACATCCGCAAGATCATCGGTATGGCATGGCCGTACGACCAGATGCGCAAGGCTGCCGGTGTGGCTTCGATCAACATCCAGCCGGCGACCACCTACGGCGCACCGAGCCTGCAGGGCTTCAAGAAGTACCCGCCGGTCAACGGTGCGACCGGTCAGGGCAAGGGCGACCCGGCCAAGGCCAAGGCGGAGTTGCAGAAGGCCGGCAAGCTCGGCTTCGAACTCAGCTGGTACTACCGCAACGACACTCCGCAGCGCGTTGCCTCGAACAACGCCGAGGTGCAGGCGCTGACCGCGGCCGGCTTCAAGGTGAAGCCGATCGGCGTCAGCGGTGAGGAGTACACCACCAAGAAGGCCGACCCGAACGCCCCGGTCAACATGAACCAGGGCCCGGCCGGATGGTGCTACGACTGGCCGACCGGTGACTCGGTCTACCCGCCGTTGTTCAACGGACTGGGCATCCCGCAGGGCACCACCGTCGGACAGTTCAAGGACCCGGCGATCACCAAGGAAATGAACCAGATCCAGCAGATGGATCCGAAGGCGGCCGGACCCAAGTGGGCTGAGCTGGACAAGAAGTTGATGACCGATTACCTGCCGTCGCTGCCGGACTACTACCCGCTGCAGCAGGCGACCTTCGGTACCAAGGTCAAGAACGTGGTGCTGAACCCGGCGATGAACATGCCGGTGCTCTCGGGCATCTACGTCACGTCCTGACCCAATGATCACCGGCGGGTACGGCGCACCGCGCCGTGCCCGCCGGTGACACGCCCTCGATGCATTCTTCGGAAAGGCGTTTCAGCTAGATGATCGTCTATATCGCCCGGCGACTGCTGCTCGCGATTTCGGTGCTCTTCGCGACCATCGTGCTTACCTTCGGGCTGTTCTTCACCGGCCCGGCAAAGGACGCGGTCGCCTACCAACTCTGTGGTACCAAGTGCACCAACCAGATCGTCGAACAGACCAACCACCGGCTCGGTCTGGACCGGCCGGTGATCAGCCAGTTCGGTGACTACATCAAGGGTGTCGTAGCGGGCCGGGACATCAAGAGCGACGGAGTTGTCACCGGCCACTGTGACGCACCGTGTCTCGGCTGGTCCTACGTCCAGAGCCAGTCGGTGACGACCATGGTGAAGCAGGCCCTGCCGGTGAACCTGGCCATCGTCTTCGGCGCTGCCTTCCTCTACATCCCGCTTGGCCTGCTGCTCGGCGTGATGTCCGGGCGTACCCGCGGTTCCCCGCTCGACCGGACTCTGGTCGGTGTCTCCCAGGTGGTCGGCAACATGCCTTACTACGCGGTGGCCCTGATCCTCAACCTGTACTTGATCTTCCAGTGGCATCTGCTCCCGGGCACTCAGTACATTCCGCTGACCCAGGATCCGGGCGGTTGGTTCAAGGGCTTCCTTGGCATCTGGCTGATCTTCGGTCTGTTCAACGCCATGCTGTATGTGCGGTATGTCCGCACCTTCATGATCAACACCCTGTCCACCGACTTCGTGCGGACCGCGCGCTCCAAGGGCATCTCCGAGCGGAAGGTGGTCTGGAACCACGCGTTACGTGCGACGCTCGCGCCATACCTGACCCTGATCGGTTTGGATATCGGACTCAGCCTGGCCGGGTCGATCTTTACCGAGCAGATCTTCAATGTGTCCGGACTCGGTCAGTTGGCGATCTTGTCGCTGCGACAGAGCGATCTGCCGGTGATCGCCGGCACGGTCCTTGTCGGTGCGGTGTTCATTATCCTGGCCAACTTGATCGTTGACCTGCTCTACGTCGTCGTCGACCCCACGGTGAAACTCACATGACAGACACTCTGGCCGGTGCTCCGGCGCCGTTGCCCGGCTCCACCCGGCGGCCCCCGCTGGATCCGAACGCAGAATTGCTGCTGGAGGTGAAGGACCTTCAGGTGCAGTTCCCGACCGAGGACGGCATGGTCAACGCCGTCAACGGCGTCTCCTACGAGGTGCGCGCCGGGCAGACCCTGGCGATCGTCGGCGAGTCAGGGTCGGGTAAGAGCGTGTCGTCGATGGCGATCATGGGGCTGCATGACCCGAAGCGGACCCGGATCAGCGGCTCGATCCTGCTCGACGGGCAGGAGCTCGTCGGTGCCTCGCAGGAGAAGTTCCGGTCGATCCGCAGCGCCACCGCGGCGATGATCTTCCAGGACCCGCAGTCTTCCCTGCACCCGTTGAAGAAGGTCGGCGCGCAGATCGCGGAGGCCTACCAGGCGCACCACAAGGTGTCGAAGGCCGTCGCCGCCAAGCGCGCGGTCGAGATGCTGGACCGCGTCGGCGTGCCCAACCCGGACAAGCGGGCCAAGCAGCTGCCGGGCGAGTTCTCCGGTGGAATGCGGCAGCGCGCAATGATTGCGCTTGGCCTGGTCAACGACCCCAAGTTGCTGATCGCCGACGAGCCGACCACCGCGCTGGACGTGACGGTGCAGGCGCAGATCCTTGACCTGATGAACGACCTGCAGGCGGAGTTCGGTTCGGCGATCATCATGATCACTCACGACCTCGCGGTCGTGGCCGAGGTCGCCGACCACGTGCTGGTGATGTATGCCGGGCGCAGCGTCGAGTTCGGCACCGCGCCCCAGGTCTTGGCGCAACCTCGCCACCCCTACACGTGGGGTCTGCTGAGCTCGGTCCCGTCGTTGACAGCCGACGTCGGCAGCGAGTTGAAGCCGATCGCGGGAAACCCGCCGAGCCTGCTCAACCTGCCCAGCGGTTGCTCGTTCCGGCCGCGGTGCAAGTATTCGGACCGGGTGGCCGGAGACCGGTGTGCCGCCGAGTTGCCGGAGTTCCGCGAGGTGCCCGGTGAGCCGGGCCGGCTGTTCCGTTGCCATCTGGAAGACCCCGCCACGATCTTCGCCGACGAAGTCGCGCCGACGCTGGAGTGATCGATGACTGACAACACCACTGACGCGGCGACCCCAGCCGACGAAGTCAACCTCGGCAAGCATCGCGCGGCCGAGGAAGCCGAGACGATCGTGCACGAAACGTCGCGGGAGCGGGAGACGCTGCTCAAGGTCACCGACCTGGTCAAGCACTTCCCGGTCAAGGAATACAGCGGACTCTTCCCGAAGACCCTGCAGACGCACGCGGTCGACGGCGTCAGCTTCGACCTGGCCAAGGGCGAGACGCTCGGTCTGGTTGGGGAGTCCGGTTGCGGCAAGACCACCACCGGTCGACTGGTCACTCGGCTGCTCGACCCGACCTCGGGCTCCATCGAATTCGAAGGGCGCGACATCGCCCAGCTGAAGGAGAAGGAGCTGCGGCCGATGCGCCGCGACATGCAGCTGATTTTCCAGGACCCGTACGGCTCGCTGAACCCGCGGTTCACCGTCCTGAAGATCATCGGTGCGCCACTGGAGATCCACGGCCTGGTGCCGAAGAACAAGATCAAGGCCCGCGTGCAGGAGCTGCTCGAGCTGGTCGGTCTGAACCCCGAGCACGTCAACCGCTATCCGAACGAGTTCTCCGGCGGCCAGCGGCAGCGCATCGGCATCGCCCGCGCACTCGCGGTCGAGCCGAAGCTGATCGTGGCCGACGAGCCGGTCTCGGCGCTGGACGTGTCGATCCAGGCGCAGGTGATGAACCTGATGGGCAAGCTGCGCAAGGAACTCGGCATCTCGTTCGTCTTCATCGCCCACGACCTGGGCATCGTCCGGCACTTCTGCGACCGCATCGCGGTGATGTACCTCGGCAAGATCGTGGAGATGGGCGACCGCGAGGACATTTACGAGAAGCCGCAGCATCCCTACACCCAGGCGCTGCTGTCGGCCGCTCCCGACCTCAATGTGGTGCGCGGCGCCGAGCCGGGCGAGCGGATCCGGCTGGTCGGTGACCTGCCCAGCCCGATCAACCCGCCGAGCGGCTGCCGCTTCCGGACCCGCTGCTGGAAGGCGCAGGAGATCTGCGCCGCCGAGGAGCCGCTGTTGACCCCCGCGGAAGGCAAGCCCGAGCACACCATCGCCTGTCACTTCCCCGAGGTGAAGAGCGACCTGGTGGTGGAGGTCGACGCGTCCTGAGCTTCGTCGACGAACTCCAGTCTTTGATATCGTGATATCAGGATGGAGGTCGTCGACATGGCAGATGTGCTGATCCGCGGTCTTGCCGCGGAGTCCGTTGCACGGATCGATGCGGCGGCCGCCGCTCTCGGGATTTCGCGGAACGAGTATCTGCGACGCAAGCTTGAGGGCGACAGAGCGTCGGACCAGACCGCAAACGTGACGATGGACGACTTGCGGCGCGCATCCGAATCGGCCGCAGACTTGATGGATCCGGACGTGATGGAAAACGCGTGGCGCTGACCGGATGGCTCATCGACAAGTCCGCCTACGTGCGACTTGCCTCATCCCCGGATGCAGAGTTGTGGCTTGGCCGGATCGCACGAGGCCTCGTCCGAACCAGCACGATCACTCGTCTTGAGATCGGCTACTCGTTTCGAACCGCGGCACAAGCTCAGCGCGAAGTGGTGTCACCCCCGCTGTCCTTGATGCCGGTCGAATACCTGACGCCCGCGATGGAGGACCGGGCGCTCCAGGTGCAGTTGCTCTTGACCGAACGCGGTCAACATCGAGCACCTTCGATCCCGGACCTGCTGGTCGCGGCCACAGCGGAGAAGGCAGGTCTGACCGTCTTGGCGGTGGACAAGGACTTCGAGATCGTCGCGGCTGTCACCGGTCAGCCGGTCGAATCGCTGACGGTACCCTTGAGCGAGCGTTGACCGAGCCATGAAACGAGTGCTGCCATGAGCGTCTCCCTGGGAGACATCGCCGGGATGATCGCCGCGTTGGCGTTCGTCCTGCTGGTGCTGCGCACCGGCGCGGTCATCGGCAAGGCAGGCAAGGTGCTCGACGAGACCCGTGCGGGGGTTCGCGAGATCACCGACGAGACCGTGCCGTTGCTGCGCGAGGTGACCGACACCGTTGCCGCGACCAACGCGCAGATCGGCCGGCTCGACACCATCTCCTCCAACGTGGCGACCATGTCGACCAACGTCAGCGCGCTCACCTCGGTGGCGACTGCCACCGTGGGCCGGCCGCTGATCAAGGTCGCCGCCTTCTCGTATGGCGTGCGTTCCGCGCTTGACCTGCGACGCGGCAAGACGCCACTGAACAAGCTCGGTGGTGGCTCGTGAAGTGGCTGACCGCTGTCGGAGCCGGTGCGGTCGGCGCGCTGCTGGCGAGCAAACCTGCGCGGCGCGAGGCGAGCCGGTTCGCCCGCGACATACGGCTGGGAATGGACCAGCGGGAGGCGCAACTGCGCGAGACGCTCGCAGTCGACACCGGGCTGACGCTGCGCGGCGAGCGAGCCGACGGCGACGCCCAGGCGCAGGTACGAGCTATCGAGGGCCGCTGAGCCCGACCGGTTCGGCGTTGCCCCACCTTCGCCCCGCCATGCCCTACCGGGCACCGAAAACGTTTGAGATGTAAAGGAACCCGATCATGGAAACCGCCGAGATCCGGCGCCGTTGGCTCGACTATTTCGAGAAGAACGGGCACGTCGTCGTGCCGTCCGCGCCACTCATCTACGACGACCCCAACCTGCTGTTTGTCAACGCCGGCATGGTGCCGATGAAGCCCTACATGCTGGGCCAGCAGACCCCGCCGTGGCAGCGCGCCACCAGTGTGCAGAAGTGCGTGCGCACCGGTGACATCGAGGAGGTCGGCAAGACTTCCCGGCACGGCACGTTCTTCCAGATGAACGGCAACTTCAGCTTCGGCGACTACTTCAAGAAGGGCGCCATCGACCTGGCCTGGGGCCTGCTCACCACCCCGCAGTCCGAGGGTGGCTACGGCATCGACGGCGACATCCTCTGGCCGACGGTCTTCAAGGATGACGACGAGGCGTTTGCGCTGTGGCGCGACCACATCGGCATCCCCGAGTCGCGGATCACCCGCCGCGACGAGAACGACAACTACTGGTCGATGGGCGTGCCCGGACCGGGCGGCCCGAGCTCGGAGATCTTCATCGACCGCGGCCCCGACTACGGCGCCGAGGGCGGCCCGAGCGTCGACGAGGACCGCTACATGGAGATCTGGAACCTGGTCTTCATGCAGGACGAGCTGTCGGCGTTCCGCAGCAAGGCCGACTTCGACATCGCCGGCCCGCTGCCGACCCGCAACATCGACACCGGCATGGGCCTGGAGCGCATCGCCAGCGTGCTGCAGGGCGTCGACAACCTCTACGAGATCGACGAGGTCTACCCGGTGCTGGCCAAGGCCGCGGAGATGACCGGCAAGAAGTATGGCGAGCACTCCGGCCACGCCGCGACCGCCAGCCACCCCAACGACGTGCACCTGCGCGTGGTCGCCGACCACGTGCGCTCCTCGCTGATGCTGATCGGTGATGGCGTCACCCCTGGCAACGAGGGCCGCGGCTACGTGCTGCGCCGCATGCTGCGCCGCGCGGTTCGCGCGATGCGGTTGCTCGGCTACGGCGACAAGGCGCTGCCCGAGCTGCTGCCGGTCAGTCTGGAGCGGATGCAGGCGTCATACCCCGAACTCGCCGCGGACTTCCCGCGCATCAGCCAGATCGCGTACGCCGAGGAGGACGCCTTCCGGCGCACCCTCGACCAGGGCACCACGATCCTGGACACCGCGGTCACCAAGGCCAAGCAGTCGGCGGCGTCGCTCGGCGGCACGAGCGCGCCGACGCTGCCCGGGTCGCAGGCGTTTGCGTTGCACGACACCTACGGCTTCCCGATCGACCTGACCCTGGAGATGGCCGCTGAGCAGGGCGTCGAGGTCGACCAGGACGGTTTCCGCCGGCTGATGACCGAGCAGCGGCAGCGGGCCAAGGCCGACGCGAAGGCGAAGAAGACCGGCCACGCCGACACCGAGGTGTGGAAGGAGCTGCGCGCGCTCGGAGCCACGGATTGGCAGGCGTACCAGGCGCTTTCGACCGAGGCGAAGGTCACCGGCCTGGTCTCCGACGGCGCTCGGGTCGAGGGCCTGGGGGAGGGCAGCACCGGTCAGGTGGTGCTCGACCGCACCACGTTCTATGCCGAGTCCGGTGGTCAGATCGCCGACGAGGGCATCATCACCACGCCCACTGGGCAGCTGCGGGTGCGCGACGTGCAGCGGCCGGTCAAGGGCCTGGTCGTGCACACCGTCGATGTGCTGTCTGGTGAGATCAAGGTCGGTGACGGCGTGCAGGCGCAGGTCGACCCCGACTGGCGAGTGTCCGCGTGTCAGGCGCACTCCGGCACGCACGTGGTGCACGCCGCGCTGCGACAGGTGCTCGGGCCGTCGGCGCTGCAGAGCGGTTCCTACAACAAACCGGGTTACCTGCGGCTGGACTTCGCCTGGAACTCCGCGCTGAGCAAGGAGACCCGCTCGGAAATCGAGGAGGTCGCCAACCTCGCCGTACGGCAGGATCTGGCGGTGTCGTCGCAGTTCATGACGCTGCCCGAGGCGCGCGAGTGGGGCGCGCTCGCACTCTTCGGCGAGACGTATGACGAGCAGGTCCGCGTCATCGAGATCGGCGGCCCCTGGTCGCGCGAGCTGTGCGGTGGCACCCACGTCGCGCACTCCTCGCAGATCGGCGCGCTGACCCTCACCGGCGAGTCGTCGGTCGGCTCCGGCGTGCGCCGGATCGAGGCGTTCGTCGGGATGGACGCGCTGCGCTACCTGGCCAAGGAGCGCGCGCTGGTCGCCGAACTGTCCGGGCTGGTCAAGGTGCAGCCGGACGAGCTGCCCGACCGGATCAACGAACTGCTCGCCCGGGTCAAGGACGCCGAGCGGGAGATCGGCCGGCTCAAGCAGCAGCAGCTGACCGCGCAGGCCGGCGAACTGCTGAGCACGGCGACCGACGTGGCCGGGGTGCGGTTGCTCGCGCACGACGCCGGCGAGCTCGGCGCCGACGAGGTGCGGTCCCTGGTCACCGACCTGCGGGCCCGTCTCGGTGACGGCGCACCCAGCGTGGTCGCGGTGACCGGCGCGGCCAAGGGCCGTCCGGTGATCGTGATCGCGACCAACGGTCCCGCCCGGGACCGCGGCGTGCGCGCCGGCGATCTGGTCAAGGTCGCGGCCGGCGTGCTCGGCGGCGGGGGCGGCGGCAAGCCCGACCTCGCCCAGGGTGGCGGCACCGACCCGTCGGCGGTCGGGGCCGCACTCGACGCCGTCGAGCGCACGCTCGCAGGCTGAGCGGGCGAAGAGCGAATGCGACGGGGCGTGCGGCTCGGCGTCGACGTGGGCAGTGTCCGCGTCGGCGTCGCGTCGTGCGACCCCGACGGGCTGATCGCGACCCCGCTGCAGACCGTGCAGCGGGCCAAGGACGGATCCGACGTGGCGGTGGTCGCCGCACTTGCCGCGGAGCACTCGGCCATCGAGGTGATCGTGGGACTACCGCGATCACTCGACGGCGCCGAACGTGCCGCCGCCGAAGGAGCCCGGTCGTGGGCGAAGGCATTGCGGCGTCATACCCCTCAGCTGTCGGTGCGGTTGGTCGACGAACGGATGACCACCGTGGACGCGCATCGCGCACTCGACGCCACCGGGGTATCCCACCGGAACCGCCGGTCCATCATCGATCAGCAAGCAGCTGTGCTGATCCTGCAAGTCGCGCTTGACTCGGAGCGCGTTTCCGGCGAGCCTGCCGGGGAAGCTGTGGGGGGTCGCAAACCGAGACGCAAGTCCGGGCCCAACATGGAAGGTCGACAGTGAGAGCCGAACCGGTGGCAAGAGCCGGCACCCGCCGACTTTTGGCGACCCCGCACACCGGGGGAGCGCGCCGATGAGCGACCGCCGCTCGGAGCGCCGAGCCTCCCGTCGCATGCCGGCCGAGCCGCCGCGCAGCCGCCGTGAGGCGCGCGAACGTGCCGCCACCGACTCCAGCGCCCGTTCCGCCCCGGCCCGTCCTCCGCGGCTGCCCTCCAACGCCGGGTCGCAGCGGACTGCGCGCACCGGTCCGGCGGGCCCCGCGGGCCGGTCGGAGCAGGCAGCACGGCCCAGCGCCGAGCCCAGCCAGACACCGGTGCCCGCCCCCGATATCGGCGACGACCCGACGACCGCGCTGCCGAGCCGGGAGGCGCTGCGCGCGCACGCCGAGAACAGCCGGCGGCCCGACTATGAGTTTGCGACCGGACGCCGCGACACCGACGGAGACGGTTACATCGGCGGCGTCGCCGACCTGGTGGGCGGTGGCCGCCATGACGATGACCACGGTGACGACCACAAATCACGGCGTCCGGCAGTGCGCTCCTGCCTGGTCATGATGGTCGCGCTGGTGCTGTTCATCGGTGCGCTGGGTTTCGCCGCGACCAAGATCCCGCTGCCGGACTTCGGCGGTGGTAGCAGCAGCGCCGGGGGCGACTACTCCGGCAGTGGCACCGGCACGGTGGACATCACGGTCAAGCAGGGTGACAGCGGAGGTGCCATCGCGCGCACCCTGGTCGATGCCGGCGTGGTGAAGTCGACGTCGGCGTTCATCTCGGTTGCGAACGGCGCGCAGCAGTTCAACCAGATCCAGCCGGGCACCTACCGGTTGCGCAAGCAGATGAGCGCGTCCTCCGCCATCCGGCTGATGCTCGACCCGAAGGCGTTCATCAGCACCGGCACCACGATCCGCGAGGGGCTGTGGGTCGACGAGGTCTTCTCCCGCCTGTCGAAGGCGACCGGTGTGCCGCTCGCCGACTACAAGAAGGTCGACCCCGGCAGCCTCGGACTGCCGGCGGCTGCGAAGGGAAACCTGGAGGGCTACCTGTTCCCCTCGACCTACAACTTCCCCAAGGACGCGACCGCGCAGCAACAGCTGAAGATGATGGTCGATCAGGGCAAGCGGCAGATTGCCTCGCTCGGGGTGCCGGCCGATCAGCTGGCGCGGGTGATGACCGTCGCGTCGCTGGTGCAGGCCGAGTCCAAGCTGGGCAAGGACGGTCCGAAGGTGGCGCGCGTCATCGAGAACCGGCTGAAGGAAGGTATGCCGCTGCAGTTCGACTCGACGGTGCACTTCGTGGAGCAGAAGCGCGGCACGGTCACCACCACCGACGAGGAGCGGCAGAGCGACAGCCCGTACAACACCTACAAGGTCAAGGGGCTGCCCCCGGGACCGGTCGACAGCCCGGGCGCGGACGCCATCAAGGCGGCCCTGCACCCGGCGACCGGCAACTGGCTCTATTTCGTCACGATCAACCAGGAGACCGGCGAGACGCTCTTTGCCGACACCTACGCACAGCAGCAGGCCAACGAGACCAAGTTCCGCCAGTGGTGCCAGCAGAACCCGGGCAAGTGTTGATCGCTCCTCGTGCCGGCGTGCTCGGCAAACCGATCGCTCACTCGCTGTCTCCTCTCCTGCACCGTGCCGCGTATGACGCTGCCGGACTGACCGACTGGTCGTACGACGCGCGCGAGTGCGACGTGTCCGAGCTGCCCGACCTGGTCGCGGGGCTCGGTCCCACCTGGCGTGGTCTGTCCTTGACGATGCCGCTGAAGGAGGAGGCGCTGCTGCTGGCCTCGTCCTCGAGTGCCGTCGCCCGCCAGACCGGCGCGGTGAACACCCTGGTGCGCGACGGCGCCGACTGGCTCGGCGACAACACGGACGTGGTCGGCATCCGGGACGCGCTCTGCGAGGGCGGCGTCGCCGATCACGGGCCGGTCGATGCGGTGCTGATGATCGGCTCCGGAGCGACCGCCCGCTCGGCGCTCGCTGCCGTTGCCGAGTTGGGCGTCACCCACGTGACGTTCGCGGTCCGCGGAAACGCCCGGGAATCCACACTTGCGCAGGCGCGCGACCACGGACTGCAGGTCGAGGTGGTCGACCTGACTGAAGGTGCGACCTTGGCGCTGCACACGCCCCTGGTCATCAACACGACGCCGGCCGGCGCGACGGACGCGGTGGCCGAGACGATGGCCTCGGCAGCCGGGTCGGCCGGCGCGTTGCCGGAGCGTCGGGTGTTGCTCGACGTGGTGTACGCCGGATGGCCCACCCCACTCGCGGTGGTCGCAGCGACCTACGGAGCCCACGTCATACCCGGCGTGGAGATGCTGATCCACCAGGCGGCCGCGCAGTTCACCCTGATGACCGGGAAACCGGCTCCGCTGCAGGCGATGCAGGACGCTGGACGGGCTGCGGCGCAGGTTTAGCGGCATGGGAAGATCGGCCCCATGCTTCGCTGGCTGACCGCAGGTGAATCCCACGGGCCCGAACTCACCGCGGTGATCGACGGGCTACCGGCAGGGGTCGCCATCACTGCACCCGAACTCGCCGACGCGCTCGCCCGCCGTCGCCTCGGTTACGGGCGCGGGGCGCGGATGAAGTTCGAGCAGGACAAGGTGTCCTTCGTCGGCGGGGTGCGGCACGGCCGCAGCCTCGGCTCGCCGATCGCGATCACCATCGAGAACACCGAATGGCCCAAGTGGCAGGCGGTGATGAGTCCCGAGCCGGTCGACGAGTCGCAGCTGCGCGCCGCGAACGACGTCGGCGCCCAGGGCGAGGTCGCGCGCAACCGGCCGCTGACCCGTCCGCGGCCCGGTCACGCCGACCTGGTCGGGATGCAGAAGTACGGCTTCGAGGAGGCACGGCCGATCCTGGAACGCGCCTCGGCCCGCGAGACCGCCGCGCGCGTGGCGCTCGGTGCGGTCGCCGCCGCCTTCCTGGAGCAGGCGTTCGGCGTGCGGCTGGTGTCGCACACGGTCTCGATCGGCACGGTCGACGTGCCCGACGACGCGCCGCTGCCCGGGCCGGACGACGTTGCCGCGCTCGATGCCGACCCGGTGCGCACCTTCGACGCGGCCTCCTCGGCGGCGATGGTCGCCGAGATCGATGCCGCCAAGAAGGACGGCGACACCCTCGGCGGCGTCGTCGAGGTGCTGGCGTATGACGTGCCGCCCGGCCTGGGATCGCACGTGCAGGGCGACCGGCGCCTCGACGGCCGGCTCGCCGGCGCGCTGATGGGCATCCAGGCGATCAAGGGTGTCGAGGTCGGCGACGGCTTCCGCACCGCGGCCCGCCGCGGCTCGGCCGCGCACGACGAGATCGTCCGTGAGGACGGCAAGCTGCGCCGCGAGACCAACCGGGCCGGCGGCACCGAGGGCGGGATGTCCACCGGTGAGGTGCTGCGGGTGCGGGCGGCGATGAAGCCGATCTCGACCGTGCCGCGGGCGCTGCGCACGGTCGACGTGGCCACCGGGGACGAGGCCACCGCCATACATCAACGATCGGATGTGTGTGCCGTGCCGGCGGCCGGGGTGGTCGCCGAGGCGATGGTCGCGCTGGTGCTCGCGGAGGAGGCGCTGGAGAAGTTTGGCGGGGACAGCGTGCCGGAAAGTGCGCGCAACCTGCAGGCCTACCTGGCCGCTATCCCGGAGCTGATGCGATCCACCCCACGAAGTTCTCCGCTCGTGCCTCGCTCCGATACTTCGCGGGGGCCCCGGTGAGCGCCGGTGTCCCCGGGTCGAGTGCCGGCCCCACGGTCGTGCTAATCGGTCCGCCGGGTGCGGGCAAGACCACGGTCGGGGAGCTGGTGGCGACGGCGCTCGGCGTGCCGTTCACCGACACCGACCGGATGGTCGAGGACGAGCAGCAGACCACGATCTCGGACCTGTTCGTCGAGCGGGGCGAGGCGGAGTTCCGCCGGCTGGAAGCCGACGCGGTCGCGCGGGCGCTCGCCGCCCCAGGCGTGGTCGCGGTCGGCGGGGGAGCGCCGATGACCGACTCGACCGCGCAGCTGCTGGCAGCTGCGCCCGTGGCCTTCCTCGCAGTCGCGATCGCCGACGCCGCCGGACGGATCGGTTTTACCGGTGCTCGACCGCTGCTCGCGGTCAACCCGCGCGCGACATGGACCAAGCTGATGGACCAGCGGCGGCCGACCTATGAGCGGCTCGCGACCTGGGTCGTCGACACGGCAGGACGCACGCCTGAGGACATCTCCGCCGAGGTCGTCGGGTTGGTCAATCATGGCTGATGCCAAGGTGATTCGGGTTGGCGATGACTATGACGTGGTGATCGGGCACGGCGTGCTCGAGCAGGTGCCCTCGCTGGTGCCCGACGGGACGTTGCGGGTGCTGATCGCGCACGCGCCGGTGATGACCGCGGTCGCCGAGTCACTTGCCGAGCAGCTCACCGCGGGCGGGTTGCGGCCGACGCTTGCCGCGCTGCCGGACGCCGAGGCCGCGAAGACCTCCGCGGTCGCCGCTGAGCTCTGGTCGCTGTTGGGAGAGCAGGGCTTCACCCGCAGCGACGCGGTGATCGCGCTCGGCGGCGGGGCCACCACCGACCTCGGTGGCTTCGTCGCGGCGTCCTGGCTGCGTGGCGTTCCGGTCGTGCAGGTGCCCACCACGGTGCTCGGGATGGTCGACGCCGCTGTCGGTGGCAAGACCGGCATCAACATCCCCGAGGGCAAGAACCTGGTCGGCGCGTTCCACCCGCCGGCTGCCGTCGTCTGCGATCTCGATCTGCTGCGCACCCTGCCGCGGGAGGACCTGATCGCCGGGCTGGCCGAAGTGGTGAAGTGCGGCTTCATCGGCGACCCGGAGATCCTGCGCCTCGCCGCCGACCCGGACGCCGCGACCGACGTCGACGGCGACGTGCTGCCCGAACTGATCGCGCGCGCCGTGCAGGTGAAGGCCGACGTGGTCGCGGCCGACCTCAAGGAGTCGTCGCTGCGCGAGATCCTCAACTACGGGCACACCCTCGCGCACGCGATCGAGCAGGTCTCCGGCTTCGCCTGGCGGCACGGCGACGCGGTTGCGGTCGGCATGGTCTACGCGGCCGAGCTGGCGTCGCGCGCCGGCATGCTCGAGCCGTCGGTGGTCGACGAACACCGAAAAGCGTTGCAAACATTGGGTCTTCCGACTGCGTATGACGATGGCTCCGCCGGTGACGCTGCCGCGGCACAGGCGCGCTGGGAAGCGTTGCGCACGGCGATGGGGCGCGACAAGAAGACCCGCGGCGCCACGCTGCGCTTCGTCGTGCTGACCGAGGTGGGGGAGCCGACGCGTCTCGAGGGACCGTCCGAAGAGCTGCTGCGCGCGGCATACGACGCGGTCGTGGGGTAGGGCCCGTCGCGCATGCGCCCACCCGATGCCGGCTTCGCCGATCCGCGGCTGGCCCGCTGGTACGACTTCTGGGACCCCGACCGCAGCGACCTGGATGTCTACGCCGCGATCGTGGCCGAGCTCGGTGCGCGACGAGTGGTCGATATCGGTTGCGGCACAGGGAGTTTCGCGGTGCGGCTCGCCGCAGCCGGTGTCGAGGTGGTCGGGGTGGATCCGGCCGGCGCGTCCCTCGACCTGGCTCGGGCGAAGCCCTATGCCGACCGGGTGACCTGGCTGCACGGGGACGCCACCATGCTGGCCGGCCGGCACGTTGCCGCCGATCTCGCGGTGCTGACCGGCAACGTTGCCCAGGTGTTCGTCGACGACGAGGACTGGGCGGTCACGCTCGACGCGGTGCACGACGCGCTGGCGCCGGGCGGCTGGTTGGTCTTGGAGACCCGGCGCCCCGAAGCGCGGGCCTGGCAGGAGTGGGACGGGCAGTCGAGTGCGGGCACCCTGCCGAACGGCTCGTCATACAGCTCGCAAATGCGAGTGACCGCAGTCGAATTGCCGCTGGTGACCTTCGAGGTGGTCACGGTGATCGACGGCGAGCAGCTGCGCTCGGAGTCCACGCTGCGCTTCCAGGCCCGCGATGAGGTCGAGGCCGACCTGGTCCGGCACGGGTTCGAAGTGGAGCAGGTGCGAGATGCTCCGGACCGGCCGGGCAAGGAGCTGGTGTTTGTGGCGAGGCGCGCGGGTCTCGATACGGGCTCGCCCTAGGGGGCTCGCCCTACTCGACCGACCGGCGTGGACGGGCTCGCCCTACTCGACCGGCGTGGGACGGGCTCGCCCCTATTCGACCGGCGTGGAACCGCCGGTGGGTGCGTCGCTCATAAGTGCGGCGACCTCGCGCCGCAATGGCTCGCCGAGGCGCCCCCATTCGGCGTCATACCCGTAGACCTCGCGCAGCGGGCGACCGACCCGTTGCCCGTAGAGCAATTCGAGGTCGTCCGGGTCGATCAGCGCGGGGTGCTGCACGCCGACCGCCTCGCTCACCTTGAGCAGGTCGCGGCGCAGCGCCTGGAGATACTGCGCGAGTCGCACGGACTTCAGCGACGGGTCCAAACCCCTTGTCAGCCAACGGTTCTGGGTCGCGACACCGGTGGGGCAGCGGTCGGTGTGGCACTTCTGGGTCTGCAGGCAGCCGATCGCCAGCATCGCCTCGCGCGCGACGTTGACCAGGTCGGCGCCGAGCGCGAACGCCGTCGTGGCCGACCGCGGCAGACCGAGCTTGCCCGAGCCGATGAACGTCACCCGGTCGGTGAGCCCGCGACGGGCGAAAACCGAGTAGACGCGGGTGAATCCGACGTAGAACGGCAGCGCGACCGCGTCGCTGAAAACGAGCGGTGCGGCGCCCGTGCCGCCCTCGCCACCGTCGATCGTGATGAAATCCGGCGCCCGGTCACCGGTCACCATCGCGTCGGCGAGCTCCTCCCAGAAGCCGAGATCGCCGACGGCGGACTTGATGCCGACCGGCAGCCCCGTTTCGTCGGCGAGCAATTCGATGAAGTCCAGCATGCTGTCGACGTCGTGGAACGCCGAGTGACGGGACGGGGAGATGACGTCCTGGCCGAGCGGCACCCCGCGGATCTGCGCGATCTCCTCGGTCACCTTCGCCGCCGGTAGCACGCCGCCGAGGCCAGGCTTGGCCCCCTGAGACAGCTTGATCTCCAACGCCCGCACGGGTGCTCGCTCGATCGTCGCCTTGAGCCTGGCCAGGTCGAAACGGCCCTGCTCGTCCCGGCAGCCGAAGTAGCCGGTGCCGATCTGCCAGATCAGGTCACCCCCGCTGCAGTGGTATGACGAGAGTCCCCCTTCGCCGGTGTTGTGCAACGCCCCGGCGAGCGCGACGCCCTGGTTGATCGACACGATCGCCTGCGCCGACAGCGACCCGAAGCTCATCGCCGACACGTTCACCACCGACGACGGCCGGAAGGCGTGCCGCCGCCCGCGCGGCCCGCCGAGCACCTTCGGGCTGGGCAGCCGCACGTCCTCACCGCCGTGCGGGGCGGTCGTCGGCGGCGACGCGCTGAACGTGCGGTGCTTGATGATCGGGTAGCCCTCGCAGTTTTCGACGTCGTTGTCGGTGCCGAACCCGACGTAGTTGTTCTCGCCCTTGCAGGAGGCGTAGATCCAGCTGCGCTGATCCCGGCTGAACGGCCGCTCTTCGTCGTTGCCCGCCACGATGTACTGCCGCAGCTCCGGCCCGATGCGTTCGATCGCGTAGCGCGCGTGCCCGAGCACTGGGAAGTTGCGCAGCAGCGAATGTTTCTTCTGCAGCAGGTCGTGGGCGGCGACACCGCCCGCGGCGAGGACCGGCACCAGCGACAGCACACGCGAGGACTTCACGTCTCGCAGCATGCCCTATGCGACGGCGCGTTGTCCGGCCCGGCGCACCCGTCGCCGCCCACTGAGCACGTTGACCACCCATTCGATCGGCCCGGTGCCGATCAGCCGCGCCCAGAGCCAACTGATGAGCAGACAGGCGACGATGAACACCACGGCCGGTTTCCAGCCGAACGGCAGCCAGTCAGGGCCGTGCTGGACGAGCAGCCGGATCAGCACGAACTGCAGGGCATACAGCGACAGCGCGACCGTGCCGATGGTGGCGACCGGCCGCAACAGAGCCCGTATGACGGTGCCCGCGCGCGGCGCGGTCGCTGCCGCCATACCGACCAGCGCGAAGACGATCCCACTGAGCGCCAGGTCGTGGGTGTTGTCGATGAAGCGGCCCGGATAGGTCGACCAACCCATGGCGCGGCCGAACGCCCAGGCGGCCGCGGCGAGCACCCCCAGCGCGAGGGTCGCACGCAGGACGCGCGGACGGGCGTGCCCGACGCGGCCGAGGATCAGCCCGAGCAGGAAGACCGGGAGCAGCCCGGTCACCCGGTAGTGCGAGTCGCTGAGCACGTAGACGTGCAGCCAGTGCGCCGGCTGACGCCAATTCGCGTCGTTGGGCTCGTTGCCCGGGTAGGTATTGAGCAGTTGCAGCAGCCAGCACGCCACCGCGAGCACCGCGAGATAGCGCACGCGCAGGAACATCACCAGCGCCCCGAGCAGCGCGGTCAGCCCGAGCGGCTGCAGCACGACCGCGATCCAGAGGTTGATCTTGCCGAGCAGCTCGCCGATGACGACCAGGAGCACCGCGCGCACCGCGAACTGTGTTGCTGTCGGCCACCTGGCGGCGTGCTCGGTGAGCACCCGCCGAGCGACCAGGCCGGCCGACACACCCATCACCAGCGCGAACAACGGCGAGGCCAGGTCGTTGACCTGGCCGATGAGCGCCTTCAGTGGCTGCGGCGCCTGAAACCACGGCACCGCATGGGCGATGACCATGGCGATGATCGCGATCCCGCGGGCGGCGTCCAGGCCGAGGTCTCGCGGTTGGCGGGCCGTTCGGCTCACGGTGCTCACAGCCAGGAAGTCTGCCGCAACGCGGCGTAGCGTGGGCCGGGTGGGACCGACTGCCAGACAAGCCGACATCACCAGCCTCGACGTGGACGCGATTGTCAATGCAGCGAATTCGTCGCTGATGGGCGGCGGGGGAGTCGACGGTGCGATCCACCGCGCGGGTGGCCCGCAGATCCTCGCCGAGTGCAAGCAGGTGCGCGCCGACCGCTTCCCGGACGGGTTGCCGACCGGGAAGGCGGTCGCCACCACGGCGGGCCGGCTGCCGGCGCGCTGGGTGATCCACACCGTCGGCCCGGTCTGGTCCAAGCGGCAGGACCGGTCGGCGCTGCTCGCCGACTGCTACCGCAACTCCCTCGCGGTGGCCGACGAGCTGGGCGCCCGCAGCATCGCCTTCCCGGCGATCTCCGCCGGCATCTACGGCTGGCCGATGGACGACGCCGCCCGCATCGCCGTGGCGACCGTGCGGGCCACCCCGTCGAAGGTGTCGGACGTGACGTTCGCGCTCTTCTCCCCGGACGCCCTGCGCGCCTTCGAGGCCGCCCTGGCGACCAGCTGAGCGGCGCGTGACCGCCCGCGTGATCGGGCAGGCGGTGGCGGCCCGCTAGACTGTGGCGTCATACCCCTTGGCTTTGCGCGGCTTTCCGGTGCCCGCGCACCTTCCGAACGCAACGAAAGAGAAGAGCGAACGTGGCAAGCACGAACGACCTGAAGAACGGCATGGTGCTCAACATCGACGGCCAGTTGTGGTCGGTGGTGGAGTTCCAGCACGTCAAGCCCGGCAAGGGCCCGGCGTTCGTGCGCACCAAGCTGAAGAACGTGCTGTCCGGCAAGGTCGTCGACAAGACCTTCAACGCCGGCGTCAAGGTCGACACGGCCAACGTCGACCGCTCGGACATGCAGTACCTCTACAAGGACGGCAACGACTTCGTCTTCATGGACACCAAGACGTACGACCAGTTGCCGATCGCCGCCGAGACCGTCGGCAAGGCGGCCAACTTCCTGCTGGAGAACCAGGAGGCGATCGTCGCCCAGCACGACGGCACGGTGCTGTATGTCGAACTGCCCGCCTCGGTCGTCCTGGAGATCAGCCACACCGAGCCCGGCCTGCAGGGCGACCGCTCCTCGGGTGGCACCAAGCCGGCCACTTTGGAGACCGGCGCCGAGATCCAGGTGCCGCTCTTCCTGGAGCAGGGCACCAAGGTCAAGGTCGACACCCGCGACGGTTCCTACCTCGGGCGGGTCAGCTGACCATGCCCGCAGCCCCCGACGGCGGCGAGCAGCACGAACTGGTCAGCAGCACCACCGCCGACCTGTCCAAGCTGTCGGCGCGCGGCAAGGCGCGCAAGAAGGCGCTGGACATCCTCTTCGAGGCCGAGCAGCGCGGCGACAACGCCGTCGCGCTGCTTGAGCAGCGCATCGCGGCGCCGACCACTCAAACGCCGCTGCCGGACTACACCGTGCAGATCGTGCGTGGTGTCGTCGAGAACTGGGTGGCGATCAACGAGGCGCTGACCACCTATAGCCGGGACTGGCCGCTGGACCGGATGCCCTCGGTCGACCGCGCGCTGCTGCGCGGCGCCGCCTGGGAGCTGATCTACAACGACGAGATCGACGATCCCGTGGTGATCAGCGAGGCGGTGCGCCTCGCCGGCGCGCTGTCGACCGAGCAGTCGCCGAAATTCGTCGGGGGACTGCTCAACAAGCTCGCGGCGGTCAAGCAGACCCTGGTCTGAGGCGGAGCTCCGTGCCGACCGGTGCCGTGGCGTCACCCGTCGTGACGACCCGCTGGGTCGCCGTGGACGTGGCTCGCGGCGTGGCGATCGTCGCGGTGGTGCTCTTCCATCTCGTCTGGGATCTCGGCAGCCTCGGTTTCATCGACTGGCAGATCAACGCCCATCGGTCCGGCAAGATCGCCGGCCGGGTCATCGCCGGCAGCTTCCTCGCCCTCGTCGGTGTTTCATTGGTGCTCGCCCACGGGCGCGGCATCCGGTGGCGCCGATTCTGGCGGCGTGAGGCGCAACTGGTCGTCCTCGCGCTTGCGGTCACCGTATTCAGCTGGTTCTACGACAGGGACGAACTGGTCACCTTCGGCATCCTGCAGGCGATCGCCGTCGCCTCGGTCGTGAGTGTCGGATTCGTCACGCTCCGACCGGTTTTCGCGTATGCCGCAGCACTCGTCGCGCTCGCCCTTCCCTGGGTGGTGCACCTGCCCGGCCGGTCACCGTGGGTCTCGTGGACCGGTCTTGCCGAAGGCAGCCGGCCGTCCCTGGACTGGCAGCCGCTGTTTCCGTGGATTGCGTTGACACTGCTGGCAGTCGGGCTGACCCGGCAGGTGGTTGCTGCGTCATACGAGCCGGAGGGGTGGGCCCACCGACTGCGCGAGTGGCAGCCGGCCGACCCGGTCACGCGGGCGCTCGCGGTGACCGGGCGGCACACGTTGTCGATCTATCTGGTGCACCAGCCCGTGCTCTACGGAGTGCTCTCGCTGCTGTAGCCTTGCAGCCGTTCGACATCCTTTAACGATCCGTCCCGTGAGGCGGCGAAGGAGGTCAGTGACGCACATGCAGCGTCCCGACTTTTCAGATGCAGGCTCTTTGGACCCTGGCTCCGCGCAGGCCGCTCCGCCGCCGGGCCGGACGGTCCTTTCCGCCGGCGACATCTCCCGCGCGCTGCGCCGCATCGCGCACGAGATCGTGGAGCACAACAAGGGTGCCGACGACCTGGTCGTGCTCGGCATCCCGACCCGGGGCGAGGCACTGGCGACCCGGCTGGTCGGTTTGCTCGCCGAGATCGAGGGCGCGCAGGTCCCGGTGGGCTCGCTCGACGTGACGATGTACCGCGACGACCTGCGCAGCCAGCCCACCCGTGCGGTCGGCGCGACCTTCATCCCCGAGTCCGGCATCGACGACAAGGTCGTGGTGCTGGTCGACGACGTGCTCTTCTCCGGCCGCACGGTGCGCGCCGCGCTCGACGCACTCGGCGATCTTGGCCGGCCGCGGGCGGTGCGCCTGGCGGTCCTGGTCGACCGCGGCCACCGCGAGTTGCCGATCCGTGCCGACCACGTCGGCAAGAACCTGCCCACCGCGCGCTCCGAGCGGGTGCGGGTGCGGCTCGACGAGAACGACGGTGTCGACGAGGTGCGCATCGTCGGAGGGGAGTCATGAAACACCTGCTGTCCGCGGCCGACCTGAGCCACGACGACGCCCTGCAGATCCTCGCCACCGCCGAGCAGATGCACGACGTGCAGCGGCGCGAAGTCAAGAAGCTGCCGGTCCTGCGCGGCCGGACGATCGTCAACCTCTTCTTCGAGGATTCCACCCGCACCCGGTCGTCCTTCGAGATTGCCGGCAAGTGGCTGTCCGCCGACGTGATCAACGTGTCTGCGAAGGGCTCGTCGGTCAGCAAGGGGGAGTCGCTGCGCGACACCGCGATGACGGTCGCGGCCATGGGGGTCGACGGTCTCGTCATACGGCATCACGCGAGCGGTGCGCCGCTCCAGGTGACCCAGTGGGTCGACGCGATGGTCGTCAATGCCGGCGACGGCACCCACGAGCACCCGACGCAGGCGTTGCTCGACGCCTACACGATGCAGCAGCGACTCGGCGATCTTGCCGGCAAGCGGGTCGCGATCGTCGGCGACCTGACCCACTCCCGGGTGGTGCGCAGCAACCTGATCCTGCTGCGCACGCTCGGCGCCGACGTGACCCTTGTCGCGCCACCGACGCTGATGCCGAGCGGCATCGCGGATTGGTCTGCGGCAGAAGGGTTTTCCTACGGTTACGACTTCGACGAGGTCCTGCCGGATCTCGACGCGGTGATGATGCTGCGGGTGCAGAAGGAGCGTATGTCGGGGGGTTACTTCCCGACGCCCCGCGAATACACCGTGGGCTACGGACTCACCCGGGACCGCCTGCGCGCGCTGCCCGATCACGCGGTTATCTGCCACCCCGGCCCGATGAACCGCGGCCTGGAGATCACCGCCGACGCGGCCGACGAGGCCAGGTCGCTCATCCTCGACCAGGTGTCAGCCGGGGTCGCGGTGCGAATGAGCGTGCTGTATCACCTGCTCGGAGGGGCTGAATCATGAGCAACCACAACACTTTCCTGATCAAAGGCGCCGACCTCGTCGGTGCCGGCCGGCAGGACCTGCTGATCAAGGACGGCGTGCTGGCCGAAGTGGGCAAGGCCGCGCCGAAGGGTGCGACGGTGGTCGACGCCGACGGGCTGGTCGCGCTGCCGGGTCTGGTCGATCTGCACACCCACCTGCGGGAGCCGGGGCGGGAGGACGCCGAGACGGTGTCGACCGGCTCGGCCGCCGCGGCGGCGGGCGGTTTCGCGGCGGTGCTGGCGATGGCCAACACCAACCCGGTCACCGACACCGCCGAGGCCGCCGAGCGCGTCCACGACCTGGGCCGCGCCTGCGGGCTGGTCGACGTGCAGCCGGTCGGCGCGGTGTCCAAGGGCCTGGCCGGTGAGTCGCTCGCCGAGCTCGGCCTGATGGCGCGCAGCCGGGCCGGGGTGCGGGTCTTCTCCGACGACGGCAAGTGCGTGCACGACGCGCGTCTGATGCGCCGGGCGCTGGAGTACGTCAAGGCGTTCGGCGGAGTCGTCTCCCAGCACGCGCAGGAGCCGCGGCTGGCCGACGGTGCCGCCTGCTGTCACGAGGGTGAGCTGTCCGGCCGCCTCGGACTGCCCGGCTGGCCCGGCGTCGCGGAGGACGTCATCGTCGCCCGCGACATAATGCTCGCCCGGCACACCGGGTCGCGCCTGCACATCGCGCACGTCTCCACCGCGGGATCGGTCGAGGTGATCCGCTGGGCGAAGGCGCAGGGCATCGCGGTCACCGCCGAGGTCACCCCGCACCATCTGATGCTCTCGACGTCCCGGCTCGACGGCTACGACCCGACCTACAAGGTCAACCCGCCGCTGCGCCCCGACGAGGACATCGAGCAGCTGCGCAAGGCGTTGGCGGACGGCACGATCGACGCGGTCGCCACCGATCACGCGCCGCACGCCCGGCACGACAAGGAGCACGCCTTCGCCGAGGCGGCGTTCGGGATGCTCGGGCTGGAGCAGGCACTGCAGGTGGTCAACACCGTCATGGTGCAGCCCGGTCTGATGACCTGGCAGCAGGTGGCCGACGCGATGTCCGTCCGCCCGGCGCAGATCGCCGGACTGGCAGGTCACGGCCGTCCCCTGGAAGTCGGCGAACCGGCAAACCTCACGCTCATCGACCCCAGTGCCACCGTGGAAATCGATGGGACACAGTCACATTCGCTGTCCCGCAACAATCCGTGGCACGGCGAGAAACTCATCGGCCAGGTGCAGGCAACCTTCCTGCGCGGCCGCGCCACCCTGCTCGACCAGGAGGTAATCACCGCATGACGACCCCGACCGGCGACACGGCATCGGTCATCGACCCGCTGACCGGCCGCGAGCCCGCGACGCTCGTGCTGGAGGACGGCACCACTTTCCGCGGACAGGCCTACGGCGCCATCGGTGAGACCTTCGGGGAGGCGGTGTTCTCCACCGGGATGACCGGCTACCAGGAGACGCTGACCGACCCCAGCTACCACCGCCAGGTCGTGGTGATGACCGCGCCGCACGTCGGCAACACCGGCGTCAACGACGAGGACCGGGAGTCCCGCAAGATCTGGGTCAGCGGGTATGTCGTGCGCGACCCCGCGCTGCGGCCGTCCAACTGGCGCGCCACCCGCACCCTCGAGCACGACCTGATCGAGCAGGGCGTGGTCGGGATCAGCGGCATCGACACCCGGGCGCTCACCCGGCATCTGCGCGAGCGTGGTGCGATGCGGGTCGGCATCTTCTCCGGCCCGGGCGCGGATGCAACCGATCTCGTGCAGCGAGTGCAGGATCAGCCGCTGATGGCCGGGTCCGAGCTGGCGTCGCAGGTGAGCACGAGCGAGGCCTACGTCATACCGGCAGAGGGGGAGAAGCGCTTCACCGTCGCCGCGCTCGACCTCGGGATCAAGGGCATGACCCCGCACCTGATGGCGCAGCACGGCATCGAGGTGCACGTGCTGCCCGCCGACAGCAGCTTCGAGACGATCCGGGCGGTGCAACCCGACGGGGTCTTCTTCTCCAACGGCCCGGGCGACCCGGCGACCGCGCCGCAGGTGGAGGTGTTGCGGGAGGTGCTCGCGGCGAAGGTGCCGTTCTTCGGCATCTGCTTCGGCAACCAATTGCTGGGCCGCGCACTGGGTTTCGGCACCTACAAGCTGAAGTACGGCCACCGCGGCATCAACCAACCGGTGCTGGACCGCACGACCGGCAAGGTCGAGATCACCGCGCACAACCATGGCTTCGCGGTCGACGCGCCGCGCGACGGCGAGCCGGTGACCGCACCCGCCGGTGACTCGTTCGGCCGGGTGCGCGTGTCGCACATCGGACTCAACGACGACGTCGTCGAAGGGCTGGAATGCCTTGACGTGCCTGCGTTCTCGGTGCAATACCACCCGGAGGCCGCGGCCGGCCCGCACGATGCGGCATACCTGTTCGATCGCTTCGTGGAACTGATGGAGAAGAACTGACATGCCCAAACGGGACGACATCAAGAGCGTGCTCGTGATCGGCTCCGGGCCGATCGTCATCGGGCAGGCCTGCGAATTCGACTATTCCGGCACCCAGGCGTGCCGGGTGCTGCGCGCCGAGGGCATCCGCGTGGTGCTGGTCAACTCCAATCCGGCGACCATCATGACCGACCCGGAGTTCGCCGACGCGACCTACGTCGAGCCGATCACTCCCGAGGTGGTCGAGGCGATCATCGCCAAGGAGCGGCCGGATGCGGTGCTGGCGACCCTGGGCGGTCAGACGGCGCTCAACACCGCCATCGCGCTGCACGACGCGGGGGTGCTGGAAAAGTACGACTGCCCGCTGATCGGCGCCAACGTCGAGGCGATCGAGCTCGGCGAGGACCGCGAGCGGTTCAAGGGCGTTGTCGAGCGCTCCGGTGCCGAGTCGGCCAAGTCGATCATCTGCCGCACGATGGACGAATGCCTCGCCGCCGCAGACGAACTCGGCTACCCGATGGTCGTCCGTCCGTCGTTCACCATGGGCGGGCTCGGCTCCGGCTTCGCCTATGACGAGGAAGACCTGCGCCGCATCGCCGGCGCCGGTCTGCAGGCGAGCCCGACCACCGAGGTGCTCCTGGAGGAGTCGATCCTCGGCTGGAAGGAGTACGAGCTGGAGGTTATGCGCGACCATGCCGACAACGTGGTTGTGGTTTGCTCCATCGAGAACCTCGACCCGATGGGGGTGCACACCGGCGACTCGATCACGGTCGCGCCGGCGCTGACCCTGACCGACCGCGAATACCAGCGACTGCGCGACATCGGCATCAAGGTGATCCGCGAGGTCGGCGTCGAGACGGGCGGCTGCAACATTCAGTTTGCGGTCAACCCCGAGAACGGCCGCATCATCGTGATCGAGATGAACCCGCGGGTGTCGCGTTCGTCGGCATTGGCCTCCAAGGCAACGGGATTCCCGATTGCCAAGATCGCCGCGAAGATGGCGATCGGCTACACCCTCGATGAGGTGCCCAACGACATCACCCAGGAGACCCCGGCCAGCTTCGAGCCGACCCTGGACTATGTCGTGGTCAAGGTGCCGCGCTTCGCGTTCGAGAAGTTCCCGGCCGCGGACCCGACGCTGACCACCACGATGAAGTCGGTTGGTGAGGCGATGTCGATCGGCCGCAACTTCACCGAGGCGCTGCAGAAGGCGCTGCGGTCGATGGAGCGATCGGGCGCGAGTTTCCACTGGCGGCCCGATGACAAGCCGACGCTCGAGATGGGCCGCGCTCTCCTCCAGCAGGCGATCACTCCGACCGATGGCCGAATCGTGTTGGTGCAGCAGGCTCTTCGCTCCGGGCTGAGCGTCGAGGAGGTGCACGAGGCGACCAAGATCGACCCGTGGTTCCTCGACCAGATCGAGCTGATCAACAAGGCGGCCGAGCTCATCGGCGGGGCCGACCAGCTCACTCCGGAGTTGCTGAGACTGGCCAAGCACCACGGTTTCTCCGACGCGCAGATCGCCCAGCTCACCGGGATGCCCGAGGCAGTGGTGCGCGGGGTGCGGCACGCGCTGGGGGTACGTCCGGTCTACAAGACCGTCGACACCTGCGCCGCGGAGTTCGCGGCCAAGACGCCCTACTACTACTCCAGCTATGACCAGGAGTCGGAAGTCGAGCCGCGCGAGCGTCCCGCGGTGATCATCCTCGGCTCGGGACCCAACCGGATCGGCCAGGGTGTGGAGTTCGACTACTCCTGCGTGCACGCGTCGTTTGCCTTGCAGGACAAGGGATTCGACACGATCATGGTCAACTGCAACCCGGAGACCGTGTCCACCGACTACGACACCTCCAGCCGGCTCTACTTCGAGCCACTCACCATGGAGGACGTGCTCGAGGTGGTGCACGCCGAGCAGGAGGCCGGGCCGATTGCGGGCGTCATCGTGCAACTGGGCGGTCAGACTCCGCTTGGCCTCGCCCAGGCACTCAAGGACGAGGGAGTCCCGATCGTCGGCACCACCCCGGAGGCGATCGACCTGGCCGAGGACCGCGGCGCGTTCGGGCGCGTCCTCGCCGAGGCCGGGCTGCCGGCGCCGAAGCACGGCACGGCATACAGCGTCGAGGAGGCGCTGGAGGTGGCGCGCGAAATCGGCTACCCGGTGCTGGTGCGCCCGTCATACGTCCTCGGCGGCCGCGGCATGGAGATCGTGTATGACGACGCGACTCTCAGCGACTACGTGACCCGCGCGACGCAGGCCTCGAGCGAGCACCCGGTGCTGGTCGACCGATTCCTCGACGACGCGATCGAGATCGACGTCGACGCCCTGTATGACGGCACCGACATGTATCTCGGCGGCATCATGGAGCACATCGAGGAGGCCGGCATCCACTCCGGTGACTCGGCGTGCGCTCTGCCCCCGGTGACGCTCGGCGCCGAGGAGATCGAGCGGGTGCGCAGCTCCACGCGTGCGCTGGCCGAGGGCGTCGGGGTGCGCGGCCTGATCAACGTGCAATTCGCTCTCGCGCACGACACGCTCTACGTGCTCGAAGCCAATCCCCGTGCCAGCCGGACGATTCCGTTCGTCGCGAAGGCGACCGGTGTGCCGCTCGCCAAGGCCGCTGCCCGGGTGATGCTCGGTGACTCGATCCAGCAGTTGCGCGACGAAGGCATGCTCCCGGCGCACGTCGACGGGGGCATGCTCCCCTCGGACGCGGCGATCGCGGTCAAGGAGGCGGTGCTGCCGTTCAAGCGGTTCCTGACCAAGGAGGGCCAGGTCGTCGACAGCCTGCTCGGGCCGGAGATGCGCTCGACCGGCGAGGTCATGGGCATCGACGACGACTTCGGTGCCGCCTTCGCCAAGAGCCAGCTCGGGTCGGTCACCGGCCTGCCGCGCAAAGGCGCGATCTTCGTATCCGTCGCCAATCGCGACAAGCGCGCGATGATCTTCCCGATGAAGCGGCTGGCCGACCTCGGGTTCGACATCCTCGCCACCGCGGGCACGGCAGATGTCCTGCGCCGCAACGGTATTCACGCCGAGGTGGTCCGCAAGCACAGCGAGGGCAAGGGCCCGGAGGGTGAGCCGACCATCGTCGACCGCATCCTCGACGGCGACGTCGCAATGGTGGTCAACACCCCGTCCGGTCAGGGCGCGCGGGCAGATGGCTACGCCATCCGGGCGGCGACGACCAGCATGGACCGTCCGATCATCACCACCGTGCAGCAGCTGGCTGCAGCGGTGCAGGGCATCGAGGCGCAGCTGGCCGGACCGGTGCGGGTCAAGCCGTTGCAGCACCACGCCCGCGACCTCGGTCTGTTCGAGCGGGTCTGAGAGCCGGAGCGGTGACCGTGGTCGAGGCGCGCGGTGAGCTGATCGCAAGCCGCCGGATGGGAGTGTTCCAGCACCACACGATCGTGGTGCCGGAGCTTGCCGACCGCGCCCGGCCCGGGCAGCTCGCGTCGTTCGCCGTCGGCGGGCGCACCTCGGCGCTGCTCGGCCGGCGCACGCTCCCGCTCGCCGCGATCACGCCCAGTGGCACGTATGGCGGGACCATCGAGGTGGTGGTCGATCCGGTGCGGGACGCCGGGATGCGCTGGCTGGCGGACCTGCGGGTGCACGACGAGGTCGACGTGATCGGACCGCTCGGCCGGGCCTTCCCGCTGCCGGCGCACGGGGTCGACTCCATGGTGCTCGGAGTGGGAGCGTCTGCGGCGCCGCTCGGCTGGCTGTCGACCGCCCTGCGCGATCGCGGTTGTCGAGTCGAGCTCATGCTCGCGGGGGAGACCGACCGGCACCTGGTGGGAGTCATCGAGGCACGCCGGGTGATCGGCACGGTGTCGGTGGTGACGCCCGGCCCGACCGGCCTGCTGCCTGTCCTGCGCGACGAGCTGCAACGCACGCTGCGGGCGACCGAAATCTCGGTGGTGTATGCCGCGGCTCGCGCACCGGAGCTGTCGGCCGTCGCCGAGGTGGCCCGCCCGTTCGGGGTGACGGTGCAGGCCCTGCTCGACGAGGCGATGCCGTGCGGCACGGGGTTGTGCGGCAGCTGCGAGGTGCCGGTGACGGGTTCGGACGGCATCAGTCGCACCATTCGCTGCTGCACCGAAGGCGCCGTCATACGTGGTGACCTGGTGGAGTGGGACCGTTACGTCGCCGAGCTGTGGGAGACGGTGCGGTGACTGCCGAATCCGTCTCTGCCGACATCGATCTCACGGTCAACGCCGGTGGACTGGCGCTCCAGACTCCTGTCATGGGCGCCTCCGGCTGCTGCGGCTTCGGTCACGAGCTGCTGCGTCTGGGACGAGCCGGAGACGTCTCCGCCCTCGTCACGCCGTCGCTCACCGCGCGGACCCAGTCGTCGGACCATCGCGGTGTGCTGCTCGAAGTGCCGAGCGGTCTGGTGTCGCCGACCGACCGGCCGAGCCTCGGCACGGGGCAGCTCGAGGCGACGCGGCTGCCATGGGACGCCGACGGCATCCCGCCGGTGATCGTGTCGCTGGCCGGCAACCTGTCCGGTGCGTATGCCGAAGCTGCCGACCAACTGCGCCGCCAGAGCCTGATGCGCCGGGTGGCCGGTGTCGAGGTCAACCTCGCCTGCGGTGATCGCAAGAACGACGACCGGCCGTTCGCCCACGACGTCTTCGGCGCTACCAAGGTGATCGCGCGGGTGCGCGAGCAGCTGCCGCGGGACTTGCCGCTCTTCGCCAAGCTCAGCGCAGACGTGCACGATCTGGTCGAAATCGCCCGTGGCTGTGTGAAATCCGGCGCCACCGGTCTGGTTGTGAGCAGTCCGTTGCGGGCACTCTCGATCGATCTGCCGACCTTGCGACCTCGGCTCACGCCGGCCGTCACCGGTCTGTCCGGACCGGCGATCCTGCCGATCACGTTGCGCGCGGTGTGGGAGCTGCGCGCCGCCGTGCTGTCGGGTCGACTGCCAAACGTGGCCGTCGTCGCCGTCGGCGGCATCGCGCGCGCGAGTGATGCGGTGCAGGCCCTGGCCGCGGGCGCTTCCGCCGTGCAGGTGGGCAGCGTGATGTTGCACGACCCTTCCTCCGCGGAGCGGGTCACCACGGGTCTGCTCGCGGAGTGCGAGCGGCTCGGCATACCATCTGTGAAAGATCTGATCGGGCGGGCACATCATGACTGAGACTCCAATACCGTTGGAACCATTCGGCATTCGGCTCGGTGCGGCGATCGGCGAGCATGGGCCGATCTGTGTGGGCATCGATCCGCATCCGTCGCTGCTGGAGCAGTGGGAGCTACCGGTGTCGGTGCGCGGGCTGCGCCGGTTCGCCGAGACCGCCGTCGAGGCGTTCGGGGGTGCGGTGGCGATGGTGAAGCCGCAATCGGCCTTCTTCGAGCGCTTCGGCGCGGCAGGCGTCGAGGTGCTCGAAGACACCCTGTGCGGTCTGCGGGAGACCGGCACACTGAGCCTGCTCGACATCAAGCGCGGCGATATCGGCTCCACCATGCAGGCGTATGCCGAGGCATATCTCAGCGACGACTCGCCGCTGCGATCGGACGCGATCACCGTCAGCCCCTTCCTCGGATTCGGTTCGCTGGCACCGGCATTCGACATCGCTTCCCGCACCGGCCGAGGCGTTTTCGTGTTGGCGATGACGTCAAACCCGGAGGGCGCCTCCGTCCAGCACGCCACATGGGAGGGGGAGACGGTCGCCGGTGCGGTCATCGACGCCGTCGGGGAACGCAACGCGCTGGCGGCAGTGGGCGAGTTCGGTGACGTCGGAATGGTGGTCGGCGCGACCGTGGGCAAGGACATCGCCGCCCTCGGGCTGACCGAGCGACTGCTCGACTCGCGGGCGCCGTTGCTGGCGCCCGGATTTGGGGCCCAGGGCGCCACCATCGGTGACATCGCCGCCGGCTTCGGGGCGGCACGCCGGCTGGTGCTGCCGACGACATCGCGGGCGGTGCTCGCCGCGGGTCCCGACGTGGACTCGCTGCGCGACGCACTGCGACGGGTGCAGGACGAGGCGCGGGAGCTGACCGACTGAATTCGGTGGCGCACCCTGATCATTCGGCGCAGGATGAGCGGGTGCCACCGCCACCCACCGTCGTCCTGCTCGAGGGACGCAGCGACGTCGTCGCCCTCGCGTCATTCGCGCGCCGGCGCGGCGCGGGCGAGCTGGACGGCGCCGAGCTGGTCGATCTCGGCGGCGTGACGAACGTGCGAAGTCACCTCGATCGGCTCAGCATCCAACCGACTCCTTCTCGTGCGGCCGGGCTCTGCGACCGTGGTGAGGTCGACGTGGTGGTGCGTGCGCTGCGCCGCTTCCATCCAGACGTGCAGGTGGTGGGCGATCTGCCCGGTCACGGCTTCTTCGTCTGCGACCGTGACCTCGAGGACGAGTTGATCCGCGCGCTCGGGATCCCCGGCTGTATGTCGCTGCTCGACCGCCTCGGCCTCGGCGCACGCTTCGCCACCTTCTGCCGGCAACCTGCCTGGCAGTCCCAGCCGATCACCGACCAGCTGCACCGGTTCGTGGGGACGACATCGGGACGCAAGGAGCTCTTCGCCGGCGAGGCGGCCTGCGCCATACCGCTCGATCGGGTGCCGGCCCCGATCGCCGGCCTGCTGGATTACGTCCGCGGCTGAGGCAACGGCTTCTCGAAGAGAGCCACCGGACGCCATTTCGGGTCCTCGAAGGCGCGACGTCCGACCTCCCGAAACCCTTGGGAGGCATAGTAATTGCGCAGCGCATGGTTGGCCTCCACACAGTCGAGCCGGAGATGGTCGCGGCCCTCGTCTGCCGCGCGCCGTTCCGCCCAGCGCAGCAACTCGCCGCCGACGTCGGTGCCGGCGTGCGAGCGATCGACCATGAGGCCGTGCAGGTATGCCGCCGGGGTCTCGTCGCCGGGCCAGACGTCGTCGTCGCGGTGCAAATAGCGGACTGTCGCGACGATGGTGTCGTCGGCGCCGGTCAGCACGAACCATTCGCCGGCCGCCACCTGGGCGCGGATGTCCTTGAGTGGTACGTCATCCGGGTGCCACTGCTCGACGCCGCGGTCGAGCAGCCAGTCGGCCAGTGAGCGGCGCAGGTCGTGGATCGCGGGCGCGTCCGCGGCGATGGCCGGGCGAGGGGTGGGCTGCACGGGGCCAGTGTGCGGGACGACGACGACGCGGGACGACGGGGCCGCGGGGCGACGGGGCCGCGGGACGACCGGAGCCGCGGGGCGACGGGGCCGCCCTCGCGGCTTCACTCCGCTTCACTGCCGCTGGCGCTCCGTTCCGCTGCATAGGGCCGCTCGCGCGGCCCCTCGCCTCGCTGAGTGACCTCGCCACTCACCTCGTCGCGCGGACAGAAAACCAGTGCCGACTCCACCACGCAACACTCTCTCACCGGGCACTGACAAGGCCAGATAACGACGCGAAACACGGTGCAAACAATACAAATTGGGGTACGCAACTCCTTCCCAACATCATCGAACAAGTGTATGGTTGTGATATGTCCAACCTGCAGCAAGCACTCACCCCCGCGGTGATCTCCGCTGCCTCCACCCGGCAACTGTTGGAGGCAGCACACACGCTGCTGCAGGTCGCGTTCACCCACGCCCGCACCGATCCGACCGGCCCGTCGCATGGCCTGTCCGGCCACGATCTGCCCGGCCACGAGCTGTCCGGTGTGGAACTACCGGAGCACGGGTTGCTGGAGTTGGTGGCGGTCGCTCAGCAGGTGCAAAACGCTGCGTGGGCGACCCAAACCATCTGCCTGGAGCAGTTGGCTGCGCACGAGCTGCGCAAACACCCCGAATCCCCGGACACGTGGACCCCGCTCGAAGTCGGCGCCCGCCTAGGTTGGTCCGACCGGCAAGCCTCCCGTCGGCTCACCGAAGCCGGCGACACCGTCCGGCACGCTGCCCGGCTGTTGGACCGTGCCGGCACCGGGGCTATGGACGGCCGCAAAGTTGCCGCCATCGCGGGCGTGCTCGCCGACGCGCCCGCCCACGCTGCCGGGCCGATCGAGGACGAACTCCTCGCCGGTGACCCGGAGATCTCGACATCGACCACACTCACCCGACGAGCACGACGACTCCTGGCCAAACACGCACCAGTCGAAGCCGACCAGGCAGCGGCCCACCGGCGCCGGGACTACACCGACGTCACCTGCGAACCGCACTGGGAACCAGGCATGTCCACCCTCACCGCCGTCCTGCCCGCCCTGGACGCCACCACGTTGATGGCCGCGATCAACACCCACGCCCGGTTACTGAAGAAGTCGACCACGACGGACAAGACCCTCGGTGAACACCGGGTCGACGCGTTGACCGACCTGCTGCTATCCGACGTGCACGTCAACACCGAACTCGTCGTGCACGTCCCATGCCACGCGACGACCATCCAGGTAGTTCCCGAGCCACACGTGCCGGTGCAAGTGTCGCCCGACTGCCCGATCACCGCCCAGGACTACCTCGACCAGATCGCCGACCTCGACACCCGCCGCAGGCAACTCACCACCAGCTCCGGCACCGACCCGGCCACGGGCCCGCCAGACAGCACCGCGGGTGTTGCGATCCCGGACCCGGTGACCGACCCCAATGACTGGATCGACTACCAACGGCACTACTCACCCGAAGCATTACTCGACGAAGAACTCGAAACCCTCCTCGCCACACCAGGACTCACCTTCACCACCACCACCGATCCGCGACGGGACGAACCGAACGACCCGGGCGAGCCCGCGCAACCATGCACGATCGGTGACGTCCTCGTGCCCGGCATCGGCACCATCCCCGCCGGTGCAGTCCGCGAACTCAGCGGGTTGCTCGGCACCACCGTGTCTCGTGCCCTGGTCGACTCCGCCACCGGCATCACCGCCGAAACCGGCTGCCGGTCCTATACACCCAACGCCCGCCTTGTCCGGTTCCTCCACACCCGAGACCAACACTGCCGGTTCCCCGGCTGCACCCGCCCCGCGACCGCGACCGACATCGACCACGTGGTCCGCTACCCCGACGGCCCGACAGCGGCCCACAACCTGCAATGCCTGTGTCGGCACCACCACCGCGCCAAGCACGAAGGCGGCTGGACCGTGTCGATGACACCCGACGGGGTGTGCACCTGGACCAGCCCCGGCGGCTACACCTACCTCACCCGACCAAACGATCAACCCCCACGCACCGGCACCGCCCGTTCGGCAATCTCGTAAGTGACTGTGACGCGGATGGCACCCTCGCTTACGAGACGCGCGAGGGCGCGACTCTGCACGCACCGCCTCGGCGAGACGACTGTGCCCGGCCGGGTCAGCCAGCACGCCGCCCGCGCAAGAAGTAGACGATTGGCAGGATGCCCGCGGAGTTGACCACCGGCAGGGCGAGACCCCATGCCCACTTCGGGCCACGCACCTGCGCCGCGGGACGCTTCGCCAGGTCCACCAACGCGGCGCCCTTCAGCGCCGTGTCGATCGCACCCACCGCCACCACCAAGCCGCGCTGTGTGCTGCTCAGACCATGCCAAAGGTCCGCAGGAGATCGGGAGCCGTTCGTCGAGTCAGCCATGGGCGCAGCCTACGCGCGCCCGCTGGACGCGCCAGCCCCGTCAGCCAGCTCCTCCTCGGCCTCCGGAGTGCCGGGAATCTCTGTGCCGCGCAACGAAACTCCCTTCGTCTCGATCACGAACCACAGCGCGACCAGACCGATCACGCAGGCCACGACCATGTAGTACGCGGGCCAGAGATTGTCACCGGTCCAGCTGATCAACCGGTCGTTGACCAGGGGAGCGGTGCCACCGAAGAGCGAGGTCGACACGTTGTAACTGAGGGCGAGTCCGGCATACCGCACATGGGTGGGGAAGAACGCCGGGAAGGTCGCCGAGATGGTCGACAGCTGCGGCGCGTAGAGCAGGGCGAGCACGGCGAACCCGACCACGGCACCCCCGGTGCCGGTGCCCATCAGCGCGAACATCGGCACCGACATGATCCCGAGCCCGACCAACGACGTTGCCCACATCGGTTTGCGCCCGACCCGGTCGGACAGTGCGCCGAGGAACGGCAGCACCGCCATCATCAACAACTGGCCGATGATCGGCACGATCAGCGCACCGTTGTCGGACAACCCGACAGCATCTTGCAGGTAGGTCGGCATGTAGCTGATCAGCGTGTAGTTGGCGACGTTGAGCGCGAGCACCAGGCCGGTCAGCTGGAAGATCTGCGGCGAGTACTTCGCGATCAGGTCGCGCAGCGTCCGTGCCGGGTTCTCCTCGACCTCGTCCTTCTCCTCCAGCTCCCGATAGATCGGAGTGTCCTGCATCTTCGAGCGCAGGTAGCTGCCGATGAGGCCGAGCGGGCCGGCGATGAGGAACGGAATGCGCCAGCCCCAGCTGTCCATCTGCGAGGTGTCGAGCACGTTGATCAGCAGCAGCATCATCAGCGCGCCGACGCTGAACCCGCCCAACGTGCCGAACTCCAGGAAGCTGCCCCAGAAGCCGCGTCGCTTGTCCGGCGCATACTCGGCCATGAAGGTGGCCGCACCGCCATACTCGCCGCCGGTGGAGAAGCCCTGCAGCATGCGCAGCGTGTAGAGCAGCACCGGAGCCCAGATCCCGATCGTTTCGTATGACGGGATCACGCCCACCAGCACCGTCGACCCCGCCATCAGCAGGATCGTCATCGCCAGCACCCGCTTGCGGCCGATCTTGTCGCCGAGCGGACCCCAGAAGAAGCCGCCGATCGGGCGGATCAGGAAGGACAGTGCGAAACCCAGCAGGGTGAATGCGACCGCATCGTCGGACCCCGAGGGGAACAACGCCTTGCTGATGTGGGTGACCCCGTAGGCGTAGATGCCGTAGTCGAACCACTCGACGGCATTGCCGAGAGCGGAGGCGGCGACTGCGCGGCGCAGGGTGGGGGTCGGGACGTTCTTGGTGGTCGGGTGAGTGGAACTCACCGAATCAACTCCGGGTCCATTGACGGCACATGGGCAACGGCGCACGACCTTAACGAGATCGGTGCTCGCTGGCCAGGCCCCGGGTGTCGCGCGTGTCCGGTCCGCGTTGCCGAACCTACCCGTGAGTCGCTAGGTTCGCCGGGAGCGGGTGGCTCTGGTCGCGGACGGCCGTCCGCAGCCCACCCGTTCCGCCGGACGACGCAGGAGAAGTACCCGTGGCCCTACCCCAGTTGACGCCGGAACAGCGTGCCGAAGCACTCGCCAAGGCTGCTGCCGCGCGACGGGAACGGGCTGAGGTCAAGAACCGGCTGAAGTATGCGCAGGGTTCGCTGCGCGAGGTCATCGAGGCCGGTAAGGACAATGAGGTCATCGGCAAGATGAAGGTGTCCGCGCTGCTGGAGTCGATGCCCGGTGTGGGCCGGGTGCGGGCCCGTCAGATCATGGCCGAGATCGGCATCGCCGAGACCCGGCGAGTGCGCGGGCTCGGCGCCAACCAGGTGCAGCACCTGCTGGAACACTTTGAACGGGAACAGCATTCGTGACTTCTGGCAACGCACCAGAGACGGAGCAGAAAACCTGCGCCCCGTTGGTCGTGCTTGCCGGGCCGACCGCGGTCGGCAAGGGGACCGTGTCGGCATACATCCGCGATCACTATCCGGAGGTCTGGTTGTCGGTGTCGGCGACCACCCGCCCGCCGCGCCCGGGTGAGCTCGACGGCAAGCACTACCACTTCATCAGCCAGGAACGATTCGACGCGATGGTGTCTGCGGGGGAGTTCCTGGAGCACGCGGTCGTGCACGGCCGGGCGAGCTACGGCACACCGCGCGGCCCGGTGCTGGACGCGGCTGCCGAGGGCAAGCTGCCGCTGCTGGAGATCGACCTGCAGGGCGCCCGCCAGGTGCGCGAGCAGATGCCCGAGGCCTACTTCGTCTTCCTCGCCCCGCCGAGCTGGGACGAACTCGTGCGCCGGCTCGTTGGGCGCGGGACCGAAACCGAGGAAGAGCGCACCGTCCGGCTCGACACCGCACGGCGCGAACTCGCGGCCCGGTCGGAGTTCGACACGACGATCATCAACGACGACGTGCAGCGGGCTGCGGAGGAACTCGTACAATTGATGCAGCAGCACATCTGCGTCCCCTGACGCGACCCGCTGCGACCCGAACCACCACCGACGAAACGAGAGTTCTTTCGTGTCTGGCACCAAGGCTGCCCCCGAGGGCATCACCAACCCGCCGATCGACGACCTGCTGAAGGTCGCCGACTCCAAGTACGCGCTGGTCATCTACGGCGCCAAGCGTGCGCGGCAGATCAACGCCTACTACTCGCAGCTGTCCGAGGGCCTGCTGGAGTATGTCGGCCCGCTCGTCGACAGCCAGGTCAACGACAAGCCGCTGTCGGTCGCGCTGCGTGAGGTCAACGACGGCCTGCTGTCGATCGAGAAGATCGAGGCCTAAGGTCCGGGTCAGCCCGGCCACACCCACACCAGCCCACCCAGATGCGGATCGTTCTCGGTGTCAGCGGCGGCATCGCCGCCTACAAGGCGTGCCTGTTGCTGCGCCTGCTCAAGGAAGCCGGTCACGACGTCACCGTCATCCCGACGGCGGCGGCGCTGCACTTCGTCGGCGCGCCGACCTGGGCGGCCCTTTCGGGGAAGCCGGTCGCCGATGACGTGTGGACCCGGGTCGAGGACGTGCCACACGTGCGGCTCGGCAAAAGCGCCGACCTGGTGATCGTGGCGCCCGCGACCGCCGACCTGCTCGCCAAGGCCGCGCACGGCCTGGCCGACGACCTGCTGACCAACACGCTGCTCACCGCGCACTGCCCGATCGTGCTCGCGCCCGCCATGCACACCGAGATGTGGCAACACCCGGCGACCGTTGCCAACGTCGCGACCTTGCGCGAGCGGGGCGTGCACGTCCTCGACCCGGACTCGGGTCGGCTCACCGGCGTCGACACCGGGCCGGGCCGGCTGCCCGAGCCGGAGCACATTGCCGACTTCGCGCTGGGTGTGGCCGACACCGACCGGCCGACACCACTGGCCGGTCACAAGGTGGTCGTGTCCGCGGGCGGCACCCGCGAACCCATCGACCCGGTGCGCTATCTCGGCAACCGCAGCAGCGGCAAGCAGGGCTACGCACTGGCCGAGATCGCCGCGCAGCGCGGCGCCGCGGTGACCCTGGTGAGCGCGAACGCCACGCTCCCGGTGCCGCCCGCCGTCGACGTCGTCGAGGTCGAGACGACCCTCGAACTCCAGGAGGCCGTCACCGCCGCGGCGCGGGACGCCGACGTCGTCGTGATGGCCGCCGCGCCGGCCGACTTCCGGCCGGCGACCTACGCCGACCACAAGATCAAGAAGTCCGGCTCCGGCGCGGGACTCGACCTCGACCTGGTCGAGAACCCCGACATCGTGCGCGGACTGGTCGACGCCCGCGGCGAGGGGCGCACGCCGTTCATCGTCAGCTTCGCCGCCGAGACCGGCGACTCCAGCGGGTCGGTGATGCAGCACGCCCGCGCGAAGTTCGCCCGCAAGGGCAGCGACCTGCAGGTGGTCAACGAGGTCGGCCCCGGGGTCACCTTCGGACAGGACACCGCGACCATCCGCATCCTGCACCGGGACGGCGGTGACGAGAACGTCATCGGTCCGGCCGACAAGCGCACGCTCGCGTCGGCTGTGTGGGACGCCATACAGGATCAACTCGGAACCGTCTAAGCTGCGAGCGGCCGTCCGCATCGGACGTCAGCCAGCAGCCGCTGCAACTAAGGAGCACACCATCGTGGCACGCCTCTTCACGTCCGAATCGGTCACCGAGGGACACCCCGACAAGATCTGCGATCAGATCAGCGACTCCATCCTCGACGCGATGCTCGCCGAGGACCCGAACTCGCGTGTGGCCGTCGAGACGATGGTGACCACCGGCCTGGTGCACGTCGCCGGCGAAGTGCGCACCAAGAGCTACGTGCCGATCGCCAAGCTGGTGCGCGACACCATCGTCGAGGTCGGCTACGACTCCTCGCTCAAGGGCTTCGACGGTCACTCCTGCGGCGTGTCGATCTCGATCGGCGAGCAGTCGCCCGACATCGCGCAGGGTGTCGACACCGCCCACGAGCACCGGGCCGAGGGCGGCACCGACCAGCGCGACAGCCAGGGCGCCGGCGACCAGGGGCTGATGTTCGGTTACGCCTGCTCGGACACCGCGGAGTTGATGCCGCTGCCGATCTTCCTGGCCCACCGCCTCTCCGAGCGGCTCACCAGCGTCCGCAAGAGTGGCGAGCTGGCCTACTTGCGTCCGGACGGCAAGACCCAGGTCACCATCGGGTATGACGGCGACAAGGCGGTCCGCCTCGACACCGTGGTGCTGTCCACCCAGCACGCGCCGAACATCTCACTCGACGGGATGCTCGAGCCCGACATCGACACCCACGTCATCAAGCCGGTGCTCGAAGAGCTCGCGGCGACCGGCAACACCCTCGACACCTCCAGCTACCGCAAGCTGATCAACCCGACCGGCGTCTTCGAGATCGGCGGCCCGATGGGCGATGCCGGCCTCACCGGCCGCAAGATCATCGTCGACACCTACGGCGGCATGGCCCGCCACGGCGGCGGTGCCTTCTCGGGCAAGGACCCCTCGAAGGTGGACCGGTCGGCGGCATACGCCATGCGCTGGGTGGCCAAGAACGTCGTCGCCGCTGGCCTGGCCGACCGCTGCGAGGTGCAGGTCGCCTACGCGATCGGCAAGGCGCAGCCGGTGGGACTGTATGTCGAGACCTTCGGCACCGAGACCGCTCCGCTGGACAAGATCCAGGCCGCGATCACCAGCGTGTTCGACCTGCGTCCGGCAGCCATCGTCGAGGAACTCGACCTGCTCCGCCCGATCTACCAGCCGACCGCGGCATACGGTCACTTCGGCCGCACCAAGGCCGACGGCGTGGAGAACGCCTTCACCTGGGAGCGCACCGACAAGGTCGAGGACCTGCAGCGCGCGATCAAGGGCTGACCAAACGCTGACCGAGTAGCGATGCTGATCGAGTAGCGGCGAGGAACGAGCCGCGTATCGAGATCACCCGCACCCGCGAGATCACCGGCACCGGCACCTTCGGGTGTCGGTGCCGTCGCGTATAACAATGGGCATGCCTGACTCCGACGACGCGCCGCACCCGGCGACGACGGAGCAGTTGCAACTCCTGCACTCGGCAGTGCAGCCGAAGTCATCGACAGCCGAATCCCGTGATGTTGCAGTAGATCTCCCGGTTGCTCGGGTGGTGCTCGACGTGCCCTTGCCGCACCTGGACCGGCCGTTCGAATACGCCGTGCCTGCTGACTTGGCGCAGGCCGCGCAGCCGGGCGTGCGGGTGAAGGTGCGCTTCGCCGGCAAGGAGGCGGGCGGCTTCGTGGTCGACCGCGCCGAGACTGCCGAGCACGTCGGCCGGCTGACCCCGTTGCGCCGCGTGGTCAGCCCGGAGTCGGTGCTCACTCCCGCGGTGCTCGACGCCGCCCGGCGAGTCGCCGATCACTATGCCGGGCCGCTTGCCGACGTGCTGCGGCTTGCGGTGCCGCCGCGGCACGCTGCGGCCGAGAAGGCGCTGGATGCCAAGGACGCACCCGCGTGGTCGCCGCCGTCGATGCCGGAATCGGTTGCCTGGCAACGCTACCCGGCCGGGGCCGCCTTCCTGCGGCGGCTCGCAGGAGATAGCGACCCGGCCGCCAGTTGGCTGGCCGCTCCGACGGTCGACCCCGCGCAGGACTGGCCGGCGGCGCTGGCCGAGGCGGCGCAGGCGACATTGTCAGGCGGCCGTGGGGTGCTGATCGTCGTGCCCGACCATCGCGACGTCGACCGCGTCGAGCGCGCACTCGTCGCGCAACTGGGCGAGGACCGGCACGTCCGGCTCACCGCGGAGCAGGGCCCGCAGGCCCGCTACACCGCGTGGCTGAAAATCCTGCGCGGCCAGGTGCGCTGCGTGGTCGGCACCCGCGCCGCCGCGTGGGCGCCGGTGCGCGATCTCGGCCTGGTCGCCTGCTGGGACGACGGGGACGACCTGCTGGCCGAGCCGCGCTCGCCATACGCACAGACCAGGCAGGTGCTGCGCATCCGCGCTCGACGTGAGCGCGCGGCACTGTTGCTGGGCGGCTTCGCCCGATCGGTCGCGGTCCAGCGGTGGCTGGACGACGGCGTGGTGCAACCGGTCGAGGCGCGGCCCAGCCGCGGCGACCTGCCGCGGGTGATCGTCGCCGGGGACGACGTGCAGGTCGAGCGCGCCGGAGCGGCGGCACACGCGCACCTGCCGCCGGTGGCCTGGTCGGCGGCACACGAGGCGTTGCGGTCCGGGCCGGTGCTGGTGCAGGTGCCGCGTCGCGGCTACCTGCCGACACTGCGCTGCGCCAACTGTCGCAGCCTCGCGCGGTGCGCGCACTGTCACGGCCCGCTCGGGCTGCGTAGCGCCGACGGCCCGCCGGTCTGCCGGTGGTGCGGCAAGGTTGCGCAGCCGTGGAGCTGCGCCGAGTGCGGTGCGGATCGGCTGCGGGCGGCGGTGGTCGGTGCGCGGCGCACCGCCGAGGAGCTGGGCCGGGCATTCCCGGGGGTGGAGGTGGTCCGGTCCGGTGCGGGTGAGATCGTCGCGCACGTCGACTCGGGCCCGGCACTGGTGATCGCCACACCGGGCGCCGAGCCGGTCGCCGAAGGCGGGTATGCCGCAACGCTGCTGCTGGACGGCTGGGCGCTGCTGGACCGCCCCGCGCTGGACGCGGGGGAGGAGACGCTGCGCCGCTGGCTGGCCGCGGCGGCGCTGACCCGGCCGTCGCGAGCCGGTGGCACCGTGGTGGTCTGCGGGGTGGCGACCGACGCGCCGCAGCCCGCTGTGGAGGCGGTCGTGCGCTGGGCGCCATACACGTTCGCCGAGCGTGAACTCGCCGAACGTCGTGAACTCCGGCTCCCGCCGGCCGAGTGGGTGGCAGCGCTCACCGGGACGACCGCCGATCTGACCGCGTTCGCGGACGCGGTCGACCACGCGCTCCCCGCCGGTGCCGCAGTGGAGCGTCTCGGGCCGCTTCCGGTGGAGGGCGGCAACGATGGCACCGACGGTGCTGCCCGCCTGTTGCTGCGCGCCCCCCTGGCACAGGGCACGGCAGCGGCGCACGCCGTCATGGCCGCGCGGGCCGGCCGCAGCGCTCGTAAGACGCCGGGCACGGTGACCGTGCGGGTCGACCCCAGCGGTGCACTGCTTTAGGTGTGCCGTCGACGCGTCGATAGGGTCTGCCGGGTGACCGACCAGCAGACTGCCAGCTCCGGTGACCGGCCGAACCTCGACCCGGCGCCCGTCGACGCCGTCGTCTTCGACCTCGGCAACGTGCTGATCCGATGGGACCCGCTGCCTGCGATCGCCGCCGGCGTCGGGCAGGAGCGTGCCCGGCACTTCCTGCACGACTCCGGCTTCGACTTCGCCTCCTGGAACCTCGCCCAGGACGCCGGGCGCAGCTTCGCCGACGGGGAAGCGGACGCCATCGCCAAGCACCCTGAGCTGGCCGACGAAATCCGTTCCTACCGCGCCAATTTCGAGCATTCGCTGCGGGGCCCGGTCGAGGGCACTGTCGCCATACTCAAGCAGTTGCATGCCGCTGAGGTGCCGCTGTTCGCGCTGACCAACTGGCCGGAGGAGACGTTCCCAATCGCGCTGGACCGCTTCGACTTCCTCGACATCTTCGAGGACATCATCGTCTCCGGGGAGGAGGGCGTGGCCAAGCCTGACCCGGAGATCTTCGAGGTGCTCGAGGAGCGCGTGCGGCACGTCGGAGGGCTCGACGACTGCGTCTTCATCGACGACAGCCTGGTCAACGTGCAGGCGGCCGCCGTCGCGGGTCTGGACGCCATCGCGTTCACCTCGCCCGAGGAGCTGCGCGCCGACCTGCTGGTCCGTGGCCTTCCGGTCGGGGAGTAGGAGACTCGGGTATGTCAGTGACTCCGATCCGGCTCTACGGCGACCCGGTGCTGCGCACCCCGGCGGCCCCGGTCGTCGACTTCGACAAGGAGCTGCGCACCCTCGTCAAGGACCTGACCGACACGATGATGCACGCCCCGGGCGCGGGGCTCGCGGCGCCGCAACTCGGCGTCGGCCTGCGGGTCTTCACCTACTACATCGACGGCGAGCTCGGGCATCTGGTCAACCCCGACCTCGACCTGTCCGCCGAGCAACAGGTCGACGACGAGGGTTGCCTGTCGATCCCCGACTTCGCCTGGCCGACACCCCGCGCGCTGCGCACGGTCGCCAAGGGCTTCGACATGTATGGCGAACCGCTCACGATCGAGGGCAGCCACCTGATGGCGCGCTGCATCCAGCACGAGACCGACCACCTCGACGGCATCCTCTTCATCGACCGGCTCGACAAGGAGCAGCGCAAGCTGGCGCTGAAGGAAATCCGCGCCGCCGAATGGGCCGGCCTGCCGGGCCCGATCGTCCGGGACAGCCCGCACGCCAACCCGACCTTCGAGGGCTGAACCATGAGACTCGTCTTCGCCGGCACCCCCGAGGTCGCGCTGCCCGCGTTGCGCGCGGTGGCCGACTCCGCGCACGAACTCGTCGCGGTGGTCACCCGGCCCGACGCGCCTGCCGGGAGGGGCCGCGGGCTGCGGCCGTCACCGGTCAAGGAGCTCGCCACCGAGCTGAGAGTGCCGGTGCTCACGCCCCGCTCGGCCAAGGACCCGGACTTCGCCGAGGAGCTGGCAGCGCTGCGCCCCCACGCGTGTCCCGTGGTCGCCTACGGGTCACTGGTGCCGCGCGCGGCTCTCGTCATACCGACGCACGGGTGGGTGAACCTGCACTTCTCGCTGCTGCCCGCCTGGCGCGGTGCCGCCCCCGTGCAGCACGCGATCCTGCACGGTGACGAGGTCACCGGCGCGACGACCTTCCTGCTGGAGGAAGGCATGGACACCGGGCCGGTGCTCGGGACCATGACCGAGACGATCCAGCCCACTGACACCAGCGGTGCGCTGCTCGACCGGCTGGCCTCCGCGGGAGCGGGGCTGCTCGTGGCGTCGCTCGACGGCCTCGCCGACGGATCGATCACGCCGGTGGCACAGCCTGCCGATGGCGTGTCGATGGCGCCCAAGATCACCACCGAGGATGCCGAAATCCGTTGGTCCGCACCAGTGTTCGCGGTCGACCGACGCATCCGCGCCTGCACGCCGGCGCCCGGCGCGTGGACGACCTTCCGCGGGCAGCGGCTGAAACTGGGGCCGGTCACGCCCGCCCCGGACGATGCTGAGCAGCTTGCTCCCGGGACGCTGTCGGCCGGGAAGCGCGAGGTGCTGGTCGGCACCGGGACGACCCCGGTCGTGCTCGGCGAGGTGCAGCCGCACGGCAAGAAGGCGATGCCGGCTGCCGACTGGGCACGAGGAGTGCGGGTGGAAGCGGGAGAATTGCTGACATGAGTGAAAATCCGTCCGGCGGCTACCGCGACGCCAAGGGCCGGCAGCGGCCGGAGTCGCGCCGGCATGGTGCCGGCAAGCGCACCGCCACCCGGCCGGCCGACCGCCGCCGCGGCGGCGACCCCGCACGCAAGGTCGCCTGGCAGGTGAGTCGGGCGGTGGCCGACGGTGCCTACGCCAATCTGGAGTTGCCCAAGGCGCTGCGCACCGCCGAATTGCACGGCAGGGACGCCGGATTCGCGACCGAGCTGACCTACGGCGCTATCCGGATGCGTGGACTGTATGACGCGATCATCGAGTTCGCGGCCGGTCGACCGGCGGGGCAGATCGACCCGCCGGTGCTCGACACGCTGCGCATCGGCGCGCACCAGATCCTCAACATGCGGGTGCCCGCACACGCGGCCGCGTCCGAGACTGTCGCGCTGGCGCGTGAGGTCAACGGCGCGGGCGCGTCCGGCTTCGTCAACGCGGTGCTGCGCCGCATCACCGAACGCACCCGTGAGGAGTGGATCGCCGAGGTCACCGCCGGGCGCGACCGCATCGACGCGCTCGCGGTCGAGCACTCCCATCCCGCGTGGGTGGTGCGGGCGCTGCGGGGTGCGCTGCGGGCCGGCGGCATCACCGACGACGGCGAGCTCGACACGGCACTGGTGAAGCTGCTGGAGGCCGACAATGCACCGCCGACGGTCTCGCTGGTGGCCCGCCCGGGCCTGGCGACGGTCGCCGAACTCGTCGAAGCCGGCGCCGAGGCGTCGACGCTGTCACCCGTTGGCACGACGCTGCCCGGTGGGGACCCGGCCGACATCCCCGCGGTGCGTCAGACGCGGGCCGCGGTGCAGGACGAAGGGTCTCAGCTGGTCGCGCTGGCCCTGGCTGCTGCCGACGGGACCAACGACGCATCCGGGGAGTGGCTCGACCTGTGTGCCGGGCCTGGCGGCAAGGCAGCGTTGCTCGCCACCCTTGCGGCACAGCAGGATTCGGTGCTGTTCGTCAATGAGGTCAGCGAGCACCGCACCGACCTGATCCGTCGCACGCTGGCCGCCGCGATCGACTCCGGCATCGAGGTGATGATCGGCACGGGCGACGGACGCGAGCTCGGCGCCGAGGAGCCCGACACCTACGACAAGGTGCTGGTCGACGCGCCGTGCACCGGTCTCGGTGCGCTGCGTCGCCGCCCGGAGGCGCGCTGGCGGCGCACTCCGGCGGACGTCACGACGCTGACCCAGTTGCAGGGCGAACTACTCGGCTCCGCACTCGCCGCCGCCAAGCCCGGCGGCCTCGTCGCCTACGTCACCTGCAGTCCGCACGTTGCCGAGACCGCCGAGATCGTGCGCGCCGCCGTCGAAGGCCGCGACGACGTCACCGTCGAGGACGCCCGGCCGCTCTTCCGCGACGCCGCGGGGGAGCAGGTCGCCGACCTCGGCGACGGACCAACCGTGCAGCTCTGGCCGCACGTGCACAACACCGATGCGATGTTCTTCGCGTTGCTCCGCAAATCGCCTGCCAGTAAAGAAGATTGAGAACCGCCGCATGCTGATCGCTCCGAGCATCCTGTCCGCTGACTTCGCCAATCTGCAGCGTGATCTCGATCGGATCGCCAACGCGGACTGGGCACACGTGGACGTCATGGACTACCACTTCGTGCCCAATCTGACGCTCGGGCTGCCGGTGGTCGAGTCGCTGCTCAAGGTGTCGCCGATCCCGCTCGACTGTCACCTGATGATCGACGATCCCGACAAGTGGGCACCGTCATACGCCGAAGCGGGCGCGCAGAGCGTCACCTTCCACATCGAGGCGTCCAACCAGCCGCGCAAGCTCGCGGCCGATCTGCGCGCCGCGGGCGCCCGGGCGGCGATGGCGCTGAAGCCGGCGACGGCGTTCGCACCGTATGAAGAACTGCTCGACACGCTCGACATGGTGCTGGTGATGACGGTCGAGCCCGGCTTCGGCGGGCAAAGTTTCATGGCCGACCAGCTGCCGAAGGTGCAGCAGGTGCGGGAGGCGGTGAAACGCCGCGGCGGCGAGGTATGGGTGCAGGTGGACGGTGGAGTGTCCGCCACCACGATCGAGCAGTGCGCCGAGGCCGGCGCGGACGTCTTCGTCGCGGGCTCCGCGGTGTATGGCGCGCAGGATGCCGCCGCCGCGGTCGACCAACTGCGTGAGCTTGCGAAGGGTTGCGCCACGCACGCGTGAGGGCGGCTTGCACCCCGTGGCATACTGGTTGTCACGTGCTCCGGGGTCGGTGAAATTCCGAGCCGGCGGTGATAGTCCGCGACCCGGCCGCTTCGGCGGCCGGTTGACCTGGTGAAACTCCAGGACCGACGGTTAAAGTCCGGATGGGAGGCAGCACGAGGGTCGCGTCGATGACGCGACCCACGGCGACGCGTTCGTCGGCACTGAGGCCGGCGGATTCGCGCGGTCGTCCGTCACCCCCGGAGTCCGATCGGACCCGGGAAGGAGTGACATGGCGGCAACCGAAGCCCTTATGCGCGAAGCGATTTCGCTTGCTGCGCGCGGGCCTGCCGTCGATCCCAATCCGCGGGTCGGCTGCGTGCTGGTGCGCGACGGCGTCGTCATCGGTCGCGGCTGGCACCGCGGGGCCGGCACGCCGCATGCCGAGGTTGCTGCCCTCGCCGACGCCGGCGACGCGGCGGGTGCCACGGCATACGTCACGCTCGAGCCGTGCGCGCACGTCGGCCGCACCGGAGCCTGTGCCGACGCCCTCGCCGCGGCCAGGGTCGCGCGCGTCGTCTTTGCCCAGAGCGACCCCAACCCGATCGCCCGGGGTGGCGCGGACGTGCTGCGCAGCCACGGCATCGAGGTGTATGCCGGCACCCTCGCCGGCGAGGCGTCCGCCCTCAACGACCACTGGACGTTCTCGCTCACCCACGGACGCCCGTGGGTCAGCTGGAAGTTCGCCGCGACCCTGGACGGCTACTCCGCGGCGGCGGATGGCAGCAGCAAGTGGATCACCGGCCCCGACGCACGCGCCGACGTGCACCGGCTGCGTGCGACCGCAGGAGCGATCGCCGCCGGCACCGGCACCGTGCTCGCCGACGACCCGCAACTGACCGTGCGGGCCGCCGACGGGGAGCCGGCGTCGCAACAGCCGTTGCGCGTGATCATCGGAGAGCGTGAAATCCCGGCAACCTCAAGGGTGCTCGACGACACCGCCCCGACGGTGCAACTGCACACCCATGACCCGGAGCGCGTGCTGAAGGAACTGCACGACCGTGGCATTCACCACCTCTTCCTCGAGGGTGGGCCGACGCTCGGCGCCGCCTTCGTCGCCGCCGGCCTGGTCGACGAGGTGGTCGGCTACATCGCCCCCAAACTTCTCGGCGCTGGCAGCAGCGCGGTCGGCGCGCTGGGCATCGAGACCCTCGCCGACGCAGTCTCCCTGCGACTGCACGACCTCACCCGCGTCGGCGACGACGTGCGGCTGACCTATCGGAGGAAATGACAATGTTCACCGGCATCGTGGAAGAACTCGGCAGCATCGAAAGTCTTGAGCTACAAGGGGACTCGGCAACTCTGCGCGTCGCGGCGAGCACCGTCCTACAGGGCGCAGAGCACGGAGCGTCGATCGCGGTCAACGGCGTCTGCCTGACCTTGGTCGACTTCGATGACTCGCAGTTCAGCGTGGACGTGATGGCCGAGACGCTGGAGCGCAGCAGTCTGGGCGCTCTGCAGTCGGGCGCCCCGGTCAACCTCGAGCGCGCAGTGCGGGCCGATGGACGACTCGGCGGACACATCGTCCAGGGCCACGTCGACGGCACGGCGGCGCTGGTGTCACGCACCGAGCGGGACCACTGGACCGAGGTGGTCTTCGCGTTGCCCGAGAGTCTTGCGCCATACGTGGTGGAGAAGGGTTCGGTTGCGCTGGACGGGGTTTCACTCACCGTTGCCGCGGTCACCGAGGACACGTTCACTGTCTGTCTCATCCCGACCACCCTGACGCTGACCACGCTCGGCCGTCGGCAGGTCGGGGACGTCGTCAACGTCGAGGTCGACGTGCTCGCCAAGTATGTCGAGCGTCTGGTCGCCACCGGCCGGGTGCCGCAGGAAGCAGGCCGTTCGTGAACGTCTTCGAGCGGCTCTACGATGCGTCGATCACGATCGGCGGACACGGCATCACCTGGCGCGAGATCGTCGGCAACCTCTTCGGTCTCGCCTCCGCGATCGGCGGCATGCGGCGCAAGGTCTGGGCCTGGCCGATCGGCATCATCGGCAACGCACTGCTGTTCACCGTCTTCTTCGCGCTCGGCTTCACCGCGCACGGCGGGCAGGTGATGTTCGGGCAGGCCGGCCGCCAGGTGTTCTTCATCCTCACCTCGCTCTACGGCTGGGTCCTGTGGCAGCGCAATCGCCGAGGACGCGCGGACGACGCCCCCGCGGTGCAGCCGCGGTGGGCGACGATGACCGAACGTGCCGGCTACATCGGCTTCTGGATCGTCGGAGTCCTGGTCTGCCAGTGGCTGTTCCGGGTGATCGGGGTCGGCTGGACCCCGCCCGACTTCTACTACTGGGCCGACGCCTGGATCTTCGTCGGCTCCATCGTCGCGACCTTCGCGATGGCCCGCGGCTGGGTCGACTTCTGGCTGGCCTGGCTGGCCGTCGACCTGGTGGGCGTGCCGGAGCTGATCCACTTCGAGTACTACCCCTCGGCGGCGCTGTACGCGATCTACGCGGCCTTCGTGGTCTGGGGTTTCTTCGTCTGGCTGCGGATCAGCCGGGCGAAAGGCAGGACGAACGAACCCACGGGGCAGGTGGTGGCGTCATGATCGCCAAGATCGAGCAAGCAATCGCCGAAATCGCAGCGGGCAGACCGGTGCTGGTGGCTGACGACGCCGACCGCGAGAACGAGGTCGACCTGGTGATCGCCGGTGACGATGTCGATCCGCAGTGGGTCGGCTGGGCGGTGCGGCACGGCTCCGGCGTGATCTGCGCGCCGATGCCGGATGCCGTCGCCGACCGGCTCGGATTGCCACCGATGGTCACCGCGAACGAGGACCCCAAGGGCACCGCCTACACCGTCTCGGTGGATGCGCGGGTCGGGGTGAGCACCGGCATCAGCGCCGAGGAGCGTGCCAGAACCATTGCCGTGCTTGCCGATCCGGCGTCGACTGCGGAGGCGCTCACTCGGCCGGGTCACGTCTTCCCGTTGCGAGCGCGGCCCGGCGGCGTGCTGGAGCGGACCGGGCACACCGAGGCCACCGTCGACCTGTGCCGGCTCGCCGGTCGGCCTCCCGTCGGCGCGATCGTCGAGCTGGTGCACGACGACGGTTCGATGATGCGACTGGCCGACGCGGAGCGGCTGGCCGAGCGGGACAGTCTGGTCGTGGTGACCATCGCCGATCTGGTCGCCTGGCGGCGCCGGCACGACCGGGTGGTCCGACGCGCGACGACGACCTTGCCCACCGAGCACGGCATCTTCACCGCGGTCGCCTACAGCGACGAACGCACCGGCGCCGAGCATGTTGCGCTCGTCTCCCCACGTGGGCTGATGGACGAATCACCCCTGGTGCGAGTGCATTCCGAATGCCTCACCGGCGACGTCTTTGGCTCCCAGCGCTGCGACTGCGGCCCGCAGCTGGCCGAGTCCATGCGCCGCGTCGCCACGTATGGCGGGGCAATCGTCTACCTGCGCGGGCACGAGGGACGCGGCGTCGGTCTGGTCGACAAACTGCGCGCCTACGAGGTGCAGGACACCGGGCTGGACACCGTCGACGCGCAGACCGCGCTCGGCCTGCCGGTCGACGCCCGCGAATTCGACGCAGCAGCAGCGATCCTCACCGATCTCGAAGTCGAGACACTCCGGCTGCTCACCAACAACCCGGCAAAGGTGGCCGCCCTGGGTGAGCTCGGCATGCACGTCGAACAAGTGCCACTGCAGGTGCCGAGCACCCCCAGCAATCGCAGCTATCTCGAAACCAAACGCACCCGACTCGGTCACACCCTGGAGGCATCATGATTCACCCCACAAAGTGCTCGCTAGCGCTCGCTACTTTGCGGGGGCCCCGAAAATGAGCGGATCCGGCGCTCCCACAACTGTCGTCGACGGCAGCGGCCTGCGCGTCGCGGTCGTCGCCGCGTCCTGGCACACCCAGGTGATGGACGGGTTGCTCGACGGCGCACGGCGCGGGCTGGAGGCTTGCGGCGTCACCGACAGCGACGTGGTCCGGGTGCCCGGCACCTTCGAGCTGTCCGTCGCTGCCGCACGACTCGCTGCGTCATACGACGCGGTGGTGACGCTCGGGGTCGTAATTCGCGGCGGCACACCGCATTTCGACTACGTCTGCCAGTCGGCGACAAACGGGCTGACCGAGGTCGCCGTCCGCACCGGCGTCCCGATCGGGTTCGGCGTGCTCACCTGCGACACCGAGCAGCAAGCGCTCGATCGCGCCGGACTGCCCGGGTCGCCGGAGGACAAGGGCTTCGAGGCGAGCACCGCCGCGATCGCGACCGCGGTGACGCTGCGCGCAGCCGCAGTACCGTCGACAGGGTGAGCGACGACAACAACCTGGTCTGGCACTACACCGACGCAGCTGGTCTGCTCTCGATCCTGCGCACCGACACGCTGTGGGCGACGTCGTCGCAGTTCCTCAACGACCGGGGCGAGATCGAGCTCGGCCAGCACCTCGCCGGTGAGCGTATGGCGCAGCGCGCGCAGGCCGAGCCCGACGGCGTCTACGGTCAGGTCCGCCAGCTCATGCGGGACAAGGGTGAGGAGGCGGCGCCCCGCGGAAGGGAGGGGGTGCCCGAGGCAGGAGCGATCTTCTTCGTGCTCAGCGCGTCGTCCGCGCCGGACTCCCTTGCGATGTGGCGCAATTACGGTGGCGCCGGTGAGTCCTATGCGCTCGGTCTGGACCGCGACGAATCGCTGCGCGTGCTCGGCACCGCACCCGGCATACGCTCCACGCCCGGCACCGCGACGGTCGGCAGCACCGGCCGGTTGCGGCGCAAACCGTGGCGGTCGGTGCGTTACGCGCGCGCGGCCCAGGAAGAACTGATCGACGCCGTCCTGGACAACCGGGCCGCAACGTTGCGGCGGATCCGGGACGCGCTCGGGTCGCAACCGTCCGGCGCGACGCCGGAGGAGATGCGCGAGGCGTTGTCCAAGGACCAGGAGCTGGATCTGCAGGGCATGTTCGACGATCTCGAGGATGCTCTGTTGCTGATCAAACACCCCGGCTTCGTGGACGAGGACGAAGTGCGGGCGTCATACGTGTTGTGGATGCAGGGCGACCGTTCGACGCTGCTGCACGACCTCGCGGACGTCGTGCAGTACCGGCCGAGCCGGTACGGCCTCGCGCCATACTTGCAACTCACCGGACCCGGAGACGACCCTGACACGCTGCTGACTCCGGCGTCATGCCCGCTCCCGATCCGGGCGGTCACCGTATCCCCGTCGGCGCACGGCGCCGCAGCCGAGCAGTCGGTGCGTGACCTGCTGGCCGCGCACGGCCGGGCCGACGTGCCGGTGACCCGCTCCGGCATACCGTTTCGCGAATGACGCGATGCGTCCCGATCGGCGGGCGCGCGGACGGAGCAGTCCAGACGCTCACGTAGCCTTGTCCGACGTGAAGACGTTCGATCAGCTGTTTGCCGAGCTGACCCTCAAGGCCCAGGAGCGACCTGCCGATTCCGGCACCGTGCGGGAGCTCGACGCCGGGGTCCATCAGATCGGCAAGAAGATCGTCGAGGAAGCGGCCGAGGTGTGGATGGCCGCCGAGCACGAGGGCGACGAGCGCACCGCTGAGGAGATCAGCCAGCTGCTCTACCACCTGCAGGTGCTCATGCTGGCCCGCAACATCTCGCTGGAGGACGTCTATGCCCACCTCTGACACTGAATCCCGCCCCGTGCTGCGCGTCGCGATGCCCAACAAGGGCGCGCTCGCCGAGGCCAGCGCGGAGGTCATGCGTGAGGCCGGCTACCGCGGCCGCCGCGAGTCCAAGGAACTCGTCGTCGTCGATGCCGAGCAGCGCGTCGAGCTGTTCTACCTGCGCCCGCGTGACATCGCGGTGTATGTCGGCCAGGGCACTCTCGATGTCGGCATCACCGGCCGCGACCTCCTGCTCGACTCACAGGCACCGGCCGTCGAGGTCATGCAACTCGGGTATGGCGGATCGACCTTCCGCTACGCCGCACGTCCCGGGCAAGCGGCTTCCGTCGCCGAGCTCGACGGCAAGCGGATTGCCACCAGCTTTCCCGGCCTGGTCCGAAAAGACCTGGCGGCGAAGGGGATCGACGCCAGCGTCGTACGCCTCGACGGTGCCGTGGAGACCGCGGTCACCCTCGGGGTTGCCGACGTCATCGCCGACGTCGTCGAGACCGGCACGACCCTGCGCAATGCCGGCCTCGAGGTTTTCGGTGAGCCGATCCTGACCAGCGAGGCAGTGCTGATCCAGCCGCAGGACCGGGCCGGCGACACCGGTGCGATCGACGTGCTGGTGCGGCGTCTGCAGGGTGTGCTCACCGCGCGCCGCTACGTGATGATGGATTACGACATCAAGGTCGAACTCGTCGAGCGGGCCTGCGCGCTCACGCCCGGCCTGGAGTCGCCGACCGTGTCGCCGCTGCACGACAAGGGATACGTCGCCGTGCGCGCGATGGTGCCGCGCAGCAGCACCAACACCGTCATGGACGAGCTCTACGAGGTCGGTGCCCGCGCCATCCTGGTGACGGAGATCGCCGCATGCCGACTGTGAGCAATCCACGCAGCGACCCGGCGAAGCGGGCCGCGGCATACGCCACCTTCCGCCCGCGCAGGTCGCGCATCGTGTCGATCGTTGCGGCGGTCGCGACGGTCGTCGTCTTCGCGATCGTCGGCATCCAGGTGCCGCGCGGCGGTGAAAACGGCTGGAGCGGGCAGGATTCGGTGGCTCTGGTCGTCTTCGGGGTGGCTATCGCACTGTTCTTGTTGCGCTATGCGCTGGTGCACGCCAAGCCGACCGAGAGCGGCCTGCATGTGCAGAACCTGATCTCATCTCGCGACATCCCGTGGGCGGAGATCGTCAACGTGCAATTCGGCGGCGGTCCGCCCTGGCTGATCCTGGAACTCGCCGACACCGAGACGCTGTCGGTGATGGCGGTGCAGCGCTCGGACGGCGACCGGGCCATGGCGGAGGCGCAGCGGCTGGCGGCCTTGGTCGACGCGCACAATCACACGGCGCGCGACGATTAATCCGTCGCGATGACGACCTCGGCACGCTCTCGCGTGCCGTCGGCGCCGAACACCGCGTCCTCCTGATCGGCCCAGCGCTGCCAGTACGGCGCGTACGCGTCGCCGTCGCGCGCGAGACCGCGGGCCTTCCGGGTCGATCGCGCGGCCTCGAGCCAGACCCGCACGTCGGCGTGCCCGCCGGCCGGCTCGACACTGCTGCCGGCCCCTTCGATGATGACGAAGGTCGCGGTGGGCACTGTCACCTCATCGGCGTAATCGCCAGTGGCCCAGTCAAATCGGCGGTATGACGCAGCTCGCCCCGCACGCAGCGGCGTCATCAGCCACGCGGCCACGATCTTCGGGGTCGCGGCGAGCCCGTCCCATCCGGGGTAGAGGTCGTCGAGGTGCACGACGGTGGCGTCGCCGAGCTCGGCGGCGAGCGCGGCGGCGAAGGTCGTCTTGCCCGAACCGCTGCGCCCGTCGATGGTGATGATCGCGGGGGTTCCGCCGGCCGCGTGCGCGAGGTCGGCGACCCGGCGCACGTCCTCGGGGCGGGGCTGCGGGTGGGTGATCACGGTTGCCCAATCTAGGCTGAGCGGCGTGAGTGTTGCGGTGCGCGTCATACCCTGCCTGGACGTCGACGCCGGGCGGGTGGTCAAGGGCGTCAACTTCGAGAACCTCCGCGACGCCGGCGACCCGGTCGAGCTTGCCGATCGCTACGACCGGCAAGGGGCCGACGAACTCACCTTCCTCGACGTCACCGCGAGCTCGGCCGACCGAGAGACGACCTATGACGTGGTCGGCCGCACCGCCGAGCAGGTCTTCATCCCGCTCACCGTCGGCGGGGGAGTGCGCACGGTGGGCGACGTGGACCGGCTGTTACGGGCGGGCGCCGACAAGGTCGGCATCAACACCGGAGCGATAGCCCGCCCGCAGGTGATCGCCGAGATCGCCGATCGTTTCGGCTCTCAGGTGCTGGTGCTTTCAGCGGACGTGCGCCGCTCGCAGCGTGGCAACTTCGAAGTCACCACGCACGGCGGGTTGAAGTCGACCGGTCTCGACGCCATCGAATGGTGCTCTCGCGCAGCGCAATTGGGCGTCGGTGAGATCCTGCTCAACTCGATGGACGCCGACGGCACCAAGGCCGGCTTCGACCTCGAACTCATCGGTGCGGTGCGCGCCGAGGTCGACGTGCCGATCGTCGCCAGCGGTGGCGCCGGTCGCGTCGAGGACTTCGTCGCCGCCGTCGAAGCCGGGGCCGACGCCGTGCTCGCCGCCTCGGTGTTCCACTTCGGCGAGCTCACCGTCGGCCAGGTGAAGGACGCGCTCCGGGCCGCGGGTCGCGAGGTGCGCTAGAGGCGGCGGCGCTGTGCAGATCGTGCGGTATGGCGCACGTTCCGTCTAGCCGGAAGCCCTGCGGAGCGCGTAATAGGCAGCGCGAACCTGAGCAAGGAATTGGTCGGGTTGCAGCCGTAACCCGATTACCGGTCTCCGCAGCACATGTTCGCCCGAAACAACGCGTTCGTTCTGCCGAAGCGCATCGTCGATCGGGTTCAGGGCCAGGAAGTGGTGACCACCGTCGATCTCGACGACGAGGCCGACATCGTCCCAGCTGGCGTCGAGGTAGACGCGTCCTCGCCCTCCTGCGCGCACCGCCTGTCGGGTTGGAGCCGGCAGGCCGACACGGCGACACATCCGCGCGAAGTCGAGTTCACCCAACGACTCCGCACCACTGCACACGTCGCGAATGACCGCATCGAGAAACCTTTTACGTGGAGACCGTTGGACGCCCTTCCAAGCCAGCAGTAGCTTCGCTGGCGAGGTCAGCCGCTGCTGTACCGGAAGGCAGATCAACAGTGCGGCCTGGCGGTCGCTGATGGCCCACTGCGCCGCATGCAGTGTCGCCCCCTCGACTCCGACGCGAGGCAGTCCGACGCCCTGCACCGGTGCGGCGATCCTCGGTCGATGCAGCACGACGCCGTCGACAGGCTGAGCTCGTCCGTGGGCCGGAACAGTCACATCAATGGCATCTGGCCGGAAACCGTGCAGTCCTGCGGCAATGAGCGCAGCGGCGCCGTCGAGTCTCGCTTCGGACCCGACCTCCCACACCGCGTGCCACAAGAGGCCTTTCCCGGACGGCGTCCGACTTCCGATCACGACGGTGTGTCGGCCGGCGAGGAACCACCGCCCCGCCGCGACCTCATTGCGCACGGCGAATCGATCAATTCCGTGCAGGGCCAAGGCTTCCCGATGCACCACCCCGCCGCACTCAAGCGCGAGTTCCGCCGCGATGACTCGCCGCTGATGCGAATCTGGCCGGGCGGCGACAGCGAGGTGTCGGGCGCCGCGCGTTAGAAGCCGAGGGTCGCCTCCCCGAACGCGGCCACATCCCGGTCGGCACCGTCCAGCTGCACGTCGGTCACCGGCTGGCGGCCATAGATGTAGAGCAGGACTTCGCCCGGAGCGCCGGTGAGCACCACGTTGCCGTGGTCGTCACGGGGTGGCCGAAGGGTGCGGCGCCCGTGGCCGGGGGACTCCGCGACCACGCCGACGCGGGAGTCGCGCAGGGTGAGCCGGCCGAGACGGGGGAGCACACCCCAGAGCGCGGTCTGTTCACCGTCGGGCAGTTGGCGTCGTGCGTCGCCGTGGTCACCCGCTCGCAGCACGTCCTCGTGGTGGACGAAAAACTCACCGAGGTTGGCCAGTTCGTCGACCCGTGGCAGCCCGAAGATGCTCAACCGGGGCGGTCCGCTGCGGACCTTCTCCACCAGTTGCTCCCAGGGCTGCGCGGCGACCTTCGCCTGCACCGACTCGAGGTGGCCGCGCAGCGGCGAGACGAACATCCCGGCGGCCGCATCGGGGCGCGACTCGCGCACCACCAGGTGCGCCGCCAGATCGCGAGCGGTCCAGTCACCGGAAAGGGTCGGTGCGTCGGGCCCGACCTGCAGGAAGGTGTCCGCGAGACCAGCGCGTTCGGACTGTGCGAAATCTGTCATGCCGCCGATCATTCCGCACCGCGGGCGCTATTCGGTGTCCTCCGGCTCCTCGGACTTGGCTTCGGGGTGGGAGGCACGGTGCGGCGACAATGGTTCGGCCAACTCGAAGACGACATTGGCCGGTTTCCCCTTGTCCAGCGGCTCGACCGGCGGGGCGAGTTCTTCGTCGATGCGGTTCAACCACTCGTCCGGGGCCATGTCGGGAACGCTAGACGGATGTCCTGAACGTGCCGTGAACGGAGGCCGTGAAATCGCTAAGAGCCCGACGTCGATCCGCATTCTGACGCGCAGATCCGGTGCGGCACAATGAGAAGGGTGACCTCCACCGCCCTCGACCCGACCGTTGCCGCGCGCCTCAAACGGGACTCCGACGGCCTGGTGCCCGCAGTTGTACAGCAGCACGACACCGGTGAGGTGCTGATGGTCGGCTGGATGGACGACGAAGCACTGCACCGCACGCTGACCACCGGCCGGGTGACGTTCTGGTCCCGCAGCCGGCAGGAGTATTGGCGCAAGGGCGACACCTCCGGTCACATGCAGACCGTCAAGACCGTCGCACTCGACTGCGACGGTGACACGCTGCTGGTGCGAGTCGATCAGACCGGCGCCGCCTGCCACACCGGTGAGCGCACCTGCTTCTTCACCGACCTCGGCGCGGTTTCGGGATGAGCGAGGCGATCGTGACCCCCGACATACACGCCGAGACCGGGTGGGGTGCGACCTGGCCGGAGCTGCCGACCTTCTTGGAGCTGACCCGCGACCGGCGGGTGATCCCGGTGGTCCGACGCCTGCTCGCCGACGGCGAGACACCGCTCGGCATCTACCGCAAGCTCGCAGGGCAGCGGCCCGGCACCTTCCTGCTGGAGTCCGCCGAGCACGGCGGGGTCTGGTCGCGCTACTCGATCATCGGCGCCGCGAGCAGCGCCACCCTGACCGAGACCGGCGGCCGGGCGCACTGGATCGGTGCCGCGCCGGCCGGAGTGCCCACCGACGGGGCGCCGACCGACGTGCTCGCCGAGACCCTGCAGGTGCTGGCGACACCGCGCATACCGGGGCTGCCGCCACTCACCGGTGGCCTTGTCGGAGCCGTGACGTATGACGCCGTGCGCCGCTGGGAGAAGCTCCCGGACGGCGCACGCGACGAACTCCGACTGCCCGAGCTGGCCATGCTGCTCGCCACCGACCTCGCGGTGCTGGACCACAGCGACGGCTCGGTGTTGCTCATCGCCAACGCGATCAACTACGACGGCACCGACGCGCGAGCCGAAGCAGCCTGGTCCGACGCCGTCGACCGCCTCGACCGGATGCAGGACGCGCTCGCGGCCGACGCCCCGAGCACCGTTGCGGTGCCCGAACCAGTCGAGCTCACACCGCAAAGCACTCACACGCGCGAGCAGTTCCACGACATGGTGGAGACCGCCAAGGAAGACATCCGCGCCGGTGAAGCCTTCCAAATCGTTGTGTCTCAACGGTTTTCGGTGCCCTGCCCGATCGACGCGCTCGACGTCTACCGCGCGTTGCGGGTGGGCAACCCCAGCCCGTACATGTATCTGTTGCGGCTGCCACACCCGGACGGGTCGACGTATGACGTCGTGGGGTCGAGCCCCGAGGCGCTGGTTAAGGTCACCGGCGACCAGGTCATCACCCACCCGATCGCCGGCTCCCGGCCCCGTGGCAAGAGCCCCGAGCACGACGAGTTGCTGGCCGATGAGCTGCGCGCCGACCCCAAGGAACGCGCCGAGCACCTGATGCTGGTCGACCTGTCGCGCAACGACCTGCAGCGGGTGTGCGACGCCGGCACCGTCGACACGGTCGAATTCATGCAGATCCGGCGCTACAGCCACATCATGCATCTGGAGTCGACGGTCGTCGGCCGCCTGACGGAGGGGCGCACCGCGTATGACGTGCTGCGGGCGACGTTCCCGGCGGGCACCCTGTCCGGGGCGCCGAAGCCGCGGGCGATGCAGATCATCGACCAGTTGGAAGGCGTGCGGCGTGGCCTGTACGGCGGGGTGGTGGGCTATTTCGACTTCGCCGGAGACCTCGACATGGCGATCGCGATCCGCACTGCGCTGATCAAGGACGGCACCGCCTTCGTCCAGGCCGGGGGCGGGATAGTGGCCGACTCGGTGCCGGAGCTGGAATACCAGGAATCGGTCAACAAGGCGGCGGCGGCCATCCGCGCGGTCGCCACGGCCGCCGGCATGCGCGAGATCGGCTGACCCCGTGCCGATCACCAAACGCACCGTGCTGGCCTGCGGCGTGCTCGCCGTCGCCCTGCTGCTGCTGGCCAACTCGCGCACCTGGGTGGAGGGCAGCGTCAGCGACGCCGTCGTGCAGAGCGCGCGCACCTCGGCGTCGGGCGGCAAGGCCGCGCCCGCCGTGCTCGCGGCCACCCTCGTCGGTGCAGCCGCCGTCCTCGCGGCGATCACCACCGGTCGCGTCGCACGGTGGATCGCGGCCGTGATCGCGGTCCTCGCCGGGGTCATCGCGATCGTGGCGACCATCGTCGTCATACGCGGCCCGGAATCGACGTTGCGGGACAGCGCGACCAGCCTCACCGGGCACACCGGGGACCAGACGGTCACCGCGAGCCTCACGTTCTGGCCCTGGGTCGGCCTGCTCGGCGGTGTCCTGTTGCTGCTCACCGGGCTGCTGACCGTGCTCGGCGCCCGCGCCTGGTCTGGCCTCTCCAGCAGGTATGACGCACCGGCCGCGCGCGCGGCGAAGACGCGCTCCGATTGGGACCTGCTCAGCGACGGCGAGGACCCCACGGACCTCCCATCCGGGTCTGACACAATCGACCCGCCGCGACCTGCGGGCTGAGCTGCCCGAGCCGGTCACGCCACGATCGTCCGAACGACAAGGAGCACCGCCGTCATGGCTGAAGAAGTCCCCCACGAGGACCACGGGCACAGCGTCGCCGCCTGGACCACTGTCGTGCTCCTGCTGCTGGCTGCCGCGTCCGTCTCGATCGGTGTCGCCTGGGGCCTGCACTTCTTCTACTACCTCGGCGGTGCGCTGCTGATCGTCGGCCTGCTCGCCGGCAAGATCCTCGCCTCGATGGGCTTCGGCAACAAGCACGTCCACCTCCCGCCGCCACTGCCTGCCGACCAGCAGGAGCAGGGTGCACGGCAGCAGGTGCGGTCCGCCTCGGCGAAAACGCAGTGACTGTCCTCGACGACATCATCACCGGCGTCCGCGAGGACCTCGCCGAGCGTGAGGCGCGCGTTCCGGCAGCCGAGGTCGCCCGGCTGGCCAGGGAAGTGCCGGGAGCGCGCTGCGCCCTGACGGCATTCCGCGCGCCGGCTCCGGTCAAGGTGATCGCGGAGGTCAAGCGGCGCAGCCCGAGCAAGGGCGACCTCGCGACGATCCCGGACCCCGCCGAACTCGCCGGCGCCTACGAAGCCGGCGGTGCCACCGCCATCTCGGTGTTGACCGAGCAGCGCCGCTTCGGTGGCTCGCTGGACGACCTCGACGCGGTGCGCGCCCGGGTCGGCATACCGGTGCTGCGCAAGGACTTCATGGTCGGGCACTACCAGATCGACGAGGCCCGCGCGCACGGCGCCGACATCATCCTGCTCATCGTCGCAGCGCTCGACGACAGCGCCTTGCAGGATCTCTTCGCGCACGCCACGGAGCTCGGCATGACCGCTCTGGTCGAGGTGCACGACGAGGCCGAGATCGACCGCGCGATCGCCCTCGACGCACAGGTCATCGGCATCAACGCCCGCAACCTCAAGACGCTCGACGTCGACCGGTCGACGTTCGCGCGGTTGGCGCCGCGGGTGCCGGCCGACCGGGTGCGCGTCGCCGAGTCCGGCATCCGGCACGCCGCCGACGTCACGGACTACGTCGCGGCCGGGGCCGACGTCGTACTCGTCGGGGAAGCGCTGGTGACCGGTGGGGACCCGCGGCTCGCCATACCCGAACTCATTGGTACTCCGCATGACTGATTCGACACCCGCGCCGCAGCCGCTCGGCCGCTTCGGTGCGTATGGCGGGCGCTACGTTCCCGAAGCGCTCGTGGCGGCGCTGGAGGAGCTCGACGAGCACCGCCGCAAGGCGATGGCCGATCCGGCGTTCCTCGGCGAACTCACCGAGTTGCAGCGCAGTTACACCGGCCGGCCCAGCATCTTGACCTCAGTGCCGCGGTTCGCCGCCGAGCATTGCGGGGGAGCGCAGGTGGTGCTCAAGCGCGAGGACCTCAACCACACCGGCTCGCACAAGATCAACAACGTGCTGGGGCAGGCATTGCTCACCAAACGGATGGGCAAGACCCGGGTGATCGCCGAGACCGGTGCCGGCCAGCACGGCGTCGCCACTGCGACCGCCGCCGCGCTCATGGGGTTGGACTGCACGGTCTACATGGGTCGGGTCGACACCGAGCGGCAGGCGCTCAACGTCGCCCGCATGCGCCTGCTCGGTGCCGAGGTGGTGCCGGTCGACCACGGCTCCCGCACCCTCAAAGACGCTGTCAATGAAGCGTTTCGGGACTGGGTGGCGAATGTCGGCCACACCCATTACGTGCTCGGCACGGTCACCGGGCCCTATCCCTTCCCCGAGATGGTGCGCGACTTCCACCGGGTGATCGGTGTCGAGGCGCGGGCGCAGATGCTGGACGAGTATGGCCGCCTGCCCGACGCAGTGCTCGCGTGCGTGGGTGGCGGTTCCAATGCGATGGGCATCTTCCACCGCTTCCTGGACGACGCCGACGTGCGGTTGATCGGACTCGAAGGCGGCGGCGAAGGCATCTCCTCAGGACGGCACGCGTCCCGCTTCAGCGGTGAGGCGTCGCCCGGCGTGCTGCATGGAGCGTTCACCTACGTGCTGCAGGACGACGAGGGGCAAACCATCGAATCCCATTCGGTGTCAGCGGGTTTGGACTATCCGAGTGTCGGTCCGGAGCACTCCTACCTGCGCGACGCAGGCCGGGCCGAATACCGGCCGATCACTGACACCCAGGCCATGGAAGCGTTCCGGGCGCTCTCGCGCACCGAGGGCATCCTGCCGGCGATCGAGAGCGCGCACGCGGTCGCGGGCGCGATGCAGCTGGGTCAGGAGCTCGGGCCGGACGCGTTGCTGCTGGTCAACCTCTCCGGGCGCGGCGACAAGGACGTGCACACCGCCGCGCAGTGGTTCGGTCTGCTCGAGGGCGACGACCCGATCGAGTCCGCACCGATCGGGCAGGCACCCGACGGCGCGGAGGGTGAGGGCGTGCAGCTGTGAGTGAGATGCGCACCGAGTCGTCGGTCAGTGCTGCGCTGGCCAACGCCCGAGCAGAGGATCGGGCCGCGCTGGTCGGCTATCTGCCGGTCGGTTACCCCACCGTCGAGGGTTCGCTCGAGGCGATGCGCACCATGGTGCGTGCCGGCGTCGACATCGTCGAGATCGGCCTGCCCTACACCGACCCATTGATGGACGGCCCGGTGATCCAGACCGCCGCCACTGGCGCGCTCGCCGCCGGCGTGCACGTCGACGACGTCTTCCGCGCCGCGCAGGCCGTCACCGACGAAGGCGCGGCGTGCGTGGTGATGACCTACTGGAACCCGGTGCTGCGCCGCGGGGTCGACAAGTTCGCGGCCGACCTGGCCGCCGCGGGTGGCTCCGGCCTGGTCACCCCGGACCTGGTGCCGGACGAGGCAGCCGATTGGCTGGCGGCCAGTGATGCGCACGACCTCGACCGCATCTTCCTGGTCGCTCCGAGCTCGACCCCGGAACGTCTGGTCTCGACCACCGCCGCCAGCCGCGGGTTCGTCTATGCGTCCGCGCTGATGGGAGTCACCGGCGCACGCTCCGCGCTGGGTGGCGACGCCGCTGTCCTGGTCGACCGGGTGCGGCAGGTCAGCGACATCCCGGTGTGCGTCGGACTCGGTGTGTCGACCGCCGAACAAGCGCACCAGGTGGCGCAATTCGCCGACGGCGTCATCGTCGGCTCCGCTCTGGTGTCCTGCCTGGTCGACGCACCCGACGATCTGGACCGGGGCCTGGCCGGTCTGGACATGCTGGCGCGCGAGATCGCCGAGGGCGTGCGCCGATGACGGCCGAGGCGTCATACCTGCCGAGTCCGACCGTCGGGGTCTTCTGGCTCGGCCCGCTGCCGATCCGGATGTATGCCGTGTGCATCCTCGCCGGCATCGTCGCGGCGATCTGGGTGTGCGGCCGGCGCCTCGCCGATCGCGGCTACCACAGCGAGGACGCCCTCACGGTCGCGTGGTGGGCGGTGCCGTTCGGCATCGTCGGCGGCCGGCTCTACAACGTGATCACCTCCTGGCAGCCATACTTCGGTAAGGACGGCAACCCGCTCGATGCCTTCGCGATCTGGAAGGGCGGTCTGGGGATCTGGGGTGCGATCGCGCTCGGCGCGGTCGGCGCCTACATCGGCTGCCGCCGGCACGGCATCGCCTTCTGGGATTACGCCGACGCGGCCGCGCCGGGCGTGGTCCTCGCCCAGGCGATGGGGCGTTGGGGCAACTACTTCAACAACGAGTTGCACGGCCGCACCACCGATCTGCCGTGGCGACTGAAGGTCTACGAGTGGGACGAGAGCGCCGGCCACGCGGTGAAGGACGCTGCCGGCAATCCGGTCGTCGCGGGCTACTTCCAGCCCACCTTCCTCTACGAGTCGATCTTCTGCCTGGTCATCGCGCTGGTGATCGTGCTGCTGGACCGCAGGCTGAAGCTCGGCCGCGGACGGTCGTTCTTCCTTTACGTGATGCTCTACCCGGTCGGCCGCATCTGGATGGAGTGGCTGCGCAACGACCCGGCCAACCACATCCTCGGCCAACGCGTGAACGTCTGGGTCTCGGTGCTGGTCTTCCTGATCGGGCTGGCCGGCTTCGTGCTGATGGGCCGCCGGCACCCGGACGGCGTGCGCGAGCACCTGGCCGAGGAGGACGAGGACGAGGCCGAGGCCCCCGTCGCCTGAGCGCGTCTCATCATGCAAGATGCCATGTCCAGGTTGTGAACACGAGGGCGCGACAGATAGTCTGACCCGACCGGTGGCCAGCGACGTCCCCCGAACCTTTATGTCTCGTTCGATTACAAGGTGAGGACGGTGGTTCCCCGTGAGCGGCGCCTTCTCCGGCATACCTGCGGCGCAGGGCCTCTACAACCCGGCACAGGAGCACGACGCGTGCGGCGTGGCGATGGTCGCGACGATGCGCGGCACGCCCGGCCACGACATCGTCGACCACGCGCTGACCGCGCTGCGCAATCTTGAGCACCGCGGTGCCACCGGCGCGGACCCGTCCGTCGGTGACGGGGCAGGCATCCTGACCCAGCTTCCGGACGAGTTCTTCCGTGCGGTCTGCGACTTCGAACTGCCCGCCAAGGGTTCGTATGCCGTGGGCATCGCCTTCCTGCCGACCGACGCCGACGAGCAGTGGTTCATCGGTGAGCGGTTCGCCCAGATCGCCGCCGATGAGGGCCTGCGAGTCGTCGGCTGGCGCGACGTGCCGACCGACCCGACGCTGGTCGGCGAGGCCGCCCGCGAGGTCATGCCGGTCTTCCGGCAGGCGTTCGTCGCCGGCGCCGAGTCCGACCTGTCCGGCCTTGACCTGGATCGCAAGGCCTATGCGCTGCGCAAGCGCATCGAGGCCGAGCGCGAGGTCTACTTCCCGTCGCTGTCCGGCCGCACCATCGTCTACAAGGGCATGCTGACCACGGGACAGCTCGAGCCGTTCTTCCCGGACCTGTCCGACCGCCGGTTTACCAGTGAGCTCGCGCTGGTCCACTCGCGCTTCTCGACCAACACCTTCCCGTCGTGGCCGCTGTCGCACCCCTACCGGATGATCGCGCACAACGGCGAGATCAACACCGTGCGCGGCAACCGCAACTGGATGCGAGCTCGCGAATCCACTTTGCGCAGTGACGTTTTCGGCGGTGACATCGAGCGGCTCTTCCCGATCTGCACCCAGGAGGCGTCCGACTCGGCGACCTTCGACGAGGTGCTAGAGCTGCTGCACCTCGGCGGGCGGAGCCTGCCGCACGCGGTGCTGATGATGATCCCCGAGGCGTGGGAGAACCACGAGACCATGGACCCCGCTCGCCGGGCGTTCTACGAGTACCACTCGGCGATCATGGAGCCGTGGGACGGGCCGGCCTGCGTCGCGTTCACCGATGGCACCCTGGTCGGCGCCGTGCTGGACCGCAACGGGCTGCGCCCCGGCCGTTACGCGGTCACCGACGACGGTCTCGTCATACTCGCGTCCGAGGCGGGGGTGCTGAACCTCGACCCCTCCCGTGTCGTACGTCGCGGGCGTCTGCAGCCGGGCCGGATGTTCCTGGTCGACACCGCGCAGGGCCGCATCATCAGCGACGACGAGATCAAGCGGGACCTGGCCACCGAGCACCCCTACGAGGAGTGGCTGCACGCCGGCATCATCAAGCTGTCCGACCGCCCGGACCGCGAACACGTCTGGCACACACCGGCTTCGGTCGTACGACGGCAGCAGACCTTCGGCTACACCCATGAGGAGCTGCGCCTGCTGCTCAGCCCGATGGCCGCGGGCGGCGCGGAGGCGCTGGGGTCGATGGGCACCGACACCCCGATCGCGGTGCTGTCCGACCGGCCGCGGCTGCTGTTCGACTACTTCAGCCAGTTGTTCGCGCAGGTGACCAACCCGCCGCTCGACGCGATCCGTGAGGAGCTGGTCACCTCGCTCGGCACGCTGATGGGCCCGGAGAGCAACGCGCTCGAGGTCGGTCCGCAGCACGCGCGGCAGCTTGAGCTGGACTTCCCGGTGCTCGACAACGACGAACTCGCCAAGATCGTCAACCTCAACAACGACGGCAGCTTCCCCGGCTACGAGACCTACGTCATCCGCGGCACCTACCGCGTCGCGGGCGGCACCAGCGCGCTGCGCGCCCGCCTCAAGGGCATCTGCGCCGAGGTGTCGCAGGCGATCGAGGACGGCCACCGCTTCGTGGTGCTGTCCGACCGGGAGAGCACCGCGGCGTTCGCGCCAATCCCGTCACTGCTGCTCACCGCCGCCGTACACCACCACCTGGTGCGCGAGAAGACCCGCACCCAGGTCGGACTGCTCGTCGAGGCCGGTGACGTGCGCGAGGTGCACCACGTCGCGCTGCTCATCGGGTATGGCGCAGCAGCCGTCAACCCCTACCTGGCGATGGAGTCGGTCGAGGACCTCGTCCGGCGCGGCGCGATCACCGGGGTCACCCCCGAGCAGGCGGTCAAGAACCTGATCAAGGCGCTCGGCAAGGGCGTGCTCAAGGTGATGTCGAAGATGGGCATCTCGACCGTCGCGTCATACCGCGGTGCGCAGGTGTTCGAGGCGGTCGGGCTCTCGCAGGAGCTGATCGACGAATACTTCACCGGCACCGTTTCCCGGCTCGGCGGCATAGGTCTCGACGCCGTCGCGCGGGAGATCTCCGAGCGTCACCAGACCGCCTACCCGCGCGGCGGTCAGCACCAGTCGCACCGCACGCTGGAGACCGGCGGCGAATACCAGTGGCGCCGCGAGGGCGAGCCGCACCTGTTCGACCCCGAGACGGTCTTCCGGTTGCAGCACTCCACCCGCTCGCGCCGCTACGACATCTTCAAGCAGTACACGAAGGCAGTCGACGACCAGTCCTCGCGGCTGATGACGCTGCGAGGGATGTTCTCCTTCAAGCAGGTTCGGCCCGCCATACCGATCGAGGAGGTGGAGCCGGTCAGTGAGATCGTGAAGCGGTTCTCCACCGGGGCGATGAGCTACGGCTCGATCAGCAAGGAAGCCCACGAGACGCTCGCGGTCGCGATGAACCGGTTGGGCGCCCGGTCCAACACCGGTGAAGGCGGCGAGGACCTGGACCGGCTGCTCGACCCGACCCGGCGCTCGTCGATCAAGCAGGTGGCGTCCGGCCGGTTCGGTGTCACCTCGGTCTACCTGACGCAGGCCGACGACATCCAGATCAAGATGGCGCAGGGCGCCAAGCCCGGCGAAGGCGGCCAGCTGCCCGGTCACAAGGTCTACCCGTGGGTGGCCAGCACCCGGCACTCGACACCAGGTGTCGGCCTGATCTCCCCGCCGCCGCACCACGACATCTACTCGATCGAAGACCTGGCCCAGCTGATCCACGACCTGAAGAACGCCAACCCGGCGGCCCGCATCCACGTGAAGCTGGTCTCCGAGGTCGGCGTCGGCACGGTCGCGGCCGGTGTGTCCAAGGCGCATGCGGACGTGGTGCTGATCTCCGGTCACGACGGCGGCACCGGTGCCGCACCGCTGACGTCGCTCAAGCATGCGGGCGGTCCGTGGGAGCTCGGGCTGGCCGAGACCCAGCAGACCCTCCTGCTCAACGGCCTGCGCGACCGGATCGTGGTGCAGACCGATGGCCAGCTGAAGACCGGTCGTGACGTCGTCGTCGCCGCGCTGCTCGGCGCCGAGGAGTTCGGTTTCGCCAGCGCGCCGCTGGTGGTCAGCGGCTGCATCATGATGCGGGTGTGCCACCTCGACACCTGTCCGGTCGGCATCGCGACGCAGAACCCGGAGCTGCGGGAGCGCTACACCGGCAAGCCGGAGTTCGTCGAGACGTTCTTCGAGTACATCGCCGAAGAAGTCCGAGAACTACTGGCATCGCTCGGTTTCCGCAGCCTTGACGAGGCGATCGGCCAGGTCGGCGCGCTCGACACCCAGCGGGCCGTGGAGCACTGGAAGGCAGCCGGTCTCGACCTGGCGCCGATCCTGGCCGACGTCGAGCTGCCCGACGGCTCGGCGCGCCGGCACATCGTCGCGCAGGATCACGGGCTGGAGAAGGCGCTCGACCAGCAGCTGATCATGATGAGCCGGGACGCGCTGGAGCAACAGACACCGGTCCGTCTCGACCTGCCGGTGTCCAACGTCAACCGCACGGTCGGCACCATGCTCGGTCACGAGGTGACCAGGCGCTACCCAGAGGGACTGGCGGACCAGACGATCGACGTCACCCTGACCGGCGCCGCCGGGCAGTCGCTCGGCGCCTTCTTGCCCAAGGGCGTGACGCTGCGGCTCTTCGGGGAAGCCAACGACTATGTCGGCAAAGGCCTTTCGGGCGGGCGGGTCGTCGTCCGGCCCACGCGTGACGCGTCCCTGGTCGCTGAGCGCAACGTCGTCGGCGGCAACGTCATCGGTTACGGCGCGACCAGCGGTGAGATCTTCCTGCGCGGACTGGTCGGCGAGCGCTTCTGCGTGCGTAACTCCGGTGTGACCGCGGTCGTCGAGGGCGTCGGCGACCACGGCCTGGAGTACATGACCGGCGGCACCGCGCTGATCCTCGGCCCGACCGGGCGCAATCTCGGCGCGGGTATGTCGGGGGGCGTCGCCTACGTGCTCGACCTCGACGAGCACCTGGTCAACACCGAGCTCGTGGATGTCACGCCGTTGCGTGAACAGGACCGCGAGCTGGTGCACAAGCTGCTGACCAAGCACGTCGAATGGACCGAATCCGCAGTGGCCGCAAAGCTGCTCGCCGACTGGCCGGTCAGCGCGGAACGCATTTCACTGGTGCTGCCGCGCGACTACCAGCGGGTGCTGGACGTCCGCTCGCAGGCCGAAACCGAAGGACTCGACCCCGACGGAGACGTCGTGTGGGATCGCATCATGGAGGTGTCCCGTGGCTGACCCCCGCGGTTTTCTGAAGACTAGGGAGCGCAGCCTCCCGCAGCGCCGGCCGGTGCCGGTCCGGATCAAGGACTGGAAAGAGGTCTACGAGGAGCAACAGCTGGGAGACCTGCAGCAACAGGCCGGTCGCTGCATGGACTGCGGCATCCCGTTCTGCCACCAGGGCTGTCCGCTCGGCAACCTGATCCCGGAGTGGAACACCCTTGCCTGGCGCGGGGATTGGGGCGACGCGATCGACCGGTTGCATGCCACCAACAACTTCCCCGAGTTCACCGGCCGGCTCTGCCCGGCGCCGTGCGAGTCGGCCTGCGTGCTGAGCATCAGCCAGCCCGCGGTGACGATCAAGCAGGTCGAGCTGACCACGATCGAGCAGGCGTTCGCCGCCGGCAAGGTGACCCCTGAGCTGCCGGTCCGGCTGACCGGTCGCACGGTCGCCGTCGTCGGTTCCGGGCCGGCCGGCCTGGCTGCCGCGCAGCAGCTGACCCGTGCCGGGCACACCGTCGCGGTCTACGAACGTGCCGACAAGCCAGGCGGATTGCTGCGTTATGGCATTCCAGAGTTCAAGATGGAGAAGTCCGTCCTGGACCGGCGCATCGAGCAGATGACCGCCGAGGGCACCCGCTTCCGGTGCAACACCGAGATCGGAGTGGACGTCACCGCCGACGAGCTTCGTCAGCGGTATGACGCCGTGGTCCTCGCGGTCGGTGCCACCGTGCCGCGCGACCTGCCGGTCGAGGGCCGGGAGCTCGCCGGGATCGTGCAGGCGATGGACTTCCTGCCCGACGCCAACCGGGTTGCGCTGGGTGAGACGGTCCCCGATCAGGTGACCGCGGAGGGCAAGCACGTCGTGGTCATCGGCGGCGGTGACACCGGCGCAGACTGCATCGGCACCTCGCACCGGCAGGGCGCAAAGTCGGTGACCTCGCTGGAGATCATGCCGCAGCCCGGCGAGGATCGTTCCGAGGCGCACCCTTGGCCGACTTACCCGATGATCTTCCGCGTCGCGAGCGCGCACGAGGAGGGCGGTGAGCGGGTCTACTCGATCAGCACCAAGACCGCGATCGATGACGGCAACGGCAGTGTCAAGGCCCTGCGGTTGGTCGAAGTGCGTTCCGGCCAGGGCGGATTCGAGGAGGTCGAGGGCTCCGAGCGCGAGATCCCGGCCGACCTGGTGCTGCTCGCGATGGGCTTCCTCGGCCCGCAGGGCGAAGGCTTCATCGAACAACTCGGGGTTGAGCTGGACGAGCGGTCCAACGTCAAGCGCGACGACAACTTCATGTCGTCGGTGCCGGGCGTCTTCGTCGCCGGCGACGCCGGCCGCGGCCAGTCGCTCATCGTCTGGGCCATTGCCGAGGGCCGCGCCGCCGCGCGCGGTGTCGACGCCTTCCTGTCCGGCCAGTCCGACCTGCCCGCACCGATCGCTCCGACGGATCGGCCGCTGGTCGTCTAAGCCTCACCTCAGGGTTACTCGCACGTATGCCGGACGGGGGTTCCGGCATACGTGCCCCTCACTAGGCTTGGTGGCATGCGTCGAGCCAAAATCGTTGCCACTCTTGGACCTGCGACCTCTGCACCCGACAAGCTCCGCGCCCTCGTCGACGCCGGCATGGACGTCGCCCGGCTGAACCTGTCGCACGGTTCCTACGCCGACCACGAGAAGGTCTACTCCGAGATCAGGAAGGCGAGCGACGAGTCAGGCCGGGCGGTCTGTGTGATGTGCGACCTGCAGGGGCCGAAGATCCGCACCGGACGCTTTGCCGACGGACCGATCACGCTGGCCAAGGGTGACCGCTTCACGATCACCGTCGATGACATCCAGGGCGACCAGACGCGGGTGTCGACGACCTACAAGGGGCTGCCCGGCGACGTGCAGCCGGGCGACCTGCTGCTGGTCGACGACGGCAAGGTCTGTCTTCGTGCGATCGAGGTGACCCCGACCGACGTGCTGACCGAGGTGGCCGAGGGCGGGGTCGTCTCCAACAACAAGGGCATCAACCTGCCCGGCGTCGCGGTGAGCGTGCCGGCGCTGTCCGAGAAGGACGAGGCCGACCTGCGGTGGGCGCTCGGCCTCGGCGCGGACGTGATCGCGCTGTCCTTCGTGCGCGACGCCAAGGACATCGAGCGGGTGCACCAGATCATGGACGAGGAGGGTCGGCGCATCCCGGTCATCGCCAAGGTCGAGAAGCCGCAGGCGGTCGACAACCTGGAGGCGATCATCGAGGCGTTCGACGGGGTGATGGTCGCTCGCGGCGACCTCGGCGTCGAGCTCCCGCTCGAGGAGGTCCCGCTCGTGCAGAAGCGGGCGATCGAGATGTGCCGGCGCAACGCCAAGCCGGTGATCGTCGCCACCCAGGTGCTGGAGTCGATGATCGAGAACTCCCGGCCCACCCGCGCCGAGGCCAGCGACTGCGCCAACGCGGTGCTCGACGGCGCGGACGCGATCATGCTGTCGGGGGAGACCAGTGTGGGCGCCTGGCCGATCGACGCGGTGCGCACGATGGCGCGGATCATCTCCAGCACCGAGGAGCACGGCCTGGATCGGGTGCCGCCGCTCGGCACGCGCCCGCACACCAAGGGCGGCGCGGTCACCGCGGCGGCCGCGGAGGTCGGCGATCTGCTCGGCGTGCGTTATCTAGTGACCTTCACCGAGTCCGGTGACTCCGCCAAGCGGATGTCGCGGCTGCGCAGCCCACGCCCGATGCTGGCCTTCACCCCGAAGCAGTCGACGCGATCACAACTGGCACTGGTGTGGGGTGTCGAGACCTACCTGATGCCGCAGGTGCAGCACACCGACCAGATGGCGATGCAGGTCGACGAGACGCTGCTCGAGACCGGCCGCGCCCAGGAAGGAGACCTGGTCGTCATCGTGGCCGGTTCGCCGCCCGGGATCCCCGGCTCCACCAACGCGCTGCGCGTGCACAAGCTGGGCGACGCCAGGAACCACGTCGCGCCGGCGTACGAAGAGCTGCGCTGACCGGCGCAGGTCGCGAGCAGCCGCTGGTCTCGTAAGCGAGGGTGACGCCAGCGGCACTGTTGCTTACGAGATGCGCGGGGTTGTTGGTCTCGTAAGCGAGGGTGACGTCAGCCGCACCGTCGCTTACGGGATGCGCGGGATGGTTGGTCTCGTAAGCGAGGGTGACGCAAGCGTCACTGTTGCTTACGAGATGCGCGGGTCGTCGTACGCCGATTGGGGCCGGGCAGGCCCGCTCCCGTACACTGGCGCAGCACTCTCGCCGGAGTGGTGGAACGGCAGACACGGAGCACTCAAAATGCTTTGCTCGAAAGGGCGTGCGGGTTCAAATCCCGCCTCCGGCACCCCTGACTGACAAAGTCGCTGACCCCGACGGCTGCTGAAACGAAACTCGCCCCGGCCAACCGGCCGGGGCGAATCTCGTGGGGTGTCAGGTCATTCCACCTCGTTGCTGGGCAGGTAACCGCCGGGCACCTGCGACGGGGTGTAGATCTTCTTGTCGCCCGGGTAGGGCTTGGACCAGTTGTTCGCCTGGTACCACGTGAAGCGGTTCATCAGCTCCGGTGACGCGGAGTCCGGCGTCGGGTTGGCGCCCGCGAACGGCTGCTTCTTGCGCCAGGACTCCCAGGCCGCAGCAGTCGCCTGCTGTGCCTTCGGCACGGTCCGCGGCTTGGCCGCGGCTCCCGTCGTACCGGCCGGGGTGTCCGGACCGCACGCCGGCTGCGGCGTGACGCTCTCGGTGAGCGGCACCTGGTTCGGCGTCGCGGTGTATGGCGTGAAGTCCGGCTTCTTGGTGAACGCGTCGTACATCGGGGTCGCCGCCGCCAACTTCTGGTTGAGCGGCTGCGCACCGAGGATCTGCTGGATGGTGCGCACCATGTTGATCTGCGAGTAGAACGTGCTGTTCACCGTGCCGCGCTTGGCCCACGGGCTGATCACCTGCACCGGCGCACGGTGCCCGTCGACGTGGTCGGCGCCGTTCTGGCTGTCGTCCTCGACCACGAAGATCGCCGACTGCTTCCAATACTTGCTGTGCGAGATCTGGTCCACGATCTTGCCCACCGCGAGGTCGCCATCGGCCACCTGTGCGCGGGACGACGGCGCGCCGCCGGTGTGGTCGCTCGACAACCAGAACATGTTCAGGTTCGCCGGGCCGTTCTTCTCGAAGTCCTTCTTCCAGATCTGGTAGCGGTAGATGTCCGGCACGTTGGTGTCGAACTTCGGGTAGTCGTGCACCGTGATGTCGTTGAGCGACGGGATCGGTGACGAGGTGTCCGACTTCAGCGCGGGCGTGGTGAGCGTGCTCGGGTCCGCGCCCTTCTCGACGCCCTTCGCCGCGCAGTAGTACGACTGCCAGTCCGCACCCTTCGGCTTGGTCAGGAACTGGGTGAACTCGCCGAAGTTGCGGGCCGACTTCTTCGCCGATTCCACGCTGGTCCAAAGGAATCCGGACCGCTGGTGGCCGAGCACGTCGTCCTCGGTGTCGTAGCTGCGCTCGTACTCGCCGGCACTGGACTCGGTGTATGCCGGGTTGTCGCCCTGCATCAGCCAGTTGTGACCCTCGGCCGAGTTGGTGCCGATGTCGTAGACGTTGTCGTAGAGGCCGAACTGCTTGGCCAGGTCGTGCTGGTTGGGGGTGACCTGCTTGCCGAACTGCGCCAGGCTCGGGTCACCGTTGCCGCGCGGGTCGTCGCCATACACCTGGTCGTAGGTGCGGTTCTCCTTCACCAGCAGGTAGACGTACTTGATCGTCGACGGGTCGCCGATCTTGGCCGGCACCGGCACGGCGGCCTGGCGATTGCCGGTGGCCCGCTTCACGTCGTTCTTGCCCCAGCCGTTCTGGTCGAAGACGGTCTTGGTGGCCTTCTTGATGTCCTTGTCGCTGGGCAGGGTGAAGCGGGTCAGCGACGCCGTGGTGCTGTGCGTGCCGTGGCCGCTCACCACCGGCACCTCCGGGCCCTTGTTGATCGTGACGGCCGGGCCACGCGCGTCGATGCCACGGGTGTTGGTGACCACGATCTGCTTGCCGACGGTGGCGAGCGTCATCGGGAAGTAGTCGGTCGGCAGCAGGCCGACCAGCCCGACGGGTTCCTGCGGGTTGCCGGCGTAGTTGAAGACGGCCACCGCGTTGGCCCGACCGAGCGTCACCAGCAGTTTGCCGTTCTGCACGGCGATGCTGGTCGGCTCGTAGCCGACCTTCGACGACGCATAGGGCTGGGTGTTGACGGTCTGCACGACCTTGTCACTGCCGGTGTTGATCACCGACACCGTGTCGCTGCCGGTGTTGGCGACGAACAACGCCTTGCCGTCGCTGCGCAGCGCGGTCGGGTGCAGGCCGACGTCGATGGACTTCACCTCGCCGGACCCCGCGTCGATGACGCTGACCGTGCCTGTCGTCGACGTGCCGAGGTAGGGGTCGGCCGGCACCTGCGTGCCGTACGAATTGATAGTGGTCTCACCGGGTTTCGCGGGTCGGCCACCCTCGTTGCTGACGTAGAGTTTGCCGTCGACCTCGGCGATCTGCCGCGGTGCGATGCCCACCTGGTAGGTCTTGTTGACCGTGCCGGTCTGCGGGTCGAGTGCGATCACCTTGTTCTGGCCGTTGACGGCCACGTAGAGCGTCTTGCCGTCGGCGGAGTAGGTGCTCTGCGCCGGCAACGCCGACTTGTCGCCGTCCTTGGGCAGCTTGACCGTGGTCGGTGCACCGAGGGTGCCGTCGGCGTTGACCGGGAACCGGGTGAGCCCGTCCTTCTGCGGCAGCCAGAGCACCTTGCCGTCGGGGGAGTAGGTCGGCCCCTCCTGGCCGACGCTCAGGTCGGACAGCTTCTGATCGACACCCGCTGCCGTGCCGACCTTCCAAATCACCTTGTATGTCGACAGATCGACGATCTGCAGCGACACCTTCTTGTCGGTGCTGGACGCCGCCAGGTAACGCTGGTTCGGGCTCACGGTCGAGCCCATGAACTTGCCGTCCTCGGTGAGCAGCCGGTCGCCGATCGGTTTGATCACCTGGTTGCTCGAGACCTGGATGCCGTCGGCATAGGTGCCGCCGACCTGGTGGTCCTTGAACGCGCTGGTGGAGGCCGCCGCGAGGCCGCCACCGGCGACGGTGAGCGCGGCGGCGCCGGCGACTGCCAGCCGAAGGCGGCGACCGGTGAGCTTACGTTGTCCCTGCGGGGCACTACGACGTTGCCGTGTGACGTGCATGTTCAGCCTTTCGGGGAGTCCAGCAGGTCGATGAGCCCATCGATCTGCCAGAGGGGGTTGGGTGAATCTCCTGCGGGGGTGCGCACCTGGAAGTAGCCGTTGACCGGGGGCGGGCCGTCGCCGTCGGCGACGAACTTGCCGTCGGCCTGCACGTCGAGCTGGTATATCGCCGAGCCGGTCGACGCCACGCCCGGCAACCGCCAGGTGACGACGCACCGCCAGTCGTTGCCCGGGCCGGAGCCACCCGTCGCGCCACCCTTGGTGCAGGTGGCGGCGCTGCGCAGCTGGGCTTCGGGCACATCGGGGCGGTGCAGTTCTTGGGACTGCAGCCGGTAGAGGTGGCCGTATGCCGTGGCAATCGACTGCTCGACCGCGCGCCCCGAGACGCCGGAGCCGCCTCCTGCGCCGAAACCGGCTGCGACCGCAGCGGTTCCGATCGCGGTCAGTGCGACCAACGGCACGCCGCCGGCGAGCACAACGCGCCGGCCTGCCCCGTCATACGCGAGGTCGGTGAAGTCCCTGCGACGGAACAGCAGGTAGGCCACGGCGGTGGCGGCGACGGTCCAGGCGAGACTCACGATCAGCCCGACGACCATGGGCGTGAGCTGCGCCGGGGTGGTGAACAGGCCACGCCACGCGAGGAACGGCTGACTGGGCAACGCCATCCGGAGGGCAACCGGCAGCGGCAGCATTTGCAGCAGTTGCAGGCAGATTGCCAGCACGGCCGGCAGCAGGAGGCCCATCGGGGAGCGTCCGAACGCGACTGACCCGAGCAGTCCGACGGCTGCGAACGCGAGCGCGGCAACCGCCACGTAGAGCCAGGCGGCACCGACCAGCCGGGCCGCCTCGCCGGAGGCGATCTGGTGGCCGTCGAGGCCGACGAGCGGGTTGTTGCCGACGGCGAGCAGGCCGCCGGCGACCGCGGAGACCGCGAGGCCCAGCACCATCACCAGGATGACCGAGACCGCCGCGATCGCCTTCGTGGCGAAGATGCGACGGGCAGAACGCACCGAGACCAGCAGATGACGCCAGGTGCCGAGGCGGTCCTCGGCGGCGAAGACGTCCCCGGCGACCAGTGCCGTCAGCAGTGGCAGCGCCCACGTGCAACAGAAGCTCAGCACGACCAGCGGGCCTGCCCACCCGGTGGCGTGCATCCAGCGTCCGAAGACGGTGTCGGTCGGTAGCGAGCTCTGCTGGCTGACCACCGCGACGAACACACCGGGCGCGACCCAGCAGGCGATCAGGACGATGCGAACCCGCCACTGGGACAACAGTTTTGCCAGCTCGAATCGCAGGGTCGGTGCCATGCGGGCGACGGTGGCTTCCGCCGGGACGGGCGTGCTCCGCGCGAGAGTGGTCATCGGCCACCGTCCTCAGCGCCGTCGGTGAGGGCGAGGAAGGCCGCCTCCAATGGCGGCACGACCGGACCGAGCTCGCGCACGGCGATGCCGCTTCGGACCAGGTCGGCGATCAGGTCGTCGATGGCCGCGACAGCGCCGTGCACGACGACCGCGTCCGGTGTCGCGGGGTGTCGGCCGGTGTCATTGACGAGCCGACTGCCACTGGTGTCCGCAGCAATTCGCGCCGCGTCCGAGGGGCGGGAGGTGACGATCCGGTAGTCCAGGTCGCCGCTCTCGGCGGCTAGCTTGCCGACCGGTCCGGAGAAGACGACCCGCCCGGTGTGCAGGATCGTCACCTCGTCACACAGTGCCGCGAGCTCGTCCATGCGATGGCTGGACATCACGATCGCGACGCCGGAGTCGGCGAGCCGGGTGAGGACCCGGTGCACCTGGCGGGTTCCCGACGGATCCAGACCGTTGGACGGCTCGTCCAGCACCAACAGCCGCGGCTCGGTCAACAGCGCAGCCGCCAGCCCGAGCCGCTGTCGCATGCCGAGGGAGAAGCCACGCAGCCGGTCGTCCGCCATATCGCGCAGGCCGACCTCGTCGAGCGCCGCACCGATGCGGGTGTCGTCGCGCCGGCCTCGCAGACCGGCCAGCGCCGCAAGGTTCTGTCGTGCCGTCAGCGACGGGTAGAGCCCCGGGCCGTCGACGAAGCCGGCGACTCCGGCCGGAGTCGCCCCCGCCATACCCATCTCGGTGCCGAGCACCTCGAGCGAGCCCGAAGTGACCCGGGCCAGGCCCAGCAACAAACCGAGCAAGGTCGTCTTGCCGGCGCCGTTCGGACCGATCAGTCCGTGCACCTGCCCGGCGGGGAGGTCGAGGTCGACGGCGTCGAGCGCCACCACCTCACCGAACGTCTTGCTGACCTGCCGCGCGCGTACGACGGCACCTGTCTCCATCGGCTCCCACCCTCATAACCAGTTCACATCGCATCCATAGCGGACCGACGGAAACCGTATGGCGGGCCGAGTGCCCTTGAGGCAGAACTCAATTGAACGTCGAGCAAACGCTGGGTGGCTACGCTGCGGTCATGGCTGCAAACCTCGATGTCCGTCCCTTCCGGCCGACTCCGGAGCAGTTCGCGTGGACTTTCGGCGGAGCTGCGCCGATCGCACGCGTCCCGTCCGGGGCAGTGCTGGAGGTCTTCACCGAGGACTGTTATGCCGGCAAGGTGCGCCGCGCGACCGACCTGGTCAGCGAGGTATGCGACTTCCCGTTCCTCAACCCGCAGACCGGCCCGTTCTACCTCGAAGGCGCCGAGCCGGGTGACACCGTCGCCGTGCACTTGGTGGACCTGCGCCCGGCCCGCGACTGGGGTGCGTCGACCACGGTGCCGCTCTTCGGGGCGCTGACCTCGACGCACCTGACCGCAACACTCCAGCCGCCGCTGCCGGAGCGCGTCTGGATCTGGGACGTCGACGTCGCCGCGGGCGAGTGCACCTTCCACGCGCTGGACAGCGAGCACACGATGACCCTGCCGATGGACCCGATGCACGGCACCATCGGAGTCGCCCCGGCCAACCTGGAGGTGCGCTCGGCGCTCGTGCCGGACGCGCACGGAGGCAACCTGGACACTCCCGAAATGCGTTCTGGTGCAACGTGTTACCTCGGGGTCAACGTCGAGGGAGCGTTGCTCAGCCTGGGCGACGGGCACGCGCGACAGGGCGAGGGAGAGACCTGCGGCACCGCGATCGAGTGCGCGATGGACACGGTCGTCGCGGTCGAGCTCATCAAGGGCGTGCCGACACCGTGGCCGCGCATCGAAACCGACACCCACGTGATGTCGGCCGGCTCGGCGCGGCCGCTGGAGGACGCGTTCCGGATCGCCCAACTCGACCTGCTGCACTGGGTGAGCGCATCCACCGGAATGAGTGAGCTCGACAGTTACCAGTTGTTGTCGCAGGCGGTCGAGTCGCCGCTGGCCAATGTGTGCGACACCAACTACACGTCGGTCGCCAAGGTCGACAAACGATTCCTGCCCACCCCCGCCGACCTGTATGGCGGCAGCCACGCCCGGCTGCGCGCGACCGCTGCGGCATACCTGGCCGCCCGCTGAGCCGCGCGAGTAGCGTGCGACCATGAGTTCACCCCTGGACGTCAGTGCGTCGGTCCTTGTGCCCGCCGATCCCGAGCGGGCATTCCGCGACGTGATCGTCGCGCCGCTGCCGCAGTTGTTCGCGGGGCGCCACCTCGCCCTCCCGCCGATCAAGCAGGTGCGCGATCAGCAGGGCGTCTGGGGCACCGTCGGGCAAGCCCGCACGATCGTGCTCTCCGACGGCGGCACGATGCGCGAAGAGCTCGTCACGGTCGACTCGCCGACCGCGTTCAGCTACCACATCAGTGACATCACCGGCGCGTTGAAGCCGCTCGCCGGAGGGGTCGACGGCCGCTGGGCATTCACCGCCCGCGGCGCCGAGACGCAGGTCACCTGGTCGTGGCGGGTCTACCCGCGAATGGCGTTGAGCACCGTGGCATTGCCGGTCTTCGGCCGCATGTGGCAGGGGTATGCCGACAAGGCTCTCGCCCAGGTGCGCGCGCTGTTCTAGCCCGGGTGTTGGATGGGGCGCATGGCACTCTTCGGCAAGCGGCGTGACGACCCCGGCGCCGCCATCGACGCGTTCTGGACCTGGTGGACCGGTGGCGGGTCACGGACGATCGCGATGGACACCGCCGGTGCCGAGACCGCCATCGAGCTGAGCAAACGCGTCGCGGCCATCGAGGAAGGCCTGGCGTGGGAGTTGGCGCCGGGGCGCGAGTCCGCGCACCTGTTGGTGGTGACCGCGGCCGGCGATCCGGAGCTGCGGGCCGCCGCACGGCGCTGGCTGCGCCGTGCGCCCGAAGCGGATCTGGTCTGGTCCTACGCCGACTCGAGGCAGCCGGTCGCCGAGCTCGCCGGGCACGGGATCGAGATCGACGAGGTGCAGGTCGCGCTCGACGACGCGCGGGTCGGCGTGCGTCGCCAGGGCAGCCGCGTCGATGTCACCTTCTACCACCCCCGCCTGGCGGATCTGCGTGAGCAGCAACGACTTTCGGTGTCCTTCCTGGCGCTCGACGCCGCCCTCGGCGAGGAGGCGACCGAGACCTGGATCGGTGAGCTCGCGACCGCCACCGAGCCGCCGCTCGACGGGTTCGGCCTGGCCGGGCTGCGTGCCGTAGTGCGCGACCTGCGCGAGGAGTTCACCGGTGAGGGCGGCCAGCCGCAGTGGCTGGTGCTGCAGGGCACCGGTCCGAAGGGGCCGGTGTCCGCGGTCGCGCAGGTGCCGCTGGCAGCTGCCTGGGCTCCGCAACTGGACAGTCACATCGTGGTCGCTGCGCCATACGGCGAGAAGGACGACAACGACCTGCCGAGCAACGGGTCATTGGCCGCGCTGCGCAACCTGCAGGACCACATCACCGAGCGGCTCGAGGGCCAGGGCCGGGTGGTGGCGCGCGAGTGCAGCGGCGGCACCTGCCTGCTGCACGTGTATGCCGACAGCGCCACGCCGGCGGTGGAGCAGGTGCGGGCCGCGGTCGCCGGCTGGCCGGACGGCAAGGTCAAGGTGTCGGTGGAAGCCGACCCCGGCTGGGCCGGTGTCTCGCATCTGCGTGGCTGACGCAGCAACTGTCCGCGGCCGTAGCATTGGCGAAACATCGCTGTGATTGGCTGGCAGGCGTGAACAACGAAACGGGCCCGCTCCGCGTGATCGTCGCGGAGGACGAGGCGATCATCCGTCTCGACATCGCCGAGATGCTGCGTGACGCCGGCTACGAGGTGGTCGCCGAGGTCGGGGACGGACGCCAGGCGGTCGACCAGGCCGCGCAGCTGCACCCCGACCTGGTCGTGATGGACGTGAAGATGCCGGTGCTCGACGGGATCAGCGCCGCCGACGAGATCGGCGCGGCCGGCATCGCACCCGTGGTGATGCTGACCGCGTTCTCCGACAAGGAGCTCGTCGAGCGTGCCTCCGATGCGGGCGTGATGGCCTATGTGCTCAAGCCGTTCACCATCGAGGACCTGCGACCGGCGATCACGGTCGCCCGGTCGCGCTGGTCGGAGCGAAAGGCGCTGGAGCAGGAGGTCGCCGACCTCGGTGACCGGCTCGCGACCCGCAAGAGCCTCGACCGGGCGAAGGGCATCCTGATGAAACAGCTCGGGTTGGACGAGCCGGGCGCATTCCGGTGGATCCAGAAGACCGCCATGGACCGGCGCCTCGGGATGCGCGAGGTAGCCGACGCCGTGATCACCGGCGCCGCCGAGAACCCACCGGACTGACCGGTCGTCCAGCCCGTCGGATATGGTAATAGCACCAAGCATTTGGCCATAACTAGACGACCGTTTCATCACAAACCGGCGTCGAAAGCTCGTAAGTTGCGAGCTATCTGCGCGATTTCACTCTAATCTTCGGTTCCACGCGCGAACGCACTCGGCGAACGCGTGCCCTGTCTCAGGAGGAACCTTCGTGCGTGCAACGCAGAAACTCGCCATCCCGGCGATTGTGGCAATGATGGCCGTGGCCGGATGCGCCAACAGCAGCTCCGGTGGCGGAGGGGGCAGTGGTTCGGGTGGGGCCCTCGGCGGCGACCTGAAGAACCTGCCGGTGCAGAGCAAGATCGACGTGCCGAGCGACGCGGTGAAGCCCGCCGGTGACGGCAAGGCCAAGTGCGACCCGAACACCACGATCGGGTATGTCGGCGCGATGACCGGCGACAACGCGCAGCTCGGCATCAACATCTACAACGGCGTGCAACTCGCGGTGAACGAACACAACAAGGCGAACCCGGGCTGTCAGGTGAAGTTCACCAAGTTCGACACCGAGGGTGACCCGACCAAGGCGACCGGGCCGGCGACGAAGGCGACCTCCGACAAGAACATCATCGGCGTCATCGGCCTGCCGTTCTCGGGTGAGTCCAAGGCGACCGGCAAGATCTTCGAGAACGCCGGCCTGGCGCACATCACCCCGTCCGCCACCGACCCAGCGCTGGCGGACAACGGCTGGACGACGTTCTTCCGTGGCCTCGGTAACGACAACGTGCAGGGCCCGGCGGTATCCAAGCTGGCCGACAAGCTCGGTGCCAAGAAGGTCTACGTCGTGCAGGACGACTCGACCTACGGCATCGGCCTGGCGAACACCGCCACCAAGGGCCTCGGGGACAAGCTGGCCGGCACCGACAAGGTCACCACCAAGCAGAAGGACTTCTCCGCGACCGTCCAGAAGGTGCTGGACTCCAAGGCCGATGCGGTCTTTTATGCCGGTTACTACGCCGAGGGCGCGCCGCTGGACCAGCAGCTTTCCGATGGTGGATTCAAGGGTGTCTTCATCGGCCCGGACGGTGTGAAGGACCCGGAGTTCGTCAAGCAGGCGGGCGACGCCAGCAAGAACGCCTACTTCACCTGCCCCTGCATCCCCGGTGACCTGATCCCGGAGTTCGCCACGGCATACAAGGGCGTCTCGAACGGTCAGGCGCCGGGCACCTATTCGGTCGAGGGGTATGACGCGATGACGATCATGTTGGCCGGCATCGACAAGGGCAACACCACCCGCGCCAAGCTGAAGGACTTCATCAAGAGCTACGACGCGGCGGGCCTGTCCAAGAAGTACAAGTGGGACTCCAAGGGTGAGCTGTCCGCCCTGCCGGTCTACGGCTACAAGGTGGACGGTGGCGTCATCAAGTCCGTGGGCGTGATCAGCGAGGGCTGACCCCACCGTCGTACGTCGGCGGCCCGCCACAGCTTCAGGTGGGCCGCCGCCGTACGCGGGTGCGACCTGCCCGGACACATCACCTGCGGAGGAACTCCTCGATGCTGCACGAACTTGCCACCGCCAGTAGCGAAAGCTGGATCAGCTTCAACTGGGACTCGCTGTTCTCGAATTTTCTGCCGGCGACCCGCGACGGCATCACGTATGGCGGGATCTACGCCCTGGTCGCGGTCGGCTACACCTTGGTGTACGGCGTCCTCAACCTGATCAACTTCGCGCACTCCGAGGTGTTCATCTCGGGCGCGTACGCCGTGGTCTTCACCCTCACCGGGCTGGGCTTCGACGGCAACTCCCCGAACCTCGGCACAATCCCGCTGATCGGCGATCTGCTGGTCGCGCTGCTGGCCGGTGCGGTCACGTCGGCGGTCGTCGCGGTGCTGGTGGAGCGCATCGCCTACCGCCCGTTACGCGCCAGGGGCGCCCCGCGGCTGGCGTTCTTGATCACCGCCATCGGGGTCTCGTTCGCCATCCAGTACCTGATCTTCCTCTGGCGCGGATCGGTTGCCGAGCCGTCGGTGCGCATGGTGCCGGTCAAGGCGATCTTCCAGATCGGGGACACGCTGATCTTCCTCAACCAGATCATCATCGTCGTCGCGGCGCTCGCGATGATGATCGCGGTCGACCAGTTCGTCCGGCGGACGCGAACCGGGCGTGGGATTCGCGCGGTCGCCCAGGATCCCGACACCGCGACCCTGATGGGCGTCAGCACCGAGCGGATCATCGTGCTCACCTTCGCCATCGGCGGTCTGCTGGCCGGTGCGGCCGGCTTGTTCTACATCATGCAAGTGCCGTCCGGTGCCATCTACAACGGCGGCTTCGTGCTCGGCATCAAGGCGTTCGCGGCCGCGGTGCTCGGCGGCATCGGCAACATCCGCGGTGCCCTGCTCGGTGGCTTCCTGCTCGGCCTGATCGGCAACTACGGGCAGTACCTGCTCGGCGATGCGCAGTGGAACGACGTGGTCTGCTTCGTCGTACTGCTGCTGGTGCTCATGGTGCGGCCGGAAGGCATTCTCGGATCGAGTCTGGCGAAGGTGCGTGCGTGATATGCGGCATGAGCGACGAGCGGGCGAGGGAAGAGGCGCGGCATGAGCATGGGTAAGGATCCGCTCGGCGGAGTGCACGCCGAGCAGCAGGAGGACAACGCGCAGGCGGCGGAGGATCAACCGCGTTCTGGTGGTGTGCTCGGCGGCGTACGCCGGTGGTGGGCCGGCTTGGAACGGTGGCAGCAGTGGATCCTGCTCGCCGTATTTCTTGTGCTGGTGCTGTTGCTGCCGGTCATCAACCCGCCGATCATCAGCACGCCGGACACCGATTTCTCGATTGCCTGCTTCAACATGGCCCGGTTCGCGCTGGCCGCGCTCGGCCTCAACGTGGTGGTCGGGCAGGCGGGGCTGCTCGACCTGGGATACGTCGGGTTCTTCGCGATCGGCTGTTATGTCGCGGCGCTGTGGACCAGCCCGGACAGCAGCTACGTGCACATCCCGTATCTCTTCACGCTGCCGCTCGCGATGGTCGTCACCGCGTTCTTCGGGATCTTGCTGGGTGTGCCGACGCTGCGATTGCGCGGCGACTACCTGGCGATCGTGACGCTCGGCTTCGGCGAGATCATCCGGCTGCTTGCCAACATCGTGCCGGCGCTGAAGGGCAACACCGGCTTCCAGAACATCGGTATGCCGCCGGGCACCCGCGACGGCAAGCCATTGTTCGAGAACGGCACCGCGTGGTACATGCTGACGGTCCTGATCATCGTCGCGGTGATGCTGCTGCTGGGTAACCTCGAGCGTTCTCGTGTCGGGCGCGCGTGGATCGCCATACGAGAGGACGAGGACGCGGCCGAGACCATGGGCGTGCCGACGTTCAAGTACAAGCTGTGGGCGTTCGCGATCGGTGCGGCGATCGGTGGTCTGTCCGGTGCGTTGTTCGCCGGCCAGGTCGGCTTCATCAACAACCAACGGTTCGACGTGCCGACATCGATGCTCTTCCTGGCTGCTGTGGTGCTGGGCGGTTCGGGCAACAAGTTCGGCGCGATCATCGGCGGGGCGATCGTGTCCTACGTGCCTGACCGGTTCACCGGCATCGCCGACTACAAGTACCTGATCTTCGGAGTGGTGCTGGTCGTGCTGATGATCTTCCGGCCGCAGGGCCTGCTGCCGGCCCGCAACCACCTGCTCGCCGCCATCCGAAGACTGCGCGACTGGGTGGGCAGCGCGCCCTCCGGCACACCGAGCACGGCCGCGACCGGGGCAACGTCGGTCAGCCTGGGTAAGGAGAAGGACCGATGAGCCAGGTGCCTGAGCCGGAGGAGACCCCGACCGGCCCGGACGGCGTGCCGATCACCCAGGAGGAGATCGCCGACATCGTCGCGCCGGATCGCGAGATCGCGGTCAGCGAGGGCGAGCCGCTGGTCCAATTGGACGAGTTGACAGTGCAATTCGGTGGTTTGACCGCACTGGATCACGTGACGTTCGACATCAACCGCGGTGAGATCCTCGGCCTGATCGGACCCAACGGTGCCGGCAAGACGACCTGCTTCAACGCGATGACCGGTGTCTACAAGCCGTCCTCGGGGGACGTCACGATGGAAGGGGTGTCCCTGCTCGGCAAGAAGCGACACGCGATCACCCGCGCCGGCATCGCGCGCACCTTCCAGAACATCCGGCTGTTCGGTGAGATGACCGCCTTGGAGAACGTCGTCGTCGGCCTGGACGCCCGGCACGGCACGAGCGTCCCGGGCGCGATCTTCCGGCTGCCGCGTCACGTGCGCGAGGAGCGCGAGTCGATCGACCGCGGTATGGCGCTGCTGGAGTTCGTCGGCATCGCCGACCAGGCGATGTCGCCGTCGCGCAGCCTGCCCTACGGCTACCAGCGCAGGCTGGAGATCGCGCGGGCGCTCGCGACCGAGCCGAAGCTGCTCTGCCTGGACGAGCCGGCGGCCGGCTTCAACCCGGCCGAGAAGCAGGAGCTGATGCAGCTCATCCGGCAGATCCGCGACGACGGTTACACGGTGCTGCTCATCGAGCACGACATGAAGCTCGTGATGGGCGTGACCGACCGCATCGTGGTGCTGGAGTTCGGGCGCAAGATCGCCGACGGCGCACCGCAGCAGATTCAGCAGGATCCGGCCGTGATTGCGGCATACCTGGGCGTTGAGGAAGACGAGGACGACGATGGCGTTGCTTGAGCTGGACGACGTGAGCGTCCACTACGGGCGGATCCAGGCCATCCACGACATGTCGATCCACGTGGAAGAGGGTGAGATCGTCTCGCTGATCGGGGCCAACGGTGCCGGCAAGACCACCACGATGCGGGCCGTCGCCGGCCTGCTCGGGCTGTCGGGCGGGTCGATCACCTTCGACGGGGACGACATCTCCCGCACCAAGGCGCACCTGCGGGTGGTGCGCGGCATCTCGCTGACTCCGGAAGGGCGCGGCATCTTCCCGTCGATGACCGTCCTGGAGAACCTCGACATGGGCGCCTACGCCCGCAAGGACAAGTCGAGCATGTCGGCCGACTTCGACCGGGTCTTCGACCTGTTCCCGCGCCTGAAGGAGCGGCAGAAGCAGAGCGGCGGCACGATGTCCGGCGGCGAGCAGCAGATGCTTGCCATCGGCCGGGCGCTGATGGCGCACCCGAAGCTGCTGCTGCTCGACGAGCCGTCGATGGGGTTGGCCCCGCAGTTCATCCGGCAGATCTTCCGGATTATCAAGGAGGTCAACCAGCAGGGCACCACGGTGCTGCTGGTGGAGCAGAACGCCAACCAGGCGCTCAAGCTCGCCAACCGGGCCTACATCCTCGAGACCGGCCGGATCACCCGGGAAGGCAGCGGCGCCGAACTCGCCGCCGACGACGCGGTGAAGGCGGCCTACCTCGGCGGCTGAGCGGCGCAGGTTACCGATGAGTCGGGGTGTGACAACTGACTGTTCCAACCCTGTGTCGGGCACCCGGGTGGGAGGCGTACGCTGCCGTCTGCAGTCGTGCATTCAACTACTCATCGGTGTCTGCCACGGAGGACGTCAATGGCCAGATCGGCCGTGCAGGTCGCGCGGGTCAGCCCGGGCGACGAGGAGCGGTTCGCCGCTTTGTGGGTGGAGTCTCGAGCCGCCCAGGGTTTGTCGGCCGACCACGCCGAACGCACCATTCGCGAGGGCCGCCTGCGGGTCTCGTGTCAGCGCGAGGACGTGCGCATCTACCTCGCCACGATCGACGAGGAGCCGGTCGGCTTCACCGTCGTCATGCACGGCCCGGTCAGTGCGCTCAACGACGACATCGCGGTCTGGATCGACCTGCTCTGGGTGAAGCCGGGGCGGCGCCAGCGCGGGGTCGCCAAGGCGTTGCTGGCGATGGTTGCGTCATACGCCGAGCACCTGGGTGCCTCCGACATCGTCTCCTGCGTGCCGGCGACCAGCCGCGACGCCAACCGGTTCTTCGCCCGGCTCGGTTTTGCGTCGGTGGTCACTGAGCGCACCACGACCGCCGCCGCGCTGCGTCGCCGGTTGGCAGGCAGCCATCACCCGCCCTCGGTGTCCGAGGCAGTACGCCGCCGGCGGTCGCTGCGCGCCCGCTCCCGCACCCGGGTCGCGATGGCGTCCTCGTCGGCGGAGTAGCCGCCGCAAACTTTTCTCGCGGGGATGTCGAGAAGCTCCGGACCGCTCCGTCCCAGGGGTACGAGCCGCCCACCACGGCGGCCCGACACCTCTGGAACAGGAGCAAGACGATGGACCAACAAGACGTCACCGAGGTCCTGAACCGTCCGGGCAGCGCGGAACTACTGGCCCGCGACATTGCGCGCCTGGCGTATGTCGCGGCCGACGGCACCCCGCGGTGCATCCCGATCGCGTTCGCCTGGAACGGCTCGACGTTGGTGCTGTGCACCAGCACCAACGCGCCCAAGCTGCCCTCGCTGCGGCGCAACCCGCAGGTCGCGCTGACGATCGACACCGAGGTGCACCCACCGAAGATCCTGCTGATCCGAGGCACCGTCGAACTCGACCTCGTGGAGGGCATCCCCGAGGAGTATCTGCAGATCAACGGCAGTTACCGGATGAGCGACGAACAGCGGGTGGAGTGGGAGGCCGAGGTGCGCTCGCTCTACCCGGCGATGGTGCGGATCGTTGTGACCCCGACCTGGGCGAAGCTGATCGACTTCGAGCACACCTTGCCCAGCGCCGTCGAGGAACTGGTCCGGGCACGCGCCGCGCGGCAAGATGCCTGAGGCAGGAAGGGAAACCCACCATGGCCAAGTATCTGATGCTCAAGCACTATCGCGGCGCACCGGCCGCGCCGAACGACGTGCCGATGGACCAGTGGACACCGGACGAACTCGCCGCGCACCTGAAGTACATGGACGACTTCGCCGAGCGACTGGAGCAGTCCGGGGAGTTCGTCAGTGGTCAGGCGCTGTCGCCGCAGGGTGTGTGGGTGCGGGCCGGTGGCGAGGGGGAGCCGCCCGTGGTCGACGGGCCGTTCGCCGAGACCAAGGACCTGATCGCCGGGTGGATGATCATCGACGTCGACAGCTACGACCGCGCGGTCGAACTGGCCGGTGAGTTGTCGGACGCCCCCGGCGCCGGCGGCAAGCCGATCCGGGAATGGCTGGAACTGCGACCGTTCCTCGACGACTCGGCCGATCTGACCGAGTGAACGAGACGCAGCTGCGGAACCTGGTGCCCGCGGTCATCGGGGTGCTCGTCCGGCGCGGAGCGGACTTCGCGTCGGCCGAGGATGCCGTGCAGGAGGCGCTGCTCAAGGCGCTCGAGTCCTGGCCGGGCGACCCGCCGCGCGACCCGATGGGCTGGCTCGTCACCGTCGCGTGGCGCAAGTTCCTCGACGCGCGGCGGGCCGAATCATCGCGCACAGCAAGAGAATTCGCGGTCGACTCCGCGGCCGTGACCGGCCCGGCATACGGCATGGACGACTCGTTGTGGCTCTACTTCCTCTGCGCTCATCCGTCGCTGTCGCCCGGGTCGGCGGTCGCGCTGACGCTGCGCGCCGTCGGTGGTCTGACGACCCGCCAGATCGCTCGCGCGCACCTGGTGCCGGAGGCGACGATGGCGCAACGGATCAGCCGGGCGAAGCGCACGGTCGCGGACGTGCCGCTCGACCGGCCTGGGTCGCTCGAGACCGTGCTGCGGGTGCTCTACCTGGTGTTCAACGAGGGGTACGGCGGCGACATCGAGCTCGCGGTCGAGGCGATCCGGCTGACCCGGCAGCTGGCGTCGCTGTCGGACGACCCGGAGGTGGCCGGGTTGCTCGCGCTGATGCTGCTGCACCACTCGCGACGCGCATCGCGCACGGACGTCTCCGGCAGGCTGGTGCCGCTGGCCGAGCAGGACCGGACGCGCTGGGACACCGCCCTGATCGCCGAGGGCGTCGGGGTGCTGCGTGCTGCGCTCGAGCGGGACCGGTTGGGCCAATATCAGGCGCAGGCGGCCATCGCAGCCTTGCACGCGGACGCGGCGAGTGCTGCCGAGACGGACTGGGTGCAGATCGTCGAGTGGTACGACGAGTTGCTCGCCATCGCCGATTCCCCTGTGGTGCGGCTCAACCGGGCCGTCGCCCTGGGGGAGGCCGAGGGGCCGCTCGTCGGGCTGGCCGAGCTCGACCGGCTCGACGCGAGGCTGCCTCGCCATACGGCGGCGCGGGCGCACCTGGTCGAAGCCGCCGGCGACCTGGCCTCGGCCGCACGGTGGTACGCCGAGGCAGCCGACCTCGCGACGAGCGTGCCGGAGCGCGATCATCTGATCCGGCAGGCCGCGCGGCTGCGGCAGGAATCGGCCGGGCGCGCAACTCGTAAGCAGGAGTGACGCCAGCGTCACGGTCGCTTACGGGATGCGGGCGCCCACGAGCGGGATTACTGGGCCTTGGGTGCGGTGTCGCGCAGCAGACAGGTGATGCGCGAGGTGCAGAGACGGTTGCCGTCCTCGTCGGTGATCACCACGTCGTACGACGCGAGCGTCCGCCCGAGCGAGAGCGCGGTGGCGGTGCCGGTCACCAGGCCGGAGCGGGCACCGCGGTGATGCGTGGCGTTGATGTCGAGCCCGACCGCGATGCGGCCCTCGCCGGCGTGCAGCGCAGCGCCCACCGACCCGAGGGTCTCGGCGAGCACCACACTCGCGCCGCCGTGCAGCAGTCCGTAGGGCTGATTGTTGCCCTCGACCGGCATGGTCGCCACGATCCGCTGCGGGGTCGCTTCGACGAACTGGATGCCCATCTTCTCGCCGAGCGTGCCGGCATTCATCTCGTTGAAGAACGTCACCAGGTCGGTGCCGACGGCGGGGGTGGGGGATGTGGCTGCGTTGTCGGTCATGGCCCATAGGGTGGCACGCGTGAAACGCCTGCTGCTGCTCGACGGTCATTCCCTGGCTTACCGCGCCTTCTACGCCCTGCCGGTCGAGAACTTCTCGACCACCACCGGTCAGCCCACCAACGCGGTCTACGGCTTCACCTCGATGCTGATCAACGTGCTGCGCGACGAGGACCCGACGCACGTCGCGGTGTGCTTCGACGTCTCCCGGCAGACCTTCCGCGCGGAGGAGTACGCCGAATACAAGGCCGGCCGCGCCAAGACGCCCGACGAGTTCAAGGGCCAGGTCTCGCTGGTGCACGAGATCCTCGACGCGCTGAAGATCCGCTACGTCGAACTCGCCGGCTGGGAGGCCGACGACCTGATCGCGACCCTGTCCACGCAGGCGGAGGAGCAGGGCTTCGACGAGGTGCTGGTGGTCAGCGGCGACCGCGACGCGATGCAGCTGGTCACCGACAAGGTGACGGTGCTCTATCCGGCCAAGGGCGTCTCCGACCTCTGGCGGATGACGCCGGCCAAGGTCGAGGAGCGCTACCTGGTGCCGCCGGCCAGCTATCCCGACCTCGCCGCGCTCGTCGGTGAGAAGTCCGACAACCTGCCCGGCGTGCCGGGCGTCGGCGCCAAGACCGCCGCCAAGTGGATCAACCTGTATGGCGACCTGCCCGGCATCGTGGATCACGTCGGCGAGATCAAGGGCAAGGTCGGCGACGCGCTGCGCGAACACCTGGACGGTGTGCTGCGCAACCGGCGGCTCAACCAGCTGGTGCGCGATGTCGAGCTGCCGGTGACCGTCGACGATCTGCAACGGCAGGTGTGGGACCGCGACCAGGTGCACCAGGTCTTCGACGGCCTGGAGTTCCGGGTGCTGCGCGAGCGGTTGTTCGCCACTCTCGAGGCGGCCGGTGACGAGGCCGAGGGCAGCATCGAGGTCGACGGCCAGGTGCTCGCCCCGGACGACGTCGCCGAGTGGGTCGAGCAGGAGCTGTCGACCGAGGAGCGGGCCGGGGTGCACGTGCTCGGCCAGTGGGCACGCGGCACCGGCGACGTGCGCGCCCTCGCGATCGCCGTGGGCGGCGAGGAGGACGGCCGGGCGGCATACATCGACCTGGAGACGCTGCCGAGCGAGGGCGAGCAGGCGGTCCGCGAGTGGCTGGCCGACCCGACCCGCAGCAAGGTGCTGCACGACGCCAAGGGGCCGATGCAGGCCCTGCACGCCGCTGGGTTGCCGCTCGCCGGGCTGGTCAGCGACACCGCGCTGGCGGCCTACCTGGTGCGGCCCGATCAGCGTGCCTACGACCTGTCCGATCTGGTGATGCGGCACCTGCGCCGGGAGTTGCGGCCCGAGCAGGACGACCCGGCACAGGGCATGCTCGACCTCGACGGCCACGACTCCGCGGCGCAGGAGGCGATGGTGCAGGCCCGGGCGGTGCTCGACCTGGCCACCGCGCTCGACGAGGAGCTGGAGCGCACCGAGGGCACCAAGCTGCTGGCCGACATCGAGCTTCCGCTCATCGACGTGCTCGCGGCGATGGAGCGCTTCGGCATCTACGCAGACCCGGACGTGCTCGACGGTCTCGAACGCGACTACGCCGACTCGCTCGACAAGGCCGCCGAGGATGCTTACGAGGCGATCGACGGGGAGCGCATCAATCTGGGTTCGCCCAAGCAGCTGCAGGTGGTGCTCTTCGAGACGTTGCAGATGCCGAAGACCAAGAAGACCAAGACCGGCTACACCACCGACGCCGACGCACTCACCGAGCTCTACGCAAAGACCGAGCACCCCTTCCTGGAAGCCCTTCTGCGACACCGGGATTCGTCCCGGTTGCGGGTGACCGTCGAGGGTCTGATCAAGTCGATCGCCGACGACGCGCGCATCCACACCACCTACCAGCAGACGATCGCCGCGACCGGCCGTCTGTCGTCGACCGACCCCAACCTGCAGAACATCCCGATCCGCACCGAGGCCGGGCGCCGCATCCGCGAGGCGTTCGTCGTGGGCAACGGATACGACGCGCTGATGTCGGCCGACTACAGCCAGATCGAGATGCGCATCATGGCCCACCTGTCCGGTGACGAGGGGCTGATCGAGGCGTTCCGCACCGGCGAGGACCTGCACCGCTTCGTCGGGTCGCGGGTCTTCGCCGTCGAGCCCGAGGACGTCACCGCTGAGATGCGCGCCAAGGTCAAGGCGATGTCCTACGGCCTGGCCTACGGGCTGTCGGCATACGGGTTGTCGCGGCAGCTGGCCATCACCACCGGCGAGGCGAGCACGTTGATGGAGGAGTACTTCGCCCGGTTCGGCGGGGTGCGTGACTACCTGCGCGAGGTCGTCGACGAGGCGCGGCGCACCGGCTACACCGAGACCATGCTCGGCCGGCGGCGCTACCTGCCCGACCTGACCTCGGACAACCGGCAACGCCGGCAGATGGCCGAGCGGATGGCGCTCAACGCGCCCATCCAGGGCAGCGCCGCCGACGTGATCAAGCTGGCCATGCTGCGGGTCGATCAGGCCCTGCGTGCGGAGAAGCTTGCCTCACGGATGTTGCTGCAGGTGCACGACGAACTCGTGCTCGAGGTCGCACCCGGGGAGCGGGAAGAGCTCGAGAAGCTGGTCCGTCGTGAGATGGGCGCCGCCGTCGAGCTCGACGTGCCGCTCGACGTCAGCGTCGGGGTGGGCAACTCCTGGCACGCCGCCGCGCACTGACCTGCATCGACGTGCCGCGGGGTGCGCCGCGCGTCAGTAGCGCTTGCCGTCGGAGTCGCGTAGCTGGGCTCGGGTGGTGGCCTGCTCGTGGTCGGCTGCCGTGGCATCCGTAGCGGACCCCTCGTCGCCGCGGTCGTAGCGGGGTCGGTCGTCATCCTGATCGCGGTCACCGGTGGCGCGGGAGTCCGAACGCTCGCCGTCCCGGTCGCGATCGCCCTCGTCGTGTCGGTCATCGTGCCGGTCGACGTCGGTGCGCACCGCCCGGGTTTCCTGGCGCCGGTCGGCGCCGAACAGCAGGCCGCCGACGATCGCGGTCAGCAGCGCGAGCACGATGCAGGCGATCGCACGGTACTTGTAGACGTCGGTGATCTTGCCGCAGGCGCCCTCGGCGAACCCGCCGGTCATCGGGCTGGAGGCCGAGCCACAGCCGAAGACCGACCCGGACTGGGTGCGCACCGAGGTGACCGGGACGAAGTAGAAGTAGACGGCGGCAACCACGAACCCGAGCGCGATGAGCACGCAGATCTTGGTGCCGGTGCGCAGTGACAGGACGGTGCGGGTCTCGAACTCCTCGGCCATGGTCGGCATGTTACTCACCAGTGGGCTTCGCCGGGGTAACTTGCGCGGGGCGCGGCGCCGGCTGCTCGCCGGTGCCCGGTCAGGGGCGCAGCTGATCGGGCACGCGCACCCAGGCGCGGACCGCCGGACCACCCTTATCGGCGGGCACCAGGTCGACGACCTGGGTGCCGGCGGGCGGCGCCGGCCAACTGCCGTCGGGCCTGGCTTCGACGAGGCTTACCTGCGCGTACGAGTCCGGCGGCAGCGGGTCGGCGGCGTCCACGTGGTAGGCGTCGGTGTCCTCTGGGGTTTTTCGGGCCAGCATGTAGTAGGCGTGATAACCGCGTCGGTCCAACTGGAATCCGACCGCCGAGTTCATGGTGAGCGCCGTGAGCCCGGTGCCGCCGACCTTGACCCCCGAGCCGGGTGCCACGTGCTGGGACAGGTACGGGATCAGCCGGTCGGTCGCGGTGCGCGCCCGGTCCATCGCCGTCCAGTTCGGGGCCGTGGCACCGACGGAGGCGAACACCGCGAACAGCGCCGCGACTGCCCCCGCCGCGCGCCAGCCCCCGGGCCCGAGCCGGAACGTCCGCACGTGGGCCGGCGCCAGCTCCCAACCTCGTATGACGAGAGCCGCGATCAGGAAGACCCCGATCGCGAAGACCGGCATCGTCCAGTAGGTCACCGGGAACCCGGCCATGTAGGTCAGGCCCCAGGTCTCGGCCGCGACCGCAACAAGCGCGACACCGCAGGCGGTGCTGCCGGCGGTCCGCGGCAGCTTGCGCCCGGCGAACCCGCCGAGTGCCGCCAGCACGAGCACGACCGCTCCGAACGACGCGGCGAGCCCGCCGCGCGTCGCGGCATACCCGTCGGTGAACCGGCCGAAGCCGAGACTGCCGAGCTGACCCAGCGGGTAGGCGAACGCGCGCGACCAGGGCGTCCCGGTCGCCTTCGACTCGCTGCGATAGCGCCACAGCTGGGTCAGGTTGTTGGGGGAGTAGAGCACCAACTCGAGCAGCGACGGCAGCCACACCAGCACCAGCACCCCGCCGGCGATCGCCCACGAGCGCAGCAGCTTGCGGCGTTGCTCCGGGGACCGGTCCGGATCGTCGCGTCGGCGCAGCAGCCGGACCAGACCGACCAGCGCGAGCACCACGGTCAGCCCGACCACGAACGGGGTGAACGCCAGGTTGGCCTGCGCGACATACGAAGCGCTCACGACATACACCCAGAGCATCGCGAGGTAGCCGTCGAGGACGGCCCAGGCGCTGACCAGCACCAGCAACGCCGGCAGCGCCGCGACGTAGGTGTTGAGCGGCCGGACCAGCACCTCCGGCCCGAGCACCCACTGCAGCACGACGACCGCCGCGGTGATCGGGATGGCGGTGCGCAGCCCGCGCAGCCGCCAGGCGATCAGCACGGTGCCGGCGATCGCGAGGGCGTTGACGACGAGCACGGCGGTGAGGATGCCGAGGTTGTGGAAACCGAAGAGCAACGCGACCGGAGCGGCCAGGTAGAACTCGAGCGGACCCGGGTGGTGGCTGTCGACCTTGCCGGGCTGCAGACCGGAGGTTGAGTTCTGGCCCATCACCGGCGGATTGGTGCTGAACACCATCCGGATCCGGTCGGCGATCACGGCGTCGTCACCCTCCGGGGACCAGCCGTGCGCGACGGTGCGCAGGTAGGCCAGCACCAGCGGGATGAGCGCAATCAGCACCAGGTAGGTGACGGGGGAGCGGGCGATGGTCCGCAGCCGTCGCGCGACCGACACGGGCATGCTGCTCCTCCAGAGATCTCGGTCGCGGATGTCCCGCGCACGTTACCCGTTGGTACGGCGAATGCGCATAATGCCTGCATGAACGTGTCGGCCGTGGTGCTGGCCGGCGGCGTCGGCTCCCGGATGCGGCCACTGACCGACAACCGGCCAAAACCGTTGCTGCCGTTGGGTCGTGAGCCGCTGATCGGCTACCAGTTGCGCCGGCTCGCGGCGGTCGGGGTGCGGCGGGTCGTCATCGCCACCGGCTACCGGGCCGCCGACTTCCCGGCGGCGCTGGGCGACGGCAGCGACTACGGCGTGGCCCTGTCGTATGTCGCCGAGGACACGCCGCTCGGCACCGGTGGCGCGGCTGCCGCGGCGGCCCGGGAGCTGCCGGAGGCCGACCGGCTGATCGTGCTCAACGGCGACCTGTTGTCCAGCCACGACCTGCGCGCCCAGCTGGGCGCCGCCGACGGCCGCGCACTGTGCCTGCACGTGCGGCAGGTGCCGGATGTCGCGGCATACGGCTCGGTGCGGCTGGCGGTGGACGGCCGGGTGCTGGAATTTGCCGAGAAGACCGGCAGCGGTCCCGGCACCATCAACGCGGGCAGTTACGTGATCGACGCGGCGCTGCTGCGGGGACTCCCGGCGCGCCCGGCCTCGCTCGAACGTGATGTCTTCCCACGCCTGGTCGATAGCGGTATGCCGGTGCTCGGGCACGTCGCCGACGGCTACTTCCGGGACGTCGGCGACCCGTTCGCCTATCGCGACGCGAGCGCGGACGCGGTAACCGGCGCGCTGCCCGACGCACCGGCGGGCGACCCGCAGAGGTATGTCGCAGCCTCCGCAGACGTGGCACCTTCGGCGCAGATCGCCGACGGCAGCAGCGTGCACGCCGATGCCGTCGTGGCGCGGGACGCGCAACTACGGGGCACGGTGGTGCTGCCCGGAGCGCGCGTCGGCGCCGGCGTGGGGCTCGACCGGTGCGTGGTCGCGCCCGGCACGCGGGTGCCGGACGGCATACAGCTGGCGGACACGGTGGTCACAGATTCGCTACCCGCCGGTACGCCCACGCTGTGACCGCCGTCTCACGTGACTATGCTGACGCGACGCACCGACCTGACCCCGACGTAATAACGAGCAGATGAGCCCACGACCCACCGGCGGCGGTTACCGCCCGGCGCTCGACGGCCTGCGTGCCGTCTCGGTGCTGACGATCATGCTGTTCCACGTGCCCTACGACTGGGTAACCGGCGGCTACTGGTCGGTGAACGTCTTCTTCGTGGTGTCCGGCTACCTGATCACCGGGCTGCTGCTGAAGGAGCTGGACCGGTGGGGTTCGATCGATCTGGTCGGCTTCTACGCGCGGCGGGCCAAGCGCCTGCTGCCGGCGCTGCTGCTGATGCTCGTCGTGGTGTCACTCGCGGTGCCGCGCATCTTCGGCGACCAGACGCCGGCCACGATCAAGGGTGACGGTCTCGCCGCGCTGTTCTACGTCGCCAACTGGCGGATGATCCTCACCGGCCAGTCCTATTTTGAGCAGTTCGGCACCGCGGTCGAGTCACCGTTCAAGCACGCCTGGACGCTGGGCATCGAGGAGCAGTACTACCTGATCTTCCCGATCCTGATGATCGTGTTGTTCAAGGCCTTCGGGCGGGGCGGGCGCGGCAAGATCCTGGCGGTGATGATCGCGCTCGCCGGGCTGTCGGCCCTGGTGATGGCGCTGGTCTATGTGCCGGGCGGCGACCCGTCGCGGGTCTACTACGGCACCGACACCCGGATGCAGGACATCCTGGTCGGCGCCGCGCTCGCGGTCGCGTTGTCGATGGTGCCGCGCCAGCGGCTCGCCGCTTTCACCGCGAAGCGGCGCACCGAGATCGTCGTGCTCGGGTGGGTTGTCGCTGCGCTGACGCTCTTCTGGTTCTTCTTCATCCCGGCGAGCGGCTGGGTGTTCTACGGCGGCTATCTGCTCTTCGACTCGATGTTCGCGCTGCTGATCCTGTCGGTCGAGTTGCTGCCGGCCAGCTCGGTGGCGCGCGTCATCTCGTGGCGGCCGCTGGCCTGGATCGGGATGCTGTCCTACGGGCTGTACCTATGGCACTTCCCGCTCTTCGTGGTGATGACGCCCGAGCACCTGAACATCTCGGGCGTGCCGTTGCAGATCGCCCGGTTCGCAGCCACCTTCCTGCTGGCGACCGCTTCCTATTATCTGGTCGAGAACCCGATCCGCAAGGGTGCGCTACGGCGGCTCGGGAAGCGGATCAGCGCCGTCGTCCCGCTCGCTGCGGTCGCCGCGACCGCAGCCGTTATCGCGCTCTCGGTCAACGGTCTGCGTCTCGCGCCTGCCGCGCAGGCCGGATCCAACACCGTCGTGTCCGGGGAAGGCGACGGCAAATACTCACTGCTCATCGTCGGGGACTCGGTCGGCTTCAGCCTCGGCTACAACTTCCCCAAGCAGGTTTACCCGGACGTGAAACCCACCGCGACAGTCGATTTCGGCTGCGGCACCGCCGAGCAGAACGTCATCGTCAGCGGCAAACGGCAGCCGTCGGAGAAGGGCTGCGACAACGTCTTCATGCACTGGTCCGACGGGGTCGGCAGCACCAAACCGAAGGTCGTCGTGTGGACCCTCGGTCCGTGGGAGGTGTTCGACCACTACGTGGGCGACAAGAACCTCGCCGTCGGCAGCCCGGCCTACGCCGACTACCTGCTCGGCCGGATGGAAGAAGGCCTGCAGACCATGCAGAAGGCCGCGGGCGCGCAGAAACTACCGGTCGTCATACCCAAGGTGCCGTGCCTGGGCCAGCCGAAGTACGTCGTCAACGGCGTCAACATGGCGACCGACCGCAACGACCCGCAGCGTGCCGCGGCCGTCAACGACATCCTGGAGAAGTTCGCGGCCAAGCACCCGGACCAGGTGCACCTTGCCGACACGAGCCAACTCGTCTGTCCCACCGGCAAATTCACCGAGAAGGTGAATGGCGTGAAGCTGCGGGACGACGGGGTGCACTACACCCAGGCGGGCGCCGTCGCGTTCTGGAAATGGTTGATGCCGCAGATCGCCAAGTGGGTGCCCGGCACACCCGCAGGCAAACCGTGAGCACGCCGGGCGAGCGCCGGTCGACTGCGCCGGCGCCGCACCTGCCGGCCCTCGACGGGATCCGCGGCGTGCTGGTGATCTTCCTGTTGACCTACCACTTCGGCATCGACCGGCTGCAGGGGGCGTGGCTGACGCTCAACGTGTTCTTCGTGCTGTCGGGCTTCCTCATCGTCCGGCTGCTCGTCGCCGAACGGGTCACGACCGGCAAGCTGCGCTTCGGCGCGTTCTACGCCCGCCGGGCCCGACGACTCTTCCCGGCTCTCGGTGCGCTGCTGCTCACCGTGCTGGTCTGGGGATTCCTCTTCGCCTCCGACGCCCAGCGCGGGCCGCTGCGCTGGGACGTGCTGGCGACCATGGGCTACTTCATGAACTGGCGGCTGATCTCACAGAGCAACCAGTACTTCGTGCAGTTCACCGAGCCGTCGATGTTGCAGCACACCTGGTCGCTGTCGGTCGAGGAGCAGTTCTACCTCGTGGCACCGCTGCTCGTGCTCGGGCTGACCGCCTGGCTGCGCTCGCGGCGTGCGCTGGTCGCGGTGTTCGTCGGGCTCGCCGTGGTGTCGGCGCTCTGGATGGCGTATGTCGGTGTCGGATCCGAGGTGGCGCGCTCGCACACCTACTACGGCACCGACACCCGCGCCCAGTCGCTGCTGCTCGGCGCCGCGCTCGGCGCCTGGCTGGCGCCACGGGCCGCCGGTGACCGCACGCCGATGCCGCGCTTCGGCAAGCAGACCGTGCAGTACGTCGGCTGGACCGCTCTCGCGATCAGCGTCATCGGCTTCGTGGTCGCCGACCCGCAAACCAATCTGATGACCCGCGGCGGCATGTTCGCCCTGTCGATCGCGATGGTCGCCTGGGTGTGGGCTGCCGCCGACGACCGGATCGGCCCCCTGCAGCGGGCGCTCGCGGTCCCGCCGCTCGCGGCGCTCGGCCGGATCTCCTACGGCTGCTATCTATGGCACTGGCCGATCGGGCTCTGGCTCGCGCAGGCGATGCCCGATGATGGGGCCGCGGTCCGGGTGGTGCTCGGCTTCGCGCTGACCATCGGCATCGCGGTGCTGTCCTACCAGCGGCTGGAGCTGCCGGTCCGGCGGGAGGGGCTGCGTGCGATCGCCGGCAAGCTGCTCACCGCGCGCTCGATCGCGGCCGGCTGCATCGTCGCGCTCGCGCTTGGCGCGGTCGGGGTGGGCGCCAAGGCATCGGCCGGGGTGCCCGCGACCGATGCACCCACGCGGATCGTGCCGCTGGTCGCGGGTCAGGCGTCATACCAGAAGCCGGAGAGAGCGGTTTCGGTTGCGGTGTATGGCGATTCGGTCGCGGACCGGTTGGCCGGCGACTATCCGGAGGCGAACTTCCCTCGGCTGCGGGTGGTGGACGCGGCGGTGTCGGGGTGCGACCTGCTCGATGAGCCCTACTACAACCCGGCGACCGAGCGAATGACCGGCAACCTCGCCGACTGCCGGCGGGCCAAGGACGCCTGGCCGCAGCAACTACGCAAGGACCGGCCCGAGTTGCTGCTGATCTTCCCCTCCACCCTGCTGACCCTGCCGCACCGCATCGACGGGCAGACCCGCAGCCTGGGCCAGCCGCGGTATGCGGCAGCGGTCGAGCAGCGGCTCGATGAGGTGCGCGCCGGGGCGCAGCGGACCGGCACGAAGGTCGCGGTCGTGACAATGGCGTGCCTGGACGAGTCGACCGCGTCGCCGGAGTTTGTCGGCGCGTTCCGCAAGAACGCGCCGGCTGCCCTGTCCGAGCTGCGAAAACCGGTGCACATCAACGCGATCCTGCGGCGATGGGCAGATCGCAACGCCGCGCCGGTCATCGATCTGGGCCGCGCTGTCTGCCCGGCCGGTGCTCCGGCCCGCCCCGGGGGCGTCACCCTCTTCGCCGACGGTGTGCACTTCGACCCGGCCGGCGCGGCGGTCATCTGGGGCTGGCTGGCGCCACAACTCGTGCGGTTGACGGGCTCGCGCGATGGCTGACCCGAAACCCCGGCGGCGGGCGATCCACGAGCGGGCCGGTGACCATTACCTGCCCGCGATCGACGGCTTCCGCGGCATCGGCGTCCTCGTCGTGCTGCTCTACCACGCCGGCTGGAGCGTGCTGACCGGAGCGTTCCTGGCGATCGACATGTTCTTCGCGGTGAGCGGCTACCTGATCACCTCACTGCTGCTGCGGCAACGGGACCGGTGGGGCACGATTCCGTTGCTGACCTTCTGGTCGGGGCGCGCGCGGCGACTGCTGCCGGCGATGACCGCGGTGGTGCTGCTCGCCGCGTTCTACGCCAAGTTCCTCGCCGACGCCACGACGCTCGAGCGGTTCCGCTGGGACATGATCTCGGCGCTCACCTTCTGGTCCAACTGGCGGTTCATCGAGGACAAGCAGTCCTACTTCGAGACCGGCAGCACGGTCTCGCCACTGCTGCACACCTGGTCGCTGTCGATCGAGGAGCAGTTCTATCTCGTCTGGCCGTTGCTGCTGCTCGGCTGGCTCGCGCTGCGCAAGGGCCGACTGCGCGGGCTGCCGACCGCGCTGCTCATCGGCGCCGTGGTGTCGGCGGTCGCGATGGCGCTGCAATATCAGCCCTACGGTGACCCGTCGGCGGTCTACTACAACACCTTCACCCGCGCCCAGGCGCTGCTGCTCGGCTGTGCGCTCGCGGTGCTGCTGGCGCAACAGAGCCGCCGCAGACGCGACGCCGCCCGGCGTCCGGTGACCGTGCTGATGGGCGTGCGGTTGCACCGCGACACCCTCTCGGCGATCGCCGGATGGGCGGGGCTGGCGTGGCTGTTCGTCATACCGCTGTTCGTCGACGACCGCAGCCAATGGGTCTTCCGCGGCGGCTTCTTCGTGTCCGCACTGTTCGCCGTCGGTGTCTGCTGGCACCTGGCCACGGTCCGCCACGGACTGCTCAGCCGGCTGCTCGCGTGGGCGCCGCTCGCGGCGATCGGGCGGCGCATCTACGGGCTCTACATCTGGCACTGGCCGCTGTTCCTGATTCTCAACGAACAACGCACCGGCCTGTCCGGCCTCGCGCTCCTGGTGCTGCGGATGGCCGTCGTCTTCGTGGTCGCCTACAGCTTCGACTGGGCGGTCGAGCGGCCGATCCGGCACGGGGCGCTGCGCCGGCTGATGCCACACGGCGGGGTGATCGCCGCCGGCCTCGCGCTCGCCGTCGGCATCACCGGCGCGTTCGTCTCCACCGCCAACGCACGCGACCCGATCTTCGGCACGGCGCTGCCGGGCAACATCACCACGGTCACCGGGCCGATGCGCTCCGGGCAGGACCGGATCGCACTGTTCGGTGACTCGGTCGCGTTCACCCTCTGGAAGTACTTCCCGCAGCGGGACCACCCGGACGTCAGCCTCGGTTCCAGCACCCAGCTCGGCTGCGGCATCGCGATCCCGCAGGAGTTGCAGGTCGCGCAGTTCCGCACCCAGCCGACGTCGCAGTGCGCCGACTGGGAGCAGCGGTGGGCGGCGCTGGTCGAGCAGACCCGGCCCCGCCTGTCGGTCGTGGTGTCGGGCTCGGCCGAGCTGTTCGACCGCTGGGACGGTGGACGCCTGCTGCGGGTGGGCACGCCCGAGTGGCGCACCGCGCTCACCCGGGCCTACGGCGAGGCGGTCGACGTGGCGGGCGCCCACGGGCGCTACCCGGTCGCACTCGCGGGCATCCCTTGCTACGACCGGCGCGGCGCCACCGGTGCCGCGGCGTTGCCCGGCGTCGACCCGCGGATGGACGCGGCGTCCGCCGACGTCCAGAACGACCCACGGCGTCAGCAAGCGGTCAACGACATACTCGCCGAGGTCGCGCGCACCCACCCCAGGACGACCGTGCTCGACCTGCGCAGCTGGCTGTGCCCCGGCGGCAGCTACCAGGCGCGGATCGACGGCTCGGTGCTGCGCCCCGACGGCGTGCACTTCGACAAGGCCGGCGGCGCCGCCTGGTGGCGCCATTTCGCGCCCCAGCTGCGGAAGCTCTACGGACCCGCGGTGCCGGTCAGCTCGATCTCCCAGTGAGGCATTCCGCGACGCGACCTGACCGGTGAGTAACTTCCTGTGTGATCGCCGTTACTCTGTGCGCCCATGCAGACCTCGCGCTTCTTCGACGCCCTCGGCACGGTCTTCCCAGGAGACCCGCAGGACACCGACCCGACCGACCCGCGCTGGGCGCGGATCGCGGACGAGGTCACCGGGTTCACCAGCCCCAACGAGCTGGCGGTGCTCAACCTCGCCGCCTCGCTGCTGCCCGACGACGAGGCATACCTGGAGGTCGGCACCTTCAAGGGCCGGTCGCTGGTCGGCGCCACGCAGGACAACGCCGACAAGAGCTTCTACGCGATGGAGAACTTCCTCGAATTCGGTATGGCGGGGCAGGAGGCGCGAGCCGAGCTCGAGGCCAACCTGCGCACCCGCGCCGGCGGGGCGAAAGTGCAGCTGCTGGAAGGTGATTGCTTCAAGCTGATGGCACAGCAGGGGATGGTCGACAAGCCGGTCGGCGTCTACTTCTACGACGGCGAGCACACCGTGCTGGCGCACTACCTGGCGCTCGCGGTCGCCGAGCCGTTGCTCGCCGACGAGGCGCTGGTGCTGGTCGACGACGCCACCTGGCCGGTCGTGCAGCGGGCCCACCGGATGTTCCTGCGCAGGCACCCCGGCTGGCAGATCGCGGCCACCTGGGACGCCGCGCACGCCGACGACCCGCGGTGGGCCAACGGGCTGCACGCGCTGGTCTTTCGTCGTACCGGGGGCAAGCGGGGCCTCAGCAAGGCCGACGAGGCGCTGCGGGTCTACCAGACCACTCTGCAAAAGCATCTCAACAGCGCGGCCTGGGCGGTCGGCAGCCGTTTCCCGGGCGTGGCGGGGAAGGTCGCCGGCGTCGTGATGGGCCGATCGCGCGCGATCAATGGAGACTGATTTCATGGCTGACCCGGGGGATGTGTGAGCACGAGGATCGAGGGCGCTGCCGCACGTAAGCTGCGGCTGACACGCGCGGCATGTGTGGCTGCGGTGCTGGCGCCCATGTTGATCGCCTATGTCCGGCTGGTCGCCGGAGGCTGGACCCCGCAGGGGGACGAGGGCCTGCTGGCCGCCAAGGTGCACGACGTCTTCACCGCGCACCCGCCGACGATGGGCATGCGCTCCACGACCGGCGTCAACGACCCGTCGCTCGCCGCCCATCAACCAGGACCGATGCAGTTCTACCTGATGGCGCCCTTCAACGTGCTGGTCGGGCAGAACCCGGCCGGCATCCTGCTCGGCACCCTCGCGATCGTGGCGGCCTCGGCGCTCGCCTGCCTGTGGGTGGCACACCGCATCGGCGGGACCCCGTTGCTGGTGATCGTCACCGGCACGATCGTCTGCACGCAGGCGCTGCTCGGCATCGACGGCATCGTGCGCCCGCTCAACCCCTACCCGGCAGCCTTCCCGGTCCTGTTGATGCTGCTCAGTGCGTGGGGCCTGCTGGCGAGGCGGCGCATCCCCGCGTGGCTGTATGTCGTGGCCGCTTCGTTCGTCGCCCAGGCCAATCTGGCCAACGTGGTGCTGGTGGCCGCAATCAGCCTGGTGTTACTGGTGATCGGTGCGGTGCGGTTGCGCTCGGGCATCGAGTCCAGTCGCTTCCGCGGCAGCGTGATCGGTGGGGCCGTCGCAACCGGTGTCCTGGTGCTGGTGTGGTTGCCCAGCCTGGTCGAGCTGTGGCAGCACGACCCGAACAACCTGGAACAACTAGCGTCATACGCCACGAGCGGCGGCGGGGCGCACATCGGCAAGCTCGACATCAGCGGGGCGGTGCTCAGCGGGCTGATGCCGATCCCCGGGGTCTACGCATTCGCGCGGGCGGTGGCGATGCCGTCGCCGACCACGGCATCGCTGGCGCTGGGTGCGGTGTTCGCGCTCGCCGTCGTCGCGGTGTTGGTGCGCGAGGTGCTCCCGGTCGTCGCCGACCTGCGCGCGAAGCGGCCCGCCAGGCTCAGCCTGGTGGGCTGCGGCTGCGCCCTCTGGGTGTTTGCGGCCGCGGCGTTCTTCTTCTCGACGTGGAACATCAGGGACGGTTTCGTGCCCACCTATTGGTTCGTCGCGCTGCTCGCCATCGTCGCGTTCGGCTGGTCGGTGCTGTTGCTGGCGGCCTGGCCGCACCTGCTGGCGCTGCTGCACCGCGTCGGGTGGCTACGCGCCGATGACCTGCCCGCGGCGCTCGCGGCTGCGCTTGTCGCGGCGAGCGTGCTCGTCGGGTCGATCGGGCTCGGTTCGTACAAGTGGGACGACTCCGACCACGCGCGGGACGTCGGCGCCATGGTGGTGGGCTACCTGCGCGGGCACGTCCCGGCCGGCACACCGGTGCGAGTCGACGGCGCGGGGTTCCTGCCGTTCGCCAGCCTCACCCAGTCGATGGCCTACCAACTGCCCGCAGCCGGCTTCCCGACCTATGCGCTTACCGCATGGCCCAAGCCCGAGGACACCGACTTCCGGCAGCGTGACCGGGCGCCGAAGTCGGCGGTCCGGATCGTGCTGATCGACACCGTCGACGGCAAATCGGCGGGCAAGCCACCGCCCGGCGGCATCAGGTTGGGGCAGGTGAAGTTTCACGGCGCCCCGGACACGGTGACGACGGTCTGGGTCGCCTGACCGTCGCGGTGCTGCCCGTGCGGATCGACCGGTCAGGCCCGGTCGGCGACGGCGACCGCCGACTCCTCGGTCAACTCGATCCGGGTGCGGTGCTGCAAGGTGACCCGCAGCAACCCGCCGAGCGCGATCACCAGCGCCCCGATCAGGCAGACGATCGCGATCTGCGCGGGGGAGTCGTGCCACCACAGCGCCAGGGCCACGCACTCGGCCACGATGACGGCCCAGGTGAGCGCACCGAGCGCGCCGGTGTTCGTGCTCATCTCGCTGAACAGCCAGACCTGCGCGACCGCCCACGCGATGCCGAGCAACACGCAGAGCAGGGCGAGCCCGCCGAACTCGCGGTAATCGGCGCCGCCGGCGATGGTGATCCACCCGGTGGGTGAGATCGCGACGACGCCGAGCCCGACGACGCCGATGCCGAACACCACCGCGCTCGCCCGCAGCAGGGCCCGCGTCGCCCCGTGCCGTTGCATCCGCGGCACGACCAGCAGCGCCACGAACTGGGTGCCCCAGCAGACCGCCCGGCCGAACGTCGAGGCGAGCGCGTATCCGCCGGAATCGTGCGGGCTGAGGAAGTGCCGGGCGAAGAGCACGTCGACGTTCGTCAGGGCGATGTATGCCGCGAGCGTGCTGTTCGACCGGATCATCTCGGCGGCCAGGTCGTGCCCGGTGCGGGGGAGTGAGCGCAGGTCGACGCGGCACAGCCACGCGCCGAAGAGCGCCGACACGACCCCGGCGGTCAGCATCGCGGCAAACACCTGGGTGACGCCGAAACCGCTTGCCGCACAGACGATTGCGGCCGCTACACGGGTGATCGCGGTGACCAGGTAGAGCGCGGAGAGCGCGCGCAGCCGGTGCCGCCCCAGCAGCATCCCCTGGAAACAGCCGGTCACCATCATCGGCACGAGCATCGCCCCGAGCAGCACCGGCGCCACCGGCGACGGCAGATGGAACAGCCGACTCAGCAGCGGTGAGATCGCGGCGGTGACCACGAAGCAGCCAGCGCCGACGAGCAGTGCCGGCCCGATCCCGGAGGTCGCGGCGGACGCTGCCCCAGCCCGCCCGTCGTGTCCGGACAGTCGGCGTGCGACCACCACCTGGAAGACACCGGCCGGGATCGAGAGCAACACGCCATACGTCGACAAGGCCGTGTAACCGCCGAACTCGGCCGGCCCGAGCGGGCGGGAGAGCAGCATGACGACCAGGTAGCCGAGCACGTTGGACATGCCCATCGCGACACCGAGCAGGACGCCGAGTGCCGTCTTGGGCACGGCAGGTCTGCGGCGGGGGCGATCGGACACGAGTGGACGGGGCCTGACGTTCGACGGGTTGGGCTCTCGTTGGGTGAGCCATGACGTGACTCAGGTTACTCAGCAGTTATATTGATCGTCACTTTGTGGCTCAGCCCACCGCCCGCCCGCCGCCGACCATCGTTTGGGAGCCGAACGTTTTGCGCTTCACGGCCTACCGCCTGACGGTTGCCGGGTTGACCGTCCTGTTGGCCCTGATCGTCGGTCTCAACGGACTCGGTTCGTTCCACACCGACATCAAGCCGGAGGTCTATCTGGCGCCGGGGCGGATGATCGGCCAGTACCTCGCGGCGTGGACGTCGTCGCCATACCTCGGCTCGCCCAACTTCAACGTCGGTCTGGTGCCGGTGCTGCTGGTGACGGCGGCGTTGCGCGGCATCGGGCTGTCCCCGGAGTGGACCTTCAAGATCTTCCACTTCGCGCTGTGGCTGGCGACCGCGTGGGGTACGGCGCGCTTCACCCGCCGCCTGGTGCCGAAGGCGGGCAAGTGGGGCGGGCTGGCCGCGGGCGTGCTCATCCTGGCCAACCCCTACACGATCCAGGCCGGCACCACACTGGCGATCGCGCTGCCGATGGCGCTGCTGCCGTGGAATCTGCTCGCTTTCGTGCGGGCCGTGCAGCGGCCGGCGACCGGCCGTTGGTGGAGCCCGGCCAACTGGACCTGGCCGGCGGTCTTCGGGCTGACCTTCTTCGCGATGAGCGGGATGAACGTCGCGATCGTGCCGCTCTTCGGGCTGCTCGCGCTGCTGCCGCTCTGCGTGGCCGCGGTGCGGGTATGGCGCACCCCGTGGCGGCATCTGCTGGCGGTGCTCGGCCGCTGCGCGCTCTTCGTGGTCGGGGTCTCGATCTACTGGCTGGTGCCGGGCGCGGGCGCGATCTCGACCGGCAATCAGATCGTCGGTGAGTCCGAGACGCTCACCGGCATCGCGAAGGTTTCGTCATACCCCGAAGTGCTGCGCGGGCTCGGCCTGTGGTCGCTCTACGGGCAGGACAACCACGGCGCGTGGGTGCCGCAGGACGCGGTCTACCTGACCAGTCCGGTGGTGATGGTGCTGACCATTCTCTGGCCGGCGCTGGCGCTGCTGTCGATGCACTGGCTGCGCGGTGCGGCCCGGATCTTCGCCGCGCTCAGCGTTGCCCTCGCGGCGGTGCTGATGGTCGGGGTGTTCCCGTCCTCGCAGCACCCGGCCTCGCCGTTCGGCTACGTCTACAAGTGGTTCCTCGAGCTGCCGGCGATGGGCGCCTTCCGCACGACGAACAAGGTGGGTGCGGTGCTCGCGCTCGGCTTCGCGGTCGCGATCGCCGCCGGCGTGGTCGCGGTCGCGCCCCGGCTGCTACGCCGTGACGGGGTGGGCCCGATCGCCGGAGCGCTGGTCGCGCTGCTGCTGTTCGCCTGGACCCTGCCCGCGCTCACCAATCGGCTCTACACCTCGCCGATGGACATTCCGGCGTACTGGAAGAACGCCGCCGCCTCGATCGACAAGGGCGACCCGAACGCCGCCGTGCTCTTCCTGCCCGGCCAGACCCGACCCACCTACCGGTGGACCGTCGACCGCCCGGACGACGTGGCGAACTCGTTGTTCAGCCGGCAGGTGGTGATCCCCGAGACGACCCCCAACGCGTCCGCGCCCGGTGGCAACTTCCTGCAGTCGCTGGACGGCTCGGTGCAGAACGCCGTGGTGCCGCCCGGCACGATGTCGACCTACGCGCGATACCTCGGCGCCGACACCGTGCTGATGCGCCACGACACCGTCTGGGAGGACTCCGGTGGTCTGCGCCCGGCGCAGCTGGCCGGCCTGACCGACCAGGACAAGGGCCTGACCGGGGTGCGCAACTTCGGTTATGAGGGCGAGTTCGTCTTCGCGAACAACACCGACGCGATTGCCGCCGGTGAGCAACTCTTGCCGCCGCTCCAGCAGTATGCCGTCAACGACCCGCGCACCTCGCTGCGCGTCGAGCCCACCGACAACTCCCTCGTCGTCGCCGGCGACGGCTGGTCGGTGCCGGCCATGGTCGCCGGCGGACTGCTCAAGGACACCCCGTCGTTCCGCTACGCCCAGGACCTGTCGCCGGGGCAGCTGGCCACCTCACTCGGTCGGGACCACACCCTCGTGCTCACCGACACCAACGCCAGGCGCAACGCGATCACCAATCGCCTCGCCAACAACCAGGGTCCGCTGCTGTCTGCCGACCAGCCGCTCGGTCTGACCCGAACGCTCGGGGACAACCCGGCCGACCAGACCGTGCTGCAGCGCAGCGGGGCACTGGTGAGCGCCACCGCGCAAGGCGGAGCCTTCTTCGACCTGCCGTATGCCGTGCCGGAGAACGCCCTTGACGGTGACCCGGCCACCGCGTGGCTCTTCGGCGACTTCGAGCGCGCCGCCGGCAATCGACTGACGATCACCCAGCCCTCGGCGCAGAAGCTGGACACCATCCGCATCCAGCAGGCCGACATCGGCACCTCCAAGATCGACAAGGTGACCGTGCGAGCAGGTGGCAAGGCCGTCACCAAGCGCCTGCCCGACCTCGGATACGCCTCCTTCGACCTCGGTGGCGTGTCAGCCAAAACCGTTACGGTTACCGTTGATTCGACCCGCGGCAGCGGCTACAACCTGGTCGGGATCAGCGACATCCAGATGCCCGGGCAACTCGCCCAGCGGGCCGCCCGCACCCCGCTGACCTACGACGCGCTCTACGCGAAGCTGACCCCGGCCCAGCGCGCGGAGTTCGACCGCACGCCGATGCAGGTGCTGCTGACCCGGCAACAGGGCAGTTCCTCGACCAGCGACGACGCCGAGACCGCGCTCCGACGCGTGATCAGCCTGCCCGACGACCGCACCTTCGAGGCCAAGGCCGCGGTCCGTGTCAGCGGGTCGTACGACGCGGTCTACGACCAGCTCGCCGGCTACCCCTCGACGCTGAGCGCGCGGTCCTCCGGGTTCTACTTCAGCAACCCGGACGTGCGGGCCTCCGCCGCTGCCGACGCCGACGGCGCGACCGCCTGGCAGCCGGGCAGCAACCTCGCCGATGCCTGGTGGCAGATCGGCGGCCCGGAGCGCGAGATCAGCTCGGTGCGGATCACCCAGCGGCCCGCCAACGGCGACCCGAACGGCACGGACAACGCCTACGCCCGCCGCGTGACGATCTCGGTCGACGGCAAGAACGTCGCCACCGGCACGCTCGACCGCGACGGCACGACCGACATCGCGATGCCCGAGGTCGACGGCAAGCCGCTGCGCGGCAGCACGGTGCGGATGACCATCGACAGCACCGATGGCAAGCAGGACGGCATCCCGCCGAAGTTCCCCACGATCGACACCGGTCTGACGATGCGCCCGGCGAAGTCTGCGGGCCCGATCGACCAGGCCGGCGCGGACGACCCGCGGTGCGTGCAGGTGGCGACCGTAGACGGCAATCCGCTGCGGATGCGCCCCGCCGCACAGTTGCAGGGCGAGAGCACCCAGGGTGGGGAATGGGTCGGCTGCGGCGATGTCGAGCTGTCCAAGGGCCAGCACAGAATCGAGCCGGTCGACGGCTTCACCCTCGACTCTCTCGGCCTCGGCGATGGATCCGGCGGAACCGCAACCACACCGAAGCAACCCGCGACGACCATCGAGGACGACTCGTCCACGCGCAAGAAACTCACCGTGACCACCAGCGGGCCGGCGACGGTCGTGCTCGGTCAGAGTCTCGCCGACGGCTGGCGAGCGACCGCCAACGGCAAGGACCTCGGGCCGGCGCAGTTGGTCGACGGCTACTCGGCGGGCTGGGCGCTGCCGAAGGCCGGCACGTACACCATCGACATCCGCTACACCCCGCAGCTGGTCGCCAATGTTGCGCTCGGCGTGAGCATCGTGGTCGTGCTGGGCGCGGTTGCGCTCGCGGTGTTCCCGTTCTTCCGGCGCAAGTGGGGTGGCGCGGACCCTGCGCCCGACCCGGAGCCGGACGAGCTGGAACCGGCCGGCGATCTCGCCGAGGACGACGACGTGCGCGCCGAGGACGGAGACATGCCCGCCGAGGCGACCGGCCGGGCCGGGGTGCTCCGCCGGCTGCGACGGCTGCCGCGCCCGGCGGTCGAGGTCGCGCTGGTGCTGCTCGGCGGCTTCTTCGTCGGCTGGGCGGGGCTGGTCGCCGGTGTCGCCGTCGTGGTGCTGCTCCGGCGGCGGCCGGTGCCGTCCTGGTGGTTGCAGGTCGCCGGCGCGGTGCTGCTGCTGGCGGCGATGGCGGTCTACCTGATCGCGCTCGGCGACCTGCGCGGCCAGATCAGCGCCGACGGCGTGACCAAGAGCCTCCTGCCGCACTACCTGGCCGGCGCCGGACTGGTGATCGGCTTGTCCGGCGCGCTGCGCGAGCGCGCGACCCCGCACGTCATACCGGACGGCGTTGACCAGGAGGATGACGACCGTGAGTGACATGCCGCTGGTGACGGTCGTCGTGCCCACCCGCAACAACGAACGCACCATCGCCGAGTGTCTGAGCTCGGTGCGCGCCCAGACCTACCCACAGCTCGAGCTCATCGTCGTGGACAACCACAGCACCGACGAAACGCCTTCAATAGCAAGCAAGTTCGCCGATGAGACGGTGACCGGTGGTCCGGAGCGTTCGGCCCAGCGCAATCTCGGCATCGAGCTCGCCGACGGGGTGTGGGTGCTCTGGCTGGACAGCGACATGGTGCTCCCGCCGCGCAGCGTCGAGATCGCCGTCGACACCGCGCTGCGGACCGGGGCCACGGGCGTCGCGCTGCCGGAACGCACTATCGGCAGCGGGTTCTGGACCGCGTGCCGGGCGCTGGAACGCGAGTGCTACCTCGACCAGCCCTGGCTGCACAACCCGCGGCTGGTACGCCGCGACTACCTGCTCGGCGACGGCGGCTTCCACCTGGCGATGTCCGGCCCCGAGGACGCCGACCTGCGGCTGCGGATGCGCTCGGAGGGCCGGCGGATCGAGCTGGCGCCGATCATCGTCGATCATGACGAGGGCAAGCTCACCGTCGGCGACGTGCTGAGCAAGCGCTACTACTACGGCCGCAGCATCCCCGCGTTCGCCGGTCAGCACGACGGAGCCGTCGGCAAGCAGGGCCGGGCGGTGCTGAAGGCGTATGCAGCCAACTGGCGGCGTCTTGCCGCCGATCCGGCACACGCCGGCGGCATGGTGGTGCTGCGCAGCCTCGAAGTCGTTGGCTACGCGCTCGGCGCCCGGCGCGGTCGCCGGGACCGGGCGAAGGCGGCCCGATGAACTCCCGCCGGCTGCTCTGGGTCTCGCTGCCCGATCAGCGTCCGCGCCGCGAGCTCTACTGGATGAGCCGGATGCCCGGCACATCGGTCACCGCGCTGGCCGCGCAGGAGCCGGTCGGTGACATCACCTGGGTGCCGAGCACCTATCGGCGCCCGGTGAAGCGTTTCATCGAGGCCGGCGCGCTCGCCTGGGTCAACGGGCTCGACGAGCAGGAGCCTGCGGCATACGACTGGGTGACGACGCTCGAAATCTGCTCACTGGTCACGGGGCAGGCGAGCAAGTGGCGTCGGGGCCGGCGGCCGCTGCAGGCGGTGATCACCTGGGAGAACCTGCCCGACCAGCCGCTCTACAAGGTGCCGCCCTACAACCGTGCGGTCACGGCGTCGCGCGGCGCCGACCTCTTCCTGTGCATGGTCGACGCGGCACGAGAACACCTGCTGGACAACGGTTTTCCCGATCACAAGATTCGTGTGGTCAAGCCCGGCGTCGACACCTCGATCTTCGCGCCGGCCGATCACCCGCCGGGGACCCCGACGGTGGCGTTCGTGTCGCCGCTCGCTCCGAACAAGGGCATCGACCGGGTGCTGGACGCCATGAAGCTGGTGCGCCGGCAGCTGCCCGAGGCACGGCTGGTCGTGGCCGGCAACGGCCCGTTGCGCGATCGGGTCGCCGCGGCCGCCGCCGACCCGACCGCGGGCGTCAGCCTGGCCGGACAACTCGACGCGCACGGCGTGGCCGACCTGCTGCGCAACGCCGCCGTGTTCTGCACCGCACCCCGGCCGACCTGGAAGTGGACCGAACAGCTGGGCCTGGCCTACCTGGAGGCCCAGGCCTGCGGGTTGCCGGTGGTCACCACGCGGTGCGGCACCAACGACGAGGCGGTGCACCCGCCGAACCTGCTCCTGGACGATTCGGTCGAGGCACTCGCCGACGGGTTGCTGGCCTTCCTCACCGACGCCGACCGCCGGCTCCAGGCCGGCGTCGCGAACCGCAACCGAATGGTGGCCGACCACGACCTGGCCACCCAGTGCGCGCGCATGGGTGAGGCGTTCGCCGACATCGAGACCCACACCGCGCGATGATGAGGCCGGCCCGGGCAGGAGTGCGCCTCGGCCGGCGATCGATCGGCGCCTTGACGGGCCTGGCGTGCGGGCTGCTCGCGCTCGGTCCGGGGCTGCGTCCCGGCTACCTGCTGTTCTACGACCTGGTGTTCGTGCCGAAGCTGCCACTCGGTGACCGCACGCTCGGTGTCGACGGCTCGGTGCCGCGCGCCGTACCCAACGACTTCGTCGCGGCGCTGCTCTCGCAGCTGATGCCCGGGTGGCTGGCCCAAAAGCTCCTGTTGATGGCGGTTTTCGTCGTTGTGGGCGCTGGCGTCGGGGCACTGTCCAGGACCCGTCTCGGTGCCGCGTCGGGTGCGCTGGTCGCGGCCTGGAACCCGTATGTCGCCGAGCGGCTGGCGATCGGGCACTGGGGTTACCTGCTCGGCTATGCCTGCCTGCCATTCCTGGCCGCCGCGGCGGCGGCCTGCCGGGACGGGAGGCCGCGGGCGCGGACCCGGCTCGGCGTCTGGCTGCTGCTGTCGGCGTGCACCGGCTCGACCGGGGCGGTGCTCGGGCTGATCGTCGTGCTCTGCGTCCTCGCAGTGCCGGGCCCGGCCCAGCCGGCGCGGCGACGGCTGCGCGATCTCGGCTGGGCACTGCTGATCTTCCTGCTGGCGGGCGCGACCTGGTGGTACGCCTACCTGGTGCTCGCCCCGTCCCAGGACAGCAGCAGCATCGGGGTCGAGGCGTTCATGTCCCGCGCGGACACCCCGTGGGGCGTCGTCGGCTCCCTGCTGACCGGCGGCGGCATCTGGAACTCCGGGGTGTGGTTTGCCGGCCGCGACTCAGTGGTCACCTCCGGACTGGCATTGCTGGTGGTGGTCACCTGCGTCGTGCTCGCCGTCCGGGACCGAGTATGGCGGCTCGGTCCCGCCCTCACCGGCCTCGCAATCGCCGGGCTGGCCGGGCTGCTGCTCGCCGCGGCCAGTGCCGTCCCCGGACTGCGCGACGTGATGACAGCCGCGGTGACCAGCCTGCCGGGCGGCGGGCTGCTGCGGGACGCGCAGAAGTTCGTCGGGCTGTGGGTCGTCCTGGTCGCGGTGCTGGCCGGGCGCCTGGTCGAGCGGGTCCGCGAGATCGGCGAGCGAGCCGGCAGCGGCCGTGCGATGGCGCTCGGCGTGGCGGCGATCGTCGCGCTCTGGCCGCTGATCACCCTGACCGGGCTGGCGTGGGGCGCCGGGGGCAAGTGGCGCGCGGTGAGCTATCCCGCGTCATACATCTCCATGCAGGAACGCATCGACGCCCTGCCGCCGGGCGATGTCGCGGTGTTCCCGTGGAATCTCTACCGGCGCTATCCGTGGGACCACGACCTGGTCGTGCTCGACCCGTGGCAACGGCTGCTCGACCGCCGGGTGCTGGTCAACGACAGCCTGCCGCTCGCGGGCGGTCGCGACGTGCCGGGGGAGGACCCCGATGCTGCCGCGGTGAGCCGAGCCCTGGCCGAGCGGGGCGACGTGCCGCAGGTGTTGCGCGCGGGCGGCGTCCGCTACGTGCTGGTGCAGACCGATCAGCCGGCCCGGGCCGGGATGCCGGACCTGAACGGAGTCCGGCAGATCGCCGACGACGGCAGCCTGCGGCTCTACGACCTCGGCACGGTGCGCCCGGGAGCGCAGGACGCGCGCGGCCTCGACCGTTACGCCGGGTGGCTGCTGGCCGCCGCCGCCGTCGTGATCGTTGCGGCCCGCGCCATCCTTGATAGTCTGGGTGTGTCTGGTTCCAGAAGACTGACTCGCGGGTAACTTCCCGCTATATTGGGTCCTAACGTCAGACGAGAGAGGTCAGGTCGATGGGCGAGGGAAACAAGAAGGTCGCGTTCAACGTCGGTGGCGCGATTGTCGGTGCGCTGCTCGCGGCAGTGGCGATCTTCGGTCTGATCGCCCAGCAGGGTTCGATCACCCAGCCGCAGAAGTTCTCGCAGAACATCGACTACAACCAGCAGTGATCGACTGACGATCAGCTTCACGCCACGCGAAGGCGGCCGCCCGAAGAGGCGGCCGCCTTTCGTCATACCGCCCCGCGACCTAGCCGGCGGGGCGGAAGGTGTCAGGCCGCGCCGCGGCTGCCCTCCCGGTGGTCGGCGGCGATCTCGTGGACCGACCGGAGCCGGCGCGGGCGTCCGGCCGGCTGCTCCGGGCGCGGGGCGTGACCGAGCACCGAGTGCAAGGTTGCCGCGAGTGCCCGGCCGCTGCGCTCCCAGTCGAAGCTGAGCGCGTGCCGTCGAGCCGCCTGACCGAGCGCGGTGCGCAGCGGTGCGTCCCGCAACAACACACCCACCTGCTCGGCCATCTCGCGCGGATCGTGCGCGAGCAGACCGGTCTCGCCGTGCAGGATCGACTCGGTGGGGCCACCGGCGTGCGCGAATGCGACGGCCGGCGTCTCGTGCAGACCTGCCTCGACGATCGTCAGGCCCCAGCCCTCCTTGTGCGACGGCATGAGCAGCAGCCAGGACCGGCCGAGCAGCCGATGCTTGGTGTCGTCGTCGACGAAGCCGTGGAAGTCGATCTGCTCGGCGACGCCGCGCTGCTGTGCATAACGCACGAGCGACTCGTGCCAGTAACCGGCACCGACGACGTCGAGCCGCAACTCGGGATGCTCGGGCAGCAGCGCAGCGACGATGTCGATCGCGATCTCGACCTGCTTGTGCGGCACCAGCCGGCCGAGGACGGTTAGCACCGGGGTCTGGCTGCGGTCGTGCATCGGTGACTCGTCGAGTTCGGCGGGCCGGTCGTTGCCGGAGTAGACGATGTCGATCCGGTCGGCGTCGACGCCCAACTCCACCAGGTCGTCGCGGCTGGCCTGGGACACGGTGACGTAGCGGGAGTTGCGGTAGACCAGCGGCGCGACCCGGGACTCCAGGAACCAGCCGAACCTCGCCAGGCGTGGTCCGAAGATCACGCTCCACTGGTCGCGGTGCACGTGGTGGGTGATGTTGACGACCGGGAGCCGGGCCAGCAGCGGCGCCCAGAACGGCACGCCGTTCTGCACGTCGAGCACGATGTCGAAGTCACGCCGGTGCCGGGCGGCATACAGCAGACCGAGTGGGTAGCAGGTGAAGCGGCCACCGCGCCGGACGATGTCGACGCGACCGTGCCGGTCGGCTGCGCGCGCGCCGGGGAAGCGGGCGGTGAAGATGGTGACCTGGTCCCCGAGCTCGGTCAGCACTTCGGCGGTGCGCTCGGTGAAGGTCTCGGCGCCGCCGGCTTCGGGGTTGTCTCGATCGCGCCACGATAGGTAGAGCACCCGCATCGGGTGCTCCTGGCCTGGGCGGTCAGCACACAAGGTCTTAATCTCCTCCGGTCGGCGGTTAGAGTATCGCCGATTCCTACTGGAAGGTAACCCAGGTCACAATGAGTGTCGCGAGGTGCGAGATCTGCGGCGGTATGACGACGCCGGTCCCGCTGCGTGGCGGCGGCACGCTGGCCGGGTGCTCGATCTGCGGTCACCTGGTCCGGGACCTCGTGACGGCACCGGCCGACCACCGGGATCACGCCTACGGTGGCGAACCGACCCTGGACCGGTGGCGGCTTGCGCTCACCTACCGGCTGCTGCGCTCGGACCCGCCGCCCCGGTCGGTCTTCGAGATCGGCTACGGCACCGGCAGCATGTTGCGCCGGTTTCTGGACGCGGGCGCCACCGTCGCGGGGGCCGACCCCGACCAGCTCGAGCTTGCGGTCGACCCGGAGGTGCGCCGCCGCGGCGATCTGCACCCGGCCGGCGTCGAACAGGTCGACACCGGCCGCGTGTCGGCGGAGCTGGTCTACGGCATCCACGTGCTGGAACACGTCACCGATCCGCTGCGCACCCTGCAGGTGGCCGCCGACCTGCTCGAGCCCGGCGGCACGGCGCAGTTCCTCACCCCGGCCGGAGACAGTGACGGGCTCCGGCTCTACGGGCAGGCGTGGTGGATGCTCGAGGACCCGACACACGTGCGCTTCTTCACCGCCGAGAGCCTGCGCCGAGCCGCGACCTCCGTAGGGTTGGTCGATGTGCGCGTCACCCGTCCGGCCCTCGACAGCCTGACCACCGACGTCGGCAGCCTGACCCGGATGCTGCGGCCCCGCCCGCGACCGCACGGCGTGCTCGGCGAACGACCCGTCCTTCTCGCCGGTATGACGAGCGCCCCGATCGTGCTGGCCGCCCGCGCCGCCCGGCCCGCGCTGCGCCCGACCCTGCACCTGACCGCCCGGAAGCCCGCCTGATGGATCGTGGCATCGGACGCTCGGTGCGGCTCTTTCGCGCCTTCACCCTCGAGCAGACGCAGCCTGAGGTGTTCTACCAAGCGCTGGCCCGGGACTCCCGCGAGTTGCTCGGCGAGTGGACCGACCTCACGGGCGCGACGATGCTCGACGTCGGTGCCGGACCCGCCGAGTTCGCACACGAATTCCGTTCCGCCGGAGTGCGTTACGTGCCGATCGACCACGACCGCACCGTGTCGTCGGTGCGCGACGGGGGAGTCGTCGGCACCGCCGAGGCGCTGCCGTTCGCGGACGCGAGCGTCGACCTGGTGTTCAGCTCCAACCTCTGGGAGCACGTCCGCCGCCCAGAGCACGCGGCCGACGAGATGGTGCGCGTGGTGCGGCCCGGCGGGCTGGTGTTCTTGTCCTACACCAACTGGCTCTCGCCCTGGGGCGGCCACGAGACGTCGCCGTGGCACTGGCTCGGCGGACAGCGCGCCGCCCGACGCTACGAGCGGCGGCACGGCCACCCGCCGAAGAACACCATCGACCGCACCCTCTTCCGGGTCAGCATCGCGCAGGGTCTGCGCTGGGCCGCCGGGCAGCCGGACGTCGAGGTGCTGGTCGCCCGACCGCGCTACCTGCCGGACGCGGCCCGGCACATCCTGCGCGTGCCCGGCCTGCGGGAGATCGTCACCTGGAACCTGCTGCTGATCCTGCGCCGCCGATGACGGACGAACGCACCGTCATACACCGGGTGCAGTGGGTGCAGTGGGGGCTCGCGGCGATCGCGATCGGTCTGCTGCCGTGGCTCGTCTCGCCCGGGCGCACCGAACCCGACACCAAGATCGACCTGACGATCTCGCCGTGGCGCTACCTCGGGCGCGCGCTGGACGCCTGGAACACCCACGCCGGCCTCGGCGAATTGCAGAACCAGGCGTACGGCTACCTGTTCCCGATGGGCCCGGTGTTCGGGATCGCCCGATCGCTTGCGATACCGGCCTGGGCGACCCAGCGCATCTGGTGGACGCTGCTGCTGGTCGTCGCGTTTGCCGGGACCGGCCGGCTGATCCGGCGCCTCGGCGTGGCCGGGCCGCTGCCGGCGCTGGTGGCGGCCGCGGCATACGCGCTGTCACCGCGGATGCTCACTGTGCTGCCGGTCATCTCGGTGGAGGCGTGGCCGATGGCGGTCGCGCCGTGGCTGGTGCTGGCGGTGCTGCCGCTGACCGAGCGCGACCTGCCGCGCGCGGTGCTGATCCGTCAGGCGGCGCTCGCCGGAGCGCTGACCGCAGCGCTCGGCGGCGTCAACGCAACCGCCTCGGGGATCGTGCTCGCGCTGCCGTTCGCCTACCTGGTCACCGACCCGGTCGGCCGGCGGCGGCTGCTCTGGTGGCTGCCCGCGGTGCTGCTCGGAGCACTCTGGTGGCTGCTTCCGCTGCTGGTGCTCGGCCGCTACGCCTACCCCTTCCTGGACTACATCGAGACCGCGTCGATCACCACCGCGGTCACCTCGGTGCCCAACGTGCTGCGCGGCGCCAACGACTGGATCGCCTACATCCTGGACAGCGCGGATCACCCTGTCTGGCAAGGCGGTTGGGTGCTGGCTCAGTCGATCACCGCGATCCTCGCGACCTGTGTGCTCGCCGGCATCGGCGGCTGGGGGCTGCTGCGCCAGCGGGGTCACCTGGCCCGGTGGACGCTCGGCTGCCTGGTCGGCGCGACGCTCTTCATGGCGCTCGGGCACGGCGGCTCGGTCGGCAGCCCGCTGTCGGCGGACATGCGCGGTCTGCTCGACGGTGCGCTGGCGCCCCTGCGCAACGTGCACAAGGCCGACCCGATGCTGCGACTCCCGCTCGCGATCGGCTTCGCGGCGGTCCTGCAACGGGTCACCGTCTCCCGGCGGATGCGCGACCGCTTCCTGCCGGCCGCGCTCGCGCTGCTCGTCGCGGTCGCCGCCACCCCGATCTGGCAGGGCCGGGTCGGGTCGATCGACGCCTACGCCGCTGTGCCGCGGCAATGGACCCAGGTGGCGCACGAAATCGACGCAGCGGCAGCCGAATCCGGCGGCTCGACGATGCTCCTGCCCAACTCGCGCACCTCCACTTACACCTGGGGTGCGACCACCGACGAGCCGCTGTCCGCGCTCGCCACCTCCCCGGTGGTCACCCGCGCGGCGGCGCCCCTCGGCATACCGGCGTCGACCCGGATCCTCGACACCGTCGACCGGCTCGCGGCGTCCGGCGTGCCGCAACCGAGCCTTGCCGACGGTCTCGCCCGGCTCGGGATCAGCCGCCTCGTGCTGCGCCGCGATCTGGCGACCAGTGTGCAGGCGCTGCCGTGGCAACAGGTGGAAAAGACGCTGCGCAGCTCGCCCGGCATCCGGGTCTCGGCAACCTACGGCTCCGGCACCTCCGCCCTCACCGTGTATGACGTGACGCCCGCAACCGGCGCCCGCGCGACGTCGTACGCCGCCGAGCCGCTGCGTGTGGCCGGTGGCCCCGAGGCGAGCTTCGCACTTGCCGCGACCGGTCTGCTCGCACCCGACGAGTGGTTGCAACTCGACTCCGCCGACGAGCGGCCGGACGTCGTCACCGACACGATGCGGTGGCGGGCCTACAACAACGGGGTGCCGACCGCGCGCGCCTACAGCCCGACGCTCACCCGGGGCGATCACCGGCCCGACCGGATCGGCGCCCGTGACCTGCCGCCGGCGACCGACCCGTCGGTGCAGCCCGCGCGCGTATGGACCGGCTGGAGCGGGGTGCACGAATCCTCTTCGGGCGCAGACCCGTTCGCGCGCGCCTACGTCGGGCCGCAGGCCGGCGCCTACGCCGCGGTCGACGGGGATCCGCAGACCGCATGGCTGACCGGCGACCACGAGACGACGGCCGTCATCGGCGGTGACCTCGGCCGCCGGCGGGTGTCCCAGGTGCAGATCTCGTTGGCCGGGCCCGCGCAAGGTGCGGTGTTGCCGCGCGAGGTGCAGGTGCAGGTCGGTGACCGCACCCGGTCGGTGCCGGTGAACGGCCGCGACGAGGTCACCGTGCCGGTCGATGCCGCGGACGGCGGCGCGTTGGAGGTCAGGCTGATCGCACCGTCCGGTGTCGACGATCCGGTGATGGGGATCCGGGAACTGCACATCCCCGGTGTCGACCTCGGCTCGGTGATCGACATCCCGCAGCCGGTCGACCCCAGTCGTCAGGCCCTGCTGCTCACCCATGACACCGAGGACGGCGCGACGTTGTCCCGACGGGTCGACCTGTCGGCGCCGGGCGACCTGCCGAGCACCGTGTGGCTGCGCCCAGCGGCCGGCGCGACGCTGTCGGGGGAGTGCGGCGCGGCCGGGACGATCACCGTCCAGCAGGGCGGCAAGACCGTCCGCATCCCGTTGCAGGCGGGCGCAACCCGCGAGCAAGTGCAACAACGGCAACTGATCCCGGCGCGTGCCTGCGGACCGGCCACACTTCCCGCTGCGGGACAGACCACGCTCACCGTCAAGGGTGCGAAGGGCCTGCAGCCCGAGCTGGCGCTGCTCGGTCACGCGCCGCCCGCAGTCGAGGCCGGTGCACGGAAAGTCACTGCGGCCACTGGGGATTCGGGCCGTCGCACGGTCACCGTCAGCGCCGGCCCGGAGAGCGTGGTCGCGCTCAATGAAGGCTTCAACGCCGGCTGGGAGGCCATCGACAGCTCCGGGCGTGCCCTCCAACCAGTGCAGGTCGACGGCTGGCGACAGGGCTTCCGGCTGCCGGCGGGCGCGGCCGAGCAGGTGCGGCTCACCTTCACCCCGACCACTCCGCAGCGCGCCGGACTGCTGGTCGGCGGGGTGGCCGCCATCGCGCTGCTCGGAACCTACCTCGCGGCCGCCTGGCTTTGCCGCCGGCGCGGGCGGGTGACCGGTGCTGGTGCTGGTCTCGATACGGCCTCCGCTAGCGCTCCGGCCTACTCGACCAGCGCTGCTCCCGGCTGCTCGACCAGCACTGCACCGGGCCGCTGGACCAGAATCATCGGTGGCGCGGTCGCAGTGCTACTCGGCGGGCTGGTCGCCGGCCCGGCCGGGCTGCTCGCGGGGCTCGCCGCGGCAGCCGTGCCGCATCGGTGGCTGCGTCATACGGCCTTGGGAGCGTTGGTGCTGGCGGGACTGTCGCTCGCCTTCTTCGGGGTGGTGGACGCCAAATCGGCCGGCGCGATCGCCGGTCAGCTGCTCGGCACGGTCACGCTCGGCGCGCTGGCTCGCGGTCTGGTCGAGCACGGGACGTCGAACGGTGCGCCCAGCGCAGGATCGGCAACTCGACCAACGCCGCAGACGCCCACGCGATCAGCACGCTGAAGATCAGCGTCGCAAACACCACCGCGGCGAACGAGCCGGTGAAGATCGGTTGGTCACCGATGACGTAGATCAACTGGATCACCGGCAGATGCCAGAGGAACACGCCGTAGGAGATGTCACCGGCGAACCGGGTCGCCGGTGACGCCGCGACCGCCCGCCAGCGGTCGTCCGACGGTCCACGGGCCGCGCCCAGCACCAGCAAACCGCCGATCGCCGCGTAGAGCGCTTCCTTGGCGAGTGCCTGCGGCACCGAGGGTGCGCGCAGATCCCAGGGACCGGCGACCCCGGTTGCCGCGAACAGCAGCAGCACGGCCGCCGCGCTCCACCAGGTGCCGATCCCGACCGCCTGCAACCGCGCAAGATCCCCGGTTTCCAGCGCGACCGCGACCGCGGCACCGGCCGCGAACCAGGCGGCATGGCCGACGACGCTCATCCCGAGGGCGCCCGCGTGCGCGGTCGGGTTCGCCGCGGTCCACGCCGCCGTGATGCCCTGGGCTGCTACGCCGGCCAGCGCGATCGCCGCCAGCCAGGTGTAGGCGCCGCGCTTGGACCGCCGCACCGAGCGGCCGAGCGCGCCGCCCAGCCACGGCACCAGCACGTAGAAGGCGACCTCGGTGGTCAGGCTCCAGGTCTGGCTGAAGCCCTGGTAGGTGTTGCCGGTGTAGGCCTGCAGCAGGAAGGCGTTCTGCAGCACCTTCGCCGCGCCGCCGATGCCGCCGGTCGCCGGCCAGATCGTCGCGATCAGCAGCACCCCCACGAACGCCAGCCAGTATGCCGGGGCGATGCGCGCCACCCGGCGCACGGCGTACACCCCGACCTCCGGGCGAGGCCCGCCGGTCGCGGCGGCGCGCAGCCACGGCCGGAGCAGCAGGAAGGCACTGATCGCGAAGAAGATCGCGACACCCGCGTCGCCGCGCGCGAGGACGGCGCCGACGACGTCGAGGTTCGAGGTCCCGGTCCAGAACGCGACGTGCGCGGTCAGCACCAGGAGCGCGGCAAGGGCGCGCAACCCGTCGATCAGCCGGTACCGATGCACGACGCCTACTCTGCAGTAGATTTGTATGACGAGCGCCACGTTCGGCGCCGCACCCGACGTTATCCGCTACGAGGACGGCCACCCACATGACCGCGACCGACGACCGGTTGCTGCCGGACCGCGACGCAGTCGACCGCAGCCGCCCGGTGCTGCGCGCCCGCGCCCCGTTGCGCATCTCGTTCGCCGGCGGCGGCACCGACGTCACGCCGTTCCCGCAACGCGAGGGCGGTGCGGTGCTGTCCGCGACCATCTCCAGCTTCGCGTTCAGCACGCTGCGCCCCCGCGCCGACGGCGTGATCACCGTGCAGTCGCTGGATTACGGCGTCTCGATCGGTTTCGGCGTCGACGAGCCGGTCGAGTTCAACGGCAAGCTCGACCTACCCAAGGCGGCGATCGACCGGATTCGCGGCATCGACGGCGCACGACCCTCCGGCGGGTTCGACCTGTTCCTGCACACCCAGGCACCGCCCGGCTCCGGCCTCGGCTCGTCCAGTGCGGTGATGGTGTCGGTGATCGGGCTGGTCGCCCAGCACTGCGGACTCGACCTCACCCCGTATGACGTCGCCGAGCTCGCCTACCGGCTGGAGCGGGAGGACCTCGGCATCCCCGGCGGCTCGCAGGACCAGTACGCCGCGGCCTTCGGCGGCTTCAACTACATCGAGTTCAAACCCGACGAGGTCATCGTCAACCCGCTGCGGGTGCGCGACGACACCGTCCACGAGCTCGAGCACAACATGCTGCTGGCGTTCACCGGCAACACCAGGGTCAGCGACCACATCATCGAAGACCAGCGCAGCCGCTACGAGGGCGGCAACAGCGACGCACTTGAGGGGCTGCGCGCACAGAAGGTGCTCGCCGAGCGGATGAAGGTCGCGCTCGTGCGCGGCGAGGTCGACCGGTTCGGCCAGCTGCTCGGCGAGGCGTGGGCGCAGAAACGCAAGATGTCCGACCGGATCAGCACCCCGCTGATCGACGAGGCAGTCACCACCGCGCTCGATGCCGGCGCACTCGGGGGCAAGGTCACTGGCGCGGGCGGCGGCGGCCACCTGATCTTCGTCTGCGAGTTCGAGCGCCGGCATCTGGTGGCACAGGAGTTGCTGCGTCTCGGGCTGACGCTGTCGGAGATCACCTTCAGCCAGCACGGAGTGACCACCTGGAGAGGACAGCACTGATGCCGACCGGACACGCGCTGCACGACGTCGGCCCGGAGCGGCGGGGGCCGGCGATCGCCATACAGCATCAGCAGGGACTGGCCTCCTGGGCGAAGCTGGTCGAGGAGCTGACCGACGACCGGCTCGTCGCGCGGGTCGACGCGGCCGGCACCGCACTGCTGGACTCGCTCGTCGAGGGGCACACGCTGCTGGTCGCCGGCAACGGCGGCAGCGCCGCGATCGCCAGCCACGTCGCCGCCGAGTTCATCGGCAAGTGCATCCACGACCGGGCGCCCCTGCCCGCGGTCAACCTCGCCGAGTCGCTCAGCTCGATCACCGCGGTCGGCAACGACTACGGCTACGAGGAGACGTTCGCCCGTGGGGTGTCGGCGCTCGGCCGGCCCGGCGACGTGCTGCTCGCGATGAGCACCAGCGGCCGCAGCCCGAACATCCTGCGCGCGCTCCAGGTCGCCCGCGACACCGGACTGCGCACGATCGCGCTCACCGGTGCCCGCGGGACCGACCTGGAAGGCGCCGCCGACCATGTGCTGGTCGTCCCGAGCGACGACACACCCCGCATTCAGGAGGTGCACATGCTGTGGACCCACACCTGGTGCGAGGCCGTGGACGTCGTATGCCGGGACGCATGACCGACGCCGAACTGCTCGGCGAGGCGGCGACGCCCATCGAGCGGCCGGCCGCCGGCGCACCCTTCGACATCGTCTTCCTGGACCGCGACGGCACGCTCAACGTGCACCGGCCCGGCTACATCGCCGACCCGGCCGAGCTGGTGCTGCTGCCGGGCGCGGCCGGCGCGGTGCGGCGCTGCAACGAGGCGGGGTGCGTCGTCGTGCTGGTCACCAACCAGCGCGGTATGGCGACGGGGGAGCTGTCACGGGAGCAGTTGCTCGCCGTCCACCGCCGGCTGGTCGAGGAACTGGCTGCCGCCGGTGCGCACCTGGATGCGATCCAGGTCTGCCCGCACCAGGCGGACAGTTGCGACTGCCGCAAGCCGCGGCCCGGCCTGCTGCTGCGCGCGCTGGACCGGGCCGGGTGGGCGGACCCGGCGCGTTGCGTGCTGGTGGGGGACCAGCCCAGCGATCTGCAGGCCGCGGCGGCGGCGGGCGTGCCGTCATACCGGGTGGGGCGGGAGCGGTCGGTGCTGGAGGTCGTGACCGAACTGGTTTCCGGCACGCATGCTTCGGTGTGACACAAGTCGCACGGTTCCTGCTACTGTCCGGTAAGTTCCAGTTCACACTCCGGAGGGTTCGGCACAGTGCGGAAGTCCGCGATAGTCATCGGGTTCGGTGCGTTCTTCCTGACCATGGCGTTACTGCTGAAGTTCTACGCCTACGACAAGCTCGCCGTGATCCCGATGGATCAGAACACCGGCCAGGTTGCGGTCGACAAGAACGCCTATCTTTTCGACGCCGGCACGCTGAAGTTCCAGCGCACCACGCTGACCACGCAGATCACCGCCGTGGTCGACAAGAAGGCCAGCGAGGATTACGGGAAGAACGCGGTCATCTTCAACAAGAACCAGTTCTCCACGATCCCGCAGACCAAGACTCCGCAGCAGGCGGTCACCGAGCACTTCGCGGTCGACCGGCACACCGCCAAGACACTCAACTGCTGCAACGACTCGCAGAACGGCAAGCCGGTCAACCACGAGGGATACACGGTCAAGTTCCCGTTCAGCGTGGACAAGAACTCGACCTACCCCTACTGGGACGCGTCGATCCAGAAGCCGATGGACATGAAGTACGCCGGCACGGACAAGATCAAGGGCCTGACCGTCTACCGGTTCGAGGGCTCGGTGCCGCGGCAGACCCTGGTCTCCACGCCGAAGAAGGAAGCTCCGGGCTTCCTGTTCGGCGGGGCGCAGGACAGCCCCGGGGTGAACGCCGACTGGACCTACGCGGTGGACCGGACCATCTGGGTGGAGCCGCAGACCGGCGCCTTCATCAAGGTCGGTGAGGCGCAGAAGCAGTGGCTGACCGATCCGAAGTCCAACAAGTCGGTGCAGGTGCTGACCACCAATTCGATCTTCGACGACGCCACCGTGCAGAAGAACGTCGACGACTACAAAACCAAGGCGATGCAGCTCAAGGCGCTGAAGCTGGCGCCGTGGATCCTCGGCATCCTGGGCATCCTGCTGCTGATCGGCGGCGTGATTCTGGCAGCCCTGGTCGGACGCAACCGGGCGCAGGGCCGGCACGGTGCCGACGACGACTACGCCGGGGAGTACGACGACGGTGAGTATGACGACACCGTCGCCTACGACCCCGACGAGACACAGGGCGGGGACACCGGCCTCCGGTCGTCGCGTCGCGCCGCCCGCGACGACGGTTAGGCGCGCATGCGGGTCGTGGTGACCGGCGGTGCGGGCTTCCTCGGCTCGCACCTGTCGCAGACCCTCGTCGCCCGGGGCGATGAGGTCGTCGCGGTCGACAACTTCTGCACCGGCAACCCGGCGAACGTCGCGCAGTTGCACGACTCCGGTCGCTTCACCCTGCTGGAGCAGGACCTGACCGCTGGTCTGCGCATCGACGGTCCGGTCGACCTGGTGCTGCACTTCGCCAGCCCGGCGTCGCCGGTGGACTACCTTCGGATGCCGATCGAGACCCTGCAGGTGGGTTCGGTGGGCACCGGACATGCGCTGGAGCTCGCCCGGGAGAAGGGTGCCCGCTTCGTGCTCGCCTCGACGTCCGAGGTCTACGGGGACCCGCAGGTGCATCCGCAGCGCGAGGACTACTGGGGGCACGTCAACCCGGTCGGCCCGCGCGGGGTGTACGACGAGGCCAAGCGGTACGCCGAGGCGCTGACCCTGGCCTACCGCGGCAGCCGCGGCGTCGACACCGGCATCGTGCGGATCTTCAACACGTTCGGGCCGCGGATGCGACCCAACGACGGTCGCGCCATTCCCAATTTCGTGCGGCAGGCGCTGGCCGGTGAGCCGGTGACCGTCGCCGGCGACGGCTTGCAGACCCGCTCGATCTGCTACGTCGACGACCTGGTCGCCGGCATCCTCGCGATGGCGGCGACCGACCATCCGGGCCCGGTCAACATCGGCAACCCGCACGAGATCGCGATGATCGATCTCGCGGGATGGATTGTGAAGCTTGCCGATTCGGGGTCGCCGGTCACCCACATCGAGCGCCCGGTCGACGACCCGACGGTGCGGCGCCCCGACACCACCCTGGCCCGGGAGCTGCTCGGCTGGGAGCCGGAGGTCGACATCGAGGATGGCCTGCAGCGCACGATCGACTGGTTCCGTGCGCACGGTGTCGCGGAGCCGGTGCTCTCGCCCGAAGCGACCACCGAGATCCTCACCCGTCACGAGCGCTGAGCGGTTTGACCGCGACGAAGATCGCGGTGCCGGGAATGATCCGGCCACGGGTGGGTGACCAGCCGCCCCACTCGGCGGTGTTGGCCTCGGGCCATTCCGGCTCGACCAGGTCGACCAACAGCAGCCCGGCGTCGGCGATCTCGCGCACCCGGTCGCCGAGCGTGCGGTGGTGCTCGACATAGGTGGCACGGCCGGTGTCGTCCTGCTCGACGTACGGCGTGCGGTCGAAGTAGGAGCGGTCGGCGACCAGCCCGGCCGGTCCCGGGACGTCCGGGAAGGCCCATCGGATCGGGTGGGTGGTGGAGAAGACGAGCCGCCCACCCGGGCGCAGCACCCGCGCGGCCTGCGCCATCACGGCCGCGCTGTCGGCGACGAACGGGATCGCGCCGTATGCGGTGAAGACCAGGTCGAAGGACGCGTCCGCGAAGGGCAGTGCCATGGCGTCGCACTGGGCCAGCGGCAGCGGACGGCGGGCGCCCCGGTCGATGGCGGCGGCCTGCCGCAGCATCCCGGCGGACAGATCGGTCGCCACCACGCGGGCACCCTGCCCCTGTGCGTACCGGCCGCCCTGCGCGGCGCCGCCGCCGATCTCCAGCACGTCGCGGCCGGCGAGCGGCTCGAGCAGGCGAAGCTGCGCCTCGGTCAGTCCCTCCGGTCCCCACACCAGGTCGGAATCACCGAGGAACTCGCCGTGTTCGGCGTAGTAGGGGACGGCCTCGTCGTCCCACCAGCTGCGGTTGGCCGACCGGGTCTCGTCCCGTCCGGCGCCGCGGCGACCGACCCCGAAGCTGTCCATGCGTGCGTCATACCTCCTGATCGGCCTGACTTTGACCGGGCTGTGGACGGGTCGGTAGGGTAGAGCAGCGCACGCTTGTGCGCATTTTGCCTGACCAACTGTCCATTCCAACTAGCCCACCTAAGGTTTCCTACTACATGACTGCCACCACCACCTCGCCGATCGCTGTCAACGACATCGGGTCGGAGGAGGAGCTGCTCGCCGCCATCGACGCGACGATCAAGCACTTCAATGACGGAGACATCGTCGAGGGTGTCATCGTCAAGGTCGACCGGGACGAGGTCCTGCTCGACATCGGCTACAAGACCGAGGGCGTCATCCCCTCGCGTGAGCTGTCCATCAAGCACGACGTCGACCCCAATGAGGTCGTCGCCGTCGGCGACGACGTCGAGGCCCTGGTTCTCCAGAAGGAGGACAAGGAAGGCCGGCTGATCCTGTCCAAGAAGCGCGCGCAGTACGAGCGCGCCTGGGGCACCATCGAGCAGATCAAGGAAGACGACGGCGTCGTCACCGGCACCGTCATCGAGGTCGTCAAGGGTGGCCTCATCCTCGACATCGGCCTGCGCGGCTTCCTGCCCGCGTCGCTGGTCGAGATGCGCCGGGTTCGTGACCTCCAGCCGTACGTCGGCAAGGAGATCGAGGCCAAGATCATCGAGCTGGACAAGAACCGCAACAACGTGGTGCTCTCGCGCCGCGCCTGGCTGGAGCAGACCCAGAGCGAGGTCCGCACGACCTTCCTCAAGGAGCTGCAGAAGGGCCAGGTCCGCACCGGTGTCGTCAGCAGCATCGTCAACTTCGGTGCGTTCGTCGACCTTGGTGGCGTCGACGGTCTGGTGCACGTCTCGGAGCTGTCCTGGAAGCACATCGACCACCCGAGCGAGGTTGTCGAGGTCGGCGACGAGGTCACCGTCGAGGTGCTGGACGTCGACATGGACCGCGAGCGTGTCTCGCTGTCGCTGAAGGCGACCCAGGAAGACCCGTGGCAGCACTTCGCCCGCACCCACGCCATCGGCCAGGTCGTGCCGGGCAAGGTCACCAAGCTGGTGCCGTTCGGTGCGTTTGTCCGCGTCGAGGACGGCATCGAGGGTCTGGTCCACATCTCCGAGCTGGCCGAGCGCCACGTGGAGCTGCCGGAGCAGGTCGTGCAGGTGGGCCAGGAGATCTTCGTCAAGGTCATCGACATCGACCTCGAGCGTCGTCGCATCTCGCTGAGCCTCAAGCAGGCCAACGACGCCGCCGCCGGTCAGGTCGAGTTCGACCCGACCCTCTACGGCATGGCCGCGGAGTACGACGAGCAGGGCAACTACAAGTACCCCGAGGGCTTCGACCCGGAGTCGGGCGAGTGGCTCGAGGGCTTCGAGGCGCAGCGCGAGAAGTGGGAGAAGCAGTACGCCGACGCGCACGCCCGCTACGAGGCGCACCAGGCGCAGATCGAGCAGGCCCGCAAGGACGACGCCGAGGCCGTGGCCAACGCAGCGTCCGGTGCGACGTCCTACTCCTCGGAGAGCAGCGACTCCGGCTCGGGCAGCTCCAGCAGCAGCTCGTCGTCGCCGGCCCCGCAGGCTCCGGCCGAGGGCACGCTGGCTTCGGACGAGGCGCTTGCCGCGCTGCGTGAGAAGCTGACCGGCGCCTGATCGGGACAGTTTGACGCGAAAGCCCCTGGAAGCCATCGGCTTCCAGGGGCTTTCGCGTTGCTGCTGGGGGTCGGGAGGCGCGGGGCGCGGCGGGGCCACGAGGCGCGGGGCCGGGCCCGGGCCCGCGCTCGGTGGTCTCGTAAGCGACCGTGACGTCAGCCGCACTTCCGCTTACGAGATGCGCGGCGGCGTGCAGAAGTCGAAACGGTTGCGGGTTGTGCGCGCGTCACGTCCCGCGCGGAGCCGCCTTCGGCCGGACGGTGTAGCTCCACGAGATGATGCCGTCGATCACGAGCACGAGCGTCCACAGCCGGGCGGTGTTGAGCAGCACCTCGGTGCGACTCGCGTCGCCGATCGCCACGATCGCCAGGCCGAGCAGGCCGCAGCCGACGGCCCAGGCGCGCAGGTGCGCGAACCACGCGGAGCGTTCGGCGGCGGCGTGGGCTGCGCCGTACTTGGGCTTGGGCGTCGGCGGTGGGCCGCCGGCAAACCGGTGGGCGAACCGCTCGTCGGCCCAGCGCAGCATCCGGTGACCGAAGCCGACGGAGACCCCGAGGTAGACCGCCGCCAACGCGTGCGGCGTGCTCGCGACGCCGCCACCCCGCAGGTCGAGCACGGTCGCGACGAGCAGCACCAGATCAACGGTCGGCGCGAGGGCGAGCAGCACGCCGGACAACCGCTTGCGGCGCAACAGGTAGCGGGCGCTGAGACCGGCGAGCAGGAAGACCCAGAACCCGATCTCGCACGCGATGATGACCCCGATCAGCATCGGCACGTTCCCTTCGTTGGCAATACGGATGTGCTATATCCCTAAAGTAGCACGTGTGTGATAAAAAAAGTCTCATGCCGAAAGTCGTGGATCACGAGGAGCGCCGTGCCGAGGTCGCCGACGCGGTGTGGCGGGTGATCCGTCGCGACGGCTATGGCGCGCTCTCGGTGCGCACCGTCGCCGCCGAGACCGGCCGCTCGGTAGGTGCGGTGCGGCATTACTTCGACAGTCAGGACGCGCTGGTCGCCTTCGCGATGCAGACGCTCGCCGATCGAGTCGCCGAGCGCGTGCAACGGCTCGGCGCGGAGGCCACGGACCTGCTCGGCCTGGAGCGGCTGCTGCAGACCGTGCTGCCGCTGGACCCGGCCCGTCGCGCGGAGTCGGAGGTATGGCTGGCATTGACGATGGCCGCCCGCACCGACGAGCGTCTCGGTGCCGTATGGCGGGACGTGCACACCCGGCTGCGGGGACTGATGGAGTCGTGCGTGCTGATGGTGCAGCAGGTCTACGGCGTCGACCTGGACGTGGCGACCGAGACGACCCGGCTGCACGCGCTCACCGACGGGCTGGCGTTGCACGGCACGTTCGAGCCTCGGTTGCGACCGCGGCAGATCCGGGCCGCATTGGCGGCACACCTGCAGGATCTCGCCGGGGTTGCCGACTAGAGTCACCGGCGTGCTCTTCGTGGGACTCACCGGCGGCATCGGCTCCGGCAAATCGACCGTGTCGTCCAGACTGACCGAGCTCGGCGCGGTTGTCATTGACGCCGACCGGCTCGCGCGCGAGGTGGTGGAGCCCGGCGCGCCCGGACTCGCCCAGATCGCAAAGCGATTCGGCGATGAAGTGCTGCAGGCGGACGGGACGCTCGACCGACCCGCTCTGGGTGCGATCGTCTTCGCCGACCCCGAGGCTCGTCGTGACCTGGAGCGGATCACCCACCCGCGGATCGCCGAGCTCACCGCGCAGGCCCGCGCGGCGGCACCCCGTGAGGCGATCGTCGTGCACGACATGCCGCTGCTGGTCGAGACCGGCCTCGCCGCCAACTACGACCTGGTGCTGATCGTCGATGCGTCCGAGCAGGTGCGGCTCGATCGGCTGGTGCGCGATCGCGGCATGGCTGTTGAGGATGCGCGTGCTCGCATCGCCGCGCAGGCGACCGACGAGCAGCGCCGCGCGGTGGCCGACGTGGTGCTGGACAACAACGGCACTCGTGAGCAGTTGCTCGCTCAGGTGGATGCCGTATGGCGTGAGCGGCTTGCGCCATACAACGCCGAACTCGTGGCCAAAGCAGGGGAAGCATCCGGAAGTTAACCCCACGTCAGCTGGCGGACCACTATCGTTCAGCGGGTGCCCACCCGCGACCGTGAAACTTTCCCCTCGTGACCGCGACGCCGCAATCCTCGTCAGTGGCACCGCGGTCCGGCCCTCCGGAGCCGGTCGGCGCACCGCCAAAGCGCAGCGGTAGGCCGTACGGCGAGTGGCTGCTGGCGGCGCTCTTGCTGCTGCCCAACCTCGCTCTGCTGGTGATCTTCACCTACCGGCCGTTGGCCGACAACATCCGGTTGTCGTTCACCGACTGGAACATCTCGGCGCCGGTCGCGCACTACATCGGGTTCGACAACTACAAGACCTGGTGGCACGACCCGAACGCGCACGAGGTGCTGAAGAACACCCTCATTTTCACCGTCGCGACGGTGGGCATTTCGATGGCGCTCGGCCTCGCGCTGGCGATCCTGCTCGACCAGCAGCTGCGCGGACGAAACCTGGTGCGCTCGGCGATCTTCGCGCCGTTCGTCATCTCCGGAGCCGCCGTCGGCATCGCCTTCCAGTTCGTGTTCGACCCCAACTTCGGGATGATCCGCGACCTGTTCGACCGGGTCGGCATCACCGTGCCGGACTTCTATCAGCGGCCCGGGTGGGCGCTGTTCATGGTGACCGCGACCTACATCTGGAAGAACCTCGGCTACACGTTCGTGATCTACCTCGCGGCCCTGCAGGGACGGCGTGCCGACCTCGACGAGGCGGCCGAGATCGACGGCGCCTCCGCCTGGCGCCGGTTCACCAAAGTCCTTCTGCCGCAACTACGCCCGACGACGTTCTTCCTGTCGATCACCGTCCTGCTCAACTCCGTCCAGGTCTTCGACATCATCAACGTGATGACTCGCGGTGGCCCGCAGGGCTACGGCACGACGACCCTGGTCTACCAGGTCTATCGGGAGACGTTCGTCAATAGCCGGGCCGGGTATGGCGCGACGATCGCCACGATCATGTTCCTGATCCTGCTGGTGATCACGGTCGTCCAGGTGCGAGTGATGGATCGGGGGATGCGCCGTGACTGATAACGCCATAACCGGGTTCGACCCGAATGAGAAGCCGGCCGGAGCGCATCAGGCCGAGGCCGCGAGCTTCGGCGGAGTCGGCATGAAGATCGCCGGATATGCCGGCATGGTCGCGATCTTCCTGCTGGTGGCCCTGCCGCTCTTCTGGATCGTGGTCACCTCGTTCAAGGAGAAGCCGGACATCTACACCCAGCCGGCGCAGTGGTGGCCGGCGAACCCGACGACCGAGGGCTACAAGTCGGCCACCACCGAGATCGACTTCTGGGCCTTCTTCCGCAACTCGGTGATCATCACGGTGCTGCTGTCGATCGCCAAGATCGTGCTCGGGGTGATTTCGGCATACGCGTTGTCGCTGTTGCGTTTTCCCGGTCGCAACCTGGTCTTCCTCGTGGTGATCGCGGCGCTGATGGTGCCCAACCAGATCACCGTGATCTCCAACTATGCGCTGGTCAGCCAGCTCGGCTGGCGCAACACCTATCAGGGCATCATCATCCCGCTCGCCGGCGTGGCCTTCGGCACCTTCCTGATGCGCAACCAATTCCTCTCGGTCCCTGGCGAGATCATCGAGGCCGCCCGGTTGGACGGCGCCGGACCGCTCAAGCTGCTCTGGCGCGTCGTGCTGCCGATGTCGTGGCCGACGCTGATCGCCTTCTCGATCATCACCGTCGTCAACGAGTGGAACGAATACCTCTGGCCGTTCCTCATGTCCGACGACAGCCGGGTCGGCACCTTGCCGATCGGCCTGACCCAGCTGCAGAACAACGACGGCATCACCAACTGGGGACCAGTGATGGCGGCGACCGTGCTGGCGATGCTGCCGGTGCTGATTGTCTTCCTCGCCTTGCAACGACACATGATCAAGGGCCTCACCGCCGGTGCGGTGAAGGGCTGAAAACCGGTAATTCTAAGGAGAACTCGAATGTCCGACCTCACTCGCCGCGGCTTCCTGGGAGTTGCCGGTGGTGCGGCCCTTGCGACCGGTCTGGCCGCCTGCGCCGGCACCGGATCCGAGGGTGGCAGCTCCGGCAGTGCCAAGGCCGGTGGCTCGTCCAACACGATCGACTTCTGGAGCAACCACCCGGGTAAGTCCAAAGAGGCCGAGCAGAAGATCATCGCCGACTTCGAAAAGGCCAACCCCGGTCTGAAGGTGAAGCTCACCGACGCGGGCAAGGACTACGAGGAGGTCGCGCAGAAGTTCAACGCGGCACTGGCCGGCGGCAGCCTGCCGGACGTCGTGGTCGCCTCGGACGTCACCTGGTTCAACTTCGCGCTGAACAACCGATTTGCCGACGTCGGAGCGCTTTTCGAGCAAAACGGCTTGTCGACGAGCGACTACGTGGACGGGCTGTACGCCGACTACCTCTACGAGAACAAGCACTACGCGATTCCCTACGCCCGTTCGACGGTCGTCTTCTACTACAACAAGGACGTCTTCAAGAAGGCCGGCCTGCCCGACCGTTCGCCGGAGTCCTGGGACGAGTTCACCCAGTGGGCGCCCAAGCTGCAGAGCGCGATCGGTGGCGGCAAGAGTGCGCTGATCCTGGACGACGGCGCGAACTACCTGGACTGGACCTTCCAGGCGATCGCCTGGTCGTATGGCGGGGGCTACTCCAAGGAGTGGACCCCGACCTTCACCGATGCCGGCACGCTCAAGGCCGGTCAGGTGCTGCAGGACTGGGCGAAGAAGAAGTACGTCAAGACCTCGGCCGACTCGGCCAGCGACTTCAGCGCCGGACTCGGCGCGGTGCTGCTCGAATCCACCGGCAACCTGGGCGGATTCAAGGATGTGAAGTTCGACCTCGGTGTCGGCTTCGTGCCTGCGCCCAACGGGGTCAAGTGCTGCCCGACCGGTGGCGCCGGTGTCGCCATCCCCTCGGGCATCTCTGCCGAGCGCCAGAAGAACGCGGCGAAATTCGTGGAGTTCCTGACCAACGCCAAGAACACCGCGACCTTCACTCAGGCAACCGGCTACATGCCGGTGCGCAAGTCCGCGCTGCAGGAGCCTTCGGAGGCCGCCTACCTGAAGCAGAACCCGAACTTCAAGGTCGCCGTCGACCAGCTGCCGAAGACCCGTCCGCAGGATTACGCCCGGGTGTTCGTCCCGGGAGGTGGTGCCGACATCGGTCAGGCGCTGGACAAGATCGTCGCGGGTTCGGACGTCAAGTCGACCTTCAGCGACCTCGGCGGCACGATCACCGCGGCATACAACAGCCAGGTGAAGCCGAAGCTGAAGTCCTAGAGGTAGCAATGGCATCGGTCTATTTCGACGGGGCGACCCGGGTGCACAAGGGGAACAGCCGTCCCTCGGTGGCGGGTGTCACGCTGGACATCGAGGACGGCGAATTCCTGGTGCTGGTGGGGCCGTCCGGTTGCGGCAAGTCCACGACGCTGCGGATGCTCGCCGGCCTGGAGCCGGTCGATGGCGGCCGCGTGCTGATCGACGGACATGATCAGAAGGGCGTCCGGCCGCGGGACCGGGATGTGGCGATGGTCTTCCAGAGCTACGCGCTCTACCCCAACATGACCGCCGAGGAGAACATGGCGTTCGCCCTGCGCAACGCCGGAGTGAGCAAGGCGGAGGCGCACGAGCGGGTGCTCGAGGCGGCGAAGATCCTGGAGCTGGAGCCGCTGCTCGGGCGCAAGCCGGGCCAGTTGTCCGGCGGTCAGCGGCAGCGGGTCGCCATGGGGCGCGCCATCGTGCGCAACCCCAAGGTGTTCTGCATGGACGAGCCGTTGTCCAATCTCGACGCCAAACTACGGGTCTCGACTCGCGCCCAGATCGCAGCACTGCAAAGGCGATTGGGTGTCACAACCGTTTACGTCACACACGACCAGGTCGAAGCGATGACGATGGGTCACCGGGTTGCCGTCCTCAAGGAGGGCGTCCTGCAACAGGTGGACACCCCGGAGGCGCTCTACGACCGGCCGGTGAACACCTTCGTGGCCGGCTTCATCGGGTCGCCGGCGATCAACCTGCTCGACGCCACGGTGCGCGACGGCAGGGCCGAGTTGCTCGGCACGAGCGTGCCGGTGGAGCGCGACCTCGTCGGTGACGCCGACCGGGTGACACTGGGCATCCGGCCGGAGTCGTGGACGATCGGCTCGGAGCTGGACAAGGACGGCATACCGCTGCGGGTGGAGCTGGTGGAGTCACTCGGTGCGGAGGTGTTCGTCTACGGGCGTCACGACGGTGATCCGGACGGCCCGCGGATCACCGTGCGGCTGGCGAAGAGTCAGCGACCGGACACCGGTGACCTGATCCGCATCACGCCGGTGGCGGGGGAGTTGCACGTCTTCGACGCCGAAACCGGCGACCGGAGGTAGCCCCGTCATACCCATTTTAGTTGTATGCGTACAATGATTGTATGCGTACAACTAAAAGCGCGCCGGTTGCCGTCTGGCTCGGGTTGATGGCGCTCGTGATGGACCACAAGAATCTCGCGCAGGCGCTGTTGCAGGACGAGATGGGTATGCCGTGGAGCCGTTTCCGGCTGCTGCGGCGGATCGAGGACCACTCGCGCACCCAGCGCGAACTGGCGCAGATGATGCATGTCGACGCGCCGGCGGTCTCGGTGATCGTCGGTGACCTGGTCGAGCGTGGTTACGCCGAACGTGCGGCGAGCGAAACCGACGGCCGGGTCCGCCTGGTGCACATCACCGATGCCGGCCGCGCGCTGTTGGAACGGTTGCGTGACCTCCCCGGGGTGGTGCCGGCACCGATCGCGGCGCTGTCCGCCGCGGAGCGACGCGAGCTGGCTCGGATGATCGACAAGATGCGCGCGGCGGTCGATCAGTGAGCGCCCCCTCTGCGGGCGAGGGGCTCACCCGGCGCCGTCGCCTCGGCATCCTGGCAATCTGCTGTCTCAGCCTCTTCATCGTCGGCGTCGACACGACGGCGGTGAATCTCGCGCTGCCGTCGATCGGGCGTGACCTCGGCGCGACCTCCAGTCAGCTGCAGTGGGTTATCGACGCCTACACCCTGGTGCTCGCCAGTCTGCTGATGCTCTCGGGGTCCACCGCGGACCGGCTCGGACGGCGGAAGGTGTTCCAGGTCGGTCTGCTGATCTTCGGCGTCGGTTCGTTGCTGTGTTCACTGGCTCAGGACCCGGCTGTGCTGATCGGGTCCCGCATGCTGCAGGCAGTCGGCGGGTCGATGCTCAACCCGGTGGCAATGTCGATCATTACCAACACTTTTCGTGACCCGCGGGAGCGTGCACAGGCCATCGGCATGTGGGGTGGTGTCGTCGGCCTCAGTATGGCGCTCGGTCCGGTCATCGGCGGTGCACTCGTCGACGCGGTCGGGTGGCGGGCGATCTTCTGGCTCAACCTGCCGGTGGTGGTCGCCGCGATCGCGCTGACGACGCTCTTCGTGCCGGAGTCGCGGGCCGATCGGGTGCGTCGACTCGACCCGGTGGGGCAGCTGCTGGTGATCGTGGCCCTCGCGACCGTGACCTACGCGATCATCGAGGGCCGGGCGCTGGGGTGGACGTCGGTGACGGTGCTGGGCTGCTTCGCGGTCGCGTCCGTCGCCGGAGCCGTGCTTGCGTCATACGAAATGCGACGCAAGGAGCCGCTGCTCGACCCGCGGTTCTTCCGGAGCGTGCCCTTCAGCGGTGCGGTGCTCAGCGCGGTGATCGGGATGTGCGCGTTCGCGGGCTTCCTCTTCTTGAACACCCTCTATTTGCAGGATGTTCGGGGCATGTCGCCGCTGCAGGCCGGTCTGATGACACTGCCGATGGCGGTTGCGATGGCGATCTTTTCGCCGGTGTCGGGTCAGCTCGTCGGCTCTCGCGGTCCGAGGGTGCCGATGGCGCTGGCCGGTGCCGGGGTCGGCGCGAGTGGGTTGCTCCTGCTCCGGACCAACGACGGCACCTCGCTGTGGTTTCTCGGGGTTGCCTACGTGCTGTTCGGCATCGGCATCGGCTTCATCAACGCGCCGATCACCAACGCCGCGGTCTCGGGCATGCCCAGGTCTCAGGCCGGTGTCGCCGCCGGCATCGCCTCGACCAGCCGTCAGGTCGGCACCTCGCTCGGGGTTGCCGTACTCCCGGCGATAGCGTTGGGCAGCCTGCAGGGCGACCTCGCCTCCGGTCTCGCCGAGGCGTCGCACGGTGCCTGGGTGGTGGTCGTGGCGTGCGGGGTTGCGCTGGTGGCAATTGCCTTCGCGGTCACCAGCGCTCCCGCTCTGCGCACGCGCGACCGGGTGGCTGCCGAGCTCGGCGCCGCCTGACGTTTACGGCAGCAGCACAAGCTTGCCGAACGTGTGGCCTTTCTCCAGTTCGTCGTATGCCGCACGCACTTGGTCAAGCGGGTAACGGCCGGATATCGGCGCCTCGAGTCGTCCGTCGACGATGCGGCCGGCGAGCTCTCGCAGCACCTCGGTGGACGCGCCTTCGGCATTGCCTTCGGTCTTCGCGCCGATGCGTGCGGCCTCGGCGAAGGCGATCACACTGTTGACCCGGTGTGGGCTGACGCCGAGATCAACTGCCAGCCGGACGTATTCGGGACCGTGGAGATCGATCACCGCGTCCACGCCGTTCGGTGCGGCACGGCGCACCCGCTGCGCCAGGTCCGGTCCGTACGCGATCTGCTCGACGCCATGTCGGGCGAGCCAGTCGCGGTGCCGGTCCGACGCGACGGCCAGCACGTGCACCTTCGTCGTGGCGAGCAGTTGGACGGTGAGCGTCCCGACGCCTCCGGCTGCGGCGCTGACCAGCACCGTCTCCCCGGGCTGCGGATCGATCGCGTGGCTCGCCGCCCACGCCGTCGACCCGGCCACGAACAGCGACCCGGCCACCTCCCAGGAAAGCGCCGGTGGTTTGCGCACCAGTTGGCCGGCGGGCACCACGACCTCCTCGGCGTGGCTGGCTCGCGCGTCGGTCCAGCCGAACACCTCGTCACCGGCGTTCCACTCGGTGACCGCCGCGCCGACCTCCAGGACCACGCCGGCCAGATCGCTGCCCTCACCGGATGGGAACGTCGCCGGAAACTGGTCGTGCAGTGCGCCACTGCGGATCTTGGCCTCACCCGGGTTGATGCCCGCGGCGCGGACTGCGACGGCGACATCGTGGTCGCCGAGGGCGGGGCGCTCCACGTCGACGATCTCGAGCACGGAGCTGTCGCCATACTCGTTGAACCGAACTGCCTTCATCCTGTTGCTCCTTCGGGGGAGAGGTCGATGTGTCGGCAGTAGCCTGACCGAGGTACTCTCTATCGGGAAGTAGGTACCCAGAAGTGCGTACCGCACCTTGGATGAGGCAGAAGGTGGAGTGACCGTGGCGACTGCGACCGCAGCACGACGACGAGCCCAGGCGAAGACGGAGTACAACGCGTTCCTGCAAGTCTGTCCCAGCCGACAGGTGCTGGCGAGGCTCAGCGACAAGTGGGTCACGCTCGTGCTCTGTGCGGTAGCCGAGCGCCCGATGCGCTATGGCGAAATCACCCGCGCCGTGGCCGGCGTCAGCCAAAAGATGCTCACCCAGACGCTGCGTGGGCTCGAGCGGGACGGGCTGCTGTCGCGCGAGGTGACCCCGACCGTGCCCGTGACGGTGACCTACTCGATGACACCCTTGGGGGAGTCCCTGCACACCGTCGTGGAGGGCATCAAGGACTGGGCGGAGACACACATGGATCAGATCAACGATGCCCGCGAGGCGTATGACTCCCGCGTCGGGACCGAGTAGGAGTAGGCATGCGTGGTGAGTACAAGGTGCCCGGGGGCAAGTTGGTCGCGGTCGACGTGGAAGTCGAATCGCGCCGATTGGCAAGGGTTTCGGTGTCCGGTGACTTCTTCCTCGAGCCGGACGATGCGCTGGAGGACATCGATGCCGCGTTGACCGGCATGCCGGCTGATGCCTCGGTCGATCAGCTGTCTGCCGCCATTACCGGGGCGCTTGACCCCGGAGTGCAGCTCATCGGCTTCAACGCCGATGCGGTCGGCGTCGCGGTGCGGCGGGCGCTCGGCAAGGCGACCGGCTGGTCCGACCATGTCTTCGACGTCATACCGGCGACAGTTCTGCCGCCGGTGGAGCACGTCGCCCTCGACGAGGTCATCGCCCATGAGGTCGCCGCCGGCACGAGGCGACCGACTCTTCGCTTCTGGGACTGGGACGCACCGCTTGTGGTCATCGGGTCGTTCCAGAGCTATCGCAACGAGATCGACGCCGATGGCGCCGCGAAGTACGGAATCGACGTGGTGCGAAGGATTTCTGGCGGCGGCGCGATGTTCATGGAGCCGGGCAACACGATCACCTACTCGCTCGTGGTGCCGTCCTCGATGGTCGAGGGGCTGAGCTTCGAGCGGTCCTACGCTTTTCTTGACGAGTGGGTCATGACGGCTCTTGCCGAGGTGGGGATCAATGCCCATTACGTGCCGTTGAACGACATCGCGTCGGACAAGGGGAAGATCGGCGGCGCCGCGCAGAAGCGGTTTGCCGATGGTGCCGTGCTGCACCACGTGACGATGGCCTACGACATCGACGCCGACAAGATGCTCGAGGTGCTGCGCATCGGCCGGGAGAAGATGTCGGACAAGGGCACCAAGAGCGCCAACAAGCGGGTTGACCCGATGCGTTCGCAGACCGGCATGGCACGGGACGCGATCATCGACAGCTTCAGAAGATCGTTCCTCGCGCACTATGCGAGTGCCGAGTCGTCATACACCGAAGGCGAACTCGCCAGTGCTCGCGCCCTCGTCGAGGAGAAGTTTGGCACGCGGGAGTGGACCCACCGGGTGCCGTGAGGATCACTCGATCCGGCGCATCCAGGTCGCCAGGTCCTTCTGCTGCCGGTCCGAGAGATGGGTCAGGAATGTCGCCTCGATCGCGGCCGAGTAGGACGGCAGCAACCGGTCGATGAGATCGCGCCCCTCCGCGGTGAGTTCCGCATAGGTCTCGCGGCCGTCGTCGGCGGACTTGCTGCGTCGTAACAGCCCCTTGCGCTCCAGCCGGGTGGCCCGATGCGACAGGTGGCTGGGTGACATCAGGACGTGTCCCGCCAGATCTGACATCCGGGCGCGGTCGTCGATCTCCGCAAGGCCGATCAAAACGCCGAATTCACCTGTGCTGACCGGCTCTTCGTGCAACAGCGAGCTGAGGTGATCGTCCATGAGTCGCGAAACGCGCAGGAACTCGCGCCAGGCATCGCGCGCGTTGCCCTGCAGACCGATGGCCACCATCCGGATCGTGCGCTCCTTCGCGTCGACCATTGCTGCCGCCTCAGAGCAGGCGACGACGTCCGGAGAGCATACCCAGGCCCAGCGTGCCCACTCCGACAAGCACCAGGAACCAGGGCGCGAGCCGCCAGTCGCCGGTCCACTGGTGCAGCAGGCCCATGATCACCGGGCCGAGCGCCGCCACTCCGTATCCGACGCACTGTGCCATCCCGGCGAGGTCGCCGGCCGAGTGCCCGTCCCTGGTGCGCAGTCCGAAGAAGGCGAACCCCAACGGCATACCGGCGCCCAGGCCAAGGCCGGTGACCAGGACCGCGACGACGAGTGACGGGCCGGACAGCAGGACGATGCCGATGGCGCCGGCGATCTGCACGGCACCGATGCCCGCGGCGACGACCACCTGATGTGCGGCACGGGAGGCGAGCGGTGGCACCGTCATCGCTGGGAGCAGGCCGATGAGGGTGAAGACGCTGAGGACGGTAGCGGCCGACGACGTGGTCATGCCCTTGCTGACCAAGATCGGCACCAACCAGGCGACCGCCGAGTAGAAGAGCAAGGACTGCATGCCGAAGAACAGCGAAACCTGCCAGCCGAGTGCACTCCGCCAGCTGCGGCCGGTCGGCTGGTCGTCGCGTGTCGGCTGGTGGTGCTCCCGTTCGAACGGAGCCCACGCGAGCATGGCGATCAGCGCGACGATCCCGATGCCGGCCAGGCCGACGTGCCATCCCCAAAGGTGGGTCAGTGGCAGCGCGGTCCAGGATCCGAGCGCGCCGCCGACGGTCATCATGGAGGTGTAGACCGCGGTCATCGTGCCGATGGACCCGGGGAAGTCTCGCCGAATCACCATGGGCAGCAAGACATTCGGCAGGCATAGACCGGCCGCGAGCAGCACCGTGCCGAGGTACAGCGCCCACACCGCGGGGAAAGTGCGCAGGGCTACGCCAATGACGGAGGTCGCGAATCCCGCGACCACCGCCACCTCGATGCCCCACTTGCGCCCGAGGGTCGTCGAAAACGGCGAGCACACCATGAAGACGACCATGGTGACGGTTGTCAGCGCGCCGATGGCCGTCGGTGACAGGCCGTAGGCCTGCCCGATGCGGTCGCCCAGCGGTCCGACCGCGGTGATCGGCGAACGGGCAGCGAGGCCGGCGACGACGACCGCGGCTATCAGGACCGGGATGCGCCACGGGTGCGCCCGGCCGATGCGAAGGGGTGGGGTGTTCCGCTCGACAGCAGTGGTCATCGACAGCCTCTCGTTTGTTGACGGTGTCAACCATAGAGGGGGTATTTGTCAGTGTCAATTAAGTCTGGGATGCCTCCCTCGGGTCGACGTAGACCGAGGAGCCGAGCTCGACGAAGGTGCGGGACATCTGCGCCATACCCTGCTCACGTGCGTGCTGATCGCGAATGTCTTGGCTGATCCGCATCGAGCAGAACTTCGGGCCGCACATCGAGCAGAAGTGCGCGGTCTTCGCCGCCTCGGCGGGCAGCGACTCGTCGTGGAACGCGCGCGCGGTGTCCGGGTCGAGCGAGAGGTTGAACTGATCCTCCCAGCGAAATTCGAAACGCGCCTTCGACAGGGCGTCGTCCCAGTCCCGGGCACTCGGGTGTCCCTTGGCGACATCGGCCGCGTGTGCGGACAGCTTGTAGGTGATCACGCCGGTCTTCACGTCGTCCCGGTTGGGCAGCCCGAGATGCTCCTTCGGCGTGACGTAACAGAGCATTGCGGTGCCATGTGCGGCAATCGTGGCCGCTCCGATCGCGGACGTGATGTGGTCGTATCCCGGTGCGATGTCCGTGGTGAGCGGGCCGAGCGTGTAGAACGGTGCGCCGTGGCACCAATCCTGCTGCAACTCAACGTTTTCCGGCACCAGGTTGAGCGGGACGTGACCTGGTCCTTCGACCATCACCTGCACGTCGTGCGCCCAGGCGCGCTCGGTGAGCTCGGCGAGGGTTCGCAGTTCGCTCAGCTGTGCCTCGTCGTTGGCGTCCGCGGTGCATCCCGGTCGCAGGCCGTCGCCGAGGCTGAAGGCGACGTCATACTGCGCGAAGATGTCGCAGAGTTCGTCGAAATGGGTGTAGAGGAAGTTCTCCCGGTGCCCCGCGAGACACCAGCCGGCAAGGATCGACCCGCCCCGGGAGACGATGCCGGTGACCCGCTCGGCGGTCAACGGCACGTAACGCAGCAGCACGCCGGCGTGGATCGTCATGTAGTCCACTCCTTGCTCGCACTGCTCGATGACGGTGTCGCGGAAGATCTCCCAGGTCAACGCCTCGGCGCGGCCGTCGACCTTCTCCAACGCCTGGTAGATCGGCACGGTCCCGATCGGCACGGGGGAGTTGCGGATGATCCACTCGCGGGTGGTGTGGATGTCGTCCCCGGTGGACAGGTCCATCACGGTGTCGGCGCCCCATTTCGTTGCCCACGTGAGCTTTTCGACCTCCTCGGCGATTGAGCTCGTGACCGCGGAGTTGCCGATGTTCGCGTTCACCTTCACCAGGAAGGCGCGGCCGATGATCATCGGCTCGCTCTCGGGGTGGTTGACGTTCGCCGGGATGATCGCCCGGCCCGCGGCCACCTCGCTGCGGACGAGTTCGACATCGCAACCCTCCCGGGCTGCGACGAACCGCATCTCCGGGGTGATCTCCCCGCGGCGCGCGTAGTGCAGTTGGGTGACGGTGCCACCCTCGATCGCACGGCGCGGCGGGCGGAGGGCGCCTTGCCACTCCTCACTCGCGCCGCCGCGACGCAGGGCCGCGCGTCCGTCGTCGGCGAGCGAACGGCCGCGCGCAGCATACGTTTCGGTGTCACCGCGTTGAGCGATCCATTGCTCGCGCAGTCCGGGCAATCCCAGCCGAGGGTCACTGCCCGGGCCGGAGGTGTCGTAGAGGCGGAACGGCGGATTCACCTCACCGGTCGACGGTGTTGGGTCGAGCGTGACCTCGGTGAACGGCACCCGCAAGCCGGGTTCGACCTCGTGGTGGACCTTGCGTCGCGCGGACTGGGACGTGCTCATGCGATCTCCTCGTTCTGTGGTTTCTGGGCGAAAGCTGTTGCCGCATAGGCGTATTCAGCCGCAAGCGTGCTTGGATCCGCGGCACGCATCAGTGGACCCATTACGGCCATGCCATGCGCGCCCGATGCCGCAAGGGTCGGTGCATCGGCCGGCAGCACGCCCCCGATGGCGACCACCGGGGGCGCGCATCCGGTCCGGACGAGTGCTTCGATGCCGCGGGGGCCGAGAGCCGGGCCGTATCCCGGCTTGGACTTCGATCCGGCGTACGGGCCGGCGAGCACATAGTCGACCCCTTCGACAGCTGCTCGGCGCAGTTCCCCGGGACCGTGGACGGACCGGCCGACGATCTCCGGCCGAGGGGCCGGCAGGGGCATCGACGCACTGAGATGGCAGCCGCGGACCCCAGCCGAAGGCGAGCGAGCCAACACCGTTGCGCGATCGCCGATCCGGTCCAGCACGGCGCCCAGCAGGTCCTGGTAGGCGGGTTCGGGCAAGTCTCGCTCACGAAGCAGGATGTGCCGGATGCCGCCGTGCGCGCAGGCAGCGAGCACATCGACCAACGGTCGGCCGCCGGTCTGCGTCCGGTCGGTCACGAGCAACAGGGTCGGCACCGACGTCATGTGCCGACCAGCCCGGTCGTCGGTGAGGATGCCCTGGCGAGTGTGCTTTTCGGGATCCGGCCGGCCAGCAGCGCGGCGTGGCCGGCGGCCACCGCGTCCCGCATGGCGGCCGCCATGAGAGCCGGTTGCTCGGCGCGAGTCACCGCGGTCGCAAGGAGCACCGCCGAGCAGCCCAGCTCCATCGCGAGCGCCGCGTCCGACGCAGTGCCCAAGCCGGCGTCGAGCACGACCGGGACATCGATCTCGTCGCAGATCAACTCGATTGCGTGCGGATTGCGGATGCCCAGCCCGGACCCGATCGGCGAGCCCAGTGGCATGACCGCCGCACAGCCGAGATCCTGCAAGCGGCGCGCAACCACGAGGTCGTCGGTGGTGTAGGGAAGCACCCGGAACCCGTCGTCGACGAGTTGCTCGGCGGCATCGATGAGCTCGAGCACGTCCGGCAACAGGGTGCGGTCGTCGGCGACCACCTCGAGCTTCACCCAGTCGGTCTGCAGCGCCTCCCTGGCCAGCTGCGCGGTCAACACCGCCTCGCGGGCAGTGCGGCAGCCGGCGGTGTTCGGCAGGACCTCCACTCCAGATTCTTGTATGGCGGGAAGTAGTCCGCTGGTGGCGCTAGCGCCGGCACGACGCATGGACACGGTGACCACGCCGGTGCCGCTCTGCTCGATGCACTCGGACAGGACGGCTGCGGACGATACGCCGCCCGACCCGAGAAGCAGTCGACTCGTGAGGCTGCGACCCGCGAGTTCCCAGGTTTGCCAGCCCATCTCAGCCTCCTTGAGCGGGTCGGACGATCTCGACCTCGGCCCCGGGTTGCACCGCGGTCTTGGCCCATGCGCTGGAAGGCACCACCGCGCCGTCGAGGGCGACCGCGAACCATGCGCCGTCGAAGCCCTCCTGCTCCAACATCGTGCTGACCGTGGTGTCGGGTCGCAGCGGTCGGGCGTCGCCATTGAGGCGAAAGGTGTCGGCCATCATGAATCTCCTTCGGTGAGTGCTGCCCTGACGCTGTCGGCGACCACGTCCGAGGTCAGCGGGGCGAGCAGGAAGCCGTGCCGGTAGTGGCCGGTGGCGAGGGTGAGACCAGGCATCGGCGATATGCCGATGGCGGGGAGGTTGTCCGAACTTGCCGGTCGCAGTCCTACACGGTGTTCGGTGATGCGCGCGTCGCGTAGCTCGGGCACGAGAGTCGTTGCGGCACTGAGTAGTTCGAGCGCTGCTCGGACGGTGGGCGCGAGGTCCGCGCCGACGTCGACACTGGTGGCCCCGACCGTCAGGTGGGTGTCATCGTGCGGCACCAGGTAGACCGGCACCCGATCGACCACCGCCCGCACCGTGCTCGTCACAGCCGGAGCGGCGAGCTCCAGGTCGAGCAGCTCACCCTTGACCGGACGGAGTCCGGACATGGGTGCGCCTGCGCGTTCCGCTACTGGGTCATCGAGCGCGTGCGGGCTGCGCCATCCGGCGCACAGGACGACGTGATCGGCGTCGACTGATAGGTCCGGAAGCGTGATGCCGGTCGCCCGGCCGTCCTGCATGCGCACACGGCCCTGCGCGCGGATCGTCCGTACGCCGGCGGAGGCGATCGCCGACCGCAGAGCGTCGAGGACCAGGCTACGGTCGACGCAGAAGTCGTCGGGCAGCCACGCGGCGCCGCGCACGGTCCGGGCAAGAGCCGGCTCCTTGCGGAGCAACTCGCGACGTTCGAGGCGCTGCGCGCCAACACCCGCGTCGGCCAGCAGTTTCAACCGACGATCGAGCCGCACCTGCTCGTCCTGGTCGGTCGCGACCAGCAGGGTCCCGGTCGGTCGCAGTCCGACTGGCCGGCCGCTCGCCTGCGCCAGCTCGGCGGCGAACTCGGGCCACTGGGCCTGGGAGCGGGACGTCACCTGCCACAACTCGGTCTCGCCGTAGTCGAGTTCGGCGGCGGCGGAGATCATGCCCGCCGCGACGGGTGAGCTTGCGCCGGGCAGCGGCAGATCGACGAGGACGACCTCAGTGCCGCGTCGGGCCAGCCCCCACGCGACCGACAGGCCGATGACTCCGCCACCGAGGACGGCGACACGGCTCACCGTGGAACAGCTGAGATCCGAAGGTACGGAAGGGGATTGATCGCCATAGCTTCTCCTTGCGCCGGCATTACCCGGATCAAGTTGGTGACGGTCGGGGCTGCGTCAGCCCCCTCTCAGCCCGGTGCACCGGACTCCCGCGAAGGACGTGGCGACGGTAACACACCGTCCGCCGTGCGTCAGGTGACGGCCGCACCTCGCATCCTGTCCAGCCGTCCGACGATCGGGCTTGCGGCGACTCCGTGCACGACGACCGACAATGCGATCGTGAACGCCGCGATCGACCAGAGGCGGTCGCTGCCGGGGAAGTCGTGGTGTGCCGTCGCATAGGCCAGGTAGTAGATCGTGCCGATGCCGCGCACCCCGAAGAACGCAACGGCGAACCGCTCGCGAGGACCGAGGCGCCCGGGGCCGGAGAAGTCTCGGGTCTTGCGTTGCCACAACGAGATCCACGCCACCACGGGCCGTATGACGAAGACCAGCAGCACGCCGATAGCGGCGCCGGCAAGGGTCAGGTCGCCGAGCAGGCCGTTGGTCAACGACGCGCCGATCAGCAGCAGCATGATGAGGGTGAACAGCCGCTCGAGGCGCTCGATCACGCCGTGCATGGCCTCGTGGTACTCGTGGGTCGGATCCGCCGACCGCATGGTCACCGCACACACGAAGACCGACAGGAACGCCCAGCCTTGCGCGATCTCGCCGGCGCCGTAGGAGATGAAGGGAGCGGCGACCACCAGCAGCGGGTCGCCCAGCCGCGAGACGCGCAGGTTCTTCGGCGCGCGGAATGCGATGCGCGCCAACGCCATACCGACGATCCAGCCCACGACGACGCCGATCACGGTCCGGGCGATGAGGTCCCAGGCGACCCACTGCGGCGCCCACGACCAGATCGAACCGCCGCCCAGCACCGCGATCGCGGCATAGAGGAAGGGGAAGGCGGCGCCGTCATTGAGGCCCGCCTCGGAGGTGAGCGCGAAGCGGACCTCGTCCTCCTCGTCGAGTTCGTCCGGGTGCAGGTCGGTCGTGGGTCCTTCCACCTGCACATCGGCGGCGAGCACCGGATCGGTCGGGGCGAGGGCGGCGGCGAGCAACAACGCGGTCGCCGGCGCGAGCCCGGCCACCCACCAGCCGAGCCACGCGGTGGCCGCGATGGTCAAGGGCATGGCAAGGAAGATCAGCCGCCAGGTCGTCGACCACCCTCGCCAGGTGGACCTCGCCCACGTGAGTGGGCGGTCCAGTGCGAGGCCCACGCCGGTGAGCGCGATCAGCACGGTGATCTCGGAGATGTGCTGAGTGATCTCGGGGTGGTCGAGCGGAGAGAGCGACAGTCCGTCCGGGAAAGGCAACAGGCCGATCAGGCAGCCGAAGGCGACCAGCACCAGCGGGGCCGAGATTGCCCGCCCCGCCACGAGATTGGGCAGCACGACACCGAGCAGCAAGCCGATGCCGAGGAGCAGGAAGGTCAGCCCCTCAACCACGGCCGAGCAGTGTGCCGCCGTTGACCTGGACGATCTGTCCGGTCGTCCATCCGGCGTCCGGCGAGGCGAGGTAGGCCACGGCCTCCGCGACCTCGTCCGGCGTGCCGGCCCGGCCCATCGGGATGGTCCCTACCCGGGACGCGGCCAGGTCCGGGTCGGCGGCGAGCCGCTCCGCCCAGAACTCGGTGTCCGGGACGAATCCCGGCGCCACCGCGTTGGCCGTAATACCTTCGGGGGCCAGCGAATTCGCCAGGTCGAGCACCCAGGCGTTCACCGCGGCCTTGGCCGCGCCGTAGGACCCCGATCCGCGCAGGGCGGCGATCGAGCTCATCGCCACGATCCGCCCGCCGGGCCGCGTGAAGTGCGGCAGCAGGGCGTGGGTGAGCAGCACCGCGGACAGGACGTTGCCGTCGAAGTCGGCGCGCCAGGCATCGGCAATCGCAGAGAGGTCACCAGCTGCGCCTACCCCGTAGTTGCCTCCGGCATTCGCCACCAGGACGTCGATCTGCGGACCACCCGCCAGGTCGTCGGCGAGCTGCTGCACTGCTGCGGGGTCGGTCAGGTCGCAGCTCCGGGTGCTGACCGTGGCCAACTCGTCGACCGCCCGCAGCTCGTCGGCTGCGGATTGCAGGACTTCCGCGCGCCGGCCGACGAGCACGAGTTCGGGTTCTTCCACGAGCAGGCGGTGGGCGACTGCGCGACCGATGCCGGTGCCGCCGCCGGTGATGATGATGCGTCGCGTCATACGTCCCAATCTATAGACGTGTCAATGACGGTCGACATCGGCGACATCCACCGGCTCGGGAAGCTCCGGCGGTGCCGGATCGAGTTTGCGGTCGAGGGCGCGCCCGGCCGCGCTCCCGATCAGGGTGCCGGCGGCAACTGCCACTACCGCGCTGACCGCGGTGGATACGGCCGCCAGACCGTCGTGACCGGCGGCGAGTTCGGCGGTGCTGAGCAGGCCGAGGCTGCCCGGCACCAGCAGCCAGAACGCAGGCAGGAAGACCACCAGCCGCAGTGGGCGTCCGCTGAAGCGGTGCACGAGTGCGGCGCCGAGCGATGCGACGATCGCGCCGGCCAGTCCGCCGAGCGTGACCCCACCGAGCCACTGGACCGTCGACTGCACCGCGAAAGTCAGGGCGAGGACCGCGAAGATCCACGGGATCGCGCTGCGTGACGCGGCGACGTTGAGCACGATCCCGAGGCCCACCAGCGCGACTCCGAGGTATGGCGCAAGCGGCCCCAGCTCCTGCGCACGCACGTTGGTCAACGCATCCAGGCTGTCGCCGCTGACCGACACCGCGGCGAACAGGCCGACCGCGAAGAGCATGAGTTGCACCATCCCGGAGACCAGCCGGGAGGTCCCGGCGACGGCGGCTCCGGACGCGATCTCGGACATGCCGGTCACGATGACCGATCCGGGCAGCAGCACCGCGACCGCGCTGACCATGGTGCGCAGGGTGCCGTCGAGGTGCCACATCCGGTCGGCCTGCAACACCAGCAGCCCGACCGCGAACGACGCGAGTAGAGGCAACAAGGTGCCGATCAAGGTGCTCCGGCGGCTCAACCAGACCAGCGCGACCACGAGCAGCGATGCCAACGCCGCCACCGCGAGGGCTCGCCAGGTGGGCTGCAGGATGCAGCAGATGCCGACGCCGATCAGCACCACGGCCAGGTCGCACAGGAAGGGCCGGCGGGTGGACGGCATCGCCTCGATGTCGTCGAGTTCGCGGAGTGCGTCGGCGGCGCGCATCCGGCGACTCATCAGTCGGTCGACGACGTCCTGGACGCGGGACATCTGCTCGAAGCGCAGCGAGCCGTGCACCGTCTGCAACCCCATGTCGTGCTGGGCGTTGACGCTGACGAAGACCGCGGTCGGCGTGGCCGCAACCCGGACGTCCGGCGTGCCGAGGCGGTGGCCGAGCGTGACGAGTTGCGCTTCGACGTCGGGGACCGGTGCCGAGCCGGCGAGGAGTGCCGCGCCGATTCGCAGCAACACCTCACGGGTCGGGTCCAGCGTCATACGCACATGATGACGGAGGTATGACCACAATGAGACATGGCAACCGGTGACGAGACGGTGCGGTTGACCGTCGCGCAGGCGCTCGTGCGATTTCTCGCCGTGCAGTTCTCCGAGCGGGATGGCACGCGGCATCGGCTGATCCCGGCGATGTTCGGGATCTTCGGACACGGCAACGTCGCCGGTGTGGGGCAGGCTCTGCTCGAAGCCGACCTGCGGGCAACCGCGCCGGACCGCAACGAAATGCCCTACCTCCTCGCTCGTAACGAGCAAGGGGCGGTGCACGCTGCTGCCGGTTTCGCCAAGACGACCAACCGGTTGCAGACCCTGGCCGTCACCGCGTCGATCGGGCCGGGCTCGACGAACATGGTCACCGGTGCCGCGCTGGCCACCACCAACCGTCTCCCGGTGCTGCTGCTGCCCTCCGACGGCTTCGCGTCGCGTCGGGCGGACCCGGTGCTGCAACAGCTGGAAGACCCTCGCACCGGGGACATTTCGGTCAACGACGCGTTCAAGCCGGTGTCCCGGTTCTGGGACCGGATCAACCGCCCGGAGCAGCTGATCCCGGCTCTGCTCGCTGCAATGCGCGTGCTCACCGACCCGGCCGAGACCGGCGCCGTCACCATCTGCCTGCCACAGGACGTCCAGGCTGAGGCGCACGACTGGCCGGTCGCCATCTTCGCCGAACGCACCTGGCACGTCGCACGACCAGTGCCGGAACCGATCGCGCTCGACCGCGCCGTGCGGGCGATCCGCGCATCGCGTCGTCCGCTGCTCGTCACCGGCGGAGGCACGGTGTATGCCGGGGCGTCCGAAGCGCTCCGCGAATTCGCCACCGCCACAGGCATTCCCGTGGCCGACACTCAGGCTGGGAAGGGGGCGATCAACTGGGACCACCCCTGCGCGGTCGGCGGTGTCGGCGCGACGGGGAGCCGCGCGGCCAACGACCTCGCGGCCCGGGCCGATCTGGTCATCGGGGTGGGCACCCGCTACAGCGACTTCACCACCGCCAGCCGCACGGCCTTCGCCGACCCAGCCGTCCGCTTCGTCAACCTCAACGTGCTGGCATTCGACGCGGCGAAGAACTGCGCCGCGTCCGTTGTTGCGGACGCCCGGGAAGGGCTGAGGGCGCTACGGGCCGCCCTCGAGGGCTTCTGCGTCGACGACGCCTACCGCGACGAGGTCCGGCAGCGCAACGGCGCATGGCAAGAAGTCGTCGATCGCTGTTACTCGCTCGGTCAGACGCCGCTGCCCGCCCAGACCGAGGTGTTCGGGGCGCTCAACGACCTGCTCGAGCCGACCGACGTGATCGTCAATGCGGCCGGCTCGATGCCGGGTGACCTGCAGTGCCTGTGGCGTGCGTCGACGCCTGAGCAGTACCACCTCGAATATGCCTACTCCTGTATGGGATACGAGATCCCGGCAGCGATGGGAGTGCGCATGGCCAAGGGTGACACCGGCCAGGTAGTGGCCGTCGTCGGGGACGGGTCGTACCAGATGCTGCCGATGGAGCTGGGCACGATCGTCACCGAGCAGTTGAAGGTGATCGTCGTGCTGTTGCAGAACCACGGGTTCGCGTCGATCGGTGCACTGAGCGAGTCCGTCGGCAGCCACCGGTTCGGGACGCGCTACCGGATGCGCAGCCGGCAGACCGGCCGCCTCGACGGGCCGGACGTGCCGTTCGACCTCGCCGCGAACGCGGCAAGCTGGGGAGTGACAACGTTGCGGTGCAACGGGATCGACGAATTCCGGGCCAACTACGCAAAGGCAGTCGAGATCGACGGGCCGGTCGTGCTCTACATCGAGACCGAGCTCAACGGACCGCATCCGCCGAGTAGCGGCTGGTGGGACGTGCCGGTCGCCGAGGTCAGTGAGCTCGACAGCACGCGATCGGCCCGTGCCGACTACGAGTCCGCACAGTCCAAGCAGCGGTTCCACCTGTGATCGACGTGCTGACGATCGGCCGGGTCGGCGTGGACATCTACCCGCGGCAGATCGGCACCAGACTGGAGGACGTCGACGTCTTCGGGAAGTTCCTCGGCGGCAGCCCCACCAACGTCGCGGTCGCGGCCGCCCGGCTGGGCAAGCGCGCCGCGGTAATCACGCGCACCGGCGATGACCCCTTCGGCCGCTTCGTGCACCGGGCGCTGCGTGACTTCGGGGTCGACGACGCGTGGGTGACCCAGGTGCGCGATCTGCCCACCCCGGTGACGTTCTGCGAGATCTTCCCTCCGGACGAATTTCCTTTGTATTTCTACCGATTGCCGATCGCACCGGATCTGTGCATCGAGCCGCACGAGATCCCCGAGGGCGCCGTGCGCGATGCGCCGATCTACTGGTCGACGCTGACCGGCCTGTCCAGGCAGCCGAGCCGGGACGCCCACCGACACGCGTGGGAGTTGCGAGGGCGAGCCGAGCACACGGTGATCGACCTCGACTACCGCCCGATGTTCTGGGACCAGGTCCGAGAGGCGCGGGAGGCTGCTGCGATGGCCTTGTCACGGTGCACTGTCGCAATCGGCAATCGCGAGGAGTGCGAGGTGGCGGTGGGGGAGGCCGACCCCGACAAGGCCGCCGATGCCCTGCTGGACCGCGGGGTCCGCATCGCGGTCGTGAAGCAAGGCCCGAACGGCGTGCTCGTCCGCACCGAAGCCGAATCTCACGTCATACCACCCTTTTCGGTCAAGGCCGTCAACGGACTGGGAGCCGGCGACGCGTTCGGGGGTGCTTTCTGTGCCGGGCTGCTCGATGGCCTGCCGATTGCCGAGACAGTGCGTCGGGCAAACGCGGCCGGGGCGATCGTGGCGGGTCGACTGGAGTGCAGCTCCGCGATGCCGACCGCGGACGAGATCGACCGGCTGCTGTCGCAGGGACAGGGAGAGGTAGACCCATGAGCACGGACGAGCAGACCTGGTTCCGGCCGCGCGTTGCCACCCAGGAATCCGCGTATGACGTCGCCGTCCGACCCGACGGAAACACCTGGAAACACACTGGATTGCTGGTCGCTGATCTGACCGACGGCGAGACCCGGAGCATCGACACGGCCGCGGACGAGTACATCCTGTTGCCGCTGTCCGGCGGTGGCTCGGTCGAGCTCGAAGGCGACGACGTCCGGGAGGTGCTCGCCGGCCGCGAGTCGGTCTTCCACGGCGCCGCGGACTGTGCCTACCTGCCGCGTGGTTCGGCCTACCGCCTGCGCGCTGCCGGCGACGTGAAGGTCGCGCTGTGCTTCGCTCGGGCGAAGGCAGACCTGCCCTTCGCAGTCGTTCGCGCGGGCGACGTCCCGGTCGAATTGCGCGGCGCCGGCAGGTCTTCACGCCAGGTTCGGAATTTCGGCACCCCCGAGGTGCTGGAGGCCAGCTCGATCATCGCCTGCGAGGTCATCACCCCCGCCGGCAACTGGAGTTCGTACCCGCCGCACAAGCACGACGAGCACCGGCCGGGGGAAGAGTCGGAACTGGAGGAGATCTACTACTTCGATCTGCGCTCCGAGGCCGGCGCAGCCGACGAGTCGGATGCCGTGGGCTACTGCTGCATCTCGGGGACGGGGGACCGTCCGATCGACGTGCGGGCAGCAGTGCGCAGCGGCGACGTGCTTCTCGTGCCGCACGGTTGGCACGGCCCAGCGATGGCTCCGCCCGGCTATCACCTCTATTACCTCAATGTGATGGCCGGCCCGGGTGACGAGCGCGTCTGGCTGATCCGGGACCACCCGTCCCACGCATGGGTTCGGCGCACCTGGGAGGCCGAATCCATAGATCCGCGACTGCCTTTCGACGTCCGGCAAGGAGCGACCGATGGCGGCTGAGTTGACCATCGGGGTGTGTCCCGACCAGTGGGGGGTGTGGTTCCCCGATGACCCGCATCAGATCCCGTGGCAGCGCGCGCTGGACGAGATGGCGCAGGCGGGCTTCTCGGTGATCGAGACCGGCCCGTTCGGCTACTTCCCGACCGACCCGGTGCGTCTCAAGACGGAGATGGACGCCCGCGGGATGCGGGTCGTCGCCGGCACCGGGTGGGGTGTGCTGCACCGGGAAGAGGCTTGGCCGGAGACAGAGCGCACTTTCCGGGCCATCGCCGCGACGCACGCTGCGGTCGGCGCGGAGTACATCGTGCATCTGCCGCCGATGTTCCGTGACGAGCACACCGGTGAATTCATCGACGACAGAACGCTTTCCGGTGCGGCATGGGACCGCTATATCACCAACGCCAATCAGCTCGGACGCATCATGAAGGACGACTACGGTCTGCGGATGGTGCTGCACCCGCACGGGGACTCACACATCGAGACCCGTGCGGACATCGACCGGGTCTTCGGCGCGACCGATCCGGCATACGTCGGCTTCTGCCTCGACACCGGTCACATCGTGTATGGCGGGGGCGACAACATCGACCTGATCCGTAGCTACCCCGACCGCATCTCCTACGTGCACATCAAGGCGATGGACCCCGCGGTAGTGCGCCGGGCGCACGAGGAGGACTGGAGCTTCGCGAAGGCCGTCGCGCACAAGGCTTCCGTGGCGCCACCGGCCGGTGAGCCCGACCTCCCGGCGGTCATCGCGGCCCTCGACCAGCTCGACAAACCGCTCTACTGCATCTGTGAAGAGGACATGTACCCGTGCGATCCGTCATACCCGTTGCCGAACGCGGTCCGGACCCGCGAGTTCCTTGCCGCCCACGGACTCGGGCAGCGCTGAATCCCGTATGACGCTCCGCATCGGGATGATCGGCCCTGGCGCGATGGGCCGGTCTCACCTCGCCCGGCTGCGGTCGGACGTGCCGGGAGCCGCGGTCGTCGCGGTGAGCGATCTGGACCTCGCCCGCGCTGCGCGGGTCGCGGACGAGTCCGGTGCAGTCGCCTGCGTGGACTCCACGTCATTGATCACCTCGCCGCAGGTCGACGCGGTGATGATCTGCAGCGCGGGCTCGGCGCACTCGACCGATGTGATCACCGCGATCGAGGCGGGCAAGCCGGTGTTCTGCGAGAAGCCGTTGGCGCCGACCGCGCAGGAGTGTGTCGAGATCGTCCACGCGGAACGCGAGCGGGGCCAGCGATTGGTGACGGTGGGCTTCATGCGACGGTTCGACGCGTCGTACCAACAGTTGAGGCGGGCGCTGCGGTCGGGCGCGGCCGGTGCCCCGCTCATCGTGCACAGCCGGCACCACAACCCGAGCGTGCCGCAGCATTACACCCGCACCATGTCGATCACCGACACTGCCATCCACGACATCGACATCACCCGCTGGCTGCTCGGCGAGGAGATCCGCCTCGTCCGGGTGGATCGCCCGCGCACCACCCGTCACCGGGCGGCGCACCTGCAGGATCCGATGCTGCTGGTGCTGACCGCAGCATCGGGAGCCTGGGTCGGGGTGGAGATCTTCGTCAACAATCAGCACTCCTACGAGGTCGGTTGCGAGGTGATCGCCGAGCACGCCACTGTTCGCCTCGCCGACGACCAGCCGTCAGGGCTGGACCACAACACGCGCTTCGGACCGGCCTTCGTCAGCGAACTGCGGCAGTGGGTCCGCGCGGTCACCGCAGGCGTTCAGGACGGACCCACCGCGTGGGACGGGTATGCCGCAGCCGCCGTCTGCGACGCGGGCGTCCGGGCGCTGGCGGCCGACGAGACCGTCCCGGTCGAGCTGATGGAGCGACCGGCGCTCTACGACTGACCGCACGACGGGCGGCAGCGGGAATCGCGCTGTCGGTGGTGACGTTTAGATTGTCGTTATGCGCCCAACCACCGATCTGCAGCGCCGGGTTGCGCCGTTCGAAGTCGTCTCCGAGTATTCCCCGAGCGGTGACCAGCCCACCGCGATCGCCGACCTCGCCGAGCGGGTCAAGTCCGGCAAGCAGGACACCGTGCTGCTCGGCGCCACCGGCACCGGCAAGTCCGCGACCACCGCGTGGCTGATCGAGCAGGTGCAGCGCCCGACACTGGTGATGGCGCCCAACAAGACGCTGGCTGCGCAGCTGGCCAACGAGTTCCGCGAGCTGTTGCCCCACAACGCGGTCGAGTACTTCGTCTCCTACTACGACTACTACCAGCCCGAGGCGTACATCCCGCAGACCGATACCTACATCGAGAAGGATTCATCGATCAACGACGAGGTGGAGCGGCTGCGGCACAGCGCGACCAACTCGCTGCTCACTCGCCGCGACGTCATCGTGGTCGCCTCGGTGTCGTGCATCTACGGCCTCGGCACGCCACAGGAGTACGTCGACCGCATGCAGGCGCTCAAGGTCGGGTCCCAGATCGACCGCGACGACCTGCTGCGCAAATTCGTCCAGATGCAGTACACCCGCAACGATCTGGCTTTCACCCGCGGCACCTTCCGGGTGCGCGGCGACACCGTCGAGATCATCCCGGTCTACGAGGAGCTGGCGATCCGCATCGAGTTCTTCGGTGACGAGATCGAGCGGATCTACACCCTGCACCCGCTGACCGGCGAGGTGGTGCGCGAGGAGCAGGAGATGTATGTCTTCCCCGCCTCGCACTACGTCGCCGGCCCGCAGCGGATGGAGCGCGCGATCAGCTCGATCGAGGCCGAGCTGGAGGACCGCCTCAAGTCGCTGGAGAAGCAGAACAAGCTGCTGGAGGCCCAGCGGTTGCGGATGCGCACGACCTACGACATCGAGATGATGCGCCAGGTGGGCTCGTGCTCCGGCATCGAGAACTACTCTCGGCACATCGACGGACGCGGCCCGGGCAGCGCGCCCAACTGCCTGCTCGACTACTTCCCCGAGGACTTCCTGCTCGTCATCGATGAGTCGCACCAGACCGTCCCGCAGATCGGCGCGATGTACGAGGGCGACATGTCCCGCAAGCGGCAGCTGGTCGACCACGGCTTCCGGCTGCCGAGCGCGATGGACAACCGGCCGCTGCGCTGGGAGGAGTTCCTGGAGCGCATCGGCCAGACCGTCTACCTGTCGGCGACCCCGGGTGACTACGAGCTGGCGAAGGCCGGCGGTGAGTATGTCGAGCAGGTCATCCGCCCGACCGGTCTCGTCGACCCGGAGATCGTGCTCAAGCCGACGAAGGGCCAGATCGACGACCTGCTGCACGAGATCAACGAGCGCACCGCCAAGGACGAGCGGGTCCTGGTGACCACGCTGACCAAGAAGATGGCCGAGGACCTGACCGACTACCTGCTGGAGAAGGGCGTGCGCGTGCGCTACCTGCACTCCGAGGTCGACACGCTGCGCCGTGTCGAGTTGCTGCGCGAGCTGCGGCTCGGCGAGTTCGACGTGCTGGTCGGTATCAACCTGCTGCGCGAGGGTCTGGACCTGCCTGAGGTGTCCCTTGTCAGCATCCTCGACGCCGACAAGGAGGGCTTCCTGCGCTCGGCGCGGTCGCTCATCCAGACCATCGGCCGCGCGGCCCGCAACGTCAGCGGCCAGGTGCACATGTATGCCGACACGATCACCCCCTCCATGCAGGAGGCGATCGACGAGACCGGCCGACGCCGGGAGAAGCAGCTGGCCTACAACAAGGAGGCTGGTGTCGACCCGCAGCCGCTGCGCAAGAAGATTGCCGACATCACCGACATGCTGCAGCGGGAGGACGCCGATACCGACAGCCTGATCGGCAGCGGCCGGGTGCAGTCCCGCGGCAAGGCGCCCAAGCGCGGACAGGGCCGCGGTGCGGCGGCGGCCGACACCGATGTGGCGAGCGGCGCGCGAGTGTCGGGGCTGCCGGCATCGGACCTGTCCGGGTTGATCCAGGAGCTGACCGAGCAGATGCACCAGGCGGCGGCCGACCTGCACTTCGAGCTCGCCGCCCGGCTGCGTGACGAGCTCGGCGACCTCAAGAAGGAGCTGCGGCAGATGACCGAGGCGACGAAATAGCCGCCCGGTCGACCGATGCGCGGGCTCATCTACTACACCACGTAGGATGTCGCCATGACCGCGACAGCTGACGACCAAGACACGCGCCCGCGCGCCGCCGCCAGCAAGGCGGCGCTGGCCTTCAAGATCACCGCCTTCGCCGAGGCGGTGTCCTGGATCGGGCTGCTGATCGGGATGTTCTTCAAGTGGATCGTGCAGTCCGGCGAGCTCGGGGTGCGCATTTTCGGACCGATCCACGGCACGATCTTCATCCTCTACGTGCTGAGCCTGATCTGGGTTTCCACCAGCCACAAGTGGCGCGGCAAGGACACGCTGCTGGGTCTGGTCAGCAGCATCCCGCCGCTGATGACGATCTGGTTCGAGCGCCGCGCCGAGCGCAGGGGCCTGCTCACCGGTCGTCAGATCGGCTGAGCCACCGCATTCCCGGTGACGAGCGCTGCCAGCTGCCGCCCCCGCCACCGATCCCCGGCCGCCCACAGCGCCGCCGTCGTTGCCGCGGCGGCGCCCTCGACGACCAGGCCGTCCTCGGAGTGCAGCCGTTGCATGGCGCGAGCCAGCTCCTCCTCGCTGACCGTGACGATCTCGTCGACAACCTGCTGCGCAGCGCGGAAGGTGTAGTGGTTGTCCGTTCCGAGGTCGCCGAGCAGTGAAGTGGCGATGGTGTCGACCTCCGGCACCGGCACGGGGTAGCCGGCAGCGAGGGACCGGCGCATCGCGTCGGCGCGCTCCGCGCACACTCCGACGATCTGCGTCCGCGGCGCAATTGCCTTGAGTGCCAGTCCGATGCCGGCGATGAGGCCACCGCCGGACACCGGCACCAACACCGCGTCGAGATCGGGCAGGTCGGCACCGAGCTCGAGCCCGATGGTGCCCTGGCCGCTGATGACGTCCGGGTGATCGAACGGCGGCACGAACTCGTAACCGCGCTCGTCGGCCAACTCGGCCGCGGCCGTGATGGCCGCTGCTTGGTCGGGGCTCGACCGGTCGACGACCGCCCCGAGTTGCTCCAACGCGCGGGCTCGGTCGTCCGGGATGCCACCGGCGAGGAAGGCGACCACCGGCACACCGAGCCGCGCGCCGAGGTAGCTGACGGCGCGGGCGTGGTTGCCGGTCGACGCGGTCGCGAGTCCGGGCACAGCCCGGCGATCCATCGCCGCGCGGATGGTGTTGGCCGCACCCCGCACCTTGAAACTGCCGGTCGGCTGCTCGATCTCCAACTTCAGCCGCACGTCCGCGCCGGTGCGGCTCGACAGGTGCTCGCTCGCCACCAGCCCGGTGCGGCGCACGTCGGGTGCGATCCGGGCAGCCGCCCGCCGGATCGCCTCCAGGTCGGGAAGCGGTGCCTCAGCCATGGCTGCTTCGGGTGGTGACAAAACCGAGTTGCTTGTCGACCTGGTCCGGCAAATCGGCGCCGTCCAGCCAACGGCCGGCGAGTTCGACGAACTGGGCGGCCAGGTCGTCCCGCCAGCCGACGACATCGCCGGACAGGTGCGGCGAGATGACCACGCCCGGCGTGCCCCACAGCGGCGAGGCGGCAGGCAGCGGTTCGTGCTCGAAGACGTCCAGCGCTGCACCCGCCGGCGATCCCGACCGCAACGCCTCGACCAGGTCCGTTTCGACCACGCTCGCTCCCCGCCCGACATTGACGAAGTATGCCGATGGTCGCATCGCGTCGAACACCGCCCGGTCGAACAGCCCGCGGGTCTGCTGAGTCAACGGCGTCACGTTGATGACATGGTCGAATTCGCCTACGTACGAGGGCAATTGGTCACTCGGCAGGATCCTTCGAAAGTCGTCGTCCCCCGGGCGGCCGACCCGGCCCGCGCCGGTCACCGCGACGCCGACCGCCCCGAGCAGCCGGGCGATGCCGCGGCCGATGCCGCCCGTGCCGACCACCAGAGCACTGCTGCCGTGCAGGGGGAGCGGCTCGCGGTGGCGCCATACGCGCTCTTGCTGGAGATCGCGACTCTCGTGCAGGAGCTTGGTGTGTGCGAGCAGGGACGCCAGCACGAACTCGGCGATCGGCCGGTCGAAGACCCCGTGGGCGTTGGTTACCACCACGTCCGACTCCTGCAGGGCCGGGAAGAGCAACCGGTCGACGCCGGCGGCCGCAACGTGGATCCAGCGCAGCCGATCGCTGTGCTGCCAGGCGGCTTCGACCGCGGGGGAGAAGAAGTCCCACAGCAGCAGGGCATCGGCGCCTGCGATCGCGTCCGGGAGACCGGCTGCGTCGGTGTAGCGGATCGTCGCGCGCTCGGCCAGCGGTGCGATGCCGGTGGGTGCGCCCAGCTCGTCGGTGGTCAGCACGAGGATGGTGGGGCGCGGCGAAGTCACCCGCCCACTCAAAAGGTGCCGTGTCTGATTGTCAACAATCATTTCGAGATGCACCATGATCGGGTGAGCCAGACACCCACTGCCGCATCCGGCGGCCTCCGATCCCGTCCGTTCCCCGAGCAGGAATATCTCACCCGGTTGCGTGCCGTGCAGGATCGGATGGCGGAGCGCTCGCTGAGCTCGCTCATCGTGGCCGACCCGGCGAACCTGTATTACCTGACCGGTTACAACGCCTGGTCGTTCTACATGCCGCAGTGCCTGATCGTGCCGGCCGAGGGGGACTGCCACCTGTTCACCCGGACGATGGACGCGGCCGGTGCGCACTACACGGCATTCCTGCCACGCGATCGGATCCACGGCTACCCCGACCAGCTGGTCAACCGGGCCGACGCGCATCCCTTCGACTGGGTCGTCGACCGGGCGCTGGAGCTCGGCGTGCTGGTCGACGAGCCGACGGCGTATGTCGCGGCGGAACTCGACGCCCACTTCTTCTCGGTGCGCAGCTATCTGGCGATCCGGTCCGGACTCAAGCGATCCGCTCTGGTCGACAGCACCGAACTCGTCAACTGGGTGCGGGTCCGGAAGTCGCCGTTGGAGCGCGAAAAGCTATACAAGGCAGGCAAAATCGCGCAGTGCGTGATGGAGACGGCGTTGCGTGAGCTCGAGCCCGGGCGCCGTCAGTGCGATGTCGTGGCCGAGATTCAGCACGCCCAGGCGCTGGGTGCGCGCAAGCTCGGCGGTGACTATCCGGCGATCGTGCCAATGCTGCCGACCGGCGAGACCGCAGGCACCCCGCACCTGACCTGGAGCGACCTGGAGTTGCAGCGCGGCGAGGCGACCACCATCGAACTCGCCGGCGTCTATCACCGCTACCACGCCCCGCTCGCGCGCACCGTCGTACTCGGCAAGGCGCCCCAGCAACTCGTGGACTGCGCCGAGGCGACCAACGAAGGCATGCTCGCGCTGCTGGAGCAGATGCGTCCCGGGATGCGCACCTGCGATGTGCACCGAGCCTTCACCGAGACCATCGGGACGTATGGACTGACCAAGGAGTCGCGCATCGGCTACTCGATCGGCATCGGCTACCCGCCCGATTGGGGTGAGCGCACGATGAGCGTGCGCGCAGAGGACGAGACGGTGATCGAGGAGGACATGGCCTTCCACGTGATCCTCGGCATGTGGATGGACGGCTGGGGCTACGAGACTTCCGAGTCGATGCTGATCGGGCCGCACGGCCCGCAGCTGCTGACCGACGTCCCGCGTGGACTGACCGCGAAGGAGTGACATGAGCAACCTCCCACTGGCAAGCCGCACGACCGATCTGGTGGGGTCGGTGATCGACTCGAGCACCTCCTTGCTGGCCAAGCAGCGGCACGACATCGTGCGCTTCGCCATGGGCAGTCCGGCGCCCGAGGCCATCCCGGCGCAGCTCCTGCACGGCATCGCCGACGAGCAACTTGCCCGATCCGACGCGTTCGACTACGCCGCCACAGAGGGCGACCCGGCCTTGCGCGAGGCGCTGCTCGGCATACTCGCCGAGACGGGTGAGCGCACCACCCCGGAGCGGCTGCTCATCACCGCCGGCGGGATGCAGGGACTCGACCTCGCGTGCAAACTGTTCGTCGACCCGGGTGATCTCGTTGTTGTCGAATCACCCACGTACACCAACGGATCCGCGACCGCGCTGTCCTATCAGGCAGAGTTGCTGGAGGCTCCGGTGGACGATGACGGGATGCAGGTCGATCGGCTTGTCGAACTCGTCGAGCGGGCCGGCCGGGTGCCGAAGGCGATCTACGCGATCTCCACCTTCCAGAACCCCTCGGGCGCGTCGATGTCGCTCGCTCGACGCGAGCAGCTGCTGGAGCTGACCCGACGGTGGGGCAGTGTGCTGATCGACGACGACCCCTACGGCATGCTGCGGTTCGCGGGCGCGGACACTCCGTCGCTGCTGGCCCTCGCGGACGGTGACCCGTTGGTCTTCGGGGTGCGGACCTTCTCCAAGATCATCGCGCCCGGCCTTCGCGTCGGATGGGTCGACGCCGATCCGTCGCTGCAGCAACTGCTGATCAACGCCAAGCAGGCGATGGATACCTGCACCAACCTGCCGATGCAACGGCTGATCGCCGGATTCCTCGCCGGCGGTCACCTGGGTGAGCACCTGACCGTGCAGCGAGCGGCGTACGGCGAGCGGAAACGCGCCATGCAGGACGCGCTCACCGAGCACTTCGGCGACACCGCGCGCTGGACCGACCCGGAGGGTGGCTTCTTCCTCTGGGTGACGTTCGGTGCGCAGATCGACACCGAGGCGCTCTTCGAGGTGGCCCTGGCCGAAGGAGTCGCGTTCATCCCCGGCAACGCCTTCTCGCCCAGCAAACTCTTCCCCAACGCGCTGCGCCTGTGCTTCGCCTCCAGCACGCCGGAACGCATCCGGGAAGGTGTGGCACGCCTGCGGCGAGCTGTCGACCGGCTGACAGGTCCGTCATGAATGACACTGCAGCAGAACACGTTTCGCAGTTGGAGGAGTCGGCACTCGCGCTGCTCGACGAGGACGGCCTGGTCGCCCTGACGCAGACGCTGGTGCGCTGCCCGGGGCAGAACCCGCCCGGCCAGGAGGCCGCCCGGGTGGCTGCACTGGTCGCGGCCTGTGCCGACCGCGGACTGTCGGTGCAGACCGACCCTGCCGCACCCGGCCGGGACAACGTGCTGGCCGCGACCGCCGGAGGGGAAGGCCCGCGCCTGTTGTTGCTCGGGCACACCGACGTCGTCCCGGTCGGCGACGGCTGGACCGTTGACGCCTTCGGCGGTGAGATCCGGGACGGCCGCGTCTTCGGCCGCGGCACGAGCGACATGCTCGGCGGACTGGCCGCGTGTGTGATCGCGATGGACTCGGTGCAGCGGGCAACCCGGGAGTGCGGCGGATCCCTGTCCGGCCGGGTGGAGCTCGCGGCGACCGTGGACGAGGAAGAGGGCGGTCTCGGCATCCGGCGCTTCATGTCGGCGCGGGAGCACCCGCCATACCTCGGTTGCGTGACCGCGGAACCCACCGACCTGCAGACCATCGTCGCGGCGCGTGGGGACTGCTACCTCGACATCACGGTGCACGGCAGGGCGGCACACGCCGGCCGCCCCTCGGACGGCCGAAACGCCGTCTACGGGGCAGCGCGGGTGATCGAGTCGTTGCGTGCCTGGAACGACGAACTCGCAGCAACCCCACACCCGCTCGCGGGTCCGGCGACCTGGAGCGTCGGCATCGTGAGTGGGGGACAGGGCACCGCGATCGTCCCTGCGAGCTGTCGCATCCAGGCGGACCGGCGACTGCTGCCGGGGGAGGACCCGGACAGCGTGCTCGCTCAGGTGGTCGACCGGATCGACAGTCTCGGGCTGGAGCGTGACGAGCTGACGACGCAGGTGGCGCTGCCGATGAGCATGCCCGGCTTCGAGACGGCGGTCGACAGCCGGTTCGTCCAGGTAGTCGACGAGTCGCTCGCGCACTCCGGCGGTCCCGGGTCGCCGCCCGGCGGGTGGACCGCCGCGTGCGACGGCGGGTTCGTCAGCCGCGACCTCGGGGTGCCGACGGTGGTGCTCGGCCCGGGATCGGTGAACGACCAGGCCCACCGGCCGGACGAATCGGTGCCGATCACCGAGCTGGTGGTCGCGGCGCGCACGTATGCTCGGGTCGCCATACGCCTGTTAGCCGATCCCGTCGGAGAGAGACCAGGAAGATGACCAGCGCGGAGGCCGAAAGACGCCCACTGGAGCCGGTGTTCCGGCAGTCGACGGCGGCACTGGTCGCCGACCGGGTGCGGGACGCCATCGAGCGCGGCGACCTGCCACCCGGCAGCCAACTCGGTGAGGCCGAGCTGGCGCGCCAACTCGGCGTCAGCCGTGGGCCGCTCCGGGAGGGGCTGCAACGCCTCACCCAGGAGGGTCTGCTGCTGTCGATCCGCAACCGAGGGTTGTTCGTGATCGAGATGACGCCCGACCGGGTGCGGGATATGTATGTCGCCCGGCAGGCGGTCGAGCGCGCCGCTGCCGAGCAAATCCACCTCGACGACGCCCCGCGCGCCGGTGCCGCACTGATGGAGATCACCGACACCATGCGGGTCACCGCGGCGGCGGACGATCCGAGCGGTGTCGGCGCCGCCGACATCGAGTTCCACGACCTGCTCGTGCGGCTGGCCGGCAGCCCGCGGCTGTCGCGGATGCACCGGACCCTGCTCACCGAGACCCGGATGGGCATCCATGCGCTCGACCCGACCTACGAGGGCGACGACGTGCGAGTCGCCGAACACCGGGCCATCGCGCAGTCGTTCCTCGATGAGGACCCTGCGGAGACCGACCGGCTGCTGCAGCTGCACATGGCCGACGCGGTGGAGCGCCTGACCGCCCGGTAGTACCGCCGGGGTGCGCGCGGCGCCATACGCGAAAGTCACCGCCATACGCGAAAGTCACCGAAAAGGTGGCCGGCGCGCCGCAAAACCGGTCAGTCGCGGCGTGTCGGGCACCTTTTCGGTGAGCTTGGCGCCACGCCCGGTGGCGGCAGGTCTCAGACGCTGATCCCGATGTACTTCACCTCGAGGAACTCGTCGATGCCCACAGCACCGCCCTCCCGGCCGAGCCCGGACTCCTTGATGCCGCCGAACGGCGCGGCCGGGTTGGACACCACACCCTGGTTGAGGCCCACCATGCCGGACTCCAACGCCTCCGCGACTCGCAGCGCACGCCGCAGGCCGCCGGTGAACACGTAGGACACCAGGCCGTACGCCGTGTCGTTCGCGGCTGCCACCACTTCGTCCTCGGTGTCGAACGGGATGATCGACGCGACCGGCCCGAAGATCTCCTCGCGCGCCATTCGGGAGTCACCTGGCACATCAACCAAAACGGTTGGAGGATAAAAGAATCCGGCACCGTCAGGTGCCGTGCCGCCGGTCAGCACCCGAGCCCCTCGGTCGGTTGCATCCGCGACCAGCTGGACGACCTTTGCCCGTCCGGCCGCATCGATGAGTGGACCGACCTGCACGCCGTCCTCGGTGCCCGGCCCGACCCGCAAGGCGCCCATCGCCTCGGCGAGGCGGCGGGAGAATTCCTCCGCGACCGGTCGCTGCACGTAGATCCGGTTGGCCGCGGTGCACGCCTCGCCCATGTTGCGCATCTTGGCCGCCATCGCGCCGGCGACCGCCTCGTCCAGGTCGGCGTCGTCGAACACGATGAACGGGGCATTGCCACCGAGCTCCATCGAGGTCCGCAGCACCTTGTCGGCGCACTGCTCGAGCAGGACCTTCCCGACCGCGGTCGACCCGGTGAACGACAGCTTGCGAGCCAGCCCCGACCGGATCAGCGGTTCCATCACGTCGCCGGCGGCGGTGCAGGTCACGATGTTGACCACGCCCCTCGGCACGCCCGCGTCGAGGAGTATGGCGCCCAGCGCGAGCATCGACAGCGGTGTCTGATGGGCCGGCTTGACCACGCTGGTGCAACCGGCCGCGATCGCCGGCCCGATCTTGCGGGTGCCCATCGCCATCGGGAAGTTCCACGGGGTGATGAGCAGGCACGGCCCGACCGGTTGCTTGGCGATCAGGAAGCGCGCGTTGCCGGCGGGCGCCTGCTGGTAGCCACCGTCGATCCGCAGCGCCTCACTCGCGAAGTGCCGGAAAAACTCTGCGGCGTAAGCGATTTCGCCGCGCGACTCGCCGAGAGGCTTGCCCATCTCCAGCGTCATGAGCAGCGCCAGGTCGTCGATCCGCTCGAGCAGCAGCTCGTACGAACGCATCAGCATGTCGTATCGCTCCCGCGGAGCCGTCGCCGCGAACGCGTGCTGCGCGCCAACCGCGGCGTCCAGAGCGCGGCGGCCATCGGCCGGGGAGGCGTCCGCGACGAGCGCGAGTTGCTGCCCGGTCGCCGGATCGCTCACCGGGAACGTTGCCCCGGATGCCGCCGGGCTCCAGGCGCCGTCGATCAACAGCTCGGTCGGCGCGTGCGCGAGTGTCCGGGCGGGGTCGGTTCCGTCGGTGCTTCGCAAATCCATGTGATGGCTCCCCAGGTGCACTAGTCTGATTGTCGACAATCTACCAAGAGGCGGATTCATGGCTGCACTGTCAGAGGCACTGAAACAGGCCACGCCGGTCCTCGCGGATCACGGCGAGGGCGTCAACCTGTATGACGAGACCGGCCGCCGATACCTCGACTTCACCGCGGGGATCGGCGTCACCAGCACCGGCCACTGCCACCCGCGGGTGGTGGCTGCCGCCCAGGAACAGGTCGGCAAGCTGATCCACGCGCAATACACCACCGTGATGCACCGGCCGCTGCTCACCCTGACCGAGCGGCTCGGCGAGGTGCTGCCGGACGGCCTGGACCGGTTGTTCTTCACCAACTCCGGGTCGGAGGCGATCGAGGCCGCACTGCGGCTCGCCCGGCAGGCGACCGGTCGCCCGAACATCATGGTCTTCCACGGCGGTTTTCACGGCCGCACGGTCGCGACTGCGACCATGACGACCTCGAACACCCGCTACAGTGCAGGGTTTTCGCCGCTGATGGGTGGCGTGCACGTGGCGCCGTTCCCGAACCCGACGCACTACGGGTGGAGTGTCGAACAGGCGACGGAGTTCGCGCTCAGGGAGCTCGACTTCGCGCTGCAGACCTTGACCCAGCCCGGGGAGACCGCGGCCTTCCTGGTCGAGCCGGTGCTCGGCGAAGGCGGTTATGTGCCGGGCAACGCCGAGTTCTTCGCCGGTCTGCGCGAGCGTGCCGACCGGCACGGGATCCTGCTGATCCTCGACGAGGTGCAGACCGGTTGGGGGCGCACCGGGAAGTTCTGGGCGGAGGAGCATTTCGGCGTGACGCCGGACATTCTGGTCACCGCCAAGGGCATCGGGTCGGGCTTCCCGCTCTCCGGCATCGCTGCGTCGGCGCAGCTGATGGACAAGGTCTGGCCCGGGTCGCAGGGCGGCACCTACGGCGCCAACGCCGTCGCGTGCGCCGCGGCGATCGCGACGCTCGACGTCATCGAGGACGAGAAGCTGGTGCCCAACGCCGCCGAGCGCGGCGAGCAGCTGATCGAACGCCTGCGCCGGACCGCGAGCGGGTATGACGCGATCAGCGACGTGCGCGGGCTCGGCCTGATGATTGGCAATGAATTCCGCTCTGCCAGTGGCGAACCCGACGGTGCGACCGCGGCCGCGGTGCAGCGGGAAGCCGCTCGACGCGGGTTGTTGCTGCTCACCTGCGGACCGTTCGGCGAGGTCGTCCGATTCATCCCTGCGCTCGTGGTGACCAAGGAGGAGGTGGACGAGGCCGCCGCGCTGTGGTCGGAGTCGGTCGACTCCGTGCTGAACGGCGGCACCGACTGATCTTCCCGCCCGCGGATGCTCAAGGAGGAGCACATGTCAGCACAAGGAACCGTGTCGGACCAGCCGGGCACCCCGGAGCAACCGGTCGACACCAAAACCCTGCGCCGCGCGGTCGGCGCGTCGATGATCGGCAACGCGACCGAGTGGTACGACTACGGCGTCTATGCCTATCTGGTCGCCGAGTTGACGACCAACTTTTTCCCCGGTCGCTACGGGCAACTCGCCACCCTGCTCGTCTACGCGGTGTCGTTCGTGCTGCGCCCGCTCGGCGGCATCTTCTGGGGGCCGATCGGCGACCGCATCGGCCGCAACCGGGTGATGGCGCTGACCATCATCCTGATGGCGGTCGGCACGTTCCTGGTCGGCTGCATCCCGAGCTACGACAGCATCGGGATCTGGGCGCCGATCGCGCTGATCGTGCTGCGGGTGATCCAGGGTTTCTCCACCGGCGGGGAGTATGGCGGGGCCGCGACCTTCATGGCCGAGTACGCCCCGGACAAGCGGCGCGGTTTCTGGGGGTCGTTCCTGGAGTTCGGCACGCTGCTCGGCTTCAGCGGCGGCATCGTGATCACGCTGATCCTGCGGGCCACCCTCGACGAGTCGGCAATGAACTCCTGGGGCTGGCGCATTCCGTTCATCATCGGGCTGCCGCTCGGTCTGGTCGGTCTCTACCTGCGCTCCCGGATGGAGGACACCCCGGTCTTCCGTGAGCTCGAGGACAAGCAACAGACCGAGCAGGCCGCCACCGGCGCGCTGCGTGACCTGCTGCAGCAGTACTGGCAGCCGATCCTGAAACTCTTCGGCCTGGTGATCGCGCTCAACATCGCCGACTACACGCTGCTGACCTACATGCCGACCTATATGAGTTCCTCGCTCGGCATCTCCAGCACCCAGTCCGACATCGTGGTGCTGATCGGCCAGCTGGTGATGATGGCGCTGATCTGGATCGCCGGTGCAACGTCGGACAAGGTCGGCCGGAAACCGATGTGGTGGTTCTCACTGACCGCGATCTTCGTGCTGGCGGTCCCGTGCTTCTGGCTGATGGGTCAGGGACTGGTCGGCGCGATCGCCGGGTTCACCATCCTCGGACTGGTCTTCCTCCCGCAGCTGGGCACGATCTCCGCGACCTTCCCGGCGATGTTTCCGGCCCACGTGCGATACGCCGGGATGGCGATCGGCTACAACGTCGCGACGGCCGCGTTCGGTGGCACCGTCGCGTCGGTCGACGACGCACTGGTCAGCTGGACCGGTAATCGCTACATGCCGGCCTTCTACATGATGCTGGCGATGGTCGTCGGCATGATCGCTCTGGTCAAGGTGCCCGAAACCGCCGGTGCGTCGTTACGGGGCCGGTCGATCCCGTGCCAGGAGCCGGAGCCCGCGACCGTGGACGGCGAACCCGACCGCGCGGGCATCCATAACGTGTCCGGAATCCGTGACGTCTCAAGGGAACTCGGCGCCCGTGGGCGGCGTCGAGTCTGAGCTGCCCTGCATGGAGCTGAGGTGGGCTGCGACGGTCAGCCGCGCAACTCGGTGAGCACCGCCCGGGTGAACTCGTCGGTGCCGGCCGAGCCGCCCAGGTCACGGGTGCGAGTGCCCTTCTCGAGCACCGACCCGAAGGCCGACTCCACCTCGTCGGCCGCCCCCGGCTGACCGAGATGGCGCAGCATCATCGCGCCCGCCCAGATTGCGGCGACCGGGTTGGCCAACCCCTTGCCGGCGATGTCCGGTGCGCTGCCGTGCACCGGCTCGAACAGCGACGGATGCGCGCGCTCGGGGTTGAGATTGGCGCTCGGTGCGATGCCGAGCGACCCGGCGACGGCGGCGGCCAGATCGGAGAGGATGTCGCCGAACAGGTTGGACGCGACGATGACGTCCAGGCTCTCCGGCGCCGACACCACCCGCGCGGCAAGGGCGTCGATGAGCACCTTGTCGACGGTCACCCCGGGGACCTCGGCCGCGGTTTGCCGGACCACCTCGTCCCAGAAGGGCATGGTGTGGATGATGCCGTTGGACTTGGTGGCCGACACCAGCCGGCCGGTGCGCGCGGCGGCCAGCTCCGCGGCGAATCGGGTCACCCGGGTGATGCCCTTACGGGTGAAAATGGCTTCCTGGAGGGCGAATTCGTCGGGTTGGCCGCGGCGGAAGCGGCCACCGATCTCGGAGTACTCACCCTCGACGTTCTCCCGCACGACGAGCACGTCGAGCTTCCGGTCGCCGGTCAGCGGGGACGGGACGCCCGCCAGGGTGCGGTTGGGCCGCAGGTTGATGTACTGCTCGAACTCCCGCCGGATGGGGATCAGCAGACCCCAGAGGGTGACGTCGTCGGGAATGTCGACGTCACCTACCGCGCCGAGGAACACCGCGTCGCCGGTCGCCAACTGCTCCAGGCCGTCGGTCGGCAGCATGCGGCCGGTGGATCTGTAGAAAGCAGAACCCCATTCGCGATCTCGCCAGGTGAGGCTGAACCCGTGCCGTTCGGCGACAACGTCCAAACACGCGGTCGCCGCCGGGATGACCTCCTGGCCGATGCCGTCGCCGGGGATGACGTCAATGGTGTAGCTGTCGGTCATCTGCCGATCGTACGGCGCGCCGTCATACGTCCCGAAGAGCCGTCTCGGCGTGCTCGCCCGGCCCGGGACGGCGGGCCCCGAGGATGATCACGCTTGCACCGACCACCAGAGCAAGCCCGAGCAGCTTGTCGGGGGAGAGCCGTTGGCCGAGCACCAGCAGGCCGGCGAGCGCGGCGACCGCCGGCTCCAGCGAGAGCAGTATCCCGAAGACGTTCGCCGGCAGCCGGCGCAGGGCAATCATCTCCAGCGAGTAGGGCAACACCGAGGACAGCACCGCAATGCCGGCACCCTTCAACAACGCCTCACCACTGAATACCGCTGTGCCCGCTTCGAATACGCCGAGCGGCAGCACGACCGCCCCGGACAGCACCATCGCAATCGCCAGCCCGTCGAGGCCGGGGAACCGTTGCCCGGTGCGCCCCGAGGTGATGATGTATGCCGCCCAGCACGCGCCGGCAGCGAGGCCGAGTCCGATGCCGACCAGGTCGAGTGAGGCGAGGTCGGTCCCCAGCGCGCCGGACACCAGCACCACACCGATCGCGGCGCAGCAGACCGCAGCCAGGTCGCGACGCTGCTTGGACAGCACCGCCGACAATACGAGCGGCCCGACGAACTCGATGGTGACCGCGACGCCGATGGGCAGCCGGGACAGCGCACCGTAGAAGCAGAGGTTCATCGCGCCGAGCACTGCGGCATACGCGCCGACCGTGAGCCAGTCGGTCCGGCTCCGGCCGCGGAACGACGGACGAGCCCACGCGAGGAGCACGACCGCGCCCAGCACGAGTCGCAGCGCCACCGAACCGGTCACCCCGACGAGCGGCAACAAGGTGGCGGCCAGGGCACCGCCGAACTGCACCGACACCACGCCACCCAGCACGAGTAGCGGCGCGGGGACCAACGTCCCCGCGCCGCTGCTCGACGGCCGTTCGGTGGTCACCGAAGGGCGCGGATCCTGCCTGCCGCGACCAGCGTGTCGCGCCTGGCCTTCGGCATGTCTTCCTCCACGACGAGTTGGCCGGTGGACGGCGCATGCAGCAGCCGGCCGCCCCCGGTGGCGATGCCCACGTGGTGGATTGGCTTGTCCGGGTAGGCGAAGAAATAGAGGTCGCCCGGCTCGGCGGCGTCGATCGGGAGGTCCTCGCAGGAGCGGTACTGGTCGCCCGCGTCGCGCGGCACCCGCAGCCCGATCGACCGGCAGGCGTAGTGCACCAGGCCCGAGCAGTCGAGCCCGGCAGGGGAGATGCCGCCCCACAGATAGGCCAGGCCGATGTGCCGGCGCGCCTGCGCGAGCAGCGCCGCACGGGTCGGTGCGCCGGTCGCCGACGGCACCTCGGCCGGCGCGTCACCGGTCTCGCGCAGGTGCGCGGTGCGCACGTAGCCGGGGTATCCGGTGCTGTCCTTGTGGCTGGGCTGCCACGGACAGATCACCTTGCTCCAGCCGTCCGGGCCATGCTCGGCGACCAGCACCGGCTCGCCCCGCAGCAGCTCCGACTCGTAGCGGCCGAACAGGCCGTAGCGGCTGTCCTCCCGCTCCGGCGCGGCATCGAGGGTGTGCAGCCAGCGGTCGTGGTCGGGAGCGTCCGCGGTGAGCGGCGCGTCGACCGACCGCGGGGCATTCGGTCCGGACCAGAGCCCGGTGACGCCCACGTCAACAATTGCCGTCGTCGCGCCGGCGAGGTCATCAATCACCAAACCATCAAACACCGTCATCCCCCTTCACGCACTCACCACCCCCGTGCGCGCCACTGCGGCAACTGTGCGCGTTCGGTGCCGAGGGTGGTGTCGTTGCCGTGCCCAGGATAGATCCAGGTGCTGTCGTCATACCGGCCGAAGAGCCGCTGCTCGACGTCGTCGATCAATTGCGGGAAGGACTGGTAGTCGTAGTGATCGGTCGCGCCGACACCACCCGGGAAGAGCGAGTCGCCGGTGAGGACATGCGCCCGGCCGTCGGCATCGGTGAGCGCGAGCGCGATCGAACCGGGCGTGTGTCCGCGCAGGTGTATGACGTCGAGCCGCACCTGCCCGACCTGCACCCGGTCACCGTCGGCGAGCGGCACGTCGACCGGGACCGGGAGGTGGTCGGCGTCGTCGGCACCGGCCAGCGTGCGCGCCCCGGTCGCCGTCACGGCGTCGGCCAGTGCCCCGGTGTGGTCGGCATGCCGGTGGGTGGTGGCGATCTGGGTGACTTTCCCGCCGTCCGCGTCGATCATCGCGGCGATCTGCGGCCAGTCGTTCGCCGCGTCGACGAGCAGCGCCTGCCCGGTCGCGGCGTCGGTCAGCAGGTAGACGTTGTTGTGCATTCCGGAGACGCTGAGCTTGCTCAACCGGGCGACGCCGAGGTCCCGGGTCGCCGGGGCGTCGCCCGGGGTGACGTTGCCGTCATACGGCTTGGTGTTGCTCATGATTCGGCCTTTCCGTGCGTCTGCTGTGCCTTCGTCTCCGCCTCGGCGATCGCCACCGCCGCGCCGACCAGAGTGAGGTGGCTGAACGCCTGCGGGAAGTTGCCGACCATCCGCTGCTCGGTCGGGTCGTACTCCTCCGAGAGCAGCCCGACGTCGTTGGCCAGGCCGAGCAGTCTGCCCATCAACTCGTGTGCGTCGTCGAGGCGGCCGGCCGCGGCATACGCCGAGACCAGCCAGAAACTGCACGCGAGGAACGGGTGCTCGGTGCCGGGCAGCCCGTCGACACCGGCCTCGGTGCGGTAGCGCAGCAACAGCCCGTCGTGCATCAGGTCGCGCTCGATGCGCTCGATGGTGCCGAGCATGCGCGGGTCGTCGCCCGGCAGGAAACCGACCAGGGGTATGACGAGCAGGCTCGCGTCCACCTCGGTGGTCTCGTAATGCTGGGTGAAGGTCTGCTCCGCGCTGTTGAAGCCCTTGGTGAGCACTTCGTCGCGGACCTGGTCACGCAGCCTGCGCCACTTGTCGACCGGTCCCTCCTGGCCGTGCTCCTCGACGGCGCGCACCGCCCGGTCGAACGCCGCCCACACCATCACCCGGGAATGGGTGAAATGCCGCAGCGGGCCGCGGATCTCCCAGATGCCGTTGTCCGGGTCGTCCCAGTGCTCGGCGAGCTCCTCGACCATGGCGCGCTGCACCCGCCAGGCGTGCTCCGACTCGGGCATGCCGAGGTCGCGCGCCATCTGCAACGCGATCATCACCTCACCGAGGACGTCGGTCTGCTTCTGGTCGACCGCGCCGTTGCCGATCCGGACCGGGCGGGAATCGGCGTAACCGGGCAGGTGGGTCAGCTCCCGCTCCGGCAGGTTCCGGCCGCCGTCGACGGCATACATGATCTGCATGTCCTCGGGGTCACCGGCGATGGCCCGCACCAGCCAGTCCCGCCAGAGCGCGGTCGCCTCGAGGAAGCCGACCTTGAGCAGCGCCTCCAGGGTCAGCGACGCGTCACGCAACCAGCAGAACCGGTAGTCCCAGTTGCGCACGCCGCCGAAGTCCTCCGGCAGGCTCGTGGTCGGGGCGGCGACGATGCCGCCGCGGCGGGTGTCGGTGAGCAGCCGCAGGATCAGCAACGAGCGGACGACGGCGTCGGCATACGGGCCTTCGTAGGTCGACTGTGACGCCCACTTCTGCGAGGTCTCGATGGTGCGGGTGACCCGCGAGGGGATGTCCAGCGGCGGCGGGATCTGCTTCCAGGAGCTGAACCACGACAGGTCGAACTGCAAGCGCTCGCCGGCATGCACGGTGAACAGGTCCTGGTGGTGACCGTCGACCGCGTGCGGCAGCCGGCTGCCGCGCAGCAGCAGCATGTCCGGGCCGGCGATCGCCACGAGCACGTCGTGGTCCTCCTCATGGCCCGCCTCGTGTGACATCCACGGACGGATCCGGCCGTAGTCGAACCGCACCACGAAGTCGTGCCGCATGTCGACCTCGCCGTCGAGCCCCTCGACGATGCGCACGATGTCCGCGCGGTCCGGCCCGAGCGGCATCAGATCGGTGACCTTGACGATGCCGGTTGCCGTCTCGTGCACCGTCTCCAGCACCGAGGACCGGCCGATGTAGCGGCGGTGGCTGTCCGCGGGACCGTCCGGCCCGAGGAACCACCGCCCGTGCTCGGGACCGCCGAGCAGCGCGGTGAAGCACGAGGCGCTGTCGAACCGGGGCAGGCACAGCCAGTCGATGGATCCCTGACGGCTGACGAGGGCGGCGGTCTCGGTGTCGCCGATGATCGCGTATTCCTCGATGGGTGTGGGCGCGTTCATCCCGGCAGCGTATGCCTCGGGAGGAGGGTTGTCGGTGGCCGCACCTAGCATTGATCTCGTGCCTTCGCCGACTTCTTCTACTCTGCCTGTCTCCGGCAGAGGCCATGACCATTTGCGCGTCCGCGGCGCGCGTGAGCACAACCTTCGTGACATCTCGGTCGACCTGCCGCGCAACGCCCTCGTCGTCTTCACCGGCCTGTCCGGGTCCGGCAAGTCGTCGCTCGCCTTCGACACGATCTTCGCCGAGGGACAGCGGCGGTATGTCGAGTCGCTCTCGGCATACGCCCGGCAGTTCCTGGGCCAGATGGACAAGCCCGACGTCGACTTCATCGAGGGCCTGTCGCCGGCGGTGTCGATCGACCAGAAGTCGACCAACCGCAACCCGCGGTCGACGGTCGGCACGATCACCGAGGTCTACGACTACCTGCGACTGCTCTTCGCCCGCGCCGGCCGCCCGCACTGCCCGATCTGCGGCGAGCCGGTGCAGCGGCAGACCCCGCAGCAGATCGTCGACCGGCTGCTCGACCTGCCCGACCGCACCCGCTTCCAGGTGCTCGCGCCGGTGGTCCGCGCCCGCAAGGGGGAGTACCTCGAGCTGTTCGCCGAGTTGCAGGGCAAGGGCTACTCCCGGGCCCGGGTCGACGGTGAGGTGGTGTCGCTCGCCGACCCGCCGAAACTCGCCAAGCAGAAAAAACACTCGATCGACGTCGTCGTCGACCGACTCGTCTCGCGGGCCGGGGACAACTCCGGCAAGCAGCGACTCACCGACTCGGTGGAGACCGCGCTCGGGCTCGCAGGCGGCGTGATGATCGCCGAGATGGTCGACTTCGAGGTCGACGACCCGATGCGCGAGCGGCGCTTCTCCGAGAAGATGGCCTGCCCCAATGACCACCCGCTGGGCATGGACGAGATCGAGCCGCGCTCGTTCTCCTTCAACTCGCCGTTCGGCGCCTGCCCCGCATGCACCGGTCTCGGCACCGAGCTCGAGGTGGATGTGTCGCTGATCGTCCCCGACGAGGACAAGTCGATCCGGGAGGGCGCGATCCTACCGTGGGCGCAGGGCTCGCAGTCGTCGGACTACTTCCTGCGCGTCATCGGCGCACTCGCCGACGACCTCAAGTTTGACCTCGACACGCCGTGGCACGCGCTGCCGGAGCGGGCCAAGGAGGCGCTGCTGTACGGGCAGAACCACAAGGTGCACGTGAAGTACCGCAACCGCTATGGCCGGGAGCGCAGCTACTCCACCGGTTTCGAGGGCGTCATCCCGTTCGTGAAGCGGCGGCATGCCGAGACCGAGTCCGACTGGAGCCGGGACCGTTACGAGGGCTACATGCGGGAGGTGCCCTGCCCGGTCTGTCACGGCGCCCGGCTCAAGCCGGAGTCGCTCGCGGTGACGATCGGCGGACGGTCGATCGCCGACGTGTGCGCGCTGCCGATCTCGCAGTCGGCCGGCTTCCTCGACGGCGTCGACTTCACCGCCCGGGAGCGGCAGATCGCCGAGCGGGTGATCCGGGAGATCGACGCGCGGCTGGGCTTCCTGCTCGACGTCGGCCTGGACTATCTCTCGCTCGATCGTCCGGCCGGCACTCTGTCCGGTGGTGAGGCGCAGCGCATCCGGCTGGCGACCCAGATCGGCTCCGGCCTGGTCGGCGTGCTCTACGTGCTCGACGAGCCGTCGATCGGCCTGCACCAGCGGGACAACCACCGGCTGATCGAGACCCTCACCCGGCTGCGCGACCTCGGCAACACGCTGATCGTGGTCGAGCACGACGAGGACACCATCGCCACCGCCGACTGGGTGGTCGACATCGGCCCCGGTGCCGGCGAGCACGGTGGTGAGGTGGTGCACTCCGGACCGGTGCGGGAGCTACTCGACAACCCCGAGTCGATCACCGGTGCTTACCTCGCGGGGCGCCGGGAGATCGCGACCCCCGCCATACGGCGTCCGCATGATGGGCGGGAGATCACCGTCCGGGGTGCGCGCGAGCACAACCTGCAGAACATCGACGTCAGCATCCCACTCGGCAATCTCGTTGCAGTAACTGGCGTTTCGGGTTCCGGCAAGTCGACCCTGGTCAACGAGATCCTTTACAACGTGCTGGCCAACCAGCTCAACGGCGCGCGTCACGTGCCGGGCCGGCACCGCACCGTCGAGGGCCTGGACCAACTCGACAAGGTCGTGCACGTCGACCAGAGCCCGATCGGCCGCACCCCGCGCAGCAACCCGGCAACCTACACCGGCGTGTTCGACCACGTCCGCCGGCTGTTCGCCGAGACGACCGAGGCCAAGGTCCGCGGCTATCAGCCCGGGCGGTTCTCCTTCAACGTCAAGGGCGGTCGCTGCGAGAACTGCCAGGGCGACGGCACCATCAAGATCGAGATGAACTTCCTGCCGGACGTCTACGTCCCGTGCGAGGTCTGCCACGGCGCGCGCTACAACCGCGAGACGCTCGAGGTGCACTTCAAGGGCAAGACGATCTCCGACGTGCTGGACATGCCGATCGAGGAGGCCAACGAGTTCTTCGCGGCGGTGCCGGCGATCTCCCGGCACATGAAGACGCTGGTCGACGTCGGTCTGGGTTACGTGCGGCTCGGTCAGCCGGCGCCGACGCTGTCCGGTGGTGAGGCGCAGCGGGTGAAGCTCGCCGCCGAGCTGCAGAAGCGGTCGACCGGCCGGACCATCTACGTGCTCGACGAGCCGACGACCGGGTTGCACTTCGAGGACATCCGTAAGCTGCTCGGGGTGCTCCAGGGGCTGGTCGACAAGGGCAACACGGTGGTGGTGATCGAGCACAACCTCGACGTGATCAAGTCCGCCGACTGGATCGTCGACATGGGACCCGAGGGCGGCTTCCGCGGCGGCACGGTCGTGGCCACCGGCACGCCCGAGGAGGTCGCGCAGGTGCCGGAGAGCTACACCGGCCAGTTCCTCGCGCCGTTGCTGGCCAAGGGGTCCGCCGAGCGTCCGTCGCAGAGCCGCGCGACCGGGGCCAAGGCGGCCGCGAAACCGGCGAAGCAGGCGGCCCGGAAAACGGCTGCGACCAAGCGCACTGCGGCGGCGGAGTCGCGCAGCACCAAGCGGACTGCAACGCGCACCACGAAGAAGCCGGCCACCAAGAAGGCGGCGAAGAAGACCACGGCCAAGAAGTAGTCGGTCCGCAAACACTCGAGCCGTCGAGCACCCGATCGACAGCTCGAGAAGTCATCATGGGGGCATGACTGGACACGCCGAACCCGCTCCACCCTCGTCGCGGCCGAACCAGACCGTCAATGCGACGCCCGCACCCGAGCGGCGGCTGGTCCTGCGCACCGCGGGGCTCGCCGGCGGGCTGGTCGGTGCGGCGTTGTTGACCGGCTGCGGATCGTCCGGCTCGTCGGCTCCCGCCAAGAGCGGCGGCCTCGAGAAGGCGAAGGTGCCGGTCGGTGGCGGGACCGTCGATGCCGACTTGAAGGCAGTCGTCACCCAGCCGACTGCGGGGCAGTTCAAGGCGTTCAGCTCCACCTGCACCCACCAGGGCTGTCAGGTCACCCAGGTGCAGGACGGCAAGATCCTGTGTCCGTGCCACGGCAGCGCATTCAGCATCAAGGACGGCTCCGTGCTGCAAGGCCCGGCCACCAAGGCCCTGCCCGCGCGCACCGTCACCGTCGAGGGCGGCACCATCACCGTTTCCTGATCGATGCGCCCTCGGCCGTGGATAACCCGCGACCGTCGCGCCGTGTGCACGCCCCGGAAGCGTCAGCTGTCGGCGCCGGTTCATAAGCTAGGTGGGTGGCAGACCCGTCGACCTACCGCCCGAAGCCGGGGGAGATCCCGGTCGACCCCGGTGTCTACCGGTTCCGCGACAAGGATGGGCGGGTCATCTATGTCGGCAAGGCCAAGTCATTGCGCAGCCGGCTGTCGTCATACTTCCAGGACATCTCGGCGCTGCACCCGCGCACCCGCACCATGGTGCTCACCGGCGCGAGCGTCGAGTGGACCGTCGTACGCAACGAGGTCGAGGCGTTGCAACTGGAGTACTCCTGGATCAAGGAGTACGACCCGCGGTTCAACGTCAAGTACCGCGACGACAAGTCATACCCCTATCTCGCAGTCACGATGGGGGAGGAGTTTCCACGCGCGCAGGTGATGCGCGGCGCAAAACGTAAGGGCACCAGGTATTTCGGGCCCTACGCGCATGCCTGGGCGATCCGCGAGACCCTCGATCAGTTGCTGCGCGTCTTCCCGGTGCGCACCTGCAGCAGCGGTGTCTTCAAGCGCGCCGGTCAGGTCGGCCGGCCGTGCCTGCTCGGCTACATCGACAAGTGCTCGGCGCCGTGTGTCGGCCGGGTGACGCCGGAGGAGCACCGCGAGATCGCAGCGGACTTCTGCGAATTCATGGCCGGTAACACCAGCAGGTTCGTCAAGCGCCTCGAACGCGAAATGCGTGCTGCCAGTGCGGAACTCGACTTCGAGACGGCCGCCCGTCGGCGCGACGACCTGCAGGCGTTGGAGAAGGCGCTGGAGCGATCCGCCGTCGTGCTCGGCGACGCCACGGACGCCGACGTCTTCGGCATCGATGACGATGAGCTGGAGGCCGCGGTGCAGGTCTTCCACGTCCGGGGCGGTCGAGTGCGCGGACAGCGCGGTTGGGTCGTGGACAAGCAGAGCGAGGGGGACCTGGGCCTGGCCGAGGTCGTCGAACGCCTCCTGCTGCAGGTGTATGGCGGGGAGTCCCCCGAGGGTGTGCCGCGCGAGGTGCTGGTGCCGGTGCTGCCACCGGATGCCGACGCAATGCAGGAATGGTTGGCCGGTCTGCGGCGGGCTCGGGTCGAGTTGCGCGTCCCGCAGCGCGGCGACAAGCGCACGCTGATGGAGACGGTCCAACGCAACGCGACCCAGGCCCTCGCCCGGCACAAGGTGGCCCGCGCCGGTGATCTGACCGCCCGCAGCCAGGCGCTGCAGGACCTGCAGGAGGCACTCTCGCTCGACCAGGCGCCGTTGCGGATCGAATGCTTCGACGTCAGTCACGTGCAGGGCACCAACGTGGTCGCCTCGATGGTGGTCTTCGAGGACGGCTTGCCCCGCAAGGGCGAATACCGGCGCTTCATCGTGCGCGGCACCCCGCAGCCGGACGGCTCGGTGCGACTCGACGACACCGCAGCGATGGACGAGGTGCTCACGCGGCGCTTCCGGCGCTACCTCGACGAGCGCGACGATGCCGGTGACATCGAGCTCGACGACGCGAGCGACAACGAGACCGACGCCGTCGCCGACGTCACGGTGGTCGAGCAAGGACCCTCCGGCGCCAGCGGCCCGATCGACGAAACCACCGGCAAACCAAAGCGATTCGCCTACCCGCCGCAATTGGTCGTGGTGGACGGCGGCAAGCCTCAGGTCGACGCGGCGTCCCGCGCGCTGGACGCACTCGGCATCGATGACGTCGCCGTGGTCGGCCTCGCCAAGCGTCTGGAGGAGGTGTGGCTGCCGGACGACGACTTCCCGGTCATCCTGCCCCGCACCAGCGACGGCCTCTACCTGCTGCAGCGGGTCCGCGACGAGGCGCACCGCTTCGCGATCACCTTCCACCGGCAGCGCCGGTCGAAGGCGATGACCCGTTCGGCGCTGGACGGGATACCCGGTCTCGGCGAGGTGCGCCGCAAGGCGTTGCTGCGTGAGTTCGGCTCGGTGAAGCGGCTCCGGGCAGCCGACGTCGAGCAGATCGCGGCCGTCAAGGGGATTGGTCCGACGCTTGCCGCGACGCTGCACGCCCACCTGCGAGAGGATGACGGCGCCGCACCCGCGGTCAACCTCACCACGGGCGAGGTGCTGGACGATGACTCCGACCACGAGAACGAGGAGACCACTGGATGACCGAGCTCGACGAGTCGCCGTCCCGTTCGGCCGAACTCATCGTGGTCACCGGCATGAGCGGCGCCGGCCGGACGACCGCCGCCAACGTGCTGGAGGACGGCGGCTGGTACGTCATCGATAACCTGCCGCCGCAGTTGCTCGTCTCGATGGCCGACCTCATCTCCCGCGACAACGAGGAGATGCCCCAGCTGGCCGCCGTTGTGGATGTGCGGTCGCGGGCGTTCTTCACCGACTTCCGCGAGGGCCTGGACCACCTGCGGGACAAGGGATGGCGGCCGACGGTCATCTTCATGGACGCGACCGACGAGGCGCTGGTCCGCCGTTTCGAGTCGGTCCGCCGGCCGCACCCGCTGCAGGGCGAGGGCCGACTGCTCGACGGCATCCAAGAGGAGCGCGAGACGTTGCGCGACCTGCGCGCGACTGCCGACATACTCATCGACACCAGTGGACTCAACGTCCACCAGCTCAGCGCCAAGGTGCGCGAGTTCGTCGGCGGCGACGACGGACCGGCGCTGCGCATCGCGGTCATGTCGTTCGGATTCAAGTACGGCATCCCGCTCGACGCCGACCTGGTCTTCGACATGCGCTTCCTGCCCAACCCGTTCTGGAACCCGCAGTTGCGCCCGCACACCGGTCAGGAGGCGGTGGTGGCCGACTACGTGCTGGCCCAGCCCGGCGCGCAGGAGTTTCTCGACCGCACCCTTGCCCTGCTCGAGCCGATGACCGCGGGTTACCTTCGGGAAGGCCGCAGCTACGTCACGCTCGCGGTGGGTTGCACCGGCGGCAAACACCGTTCGGTCGCGATGGCGGAGGCGCTGGCCTCCCGGCTGGACTCCGACGCGGTGAAGTCGCTGGTGGTGCACCGCGACCTCGGACGGGAGTAGGACCGGATGAGCCCCCGACCAGCCGTCGCCGCGCTCGGTGGCGGACACGGCCTGTTCGCCTCGTTGCAGGCACTGCAACTGGTGACCGACAAGATCACCGCCATCGTCACCGTCGCCGACGACGGCGGCTCGAGCGGACGCCTGCGCGAGGAGTTCGACATCCTCCCACCCGGTGACCTGCGTATGGCGCTGGCCGCGCTCTGCGACAACTCCGAGTGGGGGCTGCAGTGGCGCGACGCACTGCAGCACCGGTTCGCCGGCGAGGGACCGCTCGGCGGGCACGCACTCGGCAACCTGATCATCGCCTCGCTGTGGGATCTGCTCGGTGATCCCATCGCGGGCCTCGACTTCGTCGGCCGACTGCTCGGTGCGCGCGGACGGGTGCTGCCGATGGCGGCCGAGCCGCTCCGGATCGAGGCCAGTGTGCTCGGCGCCGATCCGGCTGCGCCCGACGACGTCACCGATGTGGTCGGACAGGTGGAGGTCGCCACCACCCGCGGCCGGGTGCTCGGCATCCGGCTGCACCCCGACCCGCCGTTGGCCTGCCAGGAAGCGGTCGAGGCGGTCTACGAAGCCGATTGGGTGATCCTCGGCCCGGGTTCGTGGTTCACCTCGGTGATGCCGCACCTGCTGGTGCCGGATCTGCGTGACGCGCTGGTGCACACCACGGCCAAGCGGCTGCTCACGCTCAACATGGTCATGAACACCGGAGAGACCGTCGGATTCAGCGCCTCCGACCATCTCGAGGTGCTCGCCGCACACGCGCCCGACCTGCACCTCGACCTCGTGCTTGCCGACCCGACGGTGGTTACTGACCATGGCGACCAACTGCGCAGCACCGCCGAATCCCTAGGTGCGGAAGTGGTTTTCGCCGATGTGGCCGACTCGGACATCCCCGGTGCCCACGACAGCCTCCGATTGGCGGCGGCCTATCGAGATGTGGTGGAGTGAGCGGTCCACTATTTCGCCGATTGGCCGTACGATGACGGCACCGCCTGCTATAGCGAGGATTTGAATTCGTATGTCGATGACCGCAGCCGTCAAGGACGAACTCAGTCGGTATGCCGTCACCAAGACCTGTTGTCGCAAGGCAGAGGTCTCCGCAATGCTCCGCTTCGCCGGCGGTCTGCACATCATCGGTGGGCGCATCGTGATCGAGGCCGAACTCGACACGGCCGCCGCCGCGCGACGGCTGCGCCAGGCGATCGCCGACCTTTACGGGCAAACACCCGAGGTTTTGATGATGAGTAGCGGTGGGCTGCGCAAGGGCAGCCGCTACATCGTGCGGGTGGTGCAGGACGGCGAAGCACTCGCGCGGCAGACCGGTCTCATCGACCACCGCGGCCGGCCGGTGCGCGGGCTTCCCCCGCGCGTCGTCAACGGTGCGGTCTGTGACGCCGAGGCCGCCTGGCGCGGCGCGTTCCTGGCGCACGGTTCGCTCACCGAGCCCGGTCGGTCCTCGTCGATGGAGATCACCTGCCCCGGCCAGGAGGCCGCCCTCGCACTCGTCGGGGCGGCCCGCCGCCTCGGTGTGCAGTCGAAGGCGCGCGACGTGCGCGGAGTCGACCGGGTCGTCATCCGGGACGGTGACGCGATCGGCGCGATGCTGACCCGGCTCGGCGCGACCGATGCGTTCCTGGCATGGGAGGAACGCCGGATGCGGCGGGAGGTGCGTGCCACCGCCAACCGCCTGGCCAATTTCGACGACGCCAACCTGCGGCGCTCGGTGCAGGCTGCGGTCGCGGCCGGCTCCCGTGTCGAGCGGGCCCTGGAGATCCTCGGCGACGAGGTGCCCGATCACCTCGCCGAAGCCGGTCGGCTCCGGCTGGAGCACAAGGAGTCCAGCCTCGAGGAACTGGGTCAGAAGGCCGAGCCGCCGATGACCAAGGACGCCGTGGCCGGCCGCATCCGGCGGCTGCTGGCGATGGCCGACAAGCGCGCGAGTGAGCTCGGCATACCCGGCACCGACGCCAACCTGACCCAGGAGATGCTGGAGGGCTGAGACCCGCTGTCCGGCCCTCGGACGCCGGCTCGGGCTGGTTCCGGTTACCGACAAGTCATCCTCTAGGGTCGAGGCGTCGATCCACTCACCGCTCAGCACCGCTCAAGCGAGCCAAGTTCAACAGAAAGGGATGGGTCCTGGAATGACCATCCGCGTGGGAATCAACGGCTTCGGCCGCATCGGCCGTAACTTCTTCCGGGCCGTGGTCGCCTCCGGCGCCGACATCGAGATCGTCGGTGTGAACGACCTGACCGACAACGAGTCGCTCGCCATGCTGCTCAAGTACGACTCGATCCTGGGCCGTTTCCCGGGCGAGGTCAGCGCGACCGAGACCGAGATCACCGCCGGCGACCGGACGTTCAAGGCGTTCGCCGAGCGCGACCCGAGCAAGCTGCCGTGGGGCGAGCTGGGCGCCGACATCGTGGTGGAGTCGACCGGCATCTTCACCGACGCGGAGAAGGCCAAGGTGCACCTGGACCAGGGCGCCAAGAAGGTCATCATCTCGGCGCCGGCCAAGAACGAGGACATCACGATCGTGATGGGCGTCAACGATGGCGCCTACGACCCGGCCAAGCACAACATCATCTCCAACGCGTCCTGCACCACCAACTGTCTCGGCCCGATGGCCAAGGCGCTCAACGACGAGTTCGGCATCGTCAAGGGCCTGATGACCACCGTGCACGCCTACACCCAGGACCAGAACCTGCAGGACGGCCCGCACAAGGACCCGCGCCGCGCCCGCGCCGCCGCGCTCAACATCGTGCCGACCTCGACCGGTGCGGCGAGGGCCATCGGCCTGGTGCTGCCCGAGCTGAAGGGCAAGCTCGACGGTTTCGCCCTGCGGGTGCCGACTCCGACCGGCTCGGCCACCGACCTGACCTTCGAAGCCGGCCGCGAGACCACGGTCGAAGAAGTCAACGCCGCGATGAAGAAGGCCGCGGACGGCAAGATCCTGCGCTACACCGAGGACCCGATCGTCTCCACCGACATCGTCACCGACCCGGCCTCCTGCATCTTCGACTCCGGCCTGACCAAGGTGATCGGCAACCAGGTCAAGGTCGTCGGCTGGTACGACAACGAGTGGGGCTACTCCAACCGCCTCGCCGACCTTGTCGGACTCGTCGGCAAGGACCTCTGAGGCTGATGCGCACCATCGACGACCTGGGCAAGCTCCATGGCAAGACCGTGCTGCTGCGCAGCGACCTCAATGTGCCGTTGGACGACGCGGGCACGATCACCGACGACGGTCGGGTGCGTGCGTCGGTCCCGACGATCCAGCGGTTGCGCGACGCCGGCGCCCGGGTCGTCGTGTGCGCGCATCTGGGCCGCCCGAAGGGCGTGCCGGAGGAGAAGTACTCGCTGCGCCCGGTCGCTGACCGGCTGGCCGAATTGCTCGGCACGCCAGTGCTTTTCGCCACCGACACGGTGGGGGAGTCGGCCAACGAGACCGTCGACCGGCTGAACGACGGAGACGTCGCGGTGCTGGAGAACCTCCGCTTCAACCCGGGGGAGACCAGCAAGGACGACGCCGAGCGCGGCGCCTTCGCCGACCAGCTCTCGCACCTCGCCGACGTCTACGTGTCCGACGGTTTCGGCGTCGTGCACCGCAAGCAGGCCAGCGTCTACGACATCGCCGAGCGGCTGCCGCAGGCCGCCGGTGGCCTGGTCGAGACCGAGGTCGGCGTGCTGCGGCAGCTCACCGAGAAGCCGCAGCGGCCGTATGCCGTCGTGCTCGGCGGCGCCAAGGTCAGCGACAAGCTCGGCGTCATCGAGGCACTGCTCACCAAGGCCGACCTCCTCCTGATCGGCGGCGGGATGGTCTTCACCTTCCTCGCCGCTCAGGGGCACGAGGTCGGCAAGAGCCTGCTCGAGGAGGATCAGGTCGCCCGCGTGCGCGGCTACCTCGCCGACGCAGAGAACCGCGGCGTGCAGATCGTGCTGCCGACCGACGTCGTCGCGGCGACCGGGTTCTCGGCCGACGCCGACCACGAGGTCGTCGCCGCCGACGCGATCCCCGCCGACCGGATGGGGCTCGATATCGGCCCCGAGTCGGCGGCCGCCTTCGCGCAGGCGATCGGCTCGGCCAAGACGGTCTTCTGGAACGGCCCGATGGGCGCCTTCGAGATGCAGCCGTATGCCGCGGGGACCCAGGCCGTCGCGCAGGCCCTCGCCGACGTGACCGCGAAGGGCGCGACCACCGTCGTCGGCGGCGGCGACTCGGCGGCCGCCGTGCGGCAACTCGGCTTCTCCGACGACGCGTTCAGCCACATCTCGACCGGTGGCGGCGCCAGCCTGGAGTTCCTCGAGGGCAAGACCCTCCCCGGCCTGGAGGTGCTGGAGTCCTGATGGCGCAGGAGACCAAGACCGTCCGCACCCCGCTGATCGCCGGCAACTGGAAGATGAACCTGGACCACCAGCAGGCCACGGTGCTGGTGCAGAAGCTCGACTGGACGCTGCGGGACAAGAAGCACGACCACGACGAGACCGAGGTGGCGGTGCTCCCGCCATACACCGACATCCGGTCGGTGCAGACGCTGATCGACGGCGACCGGCTCAAGCTGAAATTCGGTGCGCAGGACCTGTCGCCGCACGATTCCGGTGCCTACACCGGTGACATCTCCGGAGCGTTCCTAACCAAGCTGGGCTGCACCTACGTGGTGGTCGGGCACAGCGAGCGGCGCACCATCCACGGCGAGACCGACGAGACGGTGAACGCCAAGGTCAAGGCCGCGTTCCGGCACGACCTGGTGCCGATTCTCTGCGTCGGCGAGCCGCTGGAGGTGCGCCAGGCGGGGGAGCAGATCCCTTACATCGTCGGTCAGTTGACCGCCGACCTGGCCGGGGTGCCGGCGAAGGACGTCGCGAAGCTGGTCGTCGCCTACGAGCCGATCTGGGCTATCGGCACCGGTGAGGTCGCCACCCCGGACGATGCACAGGAGGCTTGCGCCGCGCTGCGCGACCGGGTGGCCGAGCTCTATTCCGGTGACGTGGCCGATCAGGTGCGATTCCTCTACGGCGGGTCGGTGAAATCCGGCAATGTCGCCTCGATCATGGCCAAGGACGACGTCGACGGGGCTCTGGTCGGTGGCGCCTCGCTGGATCCGACCGAGTTTGCGAGCATCTGTCGCTACAAGGCGCACCAAGGCGTTGTTGGCTGAGGTTGTCCGGATCGCGGCATGACGCCGTGTAATCTTGCCCGAGGCGCAGTTTGCGCCATACGGATGTAATCAACCGAAGGTGAGTCTTCAGCGTGGACGTGCTGCGCATCGCTCTGCAGGCACTGGTCGTCCTCAGCGGCCTGTTCCTGGTGCTGCTGATCCTGATGCACAAGGGGAAGGGCGGCGGCCTGTCGGACATGTTCGGCGGGGGTGTCAGCAGCAACCTCGGCGGGTCATCGATCGCCGAGCGCAACCTCAACCGGTTGACGATCATCGCGAGCCTGGTCTGGTTCGCCGCCATCGTGGGTCTCGGGCTGGTCGCGCGATTCGCGTGACCGCCGCATACTCGACAACTCGACGCGTTTAGGAGCAATCGTGGCCGGAGGCAATGCAATTCGCGGGAGCCGGGTGGGTGCCGGACCCATGGGTGAGGCCGAGCGCGGCGACGCTGCGCCCCGCGTCGTGGTCTCCTACTGGTGCTCGAACGGGCACGAGACCCGACCCAGCTTTGCGCAGGAGTCGGGCCTCTCGGTGCCGGAGACGTGGGACTGCCCGCGGTGCGGGTTCCCCGCCGGCCAGGACCAGGAGAACCCGCCCGCGCCGCCGAAGGCAGAGCCCTACAAGACGCACCTGGCGTATGTGAAGGAGCGGCGCAGCGACGAAGAGGGCGCGGTCATTCTCGACGAGGCGCTCGACACGCTGCGCCAGCGTGGACTGATCAAGTAGCCACCACGTAGCCATCGAGCAGCGGGTTCCCGCTCTCTTGCGTGATCGCTCAGGCGGTTGCGTCCGCCGCCGTCTCCAGCGCCGCCACGTCGATCTTGCGCATCTGATACATCGCCTGGAGTGCGCGCTCTGCGCGCGCCGGGTCGGGGTCGGCCAGCAGTTCCGGCAGCCGGGTCGGGATGACCTGCCACCAGACACCGTAGCGGTCCTGCACCCAGGCGCAGTTGCTCTCGGTGCCGCCGTCGCCGAGCGCGGCCCACAACCGGTCGACCTCCTGCTGGTCGGCGCAGGGGACCTGGAATGAGATCGACTCGTTGAATTTCCGGGCGTGCATCGGGCCACCGTTGAGCCCGAGGAACGGCTGGCCCATCACCGTGAATTCGACTGTCATCGGTGATGATTGGCCGATATTCGAGTTGGGGAACAGGCCGGTGTAGAACTCGGCTGCTGCCTGCGCGTCATCGTCGAACCACAGGCAGGTGGTGAGGGTGTTGGCGTCCATCAGATGGCTCCTTGGGTGAGTAGGTTGTCGAGTTTCGCGTATCCGTCGTTGATGCCGACCTCCATGCCGCTGGCCAGCCACCCGTCGCGTGCTTCGAACGAGTCGACCAGTGACTGGGCGTGGAGGCGAGTGCGGCCGTTGCCCAGCTCCTCGAAGGTGAGCGTCTCCAGCGAGACGCCTTCCGGCATACCTTCCCAGGTGAAGGTCTGCACGATGCGGTCGTCGCCGACCTCATGGAAGCTGCCGTGGAAGGCGAACTCCTCGCCGCCGCGCAGGTTGACAAAGCGCCAGCTCCCGCCGGTGCGCGCATCCCAGTAGTCGATCTTGGTGGTCATGTCGTTCGGGCCGACCCACCGGGCGTAGAGGTCGGGGTCGGTGTGTGCGCGCAGCAGCTGTGCGGGGGTGGCGTTGAAATCACGAGTGATTCGGATGATCGGCAGTTTCGGATCTGCCTCGATGACTGCCTCGGTGGCGTCTGTGGTGCTCATGATGCTCGTCCTTTCCGGTTGTTGCCGGTGCGGTTGTTGTCTGCTGCGTTGAGTTCGTCCAGCACCGCATCCAGGCGCTGGTAGCGCTGCTCCGCGCGTTGTTGGTATCGCTCGATCCACTTGGTCATCAGGTCGAAGACCTCGGCTTCCAGATGAACGGGCCGCCGTTGGGCATCGCGGGTGCGGGTGACCAAGCCGGCGTCCTCAAGCACCTTCAGGTGCTTGGAGACCGCCTGGATGCTCACGTCGTACGGCACGGCGAGTTCGCTCACGGTCGCGTCCGCCTCGGTCAGGCGGGCGACCATGTCCCGCCGCGTCGGGTCGGCCAGTGCCGCGAACACCCGGGACAGTTCGTCCATCGGTGGCTCCCTCGGTATTCAATCGATTGGTTGAATACCGGAACTGTAGTACGCGGTTCACGTTTATTCAACCCATGGGTTGATGAAGTGGGCGGCGGCCGGCGAAAAGCGGTCGACGGGTATCCGGCCGCCCGGCTAGCGTGCGACTCGACCTAGGAGAAACGCATGGCACTCACGCGGCGATTTCGTTGCCCTCGGCCGGTTCCCGGCCGCGGGCTCGTCGCGTCGCGCGGCTGAGGCCGGGGCGGCCGGCCGAGGGAGATCGTTCATTCCCCTCACTGCCGGAAGGATCTGCCATGCCCACCCATCTCAGCACGCCCCAGTTGATCGACGCGCTCCTGATCCGCGACCTGACCGACGCCGAGCAGGGGCTGCACGCGATGCAGCCACTACTCGGTGCGCTCATCGAGAGCGTGCGCGACGTGGCGCGATGCCCCGTCATACAGCTGCGGCAGAGTGCGCTCGTCTCAACCGCCGCAAACTATGACGCGCTCGGTTACGAGCAGTCGGATATCACTCGTAGTGAACGATATTCGCGTTATGTGAGCTCGTCGGTGATGCTCCGTAGTCACACCAGCGCGATGCTGCCGCCGGCGCTTGCCCGGCACGTGGAGCGTGGTGGTCCGGCGGATGCGCTGTATGCCGCGGCCGGTCTTGCCTACCGGCGGGATGCGATCGACCGCACGCACACCGGGGAGCCGCACCAACTCGACCTGCACCGGTGACGCGGTCACCGGTGCACCGGGAGGACCTGGTCGCGGCGCTCGGTGCCGTGGCCGGCGCCGCGTTGCCGGGTTGCGAGTGGCGCGTGGTCGATTCACCACACAGTTACACCGAAGGTGGGCTGCAGCTCGACGTTCGGTGCACGGATGCCTCGGGTGGGCAGCGAGGCACAGGTCAGAGGGGGTGGCTGGAACTTGCGGAGGGTGGTCTGATCGCGCCCTGGTTGCTTCGGCGCGCGGGACTGTCGCCCGGCGAGTGGGCCGGTGTCGCGGTCGGGATCGGACTCGATCGGGCATTGATGCTGCGCAAGTCGATCGACGACATCCGGTTGTTGCGCGCCACCGATCCGCGGATCGCGAGGCAGATGCTGGATCTGTCCACGTATCAACCGGTTTCGACGATGCCCGCGGTTCGTCGTGATCTGTCCCTGGTGGTGTCGAGCGGGTCGGACGAGGAACTGCTCGGGGACCGGGTGCGTGCTGCACTCGGTGACCGTGCGCCTGAGCTCGAGTCGGTGCAGTTGCTATCGAGGACTGCTTATGCGGACCTGCCGGAGCCGGCGCGGGCGCGGCTCGGCCTCCGGCCGGACCAGGTGAATGCATTGGTGCGCCTGGTCATCCGTCCGCTCGACAGGACGCTGACCGGCGCCGAGGCGAACGCGCTCCGGAACGACGTCTACCGTGCCCTGCACGAGGGTGAGGTGGTGGAACTCGCCTGACGCCCGACGCTGATCGAGCACGCCGACCTGCTTGCGTGATCGAGTTGGCCGAGCCATTTCCACGCTGATCGAGTAGGCCGAGCCGCTAGGCGAGGCCGTATCGAGATCAGCGGTCCCTTTAGTCGGCGGGGTGGGTGAGGTAGGTGTGTCCGACGGGGCTGGTCCAGGTGCAGACACCGTCGGGGGTCATGGTGACGGTCCAGCCGGCTTCGTGTTTGGCGCGGTGGTGGTGTCGGCAGAGGCATTGCAGGTTGTGGGCTGCGGTGGGTCCGTTCGGGTAGGGGGTGATGTGGTCGAGGTCGGTGAGTGTTGCGGGTCGGGTGCAGCCGGGGAATCGGCAGTGTTGGTCGCGGGCGCGGACGAATCGCGCCAACCGCGCACCGGGCGTGTAGGTCTGGTTGGCGGTTTCGGCCACCGTCCCGGTGTCGGCGTTGACCAGGGCGCGGGTGAACGTGGTACCGAGCAGGTCGGTGAGTTCGCGGATCACGGTGGCGGGGATGACCCCGACACCGGAGACGTGGACGTCACCGAGGCGGTACGCCACTTGCCGTCGCCGTGGTGGTGGTGGATGGGTGCTGGTCTGCCGGGTGGGGTGAACGTGTTGCCGGTCGAGGTTTTGTTGGTTGAGGTTTTGTTGGTTGAGGTGTTGCCGGAGTTGGTGTTCGGCCCTGCTGCTTGCATGGGCAGGTGTGCAGCCGAGTCGGGCTCGGTCGATCGCGAAGGCGTAGTGCTGGTGGGCGGGTAGTTCCACCGCGCCTGTGACGATTGCCAGGTCGACCGGGTCCGTGGCGTCGGGATGGAACGGCACCTGCAGCACCAGCTCGGTGGCTACCTGTGCGTTCGACAACAGCAGGTCCGTCAGGGCGTCGACCCGGCATTCGCCGAGGCTCTTACCGGTCGTGGTCGAGCCGTGCAGCACTCTCGCGTGGGTGTTGATTGCGGTGATGAGTTTCGCCGCGTCCAGGGAGGGCAGGACGGCGGTGAGGGTGGACATGCCTGGCTCCCAGTGGGGTGCGACGGTCACGTCGGTGGACTCTCGTCGTCGTGCCGCCGCAGCGTGGTCGGCTGCGACGGGTGCGTGCTGGGTTAGTAGGCGCCCGGTGCGGCGGCGCAGTTTCGTCGATGTCGAGCTCTCCGGGGCGCTGGCCAGGATCTCGGCTTCGATGGTTGCGGCGAGGTCGACCGGACAATCAGCTGCCTCGGGTGTTTCGGGTGTGCCGGTTGCCGGTATTGCGTCGGCGAGGGTGTCGCTGACCGCGATCACTTTGCGTCCCTCCAACTCCCCGGTGCCGGCGTGGTCGACCAAGCGGGGCGTGTAGCGGACGCTCTCCGTGGCTTGGGTGAGTCGCAGACTGGTTTGCCGGTCGGTCCATCCCAGGCGGGCACCGACTTCCAACGGTGTCCAGGTGTCGGGGTGGTGCGGGTGTTTGTCGTATTCGCGTTGCGCGAGTTGGTCCAGGCGCAGGGTTTGGGTGGCCCAGGCGGAGTTTTGCACCTGTTGGGTGGCGAGCACCTGATCGAGCAACTCGTCATCCGAGAGACCCGTGCCGTCGGGCTCGTGGGCCTTCTCGAACGCGGCGCGGAGCAGCGTGTGTGCGGCCTGCAGGAGTTCGCTCGTGGTGGCAGCGGTGATCACCTGGTTGGTGAGTGCCTGCTGCAGCTGGGACATACCCAAATCATACACGTGTTCGATGTGGTTGGGAAGGGTGCACAAGGCCGAATGGTGAGTGTTTCCAGTGTGATTCGTGGGATCACGAACGGGTTGTCGGTGGCGGGTGGGATGGTGTTGCGTGGCGGAATGTGCCCTCCCCGAGCGCGCTCGTCGCGGGCCAGCACCCGGCAATGGCCGACGATGCGTCAGCGGCGAACGCGCAAACCAGCCTGGGCCGCGCGGCGACAGGCTGTTGCCCGCGTCACCCGAGAGGCGTGGGCGTGCGGTTATCCAGCTGCACGGGTGCTGGGCGGGTGGATCTCCTCGATGTACTCAAACACCGAGCCGTCCGGGTGGCGCGCGATCAACCGTCGCCCGTTCGGGCCCGGCGTCGGGCCTTCGACTACCGCACCATCGTAGGTAGCGAGGTCTCGGATCACCGGCTCAAGCGAGCGGACGAGAACGGTGGCGGTGCGGTCGCCATACGCCGAGGCGTCGCCGGCAAGCAGCAGGAAATCGCCGACCCTTGCCAGCTCGACATCCCGGAACGAAAACCGTTGTGCCGCACCACCGGTGATCGAGGTATAGAAGTCGACCGCGCTGTCCAGGTCCTCGACGAACACGCGAGCGAGCACGCCGACCACGTTGCCGGTGGTCATCGGCCGGGCACCAGGTCGAGCGTCATGAATGTGCTGTGCACGTCCTCGATGTATGACGCAAACGGCTCGCACTCGGCGAACCCGCGCCGGCGATACAGCGCCCGGGCCGGTGCGAAGTAGTCCGCGCTGCCGGTCTCCAGGGAGATCCTGGCCACGCCGCGCGAGCGGGCGTCGTCCAGAGCGTGATCGAGCAGCCGTGCACCGATCCCTCGACCGCGCTGATCCGGATCGGTGCGCATGCTCTTCAGCTCCTCGTGCCCGGCATCGACCGGGGCGAGAGCCGCTGTGCCGACGAGGGATTCGCCGTCATACGCCGTCCAGAGCCGCACGCCGGGGGCGCGCAACGCGTCGAGCTCCAAGGCGTGCCGACTCTCCGGAGGGGAGGTCGGTTCGAGATCGACGAGGTGCGCCGTGAGAAACGCCTCGAGTTGCGGATCGGCGAAGTCAGCTCGTCGTATCGTCAGCATCATCCAGTTTCGACGCGGCATCCGAATCAACCCACCAGATGGTCGAATCCGTGCCGTGCACACCGCTCGCCGGCACGTCCCACCGGTCCGCGCCGGGCGCCAGGGCAGCGGCCACGGCTTCGGCCTTCTCGGCCCCGGCAACCATCAACCACACCTGGCGGCTGCGGCCCAGCGCCTCGAAGGTGAGCGACACTCGATCCGGCGGCGGCTTGGGGGAGTCGTGCACCGCGACCGCGATGGCGCCCTCGGTCCGCTGTGCCGGGTGATGCGGGAAGAGCGACGCAATGTGCCCATCCGGCCCGACGCCGAGCATCACGACATCGAACATCCCGTCACCCTCGGTGCCCCGGATCGTCTCGGCGTATTCGCGCGCACTGCTCTCCGCGTCCGGCACCTGATCGGAGGAAGCCACCCGGTGAACGTTCTCAGGGGGGACCGGCAACGCGTCGAGGGCGGCCTTGTCCGCCTCGACATCGTTGCGGTCGGCCGAGCCCGATGGCACGAATCGCTCGTCGCCCCAATAGAAGTGGACCCTCGACCAGTCGATGCCGTCTGCGGACGGCAGGTCCTGCAACGACAGGCCACCCATCGACCCACCGGTGAGCACGACGTGCGCAACGCCGCGATCACGTTGTGCCGCAACGATTTCGCCGACGAGGGTCGACGAGATCGCCTTCCCGAGCTCGTCCTTGGTCGCGCGCCGCTCGATGCTCATCGCGTCGACTTCTTCGCGGTGGCCTTCTTGCCCGCAGACTTCTTCGCCGGTGCCTTCTTGGCGGCAGCCTTGCGGGTCGCCGCAGCCTTCGCAGCCGCCTTCTTCGCCTTCCGGCGATGCGACTCTGCCGGGGCACCCTTGGGCAGCGGCATCTCCTCGAGTTGCTTCACCGTCAGGTCCGGGCCGTCCGTGGTCCGCTTGCGGGCGGCGCGGGCTGCCTTCTGCGGCGACGGCGCCGCACCGGAGGCCACCGCCTTGCTGGCGGTCACGCTGACGTTGGACACCATCGGCAGCCCACGCACCAGCGCCTCGCGGTAGAGATCGTCCTCGCCGAGCCGGCCGAGTTCTTCGGCCAACGACTCCGCCGTGCCGGGACGCGTCAGGTCCAGCCGCCGGATCGGCTGCCCCGGCTGGCTGAGCGTCGCCGTACGGCGATCCGGTCGCACCAGGTCGATCGGCCCGGAGGCGCGCTCCATACGCACACTGACCAGACCGGTGCCAGGACGCGAACGCGCCCGACGCACAGGGCATTTCAGCCGTACGGCGAGCCACCCGGCTACCAGATCGCTGCTCGCCGAGTCGGACGCCCCGGTCACGGTCACCGAGGTGACCGGCTCATAGGGGGGCAGGTCGAGAGCTGTCGCCAGCAGCCCGCGCCACCGCGTGCTGCGCGACCACGCCATGTCGGTGTCACCCGGTGCGTAGTCGGCACGCCTGCGCGCCAAGGCTTTTCGCGGATCCTTCGCAAGCGACGCATCGGTGATGCGCCGGCTCGCGAGCTTGCCGATGGGGGAGGACGCCACGTCGTTCGCGGCGCCGGGCCACCAGGCGACCACGGGAGTGTCTGCCGCGAGCAGCGGCGTGACCACACTCGCGCCGTGCTTGGACAGCTCCCCGTGCAGGCGGAGGATGACGATCTCGCTGACGCCGGCCTCGCCGCCGACGCGGACCTGCGCGTCCATCCGGCTCTTGCCACGCGGGTTGCCGGTGACCACGGCGATGATCCGGCTGGGGTGCTGCCGGCTGGCGTGCGTGGCCGCCTCGAGCGCGTCGTCGGCGCCCTCCTCGTCGGTGACGATGATCAGCGTCATCACGCGGCCGAGCGCGACCGCACCGCTCTCGTCGCGCAACCGGACCAGCTGCTTGCTGACGTCCTTGGTGGTGGTGCTCGGGAGATCCACAATCACGGCAGCCGCCATTCCCTTCCGTCGCGTTCCATCAATCGGTCGGCGCTGGCCGGCCCCCAGGTGCCCGCTTCATAGCCATCCGGCTTGCCCTTGCGCGCCCAGAACTTCTCGACCGGATCAAGGATCTGCCAGGACAGCTCGACCTCCTCATGCCGGGGAAAGAGCGGCGGGTCGCCGAGCAGCACGTCGAGGATCAGTCGTTCGTACGCCTCGGGACTCGACTCGTTGAAGGCGGTGCCGTAGCCGAAGTCCATGGTCACGTCCCGCACCTCCATCGTGGCCCCGGGCACCTTGGACCCGAAGCGGATCGTGGTGCCCTCGTCCGGCTGCACCCGGATCACGATGGCGTTCTGGCCGAGCTCCTCGGTCGCGGTGTCGGTGAACGGCAACGCGGGAGCCCGTTTGAAGACCACCGCGATCTCGGTAACGCGCTTGCCGAGCCGCTTGCCGGTGCGCAGGTAGAACGGCACGCCCGCCCAACGACGGTTGTGCACGTCGAGCTTCAGCGCGGCATACGTCTCGGTCGTCGACTTGGGGTCGATACCGTCTTCCTGCAGGTAGCCCTTGACCTTCTCGCTGCCCTGCCAGCCGGCGGTGTACTGCCCGCGAGCGGTCGCCGTCGACAGGTCCTTCGGCAGCCGGACCGCCGACAGCACCTTCTCCTTCTCGGCCCGAAGCTCGTGTGCCGAAAAGGAATTCGGCTGCTCCATGGCAGTCAGTGCGAGCAGCTGCAGCAGGTGGTTCTGTATGACGTCGCGCGCCGCGCCGATGCCGTCGTAGTAACCCGCACGGCCCGCGATGCCGATGTCCTCGGCCATCGTGATCTGCACGTGGTCGACGTAGTTGGCATTCCAGACCGGGTCGAACAACTGGTTCGCAAAGCGCAGCGCCAGCAGGTTCTGGACGGTCTCCTTGCCGAGGTAGTGGTCGATGCGGAAGACGGAGTCGGCCGGGAAGACCCGCTCGACGGTCTTGTTGAGCTCCCGCGCGCTGGCCAGGTCGTGACCGAACGGCTTCTCGATGACCACCCGCTTCCACGACCCCGGCCGCGGTGTCGACAGGCCGGAGCGCTCCAGCTGGGAGGTCACGGTGGAGAAGGCGCTCGGCGGGATCGACAGGTAGAACGCGGTGTTGCCACCGGTGCCGCGCTGCTCGTCGAGCTCCTGCAACTGCCGCGCCAACTCGTCGAATGCCTCGTCGTCGTCGAACGAACCGTGCACGAAGCGCAGCCCCTCCTCGAGGCCCTGCCACACCTCCTCCCGGAAGGGCGTGCGCGCGCCGGCGCGCACGGCGTCATACACGATCTTGGTGAAGTCCTGGTCGTCCCAGTCACGCCGGGCGAAACCGACGAGCGAGAACCCCGGCGGCAACAGACCGCGGTTGGACAGGTCGTAGATGGCGGGGAGCAACTTCTTGCGGGCCAGGTCGCCGGTGACGCCGAACATCACCAGTGCGCAGGGCCCCGCGATCCGCGGGAGCCGACGGTCGTCGGCGTCCCGCAGCGGGTTGCTCCCCCTCGCTACGCGAGCGGGGCTCATTGATTGTGCCTCCAAGAAATCAGAGCAGGAGTACCGCGGCGCGCGACGCGCCTGCGCAGCGTGCTGCGGCGGGCGCCGCGGGCAGCGACGCTCATGAACCGGTTACCTCCGCAATGGCCTGCTGCAGTTGGGCGATGCCTGCGTCGTGGTCGGTCAGGTGCAGCCGCAGCACCGGGCGGCCGTGGTCGGCCAGCACCTTGGCGTCACCGCCTGCCTGCGAGGCGATGAAGTCACCGAAGGTGAACTCCCTGCCCGGGATCGACAGATCCTCGGTCGGCGCCGTGGTGATCTGCAGATAGATCCCGTCCGCCGGGCCACCCTTGTGGTACTGACCGGTCGAGTGCAGGAAACGCGGGCCGAAACCGAAGGTGACCGGCCGGTTCAGCTTGCGTGCCAACGGGATTCGCACGTCTGCCAGCGACTGGTCGGCGATCCGGTCGACGTAGGCCATCACCGCGAGGTAGCCACTGGCCGGTAGCTGCGCGAGCAACGCCTTGAGCGCCTCCGCCACGGTAGAGGCACCGCCGAGGAAGTCGGGCCCGGCCGTGCGCACCTCGACCGCGCCGTCGGTGAACGCCGGGGCGTCGGCCGAGCCGGTGCCCTTGCCGAGCAGCTCGCGAGCTGCCGCCTTCGCGCTCTCCACGTCGGGCTGGTCGAAGGGGTTGATCCCGATCAGCCGGCCGGCTGCCGCGACGGCGGTCTCCCACAACAAGAACGCTGCACCGAGTGTGCCGCCGACGTCGACGGTCGCGGCGCCCTGCGGCTGCGAGTCGTCGCCCGTCGCGACCAGGCGCACCCAAAGCTCGTCGTCCAGCTGGTCACCGGTGGGGGAGTCGCCGACGACGACCGGGAGCAGCCCCTTGCCGTCCTTGCCGGTGCTTTCGGCGATGAGCTGCTCGGCCCAGTCACCGAAACCGATGGCCTTGGTCCCGGCGTCGATCAGCACGATCTTGTCGCGCAGCGGCTTGGTGCCGCCGAGCGCCGCGCCGAGCTGCAGACCGGGGTTGCCCTCGTCATCCGCGGCGAGGATGGGCGTGGCAGCCTCGGCCTCGTCGAGCAGCTGCCCGATGTCGGCGCCGGCCAGGCCGCTCGGCACCAGGCCGAAGGCGGTCAGCGCCGAGTAACGGCCGCCGACCGCGGGGTCGGCGTTGATGACGGTGTAACCGGCCTCGCGGGCCTCCTTGTCGAGCGGGCTGCCCGGGTCGGTGACGACCACGATGCGCTCGGCCGGGTCGATGCCGGCGTCCTTGAACGCCGCTTCGTACGCCCGGCGCTGCGAGTCGGTCTCGACAGTCGAGCCCGACTTGGAGGAGACCACCACGACCGTCTGCTCGAGCCGGTCGCCGAGGGCGGCGCGCACCATGTCCGGCTGCGAGGAGTCCAGGACGGTGATCGGCACTCCGGCCGTCTCGCAGATCACCTCGGGCGCGAGCGACGAGCCGCCCATGCCGCAGAGCACGACGTGGTCGACGCCCTTGTCGGTGAGTTTGCTGCGCAGCGAGGCGATTTCGTCGACCAGCGGACGGGATGACGACGCGAGACCGACCCAGGACAGTCGCTTGCTCGACTCGTCCTCCGCGGCCGGGCCCCAGAGCGTCGGGTCCTGCGCGAAGAGCTTGCTGGCGAACTTGTCGGATACCAGCCCCGGAACGTTGGTCGAGATCGCGTCGGCCGCCGACCCGACGGCAGCGACGGTCAGCTCTGCCTGAGACTCGCTCACTTCGCCGCCTTCTTCAGCTCCGAGTCGACCGAGCCGAGCAGCTCGGCCCACGACTTGTCGAACTTGTCGACGCCTTCGTTCTCGAGCACCTCGACCACGTCGGCGTAGCTCACACCGAGCTTCTCCAGGTCGTCCAGCACCTTGGCCGCGTCGGCGTAGTTGCCGGTCACCTGGTCACCCTTGAGGTCACCGTGGTCGGCGACCGCGTCGAGGGTCTTGGGCGGCATGGTGTTGACGGTGTCCTTGACCGCCAGGTCCACGACATACAGCGTGTCGGGGTAGGCCGGGTCCTTCACGCCGGTCGAGGCCCACAGCGGACGCTGCACGTGCGCACCGTCGTCGGCGAGGGTCTGCCAGCGCGGGGTCGAGAAGACCTCCTCGAATGCCTGGTAGGCCAGTCGAGCGTTCGCCACGCCCGCCTTGCCCTTGAGGCCCTTCGCCTCGTCGGAGCCGATCTGGTCCAGGCGCTTGTCGATCTCGGTGTCGACCCGCGACACGAAGAACGAGGCGACCGACCGGATCTTGCTCAGGTCGTGGCCGTTCTCCTTGGCCTGCTCCAGACCGGTGAGGTAGGCGTTCATCACCTCGCGGTAGCGCTCCAGGGAGAAGATCAGCGTCACGTTGACGCTGATGCCCTCGGCGAGTGTCTTGGCGATCGCCGGGATGCCCTCGCGGGTCGCGGGGATCTTGATCATCGTGTTCGGCTGGTCGACCTTGGCCCACAGCTTCTTGGCCATCTCGACCGTTGCGTCGGTCTCCCGCGCCAGGCCCGGCTCGACCTCGATCGACACCCGGCCGTCCTGGCCGTCGGTCGCGTCGTAGACCGGCTTCAGCAGCTCCGCCGCGTTGTGCACGTCCTGGGTGGTGATCTCGAAGACCGCCTCGTCGACGGTCGCACCCTTGGCGGCCAGCTGCGCCACCTGCTCGTTGTATGCCGAGCCGTCCGACAGCGCAGTCGCGAAGATCGTCGGGTTGGTGGTCACCCCGACGACGTTCTTGTCGTCGATCAGCTTCTGCAGGTCGCCGCCGTTGATCAGCGGGCGGCTGAGGTCATCCAGCCAGATGGAGACGCCGAGGTCACTCAGTGCCTGTGTGTTGTCGTTGCTCATCACGTGCCTCCTAGAAGATTGCAGAGATTGAAGTCAGCGGGTGGCGGCCTGGATGGACTCCTCGGCTGCGGAGACCACGTGCTCCGGGGTGAAGCCGAACTTCTCCATCACCACCTGGCCGGCTGCGCTGGCACCGAAGTGGTCGATCGACACCGTGCGGCCCGCGTCGCCGATCAGGTCGCGCCAGCCGAAGGGGCTGGCGGCCTCGACGCTCACACGTGCCTTGACGGCGGCCGGCAGCACTTCCTCGCGGTAGGCGTCGTCCTGCTGCTCGAACCACTCACGGCACGGCATGGACACCACACGAGCCTTAACACCCTTGTCCGCCAAAGCCTTCCGGCCGGCGAGCGCGAGGCTCACCTCGGAGCCGGATGCGATCAGGATCACGTCGGGCGTGCCGTCGGTGTCGGCCAGCACATAGGCGCCGCGGGCCACGCCGTCGGCCGACGCGAACTCCTTGCGGTCCACGATCGGCAGCGCCTGCCGGGACAGGATCAGGCCGGACGGGTTGTCGAAGTGCTCCAGGATCGTCTTCCACGCGACCGAGGTCTCGTTGGCGTCCGCGGGGCGCACGACGGCCAGGCCCGGTATGGCGCGCAGCGCCGCCAGGTGCTCGATCGGCTGGTGGGTCGGGCCGTCCTCGCCGAGGCCGATCGAGTCGTGCGTCCACACGAAGGTGACCGGCAGCTGCTGGATCGCGGCGAGGCGCACGGCCGGGCGCATGTAGTCGGAGAACACCAGGAAGGTGCCGCCGTAGGGCCGGGTCAGGCCCTCGAGCGCGATGCCGTTGAGCGCCATGCCCATGGCGTTCTCGCGGATGCCGAAGTGCAGGGTGCGGCCGTAGGGGCCGCCCTTCCACTCGTTGGTCTGGCGGTCTTCGGGCAGGAAGCTCGGCTCACCCACCATCGTGGTGTTGTTGGACTCGGCGAGGTCGGCCGAGCCGCCCCACAGCTCCGGCAGCACCGGCGCGAGCGCGGTCAGGATCTTGCCCGACGCCGCCCGGGTGGCGATGCCCTTCGGGTCCGGCTCCCAGGTGGGGAAGGCGCCCTCGAAGTCGTCGGGCAGCTTGTGCGCGAGCAGCCGGTCGAGCAGCTTGGCACCCTCCGGGTTGCCCTCCCGCCACTTGTCGAAGCCGGCCTGCCACTCCTTGTGCAGCTGCGCGCCGCGGTCCTTGACCTTGCGGACGTGCTGCAGCACCTCGTCGGACACCTCGAAGTTCTTCTCCGGGTCGAAGCCGAGCAGCTTCTTGGTCGCCGCGACCTCTTCGTCGCCGAGGGCGCTGCCGTGCGCCTTGCCGGTGCCCTGCTTGGTGGGGGCGGGCCAGGCGAGGATCGTGCGCAGTGCGATCAGCGACGGCTTGTCGGTGACCTTCTCGGCGGCCTCGATCGCGGCGAGCAGCTCGTCGACGTTCTCGGTGTAGGTCTTGCTGTTGCTGTCGGGTGCGTCCCCGGTGCGCCAGTCGACGGTCTGCACGTGCCAGCCGTACGCCTCGTAGCGCTTGGCCACGTCCTCGCTGAACGACACGTCGGTGTCGTCCTCGATCGAGATCTGGTTCTGGTCGTAGAACGCGATCAGGTTGCCGAGCTGCTGCTGGCCGGCGAGCGAACCGGCTTCTCCCGACACGCCTTCCATCAGGTCACCATCGGAGGCGATCACCCAGATGCGGTGGTCGAACGGGCTGGTGCCGGGTGCGGCGTCCGGGTCGAACAGGCCGCGCTGGCGGCGCTGCGCCATCGCCATACCGACCGAGGAGGCGATGCCCGAGCCGAGCGGGCCGGTGGTGATGTCGACGCCGTCGGTGTGCCCGAACTCCGGGTGGCCCGGCGTCAGCGAGCCCCAGGTGCGCAGGGACTCCAGGTCCTTCAGCTCCAGGCCGTAGCCGGAGAAGAACAGCTGGATGTACTGCGTCAGGCTCGAGTGCCCGGCCGACAGCACGAAGCGGTCGCGGCCGATCCAGGTCGGGTCGGACGGGTCGATCCGCATGACCTTCTGGTAGAGCAGGTAGGCCAGCGGCGCGAGGCTCATCGCGGTGCCCGGGTGACCGTTGCCGACCTTCTGCACCGCGTCGGCCGCGAGGACTCGAACGGTGTCGACCGCGCGCACGTCGGTCGGGGTCCAGCCGGCATTGGTGGCGATCGGCTCGGACAGGGACGCGTCACGTCCCGTGGTGGTGGCTGAGGTGTCCTGGCTCACGACGGACTGCTCCTTCGAGGGAAGTCGACGATGGTTGACTTTTCGCCACGAGCCTAGACCCGCGGCCGGCACCCGCGCAGGGTGGTCAACGACCGGATACCCGCTGCCCAGAGGCGGTATTCACGCGAGCTAGACTTGCGATCGCCGTATGGCGAAACGACCTGCACCACCGCAGCGACGAAAGAGACTGAAGACACGTGACCGCGATCGAGCCGCGCCCGGCCGGCGGCCGAGCCGACGCCGAACGCGGCACCCGCGGAAAACGTCCGGTTGGCACGGTGATTCGCGACTACGTCTCGCTCACCAAGCCCCGCATCATCGAGCTGCTGCTGGTCACGACGTTCCCGGTGATGTTCCTCGCCGACCGCGGCGTGCCGTCACTCTGGCTGATCCTGGCCACCCTCGTCGGCGGATCGCTGTCGGCGGGCTCGGCCAACGCACTCAACTGCTACCTCGACCGCGACATCGACCGGTTGATGCACCGCACCGAGGGCCGGCCGCTCGCCACCGGCGCGATCAGCCCGCGGGCCGGTCTGACTTTCGGCCTGGTGCTGGGCGTGGTCTCCGTGCTGTGGCTCGGGCTGCTCGTCAACTGGCTGTCGGCGGCGCTGTCGCTGGCCGCGATCGTGCTCTACGTCGGCTTCTACACGCTGCTGCTGAAGCGTCGTACCTCGCAGAACATCGTGTGGGGCGGCGTCGCCGGATGTATGCCGGCGCTCATCGGCTGGTCGGCGGTCACCAACTCGCTGAGCTGGTCGGCGGTCGTGCTCTTCCTGATCGTCTTCTTCTGGACCCCGCCGCACTACTGGCCGCTGTCGATGCGTTTTCGCGACGACTACGCCAGCGCCGGGGTGCCGATGCTGCCGGTGGTCGCCGAGGACGTCGCCGTCGCCCGCCAGGTCGTCATCTACAGCTGGGTGACCGTGCTGACCACGCTGGTGCTGGTGCCGGTCGCCGACATGGGCGTGATCTACACCGCGGTCGCGCTGATCGCCGGAGCGGTGTTCCTGCGCGAGGCACACGTGCTGCTGACCAAGGCGCGGGCGGGCGCGTCATACGCCGTACTGAAGCCGATGCGGTTGTTCCACTACTCGATCAGCTATCTGACGCTGGTCTTCGTCGCGGTCGCAGTCGACCCGCTGCTGCACATCTCGCTGCACTGACCACCTCCGGGACCGATGGCGGCCCATCGAATCCGCCGGGCAGGGTGGACTTTTCAGGAACGCAGGGTAGCCTTCCCTAACGTTCCAGATAGCCATCCGAAGGTCGTCCATGTCACTCGTCTCCGAGATCCTCGCCGGCCGGCAGTTGCCGGCCGTGGAAGCCAGCCAGGCCGATGCGGACACCTCGGCGACATCGCTCGCCGGGCTGCGCGTCGGTGACGAGGCCGCCGTGACCGGTTTCGCCGCTGCGGCACCCGCCGCGACCACCCGCCGGCTGCATGACCTGGGATTCGCGCCCGGCGCGCCGATCAGCGTCATACGCAAGGCACCACTCGGTGACCCGATCGTCTTCCGGGTGGCCGGCTACGAGATCGCGCTGCGCCGGGAGCAGGCGAAGCTGATCCGCGTCGACGCCTGATGGCGCACCACCACGGCGGCACGGCGGTCAAGGTCGCGAGCGGCACCACGCGAGTCGCCCTCGTCGGCAGCCCCAACTCCGGCAAGACCACCCTCTTCAACGCACTGACCGGGCTGCGTGCCAAGACCGGCAACTACCCCGGCGTCACCGTCGCCCGCTTCGAAGGGTCGGTCCGCACCACCGACGGCGAGATCGTGCTGGAGGACCTGCCGGGCACCTACAGCCTGGACGCGATCAGCCCGGACGAGCAGATCGTCACCCAGGTCCTGGACGGCGAGGACCTCTCCGTCGCCACCCCGGACGCCGTGCTCGTCCTGCTCGACGCGACCACTCTGCGCCGGTCGCTCGGTCTGCTGGCGCAGGTGCTGCAAGTGGGTCTGCCGACCGCCGTGGTGCTCACCTTCGGTGACGAATTGGCCCGCAGGCAGGGCGAATTGGATGTGCCCGCGTTGCAGCGGGCGCTCGGTGTGCGGGTCATCCCGGTGGTCGCCGGCACGAGAGACGATCTCGGCGTCCTCCGCGAAGAGCTGGCCCGGCCGGACTCCTGGCAGGCCCCGATCGTGCCACCGCCGGTGGACAGCACCGAACTGCGCGAATGGGCCGACTCGGTGCTCGACACGGCCGGTTACCGGCTGCCCGAGGCCGACCGCCGCACCGCGCGCATCGACTCGGTGCTGCTGCACCCCGTCTGGGGCACCGCGGTGTTCTTCGTCACGATGTTCGCCTTCTTCCAGGTCATCTTCACCCTCGCAGCACCACTACAGGACCTGGTGCAGGCCGGCTTCGACTGGCTGGCCGGGGTGATCGCCGACAACGTGCACGGCCCGTTCGGCGGATTCTTGTCCAGTGCGCTGATCGGCGGCGTGGGCAGCGTGCTGGTCTTCCTGCCGCAGATCGTTCTGCTGTTCTTGATGATCGCCGTGCTCGAGGGCAGCGGATACCTCTCGCGGGCGGCGTTCCTCATGGACCGGATCATGGCCCGCGCCGGGCTCGAGGGCCGTGCCTTCGTGGCCTTGCTGTCGGCGCTCGCCTGCGCCATACCGGGCATCATGGCGACCCGCTCTCTCCCGTCGGCGCGCGACCGGATCGCCACCATGATGGCCGCACCGCTCATGACCTGCTCGGCGCGGCTGACGGTCTACGTCCTGCTCGTCGGGCTGCTCGTCGACCCGTCCACCCGGTTCGGCCCGGTCGGTGCGCAGGGCCTGGTGATGTTCTGTCTCTACCTGGGTGGCGCGCTGGCCGCGATGGGCACGGCGTGGCTGTTCAAGAAGTTCACCGGCCGGCACGGGCCGGTGCTGCCGTTCTACATGGAGATGCCGAGCTACCGGCTGCCGCGCGCACGCTCGGTCGCGGTCGCCGTGTGGGACGCCGCGAAGGGCTTCCTGAGCAAGGTCGGTCGCATCATCCTGGTCGTGACCATCGTGCTCTGGTTGCTGCTCAATCTGCCCGCACGCGGGACCAGCGACTTCCGCGCGGCGGGGATCAACCCCGACGACACGACGGCCACCTCGTCATACGTGCTGGACCACAGTTTCGCCGCGGACGCCGGCCGCGCCGTCGAGCCGGTTTTCGAGCCGCTCGGTTTCGACTGGCGGATCAATGTCGGTGTGCTGGCGTCACTCTCGGCGCGCGAGGTCTTCGTGGCGACGCTCGGTCAGGTCGCGGCCGCCGACAACCCCGACTCGCCCACGACCGCCCTGCAGCAGATGCAGACCCCGGACGGGCACGGGGGAGAGCGCAAGCTCTTCGACGCTCCCACCACGGCCGCTCTGCTGACCTTCTTCCTCTTCGCGCTGCAGTGCATGTCGACGATCGGCGTGATGCGACGCGAGACCGGCACGTGGAGGTGGCCGGCGATCGCGTTCGGCTACATGTTCGCCCTTGCCTGGACGATGGCGTTCGTCGTGCACTCGGTCGTCTCGGCGGTCGCCTGATGGTCGCACTGCACCCGGAGCCGATCGCTGCCGATCCCAGGTCGGTGCGCTGGGTGACCGGCGCCGACGTGACGCCGTTCGTCGGCCCGGTGCGGCACGCGGCGCCGCCGCTGGAGGCACTGGTCGAGAACGGTACCGTCGAGTCACTGTGCTGTGAGAGCGACGCCGTGGTGGTACGTCTCGGCGCCGGTCACGACTGGCGTACGACGGGGGCGTCCGTCCGCTCGACGCTGCGCGAAGCTCTCACCGATCCGCAGCATTGGGAAGCGGATTCGGCCGATCAATGGAGCGACGATGCCAGGCTGGAGGCCGCCGCGCGGGAGGTGATCGCCGGCCCGGCCGGTGACTACGTGCGCTCGCACGGCGGCCAGGTGTGGCTCGAGTCGGCGCGCGGTGGCCGGGTCGAGATCGGATTCGCCGGCACCTGTTCGCACTGCCCTGCGGCGGGTTTCACCTTGCAGCATCGCATTGCTGCCGCCATTCGCGAGCGCCACCCGGGCGAGATCCAAGTGGTCGCCGCCCAGCTCGAGGCGTCCCGGCGTCAGCGGTGGCTGACGCTGCGCCGACGCTGATCGCCGGCCTCTTCTGCTTCGTCCATCGGGGCGGCCAGCTCGACCGGCCGCTCGCGCAGGCTCAGCACCGCCCAGGTGGTGGCGATGACCAGCAGGCACGCCAGGATCATGTGGATCTCGACCAGCCCGGCCGGCACCTCGAGGAAATACTGGGTGTAGCCGACGACCCCCTGCAGCACGATCACGCCGAGGACCGCACCCCACGCCCGCGGCGCACGGGTGTGACGCGCCACCAGCAGGGTCGCGATCAGCATCGCGACCACCAGGCCGGTGAGCAGCATGACAGTGTCGGCGTGCAGCCATGCGACCGTGCGCACGTCGAAGGACAGGCGGGCCGGGTTCTCCGCGTCGTCGCCGGAGTGCGGCCCGGAACCGGTGACCATGGTGCCGAGGAAGAGCACGACGAGCAGCACCGCACTCGTCACGATCGACAACCAGCGAATCTCACGCGGCACCAACGGATTCGGGGTGCCGTCGCCTTCGCGAGCTCGCCATACCAGCCAGGCTGAGGCCGAGACGAGCACCATCGAGGCAAGGAAATGAGTGGCAACGATGGCCGGGTTCAGGCCGGTGCGCACCGAGATGCCGCCGACCACCGCCTGGACGGCGATGCCGAGCAGGATGCCGACGACCGGCGGCCACAGGCCGCGCCGGCGGGAGCCCTTGCGTTGGTCGACGATGACCGCGATCAGCAGTGCCAACGCGACGATGCTCACCACGCTCGTCAGGGAGCGGTTGCCGAACTCGATGTACTTGTGCCACGACTGTTCCTGCTGCTTGGTCGGCGTGAGCGAACCGGGCACACACTGCGGCCAGTCGGGGCAGCCGAGGCCGCTCGCGGTCAGGCGGACCAGCCCACCAGTGGCGACGATCAGCACCTCGACGAAGAGGTTGAGCCAGAACAGTCGGCGCAACCAGAGCGCGAGCCCGGTCGAACGCTGCACCGGCGGCAGGATGCCGCGGGTAGGGGCGGGGGCGTCGGGCATTACTTGTCGTCCCATCGGAAGAATGTGGCGGTCAGGGCAGTAGCGGCCAGTCCCCAGAGAAGCAGGACCAGGATCGGCAGCAGCAGCGACCCCTCATGGCCGGTCAGCGCGTCCCGCAGACCGTCGCCGAGCGCGCCGGACGGCAGCAGCCGCACCACGTCCCCGACCATGCCGGGCAGCTTCGCCGTGGGGTAGAGCAGCCCGCCGGCAGCGGCGAAGATCACCCACAACAGGTTGGCGACCGCGAGCACTGCCTCTGCCCGCAGGACCCCGGCGAGCAGGAGCGCGATGGCCACCCAGGTCCAGGTGCCGAGCAGCATGAGCAGCGCCCCGACCAGGATGCCGCCGAGGTTCGGTTGCCAGCCGAAGAGGGCGCCGAGCACGCTGAGCAGGATCGTCTGGAGCACGACGACCACCAGCACCGCCAGCGCCTTGCCGGCAAGGAGCCCGGAGCGGCCGAGGGGAGTCACTCCAAGCAGGCGCAGCACGCCATACCGTCGATCGAAGCCGGTGGCGATCGCCTGCCCGGTGAAGGCGGTGGAAACGACCGCCAGCGCGAGCACGCTGGGTACGACGATGTCGATGCGGCGGCCGGGACCGAGGTCTGGCGTGCTGCTGACGGCCAGGCCGATCAGCGCCATGGCCGGCAAGATCAGCGAGACGAGCAGTTGCTCGCCGTTGCCGAGCAAGGTGCGGGTTTCGAACGCCGCCTGGGATCGGACGCGCACGGCGGGGGAACTCATCTGCTGGCCTTCGGAGCGCGGGTGAGGGCGAAATAGCTGTCTTCGAGGCCGGTGGCGCCGCCGACCTCCGCCACCGTCCCGTCGGCTACGACGGCCCCGGACGCGACGATGATCACCCGGTCGGCCAGGCGCTGCGCCTCGTCGAAGGAGTGGGTGGTGACGACCACGCAACACCCGCGGTCCCGGGTCGAGCGCACCAGGTCCCAGACGTCCAGACGGGCGTGCGGGTCGAGCCCCGCGCTCGGTTCGTCGAGGAAGACGACCTCGGGCCGGCCGACCAGTGCAGCAGCGAGCGCCACCCGCTGCCGTTGCCCGCCCGACAGTCTTCGCAATGATGTATGACGGAAGTCGTCGATGCCCAATTGGTCCACCAGAGAAGGCAATTCGCCGGGCGTTCCGTAGAGGGCCGCGATGTGCTCCAGGAGACGCAGCGGTTTGACCGAGCCCGGGAGGCCGCCGTCCTGCAGCATCACGCCGACCCGGCGGCGATGGTCCGCGTCGGCTCGCCACGGGTCGGTGCCGAGCACGCGCACCACTCCTGAGTCGGGGCGGCGCAGCCCTTCGGCCATCTCCATGACTGTGGTCTTGCCGGCACCGTTCGGGCCGAGCACGCAGGTGATCGCCGCTTCGGGAGCCGCCCACGACATTGCGTCGAGTGCTCGCCGGCTGCCGTAATGGTGCGTCACGCCGTCGACGACGACAGGCGGAACGGGAGCGGTCACAACGGGAAATTGTAGGTCGTGCCCGGTTGACGGTTTGCGCAAGGCCCACGCGGGACAACCCGTGCCCGGGGTAAGGCGTCCATACTGGTGTCAGGGCTCACATCAGGGGCGCTGTACCGGATTGAGGGGAAGTCCGTCATGCAGGTTCTTGGCAAGTTCGCAGCAGTCACCACCGTCGCGCTCGGGTCGGCAGCACTCGGCAGCGCGGCGACCGCCGCGCCACCGACCGCGCAGGGTGTGCCGAGCGTGGCCTCCGCCGCGTGCACCCCGAGCCAGGTCCTGGCCCGGATGAGTCTCGAGCAGCAGGTCGGGCAGATGTTCATGGTCGGCACGCCGGCGACCGGCGCCAACGCCACGGCACTGGGCCTGATCACCAGCAGGCATATCGGCAACATCATGTTGACCGGGCGGAGCACCGGTGGCACCGCGGTGCCGGCGAGGACGGTCGCGGCGTTCAAGGCGAAGGTCAACTCCGCCAGCACCTCATCGGTGCCGTTGCTGGTCGCCACCGACCAGGAGGGCGGTTATGTCCAGGTGCTGCAGGGCAGCGGGATCGACAGGATGCCGACAGCACTGACGCAGGGCACCTGGCCGTCCGCGACGCTGCGCAGCAGCGCCGCCCGATGGGGCGGCCAACTGCGGGCAGCCGGGGTGAACATGAACCTCGCGCCGGTCGCCGACACGGTTCCGCAGGGCCGTTACAACCCGCCGATCGGCTATTACGACCGCGAGTACGGCTACAACACCGACCGGGTCGGGCGGGCCGTCGTCGACATCCTCAACGGCCAGGAGTTCCAGGGTCACGTCGCGGTGACCGGCAAGCATTTCCCCGGTCTCGGGCTGGTTTCGGCCAACACCGACACCACCGCCACGGTGGTCGACAACTCGATCTCCAAGACCTCCGGCTACGTCACCCCGTTCAAACAGCTCATCAACGCCGGGGTGCCGACGATCATGATGTCGTCTGCGTTCTACAACAAGATCGACAGCAGCAGGCAGGCGGTCTTCTCCGGGCCGGTGATGAGCTGGCTGCGGTCGCTCGGTTTTCAGGGCGTGATCATGACCGACGACTTCGGCAACGCCAAGTCCGCGACCCGGTGGTCGTACGCCGCCCGTGGCACTGTCTCGATCAACAACGGTGTCGACCTGATCCTGTCGGTGAACCCCGCAGCGGTCGCGCCGATGTATGACGCCGCTCTGGCCAAGGCACGCACCGACGGCGGCTTCCGCGCCAAGGTGACCGCCGCGGCGCAGCGGGTGCTGGCGATGAAGCAGCGCTTCGGGTTGATGCCTACCTGCTGAGCCGCTTTCGGGCGCATCGCCCAAGTTAGGTAAGCCTGGCTGGATCGCCGTCGGGGAATTACGTCACACTGATGTTGTGTTTATCCCCGCCGGCGACGTCGGCACGCGTGATCGCGTGCTGCGCACGATCTCCGAGCGCGGCCCGATCACGGCGGCTGAGCTCGGAGAGTCGCTCGGCCTCACCCCAGCAGCGGTACGCCGTCATCTGGACTGCCTGTCGCACGACTCGCTGGTCGAGGAGCGGGACCAAAGTGGCAACGGCGAACGCAAGCGGGGGCGCCCGGCCCGCGCGTACGTGTTGTCCGACACCGGCCACGCGCAACTGCGTGGCGACTACGACACTCTCGCGACCGACGTGCTGCGCTTCATGCGCGACCACGCCGGCGGCGCGGCGGTGCACGAGTTCGCGCGCAAGCGGGCCGAGACGCTCGCCGGCAAGGTCCGTCCCGCGGTGGACGCAGCCGGTTCCGATATCGACGAACGCACGGCGGCCCTCGCCGAGGCGCTGACCGAGCAGGGGTATGCCGCATCGACCCGTCCGGTGGGGAATGGCACCCCGCTGGCGGGCGTTCAACTGTGTCAGGGGCACTGTCCCGTGCAGCACGTCGCCGCCGAGTTTCCGCAGTTCTGCGAGGAAGAAGCCAAGGTCTTCTCGGCCACCCTCGGCGTGCACGTCCAACGGCTTGCCTCGCTCGCGCACGGCGACCACGTGTGCACCACATTCGTTCCGACGCCCAATGCCCAAGCGACTGAAAGGGATTCGCGATGAGCACCATCGAAGAGCTCAACCCAGGACTGAAGGACATCGGCCGCTACGAGTACGGCTGGGCCGACAGTGACGTCGCCGGTGCCAGCGCCAAGCGCGGTCTGGGCCCCGAGGTGGTCCAGGACATCTCGCAGCGCAAGAACGAGCCGGAGTGGATGACCAAGCGCCGGCTGAAGGCGCTGAACCTCTTCGACAAGAAGCCCATGCCGTCGTGGGGCTCGGACCTGACCGGCATCGACTTCCAGAACATCAAGTACTTCGTGAAGTCCACCGAGAAGCAGGCCGCCAGCTGGGAGGACCTGCCCGAGGACATCAAGGCCACCTACGACAAACTCGGCATCCCGGAGGCAGAGAAGCAGCGCCTGGTCGCCGGCGTCGCCGCGCAGTACGAGTCCGAGGTCGTCTACCACCAGATCCGCGAGGACCTGGAGGAGAAGGGCGTCATCTTCGTCGACACCGACACCGGCCTGCGTGAGCACGAGGAGCTCTTCAAGGAGTACTTCGGCTCGGTGATCCCGGCCGGCGACAACAAGTTCGCCGCGCTCAACACCGCGGTGTGGTCCGGCGGCTCGTTCATCTACGTGCCGAAGGGCGTGCACGTCGACATCCCGCTGCAGGCCTACTTCCGGATCAACACCGAGAACATGGGCCAGTTCGAGCGCACCCTGATCATCGCCGACGAGGACTCCTACGTGCACTACGTGGAGGGCTGCACCGCGCCGATCTACAAGTCGGACTCGCTGCACTCGGCGGTCGTCGAGATCGTGGTCAAGAAGGGCGCCCGGGTGCGCTACACAACCATCCAGAACTGGTCGAACAACGTCTACAACCTGGTCACCAAGCGCGCGACCTGCGACGAGGGCGCGACCATGGAGTGGATCGACGGCAACATCGGCTCCAAGGTGACGATGAAGTACCCGGCGGTCTTCCTGCTCGGCGAGCACGCCAAGGGCGAGACCCTCTCGATCGCGTTCGCCGGCGAGGGCCAGCACCAGGACGCCGGCGCCAAGATGGTGCACGCGGCGCCCAACACCAGTTCCACCATCGTCTCCAAGTCGGTGGCCCGTGGGGGCGGCCGCACGTCATACCGCGGTCTGGTGCAGGTGCTCGAGGGCGCCGAACACTCCAAGAGCTCCGTCGTGTGTGACGCGCTGCTGGTCGATCAGATCAGCCGCTCGGACACCTACCCCTATGTCGACGTTCGCGAGGACGACGTCCAAATGGGCCACGAGGCAACGGTTTCCAAGGTCAGCGAGGACCAGATGTTCTATCTGATGTCCCGCGGTCTGTCCGAGGAGGAGGCCATGGCGATGATCGTGCGCGGCTTCGTCGAGCCGATCGCCCGGGAGCTGCCGATGGAGTACGCCCTCGAACTCAACCGCCTCATCGAGCTGCAGATGGAAGGTGCCGTGGGCTAATCCCCACGAAGTTCGCCATACAGCTCTTATCGGAAGGACAAAGTTGAACTCGCTGTTGACGTCTGGTCCGCAGACGCACACCGACCCGGCCGCACAGGTCGGGCTCGTGCCCGAGCAGTCGCGCGCCGAGCGCCGCACCTCCTTCGAGGTGGCGGACTTCCCGGTGCCGCACGGCCGCGAGGAGGACTGGCGGTTCACGCCGGTCGACCGCCTGACCGCGGTGCTGGCCGACGAGCCCGGTGACTCCGACGCGCTGACCGTCGAGGTCTCCGACCCGTCGGTGGTCGGCAAGCCGCTGGCCGTCGGGGAGGCCCCGCGCGGCACCGTGCTGGTGCCCGGCGACCGGGCGTCGGTGGTGGCGAGCGCACAGAGCAGCAAGGCGCTGCACCTGAAGCTCGCGGCCGACACCGAGTACGACGCGCCGATCCGGGTCGCCGTGCATGGCGCCGCCGGGAAGCGTTCGACCGGGCACGTGGTGATCGAGGCCGGCACCCACGCCAAGGGTCTGGTGATCATCGAGCACACCGGGTCCGGCGAGCACACCGCCAACGTCGAGATCGTCGTCGGCGACGGCGCGAACCTCACCGTGGTGAGCCTGCAGCAGTGGGACGACGACGCCCATCACCTGGCGCAGCACGAGGCGCAGGTCGGTCGCGACGCGACCTACCGGCACATCGCCGTCACCCTCGGCGGTGCGATCGTGCGACTGAACTCCAACGTCAAGTACGCCGGGCCCGGTGGCGAGGCCACCTTGCTCGGGGTCTACTTCGCCGACGCCGGTCAGCACCTGGAGCACCGTACGTTCGTCGACCACAACGCGCCGCAGTGCACCTCCTTGGTGACCTACAAGGGTGCGCTGCAAGGGGATTCGGCCCACTCGGTGTGGGTCGGCGACGTCCTCATCCGGGCCGAGGCCGAAGGCATCGAGACCTACGAGCTCAACCGCAACCTGGTCCTCACCGACGGCGCCCGCGCCGACTCGGTGCCCAACCTGGAGATCGAGACCGGCGAGATCGCCGGTGCCGGCCACGCCAGCTCGACCGGCCGATTCGACGACGAGCAGTTGTTCTACCTGCAAGCGCGTGGCATCCCTGAGGTGCAGGCCCGGCGGCTGGTCGTGCGCGGCTTCTTCGCCGACGTGATCAACAAGATCGGCGTGCCCGAGGTCGTCGACCCGCTGATGGCGGCGATCGACGAGGAGCTCGCCGCAAGCCCGGAGGCGCGAGCGAACGCATGAGTGCCGAGGAGTCCGTCCAGCTGACCGAAGACTTCGTTCGCGTGTGCGCGGTCGAGGAGCTGCCGGTCGAGACCGCAGCACTGGCCGAGATCAACGGGGTGCCGGTGGCGATGGTGCGCGACGACCAGGGTGTCGTGCACGCGGTCAACGACATCTGCAGTCACGGCCAGGTCTCGCTGTCCGAGGGTGACGTCGAGGGCTGCACGATCGAGTGCTGGCTGCACGGCTCCCGCTTCGACCTCAACACCGGCGATCCGACCGGGCTGCCCGCCACCCAGCCGATCGCTGTCTATCCCGTCATCGTCCAGGACGGCGACGTCTACGTCTCCGTCTCCGTCCCCGCAAGCTGAAGAAGAGAGTGCCAAAAGATATGTCAACGCTGGAGATTCGCGACCTGCACGTTTCGGTGGACACCGAGCAGGGCAGCAAGGAGATCCTCAAGGGCGTCAACCTGACGGTGAAGTCGGGGGAGACTCACGCGATCATGGGCCCCAACGGCTCCGGCAAGTCGACGCTGGCCTACAGCATCGCTGGCCACCCGAAGTACACCGTGACTTCCGGCACCGTCACGCTCGACGGTGAGGACGTGCTGTCGATGAGTGTCGACGAGCGCGCCCGGGCCGGGCTGTTCCTCGCGATGCAGTACCCGGTCGAGGTGCCCGGCGTGACCGTGTCGAACTTCCTGCGCACCGCCAAGACCGCCGTCGATGGCGAGGCGCCGAAGCTGCGCACCTGGGTCAAGGACGTCAAGCAGTCGATGAACGATCTGCGCATGGACGAGGGCTTCGCCGAGCGAGGCGTCAACGAGGGCTTCTCCGGTGGCGAGAAGAAGCGCCACGAGATCCTGCAGTTGGAGCTGCTGAAGCCGAAGATCGCCATCCTCGACGAGACCGACTCCGGCCTCGACGTCGACGCGTTGCGCGTGGTCTCCGAGGGTGTCAACCGCGCCAAGGACGAGACCGACGCCGGCGTGCTGTTGATCACCCACTACACGCGCATCCTGCGCTACATCAAGCCTGACTTCGTGCACGTCTTCGTCGACGGCAAGGTCGCCGAGGAGGGCGGCCCGGAGCTCGCCGAGCGGCTCGAGGCCGAGGGATACGACCGCTTCCTCCCGGCAAAGGCAAAGGCCTGATCCGAATGCCCGACCTGGACGTCGAAACGTTGCGGCAGGACTTCCCGATCCTGTCGCGGACGGTGCGCGACGGCCGCCCGCTGGTCTACCTCGACTCGGGGGCCACGTCGCAGAAGCCGACCCAGGTGCTCGACGCCGAGCGTGACTTCTACGAGCAGCACAACGCCGCAGTGCACCGCGGCGCGCACCAGCTCGCCGAAGAGGCCACCGACGCGTTCGAGGGTGCCCGGGTCACCGTCGCCGACTTCGTCGGTGCCCGTCCCGACGAGGTGATCTTCACCAAGAGCGCGACGGAGGCGATCAACCTGGTCGCCTACGCGTTCAGCAACGCCTCGGCAGGCGGCGATCTCGGCATACCCGAGACACCCGCGACCGACCGGTTCCGGATCGGCCCCGGTGACCAGATCGTGGTGACCCAGATGGAGCACCACGCCAATCTGGTCCCGTGGCAGGAGCTCGCGCGGCGCACGGGTGCGTCGCTGCGGTGGCTCGACGTGACCGACGGGGGAGAGCTCGACCTGGGCAACCTCGACGAGGTCGTCACCGAGCGCACCAAAGTGCTTGCATTCGCTCATGTTTCGAATGTCGTAGGCACGATCAACCCGGTCCGCGAGCTGGCCGACAAGGCGCGCTCGGTCGGTGCGATCACCGTGCTCGACGCGTGCCAGTCGGTGCCGCACCTGCCCGTCGACTTCGACGAGCTCGGCGTCGACTTCATGGCCTTCAGCGCGCACAAGATGCTCGGGCCGTATGGCGTGGGCGTGCTGGTCGGCCGGGCCGAGCTGCTCGCCGCGATGCCGCCGTTCCTCGGCGGCGGGTCGATGATCGAGACGGTGCTGATGGACCACTCGACCTACGCGGCTCCGCCGCAGCGGTTCGAGGCGGGCATCCCCAACCAGTCCCAGGCGGTCGGCCTGGCCGCCGCGTGCGACTACCTGTCGCAGGTCGGTATGGATGCCGTCGCGGCGCACGACCGGGAGATCACCCAGGCGGTGCTCGACGGTCTGGCGGCCCGCCCGTGGATCCGGGTGCTCGGTCCGTTGGACGCCGAAAAGCGCACTGGCAGTGTGGCTTTCGTGGTCGACGGTGTGCATCCGCACGACGTCGGCCAGGTGCTGGACGACTCCGGAGTCGCCGTCCGCACCGGGCACCACTGCGCGTGGCCGCTGCACCGCGCGCTCAGGGTGCCGGCGAGCACTCGCGCGAGCTTCGGCCCCTACACCACCGCCGACGAGGTGCAGGCGTTCCTGGACGCGCTCGACCGGGTGCCGAGCATCTTCGGGGTGGCGGTCTGAGATGGATCTCTACCAGGAGTTGATCCTCGACCACTCCAAGCGGCCGCAGCACGCCGGCCTGCGCGAGCCGTATGACGCGCAGACGCATCACGTCAACACCACCTGTGGTGACGAGGTGACCCTGCGGGTGCACCTTGCCGGGGACGGCCCGGATGCTCGCGTCGAGGACGTGTCCTACGACGCGGTCGGCTGCTCGATCTCCATCGCGTCGGCATCGGTGCTCGCCGAGGAGGTCATCGGTCATACGGTCGCCGAGAGTCTGCACACCTTCGACGCGATCCGCTCGATGCTGACCTCGAAGGGCGAGGATCCCGGCGACGAGGAAATCATCGGCGACGCCGTGGCGTTCGCCGGAGTGTCGAAATACCCGGCGCGAGTCAAGTGTGCCCTGCTGCCGTGGACGGCATACACCGATGCGCTGGCCCGCGCCGGCGTCGACATCGCCGACGCATCCGCAACGAAGTCTGGAGTGTAGAGATGACTGACGTGTCCACCCCGCCGAACGTGGCGGACGTCGAGGAAGCAATGCGCGACGTGGTCGACCCCGAGCTCGGCATCAACGTCGTCGACCTCGGACTGGTCTACGGCATCACCGTCGACACCGACAACCACGCGGTGCTCGACATGACCCTGACCTCGGCGGCGTGCCCGCTGACCGACGTCATCGAGGACCAGACCGCCGCCGCGCTCGAGGGCCTGGTCGAATCGCATCGCATCAACTGGGTCTGGATGCCGCCGTGGGGTCCGGACAAGATCACCGACGACGGCCGCGAGCAGCTGCGGGCGCTCGGCTTCAACATCTAAGAGCGGGCGGTCGCCCGGACCGGCCACTCGTCCACGTCAGGCGGACTTGTCCCGTCACGAGGGACTGGTCACGTCAGAAGGGGACTTGTCACGTGTTCTAGCACGTGACAAGTCCCCTTTGTACGTGACAAGTGAGCCCGGACGTGACGAGTGAGCTTGGACGTGACGAGTGAGCCCGGACGTGACAAGTCAGTCCGGTATGACGCAGCCGGTCACCAGCGATGCGCGACGTCGATCACCAGCCGCTGGCCTGCCGCGTCCTGGATCACGAACGCACGCATCGGCAGTCGAGCCCGGACGCCGAGCCCGAGGGTGGTCTCGCCCTCGAACGAATCGACATACGCCACCTGCCGGAACGTCTGGTAGCCGGAGACATTGACCGCATGCATCGGATCGGCCGGTCGATAGGTTGCCCGCCCGCTGCCGTCGTATGCCGGCGCCCACAGGTTGATCTGCAGGTCCGCAGCACCGGCGAGCGGGACGGGTGTGCCGGGGGTCCCGGTGACCGCGCTGACGTAGCGGACCGAGTAGCCGACGCTGCGGTCGTAACCGGAGAGGTCGACGACCAGCCGGTCGAAGCAGGCCTGCCGCCCGGCCCGGACGTTGCGCACTGTGTCGGTCGACATCGGACTGGCCGTTTTGGCGCCCGAACCCCACGTGATGCCGCAGTATGGCGCGGCGTCCGCCGGACCGGCGGTGCTCAGCGGCACCAGCGCTCCTGCGGCAAGGACGGCGCTGACGGCGGCCGCGCGCAGACGCGGGCGGCGTTGGATGGCGTGTGACATGACGGATCCCCCTCCGTAGGGCCCGCCGCCGCGCCTCGTCGAACCAGCCCCCTGGTGGACGCGACGGTCAGGCAACTGTGATGTGCCGCTCAGTCTACTTCCAGGTCGGCCACGACGGGCGGACTTCGGCTACTCGACGTTTGCCACGTCGAAGGTGTTGCACTGGTTGATGTCCCCGGAGTCGTAACCGGTCTTGAACCACTTCTGGCGGGCCGCCGACGAACCGTGCGTCCAGGTCTCCGGCGTCACCCGGCCCTGTGCCTTCTGCTGGATCCGGTCGTCGCCGACCGCGGCGGCCGCCGACAGCGCGGAGTCGATGTCCTTGGAGGTCAGGGGCTTCAGCAGCGGGTCGATCTTGACCTTGTCCTTCTTGGAGCCATCGGCGTACGCCGCCCAGACGCCGCCGAGGCAGTCAGCCTGCAACTCGGTGCGCACCGAGCCGGACTGCTCACCCTGTGGGTCCTGCTGAGCGCGACCGAGCAGGCCGAGGATGTCCTGGACGTGGTGGCCGTATTCGTGCGCCAGCACGTACTCCTTGGCGAGCTGGCCGCCGTCCGAGCCGTACTGGCTCTGCAACTCCTGGAAGAAGCCGGCATCGACATACACCTGCTTGTCGACCGGGCAGTAGAACGGACCCATCGCGCTGCTCGCCTGACCGCAGCCGGAGGAGGTCGAGCCGGAGTAGACGATGGTTTTGGCGGGGGAGTACTGCTGCTGGGTCGCGGTGGGCAGGTAGACCTTCCAGAAGCCCTCGACGCTGGCGACGGTCGCCTTGATCAGGCAGGTGTCGTTGTCGTTGGCCTGCTTGCCGGTGGTGCACTGGTCGAGCTGCTGCTGGATCGAGTCGTTGCCGGGATCGATCTGGTTGCCACCGTAGGGGTTGTTCGGGTCGGAGTTGATCTGCCCGGCGCCGCCGGCGCCACCGGTCCCGGAGTTGGGGTCGCCGGTGATGTTGCCGCCGAACAGCACCATCAGGATCATCAGGATGACGCCGCCGATGCCGCCGACCGCGATCCCGCCCGGCATCATTCCGCCACCGAGGCCACCACCTCCGCCTCCGCCACTGCCGCCACTACCGACGTTGCCGCCACTGATATCGGCGTTGTCGTTGAACGTCACGCGAGGTTCCTTCCGTCAGCGGCCATGGCGCGGATAACCGGTCGTGGCACCACACCTATCGCGCGTAGACTAGCGAGTCGAGAGCTGGAGGCGCCTGATCCGCGTGTCGTATGACGAGAGCGGCGGGCGCCGCTGCATGCCCGGAGCGTGCCGGGATGTCGTCGGGAAGGATTGAAGGTAGTGATCACCGCACAGGGGATCGAGCTGCGTGCGGGATCGCGAATCCTGCTGGACAACGCCACCTTCCGGGTCGCGCCCGGGGATCGCGTCGGACTGGTCGGCCGGAACGGCGCGGGCAAGACCACGCTCACCAAGGTGCTTGCCGGCGAGGGGCAGCCCGCCGCCGGCACGGTGACCGCGAGCGGTGAGGTCGGTTATCTGCCGCAGGACCCGCGCACCGGTGACCTGTCGATGATCGCGCGCGACCGCATCCTGTCCGCCCGTGGCCTCGACGTCGTGATCCGCGACCTGCGGGCCGCCGAGACCGCGATGGCCGACGAGGACGACGAGCGCCGGGAGCGCGCGATGCGCCGCTATGCCCGGCTGGACGCGGAGTTCCTCGGCAAGGGCGGATATGCCGCAGAGTCCGAGGCCGCGTCGCTCGCGTCCTCGCTGGGTCTGCCGGCGCGCATCCTCGACCAGCCGCTGCAGACCCTCTCCGGCGGACAGCGCCGCCGGGTCGAACTGGCCCGCATCCTCTTCTCCGGCGCCGAGACCCTGCTGCTCGACGAGCCGACCAACCACCTGGACGCCGACTCGATCGTCTGGCTGCGCGATTACCTCAAGACCTACTCCGGTGGGCTGATCATCATCAGCCACGACGTGGAGATGCTGGACACGGTCGTCACACGGGTGTTCCACCTGGACGCCAACCGCGGCGAGCTCGACCTCTACAACGTCGGCTGGAAGGCCTACCTGCAGCAGCGGGAGACCGACGAGCGACGCCGCCGCCGGGAGCGGCAGAACGCCGAGAAGAAGGCATCGGCGCTGCTCGCCCAGGCAGAGAAGATGCGCTACAAGGCGACCAAGGCCACCGCCGCGCAGAACATGATCCGGCGCGCCGAGCGCATGCTCGACGGCGCGGAGGGCGGCCGCCAGCAAGACCGGGTGGCCAAGTTGCGTTTCCCGACGCCCGCTGCTTCGGGCAAGACGCCGCTGACCGCCGAGGGGCTGTCGCGGTCCTACGGGTCGCTGGAGATCTTTACCGACGTGGACCTGGCGATCGACCGAGGCTCCAAGGTGGTCGTGCTCGGCCTCAATGGCGCCGGCAAGACGACCCTGCTGCGCATCCTGGCCGGGATCGACGACCCGGACACCGGCGCCGTCATACCCGGTCATGGGCTGAAGCTCGGCTACTACGCCCAGGAGCACGAGAACCTCGACCTGGACCGGTCCGTGCTGGACAACATGAAGTCCGCGGCGCCGGACCTGGGGGAGACCGACACCCGCAAGGTGCTGGGGTCGTTCCTCTTCAGCGGGGACGACGTCGACAAGCCCGCGCGGGTGCTGTCCGGCGGTGAGAAGACCCGGCTTTCCCTTGCGCTGCTGGTGGTTTCCGCGGCCAATGTGCTGCTGCTCGACGAGCCGACCAACAACCTCGACCCGGCGTCGCGCGAGGAGATCCTGGCCGCACTGCGCGGCTTCGAGGGTGCCGTCGTGCTGGTCACCCACGACGCCGGCGCGGTCGACGCGCTCGAGCCGGAGCGGGTGCTGCTGCTGCCCGACGGCGTCGAGGACCTCTGGGGTCCGGACTACGCCGACCTGGTCGAGCTCGCCTGAGCGCCGAGCGGCGCGCGAGCCGAGTGCTACGTCGCCCCGGCTACTCGCGACCGGCCGCCGCTGCCCGGCGAGCGCGGTGGGCCGCCGCTTTCACCCGGTTCTGGCATCGAGTGGAGCAGAACTGCCGGCCACTGTTGCGGGAGGTGTCGACATACACCCGGTCGCATCGATCGGCGGCGCACACGCCCAATCGACCGATCTCGTCGACGCCCAGGGCCATCGTGAGTCCGGCTGCGAGGCCGGCCGCCCAACCTGGACCGAAGCGGTCGTTGGGGCCGTGGAAGTGCAGGTGCCAGGTGCCGTCCGCGCTCTCGTTCAGCTGGGGTCGGGCGCCGGTGGATACCAGCAGGGCGTTGGTATGGCGAGCGGCCCCCGCCTCATCACCCGCGGCTGCCGCGTCGAACACCGCGCGCACCCTGGGCACGACCTCGAGCAGGATCTCGGCGTCCTTCGTCGAGACGGTGGGACGCCGCTCGAAGGTCAGCGCCGCCGCGACCGCGTCCGGCAGGGCACGACCTGAAGGGAGTGCCACCTCGTGGCCGCCGTCGAGACCGGGCGTGAGCGCATTGGTCAACCGAACGCCGACCGTCAGCAAGCGTTCGACATGACTGTCGAATCGCACTTGACCAGTCACCTCCAGGCTGAGTAGCGTCACTTTCCGTGACTGGTGAGAGTGTAAACGACAGTTACTCGCCAAAAATCCTCGCGACGTGGCGTGTCCTGCCAAGACCAGTGCGCGCTCTGCTCGTCGCCCGGATGATCAACCGGATCGGCGGCTTCTCGATGGCGTTTCTCGCCGTCCTGCTCACCGAGTCGTTGCATGCCTCCGTGTGCACCGCCGGCCTCGTCGTCGCCGCCTTCGGCCTGGCGACCATCCCGTCCCGACTGGCCGGTGGATGGCTGCTGGATCGGATCGGTGCCCGCCCGACGATCCTGCTCGGTCTGACCGGCTGCGCCGTGGCGCAGGTGGTGCTGGTAGCTGCGCCGAACGTTGCGGTGGCAGCGGTGGGTGCGATCGGCCTTGGGCTGGCCTACGAACTCATCGAACCGGCGACGCAGGGCATGATCGCCGACGTCAGCGACGAGCGCACCCGGCCGGCGTTGTTCGGGCTGCTCTTCGTCTCGATGACGGTCGCGGCCGTCCTTGCCGGTGGTATGGCGGCGCTCGTCGCCGGCTGGGACCTGCGCGTGCTGTTCGCAATCGACGCGGTGACTTGTGTCGCGTGCGCGCTCGTGGTGCGGATGTTCCTGCCGCCCGGTGCCCGGCGGCCTGCCGATGTGACGGTCCGGGTGGCGCCCTGCCGAGACCGGCGGCTCATGATCGTGTCACTGGTGGGCTCGGTGTTCACCACCGTCTACATGACCGCGATCTTCGGCCAGCCGCTCACGATCGCTTCGCGCCAGGCGGGGCTCTGGGTGATCGGTGCCAGCACGGTCGTCGCTGCCGTTGCGGCAGTGCTCGCGCAACCGCTTCTGAGGCGCCCGAAACTTAGCGCCGACAACGGAGTCCGCGCGTTGGTGCTCGGCTATTTGCTCCTCGCCGGCGCACTGGTCCTGCTGGGGTTCGCACAGCAGCCGGCGCTCTTCTTCATCGCTGCGGCGGTCTCCGCAGTGGCCGACGTTTTGCTGATGGGTCACCTTTACGCGACCGTGTCGGCGCTCGCCCCAGCCGGCGGATCGGGCCGTTACCTGGCCATCTTCGGGCTCAGCTGGGGCATCGCCACCACCGTCGCGCCGCTGGTCATCGGTGTCACCCTGCCATGGCACGACGGGCGAGTCCTCTGGTTCGGCGCGGCTGTGGTGAGCCTCGCACTCGCCGGCGTCCAGCCTCGGGTGACGCGGGTGGTGCGCGACCTCCGGCATACAAACGCCGGGAGCGTTGTTGGTGCTGACGCCTGAATGGGCCCGATCACGACAAGGAGCACCACCGCGCGATGAGCATGCAGGGCTGGCAGATGCTGCGGTCACTCAGCCAGGAGTCCGAGGCGTCAGCGAAACTCAAGCCCGGCACCACCAAACGGGTGCTGCGCTACGCCCGCCCCTACCGCAAGCCGATCGGGGTCTTCCTGGCGCTGGTGGTCTTCGACGCGCTGCTGGTGATCGCAACCCCGTTGATCCTCAAGGAGATCGTCGACCGGGGCGTTGCCGACAAGGACACCCGGCTGGTCGTCTGGCTCGCGGTCCTGGCGGGCGTGGTGGCCGTGCTCGACGCCGGCCTCGGCATCGTCGAACGCTGGCTGTCCGCGACCATCGGTGAGGGGCTGATCTACGACCTGCGACGTCAGGTCTTCGGGCACGTGTTGCGCCAGCCGATCGCGTTCTTCACCCGGGCGCAGACCGGCGCGCTGGTCACCCGGCTCAACTCGGACGTGATCGGCGCGCAGCAGGCGTTCACCTCGGTGATGTCGAATGTCGTTTCCAACCTGGTCAGCGTGCTGGTCATCATCGTCGCCATGCTCGCGCTGTCCTGGCCGATCACCCTCGCCGCACTGGTGCTGGTGCCGATCTTCGTCATCCCGACGCGCATCCTCGGCCGGCGGATCGCCGGCCTCAGCCGCGGCCAGATGGTCGAGAATGCCGACCTCGGCGCCCGTATGACGGAGCGCTTCAACGTCGCGGGTGCGCTGCTGGTGAAGCTGTTCGGCCGTCCCGCTCAAGAAGACCGCGAATACGCCGAACGCGCAGCGAAGGTAAGGGATTTCGGCATCAGCATCGCCGTGCAACGGGCGATCTTCCTGGTCGGTCTGACCCTGCTCGCGTCGCTGGCGACGGCCATCGTTTACGGCATCGGTGGCGTCATGGCGGTGCACGGCGCGCTGACTGTCGGCACCCTGCTTGCGCTGGCCGCCCTGCTCGGACGGCTCTACGCACCGCTCACCCAACTGTCCAGCGTGCGGGTCGACGTGATGACCGCGCTGGTCAGCTTCGAGCGGGTCTTCGAGATCCTCGACCTGCAGCCGCTCGTCGCGCAGGCGCCGGACGCCCGGCCGCTGCCGGCGGGACCGCTCGGCATCAGCTTCGACGACGTCACGTTCGCCTACCCGACCGCCGACCAGGTGTCGATCGACTCACTGCAGACCGTGCTGACCGCCGACAAGGGCGACGGTCAGGCCGTCCTGCACGACGTGTCGTTCGAGGCGCAGCCGGGTCAGCTGATCGCGCTCGTCGGCCCGTCGGGAGCGGGCAAGACGACCACGATCGGCCTGGTCTCCCGGCTCTACGACCCGAGCAGCGGCACGGTCCGCGTCGGCGGCACCGACCTGCGCGAAGCCACCCTCGACTCGGTGCGCGACCGGATCGGCGTGGTCACCCAGGAGGCGCACCTCTTCCACGACACCATCCGCGCCAACCTGCTGTATGCCGCCCCGGACGCGACCGAGGCGCAACTCGAGCAGGCGCTGCGCGACGCGCACATCTTCGAACTCGTCCAGCGGCTGCCGCACGGACTCGACACCATGGTCGGCGACCGCGGCCATCGGCTGTCCGGCGGTGAGAAGCAGCGGCTGGCTATCGCCCGCTTGCTGCTCAAGGCGCCCTCCGTCGTCGTACTCGACGAGGCGACCGCACACCTCGACAGCGAGTCCGAGGTCGCCGTACAACGCGCTCTGGACGGCGCCCTGGCCGGTCGGACGTCGATCGTCATCGCGCACCGTCTGTCGACCGTGCGCGATGCCGACCAGATCCTGGTCGTCGACCGCGGCCGGATCGTGCAGCGCGGCACGCACGAGGAGCTCCTCGCGAGCGGCGGGCTTTACGCCGACCTCTACCGCACGCAGTTCCGGGACGAGCCGGTCGGCAGCTGATCGCGACGGGCCGTTACCTTGCTCACATGACGACCGAACTCGTGCATCTGCAGGTCGGCGACGGTGTCGCCACCATCACCCTCGACAGTCCGCACAACCGCAACGCGCTGAGCAGTCAGCTGGTGACCGAGCTGGTCGCGGCGTTCGGGCAGGCCGACGCCGACGAGTCGGTGCGCGCGATTGTGCTGGCTGCCGCCGGCCCCGTCTTCTGCTCCGGCGCCGACCTGTCCGAGGCCAGTGCGGGCGGTATGACGACCGGCGCCCGCGGCCTGATCGACCTGCAGCGGATGATCCTGGCCGCCGACACCCCGGTCGTCGTCCGCCTGCAGGGACCGGTGCGGGCCGGCGGGCTCGGCATCGTCGGCGCCGCGGACATCGTGATCTCCGCCGACACTGTCACCTTCGCCTTCACCGAGGCGCGGCTCGGGCTGGCCCCTGCGGCGATCTCGCTCACCACGCTGCCGCGCCTCACCAGCCGGGCCGCCGCCCGCACCTTCCTGACTGCCGAGACGTTCGACGCGGCCGCCGCCGAGCAGATGGGCCTGATCTCACAGGCCGTGCCGGCCGAGCAACTCGACGCGACCGTCACGACGGTCACCGGGGACCTGCTCAAGGGCAGCCCGCAGGGGTTGCGGGAGAGCAAGAAGCTGGTCAACGCCCCGCTGATCGCGGGCATCGACGAGCGTGGCGACGCCCTGGCGGAGTTGTCGGCGAGCCTGTTCAACTCCGACGAGGCGCGCGAGGCCATGCTGGCCTTCCTCAACCGGAAGAAGAAGTAGGAGGGACGCGCTCACCCGTCCTCTTCGTCCCAGATGCGCACCTTCTTCGGCTTGCGCGGGCGCGGGCCGCGGGTGGCTTCGAGGTGTTCGCGCCGCATCCGGTAGAAGAGGAAGCCGAACCCGCAGACCGCCGCGGCCCACCACTGCAACGCGTAGCTGAGGTTGATGCCGGCATACGAACCGGGATCGGGTTTGGGCAGCGGCGCCGGTTTGGCCGGGACCGCGCCGGTTGCGGTCTTCTCGGTGCGCATCAGCACATAGCCGCCGGGGTGGATCGAGTCACCGGTCATCCGCCGGATCTCGGGGAGGTTGATCGAGGAGACCTGCCCGCTCACGCTCTGCTTGGCGGCGCTCTTCTCGCTCGGCAGCAACCAGCCGGTGATGGTGACCTCACCGCTCGGGGTGGCGGGCACGGACGCCGGCGCGGCTGCGGTCGGCCCGTTGTCGATCCAGCCGCGGTCGACCAGGACGGTGCTCCCGTCGTTCTGCCGGAACGGGATGAGCACCTCGTAGCCGTAGTAGCTGTTGTTGGGGCGATTACGCGCCAGCACGCGCTTGCCGTCGTCATACCGGCCGACGAGCCGCACCTGGGTCCACTTGTCGTCCGCGGTGAGCTTGCTGTCCGGCGTCTTCAGCACGGAGTCGACCGAGACGGGCGTGCCGTTGTAATTGTCGGACACCTGATGCTGCGACAGGGACTTGGATTCGTAGCGGTGCCACTGCCATCGCCCGAGGAAGACACAGGCGATCGCCCACACCACGGCGACCAGCAGCCAGGTCAACCAACGACGGGTGAGCAGCACACGAAGCACGCCAGGACGTTACCCGCCGTAGGCTGGAGGCCTATGACCCACCTCTCCCCGAACGCACCCGGACTGCCGGACGGCTTCGGTCGGGTCGCGACCGACCTGCGGGTCTCCGTGACCGACCGGTGCAATCTGCGCTGCACCTACTGCATGCCCGCCGAAGGGCTCGACTGGTTGCCGCGCCCGGAAATGCTGACCGACGACGAACTCGTCCGGGTGGTCGGCATCTTCACCGGGCTCGGGGTGCGGTCGGTGCGGTTGACCGGCGGCGAGCCGCTGCTGCGGCGCGGGCTGGTCGAGGTCGTACGACGCATCGGCGCGCTGCCGGAGGCGCCACGGATGGCGATGACCACCAACGGCGTCGGCCTGGACCGGCTGGCCGCCCCACTTGCCGAGGCGGGCCTGGCCCGGGTCAACGTCTCGCTGGACACCGTCGACCCCCGCCGCTTCGCCGAACTCACCCGGCGCGACCGCTTCCACGACGTGGAGCGCGGCATCAAGGCGGCACAGGACGCGGGGCTGGCGCCGGTCAAGATCAACGCCGTCGCGATGCACGACGAGTTCGGCCGGGACAACCCGGCCGGGCTGCTGCAGTGGTGCCTGGACCGCGGCCTCGAGCTGCGCTTCATCGAGCAGATGCCGCTCGACGCGCAGCACGCCTGGGACCGGGACCGGATGCTGACCTCGGCCCAGTTGCACGAGCGGCTCGGCGAGCGATTCACCCTCACCCCGCTGCCCGACGAGGCGCGGGGAAGTGCGCCGGCGCAGGTGTTCCTGGTCGACGGCGGCCCGGCGACGGTCGGGGTCATCGCGAGCGTCACCGCGCCGTTCTGCGCCGCCTGCGACCGCGTGCGGCTGACCGCAGACGGTCAGGTGCGCAACTGCCTCTTCGCGCGCGACGAGGGCGACCTGCGGACGCCGCTGCGTGCCGGCGCGAGCGACGAGGAGTTGGCTGCCGTCATACAGCGGACGATGCTGGCCAAGCGGCGCGGGCACGGCATCGGCGAGCCGACCTTCCGGCAGCCGGACCGCCCGATGTCGTCGATCGGCGGGTAGGACCACCCGGCGATCCCCGGGTCAGTCGCCGGGCAGATCCGCGATCGGCACGACCTTCATCGGGAAGCCGCGCAGGCTGAGAAATTCGCTGAGCGATGAGCGGTGCTCCTCGCAGGCCAGCCAGGTCTTGTGCCGATCCTCGGGGTGGATCTTCGGATTGCGCCACAGCAGGGCGTATGACGCATCCCGGCGGCAGCCCTTGGCGCTGCACTGCCGGGCTGCCGGCTGCGCGCCGGGCAATGGCAGGCTCATCGGGTGATCACCGCGGGGCTCACCGAGAGCTGGGCCCGTGCAACTGCCGGCGTGCATCGGATGGTGCCTGCCGACCGCGCACCACCTTGCGCTTCTGGTTGGCGGCGTTGGCTCCGATCACCGCAATCTCGGGCAGCAGCGCGGCCATCGCGACCAGCACCCAGCGGATCCAGCCGTCGAGCACGAACGCCAGGACGAACGCGAGAGTGCGGATGCCCATCGCGATCGCGTAGTTGCGCATGCGCACGTCCTGGTCATGCTTGGCCGGCAGCGGCAGGTTGGTTGCCGACTGCACGGGGCCATGCTCGGGGGGACGGGGCACCAGTCCAGTCTAGGCTCCCTGCATCCGGCGCCCGTGAGCGCTACCGCGTAGTAGTCCTCTAGGGTTTTTGCGGGCCGGACCGACCACGCCTCAACCGAAGGAGACAACACTTCATGCCGCAGCCACGGACCGTGCTGGTGACCGGAGGAAATCGAGGCATCGGCGCAGCGATCGCGCAGGTGTTCGTGGCCGGCGGTGACGACGTGGTGGTCACCTCTCGCAGTGGATCCGGTGGCCCGGAGGGCGCGACGGTGGTCGCCTGTGACGTCACCGACAGCGCGTCGGTGGACGCGGCCTTCACGGCCGCCGAGGAGAAGTTCGGCCGGCCCGTGGAGGTGGTGATCGCCAACGCCGGCATCACCCACGACACGCTGCTGATGCGGATGAGCGACGACGACTTCGACTCGGTGATCGAGACCAACCTCACCGGAGCATTCCGGTGCGCGCGGCGCGCGACCAAGGGCATGATCCGACTCAAGCGTGGCCGGATCGTCTTTGTTTCCAGTGTGATCGGGCTGCTCGGTGGGCCTGGACAGGCCAATTACGCCGCTTCCAAGGCCGGCCTGGTCGGGCTGGCCCGGTCGATCACTCGCGAGCTCGGCAAGCGGTCGATCACCGCCAACGTCGTCGCACCCGGCTTCATCGACACCGACATGACGCGTGCGTTGCCCGAGGAGCAGCGCACGGCGTATGTCGACTCGATCCCGGCCGGCCGCCTGGCCGAGCCGGAGGAGGTCGCACAAGTGGTGCACTTCCTGGCGAGTGACGCTGCGTCATACATCAGCGGAGCGGTGATCCCGGTCGACGGCGGACTCGGCATGGGTCACTGAAACCCGCTGACCCCGCACACTTTTCACCCGAACGACAAGACGAGGAGACGACGTGGCAGGCATCGTCGAAGGCAAGCGGCTGTTGATCACCGGCATCACGATGGAGTCCTCCATCGCGTTCCACGTCGCGCGGATCGCGCAGGAACAGGGGGCGGAGGTCGTCATCACCTCCTTCGGCCGGGTCATGCGCATCACCCAGACGATCAGCAAGCGGCTGCCGAAGACCCCGGAGCTGCTCGAGCTCGATGTCACCGAGGACGACCACCTGACCACGCTCGCAGATCGGCTGCGTGCTGCCGGGGTGGACTCGCTCGACGGCGTGCTGCACTCCATCGGTTTCGCCCCACCGGGTGCCTTCAACTTCCTGGAGGGCAGCTGGGAGGACGCGTCGATCGCACTGCACGCTTCGGCATACTCACTGAAATCTCTTGCGGTTGCTGCGCTTCCATTGATGACTAAGGGTTCGTCCCTGGTCGGCCTCACCTTCGATGCGAAGTTCGCCTGGCCGGTCTATGACTGGATGGGGGTGGCCAAGGCCGCCTTCGAGTCCACCAACCGCTATCTCGCGCGCGACCTCGGCGAACACGGGGTCCGGTCCAATCTGGTCGCGGCCGGCCCGATCCGGACCACCGCGGCCAAGTCGATCCCCGGCTTCGAACGCTTCGAGGAGGTCTGGGGGGAGCGGGCGCCGCTGGGTTGGGACATCAGCGACCCGGTGCCGGCAGCGCAGGCATGCGTTGCGTTGATGTCCGACTGGTTCCCCGCGACGACCGGCGAGATCGTCCACGTCGACGGTGGCGTGCACGCGATGGGTCAGTAGCTGCCCCTTACGATTTCGGTTATGGCCAGCAGTGCAGCCTCGGTCACCGAGGTGCGGGTTCTCGAAGGCCCCAATCTCTACTTCACTCGTCCCGCGGCGAAGATCACCGTGGAGGTGCCGGGCTATCTGTCCGGCGACAGTGAGCAGCTGCGCGCATTGGGGCGCTCGCTCGGCGTGCGCCGCAGCGACCCCGGCGATGCCGGCACCGAGACTCGCCGCCGGTTCGTGCTGCGCCTGGTGGAACGCGCCGTGCGGCTGCTGGTGCGCGAGACCGGTGCGTCGCGGCTCGGAGTGCGGGTGCGCCCGGGCAGCGCAGCGGATGAGATCGTGATCGCGTTCGCGTTGAACAACCGCGGCCGGGCCGAGGCAGTCGGCGCGGTGCTGGAGCCGCTGTTGTGCGACCTCATCGCCGGCGGGCCGTCCACCGATCGCGTCGGCGTTGCTGCCGCGACCGTGCTGGAGCAGCCGGCCGGAGAGACGCTGCGACCGGTGCGGCCGCGCATCCCCGTCGTCGCGGTCACCGGCACCAACGGCAAGACGACGACCACCCGGCTGGTCGCCCATCTTGCGATGTCCGCCGGCTTGCACACCGGCTGGAGCTCCACCGACGGCGTGCTGGTGCAGGGCGAACTCGTCGAACGCGGTGACTACTCCGGGCCGGCCGGCGCGCGCACCGTGCTGGATGCCGACGGCGTGGAGTTCGGGGTGCTGGAGACCGCGCGCGGCGGCATGCTGCTGCGCGGCCTCGGGGTTGCGGTCAACGATGTCAGCGTGGTCACCAACGTCAGTGCCGACCACCTCGGCATGAACGGCATCGACACCGTCGACCAGCTCGCCGAGGTCAAGGCGATCATCACCAAGGTCACCAAACCGGGCGGCTGGGTGGTGCTCAACGGGGACGACCCCCGCGTCTGGGCGATGCGATCGTCGGCCAGCGCGAAGCCTTGGTGTTTCAGCCTTTTCGCCGACTCACCGGCACTGCGCGAATCGCTGGACGCGCACGGGCGCGGCATCACGGTGCTCGACGGCGACATCACCGTGCTGCGCCCAGGAGAGTCGCCCGACCGGCTGGTCAGCCTGCTGGACGTGCCGATGACACTGGCCGGTCTCTCGGAGCACAACATCGCCAACGCGCTGGCCGGCGCAGCGGCCGGACTCGGTGCGGGGTTGTCCCGTGAGTCGGTCATCGAGGGCCTGCGCACCTTCGCACCCGACCACCTGCACAACCCCGGCCGGATGAACATCTACAGCGCACCGGTGACCGGTGGCGCCGCAACGGTCGTGCTGGACATGGCGCACAACGAAGCCGGCCTCGAAGCTCTGCTCCGGGTGTCTCGCGGCTTGTGTCAGCCGGGCTCCTCACTGCTGCTGGGACTCGGCACCGGTGGCGACCGCACCGACGAGATCCTGGTCGCGATGGGGGAGCAGGCCGGTCTGGCGGCCGACCGGGTGCACGTAGTGCACAAAGAGCACTACCTGCGCGGCCGGACGGTGGAAAACCTGGAATCCTTTCTGCGCGAAGGGCTTTCCCGGGTCGGAGTGACGCCGATCGCATCCTGGCCGGATGAGTCCAGCGGTCTGCAGGAGCTGTTGCAGACGGCACACGACGGAGATGTCGTCGCGTTGATGACCCACTCCGACCGGGCCAAACTGCACGACTGGCTGATCGGGCACGGCGCGAGCGCGGACGATGCCGCCGCGATCCGGCGCAAGGTCGTCGGCGCCCGCGGCGAGCACGAGGCGGAGCAGGAGCTGGCTGCTCTCTGGCAGGACGACGACGCGCAACGCCGGATCCGCACCGCGCAGGCGCTGTACGAGCGCTTCCCAGGGGACGGCCGGGTGCTGTATGAGTTCGCCGGCACCTACGATTCGGCAGGCGAGGAGGAGACCGCGCTCGCGCGCTACGACGAGGCGATCGCCGCCGGATTGCGTGAGCCGTTCCGGCATCGAGCGCTGATCCAGAAGGCCTCCACGTTGCGACACCTCGGCCGCCTGGACGAATCTCTCGTCATACTCGATCGACTCGTGAGCGACTATCCGGACAACACCGCGATCGTGCTCTTCCGCGCGCTCACGCTGCACGACCTCGGTCGTGACGTCGAGGCATTGCGTTCGACCGCAATGCATGTGGCGGCCGCGAGCACCGACACGGACGTGCAGCGCTACCACAACTCACTGGCCCGCTTCACCGCCGCGATCGACTGAGCGGCGCGCGCGGCGTGCCCACGTGAGTCAGCCCTCGCGGCCGTCCAGCACCTCGCGGAGTTCGCCGTCCTCCGCCGCCGATGACTCGGCTGCTTCGGAGGTCAGTTGCTGCGGGTCGAGGTCGGGATCGCCGGGGCGGTCCTCGTCGGTGCGGGCGCCGGCGGCGGCCTGGTGAGTGAAGCTCTCGAGCTCGGCCAGCACGGCGCCGTGCTGATCGACGCAGAGCATCACCAGGTCACCGGGGTTGGCCAGCCGCACCGAGTGGCGGGTGGCGTCGAGTTCGTCGAGCACGGTCACCACCTGACGGCATCGGGCACCGTCGGCCTGCGCCGCGCGCACGCCTTCCTCGAGCAGCTTGGCCGACTCACCCGGTGCGCGACGCCGCAGATTGGCGTCCTCGCGGAGCACGAGTACGTCGAAGTGCTGGGCCGCGATCGCCCCGAGCTCGCGGATGTCGTCGTCGCGCCGGTCGCCGGCCGCGCCGACCATGCCGATGCGGGAGATGCGGTGCTCGGCCGCGCCCTGGCGCGACTTCGCGTAGGACTCGACGAAGTCGCCGAGCATCCGCATGCCGGGCGGGTTGTGGCAGTAGTCGACGAACACCTCGGCGTGGTTGACCTCGACCCGGTTCAGCCGGCCGGGGGACAGGTAGTAGGTGGTGTCGAAGGTGCGCAAACCCTGCCGGATGTCGTGCAGCGGCGCACCGGCGGCGAAGGCTGCACCAGCTGCGGCCAGCGCGTTGGCGACATTCATCCTGGCCGCGCCGCCGAAGGTCGACGGCAGCAGATGCGTCCACGCGAGTGGCATCGAACGTCGTCCCTGCTTGAGCACGATCATCTCGCCACGATCGGATGGTTCGAGTACGACGGCACGCGCGCCTCGACGGCAGCGCTCGTCGATGAAGTCGCGCACCGGGCTGCCCGGCGGTTCCATCGAGAACCACACGATCGTGCCGCGGCAGCGGCGCCGCATCGCGCGCACCAGCCGGTCGTCGGCGTTGAGCACGGCGAAGCCGTCGCGCGGAACCGCTTCGACGACAACGGATTTCACATCGGCCAATTGCTCAAGAGTGTCGATGCCGCGCATGCCGAGGTGATCGGCCTGGATGTTGGTGACGACGGCGATGTCGTTGCGGTCGTAGCCGAGCCCCTCGCGCAGGATGCCGCCGCGGGCGACCTCCATGACCGCGAAGTCGACCCGGGGGTTTTGCAGCACCATCCGCGCTGAGCGCGGCCCGGACGCGTCGGCCCGGATCACCAGGCGTTCGTCGATCACGATGCCGTCGGTCGAGGTCATCCCGACTTTTCGGCCCAGGCCCTTCATGATGTGCGCCAACATTCGCGATGTGGTCGTCTTGCCGTTGGTGCCGGTGACAGCGACGATCGGCACTCGTGACGACGATCCGGGCGGAAACAGCAGGTCCACAACGGGTTTGGCGATGAACTGAGGCTCACCGACCGTCGGATGGGTGTGCATGCGGAAGCCCGGTGCGGCGTTTACTTCGCAGATGGCTCCGCCGGTCTCGCGCACGGGCGCGGTGATATCGGGACAGATGAAGTCGATGCCGGCGATGTCGAGGCCGATGAGTTGTGCGGCCTCCTCGGCGATCTCGACGTTGTCCGGGTGCGCGTCGAAGGTGCGGTCGACCGAGATGCCGCCGGTCGACATGTTGCCGGTGAGCGCGAGCTTGACCATGTCACCCGATGCCGGCACGTCGTCCATCGCGTAGCCCTGCTCGCGGACGAGCTCGACCGCGGCGTCATCCACGGTGATCCGGGTCAGCACCTTCTCGTGGCCGACACCGCGGCGCGGATCTGAGTTGGTGATCTCGACGAGTTCGGCGACGGTGTGCTCGCCGTCGCCGATGACATGCGCCGGGACACGCTCGGCGATGGCCGCCATCCGGCCGCCGATGATCAGGCACCGGTAGTCCTTGCCGGTGATGAAGGACTCGACCTGCACGATGCCGCGGCGGCTTTGCTCCTCTGCGAGCGGGAATGCCTCGCGCACCTGCTCATCGGACTGCAGGTCGAGGATGACGCCGCGGCCGTGATTGCCGTCCAGCGGCTTGACTACGACCGGGAAGCCGATGCGGCGAGCGGCGGCCACGGCCCCGTCCGCAGTGCGCACGGTCTCGGCCTTGGGCACCGGCAGCCCGGCCGAACCGAGCAGGGTCGCGGTGAGGTTCTTGTCGCCGGCGATGTCGACCGCCAACGCCGAGGTGTGCGACGTCATCGTCGCCCGGATGCGCTGCGCGTGCACACCCTGGCCGAGTTGCACGAGCGACTGCTGGTTGAGCCGCGTCCACGGGATGTCGCGGCTGACCGCCTCTTCGACGATCGCGGCGGTCGACGGCCCGAACGCGGTGCGCGCGGCGAGGCGCAAGAAGCGTTCGCGCTCTGCATCGAAGTCGAAATCCGATGTGGGATGGACCAATTCGTTGACCAGTCGGACGGCGAGTTCACCCGCGGCGAGTCCCACACGCTCGTCGTAGAAGCCGAAGATGACGTTGTAGACGCCCGGCCGGCCCTTGTCCTCTCGGGTCTTGCCGCGACGCAGGTCGTGCCCGGCCTCCTGCTGCAGCTCGAGGGCGACATGCTCTGCGACATGACCCAGCCAGGTGCCTTCCCGCATGCGTTCGACGAACCCGCCGCGGCGTCCTCGGGAGCAGGTGTGCTCCTCGATGCGCGGCAGCAATGCGACCAGCCGGTCGGTGAATCCGGCCAGCTTGTCGGTCGGGAAGTCCTCGAGCGCCCCGAGATCGATCACCAGATGGATCGCCTGGTCGTACGACCACACATTCGGGCCGCGGTAGACCCGGGTCTGCAGCACCGTGAGTCGGGCGTCTGCGGGAGGCATGGGGGAGTTCGTCGAAATGGTGGTCAATCCTTCCTCGGGCGAACGTGGGGGTAAAGCCAGACAGAGTCTGGTGCGCTCGGCTCAACGGCGCAACGCCGCGGCGGCGGTGGCCGCGTCGTGCCGGTCCCGGCTGGTCGAGACGGCCAGATCGGCATACTTCTCGGAGAAGTCGGTGAGGGTCGCCGTCGGCAGGTCGAAGGTCGCCCCGAACGGCAGAGTGTGTACGACGGCGCCGGTCACGAGCAGTGGCGCGTCCCGGCGTGCTTCGTGCGCGTCGGTCACCGCGTTGCGCGCGTCGACCACGAACACCGCGCCCGAGCCGACCACGGTCAGCTCGGTGCCGTCGGTGATCTCGGCGGCGGTGTCCTCGTCGATGCCCATGCCGAGCAGGCTCGGCGAGGTAGCCACCAGCGACAGCAACCGCCCGTAGCGGGCGCGCTGGTCGAAGTGCTGATCGACGATGACGCCGGGCAACAGCCCCAGGCCGGCGGTGAGCTGACTGGACCGCTGTCGGGGAGTCACCCCCTCGTCACCCATCGAGATCATGAACTGGCTCATGATCGAGGCGCCGGCGGAGGTGCCGGCCACGACCGCACCGCGCTCGTAGGCCTTGAGGATCGACTCGCCGAGCGGCGTGCCGACGATGAGTTGGCTGAGCTTCAGCTGGTTGCCGCCGGAGAGAAAGATCCCGGTCGAGTTGTCGACCAGGTCGCGCAGGTCCTGGTCGCTGCTGGCCACCCGGGTGCGCGGGTCGACCGCATCGATCTGCTGAGCGCCGAGCCGGGAAAAGACCGTCGAGTAGACGTCGACGACCTCGTCCGGCACCGACGAGGCGGTGGGTATGACGACGATGCGCGCCTTCCGACCACCGGCGAGACGCACGAAACGCCGCAGGATCGTCACCCGGCCGACCTTGTCCTCGGCTCCACCGATGACGAGCAGGGACCGGTGCGACGCCTCAGACATGGGATGAGTCTAGTGAGGCGGTCTGCGGATCCGCGGCGTCGTCCGCGTCTTCGACCTCCTCGCGTGAGATGCCGAGCATGAAGAGCACCGCGTCGAGGTAGGGCACGTTGACCGTGGCATCCGCCTGCTCGCGGACGATCGGTTTGGCGTTGAAGGCGACGCCGAGCCCAGCCGCGGCGAGCATGTCGAGGTCGTTGGCGCCGTCGCCGACAGCGACCGTGCGTGACAGTGGCAGACCTTCGGTCTGGGCGAATCGCCTGAGTGCACGCGCCTTTTCGGCCCGGTCGACCACCGTGCCCAGAACCCGACCGGTGAGCTTCCCGTCGCGCACCTCGAGCTGGTTGGCGTGGGCGTGGTCGATGCCGAGTTCGGTGGCAAGGGGACCGACGATCTCCAGGAAGCCGCCGGACACGACCGCGACCGTGAAGCCGAGCCGCTTGACGGTGCGCACCAGGGTGCGGGCACCGGGGGTGAGGCGTATGGCGGCACGCACCTGCTCGAAGACCGACTCATCCAGCCCGGCAAGCGCTTTCACCCGTTCGTGCAGGCTCTCGGTGAAGTCGAGTTCGCCGCGCATCGCGCGCTCGGTGACCGCCGCGACCTGCGCCTCGCGACCGGCGTGTTGGGCGAGTAGTTCGATGACCTCGTCCTGGATCAGCGTGCTGTCGACGTCCATCACGAGCAGGCGGCGTCCGCGCCTGGCAAGACCGCCCGGAGCGACCGCCACGTCGAGCGCGTTCGCCGCCGCCACCAGGGCCAACTCTCGGCGCAATGACGCGACATCGGCACCGGACAGGTCGAGTTCCAAGGTGGTGACCGGATCGCGGGACAGCCGTCGTACCCGGTCGATATTGGCCCCTTGCTCGCCGATTGTGGCGGTCAGCGCTGCCAGGCCGGTCGCGCGCAGGGGTGCGCCGATGACGACCACCGACGCACGGCCGGTCCGGCGAGCCGGGTTGTCACCACGCCCGGCGACCAGCCGGATCGTCAATCGGTGCGTCTCGGCGATCGCGCGCAGATCGGCCGACAGCCGCTCGGCGGTCCCGGCGGCCGGTCGCAACAGCGCGGTGAGCAGCAGCTGTCCACGCACCACCGCTTGTTCCAGGTCAAGGACGGTGGCGTCGGTCGCCGCGGCCGCGGCGAGAAGTTCGCCGGCGACACCCGGTCTGTCATCGCCGCTGAGCGTGGCCAGCAATGTGTCGTCGTGTGAAGTTGCTTGTGGTGCGGGGTGATTCACGCCTCGATGACCGTTCCCTTGCCGATGACGGTGAGGCCCGAGTCAGTGACGGTGAAGCCGCGCGCCCGGTCCTCCTCCGGGTCCAGACCAATGCTCGCGCCGGCCGGGACATGGACATCCTTGTCGATGATCGCGCGCCGGATGCGGCAATGCCGCCCGATGTCGACATTGTCCATCAACACCGAGTCGTCGACCTGAGCGAAGGAGTGCACCCGGACGTTCGGTCCGAGGATCGAGCCGACGATCACCGAACCGCTCACGATCGTCCCGGAGGAGATCATCGAGCCGGTCGCCATACCCTGCCGGGCGGACGCGCCGTGCACGAACTTGGCCGGTGGATATGAATTCGCATCCGTCAGGATCGGCCAGTCGTAGTTGTAGAGGTTGAAGATCGGGTGGATCGACACCAGGTCCATGTGCGCGTCGTAGAACGAGTCGATGGTGCCGACGTCGCGCCAGTAGCCGAAGTCGCGCTCAGTGACGCCCGGGATGTCGTTGTCGCGGAAGTCGTAGGCGTAGGCGTCACCGGAGTCGACGAAGGCCGGGATGATGTCGCCGCCCATGTCGTGCTTGCTGTCGTCCTTGTCGGCGTCGGCGATCACCGCCTCGACGAGTGCATCGGTGTCGAAGACGTAATTGCCCATCGACGCCAGCACCTCATGCGGTGCATCGGCCAAACCCACCGGATCCGAAGGCTTTTCGCGGAATGCAGCAATCTTGCGGTCGCCATCCGGACCGAGCTCGATCACGCCGAACTGGTCCGCGAGCGCGATGGGCTGACGGATGGCAGCGACACTCGCGCGGGCTCCGCTGTCGATGTGCTGGTCCAGCATCTGGGCGAAATCCATCCGGTAGACGTGGTCCGCACCGACCACCACCACGTAGTCCGGTCGCTCGTCGTGAATCAGGTTGAGGCTCTGGTAGATCGCGTCCGCGGACCCGGCGAACCATTGCTTGCCGCGGCGTTGCTGTGCAGGCACGGGAGCGACGTAGTTGCCGAGCATCGTGGACATCCGCCAGGTCTTGGTGACGTGGCGGTCGAGGCTGTGCGACTTGTACTGCGTCAGCACGACCATCTTCAGGAAGCCGCTGTTGGCGAGATTGGACAACGCGAAGTCGATCAGCCGGTAGATGCCGCCGAACGGAACCGCCGGTTTGGCCCGATCCGCCGTGAGTGGCATGAGTCGTTTGCCCTCGCCCCCGGCGAGCACGATTGCCAGAACGGAAGGTCCACCACGTCGCGCCATACGCATAACTTAGGACCCACGGAGGGATAGCGTCTGGTCTTGTGCGAGTTGATCTGCTGACGAAGGAATATCCGCCCAACATCTACGGCGGCGCGGGGGTGCACGTCGCCGAGTTGGTGCGCGCGCTGCGTGAGCGGGGCGACACGGTGCAGGTGCGTGCGTTCGGTGCACCGGTAGCAGAACCGGACACGACCGGCTACGCCGATCTGCGGGAACTGGCTGCGGCCAATGCCGCGTTGCGGACGATGGGAGTGGATCTGCAGATCGCGCAGGATTGCGCCGGTGCGGATCTGGTCCACTCGCACACCTGGTATGCCAACTTCGCCGGCCACCTCGCCTCCTTGCTGCATGGCATGCCGCATGTGGTCACCGCCCACAGTCTCGAGCCGTTGCGACCGTGGAAGGCAGAGCAACTCGGTGGCGGCTACCGACTCTCCTCGTATGTCGAGAAGACCGCGTACGAAGCGGCAGCCGCAGTGATCGCGGTCAGCCACGGGATGCGGGCCGACGTGCTGGCCAGCTATCCCGATCTCGACCCGGCCAAGGTGCACGTGGTGCACAACGGCATCGATGCACAGCTGTGGCAACGCAATACCTCGCCGGAGGCGACCGAGATCGTGCGGCGGCACGGCGTCGACCCGGAGCGGCCGAGCGTGATCTTCGTCGGCCGGATCACCCGGCAGAAGGGCTTGCCCTACCTGCTCCGGGCGGCAGCGGAGCTGCCACCGGAGGTGCAACTCGTGCTCTGCGCGGGCGCGCCGGACACCCCGGAGATTCTCGCCGAGGTCGAGGCGTTGGTCGACGGGCTGCGCCGGGACCGCACCGGCGTGGTCTGGATGCCGGACATGCTGCCGCGGGCGGATGTCATTGCATTGCTCTCTGCCGCAACGGTTTTCGTCTGCCCGTCGGTTTACGAGCCGCTCGGCATCGTCAACCTGGAGGCGATGGCGTGCGGTGTCGCGGTCGTCGGCACTGCCACCGGCGGCATCCCGGAAGTGGTCGCGGACGGCGAGACCGGCTGGCTGGTGCCGATCGATCAGGTCACCGACGGCACCGGGACCCCGAAGGACCCGGACCGTTTCGTGCGGGATCTCGCGGACACGCTGACTCGCGCGGTGTCTGATCCGGCCGAAGCACATCGCCGTGGTGCAGCCGGGCGCGAGCGCGCAGTGCGCGAATTCGGTTGGGACACCGTCGCTTCGCGCACTCAGGAGGTGTATGACGCGGTGCTGCGCGGTTGAGGGGTGCTGGTCTCGATACGCCTCGCCTAGCGGCTCGGCTACTCGACCAGCGGGCTTTGGCTCGGCTACCCGGCCAGCAGCCTTACCCCGAACCAGTGGCTTGGTGCTGATCGAGTAGCCCGGAGGAGCGAAGCGGGGGAGGGCGTATCGAGATCAGTCGCCGGCCCGCATGCCGGCGAGGTTGAGGGCCGCTGCAGTCGTCGCCTGTGCCATCGCGGTGTCCGCCGCGGACTGCAGGTCGAGAAGCGCCCGCTGCCGGCCGGCGTCGGAGGAGAGATCGACTGCTGGCGAGTGCGTCAGCGCGAAATCGACTGCGGCACCCACGGTTCCGGCGGTCTGCAGCACGCGCAGGGCTCGGCCGGGTAGACCTGGCGGAAGCCCCCACTCACGCAACGCGACCACGTCGTCGGCCGTCGCGCGCAACGTCGAACCGACGAACGGCTGCACGTCCAACTGCTCCAACGCCTGCGTCGAACGGGCCAGTCGGCCGCGCAGTTCGCGTTCGATCTGCGACTCGTGCAGCGCCTCCAGCGCATGCGCCGGCGTCGGTGCGCTGTCGAACGCGGTGAGCCGCACCGTCGTACCCTCGTCGCCCTCGGGGCCGAAGATCTCGACGGTCGGCACCAACGCGCCACCGAGCGCGGGCACGTAGACACATTCACCGGCCTCGGTGGCTGCGGCCACCAGATCGGGGTTGCCCCTCGGCATACCGGTCAGGTCGCCGGAGCGGGGGAGTGCACAGGCGAGCACCCGCTCGCCGAAGTCCTGCCAGGTGCGCAGGTATTCGGTGTCACCGGTGAGGTGGTCGATATCCGGCAGCGCGCGTCGTACGGCCTCTTCCAGGTCGACGTGTCCTGCCCAGGCAGCCGTCACCCAGAGGCTGAGGCGCACGGAGGCGGGCAGCGTCGACATCCCCGTCACTGTAAAGAGCCCGGGCACACCCGACGCGCGGGCCCGCCCCACTGGCACGCCCATCACGGTGCAGGCAATAGGGTTCGAGCCATGAGCGATGTGCTGGCTCTCGCCGATGTGAGCGTGGTGCGGGGCGGCAAACGCCTGCTCGACAGTGTCGACTGGGAGGTCGAGGAGGGCGAGCGCTGGGTGGTGCTCGGCCCCAACGGCGCCGGCAAGACCACCCTGCTGCAGCTGGCTGCGGGGCGCCTGCACCCGACGTCCGGCGTCGTGGGCATCCTCGAGGAAGTGCTCGGCGCGGTCGACGTCTTCGAACTGCGACCGCGCATCGGGCTGGCGTCGGCCAGCATCGCCGAACGCATCCCGAACGCCGAACGCGTCGGCGACGTGGTCGTGACGGCGGCATACGGCATGGTCGGTCGCTGGCGAGAGCGGTATGACGACTTCGACCACGGCCGTGCCGCGGAGCTTCTTGACGCGTTGGGCGCGGGGGCGTTGGTCGACCGCCGCTTCGGCACGCTCAGCGAGGGCGAACGCAAGCGGGTGCAGATCGCCCGGGCGCTGATGACGGATCCGGAGCTGATGCTGCTGGACGAACCGGCTGCGGGGCTCGACCTCGGCGGCCGCGAAGACCTGGTCACCAGGCTCGGTGAGATCGCCCAGGACGTCGAGGCGCCGGCGCTCGTGCTGGTGACCCACCACGTCGAGGAGATCCCGGCCGGGTTCACCGACGTGCTGATGCTGCGGGATGGCAAGGTGGTCGCGCAGGGTCCGCTCGAGGCGACGCTGACCGCCGAGAACCTGTCGGCGACCTTCGGTATGCCGCTGGCCCTCGACCGGCACGCCGACCGCTGGACTGCCCGGGCGGTGTCCGCTCCGGCTGCGCGCCACGCCGCGCACTGAGGGCTGCGTTGTCACTGACGCAGGCGCTGCTGATCACCCTCGCGGGGGTGGCCGCCGGCACGATCAACACCATCGTCGGGTCCGGCACGCTGGTGACCTTCCCGACACTGTTGGCGTTCGGTTACCCACCGGTGGGTGCGAACATCTCCAACTCGCTCGGTCTTGTCGCCGGTGGCGTGTCCGGCTCCTGGGGCTACCGATCCGAGGTGTCCGATGCCAAGCAGCGGTTGCGGCAGCTGGCACCGATGTCCTTCCTGGGCGCGGTCACCGGCGCCCTGCTGCTGATCTGGCTACCGGCCTCGGCGTTCAAGGCGATCGTGCCTGCGCTGATCCTGGTCGGCATCGTCCTGGTGTTGATCGGTCCGTGGCTGCAGCGCCGGGCAGCGGCCGCGCACCACGACGAACCCGGCGACGACCCCGGGCGCGGCAGGCTGCTGCTCTCGATCGGGGTGTTCGGCGCCGGTGTCTACGGTGGCTATTTCGGCGCGGCGCAGGGTGTGCTGCTGATGGGCCTGATGAGTGCGTTGATGACCGATCCGCTGCAACGGATCAACGGCATCAAGAACGTATTGGGCACCGTCGTCAATGCGGTCGCGGCGTTGACCTTCCTGGTGGTCGCGTTCGACAAGGTGCATTGGGACGTGGCGGGACTGATCGCCCTCGGCTCGCTGATCGGCGGACTGATCGGCGCGAGCGTCGGGCGCCGGCTGCCGCCGTGGGCGTTGCGGGCGTTCATCGTGCTCGTCGGCGTCGTCGCGATCTGGCAACTTCTCCTCGGCTGACGCCAGATCCCGCAAACTTGTCAACTGTTCGGATAGTCTCCCGTCGTGCTGAAGAACTGCCAGCCCGGGTGATCTCCCGATGATCTTCGATGAACTGATCCGCACGCACGGCATCTCCACGGTGCCTGCCGCGGTGCCTGCCGCGGTGCCCTCCACGATGCCTCGCGCCGGCCTGGCCATGTCGCATCCGGTCCGGCCGGCCGTGCGCCCCGAACCCACCGCCTCCGGGCCGGCCACGACAACGCTCGCGCCCACTACAGCGCTGGATGAGCTCGAGCAGGTCCGCCGCAGCCTGCGGCAGTATCGGGTTGCGCTCGGCGACAACCTGGCCGAGGTGGTCGGCACGCTGCCCGGTGCCGCCTTCGGCACCCTCGTCGCGGAACTGCTGCGCAGGACCGGTTACACCGTCCTCGGCGCTCTCGCGACCACCATCTCCGGCAGCGGGTCGGCTTCGGAGGGACTGGTCTCGCGGGACCCGCTCGGCGTCGAACGCCTCTGGCTGCGCGCCGTCCAGCTGCCGCCGCGATGGATGATCGATCGCTCGCACCTGCAGGGCTTCGTCGATGCCACCCAGTTGGCCGGCCTCGAGCACGGGCTGCTGATCTCGACCGCGGTGTTGACTGCCGAGGCACGCACGGCTGCGGCACGTTTGGGCGCCGCGGTCACCGTCATCGACGGTCCGCGGTTGATCGAACTCATGCTGCAGCACGACCTCGGCCTGGCCGCGGAGTTCCGGGTCACCGTGCAGCGCGTGGATCCGGGCTTCTTCGCCCGTTTGTAGTTGCGGGGTCAGATCGGCTCCGCTCACCCTCGGCGATCTAGCCTTGGCCGACGTGCCGGTCATCGACATCACCGATCCCGCCGACGAGCGGGTCAAGGACTACTTCGGGCTCACCGACGTCGCGCTGCGACGTCGGCTGGAACCCGAGAACGGTCTCTACCTCGCCGAGAGCGAGAAGGTGATCCGCCGGGCGCTGGCGGCGGGACACCGGCCACGGTCCTATCTGATGGGGCGCCGCTGGCTGACCGATCTCGCCGACCTGGTGGACCAGGCCGATCGTGACGGGGTGCCGGTGTATGTCGGTGATCCCGACGTCATCGAGACCATGACCGGATTTCACCTGCATCGCGGCGCGCTGGCGTCGATGCACCGCCCCACCCTCCGGCCGTATGGCGAATTGGTCGCCGATGCACAGCGGGTCCTGGTGTTGGAGGACATCGTCGACCACACCAACGTCGGAGCGATCTTCCGGTCGGCGGCTGCGCTCGGTGTCGATGCGGTGCTGATCACGCCGCGGTGCGCGGACCCGCTCTACCGGCGCAGCGTGCGCGTGTCGATGGGCACGGTCTTCCAGGTGCCGTGGACCCGGGTGGAACCATGGCCGCAGGCGGCGAAAACCCTGCGGGAGCAGGGGTTTTCGGTTGCGGCTCTAGCGTTGTCCGAGGATGCGGTGACCTTGGACGAGCTGGTCGCCGATCTGCCGGAGCGGCTCGCCCTGGTGCTGGGCGCGGAAGGGGACGGATTGTCCCGTCATACGTTGGAGGTGAGTGACCAGGTGGTGCGCATCCCGATGGCCGGTGGCGTCGACTCACTCAATGTCGCCGCTGCGACGGCTGTCGTGGCGTGGGCGACACGCCCGACCACCCACCGGGGTGAACCGCGAGAGCCGAATTCGCAGTAGCGTCAGGCGGAAGACTGTCCGCTACGTCGAAAGGCGCACGATCATGGACGCAACAACCTGGTGGATCATCATCGGCATCGTGGTCGTCATCGCGATCCTGGTGATCATCGCGATGGTGATGAACAAGCGGCGGGTGGCCGCCCACCGAGAAGAGGCGCAGCAGCTGCGGCAGCAGGCCCGTCAGGGCGAGCCCACGGTGGCCGAAGCCCAGCAGCGCGCCGAGACGGCGACCGAGCGAGCCGATCGGGCACGCGCCGAGGCCGATGCCAAGGAGCAGCAGGCCCAGGAGCTGGAGCAGGAGGCGCAGTACGAACAGGACACCGCCGCGGCCGTCCGACGCGACCACGCCGACACGCTGCGCCGCGCCGACGAGCTTGACCCCGACACACCGACCGATCGGCACGGGCGCCGCGTGGAGGGCACCCGAGACGAGGCCAAGCAGGAGCGCTACCGGGACGAGGCGACCCCGGCGGGCGCGGCGACGGCCGGCGGGGTCGACGACCGGGCCCGCGACGACATCGCCGACGAGCGCGGTGTGGCCGGGCAGCGTGCCGACGACACCTATGCCGAGGGTGTTCGAGCCGATGAGACCGGCACCGATGACCGCAGCGCTGCCAATCAGCAGGGTTACGAGCAGCAGACCACCGGCACCGGCAACGAGAGCAGCGGCGCCGGGTATGCGGCGACCGACGCCGGGCGGGGCACGCACAACCGGCGTGCGGACGATCAGCCGTACGACGCGCAGTCGCCGTCCGGTTCGACCTACGACCCGAGCTCGTCGTACGGCCAGACCGCGGCCTCCGGTCAGCAGGAATACACCTCGTCCGACAGGAGCTCGTCGTACGGCCAGGACTCGGCGTCCGGGCAGCAGGAATACACCTCGTCCGATCGGACCTCGTCGTACGGCCAGGACTCGGTGACCGGGCAGCAGCGTCAGCCGTCATACGACCAGCCACGCCCCAGCGGTCAGGGCGCGTACGACCAGCAGCCCCAGGCCGGCGCGCAGGCGCCGGATCGGTCGGCATCGGACGCCGCCGGCACCCCGGTCTACGACCAGACCAGCGGACGCCACTCGGCGACGAACGGCGCCGCCGGGACCAGCTGGAGCGACCGTTCGGACACCTCGGCGGCAGAGGACGGCGGCGTTGCGGCGCAGTCCGACGGAGTGCGTGCTGACCGGCACGTGACCTCCGAGCGCGACCTGGCCGACGACGGCTACGCCGCGCCCGAGGACGGTGGCGACGACGCACAGCCGGGCGGCGGCAAGCGTCGCCCCGGTTTCGTCGACCGGCTCAAGGGTGTTCGCGACGACCTGCAGGACCGACGCAACGACGGCCGCTGAGCGGCAGCAACGAGAGGAAGGGCCCTGCGGCAAATGCCGCAGGGCCCTTCCTCTGGTTACCCGAGACTACTTCGCGTTGTAGGTCGCGGTGATCACGCCGCGGGCCAGCAGGTTGCCTCCTGCGGTGAACATGGCGACCGCCGGAGTCGCGCTGTCGTCCAGGCCGAGATCTGCGCCGACCGCATGCACCGCGAACATGTAGCGGTGTGGCCGCACGTCGGCAGGCGGCGCGGCGCCGCCGTAGTCCTTGGTGCCGAAGTCGTTGCGCACGTGGAACGCGCCCTCCGGCAGGTTCGCACCGCTGCCCGCGCCCACGTCGAGCGACGTGACATCGGCCGGGATGCCCAGCAGCAGCCAGTGCCAGAAACCGGAGGGGGTCGGTGCGTCCGGGTCGAAACAGGTCACGACATAACCGGTGGTGCCTTCCGGAGCACCGCTCCAGGACAGCTGAGGGGATTTGTTCTCGCCGCTGAATCCCCAGTCGTTGTAGACCTGTTCGTTCGGCATGGTGTCGCCGTCGGCGAACGACTCACTGGTCACCGCGAGCGAGGGCACCTGCGGCAGAAGGGTGTAGGGGTCGGGTGCTTCGGGGCGTTCGAGATCCATGGGCCCACGCTACTCACCGGACACGCGCTCGCGCATCGCCTCCATCAACAGCGTGTATGACGCCTGCCGCTCCTCCGGGTCGTGCACGTTGGTGGTGACCATGAGCTCGTCCGCACCGCACGCCAGCGCCCGCCGCCGGATGCCCGCTGCGACCTCGCGGCCGGTGCCGCTTGTGACAAAACGCCCCAGCTTGGCGACGATCGCCTCCTCCTGCGGGGTCCACTCGTGCGCCGCGGCCTCTTCCGGAGTGGGAAGCGGCCCGGGCCGGTTCTGCCGCAGTCGCACGGTCGACAGAGCAGCCGCGCGCTCGAGCGCGGCCGCCCGCGCAGGTGTTTCGGCCACGATCGCGGACACCGCGAGCATGCTGTGCGGCTCGGTGAGCCCGCCGTCCTGCCCGTTGGGCCGGAACGACTGCCGGTACATGTCGAAGGCCTCTCCCGGATCGGCGTCGCCGAAATGACCGGCGAAGGCGAAGGGCGTGCCCAGCAGTCCGGCGGCCTGAGCGCCATACAGGCTGGAGCCGAGGATCCAGATCGGCGGGAGCGGCACGTCGACCGGTTGCGCGCTGATCGGCGCGAACGGGTGGTCGTCCGGGAATCCGTCGACATACGCACGGAGTTCGGCGAATTGCTGCGGGAAGTCGTCGGCGGTGAGCGCCTCGCGGCTGCGCCGCAACGCGAACGCGGTCAGTTGATCGGTGCCTGGCGCCCGGCCGATGCCGAGGTCGATGCGTCCCGGGTGCAGCGCCTCCAGCACGCGGAACGTCTCGGCGACCTGCAGCGGCGCGTGGTTGGGCAGCATGACGCCGCCGGCCCCGACCCGGATCGTCTGCGTCGCGGCCGCGATGGTCGCGATCATCACCGTCGGCGACGTGCTTGCGACGCTTGCGATGTTGTGGTGTTCGGCGACCCAATACCGCTCGTAGCCAAGGGATTCGGTATGCCGAGCCAACTCGATCGACTCGTGCAGCGCGTCGGAGGCGGTGCGTCCCGTCGAGATGGGGGACAGGTCGAGCACGGACAGCGGAATCGGCAGCGCATCAGTCACCTCAGATGCAACACGTCGGACGGCGCGACATTCCAACCCGGCGCGTCAGGAGCCGGGGGAGCTGGTCGAGTAGCCCGGGGGAGCTGGTCGAGTAGCCGGAGGAGCGAAGCGGAGGAGGCGTATCGAGACCACCGACCCACTACAGTGCGCGGCATGGAACCCCTCTACTCGGGAGTAATCAACTTCGCGCTGGGCGTCTTCGCCGCGCAGGGCCTGAAGTTCGAGCGCACCGGCTCGGACAACATCCCGCGCACCGGCGGCGCGGTGATCGCGATGAACCACGTGGGCTACTTCGACTTCGCCTACGGCGGCTACCCGGCGCACGACGTCGGGCGGATCGTCCGGTTCATGGCCAAGAAGGAGGTCTTCGACCACCCGGTGATGGGTCCGTTGATGCGCGGCATGAAGCACATCCCGGTGGACCGGGCGGCCGGAGCCGGCGCCTACCAGGAGGCGGTGGCGGCGTTGCAGCGCGGTGAGCTGATCGGTGTCTTCCCGGAGACCACCATCTCCCGCTCGTTCGAGCTGCGCGACTTCAAGAGCGGCGCGGTCCGGATGGCGCAGGAGGCCGGAGTCCCCGTCATACCGATGATCATCTGGGGTTCGCAGCGGGTCTGGACCAAGGACCACAAGAAGACCCTGCTGCGGCCGAAGGTGCCGGTGACCATCACCACCGGCGCCCCGATCGACATCCCGGCGGGTGCCGACGCGGACGCCGAGACCGCGCGGCTGCGCACGCTGATGGAGGGCATGCTGCACGAGGCTCAGGACTCCTACGAGCCGCTCACCGGCGACGACCGGAAGTACCTCCCGGCGCGGCTGGGTGGCACCGCCCCGACACCGGAGCAGGCGGCCGAGATCGAGCGTGCGGAGGCCGAGCGCAAGGCGGCCAGGAAGGCCGCCGGCTGACGGGCTTGTCGGTGGTCGCACGCAGACTGCGAGCATGACCACCGTGGATGCACCGACGATCGAGGACACCGCCGCCGACGTGCTCGGCGTGCTCGCCGGCCCGGACGCGCGGTTGCGGCCTGGGCAGCTGGAGGCGCTGCAGGCGCTGACACAGCCCGGCGCGCGGGTGCTGGTGGTGCAGGCGACCGGCTGGGGCAAGTCGGCGGTCTACTGGATCGCCACCTCGTGGATCCGACGCGCCGGCGGCGGGCCGACGCTCGTGGTGTCGCCGCTGCTGTCGCTGATGCGCGACCAGGTGGCCGCCGCCGAGCGCGCCGGCCTGCGGGCGGCGACGCTCAACAGCTCCAATTTCGATGCCTGGCAACAGATCGAGGACGACCTGGCCGCCGGTGAGATCGACGTGTTGCTGGTGTCGCCGGAGCGATTGGCCAATCCCGGCTTCGGCGCCCGGGTGCTGGAGTCGCTGGCCGGTTCGCTCGGTCTGGTGGTGATCGACGAGGCACACTCGGTGTCGGACTGGGGCCACGACTTCCGGCCCGACTACCGACGGGTGACCGACGTGCTGCGGCGGCTCAACCCGCAGACGCCGGTGCTGGCGACAACCGCGACCGCCAACTCGCGGGTAGTGACCGATGTCGCCGAGCAGTTCGGCGACGACACCGTGGTGTTGCGCGGACCGCTGGCCAGGTCGAGCCTGCAACTTGCGGTGCTGCCGATGATGGACCCGCTGCAGCGCTACGCCTGGGTGGTCGACCACCTGCCGCAGTTGCCCGGCTCCGGCATCGTCTACACGCTCACCGTCGCCGATGCGGAGCGCCTGACCGAGGCGCTGCAGCGGCGCTATGCCGACACCCCCGGTATGACGGTGGCGGCATACACCGGCGGCCTTGACAGCGCCGACCGCGAGCGGCTCGAGGAGGACCTGCGCGCCAACCGGGTCAAGGCACTGGTCGCGACCTCGGCACTCGGCATGGGTTACGACAAGCCGGATCTCGGCTTCGTGGTGCACGTCGGCGCGCCGCCGTCACCGGTGTCCTACTACCAGCAGGTCGGTCGTGCCGGGCGTGCGATCGACCACGCGCTCGTCGCGCTGCTGCCGTCGGCCGGCGACGACGCCGTGTGGGACTACTTCGCCACCGCGACGATCCCGAAGGAGCCGCAGGTGCGCCGGCTGCTCGACGTGCTCGAAGCGGCCGACGCACCGATGTCAGTGCCGGCTCTGGAGGCCGAGACCGGCCTGCGCCGCAGCCGGGTCGAGCTCTTGCTCAAACAGCTTGCGGTGGACGGCGTCACCGAGCGGCTGACCGACGGCTGGCGGGCCACCGGCACGGCGTGGGAGTTCGACCAGGCGCACTACGACGGGGTGCTGGCAGTCCGCCGCCGGGAAGCCGACATCATGCGCAGCTACCTGCGCGGTGAGCAGTGCCTGATGCAGTTGCTGCAACAGTCGCTGGACGACCCGCAAGCCGAGCCATGTGGTCGCTGCTCGGTGTGCCTGGGCAAGCTGCCGGAGCCGCTCGGCGCGACCGCCGACCCACAAACGGTGGCCGCGGTGCGCGAGGTGCTGCGCGCAGAAGAGCATCTGCTGGAGCCGCGCAAGATGTGGCCCGGCGGATCGTTCGGCGCGCGGGGCAAGATCCCCGCCGCGCTGGCCGCCGACGAGGGCCGGGTGATCGTCCACGCTGACGCCGCCGAGTGGGGTGATCTGCTTGCCGGTGCGCTACGCCGGGACGCGCCGCCACCGCAAGACCTGCTCGCGGCCGGGGTCGCGACCCTCAGCCGCTGGAGCGGCGCGTGGGCGACCCGTCCCGAGGTGATCATCGGGCTGTCGGCAGCCGGTCATCCGCACCTGGTGTCGGGTGTGGCGGACCATCTCGGCACGGTCGGCCGACTGCCGACGGCATCCTGGCCGCTCGACGTGCGCGTGCCCGACGACCTGACGTCGTCGGACGAGGCGGCGTTCTGGCGAAAAACACTGGGGGAGAGCGACATTCCGGACGTTGCCGACAAAGCCGTGTTGTTGGTCGTCGATGAGTCGTCGTCCGGTTGGGTGATCACCGTCGCTGCGGCCACGTTGCGCGAGCAGGGGGCGACCGCCGTCCTGCCACTCCTGCTGCACCGAACCGTGGGCTAGGTCGATACCGTCGGCGCATGCGCGCTCTCACGGTCATTCCGCAGAAGAAGGACTCGCTGTCGGTGCAGGACATGCCCGACCCCGATCAAGCCCTCGGTGATGTGCTCGTCGACGGCCTGCAGGTCGGCGTGTGCGGCACCGACCACGAACTCGCCGAAGGTCTCTACGGCTGGGCCCCGCCCGGCTCCGATCGGCTGATCATCGGTCACGAATCCCTCGGCCGGGTCCGGGAGGCGCCGGACGGCAGCGGCTTCGCCCCCGGCGACCTCATCGTCGGCGTCGTCCGGATGCCCGACCCGGTGCCGTGCGGCGCGTGCGCTCACGGGGAGTGGGACATGTGCCGCAACGGTGAGTACACCGAGCACGGCATCAAGGAAGTCGCCGGGTTCGCAGCACAGCAATGGCGGGTGCAGAGCAAGCACGCGGTGAAGCTCGACGCATCGCTGGAGTCGGTGGGCGTGCTCATGGAGCCGACCACGATCGTCGCCAAGGCGTGGGAGCAGGTCGACAAGATCGGCGGCCGCGCCTGGTTCGAGCCGAAGTCGGTGCTGATCACCGGCGCCGGACCGATCGGCTTGCTCGCCGCAATGATCGGCGTCCAGCGCGGCCTCGACGTCCACGTGCTCGACCGCAACTCCGGCGGCCCGAAGCCGAGGCTGGTCGCCGACCTCGGCGCGACCTACCACACCGAGCCGATCGACCAGGTCCTCGAGTCGGTGAAACCCGACGTGGTCATCGAGGGCACCGGAGCGACCGCGGTCATCGCCGCCGTCCTCGCCGCCGCGAAGCCGTATGTCGTGACCGTCCTCACCGGCATCTCCAACCCGGGCGACAAGGTCGACCTCGACCTGGGTGCGATCAATCGTGACGCGGTGCTCGGCAATGCCGCGATCGTGGGCTCGGTCAATGCCAACCTGCGGCACTACGAGCTTGCCGCCAAGGCGCTGGCCGACGCCGACCGTTCCTGGCTCGAGCGGCTGATCACCCGCCGGGTCCCGTTGGAGCAGTATGCCGACGCCTTCACCAAGCAGCCGGATGACGTGAAGGTCGTCATCACCCTCGGCTAGTCGGCAGGGTCGAGCTGGTTGGCCAGACCGAGGGCGGCATTGATGGTCCGCGGGAACCCGGCATACGGCAATGCCTGCAGGACAACCTCGCCCAATTCCTTTGCGGTCACGCCCTGTTCGCGGGCCGCGGCGGCATGCGCCCGGAGCTGGCGGCCACTGTCGCCGAGTGCGATCAATGCACCGAGGACCACCAGTTCGCGGTCGCGGCGGGACAGCCCGGAGCGGTGCAGGACGGTCTCGTGCGCGAACTCCCGGGCGTATCTGCCGAGATCGGGCAGCACCCGTTCGAGGGTTGTGTATGCCGGGGCACGCAGTTCCTGTGCAGACTCCGCGTCGCCGGACGCCGGCGTCGCGTGCTCGGCAATGAAGGCGAGCACCCGCTCCCACGCGTCCCGACTTGCCGCGGCCCACTCGGAGGCGGAGCGATCGAAGAACGAGTGCGGCGCACCGTCATACACCTGCTGCTGGTGCGGCACGCCTGCCTCGGTCAGGTCCCGTTCGAACTGCTCGGAGCGGTCCCGGGAGGTGGCAACGTCCGCTCCCGCGACCAACAGCAGCATCGGGCGGTGCAGCCGGTCCAGCTCCGGCTGCACAAGATCCGGATTGCCGTAGAAACCGACGACTCCCGCCAGCGGCAGGTCCGAGGCGGACAACAGCCAGGACTGGCTCCCGCCGAAACAGAAGCCGACCGTGTAGGCGTCGCGCACCTTGTGCCGGGCCAGGGCGTCCAACGCCGCGGCGACGACCGGTTGCACCGTGGCGGGATCCACCTTCGGCAGCTTCGCCTGCCAGTCGAAGTCGTCGTCCCTCGCGGGGTCGTCGGTCAGGTGCCCGTAATAGTCCACCACGACCGCGTGCAGACCGGCCTCGGCGAAGCGCACGGCCAGCCGGCGGTAGAACTCGTGTGCACCGCGCACGTCGGGCAGGATGACCACGCCGCGCCGGCTCGGTGCTGCCGGATGGGCTTCGTAGGCCACGCTGCGCACGCCGGCGGCGGTGCTGAGGAAGAACTCTCCGTGATCCTCGGTCGGAGTGACCACCGGCGGGCTGGGCGGCTGGGACTGGCTGGAATGGCACATGATTTGCGACTCCTCGTCGGCGTGCTGCACGTCGTGGACGGCTCCACCGTGGTCGGCCCGACCGGCGACCCGGAAGGCCCGGTCGATACGCGTACTGCCAGGTCCCTTGCGGGCGGTGACCGCTCCCGACGACACTTCTCGGCATGGCGGTGGCGACCAACGAGCTCGGGGCGTTCCTCACCCACCTGCGAGCTCGCCAACAGCCTGCCGACCACGGCGTGGTCGTCACCGCCCGCCGCCGGGTGAGCGGACTGCGCCGCGAAGAAGCTGCGCAGTTGATCGGGGTGAGCAGCGAGTACTACGCCCGCCTCGAACGCGGCATCGCCCGGTCGCCCTCGCCGGCCGTGCTCGACTCGATCGCCGCCGTGTTCGGCCTCAGTCCGATCGAGCTGGCGCACCTGCGGCAGCTGGCGGCACCGGTGCCGCACCGGGCGAAGGCAACACGTCAAAGGTCGGCTAGCCGGTCGCTCCGGCCGCAGTTGCGTGGACTACTGGACGCCATGCCCGGGCCGGCACTGGTGTCCAACCACCGCTTCGACGTGCTCGGCGCCAACCGCCTCGCCAAGGCGGTGTTCTTCGATTTCGACAGCGCGCATCAGGCAAACCTGGCCCGGTTTCTGTTCGCCGATCCCGAGAGCATGCGCAGGTATCGCGACTGGCCGCAGATCGCGGAGGCAACCGTCGGACAGTTGCGCGTTGCCAGAGCGCGTTACCCGCACGACGAGCAGTTGGAGCAGCTGGTGTCCGACCTGATGACCGATGGACACCACTTCGCCCGGCTCTGGCGCGGCCGGGACGTCGCCGAACGTTCCTTCGGCACGAAGCGCTTCTGGCTCGACGCCGTGGGCGCCCTCGACCTGGACTACGAAAACCTCGAGCTGCCGGAGGATCGCGCGCTCCGACTCGTGGTTTTCCACGCCCCGCCGGGCAGCGCCGCCCACGACCAGTTGCGGATCCTCGCCTCGCTCGACGCCCCCTCTGTCGATCGAGCCGCTGGCCGCTCGGCGGTCGCCTCCGACTGAGGGCTCGCCCGACGTTGTCAGTGCTCTCGGCGACAATGGCGCGGTGCGTTCTACGGCGAGCATCCTCCACCTGGATCTCGACGCATTCTTCGCCGCGGTGGAGCAGCGGGACAAGCCGTCTTTGCGGGGCAAGCCGGTCTGCGTCGGCGGCATCGGCCCGCGCGGCGTGGTCGCGACCGCGTCCTACGAGGCGCGGGTTTTCGGTGCCCGGTCGGCGATGCCGACCGCCGAGGCGCGACGGCGCTGCCCGGCGGGCACGGCGTTCCTGCACCCACGCGGTGACGCCTACCGCAAGTCGAGCCGGATCGTCATGGAGCTGCTGCACGAGCTGTCACCGATCGTCGAGCAGGTCAGCGTCGACGAGGCGTATGTCGACCTCGCCGCCGGTGACCTGACCGACCTGTCGACCGATGGTGTCCGCGCTGCCGCGCACCAGCTGATCGACCAAATCCGCGATGCGACAGGCGGATTGACCGCTTCCGCGGGCATCGCCTCCTCCAAGATGCTGGCCAAGATCGGCTCCGACCTCGAGAAGCCGCAAGGCCTGGTCGTCATACCCCCGGGCCGCGAGCTGGAGACCCTCGCCCCGCTGTCGGTGCGGGTGATCGCCGGCATCGGCCCCATGACTGCAGCCCGGTTGCGCACGTTCGGAGTCGAGACGGTCGCCGATCTGCAACGCATGGAGCGCACCGACCTGGTCAGCATCTTCGGCACTGCCCACGGCGGCAGCCTGCACGAGCTCGCCCGCGCCCGGGACGACCGCGACGTCGTCGTCGAACGGGAGGCCAAGAGCGTGTCGGCCGAGGAGACCTTCCAGACCGACGTGGTGGACCGGTCGGTGCTCGAGGCCGAGCTGACCAGCCTCGCCCGGCGGACTGCCGCACGCCTCGCACAGTCGGCCGCCTTCGCCCGGACGATCACGATCAAGGCGCGACAACACGACTTCTCGACGCAGACCAGGTCGGAGACGTTGTTGCACCCGACGGGTGACGCCGGCGTGATCTTGGATGTCGCACGCCGGTTGCTCGACGGCGTCGACGTCTCGAACGGCCTGCGGTTGCTCGGAGTTGGCGTCTCCGGGTTGAGCACCCACTCGCAGGAGCGGCTGCGGTTCGACGATCAGCAAGAGCTCGCCGACCCGCTGCCGCTCGGCATCGACGACGACGCCGAGGTGCCGGCCACGCCCGCAGGGGATGTACGACGAAAGCCCGGCCCGGCCGCCTACGTCGGTGGCGGCCCGCCCTCCTGGTGGCCGGGGCAGGACGTCGCGCACACCGAGCACGGCGCGGGTTGGGTCTGGGGCAGCGGTCTCGGCAGGGTGACCGTGCGGTTCGAGGGCCCGCGTAGCGAACCCGGCAGGGTGCGCACCTTCGCCGCCGACGATCCGCAGCTTTCGGTCGCCGAGCCACCGCAGTGGTGAAATCCGATTGACCGGTGCCCGACGATGGACTGATGCGCAGCTATGAGGATCTCGTCGCCGAGGCCGATGCCGCCGACGTCAGCGGCTGGGGCTTCGACTGGCTCACCGGCCGAGCGACCGAGGAGCGACCACCCTGGGGCTACGCGGGCTTGCTGGCCGACGCGCTGGCGGGCGCCGACTCGGCGCTGGACCTGCAGACCGGCGGCGGTGAGGTCGTCGGCGAGGCGCCCCTGCTGCCGCGCCGGATGGCCGTCACCGAAGGCTGGCCACCCAACCTCGAGCGTGCGCGAAAGGCGCTGGCACCACGTGGCGTCGAGGTGGTGGACGCCGACCAGGACGCACCGCTGCCGTTCGCCGATGCGAGCTTCCAGTTGGTCAGCGCCCGCCACCCGGTGTGGACCAACTGGGCCGAGATCGACCGGGTGCTCGTGCCCGGAGGCCGCTACCTCGGTCAGCACGTCGGGCCGGCATCCGGCTTCGAACTCATCGAGCGGTTCCTGGGGCCGCTGCCGGAAGAGGTCCGTCGCGCGCGCAGTGCCGACCAAGACCGAGCCGGTGCCACCGCTGCCGGCCTGGTGGTCGACGAGATCCGCAGCGCGCGTTGTCTCCTCGAGTTCTTCGACATCGGTGCGGTCGCCTGGACGCTGCGCAAGCTGGTCTGGTGGGTGCCCGACTTCAGCTCCGAGCGGTATGCCGGCACGCTCCGCGAGCTGGACGCGCTGATCCGGCGGGACGGTGCCTTTGTCGCGCACTCGACGCGCCTGCTGGTGCGCGCCCACAAACCCGCAGGGGACCTCCGCGGCTGACGGCTGCGGGCGTCACGCCAGGCCGCGGGTGACCTGTGGGGGAGTGCGCCGGTCCTGGATCGCCGCGACCATCTCGAGCGCCTGCCGGGTCTCCGCGACGTTGTGCGCCCGGAAAACCGAGGCGCCGTGCCAGGCCGACAGCGCGGTCGCGGCGAGGGTGCCGACCAGCCGCTCACCGGGCGGCAGACCGCCGAGCGCCTCACCGACGAAGTCCTTGTTGGACAGCGCCACCAGCACCGGCCAACCGGTCGCGACGAGTTCGTCGAGCCGCCGGGTGAGGGTCAGCGAGTGCCAGGTGTTCTTGCCGAAGTCGTGCGTCGGGTCGAGCAGGATGCCGTCCCTCGGCAGCCCGCGCGCAACGAGCGACTTGGCGCGGGCCGTGGTGTCGGCGATGACGTCGGCCACGACATCGTCATAGCGCACCCGGTAGGGGCGGGAGCGCGGCGTGGCTCCACCGGTGTGTGAGCAGACGTAACCGGCGCCGAATTCGATTGCCACATCTGCGAGTTCGGGATCATGACCGGCCCAGGTGTCGTTGAGCAGATCGGCTCCCGCGTCGCAGGCTGCGGCACCGACCTCGTGCCGCCAGGTGTCGACGCTGATGACGACGTCGGGGAAGCGTTCGCGCAACGACGCCACGAACGGCACCACCCGCCGGGTCTCCTCGGCGACGTCGACGTCGTCGCCGACACCGGCCTTGACCCCGCCGATGTCGAGAATGTCCGCACCGTCGCGCACTGCGGCCTCCGCGGCACGCAGGGCGGCGTCGTCGGCGAAGGTCGCCCCGCGGTCGTAGAACGAGTCGGGCGTGCGGTTCACGATCGCCATGATCAGGGCGCGGTCGGTCCGGGTCGGGCGCCCGCGGAAGCTGATCGGCATGTGCGCAGCGTAATCACCGGCACCGCTTACCCTTGCTGACGTGCTGCGCCGTGCCGTCATCGTCCCCGACGCCCCGGCGCTCGTGCCTGCGCTGGGCGGAGCCGGCTCACCCGCGCTGCAGACGGTTCGTGACGCGATGATCCGTGCGGTCGGCCCCGGCGACCCCGACGGCCCCGGAGGCCGCTGGACCGCGGTCGGCCCGGGGGAGCGCAGCCGGCTGATCGGCACCGGCACCGGTGCGCGGCTGGCGTCATACGGACGTGAGGGGGAGCTCGGTCTGTCGGAGGCGCCGAGCGCGCACGAGGACAACCCGGAGCCGGCCCTGTTGGTCGCTGCGTGGCTGCGCGAGACCGCCCGGCTGCCGGGTATGACGGTGCAACTCGTCGGCCCCGACGCGTCGGCGCAAGAGTGCGCCGTGCTCGGCACGCAACTCGCCGCGGACACCGACACGCTGCTGGTGCTCGGCAGCGGCAGCTTCACCTGGGAGCCGGGCGACGGCACCGACCACACCGACCATCGGGTAGACACCGAGGTGCGGCGCGCCCTTGCCGCCGGGGACACCGCGCCGCTGGCCGCATTGGACGCGACCGAGTGCGACGGGGTGCACGCCGGCGGACGCGCGCCGTGGCAGGTGCTCGCGGGCGCGGTCGACGGAGCCCGCGTGACGGCGGACCTGCTCTACAGCGACGCACCGTTCGGGGTGCGCTACCACGTGGCGACCTGGGACCTCACGCGTTAGCGTCGTCCAGGAACCAGCCGTGCACCATGCCGGCCGGACGGCCGCGCTCGACGAAGTATTCGGTGCCGAAGCTGCCGTCGAAGACCTCCTTCGGCATGCTCATGAAGCCGCCGATGTCGGAGACCTGACTGCGGTGCGCCTCCATCGACGCGCGGATGCGATCGAGGTAGTCGGAAACGTCGACAGCCCAATGTATTTCGGCTTCCGGAGTGCCCATCGGGTTGCCGTCGTCCATCGGACCGTCCGGGTCGAAGGGAAGGTCGAGCCCGGCCGCCTTGGCGGCCTGCACGGCAGCACGCAGCGCATCGCGGTTGGCGGTCTCCTCCAGCACGCGCGGTGACCGCGCGGCCAGCTCGGTGGCCCGGTAGGTCACCGCGTGCACCTTCACGTGGTCGGGATGACCGTAGTTGCCGTGCCAGTCATAGCCGATGAGCACGTCGGCGCGCTCGTCGTCGAGGATCGCGGCGAGACGGGTGGCAGCCTCGTCGACCGGTGCGCAGTGGAAGGAGTCGGGTGCGGCGTTCTGCTCCCAGCCGGTCATCCCGGAGTCGTGGTAGCCGAGCCAGGCAACCCGCGCGGTGCCGGTGGCCCGCGCGGACTGCTCCGCCTCGGCGCGACGTCGGTCGCGGAGGGTCTCACCGGGCGCGAGGTCGTCGGGCACCTCGCCATGCTCGCCGCCGGTGGCGTAGACGACGACCACGCGGTGGCCCTCGTCGCTGGCTTTCGCCATCGCGCCGGCGGTCTGGGATGCTTCGTCGTCCGGATGGGCGTGGAAGAACACAATGGTCGACACCCGCACATCCTGACAGCGACGACCGACACCGAGGAGGCCGAGGTATGCCGGAACCGCATCCCCTCACCGGGCAACAGTTCGCGTCCCCGGTGCCTCCCGGCACTGGCTGGCCCGGCGACACCGCCGACGCCGACACACCGGTCGCCCGGAACGCCCGAGATGTCGCCCGGCTTGCCCGCACTGCCGACTCGGTGCCCGAGCTCGGCACGCTCATCTCGGTATGCCGGGCCTGCCCCCGCCTGGTCGCATGGCGGGAGGAGGTGGCCACGACCGGCCGGCGCAGGTCCTTCGCCGGTGAGCCCTACTGGGGTCGACCGACCCCCGACTTCGGAGACCCGGATGCGACGCGGCTGATCGTCGGTCTCGCACCGGCTGCCAACGGCGCCAACCGGACCGGCCGGATGTTCACCGGTGACCGGTCGGGCGACTGGATCTACGCCGCGCTCCATCGCGGCGGCTTCGCCACTCAGCCGACCTCGGAGGCTGCGGGAGATGGCCTGGCACTAAAGGGGATTCGCATCGCGGCGGCCGTGCACTGTGCGCCACCGGCGAACAAACCGACGACGACGGAGCGCGACACCTGCGGGCAGTGGCTGGTGCGCGAGCTGCACCTGTCGCAGGAGCGGCTGCGCGTCATACTGGCGCTCGGGTCGTTCGGTTGGGACGCGGCGCTGGCGGCTGCCCGGGCGGCCGGCTGGCAGGTGCCGCGGCCGAAGCCGAAGTTCGGGCACGGTGCGACGGCCACGCTCACCACAGCCGACGGGCGGGCGGTGCAACTGATCGGCAGCTACCACGTCAGTCAGCAGAACACCTTCACCGGCAAGCTGACCGAGCAGATGCTCGACGACGTGATCGCGCGGGTGCGTGAGCTCGGCTAGGCGCTGAGCAGCCGCCAGACGGCGTCCCGCGCCGCGGGCAGGTCGACCGGCTCGCCGGCGAGCGTGGCGAGTGCGTCGGTGAGCGGCCAGCGGACCAGCGACCCATAGCGGGCGGAGTAGATGCCAATGGCATCGATGCGGTGGTCGTCGGTGCGGTCGAACAGCGCGTAGGCCACGAGCTGGTAGATGTCGGTGCGCGGCAGCCTGTCGATGCGGGCGTGCGTGCGCGGATCACGCCGTCCCAGGCGGGTTTTCAGGTCGAGCAGGAGACCGCCCGCGATGAGATCGGCGTCGGCCGGCATGAGGCGCGACGCCGCGAACGTCGGCCCCAGGTTGTATGGCGGGAGCAGCTCAGGCAGCAGTCGCTCGCCGGCGATCGCGGCCAGCTTCTGCAGCTGGCGGCGCGCGTCGGGTGAGGCGAGCCGGAGCAGGGTGTCGGCGGTGAAGCGTTGGGTGCGCAGCAGGGGCACCAGCGGTGAGTCCGGCGGCACCCCGCCTTCGCGGTAGACGCTGGTGGTGAGGGCGAGCGCCCAACAGGCAGAGACGGATTCGGCCGACGTGGGCGACGTCTGCTGCGCGACCTCGACCACCTGCGCGATCGCGTCGAGGCAGGGCGGCAGGCCGGCAAACCCGTAATAGGCGATCTCCGGGACGTAGTCGGCGTCGAGCGCGAAGCGCACCCCGAAGTCGAAGGCGGCGCCGATCGCCGCCGGGTCGGCAGGTCCACCGGGGACGAGCAGGGTGCTGGCGCGGTCGCGATAGTCGGCCTGCAGCGCCCGGACGTCGCCGAAGTGCTGGTCCAGGAATCGTCGCAGCGGCGACCGTCGATTGCGAATCGCGCTGGTGAGGTTGGGATCTCGGTGGCTACTCAAGGCGCGCTCATTCTAGGGTCCGGCCCCGCACTAGTGCCTTGAGTCAGAAATAGAACAGGTGCGGAGCGGGCACTAGGGTGGGCGACCGTGACCACTCGCATCGCGATCGTCGGCGGCGGCATCGCCGGGCTGACGCTCGCGGCCGCGCTCGATCCGCGGCAGTTCGAGGTCGTCGTGCACGAGGCCGAGCCATTCCGGGCCGGGTTCGGCAGCGCACTCGGCCTCTGGTCGGGCGCCCGACGCGTGTTGCGCCGGATCGGCGCGTTGCCGTCGCCGGTTGATCGCGCGACCCAGGGGAGTCTCTTCGCCGTCGACGGGCGGCGCCGGGCGCGACTGCGGGCGGCCGGGCCTGCTCTGGTGGACCGGCCGGCGCTGCTCGCCGCCCTCGACGCGGCGGTGCCGGCGAGCGTGCGGCGCATCACCGAGGAAGTCACCGACCCGGCCGCGCTGGACGCGGACCTGGTGGTCGGCGCCGATGGCGTGCGCAGCCGGGTGCGTGGCCTGGTGCAACGCTCGGCCGCGGAGCGGATCGACACCGGCTACCTGACCCTGCGAGGGATTGCACCTGGCGCGCCGAAAACCACTGACATCGGCGAATATTGGGGGCGTGGCCTGCTCGCCGGAGTCGCCGCGATCCCGGGGGAGCGGACCTACTGGTTCACCGCGCACCGCAGCGAGTTGACCGAGCCGCTGCTCGCGGCCGACGCAGTGGGCGAGACGCGGGAGCGCTTCGCGGACGCGGCTCCCGTCATACGGCGATTGCTGGAGGAAGCCGGCCCGGAGACGCTCGCCACGCGGCTCTGGGTGACCCCACCGATGCATCGCTACGTGCGCGATCGCTATCTGGTGATCGGGGATGCCGCGCACGCGATGCTGCCCAACCTGGGGCGTGGCGCGTGCACGGCGATCGTCGACGCGGGCACCCTCGCCGCCGCCCTTAATTTCGGCCACGACCTGTGGCGGTGGGAGGCGCGTCGCCTGCCTGCGACGCAGCTGGCGCGGGCAGGGTCGGCGGGCGTCATGCGGCTGGCGACTCTCGCGCCCTGAGGCGCCGCTCAGTGCAGGAATTTCAGTCCGGCGACGCACGCGACGATGCCGCCGATCAGCAGCATGCGCACCAGCGTCGCAGGTTCCTCGCCGGTCGCCATCGCGTAGATGACGGTGAGCGAGGCGCCGATGCCGGTCCAGACCGCGTATGCCGTGCCGGTCGGCAGGTCGCGCATGGCGTAGGCGAGACCGCCCATGCTGAGCACGACCGCGACGACGAAGACGGCGGACGGCCAGAGGCGGGTGAAGCCCTCCGATTTGCCGAGGGCCGTGGCCCAGACGGCTTCGAGGACTCCGGCGGCGACGAGAATGATCCAGGACATGACAGCACTCCTCCAAGGAGTCGTCTTGTCGCTGTCCGGGTACGACGCCGCTCGTCCGGGGCCGAGCCCATGAGGGCGGCCTGGTTCGAGGCTCGCACGTGCGTGCGCGGCGGGCAAATCGGCGCACTCGGCCGCTTCGGGCGAGTATGCCGGTCCCGCTCGCGCCAACCCTGACGGTCAGTCGGCCGCCGCTTTGGCACCGAGCCGGGGTTTGATCCACGCCACGAGTTGCGACTCGGGGACGGCGCCGACCTGCCGGTCGACCGGCTTGCCGTCCTCGATGAGCACCAGCAGCGGGATGCTGAGCGCCTCGAACCGCTGGGCGAGCGCGGGATTCTCGTCGACGTTGACCTTGACGACCTTGAGCTTGCCGGCGTAACGGGCGGCGAGCTTCTCGAGCACGGGCGAGATCATCCGGCAGGGACCGCACCACGGTGCCCAGAAGTCGACCAGCACCGGCACCGAACTCGTCGTCTCGGCGTCGAAGCTGCTCTGGTCGGCGGTCACCACCCATGGCAGCGGCCTGTGACACTTCGCGCACCGCGGAATGCCCTTGGCGATCGGGCGCACCCGGTTTGCCGTGCCGCAGTGCGGACACTTGATGACGGTGCCGTCGGTGCTGGCCATGCGTAACCTCCCGGAGCAACTCGGTGCCGCAATGCTAGTGCGGGAGAGGCCTCTTGCGCCGACGAACGGTCATTCGGCGACGGTGGGGCGCCAGTCCGTGCGCGCGGCCCAGGCCTCTGCGGCCGTCATCAGTAGTGGTTGCGCGGTTGCCTTGACCTGTCCGTACGCCATGAGGTCGGTCGGCACGCTCTCGGCCAGCCGCTCCTTGAAGGCTCCCCAGGTCTGGCGGCATGCGTCGTCGGCGCGAAGAAAGTCCCGGAAGAGCAGGGCGTAACGAGCAGTGGCCGAATCCACTTGCCGGATATGCACATTCATCGACCTGCCGCCCACCGGAGGAGCAAAGACCAGCTTCGGCCAGATCCGGCCGTCCAGTTGCTCGTCACGGTTCCACGGCTCCGGCCGCAGCCGAAAACCTTCTCGTCGCAATGAGTCGACCTCAATCGCATCGATGTCGGCCACCCGCACCATCATGTCGAGACAGTCCTTGGCAGGCAGTCCGGGCACAGCGGTCGAGCCGATGTGGTCCACTGCGAGAGCATCGGGCATCAGCCCGCGCAGTCGATCGGCGAGATCGATCCCTTCGGCCGCCCAGCCGACGTTGTATGGCGAGACGATCACCCGCCGCGCGAACTCCTCGTCCGGGAAGGGCATCCGTCAGCGCGCCTTCGCCTGACGCACCAGGCCGCCGCCGATGATCAGTCGCTGGATCTCACTGGTGCCCTCGTAGAGGCGCAACAGCCGCACGTCGCGGTAGATCCGCTCGACGGCGAGGTCGCGCAGGTAGCCGGAGCCGCCATGGATCTGCACCGCGAGATCGGCTGTCGTTCCTGCCATTTCGGTGCAGAAGAGCTTCGCGACCGAGGGGCCGATGCGGCGGTCCTCGCCGGAGACGTACTTGGCGGCGGTGTCGCGCACGAGCGCCCGACCGGCAAGGACCCCGGTCTGCTGATCGGCGAGCATCGCCTGGACGAGCTGGAAGTCGCCGATCGGCGTGCCGCCCTGCGTCGCGACCGCGGCGTGCGCGAGCGACTCGTCGAGCGCGCGCTGCGCCGTACCCACCGCCAGCGCCGCGATGTGCACCCGGCCTCGCGCGAGCGACGCCATCGCGGCCCGGTAGCCGGCATCGACGTCCCCGCCGACGAGCGCCGCCGCGGGCACCCGGACGCCGTCGAAGCGCACGTTCGCCGTCCACGCGCCCTCCTGGCCCATCTTCTTGTCCTTCGGCGCGACCTCGACACCCGGCGTGCCGGCCGGGACGAGGAAGACCGCGATGCCCGGGCCGGACTCGTCGGCGGGCCGGGTGCGCGCGAAGGTGACGAAGAGGTCGGCCAGCGGGGCGTTGGTGATGAAGCACTTCTCGCCGTCGATGACCCAGTCGTCGCCGTCTCGAATCGCCTTGGTGCGCAACCCGGCTGGGTTGGACCCGGCTCCGGGCTCGGTGAGTGCGAACGACGCCACCACCGCCCCGGAGGCGAGCCGCTCCAGCCATTCTTGCTTCTGCTCATCGGTGCCGAAGCCGACGAGCACCTGACCGGCGATGCCGTTGTTGGTGCCGAACATCGAGCGTACGGCGAGGCTGGTGTAGCCGAACTCGAGTGCGAACTCGACGTCTTGGGTCAGATCCAGTCCGAGGCCACCCCACTGCTGCGGGATGGCATATCCGAACAAGCCCATTTCCTTGGCCTGCGCGCGCAGGTCGTCCGGGATGGCGTCGGCATCGGCAATTTCGTTCTCCCGCGGCACAACTCGGGTCCGGATCCACTGCCGCACCTGCGCCAGGATCGGCTGGAAGTCCTCGTCGCTGATCTCGGACAACGTCGTCTCCTCGGCTCGGGTTGGGCACTGCTCCGCCAGCTCCGCACCTTAGACCGGCCGGTGCGACGGGTGCGTCATCGGACTCATAGGCTGACAACGCTTCTGCGGCCGTCGCCGATCCTCGGCTGCACCCTGCACTGGGAGGTCAGCATGTCGGACACGGCCGGGTATGCCGCGTACTTCGCGAGCGAACAGACGTCGACCGGCGAACTGCTGCACCCACTGGAGCTGGCGCGGAGCGGCTGGAACCCCAAGCACCTGCGCGGACCCGCCGTGACCGGAATCCTCGCGCGCGCCACCGAACTCGGCACGAGGGACGACATGTCCGGCCTGCGCCCTGCGCGGCTGTCGATCGACCTGTTCCGTCCTGCTCGTATGGCGCCGTCATACACCCGCGTGGAGGTGGTGCAGCGCGGCCGGCGGCTCGGGCTCGTCGATGCGCAACTCCGCCAGGGTGATGAGGTGGTGGCCCGCGCGCACACGCTCTTTCTCGCGCCGGGCGCGGACGCGACCGGGCAGGTGTGGCACCCGGATCGGCGACCACCGGAACTGCCGCCGGCAGACCTGCTACCGGACGACGGCGGGCGCTACTACCGCAGCGGTGACGCACCGTGGTCGAGCGAGGCTCTCGACCACCTCAACGGCGACCGCAAGCGCGTCTGGCAGCTGCCGGTGCCGTTGGTCGAGGGGGAGGCGCCGACATCCTTCCAGCAGCTCGGGATTGCCGCCGACATGACCAACCTGGTCGTGCACTGGGGCACCCACGGGGTGGAGCACATCAACGCCGACGCGAGCGTGACGTTCGCCCGCCTGCCGGTCGGCGGAGGCATCGGCCTGGTCGCCGAGGACCGCATCGCACACGACGGGATCTCGATCGGCACCGCCGCCTACTACGACCGCGAGGGTGTCTTCGGACACGCGGCGCTGAGCACGCTCGCGAACGGGGGCCTCTCGGTGCGCCCGGGTGAGTCACCGCGGGCCTGACCCGGGACCGGCGGCCGCCGCAACAGCAAATCGGCGGCCCAGCACGAAGCCGGGCCGCCGATCCCACCAGTGTCCGGAGGGGGACTTGAACCCCCACCCCCGTTAAGGGACTAGCACCTCAAGCTAGCGCGTCTGCCATTCCGCCACCCGGACAAATGGGTGCGTCAGCAGGCGGAAACCGCCTGGCCAACGACCGGAAACACTAGCACGGAGAGGGCGAAACTCCCGCATCGGCGCCTGCCCCTGCAAGGATCGGCGGGCAACACCCCTGACCCCGGACCGGCCCCATCCCGAGAGGACCCGTCATGCCCGAGCAGTTGCACGTCACCCACGAGTTCCGCACGTCCCGGCAACGTCTCTTCCGCGCGTTCGTCGACCCGGCCGAGCTGGCCGCCTGGTTCGGCCCCGAGGGCTTCCATGTGCCCGAGGACAGCGTCACCGTCGAGCCGCGCCAGGGCGGCGCGTGGCGGCTCACGATGGTCGCCGACGACAACCCGGAGCTGAAATCGCCGGTCGAGGCGACGCTCACCGAGTTCACCGCCGACCAGACGCTGGTCGGCACCGAGCAGGTCACTGGTTTCCCCGGCCTGGAGGACGGCACCGCCGTCACGCTGCGGCTGGAATTCGCCGACGCGCCTGCCGGCACGCAGCTGTCGGTGACCCAGGGACCCTTCCCGGACGACATGGTCGAGCAGGCGAAGGCCGGCTGGGAGAGCTCCTTCGGCAAGCTCGAGAAGCTGGTCAGCCCGCCCAGCTGAGGCCGCCCCACAAGACACTCGTGGGGTATGACGGGAGCCCCGTCATACCCCACGAATCTGCTTGTGGCGCAACCGCGCTCAGACGGACAGGCCGAAGTCCTGGATGACGCCGGCGAGTCCGGTCGAGTAGCCCTGGCCGACCGCGCGGAACTTCCACTCGCCGTTGTTGCGGTAGAGCTCGCCGAAGACCAGCGCGGTCTCGGTGGCCGCGTCCTCGCCGAGGTCGTAGCGCGCACCCTTGTCGGCGTTGTTCGGGTCGTCGGCGTCGAAGACCCGGATGAACGCATCGGAGACCTGACCGAAGTTCTGGCCGCGGCTGTCGGCCTGGTCGATGGACGCCACGAACGCGATCCGGTCGACGTCCGCGGAGATCTGACCGAGGTTGAGCTTGATCTGCTCGTCGTCGCCCTCGCCCTCACCGGTGCGGTTGTCACCGAGGTGCTGCACCGAGCCGTTGTCGCCGGTGAGGTTGTTGTAGAAGACGAAATCGCTTTGCTGGCGCACCTTTCCGTCCGCGCCGAGGATCAGCACGGAGGCGTCGAGGTCGAACTGCGCGCCATCGGTGGTGCGCGGGTTCCAGCCCAGGCCGACGATCGCCGTCGACATCCCCGGCGCGGCCTTCTCCAGTGAGATGTTGGCGCCCTTGCTCAGATTGACCGGCATGATCTTCCCTTCGTGAACCTTCGAACGAACTTCGAGTCTTCCTCTTCGACAGCGACGCTAGCGCGTCGAAGGTTCCGGCGCCGCCGACACCTGCACGACGAGCTTGCCGAAGTTGTCCCCGCGCAGCAGCCCCTGGAAGGCGCTGACCGCGTTGTCCAAGCCCTCGACGACGTCCTCCCGGTAGCGCACCTTGCCGTCCGCCACCCACGCGGTCATGTCGCGGCGGAAGTCGCCGAGCTGGTCCTTGACGAACTCGCTCTGGATGAAGCCGCGCACGGTCAGGCTCTTGGTGAGGATCGTGCGCATCAGCAGACCGAGGCGGTCGGGTCCGGCCGGCGCCTCTGTCGCGTTGTATGACGCGATCAGCCCGCACACCGGCACCCGCGCGTAGGTGTTGAGTCGGGGGAGCACCGCGTCGAAGACCGGACCTCCGACGTTCTCGAAGTAGACGTCGATGCCGTCCGGTGTCGCCGCCTTGAGCTGCTCCTTGAAGTCGGGCGCGCGGTGGTCGATGGCCGCGTCGAAGCCCAGGTCGTGCAGATAGGCGACCTTCGCCGGGCCGCCCGCAATGCCGACCGCACGCGCGCCCTTGAGCTGGGCGATCTGCCCGACCGCCGAACCGACCGGGCCGGTCGCGGCGGCGACCACCACGGTCTCGCCCGGCTTCGGCCGGCCGATCGTCAGCAACCCCGAATACGCAGTGAAACCAGGCATTCCGAGCACCCCGAGCGCCGTCGAGAGTGGAGCGGCGTGCGGGTCGAGCGGGACGAGATGACCGGTGCCCTCCACCGAATGCGTCTGCCACCCGCCGTAGCCGAGCACGTAGTCACCGGGCTTGAAGTTGTCGTCGCGGGACTCCACGACGCGCGACACCGTCGCCCCGACCATCGTGCCGCCGATCGGGACCGGCTCGGCATACGACTTGGCATCGCTCATCCGGCCGCGCATGTAGGGGTCGAGCGAGAGATAGATCGTCTCGAGCGACACCTGCCCGTCCTGCGGGGCGGGCAGCTCGACCGTCTCGGTGCGGAAGTCTGCGGCGGTGGGTTCGCCTTGGGGGCGGGCGGCCAGCACGATGCGCGTTGTCTGCATGGCCCCCATTCAACTCCGCCCGTATGTCGGGGGCTGCGGGCACACTGCACACATGCTGCTGCACGACGTCATCACCACCTCGGCGCAGGTCGGCGCCACCCGGTCCCGGGACGCCAAGCGAGCCGCGGTCGCGGACGCCCTGCGGCGCGCCGACGGCGACGAGGTGCTGCTCGTCGCGGCCTACCTGGCGGGGGTGCTGCCACAGCGGCGCATCGGCGTCGGGTGGCGCGGTCTGCGCGAGCTGGCAGTGCCTGCCGAGCAGCCGGCGGTCACCGTGACCGAGCTCGACACGGCCCTGACCGAGATCGGCTCACAGAACGGCGCGGGCTCCGCGGGGCGCCGAAAGACGTTGGTAGCAGACCTTTTCGGGCGGTTGACCGCCGACGAGCAGCAGTTCGTCGCGCGACTCATCGGCGGCGAGCTGCGGCAGGGAGCCGGCGACGGGGTGATGCTCGCGGCGATCGCCGCCGCCAGCGGCGTGCCCGAGCCCGCGATCCGGCGGGCGGTCATGCTGGCCGGGTATGCCGCACCGGTCGCCCAGGCCGCGCTGCGCGGCGGACTGCCAGAGGTCGAGCAGATCGGTCTCGTCGTCGGCCGACCGGTGCGCCCGATGCTCGCCGGGAGCGCGCCCACGGTCGCCGAGGCGATCGACGGGGAGACGCTCGACCCGGGGGCGCTGGACAGGGCCGCGCAGCAGGTGGAGGTGAAGCTCGACGGCATCCGGGTACAGGCGCACAAGCTCGGCGACGACGTGCGGCTGTTCACCCGCAGCCTGGAGGAGATCACCGACCGGCTGCCGGAGGTGGTCGAGATCGTCCGCGCACTGCCCGCGGAGACCGCCGTGCTCGACGGTGAGGCGATCGCACTGCGCGCCGACGGGCGACCGGAGTCGTTCCAGGTCACCGGCGCCCGCACGGCCAGCCAGGGCGACACGGCGCAGCTGCGCGAGCAGGTGCCGGTGACGCCGATGTTCTTCGACCTGCTGCACGTCGACGGCGAGGATCTGATCGATCAGCCGCTCGCCGACCGGCAGCGCCGGATGGACGCCCTGGTGCCGCAGCGCTGCCGCGTGCCACGGCAGCAGATCACCGATCCCGACGGCGCGCAGCGGTTCTTCGACGATCAGGTCGCCGCTGGTCACGAGGGCGTGGTCGTCAAGGCGCTCGGCTCGGCATACGCAGCGGGCAGGAGGGGTGCCGGCTGGGTCAAGGTCAAACCCAGGCACACCCTCGACCTGGTGGTGCTCGCGGTCGAGTGGGGCAGCGGCCGGCGCAAGGGGCTGCTGTCCAACATCCACCTCGGCGCCCGCGACCCGCAAACCGGCGAATTCATCATGCTCGGAAAGACTTTCAAGGGTATGACGGACGAGATGCTGCGCTGGCAGACGGAGCGCTTCACCGAGCTGGCCACCGACACCGGCGACTGGGTGGTGCGCGTCCGGCCCGAGCAGGTCGTCGAGATCGCCTTCGACGGGCTGCAGCGCTCGACCCGCTACCCGGGCGGGATCGCGCTCCGCTTCGCCCGGGTGCTGCGCTATCGCGACGACAAGACCGCCGACGAGGCCGACACCATCCAGACGGTGCGGGCCCTCGGCGGCGCGTGAGCGCGCGTGGCAGGCTGGGAGGCATGACGTCCCAGGACTCCGCAAAGACCGAAGAGCACCCGTCCGCCGAGGACGAGGTGGTGCGCATCTGCCAGGACCTGATCGGCTTCGACACCAGCAATTACGGCGACGGCAGCGGCCCGGGGGAGCGCAAGGCCGCCGAATACGTCATGGGCGAGCTGACCGAGGTCGGCCTCGACCCGGTGCTGCTGGAGAGCGAGCCCGGACGGGCGTCGGTGCTGGTGCGCATCGAGGGCGAGGACTCCGAGCGCGGCGGTCTCGCCGTGCACGGTCACCTCGACGTAGTGCCGGCGAATGCCGATGACTGGCAGGTCGATCCGTTCGGCGCCGAGATCAAGGACGGCTGCGTCTGGGGCCGCGGCGCGGTCGACATGAAGGACATGGACGCGATGATCCTTGCCTGCGTGCGTGAGCTGGCCCGCAGCGGCCGCAAGCCGCCGCGCGATCTGGTGATCGGCTTCCTCGCCGACGAAGAGGCCGGGGGAGTCAAGGGCAGCCACTGGCTGGTCGACAACCACGCCGACCAGTTCGAGGGCGTCACCGAGGCGATCAGCGAGGTGGGCGGCTACTCGGTCACCTTCGACGGCAAGCAGGGCCAGCAGCGCGCCTACCTGCTGCAGACCGCCGAGAAGGGCATCGCCTGGCTGCGGTTGCGGGCGCACGGACGCGCCGGGCATGGTTCGGTGCCCAACGACGACAACGCCGTGGTGCACCTGGCCCAGGCCATCGCCCGCATCAACCAGCACGTCTGGCCGCGCGAATACATCGCGTCGGTGCGCCAGTTGCTCGACGGGCTGAGCGACCTGACCGGTGCGTCATACACCGACGACGAGCTGGGTCCGCTGCTTGAAAACCTCGGCGGCGCAAAGGGATTCGTGGAAGGAACGCTGCGCGACACGTCGAACTTCACGATGCTCGATGCCGGCTACAAACACAACGTGATCCCACAATCGGCCAGCGCGTCGCTCGACTGCCGCTTCTTGCCCGGCCACGAGGACGACCTCATGACCACCATCCGCGAGCTCGCCGGCGAGCACGTCGACGTCGAGGTGGTGCACCGCGACATCGCGCTCGACGCACCGTTCGACGCCCCGTTGGTCGAGAAGATGAAGTCCGCGCTGCTCGCCGAGGACCCGGCCGCCGCCGTGCTGCCCTACTGCCTGTCCGGCGGCACCGACAACAAGGCGCTCAAGCGGCTCGGCATCACCGGTTACGGCTTCGCGCCGCTGCAGTTGCCGGCCGACCTCGACTTCGCCCCGATGTTCCACGGCATCGACGAGCGGGTCCCGCTGGACTCGCTGCGCTTCGGCGCGCGCGTGCTCGGAAAGTTCCTCGCCGATTGCTGAGTCGCGTGGCGCTCGGAGCTAGGCGGTCCGGCGCACCCGGATGATCCGGCGGCGCAGCCATACCCGGCGCGCGCCTCCCAGATAGAGACGGGTCCGGGCCAGCTCCCAGTGGCCGTACTCCGCGTGATCGGCGAGTGCCTGGCGCACATCCGCGCGACTGGTTTCGCGCGGGAAGGTCAGCACCCGGAACTCGTACTCGGTCATCACGGCGCATTATTCATGACCCATCCGGCCGGCCGCGGAGCGACACCCGCGACACGTTCCACGGCGATGCTCTATCTCCCGCGCCGCTCATGCCGCTACGGTCGTGGCTATGACCGCTGATCCGCGTGCCGCGCTGACCGCCCTGGTGGGTGCTTTCGAACGTCATTTGGAGGCCGCCGCGTCCCGGCGTGGCGAGAACGACCCGACCGTGGTCGCGGCTTACCGGGACCTGGCGGACGCGTTCGAGAACTACGACGACGCTCTCATGGACACCTACGGCGAAGTCACCCCGCTCGAGGTCTACAGCGGTGATGAGGACGACTTCGAGGACGACGAGGACGACGACCTCGAGCCCGATCTGCTCGACGAGGACGACGACCTCGACGATGACGACGAAGCGGACGACGGTCGGTACGTTGGCCTGTCCGGCGACGACACCGACGACCTCGAATACGAGGACACCCGCAAATAACGACCGTGCGCTAAGGGGCCGAGACGTCGTCCAGCGCCTGCGCGATCTGCGCCGGCAGCTCGACGTCACCGGCCGCGAGCAGGGTGCGCAACTGCGACCGGTTGCGGGCACCGACGATCAGTGAGCTGATCCCCGGGCGCTGCCGGGCCCACGCCAGCGCGACCTGGCCGGCCGGCACGCCGAGGCCGTCGGCCGCGGTCGCCACCGCGTCCACGACCGCATCGCTGTTGCCGCCGAGCCGGCGCGCCGCCCACCCGGAGTGTTTGCCGGTGGCCGCACGCGAGTCGGCGGGTACGCCGCGGCGATACTTGCCGGTCAGCACCCCGCCGCCAAGCGGCGCCCAGGCGAGCAGACCGGCCCCGGCATACGACGCTGCGGGGAGCACCTCCCGCTCGGCGTAACGCTCGACGAGGCTGTACTCGATCTCATTCGCCACCAACGGGATTCGGGCATCGCGCAAAATGTCCGCAGCCGCGACCAGCTGCCAGCCGCCGTAGTTGGAAACCCCGACATACCGTGCCCGCCCCGACGTCACGGCGTATTCCAGCGCCGACATCGTCTCTTCGAGCGGCGTCTCACCGGACCAGGTGTGCGCCAGCCAGAGGTCGAGGTGGTCGGTGCGCAATCGGCGTAATGAGGCGTCCAGCTGATCGAGCAGCGTGCCGCGAGAGGTATCAACCACCCGCTCGCCGGTGGTGCGCGAAATGCCGGCCTTGCCGATCAGCACGCACTCCGCGCGAGCACCGCCGGTCAGCAACTCGCCGAGCAACTCCTCGGAGGCACCGTCGGCATACCCGTATGCCGTGTCGATCGTCGTACCGCCGGCATCCCGGAAGTCGCTGAGCGTCTCCTCCGCATGCTGTGGGTCGACCACCTCGCCCCAGCCCATGGTGCCGAGCGTCAGCGCGCTGACTCGAAGTCCCGATCTGCCCAGTGTTGACGAATGCACCCGGCAACCGTAGTGGTCGCGGTCACCCTGCACCGGTCGGCCGGGTAGCGTTTCGGATCATGAAGCTCGGCATCAACCTCGGCTACTGGGGGACCACCGGCACCGATGACCTCGCCGCGATGAAGGCGATCGCGACTGCCGCCGACGAATCCGGTTACGACGTGGCCTGGTTGGCCGAGGCCTACGGCTCGGACGTGCCCTCGCTCGCGGCATACCTCAGCGCGCACACGACCAAGCTGGGCTGGGGGTCGGCGGTCTTCCAGATCCCGGCCCGCACCCCGGCCATGACCGCGATGACCGCCGCGACGCTCGACAAGATCACCGGCGGGCGGTTCCGGCTCGGCCTGGGCGTCTCCGGGCCTCAGGTCAGCGAGGGCTGGCACGGTGTGCGCTTCGACGACCCGCTCGGCCGGACCAGGGAGTATGTCGACATCATCCGGCTCGCCTTCGACCGCAAGAACGTCGAATACCACGGCAAACACTTCGAATTGCCGCTGCCGGACGGCCCAGGAAAGTCGCTGCGGCTGCTCCTGCTGCCCGAGCGCGCGCAGGTGCCGATCTACCTGGCCGCCATCGGCCCGAAGAACCTGGAGCTCACCGGCGAGATCGCCGACGGCTGGCTCGGCATCTTCGTCAGTCCCGATCACCTGCCCGAGCAGCTTGCCCAGTTGCGCACCGGGCGGGCGAAGGCCGGTCATGAGGACGGCTCGCTCGACGGCTTCGACGTCGCCGCCAGCGCCGGGCTGAGCATCGCCGGCGACCTGGACACCGCCGCCGACCGGCTGCGCGCCAACGCCGCCCTCTACGTCGGTGGGATGGGCTCGCGGAAGAAGAACTTCTACAACGCGCTCGCCCGGCGGATGGGCTTCGAGCAGGCGGCACAGCAGGTGCAGGACCTCTACCTGGACCGCAAGCACCGGGACGCGGCGGCCGCGGTGCCGCGCGACTTCATCGACCAGACCGCGTTGATCGGCCCACGCGAGCACCTGGCCGACCGGCTGCACGCATATGCCGAGGCCGGCGTCACCACGCTGAACGTCTCGCCATACGGCGACACCCTGGAGGAGCGGATCGCTGCCGTCCGCACGCTCGCCGACATCGCGCGGGCCGAAGGGCTCGGCTGACCATGCCGACGGTCCTGCTCGTGCGGCACGGCCGCACCACCGCCAACAGCTCCGGTGTGCTCGCCGGCTGGACGCCCGGCATCGGCCTGGACGACACCGGACGACAACAGGTCGCACGGCTCGGCGCCAACCTGGCCGAGCTGCCCATCGCGCGGATCGTCAGCTCCCCGCTGCAGCGCTGTCAGGAGACCGCCGCCGCCATCCTCGCCGCGCGCAGTGGCGGCGAGGTGTTGACCGACGACCGCCTCGGCGAGTGCCGGTATGGCGGGTGGACCGGCGGCAAGATCAGCGAGCTCGCCAAGGATCCGCTGTGGCGGACCGTGCAGGATCATCCGTCCGCGGTGACCTTCCCGCCGTCGGACACCTTCGAGCACGAATCGCTGCGCGAGATGTCGGCTCGCGCGGTCGCCGCCGTGCGGGAGACCGACGCCGCCGTCCAGGCCGAACACGGCGAGCGTGCCCTGTGGGTCGCCGTGTCACACGGCGACGTGATCAAGGCCGTGCTCGCCGACGCGCTCGGGATGGGACTGGACGGTTTCCAGCGCATCGTCGCCGGCCCGGCTTCGGTCAGCGCCGTGCAGTACACCGCGCGCCGGCCGTTCGTGCTGCGCCTGAACGAGAGCCTGGGGCAGTTGCACGACCTGGTTGCCGCACCGCCGGCGAGTGGCGACGCGACCCCCGGTGGAGTCACCGGAACCGCCACCGAGGATTAGGCTCGACGCATGCCGACGATCGAATTCGACCACCCCGACCGGTTCGTCGCGGGCACCGTCGGCCCGCCCGGTGGCCGGACGTTCTTCCTGCAGGCCGTGCAGGGCCGCCGCGTGGTGTCGGTGTCCCTGGAGAAGGAGCAGGTCGCGGTCCTCGCCGAGCGGGTCAACGAGCTGCTCGACGAGCTCTCGGCCACTGACGACCTGCCCGCCGCGACCGAGGACAACGAACCGCTGACCACGCCGATCGAGGACGAGTTCCGGGTCAGCACGCTGAGCCTGGCCTGGGAGCCGGAGCGTCAGGTCCTGATCATCGAGGCGCACGATCGCGAGGTCGAACTCGAACCGACCGAGGACGGGCAGGACCTGCGCGAGATCGTCGGACCCGACGCTTCACTGATGCGGGTGTTGCTGGAGCCGGCCCAGGCGCGCGAATTCGCCCGGCGAGGCCTGGCGTCGGTCGCCGACGGCCGGCCCCCTTGTCCCTTCTGCGGTGGCCCGTTGGACCCGACCGGACACATCTGCCCGCGTGCCAACGGATACAAGCGCTGAGCGCGCCCGCCAGCTGCTCGAAAGCGGCGAGCTGGAGATCGAGGGACAGCTGACCGACGCCTCCAACGTGGCGCTGCGCGTCTGGGTGTCGTCGGATGAAGACCGAATCCCGGCGGTTTACAAGCCGATTCGCGGCGAACGGCCGCTCTGGGACTTCCCCGACGGGACGCTCGCGGGACGTGAGGTGGCGTCCTATCTCATCGCTGAAGCCGGTGGCTGGGACTGCATCCCGGTGACCGCACTGCGGCAGGACGGGCCGCTCGGTCCGGGGTCGGTGCAGCAGTGGGTCGGTCCCTTGGACGAGCGCGACGACCCCGACCTGCTCCGTATCGATGCGCCGATGGCCGTGCCCGACGGCTACCTGCCGGTGTTGGGCGTCCGCGACGAGGCCGACAGCCCGCTCGTCGTCTCGCACGCGGCCAGCGACGCGCTGCGCGCGGTCGCATTGCTCGACGTGGTGCTCAACAACGCCGACCGCAAGGGCAGCGCGCTGATCGTCGACGCCGGCCGGCTGTATGCCGTGGACCACGGCCTTACGCTCCACGTCGAGGACAAGTTGCGCACCGTGCTGTGGGGCTTCGCCGGGGACACCTTCGAGGCCGCGGACCTGGACCGGCTGAAGCGGTTGGCCGACGCCTTGAACGGAGCGTTCGGTGAGCGGCTGTGTGCCGTCATACAGCCGGATGAGGTGGCGGCGCTGCGGGCGAGGGTCGAATCCCTAATCCGCACAGGCAGATTCCCCGAGCCTCCCGAGCATCGGCATCCGCTGCCCTGGCCGTTGTGGTGACGCAATATCCTGGCGGGCGTGACGATTGCTTCCTGGCCCGCGCCGGATCTGCCTCAGTTGCAAGGGAACGGTGACGGCCTTGCCCTCTGGCGCCGGGGCGCGTCGACCCCCGTGCCGGTGCAGGTTGATGACGTCGCACGACTCTATGTGTGCGGGATCACTCCGTATGACGCCACGCACCTCGGTCATGCCGCAACCTACGTGACGTTCGACCTCGCGGCCCGAGTCTTGCGTGACGCCGGTCACGAAGTGCGCTACGTCCAGAACGTCACCGACATCGACGACCCGCTGCTGGAGCGCGCCGCCCGCGACGGCGTCGACTGGCGGGAGCTGGCGACCAGCGAGATCGAGCTCTTCCACGACGACATGACCGCGCTGCGGGTGCTGCCGCCGGATCACTACGTGAGCGTCGTGGAGACGATGGACAAGCACGTCGCCACGATCACCGGGCTCGCCGAGAAGGGTGTCACCTACACGGTGCCGACCCCGGAGGCACTGCACGCGGGAGCGGAGGACGTCTACCTGGACCTGTCGACCCAGCCGACGTTCGGCGAGGTCAGTGGCTGGGACCGCGGCGAGATGTTCGAGGTGTTCGCCGAGCGCGGGGGAGACCCGGACACGCCCGGCAAACGCGACCCGCTCGACCCGTTGCTCTGGCGCGTGGAGCGCGACGGCGAACCCGCCTGGGAGGGCGGCTCACTCGGCCGTGGGCGACCCGGCTGGCACGTGGAGTGCACCACGATCGCGCTCGACCATCTCGGGATGGGTTTCGAGCTGCAGGGCGGCGGCACCGACCTGATCTTCCCGCACCACGAGATGTCCGCGGTGCAGGCCGTCGCGCTCACCGACGACCCGCCGTTCGCGCGCAACTACGCCCACCAGGCGATGGTCGGCTATGACGGCGAGAAGATGAGCAAGTCCAAGGGCAACCTGGTGCGCGTCTCGCAACTGCGCAAAGAAGGCGTGGACCCGATGGTGATCCGGACGGTGCTGCTCGCCCAGCATTACCGCACCCCGTGGGAGTACACCCCGCAGCTGCTGGCCGAGGCGACGACGCGCTGGCAGACCTGGTGCGACGCGCTCAAGTCCCGCGGCGACGACGGTGCGGCGGAGTTGATCGCCGGCATCCGCGACGCGCTCTCGGACGATCTGGACAGCCCGCGTGCGGTAGCCCTCGTCGACGAGTGGGCGGCGCGCCCGGGCAACGGCGAGCCGAGTCCGCAGGTCGCCGACGCACTCGACGCGCTGCTGGGGTTGCGGGCCTGACGCGCGCTCTCGCGCGCATAAGTCGAAACGGTTGCGGTCTGCGCACGCCTGGGGCGCCGGGAGCGTGCATAACTCGAAACAGTTGCGGTCTGCGCACGCCTGGCGCGGCGGGAGCGTGCATAACTCGAAACAGTTGCGGTCTGCGCACGCCGGGGGCGCCGGGAGCGTGCATAACTCGAAACGGTTGCGGTCTGCGCGCGCCGGGGGCGGCGGGAGCGTGCATAACTCGAAACAGTTGCGGCCTACGCACCACCTGGGGCACCGGGAGCGTGCATAACTCGAAACAGTTGCGGCCTACGCACCACCTGGGGCACCGGGAGCGTGCATAACTCGAAACGGTTGCGGTCTGCGCGCGCCGGGGGCGGCGGGAGCGTGCATAAGTCGAAACGGTTGCGGTCTGCGCACGCCCGGGGGCGGCGGGAGCGTGCATAACTCGAAACAGTTGCGGCCTACGCACGCCTGGCCCGCCGGCGAGCGGCCGCCGCCCGGCCGCGCTCAGTCGTCGGTCTCGCGCCGGCGCAGGTACTTCTCGAATTCCCGGGCGATCGCGTCGCCGCTGGCCTCGGGGAGTTCGGTGGTGTCCTGTGCCTGCTCGAGCGAGTGCACGTAGTCGGCGACCTCGTCGTCGGATGCGGCGAGTTCGTCGACGCCGTGCTCCCAGGCCCGCGCCTGGTCCGGCAGGTCGGCGTGCCCGATCAGCGCGTCCAGCAGCTCCTCGAGCCGGGTCAGCAGCGCAAGCGTCGCCTTGGGAGAGGGGCTGCCCCCGGCGTAGTGCGGCACTGCCGCCCAGCACGACAGGGTCGGCAGCTCCGCCCGGTGTGCCGCGTCGGTGACGACGCCGACGATGCCGGTCGGTCCCTCGTAGCGACTCGGCTCCACGTCGTAGCGCTGCCGAGTCTCCTCGTCCTCGGAGGTGACCGTGACCGGGATCGGCCGGGTGTGCGGCACATCGGCGAGCAAGCCGCCGAGCGTGATGATCATCCCGATCTCGTACTCGGTCGCGAACTCGATGAGCTCGCGAGTGAACGACAGCCACTTCATCGACGGCTCGATGCCCTGCACGAGCAGCACGTCACGGTCGAGCGGAGTGTCCCGGGCCAGGAAGATCTTCGTGGTCGGCCAGGTGATCTCCCGGTTGCCGGCGTCGCCCGAGACCCGCGGACGGTTCACCTGGAAGTCGTAGTAGAGCTCAGGGTCCAACGCGGCGATCGGCGTGGCGTCCCAGGTCTCGATCAGGTGGGCGACGGTTGCCGAGGCGGTTTCGCCGGCGTCGTTCCAGCCCTCGAAGGCGGCGATCATGATCGGGTCGCGCAACATCGGCACGTCCTCGAACTCGATCACCTTCGCACGCTCCTTGTTCGCACCGACTGATCCCGACCAGCTTAGGGAATGCAGGCACCGCTCTGTGGCAGGTATGCCGCAGGTCGCGCGCCGGAGTCGACCCGCCACGTGCCGGAGCATCCGACCGGGTGGCTAAAATCGAGCCACTTGCGCCCACCCTCCCGAAGGGAACCCACAGTGAGCAGCCGCTCCGACCTTGCGCGCGCCAGTGCAGCGCAGCGCGACGAGTCCTTGATTCGTCCCGACCAGACCGACCAGCTGACCGCCGCCATGCAGCAGCGGGTGCTGTTGCTCGACGGCTCGATGGGTGTCTTCATCCAGCGTCACAAGCTGACCGAGGAGGAGTTCCGCGGGGAGCGGTTCGCCCACTGGGACCAGGACGTCAAGGGCAACAACGACCTGTTGTCGATCACCCGGCCGGAGCTGATCCGGTCGATCCACGACGACTACCTTGCCGGCGGCGCCGACATCATCGAGACCAACACCTTCAGCGCGCAGCGCATCTCGATGGCCGACTACGGCATGGAGGACTTGAGCTACGAGCTCAACCTGGAGTCGGCGAAGCTCGCGCGCGCGGCGTGCGACGCGGTCTCCACGCCGGAGCGTCCGCGCTATGTCGCCGGCGCGCTCGGCCCGACCAACCGCACCGCGTCGATCTCCCCGGACGTCAACGACCCGGGCGCGCGTAACACCTCCTTCGAGGAACTCGTGGACGCCTACCTCGAGCAGGCGGGCGGCCTGGTCGACGGCGGCGCCGACCTGCTGCTGATCGAGACGATCTTCGACACGCTCAACGCCAAGGCCGCGGTCTTCGCGCTCGAGACGCTCTTCGAGGAGCGGGGCCGTCGCTGGCCGGTCTTCATCTCCGGCACGATCACCGACGCGTCCGGCCGCACCCTGTCGGGTCAGGTCACCGAGGCGTTCTGGAACAGCGTGCGGCACGCCAAGCCGCTCGCCGTCGGCTTCAACTGTGCGCTCGGCGCTGCCGACATGCGTCCGTATGTCGCCGAATTGTCCCGGGTCGCAGACTGTTTCACCTTCTGCTACCCCAACGCCGGCCTGCCCAACGCCTTCGGTGAGTATGACGAGACGGCCGAGCAGATGGCGCAGATCGTCGCCGGATTCGCGGCCGACGGCCTGGTCAACGTGCTCGGCGGTTGCTGCGGCACCACCCCGGACCACATCGCCGCCATCGACGCGCGCGTGGGCGACACGACGCCCCGCGTGCGGCCGCAGGTCGCCCCGGGGCTGCGGCTGTCCGGTCTGGAGCCGCTGAACGTCACCCCGGACTCGCTCTTCGTCAACGTCGGCGAACGCACCAACATCACCGGCTCGGCGCGCTTCCGCAAGCTGATTAAGGAGGGTGACTACCCGACCGCCCTCAACGTCGCCCGCCAGCAGGTGGAGGCCGGCGCGCAGGTCATCGACGTCAACATGGACGAGGGGATGATCGACGGCATCGCGGCGATGGACCGCTTCTGCAAGCTGGTCGCCTCCGAGCCGGACATCTCACAGGTGCCGATGATGATCGACTCCTCCAAGTGGGAGGTCATCGAGGCCGGATTGCGTTGTGTGCAGGGCAAATCCATCGTCAACTCGATCTCCATGAAGGAGGGCGTCGACGCGTTCGTCGAGCGGGCGCGGCTGTGCCGCAAGTATGGCGCGGCGATCGTCGTCATGGCCTTCGACGAGGAGGGGCAGGCCGACACGCTGGAGCGCCGCAAGGAAATCTGCGGCACGGCATACAAGATCCTCACCGAGCAGGTCGGCTTCCCGGCCGAGGACATCATCTTCGACCCCAACATCTTCGCAGTCGCCACGGGCATCGAGGAGCACGCCAACTACGGCGTCGACTTCATCGAGGGCACCCGCTGGATCAAGGAAAACCTCCCGGGCGCCCTGGTGTCCGGCGGTGTCTCCAACGTGTCGTTCAGCTTCCGCGGCAACAACCCGGTGCGTGAGGCGATCCACGCGGTGTTCCTCTACCACGCGGTCCAGGCCGGGATGGACATGGGCATCGTCAACGCCGGCGCGCTGGTGGTCTACGACGAGATCGACCCGGAGCTGCGCGAGCGCATCGAGGACGTCATCCTCAACCGGCGTGCGGACGCGACCGAGCGGCTGCTCGAGATCGCCGAACAGCACAACAAGGCTGCCGACAAGGTCGACGACGGGTCCGCGACCGAGTGGCGCAATCAGCCTGTGCGCGAACGCATTACGCACGCCTTGGTCAAGGGCATCGACGAGTTCATCGTGGACGACACCGAGCAGATGCGGGTGGAGCTCGCCGAGGCGGGGGAGCGTCCGCTCGCAGTGATCGAGGGCCCGCTGATGGACGGCATGGGCGTGGTCGGTGACCTGTTCGGCGCCGGCAAGATGTTCCTGCCGCAGGTGGTCAAGTCGGCCCGAGTGATGAAAAAGGCTGTCGCACATCTAATTCCGTACATCGAGGCCGAGCGCAAGCCCGGCGACGCGGCACACTCCAACGGCAAGATCGTCATGGCCACGGTCAAGGGCGACGTGCACGACATCGGCAAGAACATCGTTGGTGTGGTGCTGCAGTGCAACAACTACGACGTCGTGGACCTCGGCGTGATGGTGCCCGGTCAGAAGATCATCGACGCGGCGAAGGCCGAAAACGCTGACATCATCGGCCTTTCCGGCCTCATCACGCCGTCGCTCGACGAGATGGTGGGCTTCGCCGAGGAGATGGAACGGCAGGGCTTCGACATCCCGCTGCTCATCGGCGGTGCGACCACTTCGCGGGCCCACACCGCGGTGAAGGTGACCCCGAAGTATCACGGCCCGGTCGTGTGGGTGAAGGACGCGTCCCGGTCGGTGCCGACCGCGGCCGCGCTGCTCTCCGACGCACGCCGGCCGAAGTTCATGGCCGAGGTGGACGCCGACTACGAGTCGATCCGCAAGCGGCATGCCGCGAAATCCAATGACCGGCCGCTGCTTTCGTATGACGACGCGATCGCGGCGCGCACGCCCATCGACTGGCAGGGCTACCAACCGCCGCGCCCGCGCTTCCTGCTGCAGCAGGCGAAGGACGTGTGCGAGGGGCCCGCGTGCGACCACCCGATGGGGCACGTCACGTCATACACGCGGACGTTCAAGGACTATCCGCTGGAGACGCTGCGCGAATACATCGACTGGCAGCCGTTCTTCAACGCCTGGGAGATGAAGGGCCGCTATCCCGACATCCTCAACAACCCGGCGAGCGGCGAGGCGGCTCGCAAGTTGTGGGACGACGCGCAGGCGATGCTCGACAAGGTGATCGACGAGCATTGGCTGTCTGCGAACGGCGTCGTCGGCTTCTTCCCGGCTGCGTCGGTCGGCGACGACATCGAGGTCTACACCGACGAGACCCGCTCGAAGGTGCGCACCGTGCTGCACCACCTGCGGCAGCAGGGGCAGCACCGCGAGGGTGTGCCCAACCGCTCACTGGCCGACTTCGTCGCGCCGAAGGACAGCGGATTGCGCGACTACATCGGCGGATTCGCGGTCACCGCGGGTCTCGGCGCGCAGGACCACATCAAGCGCTTCAAGGACGAGCTGGACGACTACAGCGCGATCCTGCTGGAGTCGCTGGCCGATCGTCTCGCCGAGGCGTTCGCCGAGCGGATGCACGCCGTGGTGCGCCACGAGCTGTGGGGCTACGCACCCGACGAGCACCTCGACAATGAGGAGCTGATCGCCGAGAAGTACCGCGGCATCCGACCGGCACCGGGCTACCCGGCCTGCCCGGACCACACCGAGAAGGTGACGCTCTTCGACCTGCTCGACGCCACCCAACAGACCGGCATCGAGCTCACCGAGTCGATGGCGATGTGGCCGGGAGCGGCGGTCAGCGGCTGGTACTTCTCGCATCCGCAGTCGCAGTACTTCGTGGTCGGCCGGCTCGGACCGGACCAGGTGCAGGCGTACGCCGACCGCAAGGGCTGGGACCTCAAGACCACCGAGCGCTGGCTGGCGCCGAACCTCGGCTACGAACCGGAGGACTGAGCTATCGGTAACCACCTTCCCGCAGCCGTGCTGTGGGACATGGACGGCACTCTCGTCGACACCGAGCCGCTGTGGATTGCGGCGGAGAAGGGTCTGGTCGCGTCATACGGCGGCACCTGGGACGACGACATGGCCCACCAGCTCGTCGGCAACCCGTTGCTGGTCTCCGCGCAGATCATCCGCGACAACAGCCCGGTGACACTGGCACCGGAGCAGATCGTGGACTACCTGCTGGAGCGGGTCATCGCGCAGATGCGCCAGCACCTGCCGTGGCGACCCGGCGCGGAGCAGTTGCTGAAAGCCTGTGTGGCAGAAGGCATCCCGAACGCCCTGGTGACGATGTCCTACCGGTCGTTCGCCGACGTCCTCATCGACGCGCTGCCGACCGGCACCTTCTCCGCGGTCGTGACCGGTGATCGCGTCACGCACGGCAAACCCGACCCCGAGGCTTACTCCACCGCGGTTGCCGAGCTCGGGGTCAGAGCCGCGGACTGTGTCGCGATCGAGGACTCGATCCCTGGAGTGCATGCCGCGGTGGCCGCCGGTGTGCCGACGATCGCGGTGCCGCACATCGTGCGGGTGCCACCGGTCGAGGGCGCGGTGCAGGTCGACTCGCTGGAGGGACTGACCCCGGTAGATCTGGTCCGCGTCACCGGCATCTAGTCGAAGCGCACGCGACCGAGCCGACCGAGTCTGGTCGGACATCGGCCCTGGTTCGCAGATCTGGTTCGCAGATCTGGTTCGCGGATCTCCTGACGCGACCAGGCCTGCCGGAGCAGGGCCGGTGCACCCCCGGTGCACCGGCCCTCCTACTCCGTTGCCGGACTACTCGCTCATCCGACGTCGCAGGACACCGACGCCTGCGACCACGACACCGAAGGCGACGAAGCCGAGACCGATGACGCCGGCGTCGTTACCGCCGCCCTGCGGGCCATCGGTGATGATCGGCGGGCCGGTTGTCGGCTCGGTGGGACCGGTCGGCGGGGCCGTCGGCGGTGATGTTGGCGATGTCGGGCTCGTGGGTGACGTCGGGTTGGTTGGTGACGTCGGCGATGTCGGGCTCGTCGGCGATGTCGGGTTGGTCGGTGACGTCGGGCTGGTTGGATTGGTTGGCGACGTCGGGCTCGTCGGTGACGTCGGGCTGGTGGGCGGCGTCTCGTCGCAGGCCACCTTGAAGACCTTGCTCTTGGCCTTCTCCACTTCCTTGGTGCCGAACTTGCCGTAGATCGTCACCTTGTACTGACCGTCCGGGATCGTGACGCCATCGGTCTCGCCGTTCGGGTCGGCGTTGAGATAGAACGACTCCGAGTAGCCGTCGGCGCCGGCCCGTGGCATCTGGATGGTCAGCACCGGGTCGTTGCCCGGCTGGGTGGTGAAGACCGCCTTGAAGCCTTCCTGGCTCGGGTCCTGGTTGAAATACTCGAGATTGAACTTGCAGATCTTCGGGTCGTTGCTCTCGGTGTGATCCGGTGTGTCGAGTTCGTGGATCTTGACGGTCGCATTGTTCCCGGGCGGCGCGGCCGCGGCCGAGCCCGCGGTGCCGATCACAATGGCCGTTCCGGCCGCGAAAAATGCTGCCCCCGCACCCACCAAGAGGTTGTTGCGGTTCCTGACATGGCTGTCCATAGCCGATTCCTCTTCCCCACGTCACCTGCAGAAGACAGGCGACTCCCGAGGGTCAGATTGCCAGAATCAATACGACTGTAAGGGCGACTTCTGGGGAATTGGGAAAGGTCGGACTAATACCCATCGGTAGCGGTCATCCGGATTTTCCGTGGTGTTAGTCCTTTATGGTGAACGGCCGGCCGAAGGACCGGTCAGTTGTCGTCGCCGTCCGCGGGCGAGGTCCCGCCGGCCCGCACCGGGTCCAGCGCCAGCTGGACCGCGTGCTCCGGCAACGGCGGCGGGGTACCCCCGAACTCGGGGCACCGGGACTGGTGGTCGCACCAGTCGCACAGCCGACTGCGTCGCGGACGCCAGTCGCCGGTGGTCGCGGCGCGCTCGATGGCCGCCCACAGCGCCTTGACCTTGCGCTCGGTCGCCAACAGGTCCGACTCGTCAGGCTCGTAGCGGACCAACTCGCCGTTGCCGAGGTAAACCAGTTGCAGCATGCGGGGGAGGACGCCGCGACTGCGCCAGAGCACGAGGGCGTAGAACTTCATCTGGAACAGCGCCTTGGCCTCGAACAGCTCCGAGGGAGACCGGCCGGTCTTGTAGTCGACGACGCGCAGCAGCTGTCCAGGAGCCTCGTCGAGCCGGTCGACATAGCCTCGCAAGGTCAGTCCGTCGATCTCGGCCTCGACGTAGAGCTCGCGCTCGGCCGGCTCCAGGCGGGTCGGGTCCTCCAGGGTGAACCACCGCCGCAGCAGGGCGGTCGCCTCGGCGAACCACGTGGCGCGTTCCTCCGGGTCGTCGCCGAGCAGCTCGGCGAGGACCGGCTCGCGCTCCAGCATCCGCTGCCACTGCGGACCGAGCAGCTCGGTGGCCGCCTCGATCGTCCGCTCGGCGGGCGGGGCGTCGAAGATCCGCTCGAGCACGGCGTGCACCAGCGTGCCTCTGGCGGCGGCCGCCGACGGCTCCTCAGGGATCCGGTCGACCACCCGGAAGCGATAGAGCAGCGGACACTGCATGAAGTCGCCGGCCCGGCTGGGGGAGAGGGCCGCCCGCAGTTGACGTGGCTCGACGTCGTGCTCCGGCACGGCGTGCTGGTCCTGCGCGGCCTCCGTCATACCGGCAAACGTAACCCGGCCCACCGACAGGGCCGACGCATTGCTGGCTGATCTCGATACGCGGCTCGTTCCTCGCCGCTACTCGATCAGCACAACCCGCGCTCGTTCCTCGCCGCTACTCGATCAATGGTGGCCGGTGCCCTCTCGTTAGGCTGATCCAATGAATTCAGGTGGCGCCCCGGGCTGGCTGTTCGGGACGCTGCGCGGCACCCCGATCTACATCGGTCGCACCTGGCCGATCATCGGGCTGGTCATCGTGATCACCTTCGGCCCGCAGATCCGCAACAGCTATCCCGATCTCGGCGCACAGGCGTACTTCGTGGCCCTGCTCTACGCGCTGCTCCTGCTGCTGTCGGTGCTCGCCCACGAGGCGGCGCATGCGCTGGTCGGGCAATGGCGCGGCTACCGGGTCCGGCAGATCGTCGCCGACCTGTGGGGCGGGCACACGGCATACGACACCGACGACACCTCGCCGCTGTCGAGCGCACTGGTCGCCGTCGTCGGCCCGCTCGCGAACGGCGTTCTGGCGCTTGTCGGTTGGGGTCTGCTCGGCGTGGTCGACGGTGACGTGCCGCGGCTGCTGCTCTACGCATTCGTCATCTCCAACACGTTCGTGGCGATCTTCAACCTGCTGCCGGGTATGCCGCTGGACGGCGGTTTCCTGGTCGACGCCCTGGTATGGCGGATCACCGGCTCACGGTCCGCGGGCATGCTGGTGGCCGGCTGGTGCGGACGGGTCGTCGCGGCGCTCGTCGTGCTCTGGGCCATCGCCTGGCCGCTGCTGCGCGGCAACGAACCCGACACCTTCTACGTGCTGTGGTCGGTGCTGATCGCCGGCTTCCTCTGGATGGGCGCCAGCAACGCGATCGCCCGTGGTCACTCGAGCCGCCTGTTCGCCCGCGTGCGGGTCCGGGACGTGCTGCGCCCGGTCGCGGTCGTGCCCGACCAGGTGCAACTCGCCCAGTTGCCGCCCGGGGTCGACCTTGCCGTCATCGATGCTCGGGGCGCGGCATGGGGCTTCATCCCGGCAACCCAGGTCGCGCAGGCGCCGGCGGCCACTGCGGCCGCCATCACCGCCCAGTCGCTCGCGCAGGTGCAACCTGCCGGCTGGGTGGCGCAGGTCGACTCACCCGATGCGGATGTCACCGAGCTGGTGCGCGCGGCACAGCAAGCGGCCCCCGGCATACAGGAATTGCTCGTGGTGGCCGACGGTCGTCCGATCGGCCTGGTGTCGATCGAGCAGCTCGGCAACGCGCTCGGCGCGGCCGAGAAGCGCAAGTCGGCGCAGGCGTAGTGCGCCGTTAGACTCGCCCCTCGTGACTTCTTCGCCCGAGCCCACCGGCGCCTCCGCCCGACGCGGACCGTTCATCGCCGGTGAACGCGTCCAGCTGACCGACGCCAAGGGGCGGATGCACACGCTGACCCTCGAGCCGGGCAAGCAATTCCACACCCATCGCGGGCATCTGGTGCACGACGACCTGATCGGGCTGCCCGACGGCAGCACGATTACGAACACGGCCGGCACCGAATACCTCGCGATGCGACCGTTGCTGTCGGACTACGTGATGTCGATGCCGCGTGGCGCGGCGGTGGTTTACCCGAAGGATTCCGGCCAGATCGTCGCGATGGCCGACATCTTCCCCGGCGCCCGGGTGGTCGAGGCCGGGGTCGGCTCGGGTGCGTTGTCGATGTCGCTGCTGCGCGCGGTCGGTGACCAGGGCAGCCTGCACTCGATCGAGCGCCGCGCCGACTTCGCCGAGATCGCGCAGGGCAACGTCCGGGCCTTTTTCGCCGGCGATCACCCGGCATGGCAGGTGAGCGTCGGTGACTTCGCCGACGTGCTCCCGACGGTGGCCGACCCCGGCTCGATCGACCGGGTGGTGCTCGACATGCTCGCGCCGTGGGAGTGCCTCGACGCCGCTGCCGACGCGCTCGCGCCCGGCGGCGTCCTCATCGCGTATGTCGCCACCGCCACGCAGTTGTCACGGGTCGCCGAGGCGATGCGCGCCCACGGCGGCTACACCGAGCCGCAGGCATGGGAGTCGATCGTGCGCGGGTGGCACCTGGAAGGACTGGCCGTCCGCCCCCAGCACCGGATGCACGGACACACCGGCTTCCTGATCTCCACCCGCCGGCTCGCGCCGGGTGTCACGCCGCCGCTGCGCAAGCGCCGGCCGGCCAAGGGCGCGTATGGCGAGGACGGCACGTCGCATGGTGAGACGGACGGTGTCGATGTGAGCAACACCACAGGGGAGTGGACCGCCGAAGATCTGGGCGAACGCCCGGTGTCCGAGCGCAAGATTCGCAAATTGCGCCGTTCGGCGAGCGAGCCGCCGCCCGAGTGAACAGGTTGCCGAGTTAGGGTCGGGTGGCATCACTCGCAAGCACCTTGAGCAAGGTGCTCCCGCGCGAAGGAGGCCGACGTGAACGACCAGCCACAGCAGCCCGGCACGCCCGACGAAGGCGCCGAGAGCCTGCAGCGTGAGGTGCAGGGCCTGCGCGACCGGCTCGGTGGCTCCGGCCCGGGCCGCGGCACGCCGCGCGACCTGCAGGACCAGGTTCGCCAGTTGCAGGCGTCGGTCGGCACACTCTCTGCCCAGAATGAACGCCTCGTGCGCACGCTCAAGGAAGCGCGCGAACAGATCGTGAACTTGAAGGGTGAGGTCGACCGCCTCGCCCAGCCGCCTGCGTCATACGGGATCGTCATCGAGACGTATGACGACGCGACCGCCGACATCCTCTCCAGTGGTCGCAAGATGCGGGTCGCGGTCAGCCCCTCGATCGAGGCCGACGAGATGCAGCCCGGCCGCGAGGTCATGCTCAACGAGGCGCTCAACGTCGTCGCGGCAGTCGGCTTCGAACAGGTCGGCGAGCTGGTCCAGGCCAAGGAGTTGCTCGGCACCGACCGGGTGCTGGTGGTCGCGCACGCCGACGAGGAGCGGGTCTGCCGGCTCGCCGCGTCGCTGGAGGGCGAGACCATCCGCGCCGGCGACTCGTTGTTGCTCGACACCCGCAGTGGTTTCGTCTTCGAGCGCATCCCGAAGGCCGAGGTCGCCGACCTCGTGCTGGAGGAGGTGCCCAACATCCACTACGAGGACATCGGTGGTCTCGCCGGCCAGATCGAGCAGATCCGGGACGCGGTCGAGCTGCCCTACCTGCACGCCGACCTGTTCCGCGAGCACGCGTTGCGGCCGCCGAAGGGTGTGCTGCTCTACGGGCCTCCCGGGTGCGGAAAGACGTTGATCGCCAAGGCGGTTGCCGCCAACCTGGCGCGCAAGGTTGCCGAGAAGACCGGACGCGGGGAGACCGCCTACTTCCTCAACATCAAGGGCCCGGAGCTGCTCAACAAGTATGTCGGGGAGACCGAGCGGCACATCCGGCTGATCTTCCAGCGGGCCCGGGAGAAGTCGTCCGAGGGCACGCCGGTGGTGGTGTTCTTCGACGAGATGGAGTCGCTCTTCCGCACTCGCGGCTCGGGCGTCTCCTCCGACGTGGAGACCACGATCGTGCCGCAGCTGCTGGCCGAGATCGACGGTGTCGAGCGGCTGGAGAACGTCATCGTGATCGGCGCCTCCAACCGTGAGGACATGATCGACCCGGCGATCCTGCGGCCCGGCCGGCTCGACGTGAAGATCAAGATCGAGCGCCCGGACGCCGAGAGCGCGCGCGACATCTTCTCCAAGTACCTCGTGCCGACCCTGCCGCTGCACGCCGACGACGTCGCGGAGAACAACGGCTCGCTCGACGACACGGTCGCCGCGATGATCCAGGCGACGGTCGAGCGGATGTACACCGAGATCGACGAGAACAAGTTCCTGGAGGTCACCTACGCCAGCGGTGACAAGGAGGTCCTCTACTTCAAGGACTTCAACTCCGGGGCGATGATCCAGAACATCGTCGACCGGGCCAAGAAGATGGCGATCAAGGAGCAGCTGACCACCGGGCAGAAGGGCATCCGGGTCGAGCACCTGCTGCGGTCGTGCGTGGACGAGTTCAAGGAGAACGAAGACCTGCCCAACACCACCAACCCCGACGACTGGGCGCGCATCTCCGGCAAGAAGGGCGAGCGGATCGTCTACATCCGCACGCTCATCGACGGCAAGGACGGCGCCGAGCCGGGCCGGTCGATCGACTCGATCAAGGGCACCGGGCAATACCTGTGATCCGCCCGTAATCGCCTGTCGTTCGGGCAGTTTCGCGCCGGAGCCGGCGGACCACCGTGGTCTGCCGGCTCCGGCGTTTCTGCTGCGTGGAAGGCGTGACCGCCCGACGTCACTTGACGTTGACGGCGCTCCAGGCCTTGCCGACCGCGGTGTATTGCGCGGAGGTCGCGCCATACAGGTCCTTGGCGGCGTTGAGGGTGGCGGTGCGGGCACCGGCGTAGTTGGTGCTGCTGGTCATGTAGACCGTCAGCGCGCGGTACCAGATCTGCTGCGCGTCGGCCCGGCCAATACCGGTGACGCTGCTGCCGTCACAGGTCGGGGAGTTGTGCGCGACACCGTTGATCGTCTTGGCACCCGACCCCTCGGCCAGCAGGTAGTAGAAGTGGTTACCGACACCGGAGGAGTAGTGCACGTTGAGGTTGCCGACACCCGAGCTCCAGCAACCCACGCTCTTGCCATCCGCGGCCGGGTTGTCCATTCGCCGCAGGCCCTGACCGGTCTTGTCGAACATCTCCCCGATCAGGTAGTCGCCGGTGTCCTTGGCATTGGCCGAGAAGAACTCCACCATCGTGCCGAAGATGTCACTGGTCGACTCGTTCAACCCGCCGGACTCCCCGCTGTAGGTCAGGTTCGCCGAGTTCTCCGTCACCCCGTGACTCATCTCGTGGCCGGCCACATCGAGGGAGGTCAGCGGCCCGTAGTTGGCGCCGTCCCCGTCGCCATACGTCATCTTCGTGCCGTCCCAGAACGCATTCACATAGTTCTGCCCGTAGTGCACCCGGTTGAACGAACCCTTGCCGGTGTTGAAGATGCCGTTCCGGCCGAAGTTGGTCTTGTAGTAATCCCACGTCTCGTCCGTGCCGAACTGCGCGTCCACACCCGCAGACTCCCGACTCGACGTGCTGCCATTGCCGAAACTCGTGTCCGGACCTGCGAAGACCGGACCCGAGGCACAGAAGATGCCGATCAGCGGACACACAACGGCCAGGTCCGTGCCGTTGCGGACGTCGATCGTGTAGGTGTTGCCGCGGGTCGGGTCCTTCATCAGGTAGTTGGCACCACTCTGCGTCAGCTGGAGCGGGACCGTCCCGCCATACAACGAATTGCCTTGCCCGCCAACGGTCATGATGCGCTCCTCGGAGCGGATCTGCTTGCCGCTCTTGGCATCGGTGTAGACCAGCTTCCGGCTTGGCGTCCCATCGGTCTGCACACCGGTGACCGTCTGCTGCCAGGCGAGACGCGGCTTCGCAGTCGCGTCCACCACCAGAGTCGCTTTGCTCGCCGAACGTGATTGCGCCGGAGCGGATTTCGCTGCTTTCACATCGAGCGAGAGCGGCTTGTCGAGGGTGCGCGAGAGCGACACCTTCCCGCTCTTGGTGCGGTGGATCACCGTGTCACCACCAATCACCGGCAGGCCCTTGTAGGTCTGGGCCACTCGCACGTGAGTGGTGCCCGTGCTGTCGAGCAGCGCCGACTTCTTGGTCAGCTTCTGGTCCGCCGACAGGCCATACCGACCACGATTGGAGGTCACCGCGCCGACCGCGCCGTCGGTCTGGGCAGCGTCGAGACGCACGGCGGTGGTCGACCGGACCCGACCTGAGTCGGCAGCTGGTGCGGCGAACGCGCCGGTGCCGGTCGCGGTGGCGACGGCCACGGTCGCGCCGGTGAAGGCAAGCAGGAGAGAGGCGTGACGGGCTTTTCTCATGACAGGGATTCCCTTCGTATGCCCCGGGTTGGGCGGTCGTCAGCGTAGCTGTCCACGTGTCAAGGTGGGGCAAACAACGGAGCACGCATTCGCCGCCGGTTGACCTTCGACTTGGCTGAAGCTGCAAGCTGACGTCGTGCACGATCAACAACCCCTGCTGACCATCAGCTCGTTCGCGCGGCTGGTCGGGCTGACCCCGAGCGCGCTGCGGTTCTACGACGACTGCGGGCTGCTGCGGCCGGACCAGGTCGACGACGCCTCCGGCTACCGCTATTACACGGCGGCGCAGGAGCGACGCGGCATTGCCATCAGCCGCTTGCGCTCGATCGGCTTGCCGTTGCAGGACATTCGGCTGGTGCTCGACGGGGACCCGGACCAGGCACGCGCCGTCCTGCGGTCGTATGCCGAGGAGACCGCCGGACGGGCTCGGCGCGCACGGGAGACGACCGACGACGTCATCGCATCGCTGCGCGCCGCGGGGGAGACCGACCGGGAGCCGACGACGGCGACCATGCCGGGCCCGGAGCTGGCCAGCGCGATCCGGCAGGTGTCGCCGGCCGCGGCCGCCGTGCCGGACATTCCTGCGCTGCAGGGTGTGCTCCTCGAGCTCACCGCCGACGGGCTCACGGTGGTCGCCACCGACCGCTACTGGATGGCGGTGCGGAGTCTCCCGCTGCACGAGGTGAGCGGGCCGGACCGCGCCCTGGTCGTGCCGTCCGCGTCGCTGCCGGAGCTGTCGTCGTGGGCGAGTCGTCGTGACCGTGTGCGGCTGCGAGCGACCGACCACGAGGCCGCCCTCGAATCGACGGATGTCCGCCTTGCCGTGCCGACCATCGAGGCCGAATACCCTTCCTATCAGGCGATTCTCGCCGGTCTGCCCGCGACGGCGGCACGGGTCACCGTCGATCGGCAGCACTTGCTCGACGAAATCGACCGCACCGGCCGCGAAGGCGGTGACGACGTCCTCGTGCTCACCACCGGTGCCGAGCATCTGGACCTGCGCCTCGACGGCGACCGGCACGGCGTGCGGCTGCCCGCGGTGTGCACCGGCGCTGCGCTGACCGCTGCCTTCCGCCCGGGCCTGCTCGCCCAGGCCGTGCGCACCAGCATCGGACCGGAGGTGCTGCTCGAACTCGCCGACGACCCCTCACGTCCCGCCGTGGTGCGGTCGGCCGATCAGGGCACGTTCACCACGGTGGTGATGCCGGTCCGCCGGGAGCGGCCGTGAAGGTCGGCACCCGGCGCGCGAGGGCGGAGGAGGAGGGGGCTGCAACCGGCGCTGCGCGGGTGCGCGATCCGCTGCCTGCGCCATACCTGATCTGGGTGGGTGCGGCGGCGATCAGCACGCTCGGCACCGGCGTCCTGGAGTTCGGGATCGTCTGGTATGCAACGGGATTGTCCACCAATCTCGCCGGAGTGGTCACGACCGTGGTCGTCGCTCCGCGCATCGCGCTGTTGCTGGTTGGCGGGCTGACCGCCGACCGACTCGGCATCCGGAGGGTGCTGGTGGCCGGCGACCTGGCGATGCTGGTGATGTGCGTGGCGCTGGCGGTCTGGACCTCGCTCGACGGCGTGCAGGCCGCCCTCCTGGTGGCCGTGTCGGTCCTGGCCGGGGTGGTCGATGCCTTCTACCTGCCCGTCACCGGAGTACTGCCACGTCTCTTCGTCGACGGAGCGGGACTGCCGCGTGCGTTGGCGGTGAACAGCACGTTCGCACAATTGGCGCGTCTTGCCGGCCCGGCGCTCGGCGCGGTTGTGGTGGTCGCACTCGGGCTGACCGGCGCAGCAGTCATCGACGCGGTGAGCTTCACGATCGTCCTCACCGCGCTCGTCATGATCCGCCCACCGCTGCGTGCTGCTTCGGCGACCCCGGAGCGTGTCGCCCTCCGGCGAACCATGCGGGACGTGTGGGACGACCAAACGCTGCGGCGCACTCTGGTGGCCACCGCCGTCATCGCCGCAGTCGTGCTTCCGGCGGTGACACTCGGCACACCGTTGCTGGCTCCTGAAAACTCTTGGGGCGCAACGGTGTCGGGCCTGCTCGAAGCCGGATGGATCGTCGGTGGTCTGCCCGTCACCGCGGTCATTGCGCGGTGGGGCGTCTGGCGGCGTCAGCTGCTGGCGGTCACCGCCGGCCTGCTCGCCCAAGCAGTGGGACTGACCGGCCTGGGACTTGCCACGAGCCCGTGGGCCGCAGGCATCGGCGCGGTGCTGCTCGGCGTCGGCGTGGCTGTGTGCACCGGCCATCTCTGGCCGGCCTATCTGGCAGCCACGCCGCCGGGGCAACTCGCCCGATACCAGGCGATTCTCGTGCTCGCCCAGATGCTCCCGCTGGTGGTCACGACGTTCGTCTTCGCGTCATCGGTTGAATCCGTAGGTGCACCAACGGCGTTCATCGGCGCAGGAGTGGTCCTGCTGGTCACCGCCATCTGGTGGCTCGCCAAATCCGGGATGCGTCCGGTGGGGTGGACCCGGCATACTGGCCTGAGGTGCGCCAAGAGAGCGGCGCGCGATCGAGTTGGTTGAAGGAGCGAGCAGATGCGCGGCTGGACCGCAGGGGGCGAGGTGGCCACGTCGGCCTGCTCAGCCGCCCCGTGCGCGCATCTCCTTTGCGGCTGAGTGCCGCCTTCTTCTCAGACTCGATCGAAAGCAGTGACCCTTGAAACCCTTGACCGAAAACGAAATCCGCGCGTCCTTCGTCAACGCCTCCAAGCGAGAGGCGCGTGAAGCGGCCGTGCCCGACCTGTCCGCCGTGCCCTGGGACGACCTGGACTTCCTCGGCTGGCGGGACACCAAACGGGAGCGGGACGCCTACGTGGTTGTCGACCTCGGCGACGACGTCGTCGGCCTGCGCCTCACAACTGCGGCCCCGAAAGGGCCGCGCCGGAAGGCGGTCTGTGCCTGGTGCCAGGACGTGGTCGTCGAGGACGACGTGAGCCTCTACGTCGCCCGCCGCACCGGCGCGGCCGGCAAGCGTGGCAACACCATCGGCACGATGATCTGCTCTGACTTCGGCTGCTCGGCCAACGTCCGGCGGCAGCCAGCGCTGACCGAGGTCGTCAGCGACAACGACGCCGATCGCGAGTGGTTCGTGCAGCAACGTGTCGCCGGCCTGCAGGAGCGCGCGGCGCGGTTCGCCCGCTCGGTGCTGCGCGGGGAGTAGCCCCTAGCCGACGACGTGCTCGCGCAGGAAGTCGTTGAGGAACTTCCCGTCCGGGTCGAACTCGCGGCGCACCCGCTCGAAGTCGTCCAGCTTCGGGTAGGTGCCCGTGAGCCGGCCCGGTCGCACGAAGACCTTGCCCCAGTGCGGCCTCGGGTCGTATGGCGCGAGCGCTTGCTCGACGACCGCGACCGCCTCGTGGACGGCCTCGGCGTCCGGCCGCCAGGTGAAGTGGAAGGCGATCGAGTCACGGCCGAAGGCAGGACTCAACCACTGGGATTCGGCTGCCACGGTGCGGATCTCGGCGACCAGCAGCGCGGGTGCGACGGCGTCGCCCACGGCGAGCAGCGCCTCGATCGCGGCGGCGCCGTCCGCGCGTGGCAGGAAGAACTCCGACTGGATCTCCGCGCCCGCGCTCGGGGTGAAGCCCAGGCGGAAGTGCGGCAGCCGGTCGGCCCACACTCCGGGCCGGCCGCCCTGCTCGGTGACCGCGTCGGGTGTCGCGCCGGACGCCTGCAGCGGGTGCAACGTCTGCGAGGTCCATTGCGCACCGGGCACATCCGGCCGGTCGACGGCCGCGGGCAGCCGTGACTTTAGGACGAGGTGGTCGGGCCCGTCGCCGATCCATCGGCCGAACACGCTCACGCTGTAGGCAGCTTCGAGCACCTCGTCGAGGCGTCCGGTCAGATCGCCCCACGACAACCCGGTGAAGGCGTCCTGGCGCATCTCGAACGACGGCTCGACGCGCAGTCGCAGTCTCGTCACGATGCCGAGCGCGCCGAGCGAGACCACGAGCGCAGGGAAGACCGGGTCGGTGCGGTCATACCAGCGCAACTGCCCGTCGGCGGTCAGCAGTTCGATCGCGTCGACCGCCTCGGCGAGTCCGGGTTGACGGGCACCGGAGCCGTGGGTGCCGGTCGCGACGCTGCCTGCCACCGTGATGTGCGGCAGCGACGCCAGGTTGGCCAAGGCGAGGTCCGCGTCGGCCAGGTGCGGCACGAGTGCGCCGTAGGTCATGGCTCCGCTGACCTCGACCGTCGTGCGGTCGGGGGAGACCACCGGGGATGCGATGAGCTCGGAAAGTTCCAGCTGCCAGCCGTTTTCGCTGTCCGCGACCCCGTTGAAGCTGTGGCCGGAGCCGGCGACCTTCACCGCGGGAGCGTCGGCAACCGCCTGCCGTAGCTCGTCGATCGACGCCGGCTGCAGTCTCTTGGCGGCGCGGTACTCGTACGTCCCTGACCAGTTGCTCATGGTTTCGCCTTTCGCTGCCAGAACGACGCAATCGCTCGCCAGCCGAGCAGGAAGACCCCGAGGAAGATCGTCGCGACCACGACGAACGAGAACGCGACACCTCGGCCGGTCAGCTGACGGAGCAGCATGCCGCCCGCGACCGCGCAGATCCACACCGGAAGGGAGTGACGCACCAGGATCGGGGCCACCCGCCATACGACGACGGAGACCGCCCAGCCCAGGGCCGCTCCGGCCAGGAACGGCCAGGCCGTGCCGAGCGCGTCGACCACGGGGTTGGACTCGTGGTGCGAGGCTCGGCCGATCGCGGCGAAGACCAGGATCACCGCGATGTCGAGCACGGCGGCCGGCAGCGCTCGCCTCATGACGGCTCACCCGGGAAGCGGACGCCGAGTTGGGCGCGCACCTCGTCCATGAGCTGCATGATCCGCAGCGTCTCGTCCCAGGGCATGAGCGGCGACTCGGTCTCGCCAGCGGTGGTCCGGCGCGCGACCTCGGCCGCTTCGAAGTGCAGCCCGTGCTCGGTGGAGTCCGGCTGGTAGGTGTCGAGCACCGCGTCGCCGTGGGCGACCAGCCGTACCGGGCCGGGCTGGTAGAACCACCCGTCGAGCTCCAGGCGAGCCGAATCTCCGGCGATGACAGCAGTGTTCGCGGTCTGCCCGGTCATCGTCGACACGCAGGACGCAAGCGCGCCGCCCCCGGTCAGGGCGACCACCTCGCTCGCGTCGACACCCTCTGGAGTGAGCACGCCGGTGGCGGTGACCGACAGCTCACCCGGCATCAGCATCGCGGCGAGCGAGATCGGGTAGATGCCGAGGTCGAGCAGTGCACCTCCGGCGAGCGCCGGATCGGTGAGCCGCTGCGGACCGTTCGGGTAGAGCAGCTGCCCGTGGTCGGCGACGATCGTCTGCAGCGTGCCGATCAGGCCCTCGGCGACCGCCTGCCGCACCACGTCGTAGCGCGGCAGGAAGCGCGACCACATCGCCTCCATGCAGAACAGGTTGCGCGATCGCGCCTCATCGATCACCTCACGTGCCTCGGCCGCGTTGCGGGCGAACGCCTTCTCGACCAGCACCGGCTTGCCCGCGCGAAGGGCGGACAAGGCGAGGTCATGGTGCCCTGAGTGCGGGGAGGCGACGTAGACGACGTCGACCTCGGGGTCGGCGACCAGCTCGTCATACGAGCCGTATGCCGTGAATCCCCCGAAACGAGAGGCGAATTCGCGAGCCCGCTTCAGACTGCGCGAGCCGCACGCGACCACCTGCTGTCGGGTGCCGGCCTGCAGCGCGGCAACGAACGTCGAGGCGATCCCGCCCGGCGCGAGCACGCCCCATCGCAGCGGGGGAGCGTCCATCGGGTCGGGGGTCGTCGGTGAGGGAAGCCGGACCATGCCGCTCATCCTCGCAAACCCGTCGTAGGGTCGGGGACATGACAGTGCGCCGGGTGATGGGCATCGAGACCGAATACGGCATCTCCGTGCCAGGCGACCCCACCGCCAACCCGATGGTGTTGTCGGGGCGGGTCGTCACGGCATACGCCACCCAGCAGGGCATGCGCGCGGCCCGCGCCGGCTGGGACTACGAGGACGAAGCGCCACTGCGCGACGCTCGCGGCTTCGACATGGCCCGCGCGATCGCCGACCCGAGCCAGCTCACCGACGAAGAGGACCCGACCCTCGCCAATGTGGTGCTCACCAACGGCGCCCGGCTGTATGTCGACCACGCCCACCCGGAGTACAGCTCACCGGAGGTGACCACGCCGCGCGCCGCGATCACCTGGGACCGGGCCGGGGAGCTGGTCATGCGAGAGGCCGTCGGGCTGCTCGCGGCACCCGGCGCGCCGGGGGTCAACCTCTACAAGAACAACACCGACGGCAAGGGCGCCTCCTACGGCACCCACGAGAACTACCTGATGAGCCGCGCGACACCGTTCGCGGACGTGGTGCGCCACCTCATTCCGTTCTTCGTGGCGCGGCAGGTGATGTGCGGCTCCGGACGGGTCGGCATCGGCGTCGAATCCACCCGGCCCGGCTTCCAACTGGCCCAGCGGTCGGATTTCTTCGAGGTCGAGGTCGGCCTGGAGACGACCCTCAAACGGCCCATCATCAACACCCGCGACGAGCCGCACGCGGTCGCCGAGCGCTACCGCCGGCTGCACGTGATCATCGGCGACGCCAACCACAGCGACGTCAGCAACCTGCTCAAGCTCGGCACGACCAGCCTGGTGCTCGGCATGATCGAGGCCGGTGCCATCACGCAGGATCTGACCGTCGACAAGCCGGTCGAGTCGTTGCACCGGCTGTCGCATGACCCGACGCTCAAGGCGACCATCGAGGTAGCCGGCCGGCGCACCATGACCGGCGTCCAATTGCTCTGGAGCTACTACGAACTCGCCGACGCCTGGCTCCAGCAGCTGTATGGCGGGGAGCTCGATCCCGACACCGCCGAAGTCATGCAGCGCTGGGAGCAGGTGCTCACCACGCTCGAGCGTGACCCGATGGACGCCGCCCGTGAAGTCGACTGGGTCACCAAACTGCAGGCGCTGGAAGGGTTTCGGGCGCGGGACGGCTTGGAGTGGTCCGACCCACGGCTGAAGGCGATCGACATCCAATGGTCCGACGTGCGGGCCGACAAGGGCCTGTTCAACCGGCTGCTCGCCGCCGGCCGGGTCGACCAGCTCGTCGACGACGAGACGGTGCGCGCCGCCGTCACCGCGCCGCCCGAGGACACCCGTGCCTATTTCCGCGGCACCTGCCTCGCGCGCTTCCCGCACGAGGTCGCCGCCGCATCGTGGGACTCGGTGATCTTCGACGTCAGCAGCCAGCCCAGCCTGCAGCGGGTGCCGACGCTGGAGCCGGAACGCGGGACCAAGTCCCATGTCGGCGGACTGCTCGAGCAGGCCGACACAGCAGACGAGTTGCTGCGGTTGCTCGCCCAGGACACCCCAGCAGGCGCCTGACCGCTGCTGGGCGACGCGCCGCGAGACACCCGTCGCATCCGTCGGGACCGACGATTAGGGTTGAAGTCTCCGCACGAGAGGACGAGAGCATGGCCACTCAGGAACACAAGAGTCCGCAACGCCGTGACGCCGACCCGGCCGACGACGCACCCGAGCCGGCACCGGCCACCGCGCCCGCCAAGCAGGAGCTCGACAGCGACATCGACAGCGTGCTCGACGAGATCGACGGCGTGCTGGAGTCCAACTCCGAGGAGTTCGTGCGCGGCTTCGTCCAGAAGGGCGGCCAGTGAGCAAGGCCGACGACACCCGGCTGCCCTCGCCATACAGCCGGCCGGGGTCCTCGTCGTTCACCGACTTCCTCGGTGACCACGCGCCGACCCTGGTGCCCGGCTCTCGCAGCGTGCCGGGCGGCCCGGTCGACGTGCCGCACGGCACCACGATCGTCGCGCTGGCCTACGACGGCGGCGTGCTGATCGCCGGTGACCGACGCGCCACGATGGGCAACCTGATCGCCAACCACGAGATGCAGAAGGTCTTCGCGACCGACGACTACTCCGCCGTCGGCATCGCCGGCTCGTCCAGCCTGGCGATCGAGATGGTCCGGCTGTTCCAGGTCGAGTTGGAGCACTACGAGAAGATCGAGGGCACCCGCCTCTCGCTCGTCGGCAAGGCCAACCGGCTCGCCACGATGATCCGCGGCAACCTCGGCATGGCGATGCAGGGGCTGTCGGTCGTGCCGCTCTTCGCCGGCTTCGACATTGACACCGGCCGCGGTCGGATCTTCTCCTACGACGTCACCGGTGGCCCCTACGAGGAGCACGACTACCACTCGGTCGGGTCCGGCTCGCTCTTCGCCCGCGGCTCGCTGAAGAAGCTGTGGCGCCGCGATCTCGACCAGGACGCCGCGGTGCGGGTCACCGTCGAGGCGCTGTATGACGCCGCCGACGACGACTCCGCCACCGGCGGACCGGACCTCGGTCGGCGGATCTGGCCGACGGTCGCGGTGATCGACACCGACGGCGTGCGCTTCGTCGCCTCCGACACACTCGAAGAAGTGGTCGCCCGGGTCGTCGCCGGCCGCCAGGAGCCGCGAGGAGGTGACCTGCCCCGATGAGCATGCCGTTCTACGTCTCGCCCGAGCAGTTGATGAAGGACCGGGCGGACTTCGCGCGCAAGGGCATCGCCCGCGGGCGTTCGGTGGTGGTGCTGACCTACGACGGCGGCATCGCCTTCGTCGCGGAGAACCCGAGCCGGGCGCTGCACAAGATCTCTGAGATCTACGACCGCATCGGCTTCGCCGCGGTCGGCAAGTACAACGAGTTCGAGAACCTCCGGGTCGCCGGCATTCGCTACGCCGACTTCCGCGGCTACTCCTACGACCGCTCCGACGTCACCGCGCGGGGCCTGGCCAACGCCTACGCGCAGACCCTCGGCACGGTCTTCACCCAGGAGTCCAAGCCCTACGAGGTCGAGATCGTCGTCGCCCAGGTGGGCGCGACCCAGGCCGAGGATCAGATCTACCGGCTGACCTATGACGGCTCGGTCGCCGACGAGCGCGGCTTCGTGGCGATGGGCGGCGCCGCCGAGCAGATCAACTCCGACCTGGGCGAGCACTGGTCCGACGGGCTGGACCTCGGCGCGGCGCTTCGACTGGCCGTCAGCGCGCTGGGACAGGGCGCCGACGGTGAACAGCGCGAGCTCGCTGCCGACCAGCTCGAGGTCGCGGTGCTCGACCGCGCCCGCGAACGCCGCACCTTCCGGCGGATCAGCGGCGACCTGCTCACCGCGTTGCTCAGCCCGGACGACCCCACCAGCGACGTGCCACCGGGTGACGACAAGACCACCCGCGGCGTGCATGACACCCACCGGCCCGAGGACGAGCAGCAGGTCTGATCGCGGCGGCGGAAAAGCACCTGAGGGCTGTCAGTGCGCTCTGGCATGATCCATAGGCAGCAGAGCTTCTCGGTGCAGGGCAACCCGTCTTGACTTCAAGCGCCCTTGAAGTCGCAGGCTGGGCCGTGGCCGAGTAGCTCGCTCCACCACCACGCCGAGGGGGACCCGCACCACGATGACCGCACCACCCCGCCTGCGATCCGAACCGGCGATAGCGCCCATCCCGACCCGCAGGCGGCGGCACACCGATCTGCTCCGCTTGTTGCCCTACTTGCGGCCCTATCAGGCCCGGTGGATCACGATGGTGGTCATCGCGTTCGTCAGCCTTGGCGCGACCATCGCCATACCGCTGATGACCAAGGCAGTCATCGACGGCCCGGTGGAGCACCACGATCAGCGCGGCCTGTGGGTGCTCGGCACGGCGGCACTCGGGGTCGGCGTCCTCGAGGCGGTTCTCTGGTTCATCCGGCGCTGGCTGGTCACGCGCGCCACGATGGGCGTCGAACGCGACATCCGCAAGGACCTCTACGCGCGGCTGCAGATCCTGCCGATGTCCTTCCACAACCAGTGGCAGTCCGGCCAGTTGCTGTCGCGCATCATGAACGATCTCAGCACCGTCCGCCGATTCCTGAGCTTCGGGCTGGTCTTCCTCCTGCTCAACGTCACCCAGATCGTGGTCATCACCGGCATCCTGCTCGCGATGTACTGGCCGCTCGGGGTGGTCGTGCTGTTGTCGATCGCACCGATCACCGCGACCGTGCTGCACAACCAGCGGCAGTTCACCGTGCTGGCCCGCCAGGCGCAGGACCAGGCGGGCGTCGTCGCGACCGGGGTGGAGGAGTCCGCGCTCGGCCTGCGCGTCATCAAGTCGTTCGGCCGGGAGGACTACGTCTACGACCGGTTCGACGGCCAGGTCAGCGAGCTGTTCGACATCCAGGTCCGCAAGGTCCGGCTGCAGGCGCGATTCTGGACGCTGCTGGAGGTCATCCCCAATCTCACACTGATCATCGTGCTCGGCCTGGGCGCCGCGGCGGTCGGCTCCGGGCGCATCACCCTCGGCACGCTGGTCGCCTTCATCACGATGATGCTGTCGCTGGTCTGGCCGATCGCCTCGCTGGGCTTCCTGTTGTCGATGACCCAGGAGTCGATGACTGCCGCCGACCGGGTGGCCGAGATCTTCGACGCCCCGATCGACATCGGCGACGGTCCGCTCGGGCAGCCGCGCACCGGCGGCCGGCTGCAACTGTCCGACGTGGGCTTCCACTTCCCGGGCGGCGACGACGAACACACCGATCCGGACGACGCCGGCTGGGCGTTGCGGCACGTTGACCTGGAGGTGGCGCCGGGGGAGACCATCGCCCTGGTCGGTGCCACCGGCTCCGGCAAATCGGTGCTCACCTCGCTCATCCCACGCCTGTATGACGTCACCGAGGGCAGCATCCGCATCGACGGCACGGACATCCGGGAGCTCAGCCTGCCGGCGCTGCGCAGCACGGTCGCGACCGCGTTCGAGGACCCGACACTCTTCTCGCTCTCGGTGCGGGAGAACCTCACCCTCGGCCGGCCCGACGCGAGCGACGAGGAGATCGCCGAGGCGATCGAGGTCGCGCAGGCACAGTTCGTGCACGAGCTGCCGTTCGGTTTGGACACCCGCATCGGTGAGCAGGGGATGAGCCTGTCCGGCGGGCAGCGGCAGCGGCTGTCGCTCGCGCGCGCGGTGCTGGCGCGGCCGAAGATCCTGGTGCTCGACGACACCCTGTCCGCGCTCGACGTGCACACCGAGGCGCTGGTCGAAGAGGCGCTCGGGCGGGTGCTGCACGACGTCACCGGTCTGGTCGTGGCGCATCGCGCGTCCACCGTGCTGCTCGCCGACCGGGTCGCGCTGCTCGAGCACGGCACCATCACCCACGTCGGCACGCACGGCCAGTTGCTGGCGACCGTGCCGCACTACCGCTACCTGCTCGCCGCCGACGACGAACTCGACGACGGTGCGTCACCCGACCCGGTCTGGGACACCGACGACGCCCGCGCCGAGTTGCGGTGCGGGCACGAGGTGGCGTCCGGAGCCGAGGAGGCCTGCCGCGACTGCGGAGCCGGCGAGAGCAGCGAGACCGGGCGGGAGGTGCGCCGATGAGCACGGACACCCAGGCAAGCCAAGCGGATTCACCAACAACGTCCCCGGCTTCGGCACGCCCCGAGCAACGCTGGCGCGGCGTCATGTCCGACGGCAAGGACGACCTGCCGATCGACGAGCAACGACCACTGCGCCGGGAGGCGCGTGCGCTGCTCGGATCGCTGCTTGCGCCATACAAGAAGATGGTGGGGGTGCTGCTGGTCGCGGTCGTCATCGAGAACATCGCGCGGCTGTCGGTGCCCCGGCTGGTGCAGGTCGGCATCGACCACGGCGTGCCGCCGCTCACCCGCGACGGCAACGCCCACGACCTGCTGGTCGTCGTCGGCGCGCTCTGCGTCATCGTCGCGGTGCAGGCGATCAGCCGGTGGTTCTTCCTGCGGCAGTCCGGCCGCATCGGCCAGCTCGCGCTGCTCGAGCTGCGGCGCCGGGTGTTCCGGCACTTCCAGCGGCTCGACGTCAGCTTCCACGACAAGTACACGTCCGGGCGCGTGGTGAGTCGCTCGACCAATGACGTCGAAGCGATCCAGGAGATGCTGGAGAACGGCTTCGACAGCCTGATCACCGCCGTGCTGACCCTGCTCGGCACGTCAATCCTGTTGGTAACACTCGACATCGAGCTCGGGCTGATCTGCCTGATCAGCTTCCCGGTGCTGGTCGCGCTGTCGATCTGGTTCCGCAACGAGTCGAGCAAGACCTATCGCGAGGTACGCGAGAGCGCTGCCCTCGTGATAGTGCAGTTCGTCGAGACGATGACCGGGATCAAGGCGGTGCAGGCCTACCGGCGCGAGCCGCGCAACCAGGAGATCTTCGAGGAGGTCGCCGAGCGCTACCGGGCGATCAACGAGCGGACCTTCCGGCTGATCGCGATCTTCATGCCCGCGGTGAAGCTGGTCGGCAACATCATGACCGGCGTCGTCCTGCTGTATGGCGGATGGCGCGTCCTGCACGGGCACATGACGGTTGGCGTGCTGGCCGCGTTCCTGCTCTACCTGCGGATGTTCTTCGAGCCGATGCAGGACATCACCCAGTTCTTCAACACGTTTCAATCGGCGACGTCCGCGCTGGAGAAGCTGGCCGGGGTGCTCGCGACGGGGCCTGGCATCGCCGACCCGGCCACTCCCAAACAGCTGGAGAACGTCCAGGGCGCAGTGCGATTCGACAATGTCCGGTTCGGCTACGTCGAGGACCGGCCGGTGCTGCCCGGCCTCGACCTCGAGATCCCGGCCGGGCAGACGGTCGCACTCGTGGGCACCACCGGGGCCGGCAAGACGACGATCGCCAAGCTGATGGCCCGGTTCTACGACCCGACCTCCGGCAGCATCACTCTGGACGGCACCGACCTGCGCGACGTCGACCAACCCCAGCTGCGACGGCACGTGGTGATGGTGACCCAGGAGAACTTCATGTTCGAGGGCAGCGTCGCCGACAACATCCGCTTCGGCAAGCCGACCGCGTCGGACGCCGAGGTGCGGGCGGCCGCTGAGGCGGTTGGCGCGCACCACTTCATCGAGGAGTTGCCGGATGGCTACGACACCTCGGTGGAGAAGCGCGGCGGACGTCTGTCGGCAGGACAGCGTCAATTGGTCGCATTCGCAAGGGCTTTCCTCGCCGACCCCGCGGTCCTGATCCTCGACGAGGCGACCTCGTCGCTCGACATCCCGAGCGAACGCCTGGTGCAGCGCGCCCTGGAGACCGTGCTCGCCGACCGCACCGCGCTGATCATCGCGCATCGACTGTCGACCGTCGAGGTCGCCGATCGAGTGCTGGTGCTGGAGCACGGTCAGGTGCTCGAGGACGGCGCCCCGGCCGACCTCATCGCCTCGGACGATGGCCGGTACGCCGCGCTGCACCGCGCGTGGGTGTCGTCGCTGGCCTGACCCGGCATACGCAAAACTCACCGACAAGGTGCGTGACTCGCCGGTACGGACCCGCTTCGCGGCGCGTCGGGGTCGTCGCTGGCCTGACCCGGCATACGCAAAACTCACCGACAAGGTGCGTGACGCGCCGGCACGGACCCGCTTCGCGGCGCGTCGGTTACCTTATCGGCGAGTTCCGCGCCGGTCGCCAAACTCCGCCAGCAACTCACGCTCGTCGCCGGGGGACAGTCCCGCCCGCCGCTGCCGGCCGGGACCGCCCCGCAGCTCCCACTTGAGGGTGTCGCGGATCGACTCGGCGAGCAGTCGCGGCCGCAACCCCGCGCCGAGTGCGGCGTCGACCCTGCGTGTGGAGAACCCGGCGAAGTCGGGTTGCGGCAGCCAGATCGGAAAGCTGCGCGGACCGCTCCACGGCGCGATGTCCCGCGCAGCGATCCACTCTTGGTCGACCGGCACCACCCTGCCCGTGTGACCCGCGACCTGCCGTGCGGTGTCGAGGTATTCAGGCAGCGGCACGTGCTGCGCCATGGCGTTGAAGACGCCCGAGGTCCGGTGCGCCGCGCCGTCGACGAGCCACGTTGCGAGATCGCGCACATCGATCAGTTGCACGGCCGCGTCGGGAGCGTCCGGCACCAGCACGGCTCCGTCGTCGCTCGCCGGGTGCGCGAACCGCAGCGGCCAATACCCCGTGCGATCGCTGTGGTCACCGGGCCCGGTGATCAACCCAGCGCGCGCGATCATCGCGTGCTCGATCCCGTATGACGAAAGCACCGCCTCCTCGCACGCGACCTTGGCCTCGCCATACCGCTCCATCGTGTAGGCGCCGGTCAACGCCGGCAGCAACGGCCCCGACTCATCCTGTCCGGGAGTGGCATCGTCGGCATACACCGAACAGGTGGAGACGAACACCCAGTGCGGCACCCGGTCACGCAGGGCGCTCACCGCACCGCGTGCATGAGTCGGGTCCCGGGTGAGATCGATCGCCGCGTCGAAGTGGCCCTCCAGCGCCGAATAGCACTGTGGATCATCGCGATCCGCGCGCACAAGGAGGGCGCCCACAGGCACGTCCGAGGTGCCACGAGCGAGGCAGGCCACCTCGTCGCCGCGCACGAGGGCGGCCCGTACTACCTCGCCACCAAGCCAAGCTGTTCCACCGAGCACCAGGAGCCGCATGCTGACCACCGCAACACCTCCCAACCGTCGGCGCAACACGGCGCTGCTCTGGGCAGGGAACACCTGCGCCACCAGAGGCGTTGCGAACATGCCCCGGCGGCCGACTGTGGCGGACCCGAACAGCCCAGTGCGCACTACTCGGTTCGATTGCCGCCCGACTGACCCTCGCCGCCCGATCTGCCCACCCCCTGATTACCCGCCCAGTCACCAGAGGTGCTGGAGCGAAACAGGTGCTTCATGACGATCGGCAGCCGCCTGACGAAGCCGTCCGGGCGGCTGGACTCGCGCACACCGGCCATCTGGATCAGCAACGGCACAGGCCGGGACGGCAAAGAACGCCGTGACGCCCCCAAGGTCGGCTGGTGCCGGGCGGGCAACCGGCATACCTGGTTGGGCTTTGCGTCAACCGCCGGGCGACGGCCCTGGGGGGCTGCGCTGAGCAGTTAGCTTCCGGGATACCAACGTAATTCGATGGTGTTGCCGTCCGGGTCCGTGGTGTAGAGCGACATTCCCGTGCCGCGTGCCCCCGACCGCTCGGCCGGCGTGCGGTCGGTGAACTGCAGCCACGGGTTGGCCAGTAGCGCCTCAGCATCCCCAGGTTCGACGACGAGGCAGAAGTGGTCGAGCGCCGCCGACGGCTGGCCCGCGACCAGGTCGATGATCGTCTCGTCGGTGACGCGCACCGACGGGAACGGCAGTCGGCCGGCCCGCCACTGCTCGACCCGCTCCGCCGGGAGGCCGAGCCCGTGGGTGTAGAAGTCGAGTGCACGCTCGACATCCGCGACGCGGAGCACCAGATGGTCGAACTGTAGGACGCCCATCTGGTCAGGGTAGCGGGGTCAGGGACAGCGATCGTCGGCGTCCGAACGGGCTGTCGGTGGTCGGTGTTTGACTGCTCGCATGACCGCAGGACGAATGCGCGGAAGTCCGACTCCGCAGCCGAGTGATAGTGCGAAATACACTGACACTGTGGCAAATTCGCCTCATCCGACCGGTTCCTCCGTCGGTTCTGACGACCCGTCCGACCTGCTGGCTCCCGGTGACGACACTGCGCAACCGGCCAACCCGCTACAACTCGCTCGTGACGAGCTCGGCGAGATCTGCGGTCAGATCAACAACGGCCACAGCCGACTCGTCGACCTGATGCGTCGGGTGCTGGCTGACGAGCTGTGGGCCGGTGCCGGGCTGAAGTCACCAGAGCACTGGCTGACCGCATTCGCCGGCGTCGCCTGGTCGAGCGCGCACGACATCGTCCGGATCGCCCGACGCGCGGACGAATTGCCCCGGATGTCAACGCTGCTCGACAACGGCAGGCTCACCCTGGGCCAAGCCGCCGTCGTCGCAAAGTACACCCCTGCTGCGTATGACGAGGATGTCGCCGAGTTCGCGTCCTACGCCACAGTGACCCAGTTGCGGCGCAGCCTGACTCGATATGAGTTCAACGCCGACACCGTCGCCGACGACGACGGATCCGGGGCAACGGCATACCTGCCGGACGGAGCTGTCGACGACGTCGAGACGCAGCAGCAGTCCGTCGATGCCGCAGAGCAGCGGGCACCCGACCTGTTCGACCCGGCGACCGCGGCGGCGCAACTCCACATGCGCTACGCGGCCGGCCGATTCAAGCTGACCTACGAGGCACCGGCCGACATCGGGGCCCTCGTGGAGCAGGCTCTGCTCGAGGCCAAGGATGCGTTGTTCGCGCTGCGCCGAAACCAGTCGAGGTCCGCCGACGCGCCGGATGGGAAGGCCACTTCGCCGCATTCGCCGGCCAGCCCGCCGCCGAACAGATCAACGCTCGGCGAGGCGATGGCCGTGCTGGCCGAGCGGTCACTCGACACCGGGGCACCGGTCGGTGGCTCCCGCGCCGATCGTTATCGGGTCTATCTCCACCTCGACACCGCCGGCAACGCATGGCTGCAGAAGGGGGCGGCGATACCGCCCAGCCTGCGTGATCGGATGATCTGCGACGGGTCGGTGCAGCCGATCTGGGAGACCGAGGGCCGCCCGGTGAACGTTGGGCGATCTCAGCGCATCGTTCCCGCGCGGACTCGCCGCATCCTCGAAGATCGCGACCGCGGTTGCCGATTCCCTGGGTGCCTCGCGTTGCACAACCTCGAGTGTCACCACCTCGACCACTGGATCAACGGCGGCGCGACCGACGACAACCGGCTCATCATGCTCTGTCGGTTTCACCATCATGAGCACCACCGTGGCGCGTTCACGATCGTCGGCGACCCGAGCCGCCGCGACGGTGTCATCTTCACCGAGCGCGGTGGCGCGGCCATCGGCCCGACCCGCCCGAACCCTCGCGGGCCGTCGCCCACCGGCTGCTCGCCAGACCCGCCCGAGCCAACACCGACCGAGCCAGATCCGGCCGCGACCACCCCGGCCGCGAGAGACTTTGCGCCGTATGCCGGGCCGACGAACGACCCGCTGCACCTCGCGTGGGTCCGATTCGACCCGCGGCGCGCAACGGACATCGGCCCGGTCGAGCGGATCGTGCGACGAAACAGCGAACGGGTGGCTCGACGAAACGACGACATCGAGGATGACCCCGACCCGCCTGGAGCCTGAGGACATCGCGGCCGCCAACGTGGATGCTGAGGACATCGAGGCCGCCAACGTGCAGCCTGACCAGGACCATGTGGGCAGCCGCTGCGCGACCCCGCCATACGCAAATGTAGGACTTTTCCTTAAGTTGTCAGGATGAAGACGTTGGCCTTCCGGCGAGCGTGGCCGTGCGCCGCTAAAGCCGCTAACCGCGCACTCGCCCGATGAGCCGTGACAACACATCCTCGAGAGCGAGCAGTCCGACCGGTTCGGCGCCGTCGGTCACCAACGCGAGATGCACCTGGTGCTGCTGCATCATTTCCATTGCCGCGCCCAGATCCCCGGAATGGGCCAGCTTGGGCAGTGGACGTAGCAGGCGGGCCGGCACGACCTCCGAGATGTCTTCGCCGTCCAGGATCAGCAGGTCCTTCAGGTGCAGGTAGCCGACCGGCATACCGCCGTTGTCGGGCACCACCGGCAGCCGGGAGTAGCCCGCCTTGGCGGCGACGGCCTCGACCTGACTGCGCGACACCGAAACCGGCACCGTGACGACCCGGTGCATGGGCACCATCGCGTCCGCGACCGTCTGCTCCTCGAAACCGAGTGCGCCTGCAAGCAAAGCCTGTTCGGCGTCGTCGAGCAGACCCTCACGCCGTGATTCGGCGACGAGCTCGCCGACCTGATCGCGATTGAAGGTGCTGCTCACCTCGTCCTTGGGCTCCACCCGCAGGATCCGCAGGACGAGGTTGGCCAACGCGTTGAGCGAGACCACGAACGGCCAGAGCAACTTGCTGATCAACACCAGCGGGGGAGTGAGCCAGAGCGCTGCCCGGTCGGGCCCGGCGAGCGCGATGTTCTTGGGGATCATCTCGCCGAGCACCACATGCAGGAAGACCACGATCGCGAGGGCGATCACGAACGCGACGATCGTGCTGACCGATTCGGGGATGCCGAGCAGCTGGAAAACCGGCTCCATCAGGTGGGCGACCGCGGGTTCGCCGAGTGCACCGAGTCCCAGTGACGCCAGGGTGATCCCGAGTTGCGCGGTCGCCATCATCAACGACACCTGCTCCATCGCGGAGACGGTGATCCGGGCAGCACGCGAACCCTCACGCGCCTTGGGCTCGACCGCCGAGCGCCGTGCAGAGATCAGCGCGAACTCCGCGCCCACGAAGAACGCGTTGAGTAGCAACAGCACCACCGCGAAGCCGAGCGCGATCCAGTTACCCACGTCGCTCACCGCCCTCGGGGTGAGATTGGCCGTGAGTGTCGAGTTCGTCGTGAGGGTCGGGTTGGTCGTGAGTGTCGGGCCGGTCGCCGGCGGGCTCATCGCCGACTGATCTTCCGCCGGGCGCTTCGTCGCCGGCTGATCTTCCGCCGGGACGTTCGTGGGCGTCGCGGTGCACGCTCACCCGCACCGCGTCCACGCGCAGGTCGTCCATCGCCAGCACCCGCAGCTCCACCTCGTATGGCGCAGCGTCATCGTCATACAGCTGCAGTCGCACCACGTCACCGTCGCGCGCCAGCCGCCCGAGTCGGTCGACGATCAGCCCGCCGAGAGTCTCGTACTCCTCATCCTCCGGGAGCTCGACACCGATCGCATCGCGGATTTCGTCGGGACGCAGCAAACCGGACAGCTCCCACGTGCCCGGGACCACCTCGCGCACCGGGGTGGAGTGCGTGTCGTGCTCGTCGTCGACCGCGCCGACGAGTTCCTCGACCAGGTCCTCCAGGGTCACAACACCGTCGACGCCGCCGTACTCGTCGATCACCACGGCGAGTTGCTGCCCGCCGTCGCGCAACTGGCCGAGGAGCGAGTCGAGATCGACCGACGCCGGCACGAGCAGGGGTGTGCGCATGGCCGAACGCACCGACGTACCAGCGCGTTTCGGCGCCGGAACGCGCAACAGCCCGCCGGTCGCGATCACGCCCACAACCTCATCGGTGCCGGCGTCGAGCACCGGGAAGCGAGAGTGACCGGTAGCGCGCACCAGGCGCACCACATCGGCGAGCGAGTCGTCCGGGCCGACGAAGTGGACCGTGCTGCGCGGGGTCATGACGTCGCTCGCGCGTCGTTCGCCGAACTCCAGGCTGCGCCGCAGCAGCCGCGCGGTGTCGGCCGGCAGCACACCGGCCTGGGCCGAATGCTCGACCAGGAAGGAGAGTTCCTGCGGGCTGCGCGCGGACGCGAGTTCCTCGGTCGGCTCGATGCCCATCCGGCGCAGCGCCGCGTTCGCCGCGCCGTTGAGCACCGCGATCGCCGGCCGGGTGACGGCAGTGAAGCCACGCATGAAGCCCTGCACGCTGCGCGCGGTGCGCATGGGCAACGCGATTGCGAGGTTCTTCGGCACCAACTCGCCGATCACCATGGTGCCGGCCGTGCTGAGCACCATGGCCACGATGACCGCGATCGCGGGCACCGTCCCGGACGGGACGCCGGTGGACTCAAGTGGACCGTGCAACAGCTTCGCAATCGCCGGTTCGGCGAGAAAGCCGATCGCCAGGTTGGTGATGGTGATGCCGAGTTGTGCACCGGACAGCTGGGTCGACAGCGACCGCAGCCCGTGCAGCAGGCCGTCCGCGGTGCGGTCACCCGCGGAGGCGGCGCGCTCGACGGCCAGCCGATCGACGGTGATGAACGAGAACTCGGCGGCAACAAAAATGCCGCAGCCGAGCACCATGAGGAGGGCAATGAACAGCAGCAGCAGTTCGATCATGAGTGTGGATACAGTAACCAAACCCCCGGCGTTCGGCGAAAACGACCCGGTGCGACCATGCGCCGACGCCGACGGGTGCGGGTCGGGGCCAGCGACCAGCAGGGCCGCCAGCACCGCCAGCGACCAGCACCAACCAGCAGCACCGCCAGCACAGTCAGCGACCAGCAGCACCGCCAGCGACTAGCACCAACCAGCAGCACCGTGAGCACCGTCAGCACCGACCCAGGCCGACGGGACGGCGCGCAACCAACCAACTCCAGAAGATGACCGAACAGCCGAACTACCGCACCATTGCCCGCGATTGCCGCGGCGAGCTCGAGGTGAGCCGCTCGCGCTTCCTCGCCGTGCTGGCCCGAGTGGAGACCGAGGACGCGGCGCGGGCGGTGATCGCCGGCCAGCGAGCGGCATACCCCGAGGCGCGGCATCACTGTTCAGCATTCGTGCTCGGGCCGGACGCGCGGGTGCAACGCAGCAATGACGACGGCGAGCCCTCCGGCACCGCGGGCGCGCCCATGTTGGCCGCGCTGCGCGGCGGCGCCGGGCTGACCGACGTGGTGGCCGTGGTGACCCGTTGGTTCGGTGGCACGCTGCTCGGCACGGGCGGCCTGGCCCGGGCGTATGCCGGAGCGGTGGAGGCCGCGATCGAGGGGGTGACTCCCGTCATACGACGGCAGCGGACGCTGCTCGACGTGCCCCTGTCGCACGCGCAGGCCGGCAAGGTCGAGGCTGAGCTGCGAACGCGCGGCATCGAGGTGCTCGATACCGACTACACCGGCTCCGGAGTGACCCTGCACCTTGCGGTCGCCGAGCCGGCCGCGGCCGACGCGTTGCTCGCCGCGCTGACCGGCGGCGCGGCACGAGCCCACCGCGTCGGCACTGTATGGCGGGACACCCGTGAGACATCCGCTGACGCGCGGGCGGCCGAGGATTAGGGTCGGTACATGGAGCGGCGCATTTTCGGCATCGAGAACGAATACGGCGTGACCTGCACCTTCGACGGTCAGCGCCGGCTCACCCCCGACGAGGTCGCCCGCTACCTCTTCCGCAAGGTCGTCTCGTGGGGCCGGTCGTCGAATGTGTTCCTGGGCAACGGTTCCCGGCTCTACCTCGATGTCGGTAGCCACCCCGAGTACGCCACACCCGAGTGCGACGACGTGCGCGAGGCAGTCATCCACGACAAGGCGGGCGAACGCATCATCGAAGGTCTCGTCGAGGAGGCGCAAGGCCGGCTCGCCGAGGAGGGCGTCGAGGGCAAGATCTACGTCTTCAAGAACAACACCGACTCGGCCGGCAACTCCTACGGCTGCCACGAGAACTACCTGATCGGACGCGCGGGCGAGTTCCAGAAGGTCAGCGACATCCTCATCCCCTTCCTGGTGAGCCGGCAGATCACCTGCGGCGCCGGCAAGATTGCGCTGCTCGGGCACAAGCCGACCTACTGCGTGAGCCAACGAGCCGACCACATCTGGGAAGGCGTAAGCAGCGCGACCACCAGATCCCGCCCGATCATCAACACCCGCGACGAGCCGCACGCCGACGCCGAGCGCTACCGGCGGCTGCACGTGATCGTCGGCGACAGCAACATGAGCGAGACCACCACCCTGCTCAAACTCGGCTCGGCGCACCTGGTGCTGCGGATGATCGAGGACGGAGTGGTGATGCGAGACCTCAGCCTCGAGAACCCGATTCGCGCGATCCGCGAAATCAGCCATGACATCGCCGGCCGTGCCCCGGTCAAGCTCGCCAACGGTCGCGAACTGTCCGCGCTGCAGATCCAGGCCGAATACTTCGAGAAGGCACAGCAGTACGTCGACGAGCGCGGCCTGACCGACGACCTCACCAAGCGCATCATGGACCTGTGGGGTCGCACTCTCACCGCTGTCGAGACCGGCAATTTGGGCCTGGTCGACACCGAGATCGACTGGGTGATCAAGCACAAGCTGCTCGACCAGTACGCCGCCAAACACGATCTGGCCCTGGACGATCCGCGGATGCTGCAGCTCGACCTGACCTACCACGACATCAACCGCCGGCGGGGACTGTTCTACCTGCTGCAGCGGCGCGGGCAGGCGGCCCGGGTCAGTTCGGACGTCGAGGTCTTCGAGGGCAAGACGTTCCCGCCGCAGACCACCCGGGCCAAGCTGCGCGGCGACTTCATCCGTGCCGCCCAGGCCAAGCGACGCGACTTCACCGTCGACTGGGTGCACCTGAAGCTCAACGACCAGGCGCAGCGCACGGTGCTGGTGAAGGACCCGTTCAGCGCCTCCGACCCGCGGGTGCAGCGGCTCATCGACGGGATGTGACCGCACCGGCGAACCGACCGGCCACGCGCAGCTTTTGTATGACGGTGCCCGCCATACAAAAGCGCCGTCCATCAGGACGGGCACACCACGCGCACAGCGCGGATGGTTATGGTGGCGCCGCAAGTTTCTCCCACAGCGACCGCTAAGAGGTTTTTCGACGTGCGCCGTATTCCCCTCCGCCTGCTCGCCGCAGGCACCCTGCCCGTGCTCGTTCTCGCCGGATGCGGCAGCAGCAGTTCGACGGGCAAGGCGGGCAACTCGGCGTCGACCCCGGCGGCCTCCGCATCGGGCTCAGGCTCGGGCTCGGCGTCGGCCTCGAAGCCGCCGGCCACCGTGGCGGACAAGGACGTCACGCCGATGAGCGCGATCAAGGTCGACACCAAGGACCCGAAGAAGCCGGCCGTGTCGCTGTCCAAGAAGCCGTTCCAGGTCAACAAGACCACCGTGAACGTGCTGAAGGAGGGCACCGGCCCCGCCGTGAAGGACGACCAGATCGCGTCGGTCGACTACACGGTCATGGACGGCAAGACGGGCAAGGCGCTCGCCAACACCTTCAGCGACCAGCCGGTGACCCTGGCGCTGAAGGACCCCGCGCAGTTCCCGGGTCTGGTGTCCGCCATCAAGGGCAAGAAGGTCGGCACGACCGAGACCGTCGCCATACCGCCGAAGGACGCGTTCGGTGACCAGGGCAACCCGCAGCTCGGAGTCGGCGCCGGCGACACCCTGGTCTTCTACATGAAGATCAACTCGGCCGTGACGCCGCTCAAGGAGGCGACCGGCAAGGCAGTGGCGCCGAAGTCCGGCATGCCGACGGTGAAGTGGGACGGCGCCGCCAAACCGGCCACGATCACGATGCCGAACGCCGACGCGCCCAAGAAGCTGGAATCGGCCAACCTGATCAACGGTGACGGCGCCGAGGTGAAGAAGGGCCAGACGGTCTACGCGCTCTACACCGGCGTGGTCTGGACCAAGGGCAAGGCCGGCAAGGTCTTCGACTCGACCGGCACCCGCGGCGGCCAGCCGACCGGGTTCCCGATCGGGGTCGGCAAGGTCATCCCGGGTTGGGACAAGACGCTGGTCGGCAAGAAGGTCGGTGACCGTGTCCTGATCGTCGTGCCGCCCGCCGAGGGCTATGGCTCCGCAGGCAGCCAGGATGGCAGCATCAAGGGCACCGACACGATCGTCTTCGCGGTCGACATCGTGGCCGCGATCTGACGCCACCCGTTACGACATACATCGTCCCTGCGAGCGAAAACCGAGGTATCCCAATGCCGTTCGATCCCAACACCACCAAACCCGAGATCGACTTCCCCGGGGACGAGGCCCCCACCGAGCTCGTCATCGAGGACATCTGGGAGGGCGACGGCCGCCAGGCCGAGGCCGGTGACCAGATCTCCGCGCATTACGTCGGTGTCGCGCACTCCACGGGCGAGGAGTTCGACGCGTCCTGGAACCGCGGCGCGCCGCTGGACTTCCAGGTCGGCGTCGGCCAGGTCATCCCGGGCTGGGACAAGGGCATCGTCGGGATGAAGGTCGGCGGCCGCCGCAAGCTGATCATCCCCTCCGACCTGGCGTATGGCGAGAGCGGTGCCGGCGGCGCGATCGGTCCGAACGAGACGCTTATTTTCGTGGTCGACCTCGTCAACGCGAACAAGCCGGGCGCCGGGAGTGCGTTCGGCATCCGCTGACGCCAGGCACCACAACCTGCGAGGCGCCGCCTCGACTCTGCGACTGTCGTCGCGAGTCGGGGCGGCGTTCGCGCGTTCGCGGCCGAGCACTCGGATAGCGTCATTCCCTATGGACGACCGGCACGCCACCGACGAGTTCGACGTCGGCATCAAACAGACCGCGGGCGGCGGGGAGAGCACCCTCACCGTGCTGATCGCCCTGGGCGCCAACGTGCTCGTGGCGATCGCGAAGTCGGTGGCCGCGGTCATCACGGCGTCGGCGTCACTGGTGGCCGAGGCCGCGCACTCGTGGGCGGACGCCGGCAACGAGGTCTTCCTCTTCATCGCCGACAAGCGGTCCCGTCGGCCGCCGGACAAGGCGCACCCGCTCGGCTACGGGCGGGCCGCCTATGTGTGGTCGCTCTTCGCCGCGCTCGGCCTGTTCGTCGCCGGCGCCGCGGTCTCGATCTGGCACGGCATCCAGGAGCTGATTCACCCCGAGCCGGCCAGTGACTTCCTGATCGGCTACATCGTGCTGGCGATCTCGTTCGTGCTGGAGGGCATCTCGTTCCTGCAATCGGTCCGGCAGGCGCGGGCGGAGGCCTCGGCATACGACCGGGAATTGCTGGAACACGTGCTCGCCACCTCAGACCCGACGCTGCGCGCGGTGTTCGCCGAGGACGCCGCCGCGCTGACCGGCCTGGTGATCGCCGGCGGCGCCCTCGGTCTGCATCAACTCACCGGTTCGTCGACGCCGGACTCGATCGGCTCGATCCTGGTGGGGCTGGTGCTGGGGGTGGTCGCGGTGATCCTGATCCAGCGCAACGTCGGCTTCCTGGTCGGCGAGCAGGTCAGCCCGCAGGTCCGGGCGGCCGCGTTGCGTGCCCTGCAGAGCGAGCCGGACGTCGCGAGCGTGAGCTACCTGCGACTGGAGTACGTCGGGCCGCGGCAGGTCTACCTGGTCGCCGACGTCGATCTGACCGGCGACCATGCCGAGCACGAGGTGGCCGCCGAGCTCGAAAGGCTCGAGCGACGGATCACCGCCTCCCGCGGCGTCGCGGGCGCGATCCTCAGCCTGTCCGCGCCGGATCAGCAGCCGCTCGTGGACTGAGCGCGGATCGTCCCCGTCGGATCGGCCGCGTCGTACATGCGTCCGCACGGATGAGATACCGTCGGGGCATGGCCCAGCCGTCACCTGCCGCCAAGACCGAGCGGCTGCTCAATCTGGTGATCTGTCTGCTCTACACGCGGCAACCGTTGTCGAAGGCGCGGATCCGCGACGCCGTCCCGCAGTATGGCGAAACGGCCTCCGACGAGGCATTCGACCGGATGTTCGAGCGCGACAAGGACGAGCTGCGCGAGCTCGGGATTCCGTTGCGGATCGAGCCGATTGACAGCTTCTTCGACGACGAGACCGGCTACCGCATCGACCGCCGCGAGTACGCCTTGCCCGAGATCGCGTTCGAGCCGGACGAACTCGCCGTGCTCGGGCTGGCCAGCCGCACCTGGCAGCAGGCCAGCCTGGCCGGCCCGGCGGCCACCGCACTGCGCAAGCTCGAAGCGGCCGAGGTCGAGCGTGACACCGAGTCGCTAGTCGGTCTGGAGCCGCGGGTGCGCACCAGCGAGCCGGCGTTCAATCCGGTCAAGGACGCGGCGCTGCGCCGGCAGGCGGTCTCGTTCACCTACCGCAAGGCCGGGGGAGAGGCCACCACCCGGCAGCTGCAACCGTGGACCGTCACCAACTGGCACGGCCGTTGGTACGTCACCGGATTCGACCTCGACCGGCAGGCACCGCGGGTGTTCCGGCTCAGCCGCATCGACGGCGCGGTGAAACGTCTCGGCAAGCCCGGCGCGTATGACGTGCCCGCCGACCACGACCCACTGACGATGATCGACGGGACGGACAGTCGCGAGACGATGACCGCGACCGTGCTGGTGCGCAATGGCGCCGGCAACACCCTCCGACGCCGCGCCCGGCAGCACACCGACGAGGATGGTGAATTCACCCGGCTGACAGTCGATTTCGGCGACACCGAAGTGCTGGCAGACGAGATCGCCGGCTTCGGCCCAGCTGCCCGCGCGGTCGAGCCGCCGGAGCTGGTCGAGGCTGTCCTGCGCCGGTTGCGCGGGTCGATCGAGCGGAACGGAGCAGCCTGATGGCTGCCCCCGAGAGCGCCACCGCCCGGCTCGCGCGGTTGCTGACGATGGTGCCGTGGCTGGTCAATCGCCAGGGCATCGACATCGCTCGCGCCGCCGCCGAGCTCGGGGTCTCCACCGATCAGGTCGAGGCCGACCTGGCGTTGCTCTTCGTGTGCGGCACTCCCGGTCACCTGCCGGATGACCTGATCGAGGCCGACTGGGACGGTGGACGGGTTTTCCTGCGCAATGCCGACACGATCGCCCGCCCGTTGCGCCTCGGGCTGGACGAGGCGACCGCCCTCATCGTCGGTCTGCGGGCCCTGGCTGCGGTGCCCGGGCTGGACGAACGCGACGCCGTTGACCGGGCACTGGCCAAACTGGTCGACGCCGCAGGCGACGCCAGCGAGGTCAGCGACCGGGTCAAGGTCGCCCTCGCCGCGGCCGTGCCGTCCGACACCCTCAGCACGGCCCGTGCCGCCGTGGCGGCCCATCGCCGGCTGCACCTGAGCTACGTCGTCGCGTCGCGTGACGAGACGACCGAGCGCGACGTGGACCCGATGCGGGTGGTGTCGCTCGACGGCAACTGGTATCTCGAGGGCTGGTGTCACCGGGCGCAGGACGTGCGGCTGTTCCGGCTCGACCGGGTCGCCTCGATCGAGACGCTCGACGTCGACGGCACCCCACCCACCGGAGCCCGCCCGCGCGACCTCGACACCGATCTGTTCACCGCCGGCCCGGACGACCTGCGCGCGACGTTGCAACTGCAGCCGGAGGCCGCCTGGGTGGTCGACTATTACCCGGTCGAGTCGGTCGAGCGGGCCGCCGACGGCACGCTCACCGCGTCGATCCGAGCCGCCGACCTGACCTGGCTTCGTCAGCTCGTATGGCGGCTCGGTGGCGCCGCGCGGGTGCTCGAGCCCGCCGAGCTGCGCGACGAGGTCGCCGCCGGGGCCGCGGCCGCGCTGGCGTCATACGACGCCTGATGTCGCGACGCCTGATGACACCCGACGCCTGATGCAGTGGTGGCAGTGGGTGCTGCTGTGGGCTGCCCTGGCGCTGCTCGGCACGGCATACGTCGGCTGGCGCCTCTGGCGGCTGTGGCCACCGCTGAAGGCCCTCGGCCGGGAGGCCGCCGACGCCCAGGACCGGCTCACCGAGATCGAGGCGCGGGTACGCGAACTCGAGGACCAATTGCGCTCGGTGGACGACCTGGCCGTGCTGCGTTCGCCGGCGGAACTTCGCGAGGAGTACGAGACGTTGCGCAGCCGACGACGCGCCGAACGCGACGCTCGGCGCAAAGCCCGCCGACCGGCGTGGACCGATCACGTAGAGTGGTGAATCGGTGCGAAGATAGGACCGAACGGGCTGAATGTCGCAGGCCCTCGAATTTGGGAGAGCTGGATATGTTTCGTGGAGCACTCGAGCCGTGGCACCTGCTGATCCTGGTGCTGATCGTGGTGATCCTCTTCGGCTGGAAGAAGCTTCCGGACGCCGCGCGCAGCCTGGGCCGGTCGGCCCGCATCCTCAAGAGCGAGATCAGCGACAACGACGAGGGCAAGAGCCAGGCATCCGGCCAGACGGTGCCCGGGCAGACCAGCCCGCAGCAAGGTGGCGTGCCCGGTGAGGCGCAGGTCCCCGGCGCCCAGGGCTACCCGCAGCAGCAGGGCCAGCAGCCTGGCTACCAGCAGCCGGCTCAGCCCGGATACCAGCAGAACCAGCCCGGGTACCAGCCGCAGCCCGGCCAGCCCGGATACCAGCCGCAGGCGCCGCAGCCGGGTCAGCCCGGTTACCAGCCGCAGCAGGCGGGGCAGCAGGCACCGGCCGGTTACCCACAGCAGAACGGCTACCCGCAGCAGGGCCAGCCGCAGGCCCAGGGCTACCCGCAGGGCGGACAGTCCGGCTCCGGTCACTAGAAGGCTGACGACGGATCGCTCCGTCCTCGTCATCACTTGTTCATCACTGCTGAACCACTACCGGTAGGACGACACCACCGATATGGCCCTGTTGCGTCGTAAGGATAATCCCGAAGCGCGGATGTCCCTCGGCGAGCACTTTCGCGAGTTCCGCCGCCGTGCAGTCATCGCCGCGATTGCGATCGTCATCGGAGCGATCCTCGGCTGGATTGTCTACGACACCAACCTCACCGTCGGCGGCTACCGGTTCGGCACCCTCGTGGACTTCATCCAGAAACCGCTGCAGAAGGTGCACGAGAAGCATCCCAACGCCGGCGATCTCAACTACAGCGCCAATGGTGTCTCCGAGGCCTTCAGCCTGAAGTTGAAGGTGTCGATCTGGTTCGGCTTCATCATCAGCAGCCCGGTGTGGCTCTGGCAGTTGTGGGGTTTCCTCGCGCCGGGTCTGACCAAGCGGGAGAAGCGCATCGCCCGCGGCTTCCTCGCCGTGTCGGTGCCGTTGTTCCTGCTCGGCTGCTGGGTGTCGACGTTCGCGCTGCCGAACGCCATCGAGTTCCTCTTGGGCAGCACGCCGTCCACCGCGCAGAGCGCCAACCTCACCGATGCGCAGAAGTACTACACCTTCATCATCAAGTTCATCCTGGTCTTCGGGCTGGCCTTCCTGCTGCCGGTGTTCCTGACCGGCCTGAACATGCTGCGCATCCTGCCCGGCCGCATCATGGTCAAGGGCTGGCGCGTCGCGGTCATGGCGATCGCGGTGTTCTCGGCGATCATGAGCCCGTCGCCGGACGCCTGGTCGATGCTGGCGCTGATGGTGCCGATGATCGTCCTCTACTTCGCGGCGATCCTGATCGCGATGTTTCTCGATCGCCGGCGCGCCGGGCGCGAGGAGAAGAACCGCGCGGACTGGCTGGACATCCCGGACGACCAGAAGTCCGCGCTCTGAGCAGCTTCGCCGATTAGCCTGCGCCCATGTCTGATTCAGCGCCCAGGACGGACGCCTCCGCCCGCACGGGCTTCGACTCCTCGCACGCGACCCGGTTCGCCGAGGAGTTCGACTTCCCGTTTGATGAGTTCCAGGTGCGCGGCATCGACGCCGTCCAGGCCGGCCGCAGTGTGCTGGTCGCCGCGCCGACCGGCGCCGGCAAGACGATCGTGGGGGAGTTCGCGGCATACCTGGCGCTGCAGACCGGGCGCAAAACCTTCTACACCACGCCGATCAAGGCGTTGTCCAACCAGAAATACAACGACCTGGTCGCCCGGCATGGCGCCGACAACGTCGGGCTGCTGACCGGCGACTCGTCGATCAACGGCGAAGCGCCGATCGTGGTGATGACCACCGAAGTGCTGCGCAACATGATCTACGCCGGCTCGGCGACCCTGGACCGGCTCGGTTTCGTGGTGATGGACGAGGTGCACTACCTCGCCGACCGGTTCCGTGGCGCTGTCTGGGAAGAGGTCATCGTCCAGCTCCCGCCGTCGGTGCAACTGGTGTCGCTGTCGGCGACGGTGAGCAACGCCGAGGAGTTCGGCGACTGGCTGCGCGAGGTGCGCGGCGACACCGACGTCATCGTCGAGGAGCACCGCCCGGTGCCGCTCTGGCAGCAGATGATGGTCGGCCCCCAGCTGTTCGACCTGTTCGTCGACGATGGCCGCGAGTCCGACCGTTTGCGGATCAATCCGCATCTGTTGCAACGGATTTCGCAGGTGGAGTCGTCGCGTCGCAACGACCGGCACGGCCGCCGCGAGGACGCCGGTGCCCCACGCGGTCGTCGTGGCCGCATCCGGGGTGGCGGCGACCGCGGACCGGTGCGGGCCGGGCGCCCGGGGCGTGGACCCAGCCGGCCGGAGGTCATCGAAGCCCTCGGCCGGGACGGACTGCTGCCGGCGATCAGCTTCATCTTCAGCCGGGCCGGCTGCGAGGCAGCCGTCTCCCAGCTGCTCGCCTGGGGCACCACGCTGATCAGCGACAAGGCCGGACGCCGCATCCGGCGGATGGTCGAGGAGCGGGTCGCCGACCTGCCCGAGGAGGACCTGGCGATCCTCGGTTACTACGACTTCGTCGAGGGCTTGTCCCGGGGCTTCGCGGCACACCACGCCGGGATGTTGCCGACCTTCCGGGAGATCGTCGAGGAACTGTTCACCGACGGGCAGATCAAGGCGGTCTTCGCCACCGAAACGCTCGCTCTCGGCATCAACATGCCCGCACGCAGCGTGGTCCTGGAACGCCTGGTGAAGTACAACGGCGAGACGCACGCCGACATCACCCCCGCCGAATTCACCCAGCTCACCGGGCGCGCCGGCCGGCGCGGCATCGACTTCGAAGGTCACGCGGTGGTGCTGTGGGCTCCCGGCGTCGACCCCGACGCGGTCGCGGGCCTGGCATCGACCCGGACGTACCCGCTGCGGTCGTCGTTCGTGCCGTCCTCGAACATGGCGGTCAACCTGGTTGCACAGGTCGGTCGCTGGCGGGCCCGGCAGATCCTGGAGCAGTCGTTCGCCCAGTTCCAGGCTGACCGGTCGGTCGTCGGCATCACCCGCTCCATCCGGCGCAACGACGAAGCGCTCGAGGGGTATGCCGAGGCAATGCGTTGCCACCTGGGCGATTTCGCCGAGTACGCCGCTCTGCGCCGGCAACTGTCGACGCTGGAGAAGTCGGCAGCGAAACGGCGCTCGGCCAGCAGGCGCGCCGCGGCGGCGGTGTCGCTCGGCGAACTCACACCGGGCGACGTCATCCAGGTGCCGGACGGCCGCCGCGCGGGATACGCCGTCGTCATACCCGGCCAGCGGGGACGTAGCAGTGGGGGTGACCCGACGATTCTCACGCTCGACGCGCAGGTGCGCAGGCTCGGCGAGACCGATGTCCGCGACGTGGTGGAGCCGGTCGGCAAGTTGTCGATCCCGAAGACGTTCAGCAGCCGCAGCCCACGTTCCCGGCGGGACCTGGCCTCCAGCCTGCGCAACAAGCTGCGGGCCGAGCCGCCGCCGAAGCCGGGCAAACTCGCCGACGAGGACGGCACCGACGAGTCGCTGCAGGCCGAGGTGGAGCAGTTGCGCGCCGCACTGCAACGCCATCCCTGCCACGACTGTCCCTACCGCGAACAGCACTCTCGCTGGGCCGAGCGCTGGTGGAAGCTGCGCCAAGAGACCGACGGTCTGCAGCGGCAGGTCGACAAGCGCACGCACACGGTCGCGCGCACCTTCGACCGCATCTGTGACCTGCTGGCCGAGCTCGGTTACCTGTCCGAGGACGGCAGCGAGGTGACCGAGCAGGGCAAGGTGTTGCAACGGATCTATGCCGAGAAGGACCTGCTGGCAGCCGAGTGCCTCCAGCACGACGTATGGCGCCGCCTCGACGCCCCGTCGCTGGCTGCGGTCGTGAGCTCGCTGATCTATGAGCCGCGTCGCGACAGTGGATCCGAGGCCCCGAAACTGCCGAACGACCAGGTGCGCGACGCGCTCACCGAGATGGGCCGGATCACCCACGACCTGCGCGAGTCGCAGAGCCGCCTCGGGCTGACACCGATGGGGGAGCCGGACCCGGGCATCGCCTGGACGATGCACCGGTGGGCCGCCGGCGGGCGGCTGGAGACGGTGCTGCGGGACAGCGACCTGTCCGCCGGTGACTTCGTCAGGCGGTGCAAGCAGGTCGTCGACCTGCTCGACCAGATCGCGGCCGCGGCCCAGCACGACAACCTGCGCAAGACCGCACGCACCGCGATCGACGGGGTACTGCGCGGCGTGGTCGCCGCCGACCGGCTCGACTGAGGCTGCGACGGATGGGCCGGCCCCGATCGGCTCGTCGCGGAATGTCCGCCTGTCGATGAAAACCGCCGCTGCGTGGCAGGATGCGGCCATGGCGTTTTCGGCGAAGCATCTGGCCCGGGGCGAGCAGATCGACATGGAGTTGCGCACGCACATCAAGGCGATCCTGCTGCCGTTGCTGTTGGGTTTGCTGATCATCGTCGCCGCCTTCGCGGCGTCGTTCTGGATCAGTAGCCAGGGCTGGTCGGACTGGGCCACGCTCGCGGTCTGGATCGTCGCACTGCTCCTACTGCTGGCCTTTGTGGTGGTGCCGATCCTGCGCTGGCGCACCACGATCTACGTGCTCACCAACCGTCGGCTGATCACCCGTCGCGGCATCCTCAGCAAGTCCGGCCGCGACATCCCGCTCTACCGGATCAACGACGTGTCCTACGAGAAGGGCCTGCTGGACCGCATCCTTGGCTGCGGCACGCTGATCATCAGTGACGCCAGCGAGCAGGCCGGGGTGCGGCTGCACGATGTGCCGAGGGTGGAGCAGGTCCAGGTGCGCGTCAACGAGTTGCTCTACCACCAGGATGACGGTGGTGACGACGACGGCACCTTCCCGCCGGGCGACCCGCGCTCCCAGCACGGCCCGCGCGGCTTCTGAGCTCTGAAGTTCCTTACAGCGCAGGCAGATTGAGCGCCTGGAGCAGGCGGGCCACGGGAGTGGTCAGGTCGTGCTCCGCAGTGAGCGCCTGCAGCGCCGCGACCTCCGCGACTGTGGTGGGCAAAGCCGTGTTGAGCGTCGGCGGGACCGGCGCGTTCTTCACCACCTCGACCACCGCGGGTGCGGCGTCCAGATAGTCGGCCGCCGCCTCCAGCCGGGTGCGTTGCGCGCCCTTGAGCGCCGGGTCTCCTGACTCGATTGCCGCACGCAACGCGACCAGGTCGCCATACCGGTTGATGAGCGTGGCCGCGGTCTTCTCGCCGATCCCGGCCACACCGGGCAGTCCGTCGCTGCTGTCCCCGCGCAGCACCGCCATGTCGGCGTAGGCGCCGCCCGTCGCGACGTTGTACTTGCGGTGCAGGAACGCCTGATCGACCACGTCCGGCTCGCGCACGCCGCCGCGGGCGGTGTAGAGGATCCGCACGCCTCGCTCGTCGTCGACCAGCTGGAACAGGTCGCGGTCACCGGTGACCACGTCGACCTGCGCGGAGCCGTGCGCCGCGACCGCGAGGGTGCCGATCACGTCGTCGGCTTCGTAGCCGTCGATGCCGAGTCGTGAAATCCCTACTGCGGCTAGGACATCCACGATCACCGGCACCTGCGGTGTCAGGTCGTCCGGTGACTCCTCGACGCCGTCGCTGCCATCCACCATCCGGTGGGTCTTGTATGACGGGATCGCATCCACCCGGAATTGCGGTCGCCAGTCGTTGTCCCAGCACGCGACGAGATCGGTCGGCCGATGGTCGTTCACCAGTGTCGCGATCATGTCGATGAACCCGCGAATCGCGTTGTTGGGCATGGCATCCGGCGTCTTCCGCCGATCGGGCACACCGTAGAACGCCCGGAAGTAGAGACTGGCCGAGTCCAGGAGCATGAGTCGCCGTTGCATGGGCCCATGGTGCTCCATCCGCGTGCACCCCAACCACTACAGTCACCGATATGGAGGAACTCGACCACCGGATAGTGCAGCTGTTGGCGCAGGACGGCCGACTGAGCTACACCGACCTGGGCAAGGCCACCGGCTTGTCGACTTCCGCTGTGCACCAACGAGTCCGGCGCCTGGAAGAGCGCGGGGTGCTGCGCGGCTACCGGGCCATCGTCGATCACGAGGCAGCCGGGATGCCGCTCACGGCGCTCATCTCGGTGACGCCGGTGGACCCGGCGGCCCCGGACGACATACCCGATCGGTTGCGTCACCTCACCGAGATCGACTCCTGCTTCTCGGTTGCGGGGGAGGAGAGCTACGTCCTCGAGGTCCGGGTGGGCACGCCGGGCGACCTCGAGCTGTTGCTGGCCCGGGTCCGGGCCGCAGCGAACGTGACGACTCGCACGACAGTCGTTCTCAGCACGCCGTGGGAGGACCGGTCGCCGCTCGCCGCGGGTGAATCCACCGCCTAGGCGAAGTCCTTCGCGATCGGGCCGATCACCGCATTGGTCAGGGCGACCAGGTCGGTCGGTGCGAGTTCGACGTCCAGGCCGCGCCGTCCGCCACTGACCAGGACGGTGTCCTGCCGTAGGGCGCTCACGTCAACGACGGTGCGCAGGCTGCGCTTCTGCCCGATGGGGCTGATCCCTCCCACGAGATAACCGGTGACCCTTGCCGCCACCTCAGGATCGGCGAGAACAGCTGTCTTACAACCGATTTCGCGGGCGAGCGCCTTGAGGTCGAGCTGTCCTGACACCGGCACGACAGCGACGATCAACCCCTTGTCCGCTGGGAGGTCGGTCTGCACCACGAGCGTCTTGAGGACGCGAGCCGGGTCCACCCCCAGCTCGGCCGCCGCCTCGGCGCCGAAGGACCGGGCCGCGGGGTCGTGCTCGTAGTGCCTTGGCTCGAAATGCACGCCCGCCGCGACCAGCGCGGCGACCGCCGGCGTGCCGGATGTCCCGGTCCGCGGTCGTTTGGCTGCCATGCACCCGCCCTACCGGCTCGCCCCGGCGTGTTGCCCGCGACACGCCGTGACATCCCGAATTCGTCGTGTCCGGGCACGCCCCGCTGACCTGCGGCGACGCGGATTTACGCAGGTCAGGCCGCTGTTGACAGTTATCGACATCTCGGTAAGTTCAGTTTTCAACGTCGCGACCGGAAGCGTCGCGGCGGCAGGCATACGGATGGGCCCCCTCGTCTAGTAGAAAACGTGCGCGGCAGGGGAGACCCACGTGTATTGGCCCCAACGACCAGGCGGGCCCATCTGTATGCCGCGGCTCACTCGGTCGCCACTCCCGTCACATCACGGTCACTTACTCTTGGTCCGTGATCCGACGACTGGCACTCGCCGTCGCCGCGGGCCTTTGCCTGTGGCTCTCGTTCCCCGGGCCCGCACTCTGGCCGCTCGCCATCGTGGGCGTGGCGTTGTTCGCGCTGGCCACCAAGGGCGCGCGGATGCGCACCGGTTTTCTGGTTGGCCTGGTCGGCGGCTTTGCCTGCTTCGGCCCGACCCTGCACTGGGCCGGCACCTATGTTGGTTCCTTCCCGTGGCTGGCGCTGGCGATCACCGAGTCGATCTACATCGCCCTCATGGCCGCCGCGTGCGCGCTCGTGCAGTCTGCCCGCCGCTGGCAGCGCTTGCCCAAGTGGTTGTCGCCGCCCGACGGGCCGCATATCCGTCCGTTCGCCATCGCGCTGTTGTGGGTGCTCCAGGAGGCCGTGCGCGGGTCGATGCCGTTCGGCGGCTTCCCGTGGGCACGACTGGCCTGGTCGCAGGCCAACTCGCCGCTGTCCCACCTGGCGTCCATCTTCGGTGCGCCCGGCCTTACTTTCGTGGTCGCGCTGCTTGGTGGGCTGCTCGCGCTGAGCGTCGACCGGGTCCGGCGCGGGGTGCCGGTAGCCGCCACCGTGCGCCGGCTGTGGCCGGTCGTCGCCGTGCTCGCGGTCATCGGGATCGCGGCGGCATACCCCACCCCGGGCGGCGGCCGGAAGGTGCGGGTGCTGGCGGTCCAGGGCAACGTGCCCACGGCGGGACTTGACTTCAATGCACAACGCCGCGCGGTGCTCGACAACCACGTGCGGGTCACCGACCAGGCCGCGGCCCAGATCAAGGCCGGCACGATGCCGGAACCGGCGCTGGTGATCTGGCCGGAGAATTCCTCCGACATCGACCCGACCCGCAACGCCGACGCCGGCACCGAGATCGTCCAGACCGTCAACCGCATCGGGCTGCCGGTGATCGTGGGCGCGGTGCTGCAGGAGCCGGCGCCGAAGACCAGCAACACCTCGTTGCTCTACCTGCCCGGCAAGGGCATCGTCGACCGCTACGTCAAACAACACCCGGTGCCCTTCGCGGAGTACATGCCCTACCGGTCGTTCTTCCGCACATTCACCAAGACCGTCGACCTGGCCGGCAATTTCACCGCCGGGACGAAAACCGGACTGTTCCGGGTGCCGACCAAGGCCGACGGCGTCGTCGGGGTCGCGCCGATCATCTGCTTCGAGGTCGCCTACGACTCGCTCACCCGCAACCCGGTCAAGGAGGGCGCGCAGATCCTGGCGGTGCAGACCAACAACGCGACGTTCGGGCGGACCGCGGAGTCCGAGCAGCAGCTGGCGATCTCGCGGATCCGGGCCATCGAGCTCGGCCGGTCGATCGTGCACGTCTCGACGGTCGGGGTGAGCGGGCTAATCACGCCGGACGGACAGGTGCACAACAAGACCGGCCAGTTCACACCCGCCGCGATGAACGGCGAACTCCCGCTGCGCACCGGGCAGACCCTCGCGACACGCGTCGGTGCGGTGCCCGAATGGCTCGCGAGCGCCGCGGCGTTGTTACTGTGCGGTGTTGCCATCGCCGGCAACCGATCAGCGCGCCGCCGCACCGTCTCGAGCCAGGAAGTCCACGAGGTTGTCTGAAGCCACCTCCCGCCCGCCGTTGGACAAGGTCCTGGTGCTCGTCCCGACATACAACGAACGCGAGAACCTGCCGCTCATCATCCGTCGCCTGCGCACGAACGTGCCGGATGCCGACCTCCTGGTGCTGGACGACAACTCGCCGGACGGCACCGGCCAGGTGGCCGACGAGCTCGCCGCCGCCGATGACCGGGTCAACGTGCTGCACCGCGCCGGCAAGGAAGGTCTCGGCAAGGCATATCTCGCCGGTTTCCGTTGGGGGCTGGACCGCGGTTACGACGCCCTGGTGGAGATCGACGCCGACGGGTCGCATCCGCCCGAGAGCCTGCCCGTGATGCTCGCAGCGGCCGCGGACGCCGACGTCGTCATCGGGTCGCGGTGGGTGCCCGGCGGGAAAATCGTCAACTGGCCGCTGCACCGCAAGGCGCTCAGTGTCGGTGGCAACCTCTACATCAAGACCCTGCTCGGGATGCCGATCAACGACGCCACCGCCGGCTACCGGGTCTACCGCGCCGATGCCCTCCGGGCGATGAGCCTGGACAATGTCGACTCCTACGGCTACTGCTTCCAGGCCGACCTCACCTGGCGCGCGGTACGCCGCGACATGCGTATCGTGGAACTTCCCATCACGTTCGTCGAACGGGAGATCGGACAGTCCAAGATGAACCCGGATATTGCCCGTGAGTCGCTGCGCAACATCACCCGGTGGGGAGTGCGTTACCGGCTCGGTCAGCTGCGGTCGCTCGCGGAACGTCCCGGGCGCGCCCGGCGTTCTTGACAGAACAATGACAACTCCTGTGCGCCGCCGCCCGTTCTGGGCGCGCCTGTTGATGGTCCTCGCCCTGCTGCTGCCGATTCTCGAGATCGTGGTGATCGTGCTCGTCTGGCACGTCATCGGCTGGTGGACGCTGCTGGCCTTGTTCGCCTGCTTCTGCGCCGGGGTGGTGGTGATCAAGCGAGCCTCCGCGGGAGCCGTCCGGGAAGTCCGCCAGGCGATGGCCACCGGCCGGCCGCCGGCCCGGGAAGTCGCCGACACGCCGCAGCTGGTGGTCGGCGGGGTGCTGCTGTTGATCCCCGGCTTCATCACCTCACTGATCGGGCTGATCCTGATCCTGCCCGGCATGCGATCGGTGTCCCGGCGGCTGCTGCAGCTGATGATCGGTCGTCGGCTGGTCGCCGGAGTTGGTATGCCGGGAGGCATCCCCGGCATGGGTGGCGCGGCTGGCATGGGCGGTTACGCCCCGCCGTCGGCCCGAACCCGCCAGGACGACCTGGACATCATCGACGGCGAGATCGTCGAGGACGACGACTCGCCGCGTCAGGTGCTGGAGGGCCGGATCATCGACGACGGCGACGAGCGCCGGCGGCGCGGTCGCTGACCTCACCGGCTGCTGGCCTCGCCGGTCGCTGATCTCACCGGCTGCTGGCCTCGCGTGGCGGCCCAGCGCAGCGCGGCCCCCGTCATACGGAGAGCAAAAGGCCGGTCGACCCTGCAGGGTCGACCGGCCTTTGGTTGGGCTACGAGGGAGATCAGGCGCTGCGCTTGCGGCGCGGCTTCTCGCCGCGCGACGCGCGCAGCAGGGTCAGCCGCTCCTCGAGCAACTCTTCGAGCTCAGGGATCGAGCGGCGTTCGAGCAGCATGTCCCAGTGGGTGCGCTGCGGCTTCACCGGCTTGCGCTGCGGCTCGGGACCGTCCTGCAGCTTCGCCTCGGCGCCGCACCGGCACTCCCAGAGGCCGGGGACCTCGGCCTCGACGGAGAACGGCAGCTCGCTCACGTGGCCCTCGGGGCACACGTAACGCACGATCTGTCGCTCGCTGAAGGCGATCCCGTCCTCAGTCTCCAGCGACAACGTGCTGAGGTTGGTTCCTCGCAACGAACGCTCTGCCATGGCCCATCACTTCTTCCTCGTCGGCTGCCGAGTGCGCTACGGAAATTGGGTCTTGCATCTCGGCGATCTGTGTGCTTCAACGGTCCATCGGGTCATCGTGTTCCCGCACCCGGAAGTGACTTCCGTCGGCCGGCACCACCGGCGATGCGCCGTCACCATGAATGACGTCCGAGCACCTCGGATGGTTGCCGTTCGTGCCTGTCAGTTTGCTGACAACGCACGAGCGCGGGTCGCGAGCCTGGCTCAGACCACCCGTGGCGGGGTGTTGCCGGCTGCGACGATGCCTTCGCGCACCCGTACGCCGCGCAATGCGATCGCACCGACACCGAAGAAGATGACCAACGCCACGATCGACAGACGGTAGTCGCGGAACCACTGATAGACCAAACCGAAGACGAGCGTGCCGAGCCAGCTGGTGCCGCGTTCCATCGCCTGGTAGAGGCTGAAGAACTCCGATTCGCGACCGGCCGGGATGAGTCCGCTGTAGAGCGAACGGGACAGGGACTGGCTGCCGCCGAGCACCAGCCCGATGGCGACCGCGACCAGCAGCCAGAGCACGAATTGCTTCTCGGGCAGGAAGCACGCGATGCAGACGACCGCGGTCCAGAGGAACAGGCTGGAGTAGATCATCCGCTGCGCACCGTGCCGGTAGGCGAGGCGGCCGAACGCGAGCGCGCCGAAGAACGCCACGAACTGCACGAGCAGGATCGTCACCACGAGCTGGCTCTCGCTGAAACCGAGTTGCTTACTGCCGTACAGACTGGCCACGGCGATCACGGTCTGCATGCCGTCGTTGTAGAACAGGTAGGCGAACAGGAACCGTTTGGTCTGCGGGTAGCTGCCCAGTGACGCGAACGTGGCGCGCAACTGGCGCACACTGCCCCGTATGACCGAGGACGTCGCCTCGACCCGGACTCCTTTCAGGTGGGCCAGCCCGCGCAGCGGGATGATCGCGAAGAATGCCCACCAGAGCCCGGCGACCAGGAAGCTGACCCGGACCGCGCCCTCCTTGTCGAGGCCGATCTTGTCGTAGAAGAGCAGTAGCACCAGCGTCGCGGCGAGAAGGGAACCACCACCGAGGTAGCCGTACGCCCAGCCCCGCGACGACACGTGGTCACGGTCGTCCGGGGGAGTGATCCGCACCATGATCGCGGAGTAGACGATCAGGGCGGCGCCGAGCGAGAGGTTGGCGGCGATCGCGAGGATCACGCCGAGTCCCCAGTTCGTGCCGCCGATGAAGACCATCGCGGATGCAGCAGTCGCGCCGGTGTAGGTGAACACGCCGAGCAGCCGGATCGGGTGCGCCGACCGGTCGGCGATAGCGCCGACGAAGATCAGGACGATCGCCGACAGCACGGTCGACAGGGTGAGGGTGTACGGCACCAACGAACCCGGCGCGATGCCCAGCCCGAGCACGTCGAGGTTGGCGTTGCAGGTGTCGCCGCTCGGCTGCCCCGGGCACGCCTTCTTGTTGGCAATCGAGGTCAGGTAGGGCGACAGCAACACCGCGGCCGTCACCGTGACGTATGACGCGGCGGCCCAGTCGTACCAGTACCAGCTCTTTTGCAGTCGCTGCTGCTCCGGGGTGGAGACTGGCGCGAAGTCGGGGCTGAGCGAGGTCACGCTGCACTTTCGCATACCGGCACCGGATTCGTCGGACGAGTACCTCAACTTCAATCACAGGGTGAGGCCGCCGTGCACCCTCCTGTCCGGGTCGTAGGCGGCGCGAACCCTGGCGAGCTTCGGCAGGTTCGCCGCGTAGTACCGCGACGGCGGTTGACCGTTCTCGAGGTAGTTCACGTAACCGCCGGCGGACCAGCGACCGACCGCGCGGTGCGCGGCACCGAGCCAGCTGTCCGCCGAGGCGTATCCGCCCGGGCCGCCGACCCCGACATACCACTGCAGCGACGCGAGGTGATCGCGCCAGGGGAACGCGGTCGCATCGGCGGCGGGATCACCGACGGCACCGGTGAGCGGGTCGAGCAGTGCGCTGCCGGTGCCGCCGGCGCGCGACCGGTCGGTCACGGCGCGCACGATGGCGCCCGCGGCGTCCGCCGTCAGGTCGGCGAAGACGTCCGAGCCTCCGACGAATCCCTGCCGGGCCGACGTCGTGCCACCGCCCAGGTAGACGGCGCTGTCGAGGTAGCTCAACTGTCGGTAGTTCTGCGCGACGGGCGCCACTCGCACTGCCGCACGGACCGCGCTTGCGGCGACGCGTTCGGCGCCGGCCTCGGTGACCCCGAGGATGCTGACGTGCAGGCGACCGTTGCCAAGGGCATCGATGTGCACGCCGGCCCACTGCGACCTCGGCGCGGAGGACACCCAGCGGGACCAGCCGGTGATCACCTTGGCCGCCGCGCCACCGCCGAAGGTGAGCGTGAAAATCCCCTTGCTGGTCGCCGCGTGCGTCGCGAAGCGCAGTGCGGTCACCACCCCGAGGTTTCCGCCACCGCCGCCGCGCAGCGCCCAGAATGCGGCCGGGAAGTGGGCGCGGTCCGCGGTCACCGACCGGCCGTCGGGCAGGGTCAGTGTCGCCGCGACCAGTCGGTCACTGGTGAGTCCGCGCGCCCGGGATTCCACCCCGAGGCCGCCACCCAGGGTGAGTCCACTCACACCGACCGTCGGGCAGGTGCCGGTCGGCAGCGCGCGGCCGTGCGCCGCCAGTTGCCGCTTGACGTCAAAGAGCCCCGCACCGGCACCCACCAGCACCGTGCCGCTCGAGGCGTCGTAGCGGACGCCGCGCAGCGGACGCAGGTCCAGCACCAGGGTGCTGGCCGCTGCGGATGCCCCGACATACGAATGGCCACCACTGCGGGCCGAGACCTGCATGCCGAATCGGGTGGTGAATGCCATCGCCTTGGCGATGTCGGCCGGTCGCTCCACGACCATCACCGCCGCCGGCGACGAGTCGTCGAATCGCCGGTCGAACAGCCGCTTTCCGCTGGTGTATGACGCGGTGCCCGGTAGGTACACCGGCCCGGTGACGGTGCGCGCGAACGCGATCCAGTCCTGCCTGGTCGGTGGCCCGCTGCTGCTGGTGGCCGACGCCGCGGCCGCGGACTTGTCGAAGGTTGCGGCAAGGCCGCTGGTTACGGTTGCGGTGGCTGCCATCAACGCGCCCCGTCGCGTGATCGTCTGCATACTGTGAAGACGTGTCGGCCAGGCAGGGGGTTGGCGCCGGGAGGGGACGAAATGAGCCAAGACGATAACGAATCAGCCTCGGACGGACGCACTTTCGGGCCGTATCGGCTCGGGGAGGTGCTGGGCCGTGGCGGCATGGGCGTCGTGTACTCCGCATACGACACCGTCCGCGAACGCACCGTCGCGCTGAAGTTGCTCCCGACCGACCTGGCGTCCGACGCGGCCTACCGCGAGCGATTTCGTCGGGAGGCGCGGCTGGCTGCCCGGCTCGGCGAGCCGCACATCATCCCGATCCACGACTTTGGCGAGATCGACGGTGTGCTCTTCATCGACATGCGACTGGTGCGTGGCCAAGAACTGCGCGAGGTGCTGAGCCGCGAAGGCCGGCTGACGCCGACGCGCGCGCTGGCATTGCTCGGGCAGGTCGCTGCCGCACTGGACGCGGCGCACGCCGACGGCCTTGTGCACCGGGACGTCAAGCCCGAAAACATCATCGTCACCGATGGAGATTTTGCCTATCTGGCGGACTTCGGGATCGCCGCGCGTCCCGACGAGACCCGGGTGACCGGCGACGGCAGCGCGTTGGGTTCGGTGCGTTACATGGCGCCGGAGCGCTTCGACGAGACGCCGGTGACCGCAAGCTCCGACGTCTACGCGCTGGGCTGCGTCCTCTACGAATGTCTTTCCGGCACAGCGCCGTTCGCGCATCGTGACTTGAGCAAACTGATCAGAGCGCACTTGTATGACGCCCCGCCGCGCCTGCCCGCTCGGCTACCCGACACCGACACGGCGGCGCTCGACAGCGTGCTGCGGCAGGCGCTTGCGAAGAACCCAGCGGATCGTCCGGCCACCGCCGGGGCCTTGGTGCGCGATGCCGCCGAGGCGCTGTCGGGAAGCGCTCGGTCCCACGTCCATCGAGAACTCTCTCGGCCGATGCCGACCGCGCACCGGGGGAGCCCGCCGGCGGTGCGTTCGCAGGCGCTGCCGGCCGTGCACTCACCGCCCGGAAATCGATCGCGCCCCGCAGCGCACCCGGTCCACCCCCCGCACACCGCGGCCGATGGCACTGCCCGGCAACGACGCCGGCCGAGTCGCCGGAGCGGCAGCGGGCGGTGGCTGTGGGGGACCGCGGCGATCGTGGTCGGTGCGACCGCCGTCGCCGGCACTCTGCTCTTCCACCCCTTCGATGGCGGCAGCGATCCGTCGTCGTCCGGGTCAGACCCGGTCGCCATCGCCGGTCAGCGGTCGGCGGACAGTCCTGCAGCAGCCAGCAAGGCCGTCAAACCCCTTCCGGTCAACGCCAATTGGGATCGGCAGGGGTTCACCGATCAACCCAGTGCGCGTTGCGAAGGCAGGGATCAGGCGCTGGCCGTTGGCAGCACGGCATACCCGAGCAGGACCGATCCGTCGGTGACCCATCATGCGAAATTCGCGATCTGCGACACGGGCGGAGACACTCAGCCCGACTATTACAAGGGCTGGGACGACAGCGCCGGCTCGACGGTGCTCCATGAAGTCAGTCGGGTCGGCGACGGCTGGTTGATGACCAAGAATCAGTCGGTCTACAGCATCACGCCGCAGATTTTCACGGTCACCACCGATGACGGCACGGTCTTCACCGAGCAGATCGTCACCTACTGGACGCCCGAGGTCTGATCGAGCAAACCTGCTGGGTTCATTTGGTTTCGGCCACCTGGTCCACCGGGTCGCAGCCGTCCGGACCGCAGACCGCGCCCTCGGCCGCCGGCATGACCAGCGGATGCGCGTCGGCCCACGCCTGGTTGAGTGCGTCGGTGAAGACTTCCGCGGGCTGGGCTCCGGAGACGCCGAACTTCTCGTCGATCACGTAGAACGGCACGCCCTGGATCCCGTAGGCGCGTGCCTGGGCGAAGTCGGCCTCGACCTCGGCGGCCAGCGTCTCGTCATCGAGTGCGGCGCGCACCTCGTCCGCGGCCAACCCGGCAGCCGTGCCGATCTCGGTCAGGCGGTCCGGATCGCCGATGTCGACGCCGCGCTCGAAGTGGGCCGAGAGGAGCGCTTCCTTGACCGCGTCGGCCACGCCGTGGCGGGCGGCCAGATGCAGCAGCCGGTGGGCTCGCAGGCTGTTGGCGACCACGAGCTTGTCGAAGTCGTAGTGCAGTCCGACCTCGGCGGCCTGTGCCTTGACGTGCGCGGTCATCTGCTCGACGCCGGCGCGCGGCATACCTTTGCGCTCCACGAGGTAGTCGACCTCGCTGCCGTCGAAATGCTCGGGCAAGGATGGGTCCAATTGGAAGCTGTGCCAGGCGATTTCGACGTCGTCAGCGTGGGCGAAGCTTTTCAGGCCCGCTTCGAAGCGACGCTTGCCGATGTAGCACCAGGGGCAGGCAATGTCAGACCAGATGTCCACCTTCATGGTGGTGAAACACCGGGCCAAACCTGGGCATTCCTCCGGCTCCGCCAGGCATCGGATGTTGTTAGGTTGATTTGGGCGGTTGTCAGATCGTCCGCAGGTTCCCCGATCGAGAGGTTCCACCAATGGCCGACAAGCCGGCAGTCGTACTCGTCCACGGTTTCTGGGGCGGCGCCGCCCACTGGGCCGGGGTCATCACCGAACTCAACAAGCGCGGCTACACCGACCTGCGCGCGGTCGAGAACCCGCTCACCTCCCTGGCCGACGACGCCGAACGCACCCGCAAGATGGTCGCCCAGATCGACGGACCGGTGCTGCTCGTGGGCCACTCCTACGGCGGTGCGGTGATCACCGAGGCCGGCAACCAGCCGAATGTCGTCGGCCTGGTGTATGTCGCTGCCTTCGCACCCGACGCGGGCGAGAGCCCGGGCGGGATCAGCGAGGAGCACCCGCCGGCGGCGATCGCAAACCTCGCGCCGGACTCGGACGGTTACCTCTGGGTCAAGCAGGACAAGTTCGGCGAGAGCTTCTGCCAGGACCTGCCGGCGGACCAGGCGCTCGTCATGGCAGTCACCCAGAAGGCACCGCTCGCGTCGACCTTCGGCGACAACGTCACCGAGCCGGCATGGAAGGCCAAGCCGACCTGGTATCAGGTGTCGACGCAGGACCGGATGATCGACCCGGACAACGAACGCCGGATGGCTCAGCGGATGAACCCGAAGAAGACCATCGAGCTCGACGCCAGCCACGCGTCGCTGGCGTCGCAGCCGGCCGCGATCGCCGACCTGATCGACGAGGCGGTTGCCGCGACCGCCGGCTGACCAAGGTTCCGCTTGTCGCACCTGCGGCATACGGTCGTGCGTATGCCGCAGGTGCATCACCTCAGCAAGGCCGACGCGCGCCGCATCGCGGTGCGCGCACAGCTGCTGAGCGCGCCGCGGCCGACCGACCTGCGGGCAGTCCTGGGCCACCTTTATGCGGTGCAGGTCGACCTGGTCAACGCGGTCGCGCCCAGCCCCGAGTTGGTCTGCTGGTCGCGGCTGGGCCCGGCATACCGGCCCGGGGAGCTGCACGACCTGGTCGCGTCCGGGGAGCTGATCGAGTTCGGCACCTTTGTGCGCCCGGCGGCGGACATCCGCCTGTTTCGTGCCGAGATGGCGCTTTGGCCGGGGCGAACGCCGTTGCGGGACTGGGAGATTGCCCACTCCGAGTGGTTCGAGGCCAACTTCCTGTGTCGTGACGACATCCTGGCGCAGCTTCGTGCCGACGGTCCGCATCCGGCCGCCGCGTTCGAGGACACCTGCGAGGTGCCGTGGCGCTCGACCGGCTGGACCAACAACCAGAACGTCGTGCGGATGCTCGACTTCATGGCGGCGCGCGGAGAGGTCGCGGTTGCCGGGCGTGATCGCAGCGGTGCGCGCGTCTGGGACCTCGCCGAACGCGTCTATCCCGAGACCGATGTCGTGCCCGACGCCGAAGCGGTGGCCGAGCGTGACCGGCGCCGGCTGACATCGCTCGGTATCGCCCGGGGCCGCGCCGCCGAGCTGCCGTCGGGTGAGCGCAATGACGCCGGCCGTGCGGGGGAGGAGGCCGTGGTCGAGGGGGTGCGCGGGCGATGGCGGGTCGACCCGGAGCAGCTGGGGCAGCCGTTCCGCGGACGAGCGGCGCTCCTCTCGCCGTTGGACCGGTTGATCTTCGACCGCAAGCGGATGACCGAGCTGTTCGACTTCGACTACCAGCTCGAGATGTACAAGCCGAAGGCCAAGCGCCGCTGGGGTTACTACGCGCTCCCCGTGCTGTATGGCGATCGGTTCGTCGGCAAGCTGGATGCGAAGGCCGATCTGGACCACGGGGTGCTGCGGATCAACGCACTGCACCGCGACGTCGACTTCACTGCCGCGATGACCTCGGCGGTCGATCGGGAGATCGCGTCGCTGGCCCGCTGGCTCGCACTCGACCTACATTGGGAGTCGCCATGACCCTCCCGATCCTGATGCACACCGCGATCGATGCCACCGACTGTCGTGGCCTCGCGGAGTTCTACCGCGAGTTCCTCGGTCTGCACTACCGACCGGGGGACGAGGCGCCCGCAACCGGCGACGACGACGCCGACTGGCTGGTGCTGCTCGACGCCGACGGCGGGCGGGTGTTCGCGATCCAGCAGGTGCCGCACCTCAACCGGCCGACCTGGCCGTCGCATGTGGTGCCGAAGCAGATGCACCACGACTTCCGGGTGTCGTCCCGGGAGGAGTTGGAGCGGCAGCGCGCGCGGGCCGAGGCTCTTGGTGCCACCCTGCGTTTCGACCGCAGCGACGACCCGGACGAGCCGCTTTACGTGCTGGTCGACCCGGCCGGGCACCCGTTCTGTCTGCTGGTGTCGGCGGGCTGAGACCGCTCGCTCAGCCGAGCACCGGCACTTGCGCAACGTATGACGGCAGCCCCTCCGGCACCGGCACGCGCCCGGTGCCGACCAAGACCGCCTGCTCGTCGGTCCACTCCGTCGGGAACGGGGTCGACAACAACGCATCCACGGTGCGCCGGCCGACCTCCAGCGCCGAGGCAGGCAGCGGGGCGTCGGTGGCGAGGTCGAGTTGGTGCACGACGTTTTCGACCGCCCAGACGGCGAGGTAGTCGCCGCCGGCGAATATCTCACTGTCCCAGCGGTATTGACCCGCCGGCAGGGCAGCAATCCCGCGCAGTAGGGGAGCGGCGAGATCGCGCAGCTGCCGGCGCGCGGAGTCCGGGCGTCCGTAGGCATCCGCGCGCCGGCGTTGCGCTATCAGCACCGCGATCGGGTCGTCGTCGCCATACCGAGCCCGGAAGGTGGGCCAGTAGCTCGCGGCGTCGACGGTCGGCGGGTCGTCGACCCGGTCGACCAGCCCGGTCAGCATCTCCTGACATCCGCCGACGACGTGGGTGAGCACATCGAGGCGGGACCAGCCGCGGCACCGCGACGCATCGAGCAGGTCCAGCTCGGGGATGGCAGCCGTGGCCGCCAGGAAAGACTCGATCGAGTCCACGCAGGCCGTGCGCGCCTCCTCCAGAGGGATCGTGAGGGGATCAGTGCTCACGGGCGCTCACCGGCCGAGGTGTCCGCGCGGGTGATCGCGTCGAGGTCCCGCTCGGCGTAGCGCAGGTGCTCCCACTCCTCGTCGAGGATGGTGTGCAGGCAGCTGAGCGTCGTCTCGGGATATTGCGGCGCCCAGGGGTTGGCGCGTTGGATGCGCAGCTCCTCCGGCGTGACCTGCGCGAGGTAGTCGGTGACCATCCCCACGCGGTCTGCCCGGGCGGCGAGCACCTCGTCATACGTTGGCTTTTCGGTGGTGAAGTAGGACGTGTCGTTGCCGTCCTCCGCGTAGCCGTCGTAGGGCAGGCCGATCGGGTGATAGCCGGGGTCGCGCCCCAGGATCGACCGGCCCAGCCACACGTCGGTCGCCATCACCAGATGACGCAGGGTCTGCGCGAAGGACCACTCCTCGTCGACCGAGACGTCAACCGTGCCGGGCGGCATTGCCGCCACCCGCTCGGCGGTGGCCGCCCAGGCGCGCTGGAGCACCGCCCAGGCGTCGCGCAGACCGTCGGGCGTGTCGGCATGCCGCTGCCCGCGCCCCGGGAACCGCTTGTCCAGCTCGGCACCGACATAGGGCAGCACGTCGATGCCGTTGACGAGGAACGGCTCGTCGCCGTCGAAGAGCCACGGCGAGTCGACCTCCATGCCGGCGACGATGACTCCGCGCATCGACGCCTCCGACAACTCGCAACTGCGGAAACGCGCACCGCGCAGGTTGGCGTCGCGGAAGCTCTTGACGGCAGGTGGGTCTTCCGGTGTCGAGGTCATGACGACAGCCTCCCACCGCGGTGTGACAACCCACAGTCTTTCCCGCTCGGCGAGCGAGTGCGACAGCGGGCGGTTAGCGTGCTGTCAACCGCACCGAGGGGAGACACGCATGGGTCTGCAGGCTCGCCCACTCTTCAGCTTTCCGGCCAACATCCAGGTCGGGCAGGACGCCGCGCGTACCGAGCTGGTGCGCACCGCGGAGGCCTCCGGCTTCGACCTGTTCTCGCTGCAGGACCATCCCTACAACGCCGGCCTGATCGAGGCGTATGCCGGCACCGCCTTCCTGCTCGGCGCCACGACGACGATCGGCGGCTACGTCGGCGTCACCAATCTGCCGCTGCGCCCGGCACCGATGCTGGCCCGCACGGCCGCCGCGCTGACCGCGCAGTCGGACGGCCGCTTCGCGCTCGGCCTGGGGTCGGGCGGGTTCTGGCAGCACATCCCGCGGATGGGCGTGCAGCAGCTGACACCGAAGCAGGCGGTCGACGCCTTCGAGGAGGCGATCGAGGTCGTCCGCGGCCTGACCGGCGGCCCCGCCGCCGCCATGGATTTCACCGGAAAGCATTACCGGGTAGGGCATCTCGCGCCGGCGACGGTGCCGACGCCGCCGATCTGGACCGGGGCGGGCGGGCCACGGACGCTCGCGATCACCGGCCGCCTGACCGATGGCTGGATCCCGCAGCAGGGCGCTGACTGGCTGACGTCGGCCTACCGTGACGGCAGGGCGCACATCGACGACGCGGCACGGGCCGCGGGACGCGACCCGGCCGACATCATCACCATCTTCAACTTCGGCGGCGCGCTCACCGATCGTGACCTGCCGAGCACCCGCTCGGACGACGGTCGCTGGGTCGGCGGATCGGCGCGTCAGTGGGTCGAAGCGCTGACCTCGGCGGTGCTGGAGCATGGGGCCGGCGGCTTCAATACCGGCATCACCGACGCCTCGGGCGCGCTCGGCACCGACCTGATCCGGCGCTTCGGCGCCGAAGTCATCGCACCGGTGCGTGTCGCCGTCGCATGAGCCAATTGCGCATCGGCTCCTACCTGCCGGGCCAGACCACCTCGCCGGAGAACACCGCGATCCGCGCCGCCCGTGCGGACGAGCGCGGATACTTCGACATCCAGGCGGTGCACGACGATCCGCACGGACCGGACCCGTGGGTTGCCGCGATGCAGATGCTGGCGGTCACGGCAAACAGTGCCGTGCTGGTCGACGACGTGGTGCTGACCGACCCCGAGTCGGCGCAGGTGCGTGGGTGGGTGCGTGCCGCCGCGACCGCCGCCGCGTATGGCGCAGGCCGTCTCCAGGTCGGTCTCCGGCCGGCGCCCGGCACGGCTCCGGACGACGCCGCACGCTGGGCACTCGACGTGCGCGATGCGGTGCACGCGCACTGGATCCGGGAGCCCGCCACGGGCTTCCTGGAGCGGGCGGTGCCGGCCGCGGTCGATGTCGACTTCAGTGCCGTCGGCGACGACGAGGCAGGACTGGCGGCGGGAGTGGCGCTGGGCGCGTGGGGCACCTCGACCCGCGACCGGGATGCGGCGTCGATCGCGTCGTCCGTCGCCGGTCTGGTCCAGCGAGCTCGCGCCGTCGGCGTGGATCCTGCGACGGTGCGTCGTCGCCTCGGTGTAGTGGGCGTCTTCTCCAGCCGGAGCGAGGGTTTCCTGCACGGGCCGCCTCGGCAGTGGGTGGCCGAATTGCTATCGCTGGTGCGGGAGTTCGACTTCGACACGGTGGTGGTCGATCCGGCCGCGTCGGATCGCTACAGCGCGATGCCCTTCATCGCCCAGGTCGCGCCCGCGCTCCGGGCAGCGACCGGGTGGTCGCGCCGTGCTGCGGTTGCGCCACCGGTGATCGAGCGCGTCGGCTCGTGGGGAGACGCGGGTGGGCTGCCGGTCGCCGAGCGGCCCGGCGCTCCGGCGATCGCGCCGCAGCGCTTCGTGCCGATGGGCGAGCAGAACGCGCGGTGGTTGCGCAGCCTGCACGAGCACCTGCGGGAGGCACTTGCCGACATCCGGGCCGCCGTCGCCGCGGTGATCGCGGGTTCCGCGGCTCCGGAGAGCGCCCGGGCGTCGGTCAACGATGCCGCGCGTGTCGTGGGCCGGGGTGACCTGGCGCACGAATGTGTCTTGTTCTCAAGGGAACTCGAGGGTCATCACGGCAGCGAGGACACCCACATGTTCCCGATGCTCCGTGCCGTCGAGCCGGCGGTCGCGCCGGTGACGGAGCGTCTGGCCGCGGAGCACCACGTCATCGCGGAGGCACTCGAGCACCTCGACCGGCTGCTGGTGCGGTTGATGCACGACGAGAGTGACGATGCTGTGCTTGGCGAAATCGCTGAGTTCGCAGCGGTTTTCGAGCAGCAACTCAACTCCCACCTCGCCTACGAGGAGGATCAGTTGAGCGACGCGATGCGGCTGGTGGAGCAGGTGCTCTAGGGCTCATGCAGCTGACCTGAGCGCCGACTTGCGCATTGACTGCCAGTTGACACCATGGGCGCATGCAGACTCCGGTGCCCGATTACCTCCAGCAGATCCTCGCCGAGTGTGGCTCGCCCAACACCGGCGCCACCGCCGACTACATCCCCGAGCTCGCCGACGCGGACCCGGAGATCCTCGGCGTCTGTCTCGCGACGACCGACGGAGTGCGGTATGACGCGGGTGACGCCGACGTGCCGGTGTCGATCCAGTCGATCTCCAAGCCCTTCGTCTATGCGCTCGCCATTGCCGAGTCGGGCCTGGACGCGGTCCTCAAGCGGGTCGGCGTGGAGCCGAGCGGTGAGGCGTTCAACGAGCTGTCGCTGGAGGCGAAGTCGGGCCGGCCACGCAATCCGATGATCAACGCCGGGGCCTTGACGACGCACGCGTTGATCGGCGGAGGCACCGCGTCGGTGGAGGAGCGGGTCGAGCTGGTGCGGCGCGGGCTGTCCGGCTTCGCCGGGCGCGACCTCAGCGTCGACGAGCAGGTCTACGCCTCGGAGCTCGACACGGCATACCGCAATCGCGCCATCGCCAACATGCTGCGCAACTACGACCTCATCGACATCGAACCCGAGGACGTGGTGCGCGGATACACCCGGCAGTGCGCGATCTCGGTGACCACCCGCGATCTCGCCGCGATGGCCGCGACGCTTGCGAACGGCGGTGTGCAGCCGATGACCGGGCAGCGGGTCGTCGAGCCGGCCGTCGTGCGTCAGGTGCTCAGCGTGATGATGAGCTGCGGGATGTATGACGCAGCCGGCGACTGGATGACGACCATCGGATTTCCAGCAAAGAGTGGCGTTTCCGGTGGGATCCTGGGCGTGCTGCCCGGTCAGATCGGGATCGCCACGCTGTCGCCGCGGCTCGACTCGCACGGCACCAGCGTGCGCGGAGTGCGGTTGTGCGGCCGGATGTCGAAGGACATGGGCATGCACATCATGGAGCCGCCGCAGCCCGCGCGCTCGGTGGTGCGGCGCGACCGGGTGCTGCGTGCGCCGAGCGGTCACCACGTGCGGGTGCTCAGCCTGCAGGGCACCATTCAGTTCAGCGCAGCAGAGCTCGTGCTGCGGATCGTGCAGGGCAAGCTCGACGGCATCCAGCGCCTGGTGCTGGACCTACGCCGAGTCGACTCGCTCAACGACGTCGCCGAGCGCATGATCGCCGAGCTCGTCCGCCGCGTCCAGCTCGACGGCATCGCGGTGACCGTGCTCGATCCGGAGGACCGACTGCCGAAGCCGGACGCCGGTCAGCCCGTGCCGGACTATTCGCCCGACCTGGCGCCGTTCGCCGACCACAAGCGGTTGCGCCGTCGTACCGCCGTCGAGCGGCAGAAGCGCTGATCGCATCGCCCGCTCGATCGGCGACCGACTGATCGCAAACTGGCTCATCGCGTACGTCGTGCCGCAGTGCGAATCGCACTGGAAACACGAAGAATACGTGCCTCTAGAGGGTTGTCCCGCGGTTCGTACACCTGTATGATAGAAGCATGTCCACGCACCCGCTGCTCCGGTCCCGCCGGGTGGCGCATGCGACCTCGGCGGAGCTGCTGGCGGCGGCGCACGAGCTTGTCGCGGCTGCATTCGACCGCGCCCGCGAGGGCACCGAGTCGTTGCGGACGGCGGCGCACGAGACCGGCTCGTGGCCGCTCTCGGAGACATTGACGGCAGAGATCGAGGTCGCGCAGCGAGTGCAGAACACCGCCTGGGCGGCGCAGTCGGCCCGCGTCGCCCAGCTGGCCGCCGTGGAGGCGGTCGTCGAAATGGGCACCGGCAGGGAGCGCGAGATCACCCATCCGATCGGCGGCTACCAGTCGGAGTGGCTGCCGGTCGACCTCGGCGTTCGTCTCGGCTGGTCCGACCACCAAGTGCAGGACCGCATCAACGACTCCGTCGCAGCCATCACCTGCACACCGCGGTTGTTCGCGCAGACCGCTGAAGGGATGCTCGACAGCCGAAAGCTCACGGCCGTCACCGATGTCGTGTCCGCGGCGCCGGAGCAGGCGATCGCCACGGTCGAGGACGCCCTCGTCATCCAGGACTCACCGACACTGACGTCCACCAAACTCGCCCGCAGGGCACGCCGGCTCCTGACCGACGCAGATCCGGTCGAGGCAGATCGCGTGGCCGCGGCGCGGCGGGCACGACGCATCGACGTGACGTGCGAAGAGCATTGGGAGCCGGGGCTTTCCACCATCCGTGCTGTCCTGCCGACACAGACTGCGGCGACTGTGATGGCCGCAGTGACCGAGCTCGCCCGACAGTGGCACCAGGACACCACAACCGACAAGGGCATGCACCAGTGCCGGGCCGACGCGTTCAGCGATCTGCTGCTGAGCAACGCGCAGGTGTCGACCCGGTTGACGTTCCAGGTCCCGGTCGCGGCCGACGGGGCCGCGCGGCCCGACCCGGCGGCCACCCGCATGACCGTCGTCGACGGCCCGAGTGTGGCCGAGCCGGAGAAGGCGTGGGGTGCGCCGACCGCCGACGAGACGCGCCTGCTCTTCGACCTGGCGTCGTCGAGCCCGACCGGAGTGTTGCCGCCCGGTGCACTGGCCGGTGGAGATGCCCGATGGGGCGTGCGGGAGATCCCCGGCAGCTATCCCGACGACGTGCCGGTCTGGGAGCTCGACCTCGACATACCGCCGCCCGACGACCCGGTGGAGTTCCCCGCCGTGCTCATTCACGCACCAGCCGAATCACGCGGTGGCCCACCAGGTTTCGCGCTGTGCACCGATCGCCGCGCGGCGTCGTCAAGCGCTGTACCGTCGAGCAGTGTGCCGTCGACCGGTGCGCGCCGGACCGGTCCGATCCGCGATGTGCTGGTGCCGGGCGTCGGCGTCATACCTGCCGGAGTGGTGTGCGGGCTGACCGGCGCATTGGGGACGACGGTGTCACGGGTGCTGGTCGACGCGCGTACCGGCACCACGGCCGAGACCAGCACGTCCGCCTATCGGCCGCACGCCGGGCTGGCCCGCTTCGTGCGCACCCGCGATCAGCATTGCCGGTTTCCGGGGTGCACACGGCCCGCCTGGTTGTGCGAGCTGGACCATGTCGTCCCGTGGCCGGCGGGGCCGACAAGCGCCGACAATCTCCAAGCTCTCTGCAAACACCACCATCGCGCAAAGCACGAAACCGCCTGGCGGGTAACGATGACGGCGGATGGCGGGTGCACCTGGGTCAGCCCGTCCGGCCGCCGCTACCTCACTCATCCCGGCGATTGACCGCGTTTCAGGGCCTGGGCCAGCTGACCGAGTCGGCGCGACTCGCGGCTGCGGCGTCGCGCACCGCGTCCGGAGCTGCCGCCCCGAAAGCCGTCATCGTGAGGATCTCCCAGTGCGTCGGCACGTCGAGCTCCGCGGTCAACGCGTCCTTGTCGAAGGCCCGGAACTGCCGACCGGCCAGGCCCATCGAATGCGCCTGGATCGTCATGTGCGCGACCGCCTGACCGAGGTCGTATGACGCGAACTCGCTGTATTGCCAGTCGGTTCCCTCGACATACACCTGGCAGAGATTGACCACGAGAAGGCTGGCCTGGGTGGCCCAGGGGAGGCAGCTTCCGGCCAGGTGTGGGATAACCGCCTCCCATCGCGCGGAGGTGCGCAGCATCGGGTGGAACGCCCAGGGCTGGGAGTTGCCCGCCGACGGCGCCCAGCGCGCGGCTTCCAGCAGCGCATCGGTCTCGTCGGTCGACAGGACACGGTCCGGGTCGAACTCGCGCGGGCTCCACCGCCGGCGCAGCACCGGCATCAACAGGTCCATGGCGTGACCCTATGGCGTGGGCGTGGGCCGTGCCCGGCCCGCTCGGTGGTGTCACTGCCGGTTACGTCGGCAGCGGCTCGGGCTCCGGCGGCGTCGGGAACGGCCCGGGCTCAAGCGGAGGCTGTGGCGGGTCCGGCGGTTGCGGCTCCTGCGGGGTCGGGGGCGCCGGCGGGGGATCGGGGGTCGGGAGAGTGGTCATCTCTTCACCGTGCGACGTCCGGCCCCGGACGTGAAGGGGAGCGGCGCATGAATGCGGCCCGTCTCACTATATGGTCATCGCATTCGTCTGGCGGTCGACGAATATTCGGGTGCGCCGGATTCGCGGCGCGAGTTGAATCGGGCGCATGGCGATCACGTTGGAGACCGCGACGGTCGACACGCTGGAGGAGACGGTCGACGCGCTGGCTTCGTGGCAGCGCGAGGGCAACCCGGTGCAGATCCACCCGGGGGACCTCGGCTGGAACCTCAGCCTCGGCACGGCGCAGATCCTCGACGGCCTGCGCCTGTGGCGGCGAGCCGGGCATCTCGTCGCAATCGGTATGGACGACGAGGACGTCATCCGGATGGGCCTTGCCCTGGACGTGGACGACGACCCGGATGTCGCCGAGCAGTTGGTCGCGGACCTGTCGGACCCGACGAGCGGCGTGCTCGCCGCGACTGGGGGAGCGGTCGAAGCACGGTTTGGGACGGCATTGCGCGGGCTGCTCACTGCGCGTGGCTGGCAGGCCGACGAACCGTGGACTCCGTTGTGCCGAAAGCTTTCCGGGCCGGTCGAGGATCACGGCCTGCACCTGCGGACGCTGGACGCCGAGCACGCGCCCGAGGATCTCGTGCGGGCCCGGGTCGAGGTGCACCGCGCGTCGTTCCCGAACGCCGGGTTGACCGTCGAGCGATGGCACCAGATGGCGTCCGCACCGCCCTACCGCAATGCGCGATGTCTCATCGGGTATGACGAGGGCGGCGTCGCGGTCGCCGCCACCACCGTTTGGTCGGCGGGCGAAGGCCGGCCGGGCCTGATCGAGCCACTCGGCGCGCACCGCGACTACCGGGGCCATGGTCACGGGCGGGCGATCGTCCTGGCGGCCGCCGCCACGCTGCAGGAGATGGGTGCGTCGAGCGTGCTGGTGTGCACGCCGAGCAAGAACACCGGCGGAGTCGCGGCATACGTCTCGGCCGGATTTGTGCAGCAGCCGGACGTGCCGGACTTCCGTCGTCCGAGCTGATCCGGTGGACGCCTGGGTCCTGGAGCAGCTGCGTCCCGACGAGTGGGTGGCGCACAGTGAGGTGCTGCACGGCGGCATCAGCACTGCCGTGCGGAAACTGAATATTGTTTCAGCCGAAGGAAGTTCGCGCGCGTTGGTGTTGCGGTTGTATGACGACCGGGTGTCCCGACCTCGAGCCGAGCGACTGCTGAGCGACGAGGCCAACACGCTTCGCCTTCTCGGCGGGACGGACATACCAGCCCCTGAGCTCGTCGCGGTTGACGCCACCGGTGCGCGCAGCGGACGGCCGGCGCTCCTGATGACCTGTCTGCCCGGGCGAACACGACTGGAAGACAACGGGATCGAGCTACGAGTCGTGCAACTCGCCCGACAGCTCGTGGACATTCACCGGCTGGATCCGGGGGAGTCGCTGCCGTTCTTCGAGACGCTGAGCACCCCGGAGAGCGCGGTCCTACCCACGGGTGCCGAGACGCGGTTGTGGTCGGCTGCGATCGACCTCATCCGTGCGCCGGCCCCGTCATACGAGGGGAGGATGCTGCATCGCGACTTCCAGCCCGGGAACGTGCTCTTCGACGATGCGCAGCGTCTCACCGGGGTCGTCGACTGGGCCGCCGCATGCTGGGGTCCGGCCGATCTCGAGGTTGCGCACTGCGCAACCAACCTCGCGCTGCTGCATGGGCCCGCGTGGGGATTGCGGTTTGTCGACGCGTACGAGCGAGCAGGCGGCGCCCTCGCCGCCGAGCCGGGTGCGCGGCGCTATTGGCTCGTGCGTGACGTGCTGGCCGCATCCGAGGAGTTGCGCGAGATCTCGACGCCCTGGCGGGAGCTGGGTCGCCCGGAGCTCACGCCATACGTGCTGGGGGAGCGACTGAGCGCATACCTTCGCTCGGTCGTGGTGCTTGAATGACACCATGGACCACGTCGTCACTGCCCGCCGGGAGATCCGGGCGACACCTGCAGACATCTTCGAGTTCATCGCCGACCCCGCACTCCAGCCGCGCTGGGACGGCAACGACAACCTCGCCGAAGCGCCCAGCGGACAACGGGTTTCGGCCGTCGGGGACGTCTTCGAGATGACGACCACCAAGGGGCAGGTGCGGGAGAATCACGTGGTGGAGTTCGACGAGGGGCGGCTCATCGCGTGGACCCCGGCCGAGCCCGGGCAGCAGCCGCCCGGGCATCTGTGGCGGTGGGAGCTGGAGCCGACGGCGTCGGGCACCACGGTGACACACACCTACGACTGGACCCGGCTGACCGACGAGAAGCGAATTGCCCGCGCCGAGTGGACGACGCCGGACAGGCTGCAGGCGTCGATCGACCGGCTCGCGGCTCTGGCCGAAGGTGACAACTAGGCCTCAGAGTTCTGCCCGCATCGCTGGGAAGTGAGTCTGGGTGAATCCGGCCGACTCGTAAATTCTTCGACCACCCTCCGTGGCCATGAGTTCGGCCCTGCCGACACCTGTCGTCCGCGCCCACGCGAGTGCGGCGTGAAAGGCCCGCTGCCCGTGGCCCTGCCCGCGATATTGCGGAAACGTGCACACATTGCTGATCAGCACATCGCGGCCGTCCGGGACGCTTGGCGAAGGGGCCGCATCACGGATCGCAGCCACCGCGCAGGCAACCACCGCCGATCCGATATCGACGACGAAAATGCCGTAGTCGTTGCTGCCGACCCGGTCGCCGAACCAGGCTCTGGCCCTCGACCTCCAATGCTCACCGCTGGAGTCCGCGCCCATCGCCTGGAACATCTCCGACCGCAATCTGACCAACGCATCGATATCGCGCGCGCTTGCTCTTCGGACGATCACACGTTCCTCAGTCACACGGAGCAATCTACGGTTGCCCGACCCACAAGGTCGCCGATCCCGCGCGGGTAACATCGGCCAGTGGCCGTCGTCGTTGTCCCGTATTCACCAGCTTGGCCCGGTGAGTTTGCCCGCGTCGCACAGGTCCTGCGGCAAACGCTGGACAGGGTGCCCACGGTGCGCATCGAGCACGTCGGCTCGACCTCGGTGCCGGGCCTCGCCGCGAAGCCGATCCTGGACATCGACATCATCGTCGACGGTGCGCACCTCAGCGCGGCAATCGATGCGCTGCAGGGGATTGGTTACGCCCACCGAGGTGATCTCGGCATCAGCGAACGCGAGGCCTTCCACTCGCCTGATGACGACCCGCGACGCAACGTATACGTATGTCGCACAGGGTCGTTGAGCGTGCGCAATCATCTCGCCGTCCGTGCGGTGCTCCGCGCACGGCCGGACCTGCGGGAGGAGTATGCGGCGGTGAAGCTGTCTCTCGCCGCGAATCCCGACATGGACATCGACACCTACATCGCACGCAAGTCAGCGGTACTGCAGAAAGTGCTTGAAATCTCGGATCTGACCGAGCGCGAGCGGCGGCAAATCCTGCTGGTCAACGACCCGTGACCTTCGGACGGAGTCCAGGCGGCGGTCGGAGAAGGGCCTGGCGAGAGATCGACTACGCCGAGTCGCTCGGCAATCCAGTTCGCTAAGGATCACGCCGGCGAGGGCGCGCCGTCTGCCACTTCCACCTTCACGCCGGGACGTTTCTGCAGGTCGCGCACCGTGTCCGAGAACTGCGCATCTCGTACTGTCACCAGGACGACGCTCTGCTTCGGATCTATCCCCACCGTGAAGATCGACCGATCCCTGGCCATCAGCTTTGAAACGTCATCGCGTATCACGCCAAGGTCCGTCATGCCGTACCTCACCAGTTTCGGCCGCAGCCCGTGGGCCCGGATCTTGGGCTCGGAACTCTTCACGGTCGTCAGGACCACGATCTCGTTGCCCTCGACATAGAAGCCATCGACGCCCGGAAGATCCTTCACTTCAGCGTAACGCGCCGGCGGATCATCGACGGGCGCAACATCTCCAGGCGAGCTGACCGTCATACCCTGCGATTGCCCTGCGGGCATTGAGGATTCACTCGGCGTGCCCTGCTGAGCTAAGCCACATCCGACGAGCGCAAACGCGGCCGATGCGCCGATGAAGACGCTCGAAACCCGATACGCGCACAACTGAGATCACCCGCCCCTTCTGAGTTCCAGCTTACGGCGGAGTTCGAGTCAAGCACCGGTCATCGCGAACACTGCGCGACATGATGGGGGATTCACCTCTCCATCTCAGCTCAGCGGCAGGAGTGACTTGGCTGCCTCGAGCCCGACGATGCTGATGTCGTCACGACGCCGTCCCTGCCAGACTTCGCGGGTCAGCCTCCAGCGCTGCAGTTGGGCCGGCTCACCCTGTCGGGTCGCCCAGTCGGTGCCGTTGGGCTCGTAGCCGAGCGAGCGCGACACCGCGTTGGAGGCGTCGTTGTCCAGGAACGCGTCGCTGGCGGCCTCTCTCGCGTCGAGTCCCTCGAAGGCGAGATGGAGGATGGCCTCCCGCATCTCGCGACCCAGGCCTTGCCCGCGTACGTCGGTCGACAACCACGAGAAGGTCGTGACGGTGCCGATGCTCTTGAAGTGCAACGCAGTGAGCGTCTGCTCTCCGACCGGTTGACCGTCGAGCACCACGATGAAGTAGAGGCGCCAGAAGTCGTCATCGACCTGCGCACGCCGCTGCCAGATGTTCCGCAGCCAACGGGTGACCCTGACGTCTGGATCGGTTTCATAGAAGGACATCGGATCGTCATACGGTGCGGGCCGCGCGTGAGTCTTGCCAGCGCGCACCACATCGGCGAGTTCATCGAGCAGATTGTCGGTCGCGCTGCGCAGCTGCAGTTTCGGTGTGTCGAGACCAAGATCCAGCAGGCGGTAGTTGCGCATGGCGGCGTCCTCCTTCTCGATGGCGTTGTTCTGCCGAGCAAAGCGAAACCATGCCTGGTCCGCATCCGATTTTCGCTGCCGTGCCGAATCGCCATGTGGAAAGCTGCGGCGTGTGGCGACTCGACTTCCGTTGGAGCGATCGCGCGATGAGCAGGCCGACGAAGATGCGTTCCTTGCGCTCTATGGGGAGTGGGCGCCACTGTCGCCGGCCGAACTCGCGGGCGAGGTGCGTGGCTTCACTCGGCCGTGGTGGGTCGTCGGGGGATGGGCGATCGAAGCCGCCACCGGTTTCCAGCGGGAGCACGAGGACACCGATATGTCGATCCTGGCGTGCGACGTGCCGGCGTTCGTCGAGTTCATGGCGGGGCGTTGGCACGTGTGGAACAACGTCGGTGGTGTGCTGCATCCGCTGGGGGAGCGCTGGCCGGACGTCGACGAACCGCGAAGTCAACTGTGGCTCCGGAAAAGCGCGAAAACCCCTTGGGTGCTTGATATTCCACTCACTCCGGACGAGAACGGCTTGTGGACCAACAAGTATCTATCCGGCCACACCACGGAGGTGGACCAACAAGTATCTATCCGGCCACACCACGGAGGTAGACGAGGTGACGTGGGTTGCCGAGGACGGGATCAGATACCTGCTGCCGGAGATCGTGCTGGTCTACAAGGCCCGGCTGCGTCGGCCGAAGGACGAACCGGACTTCGCTGCCACGCTGCCGACCCTGACCGAAGATCGTCGCGGCTGGATGCGGGACGCTCTGACGGCGGTAGTCCCCGGCCACCCCTGGATCGAGCAGCTGTGACCTCACGCCGGGAGGTGAGTCGGATGTCGCTGAAGCTGCGCCTCGCCCGCGGGTTGATCGCTGATGTTGTGCTCGTGGTCATCATCACGACAGTTGCGTGCGTGAAGGCTGGATCGACGGGCCGGGACCTAATGCAGGATTTCCTCGCGTATGCCGCGACGGCCTTCGCGGCCTGGCTCGGATATTGCGTCCTGGCAACGGTGTTCGCGCGCATGCTGCGGATCCCACCGGAGCTGCCCGCGGTCTACTGGTTGCTCTGGGTGGTCTCCTGGGTTCTGTTGTTGCTGCTCCTCATGGCTAGTTTCTCCACGTCGCTGGGCAGCGACGACCTCAGGACCTTGGCATTGGGGGCAATGCTCCTGGCGCTCTATGCGTCGACAATCGCCGGCATCTTCCACGCGATCGATGCCGCGCGGAACGTTCAGTAGCGACGTCCTCCGCCACGCACCAAGCGCTGGATGTCATCGGCGACTTTCGCGGCGGTCTCGTACACGAACCCGGCGCTTCGGCGCGTTGGCGGTGGTGTCGATGCGCAGAGCCGCCGCCATCGCGAGATCGAGCATGTTGTCACGCACGTCGTGGCGCGTCCTCCAACTGCGGTGATCCCAGGTCTCGCCGCTGAGATCGTCTCCCGCGTAGAGCAATTGGGCCAATGGCACACCTCGGAACTGAGCAACAGCCGCGATGGAAGCCGCCTCCATCTCCACCGTCATGCACCCTTCATCGCGACGAGCGGCAATCTTGCCCGGAGTCTCCCGGAAGACACCGTCCGTCGTCCAGGTGCGCCCCTCTACATACGTGACCCCATGCTCGTCCAGGACACCCCGGAGCAACGCCACCGCACCTGGATCCGCGTCCACGGCTCGACCCGGTGGCAGGTAGTGGTGGGACAAACCCTCGTCCCGCAACGCCGAGGTGACCAGGACGAGGTGCCCGACGGTGAGGTCCCGGCGCAGACTGCCCGCGCCGCCGCATGCGACGAAGGATCGACAGCCGAATGCGATCAGTTCCTCGAGCAGAGCACCGGCTGCGGTGCCGGACACCGGCATGGGCACCATGCCGAGACGCTGGCCGGCCACGTCGACCTCGAACAACGGATGAGGGCCGTCCTCCCAGCGGTTCTCGACGACTTGATGCCCGTCGAGCCGCGTGATGAGACGCCCGATCGCATCATGGAACCAGGACAGGACGCAGGCATGCGGCACATCGGTCGCGGATCGAAGCGCGCTCGGCTCGATAAAAGCCGCCCTGTTCTCGTCGAACTCCAGCAGCGGGCTTTCTGGTTGCCGGTCCTGATCCATGGCGTCACCCAAGCAGCATCGGATGTGAATGGCGACCCCGTATTCGGGGGAGTGCAGCACGAGGGCGAGGCTTGTGGTGAACAGCGGAGAAAACCCTACGGGTAGCCGCGGAACAGGTTTCAGTTAGCCGCCGAATGACGAGCCGGCTCGGCTGAGCGCCTGAGTTCGCGCCTGCCTCCGACAAGCGTTATCCAGCGCCGCAACGCCGTCCGGTACGCAGTGCTGTAGCTTCCAGCTGGCTGCGAGTCGACGAAGTCGGCGTGACTCAACAGGCTAATGCGTGTGTACAGCCTGCCGCTCGGAGTGAGGACGCACCAGAGCCTCGTTGAGGTGCCAAGGAACTTGAGTTGCAACCTGCGCTTGTCCGAACCAATTCGCAACCGCGACGTTGAATCAGTGAAACGCCCGGCCATCGTTCGCTTCCTCCGTCTGAGCCCGCACTGCAATAGCGCTCGAGGTCACCGTCGGCGTTCGGAGCCGGAGAGTAGGGGACGGTCACGAGCAAACTCGCCGATTCATGGTCGCAGGTGCCACCGACAGTGATTACTTGACATAATGTAGATTATCGGCGGTTGTTCAGTTGCCCAGCGTCCGAGCGACCACACGGCTCTCGGTGAGGAATCGTTGTGTCGCCGCTTGCCGTTGCCGAAACGAAACCCTCGACGCCTGACCCGCAGGTGCTCACGGTCTCAGTCGACCGGCACAGTCGGCCATTCTGCGGCGGACGTCCCCGTCGCCCGTCTCGCAGCGGCAGGGAATAGGGACGCAAACGTTTCCTGCAGCGCCTTTTCGCGGCTTTGCCCGAGCCGGTCGAGGTTGCGCAACGTCTCCTCGATCGTCTCTACCCCAGCCTGTGGATAGTCAGAGCCAAATACCAGGTGATCTTCGCCGACCATCGCGACGGCCGGGGTTATCGACGCGGGCCCTCCACCGATTGCCGTGTCCAAGTAGAGGTGAGCGAGTTGCTCTCGTAGTTGCGTTGCGGTGAGCTTGTGTGGATTTGCCACCCAGCTCTGCACTCCGAGCATCGTAATTCGGTCGGAGAGTGCCGGCAGCACGCCGCCGGCATGCGCCAGAATCATCGCCAGCCCCGGATGCCGCAGGAACAGCCCGCTGAAGATCGCGTCTAGCGCAGTGCGTGCTGTGTCGACCGGATACTCGAAGAGAGGACCTGGACGGCCCAGTCCAACCATGTCGAACGCCGGGGGCAGTGTGGGATGAACGAACACCGGTAGGCCGCGTCGCTCCAACTCAGCGAAAACAGGCTCGAAGCGCGGATCGCCCAGGTAGCAGCCGTCGTAGTTGCTCGCGATCGCAAACCCGTCGGCCGCCAGCTCTTCGTCGGCTTGAACGACTTCTGCAAGAGCGCTGTCGGTGTCTGCCAGGGGCAATGCGGCCAGCAGGCCGAAGCGGTCAGGACGCTTTGCGACGATCTCCGCGGCTTGGCCGTTCCAGTCATGCGCCTCAGACGGACTCAACGCACCGGGTATGGAGAGCAGTTGGAGGGCGATGTCGTGTGCGTCCATGAATTGCAACGCGCCTTCGACACTCCAGCCGGCTCCAGGGACGCGGCCCGCGAAACCTTCCTTGACAATCAATTCATGTGTCATGCGTTCAGCGCGCGCGCCGGTGCAGGCAACGACCGCATGTGCGTGAACGTCGAGTTTTCCCATGGTTCGTTCCTCGTCCTGGCGGTTCGGTCTGGGCTCACGACTTGCCGGGCGCGACGATTCGGCCCTCGACCTCGAGGAGCTCTCGGCCGTCGGCCTCGTACCCGATGGCGGGCTGTACTAGGGCGTGCTGGGCACGACAACGGAGTCTCGCCAGACACATTGCAGCGGGTTAACTTCGGCGAAGCTAACCGCCCCGGGTCGTCAATCGATGTGGCCGATCAGTACGTCTAGCGACCTACTTTCCTGTGCCGCATACAACCCAACTATTAATCGTTCCGTTCCGCTCAAGCGGTCCGACCCCCCCCCGTGGCTATATGCAATGTTCAATATATCGCCACAGATGTGCGTCCTCAGGGGCTGCGGCTGCCGGCTCAGTTGATGATCTCCGCGTTGCTCTCGTGCAGCGCCGCGAGCCGCTCCCGCCATACCTGCAGCGCCTCGGGGGTGAGGCGAGGCCAGTCGTCCACCTCGCGCACGATGCGCAGCGGTTCAGTGCTGCGGTATGACCGCGTCGGGTTGCCGGGAAACTTCCGGTCGGTGACGTTCGGGTCGTTCTCGAACTCCCCCGTCGGCTCGACCTCGTAGACATGCGGATGCCACGAATCATCATGCATGGCAGCGATTTCGGCGGCCAAGCCGGCGCCGTCCGGCAATGCGGTGAAGTAGATGTGGTTCATCACAACCTCGGGCCGGTAGTTCGATCGGTGCCCTGCGGTCAGCAGCTCGCCGGCCTGCAGCGCGGCCCGCGTGCCATGAAAGAACGGACCCTCGTCCAATACGTCGCTCACGGCAGCCAAATATATGGCGCACGGCAAACCACCACCGGCGCCCGAATCGGAGCACACTGACGAAATCCCCACCAAAGGAGCCCGTCATGCACGTCTGGAAGTCCCTCACCGCGGTCAGTGCCATCGCCCTGGCCACCGCAATCTCACCGGCAGCCACTGCCGCGGCTCCCGCCACGAAGCCGGCCATCCCGACCGCGCCGACCAGCGGCGCGTGCGCGTTCACCCCTTTGGCGGACCAGACGTACTCAACCTTCGTCGGACTCCCCCCAGATCCGAAAACTGCTAACACACAAGGCAATTCGACACTGACGCTGAAGACCAACCGCGGCGACATCCCGCTGGTGCTCGACCGTTCTGCGGCGCCATGCGCAGTCCGGAGTATGACGTTCCTCGCGCACCAGAAGTACTACGACGGCACCAAATGCCACCGGCTCACGGCATACCAGACACCGCCATACGCCCTGTCGGTGTTGCAATGCGGTGATCCCCTCGGCACCGGCTGGGGCGACCCCGGCTACTCGTTCAAGGACGAGCTCGGCTCGGCCAACGCGCTGCCCAACTGGCCCGGCTTCCCCGACGGCAGCCGCAAGGTCTACCCACGCGGCACGCTCGCGATGGCCAACGGCGGCCCGGACACCAACGGCAGCCAATTCTTTCTCGTGTATGCCGATTCGCGACTCCGCCCCGACTACACCGTCTTCGGCCACGTCACACCCGAGGGCATGAAGGTGCTCGACCAGGTCGCCGCCGGCGGCATCGACCCCGGCGCGGACGGCACGCCGGAAGACGGCTCCCCCAAGCTGACCACGATCATCGAACGAGCCAAGAGCGGCCGGTGATCAGCCCACCACCGCGTGCGCCGCACCCGCGCAGGCGCACGCGGACAGCACGCTCACGAACGTGCCGATGATGAATCGCTCCGCAACCGCTGGTTGTTCGCCTGATTTTAGTTCGGGGTAGCGACCCAGCCCCTTGACGGCGAGCACGATCGCAATGGACTCCGGCCAGCCCGCGACCAATCCTGCAAAGATCGCCACGCGCTCAAGCGCGCCGATCCACATGCCGCCGCGCAGGATCGACCCGGCATCCTGCAACGAGTGTGTCGCGTCCTCGGCGCCACTCGCCTCAACGAGACGGAAGACGCCGATGGTCGCGACCGCTCCGAGCACGACCGCGGCAAGACCGAACCCGGCGACGACGAGTGCATCCAGCATGGCGTCGAACCTAACCGTCCGCACCGACGACGTCGTCGAGGCGGCTCCGAGCCGCCTCGAGAAGTATGACCGCCAGGCGGCGACCCGCCGCGCCTTCCTCCCGCCCCGCAGCGCGCAGCCGCTGGCTCAGCGCGGACGGCGTAATGCCGAGCGCAGCTGCGGCCGTCTGCTGATCGGTGGCGTCCCGCACCACGGCGACCGCCTCCCACCCGGCGGTCGTGCGCCGGCGCCACAACGTGCGCAGCAGCCACAACGCCGCCTGCAGTTGGTCCACTTCGCGCACGCCCGACACGGCTGCATCCACACATAGGTCCTGCGGTGCGGATCGCGAAGCCGTGAGCGCGCGCCGGGCCGCGACGAAGGCCGGGCCGTTCGCCGTGCGTACGTCCCTCGGGACCGGCGCATCCACGGAGCCGAGACCGACGCCGATGCGCCACTCCCCTACGCGCGACAACGTCTCCACCACCTCGATGGCCTGCTCCGAACTCACGATCAGTCCCTGGATCTCGTCGCCCGCCTGTTGCGCGAACGCTCGCGCCCCGCGCCCGTGCACGACCGGCCGCAGCTGCTCGAGGGTCTCTGCCACCGGTGCGACGCCACGGCGGCTGCCGATCTGGTCCGCGGTGATCACGACGAGAGACTTCATGACTTAGAATGTAGCAAATTCCCTTCATGATGCCTATTGAAGACACGAACCTTGATGCCGCGAGTCGGCGCGAGCCCGCTCAGTGCCGATCGTCGTAGGCTGGGTCGATGGACCCGGTTTCGGCCGCGTTCGCGGCCATGCCTCGGGAGCTGTTCCTGCCCAGTGCGGTGCGCGGTCGAGCGTCGTACGACGGACCATTGCAGATCGGGCACGGCCAGACCAACTCTCAGCCCCGCACCGTGGCGGACATGCTCCGACTGCTCGAGGTGCGACCCGGCCAGCGGGTGCTCGACGTCGGGTCGGGATCCGGGTGGACCACCGCGCTGCTGGCTCACCTGACCGGCGTCACCGGCCGGGTGCGAGGTGTCGAGCGCATCCCCGAGCTCGTCACCACCGGATCGGCCGCTCTCGAACGGACACGACAGCCCTGGGCGACGATCGAGGCTGCCACGGACGGGGTGCTCGGACTCCCCCGGGATGCGCCCTTCGACCGCATCCTGGTGTCGGCGGGAGCTGCGACGTTGCCGGAAACTCTTGTGGATCAACTTGATTCGCAAGGCGTGCTCGTCATCCCGGTCGACAGCGTCATGCTGCGCGTCACGCGTTCGGCAAGCGGCGAGATCGCGCGCAGTGAGCACGGCCGCTACTCCTTCGTGCCGCTGATCGACTGAGGACGGCCGGCACATCAGCACCACGGGCATATCGGCCGCCATCCGGGCGTTCCACCAAGCGTGACGGAGGTTCTCGACGCGCTGGTCATCGGCGCCGGCCAGGCGGGGCTGTCCGCGTCCCACCATCTCAAGCGGCTGGGCATCGACCACGTCGTGCTCGACGCCGATGCCGGCCCCGGAGGGGCGTGGCAGCACCGGTGGGACTCGTTGACGATGCTGGACGTGCATGGCGTCGCCGACCTGCCGGACGCACCGGCGCCGGGTGGCTCCGCGGACCGCGCCAATGTCGTCATACCGTCGTGGTTTGCCGAATACGAGCAGCACCAACGCCTTCCGGTGATCCGGCCGGTCCGGGTCGACGCGGTGCGCGACGATCCGGATGACCCGGCACTCCTGCAGATCAGCTCCGGTGATCGGGTATGGCGCAGCCGTACGCTGATCAACGCGACCGGCACCTGGAGTCGGCCCTTCATCCCCCGCTACCCCGGTCAGGCGTCCTTCGCCGGGGAACAGTGGCACACCGCCGACTACCCGGGCCGGCAGCACCTCGCGGGGCGACGCGTCGTCGTGGTCGGCGGCGGGGCCTCCGCCATACAGTTCCTGGGCGAGCTCGCGCCGGTCGCCGACACGATCTGGGTGACCCGTCGCCCGCCGGTATGGCGCACCGAGGGCTTCTCACCGGAAGCCGGACTCGACGCCGTCACGGCTGTCGCCGAGCGAGTGACGCAGGGACTCCCGCCGGCAAGTGTCGTCAGCGTGACTGGCCTTGCCCTCCGTCCGCAGGAACAAGAGGCGGCCCGTCTCGGTGCATATGAACGGCGCGCGATGTTCGAACGCATCGAGCCGAACGGAATCCGTTGGGCTGACGGTACATTCGAGAAGGTCGACGTCATCCTGTGGGCCACCGGCTTCCGACCGGCAGTCACACATCTCGCACCCCTGCACTTGCGGTCACCGCTCGGTGGCATCGCCCTGGAGATGCCGGCACACGGCGGACCGCAGGCCGCCACGACGGCCGCACTCGACGCGCGCGTCCAGCTGGTCGGTTACGGCCCGTCGGCGAGCACGATCGGCGGCAACCGTGCCGGCCGAGCGGCCGCGACCGCGGTGCGGCGTTACCTGCGCGGTGCGCGGGACGAGTCGGCCGGGCTGATCGCCTGACCCGCGTCGATCCAGTAACCCCGGGTCTCGCCAACCGGATGCCACGCCCTACTTCTTCACGTATGACGAAAGATGCTGCCCGGTCAGGGTTTTCGCCTGTGCGACGAGCTTCTCCGGGATGCCCTCGAACACCACCTGGCCACCGTCATGGCCCGCCCCAGGTCCGAGATCGACGATCCAATCCGCGTGCGCCATCACCGCCTGATGGTGCTCGATGACGATGACCGACTTGCCCGAGTCGACCAGCCGGTCGAGCAGGTCGAGCAACTGCTCGACATCGGCCAGGTGCAGTCCGGTGGTCGGCTCGTCGAGCACGTAGATGTCGCCCTTGTCACCCAACTGGCTGGCCAGCTTCAGGCGCTGCCGCTCTCCGCCGGACAGAGTGGTCAGCGGCTGGCCGAGGGTGACATAGCCGAGCCCGACGTCGACCAGTCGTTCCGCGATCCTGTGCGCGGCCGGCAGCCGTCCGTCACCGTCCCCGAAGAAGCGCTCCGCCTCCTCCGCCGACATGGCGAGCACTTGGCTGATGTCCTTGCCCCCGAAGGTGTAGTCGAGCACCGCGGGCTGGAACCGTTTGCCGTCGCACACCTCACACGGCGTGGCCACGCCGGCCATCATCGCCAAGTCGGTGTAGACGACGCCTGCCCCCTTGCAGTTGGGGCACGCTCCTTCCGAGTTTGCACTGAACAGAGCAGGTTTTACTCCGTTCTCCTTGGCGAAGGCCTTCCGGATCGGCTCCAGCAGCCCGGTGTAGGTTGCCGGGTTGCTGCGTCGCGACCCGCGGATCGCCGACTGGTCGATCGTCACCACGCCGTCCTGCGACGACACCGAGCCGTTGATCAGCGAGCTCTTGCCCGACCCGGCCACACCGGTGATCACGCACAACACCCCGAGCGGGATGTCGACGTCCACCGAGCGCAGATTGTGCGCGTCGGCGCCACGCACCTCGAGCGCACCGGTCGGCTCGCGCACCGCGTCCTTGAGAGCCGACCGGTCGTCCAGGTGTCGACCGGTCAGGGTATCGCTCGCGCGCAGACCATCGACCGTGCCCTCGAAGACCACGTGGCCACCGTCACCGCCCGCACCCGGACCGAGATCCACGACATGATCGGCGATCGCGATCGCCTCGGGCTTGTGCTCGACGACGAGCACCGTGTTTCCCTTGTCCCGCAACTGGATCAGGAGCTCGTTCATCCGCTGGATGTCATGCGGGTGCAGCCCGATGGTTGGCTCGTCGAAGACGTAGGTGACATCGGTGAGCGACGACCCGAGATGCCGGATCATCTTGGTGCGCTGTGCCTCTCCCCCGGACAGCGTGCCCGACGGCCGGTCCAGGCTCAGGTAACCCAGGCCCACCTGCACGAAGGAGTCGAGCGTCTCACGCAGCGCCTCGAGCAGCGGCGCCACCGACGAGTCGTCGAGGGTTCGCACCCATTCGGCAAGGTCGCTGATCTGCATCGCCGCGGCGTCGGCGATGTTGATGCCCTTGATCTTCGAGGAGCGCGCTTCTGGGTTGAGGCGTGTGCCGTCGCACTCCGGACAGGTGGTGAAAGTTATTGCCTTGTCGACGAATGCGCGAATGTGCGGCTGCATCGACTCGCGGTCCTTGCTGAGCATCGATTTCTGGATCTTGGGGATCAGGCCCTCATAGGTGAGGTTGATGCCGTCGACCTTGATCTTCGTCGGCTCCTTGTGCAGCAGGCCGTCGAGCTCCCGCTTGGTGAACTTCTTGATCGGCTTGTCGGGGTCGAAGAATCCGCTGCCGCGCAGGATGCGTCCCTGCCAGCCGTCCATGCTGTAACCCGGGATCTTCAGCGCGCCGTCGTTGAGCGAGAGATTCTCGTCATACAGCGCCGTCAGGTCGAAGTCGGTCACGCTGCCGCGCCCTTCGCAGCGTGGGCACATGCCGCCCTGGATGCTGAACTCGCGCCGCTCCTTGACCGTGCGGCCGGCCTTCTCGACGGTCAGCGCACCGGCACCACTGACTGATGCAATGTTGAAGGAGAAGGCACGGGAAGATCCGATGTAGGGCTTTCCCAGTCGGGAGAAGAGGATTCGCAGCATCGCCAACGCATCGGTGGCGGTGCCGACGGTCGATCGAGGGTCGGACCCCATGCGCTCCTGGTCGACGATGATCGCCGTGGTCAGACCAGAGAGTACGTCGACGTCCGGCCGGGCGAGGGTGGGCATGAAGCCCTGGACGAACGCGCTGTACGTCTCGTTGATCAGCCGCTGCGACTCGGCGGCGATCGTGCCGAACACCAAGGAGCTCTTACCGGAGCCCGAAACACCCGTGAAGACCGTCAGCCGGCGCTTGGGCAGCTCGACGTCGACTTCCTTCAGGTTGTTCTCCCGGGCACCGTGCACCCGGATCACATCGTGGCTGTCGGCCGTTGGACGGTTGGCGGACACGGACTTGGCTGCTGTGGACTTGGCGGTCTTCGTCGGGCTCACGTGCCCGATCGTGCCATCGATCGCAGCGAACGACCACGCCGACGAGCGGCGATGAGTAAGGATGCGGACATGCCCCAACCACGACGGGAACTCGCCGCCACCTTCCAGCATGCCGGCGTCGCAGCGGCATACCGCGGACGTCCGCCCTATCCCGACGAGGCGATCGAGCTGCTGACGGATCTGGTGGAGCGGCCGGCCCGGGTGCTCGACATCGGCGCCGGCGAAGGCTCATTGGCCAGGCCGTTGGCTCCCCGCGTCGACGAGATCGTCGCGGTCGAGCTGTATGACGCCATGGTCTCTGCCGGCCGGACTCTTCCCGGAGGCGATGCGGCCAACCTGCACTGGGTCGTCGAACCCGTCGAAACCTTCACCGACACAGGTACTTTCGGTCTCGCCGTCGCAGGAGCGAGTCTGCACTGGTTCGACCTGCTGACCCTCCACCGCCGCCTGGCCGACTTGCTGGCACCGGGTGCGGTGCTCGCCGTCTGTGACCGCTGGGCCCGGTCGCCGCAGATCTCCGCCGGCCTCGCAGAGATCGTCCCGCGCTACTCGCGAGCCCCCGAATACGACGCCAGCTACTCCGCGACCGGCGACCTGGCAGCCCGCGGCCTCTGGCAGCAACACGGGTCTCGCACCACCAAGCCGGTCCCCTTCAGACAGAGTGTGTCCGACTTCATCGAGGGACTGCACTCGACCTCCACGCTGGCCCGGGAACTCATGACCGGCGATGAAGCCGACGCCTTCGACACCGATGTCCACCGCATCGCCGACCCGCTCGTAGATGACGACGGACTGCTCACCCTCCAGCTGACCAGCAGTGTCGTGTGGGGCGAACTCAGCGGGATTTCTTGACGATTCGCTTACCTTCGCTCACCCCACCCGTCGCCGAGTCGCGAGTAACGTCGAACGCACGTTCAAGGTCGGGTCTCCCCGGCCGCTTGAGGGAGGAATGCATGCGAACACGAATCGTCGTCGGCGCTCTGGCCGCCACCACCGCTCTGGCCCTGGGGGCGTCCGGCAGTGCGCAGGCCGCAGGTGCGATCGGCGCACCCGGAGCGGGAGACCCGTATTACCCGATGGACGGCAACGGCGGTTATGACGTCCAGCACTACGCCGTCGGCGTCAACTTCACCCCCGCCACCAAGATGCTGTATGGCGACACCACCGTGCGGGCGACGACGACGCAGAAACTGAAGCAATTCAACCTGGATTTGTATGGTTTGCAGGTTGACTCGGTGACAGTGAACGGTAAGAAGGCCTTCTGGACCCGCTCGGGCGTACATGAACTGGTGATCACCCCCGGCACACCGCTGGCCAAGAAGCAACAGTTCAACGTGCGGGTGAAGTATCACGGTGTGCCGATCGAGAGCTCGGGGCTGGACGACAACTCCGGTTGGCACACCTCGGTGACGGGAGGAGCCTTCGCCGCCAACGAGCCGCACTCGGCCGCCGGCTGGTACCCGGTCAACGACACCACCCGGGACAAGGCGACCTTCACGCTCAAGGCGACGGTGCCGAGCGAGTACAGCGTGATCAGCAACGGCATCGAGCAGCCGGCCAGGAAGGCCGGAGCCAACACCACCTACACCTGGGTCGAGAAGGACCCGATCATCGGCTACTTGACGACCATCGCGATCGACAAGTTCACCTACCTCAAGCAGAAGCGCAAGGACGGCACCCCGCTGGTGTCCGCGTTCGCGCCGGGCGCGGAGGACAAGATGGCCGACGAGAAGCGGCTGCCGGAGGTGCTCGACCTGCTCGAGCGCTACTTCGGCCCCTACCCGCAGTCGGCCGGTGGCGGGATCTTCGTCGCCGACCAGATCGGCTTCTCCCTGGAGACCCAGACGCGCCCGACCTATGCTGCGTGGGCCGACCTCGACACGATCGTGCACGAGCAGAGTCATCAGTGGTGGGGCGACACCATGTCCGTCGACACCTGGCGCGACGTCTGCATGAACGAGTGCTTCGCGTCATACGGCACCTGGCTGTGGGCGCAGGACAAGGATGGCGAGAACCTCGACACCGAATACTCCAAGGAGATGGCCGGGTTCGCCGACAGCACCCGATTCTGGTCAAATCCATTGTGGGACATGGGTGCCGGCAACGAGTTCAGCAACTCCTACACGCGCGGTCCGCTCTTCCTGCAGGCGCTGCGCCGCTACATCGGGGACGCTGCCTTCATCACCGTGCTGCGCAACTACACCCAGCTGCACAAGGGCGGCAACACCTCCATGCAAGAGTTCGAGCGGTATGTCGGCAAGGTCGCCAAGAAGGACGTGACGGACTTCTTCCAGGCATGGGTCTACGGGCGCAGCAAGCCCGACGACAAGTACATCTGGTTCGGTCCGTTCCAGAAGCCGGCGGCCAAGCAGGCGAAGGCGACTCCGCTGTTCGCCCCGGACAAGCGCTAGGTCGACAATGGGGCCGTGCAATGCGACTACTTCGACGCGGGCGCCTGCCGGTCGTGCTCCCTCATGGGGCAGCCGTATGACGCGCAGGTCGGCGACCTACAGTCCGCGGTAGCAGACGCACTGCACGACTTCGTCGCCACCGACCACTGGCTGACCCCCTTCCGCGGACCCGAGTCGCACTTCCGCAACAAGGCCAAGCTGGTGGTCGGTGGCACCCGCACGTCACCGACCTTCGGCATCCTCGACCACGCCGGCCGCGGCGTCGATCTAGGTGACTGCGGCCTGTACGAGCCCGGCCTGCACCGGACCATCGAGCACGTCGCCGCGTTCGTTGCCGAGGTCGGGCTCACGCCATACGACGTGCCGCGGCGCAGCGGGGAGCTGAAACACCTTCTGATCACACACTCCCCAGCCGGGGAGTCGATGGTGCGCTTCGTCCTCCGCTCCCCCGGCCAACTTCCTAAACTGCAGCGCGCAGTCCCCGAGCTCATCGACGCTGTACCCGGCGTGCGGGTGGTCACCGCCAACCTGCTGCCCGAACACAAGGCAGCGCTGGAGGGCGACACCGAGCTCACCCTCACCGAGCAGCAGAGCCTTGCCATGCCGGTCAACGACCGCACCCTGCACCTGCGGCCCGGGAGCTTCTTCCAGACCAACACCGCGGTTGCGGCGGGCCTCTACCGGCAAGTGGGCACGTGGGCGGAACGGCTGTCCCCCACCAGCGTCGCCGACCTGTTCTGCGGCGTGGGCGGCTTTGCGCTGCACGCTGCCGGCACGCCGCGCTCCCACCCGGAGCTGGTCCGCGGAGTGGAGTCATCAGCCGATGCCGTCGAGTCGGCCCGGTCCAGTGCTGCACAGCTACCTGAGCGAGACTCGCTGGGACACATCGAGTTCCACGTGGGTGATGCTCACCGCGAGCTGATGTCCGGGCAGGGGTCGACCGATCTGGTCATCGTGAATCCGCCGCGACGCGGCATCGGCGCCCTTGCCGCCGAACTGGAAAGGTCCTCGGTGCCACACGTGATCTACTCCAGTTGCAACGCCACCTCGCTCGCGAAGGATCTCGCGGGGATGCCGTCATACCGGGTGCAAGAAGCGCGGTTGTTCGACATGTTTCCGCAGACCCGCCATCACGAGGTGCTCGTCCGACTGGAGCGCGTGAAAGGCTGAGGCATGGCAACCGACACCACATTCGACGTCGCCGTCATCGGATTGGGTCCTGGCGGTGAACACCTCGCGGGAGAGCTGGCCACCCGCGGCCTGCGGGTGCTCGCCCTCGACGAGCGCCTGGTCGGCGGCGAATGTCCCTACTACGGCTGCATCCCATCCAAAATGATGCTGCGCGCGGCGGACTCGCTCTCCGAGGCACGCCGCACCGCCGAACTCGCCGGATCCGTGGGCGAGATCGAGCCCGACTGGTCGCTCGTGGCCCGCCGCATCCGGGATGAGGCAACCGACGACTGGGACGACCAGGTCGCGGTCGACCGGCTGACCGGCAAGGGCGCAACTGTCATCAAGGCGCGCGGCCGGATCGAGGGACCGGGCAGGGTGTCCGCCGACGGCGTCACCTACGACATCGAGCGGGCGATCGTGCTCAACACCGGCACCGCACCCGCAGTTCCCCCGATCGAGGGACTCACTGACGTTCCTTACTGGACCAATCGCGACTTCATGCGACTGGAGCGGCTGCCGAGCTCGCTGATCGTGCTCGGTGGCGGCGCGATCGGTTGCGAAATGGCCCAGGTTGCAGCACGTTTCGGCACCACAACGACAATCGTTGAAGGGTCGCCACGACTGAGTGGCCGGGACGAGCCGGAGGTCTCCGACCAGCTCGCGCAGGTCTTCGCCGAGGACGGCATCGACGTGAGGCTCGGGGCGGCAGTGCAGTCGGTCCGTGGTGACGACGAGTCGGTCACGGTGACTCTCGACGACGGCACCGAAGTCACCGCCGAGCGCATCCTCGTGGCGACCGGGCGGAGCCTCAACATCGCCGACATCGGGCTGGACGCCGTGGGTGTGACGGCCGAGCGGTCTGTCCCGGTGGACGAACGATGCCGCGTCACCGACGGCGTGTGGGCCATCGGCGACATCACCGGTCACGGACAGTTCACCCACGTCTCGATGTACGAAGCGGCGATCGCATTGCGCGACATCGCCGGGGAGGACGGCCCGCCCGCCGACTACCGCGCGCTCCCCCACGTGACCTTCACCGAGCCGGAGGTCGCCGGCGTCGGTATGACGGAGGCGGACGCCCGAAAGGCGTTGTCGCGCGTCGCAGTCGGGTCTACACCGGTGCCGGAGACCACCCGCGGCTGGATCGACGAGTTCGCCAATCAGGGCTTCATCAAAGTGGTTTCGGATGCTGAGCGCGGCGTGCTGGTCGGTGCGACCGTGATGGGGCCGCACGCCGGCGAGGTGATCGGCTGGCTCGCCGTCGCCGTGCACGGTGAGGTGCCGGTCGACAAGCTGCGCGCGATGATCTACGCCTACCCGACGATCCATCGCGGCATCGAGGTCGCGCTCGGCAATCTCGCCGAGGACTGACGGCTCAGCTCGCGCAGACCCCGGAGTCCGGCGAGCACTTGGCGGTTTCGGTCCGCAGCACAGCTCGCTGCACGGGGCGAGCCTCGTCATACTTTGCGGTGCCCTTCGCCGTCGCGGCGACGAAGATCGACCGCCGGTCGGCGGTGCACGTTGCCCGCTCCGCGAGCCCGTCCCGCTCCAGTCGGGTCACCAACCGGGACAGCGCCGACTGCGACAGATGCACGTGCTCGGCAAGGTCGGCCATCCGGACACTGCACTCGTCGGCAGTCGCCAGCTGCTCCAACACGTCGAATTCGCTTGAGCTGATCTCACATTCGGCCTGCAGTGCCCGGTCGAGCGCACAGGTGAGTCGCGCATAGTCGCCCATCAACTGATGCCAGTGGGCGGCCAACTCGTCATCCGTGCGCGCACTCATGAGCGGGATCTTATCACATGCACACGCATTAAATCCATGCGCAAATTATGTAGACACATTTAATGCAGGTGCATACGCTCGTCTCTCGTGACCACGACTCTCACCCCACCCACGTCACCCGCACCCCCCGTTACGTCCGACAGCGGTTGGTCGAGCCGCATCTGGCTGTTGCTCGTCGTGCTGTGCGGGGCACTCTTCCTCGACGGCCTTGATATCTCGATGGTCGGCGTCGCCCTTCCGTCCATCAAGACCGCTCTGGGCATGGACCCGTCGACCCTGCAATGGATCGTTTCGGCATACGTGCTCGGCTACGGCGGCCTGTTGCTGCTCGGCGGCCGCGCGTCCGACCTGCTCGGTCGACGCCGCGTCTTCCTCGCCGCGGTGCTCGTCTTCGGTGTCGCCTCAGTCATCAGCGCCGTTATCAGCATCGAACAGCTGCTGATCGCAATGCGATTCGTCAAGGGCATCGCCGCGGCCTTCACTGTCCCCGCGGGACTGTCGATCATCACCACAACCTTCGCCGAGGGGCGTGCGCGCAACAAGGCGTTCTCGATCTACACCGTGTGCGGAGCCTCCGGCTTCTCACTCGGGCTTGTCTTCGGCGGGCTGCTCACCGAAGTGTCTTGGCGCGCGACCCTGCTCTTCCCCGGCCCGATCGCCTTGGCATTGTTCGCAGTCGGTTGGCGGGTCCTGCCCCGCGTAGCCGCCGAACGACGCTTCCGGATGGCCGAGTTCGACGTCTTCGGTGCGGTCGCATCAACGCTGTCCGTGCTGATCCTGGTCTACACCGTCGTGCGAGCCCCAGAGACCGGCTGGGCCTCGGTGCAGACGCTCGGCCTGTTCGCCGCCTCCGCCCTGCTCGCGGTCACGTTCGTCGCGGTTGAGCTCAAGCACCCACACCCCCTGGTGCGCCTCGGGATCCTTCGGTCGCTTCGACTCCTCCACGCGAACATCTCCGGCTTCGTGATGTTCGGTGGCTACGCGGCGTTCCAATTCCTGGTGACCCTCTACGTGCAGGACTCCCTCGGCTGGAGCCCGATGGGCATGTCGCTGGCTTTCCTGCCGGCCGGGGTGCTCGTGGTGGCCTCGGCGACCAAAATCGATCGGCTGCTGGATCGGGTCAACACCACTGCCCTCGTCGGAGCCGGCCTGGCCGCGTTCCTCGCGGCATACGCATTATTCCTGCGCGTGCAGCCCGGCATGAGCTACTGGAACTTCCTCTTCCCGACGATCTTGCTGCTCGGCGTCGGTTTCGCCCTCACCTTCCCCGCGATCAACTCCCAGGCGACCGAAGGTGTCGACAGTGACGAACAGGGCCTCGCCTCCGGCCTGCTCAACACGTTCGTCCAGGTCGGTGGCGCGGTGATGATGGCGGTGGTCACCGCGATCACCGCCGGCGGCAGCGGCGGCATCCGATCCGGCGCACTGTTGCCCGGTATGACGACCGCGGTGGTCGTCATCCTCGGCCTGACCATTGCCGGATTCGCGTTCACCGTGTGGGTGCTGCGTGCCACCCGCAGCCGGGATGACGCCCCGGCCCCGCAGGAGGCAAGTCTGCCGCGATAATGACGGCCGAGATGACAACGACCGAACCCGAGCCGACCGCGGCGCCTGCGGCCCGGCCCGCCATACCCCGCGAGGTATGGGTGATGGTCTGCGCGAGCTTCGTGATCGCGCTCGGCTATGGCGTGGTGGCGCCGGCGTTACCGGAGTTCGCGAGGAGCTTCGACGTCGGCGTCACCGCCGCGTCCGCGGTCGTCTCCGCATTCGCAGTGATGCGTCTGGTCTTCGCCCCGACGAGTGGCCGGCTGGTCCGCAAGCTCGGCGAGCAGCCGGTCTACCTGCTCGGCCTGCTCATCGTGGCGCTGTCGACGCTGGCCGCGGCATTCTCCCAAAACTATTGGCAACTCATCGTTTTCCGCGGACTCGGCGGCATCGGCTCGGTCATGTTCACCGTGTCGGCGATGGGTCTGATCATCCGCATCGCACCCCCGGCTATCCGTGGCCGGGTGTCCGGGCTCTATTCCTCGAGTTTCGTGCTGGGGAGCATCAGCGGCCCACTGCTCGGTGGTGCGCTGGTCGGATTCGGCCTCCGCGTGCCGTTCGTCGTCTACGCCGTTGCGTTGCTGGTCGCGATCGCGGTCGTCCGCTGGCAGCTGCGAGGCAGTCCGCTCACCGCGATCGACACCTCCCCCACGGTCGCCGCGATGCCGATGCGGGCAGCGCTCGCGATCGGCGCCTACCGCTCGGCCGTGCTCACGGCGATGATTTTCGGCTGGGTCTACGCGATGCGAGTTTCGTTGGTACCGCTCTATTTCGCCATCGTGCTGCACCAACAGCCGGGCGTCGCCGGACTTGCCCTCGCCACCTACGCCTGCGGCGACGTCCTGGCGATGTTCCCCTCCGGCCGATTGTCCGACCGCGTCGGTCGCCGGCCACTCATCGTCGCGGGTATGACGGTGCTCGCGCTCGCGACCGCGGCGCTCGCGCTGACCGAATCCGTGCCACTGGCCTTCGCCTTCACCCTCGTTGCCGGTGTCGGCACCGGCATGGTCAGTCCCGCCCAGCAGGCGGCGCTGGCCGACATCATGTACGGCCACGGCCGCGGCGGTCCGGTGCTCGTGACCTTCCAGATGTGTCAGGACGTCGGCACCGTGGTCGGCCCGGTGGTTGGTGGATTCCTCGCCCAGATGTGGGGTTTTCCAGTGGCATTCGGCGTCACGGCTGCCCTCGCTGCCGTCGCCGCGCTCGCCTGGGCAGTGGTGCGTGACACCACGTCAGCGACCGTCGGCAGCTAGGCGTCCGTCGACCGCTCGATAGCGGCTGGACGCTGCTGGACCTTACGGATCCGCTCGACATCCAGCTTCGGCGTGCGGTCGAAGAAGTAGATGCCGTTCTGCTCTTGGAAGACGTCGGTCAGCTGGGTGTAGCAGTAGCCGAACATCCGGGGGTCGTCGAGCAACACGTCGACCAGCCCCTGGAAGCGCTGGTAAACCTCCTGCTCGGACCGGACCGCCTGACCGTAGCCCCATGAGTCGTTCCCCTCTTCGCCCGCCGGGTTCCACCAGATGCCACCGAATTCGCTGCAGAAGTAGGGCTGTCCGGCGTAGGGCAGTGACCATTCGCCGCCCTCGTTGGTGTACGGGCGTCCGTCGGCGAGAGGTGCCATCAACTCGCCGAAGCGTGCCGGATCCTGCTCGTAGAGGTGCGAGTCGTAGATATCGGTTTGGTGCACCCGGTGCGCGTAGCCCGACGCATCCAGCACTGGTCGCGTGCGGTCGGCGAGCTTGGTGGCCAGAAACATCCCGCGCGTGACATCGTCCAGCACGGTGATCCGGTCGTGACGACGTTGATAGGTCTCGTTCAGCGGGCACCAGCCGATGATGCTGGGGTGACTGTAGTCCCGTTCGAGCGCCTCCAGCCACTGGGTGATGTACGACGCGTCCGGCCGCTGGTTCTCCAGATCCGCCGGCCCGGGCTCGCGACAACCCCAGTCGCCAAACTCCCCCCACACGAGGTATCCGAGCCGATCGGCGTGAAATAGAAACCGCTCCTCGAACACCTTCTGGTGCAGACGAGCTCCGTTGAATCCGGCCGCCATGGCCAGCTCGATGTCCTCGACGAGAGCCGCGTCAGAGGGCGCGGTCATGAGGCCGTCCGGGTAGTAGCCCTGGTCGAGCACCAGTCGCTGGAAGACCGGTTGCCCGTTGAGCAACACGGCAGGACCATCGATCACCACCGAGCGCAATCCCGCAAAGGAGGCGACCTCGTCCACCACCTGCCCGTCCGTGTCACGCAACACAAACCGCAGGTCGTAAAGGTGCGGGTCTGCTGGGGACCAAAGTCGGCGGGCGTCATCAGGGATCACGAGCGTAACGGTGACCGTGAAATCGGTTGCTGCCGAGACAGATTCACGGGTGACGACGCGGCTCCCGTCATACAGCTCGGCCACGACCTGCAGCCCGGCACGGTCTCCACGCACTGGCAACTCCACTCGGAAGCACGACGCGCCGACATCCGGTGTCACTCGTGGTCGCTCGAAACGGCGCCGCGGCACCGGCTCCAGCCACACGGTCTGCCAGATCCCCGTCGTCCGGCCGTAGAGCGCACCCCACCCGGTGTAGTCGCGGCTCTGCTTGCCGCGCGCCTGCGGGCCGACGTGGGTGTCCCGGCACCGGACGGTGAGCTCCCGGTGCTCATCGACGAATTCGCCGGCATCACCAAGCGGGACGCTGAACGAGGTGAACCCACCACGGTGCCTGCCCACCTCCTCGCCATCGACCCACACGGTGGTGTCGTAGTCGGCAGCGCCGAAGTGCAGCAGCAGCTCCTGGCCGCGCCAATCATCCGGCACGCGAATCGACCGGCGATACCAGACCGCCTCCAGGAAGTCGGTCTTCTCGACTCCCGACAATGCAGACTCCGGCGCGAACGGCACCGTGATGGCGTCGCTCAGCTCGGTAGTCAGTAGTCCGCGTTCGAGCCCGCTGTCGGCCTGGTCTATCTCAAAACCCCACTCACCGTTCAGATTGAGCCACCTGGCCCTGCGGTATGACGGGCGGGGGTACTCCGGCCGCGGGATCGCCGCGGACAGGGACGCAGTCATGCTCAGCTGCCTTTCGCCAAGGGGTGCTTGTCCGATTGGGCACCGGCCGTGCTGGCCCGCGCCGCGATTTCGTGCGGTATGACGAGGTGCTCGCGCGACGAGGCTCCGGATTCGAGCTGCGCGAGCAGCAATTCCACTGCGGCGGTCGCCACGGCGTCGCGCGACACACTCACCGACGACAGTGCCGGCACTGCATATTGGGCGTCTCGCAGGTCGTCCCAGCCGAGCACTGCGACATCGTCGGGGACGCGTAGACCCAGCGCGTGCAGCGCGTAGAGCACACCAAAGGCGAGTTCGTCGTTGTAGCAGAACACCGCATCGGGCGGGCTCGAGGCGGCCATCAGCCGTCTGGCTGCCGCCGCTCCCTCTGCCCGGTCGTATCCACTCGGTGCCACGACCCAATCTCGTCGCACCCGCAGACCGGCGGCCCGCATCGCGGCGCGGTAACCCTTCGTCCGCATCGCACCGGTCTCGCCACCCGGACCGCGTTGGTCGCCGATAACGGCAATTCGCCTGTGCCCCAGCGAGATCAAGTAGTTCGTCGCATCACGCGCGGCATCGATGTTGTCCGTGCCGACCCATGCCAGGTCGAACGACGCACCGTGCTCACCGAGCACCACGAGCGGAGTCGATGCGTGACGTTCGAGATCGTCACCGGTCACACTGAGCGGGCTGACGATCGCCCCATCCCACAGCTGATCGCGGGTCGCCAGGTCCAACGGCGACAGCTCACCGGCCCGGCGGCCGTCGGTCTGGTCGATGACCAACGACCGACCACGGTGGCGCGCCGCGGTGACGACGGCGTCCGCCAGCTCGGCGAAGTAATGCTCCGCAAGGCGCGGGATCAGCAAGCCGATGACTCCGGTCCGACCGGTCCGCAGCCGCCGAGCGACCAGGTTCGGCCGATAGCCGAGCTCGTCGATGACGGCCTGCACCGTCGCCCTCGTCGCGGGTGAGACCTGCGGAAAATCGTTGACAACGTTGGAAACCGTGCGCACGGAGACTCCGGCTCGGTTCGCCACATCACGCAGAGTCGGTGTCACGCGGTGAAAGTATCAGAAACGCTTGCAACGTTGCATGCAACGATGCAAGGATCCGGGACAGCGCACGAGGAGGTGCCATGTCCCAACGTTCGGGTGGCCGGTCACCACTACCGTCTGTCAACCGCCGGATGGTGCTCGGCGCTGGAGCGGGCTCGCTTGCAACACTGCTCGCCGGTTGTGGATCGCCGGTTGCCACAGGCTTGTTCGGTGCGGCACCGCCCACACGAACCTTGACCTATTGGAATCTGTTCGCCGGTGGCGACGGCGCAAACATGCAGACGATGGAGGATGCCTACCGCAAGGCACACCCGGACGTACGACTCGACTCCACGGTGTTGAGCTGGGGCACGCCTTACTACACGAAACTGTCGTTGGCCACATCCGGCGGTGCACCACCGGATGTGGCCGTGGTCCACCTCTCGCGTCTGGACACACTCGCCAAGGCGGGGCTGGTCAGCTCCCTCTCGCCCGACGAACTGGCGAACGCCGGCTTGCCCACTGACAACTTCACTCCCGCCGCGCTCCAGAAGGCGACGGTCGACGGCACGGTCCGCGCAGTGCCGCTCGACACTCATCCCTTTGTGATGTTCTACAACGTCGAGGTCTGCCGGAAAGCCGGATTACTCGATGGTTCAGGCAAGCTCAAACCCATCAACGGGCCGCAAGAGCTCACCGCCGCGCTCCGCGCAGCGCAGCGCGTGACCGGGCAGTACGGCGGGGTGGTGACCATCACCAACGACCCGTCCACCAACTGGCGATTCTTCGCGACGCTCTACTACCAGTTGGGTGGCACCGTCGTCGCGGACTCCGGCACTCGGATCACGCTTGACGACGACAAGGCCGTCCAGGCGCTGACCTTCATGCAAAGCCTCACGCGCAGTGGCTTGCTCCCGAAATCCGTCGACCCCGGCGGGACCACCTCGCTCTTCTCCACCGGGAAGGCCGGATTCCTCTTCGACGGGGAATGGCAGATACCGACCTACCGCGACACCCCGGTGAGGTTCGACGTCGTGCCCGTCCCACACGTCTTCGGCCCGAAACTTGTCGCGTTCGCCGACAGCCACTCGCTCGTCATACCGCGTAACGGCGCGATGGATGCCGAACGCCGCTCTATCGCATTGGGATTCATCAAGTCCCTGCTCGATTCGAGCATGACCTGGGCACAAGGCGGGCACATCCCCGCCTGGCTCCCGGTCCGCGAATCACCTGAGTTCGACAAGCTGCGCCCCCAGGCAAACTACGTCGAAGCCGCGACGGCTGCCAGGTATGACCCGCCGGGTTGGTACTCCGGCGCCGGCAGCCAGTTCGAGAACATCGTCGGCGCCGCGGTCGCGGCGTCGCAGACCACCTCCCAGACCCCTGCGGGCGCGGTCCGCGCGATGCGTTCCGGACTGCAGCCGTACGTGACCGCCATACCACCGGTCGGATAGGAGCCCCGATGGCCACCACGATCATCGACGACGGAGTCAGTGCGGCCCGGGTGACCTCGGCGGGCAACCGCTCCGGACCGCGCGACGAGCACCGCGCCGGCTGGCTGCTCAGCCTGCCGTTCCTCGTGCTCTACCTGCTCTTCCTGGTCGGGCCTGCGGTCTACGGGATCGTGATGAGCTTCTTCAACGCCACGACGGTGCGCCCCGGCCTCGGCAAGGCGGTCGGCCTCGACAACTACCGGTCGATCCTGACCAGTTCAGACTTCTGGTCCTCGATGGGGCACACGGTCTGGTTCACGACCCTGACGACGCCGCCGCTGGTGATCCTCGCGCTGTTCTTTGCACTCCTCGCCGAGCGCCTGCATCGCGCAAAAGCGTTGGTGCGCTTCATCTTCTTCGCGCCATTCGTCCTCCCGGTGACCTCCGTGACGCTCATCTTCCTCTGGCTCTACGCGCCGGAGGTCGGCCTCGTCCCGCACTGGTTCGAGGCCGTAGGCCTCCCTCCACCCAACCTGCTCGGCGAGACCAAATGGGCGTTCATCTCTGTCGCGGCCCTGACCGTCTGGTGGACAGTCGGTTTCAACTTCGTGCTCTTCCTGGCTGGGCTGCAGGAGGTCCCGCGCGACGTCTACGAAGCGGCGGCGATCGACGGCGCGAATCCGGTGCGGACGCTCACCGGGATCGTCCTGCCGTTGCTACGCCCGACCGTCGTGCTGGTCACCATGCTGCAGATCCTCGCCAGCATGCAGATCTTCAACCAGATGTATCTGATGACTGCGGGCGGACCCGGCACCTCCACCCGACCAGTCATGGAGTTCATCTACGACACGGGCTTCTCCGACTATCGCGCAGGGTATGCCGCAGCCGCCACGATGGTCTACTTCGCTCTCGTGCTCGTGGTCTCGCTCGTGTGGTTCCTGCTGCGTCGTCAATCCAACAAGGAGGTCGGCGCGTGAGCACTCCGCCGAATGCTCTTGACTACAACGGCCGTTCGCGGGTCTTCAAGATCTTCTCTGCACTCGTACTTGCGGTGTTCGCGATCATCTGGATCGTGCCGATGGCATTCGCCGTCGACACCTCGCTCAAGCCCGAGGCTGAGATCGCGGCGAACCCGACGAACTGGTGGAGCGACCATTTCTCGCTCGCTGCCTATCGCAAGGTCATCGACGGCACCCCGATCCTCACCTGGTATCTCAACAGCTTCATCATCGCCGCGCTGACGGTCATCCTCACCGTCGCCGTCACCTCGATGATCGGCTTCGCGCTCGCGCAAACCCGATTCGCCGGCCGTGGAGGAGTGTTCGCGTTCGTCCTGGCCGGGTTGCTGATCCCCGGGCAGATTCTCGCCCTGCCGCTCTACCAGATCATCCAGTCGATGCACCTGCTGAACACCTACTGGGCGATGGTGCTACCCGCGGCGGCCGCGCCCATCGCGGTCTTCATCTTCGAGTCGTTCTTCTCCGGTCTTCCGCGCGAGCTCATCGAAGCCGCCCGCATCGACGGCGCATCCTGGTTTGGGGTCTACTGGCGGGTTTGTCTGCCGCTGTGCCGGCCAGCGATCTCCGCGGTGTCGATCTTCACCTTCGTCGGCAGCTGGAACAACTTCCTGTGGCCACTGCTCGTCCTCAGCAATGTGAAGCAGATGACCATCCCCGTCGGCATGTCGGCGGTGACCGGTGGTTTCGGCATCCTCTATGCACAACTGATGGCGACAGCTGTCCTCGGGGCTCTCCCGCTCTTTGTGGTGTTTCTGCTCTTCCAGCGGCACATCGTGCAGGGCGTGGCTCGCACGGGCATCAAGTGACGGCAACCGATTTCGCCGCCGACGCCCGGGCCCGTGGGTCCCGCCATCGCGCGACGGCCAGCGACACGAGGTAGATCGCGAAGCTGAGGAAGCTGATCATCACGCTTGCCTTCACATCTGCGTCGATGAAGGCCAGGCTCAGCAGGAACCCGCCGTCGGCGGCGATGAGCGCGAACAGGATCGCCAGCCCGCTGACCACCAGCGGGTTGGCCGACCAACGCCGGGCAGCCGCTGCCGGAGTGATCGTCAGACTCAGCACCAGAAGCGTGCCGACGATCTGAGCGGCCTCGGTGACAGTGACCGCGAGCACGAGCAGGAAGACCAGCCCGAGCGGGCCGACCGGCACGCCACGGGCGGCCGCGACGTCGGCGTCGACGGAGGCGAACAACAGCGGCCGGTAGATGACGATCATCACCACGACGACCAGGACCGCGATCACGGCCAGCAGAGCGACATCCTTGGTGCTGACGGAAACGATCGACCCGAAGAGGATGTTGGTCGCTGCCGACGCGAAGCCGTGATAAAAGCTCAGCAGGAAGGCGCCGAGGCCAAGCCCGAAGGCGAGCAGCACGCCGATCGCGGTGTTGCGTTCGCTCCGTTGCCTACCCAGCCACCAGATGGCCACCGCCACGACGACGGATCCGGCCAGGGCGCCACCCACCGCGTCACCCGCGATCAGCAGCCCGGCCACCGCGGTTGGGAACGCGAGCTCGGCCGTGCCGTGCACCGCGAAAGCCATGTCGCGCATGGCGACGAACGGCGCGATCAGGCCGCTGGTGATGGCGATCAGCGTCGCGGCAATGAGCGCGTGCTGCGCGAATGGGTACTGCAGATAGGTCCATAGGTCGCTCATGCTGAAACCTCGATGGGGCCGCAGTGGTGGGAGGCGTCCGGGGTCTGCCCCGCACCGACGACGATGACCCGGCCGCGCACGTGCAGCACGTCGATCGGGGTGCCGTAGAGCGCGGTCAGACGCTCGCTGGTCAGGATCTCGTCGGGGGCGCCGACGGCCCAGTTGCCCGCGGCGAGGTAGACAATGCGGTCCACGAACGGCAGCACCGGATTGACTTCGTGGGTGACCATCAGCACTGCGGAGTCCGAGTCACGCCGCCGACGGTCCAGCAGGTCGAGCACGCCCTCCTGGTGACTGAGATCAAGTGAGGTGAGCGGCTCGTCACACAGCAGCACCTTCGGGTTGCTCATCAGCGCTTGGGCGATGCGCAGTCGTTGTTGCTCGCCGCCGGAGAGGCGACCTACCGGCGCATCGGCGTATGACGAGGCGCCCACGGCGTCGATCATTCGGGCAGCGTCGGCGCGCACCCGCCGGCTCGGCAGCGGCCAGCCGAACCGGTGACCATCGGCTCCGAGCATCACCAGGTCCCGCCCACGCAACGCCAGGTCACGGTCGAAGATCTTCTGCTGGGGCACATAGCCGACGGCGGCACTCCCCCGCCGCGGCACCGAGCCGCCGACCGACAAGGTGCCTTCGCTGAGCGGTTCGAGACCGAGCGCGGCCCGCAGCATCGAGGTCTTGCCCGCCCCGTTCGGACCCAGAATGGCGATGAACTCGCCCGGCATGACGCCGAGGTCGAGGTGCGACCACAGCCGCCGCCCCCCGACCGTCAGACCTGCATCTTGAAACGAAACCAGTGGCGCACCAGGCGTTTTCGTCATTTCGATCCCTTCAGGGCGGCGAGCAGGGCTTTCGCCTGCGCCAGCTGCCACGACTGATAGTCGCGAGCGTCGGTGGGCATTGTCTCGGTCACCGCCACCACTGGCACACCACTCTTGGTCGCAAGCGACCGCAATTGGTCGGTCTGTTTGTCGGTGACCTGCCCGTTGTAGAGCAGCGACTTGACCGCGCGGGTGGTCAACGCCTTGTCGAAGGCGACGGTGTCCGCCGGACTCGGGTCGTCGCCCTCCTCGACCGCGGTCGTGAAACCTGCCGGGATGCCGAGCTTCAGCCCTGCCTCGTCGATCAGGTAGCCGGCGACGCGTTCGGTATAGGCGACCTTGGTCCCGGCGTATTCGTCGCGGATGGTCCGTACGGTGTCGTCCACCGGCTTCATGCCCTGCGCGAAGGCCTTCGCACCCGCGGCGTAGTCGCTGCTGTGCTTCGGGTCGATCTTGCTCAACGCGTCCCGGATCGCATTCGCGACCTTCGGCATCTGCGCGGTGTCATACCAAAGGTGCGGATTCGCGTCCTTGCCCTGCACACCCAGCACGTTCGCCGCGGTGACGACCGACCGGTCGCCTCCGGGCGCGCCCTTCAGCAGATCCTGCATGAAGTCGTCGTAGCCGAGACCGTTGTCCACGACCAGCTTCGCCTTGGCGACGTCGACGGCCGTCTTGGCGCTCGAGTCGTAGCCGTGCGGGTCGACGTTCGGATCGCTCAGGATCGAGGTCACGTGGACGTGGCCTGCGCCAACCTGCCTGGCGATGTCGCCATAGACGTTGGTGCTGGCCACGACGTCGATCGTGTCGCCACCCGCATCGCCGGCACCGCCGCTGGACCCACACCCGGCCAGCCCGATGACCACCGGCATACCCACGGCCGCCGCCAGCACCCGAAACTTCACTGCACACCCACCTGCTCGATATTGAAAACCATTCCCGACAACGGAGAATAGCAGTGCGCCGCGGGTGTGTGCGACGTCGTGGGGAGTCAGCCCTGGGCGAGCGAACCCATCGGGTCCCAGGCGGGCAGCACGATCGGCTCCTGATCGAGCGCCGCCTGCAACTCCTGCGGCAGTCGATCCCGGCGGGCCGCGATCTCGAAGACGTACTCGCCGAACCACGAGTCGTTCATCGTGAAGAAGCCCTTGTCACCCTTGTCGTCACCCCAGGAGTTCTCGACCCGCCACTTGCGCGGAGTGTCGCCGGCGAGGTCGACACCGGTGAAGAGCATCGCGTGCGTCATCAGCGTCTCGTGGTAGTCGAGCCGGTCGGCCTTGTCGAGCTCGAAGCGGGTGTCGTAGACGCCCTCGAGGTCGTAGAGGTGGGCGTCCCAGATGCCGAGCTGCCGCTCCTCCATCTGCCCGACGTCACAGCCGAACCACACCGGTTCTCCGTCTTGGATCGCCTGTGCTGCAACAGTTTTCAGCACACTCGCCGGCACGTTGAGGTAGCACACCGGATCCCCGCCGACTATGTTGCCGAGCTGATCCACGGTGAAGGTGCGTCCGCGTGGGCTGCTCGCGCGGGGGTCATCGACCAGGCACACGTAGTCATCGACATTCACCGTCAGGTAGCGGTCCCGGAAGTCCTGCGGCGTCATCCGGCCGTCGCGGTGGAACTCCCCGTCGTCGTCGGTCCACTGCCACTCGAAATCGGTCGGCGGCGTGCCGAGGTGGATCGCGAGCATCCGGTATGCCGTGCCGAGCGCCTGCGACCGCACCTGCGCGACTGCCTCCGGACCGCTCGCCGCGCGCAGATCACGCGCCGCCTGGCGCAGCACCCGCCGCAGGTTCTTGTTCATCGGCGCAGTGTGCGAGGACGACTCCGTCTCGGGCATAACGGTTTTCGGCACCACACCGTACTTGCGCACCAGGGCCGCGAACATGTTCCACTGGCCACCGTCGCCCATCACGTCGTCGAGCACGTATGCGAGCGTCCGGTCATCGAGCTCGCGATCCTTCATCGCGGCGACCGACTCCAGGAAGTAGTTGCACCGCTCCAGCTTGTCCCAGAAGAGCGTGTGGTTCTGCGAGAGCTCGAAGTCCTTGACTCCGAGTCGCTCCATGACGCCGGCGCGCAACAGGTTCAGGCCGGCGAACATCCAGCATCGGCCACTCTTCTGCTGGTTGGTCGCCGGCCACCTGTCGAGCCGATGCGAGACCGAAGTGTCGATGCCGGTCACGATCCGCCGGTCGAGCGCAACGTCTGCGATCGTCGTTCTGGTCACTGCGTTCTGGAAAAGGCGATTGACCGAGCGGGCCTCGAACTCCTTGCGCAGAAGTTCGACGTCCTGCTCGGTCAGCGGCGTGGAAGAGATCCCCATGGACTCACTGTCTCATGCTGGACGTCCTCCAGCGCGGGCATGACGGCCCATCGATCGAGGGCTCAGCGCACCAGGTCGTTATCGCGCTGCTGTTCCCTTTCGAAGTCGTCCAACGCGCCTGCAGCGCCACCGAATTCGTCTCCGACCTCACCGGCGATCTGGTCGGGCGTATCGGCACCGGACACCTTCTCGCCATCCTCGTCGAGCCCCTTGTCGGCGTCGGCCAGGGTGCGGTGTGCAGTGCTCAACAAGAGGGCCGCAACAACCGCTGCCCCTGCCGCAAGAGCGAACGGCACGTGCAGATTGAATCGCTCCACCAGTTTGCCCGCGGCGAACGGTGCAAGACCGCCGCCGATGAACCGGACGAAGCCGTATGCCGCGGAGGCGACGGGACGCTCCACCGGCGAGATGACCATGACGGCCTGAGTCGTGAGCGTGTTGTTGATGCCGATCACAATGCCCGCGGCGATCACCGCACAGATGAGGACGGTGCGATTGGTCGGCCACGCCGCGATCACCGCGAGGTCGATCGCGAAGAGGCCGAGTGCGGCATACAGAGTCGGGGCGGTGCCGAAGCGACGCTGCAGCGCCGGCGCACCGAAGACCGCGAAGATCGCGACCAGGATGCCCCAGCCGAAGAAGACCAGGCCGAGCTGAATCGCAGACAGCTTCATAGGGAAGGGCGCGTAACCGAGCATGGTGAAGAACGCCCAGTTGTAGAACAGCGCGGCCAGCCCCATGATCAGCAGCCCGCGATGGCGCAGCGCCTTGATCGGCGCGAGGACCGACGTGTGATGATCGGGTTTCGGGGTTGCCGGCAGGAAGAGCACGGTCGCGACGAGCGCGATCAGCATCAGCACCGAGACGCCGTAAAACGGTCCGCGCCAAGAGATTTCGCCGAGCAGTCCACCGAGCAGCGGACCGACGGCGATGCCGACTCCGAGCGCGGTCTCGTAGAGGATGATCGCACCGGCGAAGCCGCCGGACGCCGACGCCACGATCACCGCCAACGAGGTGGCGATGAACAGCGCGTTACCCAGGCCCCAGCCTGCGCGGAAGCCGACGATGCCGTTGATCGAGCCCGCCGATCCGGCCAGCGCGGCGAACACCACGATGATCGTGAGGCCGGCGATCAGCGTCTTCTTCGCACCGATGCGGCTGGACACCGCATTGGTGACCAGCATCGCAACGGCCGTCACCACCAGGTAGCTGGTGAACAGCAGCGTCACTTGGCTCGGGGTCGCGTCCAGCTGCTCGGAGATCGCCGGCAGGATCGGGTCGACCAGGCCGATGCCCATGAAGGACACCACGCAGGCGAAGGCGACGGCATACACCGCCTTGGGTTGCTTGAACATCGACGGCGGGTCGGACGCCGGGGCGTGACTCACGTGAGCTCCTCTCGCTGGCTGGTCTGTGCCGCTCATGAGCCGGGCACATCGCCCGACTATATGCATGTTCTATGTTTATCGCAAGAGGAGCACTGCCGAGACGGACCTCTCAGGTCAAGTCAGGGCAGGAGGAGGAGCTTGCCGGTCGTCGCGCGACCTTCCAACGCCTCGTATGCCGCTGCCGCGTCGTCGAGCCGGAAGCGGCCGCCGATCTCCAGCTTCAACCGGCCGTCCGCGAGCTGGCCGAGGATATCCTCGGCCCGCCAGAGCAACTCCTCGCGGTCCTGCAGGTAGGCAGCGAGCGTGGGCCGGGTGACGAAGAGCGAGCCGAGCCGGTTGAGCACCTGCAGATCGAGCGGCTCCACCTGGCCACTGGAGCCGCCGAAGAGCACACCCATCCCCCGCGGCCGCAGCGAACGCAACGATGCGCCGAAGGTGGCGCGACCGACCCCGTCATACGCGACGTCGACACCGCGGCCGGCCTGCCGACGCACCTCGTCGGCCAGCGCATCGCCCTCGAACTGTCGGTAGTTGATGGTGTGGTGAGCGCCGAGTTGCCTTGCCTTGTCGAGCTTTTCCTCGCTGCCGGCAGTCGCGACGACAATCGCCTCCTTGCCGGCGATCAGTTGCACCAGCAGCTGCCCCACTCCCCCGGCCGCGGCGTGGACCAGCGCGATCTGGCCCTTCTGCACCGGCCAGGTCGAGTTGACGAGGTAGTGCGCCGTCATCCCCTGCAGCATCGCGGCGGCGGCGGTCTCCAGATCCAGGTCGCCCGGCACCGGCACGAGCACGTCGCCGGGGATGTTGGCCAACTGCGTTGCGCTGCCGGTATAGCCGGCCCACGCGACCTTGTCGCCGACCTTGACATCGGTGACGTCCGCGCCGACGGCCTCGACGACGCCGGCGCCCTCCTCGCCGGTGACGAAGGGCGTCTGCATCGGGTAGACGCCCTGCCGCTTGTAGACGTCGATGAAGTTGACGCCGACGGCGGCGACGCGCACCTGCGCCTCACCGGCGGCCGGTGGCGGCACCACCACGTCCTGAACCTGCAGCACGCTGCCGTCGCCCGGTTCGGTCACTACGAGAGCTCGAGTCATGGGATTCAGCCTAGTCAGCCGCCGGCGGATGACACCGGCCCTCCGGGGTGCCGAATCTGGCCGTGCAGTGCCACAGCTGTTTCACCGCCTGCGGATGATGTATGCCGAGGGCCGCGACCTCACCGACACGCCGCGGGTCGAGCACACCACCACATGCGTACTTGGCTGCCAGTTCTACGATTTCGGGCCCGCGGAAGTCTGGGTAGCGCTCGATGTCGGTGAGTTGTGCGACGAAGCCGTCGTGCCATTCCACTGCGCACGGCAGGTCGCGCGCGGCCTCCTCGACGGCTGTGCCGCGAAAGCTCGGATCCAGCACGACCGCCTCGACATCCGTCGCCAGGTCGAGATGGCCGTGCACCTGAGCCTCGACATAATCGTCCAACAGGTCTCGACCGGCGGTGTCGGCGCTGGCGCCCAGATCGCAGGACTGCGCCACACCGAACCGCGACGGCTGGTCGAAGCTGTCCGGGAAACAGAAGGTGGTGCGTCGCAGGGTGTGGGCTGCCAACCTCAAATAGGACGACCCGAACCGCGCCGATGCACCGGTCGGACGATTCCGGTGGTTGAGCGCGCCATACTTCGGCCGCAGGTCGGGATCGGCATCGTCATACGCTCCGGCGAAAAGCTGGCTCTCCCAACGAAACCGGTCGCCTCCCGCAGGGCCTGGTCCAGCGGCGGGCCTGAGGCGAGGCGTGCGACGTGTGCGACAGCGCGCCGCACCGGCTCGGGCGGCAGCGCTGTCACGGCACGTCAGCCGGTCGGAACAACTGCACTCCGGCCACCGGGAGGAATCCAGCGGCCAGGACTGCCCGAGTGCTGGCGACGTTGCCCGGTGACACGGACGCTATCAGCACGTCGTCCGGTCCAGCGAGTGTCCTTGCAGCCCAGAGCATTTCGTTGCCCAGACCGCGGCCGCGTGCCGTCTCGTCCAGCTCGAAGCTCAACTCGGGCAGGCCGCCGATGCCGCGGGCCACAGTGACCACGGCACTGTCGCGGCCAGGAAGTCCGAAGACCTGCACGCCGTCGCGCAGGTCGGCCGCCCGCTTCGCCCGCGGATGACCGGCCAAGTCCGACCGTGGCTCGAGCCGTGCGTCTCCGCCCACGCCCGGTGCGGCGAAGATCGTGTCCAGCGAGTCGATGAAGCCGTCCGTGCCAGCCAGCGCGACGATGACCCGCGGGTCGGCGGCGCCGCCATACCCGTCGGGCCGCAAGGCCCGCAGCGACGCGTCGGTCCAGTCGTCCGGGACGCACAGCACCGCATGCCCGGTGAACGCGATGATGCCGAAAATGCCCGGCCGCCAAGGGCATTGCCGCTCCCATGAGCCGTCGGCAGACGGAGGTCGCCCAGCGAACGCGTCGCGGATCATCCGCCCCACCGGGTGCCAGCCGTCGGAGACCGCCACGCTCAGCCCTCGAACGGCGTTGGGTCACCGGCACCGACCCGCACGACCTGCGGGTAGCCGTCGGAGAAGTCGACGACGGTCGTCGGGTCGACACCCGCCTCCCCGGAGTCGATCACCGCGTCGACCTGGTGGTCCAGCTCCTCCTTGACCTGCCAGCCGTCGGTCAGCGGCTCATCCTCACCGGGCAGCAGCAGCGTGCTGGTCATGATCGGCTCGCCCAGCTCCGCGACCAGCCCCCGGGCTACCGGATGGTCACTGATCCGCACCCCGACGGTCTTGCGCTTGGGCTGCTGCAGCCGACGAGGAACCTCGGAGGTGGCGGGGAGAATGAACGTGTAGGGGCCCGGCGTGGCCGCCTTGATCGCGCGAAACACCTTGTTGTCGATGAAGACCAGCTGGCCCAGCTGTGCGAAGTCGCGACACATGAGAGTGAAGTTGTGCTTGTCGTCGAGCTGGCGGATGCGGACGATGCGATCCCGGCCCTCCTGGTTGCCGAGAGTGCAACCGAGCGCGAAGCACGAGTCCGTCGGGTAGGCGATCAGTCCGCCGTCGCGCAGGATCTGCACGGCTTGGTTGATGCTGCGCGGTTGCGGATCCTTAGGGTGGACGTCGAAGTACCTGGCCATTCCTCAACGTTAGTGCGGAAGGTGACCGATGACCGCCTCATTGCCCTCCTGGGCGCAAGATCTGGGACTGCAACAACATCCGGAGGGCGGCTGGTATGCCGAGACCTACCGGCACACCCGAAGTTTCACCCCCGGCAGCCCGTACGACGGGGCGCGCAGCCTGGGCACCGGCATCCACTTCCTGCTGCTGCCCGGCGAATCGAGCGCGTGGCATCGGGTCCGATCGGATGAGCTGTGGCTCTGGCACCGCGGCGGCCCGCTGACGATCAGCCTCGGCGGTGACGGCGAATCACCCGGCACATCAACCGAACTCACCCTTGGTCCGAGTGTGGAAGACGGCCAGCAACCGCAGGCTCTGGTGCCGGGCGGCCACTGGCAGGCGGCCCGGCCGGCGTCCGACGAGCTGGTGCTGGTCAGCTGCATCGTCATACCGGGTTTCGACTTCGCAGACTTCGAGCTGCAGGGCTAGGACCAACCTAGGACCAACGCTCGGCGAGCGCTCGCACGACCTTGAGGTCGCGGGTAGTGGCGACCAGTCCCCCGCGCTCCAGGACGGCGTTGGACATCCGGGCCTCATGGGTGGACTTGTCCAGCCACCAGTAGATTTCGCTGCCGTTGGCCTGCAGCCGCTCGCCGCGAACGTTCCACGCGGTGAGCTCTTCGGCGCGGTCCTTCGGCACGGGTGCGGCAAAGAACGTGACGTAGCGCCGCTGGGTCGCCCCGTCCAGCGGGTCGGCCAGCGAATCGGCATAGGAGGCAACGTCGGCGAGTTCGGCCGTGGTGCGCACGATGCACGGGATGGTGAAGCCGAAGGCGGTCTCCAGCACGTCCTCGAGGTGCCGGCTCACCTTGCGCGCCGAGCGGAGGCTGCTGGTGACCCGCACGTTGCCGCTCTGGATATACGTCTCGACGTCACCGAAACCCTCTGCGGTCAGCACCTCCCGCAGCCGCGCCATCTTCACCCAGCGCGGTGAGACGTTCACCGCGCGGAGGAAGACGACGTAACCAGGCACGAGGTGTCACGCCTGCTTGGAGGTGACCTCGGTCGGCAGCATGACCGTGCGGCTGACCGTGCACAGGCGCTCGTGCGATTGGCGGATGGCGTCCGGCAGCACCTCGCGGGCCTTGTCCCCGTCGGGCCCGTCCGGGAATCGCACGGTGAAGGTCACGTCGATCGGTCCCATGTGGTTGCCCTGGTCGTCGCGCAGCTTGTCTCCCTCGGCAGTCACCCCGAACTGGGTCGGCTCCGCGCGGCGGGAGGTGAAGATGTCGACGTCGATGGCGCTGCAACCGGCAATCGCGGTGAGCAGCAGCTCGACCGGCGTGAACCGGTCGTCCTGGCCGCTGCCGAAGTCGAGCGTGCCGCCGCGGGCGTTGGCGGCGCGGAAGCTGCCGTTTGCGGTGCGCACGAGGTTGACCAAGCGGTGCGGGTCCTGAGTCGTCATACGACCCAGCCTGCCATTACGGTGGCCAATTGTGAGCGCGCACTCCGAGCACAGCATCATCCTGATCCGTCACGGGGCGACCGAGTGGTCGCGCAACGGCCGGCATACCGGCACCACCGACTTGCCGCTGCTGCCCGAGGGCGAGGCCGACGCACGCAAGCTGCGGGCCGAGCTCGAGCCGCTGGACATCGTCGCAACCTTCTCCAGCCCGCTGCAGCGCGCCCGGCGCACCGCCGAACTCGCCGGTCTGCAGGACGTGCGGCTCGACGACGATCTGCGCGAGTGGGACTACGGCGGCTACGAGGGCCTGTCGACCCCGCAGATCCGCGAGCAGCTCGGCGACCCGTCCTGGGAGATCTTCGCCGACGGGGTCGTGCCCGGCGACACTCCCGGCGAGACCGTCGAGGACGTCGCGGCGCGGGTGAGCCACGTCGTACGACGGGTGGTGCCGCTGCTCGAGATGGGCGATGTCGCACTGGTCGCGCACGGTCACTCACTGCGCATCTTCGCGGCGATCTTCCTGCGTCAGGAGGCGCGCATGGGTGCGCAGCTGATGCTCAACGCCGGCTCGCTGTCGAAGCTCGGGTTCTACCACGGCACACCCTGCATCCAGACCTGGAACACCGGCGGCGATTTCGCCTGAGTGCGGGCGGTCTCGATACGCCTCCCCCGCGTTCCGCTCCTCCGGCTACTCGACCACCAAGCAACGCTGATCGAGTAGCGGCGAGGAACGAGCCGCGTCCTTTGCTGCTGATCGAGTAGCGGCGAGGAACGAGCCGCGTATCGAGATCAGCCCGGCAGCGACCAGGTGTGCACCGGCTCGCCGCCGTGCATCTGCTCCAGGTAGCGCTCCAGCATCCCAGAGAGCGCGCTGGCGCGGTCCTTGCCTTGCGCCTCAAGGGCTTTCACGCAGTCGATCTGCCAGGTGGCGCCGTTGACCCCGGCCCGGCAGCGGTCCTCGATGACGCCGAGGTAACGGTCCCGCACCGATTGTGCGACACCCCACTGCGCCAGCCCCTCGTGAGCGAGCGGCAGCAGGTGACGCAGGACCAGCTCGTCGGCCTGCACCTCGCCGAAACCGGGCCAGTAGACCTTGGCGTCGATGCCCCGGCGGGCGCACGACTCGAAGTTGTCCTCCGCCGCGGAGAAGCTCATCCGGGTCCAGATCGGCCGGTCGGAGTCGGCCAGCATCCGCGCGACGCCGTAGTAGAAGGCGCTGTTCGCCATACCGTCGATGATCGACGGACCGGCCGGCAGCACGCGGTTCTCCACCCGCAGGTGCGGCTTGCCGTCGACGATGTCGTAGATCGGCCGGTTCCAGCGGTAGACCGTGCCGTTGTGCAACCGGAGCTCGGAAAGCTTTGGTGCCTGGCCGGATTCGAAGACCGCGACCGGATCTTCGTCGCTGGATTCGGGCAGCAGCGCCGGGAAGTAGCGGACGTTCTCCTCGAAGAGGTCGAAGATCGAGGTGATCCAGCGTTCCCCGAACCACACCCGGGGCCGGACGCCCTGGTTCTTCAACTCGACCGCCCGGGTGTCGGTGGCCTGCCCGAAGAGCGGCACCCGACTCTCATGCCACAGCTCCTTGCCGAAGAAGTACGGCGAGTTGGCCCCGATCGCCAGCTGCAGCCCGGAGATCGCCTGGGCGGCGTTCCAGTAGTCGGCAAACCGGTGCGGCTGCACCTGCAGGTGCAACTGCACCGATGTGCAGGCCGACTCGGGAGCGATCGAATCGGCATACATCGCAAGGCGTTCGCCGCCGGCGCCCTCGATGTCGATGAAGATGTCCTCGCCGCGGGCGGCGAAGATCGCCTCGTTCAGCGCGGCGTAACGGGCGTTGGCGCTCATCCACTCGGTGCTGAAGTGCTCGGGCATGAGTGTCGGCAGGATGCCGATCATCGCGATCTGAGCGCCGGCGTCATTGGCCAGCTTCTCGGCGCGGTTGAGGCTGGCGCGCAGATCCGACTCCAGCTGCAGCGCCGAATCGCCCGGCATCGGCCGCGGGCTGACGTTGAGCTCGATGTTGTACTGCCCGAGCTCGGTCTGGTAGTCCTCGTCGGCGATGCTCTCCAGCACCCGGGCGTTGCTCATCGTCGGTTGCAGGTCGTCGTCGACGAGGTTGAGCTCGACCTCCATCCCGGTCAGCTGCCGCTCGAACTCGAAGCTGTGGGTGGTCAGCATCCGCTCGAAGACATCGAGGTCCTGGCGCACCTTCTCGCGATACTGCTGCCGTTGCTCGCGGGTGTATGACGTTGCCGCGACGTCCTCGCCCATTGCTCCTCCTTGCTTGGCGCCCGTCCTGCACACCTGGCGGGCGCGTTGGCTGCAACGCTCGCACATTCATCGGCGCGATGCGGCTGGAGCCGCAGATTCGTTCGGGCGGCTGAAACGCCGGGCCACCTCCGCGGCCTTGTCGGTGGCGGCTCTTAACCTGCTGGGCATGCGGCTGATCCACACCTCGGACTGGCACCTGGGACGCAGGTTCCACGGCGCCCCGCTGCTCGATGCGCAGGCCGCCTACCTCGAGCACCTGGTCGAGGTGGTGGGCTCCGAGCGCGTCGACGCCGTGCTGGTGTCCGGGGACATCTACGACCGCGCGCTGCCGGCGCCGGAGAGCGTGCAGCTGCTCGACGACACCCTCGTGCGGCTGCGGGAAGCCGGTGCCCACGTGGTGCTCTCCTCCGGCAACCACGACTCCGCGGTGCGGCTCGGTTTCGGGTCCCGGGTGCTCGAGCTCGGCGGGGTGCACGTGCGCACCAACCCTTCGTCGATTGGCCGGCCGGTGCTGCTCGGTGATGTCGCCATCTACCCGCTGCCCTACCTCGAGCCGTCGGTGACCGCGTCGGCGCTGGCAGCGGAGGCGACTCACGCCGGGGTCCTGCGCGCAGCCATGGACCGGGTGCGAGCCGACGCCACCGAGCGCGGGCTGCCCGCAGTGGTGATGGCGCACGCCTTCGTGGTCGGGTCCACCACGTCCGACTCCGAGCGTGACATCGGCGTCGGCGGCACCTCGGCGGTGCCGGCGAGTGTCTTCGACGGTGTCGCCTACACCGCGCTCGGCCACCTGCACGGCGCACAGTCGGTCGGTGAGATCGGTCGATACTCCGGGTCGCCGGTTGCCATGTCCTTCTCCGAGTCCGATCACCGCAAGAGTTCGGTGCTGCTGGAGGTTTCGCAGGCGGGCACGGCATACGAGTTGATCGAGGCGCCGGTGCAGCGACCGCTGGCTCGGCTGCGCGGCACCCTGGACGACCTGCTCGCCGACCAGTCTCTGGCGTATGCCGAAAGCGCCTGGTGCCAAATCACTCTCACCGACCGCACCCGGCCGCTCGGCGCCATGGAGCGGCTGCGATCCCGCTTCCCGCACACCGTGCAGATCCTCTTCGAGCAGCAAGTGGTTCCGCTGACCGAACGCAGCTATGCCAGCCGGCATGCGGGCCGTAGCACGCTCGAGCTGTGCTGCGACTTCCTGGAGCACACGCGAGGAGGTGCGGCCGCCAGCGAGGCCGAGCGTGACCTGCTGGTCACCGCTGTGGAGCAAACTCGCGTCGCACGCGATGGCCGGGACCGCGCCGAGGGCCAACGTGCCGTCGGCCGGGAGTCGGGCGTGGCATGACCGGCGACACGCGATGAAACTTCATCATCTGCGACTGCAGGCGTTCGGGCCCTTCGCCGGCGTCGAGGAGATCGACTTCGACGAGCTGGGCGCGGCCGGCCTGCACCTGATCCACGGCCCGACCGGGTCCGGCAAGACCAGCATCCTCGACGCGATCTGCTTCGCGCTCTTCGCCGGTGTCCCCGGTGCACGTCAGCGGCACCGGGGGTCGTTGCGCAGCGATCACGCTGCCCCGGACGCCCGGCCCGAGGTGGAGCTCGAATTCAGCGTCGGGGACCGCCGGCTGCGGGTGCGTCGCTCCCCCGACCACGAGGTGCCCAAGAAGCGCGGCACCGGCACCCGGATGCAACGCGCGAGCGTCGTGCTCGAGGAGCGTCACGCCGGCGGCTGGACGACGTCGGCCGCCCGCGCCGACGAGGCGGCCCAGGTGATCGACGACCTGCTCGGCATGGCACTGGAGCAGTTCGCCCAGGTCGTCATGCTGCCGCAGGGCGATTTCGCGGCTTTCCTGCGGGCCAAGCCTGACGAGCGCGGCAAACTACTCGAACGGCTCTTCGACATCACCGACTTTCGGGACATCGAGGACTGGCTGACCGAGCACCGCAAGCAGTTGGAAACCGCTGTCCGAGAAGCAGACTCGCACCGGGCGACCTTGTTTGCCCGAGCCCAGGAGCACCTGGCGGCGGTCACCGAGCCGGCCCCCGAGGGCGAGGCACCTGGGGAGGCCGACGAAGTCGACCTCGACCTGCGGGCGGCCGAGCTCGCGGGCCGATCGACCGCCGCGATGGCGACGGCGGACGCCGCGCAGGTCCGAAGTGAGTCGGCGCGGGTCGTGTTCGACCAACAGCGTGCATTGGCAGCACTGCAGCGGCAGGCCGAGCAGGCCGCCCGGGCCCTCGCCCACCTCGACGCGCAGCACGAGTCGATGCAGGCTGCACAGGAGCGGCTTGAGCTGGCCGACCGTGCCGGGCGCTGTCAGCCGGTGATCGCCGCCGAGTCACGTCGGCGCGCCGCCGCGCGCACCGCCGGCCAGCTGGTCGCGGACAGTCGGCAGCTGCTGGATGCGGCGACCGATTGGTCGGTCCCCGAGCCCGGTGTCGGTGCGTTCGAGGGACGGCTCGACTCCCTGCTCGAACGACGATCCGCCGGGGACGCAGCACTGGCCGGCCATCAGGAGCTCATTTCGCAGCGATCACAGCAGCGCCGCGACCTGCAGGTCGCGCAGCGTGCGTTGACCGCGACCGAACAGCAGGCGGGCAGGCTGCAGGCAGCGCTCAACGCCGCGATCGAGGACTTCGAGCGGCAACGCCAGGCCCGTGCCGACCTGGCCCAGGTCGCCGCACTGCTGACGATTCGTGGTGAGTGGCACCAGGCGCTCTCGGGACTGCGCCGTGCGGTCACATCCGCCATGCGGGCGATCGACCAGACGGTCCATTGCGACCAAGCACATCGGGATGCACAGCAGCGTTGGATCCGTGCGGAGGAGACGGTGATCGCGCTCCGGTCGCGGCGAGTGTCCGGCATCGCCGCCGAGCTTGCCGGTGGGCTGCGGCAGGGCGAGCCGTGTCCGGTGTGCGGTTCCTGCGAACACCCGCATCGCGCAACGCCAGACGAGAAAACCGTGACACCAGAGCAGGTCGACGCCGCCGAGCAGAGCGCCGTCTCCGCGCGACAGGTCGCCGACGAACACAGCGCCGCCCGGTCGACCGCGCGCGGCATCGCCAGCGCAGCGCTCACCGAGGTGCTCGACCAGGCCGGACACTTCGCCCGGATACCGGTGCCCGGCTACGCCGAGCTCGACGACGACCCGCACGCCGCGATCGCCGCATCGGTCCAGGTGCTGCAGCCAGGCGCAGCCGCGCTGGCCCGCGACACAGATCAGCTCGACGCCCAGGTGCCGTTGACGGTGCGTGCTCTGGCGGACCTGCTGGCGCCGGCGGCCGAACAGGCAGCTCGCGAGGTGCGGGACGCCGAAACGGCCGCTCGCGAAGTCACCAACGCCGACCGAGAGATCGAGGCCGCGAGACAGCGGCTCGAGATCGATCATCAGGAGATCGCGGCGGCACGCGAGTCGGTGGTGGCCGCCCGCACCCGCGTGCAGGAGGCGACCACCCGGTTGTCCGCATCGGAGGAGCGGCTTCAGGACATGCTCGAAGAGCACCGGACCGCTTGCGGCTGCACGACCTCCGCCGACGTGCTTGCCGGCCACTCCAGGGTCGCGGGTCTGCTGGACGACCTGCTCGCCGCGGTCCGCAAGCAGGTCAGCGCGGACCAGGAGGCGCGCGACGCCCGCGCCGAGCTCGAAGCCGTGCTGGCCGAGTGCGGTTTCGACACCGCGGCTGCGGCCGCGGAAGCGCGGATGACCCCGGTCGAGGCGACCCGGTTGGCGCAGCAGCTTGAGTCCGCCCGCACGACCCGGGCCAAGGCGACCGGGGTGCTCGAACAGCCAGACGTGGCGACGGCAGTCGCCGCGCCGCCCGCCGAGGTCGCTACCGCCGAGCGAGAGTTGCACGAGGCGGAGCGCCTGGCCAAATCGGCTTACGACGACGCCCGCACGATCGAGCGGGCGCATCTCGCGGTGCAACGCATCGCGGCCGAAGCCGCCGAAGCCGAACGGAAGTCAGCACCACTGCGTGCGCGGTCGGAGGTCGCGACGAGGATCGCCGCGGCCGTGACCGGCGGTGGGGAGAACGCGCTGCGGATGCGGCTCACGTCATACGTCTTGGCTGCGCGACTGGAGACCGTCACCGCGCTCGCCAACGAGAAGCTCGCCGTGATGACCGACGGTCGCTACCGCCTGGAGCACACCGACGAGCTCGCGGCACGTGGCGGCAAGAGCGGTCTCGGCCTCCGGGTGCGGGACGCCTGGACCGGTCAAACCCGTGACACCGCAACGCTTTCCGGCGGTGAGTCGTTCATGGCCTCGCTCGCGCTCGCACTCGGTCTTGGCGAGGCGGTCCTCGAGGCCGCGGGTGGTCGTCACCTGGAGACGCTGTTGGTTGACGAGGGTTTCGGCTCGCTGGACGACGAGACACTGGAGCTGGTGATGACGGTGCTCGACCAGCTGCGCGCCGGAGGCCGGTCGGTCGGCATCGTCAGCCACGTGCCGGAGTTGCGCACCCGCATTCCGGCGCAGGTGCAGGTCCGTAAGACGGCCACCGGATCCACCCTCGAAGTGCGCGGCGGGGACGCGGCCGAGGTCGCGTGACTCTGCGGACCGACTCTGTCCGCTCCTTCTCCTAGCGTGAGTCGCATCAGATCGGCACCCACCGAGGAGATGCGATGGACCTGAAGCTCGAAGTCGTCCCGATGCCCGTCACCGACGTCGACCGCGCCAAGGCGTTCTACACCGACCAACTCGGCTTCCACGCCGACTTCGACGAGCGGCCCGTCGAGGGCATCCGCTTCGTCCAGCTCACCCCGCCCGGTTCGGCGTGCTCGATCGTGATCGGCGAAGGCGTGGTCGAGATGCAGCCGGGCACCCAGCAGGGCGTCATGTTCGTCATCGACGACGCCGACGCCGCCCTCTCCGAACTCACCGGCAAGGGCGTGCAGACCGGACCGGTCGACGAGCAGGAGTGGGGGCGCTTCCTCTACGTCACCGACCCGGACGGCAACAAGCTGGTGTTGCAGCAACTGCCGTCATACGCGCTGAAGGACGACGGCAGCCGCAAGACTGTGGACGAGCGCAGCTGAGGGCTGCGCGCCGCCGCGGCGAACTCTCAGGGCAGGTCCTTGACCATCCACAGTTCGTCGCGGCCGTCGCGCACGTGCTCGCGTGCCCCGGTCGCCACGAAACCGTTGCGTTCATAGGCGCGAATGCCGCGCGGGTTGTCCTCCATGACGCCCAGCGTCACCCGGTCCACGCCGGCCCTCCGGACGAAATCCGCACAGGCGCATATCAATTCGTCGACGATGCCGGCACCGCGGACCTCCGGAGCCAGCCACATCCCCATCACGCACCACGCACCGTCGAAGTCGAAGACCCCCGTCATACCGACATCGGCTCCGTCGACGGAGGCGAGGAACGTCACCGGTCGGGCAGCCCGTCGGCGCCACTCGGCTTCGTCGAAGGCCTCCTCGCGGGCCAGGTTCGAGCCGAACATCTCCGGGGCGTCGGCAAGCGCACGCAGCCGCACTGCGCGCAGCCGCGCCCAGTCGTTTTCGGTCACCTGCTCCACCTTCGCCATGGCCGGATCGTAGTGAGCGCGCGACACCAGATGTCCACCGGTTAAACGTGCGTGCTCCGGGACGCGACACGTGCGAGTCTTGAGTTCGTGCGCCAGATCAAGCAGTCGAACAAGCTCCAGGACGTCCGCTATGACGTGCGCGGCCCGATCCTCGTGGAGGCCGAGCGTCTGGAGGCCGAGGGTCACCGGATCCTCAAGCTCAACATCGGCAATACCGCCCCGTTCGGCTTCGACGCGCCCGATGCCGTGCTGCAGGACATGATCCACAACCTGCCGCAGTCGCAGGGTTACAGCGACAGCCGCGGCATCTACTCCGCCCGCACGGCCGTCGCGCAGTATTACCAGAGCCACGGCCTGACCGACACCCATGTCGAGGACGTCTTCATCGGCAACGGCGTGTCCGAACTGATCAGCATGGTGCTGCAGGCCTTCGTCGACGACGGCAACGAGATCCTGATCCCGGCGCCGGACTATCCGCTCTGGACCGGGGCCGTGTCGCTGGCGGGGGGCACGCCGGTGCACTACCGCTGTGACGAGTCGAACGACTGGAACCCCGATCTCGCCGACATCGAGTCCAAGATCACCGAGCACACCCACGCGCTCGTCATCATCAACCCGAACAACCCCACGGGTGCTGTCTATTCGGAGGAGACCGTCAAGGGGCTGGTCGACATCGCGCGCCGCCACGACCTGGTCGTGATGGTCGACGAGATCTACGAGAAGATCCTCTTCGGCGACGCCGAGCACCACCACGCGGCCACCTTCGCCGGTGATGACGTGCTCTGCCTGACCTTCAGCGGACTGTCGAAGGCCTACCGGGTCTGCGGCTACCGTGCCGGCTGGCTGATGATCTCCGGGCCGAAGAATGCCGCGGCGGACTTCCTGGAGGGGCTGACGCTGCTGGCCAACATGCGGATGTGTGCCAACGTGCCCGGGCAGCACGCGATCCAGACCGCACTCGGCGGCTACCAGTCGGTGGGCGAACTCATCGGGCCCGGCGGCCGCTTCTTCGAGCAGGCGACGACTGCGTCCCGGCTGCTCAACAAGATCCCCGGCGTCAGCTGCGTCGAGCCCCGCGGGGCGCTCTACTGCTTCCCACGACTGGACCCGGAGGTCTACCCGATCGAGGACGACCAGCAGTTTGTGATCGACCTGCTGCGCGCCGAAAAGATTCTGGTCACCCACGGCACCGGCTTCAACTGGTTCGAGCCCGATCACTTCCGGCTCGTGACGTTACCCGACGTCGAGGTGCTCACCGAGGCGATCGACCGAATCGGCAACTACCTCAGCACGATTCGCGCCTGAGACTGGTATGTCGCTGCACTGCCCGGCCACCGTGATCCTCGCCCGGCACGGAGAAGCCGGCTATGAAGCCCCGACCTGGGCGGACGAGGGCGGCAGCCTGACCTCGGTCGGCCGCGCGCAGGCTGCCGGACTGGCGGCGGATCTGCACAGTCGCCGAGTGGCGCACGCCTACTGCAGCACGATGGCGCGGGCCGTGCAGACCGCCGAGATCGCGGCGGCGGCCCTCGGCGTGGACGTGACCACCCGAAGCGCGCTGCAGGAGTTTGCGGTTGGCGATTTCGCCGGCGCCGACCGCACCGGTGACGACCCCTTCGCCCCGACTTTCCGCGCCTGGCTGGACGGCGACCTGTCCGCGCGTATTCCGGGCGGCGAGTCGGGGGCCGAGGTCGTTGCGCGAGGGCGCGCCGTGCTGGAGGAGATCGCCGACCGGCACCCCGGGGAGACTGTGCTCGTGGTCGCGCACGGCGGCATACTCACCCTGCTGGTGCGGCACCTGCTCGCCATCGAAAACGGTGTCACCCCAAGGGCTTTCGTTAATTGCGGCTATGCCGAGACCGAGCTCGGCGCCGACGGCTGGCGACTCACCGGCTGGTCGGCGGACTGACGGTCACGGGCCTGTCCCGCGTGCACAAGGCGCAACTGTTTCGAGTTATGCACGCCACCGGCCGGCCCCGCGTGCACAACCCGCAACCGTTTCGAGTTATGCACGCCACCGGCCCGCCCCGCGTGCACAACCCGCAACCGTTTCGAGTTATGCACGCCACCGGCCCGCCCCGCGTGCACAACCCGCAACCGTTTCGAGTTATGCACGCCACCGGCCGGACGCACCCCATGTCCCCGGCCGCTGGCAGAGTGGCTGCATGCCCGATACGACCTCAGCCACCACCCGCACGCCCGCTGTCGGCACCTTGGCATCGGTGTCCGTGCAGTGCGCCGACACCAACCAACTCGCCGACTTCTACCGCCAACTACTCGACGGCACCGAGTTCTTCCGCTCGCCCGACGACGCGGTGATCGTGACCGACGTCGGCGGCGTCTACCTGACGGCGATGCGGGTCGAGGACTACCGGCGCCCGACGTGGCCGGCGCCGGGCGAAGCCGGGATCATCCACTTCGACATCGCCGTCGACGAGCTCGACGGGCCGGTTGCCCGCGCGGTCGAGCTGGGCGCGGTCGAGGCCGATGCCCAGCCGCAGCCGGATCTGTTCCGGGTGCTGCTCGACTCGGCCGGGCACCCCTTCTGCCTGACCACCGCGGGGCCCGACTGAGCGAGCAGCGCTCGGTTGCGTCAGCGACCACCGATCGCGCGCAAAACTCACCGAATAGGTCCGCGACGCGCCGTGATCTGCCGCGCCCACGGCGCGTCAGCCACCTTTTCGGTGAGTTATGCGCGGTTGGGGACTCCAACCGGCCTCGCGCGCCGGCTCCGGCCTCGCGCGCCGGCTCCGGCCTCGCGCGTCGAGCTCGCACTCCGGCTCCAGCCTCGCGCGCCGGCCCCAGCCTCGCGCGCCGGCCGCAATCCGGGTCAGTCCTCGAAAGCCTCCGGCGCCGGGCAGGAGCAGATCAGGTTGCGGTCGCCGTGCGCGCCGTCGATGCGGCGGACCGGTGCCCAGTACTTCCGCATCGGGTCGACACCGGCCGGGTAAGCGGCCTCGGCGCGGGTGTAGGGGTGCTCCCACTCGGCGGTCAGCGACAACGCAGTATGCGGCGCGTGCCGCAGCACCGAGTCGGCCGCCGTGACCTTGCCGTCGAGCACGTCCTGGATCTCGCCACGGATGGCGATCATCGCGTCGCAGAAGCGGTCCAGCTCCTCCAGCGACTCGCTCTCGGTCGGCTCGACCATCAGCGTGCCGGCCACCGGGAACGACATGGTCGGCGCATGGAAGCCGTAGTCGATCAGGCGCTTGGCGACGTCGTCGACGGTGACGCCGGACTCCTTGGTGAGGCCGCGCAGATCTAGGATGCACTCGTGTGCGACGAGGCCGTCGTCACCGGCGTACAGCACCGGGTAGTGCGAATCCAGCCTCTTGGCAACGTAATTGGCCGACAGCACCGCCGTCTCGGTGGCCTTCGTCAGACCCTCGCCACCCATCAGCCGCACGTACGCCCACGAGATCGGCAGGATCGACGCCGAGCCGTATGGCGCGGCCGACACCGGCCCGGTCTCCCCCGTGAGCTCCTGTGCGAACGGGTGCGACGGCAGGTATGGCGCCAGGTGCTCCCGCACGCCGATCGGCCCGACGCCGGGACCGCCGCCGCCGTGCGGGATGCAGAACGTCTTGTGCAGGTTGAGGTGCGACACGTCGCCGCCGAACTTGCCCGGCTGCGCCAGGCCCACGAGCGCGTTGAGGTTGGCGCCGTCGACGTAGACCTGGCCGCCCGCCTCGTGCACCAGTGAGCACAGCTCGGAGATGGTGTCCTCGAAGACGCCGTGCGTGGACGGATAGGTGACCATGATCGCGGCGAGCTGCTCGCCGTGCTCCTTGATCTTCAGCTTCAGATCGTCCATGTCGACCTCACCGCTCGGCGCGGTGCCGACCACGACGACCTTCATGCCGGCCATCACCGCAGACGCAGCGTTCGTGCCGTGCGCCGAGGCGGGGATCAGGCAGACGTTGCGGCCGGTCTCACCGCGCGCCTCGTGGTAGCCGCGGATCGCGAGCAGACCGGCCAGCTCCCCCTGCGAGCCGGCGTTGGGCTGCAGGGACACCGAGTCGTAGCCGGTGATCGCGCACAGCCACTGCTCGAGGTCGGCGATCAGCTCGCGGATGCCCTCGGTCTGGTCGGCCGGCGCGAACGGGTGCAGCGACGCGAACTCCGGCCAGGTGATGGCCTCCATCTCGGTGGTCGCGTTGAGCTTCATCGTGCAGGAGCCGAGTGGGATCATCCCGCGGTCCAGCGCGTAGTCGCGGTCGGCCAGCGTGCGCAGGTAGCGCAGCATCGCGGTCTCGCTGTGGTGGCTGGAGAAGACCGGGTGGGTCAGGTAGTCGCTGGTCCGCTGCAGCGCCTTTGCCCAGGTCGGCTCGCCGTCGCCGGGCACCGGAGCGTTGACCCCGAACGCCGCTGCAACTTCGGCGAGTTCGGCGTCGGTGGTGGTCTCGTCGACGCTGACCGACACGTGGTCGCCGTCGACCCGCCATACGTTGATGCCTCGCTCGCGCGCGGCCTCGACGACCGCGTCGGCGCGGCCCGGCACCACCACGGTGATCGTGTCGAAGAATGCATCAGCGGTCGTCTCCAGCCCGCCGGCGCCCAGCGCCTCCGCCAACCCGGTCGCCTTGCCGTGCACCTCGCGTGCAATGCGGGCCAGGCCCTGCGGGCCGTGCCACACGGCATACATCGAGGCCATCACGGCGAGCAGCACCTGGGCGGTGCAGATGTTCGACGTCGCCTTCTCGCGGCGGATGTGCTGTTCGCGGGTCTGCAAGGCCAGCCGGTATGCCGGGGCGCCATCGGCGTCCACACTCACCCCGACCAAGCGGCCCGGCAAGGTGCGCTCAAGACCCTTGCGGACGCTCAGGTAGCCCGCGTGCGGGCCGCCGAAGCCCATCGGGACGCCGAATCGCTGACTGGTGCCGACTGCGATGTCGGCACCCCACTCGCCGGGCGGAGTGAGCAATGTCAGCGCCAGCAGGTCGGCGGCGGCGGTCACCAGGGCACCACTCTCGTGCGCCGCGTCGGTCAATGCGCGCCAGTCGTGGATCGCGCCGTCCGCGCCCGGGTACTGCACGACGACTCCGAAGACGTCACGCTCCCCCGCTGCGGCACGCAGGCCGGCGGCGTCGGTCACGTCGCGCAGGTCGGCGACGACGACCTCGATGTCGAGCGGCAGCGCGCGGGTCTGGGTGACCGCGATCGACTGCGGCATCGCCTGGGCGTCGATCAGCAGCACGGCGTCCTTGGGCGCCTTCGACCCGCGGCGCATCAGCGTCATCGCCTCGGCGACCGCGGTCGCCTCGTCGAGCAGGGACGCACCCGCGGTCGCCAGGCCGGTGAGGTCGGCAACGACCGTCTGGAAGTTGAGCAGCGCCTCGAGACGGCCCTGCGAGATCTCCGGCTGGTATGGCGTGTAGGCGGTGTACCAGGCCGGGTTTTCCAGGATGTTGCGGCGCACGACCGGCGGGGTGTGCGTGCCGTAGTAGCCCAGCCCGATCATCGAGGTGAGCACCTGGTTGCGGTCGGCCTTCGCGCGCAGCTCGGCGATCACCGCCGGCTCGGACTCGGCGGCGGCGACGTCGAGTGCTGCGGTGGCGCGGATCCCGCCGGGGATCGCCCGTTCGATCAGGGCGTCCTTGCTGGCATAGCCCAGCAGGTTCAGCATTTCGATGACGTCGTCGTCGGCCGGGCCGATGTGGCGGGAGACGAAGTCGGGCAGATTCTGCACAGTCATGAGGCGGCACCTTCGAGGCGAGTCGGACTGGTGGGGTCACGCCTCCCCAACTGTCGCCACCTGGCGGTGCCTTCAGAATTGCCTCACCCGAATGGTCCTGGTGCCTGAGAGGTTCTGAGGAGTGTTGCCCCTTCGGCGCTCCGCTGCAGCGGAACTCTCCCGTCCGGTGTCGTCGGCAGCTCAAATTTTAGCATCCGGCCGGCGGGCTGCCGGCGCGCACGCGCGCGGCGTCAGCCGGCGGCGGTGCGACGCGCGCGTCGCTCGCGCAGCTCGTCACCCGGGTGGTCGGCCGGAGCTTCGGCCTCGGGGCGCTCCCCGGGCAGCTCCGACAGGGAGCCCTCGACCTCTCGCCAGACCGTGCCGAGCGCGATGCCGAAGACGCCCTGGCCACCCCGGACCAGGTCGATCACCTGGTCGTCGGAAGTGCACTCGTAGACGCTGGCACCGTCCGACATCAACGTGATGCCGGCCAGCTCGGAGACGCCGTGCGACCGAAGCGCGCCGACCGCGACCCGGATCTGCTGCAGCGAGACTCCGGTGTCCAGCAGTCGCTTGATGACCTTGACGACCAGGATGTCGCGGAAGCTATAGAGACGCTGGTGACCAGACCCCGAGGGGTTGCGCACGGACGGCTCGAGCAGCCCGGTGCGGGCCCAGTAGTCCAGCTGCCGGTAGGTGACGCCCGCCGCACGGCAGACCGCCGGGCCGCGATAACCGACCGATTCGGTCATCTCCTCCGGCAGGTCGTGGGTGAACAGCGCTTCCTGCATCGGCGCGGGTGCACTGGACTGCACGCTCTGCGCTTCACTCTTGCTGGTCACGACATCCTCCACTTGCTGCGGCGCGTTTTGACTGGGACATCAAGCCCAGACTGCGGTGCGTGATGCTCCGCCAAGGTATGGCGACGGGCCCACCGAATCAACGACCGCCGCGCGTGTCGCGGCCGCGGATTCAACACTAACCTTCAACTCCACCGTGAAGCTTCCGGTCATCGTTCCGTCGGTCCCTCGTCACCGGTTTCGAAGTCCTCGGCGGAGACATTGTCCAGGAACTCCCGGAATCGCTCCACCTCATCCTCTTCCTCCACCGGCACCTCGACCCCGACCGAATCGAGGATGTCCTCGTCGACATAGATCGGCACGTCCGCCCGCAACGCCACCGCGATCGCGTCCGATGATCGCGAACTGATCCGCCGGTCACCGTCCACGACGAGTTCGGCGAAGAAGATGTTGTCCTCCATGCGGGTGATCACCACGCTGGACAACGTGTGCCCAAGGCCGGTCACCACGTCGACCAGCAAATCGTGGGTCAGCGGCCGCGGCGGGGTGACGCCCTGCTGGGCATACGCGATCGCGGTCGCTTCGGGTGCGCCGATCCAGATCGGCACGTAGCGCTCCCCGTCGCGTTCCCGTAACAGCACGATTGGCTTGTTGGTCGGCATCTCGACCCGCACACCCATCACGTCGACCTGTCTCACGGAGTCAACGCTACTCCCGCGCGAGGTCGGCGCGCACCAGAGCGAGGTGCAGAGCAAGGCATTGCCGCACGAGCTCCTCCCGGTCCGAGCCGTTCGGCCCAGCGCTCAGACCCTCGACCAGCGCAACCTCGCGCTCGGCTGCCAGGCGGAACGGACGCAGATGCCGCGCCTCCACGCCGTAGGACAACAGGCTCGCGGCGGCGTGCGCGACCTGCAGGTCGAGCCCGCCGAAATGGCCGTCCGGCCCTGCCCGCAGCAAACCGAACGACTCGAGATCCTGGAGCGAGTCGCGGTGCAGGCCGGTTGCGCGCAACAGCTCTTCGGGGGTGATCCGCACCTCGGACGCCGGCTCAGTCTCGAAGGCACGCACGCCGTCCAGTGCTGGGTCAGCGGCCGGGGCCGGTGCGGTGGGGCGGCCGTCGGGCTCCGCCGCCGGCCGCAACCCGCGGTCGTAGGCGTCGAGCGCTTCCCGGATGACCTTCAGGGGCCAGAATTTCTCCCGCTGGCACGTCAGCACAAAGCGCAGCCGGTCGACGTCGCGCTCGTCATACCGGCGATAGCCCGACGGGGTGCGCTCGGGAGACACCAAGCCCTGAGCGTCCAGGAAACGCACCTTGGACAGCGTCAGGTCGGGGAATTCCTCGTGCAGCCTGGCCAGCACCGCGCCGATCGTCAGACCGGGCGCGCGGCCCGTCACGACTGCGGCGTGCCGGCGCCGTAGAAGACGAGACGGAACTTGCCGACCATGACCTCGTCGCCGGTCTGCAGGTCGCGCGAGTCGATCAGTGAACCGTTGACATACGTGCCGTTGAGCGAGCCCACGTCGGTGACCGCGTATCCGCTCTCGGTGCGCCGGAAGACCGCGTGCCGCCGCGAAACCGTCACGTCATCGAGGAAGATGTCGCTGTCCGGGTGACGTCCGCTGCTGACCTCTGCGTCGTCGAGCAGGAAGCGGGCCCCGGAGTTGGGTCCACGCAGCACCAGCAACAGCGCGGTGCCCGGCCGCAACGCGTCGATGGTCGCCTGATCAGAGGCGGAAAGACGCACCTCGGACTGGCTGATGCGCTCCGGGGCGGACGGCTCGCCGACCGTCGGGATGCGCGCGGTCGTCGCGTCGCCCCCGGCGTAGTCCTGCTCGTCCGGGAGGCTCCGGCCGTCGCCGCCGGCGCCGCTGTCATCGTTGGTCATCTCAAGCACCCTAAGTCAGAGGTATGACGGTCAGCTGAGCGAGGCTTTGTACGCCTCGACGTCCAGCAGCCCGTCGAGTGCACCGGCATCGGCGACCTTCAGCTCATACATCCAGCCGTCGCCGTACGGGTCGCTGTTGACCAGCTCCGGGGTGGCGTCGAGCTGCTCGTTGATCGCGGTGACCTCACCCTGCAGCGGGGCGTAGAGGTCGCTCACCGACTTGGTCGACTCGACCTCACCGCACGAGTCGCCGGCGCTGACCTGGTCGCCGACCCCCGGCAGGCTCACATAGACCACGTCGCCGAGTGCGTCCTGCGCGAACGCCGACACACCGACCCGGACGATGCCCTCGCCCTGATCCTTCACCCACTCGTGATCGGAGGTGTAGCGCAGGTCGCCGGGGTATTCGAGGTCGCTCATGAGTCTCCTTGCCGATGGGACGTTGACGCAGTCGAACGGTCAGGGCGCCCCGACTCACGGACTGCTCGGCTGAGCGTAACGAGGCGTGCTCTCCGCCCGCAACGCAGTCACCGAAGCTGTCTGCACCGAGGTCACCGTCGGCGTCGCGCCGAGCTGCTTCATCGCGTCCACCACACCACCCGGAATCGCCATCGCGGTCGCCATCGTGTGGGAGTCGCCGATCGCGGTCAGCACGTATGGCGGGGTCAGCGACTTGCCGTCGGCCACCATCCGGCCGTCGGCTCCAGTGCCGAACCAACTGTCCGCGACGATCCGGACGTCGTTCAGCTGGATCGCCTCCGCGCCGGCGTCTCGCAGCTCCTCGACGGCATTGAGGATGTCCGAGGACTTCACCGCCTTGCCGGGGTCCTCGATCGTCATCCGTATGCCGGGCCCGGTCGCTGGCAACGTGCCCGCGAGGATGCCGAGGGTCTGCAGTCGGTCGGTCGCCGCCTGCAGCGCCGCCTGGTCTCCCCCGCCGCTGCGCAACCGGTCGCGGGTGGTGGTGAGCCGGTCGGCCTCCTGCCCGAGCTTGATCGACTGCTGGTTCACCCCGTCGAGCAACGCGACCAGATCGTCCTGACGCAGGTTCTCAAGCCCGGAGGAGCGAGTCTCGCGCACCTGGGCCACCATCGCGACGCCGAGCCCCAATGCCAGCACGGTGATCAGCGCGTTCGCCTTGGTCGCCCGCGGCCGGGCCGCGCGCCAGAGCCTGGACCAGCCGGTGCGGACGCTCTCGGTCTCGGCCGGAGCCGCCTCGCCGGCCGGCGTGTCCTCGCCTGCGGGCTTGTGCTCACCTGCGGGCCGCACTGCGTTCGTGTCCTCGTCTCGGTCGGCACTCATGCGTGAAAGAGGTGTCGCCGGATCGCCGCGACGTTGCTGAAGATCCGCACGCCGAGCACGACCACCACACCGGTCGACAGTTGCGAGCCGACGCCGAGCTGATCGCCGAGATAGACGATCAACGCGGCGACGACCACATTGGACAGGAACGACACCACGAAGACCTTGTCGTCGAAGATGCCGTCCAGCACCGCCCGCACCGCACCGAACACCGCGTCCAGCGCGGCGATCACCGCGATCGGCAGGTAAGGCTGCAGCGACAGTGGCACGTCCGGATGCAGGACGATGCCGACGACAAGTCCGACGACGAGGCCGATGGCCGGGATCATGGGCGGGACGCTCCCTGAGTTGTTCGGGACGGGTTCGGTCGGGTCGAGGGCGAAGAACTCGAGCCTGTGGCGGGCGGCGGATGCGCGTAGGCCAGTGCGGGGGTGGCAGCGGCCGGCAACGACACCGACTTGCTCGTCTCGAGCTTTTCCTTGATCTGGTAGTCGTCGACGAGGCCGCGCAGATACGCACCCCCGGAGTCGCCCCGGAAAGCGTCCGCCATGCCCGGGCCACCGATCGCCGAGATCGTGTATGGCGGTGTCAGTGCCCGGAAATTGACTAAAATCGCCTGGCCGGCAAAGCGAATCGCGGACAGCGACGTCAGCCGCTGACCGTTGATCGCGATGCCTTCGGCGCCGGCCTGCCACAGGCCGTTGACGACGATCTGCAGATCGGTGGAGGTGAGCCGACCGGTGGAGCTGTCGGTGCGCGGGTTGCCCTGGGCGTCCGTGCCGGCGCCGGGTGCGTCATCGACGGTGAGGGTCAGTCCCGGCCCGGTGGCCGCACCGCCGCCGGTCTGCGTCTCCAGCTTGCCCAGCCGGTCGGACAGCGAGGTGTCGTTCTGTCGGGTGAGCGCCTGCGACTGCAGCCGGTTGATCTCCGCCTGGGTGTCGTTGATCGTCCGGGTGTCTTGGTCGATCTGCTTCTGCCGGCTCCCGATGCTGTCGATCAGGTTGGTCCGCTCCTTGTCGGCAACCCCGGCGGGCACCCGCAGCGCGTGCGCAGCGATCGCCAGACCGACGCCGATCACCACCATGGCAACGACGAGCAACGGGGACCGCAAACCGGTCGAACGCGGCGCCCCGGCCGCCTGCCGCTTGCGAGCGGCAGCCGCATACCCCGGGTCGAGCGGCGCCCGCATCAGATTGTTGATCAGCGACATCGTCCACGCCGGGTCGGCCGGTTTGCGGCCGCCCGCCTCGGGCTCGTCGTCCGCAGCCCCCGTCATACCGTGCGAATCCGCTGCACCATGCCGCGGACCTGGCCGACATACATCAATCCGGCAAGCCAGTAGAGCGCGGTCCCCCACCACACGAACGCCCAGCCGAAGACCCGCCCGGTGTGGCCCCACGCGTTGTCCAGACTGCCGAGCAGGACCAGCGGGAAGCCGTAGATGAGACAGAACGTGGCGGCCTTACCGATGAAATGCACTGGTGGGATTGGCAATTGGTGCTTGCGTAGGGTCGGGCCGAGGGCGAAGACCATCACCTCACGCAGCAGCAGCACCGCGACCAGCCACCACGGGATCATGCTGCGCCAGGCGAGGGCGACGATCGTGGAGAGGATGTAGAGCCGGTCGGCCAGCGGGTCGAGCAGTTGCCCGAGGCGGGTGACCTGACCCCATCGGCGGGCGATCTGGCCGTCGAGGTAGTCGGTGACCCCGGAGATCACCAGCACCCAGAACGCCCACAAGTCATGGTGCTCGGCGATCAGCCAGAGGAAGAGCGGGACCCCGATGAGGCGCGCTATCGACAGCAGGTTGGGCACCGTCCACAGCTGCCCGCGCAGCGACCTCAGGTCGTCGTTCACGCCCCCGATGCTAAGCGGTCACCCCGCTCCGGCCGGGACGACCACCCGGCCGGTGTGGCTGCACACCGTCATCCGGCGACCGCGGGTATAGGCGATGAGGGTGATCCCGAGCTCCTCGGCCGCCTCGATCGCGAGGCTCGACGGCGCCGACACGCAGGCGAGGACGCCGATCCCGGCCATCGCGGTCTTCTGCACGATCTCGAAGGATGCCCGCGAGGAGACCATCAGGATCTTGTCCTCGGTGGGCAGCTGTTCCAGCAGCGCCCAGCCGGTGACCTTGTCCACCGCGTTGTGCCGCCCGATGTCCTCCCGTATGACGTGCGCCGGCCCCTCCAGACCGAACAGCCCGGCCGCGTGCACCCCGCCGGTCCGCTCGAAGACGTCCTGCCCCGCGCGCAGCAGATCCGGCAGTTGCGCGATGCGCTCGGCCGGCACGCGCAGGTCGGACCGGGCCGGCCCGCCACCGAACGCCGGCGACTGCGTGATCGCGTCGATGCTGGTCTTGCCGCACAGCCCGCAGCCGCCATGCGAGATGAGGCTGCGCTGGGCCGTCGCCGGCACCCCGCCGGTGCCGCGCAACAGCACCTGCAGGACGTTCATCTGCTCGGTGTCGGCGCAATAGCGCGCCACCTGCACGTCGTCACGGCCGGTGATGATGCCCTCGGCCTGAAGGAGGCCGTGCGCGAGTTCGATGTCGTGCCCGGGCGTGCGCATGGTCACGGTCAGCACGTCGTCGCCGACCCGGATCTCCAGCGGTTCCTCGACCGCGACCGTCTCCACCCGGCGGGACTCACCATGGTCGAGGTCGATGCGTAAGACCTTGTGCCTGCTGGTGATTCGACCCATCGATGATCCTGGGGAGCTCAGGCGCTGCGGCGCAGCGGGTTGACGATGCGTTCGGTGATCTGACTGGTGCGCGTGACGCGACCGGCGTCGTCCAGCGTGACCACGCTCGCCGGGTCTACCTTCGTCGTCCCGGCCTCCTCGCGCAGGATGCCGCTCGATGCGACCACGGCCAACCCATCGCGCTGCAACAGGTCCAGATCGAGGTATGGCGGATGCGTCGGGTAGTCGGCCGGCCAGACCTGCACCGTCGGCTCCGCCTCCGGGTCGTGCAGGCTGATCAGGTGCAATTCGCGAGGGGTGAGCAGCAGCGCATTCAGGCTGTTGGTGGACATGTCGTGCCAGCGGATGCGGGACAGCACCCGACCGGCGGCACGCGCGACCGCGGCACCGCCTTGCTTGTGTCCGAGGTTGCCGCGCAGTCGGGCGAAGTACCGCTCGCTGTCCGTGCTGCCTTCCGGCTCCTCCGCGCCCGGTGGCAGCAGCAGATCCAGCTTGTCGATCGGCCCGATCGCGCCGTTGTGTGCGAACGCGAGGCCGCCGGCGACGAACGGGTGGGTGTCGACCAGGCCGAGTCCGAGCCCGGGCGTGGCGAGGCGCAGGTGCAACAGGCCGCGGGTGCTCGGCGTCTCGTGCACGAACCGCTGGAAGTCACCGTCTTCGCCGGCGGCGGACACCGAACGGTGCCAGTGCAATTCGGGGTCGCCCTCGGCATACCAGGCCATCCCCCAGCCCTGTGCGTGCACGGTCGCGAGCTCCTGCAACCGAGCCAGAGCGGGGGCACCGAGCACCTCGGACACCGTGACCGGGCGTTCGCAGGACCAACCGAGCAGTCGACACATGAGGCGCACCATCCCCTTCCGACGGATCGAATTCACCTTCGATCCATCATGCGCTCACCGATAGCTCCCTGCGGACCCGGGTGGGTGCGTACTGTGCGGGCATGTCCGAGACGTCCGCGCTGATCGTCATCGATGTGCAGCAGGTCTTCACCGACCCGCACAGTCCGTGGGGGTCACCGATGGCGCAAACGGTCGTGCCACGGATCGCCGGCCGCATCAGCTCGTATGACGGCACGGTCGTCGCGACCCGCTACCTGGCTCCGCCGGATCCGAAGGGTGCCTGGCAGGAGTACTTCGAACGCTGGCCGTTCGCGTTGCAGCCTCCGGACTCGGCCATCTATGCCTTCGATCCACTCGTCGCGCCGCTGCTCGACCAGGCCCCGGTGGTCGACGCGCCCACCTTCGGCAAGTGGGACACCGCACTGCGCACGGCGATCGGTCCCGTGCAGTCGGTCGACCTGGTCGGCATCGCCACCGACTGCTGCGTCCTGTCGACCGCCCTCGCAATTGCCGACACCGGCATCCGGACCCGGGTGTGGGCTCCCGGCTGCGCCGGCTCAAGCCCGGAGGAACACCGCAACGCGCTCGGCATCATGCGACTCTACGAGCCGCTGATTGAGGTGCTCGACGACTGACCTGGCACCGGTAACCCGCCGAGAAGTGCCCGGAAAGCGCAGAGTTTCGCCAAAGTTCGCGGATAATGGCTCGCGGGTGACGCTGTTGACCGGTGACCATACCTCCTGGAAGGAGGTCTGCCATGTCGGTGTTGGTGCTGAACGCTGGGTACGAGCCGTTGCACACGGTGTCGATCAAGCACGCCATGAACATGCTGTGGCGCGGGGTCGCGACGGTCGAGGAGTCCCACCCCGAGGAGACCTTCGGTCCGTTCCCGAAGCCGACGGTGCTGCGTCTGGTCCGTTACGTGAAGATGACGTGGGCTTACGCCAAACGCGGCGGGATCAAGCTCACCGAGGTCGGGGTCAAGATCACCTGGGAGCAGTTCTCGCACGGCACCCCGACCTACAGCCAGGCGGGCGTGCTCAAGCGCGACCACGGTCAGTGCGCCTACTGCGGACAGCCGACGGCCACCACGATGGACCACGTGCTACCGAAGTCGCGTGGCGGCGCGACCTCCTGGGAGAACGCCGTCGCCGCGTGCGCACCGTGCAATCAGCGCAAGGCCGACCTGACCCCCGACGAGGCCGGGATGCGGCTGCTGTGGGAGCCGTTTGTCCCGACCCGCGAGGACCTGGCCTGGTAGCTCACCAGCTGACCTGGTCGCAGCCGACGTGCACGGTCGGCTCGACCTGCAGCGTGGCGTGCTCGACGTGGAAGCGCTCGGCGAGCATCGCCCGCGCCTGGTCCAGCACCCCGTGCGGCTCACCGTCGGTGACCAGGTGCGCGGTGACCACGTCCATGCCGGAGGTCAGTCGCCATACGTGCAGGTCGTGTACGCCGCTCACCCCCGGCACCTCCTCCAACGCCTGGCGCACCTGCGCGGGAGGCACGTCCGCCGGAGCCTGCTGACCGAGCACCGACAGCACCTCACGGCCGAGAATGATTGCTCGCACCGCCACGAAGCTACCGATGAAGAGCGCAATCACGGTGTCCCACAACGGGTTCGAGGTCATCGCCACGGCGATGCCGGAGGCGATGACGCCGACGGATCCGAGCGTGTCGGCCATCACCTCCAGGTAGGCGCCCTTGACGTTGATGCTCTCCCCCGAGCCCGCGCGGAGCAGACCGAGCGCGATCAGATTGACGAGCAGTCCCAGGCTGCCCACGATCAGCACCGGCCCGGTCTGCACCTCCGGAGTGGTGCCGATGCGACCGATCGCCTCCACCACGATGAAGACCGAAACCCCGAGCATGAGCAGCACGGCGAGGCCGGAGGCGAACAACTCGGCGCGGTAATAGCCGTAGGTGCGGCGGTCCCCTGCCGGCTTGCTGGCCAGCCGGGTCGCGACGAGTGCCGCACCGAGCGCCACGACGTCGGCCGCCATGTGCCCGGCGTCGCTCAGCAGCGCGAGCGATCCGGCGATCAGCCCATAGACCAGCTCGACGAAGAAGAAGCTGAAGACCAGCACGAAAGAGACCTGCAGTCGCCAGCGGTGCACTCCGCCGGCGTGTGAGTGATTGTGTCCTGAGCCCATACCCAGCTCCTCAGCTGTCGCATTCGGTAATACCTTCACGTATGCGCATATGTTATCCAGTAGTGCGAAGCGATCGCAACCACGCGGGCCGCGGACCGGGCTGCGCAGCGTCGTTCTACAAACTGTAAAATCGCCGTTCGTGAATGCCGAGCCGACGACCGCCCGACCGGCGACGCTGCCCACGGCCGCCCGCTCGCTAGCTCCTTTAGGGCTCGTCCTGCCCGCCGTCGTGGTGGTCGTTGGCGTGCTGCTGCTCGGTGACGGCGGGTACACGCCGGTTCACCTGTCCTATCCGGGAGCGGCCACCGCGCTCGCCAGTGCCGTGCTGCAGCTGTCGGCATACCTGGCCTCGGCATACGCCTTCGGCTCCTGGTTGACCGTTGCCTTCATCAGCCCGCGCCGCGGCGGGAGCCGACTCGCGATCGGGCGCGACCAGGAGTTGCAACCGGCGATGTGGGCCTCGCTCCAATGGGGTGTCACCGCGACCGCGCTGATCTTCGTGGACAGTGCCGACGCCTCCGGGCAGGGGCTGGACACCCTCGGGCAGCAGGGCGCGGTCAGCTACCTCGCCCAGGCGGCCTACCTCCCGCGCGCCTGGATGGTCGTTGCCGTGCTTGCCTTCCTCAGCGCAGGTATGGCGCTGCTCGCCGCCAAGTGGGAGATCGTCGCGTTCGCGCTCCCGGTGGTCGTCGTCGGGCTCCTCGCACCGGTGCTGGTCACCCAGGTGCTGGTCGGTCCCAATCACGACTTCGGCGGTGACGCGGCGATGTTCGCCTCGCCCACCCTCGCGGGACTGATCGGCCTGCTGATGGTCGCGGTCAGTCGCCCGCAGGTGCTTCGTCACGAGCTGGGTGCGCGGCGAATGCGCTTGTGGTGCTTGGCGTTCGGAGCCATCACGATCGCCGCCGACCTGGTGATCAGTGCCTTCGAACTCGCTGGGGGCGCGCCCTGGGCGACGTGGACCGGGCGGCTGTTCGCGGTGAAGTTCGTGCTGCTGGTCGTGATCATGGTGCTGCTGCGCCCACGTCCGGTCCGCGCAATTCCGGCCTGCTGTGCGGCACTGCTGACCGCGGGTGTGACGGTGCTCATGGGGCGCATCCCGCCGCCGCAGTACTTCGAGCCCACGTCCATCGCCCAGAATTTTCTCGGGTTCGACGTCACCGAGCCTCCCGGCCTGCTGACCTACCTCACCAACTGGCGGCCGAACCTGTTGTTCATCACGCTTGCCGTGGTCGCCATCGCCGGCTACCTGCTCGCGGTCCGCCGGCTGCACCGGCGCGGCGACAGCTGGCCGGTCGGCCGGACCATCTCCTGGGTCCTCGGCTGGCTGGTCGTCGCCGTGTCCACGTCGTCGGGCATGGGTCGCTACGCCGGTGTGGAGTTCAGCGTGCACATGGCGTTGCACATGACGTTGAACATGCTGGGCCCGATCTTGATGGTGCTCGGTGGTGTGGTCACCCTGCTGCTGCGGGCCAGCACCCCACACGCCAAGGGCCAGCCTGCCGGTCCGCACGAGTGGCTGACCGCACTGATGCATTCGGGGTTCATGCGGTTCATGTACCACCCGTTCCACGTGTTCGCGATGTTCGTCGGGTCGTACTACGTCTTCTACTTCACGGCGTTGTTCGAGGAGACGCTGCGCTTCCACTGGGCACACCAACTCGCCTATCTCGACTTCGTGATGATCGGTTATCTCTTCTACGGGCTCGCGATCGGGGTCGACCAGCCGCCACGTCCGCTGCCGCACCTGGGCAAACTGGCGATGATCCTGGCCGCCATGCCGTTTCACGCGTTCTTCGGGATCGTGGTGATGACCCGTGACACGGTGATCGCCGAGACCTTCTACCGTTACATCGACGAACCCTGGATGACCGATCTGCTCGGCGATCAATACGTCGGCGGCGGAATCGCCTGGGCCGCAGGTGAATTCCCGCTCGTCATCGTCATCGTCGCGCTGGTGCTGCAGTGGTCCCGGGAAGACTCCCGGATCGCCAAACGCAAGGACCGACATCTCGACAGTGGGCTCGACACCTCACACGACGCATACAACGACATGCTCGCCCAGCTGAGGGGCGGAAGGCAGCGAGAGGGGTCGACCCATGACCGCGGTTGAGACAGCACGGGACGCGCACACCGCACAGTTGCAGTTGGACATCGGCGGTATGACGTGCGCAGCCTGCGCCAACCGAGTCGAGCGCAAGCTCGGCAAGCTCGACGGGGTGCGGGCGACCGTCAACCTGGCGACCGACCGGGCAACGATCACCGGCCTCGGGCCCGAACAAGCCGAGATCGCCATCGCCGCAGTCGAATCCGCTGGTTACACCGCTGCTCTGCACGATCCGGAGGACGACACCTGGTCGGAGCGCGCCGCTGCGGTTCGGTTGTCGTCCTTGCGGCGCCGACTCGCGGTCGCCGCGCTCCTCGCGGTGCCCTTGTGTGACCTGACCATCCTGCTCGCCCTGGTGCCGTCCTGGCGCTTTGCCGGCTGGCAGACCGTCTGTGTGCTGCTCGCGGTGCCGATCGTCACGTGGTGCGCGTGGCCCTTCCACAAGGCGACGCTGCGCGGTCTGCGGCACGGGGCGTTGTCCATGGACACGCTCGTATCCCTCGGCGCGACAGTGTCTTTCGGCTGGGCTCTCTACGTGCTGCTGATAGCGCCGGCCGACGCGCCCGGTTACTGGCTCGGCTTCGGCACGACCCCCGCAGGGGCGGACGCCATCTACCTCGACGTCGCCGCCGGAATGGTTACCTTCCAGCTCGGCGGCCGCTACTTCGAGACCCGTGCCCGCGGCCGCGCGGGCGACGTCCTGCAGGCGCTGGCGGGCTTGGCCGTCAAACAGGTGCGTCGACTGTGCGCGGACGGCACCGTGGAGACCATTCCGACCGAGGACCTCAGGGTCGGCGACCGGTATGCCGTCATACCCGGCGAGCGGCTCGTGGCCGACGGCGTCATCGCCGACGGCCTCTCGACGGTCGACACCAGCGCGATGACCGGTGAATCAATGCCGCTGGAAGTCGGTCCCGGCGATGCAGTCCTCGGCGGAACGAGCAACCTGACGGGTCGGCTGGTGGTCCGCGCGGAAGCCGTCGGTGAGCGCACCAGGCTGGCCCAAATGGCCGCGATCGCGGACGAGGCACAACGTCGAAAGTCCCGCGCGCAGAAGGTCGCCGACAAGGTGACCGGCTACTTCGTGCCGGCGGTGATCGCCATCGCGGGTGCGGTCGGGGTCGCCTGGTGGGCCCTCGGAGCCACGGTCGATCAGGCCCTGGCCAACGGTGTCGCGGTGCTGATCATCGCCTGCCCGTGCGCGCTGGGTCTCGCGACGCCGACAGCGCTGATGGTCGGCGTCGGACGCGGCGGCCAGCTCGGCATCCTCATCAAGGGTCACGACGCACTCGAGATGAGCGGCAAAATCGACACGGTCGTCTTCGACAAGACCGGCACGTTGACCACGGGCACGATGGCGGTGCGACAGATCACCCCGCTCGGCGAGCAGTCCGCCGACGCAGTGTTACGCGTGGTGGCGGACCTGGAGTCGGCGTCGGAGCACCCGGTCGCACGAGCGATCGTGCGGCATGCCGAGCAGACAGTCGGCGCGGTGCGGCAACCGGCCTCGTTCAGCGCACTGCCCGGGTCCGGCGCCGAGGGCGTGGTCGACGGGCGGCGGGTGCTGGTCGGCCGGCCCGGCCTGTTCCCGGAGCGCGGCCTACCGATTCCCTACGCCGGGGTGGAAGCAATCGCGCGAGCCGAATCCGACGGAGCCGCAACGGTGGTCGTCGCGCTCGACGACGAGGTGGTCGCCACGATCAGCATCGCCGACTCGGTCAAACGGTCCGCTGCGCCCGCCGTGGCCGCGCTACGAGCACTCGGCCTGCGCACGGTGCTGCTCACCGGTGACTCAGCGGGGGCCGCCCGCAGCGTCGCCAGATCGCTGGGTGTCGACGATGTGCGTGCCGGTGTGCTGCCCGACCAGAAGGCCGCCACGATCTCGCAGCTCCGGGCCGGCGGGCACTGCGTGGCGATGGTCGGCGACGGCATCAACGACTCCGCCGCGCTTGCCACCGCCGACCTCGGGATCGCGTTGGTGCGGGGCACCGATATTGCGATGAAGGCGGCCGACGTCATCGTGGTCCGGCACGACCTGCGCGCGGTCGTCGACGCAGTGCGCCTGTCGCGACGGACCATGGGCACCATCCGCGGCAACCTGGTCTGGGCATTCGGTTACAACGTGGCTGCCATCCCGATTGCGGCAGCGGGGCTGCTCAACCCGCTGATCGCGGCAGCTGCCATGGCGATGTCGTCAGTGCTGGTGATCTCGAACTCGTTGCGGCTGAAGAACTTCGAGCCGCTTCGGTGACGTGGCGGCGCTCAGGCCGCAGCGCAGTCGCCGGGCCCGCAAGGTAGCCGAGGGAAGGTCCTGGAGCTCGGCGACCCGTTCCAGTGCTGACGCTGTCGCATCGACGCCACAGACGCGTGCGGCGTGGTCGTCGGCGGACATCTCGACCAGCAGATGGACCGATTTGCCGAACGCCCGCGCGCCACGCAACGACGGGAAACACGCCCGGTTGAGTCCGGCGAGGCGCAGCACGAGGTGGTGCCGACGCCTCAGGTGCGCACGCTCGTGCTCGAGCACGGTGCGCAACTGTCCGGTGGTGAGGCGTTCGCGCAGGGCGCTGGTCACGATGATCCGGCGCCCTCCGCATCGCACGCCCATCGCGGCCAGGCGGCTGCCGTCGACGTACACCACGGGGATTCCGCCGACCTCGTCCCTCCCGTATCCGGACCTCGCGGCGAGGAGCTCCAGCTGCAGGTCGGTGGCCCGCTCCGCCCGCGACATGGGCTCGAATCGTGCTGCCACCAAGGCAATCAGGGCACCGACAGCGGCCAGACCGGTCCAGGCGAGGATCGTGACTGCGGTCGGTCCGAGCCAGGTGCTGTGGTGATGCCGGCCGGCGCTGATGATCGCCAGCGTGAGGGCGGCGCAGATGCTCAACGCGAACAACGCGCAGCCGGCAAGGATGAGCGACACCCACGCCCCGATGGCCAGGTCCGGGTGGCGCACGCTCCACCGCTCCGACCGCAACGCGTGCGGTGCGGCGAGCATCACGCCGAAGGCGACGACCAGCGGGGCGAGGACGTAGACGAGCCGGATCACTTACCGCCGTCTCCGAGCACCCGCCGCAGCAGGTCGACGTCGGCGCCGTCGAGCTGACCGGCGAAGTGGGTCAATGCCGCCTGCCGGTCGGTGACGTGATCGAGCGTCTCGGTCATCGAGTCGGCAGCCTGTGCCGCGTCGGTGCGGATCGCGCTGAACAACGCGCCGCCGTTGCCCGCGACTCGCTGCACCTGACCCTTGCCCTCCAGGCGGCTCAACACGGTGAGCAACGTCGTGCGGGCCGGGCGTCCGTCGTCATCGAAGGCGTCCCAGAGCACCCGGCTGGTGACCGGTTCGTCATAGGACCACAGGAGGCGGAGCACCTCCGCCTCAAGCCCTCCGTGGCTGCGCCGCAACGTCTCCTCCTCGACTCGTGCGGAGCACAATCTACCCGGCACCGGCACTGGGCATGGTCAGCAGCCTGCGCCGGCCGCGACTGTCGATCACCGGCTCCACCGCGATGTCGAACACCTCTCGGACCAGGTCCGGCGTCAGCACCTCGTCCGGGGAGCCGGCGATGCGGAGGCGACCGCCGTCCAGCACGATGACCTGGTCGGCGTGCAACGCCGCCAGGTCGAGCGAGTGCAGCGCAGTGATCGTGGTGAGCCCGGCTCCCGCGGACAGTTCGAGCACCTCCAGCTGATGGCGTGGATCCAGGTGGTTGATCGGTTCGTCGAGGACCAGCAGGTCCGGCTGCTGCGCCAGCGCGCGTGCCAGCAGGACGCGTTGCCGCTCGCCGCCGGAGAGGGTCGACATGGGGCGTGGCGCGAGGTCTGAGGTGCCGGTCTGCGCCATACAGGACCGGACGTGGGCGCGGTCGGCCTCGGTGGGCCGGGCGAACAGGCCGAGGTGGGGTGTCCGTCCGAGCAGCACCATCTCGCCGGCGGTGAAGTCGTGACCGAGCGGCGGTTGCTGGGTGAGAACACCGACGCGCCGCGCGCGCTGCTTGGCGGGCATGGCGAGCAGGTCGTCCCCACCGAGTCGCGCGCTGCCCCTGTATGGCGTGAGCCCGCCGAAAAGCGTTGCCAGCAGGGTGGATTTGCCGCTCCCGTTGGGACCGACCAGCGCCGTGAACGAGCCGGCCGGCACCTCGAGAGTCACGTCGTGGATGACGGCCGCGCTCCCCCACCCGGCGGTCAATCGGTCGATCTGCAAAGCCGTCATCCGGAGGCCTGCCGACGCACCGCGAGCACGAAAACCGGCACCCCGACGAATGCGGTGAGGATCCCGATGGGCAACTCGGTGGGAGCGAGGATTGTTCGCGCCGCGGTGTCGGCGAGCAGCACGAGCAGGGCGCCGAGCAGGGCCGCGACCGGCAGCACCCGCCGATGGTCGGCGCCGACGAGCACGCGAGCCAGCGCCGGCATCACCAGTCCGACGAAGCCGATGGTGCCGGAGCAGGCGACGACCACACCGGTGAGAAACGCTGCGAGAGCGAAGAATCCGGCCCGTGCGCGTGCCGGACGCATGCCGAGCGCCGCCGCGGAGTCGTCACCGAGCGACAGCAGGTTCAGCCTGCCGGCCCGCAGTAACGCCACACCGCCGGCCAGCAGGACGAGCGGTGCGCTGATGATCACGAGGCGCCATTCAGCCCCGGACAGGCTGCCCAGCAGCCAAAACATCACCTGTCGGGCGGCATCGCCGTTACCGGTCCGCAGCAGCAGGAAGGAGGTGATGCCCGACAGCAGGCTGCCGACCGAAATGCCCACCATCACAATGCGACTCGGGTCCAATCGGGTGCCGGAGCGCGCCATGATCAGCACCACGAGCCCGGTCAGGAGCGCGGTCACGAACGCCGCCAGCGGGAGGGTGAGCGAACCGGCAACACCCACGCCGATCGTGGTGATCACGGCGACCGCTCCCAGACCGGCTCCGGACGACAGGCCGAGGACGTAGGGATCGGCGATCGGGTTGCCGACCACGGCTTGCGCGATCGCCCCGGCGAGAGCCAGGCCCGCACCCACCACGATCGCCTCGAGCACTCTGGGCGCGCGCAGGTTCCAGACGATGAAGTCCGATGGTCCGCTCCGCGGCTGCCCGGTGCTTCCCCGCCACAGTCCGGCAACCACGTCGTTCGGGGCGATCTGCACCGCACCGACACCGGTCGCCAGGATCGCCAGCAGCCCGAGCGCGGTGACGCCGACGACGAGCAGAGCCGACAGCGGGACCTTGCGCCAGATGCCCGAGCTGTTCACCTCGCTTTGGCTACGGCGTCCGCGACGGTCGAAACTGCCTGCGGATTAAGCACACTCGGCGACAGCATGATCGACTGCGGCACCGCGACCACGTTCCCTGACTTGACCGCATCGGTGCTCTGCAGCAGCGGACTCGCCTTGATCGCGTCGACGAGTTCCTTGTCGGTCTGCGGGCCGAGTCCGCTGACTGCGACGATCACCTTGGGGTTGGCGAGGCTGACCTGTTCCGCGGAGAGCTGCGCCATGTCGGCCTTCACCGACTCCGCGACGTTCTTGCCGCCGGCGAGGGTGATGATGCCGTTCGCGAGACTCGTGGCACCTCGGGTGCTGATGCCCTGACCACCCGTCGGCACACTGGACAGTGCCAGCACCGGGGTATCTCCCGAACGGCTGCCGGCCTGCTTGGTCATGGTGGCGACCAGTTGCCGGCCGGCGCTTGGCCGACCGACAAGAGTGGCCAGGTCGTTGACGTACTTGTAGGTCGGGGTCAGGTCGGTGACCGGCGCCGTCGACGGACAGGCGACGTACGCCGCAATGTCGTTCTCCGCCAACTGTTCTGCGGTGGGGTTGCCGTCGAACGAGCCGAGTTCGTACACCGAGATGCCGGTGACGAAATCGGGTTTCGCGGCCAGCACAGCTTCCCGGTTGCCGCGGCCCGGGTCGATCACCTTGACCTTGTCGAGATCGCCGCGCGCCACCCCGGTGAACGCGTCGCGAAAGTCGGGTGCGGCCGTGCCGACGAGCTGGTCACCCGCGCCGAGTCGCTGCACGAATGCTGCGGCGCCGGCGTCCATGGTCACGATCCGGCGCGGTGCCGCGGCGAGCTTCGGCACCGGGGTGCAGTCCGGCGCACCCGCCATGTTCATCCCGCTGCCGCCGCCCTTCATCCCCCCGCTCGGCTGCGCCGAGCCGGTCGTCGGCGAAGCGCTGCTCCCCGCACCGCTCGAGGTCGAACTGCCGCACGCAGCAATGCCCGTCAGCGCAATCGCCGCCCCCGGGATAGCGAGACGGCGTGGGGTGAGACGCATGGTTTCTCCGATCCGGCAGTAGTTCTACAAAACGTAGAATAACGTGCCGGTTTTACTTGCCCACGCTTCGGGTAGGCCAGCAACCGGAGGCCGAAACAGCTGGCGTGCAAGGAGGTTGCCGATGTCACCCACGCCCGGGGTCGTCATACCCACCCGCGACGAGCTCTCCCTCCAACCGCTACTGGTGAGCCTGGCCGCGACACCACTCCCCCCGACCGCCCAGGTGGTCATCGTCGACGATCGGTCGAATCCGTTGCCGGACATCGCGATTCCCCGAGAGCTGCGCGCCCGCAGCGCCGTCCGGGTCCAACGATCGTGGGGCCGCGGACTGCCCGCCGCAGCGAACCTGGGCTGGCGGGTCTGCGATACGGAGTGGGTGGTCTTCCTGCCGACAGACGTCCGCGTCACCCTCGAATGGGCGGATCAGCTGATGCGGGAACTGGCGGCCGCCGGCGCCCGAACCGGCCTCAGTCAAGGACAGTCCCCGGCGGGACGCAGCCGCCACGGCGCAGTCTCACCCTGGTCGCTCGGCGACCTCGCAGCGCGCAGAGATGCGCTCAACGAAGTCGGCGGCTTCGATGAGCGTTACCGGTGCGGCAGCCGTGCCGCGATCGACGTAGCACTACGCATGCACCGAGACGGCTGGTTGCTGCGCCAAGCTGCGCGGCAGCTGGATCACCGCGCAACACAACCCCGTCCGGCTCCAGCCCCTCCCTACCGTTGTATGGCGGACGACGCCCTGCTTCGTCGCATGCACGGGCGGCGTTGGCGACAGACGATTGGTGCGCCACGTGGCCACTTCGGGTGGCATGCCGGGACGACCGCCGCTGCCGCAACTGCCAATCTGGCAGCGGCAGCGCGTGGCGTCGGTGCGCCGATCCCCCGCCGCCTGCCGCTCCTCTTGGCGGGAGCCGCAGTCACCTCGAGCGCGGCGCTGGTCGCGACTCGCGTCATACAGCGGCAACGTCCGGGCCGTAGCCGCTGGTCGACGGCCGCCGCCGGCATCATCGAGTCACCGGTCGCGGTCATGCAACGGCTGCGCGGTGAGCTGCGGCACCGGGTCGCAGCGGCGTGGCCCACCGAGGTGCTGGCCGTGCTGTTCGAACGGGACGGCACGCTGATCCGCGACATTCCGCTCAACACCGACCCGGGGCAGGTCCGACCGCTTCCGGGCGCCCGGGCGGCCGTGGACCGGTTGCGCAGGAAGGGTGTGCGGGTCGGGCTGATGGCGACCGAGACCGCGGTCGGGGCGGGTGACGTCACTCGCCACCAGATGCGCGCCGTCAACGAGCAGGTGGACCGCCTGCTGGGGCCGTTCGACACCTGGCAGCTGTGCACGCATGCGCCCGACGCCGGTTGTTCGTGCCGCCTGCCCGAGCCCGGTATGCCGAGCCGTGCGGCGCGCGAGCTGGACGTGCCGGTGAGCGCACTCGCCGTCGTCGGTCACCTCGGGGAGGACGTCACCAGTGCGCTGCGCGCAGGTGCTCGAAGCGTGCTCGTACCAGGCCCGAACACGTCTGCGGCAGCCATCGCCACTGCACCGCGAACGGCGCGGGATCTGCAGACCGCAGTCGAGCTGATCGTCCGCGGCGACGTGCCCTGACGCAACGACGACTCAGGGGCCTGCGAGGCTGCTCAGCCGTCCTCGGCGGCGGGCAGACTGCCGGTGCCCACCAGGTGTGCCGCGACATCGCGCAGCTTGAGGTTCTTCTCCTGCGAGAAGCGGCGCAACACCTCGAAGGCCCGGTCGGGGTCGAGCCGGTAACGCTCCATCAGGATGCCCTGTGCCTGACCGATCAGCTTGCGGGCGTCGAGCGCGGTGCGCAGGCCCTCCTGCGTCTGGGCGACCTCGAGGGCGATCGCCGCGTGCCGGGAAAACAACGTCGCGAACGCGATGTCGTTGGAGTCGAACGCATGCGGTTGACGCCAAAAGAGATTCAGCGCTCCGAGCCGCCGCCCGTCCCGGCCGCTGAGCTGAGTGGCGAGAGCACTCTCGATGCCCAGCCGAGCCGCGGCCGGCCCCCACCCGCCCCACTGGTCGTCGATCGCGAGGTTGGCCGAGAAGACCGTCTCCTGCTCCGTGGCACTCTCGCTGCACGGCCCGTCGCCGACCTCCTCCTGCAACTCGTCCAGCCGGCCGACGAGTGGGTCGGTGGGCGCGACGGTCTGCAATCGACCGCCCCGCGCCAACAGGGTGATCCCGCCGTGGTCGGCACTGAGCTCGCGGCAGGCGAACTGCACGACCTGGTCGGCGGTGGCGATGGGGTCCGCCGCCGCATGGAGTTCCTCGGCCAGACGCGCCAGATCATCCGCCTGCTCGGTCACGATTTGCTTCATCCGCTGCCCGCTCTCGCCGCGCCCCGTCGTACACATGTCCTGGTCACCATACGCCGCCGCGCTCCGCACGTCCGTCGTAACGCAAACCCATTGCTGCATCGGCGAATTCACCCGACCAGTGTGGCTCTGTCTTGTGAGGAACGCGGCAGGTGTGGTCTGCTGATGGTGACGACATCAGCTCAAGCAGCCGGGCTGGTCCAGGTTCATTTCTGCGATTGGGCAGACATGCCTCCCGTCAATCAGGCTTCCCGTGTCGACGACGCGGTCGAAGCACGCACCAACACACTCCTCACGCTCGCCCATGCTGCCCCCGATGCGACCCAGGCGGCCCGATACCGCGAGCAGGCGATCCTGTTGCAACGCCCGCTGGCTCGGCACCTGGCACGCCGGTTCGAAGGTCGCGGCATCGAGGCCGATGACCTTCGACAGGTCGCGTTCGTCGGTCTCGTGCTGGCCGTCCACCGATTCAGTCCACAACACGCCCGCACCTTCAGCGCGTTCGCCGTCCCGACGATCTCGGGCGAGATCAAGCGGCACTTCCGCGATCACGGCTGGGCTGTCCGGCCGCCACGTGCGGTGCAGGAGAACCGGATCAAGGTGCTGGCCGCCCAGCAGCAGTTGCTGCAGGAGTTCGGACGGTCACCGAGCGTCGACGAGGTGGCGAGCTGCGTCGGTGAGTCCCCTCAGGCGGTCCGTATGGCGCAGGCCGCCGATCAGCAGTACCGATCGGAATCGTTGGATGCGCCGCTGCGGGACGGCACGTTGGTTTCGCTGGTGGAGATGCTGTCCGATCCGGCGGCGCACGAGGCTTTCGAACGGGTTGAGGCAATCGACCTCCTGCGCCCTGCCCTGGCAACCCTGACCTGGAGAGAACGCGAGATCGTCCGTCTCCGGTTCGTCGACAACCTGACCCAGCGGGAGATCGGCCTGCACATCGGCACCAGCCAGATGCAGGTCTCCCGGCTGCTCACCGGCATTCTGGAGCGCCTGCAGCAACACCTCACCGCGCGGTCGGCCGACGCCGACGCGTGAGACTGCGGGGCACCCCTGTGGCCGGGCCGCGGGGGCGCCCCGGCCACAGGTCGGCTAACAGTCAATCGTCCGAACCGTCCGGCCCGGCGGTTTCGTCGGAGTCCTTTCAGGCCTCAGTGTCTCCGGTGGCCTCGTCCTCGCTACTGCCCGACTCGGCATGCTCGGAGCTGCCGCCGCTCGCGACGTCGTTGCTGCTGCCGGATGCTCGCGCGCCGCGACCACCGTCGGCCCGCTCGTCGTCCTCACCCGGTGCGCCGGATCCGCGTGCCTGTGAAGCGTCGGTCATGGTTCTCCTCCTTCGCCTGCGGCTGTTGCACCAGTCGCCTACCCGGCACAGCGGACACCAAACGGCATCTCGCGATCAGGACGGCACCTTGTCGAGAAAGCCGCGCACGTCGGCGACCCGGCCGTCGCCGTCGAGCACGACCACGTCGAACCCGATGACGACCGGCTCCGCTCCGGCCGGGCCCAGGCCCCACTGGAAACGCACCTGCGAGTGATGACGGTCCGGCTCCCCGATCGGGGTGAACGTCATGCCGGCGAACTGCCGTTGCACCGCATCGATCACCGCATCGAGCTCGGCGCGGCCGGTCGTCTCCGCCAGCGGATCGGTGTAGGTGACATCCTGCGCGAAAGCCTTCTGCAGCAAGGCAGTTCGCTGCTCGCCCTGTGCGTTCCAGGTGGCCAGGTAGTCGTTGACAACGGTGTCCATCACGGCTTCCTTTGCATTGGTTCCTCACTGACGTGACGAGCTTCTGCCCCGCGACGACGATGCGCCATGACCTCGCAGGTCATGGCGGCGAGGAAGCCGCGCCATACGCTGGCCACCATGACTGCTGCCGTGGGTGAGTTGTTGCGCGAATGGCGGGAGAGTCGGGCGCTCAGCCAGCAGGCGCTGTCGGACATCTCGACGGTGTCGACGCGCCACCTCAGCAGGGTCGAGACGGGCAAGGCGAGACCCACGCCACAGATGATCCTGCATCTGTCGGAGCAGCTGAATATCCCTCTGCGAGAACGTAATCGGCTGCTGCTTGCCGGCGGCTTCGCGCCGCGGTATGGCGACAGCTCGCTCGACGACGACTCGCTCGCGGGAGTCATGGCTGGCCTGCGCGACCTGCTCGACGCTCATCTGCCCTACCCGGCGCTGCTGCTCGATGACTACTGGGACGTGGTGGACGCCAACGCCGCGGTGGACGCACTGCTCGTCGGCTGTGCGCCGCATCTGCTCGAACCGCCGATCAACGTGCTGCGGCTCTGTGTCGACCCGCAAGGGCTGGCGCCGCGCATCGCCAACCTCGCCGAGTGGTCCGGGCATCTGCTGCGGCAACTGCGACACCGGGCGCTCCAGACCCGGGATGCCCGGCACGCCGGTCTCGTCAATGAGCTCGACGAGCTCGCTGCGCTCGTCGACGCGCCTGACGGCCCCGCGGTGACCGGCCCGGTCGTCACGCTGGAGTTGGAGACGGCCGACGGCACGCTGCGGTTCTTCAGCACGACGGCACGCCTCACGACTGCGACGGACGCGGCCCTGGAAGGTTTGCACCTGGAGACGTTCCTGCCGGCGGACGCCTCGACGCGACGCCGTTTCGGCTGACCCCTGCCCGGTGCTCGAGTCAGGCGCTCGGGTCAGGTGGTCGGGTCAGGTGGTTGTGTCAGGTCGCCGCGACCGGGTAGGCAGAAGGGTGCACATCCGCCAGTCGGAGAGGAGCACCCGCACATGCCCGAGAAGAAGCCCGGACCGTCGGTCAAGGATGACGAGCTCTACGAGAAGCTGCGCGACGAGGGCAACAGCAAGGAGAAGTCGGCGCGGATCGCCAATGCGGCCGCCGACACCTCGCGCTCCGAGGTGGGCCGCAGGGGCGGCGAGCACCCGGCATACGAGGACTGGACCAAGGACCAGCTCGACAAGCGAGCCGCCGAGCTCGAGATCTCCGGCCGGTCCTCGATGAGCAAGGACGAACTCATCGACGCCTTACGCAGTCACTGACCGCGCCCGATCACCCGGCGAAACTGCCGACGAGAATCGCGAAAACCGCCGACAAGTCGGCGGTTTCGTGACGTCGGGCTGACAGGATTTGAACCTGCGACCCCTTGACCCCCAGTCAAGTGCGCTACCAAACTGCGCCACAGCCCGATGCCCCGGAGGGCGACGGAAACGATATCGCACGGGCACCCTCCTCACCCAATCGGCCGGCTGGGTGCCCGACGCCCGGCGCGGGCCGCTATCGGCGGCGCTTCTCGCGCACCCGCACCGACAGCTCGATCGGAGTCCCCTCGAAGCCGAACTGTTCGCGCAGCCGGCGCTCCAGGAAGCGGCGGTAGCCCGCCTCGATGAAGCCGGAGGCGAAGATCACGAAGCGCGGCGGGCGGGTCGAGACCTGCGTGGCGAAGAGGATGCGTGGCTGCTTGCCGCTGCGGACCGGGTGCGGGTGCGCGGCCACCACCTCACCGAGGAAGGAGTTGAGCTTGCCGGTCGGGATGCGCTGGTCCCACGAGTCGAGCGCCACCTCCAGTGCCGGCACCAACCGCTCCAGGTGGCGGCCGGTGCGCGCGGACACGTTGACCCGCGGCGCCCAGCTGACCATCGCGAGGTCACGCTCGATCTCGCGCTCCAGGTAGTGCCGGCGCTCCTCGTCGAGCAGATCCCACTTATTGAATGCCAGCACCAGGGCGCGGCCGGCGTCGATGACCTGCTGCACAACGCGGATGTCCTGCTCGGCGATGTTGTCCTCGGCGTCGATGAGCACGACTGCCACCTCGGCCTTTTCGATTGCGGCTTGGGTGCGCAGCGAAGCGTAGAAGTCGGCCCCGCGGGTCATGTGGACGCGCCGCCGGATGCCTGCAGTGTCGACGAACCGCCAGGTCTGGCCACCGAGCTCGATGAGCTCGTCGACCGGGTCACGAGTGGTCCCGGCCACGTTGTCGACGACGACGCGGTCCTCGCCCGCGAGCTTGTTCAGCAGCGACGACTTGCCGACATTGGGGCGCCCCACCAGCGCGACGCGGCGCGGCCCACCACGCTGGTATGCCGCTACCGCCGACTTCTCCGGCAGCACCTCGAGCAGGGCGTCGAGTGCGTCACCGGTGCCGCGGCCGTGCAGTGCCGAGACCGGCCACGGCTGTCCGAGGCCGAACGACCACAGCGCCGCGGCCTCCGCCTCGGTCCGCTGGTCATCGACCTTGTTGGCGATCAGCACGACCGGCTTCTTCGAGCGGCGCAGCAGTTTGACCACGGCCTCGTCGGTGTCGGTGGCGCCGACCGTTGCGTCGACCACGAAGAGCACGGCGTCGGCGAGTTCGATTGCCACCTCTGCCTGTTCGGCCACTCGCAGATGGATGCCACTGGCGTCGACTTCCCAACCGCCGGTGTCGACGAGCGTGAAGTCGCGCCCGGACCATTCCGCGTCGTAGGCGACGCGGTCGCGTGTCACGCCGGGCACGTCCTCGACGACAGCCTCTCGGCGGCCGAGCACGCGGTTGACCAGAGTCGACTTCCCGACGTTGGGACGACCGATGATCGCCACCACTGGACGACCGCCGGCCTCACCTTCCTCGCCGAAGTCGGCGCCGTCGGCATCGAGTAGCGCGCGGTCCTCGTCGCTGAGGTCGAAGTCGTCGAGGCCGACTCGCAGTGCGTGCTCAACAGTGGCGTCGGATGCGTCCACATCGTGGTCGGTCGGATCGGTCATTGGTCCATCATCCCGGACCCGTCACCGAATCGAAGAATCGGGCGATTGAGGGCGGCCACAACGCCGACTTGACTGGAATATTGCATGCACATTGCGAATCAGTTTTGCGAAACCGCTTGCTTTGCGTGTGATTCCCGCCATACGTTCATGTGACCCGGGCCACATTGCATCCAGATTAGGACTACGTCATGTCGACCCAGCAATCCCCCGCTCCCCCTGTTCACCTCGCCGAAGCCACCCCGACGGCGACGCCTCCCGCCCCCGTCGGTGCGTCCCGCCGGAGAGCGTGGCTGATCGTCGTCCTGCTCTTCGCGCTGATGATGATCAACTTCGCGGACAAGGCCGTGCTCGGCCTGTCGGTCGCGCCGATGTCGCAGGACCTGGGCATCAGCAACACGCAGGTCGGCAACCTGCAGAGCATCTTCTTCGCGTTCTTCGTCGTCTCCGCGGTCGGAGCGGGATTCCTCGCCAACCGGATCCAGTGCCGCTGGATCCTGGTCGTCATCACCGTGCTCTGGACACTCAGCATGGCCCCGGTCGCGGCCGTCGCCTCGTATGGCGTGCTGGTCGCGTCGCGTTCACTGCTCGGCTTCGCCGAAGGGCCGTCGATCCCGATCACCCAGCACGCGGCCTTCAAGTGGTTCGACAACCGGGAGCGCAACCTGGTCGCCGGACTCATCCAGTCCGGGGCGGCGGCCGGTGTGATCGTCGCCTCGCCCGCGTTGACCTGGATCATCGTCAACCACGGGTGGCAGAGCGCGTTCGGCGTGCTCGCGGTCGCGAGCCTGGTCTGGGCAGCCATCTGGCTCGTGGTCGGGCGCGAGGGGCCGTCCGACGCACGCGAGGTCGGTGCGAAAGACACCAGCCGGTCCATTGCCCTGCTCGAGGGTCGCACTGTCCCGCTGCGGTCCATCATCTCCACCGGCAGCTGGATCGCCTGTCTCATCGCCGGATTCGTCGTCCAGTGGAACAGCGCGCTGATGACCACCTGGCTTCCGAAGTACCTCAAGAGCCTGGGTTACAGCGCAAGCCAGGTTGGCGTGCTCAACACCTTCCCGTGGGTAGTGATCGGCATCATCTTCCTCGCCCAGCCGACCGCCAGCCGGATGCTCGCCGGCCGCGGCGTCGCCAGCCGGGTGCACCGTGGATACATCCCGGCGGCGCTGGTGCTGATCAGCGCGATCGCACTGTTCGCCTTCCCCCACGTCGAGTCCCCCACGGCCAAACTGACGCTGATCACGATCGCGTTCAGTCTCTGCATGGTCATGGGAGTCGTGATGGTGGCCGTCACCGCGGAGATCACTCCGACCGGACAACGCGGTGGTGTTTTCGGGTTGATGAGCGCCCTCGCCACCCTCGGCGCGGTGCTCAGCCCGACCGTCACCGGCTGGTTCCTCGACGGCGCGACGGTCCAGCTCGACGGGTTCAACCGGATGTTCCTGCTGACCGCAACCCTCCTGCTCGTGTCAGCCGTCGTCGGTGCGCTGCTGATCCGTCCCGAGCGGGACGCGGCAAAGCTCGCGCAGCTCGCCCGGCCGATCGACTGAACCCAGCCAAACACCCACCCCATCAAGGAGATTCATGTCTGTCATCGACCAGGCCACCGAGCTCGAACGCAACAAGAACGTCATCCTGCGGTTCTGCCGCGAATACCAGTCGACCGCCGACCACGACCCCGCGGTGCTTGAGGAGCTGATCCACCCGAACGCGGCCGACCACTCCGAGCGGCCCGACTTCCCGCATGGGCCGTCGGCCGTCCACCAAGCGCACCAGGAGCTGTTCGATGCGTTCAGCGGCTTCCACGTCGAGGTCCGCGACCAGCTCGCCGAAGGCGACAAGGTGGTGACCTACAAGAGATTCCACGGCAGGCACACCGGTCCCTGGATGGGGGTGGCCGCGACCGGCCGCATCGTCGCATTCGAGAACATCGACATCGTGCGGATCGTCGACGGCAAGATCTACGAGCACTGGAACGTCGTCGACCGCCATGGGCTGCTGCGTCAGTTGCGCGGCGACTGATCTGGCAGTCGTAACCCGGTCTCGGCCTGGGCGGCTGCGACGTGGGCGGCGAGCTTCTCCCGGAGCTCCTCGGTCGCCAGGCGCAGCCGCTCCCGACCCGGTATGCCGGGGCGTTCGCTCAGCGGGAACGGCTCGCCGATCACCAGCCGCACCTGCGAGCGCAGCTTCGGCCAGGAGTCCCTTTCCCCCGTGCCGGCGGTGCCGAGCACCGCGACCGGGACGAGCAACGCCCCCGTCTGTTGGGCCAGCCATGCGGCGCCCTGCTGGGCGGTTTCGACCGATCCCGTGCCACGGGTGCCCTCGGGGAAGATGCCGACCGCCTCACCGCTCGCGAGCACCTCGCGGGCGGTGGCGAGGGCCTGCCGGTCGGCGTTGTTCTGGTCGATCGGGATCTGGCCCGTGCCGCGCAGGAGAGCACCCCAGGCTGAGGTGAAGTAGGAACGCTTCACCAGGAATCGCAGCCGGCGGGGCGCGAAGATGAAAACCAGTGGGCCGTCGACAAATCCGACGTGATTGGACACCGCGACCACAGCACCGGTGCGCGGCATCCGGTCGGCGTGCAGCACCCGCACCCGGTAGAGGGTGTGGGCAAGCCCCCAGCCAAACTTGCGGGCGGCGTCAACCAGCCGGGGTCGATAGGTCGAGGTCGCCACCGACTACCTCCTTGACAACGTGCAGCACTGCGGCGACCGACTGCCGGAAGTCGATCTGCGAGGTGTCGACGGTGACGACGCCGTCGGCAGCGGTGGTGAACTGCGAGACAGTCGAGTCGGTGCGGTCGCGCTCGACGATCTGGGAGCGGGTGGACTCCGCCGACACCCGCAACTGCCGCGAGCGGCGCGCCATACGGGCTTCTTCGCTGGCGGTCATCAGGATCCGCACGTCGGCGTCGGGCGCGACCACGGTGGTGATGTCCCGGCCTTCCGCGACGACACCTGCGCTGCGCTGCACCGCCTCGGCGATCAGCGACCGCTGCCGGGTGAGCATGTCGGCGCGCACCGCGAGGTTGGTCGCGACCCGCGAAACCACTGAGGTGACGGCGTCTTCGCGGATCTCCCGATCGATCCGCCGGCTGCCGACCGCAACGCTCGGAGCCGCCGGGTCCATGCCCATCCGCAGGTCGAAGGTGCGGCTCTGCTCGGCGACCGCGGCCTCGTCGTCGAAGTCGATGGCGACATCCAGGCAGGACCACGCCAGCGCGCGGTACATGGCACCCGTGTCGAGGTAGGCCAGTCCCAACTGCTTGGCAACCGCCTTGGAGACGCTCGATTTCCCGGTGCCGGACGGCCCGTCGATCGCGACCACCAGCGACTTACTCATGAACGCTCCATCCCTTGTGCTCCAACACGTCTCGCAACCGCTCCACCACACCAGGCAGCACCGACAGCTCCACCAGACCGACCGGCGCGCCAACACCGTGCTCCATGCGCAGGTCCTCCAGGTTGATCCCGGCGTCGCCGACGTCGTTGAACAGTCTGGCGAACGCACCGGGCTCGTCGGGAATCGGCACGACCAGCGTGGCGTAGGTCGCGGGCGCCGCACCGTGCTTGCCGGGGATGCGCGCGTGACCGAGCTGTCCCTCGGCGATGAGATGTGCGACGGCGCCGCGACTACCATCCGCTGAGGTGTCCGCGCCGGCCAACGCCTCGATCGAGTCGAGCACTGCGGCGAGTTGCTCGCCGACCCGTCGCAGCACCGGCGCGACCGCGGTGGCATTCCCGGCCAGGATCTGGGTCCACAGCATCGGATCGCTGGCAGCGATGCGCGTCACATCCCGAATCCCGGGGCCTGCCAACGCAATTGCGTCATCAGGCACCTCCCGGAGCTGCGCCGCGACCAGTGAGGCGGCGACCTGCGGCAGATGCGAAACAACCGCAACTGCAGCGTCGTGCTCATCGGCGGGCATGGTGACGACCGCAGCACCGGTGCGCGCGGCCAGGTCCTGCACCGCGTCGACCGCTGCCACATCCGACTCCGGCTGCGGGCACACCACCCAGGTGCGCCCCTCGAAGAGGTCGACCTGCGCGGCGACCGCACCCGACCGTTCGCGCCCGGCCATGGGGTGGCTGCCGACATACCGCCGCAATTGGTCGGGAGTCACGAGCCCCCGCACATCGTCGGCGATCTGCTGCTTGACCGACGCCACGTCGGTGACGACGGCGGCCGGCCACCGGCGCAGCTCGGCAGCGACGACCTCGGCGGCCACGTCCGGAGGTGCGGCCACGAACACGACCGCAGGCTCCTCGGCCTCGCCGATCGAGCCGGCACCCAGATCACGAGCCAGCGCTTGCGCGGTCGGTGACGGGTCACTGAGTGATACCCGAATCCCTTTGCCGGACAACGCAAGGCCGATCGATGACCCGATCAGCCCGGTGCCGACGACGCGGACCGTGGTGGGCTCGGCGCTCACAGCCCCGCCGCCTTGTAGAGGCCGGCAACCTCCTGTTTGGTGAGGGGGCGCATCTTGCCCGGACGCAGATCCCCGAGCCGCACGGGACCAACGTCGGTGCGGGTGAGGGACTCGACGGGGTGCCCGACGGCCTCCAGCATCCGGCGCACGATGTGCTTGCGACCCTCGTGCAGCACCACCTCGATCAGCGCCCAACCGGGGGTCGAGTCGACCACCTTGAACGAGTCGACCGCGACTTTCCCGTCCTCCAGCTCGACTCCGTCACGCAGTTGTTTGCCAAGAGCGCGCGGCACCGGTCCGGGCACCATGGCGACATACGTCTTCGGCACCCCGTATGACGGGTGCTGCAACCGGTTGGCCAGCTCCCCGTCGTTGGTGAGCAGCAGCAGGCCCTCGGTGTCCTGATCGAGGCGCCCGACGTGGAACAGCCGATCCTTGCGCTGCTCCAGATAGTCACCGACCGACGGACGGCCCAGCTCGTCATTCATCGTGGACACGATGCCGAGCGGCTTGTTGAAGGCGAGGTAGACGCGGGACTCGTCCAGCTGCACCCGGTCACCGTCGACGTGCACGCTCTGGCGGAGTGGGTCGATGCGGACACCGAGTTCCCGGACCACCTGCCCATCGACCTCGACGCGTCCCTGGGTGATCAGGTCCTCGCACACGCGGCGGCTGCCGACACCCGCCGCCGCGAGCAACTTCTGCAGCCGCACGCCATCCGGGTCGTGCACGTCGATGTCCGGCTTGCTCGAACTTGCCTGTGGTGCACTGCGATTCGGACGCTGCGACCGGGCGGAACTCCCTCCACGACGCGCACCACCCGGTCGTCCTCGTCCGCCACGCGAACCGCCGGTGTTGCTCTTACCCCTGGTGCCGGTCATCCGTGCCCCTGCTCGATGAGTTCGTCCACCACATCCGCATCAGGCAGGTATGGCGCCAGCGGCGGCAGCTCGTCGAGCGAGCTGAGGCCGAGCCGCTGCAGGAAATAGGGCGTCGTGCCGTAGAGCATCGCCCCTTGTTCGCCCTCGGCCCCGACCTCGACGATCAGCCCGCGGGTCACCAGCGTGCGAATCACGCCGTCGACGTTGACCCCGCGCACCGCGCTGACGCGTGCCCGGGAGATCGGCTGGCGGTAGGCGATGACCGCAAGCGTCTCCAGGGACGCCTGGGTGAGCTTGGCCTGCCGGCCGTCCAGCAGAAACTTCTCCACCGCCGGCGCGTATGCCGGGCGGCTGTAGACGCGCCACGCCTCGTTGATGCAGCGCAGCGTGAATCCTCGCTGCTGTTGCTCGTATTCGGCTTCGAGGCCCTCGATGATCGCGGTGACCTCGTCGACCGGGAGTTCGAGGGCGACGGCGAGTTCGTCGGCCGTGACGGGTTGATCGACCACCATCAGCACCGCCTCGATCGCGCTGCGGGCGCCGCCGGGCAGTTCGTGCACCTCGAAGACGGGTTCCTCGGCCACTTCGGGGGCCTGCGGCTCGGCAACGTCCGGCTCGGCAACGTCCGGCTCAGCCGGTGCGTCGTTGTCAGTCATCGTCCTCATCTCCTTCCGAGTCGTTCTCCGGGCGGTCCTGCTCGTCGAATTCGTCGCTCACCTGGACGTCCTGGCCGTCGTCGCCCGTCCAGCGAACGGTCAACTCCCCCAACGCTTCCTCCTGCTCCATGCTGACCGCCGCCTCCTTGTAGAGCTCCAGCAGCGCGAGGAAGCGCGCGACGATCACCAGGGTCGACTCGGCGTCGGCGACCAGCGACCGGAAGCTGGCCTGCCCGCGGTCGCGCAGCTCGGCGATGACGATCGCGGCCTGCTCCCGCACGCTGACCGCGGGGGCGTGCAGATGGGTCAACCCGACGGACGGCTCGGGCCGCGGTGTCATCGCCTGCGCGGCGATGCGGGCCAGTTGCTCCGGCGTGACGTTGATGATCAGCTCCGGTAGCAGTTTGGCGAAACGCTCCTCCAGCCCCGCCTGTCGCGCGGTCATCCGCCCCGCGGTCTCCATCTGCTGCGCGAGCGATGCCGAGACCTCCTTGAACGCGCGGTATTGCAGCAGCCGCGCGAAGAGCAGGTCGCGGGCCTCGATCAGCGCCAGGTCGTCCTCGTCGTCGGCGCGCATGTCGGGCAGCAGCCGAGCGGCCTTGATGTCCAAAAGGGTTGCCGCGATCAGCACGAACTCCGAGGCCTGTCCGAGGTCCCAGTCGGTGGCGGCCTCCTGCGCCTTGCGGATGTGCGCGATGAACTCGTCGGTCACCTTGGCGAGGGCGATCTCGGTGACGTCGAGCCTGTGCTTGGAGATCAGCCCGAGCAGCAGCTCGAAGGGCCCGGAGAAGATGTCCAGATGCACCTCGAAGGGTGCGGCTGCGGCGCGGCGGGTGATGACGCCGCCAGGAACGACCGGTTCGGGTGTCGACGCGTCGGAGATATCCGGGGCGTTCACCTCGGCCGGCACCACCTCGGGCTCGGCCCGCTCGGTGGTGTCCATCTCAGGCCGCGTCGCCGCGGGAGATCAGCTCTCGCGCGAGCTGTCGGTAGGCCTCGGCCGCGCCGTGGTGTGACGCGTAGGTGGTGATCGGTTCCGCGGCGAGCGTGGCGTCGGGGAACTTCACCGTCCGGCTGATCGCGGTGTGGAAGACCTTGTCCCCGAAGTGGTCCACCACCGACCGGACGACGTCCCTGCTGTGCAGCGTGCGCCCGTCATACATCGTGGCGAGAATGCCGTCGATCTCCAGCCGCGGGTTGAGCCGGTCAGTGACCTTGTCGATGGTCTCGACCAGCAGCGCGACACCGCGCATCGCGAAGAACTCGCACTCCAAGGGGATGATCACGCCATGCGAGGCGGTGAGCGCATTGACCGTGAGCAGACCGAGCGAGGGCTGGCAGTCGATGAGGATGACGTCGTACTCGTCGGCGACCGGGCGCAGCACGCGGGCCAGCACCATCTCTCGGGCGACCTCACCGACCAGCTGCACCTCGGCGGCGGACAGGTCGATATTGGCCGGCAGCACGTCGAGGTTCGCAGCTGCGGTGTGCTGGATGACGTCGTGGATGTCGGTCCCGCGGGACACCAGCAGGTTGTAGATCGTGGTGTCCAGCTCGTGGGCGCGGATGCCTAGCCCGACCGAGAGCGCGCCTTGCGGGTCGAAGTCGACCAGCAAGACCTTGCGGCCGTATTCGGCGAGCGCCGCGCCCAGGTTGATGGTGCTGGTGGTCTTGCCGACGCCGCCCTTCTGGTTGCACATCGCGATGATGCGCGCAGGACCGTGGCTGCGTAGCTCCTTGGGTGCGGGAAAGGTCGGCAGCGGGCGGCCGGTAGGGCCGATCTGCTCCTTCGGACTCAAGTTGCACTCCCGGGTATGACGTCGTTCGGCCTCTCGGCGATCGCGGCCCAACTTATTACATCGTCCGCGGGCTGTGAGCGGCGAGGCGCAGTCGAAGGTCTCAGTGCGCTCGTGGATGTGAGCTGGCGAACACCTCCCGCAGTTGCTGGACCGACACCATCGTGTAGATCTGGGTGGTGGTCACCGAGGCGTGCCCGAGCAGCTCTTGCACGACGCGCACGTCGGCCCCGCGGTCGAGCAGGTGGGTGGCGAAGGAATGCCGCAGCGTGTGCGGGCTGAGGTGGCCGGTCAGGTCGGCCCGCTTGGCCGCCGCCTGGATGATGTTCCAGGCCGACTGCCGCGACAGGCGACCGCCGCGCTGGTTGAGGAAGAGCGCCGGCGTACCCGTGCCGCGGACGGCGAACACCGGCCGCGCCCTGGTCAGGTATGACGAGAGCGACTCCTTGGCGAACCGCCCGATCGGCAGCACCCGCTCCTTGCCGCCCTTGCCGAGCACCCGCACGCTGTCGTGCTCGAAGTCGAGGTCGTCGACGTCCAGGCCGACGGCCTCGCTGACCCGGGCACCGATGCCGTAGAGCAACTCCAGCAGCGCGCGGTTGCGCAGCGAGGCCGGGGTGTCGCCGACGCTCGCGGCGTCGAGCAGCCGCTCGACCTGGTCCAACGGGATCGCCTTCGGCAGCCGCCGCGGTGGTTTCGGGGGCGCGACCGCGGACGCGACGTCCTGCGGGGTGTCGCCCTCCAGCGTCAGGAACTTGTGAAACCCCCGCACCGCCACCAGGGTGCGGGCGGCGGACGACGCGGCGAGCGGCTGGTGGTCGGCGTCGCCTTCCCGCAAGGTCGCGAGGAAATCGCTGACCTGCGCTTCCCGCACCTGCTCCGGTGTGGTCACCCCCTGACCTGCCAGGTGCTCGGCATACCGCCGCAGATCGCGTTCGTAGGCGCGCAGGGTGTGTTGCGACGCGCCGCGCTCGACCCGCAGGTGGTCCAGCCAGCCGCGCATCGCACGCTGCAACGCAGTGGTACTCACGGAACGCCATTCTCGCCGGTCCCGTCACTGATACGTGGATGCGGGGGAAGTCAGATGAAGTGGTATGCCGATGCCGGTCGTCGCCGGTGCCGACAGATCGGTTTCGACCTGCTCACGCTCTGTTGGCTGGCCGGCTGGTTATGGCTCGGTGTCCTCGCCCATCGGCAGGTCGCGGCGTCCGCCGCGGGTGCCCGCAAGGTGGAGCGTGGTGGCGAGCAGATCTCGACGCATCTGCACGACGCCGCAGGCGTGCTGGCCAAGGCGCCCGTCATCGGCGGCCGGGTGCGCAAGCCGGTGGACCAGGCCGCCGACGCGGGCACCCAGCTGCAGCACGCCGGGCAGCAGCTCGCCGACAACCTCGGCCGAGTGGGCGCCGCCATCGGTTTCGAGGTCGCGCTGGTGCCGGTGCTGGTCGCGATCGTCGGCTGGGCGGTGCTGCGAGTGGGTTACGCGCGCCGTGCGGGGCGGTCGATTGCGCTGCTGCGGCTGCCCGGCGGACGCGACGTGGTCGCCCTCGACGCACTCGGCCGCCTGTCGGCGCGCGCGATTGCGGCGGCCGGGCCGGATGTCGCGGCCGGTTGGCGCGCCGGTGACCCGCAGATCACCGACGCGCTCGTCCGAAACTACTTGCGGTCCTTGGGTTTACGGCCGGACTACAACCTCTCGGGCACGACCAGCGACGGCCGCAGGTCCTCTGAAGGCGGACTCCAGGATGCCCGGTCGGCGGCGACCTGATCGCCGCTGCGGATGTCCTTGACCTCGTCGCCGTCCGCACTCGGGAACCACACGAACGGGATGCCCCGGCGGTCGGCAAACTGGATCTGTTTGCCGAACTTCGTCGCCTTCGGTGCGACCAGAGTCGGGATGCCGCGGGAGCGCAGCGCGGTCGCGACCCGCATCGACTCCGGCCGCGAATCCTCGTCGGTCACCGCGACCAGCACGGCGACCGGCGTCTCGCGCGACGCGGTGAGGCCCTCCTCGGTGATCAGCTTGCCGAGCAGCCGGGAGACGCCGATCGAGATGCCCACCCCGGGGAAGGTGCGCTTGCCGTCGGTGGCGAGGGCGTCGTAGCGGCCGCCGGAGCAGATGGAGCCGTAACCCGGGTCTCGGGTGAGCATCGTCTCGTAGACGGTGCCGGTGTAATAGTCGAGACCACGGGCGATGCGCAGGTCCGCGACGACCACGCCCGGGGCGTGCTCGTTGGCGACCTCGATGACCGCCGCGAGCTTGGCCAGGCCCTCGTCGAGCAGGTCGTGCCGCACCCCGAGCGCGCGCACCTGCTCGACGAATCCAGTGTCCTCGGAACGGATTTCGGCGAGCGCAAGGCACTGGTCGGCCTGCTCCGGCGTACATCCGGCATCGAGGAGCAGCTTGCGCACGCCGTCGGCGCCGATCTTGTCCAGCTTGTCGACGATGCGCAGGGTGCCCGTCACGTCCTCGATGCCGAGCCCGAGGTAGAAGCCCTCACAGATCTTCCGGTCGTTGACGTGGATCTGGTAGTCCCCGATCGGGAGCCGGGAGAAGACGTCCGCGACGACGAGCAGCAGCTCGCCCTCGAAGTGGTCGGGCAACCCGCCCTCGTCGATGATGTCGACGTCGGCCTGGATGAACTCGCGGTAGCGGCCGCGCTGGGGCCGTTCCCCGCGCCAGGCGGGCTGGATCTGGTAGCGGCGGAACGGGAAGGTCAGCTTGCCGGAGTTTTCCAGCACGTAGCGCGCGAACGGCACGGTCATGTCGAAATGCAGACCGAGCGAGACGTCGCCGGTGTCGTCGGGACCGGCGGCGAGCCGTCGTACGCCGTAGATCTCCTTGTCGGCGTCCTCCCCCTGCCCGGTCAGCCGGTCGACCGGCTCCATCGCGCGGGTGTTGATCGAGGCGAAGCCGTGCAGTTCGAAGACCTCGCGAATCGTGTCGAGCACGATCAGCTCGGCGATGCGTTCGGTGGGCAGCCACTCCTGGAACCCGCTGATCGGGGTCACTTTGCTTGCCATGTTGTCGAAAAGGTCCTTAAAGGTTCTGCAGGTACGGGTTGGTGGCGCGTTCGCGCGCCATCGTGGTGCCGGGTCCGTGACCGGGCAGCACCAGCGTGTCGTCGGGCAGGGGCAGGACGACGTCCTTCAGCGACTTGAGCATCGCCGCGTGGTCCCCGCCGGGCAGGTCCGTGCGGCCGATCGACCCGGCGAAGAGCACGTCTCCGGACAGGGTCGTGCGGGACACCGCCGCCTCGTCGGAGACCCCGTCGGGCACCTGGTCGAGGTCGAACATCACCGACCCCTCGGTATGCCCGGGCGCATGTCGTATGCCGAACCGCAGCCCCGCCAGATCGAGTTGCTCGCGATCGTGCACCTCGACGATGTCCGACGGTTCGGTCCAGGTCGCGGCCCGGCCGAACTGCTGCTCGAACATGCCGATCAGCTCCGGGCCGAGCGAGCTCAGCGGGTCACGCAGCCGGTAGCGGTCGTCGGCGTGGATGTAGGCGCCGAGCTGGCCGCCGCACACCGGGGTGACCGAGTAGACGTGGTCGATGTGACCGTGGGTCAGCAGCACCGCCGCCGGCTTGAGTTTGTGCTCCCGCAACACCTCACCGAGGGTGTCGAGCACGCCGATGCCGGGGTCGACGACGACGCATTCCTCACCGGCGCCGGGGGCCAGCACGTAACAGTTGGTCGCGAACGCTTCGGCGGGGAACGACACGGTCAGCACGCAGGCGAGCGTATCGGTTGGCCCGCTCACTAGACTGAGCGCGTTTGCGTCGGGCACGCCTGCGCCATACGCCCATGACAAGGAGAACCACCTGTGCGTCTCACCCGGACCCGCTCGGTCCTGGGCGCCTCCTGCCTGATCGCGGTCACCACGTTGACGGCCTGCGGCTCCAGCAGCCCGAATCCGAACCGGCAGAGCGCGTCCCTCGGCCTGGCATCCGCGGAGGCGGCCAGCGGCATCACCTGCACCACACCGCCCAAGCCGCAGACGAGCGCGCCGACATACTCGCTGCCGGACAAGGCTGCCGCGGCCGGCAAGACCTTCGTAGCCAAGCTGGTCACCAACTGCGGTGTGATCACCTTCGAGCTCGACGGGTCCAAGGCGCCGCAGACCGTCGCGTCGTTCGTGCAGTTGGCGGGTAAGTACTGGAACGACAGCCCGTGTCACCGGGTCACGACATCCGGCATCTTCGTGCTGCAGTGCGGCGACCCGACCGGCAGCGGCAACAGCACGCCGGGTTACGGCTTCGGCATCGAGAACGCACCAGCGACCGGTCAGTATCCGGCCGGCAGCGTGGCGATGGCCCGCACTCAGGACCCGGACTCCAACGGCGGCCAGTTCTTCATCGTGTATGACGACACCCAGCTGCCGACCGAGGGCGGCGGTTATTCGATCTTCGGCAAGGTGACCGGCGGCCTCGACATCGTGCAAGCTGTGGCGAAGGCCGGCACCGAGAGCCCGAACGGCGACGGCCCGCCGAAACAGCCGATCAGCATCATCAAGGTCACCGTCACCGAGAAGAAGGCATGAACACCATGTCACCCGAGAACTCGACTCCCGAGAACTCCTCCCAGGCCACCGCCGACAACGGCGAGGGCACCGAGCACGCCGCGCAGACTCCTGCCGCACCGGAGGCGACTCCCCCGGCCGATGCGGCGCAGGCCGCTGCCGCGGTGCCGGCGACTGCGCGTCCCGCCCCGCCCTCGCCGGCCTCGATCAAGCCGCACCCGCCGGCTGCGCCTGCTGCCGCCGCCGCCCCCACGACGCCGCCGGCACCGAGCAACTCGGCGTCGTTCGGCCGGGTCGCCGAAGACGGCACCGTCTTCGTGCGGACCCCGGACGGCGAACGTGAGGTCGGCTCCTACCCGGACGCCACCCACGAGGAGGCGCTGGCCTACTTCGCGCGCAAGTACGACGAGCTGGCGGCATCGGCCAACCTGCTGCTGCAGCGTGTGGTGCAGACCGACCTGTCGGTGCACGACGGGCACGAGGGTCTGCGCGGCCTGCGTGCGCAGATCGGCGACGCCCACGTCGTGGGCGATCTGGCGCAGCTGGACGCCACGGTCGAACAGATCGCGACCGCCCTCAAGGCGAAGGCTCAAGTGGAGGGTGAGGCTCGCGCCACCGCGCGTGCAGCCGCTGCCGAGCAGCGCGAAGCGGTCGTTGCCGAGGCCGAGCAGATCGCCGCGCAACCGGTGGAGAAGGTGCAGTGGAAGCAGAGCACCGCACGCATGCGTGCGCTGCTCGATGAGTGGAAGAACCTGCAGCGGTCCGGCGCCAAACTGGACAAGCCGACCGAGAACGCCCTGTGGCAGCGGTTCAGCGCCGCCCGCAACGGCTTCGACAAGACCCGCCGGTCGCACTTCGCACGCCTCGACGAGGAACACGCCGCGGTCAAGCAGCGCAAGGAGCGCCTGATCGCGGAGGCCGAGCGGCTCTCGGCGTCCAAGGAATGGGGCTCGACCGCCTCGGCCTTCAAGCGGTTGATGGGCGAGTGGAAACAGGCTGGGCGCGCCTCCCGCACGGACGACGACAAGCTCTGGGCACGCTTCAAGGCGGCCCAGGACGCGTTCTTCAACGCCAAGGACGAGGTCACTGCGGCGGAGAACAAGGAGTTCGAGGCCAACCTGGTCGTCAAGGAAGAACTGCTCAAGGAGGCCCAGGCACTGCTGCCGGTCAAGAACCTCGCAGCCACCAAGGCGGCACTGCACAAGATCCAGGACAAGTGGGATGCCGCCGGCAAGGTGCCGCGCAAGGACATGGACCGGATCGAGAAGGCAATGCGCCGCGTCGAGACCGCGGTCCGTGAGGCCGACGACTCCAAGTGGAAGAAGACCGACCCCGAGCTCGCCGCCCGCGCCCAGTCGATGGTGGACCAGTTGGAGAAGGCGGTCGCCGACCTACAGGCCGAGCTGACCCAGGCGGAGGAGAAGGGCAACCAGAAGAAGATCAAGGAGTTGCAGGAGTCGCTGAAGGCACGGCGGGCCTGGCTGGAACAGGCCCGCGGCGGCCTGCAGGACTCCGGCAACTGATGGCGGAGCAGGCAACCGCCGCCCGCGAGGTCGCGGCAGGTCTGATCGACTACCTCGGCGCGAGCCCGACACCGTTTCATGCCTGTGCCGAGACCGCACGCCAACTGCGCAGTGCCGGTTTCACCGAGCTGGCCGAGCAGGATGAGTGGCCGGCCGAGCCAGGCCGCTGGTTCGTGGTCCGCGCAGGCTCGCTGATCGCCTGGTCGAGCGAACACGCCGACGGGCCGACAGCCCGCCTGCGGGTGGTCGGCGCGCACAACGACTCCCCCAACTTCCGGATCAAGCCACAGCCGGACCTGGCTCGCGCGGGCTGGCAGCTGCTCGGGGTCGAGCCGTACGGCGGGCTGATCGCCCCGAGCTGGCTGGATCGCGATCTCGGGATCGCCGGACGGGTGGCGGTGCGCACAGCGTCCGGGACGAGCGAGCTGCTGTTTGAGGTCGACGACCCGATCCTGCGGATCTCCCGGCTCGCCATACATCTGGACCGGTCGGCGCGCGACGGTGAGCAGTTCAATCCCCAGCAGCACCTGGTCCCGCATTGGGGCCTCGGCGACACCCCGGACGACTTCCGAGCCTTCCTCGGCGAGGTGCTCGACGTGTCCCCGCGAGACGTACTCGCTTGGGACGCAATGACTTTCGACCTGCAGCCGGCCGCACTGTTCGGTCGGCGCGGCGAGCTCATCTCCGGGGCGCGGATGGACAACCTGGCCACGTCGTATGCCGGCACCCGCGCCCTGATCAGGGCCACCGAGGACGGCCCGGACGCGCCGACGACCCAGGTGCTGGCCCTCTTCGACCACGAGGAGATCGGCTCGGTCTCCGAGCGCGGCGCGCAGTCGGCCTTCCTGATGACAGTCCTCGAGCGGATCACCCGGCAACTCGGCGGCGACCGCGAGGACCTGCACCGTGCACTTGCCGGCAGTGTGGTCGCGTCAGGTGACATGGCGCATGCGACCCACCCCAACTACGCCGACCGCCACGAGCCGCAACACCGCATCGCGATCAACGGCGGCCCGGTGCTCAAGGTCAACAACAACCTGCGCTACGCAACGGATTCGGCTGGTGCCGCAGCATTTTCGCTGGCCTGCGAGCAGGCGGGAGTGCCGATGCAGAGCTTCGTGGTGCGCTCGGACCTGCCGTCCGGGTCGACGGTCGGGCCGATCACGTCGGCGCTGACGGGTGTCACCACAGTCGACTTCGGCGCGCCGACGCTGTCGATGCACTCGGTGCGCGAACTCGTCGGCACCGAGGATCAGCGGATGTACGCCGACGCGCTCACGGCGTTCCTCGCGCCTGCCTGACCACGTCCCATCACGCTCCCGGGTCCAACGCGATCAGGTCGTCCGGTGCGAAGACCTGCACCCGGTTCTTGGTTGCCAGATGGATCGGCCACCGCGGCTGCTGGTCGCACAACGCATCGGTGAGCGCGATTGCCCAGCGGCGGTCGTTCTCGGTGATCTCCGACGGTCCCGGCCGGGACAGCAGCAGCGGCACCTCGGCGACACCCACCTGATCGCGCATCATCGCGATGAACCGGGCGATGCCCGCGATCTCCTGCGGGTCCGGTCGCATCGGGATCTCGTCGACCGGCATCACCAGGTCGGCCTGTCTGCCGCGTGCGTTGAGGAAGATCAGCCAGAGGCAGCGCCGGCCGAAGCCGCCCTCCCCCATGAGCTCCCGCCAGCGTGCCAGCAGGTCTGCGTCGGTGCGAATTGCCTTGCCCTTGAACGAAGTTGTCATGCTTCCAGAGGATGCACCGACCCGGCATACGCCCGCAGAAGTTGTCCACAGGCGTGCACGCCGTGCGCAACCCGCAACCGTTTCGACTTATGCACGGCGGGTGCGCCCAAACCGTGCACAGCCCGCAACCGTTTCGACTTATGCACGGCGGGTGCGCCCGAACCGTGCACAACCCGCAACCGTTTCGACTTATGCACGCCCCCAGCCCCCGAACCGTGCACAGGCCGCAACCGTTTCGACTTATGCACGCCCCCAGCCCCCGAACCGTGCACAGGCCGCAACCGTTTCGACTTATGCACGCCCCCAGCCCCGAGACCGTGCGCAACCCGCAACCGTTTCGACTTATGCACGCCCCCAGCCCCCGAACCGCGCACAACCCGCAACCGTTTCGACTTATGCACGCCCCCAGCCCCGCAAACCGCGCACAACCCGCAACCGTTTCGAGTTATGCACGCGGGCACGCCTCAGCGCTCGGCGGCGGCGCGCTGCGGCTCGTCGCGGCGGTGGCCGGAGCCGGTGATCCGGTAGACGTCGAAGACGCCGTCGATCTTGCGGACCGCCTTGATCACGTGGTCGAGGTGGCTGGGGTCGCCCATCTCGAAGGTGAACTTGCTGATCGCCACCCGGTTGCGGGTGGTCTGCACCGACGCCGAGAGGATGTTGACGTGCTGCTCGGACAGCACCCTGGTCACATCGGAGAGCAGCGCGTTGCGGTCCAGCGCCTCGACCTGCAGCTGCACCAGGAAGACCGACGCCGCCGACGGCGCCCACGCGACGTTGAGCAGCCGCTCGGGCTGGGCCAGCAGCTGCTCGGCGTTGGTGCAGTCGCGGCGGTGCACCGACACGCCGTTGCCGGTCGTGACGAAGCCGATGATGTCGTCGCCGGGCACCGGGGTGCAGCACCGCGCGAGCTTGACCCACACGTCGTCGGTGCCGACCACGGTGACGCCGGGGTCGCTCGCCGACGCGCGCCGGTTGCGACCCATCGGGTTGGTCGCCTCGGCGAGGTCCTCGGTGGTGCCGTCCTCGCCGCCGAGCATCGAAACCAGTTGTTTGACAACGTGTTCCGGTGACACGTGGCCGTCGCCGACTGCGGCATACAGCGCATCGATGTCGCGGTACTTCAGCTGCTCGGCGACCGAGGTCAGAGTCTCGTGCGACATCAGCCGCTGGATGCCCATGCCCTTCTTGCGGATGGTGCGGGCGAGCGCATCCTTGCCGTTCTCGATCGCTTCCTCGCGGCGCTCCTTGGAGAACCACTGGCGGATCTTGTTGCGGGCGCGCGGGCTCTTGACGAAGGTCAGCCAGTCTCGGCTCGGGCCGGCGCCGTCGGCCTTGGAGGTGAGGATCTCAACGACGTCGCCGTTCTCCAACGGCGACTCCAGCGGGACCAGTCGGCCGTTGACCCGGCCGCCGATCGTGTGGTGGCCCACCTCGGTGTGCACCGCGTAGGCGAAGTCGACCGGCGTGGATCCGGCGGGCAGCCCGATCACCGACCCCTTCGGGGTGAAGACGTAAACCTCGCGAGAGCCGACGTCGAAGCGCAGCGACTCCAGGAACTCACCGGGGTCGGCGGTCTCCCGCTGCCAGTCCAGCAGCTGCCGCAGCCAGGACATGTCGTTGACCGGCCCGGCGTCGCTGCCGCTGTCGCCGGCGACCTTCTTGGCGTCCTCCTTGTACTTCCAGTGCGCCGCGACACCGTATTCGGCCCGGCGGTGCATCGCGAAGGTGCGGATCTGGATCTCCACCGGCTTGCCGCCCGGCCCGATGACCGTGGTGTGCAGCGACTGGTACATGTTGAACTTCGGCATCGCGATGTAGTCCTTGAACCGCCCGGGCAGCGGGCTCCATCGTGTGTGCAGGGTGCCGAGCACGGCGTAGCAGTCGCGCACCGACTCCACCAGCACCCGCACCGCCACCAGGTCGTAGATGTCCTCGAAGTCGCGGCCGCGGACGATCATCTTCTGGTAGACGGAGTAGTAGTGCTTCGGCCGGCCGGTGACGGTCGCCTTGATCTTCGCCGCCCGCAGGTCGGCGGTCACCTGCTCGCGCACCTGCCGCAGATACTCCTCACGGGCCGGCGCGCGGTCGGCGACCAGGCGGGCGATCTCGTCATACACCTTGGGGTAGAGGGTGGCGAAGGACAGGTCCTCCAGCTCCCACTTGATGGTGTTCATGCCGAGTCGGTGCGCGAGCGGAGCGTAGATCTCCAGCGTCTCGGTCGCCTTGCGCTGCGCCGATTCCGCCGACACGTAACGCCAGGTGCGGGCGTTGTGCAGCCGGTCGGCGAGCTTGATGACCAGCACCCGGATGTCGCGGGCCATCGCAATGACCATTTTGCGCACCGTCTCGGCCTGCGCGGCGTCACCGTAGGTCACCTTGTCGAGCTTGGTGACCCCGTCGACCAGCATCGCGATCTCGTCGCCGAACTCCTCCCGCAACTGCGCCAGGCCGTATGACGTGTCCTCCACGGTGTCGTGGAGCAGAGCTGCGGCGAGCGTGGGCGGGGTCATGCCCAGCTCCGCGAGGATGGTCGCCACCGCCAGCGGGTGGGTGATGTAGGGGTCGCCGCTCTTGCGCAACTGGCCGCGGTGGGCCTCCTCGGCGACCGCGTAGGCGCGTTCGATGATGCCGAGATCGGCCTTCGGGTGGGTCGCGCGCACGGTCGCGAGCAACGGCTCCAGCTCACGGTTGGTCGCCGGGCGCGGCGCCCCGAACCGGACGAGTCTGGCCCGCACCCGGGAGGCCGAAGAGCTTGCCCCGCCGACGCGTTCGTCCTGACTCATGCACCGAGTCTAATCGCGGCGGCTGCGCCGCAGTGGCACCCCGTCAGTCGACGTGTATGGCGTGCAGCTCGCGCCCGGGCAGCTTTTCCCGGCCGTGCAGGAACGACAGTTCGAGCAGCACCTCGAGCGCGGTCACCCGGGCGCCGGCACGTTCGATGAGTTCGGCCGCTGCGGCGGCGGTCCCGCCGGTCGCCAGCACGTCGTCGACCAGCAGCACCCGGCAGCCGGGCACGAACGCGTCGGCGGCCACCTCGATGGTCGCCTCGCCATACTCCAGGTCGTAGGAGCGGGTGTGGGTCTGCCCCGGTAGCTTGCCGGCCTTGCGGATCGGCACGAAGCCGATGCCCATCGCCTGCGCCAGCGGGGCGCCGATGATGAAGCCACGCGCCTCGATGCCGGCGACCACGTCGACCCTGCCGCGCCACCGGTCGCCGATGTCGGCCAGCACCGTGGCGAACGCCTGCGGGTCCCGGAACAGCGGGCTGAGGTCCTTGAAGACCACTCCCGGTGTCGGGAAGTCGGGCACCTCGCGGGTGTGCGTGCCGAGCACGTCGGCGGCGGTTGCCACGTGCTGCCTCAGTCCTCGTCGCGCTTGGCGAGCGGGTGGATCTCCCGGCGGCGGGTCTTGGTCGCCATCGCGGCGGCGGCTGCCTTCGCACGCTCGGGTTCGACGACGCCGGAGGCGGATTCGCCGGGCGTGTGCTCCGTCGTACCCGACTTCTCCAGCACGCTCGCCTGGCTGGACTGGAAGGCGTGTGCGCGCTTGTCCAGCTCCTTGATCGACGACTCGCGGTGCCGCAGCGAGACCAGCAGCGGGGTCGCGATGAAGATCGAGGAGTAGGTGCCGACGGCGATACCGAAGAACAACGCCAGCGCCAGGTCGAGCAGCGTGCCCGGACCGAGCAGGAAGATGCCGACCACCAGGATCGCGGTGATCGGCAGCAGCGCAACCACCGAGGTGTTGATGGACCGGACCAACGTCTGGTTCACCGCATAGTTGGCGGCCTGCGCGTAGGTGCGGTTGCCGGTCTTGATCGCCTCGTCGGTGTTCTCGCGGACCTTGTCGAACACCACGACGGTGTCGTAGATCGAGTAGCCGAGGATGGTCAGGAAGCCGATCATCGTCGCCGGCGAGATCTCGATGCCGGTGAGCGCGTAGATGCCGACGGTGAAGAACAGGTCGTGCACCAGCGCGACGAGGGCTGCCGCCGCCATCGTCCAGGTGCGGAAGTAGACCGCGAGCAACAGCGCCAGCAGCAACAGGAAGACCACCAGCGCCTGGATCGCCTTCTTGGTGACGGTGTCACCCCAGGACGGTCCGATGAACTGCGTGGTCACGTCGGAGTCCTTGGTGTTGAACTCCTTGGCGAGCGCCGCCGCGACCTTGTCGGTGTCCGCGGACGAACCATCGCCGAGCTTCTTGGTCTCGACCTTGATCGTGCTCGCGCCGGCCTTGGTCACCTGCAGGTTGTCGGCGTTGCCGACCGCATTTCGTATGGCGTCGTGCGCGCGGGTGTCGAAGTTGCTGGTGTTGGCCACCTTGGCGACCTGCACCTGCGAGCCACCCTCGAACTCCAGGCTGAAGTTGAGCCCGCGGCCGAACAGGCCGACCGCCGCGACGACCAGCAGCACCGCGGTGATGAGGTACCAGGTGCGGCGCCGGCCGATGAAGTCGATCTGCCGGCGACCGGTGTAAAGGTCGTTACCGAACTGGGCGAAGCTGGGCATCAGGCGTTTCCTCCCTGAGCGGCGGCCGTGCCGGCCGCCGCCTTCCGGTCGGCGATCGTGACGCGGCCGCGCCCGGCATACGTCACACCGCGGGCGCCCAGACGGTCCGGGTCGAAGCCGGACCACTTGTGCCCGCCGCCGAAGAACTTGGTGCGAGCCAGCAGCGTGAGCACCGGGTGGGTGAACATCATCACGACCACGAGGTCGACGATCGTCGAGAGGCCGAGGGTGAAGGCGAACGCCTTCACGTTGTCCTCACTGAGCACGTAGAGCACGGCGGAGGCGAGGAAGTTGACCGCGTCGGAGATGATGATCGTCCGCCGAGCGCGGTTCCAGCCGGTCTCGACCGCCGCGCGCAGCGGTCTGCCGGATCTGACTTCGTCGCGCACGCGTTCGAAGTAGACGATGAAACTGTCCGCGGTGATACCGATCGACACGATCAGGCCGGTGACGCCGGCCATCGTGAGCCGGAACCCGCTGGTCGTGCCGAGCAGCGTGACCAGGCCGTAGCTCAGGATCCCCGCAACGATCAGCGAGAGCACCGTGACGAAGCCGAGCGCGCGGTACTGCAGCAGCGAGTACACGACGACCAACGCCAATCCGATCAGACCGGCGATGAGCGCCTTCTGCAACTGGTCCCCGCCGACCTCGGGGCTCACCTGGCTGGAGGTCAACTCCTTGAACGAGAACGGCAGCGCGCCGAACTTCAGCTGATTGGCGAGCGTCTTGGCGGTCGAGTTGGTGAACCCACCGGTGATCTGCGCATTGCCGTCGGTGATCGGCTGGTTCACGCCCGGGCTGGAGATGACCTGGCCGTCGACGGTGATCGCGAAGGTGTTCTGCGGGGTGTTCTGCTGGAAGGTCATCAGCCGCTTGGTGACGTCCGCGAAGGCGGAGGTGCCCTTGCTGTTGAAGTCCAGGTTGACCGCGACCTGACCGGTCTGCTGGCCCTGCTGGTTGCTGACCTGGCCGTATGTCGCGTCGCTGAGTTCCTTACCGGACACCTCCGACGGCCCCATCAGGTACTTCTGGCTGCCGTCCTGCGCGCACATGACCGCCGGCTGGTCCAGCGGCGCGCGGGCCGCGACCTCGCGCCACTGCTCCAGGCTCGGGCCGCCCTTGGCGGCTTCGGTGGTGCAGGGGAACTTCGAGTAGAGCTCCTGGTAGGTCGTGCCCTGCGGCACCAGGTTGTTGGTCACCCAGATCTCGTCGACGGTCTTGCTCGCCCACGCGGTGTCACTGGCCGACGTCGGCTGCTGACCGGCGCCGGGCAACTGGCGCTGCACAGGAGGGGTCGGGGTGGCCGAACCGCTCGGCGTGGCAGACGGTTTCGCGGACGCGGAGCCACTCGGCGACGCGCTGGGCGAGGGCGAGCTGGTCTCGGCCTTGAAGGCCTGCGGGAGCACGTCGTTGGCACCGGAGGAAGCCGCACCCGAGGGCGACACGCTCTGGCTGCCGCTCGCCTTCGGCGACGCACTGCCCGAAGGCGATGCCGAGGGGCTCCCGGACGGCGAGGCACTGCCCGAGGAGCTCGGCATCGGGGTCGGGGCCGCCGGCTGCACCGGCTGCGAGTCGATGACCGCACGGAAGGCCAACTGCGAGGATTGCGCGAGTGAGTTGAGCGTCTGCTGGCTCGGATTGCCCGGCAGCGACACGACGATCAGGTTGCTGCCGAGGGTGCTGACCTGCGCCTCGGAGACACCGTTGCCGTTGACCCGGTTACGGATAATGTCGACGGCCTGGTTGACCTGGCCCTTGTTGACCGACTCGCCCTTGCCGACGATCGGCTGCAGGGTGATCTGCCGACCGCCTTCGAGGTCGAGGCCGAGCAGCGGGGTCCACTTGCCCTTCGGCGACGACCACGCAGTGGTGCCGGCAATGCCGGCAAACAGCGCGATCACCAGCAACAGCAGGATCACCAAGGTCCGGCGCGGTGACCCGCCCGGGGAACGACGTGCTCGGGTTGCCACCTAGTCGGCCTTCGTCTCGGGGTTGTTGTCCTGCTGCGGGGTGTCGCTCGCGTCGGACTTCGTCAGGTCGGTCTTCGGCTGCTCGGTCTTCGGCTGGTCCACCGCGCCCTCGGCGGGCTGCACCGACGCTGCCCCACCGGGACGCAACTGCGTGCGGGGCACGATCGCGCGCCGGTCGAACCGAAGCTGCACCCCGGGGGCGACCTCGATCGTGCCGATCTCGTCGTCCATCGCGACGAGGGTACCGAGCAGGCCGGAGGTGGTGCTCACCTCGCTGCCGACGGTGATCTCGGACTGCGCCTTCTGCATCTGCTGTTGCCTGCGGCGCTGCAGCCAGAAGAGCCACGCGAGCAGCACGAGAGGTATGAGGAAGAGCAGGGTGCCCATCGAGGTGTCAGTCCTTGGTGGTCGAGGTGTGCGGTGACTGCCCGCGATGACAGCCGACCGGTGAGTCTAATGCCCAACGAGAGCAGGCCCGCGCGAGGTTCCGCGCGCGGGCGCGGCGTCAGTCGCCGAAGCGACCACCGCTGTCGTCGATCGGCAGCTGCGGCATACCCGTCGCGTCAGGGGGCGGCGTGAGCCCCAGGTGCTCCCAGGCCGCCGCCGACGCAGCGCGGCCGCGCGGGGTGCGCACCAGGTAGCCTTCGCGGACCAGGTAGGGCTCGGAGACGGTCTCGACCGTGTCGGGCTCCTCACCGACCGCGACCGCGAGTGTCGACAGGCCCACTGGTCCGCCGCCGAACCTCCGGCAGAGCGCCTCGAGGACGGCGCGGTCGAGCCGATCCAGCCCCTGTTCGTCGACGTCGAAGAGGTCGAGCGCCGCCCGGGCAGCGCCGCGGTCGAGCACCCCGGCACCGTGCACCTGCGCGTAGTCGCGCACCCGGCGCAGCAGCCGGTTGGCGATGCGGGGGGTGCCCCGCGACCGGCCGGCGATCTCCTCGACGCCCTGCGGGGTCGTCTCGATGCCCAGCAGGCCGGCGTTGCGGGTGACGATCTGCGCGAGGTCGGCCGGGTCGTAGAAGTCCAGGTGCCCGGTGAAGCCGAACCGGTCACGCAGCGGCGCCGGTAGCAGACCGGCCCGGGTCGTCGCGCCGACGACCGTGAACGGCGGCAGTTCGAGAGGTATGGCGGTGGCCCCGGGGCCCTTGCCGACGATCACGTCGACGCGGAAGTCCTCCATCGCCAGGTAGAGCATCTCCTCCGCGGGCCGCGCCATACGGTGGATCTCGTCGAGGAAGAGCACTTCGCCCTCGGCCAGCGAGGACAGGATCGCGGCCAGGTCGCCGGCGTGCTGGATCGCCGGGCCGCTGGTGATCCGGATCGGCTGCTCCAGCTCGGCGGCGATGATCATCGCGAGCGAAGTCTTGCCGAGGCCGGGCGGCCCGGACAGCAGCACGTGGTCCGGCGGCTTCTGCCGGCGCCGGGCCGCTTCGAGCACCAGCCCGAGCTGGTCGCGCACCCGCGGCTGCCCTGGGAAGTCGGCCAGCTTCTTGGGCCGCAGCGCGGCCTCGATGCGGCGTTCCTCGTCGTCCCCGCCGGGGTCGACGATGCGTGCGGTCGCGTCGTAGGACTCGTCGTCGTAGGCGTCGCTCACCGGTCAGCGCCCCAGCTCGCGCAGCGCGGCCTTGAGCAGCGCGGAGACCTCGGTGAGCTCCGGGTCGGCGGCGGCGACCTTGGCGACGGCGTCGTCGGCCTGCTTGGCCGACCAGCCGAGACCGACCAGTGCCTCGCTGACCTGTCCGTGCTGGGTCGAGGTCGGCGCGGCCGGGGCCTCGGGCGCGCTCGATGCGACGACGGGGCCGACCTTGTCCTTGAGCTCGAGCACGATGCGCTCGGCGCCCTTCTTGCCGACGCCGGGCGTCTTCACCAGCCGCGGGACGTCACCCTCGGCGATCGCGGCACGGATCTCGTCGGGGGCGGCAACAGCGAGCATTGCCAAGGCGATTCGCGGGCCGACGCCGCTGACGGTCTGCACCAGCTCGAAGAGGTCGCGCTCGTCGGTGCCGCCGAAGCCGTAGAGGGTGAGCGCGTCCTCGCGCACGACGAGGCTGGTCGAGAGGTCGGCCTCCTGGCCGGGTCGCAGAGCAGCGGCGGTGCCGGGCGTGGTGTGCACCAGGTAGCCCACTCCCCCGACGTCGACCACGACCTGGTCGAGGCCGGCGTGCAGCACCGGGCCGCGCAGGTTGGCAATCATCGACGGACCGCCTGGAGTGCCGTCTGCTGGCGGGCGACGGCGGCGGCGATCCGGTCCTGCGCGCCGCCCCGCCATACCTGGCAGATGGCGATCGCGAGCGCGTCGGCGGCGTCTGCGGGTTTGGGCGCGGTCTGCAGTCGCAGGATGCGGGTGACCATCGCGGTGACCTGGGCCTTGTCGGCGCGGCCGTTGCCGGTCACCGAAGCCTTCACCTCGCTCGGGGTGTGCAGCGCGAGCGGCAGCCCGCGGCGCGCCGCCGCGAGCATGGGTATGGCGGAGGCCTGCGCGGTGCCCATGATCCCCTTGATGTTGGCCTTGGCGAAGACCCGTTCCACCGCAACGGACTCGGGCTCGTGCCGCTCCATCCACTCGTCGATCTCGGTCTGCAGGCTGAGCAGCCGCTCTGCCGGGTCGTCGGTGACCGGGGTGCGGATCACGCCGACGGCGATCATCCGCAACGGCGTGCCGATCCCGCCTTCGACGACGCCCAACCCGCACCGGGTCAGGCCGGGGTCGACTCCGAGCACGCGCATGAGCGGGGCTATCTCCTTCGGGACGGGCAGGGTCCGACATATGTTCGGCGCGTCCAGCTTAGGCGGAGCCCCCGTCATACCTGCGAAGGCGGGGGCGGCGCGTCGGCCCGGACCGCCCCGGCCCGCGGCCCCCGGCAAAAGTCGACCCTCGGCATAGCGACGCGCAGAAAATCGCGACTCTCACGGCGTGTTGGTCTGCCGAGGGTCGAGAAATGCCGGCCGCGCCCGCCCTAGCCCGACCGCCTAGCCCGACCGCCCTACCCCTGGACTACCGGAGGCGGTGAAAAGACGGCTCCGGGCCGTGCAGCGGCGGCTGGCTCCACTGCAAGCACGCCGTCCCGGCGGCCGCGTCGACCGACAGCTCGATCGTGTGTGGGGTCTGGATCATCCGCAGCTGGGCGCGGAACCGGCCATCGACGAAGCCGCCCGCGGACCGGAACGGCACTCCGTCCGTCCAGTCGCCCGCGACCCACTGCCCGTCACCGATCGGCAGCTGCCGGACGCGGTCGCCGTGGCGGAAATCGGCAACCCAGCCGGTGCCCTCGCGTCGCAGCGCGACGGAGTCGACCGAGGCAGCCGCGTCCCCGCTGGTGCGAGCAACCGGCTCGAAGCCGTCGCCGGAGCGGTCGTTCGGCGGCAGCGGGATCGCGACCTCGGCCAGTCGGGTCGCGAGCGCTGCGTCGGCATCGGCCGACCCCGCACCGGCATCGCCGGACAGGCCCGGCAGCAGGTGCTGCCACACGGCATCCAGCACGCGCTGCATGTCAGTCGTCTCAGAGGTCAGCGCCAGCACGGCGTCCTGCTCCGGCAGCACCAGGCAGAACTGCCCATACGCGCCGTCTCCGCGAAAACCGTTGCGGCACATCCAGAACTGGTAGCCGTACCCCTGTGCCCAATCCACGGGCAGCTCGTCCGCGTCCACTCCGGGCCTGCGGTGCGCGAGGTCGTTCGGCATCTGGATCGACGTCGCTTCGTCGACCCATTCGGCCGGCACGAGCTGCCGGCCGTCCCACTCGCCGCGCTGCAGGAGCAACTGGCCGAAGCGCGCGATCGCGTCGGTGGAGACGTGCAGGCCCGAGAATCCGGCGTCGTGCCCGTGCCCGTCGGTGAACCAGCCGGCGTGACCGACACCGAGTGGTTCGAACAGCCGCGGCCGCAGGTAGTCGACCAGTCGTTCGCCGGCGCTCGCCTCGACGAGCCGCGCCACCGTGTGGGTGGCGAACTGGTTGTAGGTGAAGACACTGCCCGGTGCCCAGTCCGGCGGCAGCCGCAGGAACGCCGCGAGCCAGTCGGCCTCGGCATACAGGACCGGATCGTCGAGGTGACCGGTCGCCATCCGCAGGCAGTCACGGACGGTGACCTCGCGCCAGTGCTCGCCGATGTCCTGCGGCACCAGCTCCGGCACCAGATCGACGACTCGGTCGTCATACCGAAATCGCTTCTCCGACACCGCGATTCCCGCGGCCGCACTGACGAAGCTCTTGCTCAGCGAGTAGAGCAGGTTGACCTGCTCCTCCTCGTATGGCGCCCAGTGGGCCTCTGCGACGACGGTGCCGTGCCGCATCAGCATGAGGCTGTGCAGCTCGACGCCGCCTGCGGCCAGCGCGTCGAGCAGCCCTGCGATCGCGGCAGCGTCGACGCCCTGCTCGTCGGGCGTGGCCCGTGGCAGGGCGGGCACCACCGGTCAGTCCTCGCCGTCGAGCTCGGCCAGCACCTCGTCCGAAACGTCACCGTTGGCGTAGACGTTCTGCACGTCGTCGCTGTCCTCGAGCGCCTCGATGATGCGGAACATCTTCTTGGCCCCGTCCTTGTCCAGCGGCACCTCGACGCTCGGCAGCCAGGAGGAGTCGGCGGAGTCGTAGTCGACGCCGGCCGCCTGCAGCGACTCACGCACCGCAACCAGGTCGGTCGCCTCCGAGACCACCTCGAAGGACTCGCCGAGGTCGTTGACCTCCTCGGCCCCGGAGTCGAGCACGATCTCCAGCAGGCCGTCCTCGGTTGCCTCACCGCTCGGCTGCTTCTTGGGGACGATGACGACGCCCTTGCGGTTGAACATGAAGGCGACGGAGCCGGATTCGCCCATCGACCCGCCGTTCTTGGACAGCGCGGTGCGCACCTCGGCGACGGCGCGGTTCTTGTTGTCGGTGAGGCACTCGATGAGCAGCGCGACCCCGCCGGGCGCGTAACCCTCGTAGGTCAGCGCCTGGTAGTCAGCGCCACCGGACTCCGCGCCGGAGCCACGCTTGACCGCGCGGTCGATGTTGTCGTTGGGGACGCTGGACTTCTTGGCCTTCTGGATGGCGTCGAACAGCGTCGGGTTGCCCGCCGGGTCGCCCCCGCCGGAGCGCGCCGCGACCTCGATGTTCTTGATCAGCTTGGCGAAGAGCTTGCCGCGCTTCGCGTCGATCGCTGCCTTCTTGTGCTTGGTTGTCGCCCACTTGGAGTGACCGCTCATACATCCCTCTTTTGGTGCCGTACTTGCTCTGACGAAAGATCTCGTGGCCGGTGTGGCTCGTCCGGCCTGCGATCCTATCCCTTGGCCGAACGCACCATCCCGGCGAAGTATTCGTGCACCCGCCCGTCGCCAGTGACTTCGGGATGGAACGACGTCGCGAGCAGCCCCGCCTGACGCACCGCGACGATCCTCCCGGCGGCCGGCCCGGTGGCGACCGTGCCGAGCACGTCGACGCCCTGCCCGACCGCCTCGACCCACGGAGCCCGGATGAACACCGCCCGCACCGGGGCGCCGTCATCGGCGACCGCCGGCATGTCGAGGTCCTCCTCGAAGGAGTCGACCTGCCGGCCGAAGGCGTTGCGTCGTACGGTCACATCGAGACCGCCGAGCGTCTGCTGATCGGACGTCGCGTCGAGCACCCGGTCGGCGAGCAGGATCATCCCCGCGCAAGAGCCGTATGCCGGCAGTCCCGCCGCGATGGCGGCCCGCAGCGGGTCGCGCAGCTCGAACGCCCGCAGCAGCTTGTCCATCGTGGTCGACTCCCCGCCGGGCAGCACAATGCCGTCCAGCGCGTCGAGCTCGCCGGGGCGGCGCACGGTGCGGGTCCGCGCCCCGGCCGCCTCCAGCGCGCGCACATGCTCGCGCACGTCGCCCTGCACGGCGAGCACTCCGATCAGCGGTTCCACCCGGGCAAGGGTGGCACACCCCTCACCCGAGGCCCACTGCGAGTCCGCTGCGACGAAACGCCGGACCGGAGCAGTCGATTCGCAGCGCCACCGGGCAAGGTGTGGTCCCGTCATACCCCGAACAAGGAGTGCGCGAGATGCAACTGACCCGACGACTCACGATCGGCTGCGCGACCCTGGTCGCAGCGGCGACCGCTGCCGGCCCCGCGCTTGCCGCCGACACCCACGTGAACGCAGCCGGTATGAGCCCGAACGCCTCGGTGGCCACCCTGGCCGTTTCGACCGCGAACCAGGACACGGCCTTCAACTTCTTCGTCGGCAAGGGGCTGACCAAGCGGCAGGCCGCCGGTGTCGTCGGCAACCTGACCCAGGAGTCCGGCGTCAACCCGAACGCCCAGCAGGCAGGTGGAGCGGGCCGCGGCATCGCCCAGTGGTCGGTCGGCGGCCGCTGGGATCGTTACGCCCGGGACAACATGGTCTGGTATGCCGCCAACAAGGCCGGCGGTGTCTCGCGCTGGAACCTCAACGCCCAGTTGAAGTTCACCTGGTACGAGCTGAACACCTACAGCTACTACGGCCTGGCCCAACTCAAGGGTGCGACCGCGATCCGCGGCGCCGTGCTCGCCTTCCAGAACAAGTTCGAGGGCTGCGGCACCTGTATGACGGACAAGCGGGTCACCTACGCCCAGCAGGTGTACAACCGCCACACCTGATCGGCCGGAGGGGTCCTCACAGCTCCGCCGCAGCCCTGCTGCGGCGGAGCGGCCCGACCGCCTGCGCGGCGGAACCGCTCAGCAGGTGGTCGACACTGAACCGGCCCGCGCCCCAAGCGGCGAAGGCCAGGGCACCCGCCCCGAGCGCCGCGACGAACTCCCAGCCGGACGGCAGGAAGAGCCCGTTGTCGACGTGCGCGAACCACGCCGCGCCCGCCATGTTGACCGCGAGGAGCGTGCCGGCCACCGCGGTGAAGGCGCCGAGGATCAGGAGCGCACCGCCACCGAGTTCGACGAGCGCGGCAAACCAGGCCGAAGCGGTCGGAGCCGGAATGTCCATCCCGGCAAAGCCTTTCGCGGTTGCGTCCATGCCGTTGGTGTTGAGCTTCTGCCACCCGTGGGCGACGAAGATGACGCCGAGTAGCACGCGCCCCACGAGGAGTGCGACGTCGCGGACGGGTCGGGGATATGAACTCAGCAAGCGCATCGGAGGCGTCCTTCGGTGTGTTGTTGATGATTCAACCCGCAGAACGGCTGATGCGTCGGACCGCGTTCCGATCCGCGCTGTGTTCTGCATCGCAGAAAATGGCACCCCGCGCCAACTACTGCTCGGCGCGTGCCTTGAGGTCGCGCAACCTGCGGTTCCAGGCTGCGCGGTGCGCGGCCAGCCAGTCCTGCGGCTGCTGCAGGCCGCCGGCGTCGACGTCATACACGACGTCGCGGCCGTGCCTGGTCGACCGCACCAGCCCGGCCTCCTGCAGCACCTGCAGGTGCTTGACCACGGCCTGGCGCGAGATCGCGAGCGGCGCGGCGAGCCGCGTCGCGGTGGCCGGCTGCTCGGTCAGCCGGTCCAGCAGGTCGAGCCGCTGCTGGTCGCCCAGTGCGGCGAACACCGGCGCGGCGCTCACGCGTTCGCCTCGATGTGACGACGCGCGACGTCGAGCTCCTGCCGCCAGCCCGAGGTGTTGTCGGCGAGGTGGGCCAGCAGGTCCGCCTCCGGCTTGCCCAGCGAGGCGAAGCCGCTCTCGCGGACCCGCAGCGTGACACCGCCGGGACGCTCGTCGAGCCAGAACTCGGTCAGCGTGCCAGGACCGTCCGCCCTCGCCACGCCGTCGCGCTCCAGCCAGCGGAAGGCGATGTAGCGCGGCTCGTCGGAGTCGGCGATCACCAGCGGGAAGACGCCGTGCTCCGGGTCGGTGACGATCACCATGCCGTCCCGCTCCTCGATGCGGTGCTCGCGATAGGTGCCGTCGTTGATCCACCACCCCGGCTCACTCACCAGCTTCCACACCGCGGCGGCCGTCGCGTCGATGTCGATCCGGTCTTCGATGGCGTCCTGCATGACTGCTCCCAGCTGTTGCGTATGGCGAATGATGCAACTTCACGGTTGCACATATCCGCCCAGATGCGCAACCGTCTAGTTGCGCGTTCGGTTAGACACAACGTGCGGCATGGCGCACGAAGTGTCTAGCGGTCGGCGCCGTCGCGAGCTGCCGCCAGCACGACCGGGTCCGCACACGCGCACGCAAAGGCAGCGATGCGGCGCCGGATCTCGCGGCCGAGCAACCACTGCCCGATCGGCTCCGCAAGCGGGCGCAACCAGGCCGGCCGGACCGCGTAGGTGTACTTCCAGCGGGCGAGGCTGCCCTGCTGGCCGTCACGCTCCCGCGGCGTGAATCGCCAACCGCCACCGAAGGATTCGAAGAACCAGGGCCCCTTCTCCATCGTCATGCCGACACTGGTCGGCGGACGGAAGGAGACGTAACGGCTGATCATCGACGGCCCGACACGGGCCTTGGTCAGCGTGTGCACGCCGACCCCCGGCCGCTGCGCATCGAGCAGGCGCTGGCTGCGGATGAACGGGTCCCAGCGCAGCCGCACCTCGCCGGTGGTCTGACTGACCGCGAAGGCGACATCCGGGGTCACCGGCACCCACGCGTCGGCAGTCACCTGCGGCATACGTCAGCCGACCCAGCCGCCGCGCCAGCCCCACTCGAGACCGCCGTATGACGAGCCGCCCCGACTGCCGAGGTAGCCGTCGACCACCGCGGCTCCGAGACCGTCCAGCTCGGGCGCGATCACCCGGCCGCCGGCGCGGCGCGCGAGTTGGTCTACGAACCGGGCCAATCCGGGGTCCTCGCCGAGTCGGAAGATCGTCGTCTGCGCGCCGAGGCGGGTGGCCTTGTCGAGCTCCTTGACGCTGTAGGCGATCGTCAGCGGGTGCGGCGGGTAGGAGAACCACACCTCGCCGTCCGGCTCCAGGTGCGACGTGGGCTCACCGTCGGTGACGATCAGCAGCACCGGCTGCGCGTTGGGGTGCCGGCGGAAGTGGCGGTTGGCCAGCTGCAGCGCGTGGTGCAGGTTGGTGCCCTTGTCCCACTCGGCCGAGAGCGCCGTGAGGGTGTCGATGTCCATCGTCTGCGCGTGCCGCCCGAAGGCGATGAGTTCAAGACTGTCCCCGCGAAAACGCGTCTGCATCAAGTGATGCAGCGCCAGCGCGGTGCGCTTCATCGGCACCCAGCGACCGTCCATCGCCATCGAGAACGACGTGTCAACCAGCAGCGCGACCGCGGCCTGCGTGCGCGCCTCGGTCTCCTGCACCTCGACGTCCTCGATCGCGATCAGCCGGTCGTCCCCGCCGGCCCGACGGATCGCGGCATTGGTCAGCGTGCGGGTCACGTCCCACGGCTCGGTGTCACCGAACTGCCACTCCCGGCTCGACCCGGTCGGCTCCCCCGCCGCGCCGGCCTTCCGGGCGTCGCGCGCACCGGCCCGACCGCTCAATCGCGTTGCCACGTCACGCAATAGCGTCTTGCCGAGCTCTCGCATCGCGCGCGGCGAGAGCTTCAGCTCGCCCTCGGCGTCCTTGGTCAGGTAACCGCGGTCGCGCAGCGCACGTTCCAGGTCGGCGAGCGTGCGCGCGGACGCCGCGGCGTCGTCGCCGAGCTGCCGGGCCAGCGCGTCGAGGTCGAGGTCGTCCATCCGGGCGCCGGTGTACTGCTGCGAGAGTTGCTCGGACAGCTGGTCCAGCTGCGCGAGGTCCTGTATGACGCCGGTCCCGTCGCCGAGGCCCATCCCCTGCTCGCCGCCGAACTCCTCGGAGCCGGACCAGTCTTCACCCGGTCGCAACCCCTGCAGGTTCGCGTCCAGTTGCGCCAGCTGCTGCATCAACTCGGGTGAGCCGAACGCCTGCTGCGACAGCTCCATCAGCTCCTGCCGCTGCTCGGGCGTCATCGAGTTGAGCATCCGCTGCGCGGCCGCCGCCCGCTCGGCGAGGGAGTCGAGCAATTCGTCGATGTTGGAAGGGTTTTCGGGGAAGAAATCCCCGTGCTTTTCCATGAAGTCGGCGAACTGCTCGTCGGTGTCCTCCCCCCGCGCGTGCGACTCCAGCAGGTCGTTGAGGTCGCTCAGCATCTCGCCGATGCGCGCCCGGTCCTCGTCGGTCGCTCCTTCGAGTGCCTGCTTCATCCCGGCAAACCGCTGGTCGAGCATCTCCCGGCCGAGCAGGTCCTTGATCTGCTCGTACTTCTCCCGGGCCTCGCTGCTGCGGAACGGGTAGTCGGACAGTTCGTTGACAGCGGCCGCGGTCGAGGGCGGGAGGTTCTCGATGCGCATCTCCGCAAACCGGGCGTCGTCGTCGAGATCCCTTGCCAGCTGCTTGCGTTCGGCAAGCACGGCTTCGTCGAGCAGCTTGCGGATGTCGGCGAAGGTGCCGTCCAGGTTGTGCTTGGCGAGCAGCTCACGCCGCTTGTCGGCAACCTGCCGGGCCAGGTCGTCCAGCCCTTGCTGCTGCCGGCCACCGCGTCGCAGGAACTCCTGCATCGCGTGCTCCGGGCTGTAGCCGGCCATCACGTCCTCGCCGATGGCGTCGAGTGCCTCGGCGAGGTCGACCGGAGGCGCCAGCGGGTCGGGGCCCCCGGCATACCGCCCATAGCGGGAGCGGTGGGTTTGCTTACGTGCCACGGCTTTTCGCCTCAGCTCTCTCCGTATGTCGCGTTGCCCTCGTCGTCGGTTTCCTTGCTGACCTTGCGCGCCAGGTAGAGACCTTCGAGGGCGAGTTCGACCGCCGCCGCGCGCTCCCCCGGCGTCGACGCCTCGAGCCGGTCGGCGATGTCGTCATACAGTTCGGACTCGCCGAGCACCGGCAGCTCCTGCAACAGGTCACCGGCAGTCACCTGCTCGCCGGTGGTCACCTGGGCGCCGCTCTCGAGCGCCTGCACGAGCAGTCCGAGATCGATGCCCTGCAGACGGTGACGCGCGGTCTCGGCGGTGGCCGTGCGCAGCAGGTGCTCCAGGATCGGCTGCTCGCGCCCCTCGTGACCGGACTCGAACTCCACCTTGCCGGCGAGCACGTCGACGGCGGTCTCGAGGTCGATGACGCGTGCGACCGCCTCGTCCTCACCCTGTACGGTCGCCCGGTGCAGCGCCGCGGCGGCGACCGTCTCAGCGGCCGCGATCGCGAATCGCGCTGACACGCCTGAACGTTGGTCGACCGCGTTGGACTCGCGCAGCCCGCGGGTGAAGCGCGCCAGGATCTCCAGCAGGTATGACGGGACATTCGCCTCCAGCGACGCCTCTTGCTCGACGACGGCCACCTCGCCTTCCACCTCCAGCGGGTAGTGGGTGCGCACCTGCGCGCCGAAGCGGTCCTTCAGCGGGGTGATGATCCGCCCGCGGTTGGTGTAATCCTCCGGGTTGGCGCTGGCCAGCACGAGCACGTCCAACGGCAGCCGCAGCGTGTAGCCGCGCACCTGGATGTCGCGCTCCTCCATCACGTTGAGCATCGCGACCTGGATGCGTTCGGCGAGGTCGGGCAGTTCGTTGATGGCCACGATGCCGCGGTGGGCCCGCGGGATCAGCCCGAAGTGGATCGTCTCGGGATCACCCAGGCTGCGGCCCTCGGCGACCTTCATCGGGTCGACGTCGCCGACCAGGTCGCCGACCGAGGTGTCGGGGGTGGCGAGCTTCTCGGCATACCGCTCGTCGCGGTGCCGCCAGGCGATCGGCAGGTCATCGCCGAGCTCGGCCGCGCGGCGCTGCGACGCGGGAGTGATGGGTTCGTAGGGGTGTTCGCCGAGTTCGGACCCGGCGATGACCGGGGTCCACTCGTCGAGCAGGCCGACGATGGTGCGCAGCAGGCGGGTCTTGCCCTGACCGCGTTCGCCGAGCAGGACGACGTCGTGGCCGGCCAGCAGCGCACGCTCGAGTTGCGGGAGCACCGTGCTCTCGAAGCCCTGGATGCCGGGCCACGGGTCCCGCCCGGCGGCGAGTGCGGCGAGCAGGTTCTCCCGGATCTCGGCGCGGACGCCGCGCTGGCGATGGCCGGAGGCGCGCAGTTCGCCGAGGGTGGTGATCGTGGGTGCAGGTGTCGAAGTCTTCGAAACGCTCACGCCTACCACGCTACGCCTGCAATGCAAGAACCGGAGGGCAAGTCCGGATCGGCGGGGTCAGTCAGGGCGCGCAGACGTCCGAACGGGTGAGGAACCGGTAGCCGGTCGGTGCCTCCACCGAGAAACCGGAGCCGCGGCCGGGCACCAGGTCGATCGTGAGCCGGGTGTGTCGCCATACCTGGTATTGCTCTCCGGAGATGTAGACCGGCACGACCGCGGCGCCGTCACCGGGGTCCAGGTCGCCCAGGTGCACGTCGCGGCTGCCGACCTTGAAATCGCCCTGCGGGTAACACATCGGCGCCGAGCCGTCGCAGCAACCACCGGACTGGTGAAACATCAACGGCCCGTGCTCCCCGATCAGCCGGCGCAGCATCGCCGCGGCGTCGTCGGTCATGGCGACGCCGCCGGCGACATCGCTGTCGCCGGCGGCCGTCGTGGGTGCGTCATCCATCAGAAGAAGCCGAGCTTGTTCTGCGAGTAGGACACCAGCAGGTTCTTGGTCTGCTGGTAGTGGTCGAGCATCATCGCGTGGTTCTCCCGGCCGATGCCCGAGGACTTGTAGCCGCCGAACGCGGCGTGCGCCGGGTACTGGTGGTAACAGTTGGTCCACACCCGACCGGCCTGTATGCCGCGGCCGGCTCGGTAGGCGGTGTTGATGTCGCGGGACCAGACTCCCGCCCCGAGCCCGTAGAGGGTGTCGTTGGCGATCGACAGCGCGTCGTCGAAGTCGTCGAACTCGGTCACCGACACGACCGGGCCGAAGATCTCCTCCTGGAAGATGCGCATCTTGTTGTTGCCCTGGAAGATCGTCGGCGCGACGTAGTAACCACCCGACAGGTCGCCGCCGAGGTCGACCCGCTCACCGCCGGTGATGATGCGAGCGCCCTCCTTGGTGCCGATGTCGATGTAGGACAGGATCTTCTCCAGCTGGTCGTTGCTGGCCTGTGCACCGACCATTGTCTCGGTGTCGAGCGGGTTGCCCTGCACGATCGCCTTGACCCGGTCGGTGCCGGCGGCGAGGAACGGCTCGAAGATGTCCTTCTGGATCAGGGCGCGGCTCGGGCAGGTGCACACCTCGCCCTGGTTCAGAGCGAACATCGCGAAACCTTCGAGCGCCTTGTCGTAGAACGAATCCTGCTCCTGCGCAACGTCATCGAAGAAGATGTTCGGGCTCTTGCCACCGAGTTCGAGCGTGACTGGGATGAGGTTTTCGCTGGCGTACTGCATGATCAGCCGCCCTGTCGTCGTCTCGCCGGTGAAGGCGATCTTGCGGATCCGCGGGGACGACGCGAGTGGTTTGCCGGCCTCGGCGCCGAACCCGTTGACGACGTTGAGCACGCCCGGCGGCAGCAGGTCGGCGATCAGCTCGACCAGCAACATGATCGAGGCCGGGCTCTGCTCGGCGGGCTTGAGCACGACCGCGTTGCCCGCGGCGAGGGCCGGGGCGAGCTTCCAGGTGGCCATCAGCAGCGGGAAGTTCCACGGGATGATCTGCCCGACGACGCCCAGCGGCTCGTGGAAGTGGTAGGCGACGGTGTCCTCGTCGATCTGGCTGATGTGTCCTTCCTGGGCCCGGATCGCGCCGGCGAAGTAGCGGAAGTGGTCGACGGCGAGAGGCAGGTCGGCGGCGAGCGTCTCACGCACCGGCTTGCCGTTGTCCCAGGTCTCCCCGACCGCGAGCATCTCGAGGTTCTGCTCGATCCGGTCGGCGATCTGCAACAGGATGTTGGACCGCTCGGTGACCGACGTCTTGCCCCATGCAGGAGCGGCGGCCTCCGCGGCATCGAGCGCCTTCTCGACGTCCTCGGCGGTCGACTGGGCAACCTCGGTGAAGACCTGCCCGGTCACCGGCGACGGGTTTTCGAAGTACTTGCCGGACACCGGCGGCACCCATTCGCCACCGATCCAGTTGTCGTATCGCGGCTTGTAGACGGTCGGGCTGCCCTGCTCGCCAGGACGTGCGTAAACGGCCATGTCGAAGTCCTCCATGAAGGTCGTCTCCGCCGGCATCGCCAGCCGGCATCCTCCGACGTTAAGTCGCCCTACGTTGCACGAACGTTGCGTAGATCACATTGCCGCGCTATCCGCCGCGCAGGCCTCGCACCCGCTCGCTGACCGACTCCTGCCGCGGCGACCCGGGTGCCATCAGCAGCTCGGCGGCCTCCCACAACTGCAGGTCGTCCCGGCCGAATGCGGTGTCGGCGAACCGCAGCAGCAGGTCCGAATCCCCGTGTGCCAGCACCGAATTGCGCATCCTCGCGTGCAACTGATCCCGCAGCTGTATGACGCCAGGGGCCTCCGAGTCCGGCAGCACCGCACCGCGATAGCGGCTCACCGCTGCCGCCACGTCACCGCGATCGAGGCAGTCGCGCACCTCCTGCACGTCAGTGCGCAGTGCCCCCGAGAAACGGTAGGGCCGAGACGCGAGCAGCCCGGGCGGCAGCAGGCCGCGCAGCCGCGAGATCTCCGCGCGCAGTGTCACCGACGGCCGGTCGTCGTCGCTCAGCCCGATCGCCAATTGATCGGCGGTCAGGCCGCCGGACGTCTCGGCGAGCAGGAGCAGCAGCTCACTGTGCCGCAGCCCGAAGCGCCGCACGCTGTCGCCGCTGGCCAGCGTCGCGTGCCCCGCACCGAGGACGGTCAGCCGGTGCGGCACCGGCCGGTGCAGGTCCTGCGGGACGGCAAGCCCACTGCTCAGTCGTTGCAACCGCAGCTGCGCCTCGACCGCCGCGACCGTCGCGCTGACCAGCGCGAGGCTCTGGGGGCCGGCCGCGACGTCGCCGCCGGTCAGGTCCAGGGCACCGAGCATCGCCCCGGTGTCGGGGTCGTGGATGGGCGCGGCCGAGCAGCTCCACGGGGTCACCTGCCGGGCGAGATGTTCGGCGCCCCGGATGCGCACCGGCCGATCGGTCGCGAGCGCCGTACCCGGTGCATTGGTGCCGACCACCCGCTCGGCCCAGTCGGCGCCTGGCAGGAAGCGCATGCCCTCGGCCCGGGCGCGCAGTGACTCATCACCCTCGACCCAGAGCAGCCGGCCGGCTGCGTCACTGACTGCGACCAGCAGCCCCGCCTCGGCAGCGCTCTCGGTGAGCAGCGACCGGATCAGCGGCATCGACTCGGCCAGCGGATGCCGTTCGCGCAGCGCGCTCAGGTCGTCCCCGGCCAACGGCTCCTGGTCCAGCTCGGCCTCCGGGTCGAGGCCGTCGGTCATCGAGCGCACCCACGACTCGAAGACGACCGGCCGCACCGCAGCGGGGTCGCCGTGTTCGAGGAAGGCCGCTCGAGCTTCCTCCGCGACGTCGCGCGGGGCAAAGCCGTCGGTCGGCCGGGAGCTCGGCATGTCCTCAACGGTAACGCTGTCCGACCGGCTGCCTACCCTGGTTCGCATGACGATCTCCATCGGTGCGCACGTCGACCAGACCGATCCGCTGGCGGAGGCCGCGGCCCGCCATACGACGGTCGTGCAGTTCTTCCTCGGCGACCCGCAGGGCTACAAGGGTCCGGAGGTCGCGTATGCCGGGGGCGCCGACGGGTTGCGCGCCGACGCCGAGGCCGCGGGCGTCGATCTCTATGTGCACGCGCCCTACATCATCAACGTCGCGACGCTGAACAACCGGATCCGCATCCCGAGCCGCAAGCTGCTGCAGCAGCACATGGATGCGGCGGCGCAGATCGGCGCGAAGGGGCTGATCGTGCACGGCGGCCACGTGAACAAGTCCGACGACCCGGAGAAGGGCTTCGACAACTGGCGCAAGGCGATCGAGGCGACGGACCTCAAGATCCCGCTGCTGATCGAGAACACCGCGGGCGGGGACAACGCGATGGCCCGTCATCTGGACCGCATCGAGGGGGTATGGCGAGCCATCCGCGCCGCCGACGGCTTCGAGCAGGTCGGTTTCTGCCTCGACACCTGCCACGCGTGGGCTGGCGGCATCCCGCTCAAGGAGGCGGTCGAGCGGGTGCACGAGATCACCGGCCGCATCGACCTGGTGCACGCCAACGACAGCCGCGATGCGTTCGACTCAGGCGCCGACCGGCACGCCAATTTCGGTGCGGGACAAGTCGATCCGGACGAGCTGGTCGCCGTGGTGCGCGATGCGGGTGCGCCGGTGGTGTGCGAGACCCCCGGCGGCGCCGCGGAGCACGAGGCCGACTTCGCCTGGTTGCGCGAGCGGCTCTGAGAGCCCCCTTTCAGTCGGCGTGGGCGACCACGTTGACGATGGTGCCGTCGGGCGCCTGCACGAAGAACCGGCGCACGCCCCACTCCTCGTGGGTGAGCGGGTGCACGATCCGGTAGCCGCGGCGCTGCGCGTCGGCATACGCGGCGTCGACGTCGCTCACGTGCACCGAGATCGCGGAGTCCACCGGGGCCGTCGCGTCCTTGGTCACCAGTTGCACGTGCGCACCCGATTGCGGTGCACTGCGACGCGCCACCCAGCCGAGGTTGAAGCCCTCATCGGTGAGGCCGAGGAAGTCGCCGTAGAAGTCGTCCGCGCCGTCGAGTGAGCTCACCGGCAGGTTCGCGGTGATGTCGCGCGCCAGGGCGGGCGCGGCCGGCCGGTCGGCATCGGCCGGCGCCTGGTTGAACAGCCAGCGGTGGCCGAACGGGTCGTGCAGCACCGCGATCCGGCCATTCGGAGTGTCCTCCGGACGCCGATCGATCTGTGCCCCAACCGATTCCGCCTGTCGCACCACCACGTCGACGGCGGTCGTGTCGACGTGCATCGACACCGCGTTGTGCCGCCCCGGGTCGGGCGCGGCGACCCCGGCGCTGTCGAACTCCTCCGACATCATGAAGCGTCCGTCCGCACCGATGGTCATTTCGACGTGACCGATCCGGCCGTCTTCCATCACGATCGGCTCGAACGAAACCCGTGCGCCGAACGCGTTGCGATACCAGTCGATCGCCGCGCGGGCGTCCTTGACGGTGAGATAGGGCGTGATCATTGCGGCTCCCGGAAGGTGGCGGTCTGAGCCCAATCCCATTGCGGCATGGGCAACTTCGCCGGCACATCGGCCGGCGACTCGTGATAGGCGTACATCGGATACCAGGTCGCCCAGCTCCAGTAGGACAGCATCGCGTCGTAGATCTCGATGTTGGCGGCGACGCCGGCGTCGTGCAGCGCGCCCGCGAAACACTCGATCGCGCGGACGTTCAGCTCCTCGTGTTCGCCGTTGCCGCTGTGCAACCGCACCACGTCCGCGTGGTCGCCGAAGTGGCCCGTGTAGTCCGCCGGGCCACCGAGCGCCTCCACGAGGTATGCCGCGAGTCGCTCGACGTGGTCGGGTTTCGTCCCGCGGTCAAACGCGTGCGACACCACCGGGTCGGCGATCGCGCGGTCGTGCCACGCTGCGGCGACCCGGAGCATCGCGTCCCGGCCGCCGGCTGCCTCGTAGATCGACAGATCGCCCATCCCGCCCCTCCGCCCACGTTGTGTACGCGTAAACCTACTCCGGTGGCGCTGTCAGGATCAACCGCAATGCGTGCTCGATGTCGAAGTCCTGCCGCTGCTGCCGCAGCGCCGCACCGCACTCGACAAGAGCCGGAAACCTCGCCGGGTCGGCGTCGCGGCGCACCTGCTCCTGCACGGTCGGGCGGGTCAGACCCGCGACCGCCGACGCGGTCCGGGCGTCCACCAGCAGCGCGCCCAGCGTCAGTCGCCATGCAGCGGCATACCGGATCGCGGCGGTCTGCGGCGAGCACCCCGCGGCCCGCAAGGAGCCCAGCACGTCGTCGGTTGCGCGAGCCGCACTCGGGGCCATCAGGTCCCCGCGTGTCAACGCGTCCAAAACCCATGGTCGAGAAGCCAATTCGCGATGCAGCATGAGCATGACCTGCACGGCACGCTCGGCACCCCGAGCCGGCAGAGGCGGCCACACCACCGCCTCGAACTCACGGTCGAGCAGCGCCACGAGCAGCTCGTCCCGGTCCCGCACGTGGCGGTAGAGCGCCATCGGCGAGACCCCGAGCTCCCCGGCGAGCTTGCGCATGCTGAGGGCTTCTGCCCCACCCGCGGTGACGAGTCGCCCAGCGACGTCGAGGATCCCCTCGCGGGTCAGGCGCGCTGGGGCAGGCTTGTCGGACGACACCCGGCGAGCGTACTGACCCATCGCTGACGCTTCGACGACGCGACTTACCAATCGGTAGCTGGAGGCGAGTCGAAGTGATTGAATGCCCGACTATGACCGTTTCGCCCCGGGTCCGCTTCGCGGACGTGCACGGGCATCGCCGTGCCTACGTGAAGATCGGGTCGGGGCCGGCGTTGCTGTTGCTGCACGGCGTCGCCTGCGACCACCACACGTGGGACTCGGTCATCCGGCAGCTTGCCCGCGACTACACGGTGATCGCGCCGGATCTGCTCGGGCACGGCCAGTCGGCCAAGCCACGTGCCGACTACAGCCTGGGCGGTTTCGCCAACGGCATGCGAGATCTGTTGTCGGTGCTGGAGATCGACCGGGTCACGGTCGTAGGCCACAGCTTCGGCGGCGGGGTGGCGATGCAGTTCGCCTACCAATACCCGGAGTCGACCGAACGCCTCGTGCTGGTCGCGCCCGGCGGCCTCGGCCCCGAGGTGAGCCCGGTGATCCGGTCGGTGACCACGCCCGGCTTCCACCACGTCATGGGCGCGCTGACGCTGCCCGGAATTCGCCACCTCAACACTGCCGCCCTCCGGCTCGCGCACGCCTGCCGGCTGCCGGGCACCCGCGACATCGACGAGATCGCCTCGATCTACGACTCCTTCAAGGACAGCCACCAGCGGGCCGCGGTGCGCCACGTGCTGCGCGCGGTCGTCGACTGGCACGGCCAGATCGTCACGATGACCGACCGCGCCTACCTCACCGAGGAGATGCCGCTCGCGGTCATCTGGGGCGCCGACGATCAGGTGATCCCGGCCCAGCATGCGCACAACGTCGCAGCGCTCGCACCGGGGGCGGACGTGACGGTCATGCCGGACAGCGGACACTTCCCCCATCGCGACCATCCGGACGAATTCGTGCGTCTGGTACGCCGATTCGTCGCTTCGACGGAGCCCTCGTCATACGACCAGGAGAGGCTGCGGGAGCTGTTGCGCGACGGGCCCGGCCGGCGCATCCACCGCGCGCGGGCAGGTCGCCGGCCGGTCACGCCGCTGACCGGCCGCAAGGCGCGACCCCTCACCGGCTGAGCACGAGTCGGCGCCGAGTGCATCCTCGGCCAGCGCGCCGCGAGTATGGTCGGGTTCCCGGATCATCGAGTCGTCGCGGAGGCGTCCATGCCCGCAACCCTTACCGCCCGCGACCTGGTCGCGCTGGCTCAACGCGTCGGTTTCACGCTGACCGAGACTGACGACCCGAATGCCGCACGCATCTACGTCTACACCGACCCCGAGGACAACGTCGTCTACATCGGCAAGGCCGACAGCGTCACTCGTCACTTGAACGAGGCCACGTGGGTCAACGAACGACCCGTCCACGAAAGCGATGAGCTGGTCTCCGGCTTCGTCTACGTGGTGCAGCGCAACAAGGCCAACCCGCGCTATTACCACGTGAAACCAGCCGAGAACGGTGATCCGGACTCGGTCGGGTTCGACGCCGCGCGGGTCACAACCTTGATGGAGCGCAACGGCTGGAAGGCGAAGCCGGGCAACTACATCGAGGACGCAGCCGCCGTGGGAGCGGGCTGGCGAACGGTTGACCTCGAGAGCCTGCTCATCCGCATCTGCGTGCGCGTTGGCGTGCCGATCGCGAACGCAAGTTCGACCGGCCTGTGGGCGGAGGGCGTCTACGGCAAGGCACCCGACCTGCTCGCGGCCTTGTTGAGCGATGACATCGCAGCCTGCCTGCAAGGACCCGGACCTACGGACATCGCACCGGCTCGGGGTGCGCAGCAGGCTGCCCTCGACGCCACCGAAGATGCAGTGAGTGCGAGTGCATTGGATGAACCCGAGCAGCCTCGGTGATCGTCCGCCAGGTCGGCGAGCTGCCATCGGCATGACCACGGATACGCTCGCGCCCGTGGACATCATCATCCGGCAACGTGAGGACGCCGACCTGCCGGCGCTCGGCGCGCTTCTCGAGCGCGACCAGCCGACCACCCGCTACCCGTTCGTCTGGCCGTTCCCAGGTGGCTCCGACGCGTTCCTGCGCCGTAGCACCGAGGTGCAGTCGTGGACCGCCGAAGTCGACGGACGACCCGTCGGGCACGCGTCGGTGACCACCGCGTCAGACGATCCGATCAGCCGCGCGTGGGCGGCTGCGCACCATGCCGACATTTCCGAACTCCGTTGCATTTCAGCACTGTTCGCTGACCTGACGCTCGCCGGGCACGGAGTCGGGTCGCGACTGCTCGCCGCCGCGACGGAGTATGCCGAGGCCGACGGCTACCCGGTGCTGGACGTCGTCGCCGCTCACGAAACCCCGGTCAAGCTCTACCTGAAGCGCGGCTGGCAGATCATCGGCACCACCCAGGCACCCTGGCACCCCGAGCTCGACCTGGACTTGCCCATCCACCTCATGATCCTGCCGCGACTTACGCAGGAGTAACGTCAGCGGCATGACGAAGCTCGGTTACCAGATCCCGAATTTCAGCTATCCCGACACTCCCGCCGACCGCCTCTTCCCCACGGTCGTGCAGCAGGCCAAAGAGGCCGACTCCAGCGGCTTCGACACCGTCCTGGTGATGGACCACTTCTACCAACTGCCCGTGCTCGGCGAGCCCGGCGAGCCGATGATCGAGTGCTACGTGCTGCTGTCGGCGCTCGCCCAGCACACCGAAAAGGTGCGGCTGTCGGCGCTGGTCACCGGCAACACCTACCGCAACCCGACACTGCTCGCCAAGGAGGTCACGGCGCTCGACGTGGTGTCCGGAGGCCGCGCTCAGCTCGGCATCGGCGCAGGCTGGTTCGAGCTCGAGCACGATTCTCTCGGCTACGAATTCGGCACCTTCACCGACCGGTTCGAGAAGCTCGAAGAAGCGTTGCAGATCATCCTGCCGATGCTGCGCGGCGAGCGGCCGACGCTCGACGGCAAGCACTACCAGGTCAAGGACGCGCTCAACTCCCCCGCGCCGCTGCGGCCGATCCCGGTGATGATCGGCGGCGCCGGCGAGCGCAAGACGCTGCGGATGGTGGCGCAATATGCCGACGAGTCCAACCTCATCTGCGCGGTCGACGACATACCTCGCAAGCTCGATGCACTGGCCGGCCACTGCGACGCGCTGCGCCGGGACCGGTCGCAGATCACGGTGAGCTACCAAACGACCGCGTGCATCGCGCCGACCCACGAGGAGGCACAGCGCGATCTCGAGGACTACGTCGCCCGCAACCCGCGCGCGGCGAGCCGCCCCGGCTCGGCGATCGTCGGCTCACCGGACGAGGTCGCCGCGGCATACGAGAAACTGCTGGCCACCGGCATCGACGGTGTGACGGTGAATGCCCCTGCCAACGGTCACATCCCGGGCCGCGTGCAGTTGCTCGGCGAGACGCTGGCGCCCCTGGTCAGGTAGGGCCGCCCCGCGAAACTCACCGACAAGGTGAGCACGCGGTCCCGCCGCCCGCCAAACCCACCGACAAGGTGAGCACGCGGTCCCGCCGTCCGCCAAACTCACCGACAAGGTGAGCACGCGGTCCCGCCGCCCGCAAAACTCACCGACAAGGTGAGCACGCGGTCCCGCCGCCCGCAAAACTCACCGAAAAGGTGGCCGACACGCCGTCGGAACGACGTTCGTGCGGCGCGTCACTCACCTTTTCGGTGAGTTTCTCCCGGCCGGGCGCGTCACTCACCTTTTCGGTGAGTTTGTCGCGGGCCGAGCGGACTCACCAACTCGCCAACTCACCAACCGCGCTCGGCGAGCCGGTGCGGCTCGGGGATCTCGTCGACGTTGATCCCGACCATCGCCTCGCCAAGCCCGCGGGACACCTTGGCGATCACGTCGGGGTCGTCGTAGAAGGTCGTCGCCTTCACGATTGCCTCGGCGCGCTGCGCCGGGTTGCCCGACTTGAAGATGCCCGACCCGACGAAGACCCCCTCGGCGCCGAGCTGCATCATCATCGCCGCATCGGCCGGGGTCGCGATGCCGCCGGCGGTGAAGAGCACGACCGGCAGCTTGCCCGCCGCGGCGACCTCGCGCACCAGTTCGTACGGCGCCTGCAGCTCCTTGGCCGCGACATACAACTCGTCCTCGGGCAGGTTTTGCAGTCGGCGCAGCTCCTGCCGGATCTGCCGCATGTGGGTCGTGGCGTTGGAGACGTCGCCGGTGCCGGCCTCGCCCTTGGAGCGGATCATCGCCGCGCCCTCGGTGATCCGGCGCAGCGCCTCGCCCAGGTTGGTCGCACCGCACACGAACGGCACGGTGAACTCCCACTTGTCGATGTGGTTGGCGTAGTCGGCCGGGGTCAGCACCTCCGACTCGTCGATGTAGTCGACGCCGAGGCTCTGCAGCACCTGCGCCTCGACGAAGTGGCCGATGCGCGCCTTGGCCATCACCGGGATCGAGACGGCCTCGATGATGCCGTCGATCATGTCGGGGTCGCTCATCCGGGAGACACCGCCCTGCGCGCGGATGTCGGCCGGCACTCGCTCGAGCGCCATGACCGCGACCGCACCGGCGTCCTCGGCGATCTTGGCCTGCTCGGGCGTGACGACGTCCATGATCACGCCGCCCTTCAACATTTCCGCCATCCCGCGCTTCACGCGGGCGGTGCCGGTCTCGGCGGCTTGCTGGGCGAGCTCGGTCACGGTGCACTCCATCTCGTTCGGTCCTACTGCGCACCCCAGCCTAAGCCCGTATGACGGCAGCAACCTGCCACGGTGCGCGTTCTGGCATTATCCGGTCATGGCCAACTCTGGCCGAGGGGTGCGGTCGCGGTGTGCGCCTCAGACCCCGTCCGGCAAGCGGTCGTCGAACTCCACCGGCGTCGGCAGGTGGGTGTGCCCGGCAAGCCCGAGGAAACGCACCTGCGGGCGCGCCCGCAGGCGCCGCACCTCCCGCACCGCCTCGTTGTGGAAGCGCCGGGCGATCTCCACCCGCTGCCCCGCCGAGCGCAGGAGGTCGAGCAGTTCGGGCAGCCCGTCCTCCTCGTCGCGCAGCTGGACGACGACATCGGATGTGAGCGTGGCCCGCAGCGTCTGGGTGAGGGCCGACTCGGTGGCGGTCCGCGCGACGCCGATGCCATCCTCGCGGACCTCCTCCTTCAGGTCGGCCGCGTCCGATGCCTCGAGGGAGGCGCCCGCGGCATCGGCCAGGAGCAGGGCGCTCGCCGGGTCGAGCACACCGGCGCCGGCGAGCTCGCGCACCACCTCGGCCCGCCGCACCAGCTGCGCGTCCAGCGAGGCGACCGAGCCCTCCACCCGGGCGTGCAGCCGATCCAGCCGCGCCGCGGTGTAGGACAGGTACCAGGCCAGCAGCGCGAGCACCGCGACGACAAACGCCGTCCAGGCGAACAGCCGCATCAGCCGCGGCCTCGCAGCATCCGTCGGGACCGGTTGGTCGACGCGGTGTGCACCGGCTCCGGGTGCGCCGCGCGACACGTCTCGTAGACGTCCAACACGTCGGCCGCGACCCGTGACCAGTCGAAGTCGCGAGCGCGCACCGAGCCCAGCGCGCTGAGTTCGTCCCGTCGTTGCCGGTCATCGAGGACTGAAAGGACCGTTGCCGCGAGGTCGGCCGCATCACCGGTGCGGAACGTCACTCCGGCCGGACCGCCGTCGAGCACGTCGCGGAACGACGGCAGATCGCTGGCGATCACCGGCGCACCGGCGCTCATCGCCTCGACCAGGATGATCCCGAAGCTCTCCCCTCCGATGTTCGGCGCGACATACGCATCGACCGACCGCAGCAGTCTCGCTTTGTCCAAATCGCTTACCATTCCTAGGAATTCGCAGGCGGCCACCACTTCCGCAGAGGTATGACGCAGCGCCTCGGCCGGATCGCCCGGCCCGGCGACCAACAGCCGCAGACCGGGCCGGGCGGCGAGCAGCCGCGGCATCGCGTCGAGCAGCACCGCCAGCCCCTTGCGCGGCTCCTCCAACCGGCCGAGGAAGGCGATCGTCGGCCGCTCCTCATTGCCCTGCCACTGCGCGGCGACCGGCGCCTGCGCGAAGCGGTCGACGTTGACGCCGTTCGGCACGATCACCGCATCGGCGGCACCTTCGTGACGCTGGATCGTGCCGAGCGCCTCACGGGAGACCGCGATGCGGCCGCTCAGCTTCTCCAGGTGCGGCTCCAGCAGCGGCATGAAAGTCAGCAGCACCCGGGAGCGCATCGTGCTGGAGTGGAAGGTGCCGACCACCGGCCCTTCGGCCGCCATCATCGCCAGCATCGACACACTCGGCGAGAACGGCTCGTGCACGTGCAGCACGTCGAATTCGCCCCGGTCGATCCACCGCCCGACCCGGGCCGCGGTGACCGGCCCGAAGAGCAGCCGGGCAACCGAGCCGTTGTAGGGCACGGGGACCGCCTTGCCTGCCGGGTCGACGTAGTCGGGCAGCACGGCGTCCTCGTCGGCCGGCGCGAGCACCCGCACGTGATGGCCCTGCCCAATGAAGTGTTCCGCCAGGTCGCGCACGTGCAACTGCACCCCGCCCGGCACGTCGAGCGCGTAGGGGTTGACGATGCCGATCCTCATCGCGCGGCGTCCCCGGTAAAGACGCGCTGCATCATGTGCCAGTCCTGCGTGTGCTCCCGGATCGTCTCCCCCAGGTCGTCGACGCAACTCTGCGTCATACGACGCACCTTCTCGGCGTCGCTACCGGCCGCGGGCGGCAGGACTCGCGCCCCGAACCGGGCGACCACCCGGTGCTCCACCCGGCCGGGCACCTTTTCGTAGGTGACGGCCAGAGGAAAGAGCGCCGCCCCGGTCTCCAGCGCCAGTCGCGCCGGGCCGACCGCGGCACGCGCGGGGTGCCCGCACAAGGTGACCGCGACCCCGCGGGAGGTCAGATCCCGGTCGGACAGCAGCGGCACGAATCCACCGCGCGAAATCGCTTCCCGCAGTTGCGGATAGACGTCCGGCCCACCGGTCAGCGGCAGGATCCGCATGCCCAGCGACTCGCGGAACGCGACGAACTCGTCAAAGACCGACTCCGGCTTCAACCGCTCCGCCACCGTCGTCACCGGCGCGAAGTGATAGGTCGCCCAGGCCCCGCAGTGGTCCCAGTTGCCCAGGTGCCCGAGGAAGAGCACCAGCGGCTCGCCACGCTCGACGATCGCGCGCGCCTGCTCGTCATACCCGGTGAGCCGGATGCCGTGATCGAGGCTCTGCGGGGTCTGGCGCGGCAACCGGAACGCGTCGCACCAGTAGCGCAGGTAGGACTTCAGTCCGGCGAGCACCAGCGCGTCGAGCTCGCTCGCGGACAGCTCCGGACGCACTCGCGCGTAGTTGCTGCGCAGCTGCTCGACCGACCTGCCGCCGCGCCGGTGCAGCTGCACGGCGACCTTGTCGAACAATCCGTATGCCGCCCGCGCGGGCAGCCGCTGCACCAGCGACCAACCGGCCCGGTAGGCCAGCGTCTCCGCGCGCTCGCGCGGGGTCACTTCGCGGCGTCCAGCGCCTGCCGCCGCACGGTGAGCATCCGTTGCAGCACGGTGATGAAGCTGAAGACCGCGAGCAGTGCGAGCACCACGCCGAGCACGGCGGTGGGCAGGTGCAGCCACGGGATGCCGACCAGTCCGGTCGTGACGAGCACCGCGACCAGTCGCTCGGAGCGCTCGGCGATGCCGACGTTGGCCGTCATACCGAGGCCCTCGGCGCGCGCCTTGGAGTAGGACACGACCATCCCGAGGATGAGGCAGGCGAGCGCGAGCCCGGCCATCGTGAGGTTCTGCCCGTCCCCGGCATACCAGAGCACGAGCGCGCCGAAGATCGCCGCGTCCGCCACGCGGTCCAGGGTCGAGTCGAGGTAGGCGCCCCACACGCTTGACCGCCCGGACAGGCGGGCCATGTTGCCGTCGAGGGTGTCGGAGAAGATGAAGCAGGTGATGACGACCGTGCCCCAGAAGAACTCACCGCGCGGGTAGAACGCGAGCGCCCCCGCGCAGACGCCGAGGGTGCCGACGATGGTGACGACGTCGGGGCTGATCCCGAGGCGGAGGAACAAGCGCGCCACCGGGGTCATGATCTTGGCCATCGCGGCCCGCGCATATCGGTTGAGCATCGGCGCTCAGATTACTTGGCGCGGGTGGTCAGTCCTGCCGCCAGGCGTCGGCGAGCCGCGCCCTGGTGTCGGCGAGCAGCTCGGGAAGCGCCTTGGTCTGCGCGACGATCGGCAGGAAGTTGGCGTCGCCGCCCCAGCGCGGCACGACGTGCTGGTGCAGGTGCGCCGCGACCCCCGCGCCGGCGACCTCGCCCTGGTTCATGCCGAGGTTGAAGCCATGCGGCGCGGCCGCGGCGGTGATGGCGCGCATCGCCTGCTTGGTGAGCAGGGTGAACTCGGCGGTCTCCTCGTCGGTGAGGTCGAGGTATCCCGGCACGTGCCGGTCGGGACAGACCAACAGGTGGCCCGGGTTGTAGGGGAAGAGGTTGAGGATGACGAAACACGTCTGCCCCCGGTGCACGATGAGCGCTTCCTCGTCGCTCTTGGTCTGGGCGGCGCAGAACGGACAGGCGACGTCGTCGTCCTGATCGGGCTTCTCGGTCTGGATGTAGGCCATCCGGTGCGGAGTCCACAGTCGCTCGAACCCGTCGGGCACGCGCGCGAATTCGGTCTCCGGCTCGATCGTTGACGACATGGACTCGATCGTAGGCTGGTGCCACCACGGGCAGTTACCCCAACCGACGACAAGGAGTCGACATGCCGCTGCAGGGCGAGTACGCAGACGAGAAGACCGGCTGGGTCGCCAACCAGCTCGCGAAGATCGATGAGACCGGCACCACCGAGTCGGTCGACGTGATGGGTATGCCGGTCGTCGTCTTCACCATGCGGGGCGCCAAGAGCGGAAAGCTGCGCCGGGTGCCGCTGATGCGGGTCGAGCACGACGGGACGTATGCCGCCGTCGCCTCCAAGGGCGGGGCGCCGGAGAACCCGGCCTGGTTCTACAACATCGTGGCTCACCCTGAGGTTGAGGTTCAGGACGGCACGAGCAAGCACGACGGGGTGGCGCGCGAGATCACCGGCGCCGAGCGGGACGAGTGGTGGAAGCGTGCGGTCGCGGCATACCCGCCCTACGCGGAGTACCAGACCAAGACCGACCGGCAGATCCCGGTCTTCGTCATCGAACCGGTCGAGTAACCGGTCAGGTGGTCGGCAGGCGGCCGGACAGGACGAGCTGCATCAGCGTGTCCTGCGGGCCGCCGAACCCGGCCCGGCGGTAGAAGGCACGCGCCTCGTCGGTGGCGTTCAGCTGCACGCGGGAGAGGGACTGCTCCTTGGCGAAGCCGACGATCTCGTCCATGATGCGTTGCCCGAGGCCCTGACCGCGCAGGTCCGGGTCGACGTAGAGACTGCTGAGGTGCAGCCACCCGCCGGCCGGCCGGCGCAGGCTCGGCAGGCTGGTGACGAGCGCGCCGATCGCGAAGCCGACCGGATTGCCGTCCGGTCGCCGGGCGATCCACGCGGGCCTGCTCGGCGCGGCATCCAGCCACGCATCGGCGAACTCGTCGAGGAAACCCGGCCGGTTCGGGGCGCCGCCGGCCAGGTCCCAGCGCAACGTCATCGCGGCGAGCGCGAACGCGTCATCCCGCCTCGGGCGCGCGCGTTCGATCCGGATCCGGTCCACTTGGCTCACGTGCGGGAGTTTTCCATGGTTCGGTGGGTCGTATGGCGAAAGACCCTCGCCATACGACCATCCAGCGAAGGAGCAGACCCGTGACCGCAGTCCTCAACCCCTACCTCAACTTCACCGGCCAGGCCCGCGAGGCGATGAACTTCTACCAGTCGGTCTTCGGCGGGGAGGTGTCCGCGATGACCTTCGAGCAGGTCAACCCGAACGACGAGAAGATCGACCCGGTCGACGCGAACAAGATCATGCACTCGCAGCTGGAGACACCGGCCGGCTTCACGCTCATGGCCTCCGACGTGCCGCAGGCGATGCAGCCGATGCCCAACGGCGGCATCAGTCTGTCCGGCGACAGCGCCGACGAGCTGCGCGGCTACTGGGAGAAGCTGACCGACCACGCCCAGGTGCTGGTGCCGCTGTCGAAGCAGGCGTGGGGCGACGAGTTCGGGATGCTGATCGATAAGTTCGGCGTCAACTGGCTGATGAACATCAGCGGCCCGCGCTGATCACGGCGCCCTTGCCGGCGCACACCGGAAATTTTTGCCCAATCCTGGCCTGCACGCGACCCGAGGTTTACCTTGACACTGCTTGAATCCCGAGCATGCGCACACGAATCCTGCAAGCATCGGCAGTCGCCGGCATCGCCGCGGCGACCCTCGCGGTCTCGGCCGGCCCCGCTGCCGCCGTCACCAAACTCAGTCAGTCGTCGGCAGCCTCGCAGCTGCGATCGGCCGGCGTCACCTGGTCGTCCAGCGGTGGCTGCACGACCCGCAGCAACTCCAGCTGCACCTCGTTCGAGCAGATCAACCAGACCACGGTCAGTGGCCTGATCACCCTGAAGCGGGCGAGCGGTTGCGCCATCAACGTCACCGGCGGCACCGAGGTCGGCCACGCCTCGGGCACCTACAGCCACTACAACGGCTACAAGGCCGACATCTCCAAGAACTCCTGCATCAACAGCTACATCAAGAACTCGTTCACCTACATCGGCCTGCGCGGTGACGGCTACCCGCAGTGGAAGGCCGCCTCCGGCAACCTCTACTGCGACGAGGGCAACCACTGGGACATCACCTACTACACCAGCGGCGGCTGATCCCCGCGCAGGTGTTGCACCGTCTGCACCGGCAACCCGGCCTCCCGACCGCCTGCGTCACCCACCTGTCGGGCCAGCCCGACCATGACCTCACCGGTGCACCGGATCGTCCCGAATCGCGTTGATTCATAGCGTTTTCGGTATGACGACGCACGCCGATCCGACCGCCACCACGACATCGACCACGCCCGCCAAGGCGTCGCCTTGGCGCGACGTCCCGATCTTCGCCCTCGTCACACTCATCGCCTCGGGCGGTCTGATCGCACTGCAGGAGTTCGCGGGGTCCGTCCTCGGTGCCGGCACCGACGGCCCGGCGCAATGGGTGCAGTTCGCTCCGGCCATCGGCGTGCTCGCGATCGGCCTGCGCCGGGTGCATGCCGGCAACACCCGGGTCCGCGACTACTTCGCCAACGCCCCGGGACTGCTCGTGCGGTCCTTCACCGCCGGGCTGACCAGCGCTGCTGTTGCGCTCGGTTGGGCCGGGTTGATGCACGCCACCGGCATGACCGACTCGTTCGCCGTGCCGCTCGAGCTGTCGGCCGGCGGGCTGGTCGCAGCATCCGCCTGGATCGTCGTCGGTTCGTTCGGTGAGGAGGTCGGTTGGCGCGGCTGGTTACAGCCCCTGCTGCAGGACCGGACCGGCTGGTGGACCGGCGCCGTGGTCACCGGTCTGATCTGGGGCGTCTGGCACGTGCAGGCGGTCACGAGCGGATTCGGTTACGCCGCAGCGTTTCTCGCCTCGACCATCGGGCTATCGCTGCTGATGGCAGCCTTCGCAGCACGACTTCGCACCGGCTACGTCTGGGTGGCCGGGGTCGTGCACGCCGCGTTCGACCTGGCGTTGCTCACTCGTGGCAACGGCTCCGGTGCGGACGTCGGCCAGGAGGCGTTGCTCGGCGGGATCGTGCTCGCTGCCGGCATCGCGTCCGCGGCGATCGCCCGCCGGCGCTGACTCCCCCGCCCAGACCTGGTGCAGCCCCCAAGGGCCTCGAGTCCGGTGGGGGCTGCATCCGGTCCAACTCTCCGGCCGCGGCGAGAGTTCCTGCGGAGGCGCGCCGGCTCAGACCTGCCGCTTGTCGGCGATCGCGGCCTGGATCTCCTCGATCGCTTCGGCGACCGGGACACCGTTGCGCTGCGAGCCGTCCCGGTAGCGGAACGACACCGCACCGGCCGACCGGTCCTCGTCGCCGGCGATCAGCACGAACGGCACCTTGGACTTGCTGGCGTTGCGGATCTTCTTGGGGAAGCGATCGTCGGAGTCGTCCAGCTCGACGCGAATCCCCTTCTCCTGCAAGGTGTTCAACACTTCCTGCAGGTATGGCGCAAACTCCTCCGCGACCGGCACCCCGAGGACCTGCACCGGCGACAGCCAGGGCGGGAAGGCGCCCGCGTAGTGCTCGACCAGCACACCGAGGAAACGCTCGATCGAGCCGAACTTCGCCGAGTGGATCATCACCGGCTCCTGCCGGCTGCCGTCCGAGGCCTGGAACTCCAGCCCGAAACGGTGCGGCTGGTTGAAGTCGTACTGGATGGTCGACATCTGCCAGGTGCGGCCGATCGCGTCGCGCGCCTGCACCGAGATCTTCGGCCCGTAGAACGCCGCACCGCCCGGGTCGGGCACCAGCTCCAGGCCGGACTCGGTCGCGACCTGCTCCAGGATCGCGGTCGCGGTCTCCCACTGCTCGTCGGTGCCGATGAACTTGTCTTTCTTGTCGCCCTCGGTGTCGCGGGTCGACAGCTCCAGGTAGAAGTCGTCGAGGCCGAAGTCGCGCAACAGCGACAGCACGAAGCCCAGCAGGTGCCGGATCTCGCCGGGCGCCTGCTCGGCGGTGACGTAGGAGTGCGAGTCGTCCTGCGTCATACCGCGCACGCGGGTGAGGCCGTGCACGACACCCGACTTCTCGTAGCGGTAGACCGAGCCGAATTCGAAGAATCGCAAAGGCAGTTCGCGATAGGAGCGGCCGCGCGAGGAGTAGATCAGGTTGTGCATCGGGCAGTTCATCGCCTTGAGGCGATACTGCGCACCCTCCAGTTCCATGCCCGGGAACATCGTCTCGGCGTAGTAGGGCAGGTGGCCGCTGGTGTGGAAGAGGCCGTCCTTGGAGATGTGCGGGGTGCCGACATACTGGAAGCCCTCCTCGATGTGCCGGCGGCGGACGTAGTCCTCCATCTCCCGCTTGATCACCCCGCCCTTGGGGTGGAAGACCGGCAGGCCCGACCCGAGCTCCTCGGGGAAGCTGAACAGGTCGAGTTCGGCGCCCAGCTTGCGGTGGTCGCGCTTCTCGGCCTCGGCCAGCCGGTCGAGGTAGGCCTTCAACTCGTCCTTGCTCGGCCACGCGGTGCCGTAGATCCGCTGCAGCTGCGGGTTCTTCTCCGAGCCGCGCCAGTAGGCCGCGGCCGAGCGCATCACCTTGAACGCGTTGCCGATCAGCTTGGTCGACGGCAGATGCGGCCCGCGGCACAGGTCGCCCCAGGCGACGGAGCCGTCACGACGCACGTTGTCGTAGATGGTGAGGCCGCCCTCGCCGACCTCCGCGTCGGCGCCCTCTGCGGCCTCTCCCGCCTTCGACTTCAACCCGATGAGCTCGAGTTTGTAGGGCTCCGAGGCGAGTTCGGTGCGGGCATCGTCGTCGGAGATCTCCCGCCGATGGAAGGCCTGCCCCTCGTTGATGATCTTCTGCATCGCCTTCTCGAGGGCCTTGAGGTCCTCGGGGGTAAACGGCGTCTCGACGTCGAAGTCGTAGTAGAAACCATCGGTGATCGGCGGGCCGATCCCGAGCTTGGCGTCCGGGTTGACCTGCTGCACGGCTTGGGCGAGCACGTGCGCGGTCGAGTGGCGCAACACATTGAGGCCGTCCGGGGAGTCGACCGGCACCGGCTCGACGCTGGCGCCGGCGGGCACCTCGCGGAAGAGATCCTGCAGCTCACCGTCGACCTTCATCGCCACGATCCGACGATCGTCGCCGAACAGCTCGGTGCCGGTCGTCGGCGCGTCGACCCGCGCAGGTGTGGCGGTGGTCGAGTCGTGCTCGGCGGGCAAGGGCGTTCTCCTTCGACGGGTGCGGGCAGTATTGCGGGCAGTATTGCGGCCAGGTCAGGCTAGTCGGTCTCCCCCGATTAAGGTTGCCCGGCATGGGGGCACGCATGCAGGCGCGATCACGCGACGCGGGGCAGCTGCGGATGGTGCTGCTGATCGCCGCGCTGTGGTTGGCCAGCCGATGCGCGATGCTGCTCATTCACCGGCGCGAAACCGACATCGACGGGGACATCGGCTATTTCAGCGACGTGCTGCAGCAGCACGACATCGGCTCGATGCTCACCGAATACCCCACCCCGGTGGTCGGGCTGATGTGGCCGATGCACCTGATCGCGGGCGACGACGGCGACCGCTTCCGGCAGCTGTTCGTGGGCACGATGCTGGTCCTCGACCTGCTCTTCACCGCCTACCTGGTGCGCATCGGTGCCCGGTCGCGCGACTACCTCGGCGCCTTCGCCTGGATCGGCTTCGGCCTGTGCCTCGGGCCGTTGGTGATCTTCCGCTTCGACCTGCTGCCCGGCATCTTCGCCGCACTCGCGATCGGGTTGTCGGCCCGCGCACCGGTGCGGGCCGGGATCTGCGCCGCACTCGGGTTCGCCTTCAAACTGTGGCCGATCGTGCTGGTGCCCTTGCTCGCCACCCGCGGCCGCCAACTGCGCCGGTCGTGCGCCGCCGCGGCGCTCACCGTCGTCGTGCTCGTGGACCTCTCACTGGTGATCGCCGGCGCCCAACGCACCCTGTCGCCGCTGACCTGGCAACGCGACCGCGGCCTGCAGGTCGAATCCCTGGTCGCCACCCCGCTGATGCTCGACCGACTCCTGCGCCCGGACCGGTGGCGCATCGACTACGCCCACAACGCGTGGGAGATCAACGGTCCATGGACATCCGCTGCCCAGACGGCGGCCGGCGGCATGATCGGCCTGTCGGTGTGCGTGGTCGCCTTTCTCTGGTGGCGCTGCTTCCGGGTCCGGCACGACCGCCCCGAGCTGACCGCCTGGCTCTGCCTGGCGGTGATCTGCCTGATCATCGTGTCGGACAAGACGTTCAGCCCGCAGTACCTGCTGTGGATCGCGCCGCCGGCAGCGCTGGTGCTGGCCACCTGGCCGCGGGTGCTCGCGCCGCGGGTGTTGATGGGCGCGGTGCTGGTGATCGGGCTGACCACCCAGCAGCTCTACCCGGTGCACTACAACGCGATGATCGCGACACCGCCCTCGGCACTGTCGGTCTGGCTGCTGATCGCCCGCAACGTGATGCTGCTCGCGGTGACCGTCGGTCTGTGCACCTATGTATGGCGGCAGAGCCTGCTGCCGACGCGGTCAGCGCAGGACGAGGGCGACGAGCACAACGATGAAGACCACGACGCCGAGCGCTCCGAAGAGCAGCCAGCGCGCCGGCGTGGGTGAGGGCGCCGCCGCGGGCGTGGGTGTCGGTCCGGCCGGTTGCGGCATCCGCACCGCACGCGGCGGAGCGGTCGAGGACTTCGGCGGCTCCGCCGGCCGAGGCGTCGGTCGCGCGGCCGGAGTAGTGCGGGGCGGGACCATCGCTGCCTTCGCGGCGGCCAGCAACTCACCCGCGGTCGCCGGACGGTCGGCCGGACGCTTCGCCATACCTGAGGCGAGGACGCGGTCCAGTGCGGGCGGCAGGTCGGCGCGGTACCGCCGCAGCGACGGCGGCGGGGTGCGCAGGTGGGCCGCGATGACCGCGGCGGTGTCGGAAGCGGGGAACGGTTTGCTGCCGGTCAGCGCCTGGTAGAGCACGCACGCCAGCGAGTAGACGTCACTGCGGGCGTCGGCACGCGGCAGCTCGCCGAATCGCTCGGGCGCCATGTACGCCGCGCTGCCCACGACTTCGCCCTCCGCGGTCATGTCGCCGTCGCCCGGGGTGGCGGCGATGCCGAAGTCGACCAGGTAGGTGAATCCGCGCGGGTCCACCAGGATGTTCGACGGCTTGACGTCCCGGTGCACCAGGCCCGCGCGATGCGCGGAGTCGAGCGCGTCGGCGATCTGGCTCAGGATGTCGAGCGCTCGGGAGACCTCGAGCTGACCCATCGCGAGCAGTTGGGCAAGGTTGCGACCCTTTACCAACCGCATGTCCAGATAGAGCCGGCCGTCGATCTCGCCGTACCCGTGGATCGGGATGACGTGCGGGTCGGTCAGCCGGGCAACGATCTCCGCCTCGCGCTGGAACCGGGCGCGGTACTCCGCATGGCTGGCGACGTCGAGGTTCATCACCTTCAGCGCGACGTCCCGGCCGAGGCGGGTGTCGGTCGCCCGTGCCACCTGTCCCATGCCGCCACGGCCGATGACCTCACGCAGCTCGTAGTGCCCGAATCGGGCACCGGCCTGCGGCTCGGCGTCCTGCGGACTCACCGGGTCGCACCGCCGAGCGCACACAACTGGAGCTTGAACACGACGCAAAGATTAACCGGAGCGCATCGGCGCCCGCGCGTGCCGTGCACGATGCATCGGTCCCGGTCGGTTACCTTTAAGGGTGAACCGTGTTCGTCGGATCGGGGCCGCGAACGTCATACCGGTGGTGTTGGATGCCGCCGCCGACCATCTCACGAGCCTTCGACCCCGCAGACTGCGCCGCCTCGTTGAGCCAGGAGAGCCACCCATGAACGCCACCGCCACGATCCGTCGATGGGTCGGTCAGCGGCTGTTGTCGACCGCCGCCGGACGCTCGTCAGGCATCTCCGGCCTCGGCGTGCTTCCCAAGAAGCTCACCATGCCGTTGCGCCGTGACGGCCTTGACCCGCTGCCGGCGCTGGCCGACATGCGCGCCAAGGAGCCGGTCCACCGGATGCGCCGGGTGCTCGGCATCAACGTCTGGGTGGTGAGCGGGTATGACGAGGCCAAGTCGGTGCTTGCCGACACCACCAGCTACAGCACCGACATCCGCCCGATGCTCGGCATGGGCACCGATGTCACGATCGGTGGCCTCGGTTTCACCGACCCGCCGGAGCACACCCGGCTGCGCAAGATCCTCACCCCTGAGTTCACCCTGCGGCGACTGCAGCACCTGCGGCCGGTCATCGACCGCATCGTGCAGGAGCGCCTGGACGCGATGGAGGAAGCGGGCGAAGTCGTCGACCTGGTGCAGGAGTTCGCCTTCCCGATCCCGTTCCTGGTGATCTGTGAACTGCTCGGGCTGCCGGTGGAGGATCGCGAGCGGTTCCGCGCACTCGGGCACGCCCGCTTCGACATCGCCGAGGGCGGCGCCGGGGTGTTCGGCGCGATGTCCGAGTCGCGCAAGTTCCTGGAGGAAGCCGTACGACGCCAGCGCGCCGAACCCGGCGACGGCCTGATCGGCCAGATCATCCGCGACCTCGGCGACGAGGTCAGCGACGAGGAGCTCGGCGGCCTCGCCGACGGCGTCTTCACCGGCGGCTACGAGACATCGGCGAGCATGCTGTCGCTGGGCACGCTGGCCCTGCTGCGCGATCCGGCGAACTACGCGCTCGCCGGCCAGGCCGACCGGGTCGACGACGTGGTGGCCGAGCTGCTGCGTTACCTGTCGGTGGTGCAGATCTCGTTCCCCCGTTTCGCCAAGGCAGACCTGGAGCTCTACGGCAAGAAGATCGCCAAGGGAGACGTGGTGATCGTCTCCTTGTCCGGAGCCAACCGGGACCCTGCCCTCGGCGCACACACCGACTCCGTCGACCCGTCCCTTGACCGGCCGTCGCACCTCGGCTTCGGGCACGGCTTCCACCGCTGCGTCGGCGCCGAACTCGCCCGCATGGAGCTGCGGGCGGCGTTCCTCGGCCTGGTCGACCGCTTCCCGCAGCTGCAGCTCGCGGTGCCCGCCGAGAGCCTGCAGTTTCGTGATCTGTCGATCGTCTACGGCGTGGAGTCGCTGCCGGTGCGGCTGCACCCGCGCGACGCCGCGGCAGTCGCAGTATGAGGATCGTCCACGTCGCCGACTCCTTCCCCCCGGATGTCGGGGGCATCGAGCGCCAGGTCGAGATGCTCGCCAAGGCCCAGCGCGCCGACGGGCACGACGTCTCGGTGATCACCGCGGTCAACAAACCGCCCAACGGTGACGTCGACGGGCTCGACGTGCACCGCGGGCTCCGGGTGCGCTGGCTCACCATCGGGCTGCCGTTCCTCAACGCACGGATGGTCGCCAAGGTGCTCGACCGCGAGCCGGTCGACGTGGTGCACGCGCACTTCACCGTCGCCTCCCCCATCGCTGTGTATGTCGCGCGGGCCGCGCACCGGCGCGGCATACCCGTGGCAGTCACCGTGCACTCGGTGTGGTGGAAGGTCGCCGTCGCGCACCGCTTCGTCACCTGGGTGTTCTTCGGACCCGCTCATCTGCGACCGGTCTACTCCGGTGTGAGCAGCATGATCGCCGGGCACATCAAACGCACCTACCCGCGCGAGCGAACCGTCTCGGTGGTGCCCAACCTGGTCGACACCGAGTGGTGGAAGCCGCTCGAGGCACCGCAGCACCAGACTGGTGTGCCGGACTTCCGGATCGTGCTCGTCGGGCGGCTGAAGAAGCGCAAGCAGATCGACGAGTTCATCGAGATCATGTCGCGAGTCAAGGCGAAAGTCGCTGCGGGCACACCGGTTTCGGTGTCGATCGTCGGCGCCGGCCCCAGGCGGGACGAGTTGCAGAAGCAGATCGACGAGCTCGACCTGGGCGACTGGATCACGCTGCTCGGGCACCGCACGCCCGAACAGATCCGCAACCTTCTCCACGAATCAGATCTGTTCATCGCGCCCTCCCGTAAGGAGGCGTTCGGGATCGCCGCCCTGGAGGCACGCAGCGCCGGTGTCCCGGTGCTCGGCTATCGGCACACCGGGCTGGCCGACTTCATCCGCAGCGACGTCGAAGGTTTGCTGGTCACCGACCAGCACGACATGGTCGACACCCTCGCCAAGGTGCTGGTCGACCGGGAGCGGTTGGACCACCTCAAGACCTCGACCCGGGGCCTCGCTCCGTCGGTGACCTTCGCCGATGCGATGGAGGCGACCTACGCGTTCTACCGCCGCGCCCGACAGCAGCTCGGGCGCGGCTGACGATCTAGCGCGAGCCCAGCTTCTTGTACTGCTTGGCGACCAGATCCTGGTAGCGCGCACCGAGCACCTTCGCCACCGTGTGCAGCAGGTGCGCGTCGCCGCCGACCAGCACGCGGGCCTTGCCCGCACGCATCCCGTCGAAGATGACCTCGGCCGCCTTCTCAGGGGTGGTCCGGGCGAGCTTCTTGTCGAACATCCGCGCGGTGCGCTCGCCGTCCTCACCCTCCGCATACCGCGCGTTGCGCGCAATCGCGGTCTTGATGCCGCCGGGGTGCACGACCGTGACACCCACCGGCGCCTTGGCGATCAGCAGCTCCTCGCGCAGCGACTCGCTGAAGCCGCGCACGGCGTATTTCGCTGCGTTGTATGCCGATTGCCCCGGCATACTCAGCAAACCGAAGAGGCTGGAGATGTTGATCAGGTGGCCGTCCCCGGACGCGACCAGATGTGGCAGGAACTCCTTGCTGCCGTGCACCACGCCCCAGAAGTTGATGCCCATGATCCAGTCGAGGTCTTCGTAGGGCAGCTTGTCGAAGGTGCCGGTCAGCGAGACACCGGCGTTGTTGACCACCACGTTGACGGTGCCGAAGTGCTCGGCGACCTGCTTGGCGTAGCCGGCCATTGCCGCCCGGTCGGCGACGTCGACCTTGTCGGTCAGCACCTCCTTCGCGCCGGCGGCCTCGGCGAGGCGGGCGGTTTCGGCCAGCCCTTCGCCGTCGACGTCGCTGATCGCGAGGCGCGCACCCTCGCGGGCTGCTTGCAGCGCGAGTGCCCGACCGATGCCGGACCCGGCACCGGTGATGACGACGACCTTGTCCTTCAACGACTTCATGCCGAAACCAACTCTCGTTCAGACGTTTTCGCAGTAGAGCGGGTGAGGAAACGCACGCCGTCGGTCAGCGAACCGTGGCGCAGCTTCATCAGGTCATAGGGGTAGTTCTGCCGCAGCTTCCACGGCCATCCTTCACCCTGCAGCGGCAACAGGTGCACGCTGCGGGTGACGTAACCGGACTGCAGGTCGATCAGCGGCTCGGACTTCCAGCCCGCGGCGTCGGCCGGCACCTGCGGGACGAACGCGGCGTAGCCGTGCTTGTCGAGGTGGCGAAGCAGCCGGCTCACATACTCCGCGACCAGGTCGGCCTTCAGTGTCCACGAGGCGTTCGTGTAGCCGATCGTCATCACGAAGTTCGGGACGCCGCTGAGTGCCATTCCCTTGTAGACGTAGTGCATCGGCGCCTCGACCTCCTTGCCGTCAACGCTGAGGCCGGCGCCGCCGAGCAGCTGCAGGTTGAGCCCGGTCGCGGTGACGATCACGTCTGCGGGCAGGTGCTTCCCGGACTTCAGCACGATGCCGGTCTCGTCGAAGCGGTCGATGTGGTCGGTGACGACATCGGCCTTGCCGCGCTTGATCGCCTTGAAGAGGTCGCCACCGGGCACCGCGCACAACCGCTGGTCCCACGGGTCATAACTGGGCCGGAAGTGCGTGCGGTAGTCGAACTCGCTGTTCTTGAAGAAGCGAGCGACTCCCTGGTCGAGCAGCGCTCGCATCCGCTGCGGCTGGCGCCGGCTGAACTCGTAGATGCCGACGCCGCGGGCAACGTTCTTCCAGCGCAGGATCGGGTAGGCGATGCGCGTGGGAACATTGCGCCGCTGCAGCCGGTCGCCAATCGAGTCGACCGATGGGACCGCCGCGACATACGTCGGCGACCGCTGCAGCATGGTGACCAGCTCGGCGTCCTTGGTCAGTTGCGGCACCAGCGTGACCGCGGTGGCTCCGCTGCCGATGACCACGACCTTCTTGCCGCTGACGTCGAGGTCCTCCGGCCAATGCTGCGGGTGCACGATGCGGCCACCGAAGTCATCGCGGCCCGCGAACTGCGGGGTGTAGCCCTCGTCGTAGTTGTAGTAACCGGTGCACATGTAGAGCAGGCCGCAGGTGACGGTCTGTTCGCCGTCCGGCGTCCGCAGCCGCAGCGTCCATTGCTGATCACCCGAGGACCAGTCGGCCGAGAGCAGTTGCTGCTCGTAGCGGATCAGCTGGTCGACGCCGTACTCACGCGCAGTGTCGACGATGTACTGCCGAATGGAGGGGCCGTCGGCGAGTGACTTGGTGTCGGTCCACGGCCGGAAGCGGTAACCGAGGGTGTACATGTCGGAGTCGGATCGCACCCCGGGATAACGGAACAGGTCCCACGTGCCACCCATCCGCTCGCGGCGCTCCAGGATCAGCAGGGACTTGTCGGGGTGGTCGCGCCGCAGCGTGCTCGCGGCGCCGATGCCGGACAAGCCGGCACCGACGATCACAACGTCGAAGTGCTCCGGGTTCGTCATACCATCACGCTATCGACACTGTGTTGAGTCAGTCAACAGTGTGTCGATAACTGCTATGTTCAACGTATGGCGAAACGGTCCTCCGGCACCCCGGCCACGGCGGCGCGCGGTCGGCGCTCTCCACGGATGAGCGGCGACGAGCGCGAGGCGGCGATCCTCGCAACCACCGAAAAACTCCTGGAGTCAGTGCCGTTCACCGATATCTCGATCGATGACCTGGCAAGCGGCGCCGGCATCTCGCGCCCGACGTTCTACTTCTACTTCGGGTCCAAGGACGACGTGCTGCTCGCGCTGCTGGATCGGCTGGTGCAGCGCAGCGAAGAAGCCATTGCCGGGCTGGAGCCGTCGGAGGATGCGGTCCGGCAAGGCTGGCAGGATGTGCTCGGGGTCTACCTCGACACCTTCACCGCGCAACGCGGTGTCGCGCTGGCGTGCGCGGACGCCAGGTTCCGCAACGACCGGGTGCGTGAGGGCTGGGATCGTGCGGCCACTCTCTGGGTCGACAACACCACCGCCGGCATCGAGGCGGAGCGGGCGCGCGGAGCTGCCCCAGCGGGGCGGCCGGCCCGCGAGATCGCGATCGCGCTCAACGCGATGAACGAGCGGGCGATCTACGGCACACTCACCGGCGCCGAGCCGTCGCTCCCCCGCGACGCGGTGCTCGACGTGCTCGTCGACATCTGGATGGCAGCGATCTACACCACGCCGCCGAAGCTGTGAGCCTTCCGCTGGTCGGCGAGTGCGCTGAGATCGACGTGCTGGTCGGCGATCTCACCGAGCTCGGCGTCGTTGCTGGTCATCAGCACGATGTCGCCGCCGCGCGCCCGTGCACGCAATAGGTCGATCATCCGGGTGCGGTTGACCTTGTCGAGCGCGCTGGTCGGTTCGTCGGCGAGCACGAGGCGGCCGGGCACTGCGAGGGCGCGGGCTATCGCCACCCGCTGCTGCTGCCCGCCGGACAGTTCGTCGATCAGATGGTCGGTCAGATCGCCGAGCCCGACGGCCTCGAGCTGGGCGGTCGCGGCCGCCTCAGCGTCGCCACCTGAGAGGCCATGGGCGAGCGCGGGCACGATGACGTTCTCCCGGGCGGTCATCGACGCCGCGAGTCCGAATCCCTGTGTGATCACCGGGGTTTCGCGACCTCGCGTGGTTGAGTCGACCGGTTCGTCATCGAGCACGACGCGTCCGGTGTCCGGTTTGACCCGGCCGGCGGCCAGCTGGATCAGCAGCGTCTTGCCACTACCGGACTCGCCGGTCACCACGGCCAGCTGCCCTTGGTCGAGCGCGAGCCCGAAGCCGTCCAGCACGCGTTCCCCGTCGGCCGAGGTGAAGCCGACATTCTCAAACCGCAGCATCAGCCTTAGTCCCCTTCCTGCCACAGAACCACGGTCCACCCGGCCGCCGGGTCGGCCTCGTCGACCGGGTCGACCCGCACGAGAGTGCCGGGCGGCAGTTGCTCCAGCACGTGCGGAGGCAACGGCAACGAGCCGTCCGGACCGATGACGGCGAGCTCGACCCCGCCGCGCCCCTCCGAGCCGACGCGACCGTCGCGAATCGTGAGGGTGCGCCCCATCCGCGACGCGAGCGCCTCGTCGTGCGTCACGACGACGACCGTCGTCCCGAGGTTGTCGTTGACCCGGTGCAGTGCGTCGACCACGAGCTCGGTGTCATGGGAGGGCAGGGCACTGGTCGGCTCGTCGGCGAGCACCAGCCCTGGTGCCGGTGCGATTGCCGCGGCGAGCGCCACCAATTGGCGGGTCGCTGCACTGACCCGGTCCACCGGTCGCTGCATGTCGTCTGCGTCGACACCGACCAGCTCGAGCACCTCCGTCGGGTCCGGCAGATCGGTCCGACCGGACCTTCGTGCGGCGAGTTGGGCATACTCGACGTTCTGGCGAACATTCAAGAACGGCAACAGGTTTCGTGATGCACCCTGCATTACGAGTCCCACTTGCTGGCCGCGCAACGCGTCGACCTCGCCGTCGCTCAGGCGAGTCAGGTCGTCCGCACCGACGAAGACGTGCCCGGCGCTCGGACGGACCAGCCCCGCCAGGATCGACAACAGGGTGGACTTGCCGGCACCGGATGGCCCGAGCAGCGCGAGCATGCCGCCGGACGGCACGGTGAGGTCGACACCGGACAGCGCTGCGACATCGTGACCGTCGGCCCGGTAGATGTGCACCAGACCGGTGACCCGGACCGGGAGCCCGCGCTCGGCTGCCACGCCTGCGGCAAGGGATGCCTCGTCATACATGGTCATGCGCCGGCTGCTCCCTCACGGCGGGACACCAACAGACCGGCAATCAGTCCGGCCAGCCCGAGTGCCACGAGCAACGCGACCACGACACCGACCGACACCGCCCAGTCGACACTGGTCTGGGTCACCGGGAAGTCGGGCGGCTCAGCGAACCACGGGATCAGCGGCCCGGCGATGTGCGTGCCGATGATCCCTGCAATCGCACCGAGTGCGACGCCGCTCACGGTGAGCACCACCTGCTCCAGGATCGTCGCACCACGCAGGGTCTTCTGCGGCACGCCCGCCTCACGCAGGGCGCGCAGGTCGGCCCGCCGCTCGCGCGACGAAGCGGCGAGAACCGCGACCAGAGCGAGCACCCCGATCAGCGTCGAAATGAGCGCCACGAAGAGCCCGAGCTGCAAACCCCACCCCGACGCGGACTGGTCGTAGATGCGCCGCTGTTGGGCCGCGGTCCGCACGTCGATCTGGTCGTAACCGACCGCCTTGAGTGCCTGGGTCATTCGGCCAAGCTGCGCCGGGTCATCGGTGGTCGCCAGCACCGAAGTGGTCACGTTGTCGGTCCGGTCGCCACCCTGCATGAGTCGAGTGAGGTCGGTGACGAAGCCATGTTGCTGTGCCTCAGGCAGGAACGGCACGGTGGCGACCGTGCGATAGGTGCCGTCGGTAAATCCGAGACTCGGAGCGGTGAATTCGTTGCTGTTGCTCGGTGTCGACCACCCGGCGACGATCGCCGGCGCGGCCGCGCCGGCCTGAGATTTCAGCTTGTCCCAGGGCACCGGGTCTTGCCCGCCAGTGGCGGCAATGCGCGCCATGTCGTCCGGAATGACGCCCATCGTGAGCGGCCCGTCCGGCGACGGGGAGCGCACCTCGACGACCGGGGTGAAGGTGCGGTGCGAAGGGTCGACCTCGCTCACCGCCTTCAGCACGGAGGCGGTTGGCGGCAGGATCGACGTGCTGTTTGCATCGATCCGCGAGACCGCACCGGTCTCGACCGCCGCCCGGTCACCGTGGTTGGCCGAGGACCGAGCCACGACGTCGGCGGTGAAGACAGTCATGGCGCAGGCCACCACCAACGCGACCAGCACGAGTCGGGTCGCGGGCCGACGCCCGAGTTGAGCCGCGGTAAGCGCGCTGCGGGTGCCGCCGCGACGCAGACTGCGATTGATCCACCGACTCGCCAGCACCGGCAGCACTGCGGCGATGACGACCGCGAAGACGATCGCCACGAACAACGGGGACAGTAGCGCGACCACCCCGCTGAGGCTTTTTGTCGCGACCAGGACCGCGAGCACCAGTGCCAGCAGTGCAGCGACCAGCTCGAACGGGCGCAACCGCAGCCCGGAGACCCGCGCGGGAACCGCGCGCATCAGCTCGGTGACCGGAGACCGCAGCGCCGGACGGAGCGACAGCAATACCTCGACCGCGACGAGGAGCAGTCCGGCGCCGGCCGCCGCGAACGCCCAGCCCGACCAGCCGCCGGGCGTGCCCGACGGCAGCCACAGCGCGCGCACCAGCCAGTCCGCGGCATACGCCAGCACCACGCCGGCTACCGCACCGACAATCACCGGCAGCGCGAGCTCTGCGATGACGCCCCGGCGCGCGCCGTCCACCTGCTGGCCGCGAATCCGGGCCAGCGCCAGCTCAGGACGACGCCGGTCGACATACGACCGCAGCACCAACCACAGCATGATCGCCAACAGGATCAGCAACTGCACCATCATCAGCGGGACGATCACGCCGACCTGGTCCAGGTCGTGATGCACCTGCGAGTTGACCTGGGTGATCGGCTCGAACACGGTGGCGTTCAGCTTCCCACTGCCCGCCAACGCGTTGAGCTGGGCGATGCCGGTGACCGCCTGTCGCAGCGACGTCGGGGTCATCTTGCTCGGGTCGAGCATGACCGCGAGCCGACTCTCGGAGGTGGCCGGCGAGTTCACGTCTCGCGGGAAGGTCGCACCCGCGGTGAACGCATACACCGTCGGCACCGGCACACCGTCTCGCCCGGAGATCCGCTGCACCGAGTGCACGTTCTGCCCCGCCCAGTAACCGCCGGTGTCCGGCTGCTGGAAGAGGCCGACCAGCGTGACGTCGGCGCCGTTCGGACCTGGTGCCGCGACCCGGGCACCGACCCGAGTGTTGAGGTATCGGGCCGCCTCCGGCGACAGGATCACCTCGCCAGCTTTGCTGGGGCAACGGCCCTGGGTGAGTCGCAGATGCTGGCACGATCCGACCATCGCCGAGAGGATCACGTTGGTGCCGTTCCTGGCGCTGGTTTCGACGCGTTCCTCCTGCACCGGGGCCGGACCAAGGCGTTGCAAAGCGGCGGGAAGCGCGTCCTGCAGTTGCTGCGGTGTCGGGCGCCCAGCTGCGGGCAGGAGCCCGCTGCTCAACTGGATCTGCCGGCCGGCGGGTGGCAAGGCCGAGACCCGTGCAGTCACCATCGCCCGCTCGAGCGACCGCACGAGCAATGGGGTCACCGCGCAACTGGTGACCAACAGCATCACCACGAAGCCGACCACGATGTTCTGCGTCCGCCGCGAACGCCGCGCCAGACTCCCGAACCGCAACTACCCCACCCCTTCGCTTCAGGTTGGCGGCACCACCACCCCCCCGGGACACCGCTTTGCGACGCTATCGATCCTCTGGTAGAGGTCGGCGCATTGCTCCGGCACCGTGACCGAATCGTTGCCGGGGTATGACGAAGGCCGCACCGAAACGGTGCGGCCTTCGTAGTCCGGTGGATGTGAAGGGACTCGAACCCCTGGCCTCTCGCGTGTGAAGCGAACGCTCTAACCAACTGAGCTACACATCCGTGCTGCGGGAGCCAACCTTAGCCGACCGCAGGGATGGGCACCTAATCGAGTCCGGGCAGGTAGGCGAGCAGGTCCTTCACCTGCTGCGGGAAGAAGCCGGGGACACCGCTGACCAGGAAAACCAACCAGAAACAGGCCGCGACGAGCAGCGCGATGCCGAGCCCGACCAGCCCGCGGACCAACCAGTTCTGCCGTCCCATCCACTGGGTCCACAGCTGCACCTTCTCCTTGGCGAAGCGCAACAGCGAACGGGCCCAGTCGAATTCGGTCGCCCACACGCCAATGCCGACGAAGATGATGACCCAGCCCGGGCCGGGCAACGGAAGCAGGACGATGCCGACCACCACGATGATCAGACCGAGCACGCCGACGCCGACGCGGTAGATCAGGTGCGTGGTGGGGTTGGCCCGGATGCGGGCCCGCCACGCGAAACGGTCCTCGACCGTGTCTTTTTCGCGCTCCTCGGTATGGTCTGGCACTGCCTCGAAAGCCTCTCCGGTCTCTACGCGTCAGTCGCGTCCCTCGGCGGACGCCTTCGCGAAGGCCGCCGCTGCCTTGACCGTCAACGGACCGGGTGCGTCGAGAGTTCGATCGCCCACGGCGTGCACCGCCTGGATGTCGCGGGTGGACGAGGTGATGAAGACCTCGTCGGCGGTATCGAGCACCGAGAGCGGCAGCGTCTCCTCCCGGATCGGCAGCCCGGCATCGGCGGACCACTCGAGCACAAGCGCCCGGGTGATGCCGGCCAGAGCACCGGACTCCAGTGGGGGCGTGAGGATTTCGCCGTCTACGACGACGAAGATGTTTGAGCCGGTGCCCTCGCACAGCTCGTCGCGGTTGTTGCCGAAAATCGCCTCGGTGCCGCCCTCCGACTTCGCCTTCGCCAGCGCGACGACGTTCTCGGCGTACGACGTGGTCTTCAGCCCGGCAACTGCGCTGCGCTCGTTGCGGGTCCACGGAACGACGACGATCTTGGTCGTCGCGGCGGCGCGAGGGACGGGCATCGCCGAGACGACATATGTCATCGGGACGTCGTTGCGATCCGAGCCGAGCGGCCCGATGCCGCCGGTGACGGTGTAGCGCAGCCGGCCGAAATCGAGCGGTTCGGCAAGCACGGCGTCGATCCCCTCGGCAAGCCGGTCACGATCGGCGGACGGGAGGCCCAGCCCGTGCAACGAGCGGTCGAGCCGGTCATGGTGCCGACCCAGCGCGAACACTTGACCGTCCACGACCTTGCAGGTCTCGAACACGCCGTCGCCGACCGTGACCCCATGATCGAGCGCGCTCACACTCGGCTTGGCGTCGACGCGCTCTCCGTCGACCCACACTCGGACGTCCATCTCACCCTCCACACTCACACTCCGCAGGAAACCTCATCCTCGCATTTCGACCGCCCGTGCATCGATGGCCTGCTCGGCGAGCCGCAACAGTCGCCCGGCCTTCAGTTGGGTCTCGGCCCACTCCCCCTGCGGGTCGGAGGCCCAGGTAATGCCCGCGCCCGTGCCGAGGTGCAACCGCCGCCGCCCCGCCCCGCCATCAGCCCAGAACGTGCGTATGCCGACCGCGAGCCGCGCCGTGCGCGAGGCGTTGTCGACATACCCGATGGCACCGCAATAGGGCCCGCGTGGGATTGGTTCGAGATCCCGAATGGCCTGCAGCGCAGTCGATTTCGGCGCACCGGACACCGATCCGGGCGGGAAGCCGATCTCGAGGATCCGCGGCCAGGTCGTGCCGGGCCGAAGTCGACCGGCAACGTTCGACACCAGGTGCACGCTGCCCGGGTAGTGCTCCGGGTGACACAGTTGCAGCACCGTCACGGTGCCGGGCAGACACACTGTCGACAGGTCGTTGCGCACCAGATCGGTGATCATCACGTTCTCGGTGAAGTCCTTCGGCAACATCGCGTCCAGGGACGTCGCCGTGCCCTTGATCGGCCCGGAGCGTATGACGTCGCCGGCACGCTCCAGGTAGAGCTCCGGCGACGCGCACGCGATGTCCAGGCCGGCGCTCGGCAGGCTGATCCGTGCGGAGAAGCGGGTGCGATGGTGCCGACTGAGCAGGTCGGCCAACCGGTCGAGCGAGGCGTCGTCACCGATCGGACGGGACAGCACGCGGCAGAGATTGACCTGGTACACCTCACCGGCGGCGATGCGGTCTCTGATTGCTACCACGCCGGCCTGGTAGGCGACCTCGTCGAGCGAGCTTTCCCAGCCCGGCTCCTCGACGCTGACGGTCTTTGCGACCGTTGACGGCGCGATCTCACCGTCAGCGGTCGGAAGGAGCGTCAGGGTCGTGGGCGCAATGCGCTCCATCCGCACGAACGTCGGCGTACCGGCGAACGGGATGACGACAACCCAGAATCCCGGTTCGTCGAGGCACTCCGCGTCGTGCCGGACCTCGAGCACGCCCTGCGCCGACAACTCTGCGAATCGGGCGGTTTCGAGCACCGCACCACTTTACGGCGGATCAGCCGGTGAGCCGCGCGAGCACTTGGCGCATCGCGTCGACCACGCGCTTTGGTGGGTAGGTCTTCGGATCCCCCAGCACCCGTCGCGCACCGTCGAGCATCAACGAGACCAAGGACTGGGCGATGAGTTCATGGTCGATGTCCTTGCCCGGGATCCCTTTGCGCAGAACGGCACTCAGCGTCACCGCCATCTCGGCGTTCCATGCTTCGAGTCGCTCCTCGGCAGGGCCTGGGTTGCCGCCCGGGGGCAGCAGGAAGGCCTTCCAGCGGATCGGCTCGGCCGCCATCTCCTCGAAGAGTCGTTGCGTGGCATCCAGCCACACCTGCGGATCGGTCGAGTCGAGCGGGACGATCTGCGCGATCCGGCCGCGGGCGTACTCCTCCTCACGATCCAGCAACTCCCAAAGGATGTCGTCGGCATCGTCGAAGATCCGGTAGATCACGCTGCGCGAGATATCCGCCACCTTGGACACTGCGTCGATCGTCACGCCGCCAATGCCCCGCTCGGCGATGATCTGCAAGGTCACGTCGAGTAATTGGGTGCGGCGCTCGTCGATCGGCATGCGCGCCGCGTAGGGACGGCGCACCCGCCCCTTCTTGCCGGACGCGCCGCGATCCGACTGCTCGACTGTCGCCATGGCCAGACCCTAACCGGCCAACCGGGTCTTGATTAAGACACTTGTGTCTTTTAGGGTTTGTTTTAGACAACAGTGTCTTAAACGATGAGGCGGACCATGATCGATGACCGCAGTGACCGGGTATGCGTGATCGGTGCCGGCTACGCCGGCAACGGGCTGGCGGCCGCGCTGAAGCGCGCCGGTGTGGCCTACGACCAGGTGGAGGCAACCGGCCGCATCGGCGGCAACTGGTCGCATGGCGTCTACGACTCGACGCATCTGATCAGTTCCAAGCGCTCCACCCAATATCCCGAGTGGCCGATGCCGCGCGACTATCCGACGTTCCCGAGTGCGGCGCAGATGCTGGCGTATCTCGAGTCATACGTGGACCACTTCGGACTGCGAGAGCACCTCGAGCTGAACGCCGAGGTCATCGATGTGCGACCGGTCGACGCGCGCGGACTGGACGGCTGGCATGTCGAATTCGCCGACGGCTCGGTCCGGCACTACCGCGCGGTGGCAGTCGCCAACGGGCACTACTTCGAACGTAATCTGCCGCAGTATCCGGGCGAGTTCACCGGGAAGCAGCTGCACTCCAAGGACTACAAGCGGCCGGCCGACTACGGAGACGGTGGACGGGTGCTCGTGGTCGGTGGCGGCAACTCGGCCAGTGATCTCGCCGTCGAGGCATCGGCGACCTTCGGCAGCTGCGACATCTCGCTGCGTCGCGGCTACTGGTTCATCCCCAAGACGTTCTTCGGGATCCCGGCGTCGGAGTTCGACCAGGTCTGGGTTCCGTTGTCGGTCAATCGGATTGCGGCCAAGTGGTTGCTGCGCACGTCGTATGGCGACTACCGCCGCTACGGGTTGCAGCAGCCGGACCACAAACTCTTCACCAAGGACGTCACCGTCAACTCCTCGCTAATGTATGCGCTGCAACACGGCAAGGTGAAACCACGCCCGGAAGTGGACCGATTCGATGGCAACACAGTGCATTTCGTCGACGGATCCAGCAGCGACTACGACACCGTTGTGTGGGCTACCGGGTTCCGCACCCGGTTTCCGCTGCTCAACGAGGACATCTTCGTGTGGGAGGACGGTCAGCCACTGCTGATCGAGCATGTCCTGGTCCCCCGCTACGCCAACCTCTACGTGTGGGGTTTGGTCGCCCCCAGATCGGGCGCTGGCAAGATCATCTCTCACGGCGCCGCGTGCATCACCGAAGCGATTCAGGCGCAGCCTCGCTACACCGAGCCGTTGTCCGACCTCGCCGCGCGCTACCTCGGCGCTCGATCCAGCATCCTCGCCGGCTCAGCCGAGATTCTCGGTCGGATTCGCTTGCTACGCACGGGACTTCGAGCCCTTCCGCTGATCGCTGGAGAGTCAAGACGGCCACGCCGGAAGGTTGCCGCATCCGGCATACCGGGCCCGTCGCCGGCGGCACGGGCCGTTGTCACCGGCGCGTCATCGGGCATCGGCGAGGCATTGGCGACATCACTGGCCAAGCGAGGACACTCGCTCGTGCTCATCGCCCGGCGCGAGGATCGACTCCGCACCCTGGCAGACCACCTGGCCACTCGACACGGCGTCACCGTTGAAGTGATGGCCGCCGACCTGGCCGACGCCGAGGACCGCGGCAAGGTGATCGACAACCTCCGGTCGGTCGACATCAGCGTGCTGTGTCTGAACGCCGGATTCGCCACGTACGGCTCGCTTTCCGACCTGGACGCGGATCGCGAGCGCGAGCAGGTGCAGGTCAATGTGGTTGCGGTTCACGATCTGGTGGTGGCCCTCCTGCCGCAGCTGGTGGAGCGGGGCGCGGGCGCCGTGCTGATCACCGGATCGACAGCCGGCAACCAGCCGAGCCCGTGCAACACGACCTACGCGGCGACCAAGGCGTTCGCCAACACGCTCGCCGAGTCCTTGCACGGCGAGCTCGCCGGCACCGGCGTCACCTCGACCCTGCTGGCCCCCGGACCGGTGCGCACCGAGTTCGCTGAGGTGTCCGGGCTGGGGCGCATCGAGAAGCTGCTGCCGTCATTCGCCTGGGTGGACGCAGAGCAGGCGGCCGAGGCGGCAGTCGAGGGTATGGCGCAGCGCCGACGGCGAGTCGTACCCGGTGTCATGGCGAAGGTGCAGGACGTGAGCGGCTCGCACGCACCGCGGTCGGTGCTCAACCCGATGCTGCGCCGTGTCTACGGGAGCATGCGATGAGCGCGGTCACCACCACTCGGGAGCGAGTGCGCGCTCTGCTCAGGATCGCTCCGCTGCGCGGGAAGCTCTACCGCGACGCGCACTATCTCGCCGCGACCGTCAAGGTCGACCCGGTGAAGATGCAGCCCTGGCTGCCACCTGGCATCAGACTCGCGGAGCCGGCGCGCGCGGACCTGTTCTGCGCCTGGTTCCCGGAGTGCACCTATGGGTCGGTTTATCACGAGGCGGGCCTGTTCGTGCACATCAAAACATTGCGCGGCACCGGGATTCACTGCCCGTGGATGATCCTCGACGACGACGTCCCCCTCATCCTCGGCCGCGAACTCCTGGGCTATCCCAAGAAGCTGGGTGAGATTGACTGGTCGATCGAGGGGGACCGCATCGAGTCCCATGCGCGACGCCGCGGCGCGCCGTTGCTGGACCTGGTCGGAACCCTCGGCGAGGAAATCGCCGACGCTCCTCCGTTCCTCGGTCGGCCGCACCGCAACGTCTCCGGACTGATAGGCGCGGCGCTGCCCCGTGTGCTCGCCTTCACCCCTGGTGAACACCCGATTTCCACCCGGCGAGTCGACCTCGATCTGAAAGTTCAAGGTTCCGACCGTGATCCGCTGCACCTGATGGGCCTCGGCGATTTGGTCGACGCACGGTTGCACCGCGTCGACCTGACTGCCGGCAGCCCGCCGATCCCTGTCCGACCGCTCAGTCCGCTGTTTCCCGCCCTTCACCTGACCCCGAGAGTGCTCTGAAATGACCGATCTCGCCATTACCCAGCCACTGACCCTCCCCTGCGGTGCGCAACTGCCCAACCGCATCGCCAAGGCGGCGATGAGCGAGCAGCTCGCCGCTCGCGACGGCGGCCCCACCGACAAGCTGCGCCGGTTGTACGGCGTGTGGGGCCACAGCGGCGCCGGCCTCCTGCTCAGCGGCAACATGATGATCGATCGCCGCGCCCTGACCGAGCCGGGCAACGTAATCCTCGACGACGACCGCCACCTCGACGACGTGCGTGCCTGGACGGGTGCTGCCACCGCGTGCGGCGCGCACTTCTGGGCACAGATCAACCACCCCGGCAAAGTCGCGGTCGCACCATTCGACAAGCGTCCCGTCGCACCGAGTGCGCTGCGCAGCACGGTCCCCGGATACAACCTGCGACAGCCACGGGCGTTGAGCGGCACCGAGATTCAGGAGGTCATCGAGCGTTTCCGCCGGACCGCTAGGCTCGCGATCGACGGCGGCTTCACCGGTGTGCAGGTGCACGCCGCACACGGCTACCTGCTGTCGCAGTTCTTGTCGCCGCAGGCCAACAAGCGCGACGACGAGTGGGGCGGCGACGCGCAGCGGCGCCGCCGGCTGCTGCTCGAGGTCGTGGATGCCGTGCGTGCCGAAGTCGGGCGCGCCATACCGGTAGGGGTCAAGCTCAACTCGACCGACTTCGTACGCGGTGGATTCAGCAGCGACGAGGCGGCCGATGTCGCTGTGGCTCTCGGAGAGGTCGGGGTCGACCTGCTGGAAATCAGCGGCGGCGGTTACGAGCAGCCGGCAATGACCGGTGTCGCCAGGGCGGTGAAGCGGCGGGAGGGCTACTTCCACGAGTTCGCCGCGCAGGTCCGCGCCGCGAGTGACGTGCCGTTGATGCTGACCGGCGGAATGCGCTCTCCCGACTACATGAACGAAGTGATCGAGGACGGCACGGTCGACGTCATCGGAGTGGGGCGTCCGCTCGCTTTCGCACCCGACTTCCCCCGGCGTGTCCTGGCCGGCGAGTCGGTGCGGCTGCCCGCGAGTCCTCGGCGACTGGGTTTCAGCCCGCTCGACGGCTACAACGAACTCGCCTGGCACAACGTGCAACTGCATCGGATCGCTGCCGGCAAAACGCCGCAGGCACGCCCCGGCATCCACACACTTGCCCGCGCCGTGGGACGAATCACCGTCGCCGGTGCCAGACAAGTTACGGTGCCGTCATGAGAGCTGCGTCACAGCGCCCGTCCATCGCGATCATCGGCGCCGGCTTCGGCGGGATCGGTATGGCGATCCGGCTGAAGCAGTCCGGTTATGACGACGTCCAGGTCTTCGAGAAGGGTGACGACGTCGGCGGCGTATGGCGGGAGAACAGCTACCCGGGCGCAGCCTGCGACGTGCCGTCACATCTGTATTCCTTTTCGTTCGAACCCAATCCACGCTGGACGCGGCGGTTCGCCGAACAGGATGAGATCCACGCCTACTTGCGGCATTGTGTCGACAAGTATGCCGTCCGCGACCAGATCCGCTTGCGGACCGAGGTCCTTTCGGCGACTTACGACGAGGGCGCGGCGCAGTGGGATTTGGAACTGTCCGACGGCAGCACGCACCGCGCAGACGTGCTGATCCCGGCGTGCGGTCAGTTGAGCGCGCCGTCGGTGCCGGCGATCGCCGGGCTGGACGACTTCACCGGCGAGCTGTTCCACTCGGCTCACTGGCCCGAGGAGGTGGCGCTCGACGGTAAGCACGTCGCGGTGATCGGCACCGGTGCGTCGTCGATCCAGATCGTGCCGTCTATCGCTGAGCGCGTGGGCCGGCTGCGGCTGTTCCAACGCGAAGCGGCCCACGTCATACGCAAACCGGACTACGCCTACTCCGAGACGGCAAAGCGCGTCTTCGAGCGAATTCCCGCTCTGCTCAAGGCATCTCGCTGGTTGACCTATCTGCAACTGGAGTCGCGTGCGCTGCCGTTCACCCGGGTGCCGCAGCTGCTGAAGGTCGTCGATGTGCGCTTCCGGATGCATCTCTACGGGAGCGTGAAGGACAAGGAGTTGCGACGCGCGCTGATCCCGAAGACGACGATCGGCTGCAAACGGATCCTGATCTCCAACGATTTCTACCCGGCGCTCACCCGGCCCAACGTCGACCTGATCACCGCCCCGATCGAACGGCTGACACCGCGCGGCATCATCACCGCGGACGGCGAGCATCACCCGGCGGACGTGGTGGTGCTCGCTACCGGTTTCCGGGCCACCGACTTCCTGACCCCGATGCAGGTGACCGGGGTCGGAGGCCGGCGGCTGGACGAGGCGTGGGCCGACGGCGCGGAGGCGCACCTCGGGATCACGGTGGCCGGATTTCCGAACCTCTGCTTGCTCTACGGCCCGAACACCAACCTCGGACACAGCTCGATCGTGTTCATGCTCGAGGCCCAATTCCGTTACGTGCTGGACCTACTCGCCGGAATGCAGCGCGACGGGGCTCGATCGTTCGATGTCCGGGCAGAGGCGCTGCGGGCATCGTCGGAGCAGATGCAGCGGTTGTCCCGTCATACGGTGTGGGACCGGGGGTGCACGAGTTGGTATCGCACCGCGAGCGGCCGCCATACCAACAACTGGCCGGGTATGACGGTGGACTACTGGCGGCGTACCCGCAAGGTCGCCTGGACCGACTTCGACCTGGAGCCGGCGACCCGCAAGTCAGACGTCCTCGCTTGACTGCACCGAGTCGCGCTGCGTGCCGCGTGAAGTCTTGCTCGGGTCGACCGGACCGTCGCTCGCGTGCTTCTCGACGTAGTCCTCCGGGTCCTTGTCCTTCGGGGTGATCCCGCCCGACGCGTGCAGCGCCTCGAACCGCAGGAACTGCACGGCGATGTCGTGGCGCAGTTGCAGGCTCGCCTGCTGCCGGAAGTCGGCGAGGTCCTGGCGCTCCTCCTCGCCCATGTGGCGGCTGTTGTAGACGTTGCAGTCAGTGACCGCCTGCCACCACTCGTCCGACCCGACCGTGGCCTCGTCGGCGGCGCGGATCGCCTTGCGGATGTTGTTGTGGTCGCCGATCGCGTCGTCGGTCTCCTCCTCGGCGTCGGGCGCGTCGGCGGCCCCCGTGCCCAGCTTGAGCAGCTCGGGGAAGAAGTAGCGCTCCTCCGCCTCTGCGTGGTTCTCCAGCAGGATCGCGAGCCTGCGCCATACGGCCTCGAGACCTTCGACGTCGTCACGCGGCCACTCCTCCAGGGCCGCGAAGCTGCGCCGCTGCTCGTCGTGCTGCGCCAGGATGATGTCGGTGATATCCATTGGTACGCCTCGCTTTTCGTCGTTTGGGACGGTAGAGCAGTTTTGTATCAGACCGGTGTCGTCAGGTGATCGCCGACACGAGGGTGGCTACCGTGACGGTGTTGAAGATGAACGCGATGATCGCGTTGAACGACACGGTCTTGCGCATATCGGCCGACTGCACATTGACGTCGGTGGTGCCGAACGTGGTCATCACCGATATCGCGAAATACATGTAGTCCGACCAGGTCTTGTGCGTCTCGTCGGGGAAGTCCAGGGCCTTTGAGTCCTCGACGATGTTGTCGGCATGGAAGGTCACCGCGAAGGAGACCAGCACGCAGAACCAGGCGACCGCGACGAGCAGCACCGCCAACAGCACGCGGGTCTGACCCTGTAGCGCCGGCGGCGCGTGCTCGGGCAGCCAGAGCACCGCCACGACCAATGCGATGCTCGCGATGAACAGTGATGCACCGGGCCCGGGGGCAGTGCCGAGCAGATAACGCTGCAGCAGCGTGCCGCGGCTGTCCCGGTGGGCCCAGCCATGGATCTGCTCGTCGGTCGCCGTGCCGAACGCCCACACGGTGGCACCGAGGTAGCCCAGCAGGTACACCAACAACGCGAACACCGCGACGTCAGCGTCCGCCATGAGCTCGTGCTGCTGGTTGACGACATACAGCACGGCGCCGACCACCACGGCGCCGATCAGCGCGGATGCTGATCTACGCCGTTCGGACAGCCACTGCTCGGCCTTGGGCACGGCGGCTCTACTTCCTCTTGGGTGCGGGTACGACGCCGACGATATGGCAGTGGGCGAGACATCGCCGTGGCCCAGGTGCGTGGTCCTGTGCGCTACGGGAATGAAGAGCCCCGGCCGCATACGCGAACCGGGGTTGCTTCGAGCTGGTGGACGATACTGGGATCGAACCACTCAACTTCGGATTTCTGCTGCACGTGCAATTACCGGGTAAAATGCTTCTGACCTGCGGCGATGCAGAACTCTGACGTGGACAGGTGGTGACGAATGTTGCCTCTGTTGTCCACCGAAGTAGTGCACAAGTAGTGCAAAATCCACTCAGGAGGGACCATGCCACGGACTGCCAGGAAGGCTCGCAAGCGCGCGTTCGGCCGTATCAACCAGGAGCGTTCCGGCCGCTACACCGCGTGGTACAACGACCCTGATGGCCGTACAAAGATTTCTGCCTCCGGCACGGTCACGCCAGTCCGGCACCGTGCCAATCACACCTTCGAGACAACCCTCGACGCCGAGGCCTGGCTAGCAGCAGAACGCAGACTGATCAGCACCAGCACCTGGACCAGCCCGGCGCAGCGAAGACAGGAGGAGATGGCAGCAGATTTGAACCACTCCCCTACCTTCGGGGAGTACGCGTCCGCATGGATTGACTCGCGAAAGAACAAGTCGGGCAAGTCGTTGGCACCTCGGACCCGAGACCACTACCACCAGTTGCTGGCCGACTACCTGGAGCCTACGTTCGGTTACCTCCTGCTGGACGAGATCACCCCGGCACAAGTGAACATTTGGTATGACGCCTTCACCCCTCTGCGTAAGAAGCTCAATGGAGTTACCGGAGAGACCACGAAAGCGCACGCGTACTCTCTGGCGCGTGCTGTGCTGAACACCGCTACATCGGCTCATGGCCCATTGGTCGGGAGAGTCAATCCATTCGCCGTGCGTGGAGGCGGCACCTCACCAGTGCGGAAGCGAACCCAAGTGGCCACCAGCGCGCAATTCAAAGTGATGCTGATGACTATTCGCCCCGAGTGGGAGCTGATTCTGCTGCTTGGTTGCTGGGCCGGCCTTCGCTACAGCGAGATAACGGAGTTACGGCGCGGCGACATCAACCTCGTCGCGGAGGTGATTCAGGTCAGTCGCTCGGTGACGCGCAGCAAGGTCGAGGGCGTCGGCGTCAAATCTCCCAAGTCCGACGCGGGTATCCGCGACCAGATCATCCCGCCGAACGTTCTGCCGGCGCTCAAAAAGCACATGAGAGCATCCGTCACCGGGCAGAACGGACTCCTATTTCCAGGGAAGAACGGAGGACACCTTGCCCCGGTAACGTTCTACGGCAACGTTCCCCCAAAGCCCGCCGAGACACCCGAGCAAGCCGCCAAGCAGCGAGCGCGGAACGGCTGGTATGCAGCTAGGTCGGCCGCGGGGTGCCCAACCCTGCGCTTCCATGATCTGCGGGCAACAGGCGCCACATTGCTGGCACAGCAAGGCGGGACCGTGGCAGATGTCCAGTTGTTCCTTGGCGACTCCACAGCGCAGGCAGCATTGCGGTACGTGCGGTCCGCAGAGGGACGTCAGAAGCTCTTGGCCGACAAATTGGCCGCACTGGACGGCTCCGTGTGGTGATCTCGCAGTGGCCGGATCGGTGGAAGCCATGGGCCGGTCAGGATCTATAGCGCAACTCGCACCCACGCGCAGGCCAATCTCTCAAGGCACCAAGGCCGTCCACGTGGACCATGAGATGGGAGCCAGCTCAACATGTTCGCGACCCCGTTTCATCCCATCAGATGCCAGTTCTTGCCGTTTTCCTTCAGATGGCGGCTCGTCATCGGCAGTGATGTTCCTTGGAAGCGCCGCGCTCCTCACGGGGATGTAGCGCAGGACACCAGGGTCTTCAGTGGCGAGGGGGTCGTACGACTTCCCCGGGTTCCATCGATCGATGTGCGGAGGGAGTTGCTTCGCGGTGGTTTTGTGCCAGATTAGTCGAGGTGTCAGTTGCCTCGCGGGGCGGACATGATGAGCGCTACGCCGATGAGGCAGACGAGAGCACCTGTAACGTTCCACCGATCGGGTCGGTAGCCGTCGGCGATTATTCCCCAGGCCAGTGATCCCGCGACGAAGATGCCGCCGTATGCGGCGAGGATGCGTCCGAAGTTGGAATCGGGTTGGAGGGTGGCAACAAAGCCGTAGGCACCGAGGGCTGCGATGCCAGCGCCGATCCAGATCCAGCCGCGGTGCTCACGTACTCCTTGCCAGACCAGCCACGCTCCGCCGATCTCGGCGATGGCGGCCAGCACGAACAGGGCCAGGGAACGAACGACGGTCATAGGGGCATCTTCTCAACCGAGGTCAGGATGCGCCTGTCCGCCCAGTCGAGCATTCGACCTCCACGGACTGCATGCGGGAGACCGACGCGCATGGCGTGCTGGCACCAGCGCGTTGCCTGTAGGTGATGAGCAGAGACGCGACCGTGATGCCGACGACCAGTGCGAACACGATGCCGGCGAAGGTGACCGAGGCCACCGTCGCGGCGGCTCCGGCGCCGAGCAGGTGACGGTTTCGCAGGGTCGGGCTATCGCGCGCCATCGGCTGGTGCGGGCGCGGTGATGTCCACGAAAGGGATCGGACAGTAGTCAGTGCGTGCGCACGTTGTTAGGTCGTCGCATCCGGCGCTGACCGCGCCGGTGAGGTTGGCCCGGATCGCCTGAAGGTCGTTGATGCGGGCAGCGATCTCGGTGAGTTTGGCCGTCGCCCTGGCCTGTAGACCGGGGTCTGGTCGGTGACCGTGCCGGTGACGGCTTACGTCGATCAGGTCGGCGATCTCCTCCAAGCGGAACCCGAGCCGTTGCGCTGCCTTGATGATGCGCAGGGTCGTGACGGCCTCGTCGGTGTATACGCGGTGTCCGCCGGGGCTACGGTCGGGCCCGGCGAGCAGACCACGGCGCTCGTAATACCGCAGCGTCTCCCTGTTGACGCCCGCCTGGCGTGCAACCTGCCCGGCGCGAAGGTGGGCGCCTGCCCCGGCCAGGCCTAAGCCCGTCCTGGGGTGGCTCGGGCGCGGGCACGATCGACCAACCCGGAAAGCACATCGGCCCGTTCCGCAGGCACCTCAACGTCGAGCACGACACGTGTCATGTGCGCGCCAGGGGCGTTGTCGACGTGGCGGTGAAGTTGAAGAACGCGCAGCAGGACGCCTCGCGGGCGATCAGGTCCCGCATCTGCGCGGGTAGGTCCCGGTCGCCTTCCAGGAAGAGCCGGGCCAGCGTTGGGCGGAGCTGCTCGACGTCGCGCAGCGATCTCGCGAACAGGTCGTCAAACTCCGCGACCCGCAGTGGTCGCTGCGCGGTCGGCAACGTGCACGCATCGGCAGGTGCCCACACCGGGTCCACCGGTAACTGTCCTGCTGCGTTCATTCTCCGACGATAAACCTGTACTCAGGTACTGGATACAAGCGACGAGAAAGGCTGCCGTGCCGGGGTCGTGTAGACGTCCGCACAAGGGTTGCGTGGCGGCCGTTCAGGAATGGGCTGCTCGTTGGAGCGCTCGGCATAGTTCGGTGAGGTCAGGCGCTGTTCGTAGCCCGGTGGGGGTGCTGTAGAGCCGACAAGCCAGCGCGATGCGCGCGTCGGCCTCGGCGAAAGGATCAGCACCGTTGAGCAGGATGGTCGGCGAACCGGTGAAACCGCGCTCGTTCGCTTCCTCGTCGTTGGTGATGATTGTGCGGGCGATGTTCGCTGACACGCCCGTGCTCCTCACCGCGGCCTGGATCAGTTCCGTGGCGGCGGCCTCGTTCGGGCAATCCGGCACGACGAGCAGCTCGATCTGCACGGTCACGTTAGCGATCCTTCCTGATCGGTCCTCGTGGCAATGTATCCGGGCAGCCCGAGCGTCCATGTGCACGTCCGGCCCGCCGGTGGGCGGTCAAGCGCCACCCATGATCGTCGTTCTCAAGAGGCGGCTGAGGACGAATTCGGCTGCCCGGTCCGGCATGCCGTTGTGGAAGTACGCCACGTGTCCCTCGACATCTGACCCCGGCGCGTTTTGCGCCGAGATGTCTCCTCGGGCGCAGTAGTCACGGATTGTGTCCGCGTGTCCTGCAAGCATGCCGGGTTGGCGGGGGATGACTCCACTGACGCCGGGGGTGGGATTGCCTGCGTTGTGGGGTTCGCCTGCCGTGAAGGTCGGGTTGCCGAACAACGCAATTGCGGCGATCTGGTCGACGGCTGTGGGGTCGAGGTCGGGTGCGTCGGTCCCGGCGTACCGCGCCGCATGCGGCACGAGTGCGTCGGTGATCACTTGGGCGCCTTGGGACCAGCCGAGCAGCACGATGCGTCGCTGCGATCGGGAGGTCGCTTCGTCGTTGAGCAGCGACACCAGGTTGCGCACGCCGATCGTCGGGCTCTGTCCGAGGTCGATGCGTGCCGGGTAGGTCGCGGTGAAGCTTTCGAACGTCGCCGGGTAAGGCAGGCTGTGGATTTGCACCTCCCCGGCGTACCGGTGGCTGATCGCGCGGGCAATGGGTGTCAGCAGGCGTGACCCGCTGGCGGGCTCGGTACTGCCCCGGACGGTGATGACGAGGATCGGTGGCTTGCGGTCGATGGCGTTCATAACTCCCCGGCGATCGAGTCGCGTCAGGACTTGCTGTCGTCGGTGCGGAGTCGAGTGAGGAGGCCACGGACTCGGTTGGTGATGTCGTCGCGGATCAGGTCCATCCGTTCGTCTCCCTCGATCCCGTCATGGGAGGGCTCGATCGTGTCCCAACGTTCCATTGGTGCCTTCGGTGGCTGGTCGAGTGTGGCCTCGGCGCCGATTAGGACGACCCGGTCTACGGTGCCGAGCAAGGCCGGATCAACAGGTTTTGGGTGTTCGCCGTTCATGGTGGCGCCGATGCGTTCGACGCTTGCCCGAGATGCCTCGTTCACTGCGGTTCCTGGTCGGGTGCCCGCAGAGAACACCGCGACCTCAGGTGCCAGGTGGCGGGTGATGGCGGCGGCCATCTGTGACTTCCCGGCGTTCTTGACGCACACCAACAGCACTGCGGGGCGGGGCTTTTCAGGCATGGATTGTCTCCGGCGGTGTGTGGGTGAATCTGTTGCGTAGGGCGAGGGAGACGTAGACCAGCCCGACCAGGACGGGGACCTCGATGAGGGGGCCGACGACACCGGCGAGGGCTTGTCCGGAGGTGACTCCGAAGGTGGCGATCGCGACAGCGATGGCCAATTCGAAGTTGTTGCCTGCGGCGGTGAACGCCAACGTGGTGGTGCGTTCGTAGCCGAGGCCTACAGCCCGCCCGAGGGCGTACCCGCCGCCCCACATGAGGGCGAAGTACACCAGCAACGGCACCGCGATCCGGATCACATCGAGCGGGTGGCCGGTGATCTGGTGGCCCTGCAACGCGAAGAGGATGACGATGGTGAACAACAGGCCGTACAGGGCCCAGGGTCCGATCCGGGGCAGGAACTTCTCCTCGTACCAAGCGCGACCCTTGGCCTTCTCCCCGAGGCGGCGGGACAGGTACCCGGCCAGCAACGGGATGCCGAGGAACACCAGGACGGACCCGGCGATCTTCCACGCGGACACGTTGAGATGTTCTTGGTGCAGGCCGAGCCAGCCGGGCAGCACCGACAGGTAGAACCAGCCCAGGACGGCGAACATGATGACTTGGAAGACGGAGTTGATCGCGACCAGCACGGCGGCGGCTTCGCGGTCGCCGCAGGCCAGGTCGTTCCAGATGATCACCATGGCGATGCACCGGGCGAGGCCGACGATGATCAGCCCGGTGCGGTAGGTAGGCAGGTCGGGCAGGAACACCCAGGCGAGGGTGAACATCAGCAGCGGCCCGATCACCCAGTTCAGCACCAGCGAGGTGACCAGCAGCCGCCGGTCGCCGGTGACGGAGTCCAATTTGTCGTATCGGACCTTGGCCAGGACCGGGTACATCATGATCAGCAGCCCGAGCGCGATCGGCAATGAAACGCCTTGAATGTCAACGGCGCTCAGCGCGTTGTCCAGGCCGGGGATGGCGCGCCCGAGCAGTATCCCGGCGACCATGGCGGCGCCGATCCAGACCGGCAGGAACCGGTCCAGGGTGGACAGATTTCCCACCACCGCATCATGGGCCGGAGCCTGTTGGGTTGTGGTCATCAGGACAGACCACCCAGACCACCCGCGGTGGACAGGCCGCCGAGGCTGACCGGTTGCGGACCGACCGGGCCGCAGCAACCGCCGCCGGAGCCTTCCTCGGAGTCGAACAGACCCGCCCCGCCACACACCCCTGTGTCGGGCAGCGTGAGTTCCACCTCGTTGGCGGCGTCCAGGTCACCGGCCAACGCAGCGGCGATGGAACGGACCTGCTCGTACCCGGTCATCGCCAGGAACGACGGCGCACGCCCGTAGGACTTCATCCCGGCCAGGAACAAACCCTCTTCGGGCTGGGCCAGGACGTCATACCCGTGGGGTTGCACCGACCCGCAGGAGTGCCAGTTCGGGTCGATTTCCGGGGCGAGCTTGGCCGGTGCCTGCAACCGCTGATCCAAGTCCAGGCGCACCTCGGACAGGAACGACAGGTCGGGACGGAACCCGGTCACGCACACCACCTGATCCAAGCCCTCCATGCGGCGACCATCAGAGGAGACCAAGACAACCCGGCCATCAGCATCGTTGTCACTGTCACTGTCACTGTCACTGTCACTGTCGCTGCCGTTGTTGTTGTAGTGGGTGGTGTCGGCGTCTTCGACGGCGATGGCGCGGAACCCGGTGACGACCTCTATCCGGCCATCGGTGACGGCTTCACGGACCCGGGCGCCCAGGGCACCACGGGCGGGGAGTTCGTCGGCGTCGCCGCCGCCGTAGGAGTTACCGACCGTCCCGCGGCGCAGCACCCACACGACCCGTGACCCGGGGGTGTGGACCTCGTCGCTGGTGAGCGCGATCAGCGACGTCAGCGCTGACGCGCCGGAGCCGACGACCGCGACAGCCTTACCCGCGCACGGGTTGCCATCCGCTGTGGCGTCCGGCATGCCGTACAGAATCCGGTCGGCGTGCGCGGTCTCACCGGAGACCGGGTATCCCTCCGAACCCAGCGGATTCGGCACACTCAACGTGCCGGTCGCGTCGATCACGGCCCGAACGAACACCCGCTCGATCGACCCATCAGAGGACTGCACGTGCAGCACGAACGGTTGCTCGTCGCGGCCGGACTCCACCAGCAGGTCCCGATCCAGTCGCGACACACCGACCACGGTGGCACCGACGCGGACCCGGTCGCCCAACACTGCCGCCAACGGGGCCAGGTAGTCCGTGATCCACGCGGTGCCGGTCGGGTACCGCTTCCCGTTCGGTGCCGCCCACCCAGTCGGTGCCAGCAGCCTTTCCGCAGCAGGAGAGGTCAGTTCGGACCACGGGGAGAACAACCGCACATGCCCCCAGGACCGCACCCCGGCCGCCGGTTCGTCGCCTTGCTCGAACACCACGACCTCCTGGTCGCGGCCGACCAACTCCGCAGCGGCGGCCAGACCGATCGGTCCGGCACCGATCACAGCGACCGGAAGCTCTTGGGGGACAACGGAAACCATCAGCGACCACACCTTCTGACTAGACGACTGATTAGATGAATGTCGATATGGTCAGCGTTGCGCATTGCATCGATGGTTGTCAATATGGTGTGGTGACCGCAACCAAGACGACCCGCACACCATCCGCCGCGACGCCGGCGTGCGACACCGCATGCGTGCCAGGGGACGGCCTCGACGCCGTAACCGCCGAGCGCGCCGCGGCCGTCTTCAAAGCCCTCTCAGACCCGGTCCGGCTCCGGCTGTACACCCGGATCGCGTCCTGCGCGGGCGAGACATGCGTGTGCGACATCCAGGACGTCGGCGTCTCCCAACCCACCGTGTCCCACCACCTGCGCAAACTGCGCGAGGCCGGACTCATCGACTGCGAACGCCGCGGCACCTGGGTCTACTACTGGCCCATCGCCGAAGGACTCGACCCACTGAACGCCGTGGGCGCACGTCCCCGGTAGTCGGGTTCGGGTGCGTCCCCAAATCAGGGGCGATCAACTGACCCGCACGACATTGCGCCCACAGGTCCCGCCGGGTGAGTCCTGCCAGGCCCGCCACCGGGGCACCCAGCATGTCGAACTGGCGACTTCGATCCTAAAGCTTTAGTATGTGCGTATGCACGCAGATACGCATCCACCAGTGTGGGCTGACGACGTGGTGAACCTCGCGGTCGAGGTTCTGCGGGTCTTGGCCGATCCGACCCGTTTGCAGCTGGCCGGGCTCCTGCTCGATGACGAGGAATCCGTCTCCGACCTGGCCGCCACGCTCGGCAAGCCCGGTCCGGCGGTTTCTCAGCACCTGGCGAAGATGCGGATGGCCCGATTGGTCACCACTCGCAAGCAGGGCACCTCGGTGCTGTACCGGGTGGAGAACGGGCACGTCCGGCAGCTGGTGATCGACACCATCGGTCACGTCGAGCACCTGCTGGACGACATCCCGGCCCACCACCGCATCGGCGGCGGCGCGTCATGACCCACCCCCACGACCACGAACGCCACCATGACCATGCCCACGATGATGGGCACGACCACAGCCACTCGGGTGGCCGGTGGGCTCGCTTCCGGCATACTGTCTCCGACCTGACCGGCGGGCACTCACACGACACCGCCGACCAGGTCGACGAGGCCCTGGAAGCCGACGCCCGCGGCCGACGGGCATTGTGGATCAGCCTGGTCGCGTTGGCGGCCACCGCCATCCTGCAAGCCGTCGTGGTGGTCTTCACCGGATCCATCGCCTTGCTCGGCGACACCCTGCACAACGTGGCCGACGCCGCGACCGCGATCCCGCTGCTGATCGCGTTCTGGTTGGCCAAACGCCCCGCGAACGACCGCTACACCTACGGGTACGGGCGCGCCGAAGACCTCGCCGGGCTGTTCGTCGTCGCGATGATCACCCTGTCTAGTGTGCTGGCCGGCTGGGAAGCCATCAGCCGGCTGCTGAATCCGCACGACGTGTCCCACCTGTGGGCCGTCGCGGCCGCCGGTGTCATCGGCTTCGCAGGCAATGAATTGGTCGCCCGGTACCGCATCCGCGTCGGCCGCCAGATCGGATCCGCGGCCCTGGTCGCCGACGGGCTGCACGCTCGCACCGACGGGTTCACCTCCCTGGCAGTCGTCGTCGGCGCGGTCGGCGTCGCGGCCGGGCTGCCCTGGGCCGACCCGGTCATCGGACTGCTCATCGCGATCGCGATCCTCGGCGTCCTGCGGTCGGCCGTCAAGCAGGTCGGCGCCCGCCTGATGGACGCCGTCGACCCCGACCTGGTCGCCCAAGCCCGCACCGTCATCCTCGACACCCCGGGCGTTCTCGGCGTCCGGGCAATCCGGTTGCGGTGGATCGGTCACACCCTGCACGCCGAAGCTGACGTCACCATCGCCGACGACATCTTCGTCGAAACCGCACACGACACCGCGCACCGCACCGAACGACGGCTCACCACCCAGATCCCCCGGCTCACCACCGCGCTGATCCACGCCAGCCCGCTGCGAGCACACGCAACGGTGAACTGAACCAAACCGCAACAGGCGCTATCATCGGGCAATGGCGATGATTACGAAGGCATCCGCGGCCACCCCCGCAGCTGGTGACGAGGTCGAGGCATTGACAGCCGCGGCGTGCATGTTCAAAAGCTTGGGTGACCCGACTCGATTGGCGATCGTGCAGCACTTGGCACTTGGAGAGCACCGAGTGGTGGATATGACCGCGCACCTGGGGTTGGCGCAGTCGACGGTCTCGGCGCACCTTGCCTGCCTGAAGGACTGTGATCTCGTCGCGTCCCGGCCCGTGGGCCGAGCCTCGATGTTCTCCTTGAAACATCCTGAGTTACTGGACCTGCTCCGACAGGCCGAGGTGCTGCTGGGAGTGACCCGGGACGCGGTGACGCTGTGCCCGACCTTCGGCGCGGCCGCAGCGGAGCCGCGGTGACGGTGTCAGCCGCGGTGGCTCCCGAGTCAGACCGGGCGCGGCTCGGTCGGCGGGCTCAACAGCTGGCGGCGGCCACCGTCGGATACAACCTGGTCGAAGCGGTGGTGGCTGTGTCCGCAGGCCGGGTCGCCGGATCGTCGGCCCTGGTCGGGTTCGGACTGGACTCGGTGGTCGAGGTGTCCTCAGGGCTGATCATCTTGTGGCAGTTCCGCCACCACCTCCCCGAGTCCCGGGAAGCGCAAGCGCTGCGACTGATGGCCTTCGCGTTCTTCGCCCTGGCGGCCTACGTCACCGTCGACGCAGTCCGCACACTCGCCGGATCCGGTGCCCCGCACACCTCCACGGTCGGTGTGGTCCTGGCTGCCCTCTCCCTGATCGTGATGCCGTTCCTGTCCTGGGCGCAGCGAAGGACCGGGCGGGCACTGGGCTCAGGGTCGGTAGTCGCGGATTCCAAGCAAACCTTGCTGTGCACCTACCTGTCGACGGTGCTGCTGGCGGGGCTGCTGCTGAACGCCGGGCTGGGCTGGTGGTGGGCCGACCCTGTCGTGGGGTTGATCATCGCCGCCGCCGCCGTCCGCGAGGGCGTGCAGGCCTGGCGCGGCGAGTCCTGCGGTTGTGTGGCGCCAACCGAGCAGACTGACAACGCCGACGCTACCGCGTGCGAGTGCGCGCCCGGGTGCGCCGATTCGTGCTGCCAGCCCAAGATTGCTGTCACGGACGTGTCTGTCGGGAGACGGACCGCGTGAGTACACCACCTGCGGACAAAGGAAGGTGCGCCGGCGTCCCGTCCGACGACACGGCTGGGCACGCCGCATCAGCGGTCACCGGACCGCCCGGACACGGCCACGACGGGGGGCACGGTGACGGTCACGCACACGGGGTCGCCGCGAACGCTGACCGTCGGTACCTGCGTGGCGCGCTCATCCTGCTGGCCCTGTTCATGGTCGGCGAGGTCATCGTCGCATTCGCGTCCGGGTCGCTGGCGCTGTTGTCCGATGCCGGGCACATGCTGTCCGACGTCGGTGCCATCGCCGCCGCGCTGTGGGCGATGCGACTGGCCGCCCGCCCCGCACGCGGGGCGTGGACGTTCGGGTGGAAACGCGCCGAGATCCTGTCCGCGGCCGGCAACGGGATCACCTTGCTGGTGGTCTCCGGTGTGGTCGGCATCGAGGCGATCCGCCGCCTGATCAACCCGCCCACTGTGCAGGGTGGACCGGTCCTGGTCGTCGCCCTGGTCGGTGTCGCGGTCAACATCGGCGCCGCGTGGTTACTGGCCCGGGCGAACCGGACCAGCCTGAACGTCGAGGGCGCCTACCAGCACATCCTGACCGACCTGTACGGGTTCATCGGCACCGTGATCGCCGGGATCGTCATCCTGGTCACCGGATGGACCCGCGCCGACGCCGTCGCGTCGCTGATCGTAGTCGCGCTGATGTTGCACGCCGCCTGGGGGCTGCTGCGCGACTCGGGGAGGGTGCTGCTGGAAGCCGCCCCGGAAGGGATCGACCTGGACGACATCCGCACCCACCTGCTCGGAGTCGAACACGTCGTCGACGTGCACGACCTGCACGTGTGGACCGTCACCACCGACCTGCCCGCCCTGTCCGCGCACCTGCTTGCCGAGGACTCCTGCTTCACCGACGGACACACCCCGCAACTACTGGACCAGGTCCAAGCCTGCCTCGGTGGCCACTTCGACCTTGAGCACTCCACCTTCCAGCTCGAACCGGCCACCCATGCCACGCACGAGCACGGCCTCCACTGATCAAACAACAGCACGAACGGAAAGCATGATCATTGACGACCCCGGCAGCTCGATAGGCACACCGCTGCACCCGGTGCCCGCGCGAACGGGCGCGGAGACGCAGTCAGGCACGACCTCGGTTCGTTGGCGGGCGCTGCTTCTGGGATGCGTCACGGCAGCTGTTCTGTCAGCTCTGTTGGCAGGCGTCATAGGTTATCGCCTCGGCCACGCCGTGCCCGACGACAACAGCGCCGAGGCAGGCTTTGCCCGCGACATGCAGGTCCATCACTCCCAGGCCGCCCAGATGGCCTTCATCATCCGGGACAAGAGCAAGAATCCAACGATCAGGACGATCGCCTACGACATCATCAGCACCCAGCAACAACAGGCCGGCCAAATGTTCGGATGGCTCGAGCTATGGCGGTTACCTCAGGCGGCAACACAGCCACCGATGTCCTGGATGCCGACGACTCACGTCCGTCAGACAACGACACATCTGGGTGCAAGGATGCGGGGGATGGCGTCGGAGTCGCAGTCAGCCAGTTGCGGTCTTTCGTCGGCGCGCCCGCGGACCGACGCTTCCTGACACTCATGATCGCCCACCACCGTGGCGGAGTCACGATGACCGAGGCCATTCAGCCCCTTACCCATAACGCCGCCGTAGACTCTCTCGCTGCCGCGATCGAGACGTCGCAACGGGCCGAGATTGCTCAGATGTCCCGTCTGCGCGCGACGCTGTGACGAGGCCAGTGCTCGACTGAGGGACACTGCCAGGCCAGCGCGACGGGCCGCAAGTCAATGCGCGAGCCGTCCTCGTGCCCAACCGGTCCGAGGGGTCACTTCACCGGCGACCCGGTGCCGCCGGTGCAGGGAGCGCCAGGCTCGGGGGTCTGAGGGCCCTGCTTGTATTTGGACACGAACGCCTGCAGCCGCTTATCGGTCGCGTTCGGCAGCCGCAGCTGAACACCCCACGCAGACGCGACCACTGGTGCGGGTAGGCCTGGGTACGGCGAAAGTGTCAGGTACGTCTGCCCACCGACCAGTTCCCGCAACGCCTTGACCTGGGCGGCGGGCAGCGACGGTTGATAAGTGATCCAAACGGCTCCGTGCTCAAGATCGTGGACGGCGTTCTCGTTTCGCACCGGCGCAGAGTAGATGCCGCAGTTCAACCAAGTGGGGTCGTGGTCGCCTCCGACCGGGGGCGTCTGCGGGTACCGCACTGTGGTGGTGACATGGCCGGGTCGGGACACCGGGTAGGTCTTGACTGCCCCCAGTGATACCTGCGCGGGCCTGTTGGCGAGCACGGCCCACGAAGCCCCGCCGCCCACGACGACGAGCGCGGCGACGACCGCTCCTACCCACATCATTGTGCGTCGGCGGGACTGGCTGCTCTGTTGCCGCCGCAGCTGGTCCAGGCGAACCTGTCGGGCACTCAGGTCCGGTTTTGATTTCCGTGGTGTCATCGCGTCGGGTCTCTCGTGTGGTCGGTTGGTGCGGTGGGCGGCAGTTGGGTGCGGAGCCGATCACAACTGCGGGTTCGTGGCGCTTGGTTCGCAGTCAGCCACCAGTGTGGGACGCCGACTTGGCCGTTCCCGACCACGACTTCCCCTGATCCTTGCTGGCGTAGATCACCGCGCGCTGGTCCCGCAGGACTCCAGCAAGCACCGTGCCGCCGGGGCCGAAGGTGACGGCGGAGGTTCCCGCTGGAACGCTGAGCGGTTGCCAGGTGGCGCCGCCGTTGCGGCTGGCAGCGGCACCTGTCATGCCGACGACGACGAGTTGGCGGGTGTCAGCGGGGTTCCAGGCGGCCGCCAGCGCGCCGACAGGGCCGCCAGCGGGATACCAGGTGCGGCCGCCGTCGACGGTGCGCATCAGCCCGGTTGCCATGTCGGGGGCGAGGGCGCGGGAGGGGTTCTTCGGGTCGACCAGGATGGTGCCCATGAAGTCCTGCCCTTGGCGTGCCGTGCGCAGATCCCAGGTGCGGCCGCCGTCTTCGGAGGCGAGCAGGCCGGCTTGTGGGGACCCCAGGTAGAGCATTGTTCCGGCGCCGCCGAGGGCGTGCACGTCGGAGACTGGCGCCGTGACCTTGGTGAACGTGGTTCCTTGATCCACCGAGCGGAACAGACCCGGGTGGCCCCCGACGAGCAGGCTGCTCCCTGAGGCGGCCCAGCCCATCGCATCAGCGCCGGTCAGCGACGTAATCGGTCGCAGGTGCTGGCCACTGTCGGTGGAGGTGACCACGGCGTCATGACCTCCCACGTACAGCGTGCCGGCGTTGAAGAAGACCGTGTGCAGGTCTCCGCCGATCTGTGCGCCCGCCTGGCTGTCAGTCGCCGACCGAGACCTCGGCGCTGCGAAAGTCAGGGCTGCCACGCCGGTGACAATCACGAGTACTACACCGATCGCCAGCCACATCCAGCTGCGGGTCCGGCCGCCGGTCGTGGCCGCGTAGGTCGTCGGGATAGTTCGCTTGAGATGAGGCACGCGCACACTCTACTAGTTTGCTTAGGAAGTTCTCGGCGGGTCGGCACTCTTCCCTAAGCCGCTTAGGATGTGCGCACGCAAGTCTACGACTGGAGAAGGAGTCCTGCAGATGCCGCGCTTTGGCGACCTGGAGGCCGCGATCATGGACCAGGTGTGGGCGCTTGGCGACCCGGTCCGAGTCCGGGATGTGCTGGAGGAACTCCAGCGCAGCCCGGTGCCGGCATACACGACGGTGCAGACGGTGATGGACATCCTTTTTCGCAAGGGATGGTTGACCCGACGCAAGCGCGGGCGGGTCAACCTGTACGCCGCCGCAGCCAGCAGGGAGGACTATGTCGCACAGCTGATGGGTGAGGCCCTCGCTGAGGCCAAGGACCGCTCGGCCGTACTGGTGCGGCTGGTGGAAGAAATGGACCCCGCCGAGTCCGCTGAACTTCGCACGCTGCTCGAGGCCGCCCGCTCCGACCGCTCAGATCCCGATTCCGAGGGCGCACAGTGACCACGGCAGTAGTTCTGTTGAGTTACGCCGCCATGGTCGCGCTGGTAGGCCCTTGGATGCTCTTGGCCGGCGGCTGGAGCGACCGGGCGCCGCGACTGGCAATTGTTGCGTGGCAATGCCTGACAGTGTCCGTCGTGGCAGCGGTCGCCCTCGCTGGCGTCGCCCTGCTGATCCCCACCGCCAGTGTCAGCGGAGGCCTCGCAGAATTACTGCGCGCATGCGCGATGGCGTTGAGCGCCCAGTACTCGTCGCCCGGCGGAGCGGCAGCTGCCGCCACGGGGGCGATCCTGATGACGACCTTCCTGGGACGGCTAGCTTGGTGCCTCACCGTCGTGCTGGCGGATGCGCGCCGCCGCAGGTCCCGTCATCGAACCGCCCTGGACCTGGTCGGCACGACGGTTCCCGGCCTGGGTGCCGTTGTGCTGAGCGCCGACCGGCCAGCGGTGTACTGCCTGCCCGGGCGCCATCGGCGGATCGTCGTCACCTCGGGCGCGTTGCAGCTCCTGACCGAGGAACAACTCACGCTGGTGCTTCGCCATGAGCAAGCCCACGCCCGGCAGCGGCACGATTTGGTTCTCGCTTGGTCACAGACAACCGCAAAGGCGTTCCCCCGGGTGCCACTGTTTGCGACCGCCCGTGCCGAGAGCGCGCGGCTGGTTGAACTGCTGGCCGACGACGTGGCCATCGGTCAGGACGGGAACCGTCTCGCCCTCGCTGACGCCCTGCTGACACTGAGCAGCGCATCCGCGCCAGTGGCGGCACTGGCTGCGGGCGGCTCGACCGCCGGGGCGAGGGTCCGTCGCCTCATCAACCCGCGCAGACCGCTAGGCCGCGTCGGCGCGGCTCTGGTCGCATCGGCGGCCATCGGAATGCTGCTGTTACCGGTAGCGGTGGCGGTAGGTCCGGCAGCGTCGGCGACCCGGATGGACTACTGCCCAACTGCCGCTCCCGCAGCTGCCGCCTCGGTGCCCAGCTCGGCCGACTGAGGGCGTCGCGCCGTTGACTGGGGGCGTTGCGTCGAAACTGCTACTAATCTCCTTAGTTGATTCGTGTATGGTGTTTGCGTAAACGACTCGTGGAGAGGCTCAGGCGATGAATTGGTTGTACGCCCTACCAGTCCTGGCATGTCCCGTTGGGATGGGGCTGATGATGTGGCTGATGATGCGCCCGGGGCGGTCCCAGAGCCCCAGTGCCGACCCAGTGTCAGGCAAGGAGATCGAACAGCTGCGCGCCGAGGTCAGCCGGTTACAGCAATCCCAATTCGGCGGTTACCCACCGCATGGAGACGGTGTCCTGCTGGACAAGCGATAGACGCCCTCCAACAACCTGGTCCGCAGCCCGAGCCGAGCAAACACGTGGATCCACAGCGCGCCCCGGCTTCCGCGCGCCCGGTGCCCTCGGTGATATCAGCACACACACACCCAGACTGGAGCGATCCCGGAATGCCCGACACCCCACCTGCCCCGCTGTCCATGCCTGCCCGCTGGCGACGGCACCGACGGCTCGTGCGGATCGGCCAGGCGCTGATGCTCATCGGCCTGGTCATCGCGGCGGTGCATGCGGTGATGCACATGGGCGGCAACCCCTCCGGTTGGACCGACCTGACCGTCGGCTACCCCACCGCCGCCGTCGTTGCGTTCGCAGGGGCCATCCTGGCCGGCCGGGCGGAGCCGAAGGCATGAACCGATGAGCGCGCCATCCCTCAACCCGGCGCTGGGCATCGGCTACCGGCCCGTGCCGGGAGTTTTGGGGATCTCCCCGCACGGACTTCTCGCGGCGGTGGGCATCTTCGTCGGGTACTGGGTCCTGCGGCGGCTGACGCGCCGGAACGACCTGCCGTGGGCTGTTCTCGAGCGGGCGATCCTGTGGGCGATACCCGCGGGAATCGTGGGAGCCCGGGCCGACTTCGTGCTGTCTCACCCCGGCCAGTTCGACTCCGTCGGCAGCGTGCTACAGATCTGGAACGGCGGCTTGGCCCTGTTTGGCGGGCTGATCGTCGCGATCACGGTGGCCCTCTTGGTGCTGCACCACAACCACCTGCCGCTACGTCTCGTGCTGGATCTTGCCGCCCCGGCAATCGCGCTGGCCATCGGCATCGGTCGCGTTGGCGACCTGCTGCTCACCGATCACCTGGGCAAACCAACCACCTCGGCGTTCGCGCTGGCATACCGGGTGCCGTTCGGCGCCGACCTGGCACCCGGGTTCGGCCCCAGCCCCGCGCGCCCCCCAGGCGTTGGGGAATCCTGCGCCGACGTCGGACGGTTTTTCGCCGGGTGCAGCTACCACCTGACACCGGCATATGACCTTGTCGGTGCCCTGATCCTCGCCGCCTTCCTCTGGTGGCTGTTGGTGCGGCGCCCGCACCCGGAAGGCGCCGTGTTCGCCCTGTTCGTCATCGGGTACGCCACCCAACGGCTCATGACCGACGCCACCCGCGCCGTCGACGAGCGGCCACTGTGGGGTATGACCGGCACGCAACTGGCCGCGTTCGTGCTCGCGTTGGCCGGCGTGGCCTGCATCGGCTGGCTGTACACCCGGGACCGGTCGTTGCGCTGCGCACCCCGGCGCCTGACGTGAATCGGCCCGCTGTGCGCCGGCGCCACATGCTGCTGGCCGTGCTGGGCCTTGCCGGAACCGGTGCGCTGGCCGGCTGCGGCACCACCAACCCGGACTCGGTCGCCGCGCAAGCGCAGGGCGGCGACCAGAAGGGGTACGTCGCCGGCGACGGAACCGTCGCCCAGATCGCACAGGCTGACCGAGGCAAGCCGCTCCAGCTGTCCGGGGCGACCATCGACGGGGCCACCTGGTCGCTGGCCGGCCGCACCGGAGGCGTCGTGGTCAACGTGTGGGGCTCCTGGTGCCCACCGTGCATCCAGGAGACGCCGGACTTGAAGAAGGCCTACACCCGTCTGCGGGCCGCCCGACCGGGAGTCGCGTTCGTCGGCGTGGATATCAAGGAATCGGCGGCGTCGGCGCAGTCCTTCGTCGTGAAGAACCGTATCCCCTACCCGTCACTTGCCTACGAGGGCGGCAAGTCACTGCTGGCATTGCACGGGATGGCCCCGGCGACCCCGACCACCCTGGTGCTGGACCAGCAAGGGCGGATCGCCGCCCGGGTGCTGGGCCCGGTTGACGCGACGACCTTGGTCGGGCTCGTGCAGGACGTCATCCCCAGCACACCGGCCGCAGGTACCCGGTGATCCAGCAGCTGGCCGCGGGACCATTCCTGCTGGCGCTGGCGGTGGCGGTGCTGGCCGGGCTGGTCTCGTTCGCCTCTCCGTGCGTGCTGCCACTTGTGCCCGGGTTCCTCGGCTACATCACCGGGCTGTCCGACGTCGCGCTGGAACACCGCCGCCGATCCCCGATGCTCCTGGGCGCGGTGTTGTTCGTGGCCGGCTTCTCCGCGGTGTACTTGTTGACCGCTGTGGCGATCTCCGCGCTAAGCCTGCGACTGCAGGCCCACCAGCCGCTGCTGCTGCGGATCGGCGGCGCACTGGTCCTGCTGATGGCCGTCCTGTTCCTGGGGGTCGGTAACCGGTTCGCCCGGGCACCGTCCTGGCGACCGGCCGCCGGGCTGGCCGGGGCACCACTACTGGGGGCGGTCTTCGGACTCGGCTGGAGCCCGTGCCAGGGACCGGCGCTGGCCGCGATCCTCGCGATGGCCGCGCCGCTATCGGCGCAGGCCCACACCGTGACCCGCGGCGCCGCCCTTGCCGCCGCGTACTGCGCCGGCCTCGGGGTCCCCTTCATCGTGATGGCCGGCGCCTACCAGCGCGCCGGACGCGTGAGCGGCTGGCTACGCGTGCACCATCGGCCGATCCAGGTCACCGGCGGCCTGGCCCTGGCCCTGGTCGGGACCCTGATGGTGACCGGCGTCTGGGAAGTCGCGATCACCTGGCTCCAGTCCCGCCTGGTGTCCCAATTCCAGACGGTGCTGTAGATCATGGCCACCGCACCCGCCCGCGCGAAGCCACGCGCCGGTGACGTACGCCAGCCCCGACTCGGACCGCTCGGGTGGGGCAGGTGGGTATGGCGCAACCTCACCAGCATGCGCACCGCGCTGTTCCTCCTGCTGCTGCTGGCCGTCGCAGCGGTCCCCGGATCGGTGTTTCCACAGCGCAACATCGACGCCGGGAAAGTCACCCGGTACCTGGCCGCGCACCGAGGCAGCGGGCCATGGATGGACCGGCTCGGCTTCTTCGACGTGTACGCCTCCCCGTGGTTCTCCGCGATCTACCTGCTGCTGTTCATCTCACTGATCGGCTGCATCCTGCCCCGCACCCGAGTCCACCTGCGCGCGCTGACGTCCCGGCCACCGAAGCCACCGCGCCGACTGGACCGCCTTCCCGCACACACCCACATCGTCACCGCCGTGTCAGCAGAGCAGGCGTTGGGGGCGGCCCGCCAGGCGTTGCGCGGCCGGCCCGGCCGACTCGGGAAGAGCCGCGGCAGGTTCCGCGTTCACGGCCACGACCCGGCAACACTGTCCGCCGAGAGCGGCTACCTGCGCGAGACCGGCAATCTGGCGTTCCACATCGGCCTGTGCCTGGTCATCGTCGGGGTGGCCATCGGTCACCTGTGGAGCTGGCGCGCCGATGTCATCGTTCCCGAAGGCAGCGGCTTCTCCACCGCACTGGGCTCCCTGGACACGTTCAGCGCCGGGCCACTGGTCAACCCGGCGGACCTGCCCTCGTTCAACCTGAACGTCACCAAGATGAACGTCACCTTCGAAGACAAGGTCGGCGGCAGCCAATTCGGCAAGCCGCGCAAGTTTCTGGCCGACACCACCGTGGACACCGGCACCGGCCGACCACACCCGGCGCAGATCGCGGTCAACAGCCCATTGCGGATCGGCGACGCGGAAGTGTTCCTGTTGGGCAATGGGTACGCACCGGTCCTGACCGTCCGCGACGCCAAGGGCGCGGTCGTCTACCAGGACGCCACCCCGTTCCTGCCGCAGGACGGTAACTACCTGTCCACCGGCGTCGTCAAAGTCACCACCGCCGCACCCCAGGAGCTGGGGCTGGACGGGTTGTTCCTGCCCACCGCCGACCAGAACTTCACTCGTGGACCCACCTCCCTGTTCCCCGGGTTGCGCAACCCGGTCCTGGTGGCATCGGTGTGGACCGGGAACCTGTTCCCCGGCAACGCACCACAGTCCGTGTACACGCTGGACACCAGCCAGATGAAACGGCTGACCAAACCTGGTGGGGCTCCACTGCTGATTCGCCTGGCACCCGGGCAGACCGTCCAGCTGCCCGACGGGCGCGGCTCGATCAGCTTCGACCGGACGGTTCGCTGGGCCGGCCTGTCGGTGCGGCACACCCCCGGCAAGACCCTCACGCTGCTGGCCGCACTGGCCGCGGCCGCCGGACTGATCACCTCCCTGCTGGTCAAGCGGCGCCGCGTCTTCATCCGCGTCACACCCGACCCGAGCGCCGGGGACAAGCCAGGCGCCGTGGTGACCATCGGGGCATTGGCCAAAGGCACCGACCCCACCCTCACCGCCGTGGTGCACGAGCTCGCCGACCACATCGCACGCCTGACCAGTCAGGCGCCCCCCGACAGGAGACCCCGATGATCCATCCCGCGCTTGCCCCGTACGCCAACCTGGCCGTCTACACCGCCATGGGCCTGTTCACCGTCACCCTGATCTGCTTCGCGCTCTACCTGGCCGCCCGCACCCGGCCCCTGGGAGCCGCGATCGTGGCTGAGGCCCGCACGCCGGTCAGTGTGTCCGGAAGCCATCACCTGGCTGCCGCCGACAGTCACGTTGAGACCCCCGAGCAGTCGCCGCCGGCAGCCGCAGCATGCGACCCCCGCGACTCCAGGCACGCCCGGCAAATCGCGGCCGTCGCGGTCAACCTCACGTACCTGGGCGCCGCCTGCCTCCTGGCAGCGGTCGTGCTCCGCGGCATCACCGTGATGCGACCGCCCAACGGCAACATGTACGAATTCACCATCGCCGCCAGCGCGGCAGCCGCCACCGTCTACGCCGCCCTGGCCAGACGCCGACACTGGGAATGGCTCGGGGCATTCGTCACCGGATTGATCCTGGCCGCCCTGATGGCCGCCGTGCTGCTGTTCTACACCGGCGCCGCCCAACTCTTGCCGGCGCTGCAAAGCTACTGGCTCGGCATTCACGTCACCATCGCCATCTGCGCCGTCGGATTCTTCACCATCGCGTTCCCGCTCAGCCTGCTACAACTGGCCCAGCGCCGCCGCCAAACCCACCCCACCATGGCCGGACACCGGCTGCTCGCCGTCGTACCGGACGCTGAGACTCTGGAGCGCGCCGCCTACGGCATGAACATCGTTGGCTTCATCCTGTGGACCTTCACCCTCATCACCGGAGCCATCTGGGCGCAGGAAGCCTGGGGCGCCTACTGGCAGTGGGACCCCAAAGAGGTCTGGACCTTCATCGTCTGGATCGTGTTCGCCGCACACCTGCACGGCCGCGCCACCGCCGGCTGGCAATCCAGGCGCGCCACCTACATCGCTCTAGCTGGATACCTGGCCGTCGTGGCCAACTTCACCCTGGTAAATCTGTCGTCCACCTTCGCCGGTATGCACAACTACTCCGGCATGTAACGAAAAGCCCAATGACCTACCGAACACACCTGGCCTCGAAATTGATCAACCTGTCGTACGCCGCACCCTGGCGGGTCAGTGCCGCTGCATCAGTAGACTCGCGCGCCCCTGCTGCCGGAACTCCAGGACGACCATCGCGGCGATCGCGGCGGCGTAGGCGACACGTCGACGTCTCGGGGTCCAGGCGCAACGAACTGCGATCCAGCGGTGTGTCGCCAGACCGACCAGGAACCGCGCCAGAGCCAACGCCGCCGTTACCGTGGCCAGGATCCCTAGCGGGTTATACCGCCACGCCGCCTGCAGATGACCTTGAGCTGTCAATCGCGCTGCCCGGGTCCCGCCGCACAGCGGATCCATAATGCCCGCGTAGTGGAACGGACTGTGAATGTCGACCGGCGGCAGGCCGAAGATGGCCATCGTCATTGCGACGACCAGGCCAGCGACGCCCGTGATGCTGAGTAACAGCATCTGGTCGGACCGGTCGATCCTCATCGAGACGGCGGGCACCCCCTCAGGAGCAACAGATTTGAGCACCACGCCTCCCAACGGTCAAGCATCCGACTCGGTTTCTTCGTAGCCGATGCTACCGATCATCACGATCACGTGGCAGCAGCCGTGATAGCCCGTAGAACTGTCCCGATGTCGTCAAGAATGGCTGGGCCGACGCGGTCACACACGCCGACTCTCGCATCCGGTTGAGCGCCAAGGCGCTGCAGTGCGGCCAGTCAATGCTCGGTACCCTGTCCCATGCGGCTACGCAGCCCACGTCCATCAGCTGAGGTAGAAATCGTTGAAAAGCTACGCAGGGCGACACCGCGCGCACTCCCCGGTGGGTCGTCACCGCGCACGCACCACGCTCGCTCGTCACAAGGTCGCCATACCGGTGGTTGCCGCGGCCACCGCGTCCGCGGTCGCCGCCGGGGTCGCGGCCAGCGCGGCGCCGCTGGGCCTGATTGGTCAGAGCGGGGGTCGCCCGGCAGCAGTCGCGACTCAACGACAGTCGGTCGATTCCGCAGCAACGCGAGAGGGCATGTCGGCAGCTGATCGGCGCGCGTCGACGACGGCCCCGATGACAGCGGCGGCACGAGACCGGGCCGCGTCCCGGGACCAGACTCGGACCACGCCCAGCAGCACGAACGCGCCGCGTCCTTCCGCCGCCAGGCCAACGCCCGCTCCTGAGACCGCAACCAAGCAACCCGCAGAACACCCCACGACAAGCCGCAGCACCGGCCGCCCTCACCCCGAATGGGTGTGCGCGATCGCCGGATGCGGCGGAACATTCACCTCCGGGTTCGGCTCCCGGGTCTCACCCGGTGGTATCGGTTCGACGTATCACCAAGGTGACGACTTCGCCGCACCCATCGGTACGCCGGTGCGAGCACTCCACGACGGCGTGGTGGCTGCCGCCGGATGGAACGGCGGGGAGGGCCTGCGGGTGGCGATCGATGTGGGTAACGGCACTAGTGCCATCTACGCACACTTGTCCCGGCAACTGGTCGCGCCCGGTGCCCGGGTGTCCGCAGGCCAAATCGTTGCCTACTCGGGCAACACTGGGAACTCCACCGGACCGCACCTTCATCTGGAGATCCACATCGGCGGCGGGGCGATTGATCCGTTGCCCTGGCTGCGTACGCGCGGCATCTTCTAGCAAGGAGCTGACCCGGCGCACAGTCCCGCTCGATGAGTCCGCGCGGGGACGAACCACGGTCACCGGTGGACGCATCCGGTGGTGACCACAGACATGGTCAGCGTTGCAGGGCCGTGACTCGGTGCGCGACAGCGGCACGAAAGTGCGGACACGTCCCGATGTCCTCGTGGTCGCAATCCAGCGCGCACTCGATCAGGGCGAGGCAGGTTTGGGCTGCCGCGATGCGGTTTCGCAGTTCAGTACGATGCTCTTGGAGGACGGCGGTCCGCTGCTGTGCCGATCCGGTAGTCATCGCTAGGATCTCCCTGAGCCCCAGCCCGGCCTCCTTGGCCAGCAATATCGTTGCCACGCGATACACATCATCGGGCCGATAGCGGCGGTGGCCAGCGGTGGACTGCTGTGGCGACAGCAGATCCTCGGACTCCCAATGACGTAGAACATGCGTAGCGACACCGGACCGGGCCGCCAGCTCGCCTAGGGTCCAACCGGCAGCCGTTGACTTCATGTCGACATTCAGAACGATCCTGATCGTCATGTCAACGAGACCATCACCAACGGCAGCAGCCGAGCGACACGAGACAACGTCGATGATCCGCATGCTCGACCTTGCGGACGAGATGCCCGAAGCCATCCGCATCCGACACCTCACCTACGAACTCCTAGCCCTCGATCACCGCACCCGAGCCATCGACGTGGGCTGCGGCATCGGCCTGGCGGCGGCCGAGATGTCCCGCACAGCTTCCCAAACCATTGCGCTGGACCCCGACAACTTGATGGTGCAGACCGCTTCATCGCGATGGCCGGAGTTGGACGTACGGCGAGGAGTAGCGGAGCATCTACCGTTATCCGAGGGCTCGGTGACGGCGTACCGCGCCGACAAGGTTTTCCACATGCTGGCCGACCCTGGACGAGCGGTGGCCGAGGCGCATCGCGTCCTTGCTCCTGGAGGCAGAATCGTATTGGTCGGTCAGGACTGGGATGGCGTCATGATCGATGCGGCCGATGCCGGCCTGTCACGAGCGGTCGTCCAGGCGCGAGCGGACTCCATTCCGAGCCCTCGCGCGGCCCGCCAATACCGGAGTCTGTTGCTTGATGGCGGTTTCGATGAGGTGGCTATCCAGGGCTTCCTCGGCGCATTGATCCACCCCTCAATGGTCGACATAGCCATCGGTTTCGCCCAAGCCGCCGCATCGACGGGAGCTGTAACGGCCAGCGAAGCGCAGAACTTCATTCGCGATCAACAGCAGCGAGCTGCGCAGGACCGGTTCTCGATGGGCCTGCCTGTATGGGTCGCTGCGGCGACGCGATGAGGTGACCTCGGGCAACCCCAGTCACCTGCGATCAGGCGGACGCGTGTACGTGAGGGACGAGATCAATGGCGGAGCAGACGAGGCATGGTGAAGGTGAAACGTGCGCCCGTGCCGGGACCGTCGCTGTCGGCGGTGAGCGTTCCATGGTGGGCTCGGGCAATGGCGCGAGAGATGGTGAGTCCGATGCCGCTGCCGGTGCTGTCACGGTCCCGTGCGAGGCTCCCGCGGTAGAAGCGTTCGAAGATGTGCGGCAACTGGTCAGCGGGGATGCCGTCGCCGGTGTCGATCACGGCAATTCGTATTGACACCGTGTCGATGGTGGTCTGGAGGGTCACGTCGCCACCGGGTGGAGTATGGCGCAAGGCGTTGATCAGCACATTGGTCAGTGCCTGGGCGAACCGCTGGAAGTCGACGAGAACCTCGGCGTCAGGGCGGTCACTGATGGCGCTGTGCAACTGCACGCCCTTGCCGGCGTACCGAGGGCGCAGGCTTTCGACTGCCGCCTGGACGACCACCTGAACGGGCGTGCGCTTGAGGACCAGACCGAGTTCTCCTTCTTCGGCACGGGATACGTCGTTGAGATCTTCGGCAAGTCGGTGCAGCCGGGTGATCTGGTCTCGAAAGACCCGTGCCGGCTCCGGGCCCCACCCGGTGACGCCGTCGTCGAGACCGTCGAGGTAGGCCTCCAGCGTCGCGATCGGGGTGCGCAACTCGTGGGCGAGATCGGCCAGGAGTCGGTACCTGGTGGCCTCGGTGTGTTGCAGGCGCTCGGCGACCTGGTTGAACGCCCCTGTCAGGGATGCCAGCTCCGGACCCGCGGTCGCCGGCGTCGCTCGGGCGGTGTAGTCCCCGTCGGAAATGCGTTCGGCCACGGCGGCCAGTTGCACCACCGGGCGAGTCAGCCGACGGGACAGATACCAGGTGACGGCGATAGCGGCGATCAGCGCGATCAGGACGGCCATGCCGAGCGCAATCGTATTGGCGCTGGTGTAAGCGCGCTCGATATGCCTCAACTCGGGGGTGTTCGGCTTCTCCCCCGCCATCAGCAGATGATGATGGAACAACGGTGGCCCCACGATCGCGGCGACACCGGCGGCGGTGATCGCGCCGCAGGTGACGACCAGGCCCTGTGCGAGCAGGAGCCGAGTCGCGATGCCCGGACCACTACCGCGCGTAGCTGGCCGCTTCATGAGGTGACCATCCGATATCCGACACCGCGCACAGTGTCGATGTACCGGGGCTCGGCGGGATCGTCGGCCAGCTTGTTGCGCAGGTGCGCGATGTGGACATCGACCACGTGCTCGTCGCCAACCCAGGCGGGGTCCCACACCTCGTCGATGATCCGGCGACGGGCGAACGCCACCGCAGGTGAGGCGGTCAGTAGCGCCAGGATGTCGAACTCGGTGCGGGTCAGCCCGACGGGCTGGCCGGCCAGGGTGACGCGTCGGCCGACCGCATCGACGGTCAAGGATCCGAAGGTTCGCGGCTGCGCAATTGACGGGGCCTGGTCCCGGGGCCGGCGTAGGAGGGTTTGAACGCGTGCGACCAGTTCTCGGGGGCGGAACGGTTTGGTGAGGTAGTCATCGGCGCCGACGGACAGTCCGACGATCGTGTCGACTTCTTCGGCGCGGGCGGTGAGCATCAGGATGTAGCAGTCGGTGAAGGTTCGCAGCCGCCGGCACACCTCGACGCCGTCCAGACCGGGCAACCCCAGGTCCAGCACGATGACGTCCGGCTGCACGGCATGAGCGGTGTCGATCGCATCGGGGCCGGTGTGCACCAACGGTGCGACGTACCCGGCGCGTTCCAGGTAGGAACCGACCATGGTCGCCAAGTCCTTTTCGTCCTCGACCACCAACACCGTTCGAGCAGCATCGACCATGCCTCCATCATCACCGCAGACACCGCACACGCTGCCGCCGGACGTCAGCTGCTGGCGGCTTCTTGATCGTTTCTTCAGGGTTCAGCCGGTCTGATCACAACATCGCAGGCGCACCCTGGACGACATGATGGGGTTGCGCAACACCGGCATGTCCGGCTGGACGTGGGCGTTACTGCTGGTCTGCGTTCTGACGCTCTGGGCGTTGGTGGCCTCCGCAGCCGCTCTCCTCGTACGAGGCACGCACGGTCCCCGCGGCACGACCCGGCGTCTGCTGGATCGGCGCAGGACAGCGGCGGGCGACAGTGCGACACAGGAGTACGCCAAGCACCCGGAGACTGGATCATCCGCTGAACCACCATCTCCCACGGAAAGACCGGAATGAGAGTCGTTCGCGTGTCCCCTCATGAGCAAAATGCCAGACGCCCCCTCGACCGAAACGGCCGCTGTGCCAGTCGGTTCCACCTGGTTAACACAAGCAAGAAGAGATTCCTTGAAGGAGAAATTCGTTGTTCCCTACCCGCCGTGCTCGTGTCCTGCTGACCCTTGCCGCTGCCGCCAGTCTGACGGTGGTGGCTGGCTGCTCCTCGAACTCGTCGTCCCCCGCTGCCTCTGGGGGTCATCACGCTTCCAGTACCGCGATGGACGGGATGCCGATGGGCTCATCCTCCATGCCGACCAGCGCGTCCTCGATGGCGATGGACCACGGTGACGGCGGTCCCGTCCCGGCGGGGATGAAGCCGGCGTCCGACCCCAAGTACCCGGTCGGTAGCAAAGTGATCCTGACCGCTGACCACATGGAAGGCATGGACGGTGCGCGCGCGTCCGTCGTTGGCGCCTACGCCACCTTCACCTACGCAGTGAACTACACCCCGACCACCGGCGGGGCGATGGTCAAAGACCACAAGTGGGTGGTCCAGCAAGAACTCCAGGACGCCGGCAGCAAACGTCTCGCCAACGGTACGAAGGTGGTCCTCACCACCGACCACATGTCCGGGATGAAGGGCGCGCACGGAACCATCGCCAGCTCCACCGATCAGACCGTTTACGTCGTGGACTACACCGCCGGCGGCATGACCATGAAGAACCACAAGTGGGTCGTCGAGGACGAGATGAAGCCGGCCAAGTGAGCGCAGAACCAGCCGCGTCACGAACCACAACAGGCAGGTCACGGCACCCGGGCTGCCCCACGAATGGGTCTCGCAGCTACTGCCACCAGAACGGCCCTGCGGAGCGCTGGCAACCCCATGCCAATACCCCCCATGGGTATATGTAGGATCGGGTTATGAGCGCCTTATCGAAATCTTCCCGGTTGTCCCGCCGCGGCCTGTTCGGCGTCAGCGTGGCGGCCGGCGCCAGCGTTCTGGCCGGATGCACCTCCTCCGGGTCGCGGGATGCCAGACGCGGCCCGACTGCCTCGACCTCGTCGGGCGTGCGGGTCTCACCCACCGACGGGGCCGTGCAGCGCGCCGAGGACGCCCGGCCTGGAGGCGGCCGCACCGTGCGAGCCTCGCTGACCTCGGCCCCGATGCGTGCGAGCATCGGCGGGCAGCAGGTCAGCACCTGGGGTTACGGTGACCGGTTGCCCGGCCCGGTGCTGCGGTCCCGCGTCGGAGACACCCTCGCGGTCGCCCAGCGCAACCGGTTGGACCAAGCCACGACGACGCACTTTCACGGACTCGCGCTGCGCAATAACGCAGACGGCGTACCCGGGCTGACCCAGCCGGCGATCAAGCCGGGCGGATCATTCACAGCCACCTTCAAGACCGCGCACCCGGGCACGTACTGGTATCACTCGCATGTGGAACTGCAGCGAGATCGGGGCCTGTACGGCGCACTGATCATCGACGACCCCCACGAGCCGCTGTCCTACGACCAGGAGTGGATCCTGGTCGTGGATGACTGGCTGGACGGCATCAAGGGACGCACCCCGGCCAAGCAGGCCGCGCAGCTGGCCAAGGGAATGCCCATGGGCCACGACATGTCAGGCATGTCCGGGATGCCGATGCCCAGCATGTCGGGTATGTCCGGGATGGGCGGTGGTGACGGCACGACCAGTCCCTTCCTCGGCGGCGACGCCGGCGACGTCACCTACCCGGTGCATCTGATCAACGGGCGCGACCCGATGCGCCCGGACACGTTGAAGGCCAAGCCCGGGCAGCGCATCCGGTTGCGGGTGATCAACGCCGGCGGCGACACCGCCTACCGGGTCGGCCTGCCCGGGGTGCCGATGACACTGACGCACACCGACGGTTTCCCGGTCAAGCATCAGCGCGTGGATGCGATCGTGCTGGGGATGGGCGAACGGGTCGACGCGCTGATCACGGTGCCCGACCACCCGGTACCGTTCGTGGCGCTGGCCGAAGGCAAGGCTGGCCGCACCTTCGCGGTGCTCGCGTCCGGGAACGGGGCTCGCCCGACAATGTCGAGCGTGCCGAAGACGTTGACCGGCAAGGTCATCCAGTCCGGCTCGGCGACTGCTGACCCGTCCGTGCAGCTTGCCGACCGCCCGGTCGACCAGGTCCACACGCTCGCGTTGACCGGCGGGATGGCCAAGTACGGCTGGGGCATCAACGGCCGGCAATTCGATGAGGCCAACCCGTTTGCCACCGCCTACGACATCCGAGCGGGGCAACGGGTGCGGATCGACTACGCGAACCACACGATGATGTGGCATCCGATGCACCTGCACGGGCACACCTTCCAGGTCGGGGCGACGGGTCCGCGCAAGGACACGGTCATCGTCAAGCCGATGCAGACGGTGTCGGTGTTCTTCGACGCGGACAACCCCGGTCAGTGGCTGACCCACTGCCACAACGCGTACCACGCGAACCGCGGGATGATGGCGGTGCTCAGTTACGTGAAGTAGCCCGGTCGAGGGGCGGTCATACTGGAACTCGTGCAGCCGATATGCCGCGGCCCCACGATCGCCACCGCGACCGTTGTTGCACTCCTGCTCGCCGCCTGTACAGCCAGCGGCTCGGCCGACACGCCCTCGGCGCACGACCCCTCCCGATCCGAGTCGAACGGTGCATGCACGGACACGACAGTTCGAAAGCTGGTAATCGGGTTCGTGCGGGCATTCAACGCCGGTGACCAACCGACCTTGCAGCGGATCTGGGCGCGGCAGGGAAACGGCTTCGACTGGTACAGCACCGACGGTCCGGGACAACGGATCGGCTCCGTCGCTCAGGACAGGGCCGGACTCGAGCGATATTTCGCTGGCCGCCACGAGGCCGGGGAACGGCTCCGGCTGACTTCGTTCCAGTTCAACGGCAACACCGCCGGCTACGGCAACTTCCAATACACGCTGATTCGCCGAGCCGACGACCTAGCGCCGACCAAATACACGGGCAAGGGCGCCGCGATCTGCACATCGACGAGATCGATGCTGGGCGTCTGGTCGATGGCCAAGACACCGACACCGAGAGCCAAAGCCGAGACCCACGCGGCCGCCGCCCTTTCCTGGCAGCGGCCGCGGTCCAGCCGTCAGGCGGCGGGGTTCGTGTGCGCCTCTCATTGGCCCCGGCCGGCCAGCGGCGCGAACCGCGGCATGATGGCCGTGGTCAGCTACGTGAAGTAGCCCGCCGAGAGCGCAGATGCGCCGGATTGCCGGCGAGCCTGGGTCCTCACCACTTGATAGCGGCCGATCCGATGTCCAGCACGCCGTCGGCCACGATGCCGATCAGCAGGGCCAGGCATCCGGTGGTGACCGCCGCGGCGATCACGCACCGCGCGGGCCAGGCCAGCGCCTCCCGCGGACTACCCGGCACCGACGGGCCGGCGGCCGGTCCGGTGGCTGGGTCGGGGCGGGCGAACGCGGGAGCGATCCAACGCAGGTAGTAGTAGAGGCTCGCGACAGTGTTGACGGCGGCGATGACCACGAGCCATGCCCAGCCGCCGTCCCAGGTGGCGGCGAAGACGGTGAGCTTACCGGTGAACACGCCAGTGGGTGGGGTACCGACCAGGGCCAACAGGCTGACCACGAGGACGCCGGCCAGGGCTGGGCTCTGGCGAGCGAGCCCGCGGTAGTCCGTCAGTGTGGAGGGCCCGGGGCGTGCGGCGATGACGGCGAACGCGCCGAGGTTGGCTGCTGCGTATGCCGCCAGATAAAGGATTAGCGCGGCCAGCGGTGCGGAGCCGGCGACCGGATCGGCGACCACGACGACCATGAGCAGGTAGCCGACCTGGCTGATGGTGGAGTAGGCCAGCAGTCGGGCCGGATCGTCCTGCCGGAAGGCGGCGAGGTTACCCAGGGTCATGCTGGCCGCGGCCAGCAGTGCCAGCAGCAGTCGCCAGTTGATGGCGTCGTCGGGTAGGACGAGCACGAACCGGTACAGGGCGAGCAGCGCCCCGATTTTGGGGACAGTGGTCAGGAAGGCCCCGGCACCGGTGGTGGCACCTTGTACGGCGTCCGGCACCCAGAAGTGCACCGGGACCGCGCCGGCTTTGAAGAGCAGTCCGGCAAACACGGCCACCGCTCCCAGGGCGAGGGCCGCGGGTGGGGCGCCGGGCAGGCGCTGGGCCAGGTCGGCATACGAGGTGGATCCGGCCAGCCCGAACAGCACCGCGATCCCGAGGAACATGACGATGCCCAGCAGTACACCGAACAGGTAGGTCTTCAGCGCCCCTTCGGCGCCAGCGGGGTCACGGGCCCAGCCGGCGAGGGCGTAGAGCGGGATGGACGCCAGCAGATAGGCCACCGCGAGCAACAGCAGGTCGGTGCTGCCGGCCAGCAGGATGGTACCGAGACTGGCCAGCAGCACCAGGACTGCGAACTCGCTCTCCCGGGCGCTGCCGCGCACCCGCCCGGCAGACAGGCCCAACACGAGCAGCGCCGCGGCGGGCACGATGAGCCGGGCGGCGAACGTGGCGGCGTCGATCGCGTAACTGCCGGCATACAGCGTCTGCCCCGAAGCGCCCGCCGTGGCGCCGGCCACCAGCGACCCGGCCAGCGCGACGGCGGCTACCAGCTGCGCGCTCCACTGCCGCTCCTGGCGGACGAACGAGCCGGTCAGCAGCGCGACCACGGCACCGACGAGCAGGATGAGCTCGGGTGCGAACGCGGCCGGGTCCTCGTGGGCGGTCACCGGCCGACCAGCGCGATCAGGTGATCCGCGGCGGGCGTCACAACGCCGAGCAGGGACTGCGGGAAGACGCCGATGAGCACGGACAGGGCCAGCAGCGGCCCGATGGCCCACAGTTCGCGAGCGGACAGGTCCGCGAACGCGACCTGTCCGGTTCGTGGTGTGCCGAGGAAGAGCCGGTGGATAGCCCACAGGAAGAGGCCGGCTGTGAGGACGATGCCCAGCGCGGCGACCGCGGCTGCCGGTGTGGCCGGGCCGAGGCTGCCAGCGAGGATCTGGAACTCGGCGATGAAGCCGCTGAAGCCAGGCAGCCCCAGGCTCGCGAATGCCGCGACGGTCGTCAGTGCGGCGAACCGTGGCGCAGGCCCGGCCAGGGCGCCATACCGGGTCAGGTCGTAGCTGCCACCGCGGTCCAGCAGCACACCGGCCAGCAGGAACAAGGCCGCGGTGATCAGCCCGTGACTGACCATCTGCACCAGGGCACCGGTGACGGCCACCGACCGGGCGTGGGCGTCACCGGCCAGGCCGGCGGCGCCGAGACCGAGCAGGATGTAACCCATGTGGTTGACACTGGTGAACGCGATCAGCCGTTTGAAGTTGTCCTGGGCCAGCGCCACCAGCGCCCCGTAGAGGACCGAGGCCACGCCCACCCCGACGAACACCCAGGCATAGGTGCGCCACTGCTCGGGCAGCAGCGGCATCGCGATCCGCACGAAACCGAAGGTGCCCATTTTCAGCAGGATCCCGGCCAGCACCGCCGACCCAGCCGCCGGCGCGTCGGTGTGCGCCGGCGGTAGCCAGGAGTGGAACGGGACCGTCGGGGTCTTGATCGCCAGGCCGAGTGCGATGGCCGCCAGCACCAACGGCCCGGCCGCACCTGACCCGGTCAACGGCGGGTGCGCGGCGAGCTCGGCGATGTCGAAGGTGTGCGGATCGGAGGCGACATACAGGCCGATGAACCCCAGCAACAGGGCAAGTGAGCCGGTGAAGGTGTAGAGGAAGAACAGCAGCGCCGACCGGCGCCGCGCCGGGCCGTGCCCCCAGCCGGCGATGACGAAGTACATCCCGACGATCGACAGGTCGAAGAACACGAAGAACACGATGAGGTCCAGCGCCGAGAACACCCCCAGACTGGTGGTCTGCAGCGCCAGGAACAACGCCGCGTACGAACGGGGCTGCTGCCGTTCGCGCAGCGAGTAGACCGCCGTCGCGGTGAAAATGACCGCGGTCAGCGCCAGCAGCGGCAGGCTCAACCCGTCGACCCCGACGTGATAGCTGGAGCCGATACCCGGCATCCACGGCACCTGCTCGGCGAACCCGAACTGCCCCGGCCCGTGGCCGTGCAGGTATGCCGCCCACATGCCGACACTGAGCCCGACCGTCACCAGACCGGTCACCAACCAGGCCCACAGGGCGACCCGGTCGGGCACGCGGGCCAGCAGCAGCACCGCGGCGACCGCGGCGGGCAGAAATATCAACAGGGACAACAACGGGTTTACCTCGCCAACCAGACGATGAGGACGGCCACGGCCAAACCGACCGAGGCCTGCGCGTAGTACTGGTGCAGTTGCCCGGTCTGCGGGCGCAGCACCAGGCCCGCACCCCGGCGGGCCGCAGCCACGACGCCGCGCAGTGCGCCACCGACCCCGACGGCGTCGATCGCCGCGGCGTGGTCGGCCAGCCGACGGCCCGCGTGGCCGGTGCCGGTCACCGCTGCCTCGAGTGCGGCGTCACCCCGGGCCAGCAGGGCGGCCAGGCGCAGGGTCGGGCGCAGCACCCCGGCATGGGCAACCTGCTCCAGGCGCAGCCAGCTGCCGGCCCACCGCGGCGCCGGCAGGCGCTGCGGCCAGCGCAGCGCCACGCCGGTCACGACGACGGCCAGGACCACAGAGACGGCCACTTCCCCGGCGGAGGCGGAGGTCGGCGTCGGCGCGCCCGGGTCCACCTTGGCCCATACGGCCGGGACGACCAGCACCCCGAGGCCGGCCGCACCGACTGCTAGGGGTAGCAACGGGATTCGCTCGATCCAGCCGACCTGCCGGGTGCCGGCCTCCTCGGTGTCGTAGCCGGTCGGGTGGTCCGGCAGGCGGCGCCAGATCAGCGCGAGGGCCTTGCCGGCATACGCGCTGGAGGCCACCGCGGCCGCGAGCCCGACCGCGTACAGCGCACCCGACTGCTCGCGGGCGGCCGCGAGGACGGACTCCTTGGTGGCCCACAGAGTCAGCGGCGGCACCCCGGCCAGAGCCAGTGCCGCGACGGTGAAGGGCACGCCGACCCACGGATAGGCCCGCCCGGCGCCGCGCAGCGCCGGCAGGGACTTGGTGCCCAGAGCGGCCAGCCAGGCCCCGGCGGCCAGGAACAGCAGCGCCTTGGTGGACGCGTGGCCGACCAGGTGTGCCAGGCCGGCGCCGACCGCACCCGGCCCGGTGGTGCCCGCCGCGAGCACCACGAAGCCGAGCTGGGCGCTGGTGGACGCCGCGAGCAGCTGTTTCAGGTCGTCCTGGGCGATGGCGACCGCACCCAGCAGTAGGGCGGTCAGCGCCCCGACCCAGGCCGCGGTGGTCGCCGCCCACCCGGCGGCGAGCAGCAGCGGGTGCAGACGCAGCAGCAGGTAGCCGCCCATGGCCACCATGGCGGCCGAGTGCAGCAGCGCCGAGACCGGGCTCGGCCCGTCCATCGCCCGGGACAACCAGAACGAGAACGGCAACTGGGCAGCCTTACCGAACGCCGCTGCCAGCATTCCCGCGGCCGCGATGTGCAGCCACGGGGACGGCAACAACGCCAGGCGATCCAGCGAGAGACCCGGCGTGCCGCCGGAGGCCACGGCCAGGGCGGCTCCGGCGGCGAGGTAGAGCCCGACGTCACCGGCTCTGGTGACCACGAATGCGGTGGTACCTGAGGCGACCGCGGTATCGCGTCGCCAGTCGAATGCGATCAGCGCGTAGCTGGTGGCGCCCATCACCTCCCAGGCCATGAGCAGCCCGAGCAGCGTGGTGGCGGTGGCGGTGACCAGCACGGCGGCGACGAAGACCAGCATGAGCCCGACGAAGCGGGCCCGGTGGTGCCGGATCGCGCCGGCCGAGAAGACCAGCACCAGCAGGCTGACTGCGGCCACGGTGACGACGACGACGGCGGACAGCCCGTCAACCGCCAAGGTGAATGGGTCACCGGCCAGGAAGGGGGCGGACGTGGTCGGCCGAACGGACGCGGCGGCAGCACTCAGAGCGAGTACTCCGGTCGCAACCGAAATCCCGACCGTGGGTGTCGCCCGCTCGACCGCCCGGCGCACCGGCGACGGGCCGAGCGGCGCGGCCAGCAGGCCTACCCCCGCCAGGGCGGGCAGCAGGACCAGCGCCCACAGCAGCGCGCTCACCGTTTCAGCTCCGCAGCCATGTCGGTCATGTCCACGTCGCTGGCCCGGAACAGCAGGGTGGCCACGGCGAAACCCATGGCCATCTCGACCGTCATCGCCGAGATGACGACCAGCAGCAGCACCTGCCCGTCCGGCGCCGCCGGTGCGAGGAAGTACCAGAACGCGGCGGCTGCGACGATGACGGCATTGACCATCAACTCCAGCCCCATCATCACCATGACAACCGACTGCTGGCTGAGCGCGCCGAACACGCCGATGGCGAACAAGGCGGCCGCCAGCAGCAGGAACAGTTGAAGCGTCACCTGTCTGTCTCCCCGCTGTCGTGGGCGGGTTGGTCGTACCGGCCGTGTGGGACAGCAAGCACGAGCGCGGACACGATGGTGGCGAACAGCAGCGCCGAGATGCCGACCATGACCGGCATCTGGGGACCCATGATCGCTTCGCCGATAGCCCGGGTGGGATCGGCCGGGACGGTTCCCCGCCGCGCCGGCCACGGCACTAGCACCGCGGCGGCGCCCAGCAGCAGGAACGTGCCGGCCGCAATGGTCAGCGCCCCGCGCGTGTTGTGCAGCATCGACATGGGCATCAACCCGGCCGGGTTCATCATGAACATGACCATGAAGACGACCATGATCGCCATCTCCATCACCATCATCAAAATGGTGACCACGCCCAAGTAGTCGAGGGTGAGCAGGATCAGCTCCCCACCGACGGCCACGAACGATGCGGCCAGCGCGAAGGTCGCCCTCGCCATGGAATCGACCACGAAGACCGCGACGCCGGAGGCGATCGCAATTACGGCCAGCACGATGAACACCGCGAGTGTCACGATCCACCTCCAGCCGCCGCCAGCACCGACACAACAAGTAGCTGCGCGAGTACCAGCGGCAACACCACCAGCCACGCCAGGCGCATCAACCGGTCCGGGCGCCATACCGGCATTCGGTGGCGCATCGCCAGCAACACGGCGAGCACCGCGGCGCTCTTGAGCAACGTCCACAACCAGGGCGGCAGCAGTGGGCCTGCCCCGCCGCCCAGGAACAGCGCCACGGTCATCGCCGATCCGACGACCAGCAGGGCGTATTGGCCCCACCGCAGCAGCAGCCGGGCCGGCCCGGACTGCTCGACCAGCAGTCCACCGGCGATGTCCTGGCCGACCGGGTGCGCAAAGGGCCCCCACGCGGCAAAGGCGGCCACCGCTGCGGCGAACACCACCGCGGCCAACGGCATCTGCACGATGAACCAGCGGCCCTGCTGGGCCGCCACGATCTGCGGCACCGACAGGCTGCTGGCGGCGACCGCAGGCGCGGTCAGGGCGAACATCAGCGGCAACTCGTACGCCAGCGCCTGGGCAAGAAACCGGTAGCCACCAATCAGCGAATACACGCTGTTCGGGCCCCACCCGGCCAGCCACCATCCCGCCCACAGCAGCACGTCCATGGCGTTGAACCACACCAATCCGACACCCAGGTCGCTCACCACGGCGAAGCCGAGTGGGACGACCTGTGCCATCAGCACCGCGACCAGCAACGGGGTGACGACCCCCACGGCCCACAGCAATCGGTCCGGAGCCGTCGTCGACCGCCGCTGAACCAGCAGCGACCGCGATGCCTCATACACCGGGCGCAGCAGCCGCGCCCTCAGCGGCAGCTCGCCTCGTGGGTCGAGCACCGCGTCCAGCGACCCTGCCAGCACCGCCGCGCACAGCACTAGCGGCACCGCGACCAGCACCGACCAGGCCGGCGCCTGCTGGACGAGGCTTGTCATGCGACGTGCCCGTCGTGCTGGTGGTTGGTGCCCCCGGGCATGCCGTGGGGGCCCTCGTCATGATGGCCGTTTTCGCCGTGACCTGAATGCGGATCCCGGTCGCCGGCGACCCCGGTGGAGTGCAGGTCGTCGGGGTCGGGATCCAGGCTCGCCACGACCAGCCGTGCGTCACCCAGGTCCAGCCCGGGCATCAAGTGCGCGGCGGCCGCGACCAGGGCGTCCGAGCCGCGGCCAGGCCTCCCGCGTGGGCCCTCGGCCGGTGCCACCGGGCCGCTGCTGAGGGCCAGGTCGGCCTCCACCAGCCAGGTCTGCAGCCTTGCCCACACGTCGCCACCGCGCTCGGCCGCTCGCGCGGCCGGACCCGACAGGCCGAGTCGGCTGACGTCACCATGGCCAAGACGACCCAGCCCGGCCAGTGATCGGCGCAGACCCCACGAGCGCTCCACCCGGCGGCGCAGGCGGCGTAACTCCTCTCGCGCCTCGCCCACCGGCTCGCCAGTTTCGGTGAGCAGCACGTCGCGCTGCCCGCGGGCCCGATCGGCCGCGCCGGACCACCCGGCGACCTCCAGCAGACGGCCCACAGAGTCCAGATGCGCCGCCGCCCGGCGGCGCCCGGCCGCCACCCCGGTGCCGTCGGCCCAGAATCGCATCGCGTCTCCGGCCCCGGCCAGCACCCGTACCTCCGCGCCCTGCACCACGTCCCCCTGCAGTTCGACGTCGATGACGAGACCGGACGGCCACGCCGGCAGCACGGGGCCCAGCGCGACATGCAGTACATCCAATTTCAGCCCGTCCCGGTCCGGTGCCCGGTCGGCCATCATCAGCCCCCCGGGCATCTGCATGCCGCCGTGGTCATGCCCCCCGTGCTCGTGACCGCCCTGCTCAGCATCCGTGTGCCCACCGTGACCATGCCCACCATCACCGCCGTGCTCGTGTCCCATCTCGGCTTCCTGTTGGTGGACGTGCTCGCCCATGGGTTCGACCTGCTCAGTCGACTCGGCACCCGCGTCGGGTGTGCTCGCCAGCCGATGTATCCCGGCCGACAGCAACGCTGCCGCACGCGCGGAATCGAGCACGTCGACGCGAACTTTCGGGGCCGGGATCTGACTCCACAGCACCCCAACCGCGTCGGCCAGCTCACCGTCAGGCGAGCCAGCCACGACCAGCACGTCCGCGTCAGCAGGCTCACCGGTGAGCACACCGCCGAGCGCGCGGGCCTGTGCCTCGACCGCCAGCCGCGCGGCAGTTCCGCCGGGCGCTGTCACCAGCAGTACATGTGGCCGGCGCGCAGCCCACCCCGCGAGTAGTCGCTGGGCCGAGGTCCTCAAACCCATCGCAGAGCACCCTCCCGCCACGCGTAGACGACCCCCGCCATCAGCAACCCGAGGAAGACGAACATCTCGACCACCGCGCCCGCGCCCATCTCTGCGACCACCAGCGCCCAGGCGTACATGAAAAGCATCTCCACATCGAAAGCCAGGAAGAGCAACGTCAGGGTGTACCAGCGCACGTGGTAGCGAGACAACGCATGCTCCGTCGGCCGGGCACCAGACAGGTAGGGCGCCACCGGTTCACTGGTCGTGCCCACCGTGAGCAGGCGGTGGGCGACCAGGACCACGACCGCGGCGAGCAGCACGAGCCCCAACGCGGCCAGGATGCTGACGAAGTCGCCCATCACCTGCTCCCTTCGTGTCCACTGATCGTCCCAGTCACAGCAACAGCTCGCGGTTCTCGCGGCCGCCGAACTCTTCGGCGGGTCGAAAGTGAGCTGCGACCCAAGGCTCTCGGTCACCAACCCGATTGCGACGCCGACGTCACATTGCGTCGGTGAGAGCGTAACTCGTTTATACCTTAGGGGGGTAATGTATGATCAGCATTCAGGAATACCCCAAGGGGGTATGATGTTGAGACTGTTATCCCACCTCCGAAGGGGCCGACGATGACCAAGACCGATACGACCGCCGACGCCCCACCACAGGCCGGCACCTCCCAGCACAGCTATATCGCGAACCAGACCAAAGACACCTATCTGAAGCGGCTGCGACGCATCGAAGGGCAGGCCCGCGGCCTGCAGCGGATGGTCGAGGAAGAGCAGTACTGCATCGACATCCTCACCCAGGTCTCTGCCATGACCAAGGCCCTGCAGGGGCTGGCGCTCGGGCTGCTGGATGAGCACATGGCGCACTGCGTCGTCAACGCGGCACGCCAGGGCGGTCCGGAGGCGGACGAGAAACTCAAGGAAGCCTCCGACGCCATCTCCCGACTGGTCCGCAGCTGAACCGAAACACGCCACATCCCACAGGCGACACCCGGACCACCTTCGCGAGCGGTCCAGCTACCCAACCTGAAGACGTACCACCAAGAAATTCAACGAGAGGAACACCCATCACCATGTGCACTTCCTGCAACTGCGGCACCGAGGCAACCGACACCACCGACACCGCCCAACCGGTCGCGATCGGTACGGCGCCTGCGTCCTACACCGTCACGGGTATGACGTGCGGTCACTGCGTGGCATCGGTGACCGAAGAGGTCACCGCGATCGAGGGCGTCCGCGACGTGGTGGTCGACCTGTCCACCGGCAAGCTGACCTTCGAATCCGACAAGCCCGTCCCCCACGACACGGTCGAAGCTGCCGTCCGCGAGGCCGGTTACGCCCTCGCCTGAGCTCCGCCCGGCCAGGCGGAGCTATCCGCACACGGCGGGCCCAGACACCCAACGCAATCGAGGACAAAGGAGGAGCCGATGAGCACAACCACTGACTCGCCGGCAACCACCGCTACTGAAGCGACGGTCCCTGACCAAATCTCCCAAGCTACCGATGTCGAGCTGCTCCTGACCGGGATGACCTGTGCCTCGTGTGCCAACCGCATCGAGCGCAAGCTCAACAAGCTCGACGGCGTGACCGCCACGGTCAACTACGCCACCGAGAAGGCCAAGGTCACGTATGGCGACGGCCTCACCACCGACGACCTGGTCGCCACCGTCGAGTCCGCGGGGTATGGCGCCAGGCTCCCCGCACCACCGAAGTCCGACGCCCAGGACGACGATGCGAACACCGATGGTTCCGAGGCGAATTCGGCGTTGCGCGACCTGCGCGACCGGCTGATCGTCTCCGCCATACTCTCGATCCCGGTGGTCGCGATGGCGATGATCCCGGCGCTGCAGTTCGACAACTGGCAGTGGCTCTCGCTGACGCTGGCCGCGCCCGTGGTGGTCTGGGGCGCGCTGCCCTTCCACCGGGCGACCTGGACCAACCTCAAGCACGGTGCCGCCACGATGGACACGCTGGTGTCGATGGGCACGCTCGCCGCCTTCGCGTGGTCGGTCTACGCGCTCTTCTGGGGCGACGCGGGTATGCCGGGCATGCGCCACCCCTTCGAGCTGACCATCGAGCGCAGCGACGGCACCTCGAACATCTACTTCGAAGCTGCCGCGGGCGTCATCACCTTCATCCTGCTCGGCCGCTACCTGGAGCACCGGTCCAAACGCAACGCCGGCGCGGCACTGCGGGCGTTACTCAACCTGGGCGCTCGTGATGTCGCCGTACTTCGCGATGGTGTCGAGCAGCGAATCCCGGTGTCACAGTTGGCCGTCGGCGATCGATTTGTCGTCCGGCCGGGTGAGAAGATCGCCACCGACGGGATCGTGGAGGAAGGTCGCTCGGCGGTGGACGCCTCCATGCTGACCGGAGAATCGCTCCCGGTCGAGGTTGCGGCCGGCGACGCGGTCGTCGGGGCAACCGTCAACACGTCCGGCCGGCTCGTGGTCGCCGCGACGCGGGTTGGATCCGACACCCAGCTGGCGCAGATGGCCCGGCTGGTCGAGGACGCCCAGACCGGCAAGGCCGCCGTCCAGCGGCTCGCCGACCGCATCTCGGGCATCTTCGTGCCCGTCGTGATCGCCATCGCCGTCGGCACGTTCGCAGCATGGCTGATCACGGGTGCCGGTGCCGCCGGCGCACTGACCGCGGCAGTTGCGGTGCTGATCGTCGCCTGCCCGTGCGCCCTCGGCCTGGCCACCCCGACCGCGCTGATGGTCGGCACCGGCCGAGGCGCCCAGCTCGGCATACTCATCAAAGGCCCGGAGGTGCTGGAGCAGACCCGCACCGTCGACACCATCGTGCTGGACAAGACCGGCACCGTCACAACCGGTGAGATGACCCTCGCTGACACGCACGTAGCCGCCGGTGAGGACCCGGCATTCGTATTGCGTATGGCGGGCGCACTGGAGGACGCCTCCGAGCACCCGATCGCGCGCGCCATCGCCGACGCGGCACGCGAAGCCGGGGCACTCGGCCAGGTCGAGGACTTCGCCAACATCGAAGGCCTCGGCGTGCAGGGCATCGTCGACGGCCACGCGGTGCTGGTCGGTCGCCCGCAGCTGCTGGACCAGTGGTCGCAGTATCTCGATGAGAGGTTGCAAGCCGCGTTCGACGAAGCGACCGGCCGTGGGCAGACCGCGGTGGCGGTCGGTTGGGACGGGCAGGCTCGTGCGGTGCTGGTTGTGGCCGACCGGGTGAAGGACACTTCCGCGGAGGCGATCCGCCGGATGCGCGATCTCGGGCTGCGGCCGATCCTGCTGACCGGCGACAACGAACGCGTCGCGCACACTGTCGCAGGCCAGGTCGGCATCGACGCGGCGGACGTCTACGCAGAGGTGCTGCCGGCCGACAAGGTCGACGTGGTCACGCGACTGCAGGCAGACGGACGCGTTGTCGCGATGGTCGGCGACGGAGTCAACGACGCCGCGGCACTCGCGCAGGCCGACCTCGGCCTGGCGATGGGCACCGGCACCGACGTCGCCATCGAGGCCAGCGACATCACCCTCGTACGCGGTGACCTGCGGGTGGCCGGTGACGCCATACGCCTGTCCCGGCGCACCCTCGGCGTCATCAAGAGCAACCTCTTCTGGGCATTCGGCTACAACGTGATCGCGATCCCGATCGCCGCAGTCGGGCTACTCAACCCCATGCTCGCCGGAGCCGCCATGGCGTTCTCCTCCGTCTCCGTGGTCTCAAACAGCCTCCGGCTCAAAGGGTTCCGGTCGTCGTTATGAGAATCACACGTTCGCCTGCTGGCCTTTCGCACCGCCAGACTGCGGCGCGAGGGGCCAGCGCCGTGGCTTGGTGGGCAGCGGCCTGTCTCGCGCGCTGCGCCATCCGCACCCTCACGGACCGCCGTCAAGACTGACGACCCAACTTCGCCGATGCGCACCATCGTCGCAAAGCGAGGGCGCGCAGTTCGCCGTCCCGCTCGCACCGGTAGCAGTCCGGTTCGATTCCAATCGCACTCCCCGCCATACCAATCAACGCGGCTCGGGGTGTCCTCACCACAAAGACGCGGCCACGGCCACTCGAAGGAGTGACCGTGGCCGCGTGGGTGGACCGGAGTCGCGCCGGTGCGTCAGCGCAACGTGCCGTAGTTCGTGGGCGTCGTCCACATGTTTTCCTTCTTGACCACGGTGCCGGGGTGGTCGGCGGAGATCATCAGGTTGCCACCGGCGTAGATGGCCGAGTGGGTCGCCGGTGAGCCGAAGAAGACCAGGTCACCCGGTTGCGGGCTGGTGGTTCTCTTCATGTACGCCTGCTGCTGGCTGGCCGTCCGGGGGATGTAGAGGCCGGCCTGCTTGTAGACGTATGACGTGAGCCCTGAGCAGTCGAAGCCCTGCGACGGCGTGGAGCCGCCCCAGACGTACGGAATACCCAGGTACTTCTGGGCGATCGAAACGACTGCTGAGAGGCCTTCACCGGTCGACGGCGGGGGTGGCGGAGTCGGCGTCGGGTCGGTGCCGCATGGGAAGCCGCCCAGCGCGTTCCACGTCATCGGACCGATGATGCCGTCCGCGACGAGGCCCTTGCTGCGCTGGAACGACTTCACCCGCGACAGCGTGCCGGCGCCGAAGATGCCGTCGACCGCGATCCCGCCCAACTTGCCCTGGGCGCTGGAGACGTACGAGCCGGTGGCGCCATACCGAAGCACGGAGACCTTGCACGACGGTGGCGGTGTGGGTGGCGTCGGCATCGGCGTTGGCGTGGAGCCCGGGAAGCCACCGAGGGCCGTCCAGGTCAACGGTCCGACGATGCCGTCAGCAACGAGGCGATGCGCGCTTTGGAAGGTTTTGACCTTCGCCAGCGTGCGTGTCCCGAAGATGCCGTCGACCGCCAGTCCGCCCAGCCGTTGCTGCACAGTTTTGACGTAGCTGCCTGTTGATCCGTAGCGCACGGTAACCACGGTGGTCGGCGCGGCGGTGCGCACACCGCTCGTCGATGCGCTGCTGCGCTGCCCTGACGCACCGCTCGTGCCGCTGCCGGGATCGGCATACGACGGAGCGGCCTGCACGAGGCTGGCAGCGGTGGCCGGGACGCTGAGCAGCGTTCCAGTCACCACCAACCCCTTGCGGGAGGTGATCGCCGGGGCGACCTTGGCTGACAGGCCAGGCCGTGGTTTGCGATGTCTCGGAGTAGTGATCGTGGTCATGTGACCCTCTCGGTGCTCATTCAGTCCAGAAACGCGCAAAGGGGATGTCACGCGTGCCGTGGCATCCCCCGATGTCGCCTTACTCCTTCCCCGAAGCAGGCGCTGCACGAGCACTGACTATGCCGGTGCCACTACGTCTGTGAAAGACGCGATTCCTGGGTACGGATGGGCCCAGGTGGCGGTTGTGACTGGTGTGATTCAAGTGAATTGGCGGGGGCTGGCGGAGCGGAAGTGGCCCAGTGTTGCAATTTCAACGAAAGGGGCGGTCGTGACCGGCTTGTAACATCCACGACGCGAAAATTGTTCGAACAACACGCCGAACTCGAACACGTCTCAGTAAATCTCAGCATATGAGATGGCTGTACATGCAAAGTCGCGGTGCCGATTGCCGCGCGCGTTACGGCGGCGAGAAGCCCCGCCGACCTCCGGGGCCGATGGGGCTTCTCGTCCTTGTGTGGCGCCTAGGCGCCGAGCTCAGATGCGGGCGAAGTAGTGGCTGCCCCACAGGTTCTGCACGCTGACCACGGTGCCGGGGGTACGGGCGGCGATCATCTTGCCGTTCCCGAGGTAGATCCCGTTGTGGTACGCCGGCGAGCCCCAGAAGATGAGGTCGCCGGGGCGCGGGTTGGACACGCGCGTCGCGGCGGCCGCCTGCGCCGACGCGGTCCGCGGGATGCTCTTGCCCGCCTGGCGATAGACGTACTGGGTGAAGCCCGAGCAGTCGAAACCGGCCGGGGTGGTACCGCCCCAACGGTACGGCGTGCCGCGCAGGCCCATCGCGATCGACACGATCGAGGAGTTGGACTTCGGTGCCGGCTTCGGTTTGGTCGTCGGCGCACCGCCGTAGCCGCCCAGAGCAGTCCAGGTGTGGCGGCCGACGATGCCGTCGACGACAAGCCGGTGCGAGCGCTGGAACGACTTGACCTTGGCCTTCGTGCGCGGGCCGAAGATGCCGTCGACCGCGAGGCCGCCGACCTTGCGCTGGACGGTCTTCACAGCGGCGCCGCGGGAGCCGTACTGCACAGTCGGACCGACGCGGACGGAAGTGGCGAGGTGACCCGCTGCGGCTTGGACGTGACCGGCGGCCTGCACGTGACCTGCCTGCGCCAGACCGGCGCTCGGAGCGGCAGAGGCGCTCTCCATGCCGGCCAGCGGTACGACGACGGCGCCCGCGGCGACGACGGCCACGCTGCGGCGACCGACCTTGTTCAGAACTTTCGGCTCACGCTTGAGGTGGCGCGGGGAGTACGAACCCATGAGGCAAAGGACCTTCCGGTGGACTGCAATAGATGACGATGCGGGCTCGGGCGCCGTTGCCCTGGGGCCGAGTGCCCCACCCAGTTCACGCAGCCGACTCCCCGAAGCGCCAGCGGCACGGTCACCGACTATGGCGCATGCGACGCCGTTTCCCAAGCTGTTCCCAGGTATCCGTGCATAGGCCGTCGGCAGCCCCCGGCGGCTCTCGCGATCAACGCTTACCGCGAGGCCGTGACCATTCCGTAATAATTCCGCGGCGTTCCGCCGGTTGGCGAAGATCCGCACCAACAACGCGGAAATCGAAAGAGCCCGCACAACCCGGCCGGATATGAGACACCACCTGTCTCATATTTCAAGACGGCGTGCACGCGCAGCGCTCCACGCGCGGACCGCGTCCGCACCTACATGGAGGGGCCTCACCCGTTCCCGACCGCCGGTCCCGGACACGACGTGCCCTGCCGTGTGCCAAGTGCACCTGTATCGGACTGCCCCAACCAGCAGCCTGCCAAACCCCTTGCCGCGTCAGGCACTCGACGAGGCCGGCCTGGCCTCGGTGCCGTTCGACCTCCGCGTGGTCTCCAACCAAGGCGACGCCGACCGGTACGGATTCACCGGCTCCCCCACCATCCAGATCAACGGTATCGACCCGTTCGCCGAGCCCGGCCAACCGCTGGCCGTCGCATGCCAGGGTCTACCCCGGCGGACCCGACGCCCTCGAATTGCGGCGCTCTTCAACAAGCTACAGCTGGCGTGTCTGGCTAACAGCACAAACCGGACGCCCGTTCGTGCACCCCAGCACCACCGGCACAGCGGAAACAGCCTGCGATTGGCCCGACCAGCATCCGCTCGTCGGAGTAAGCCGCCCATCCTGCGTACCTACCGCACGACTGCTCACCATGTGCTGGCGCGACGATCCCGCAACAGGACCAATCGCGAAATACGTTGAGCAATCGGCGACTCACGTCGCACCTGCCGGTCATGGATACCTCGTACAGCACCGCACGGGCGGATGTCGTCGGTGCCTGTCACCGACTTGCGGTCGGTGGCCGCCCAGGTGCTGGGATGCGCACTGGGTCCCTTTCTTCCGATCTGCACTGCGGGCGTCCTGGTGCCGGGGCGGACTCCCGCCGGGACACGTCTGCCAGAGCTCCCGCCACTGCCATGGTGGCCTCGCTGACGTCGATGAGCTGCTCGGCATCGGCGACCAGAGCCTGCCGGATGAGGTCGGGGAGTTTGACGGCCCGATTGGCGTAGACATCGCCGGGCGAGATGAGTGCGATCTCGTCGTCTATGCCCGCTTCACGGCTCCATGCCGCGATGGTCCGGGCGGATCCGGTCAGGTCCGGTTCCCGTTCGGCAATATCTCGGTGCACGCAGGCGAGTTCAGCGCCGGCGATCATCGCCTGCTGGACGGTGGCGGCTGCCTCGGCCAGATCGATGCGGCCGGCCATCACGTCCGGCGTGGCCCATCGTGTGTGATCGAAGGCGATCTCGTGCACTGCTGCGCGGACTTCATTGGCCGCGTGCACGAGTGCCGGATCGGCGCGTTCTCCCCTGCTGCTGAGCGTGCCCCAGCGGTTGGCTGCCTTGGCCCACGACTGCTGGTTGGCAGCGAGCGCTGGTGCGAGCCGGTGTTGGTAGTCCTCGCCGTTGACGCGACCTGCGGTGGCTGCGGCGTCGAGAATCGCTGTGCTGGCCGTCGCGATCATGGCCTGGGTGCCGGCGGCCAGGTGCAGGTTCGGTGCGCTCGGAGTCACGGCCAGGGTTCGGTGCGCCTGGATGTCCCAACTGACCAGGGCCTGGTGCAGCCGTCCGGTGCCGGTCGGTGGCGTGTAGTGCTCTCCGGCCATGACGTGGCTGAATCTGTTGCCCACGAAGCCGCCGGCGAGTTGTTCGAAAGCTGCTAGCCGGGTGGCGGCGTCCTGCCCTCGAGGGATGTCACGGGTTTCCCGGTCGGATGCGTGCCGACTCACGGTTGCCCGGACCTCATTGACGTGCTGGTGCACTGCGACCCCGACGGCGTGCGCGCCGACGTACAGGGTGTGCATCACCCGCATCCGGGCCGCGTCGAGGTCGTCGTACGCGGCAGGGGACCGCGGCGTGACGCGACGCCCTGGGCCGGCGGCCAGCTCGGCGGCCCGCTGAAGGTTTTCGGCCATGCCCAGCAGTCGCTCATCGGGTGGTCCGTCGCCTGGCCAGTCTCGGGCCAGCTGTGCCCTGTGCTGGGCTTGGCTCATCGTCTCCAGGCGTTGCATCGTGGCCCCGTCCAGCGGGCTGACGTACGGCGTGGACGGCAGGGAGGACCACAGGTCACCTGCTGCCTGCACGACTTCGCCCCACGTCCGCAGCATCGCGGCGGCATCGGCGCCGTCGACATCGAGCAGCAACTTCCGGGCCTGGTAGTCGGCATCCAGCAGCAGCTCGCCGATCGATCGTTGATCCACCGTGGTCGACGTGCTCACGAGCCGGCCTCGCGCAATAGATCCGTGAGGCTAACGACGACCTGGGAGAAACCGGCCGTCTCGTCGTTGACGGGCACGGCCCGGGCAAGCCGTTCGGCAATCCGCAGCAGCTCCAGCGGGTCGGCCTGGGTCGGCTGCGGCCAGTACGGGTCCAGATCCGCCGGCACCAGCAACGCGGCCTCCGCCGCCGCGACGTGCATGCCCAGGCCGAGGACGTGCAGCTCTGAGCGCGAGCCTTCGGTGGCCGCCTGGCAGGCGGTCCGGTCGGCCGCATGATGCAGCAGCCTCGCGATAGCAGCGATCGTCTCCTGGGTGTCGTGCGGCAACAGGGGCGGGGTCGTCACGGGATGCGTCTCCTTCGGTTCGTTCGGTCTCCAGTAATCCAGCCAGGTAGTCGCCTTCTCCCGCTCCACGCGGTGGTCGCCTGTGGATAACTTCCGCGCCGTGTCCGGGGTGCACGCGAGACTTGGTTCTGCAAGCCCTAAGGAGCGCAGCTTGCTCTGGCGGCAACCAGCCACCAGATCAAGGCACCTGCACTAGTGCTTGAAGAAAGGAAGTGGTGACGATGAGGAGTCGACGGAAGGTGTGCCGGGCCGTATCCGACGGTGCCGGCATGGTGGTGAGCACCCTCGTCACGTGCGTCGTGGGCGCACTCGCACACCCTGTGGCGGGTGCCGCGTTGTTCGTCGTGGGCCTGGCGACGTTCGGTGCTCTGCTCTCCGGGTGTGGCGAGAGCCTGTCCGTCCAGTGGCTGGCACGGGCGCGCAAACCGCGTGACTACGAGCTGGCCGCGTTGCGTCCGGTGGTCGCCGTGCTCAAGGAACTCAACCTGGTGTCGACTCCGGTGCAACTGCTGGTGCGTGACCGGCCGGCCGGCGTCCGCGTCGGTGCCGCAGGACGGCGGACCGTGGTCATCTCGCAGGGTCTGGTCGAGGCGATCGCCAGTGGCCGGATCCGACCCGATGAAGCCGCGGCACTTCTCGCGCATGCGATCGGCCGGATCCGGCTGGCCCAGTGCCGTTACGACGTGGCACTGGAGTTCTGGATGCTGCCCTGGCGGCTGCTTCAGGTTGTCAGCCGCGGCCTCGACCGGGTGTTCGGCAGGTTCCCGCTGGCTGCCTTCGCCTGGCGTGTGCGATTCGTCACCGGTGCCGTCGCCCTGGTGCAAGGGTTCACCGATGGCCAGGCCGTGTTCGGGCTGATCGGCGCCGCCGTGGTGGCGTTGTCGTACACCGTGCCGTGGGCAGAGCAGCAGGTGGCACTGGCGGGCGAGGACGAGGCCGACCAGTTCGTGGCCGCTGCGGGCCTCGGAGACGCGCTGTGCCGGTTCCTGGAGCGAGGGCGGCGATCGCCGCGGGTTCTGCACCGGGTGCACCGGCTGCGGTCGGTGCCGGCGACGGTGGTGCCCGACCGGGCGGTGCTTGCGTCATGACGATGGAGGACGAACTACTGATCGTGGCCGAATGCGATGTGCGCTCGGCGATCGAGGCGGTCACGGTGTTGTCGAACCTGGTGGCGCCAATCGGCGAGCATGAGGCTGTGGTTGCTGCGCACTGGTTGCGCTTCGGCCACTCGCAGCCTCCTTACACGGTCGCCCAGTTTCAGGGAACGGGCTGATGGGGATTTCGCGAGGCGCGTGGTCGCGTCCTGCCTCACGAACGAGATTGACTTCCGCCTCCGCGCCGCGGACCGTAGCTCGACGACGGGTCGTCGTACGCCCAGGCGGCGGCCCGCTCGTGCTCGGCGCCACTGCGCCCGCTGGCCCTGGCCTCTCCCTCGGCAACCCGGTGGCGACCCTGGGCATCCTCGGCGGCGCCAATGACGGCCGAGCGACGTTCGGACTGTATCTCTGGGCCATGGTCTCGCGCCTCTCCCTCGGCAGCTTCGTTGCTCATCGCGTTCCTCTCGTTGGGTGTGACCTCCCGAAGGCGCACCGACGGGGCCTGGCGGTCACATCCTGACCGGTGACCAGTCGGCCGACGCTGCGTGATGCGGCGGTCAACCCAGGTCAGACAGCGTCCGCCGCCGAGTTATCGCTGGACCGATCACGGGGGCGAGGGACTGCTGGTCTCGTGCCCGCAGTACGCCACACTGGGAGTGCATGAGCTCGGCAACGTTTCCAGCACATCGCGGTGCTCCTCCGCAGGCGGGCCTGTGCCCGTGCACCGATGATCAGCTGATCCATCGTCAGTTCGCCCTGGTAACCCTCGGGGTGTCGGCCGGTGGACAGCATGGTCGGGACATGCTGGAAGGCGTTGGTGATGTCACTACTGCTGCCTTCGTCGTGGACGTCGTCGATGACGGAGCCGGCAAGGCTCCAGACCAGGTGTTTCCAGGCGCGGTCCTGCGCGGTGAGGTTGGTATCGAAGCCACCGAAGACACCGGCGGCCGCGAGGCCGTCGCGCATGAGTCGAACCGACCGCGAGGTGCCCCCTCGCGTGACGAGGGTGATAACGTGCGCCGCTTCGTGCCGGCAGATCCGCTGCCACACCTGTGGGGAGTAGTTGGCGCGGTCCGATGACTCATGGAAGGCGCCGGCGACTCGGGCTGGCGCGGGCATCGATACCGATCGGGCCACTCGCTCGTAATCGAGCGTGTTCGTTACCCGAAAGGCCCGGCGAACGGTAGCCCTCGTCATGAGCGCGGCGAGCACGAGGATTGCGAGAGCCCAATGTGCTTCCAGGTTCATGTTCTGCCACCAGGCGATGATCCTGGGGCGATCCGCGGGAGCGTGACGATCCAGAGGGCCATCACACAGACCGTGAGTGCCAGTCGCAGCATGGCGCGTTCCACGGCTGTTCCCTTCAGCGGGTGGGCGGTCGGTATCGCCCGACACAGTCCCGAAGGACGACGCGGGCTTTCTGTCGGCCATTTCCTACATACAGACATTTGTTCGATAATGCGCCAGTGGGGCAGCCCCGGAACGAGCGAACCTGGTCAGCGCCTTCTCGCACCCGCCATGCGTGGTTGCGGGAGGGCAGTCACCCGCACGACATGCCCCGGCAGGTGTACGTGCTTTCCTGGCGACGCCACTCCTACCGCTGGTTCGCGCGCTGATTATCGAGGCGATCGACATCGAGCAATCACCCGATCCAGTAGTCGTTCAGCGCTGGGTTCCGGGCTCGATGCTGCGACCAGTCCGCACCGATCTGAACGGGCTCTACGGGCAGCGGTGATCTAGAACGATGGTGCGTCTCCGGGCTGCAGCGCGGTGATGGGGTCGGCAGTCACGACGTGCTGCCGTTCTGCGGCGGCGCCCTTCCCGTGAGACACCGCGCGAGCCTCGGCGACCTCGAGACTGTTCCTGGGTTCGGCCCCCGGCCGCTGCCAGGAGGTGCTTCCCGTCGATGGGTTCGACGCCGACGCCGGCACGTAGCTCGTTGACCGCGGTTCGGACTTCGCCCAGTGCGCGATCGCGACTTCGAGCTGGTTGAACCGGTGTTGGCCGGAGGGGATCATGTCGTCCTCATAGTCGTAGACGTCCTCCCCCCCCCGTGGCCGATACCCGAGCTGATCGCGCACTCCTTCGACGACGCGCGGATCTTGGACTGCTTGAGCCATGTCGCCGCCGTGCGCGGCCAGAGCTTGCACAATGCGTTCGGCGCTAACCAGTCGGGCTTGGTTGGCTTCCCGGTTCTTGGCCGTCGACGCCCAGCAGCAGCGGTTCCCAGGGCGGCATGTGCAGCACGTCGGGGTAGTGCATTGCCGGTTGACCGATCTCGGTCACCGAGCCCACCTCCAGGGGCTTGTCACACTGAGATTCTTTGCACCCCTAAGGCAGGCCGGGTGCCCCCAGCGGCCAACTGCGCGTGGACGTTCAGCTGTTGGGGCCGTCTTCGGTCGGGAAGATGAGGTCGACCACGTAGCCGGTGACCGTGGTCTGATCGGTCGCCGGTTCGGGGTGAGACCTGTTCTCGTCGCCGTCGTCGAGGAGCGTGCACAAGTGTGCTTCGGCGGTGCACTGTTTCTGGTTCTGCATGGTTGCTCCTTGCTCAGCGTCTCAGGTTGTTCCTGACAGGATGGTGGTCGCTGCCGGCGACCGGGCTGTCCCGGCGCGGATCGGTCGCGACGGGCGTGACTCGTTCGCTGGCAGGCGATTCGAGATCGTCGACGTGGCGTTTGAAATAGCTCCCACCCAGATAGTCGACCTGGGCGGTCTCCAGCGGCTTACCTGCCGTTCCGTCCGGAAGGCTCGCCTGCCATTCTGCGGCCCGCTCCCGGCTCGTGTAGACCCTGCCCCCGTGCTCTTGGTGCCGGCCCGGGTCGACGGTTACGCCCCAATGGCTGCCGAGGACGGTCACCCACGGACTATCGACCTCGTGCCCATCGGTGGAGATCAGCGCCCAGTAGGTCTCGCCGGGTGTCGCCCGCCGACTCATCGTGGCGGCCCTTTCCGATCAGGACCCTCCCGAGAGGGCGGTTCGCGCCGCGAGTCGTGTCGCTCGGCCGGTCCTCCTGGCCTTTCTTGACCGTCTAGAGGTTCGATTACTGGTGGCGTCCAGCCCGCCGGATCGACGCCGCGATCGATTGCCGTATCGAGCAGGCTGGCCAGGCTGTTCGTCGGGTCGGTGACGCGCTCCAGGGCGAGCCGTGCGCCCATCCCGTCCCCGTGCAGCCACGCGCCGAATGCCGCCAGGTTGGCCACCGGGGTGCGGGCATCTTCCGGGGATCGGGTCAGCAGGTCTTTCCAGAGTGCCGCGTGGGCGCCGGACTCCTGGTGGGTCATCAGCCCCAGCGCGTGATCGCGCCGAGGCACATTCTGTACGTCGCCGATTAAGCGCGCCGCGTCGTCCGCGCTCAACGGCGCCGGTCGCGCCACGAACCCCTCGATCGTGTGCGTCATCCACCGCTGCTCGAAGGCTGCGGCTGGAGCCCAGACACCAACAAGGTCCATTTGTTCCGCGGAAGCCGTCACCGCCGCAGACAGGTCCTCTTCGACAGGGTCGAACGACGCCCGCAGCTGGCTCAGAGAATCGTAAGGTTGCCGGTGGCCCCTGCCGATGAAGGCCACGGCGACGCGATCGCGGTCTGCTTGGGTGATCGATCCCTGGTTGACCGCTTCGGGCCTGGTGTCGCCGAGCCGCAGCCACGAGTCGCCCTGCGCCGCGATCCGATCGACGACTGACGTTGCAGGTTCGAGCGCGGCGGCGACGGCGTCGCAGACCGAGGTGGCACGCTCCAGTTGGTCCGTGAAGGCGAGGACGAGGACCTGTCCGCCGGCGAACCGATCGAAGGACTTCGCCAACCCCTGCGCCACGTCGCCGTACTTCTCGCTCGTCGCCGGAATGTCAGCACGCGCCACCGGCCGCTGCGGGTCGATGGGGAACACGACGACCGAGCCGTCCGGGCGTGCTCCGATAACGTGGGGCATGACGGCAACGACATCGCCTGGCCCGGCGAGTAGCAGTGGCAGGTCATCCATCAGAGTTCCTCTCTATGACGTTCCTGTAGGCCATAAGGCGCGACCGCGGTCGCTGGCGGTCAGACGTTCGTAGGTTCAGGCACCTGCACTAGTGCAAGTGCACGAACTACACCGTGCTCGTCCGCATCTGCGGCGCCTGCTGATCTACGCCTTCCTCGGGCTCGGCATCGGGTCCTCGTGATGTCCGACCCACGCGAATTCGGCTGTGCCGTCAACGTTTTCCCACCACAGCAGTGTGCTGTCATGCGGAGCGTGATCCGTCACAACAGCCCGGTAAGCGCAGGCGTTGTCGGGTGTGGTCAGTTGGGAACCGCCGCGGTGCTCCGACTGTGGATGGACCCGGAGGGAACGCAGACACTCACCCGTGTCATCAACATCGCAGCCAGCGCCAGAGCGGTCCTTTTGAGTCAGCGTGTGGCCACCGCCTTCGCCATCACCACCAAGTTGTCTAAGTGGGCGTAGCCGCCTTGCTTCGGGACTCGTCCGATGCTGCCGGTGCAGGTGACCAGGGCGAGCTGGTGCGCTCCCCCGGTCGCCCATACCGTCGCCGGTAGCTTGCCCTTCGGGTAGGTGGCCGCCGACTGCACTCGCCACGCCTGGACCGTCCCGGTGTGCGTCGTGGTGTAGACGACGGCGCCGGCCTTGATCTGCGGGAGCTTGTAGAACGCGCCGGGGATGTTGTTGTACGTCACATGTCCCGCGATGACGGTCGTCCCGGCCCGGCCGGTCAACGAGGGCGTCCAGTTCAGCCAGCCGACCCGCGTCTTTCCGACCGGGATGGATGCCAGGCCACCGGATTGCCCTTCTGAGCGCAAGGTGACCGAGACACCCAACGACGGGATCCAGACGCTGTCTGGGCTCATCGTCGGTGTCTTCCTCGCCGGCGGCGACGGTGCCCTGTGAGACGTGCTCGGCGGCTGCCCGCCCGGTGTCGACCGCGCGGGCTTCGTCCGGGAGCTGGTGTCCTTCGCCGGCGTCGTCGCTCGAGGCGATCGCGTCGATGCCGCACGGTGCGCGGCCTGCGACGACGACCCGGCCGCGTGCTGGTTCCGTCTCGTCGTCGCACGACTACTACGAGGACCCGCGGCCGCCGGTGTGTCCGAATGTGACACCGGCGGCGCCGCGCTGAGGTCCTTGGTCTGGAAGGTGTGTGCCGGGGTTCCGGCCGCCGCGGCGGGCGGTGATCTCAACCAACTGGTAGCGATCATGCCGACGCCACCCACCACCGCGGCTAACACCCCGGCCAGGATCAACGCCACGGGGCCGCTCACTCGCCGCGCGTAGCCCTGGACGACCTCCTTGACCGTGTCGAGACGTGCCACGTCAGTGCCGGTTGTTGCGGCCGCGCATCGCGCGCCGTGCCAGCACACCGGCTGTGGTGCCTCCGACGCCGAGGAAGCCGGCGCCGACGAGCAGCCCGGCCATGTCCGGGCCACCGAACGAGACCAGGCCATCGGTCGGGATCACCGGCTGGGAGCTCGGCGGTGTTGGCTTCGTCGAGGGCGGTGTTGGCTTCGTCGAGGGCGGTGTCGGCTTCGTCGAGGGCGGTGTCGGCGTGGGTGTCGGTTTGGGTGCCGCGACGGTCAGCGAGCCCCACTCGTTGACCTCACCGAACTGGGTGGCCACCAGTCGTTTCTGTGTTCCCGCCTGCCACACGTTCTCGTTGATCGATCCGCACCATTCGCCGGCCGTGACATCGCTGGGCAGCTTGCTGGTCAGGTGCAGCGGGATCTGCACGTCCGTGTTGGCCACCACCCCAGTGACTTTCGCGGTCGAGATCGTGGAGACCTTGCTTGAGTGGAAGGCCTTCTCCCACTGCTCGACGCCGACGTTCTCGCATGAGGCCACCCCGTCTGGGCGGCGCATGACGGCTGCGGCTGCGGTGATGTCGACCTTCTGCGATTCCAGACCTGATGTGATCACCGTGTCGGTGATGGTCTTGCCGGGGACCCACTGCTGCGTGGACACCCGGGTGATCGCCTTCGGGGCCGCGACCTTGATCGTCACCGGTGTGCCAGTGCCCGCTCCTGTTCCCGCGGGCGCCGCGCCGATGACCCGCTGCTCCCCCACGTGCGGGGCCGCGTATTCGTAGTAGGTGGACGCGGGGATGCCCGTGAAGGACCCGGTCAGGGTGACCTTGTCGCCGTTCTTGGCTGTCGGCGTCGCCGTCCAGGGCAGCTTTGTCGCGGCGGTGGAGGTTGTGCCGTTCGTGGTTGTGCTGCTGCTCTTGCCTGTCTTCAGGGTGCGGATTCCGCTGGTGAAGGTGGCGCCCGTTGCGGTGGCGCGGAAGGCCACCCCGGGCACGAACTTCCCTGTGGCTGAGGTGATTCCGACCGTCGCTGTCCCTGTCCGGACCGTGCCGGCGGTGGAGGGTGTGCCCGCCGCGTTGGTCACCACCGGCTTGTATCCGCCGGCGTAGTCGGCTGCTTCGGTGTTCAGCTGGGCGACGCGAGCCTTGATCGCCGTCTGGTCTGTCGTGCTGAGGGTGCCGAACGCCTTCTGCTCGAAGGACCAGCCCGGGTCCAGCAGCTGGCGCGAGATGTAGGACAGTGCCCCGATCGTGGGCTTGTCGGAGCTGTTCGCGTACCGGCTGAGCAGGTAGGACAGCTTCACTTGCTGGGTGCGGGTGACGGGTTTGGAGGGTGCCTGCGACGGTGCCAGGTTCTCACCGTCGATGCAGTACACCAGCAGCCCGGCATAGTTCATGCGGCCGAACCAGATCGAGTGTGATCCGCCTTTCGGCGACGTCACCGGTTTCGTCTGGTAGCCCGCGTAGGTCGGGGCGACGCGAGGGCTGGCCGCCAGCTTCGCCTGGCCGGCCGCCCTGTTGGGCGACACTCCCTGGTTGGTGACCGACGATCCACCGGTGTCGGCGTGTGCCGGTGTGAATGCCGTGCCGGCAACGGTGAGCGTGAACATCCCCGCAGCTGCCAGCACTCGTACGCTGGTGTTCGATTTCAAGGCTTCCTCCTGGTCGACGAGCAGTGCACTTTCGTGCTGCTATCTCCCAGAAGGCGGCTGGCCGGTCCCTGGCGGTCACCGGCCACGTCGTGATTACCGATCGGGTTGTAAGAATTTCGCCGGCTCTTTCCGTGAGCTGCCGCCGGGAAGCGACGGCGGTCACCCTCGACTGCGGCTTCTGCTGGGGCCCATCTCCTCGGATTCGCCGCCGGCCTCGGCTTGTTCTCGGCCCGGCTCGGTGGCTGGCGCGGCCAGCGCCTTCGTGTAGGGCTTGTGCTGGCAGCAGCACGATCGTTGCGCGTCGGCGGGGCGGCGGGCGTCCTCGCAATCGGCCGGCTGGTGTGGCTCGCGGCACCCGGTGCAGATCATGGTTCGTCCTTCCTATCGGCCCGGTTCCGCGCGACGACGTCTCGCAGCGCTTCATCCCAGGCCGCTCTCTGGTGCACGCACAGGCTGGCCCGCCACTGGGTGTACCGGTCCGCGTCACGGCCGGTCGCCGGCTGCCCGTTGTCGTCGAGCACGATCCACGGCCTGCGTGGGCGCAGTTCCAGCATGACCACGCCCGCCACCACAACGGCGACAGCTGGGGCCATCCACCACAGGCCGACCGCGGTGAGTGCTCGCATCAAGATCCCCGCTGACGCCAGTTGGAGGACGACCAAGATGATCCTGGTTGCTCTGCGGTTCATAGGTTTTCGCCCTCTTCGGCTCAGGCTGCGACGTGGGCCGCGTCGTACGCGTCGCGCACCGTGTTCGGGATCTTGCCGTAGTCCGGGCACTCGATGCCCTGGCCCTTGGCCCACTTGCGTACCTCTGGTGCTGGCGCGCCCAGCGGCGGCGCCGTCTTGGTGCTTCGGGTCTTCGACCGCAGCTTCTTCAGCTCCGCTTCCAGTTCCTCGATCCGCTTGAGCCTCTTGGCGTTCGCGGTCTTCTCGGCCGCTTGGGCGGCTTGCTCACGCTCTTCTGTCTCGAGGCGCTGGCTAAGGTCACCGAGCAGGCCAGCGACTTTCACCCCGAGTGCTCGGGTGCGCGCTTTCGGTGAGTTGGCGGCCGCGACGATGAGCTCGTTCGCGGAGGGTTTGACCTCGCGTGCGGTCGAGGTGACCAGTTGCGGGTCGGATGGACGCGGGTCGGACGGACGCACAGGGTCGTGACGTCGCGCCGGCACGACGGCTCTGATGGTCGGACCTGGTGTCGCGGTCGCTGCCGCGGGTTCGTTGATCCGCTTCTCGAGCGCGTCGCGGGACCACTGCATCTTGTCCAGCTCGGGGTAGCCGTGGGTGACCTTGATGTCCTGGACTGGGTGATCGCGAGGCCCGTCGCCTCGGCGATGAAGGTGTCCGTGCGGCCGTTGATGAGGTGCTTGACGACGGTCAGAGTGGTCTCGGTGGTGACTTGCTTGGTGGACATGACATGTATCTCCTCTTCAGGACTGTTTGAGTGTGCGTGCGAGTTTGCGGCGGCGCCGTTCTGGGACGCCGCCCCAGATGCCGAAGCGTTCGTCATTGGCCAGGGCTTGATCGAGGCATTCGGCCGCGACAGGGCAGCTGTGGCAGATGCGTTTGGCGTCCTTGGTGGATCCGCCTTTCTCCGGGAAGAAGATCTCCGGGTCGGTCTGCCGGCAGAGCGCGTCGGCCTGCCAATCCAGGGACTGCTGCGGCTCCGCGGCTTCCGGGACGACGGCTTCGATCGCCTGTGAGGCTGCCGGTTTCCGGGAACGGTCAATGCCGTGCCGGACGGCGTAGTAATGAACCATCGAGGTGCTCACGCCGACAGCGTCGGCGATCTCCTGGCTGGGCAGCCCGTCGCGGATCAGGCCGAGCATCAGCTCGCGCTGCTCCGTGCTCAACCGCTTGCCGCTCATGCCGCCGGCTCTTTCCAACCGGACGGGATGCCAGCCGCCTTGCGGATCCGTTGCACGGTGCGGCCACTGACCCTGATGCGGGCTCCGATCTCGTTGTTGCACAGCCCTGCCGCGGCCAGCCTCCCTACCGCTTCGGCGCGCTCGGTTGCGGTGAGTTCGACACGGTCGCCGGCCACTGCACGCATGACGGCGACTTCGTCGACCAGGTCGTGTGCGTCGTCATCGATCGATGGCTGCGCACGAGAATCGTCGATCGATTCGTCGTTCCACGCCAGTGGTGCCGCGAAGCCGGATCGTCGTGCGGCGGCGAGGGTTTGATGCGATGTGCCGGGCTTGTCCCAGAGTTGGTTGTACGCGCGCACAACTCGCTCGTGATTGGTGCGGGAGATCCACTCGCCGGGGTGGGACCTGATCTTCCGCACCGCAGCCGCGGTGGCCCCGTCCGCCATTGCCATGGCGATCGCCGTCGAGGAGTGCCCGACAGCCTGGAGCGCCTCAACCCGGCGGCGCGCCCCGACCGCTGGCACGAAGTCGTCGGCGCCGCTGCGAGCCAGAACCGCGGCCGGGGTGACTGCCTGGATGCGGACGGCGTATGGCCGCCGTACGTGCGCCTGCCCGCCGGCGATCTTGCTCACCTGGCTGATGGAGACACCCGCCTTGTCGGCGATCGCTCGCATGGACGCGCCGGCCGCGCGCAGCTGCTCGATGTGCGCCCGGATCGGCACGGCGTCGACGTACCTGGAGACCCCGCGGTGTTGGTCGAGGCGGAAGTGTTTGGCCCAGCGCGGGTCCTTGGTGGGCATCACGAGCTCCTGGTCGACGCGCATCGTTCGCAGACGGCGACCGGCGTCATACCGTCGCAGCTGCACACCGTGGTGGCGTCCCGATCGCCGCACTGGGCGCACAGGATCCGTAGGTAGGTGGCCGCGGCCGGCTCACCGTGGTGGTGCTCCCGGTTGTGTGTCCGGGCGAGCCACTCTGCCTCACCGAGACTGGCGCTCTCGATGATCAAGACCCCGCATGCCAAACAGCCGGCCGACCAGAGTTCGGCCGAACACGTGGGTTTGAGCACGCCGCTGACGAGCGAGTGCATCTTGCCCAGCATCATCGCAACGGCGCCATCGCTAGTGGCAACCTCGAATCGGTGACCGATTAGCAGGATGTCGACGACCCAGGAGCCCGATCGCGGGTCCTGGTGGCCACGGGCAACGGAGAAGGCGCTCTCACCGGTACCCAGCCGCAGCTCGAGGTATGTCTCGCTGTGCCGGATCAGGTTGACCGGGACCGCGGGCCCGATCGGCGGGGTCAGGATCCACGAGGTGACTTTCGGTCGGTCCGTCACCTGGGGAACCGTGTGGGCGTTCGTGAGCGTGGTCATGTTGAATACTCCTCTGTTTCTTGGGCTTTCACTGCTGTCGTCACATGCGACCGAGAAGTTGACGACGTGGCCCGTAGACGCGGACGGTGTCGCCGTCACTCGGGCTGTAGTCGATCTGGCGGCCTTCACGGCGGACTGCCGCGGCCGCGGCGTCAAGTTGCCGATGAACCGCGAACAATGCCTGGTGTCGCCGGTCGCGGCGCTGGTCGTCGGCTGAGGTGACGCACTCCCCCGGCTGGCGACTCTCACGCTCAGCTCGCCAGGTCGCATACGCCTGGCGGTAGGCGGCGTTCGCGCGGAGGAAGTCGGCCGCCGCGCTCTCCAACGCCGTGGCGGCCGGCGAGGTCGAGGGCGTGGCCACTCGATGGGCGAAACCCACTCGGATCCGTGGCGCTGTCTCTGTTTTTCGAGTCTGGATGATGCTCACGTCATATCCCTAGTCGAGTAGAAAGAGTAGATGTTTCGAGTGTGCTCCTTCGGTGCTGCGGTTCGCTGGGTTGCGCGCCGCCCCTGTGGACAAGCCGCCCGCTGCTCGGGGCGTCTTACTTCCCGAAGGCGTTCGCGGGCCTCGTGGCGGTCATCTGCGGCGACGACAGATGTTGTCGCTCTGTCCCTCTAGCGTGAGAGCACGACACTGACTCGGAGGGGAGGCATGCTGGTGGCCAGGGAGGTCAAGAGCGGGCTGGTGCTGCTGATGGCGGTGTTGGCGTATGTCGTCGGATATGGCTGGGGGGTGATGCTGTCCGTGCAGATCCTCCTCCACGGATATGGCTCGCCCGAAGGTCGGGTTCAGGCTCGGGCTCGTCCAGCGACGGGGTCCTCATCGCCGGCAAGGCTGCACTCCTCGTCGTCGCGCTCTTGCTGGCCGGTGGCGCTGCCTGGTCACTGGGGCGGCCCGTACTGCTCGAGTGGTTGATTGGCCGCCGACACCGGTTGCCGGGCTGTGGCCTGCTCGTGGCCGGCGTCCTTCTGCTCCTGGACCTCGCAGGGTTTTGGTTGTTGGTCTGGATCAATCCATCGCAACCGGCGCAGGATCCGGCGACGCATGCTCTCTGGTACGACATCGCGCGTGGCATCTGGCTCGGCGCGATCGGCGAGGAGTTCGTCGTCCTGGCGCTGCCGATCGTGGTCCTTCGGCAGCTCGCTCCGCAGCTGCTTCAGCGAGCCCGGCCGGCGGCAGTGTTCGGACCGCGCTGGTGATCCTCGGCCTGGTCATGATGGCCCGCGGCCGCCGGCGACCAGCGACCTCCGCAAGGCCCGCCGGCGCTGAGCTCACACCGATGAGCTGAGCACTACCCCGTCACTGAGGCCTCCACGACAGTCCCGCAGTCACGACATTCTCGGCCGAGTTCGCCAGCCTGGGTGTGCAAGTGCCAGCAGTCGTTCTCACGCCACCGAGCGATGATGCTCACCTCGGCGATGCGATTGCGGCCGTGCGCATCGGTGAATGTCACCAACAGGCCGCTCTCGCCGTGGATCGCACCGGCCGGGTCGAAGGCGGGGTGCATGTCGGCGCTGGCACCGATTCCGTCGACGTGAGCATCGGAGCCATCGATGATGTGCATCAGATCAGGGCCGACGTCGCCCAGAGTGAGATCAGAGACGCTCATCGGTGTCGATGTCGGGCCGTGCGCTTCCGCAGTGTTGTTCATGGTCGAAATTCTTCCAACGAATGGCTTTCGATTGAAACTACCCTTTCTACTCGACCGCCGATCGTTGTCCACAGACGGACCGCTCCGCCCAGGTCGGGTGCGTCTTGATCAGCCTCGCCATGAGTCGAGCCTTCGCCGGCGGACTCGCCAGCCAAGCCGGCGCTCTGTTGGCGGCCGCGAACGCGTCGGCCGCACGCTCCTGGGGTAGCACCACCCGGCGGGCCAGCACGGCCAGGGTGAGTACGAACGCGATCGGCAACATCACGATCGACCACCGCCAGAATGCCGCGCCGATGATCGCCGCCAGCTCGACCGCGCCACCGACAGCCAGGTAAGGCGCGGCGGCACGGAGCTGCTGACGGCGGCCCCGGGCGTGCCCCAGCACGACGTGCCCAACCTCATGCGCGACGTGGAAGCGCATGGTGGCGACGTCGACGAGGATTTCGGGAGCGAGCGTCAGCTCAGCACCGGCGTCCGTCATCCGCGCCGCTCCACCGGCGCCAGCGGCCCATGTGATCCCGGCCAGCTCAACTCCGTGCGAGGCCGCCAGCCGGGTGGCCCACCGTTCGGCGTCGGCCGGCGCCGGCATAGTTCAGGCCCGACTGCGCGGCCGGTTCGGCAACCGGTCCGGCGCCGGCGGCAAACCACGCCGCCCGCGCCTGGAGCGCGTTTCGCCGATCGCCGCCACGACCGCCTCGCGGGCGAACTGAGAGCGGCTGATCATCCGGCCGGCCTTGACTCGGTCGTCGACGATCGCCCGCTCGACCTGGTCCAGCAGCTCCTCGGGCACGACGTGCGTCTTGGTGAACCCATCGAGGGGCGCCCCCGCGTCTTTGAGTTCCTTCTGGCTACCGCTCGGGTTCCGGTCCGGCGGTGGCACCTCGAGTGCCGCCCGCGACCGGGCGCTGCGTCGCACATGCCGCTTGAGGGCGTACTGAAACCACCCGATCCATGAGTCCGGGCTCTTCGGCAGGTCGTCTAGGTCGGCCATGTATGCCGATCGCGACAGATCCCAGGTCGCCCGGTCCCAGTACACCGCGAACGCCGCCGATCCGGCGGGCAGGCTTGGTGTGCGCTTAGGCGCCATCCAGCTACCTCCCTCGTCTGCTCTGTCTACTTCGCCCCAAAGGGTAACTGCGGCCGAACAGGCCGGCGTCGTCGTCGACCGCCTGCGCCAGGCCCTGAGGCCTAACACCCTCCCGGTATTCGACCGGAGGGTTCACGCCCTGCCAGCGCCGGCCAGGTCGAGAGTAGGCCCGCGCCGAGTCGCTCGTCGCCGCTGGCAGCGGCGATTCCCACAGGGTCAGTGACCACGCCGCGTTGTCCACAGCCGCCCGAGAGCCAGCCCGGGCCGTATGCGCGCGCGGGCAGGATAGCACTAGCACTTTTTCTATTCCACTCAGGAGGAATCATGAGCACAGCCCCCACTGAAGAAGTCGCCACCGAGACCGTGGTCGCTATTGACCCGCGCCAGGTCCAGATCGGCGCGAACGTGCGCCTGGACGCAAACGTCGACAAGGAATTCGTCGCGAACGTGCGCGAGGAAGGCGTCATTGTTCCGGTCGTCGGCTACTTCGATGGCGATGCCCATTACGTCGTCGTGGACGGTCAACGCCGCACCTTGGCCGCGATTGAGGCCAAGCAGGCGACCATCCCGGCATTCGCCACCCGCCGCCGTGAGGACGCCGACAGGATCGTTGCTCAGATGTCGGCCAACCATCACCGTGTGGCCATCACGGCGGCCGAGCGGGCGAAGGGCTTCGAGCAGCTGGCCGGGTTCGGTATGTCCGCCGCGCAGATCGCCAAGAAGACCGGTTACAAGCGGCCCGAGGTCGATGCCGGTCTGAAAGTGGCCGGGTCGGATCTAGCGAGCAAGGCGACCGAACGCTGGGGATTCCTCACCTTGGAGCAGGCTGCCGCCCTCGCCGAGTTCGACCAGGATGCCGACGCGCTCCAGGCCCTCACCGTTGCCGCCGAGCGGGGCAGCGGGTTCGACCACGAGTTGCAGCGGCAGCGCGACAAGCGTGACGACCGCGAGGCAATCAAGGCGTTCGCGGAGCAACTGACCGCAGACGGCGTCACTGTGATCGAGCGGCCCCCGCACGACCACAAGACGATCCTGCGCCTGAACCAGCTGGACGACGCCGAGGGCAACCGGATCACCCCCGAGACGCACGCCGACTGCCCCGGACACGCCGCCTACGTGACCCGCGAATGGCGCTGGATCGAGACCGACGCCAAGGACGACGAAGACGCCGCCGACGAGCAGGAGCAGGTGACGGTCGCGACCTACGTCTGCACCGACGCCAAGGCGCACGGCCACGTCGATCGCTGGGCGGGCGGCTACGGAGGCAGCACCAAGAAGAAGGCCGCCGACATGAGTGAGGCCGAGCGAGAAGCCGCCCGCGCCGAGCGTCGTGACGTGATCGAGTCCAACAAGGCGTGGAAATCCGCCGAGACGGTTCGCGCCGCCTTCGTGGTCAAGTTCCTGACGCGCAAGAGCGCGCCGAAGGGTAGCGCCGCGTTCGTCGTCGCGACCATTGCCGAAGAGGGCCACTGGCTCAGCGACCACCGCACCCCCACCAAGGCAGACGAGCTGCTGAACGGCGGCAAGGCGCGGATGCGGGCCGACCGCGCCAAGGCCGCCGAGAACGTCACGGAGGGCCGCGCGCTGATGCTCGCGGTCGGCCAGTGCTGCGCCGCCTATGAGGCGCAGATGGGCACGCACACCTGGCGCAATGTGACCCCCGGCCCCGCGCGCTATCTGGCGTTCCTGGCAGCCAACGGTTACGAGCTGGCCGACGTCGAGAAGCGCGCCGCCGGACTCGACAAGCCCGCGCCCAAGCCGCGTGCGAAGAAGGCCCGCAAGGCAACCACTCCCCCACCGGAGACCAAGGCACCCGAGGGCAACACCGCTGCCAGCAGCGACGAGCACCCCGCCGCCTGACTTCTCCCCCACTTGATGGCCGGTGGCGTGCACGCGCAGTGCACGCCACCGGCCCTCCCGAAAGGACACCCATCCATGAGCACCACTACGCCCGACACCGCCGCCGACACCCGTGACGAGGTGTGCGCCTTCCTCAAAGTCCGGTTCGCCGGGGAGCGACGATTCGTGTTCGTCACCCCGTCATACGGCACCACACGTTTGAAGTTCCACGCGGCGATGATCCCGACCCGCGCACGCGCCATTGCCGCCGCCGAGGCTCAGCTGGAGCACGCGTCGGAGTACGGCATCGAGGCCGTCGCGGTCATGCAAGGAGGGCGGCGCGTGTTTCACCGGCTGGCCGCGACCGCGAAGGAGGCAACACGATGAGCGTGCGCTACGAATGGATGCGCGCCCGCACGGCCAGCACCGAGGTTGTGACTGCCGGGTGCGAACTCGGCACGGAGGTCGTCGACGCACCCCTCGCGCTGCTGCTCGCGTGCGATGAGGTGACCGTCATCGAGGGCAGCGGCGAGGAGCTCCAGGAGCTGCTGAACCGCGCACTGGACCAGGTCCGCGCGGCGACCGGTGACCCCTCATGAGCGCGGCCCCCGCAACCCCGTCCGACACGCCTTCCGCGTTCACCTATGCCCGGTGGCGGCACGGCGGCTGGTACGTCCTCGAAGTGCGCTACCCCAACGGCGCGATTGGCTGCGTCAGTCGCAACTACCCGGACCGCAAATGGCGCATCGTCTGCGACCGGCGACCGGGCGACATCACCTACCGGTCCCGCGACGCGGCCGCGCGCGCCGAGTACCAGCTAGCCCGCGCACAGCATGCCGACACATCGACCGCGAATTCGTCTGCCCCTGTGGACAACTCAACTCAGTAGAGTAGAAAAACTAGAATTGAGTTTGTCAGGACAGAGAACCACCCGAGAGGAACCACTCATGGCTCACCAGATCGAAACCCACGGCGACCAGGCCGCTGCGGTCTTCGCGCGCAAGGACGCGTGGCACCGGCTCGGCACCGTCGTGCGCGACCGCGCGTTCACCGCCGAAGAAGCGATGACGCTCGGCCACCTGGGCAATTGGAACGTCCGCAAGGTGCCGCTCACCGCGACCGAGATCACCGAGGACGGCGTCACGACGATGGCCGCGCCAGGGTTCGCGACCGTGCGCACCAACCCGTTCACCGAAGAGGCCGAGGCACTTGGCGTCGTCGGCTCCGGATATACGCCCTTGCAGAACGAGGAGCACGCCGCGTTCCTCAACACGTTGTCGCACGAATCCGGCGCAGTCTTCGAGACCGCAGGCTCGCTGCGCGGAGGCCGCCAGGTGTTCGTCACCATGCGGCTACCGGAGTCGCTGAAGGTGGGCGGATCTGATCGCGTCGACCTCAACATTGCCGCCTTGAACAGTCACGACGGGTCGTCGGCGTTCCGCATCGTGATCACGCCCGTGCGCGTGGTGTGCGCGAACACCCAAGCCGCCGCGCTGCGCGACCACGTGTCCAGTTTCAGCATTCGGCACACGGCCAACGCCAAGAGCGCCGTGCAGGAGGCCCGCGACGCCCTGGGGCTGACTCTCGCCTACTGCGAAGAGTTCGAGGCCGAGGCCGAGAAGCTGATCCAGACCACGATGACCGACGCCGAGTTCGACTCGCTGGTGCGTCGCTGCTTCCCCGAACCGTCGTCCGCGTCGGTGCGCACGCGCAACGCGCACCGAGAGCGCAACGCGAAGCTGTCGCACCTGTGGCACGACGCCGAGACGCAGGCCGGCATCCGGGGCACCGCGTGGGCCGGCTACCAGGCGGTCGTGGAGTACATCGACCACTTCTCCCCCGTGCGGGCCGGCAACCGCGACCAGGCGTCCGCTCGCGCGACCCGGTTGCTCACCAGCGACGACCTGACGCGGGTCAAGCGCACCGCGTGGGACGAGCTCGTCCCGGCCTGATCCACCCGAGCAACGGTGACGCCGCGCCGATCCACGCGACGCGGCGTCACCGTCCACCACCACCGCAACCGATCAGCAAGGAGTCACCCTCATGACCACAACCCGACGCGACGGCGTCACCGCCCACCCGGACGGCATCCAGCTGGTGCTGGGCGAGTCCGTCGTTTTCCACGACGGCGACGGCAACGTGTTGACCGCCGCCGTACGCCGTGACGACGACGGCCCGGCGACCGTCGTCGTCGCGGTCGAGGGCGATGTCCTCACCGTCACCCCGCGCACCGCTCGCGCCCTGGCAGCCGCGTTGACCGGCATCGCCAACACCGCCGAGATTGTCGAGTGCCTGCCCGTGTAGTTCCTGCCCTGACAAGACAAGGCGACCGGCTCACCCGAGCCGGTCGCCTTGTCGCGTCTCACCACAGCGCGAGCTGCTCCCCGAACAGCGCCCGCAGCCGCTCCAAGTCGTCGGCGACCTCACGCGGATCCCGACGCGCCATATCGCGTAATTCGCGTGCGCGGCGTCGTGCCCCGCGCGGGTCGCCCAGCGGGGAACCGGTCAACGCGCGACGGGCAACCCACTCGCGCCGGTTCTCGGCCGCCGACGACGCGACGACATGCCCCGGCGCGACTCGCTGACACAGCGGGTTGTCGCACTTGTGACCCAGCACGCGCACCGCGTCGAGTGCGTCGGCGCCGTGGACCAGGCCGAACGCGAACCGATGGGCAACGACCACGCGGTCGTGACCGAACCAGAACCGACCGTGCCCGCGCCCGCTGATCGCACCGGTCCACCAGGCGCACTCAGTGCCCGGAACCTGCACCACCTTGGCCGCATAGCGCGCGACGACTTCAGGGTCCGCCAGTGCCTCAGCCAGCGCGGCCACGCCGCCCGGCCCGAGCCGCCGCGCGCTCACCGGCTCACGACGCCGCCGAGGTGGGCGCGTCCGCGCCGGTGTCCGCGCCAGCGCCGTCGTCCTCCTGTGCGGCCTGGTCGGCGGCATCCGCCGCCACGCGCCGTAGTCGTGCGACTTCGCGCGTGCTCACCTCATCGCCGCACCACTGCACGGCCTCGCGCGCCGAGAGCCGCTCGGTCTCGATCATCTCCGTCAGCGCCTCACCCGCGCGCCGGTCGGCCGCCTCGCGTTCGCGGATCGCGACCAGCACCTTGATCGCGAGGGCCTCCACCCGGCGCTCTCGCTCCGCGCGTTCCTCGCGCCTCTTGGATTGCGCATCCAGCGCCGCTCGCCGAGCTTCCTGCCTGATCGTCTGCTTGCCCATCGATGTGCACCTTTCTCGTGTCGAACCATCGCACCCCCCTAAGACATCCCGACCTCCGTCAGCGGCCACCGCCGACCACCTGAGTTCCCGTCCAGCCAGCCAGCCACGACCCCTCGCCCGTTCCCCCTCCTGAACCTTGGAAGTCGAAGCCCTACACAGCTCTTGCATTCCCGGTTTTTGTTGATTTTTCAATTTGTGACCGCCAGGGCGGATCCCGCCCCTTCGGGAGGTGTGACGATGAGCATTCACAAGCTGACAGCAGGCTCCGGATACGACTATCTGACCCGCCAGGTGGCGGCCATGGACGCCACCGACAAGGGCCACACCGGCCTCGCGTCGTACTACAGCGAAAAGGGCGAGGCCCCCGGCGTCTGGGTGGGGTCCGGGATGGCCGGGATCGACGGCCTGTCCGCCGGAGACGTCGTCACCGCGGAGCAGATGCAGGCTCTGTTCGGTTCCGGGCACCATCCCCTTGCCCATGAACGGCGGGAAGCTCTCCAGGGCCCAGACCTGACGAACGCGGATTACCGAGCGGCGACCCGGCTCGGGGTGCCGTTCAAGGTGTACGAGAACGACGTCTCCACCTACCGGATCGAGGTGGCGAAGCGGCTGGCCGACCTCAACGAGGAGCAGGGACTTCCCAGGGATTGGCCGGTTCCTGCCGAGGACCGAGCCCGGATCCGCACCGAGGTCGGTCGGGAGTTCTTCCGGGCCGAACACGGCCGTGATCCCCAGGACGCTCGCGAGTTGTCCGGCACCATCGCCCAGCACTCACGCCCGAAAACGAAGGCGGTCGCGGGGTTCGACCTGACCTTCAAGCCGGTGAAGAGCGTGGCGGTGCTGTGGGCGTTGGCCGATCCGGCGATCGCCGCTCGGGTCGAGCGCGCGCACCAGTCAGCCATGAAGGACGCTCTCGATTTCATCGAGGAGAACGCGCTGTACTCCAGAGAGGGAACCAACGGAGTCCGCCAGGTCGACGTCAAGGGCTTGGTTGCCACAGCCTTCACGCACCGCGATTCGCGCGCCGGCGAGCCGCTGCTGCACACACATGTGGCCGTCGCGAACAAGGTGCAGACGCTCGGCGGCAAGTGGCTGGCGATCGACGGCAGGGTCTTGTTCAAGGCGACCGTGGCAGCCTCGGAGGTCTACAACAGCTCGTTGGAGCGGCACCTGGCCACCGACCTGGGGGTCGAGTTCGAGGAACGCCCGGACGGCGACCCGCGCAAGCGCCCGGTCCGGGAGTTGGTGGGCGTCGATCCGCGCCTGCGGGAACGGTGGTCGTCTCGTCGTGTGGCGATCGAGGTCCGCCGTGACGAACTCGCCACCGACTTTCAGCGCGCGCACGGCCGGCCGCCGACACCCATCGAAGCGGTTCAGCTATCCCAGCAGGCCACCCTGGAAACTCGCGACCCGAAGCACGAGCCACGCACCCTCGCCGAGCAGCGCGCAACCTGGCGGGAGCAGGCGCGCGAGATCCTCGGCGGCGACAAGGGCATCGCCTCGATGCTCTCGGAAACGTTGGGATCACGCTTCCCAAAAGGCTAAGCCGGTACGCCCGGGTCGACGTCACCAAGACGGCCCGGACGGTCATCACACAGATGGAAAACCGGCGGTCCAACTGGCAGGTCTGGCACGTGCGTGCCGAGGCCGAACGACAGATCCGCGGCGCGGGAGCATCACCCAAGCGCATGCCGGAACTCGTCGACCAGGTGGTCGCCCGTGCCCTGAAGATCTCGGTGTCGATGGCCCGCCCTGAGCGCGACATCATCGAGCCGGAGCCCCAGCGGCGCCGGGACGGGTCCTCGGTCTACACGGTGGCCGGCGCCGACCTGTTTACATCGACCAAGGTGATCGCGGCCGAGAAGCGGCTGGTGGAGGCTGCCAGCCGCACCGATGGGCTCGCCGTCGATGAATCAGCGGTCGATATGGCCCTCATGGAGAGCATTGCCAACGGGGTCACACTCAATGCCGGCCAGACATCGCTGGTGCGTGAGATGGCCACCTCCGGGGCACGCCTCCAGCTGGCGATCGCGCCCGCCGGGTCCGGCAAGACGACCGCCATGCGGGCCTTGTCCGGCGCGTGGATCGAAGGCGGTGGCCAGGTGCTGGGGCTCGCCCCGTCCGCGGCCGCAGCGGCGGCACTGCGGTCCCAGATCGACACCAGTACCGACACCCTGGCCAAGCTCGTGCACGAGCTCACCAGCCGCGACCCGAACGCCCGCACCTGGCTTGACGTCCCGATCAGCGAGAAGAACGAGGCAAAGGCCGCGGGGGCCCGTTGGGATCCGCAGGCCCGCTCCTGGTACGCCCCCGCCGGCGCGAAACAGGTTGCCGAGGGGGCGCCGCTGGCGCCCTGGCGGGTGTCGGCCACCGATATCGGGCCTAAGACGCTGGTCGTGCTCGACGAGGCCGGCATGGCCGACACAATCTCCCTCGATCTGGCAGTCCAGTTCGTCCTCGACCGAGGCGGCAGCGTGCGCTTGATCGGCGACGACCAGCAGTTGGCCGCCATCGGCGCCGGCGGTGTCCTGCGGGACATCCAAACCACCCACGGCGCCTGCCGACTGACCGAACTCGTCCGGTTCGTCGACCCCGCCGAGGGTGCCGCATCCCTCGCGCTGCGCGAAGGTCGGCCCGAGTCGCTCGGGTTCTATCTGGATCGGGACCGGGTCCACGTCGGTGACCTGGCGACCATGACCGAGGACGTGTTCGGGGCGTGGCAAGCCGACCGCGGCAAGGGTCTGGACTCCATCATGCTCGCGCCGACCCGCGAGCTGGTCAGCGAACTCAACCAACGCGCCCGCGCGCACCGACTCGAGGGCGCCGGTGACGACGCCGTCGACGACCCCGGCGAACAGGGGCCGACGGTGCGCCTGGCGGACGGCAACCTGGCCAGCGTCGGCGAACTGATCATCACCCGCTCCAACGATCGCCGGCTGCGGTCATCCTCGACCGATTGGGTGAAGAACGGCGACCGCTGGAGCGTGCTCGAGATCGACGACGGCCAGCTGCGGGTGCAGCACACCCAGAGCGGCCGGCTGGTGACCCTGCCGGCGGACTACGTCAGCAAGAACACCGAGCTGGGCTACGCAACGACGGTGCACACGGCTCAGGGCGTGTCGGTGGACACCATGCACGGGCTCGCCAGCGGTGACGAATCACGGCAGCAGCTGTACACGATGTTGACCCGCGGAAAGCAGTCCAACCACGTGTACCTGGAGGTCGTCGGCGACGGTGACCCGCACAGCGTTATCCGCCCGGAGATGACCCACCCGCTGACCCCGACCGACCTACTCGAGCAGATCCTGGCGCGCGACGACGCACCCCGGTCGGCAACCACCATGCTGCGCGAGCAGAGCGAGCCGGCGACGCTGCTCGGTCAGGCAACGCAGCGTTACCTCGATGCCCTGTACACCGCGGCCGAGCATCAGTTGGGCACGGAGAAGGTCGCCGCTTTGGAAGCGGATGTCGAGCGTGTGGTCCCCGACGTCACCGAGCAGCCCGCCTGGCCGGCGTTGCGCGCCCACCTGATCCTCACCAGCGCTCACGGCGTCGACCCGATCGTGCAGCTGCGCGCGGCCGCCGAGTCTCGTGAGCTCGACACAGCCGGCGACACCGCTGCGGTGCTGGACTGGCGGCTGGACGACACCGGCCTGCGTGGCGGCGGCCGAGGACCGCTGCCGTGGATCCCCGGCGTGCCTTCGTCCCTGTCCGAGAACACGGTGTGGGGCTCCTACCTGGTCCAGCGGGCCGCGAAGGTCACCGACCTGGCAGCCACTGTTCGTGAGGAATCAGCCACCGGTACGACGCCGAGCTGGGCATCCGCCGGTGCCGGCCGGCCCGCCGATGCGGTGCTGGGCGACGTGGCGGTATGGCGGGCCGCGATGCTCGTCGACGACGCCGACCGGCGTCCCACCGGTCGGGCGCAGATGCAGAAGGCGGCCGCGATCTGGCAGCGCAAGCTGAATGAGCGGCTCGTCGGCGACCGTGCGCCCGCGATGGAGGAATGGGGCCCGCAGATCGCCGCTGCCTCCCGTGCCACCGGCAGCGACCCGTTCGCGCCGATCCTGGCCGAACGGCTCGCTGCGATGGCCCGCTCCGGGGTCGACGCCGCCGGCATGCTGCGGCGTGCTGCCGCGACGGGCGCCCTGCCCGACGATCACTCCGCTGCCGCGTTGTGGTGGCGCATCAGTCGTCACCTGTCCCCGGCGGTCGCCGAACAGGTCGACAAGGACCGCCACGTTGAGGCCGGCTGGACGCCGCGCCTGCCGGAGCTGCTGGGTCAGGACCGCGCAGGCGAAGTGCAGGCCAGCCCGTGGTGGCCCACCCTGGTCACCACCGTGGACCGCGCGCTTCAGCGCGGGTGGTCGGTCGAAGACTTGTTCCGCAGTGAAGCAGCACAGCCGCTGGAGCCTGGCGACGATCCCTGCCAGGCCTTGATCTGGCGGTTGTCCGTTGCGATGGACCCCGTCCCCGACGAGCATTACGACGCCTACCCCGACGAGGACGAGGACCTGTGGGAACACGTCCCGTTGCCCGACGATGCCGTCGTGATGTTGCCCCCCGACGTCACCGTCGATCAGCACCCGCCGCTCGAGGACGAACCACCGCCGGACCTGGTGGACGAGATCGACGAGGACGACCTGGAGCGGCAGCTGCTCCTGGCCGAGCTGCGCCGTGATGCCCTCGGACCGCTGGAGATCTCCGACGAACAGATGGACCGGTCCGCCGACCGTGCGATGCGGTTCGCGAGCAGCCCGGTCAGCAACGACCGGATCGCGCACATCAACACGCTCACCCTCGCGTATTACCGCCAGCAGCTGCCCGGGTCGTGGGCCGCACAGCACCTGGTCGACCGGTTCGGCGACGATCTCGCCGCGGATGAACGATTCCGGCCCGGCTTCGCCCCGCCGGGGTGGGAGCGCCTGGTCAAGCACCTGCGCACCTTGGGCGTCAGCGACGAGGAAATGGTCGCGGCCGGTGTCGCGAAACGGAACGAGTCGACCGGGCGGATCCGCGACCACTTCGTCAATCGCCTGGTCTTGCCGATCGTCCACCGTCGCGACGGCTGGGAGAACTTCGAGCCCGTGCCCTTCGCCGGCGGCGATGTCGTCCTGGGCTTCGTAGGACGCCGGCACCCCGACCTCACGGACAAGGACAAGAGCGGCCCGAAATACCTCAACAGTCCGACCACCTCACTGTTCGCCATGGGTGCGCAGTTGTATGTCGCGGGCAACGATCTCTACGAGAACGGCGCGCGGCCCGTGCTCGTCGAGGGTCCGATGGACGCCATCGCGATCACCCTCGCCTCGGCGGGGCAGCTGGTCGGGGTCGCCCCGCTGGGCACCTCCCTCACCGAGGAACAGTCCCAGCAGCTCGCTGCGATCCGGGAACACTTTGGCGCGGGCACCGCCTCCGATCTTGACTCCTCCGCGACAGAGTTCGACCCGTGGCTGATCGTCGCCACGGACAACGACGAGAACCTGTCCGGACAGGTAGCCGCCGAGCGCGACTACTGGCTCCTGGCCCCCCACGACCTGGACTCCGGCCACGCCACATTCCCGTCCGGTCTCGACCCGGCCGACATGTACACGCTGCGCGGGCCGGCCGCGCTGCGTGAGGCGCTCAAGCAGCCGAACGCGCTGGCCAATTCGCTGCTGGAAGAGCGGCTGACCAACCTGCCTCCGGGCCAGGCCCGCACGGCCGGGGCACAGATCATCGCTGCCCGCCCGGCCCGGCACTGGCAGGACGGGACGACACGTATCTCCGACCGGCTGCACATCAGCACCGCTATGGCACAGCGCGACTTGATCCCGGCCGCCGACTCCTGGGTGGGCGATCGCCGCCAGGCGGCGCGCACCCAGCTCGACCAGGTTGCGGAGGTGCGAGATCGCATGAAGCAGGCCGCGCAGCTGCCACCGCACGAACGGTGGGCCGGTCTCGCCGGCGAACTCGACCCTCGACTCCCCCGGCAGGCCGACTGGCCGGCGTTGGCGCAGATGCTCGACCAGGCAGCCGCCGAAGGGCACGACGTGCCGGCAGTCGCGCGCCAGCTGGTCGCTGAACGTCCGTTGGCCGAGCAGCCAGCCCAGGACCTGCGCTACCGCCTGGTCGCGACGCTCGACGTCCAGGTCGACACCGGCGGACCAGTTTCCGGCACACCTCAGTCGGGTGCTGCGCAGGAGCGGCGCGCACCGACCACGGCACCGACCGATCGCCCGGTCGGTCCTCGCCGATGACCAGCCCTGCCGTCGTCGAGCAGGTTGCGGCGCTGCGGGCCCGGCTGCTCGAGCCAGGCAACGTCCAGCAACTGCGCATCACGGCACTTCGCGACGACCTGATCGTGATCGCCTTGCTACAAGTTCCGAAGCCGTTGCGCCGTAACGGCATTGGGACTCAGACTCTTTGCGAACTGACGGCGGCCGCCGATCGTCACGGCTGGATTCTCGCGGGCACCCCGGACACCTCATTCGGTTCGTCCCGTGCCGGCCTCGACCGGCTGTATCGGAGGTTTGGGTTCACGTCCAACCATGGCCGGCACGCCGACTTCACGATCTCCGAGAGCCTCGTACGCACACCCCAGCGGATGTCTACGACCTCCACCAGCAGCGACCGCGGCCCGTCGACTGACCTGGATCGCGCCGAGGCCCAGCAGGTCAGCAGGCGTCGAGATCCGTCCCGGCCGGATCCGGCACCGAACATGACCGTTCGCCTGCGCGCACCCCGGCGCTGAGGAACTACACGTAGCGCGCCGGAGGCTGTGGATGACGCAACGGCGCGAGCTGCCAATTCCCGTACCGTCAGCGCCATGGACACCGCAGGTTTCACCGTGGCCGCGGCACTGGTCGGCGCACTCACCGGGGTCCTGAGCGTCCGCAACCTACGCACCCTGCGGTACCGCTACGACCACGAAGCTGTTCTCCCGCAGCCGTCCTCGGCGGCATGGGTGCTGCCGACTGCCGTGATAGCTGCCACGGCCCTGGGCCTGCGGTTGTCACCCGACCGGCCGTGGGCGTTGCTGTTACTGGCGCCATTGGCCGTCACCGGGCCGTGGCTCGCCGCGGTCGACCTGGACGTGCACCGGCTGCCGGATCGCGTGCTCGGACCGGTTGCAGTCGCCTCCCTAATCGCGGTCGTCGTTGTCTCGGCCACGACGCACCGGCTCCAGGTGCCGGTCCTGGGTGGAGTCGGCCTCGTCCTGGCCGGCGGCTGCTACCTCACGTTGCACCTGGTCGGCGGTGGCGCGGTCGGACTCGGCGACGTCAAGCTCGCGGCCGTCCTGGGTCTCGCCCTCGGGGCTGTCGGCCTTGGTGTGCTGTGGTGGGCGATGTTGCTGTCCTCGTTGTTGTGCCTGGCGTGGGTCGCGGTCACACGGCGCGGCAAACCCAGCAGCACTCGGATCGCGTTCGGACCGTGGATGCTGCTGGGCTCACTCATCGCCGTGGCGGTCTTCGCGCCCTGATCTTCGACTACTCCGGTTGAGGACCCTCGGGTAAATCGCCCAGCTCGCCGGTGTCCAGGTTGACCGACGCCAGCCGGGGGCGGCTCTCCTCCGCGACCTTGTGCTCGATCCTGCGGCCGAGTGCGGTCGTGCGAACGTCGGCGGCGTAGGTCTCCTGCCGCTCGTGCACCGACTGGTCGCTTGTGAACCGGGCATACCGGCCGCGGCCCGGCCAGCCTTGGTGCCCGTCCTCGCAGTGATCTTTGAGCCGGTTGCGCATCCGGTCGGCGAACGCCGGCAGCGCGTAGCGGTGCCATTCCTCCATCGCGTTGCTGTCGAAGGCAAGGCCCGCGCGGCGACGTTGGTCCGCCAGCACCGCGATCTCGTGCACCAGATGAGGGTGTTGAGGCCAACAGGGAGGGATCGCCCCGGTCACGTCCCAGGTGTACTCCCGATTGAGCCAGCTGACGACTTCCTCCAGCCACTCCCACAGCTGTTCGCGCAATTCGGGTCGCCGACACGTCGGCGGATCCCACGGCCGAGGCAGCATGTGCAACGGTCCGAGAGCCTTGACCTGGTCCTTGTCGCCGTTGGCGGCGATGCTGAGCTCCCGGTAGGCCAGCCGCACCATGCTGCCGCCTTCCGGGAAGGGTCGCACCATCGAGGCGACCTGGGGTTCGCGCGCGGCGTCGGTATTCACTGCTGACTCCTGTCAACGGTCAGGCCCCGGCGCTTGGCTTCCACCAGGGCTGCGGTTGTGCGGGCTTCGGGTGTGATGGCCTTGCTGCGGACGGCCGCCAAAGAGACCCGCAGCTTGTCCTGTTCGGCCAGCAGTTGCTTACCTGCGGCTCCGTCGATGGACCGATGCAAGCGGGCGATGATCGGCTTGCCGTTCTCGGCGATCACCAGGGCATGCCGCTCCTCCAACTGCCGGATCTCCTCCGGCCGCAGGATCGCGATGTCCTCCCCCGAGGTGGTGCGCCCGCCCATCTGCCCGGTCTGCCAGCTGGTGCGTGAGACCCGGACCATGCCGACCAGGTCGGAGATCTCTTGGTTGAACGCCACGTCCTTGGAGCCGCCGAACATGATCAGCGTGTTGGTCAACCCGAACAACGCTCGGGCATCGTTCTCACCGAAGATCGAGGACAGCTGTCGCCAGGTCTGCGCCGCGTAGATGAACGACAACCCCAGGGCTCGTTCGTTGGCCATTCGGGTCCGCAGTGTCGGCAGCGGCGCTGTTGACGGCAGCTCGTCCAGGCAGGCCAGGAATGGTGGGCACAACCTGCCCCACGGTGTGTTGTTGGCCGCCAGTAGCGACATATCGAGGACATGCTCGGCGACCGCGGTCATCAGCGGCGATGCGCTGGCGTACGGGTCTTCGCGGCCGAGCAGGTAGATCGTCCCGCCCTGCTGGATGACCTTGGCGATGTCGGTTGCCGGCCGGCCTTCTCCGGGCACGCACCGGCGGCGGATGTCCTGCTGGAAGAACAGGCTCATCGCTTGCTGCACCGTGGTGATGGTGTTGCCGGCGGTGCGATCGTCGCCGTTCAACGCCCCGTGCAGTAGTCCGTGCCAGAACGGCGCTGCGTGTGGGTGCTCGCGCAAGATCTCGGTCGGGTCGGTGGTGCTCTGCGGATTCGCCACCCACCGCAGCACGTCTTCCAGGGTCCTGCCACTCAGTGCGGCAGCGTGGAAATAGGCCTGGAGGACCTTGGCCGCCTCGGCGGCGTAGAACCGGGCGGCGTCATCGCCCTGTCCTCCCTGGATGGCTCCTTTGACGGTGCCGGCGGTGAACGCTTTGGCTCGGCGTTCAGCGATCATCGAGTCGACGCAGCCGGCGATCGGGTCGAAGATCAGCTCGTCCAGTCCGCTGGCCAGCCCGAAGGGGTCGAGCACCACGCACGGTCGCCCGTCCCGCCGCCGGGCGGTCAGGCTCAGTAGGAGGTCGTCGAGCTTGGTCAGTGTGACCAACGCCCCACCGGGTGCGCCGAGTAGCGCTGGGATCAGCAGATCGAGGGTTTTACCGGAGCCCTGGGGTCCGATCACGCCGGCGGTACGGTCCCATGGCTGCCACAGCTCGCCACCGCGTGGCTCGTGCGCCGTGCCGATCTTCCAGCCGACCTCGGCCGGGTCTACCCGTAACGCCCTCATCGGCTGCTCCTCTTGCCGTACAGGTCCGGTCGGATCACCGGCGCGACCTCCCGCAGCCGCGACCGGCCCAGTAGTTGCTCGGCCTCGCCACGGCTGGCCATTCCGCGTAGTCGGTTCGGTCCCAAGCGGTCCATCCCAGCTTTCACGCCCCAGCCTGCGGCCACGATCAGGCCCAGTTCGACGACGATCACGCACGCCCACAACAGATGCACGCCGGCGCCGTGGCCTGCGCCAGTGAGGCCGCTATCGGCGTGGCCGCCCAGGACACCGGGCAAGCTACTGAACAGCTCGGCTCTGGGTGCCCACGTCCAACCGTCCCCCGACAACAGGTTCGCGATCGCTCGACCCAGCTGCACGCCGAGCGATAACACGACCAAGATGGCCACCGTGATCGCGAACGGGATCTCCCACGTCCACGGGACGGGGTCGCGGCGACGAGCTTTCTGCATGACTCCTCCTAGATCGGTTCACCAACCCGAAGGACGTTCAAGGGCCTCCGGCGGTCACCGGGATCGCATGAAGTCGGCGTCAGGCAGCGCTTGAATCACTGTCGTCTGGCCCGTGTCGCCTTGCTGGCGCAGGACTTCGAGCAGAACCGGCGCCGCCGAGCACTCGTGAGCGGGCAAAACTGAGCACCGCACCACCGGCAGACGACTACGGTGCCGAGCCGGGCACGGCCCGGGCGGGCGCGGCTGGCCGCGAGTCCCGCAGGCGACATGCCGGCACCGGCGCCCAGCCGTGCTGCCGTCGCGGCGGCGGGATCGCGCGCGTCAACGAAGCGGCCGTTGGTGCCGTAGTTCCGGCGGCCGTTGGCTCGGATCGTTGCGAGGGTGTCGCTGGCGACGAGACCTCTGCTGCGCGCGAGGCCGTGCGCCTGGCGGTACTCGGCGGCGGTGATGCCGTGACTCTTCCAGGCGTGCAGGCCGAGGTGGGTGAGCCGCCGACCGCATTCATGGCAGAGCAGCCCGTCCGCGTCCTCGTCGAGGATGCCGAACTGACCATGCCCGTCCGGGTCGCCGAGCGCGCCGCTCATGCACGTCATCGTGCCAGCTGGCACCAGCACCGATACGGCGCTTGGAATGACGCGCAGAGCCGCCCGATGGCCTGTCTGCCTGACGAGCTCCGCGTGTGGTTCGCCGCTACGATCGGGTCCAGGATGAACCTCAATTCCTTCCTTCCGTTCGGGGCTTGCCCCGAACAGACCCGCAGGTGCTCCAACACACCTGCGGGGCAGCCCAGGAGTAGATCAGTTCCCGGCGGCGAGGTATTTGTCAATCACCTGCTGGGCGATGCGGCCACGAGGTGAGACCTCGATCTTGTGGGCCTTCGCCCACGCACGCACTGCGGCGTTGTCGACGCCCGTCGGCACTGCCCGTGTCGGTCGAGCGGTCTTGCGCCCCGTCTGCGAGCGGCGGGCAACCTGGATGAACGGTGCCAGGTTGTCGCGCAGTTCGGCGGCGTGCGCAGCGCTCAAGTCGATCTCGTACTGCCTTCCGTCGAGCCCGACCTGCACGGTTTCGTCGGCCGGCGATCCGTCGATGTCGTCCTCAAGGATGATCTGCACCCGCTGCATCGGGAAGGCCTCTCTACTGATCGGTGATGGTCGATCTCACGGTAGGTCACAACCCGGCCGGTGCTGCGGAACTGAACGGCCACGCTGCCGCCGATCAGTGCGGCGGCTCCACCGGCCGACGTGTCGTCGGCCCGCCCACTACTAACTAACTACAACTATTTACATTGTGTGTTTGCCGCTATCCGCGATGTCACCTACCCGCCACACCTGGAAGATGTGCTTGTTCTTCATGTCATGCGAGTAGTCGGTCATCGCGACTCCGATTTTCGGGTTCTGCGCACCTATCGCTTGGTGTGTGGCGGGGTTAAAGACCATTTCGACGTGGCCGATGGCGTTGGGGCCGAGGTAGCTGTCGAAGAAGATCAGGTCGCCGGGCTTGGCATCGCTGGGTGACACCCGGAATCCGTTCCCGGACGCCAGCCACTTCTGCTGCACTTGGGCGGTCCTGGGCATGGTGATACCTATCTGTCGGTATGCCGCCGAGGCGAAGCTGGAGCAGTCCCAGGTGTGTGGTCCGTTGGCCCCCATCACGTAGTTGTCACCTAGGTGGTTCTTGGCCCAGGTGAGCAGTTTCTTCACTCGTTTGCTCTTCAGCGGCGGCAGGTCTGGGTTCCCGTTGCCCTTCCCGGTACCGCACTCGGTGGGGTCCCCTTGCACGGTGCCGCCACCGTATTTGGCGGCGTAGTACAGCACGTCGTTGACGTACCACTGGGCGTGGTTGTATCCGAAGATTGCCCTTTTGACGCCTGCTGCTCCGCCGGTGGTCACTCCGAGCTTTGTCAGATAGTTCGCCGCCGTCATGATGGAATCGGCGTTGTTGTCGATGTCGGCTTTGCCGTCGCCGTCGCCGTCGACCCCGTATGTCGCCCAGGTCGAGGGCATGAACTGCATCAGCCCCTGGGCCCCGGCTGAGCTCACCCCCAGATTGAATCCGTGCGAGGTCTCTTCCATGCCGATTCCGGCCAGCAGGGTCCACGGCAATTTGTAGTGCTTGGCGGCCTTCACGTAGAACGCCTTGATCGCGCTGGGGATGACGATGGGCGGGTTGTGCAGCGACGCCTTCCGTGGCTTCCCGGGCGGCGGCAGCGGGAAACCGATCCCGCCTTCGCCGCCGGGGTCGCCCGGAGGAGTCTTCTTCGGCGGGGGCGGTGCGACGCGCTGCCCGTTCAGGGGTGCGCCGTGCTGGCTCATGAACGGCACGGGGTTGATGTACTTGCCGTTCTCTGTGACGCCGAAGTGCAGGTGGTTGCCGGTCGAGTTTCCTGTCGACCCTTCCAGCCCAAGGCGCTGCCCGATGGTGACCTTCGATCCGACCTTGATCTTCGCGTCGAGCTTGGCCATGTGGCCGTAGGTCGTCGAGACCCCGGAGCCGTTGTCGAGTACGACGGCGTTCCCCAATCCGCTGTAGGGGCCCGCGACTTTGACTGTGCCGGCCGCGGCGGCGAGCACCGACCCCGGCTTGGGGAGCATCGCGATGTCGACGCCTTCGTGGTAGGTGGAACCAATACCGCCACCTGGTGACGTCCGGTGGCCAAACCCAGAGGTGATGACGTACTTCTGCGCCGTCGGCGCACGCCATGGGCCGGTCGCGACCGTCGAACCCGACTGGCATTCCTGCGCTTTGAGCTCTTCCCCGGCGGCTGGGGAAGACACCACGACGATCATCACGGCTGCCGCGAGGGGTGCGGCCACCATGAGGGCCAAGACCATCGCGAGACCGATGACGACCTTCTTCATGGGCTCAGGCCGCCGACTCGATCGCCTCGTTGGTGAAGGTCAACTCCCGCTCGAGCGGGTGCAGCACCGTCTGCACTTTGTACATCTGCTCGCCGACCACCCACAGGCCTCGACCCTTGCCTTGCATGCCCCAGCCGGTGATCAGGGAGCGGGCGATGGGTCCAAGGCCGAGGAGCTGTTCGAGTTCGTCGCCGATCGCGTTGTCTTGGCCCATCAGGATTTTGATGTCTGCCAGGTGCATGAGGTCTTTGGCGATCGCGACGGCTTGCGATCCCTGGTCGCCCGCCGACATCGGGTCTGACGGCTTGTGGGCGTTGGCCCACTGGATGTCGCCGTCAGTGCGGGAGAGCCGTAGATCCGCGTCATACGCCTTGACGGCCTCAGGGCCGAGGCGGAATTGCTTCCAGATCTCGTCGCGGACCACAACTCGCAGGTCTCCGGGGTCGGCCATTTCGCGCATGCCGCGCCCCCACGATCCGATGCAGGTCAGCGCGATGCCCATCGCGTCATCGCCGAGCGGTTCGAGCCGACGCAGGCTCAGGCTCTGGATCGGTGCTTTCCAGTCGACGTCGATCGTGGTGTGGGCATCGAACATTCCGGCCAATGCACCGGAGACCAGCTGACCGAGGGCGTTGCGCAGCAACCGTGTCTCGTCGAGGAAGTGACGCTCCGAGCTGTAGCGGCATTCAGCGATCAGTTCTTCGGTCGGGTTGTGCAGCAGGTACCACAGTTCCGGGATGGTGGTTTCCCGCAGCCGCGATGCGCCGGCGCTGTATCCAGTGAGCACGCGCAATGCGTTCTCGACGACGTTGCCTTCGTCCGGGCCGAAGGGCACGCGGTCTTCGCCGATGCGTTGGGAGCCGACGAGCCCGCGGACCAGGGTGAGCCATCGCCCGAAGATGATCGGGGCACGTCGCTGGGCTTCCTCGGCGGACAGCTTCTCCCACCCCTGGCCCAGCGGACCGAATGCCAGCGGATTGATTCGTGCGGGCATTCCGGGGCCGATCGCAAACGGCTCCACGCCCAGGGCCTGGCAGAGCTTCTCGTATTCGTCTTTCGGGTCGCCCAGGATCAGCGTGCGGTAGCCGAAGTCCATCATCCGCAGGCAGAAGGCCTTGGTGTTGCCGGACTTTCCACGGCCTGGTTTGCCGAACTGCATGATGTTGGGGTTGGTGACCGGGACCTCGTCGTCCAGGACCCATCCGAGTGGGTCGGCGAAGAACGAGCCGCCGCTGAGCTGGTCGATACCCATCTGCGCGCCGGTGGGCGGCAGACCCGGGGTTGCCACGAAGGGCCACAGGACCGGCGCCTGGTCCGATGTCATCCGCCAAGCGGTCACGGGTGCCTTGGCTGGCGCCCAGCCTCGGCCGCGACGTTTGGCTCCGCCACGTGAGGCGTAGTGGAACAGCCGCGGGTCTTTCGGGGTCGGCACCGGTGCGGGGACCCGTGGCAGTTCGTGCCCGAAGTCGTGGAGCAGGCGGGCCATATCGCGGCCGTCTTTGCGGCGTGGTTTCATCATCGCTTCTGCTCCTGAATCGATTGCGCGAGAACGGTTTTGAGGGTTGCTCCCTTGCCGTGTTTGATTCGGCCGCAGCGGCGTTGATCGTGCAGCTCGTGTCGTCGAGTCGGGCCGCTGCGCGTGTTCGGTGCAGGCCTCATGCGTCCCCCTGCCGGGAGAGGCTGATGCCGAGCGGGACGGTCGAGGCGGCGAAGGCCGCGTCCTGGGCGACGTCGAGACGCAGCGGGGCGAACCCTGCTCGGCGGACCGAGGCGTCCAGCCGACGCCCGTACTCGCTGATCCGTGCGGTCTTGGGTGCCGTCACGGTGCACACGGCGTACGGGCGGATCAGCGCGTTGCCGCGGGCGAGTTTGGTGTCCAAGCCGCGAACCTTGGCAGCTTCGTTGCGCTGTCGGGCGCGCGCTTTCACCTTGGCTTTGCTCCGCAGCGCGTCGGCAACGTCGGCCTTCCACTCGGAGTTTCCTTGTTGCCGATCTGCCTTGGCCTGCCGCACGATCGGGTAGCAGACCATGAAGCTGCGCCGCTCCCCTGGTTCGCCGGGCGTCAACACCGGCGCTAGGGCTCCCATCACGGCGCCCTTGGTCGGCAGCTTGATGGTGCTCGACACGGAGTTCCACGCGTCGTGGCTGTAGTGCCGCATCGCGGCGTCGGCGCCAGAGGGCCCCGCCATCGCCCAGGGGACGTCGGTGTTCACGTCGGTGTTGCGTTCTCGAGCTGCCAGGGCGTCGACGACGCTTGCCCGATCACCCGGGGCGAACCCGGTGCGGCATGCCAGCGCCAGTTCCGGGGATGTCAGCCAGGCCACGTTGGTCATCGCCATGCCGCCGCGCAGCTGGGCCTCGATTTCGGCCATCAGGCTGTACAGGACGCGGCATCGCCCGTCCAGCCCGCCGCCGGTCTCCTTGGCTTCACCCTTCAGCCGCGACTCCGCGACGACGATGGTGCAGAACGCCTCGGTGCGCACGCCCGCTGCGGACAGGCCGGCCTGGAGCTCGTCATTGACCTGTCGCGCCAACGTTGGCCCGTTGCGGCGGTGCCGTTCGACGTACAGGTCTCGCTCGGCACCATCGTCGGGCACCGTGCGAATGAGGAAGATGATCTCTTCGACGAGTTCGGTCCGCATCGCGGTGTCCAGCAGGTCACTGAGCCCCGTCCCCTGCTGGAGCCGTGCGGCCGCCTCTTTCAGGCCGATCCCGGGATGCACGACCGAAGCGGTGACTGCCCATGTCTTGGTGGCGTGGTCCTGGATCACGGCGATCCGAGCCAGCGATGGACCCGAAGGCGGGCCGTCGTGGATCTGCACGGCCTGGATGACTCCGGGCAAGTCGGCGTCGTCGAGGTTGTCGATCTCTCCGGTGACCGCCTTGCTCCGGAACCGTGTCCAGCCCAAGAGCCCGCCGACCGCCGACCGCGTCAGCGCCCCGAACCATCCGACTGCCGAGCGGCCGCGCACCGGCGTCACGGTGACGACGAACAGCACCACCCACAGCAGCGTGAACAGGCCGAGCGAGGCCCACGCGCCCTTGGACAGGGCCCAGCACGGTGGCAGCACCGCGACGGCGAGAGTCCCGGCCTGCCATCCGGACAGCCCGAAGAACCAGCCGATCCGATCGCGTGAGTAGTCGTTGTAGATCGATGCCATTTCAGTTCGCTCCTTCTTCGCTCACACCGCAACGACGGCCGCTTCGCTGGCGCCGCCTCCTGCTGCTCCACCGCCGGCGCCGCCGGATCCGCCAGGCGCGCCGCCCTTCGGACCACCGCCGCCTTGGCCGCCGCCCTTCGACCCGCCGCCTTGGCCGCCTTGTTGGCCGCCGCCTTCGCCGCCCGCCGGGGACGTATTGGGTGGCATGGGTGGTGTCGGCATCTCGGGTCCCTGCGTGGCCTGCCCGGGGTTGGTCGGGCCCTGTTCGCCGTCGGCGCCTTGCCCGGTGGTCGGGTCGTTCTGGGTCGAACTCGAGGGGTCGTTGGGACCCGCACCCTGCCCGTTGTCGCCGCCGCCGTCGCCGTCCTTGTGACGGTCCGGGTTCTCGTCCTTGCCGCCGTTGCTGTTGCCGCTGCCCTTTTGCTGCTTCCCGCCACTGAAGTCCGGGTAGTAGTTGTTGTGCCCGACACCCATTTGGTTCGTCAGATCGGCGCCGATCGCGGCGCCCCGGGTGCCGACGGTCTGCATCGCGCCAAGGCCCTTGGACGCTGCTCCGCCGATGGCTCCACCGACACTGCCGAGCATGCCGCCCGCGGACTGGAGCATGCCGCCCTCGGCCTTGTTGAAGCGGGACGAGGTCGCGTCTTCGCCGGATGCTTCTCCCTGGGAGGTGCCGTTCTCGTCCGAGCTCGACGCAGCACTGGACCCCGCATCCTCGGCTCCCCCGCCGCCGCTGAGGAGACCTTGCAGTCCGCCCTGGGCGTCGAGGCCGGCGCGGAGCGCGGCTCCCGAGGTGGTGCCCGGGTCGACGAACGCGAGCAGCTTGAAGAGAGCGAGCGGGCAAAACGCGGAGATGAGGATCAAGACCACCCCGGGCACGGCGGTGCCGATCGCTTTCTGGGTGGAGTCGGTAAACCCGGTAGCTACGCCGGTGGTCAACTGCACCCCAAGGCCCAGGACAAGCACCATGATGACGGGCGAGAAGGCAGCGGCGATGAACCACCGCAACGACTTCCAGAACCATGGCCGCCCGACGTCAGAGACCAGTCCGGCCGCCGAGATCGGCGTGGTCGTCGACAGGACGAGCAGCGCGCCGGCGCGGGTCAGCATCACCAGCAGGTGCCCGATCGCGGCCAGCCAGAGTAGGCAGCCCATACCGCCAAGGACGGTGGCGACCGTGCCGTCAGTGATGCTCTTGGTGCTGATGTCCTGAAAGGGGCTCCAGTCGGACCACGAGCTGACCTTCAGCAGTGCTGACATCAAGGCGCGTTCCAGCCCGCCAGCCGCAGCGAGCACCATGACGGCGCCGCCGACCCAGCAGGACCATACGAGCGAAAACTGGCCGGTTCCCATGAGGGCGGTGGCGATGCTCTTGCCATCGCGACGGATCGCGGCCACACCGAGCTGGATCATCAGCATCAGCACAACCAGTGATCCGGCGATCCAGAATGTGTACTGATAGACCTGCGATCCGGCTCCGTTCTCACTCAGGTCGGGGGTCAGGAACGCGTCCATGATGTTCAGGACAAGCCGCAGCATCCACAGTCCGGCGTTCCAGAGGCCGAGCATCGCCATCGTCCAGCCGCCCGTCACGACCTTGCCGGCTTCTCCGGCGAGCCAGCTGAACGGGTTGGGGACATGGGGCCAGCCGATTGCGGGGATCACTGGTCGGACCCCTCGTCTGCGCCAGACCAGGTCTTCCAGCCAGCCTTGTTGCTGACATCACTACCTGGCCAGGTCGACGGTGCCGGGTAAGGCGTGGCGCCGGGTGCGATCATCCAGCGGCCGTTATGCCACTGCATGCGTTCGCAGTAGCCGTACCCCATCTGGGCGTCCTGAGTGATGGTGGCGTGCACCTTCACCAGCACACACGCCAAGACCCAGTCCGGCCCGTCGCTGCCCTTGACTTGGGCACCGACAGGAGTGACCACCACCGTGCTCGTGGGGTCGAGAGTGCCGCCCATTTGAGCGTCGCCGAGGAACGTTTGAACGTCCTGTGTCAGTGGCCATTTGGCGACGCTCGGCGCACCGGGCATCGCCCAACTGGCGTGGATGCTGTCGACCTGCGGGATGCTCATGCTTTGCAGTACGACTTGCTCAATGGCGGCCAACTGGCCGACCGCACCCTCCGGAGAGTGCGGAAACCCCGATGGCACTCCCGCCGGCCCCTGTATGGCGCTCTGCGGGATGTTGACCGTCTTTGCTGCCACGGCGGCCGGCGGCGCTGGTTGCGCTGCGTCCTCGTCGACCGTCAGCATCGGCTCGGCCGCGATCGCGTCGCGGTGAGCCTTGCCGGTGGCGTGCGTGCTGGTATGCGACTGTTTCCCGGCCGACCCGGAGTCGCCTTGCCCGCCCGACATCGCGGTGGAGATCGCGAAGTAGATCGCAAATCCCAGACCGAGGATCAGAGCAACCCCGGCTGCGACAACGACCCCGAGCACGAACACCAGGCGACGACGGTCCCAGCCAACGGTTCCATCGAGCTGTGCACTCATGTCACACGCAGCCCTTACCGATGACCGCGTTCAGCATTCCGGGCAGCACCAGGTAGGCGATCGCCGCGCCGAACACGACACAGATGCCGATGATCGACATCTTGCTCGCGTGCGGCATCGAGAAGACGCGACCGGCGACGATGCCGCCGACGCCGACGAGCATCCCCAAGCCCATGAGAGCGATGACGCCCCACATCACGTAGCCGGTGATGTCGTTCATCGCCGTACTGGCGCCTTTCGGCGCCTTCGGGCAGACCTTGGCCGCCAGAGCGACCGCGCGCACACTCGTCTGACTCATCATTGCGGTGTTCCTTTCGTGGAGTCGTCCAGCAGGCGCTGGGCGAGTTGGTCAGCTGCCGACAGCAGCGGCTTGGGAAGCGGGCCCCCGGTGAGCCCGTCGACCGCCAAGGCGGCCTCTTCGGGGATCTCGAACAGCAGCCCCTGCCGTTCCAGGTCACGGGTCACGCGCCCGGCCGTGTGCTCGACGCTCTTGGGCCACTTCTTGCGCCGCGGTCCGAGGACCGCGGCGCACGAGTGGTCGTTGCCGAGCAGGTCGAGTGCCCCCTCGAGGCGGCGTATGCCGGGCACAGTGGCGGTGGTGGTCAACACCACGTGCTTGGCATCACGGACGAAGTCGCCGATCCAGCCCGGAGTGGTCAGGACCTGGCCGAGCTCCCACCCGATGTCCAGCACGGTGAGCGTCACGGGCCGGTCGGGGGTCGACGGGTGCGGGATCTCTTCGGCGGTCGTCAGGACGTCGATGACCCGTTCGAGCAGCACATGGTCACGGCTACCGCGACACCAGGCGCTTTCGTACGCGCCCAGTTCCGCGGTGCTGGCGGCAGCCAGACCGGAGGAGGTGACTGACGCGCACTCCACGACCCGGGAGCCGGCCCCGGCGGCGGTGGCGATCGCGACGGCCAGCGTGGTGGCCCCGGAGGATCCTCCGCACCCGAGGACCGGCAGGACGACCTCGGTGGGGTCGGGCTGCCACGGGCTGGTCGTGCGGGCCCGCTGCGGGTCGCCGGCGGGCTGCGGTGCGGGCCGTGTGGTGTTAGCCCGGAATTCTCCGGCCTGCACCGCCGACCATGCGCGTTTGAGCTCGTCGACGGAGACGGCGGGCCGTTCGGTGAGTACCTGTGTCATGCGGGCTCACCACCGAGGGCTGCCCGGCGAAACTCCAGTGCCGCCCGCAGTTCCGGCGCCGACAGGGTCTTGAGCGCGGCCTTGGCGTGCTGCACCTCGTGCAGGCGTGCCATGCAGCCGTCGAGCTGGCGGATGGCTTCTTCTTCGCGGCCGGCCACATCGAACAAGGCCGCGATGTCTGCGGTGCTGCGTCCAGCCTCGTGCTGGGGTTCTTCTGCCGGGGTTTCCGTCGTCTCGGTCACTGTGATCACCTCGACCGACCTAAGGTGCCGATGGTGGTGCTGGCGGTCACTCATGCCGTCGCCTTCCCGTGTCCGCATGCATCGGTCAGGGCGTCGATGCTGCGGCGGGTGCGGCGGCGCAGTGTCCGCACCGAGATCCCCAGCTGGGTGGCAACCTCTTGGTTCAGGCCGTTGGCCATCAGCCCGGCGCCGCTGCGGCCGGTGCGGTTGATCGCAGTGCGGTCGGCCGCCTCGACCAGGCACAGCAGCAGCGACCGGTCAGCGGGGGTGATGACGTCGTGGTCGCATGCCCACTCCAAAAGTTGGAGGAGTTCCTCGGCGGCCGCGTCGTTCGGCTCGGCCGGTCCCTCCATCCAGAACCAATGGGACGGGTCGACCGGGCTGGTGCGCGACCATGTCGGGTCGCTCCGTTCGAGCTGGGAGTGGGCGCCGCATTCGCGAAGTACCCCGGCGCGGGTGTTCAGCAGGATGTTGGCGGAGACCTTGGTCAGCCGGCGCCACGGGAAGGTGCGCACTTCCAGCCACAGCTGTCCGGCGACGACTTGATCGATCTCCGGGGCGAGCGTGCCCAGCCTGTTCGCCAGTGAGCACACCCCAGGCATCAGCGCCCAGGCGAGGGCGGCGGCCGCCGCGACGTCGTTGCCGCCGTCGGTGGCGGCCAGTTCCGCCAGGCACAGGAGTAGCTGGTCACACTCTTCGGTCGTGTGCTGCCGCAGCCAGGACCGCATGGTCGTGGTGTCGGTGGCGGCACTCAGCCTGGGATGTTGTTCGCACCATGTCGGCCACGCCTGGTCTGCCTGCGCCAGCAGCTCGCTGTTCGAGGAGAGACCGAGGCAGTCTTCAACGCTCATCGCCTGAGTTCCTGTCTGTCGAATCGGACAGACAGAAGGTCCCCAGCGGACGTATCCGGTTACGTGCCTCCAAGAGGGCCGAGCGAGGGGGAACGCCGGAGGAACGTTGCCCGCTACAGCACGTTGACCTGCACAAACACCGCGTTCCCCCTCTTCTCAGAACTTCTTTCCGGACAGGGGTTGCGCCAGAGGTTGGACGCGCACCGGCGGGCGCTGTCGCCCGACCCCGCACCCTTCGCCAGCGATCCCGCGGCGGGGATCTACCCCTTCATCCGGCGGAGCGCACGGAAGGAATCCGATGACATTGGGTGCCGTCCCGGGATTACTGGCGGTCGTCAAACAAGGCGCCCGCCAGGCGCGCCTGCACCGCTCGCGACCCGGTGTCAGGTCGTCGCGACACAATCCACGGCATGAGCTCCTGCGCCGTGAGGCTGACCTATTCCTTCGCACCCGACGTTGCTGGGGCGGTGCCCAGTAGCGAGGAACTGGAGCATCTCGTCACCACGGCACGGGATCTGCGGCGCATGACCGGCTCCGGCAGGCTCTACGAAGACGTGCAGCTGATCGACAGCATGGTGCGCTTCAGCATCCGTCTGGACCCCGCGCCGGGGTACGGCGCTGCGAACATCGCACGCGGTCTGGCCAGCCGCGCGTTCTCTGACGCCAGGACACCGGGAGAGCTTCGCGAGGAGGACTGCGTCTCGGACTGATCCACTCTCGAGCTCCCCCATCTGGGGTTACCCGGTCCGATCAGGACAACGGCTCAGGCGATCATGGCTGCCGCGACCCTAAGGACACCATCGCGATGGGCTTCCCTCCGATGGTTCTCGTCAACTGGACCTGAGGACGCTCACGCTTACGTCGTCCGCGGCGGCAACTGGTCCGGCAGTGGGCAGTCGCCTCGCGGGCCGGACAGCACTCGATACTGCCGCGTCACGCGCAGCAAGTCCGGCGTCCATCGCTCCCCCAGTTGCCGGCAATCGGCGAGGGGCACGTACTCGCCCCGAACGCTCGACCACGTGACCGGTTCCTCAAGCTCCTGGTCGTCGACGACCTGGATCCGCAGATCCTGGGTCCAGGCTGCAAATGCCATCATCCGTTGTCTGTACTTGTCGCGTCGCGTCGGTGACATACGCGACAGGGCTCTGTGGTCGGGTCGAGGGTTGTGAGCGGCGAGTTATCTGGCATCGAGTGTGTCAGCGCCGCCTGAGATCGGGAGACACCGTGGCGACAAGCCAGAGGATATTGACTGGGGACAGCACGACGTGGACGGTGGTCGGTTCTGATCATTACTTGGTGAGGCCTGTTGAGCGATATCTGGAGTTCCTGCGCGCGACAGGGTGTTCACCGAACACGATCAAGGCGTATGCGCGTGGCCTGGCGTTGTGGTGGACGTTCCTCGAAGACCGTGCACAGAGCTGGGAGACCGTTGGCGTGGCCGATGTCGGTTCCTTCGCTCAAGAGGTCCGCCAAGGGCGCGGCCGTGCCCCGGTGGGCGAATCGACCGTCGCGCTGCGGGTGCGGTCAGTGCTGAGTTTCTACCGGTTTCACGCCCACGACGGCGTCACGGTCGCGGACGGCCTCTACGAGAACACCCGGACTCGTCAGCGCGGGTACCTGCCGTTCCTGGAACATATCGCGCGCCGTGATGGTCGCCGTCGAAGCATCGTTCGTGTCCGGGTGGCGAAGCGTGAGGTTCCCATCGTGACTCCCCTTCAGGGGGACTATCGCAATTTCGGTGTTTCTGGTCCGTGACACGCCCCATGGTTGGGGCGGGACCGGAGTAGTAACGCATGACACTGCAGGACGTGAACAACAGCAACGAGGAGCCGGCAGGGACGCGACCT
>NZ_JAOBQJ010000003.1 GCF_026162425.1 Flexivirga meconopsidis | reverse complement strand
AGCAGGCCACCGGGGTGTCTCACACGAGACGGTGGACTGTCTCACCAACTACACAGTGACCCCAGCCAGATTGATCCTCGGGTTACATGCGGACTTGCCTCATGAGACACCTCATTTCCGTATATACGCGGGCACGTCGCCGCGCTCGCGGTCGGCGACCGCCCGGGCACAGCGCAGCTGCACGTCGTGAAAGGTGCGCAAGGCACGGGACTGCAGCTTGTCGATCGTTGTCATGTCGTCCTCCTGTTGGTGAATCCGTTTGTATTCGAAGTGATTTCCAAGGTCAGCCGGAGAGATTGAGTGCGTCGAGGCCGGGGAAGACGGCGAAGACGATCGTCACCGGCAGCACCAGAAAGACGACCGGGACCATCATCATCAGCTCACGCCGCCCACCGAGCTCGAGAAGCTGTTGCTTACTGGCGTCCCGGGCGTCTTGCGCCTGCGCACGCATCACATCGGCCAGCGGGGTGCCACGCTCCACGGCGATCACGATGCCGTCGACGAAACGCGACAGGCTCGGCACTCCGGTGCGGTCGGCGAGGCCCTGCAGTGCCTCCGGCAGGGTCGAGCCGGCGCGAGCATCGACCAGGCACCGGCCGAGCTCACCGGACAGCTCACCGGACGAGAGCCCCGCGACCCGCTCCAGTGCTGCCGCAGCGCCTTCACCGGCCGTGACGGCGAGCGCCAACATCTCTGCCACTGCGGGGAATTCGGCCATCAGTTGCTGCTCGCGACGCTCGGCTGCCCGGGTGAGCACCTGGTCCCGCGCGACCACCCCGGCCAGGAACGCCACCAGCAGGATGATGACCGCGCGCAGCACGGAACCACCGCCGCCGACCGCGATGAGCGACACGTATATCCCGCCGGCAGCCATCGCGGCCAACCCCCACAGCGCCTGCTGGGCGCGGAAGCCGTCGACATCGGCCGGCTGGCCGGAGCGCTCCAGGCGCAGCCGCACCGAGCTGGTGCCGCCGAGCACGTGGTCGACAACCGCGCCGAGTCGCCGCAGCACCGGCGCGAGCACCTGATTGACGTCCAGCTGGTCGGTCGAGCGTGCGAGCAGCCGCGACGGCCGCGGGCTGTCGCGCACATAGGGCTCGATCCGGGCAAGCAGATCGGGACGTCGTCGCATCGGTAGTCCGGCGAAGATCAACAGCAGCCCGCAGGCGACCATCGCGCCGCACAGGGCGCCGATCCATGCGTAGGTGGCGATCATCGCAACACCCGCGCTTCGACCGGGAGCCGTCCGATCCGCCGCATGATCCGATAGGCGACCACCGTCACCGCGGTGCCGATGACAAGCACGGCGACTCCTGCGGGCTGCCGGTAGGCGGCCAACGAGTCCCCGCGAGTTGCGAGCATTGCCAGCACAATCCATGGCGCGGCCACCGCGAGGCGTGCGGCGTTGACGGTCCAGGACTGTCGCGCCTCGAGCTCGGACCGGGTGCGGGCATCGTCGCGCAGGAACGTCGACAGCGTGCGCAGCAGTTTGCCCAGGTCGGTGCCGCCGACCTCGCGAGCAATGCGCAGCGACTCCACGAGCCGGTCGGCGACCGGATCACTCAACCGCACCTTGAGCGCGTCAAGGCACTCGTGGAAGCGGCCCGTCGCTCGGTAGTCGTGCGCGAACTCGGCGAACGCCGGGCGCAGCTCCTCCGGTCCACGGACGGCGAGCTGACTGAGCGACTCGGGCAACGCGAGGCCGGCCCGGACGGCCGAGGCGATGTGATCGACGACGTCCGGCCACAGGTCGCGCAGCTGCGAGCGACGACGACGAGCGCGACCGCGCACCAACGCAATCGGCGCGTATGCCGCAATTGCCCCGAAGGCGAGGGCGACGGCGGGGACAGCCGTGACCGCCATCGCCAGGACGAAGACGACCATGCCGCAGCCGACGCAGAGCCACAGCAGTTTCGCCCGGCCGAGGCCGGTCAGGCCGGCCTGGACGATCTCGTCGTCGAGCTTGTCCCACGCTGTTGGCCGGTTGCTCTCGACGGGTTTCTGGGGGCGCGGCCAGCACGACCACCAGATGCAGAACAGGCCTGCTCCGAACAGGAGCGGTATGACGGTGTTCACCGGTCCCCCAGCAGCTGTGCGACGTCATACCCAGCCCGCTCGAACTGCTGCGTGTGAGTGGGAAACCCGTTGCCTCGCACCAGTTTCCCCGATCGTTGCACGAAGATGTCCGCGAGCTCGATGACGTCTCCCTCGATGCGGCCGGGGACCGCGACGATCTCGCGCACCCGGCGCCGCCCGTCACAGTCGAGCGCGAGGTGGACCACGAGGTCGATCGAGGCGGCCACCGTCGGCACCACGAACGTCGAGCTCACGTTGGGGCCGGCGAGCAGCGGCAGCGTGCACATCTTCACGATCGCCTCGCGCGCCGAGTTGGCGTGCAGCGTCGCCATACCCGGCAAGCCGGAGTTGAGCGCGATCAGCAGGTCGAGACTCTCGGCCTGACGCACTTCACCGACGATGATGCGCGACGGGCGCATCCGCAGCGCCTCCTTCACCAGCCGCCGCAGCGGGATTTCTCCGGTGCCCTCCAAACTGGGTTGCCGGCACTGCAGCGCTGCCCAGTCGCGCAGATTGAGCTTCAGCTCGAAGACCTCCTCGCACGACACGACACGTTCGGAGGACGGGATGGCGGCCGCGAGGCAGTTCAGCGTCGTGGTCTTGCCGGCCTGCGTGCCGCCGGCGACCAGCACATTGAGGCCGGAAGCCACTGCGGCTGCGAGGAATCGGGCTGTCGGCTGGGTGATGGTGCCCAGCCGCACCAGATCGTCGAGACTGTGTGCGCGGGCCACGAATTTGCGGATGTTGACCAGCCAGTGGCTGCGGGTGATGTCGGGGATCGCGACGTGCAGCCGGCTGCCGTCGGGCAGCGTCGCGTCGACGAACGGGGACGAGAGGTCGATGCGTCGTCCAGAGGGTTTGAGCATCCGCTCGACGAGGTTGCGCACCTGCTCCTCGGACAGGATGGTCGGCGTCAGCTCGGCCACTCCTTGCCGCGCCACGAAGACCCGCTGCGGCTCGTTGATCCAGATCTCCTCGATCGTCGGATCGTCCAGGTAGGGCTGCAGCGCGCCGAACCCGAGGACCGCGTCGAGCACGTGCTGGGTCGCCACCTCGCGATCGCCGAGCGGAGCGAGGCCGCCGTGCAGACTGCGCTCCTCGTAGTCCTGCACGGCGTCACGCACCAGGGCATGCAGCACCTGCTGATCCCGACTCGGGTCGAGTCGCTGCCGCCGGATCAGCTCGCGCACCTCGTCCTCGATGACGTCCGCACCGTTCATGGCTTCATCAAGCCACATGGCAAGGGGTCGAAAACGTTGTCCACAGGCAGCAATTCGGTCCGCATTCCCCGGCGTCCCACCCGGGCCACCCCGACGTCCCTAGTCGAGCACCAGCCACTGCCTGCCGTCGATGAGCTCGGCGACCGCGTCCGCGTGACCGGCATGCGCCGCGGTCTCGGCGATGACGTGCAGCACGACCTCGGGGACGTTGCCGAGATGGCGAGGATGGTCGTCCGGCCACCAGGCGAGATCCGCGGCGAGACCGCGAGCCCGCACGATCTGGTCCGAGCGCGAGCAGGCGGCGGCATACCGCTGGAAGATCTCGGCCGACGGGACGTCCGGCGGGCGCCAGCCGTCAGCCGCCTCGATCTCGGCGCGCACGGCGGCGTCGCCGTCGACCACCGCGCCGAACCACCACATCTCGACGTCGATCGTCAGGTGGTGCACCAGCGCGAGTGGGGTCCATCCGGACGGGAGGACGCTGCGGTGCAACTGCTCCTCGCCCAGTCTTTGGAAGGCGGACAGCACGTGCCGCCGCTGCGCGGCGAGGAAATCCAACAGCAGTTCTTGGTCGAGTGCGGACACGGGCGCTCCTTGAGTCGTATGGCGGTCGCGCGGGTTGCGCCGCCATCACTGTGACGGGCGAGGTGGCCGCACATCGACACCTACCGGTTCGTGTCGGGCACGGCGAGGCCGAGCTGGACCGCTTCTTCCGACGTTGTCCACCGGCAGCGATTCGGTCCACATCCCCGGCGTCCTCACCCGGTCGTCCACAAGTTGCGGTCGCGGCGCAGCGGCCCGGCGTGCAGCCGGCGCAGACTCCGTGCATGACCACGCACGCGCAGGCCCCGCCGACCGCCGGCAGCCGCACGCTGCGGTTGAGCCTGCTGCCGGCCGACGCGTGCGAGCCGGTCGAGGTGGTGGTGCAGGTCCCGGAGGGAGCGTGCTGGGGCGAAGCGCGAGCGGCCCTCGCCGAGGCGGGTGTGGCGGCGCCGGCCCCGTCATACATCGGTGCTGAGGAGGTGTTCGACTCCGACCCGATCGGTGAGCTGCCGCTGCTCAACCACGCCGTGATCGCCGCGGCCCCGACCGCGACCGAGGGTCAGCACCTGCTGAGTCTGGTCGCAGTGGAAGGTCCGTGCGTCGGCGCACGCACCCCGCTCACCGGCGACGTGCGGCGGGTCGGGCGGGCACTCGACGCGCAGCTCTCGCTGCCGGACCCCGACCTCTCCCGCAATCATCTGCTGGTCTCCCTCGAACACGGTCGTGCGGTGGTCACCGACGCCGGCTCGACCAACGGCACCCGCCTCGACGGTGTGGTGCTCGCCGCGGGCGTCCCATCGGAGCTGCGGGCCGGCACCCGCCTACGGGCCGGCTCGACGACGTTCGCATTGGAGCGCCGCGCACCCGCTCCGGTCGTCACGACCTGTGACGACACCTGCCGCATTCCCGTGCAGCGTCCGCCGCGCAGAGCGCCCGCGCTGCCCGTCGTCGAGCTGACCCGGCCTACGGCCCCCACCGCGGAGGAACGGCGCAGACTGCCGTGGGCGATGCTGCTCATGCCGTTGGTGCTTGCCGGCGTTCTGCTCCTCGTCCTGCGCAACCCGTTGTTCCTGATGTTCGCGCTGCTGAGTCCGGTGATGATGCTTGGTCAGCACCTGAGCGACCGCAAGAGCGGCTCGCAGCGGACCCGTGACGCGACGCATCGGCACGACACGGCAGTGCGGGAAATGCTGGACCGGCGCGATGCGGCATTGATCGCCGAACTCGCGCTTCGCCGGGTGCTCACTCCGCCGCTCACCGAAACCCTGCGCGCGGCTGTCGCTCGCGACGTGCGCCTGTGGGCGCGCGCGCCGGATCATGACGACTTCCTGACCTGTCGGGTCGGCACCGGCATCATCGACAGCCAGGTCCGGGTGCGCGATACCCACGACGATCGCTCCCCGTGCGTCGAGCGCCTGCAGGAGGCCCCGATCGCGGTGCCGCTCGGACGATCCCGCGTGCTCGGTGTTGCGGCAGCGGCACCGGAGCGGGCCCGTCTGGCCGACGCCGTGGTGCTGCAACTCGCCACGTGGCAGTCACCGCATCACCTGCGCATCGTCGTCCTGTGCGCGACCGCGGCCGAGCGTGCGCGATGGAGATGGGCAATTCCGTTGCCACATCTCACGATTCACCCGCAGGACGCCTCTACACTCCTTGATTTCGAGACCGACGACGAAGCATGCGCGAGCGTCATACTCGCGCTGCTCCCGGAGGAGGTCCCGCCTGGGAGGAGCCAGGACGACCCCACGGTGCACACGGTGATCGTGCTCGATGGAGTGGGCGCCCTCGCGACCCGTCCGGAGGTGACCCGATTGCTGCGGGAGGGGCCCCGTGCCGGGGTGTCGATCGTTGCGCTGGCCGGAGACGCTGCCGCACTTCCCGCAGAGTGCTCCACGACCGTTCGTGTCGACGGTCCGACGGCGATCCGGGTCGACGGGGACACACTCGTGACGGGCCGGCCGGACCTGCCGACCCCGGACCTGTGCCGGGCGGTGGCCCGCCAGCTTGCCGGGCTTACCGACGCGACCCCCGACACCGTCCAGGGAGTGCTGCCGACGACCGCGTCATTGCTCGACCTGTGGCGAGCAGAGTCGCTGACGGATCCAACGGATGCTGAGTCGGTGGCCGCGAGGTGGGCCGAGCAGTCCGGCACCACCCGCGCGCCGCTCGGGCTGGGACCGACCGGCCCGCTGACGGTCGACCTCGCCACAGACGGACCGCACGCGTTGATCGCCGGCACCACCGGCGCCGGCAAGTCCGAGCTGCTGCAGACGATGGTGACCTCGTTGGCGCTGGGCAACCGGCCCGACGAGTTGGTCTTCGTCCTGATCGATTACAAGGGCGGTGCGGCGTTCCAGGATTGCGCGGCGCTCCCACATGCCGTCGGCCTGGTCACCGACCTGGATGCGCACCTGACCGAGCGCGCATTGGAGTCGCTCGACGCGGAGGTGCGGCGGCGCGAGCGGCTGCTCGCCGCGGCGGGTGCGAAGGACCTGGAGGACTACCGGCGGGTCGCCGGCAGCGGCCTGCTCGCTCGGCTCGTGCTGGTGATCGACGAGTTCCGGGTGCTCGCCGAGGAGTTGCCCGACTTCATCGCCGGCCTGGTGCGGCTCGCCGCGGTCGGCCGCTCGCTCGGCATCCACCTGGTGCTGGCGACGCAACGACCGGCAGGGGTGGTGTCCGCCGACATCCGGGCCAACGTCAACCTGCGCATTGCGCTGCGGGTGCGCGACGAGGCCGACTCACAGGACGTGATCGGCAGCAATCTCGCCGCGCACCTGTCCGCGGCCCAGCCCGGCCGGGCCATCGTGCGCACTGGCGGCGGTGCGCCGGTGGACTTCCAGACCGCGCGCATCGCAGGTCGCAGTCATGCAGCAGACGACGACGTCAGGGTCGGGCTGGTGGCCCGTCCCGGCGACCCGCCGACCTGGAGCGCGAAAACCCTTGACGACGACGGGCCGACGGATCTGCAACAGACGGTCGCGGCCATCCGGGCCGCGACCGAACGCCAGGGCGTCGTGCCGCCGCCCTCACCCTGGCTCGCACCCCTGCCGCATCGCCTGGTTGTCGAAGAGCTCGACGGCGAACGCCGCACCGTCCTCGGGACACCGGCCCTACCCGAGTCCGTCGATTTCGCCCGCGCCGACCTTCCCGCCGACCAGGCGACCCGCACCGTCGCCTGGGCCCCCGACTCCGATGGCCACCTCGCGATCGTGGGCGGCCCACGCTCCGGTCGCACGACCGCGATCCGCACACTGGCGGTGCAGGCCGCCCGGCTCTGGCCGGACGGTGGCCTGGCGATCTACGTCGTCGACGGCTCGAGCTCGCTCGCCGGGCTGTCCGCCCTGCCGCAGGTCGGAGCGGTGATCCCGCGCGACGAGGTGGGCCGACTGGTCCGATTGATCGAGTGGCTCGGCGGCGAGATCCAGCAGCGCCAGCAAGCGATCGCGTCGTCGGGATCCATATCGATCGCCGACCACCTCACCACCAATGGATCCGTGCACCGCATCCTGGTGCTCGTCGACGGCTGGGAGACCTTCACCGAGGTCAGTGACGACGTGACGCTCGGGCGTCTTACCGACGACCTGCTCCAAGTGCTGCGCGACGGTGCCGCGGTCGGCATCCATGCCATCGTGACCGGGGGCCGCGGCCTGTTCAGCGGCCGCGTGGCGAGTGCGTTCTCCAGCAGGCTCGTGCTCCGGCTCGCCGACCCCTCCGACGCCGGCCTCCTTGGTCTTCGGCCCGTGCAGCTGCCCGACTCGATGCCCCCGGGTCGCGCCCTCGTCGCACCGGACGGCACGGAGCTGCAGATTGCCGAACTCCTTCCCGTGGACTCGAAAGTGTCCTTCTCCCAATGTGTTTCGTCTCTTGCTGCATCGATGTCGGCGCACGGAGTGCGACGGTTCGAGAGCATCCCGGAGTCGTGTTCGGTGCACGACCTGCCGCGCACCGAAGGCGAAGTCGCCGTGGGCATCGGGGGCGTCGACCCCACCCCGATCGGGATTGCGCTGGGCGCGGCCGGAGACCTCGCCGCACTCATCGCCGGACCACCACGCAGCGGCCGCACCACGGCGTTGCGCACACTCGCCCAGCAGCTGTCCGCAGATCGTCCGGTCGGATGGCTCCCGGGACGCACCACACCCGGCTCGCTGCCGTCCGCAGTGCTGATGCTCGACCCCGATCAGCCCGAGCAACTCGCGGACTGGCTCGGCGCCGACCCGCGGGCGGCGATCCTGGCTGATGACTTCGACGAACTGATCGGTGCCCCGGTCGAGGACCTGGTGCTGGCACACCTGAGCCGCAGCCGACCCACCGGAGGGATCGTCTGCGTAAGCGGGCAGACCAGCACGCTCATCGGCGCCTTCCGCGGAGTGGTCGCCGAGCTGCGCCGCCGCCAGACCGGCATCATCCTGCAACCGGGCCGTCGCGACGGCGAACTCCTCGGCACCGACACCGGGCCGCCCGAGCGCCCCCGCCCTGGACGCGGGGCCCTCGTCATACGTGGACGAGCGGTCGAGATCCAGGTCGCGACGGACCCGACCTCTCCGACTGACAATGACGATGTGGGTGAGCCCCCGCAGGGATCGTCCTGACACACCGAGTGACGTCCTTCGCAATGAGTGACGTCCATACATCGACGTCAGTCATTGCGAACGTCGTCACTCGCCGCGGCTCGACGTCACTCGGGAGCCCGTAGGACCTACGACACGCGAAATGGGCCGGACTCTGCGAAGAGTCCGGCCCATTTTCATCCCGACGGGATTTGGTAGCGGGGGCAGGATTTGAACCTGCGACCTCCGGGTTATGAGCCCGGCGAGCTACCGAGCTGCTCCACCCCGCGTCGGTGAACACCACTTTACGGGCAGCCGCCCCTCAGACCAAATCGAGCCCTCAGCGGCCCCGGATCTTTCTCACCGCGCCGGGGCCCCACCCGCCAGCCGCACCTGCTCAGCGGGTCGAGGTCGGTGCCGGTGACGAAGGCCTGGCGGACGGACGACTCGACGAGCCGCCCGACTGCGACGGAGTGGGCGCCGAGCCGGTGCCGCCCTGCGCGCCGATCGCCCGCTTGATCGCGTTCTTCAGCTCCTCCTGCGACTTGCCGTACGCCGCGAAGTCACCCCGCTTCAGATCGGCCTGGCCCTGGTCGTACCACTTCTGCACGTCGGCGAGCGCCTGCTTGAGCGACTGGTTGCCGCTCGGTGTCGACGACGGTGACGGGGCCGGTGACGGCGATCCGGACGGACTCGGCGCGGGAGTCGAGTCGGGTGCGGTCCCCTGGTCGCCGGCGGTCGCACCGGAGTCCCCGCCGAAAAGCGCGTTGAGCGCGCCGTCGAGCGTCACGTCCCACTGCAGGTTGTCGCCGAACTCGACCACCACCGCCTTCTGCAGCGGGAAGGAGGTGCTGCCGGCGGCCCGGACGTAGATCGGCTCGACATACAGCAGGCCGTCGCCGATCGGCAGCGTGAGCAGGTTGCCCTCCTGCACCTGCGAGCCCACCTGCTTGTTGTAGGTCAGGAACTGCGACAGCGTCTGCCCGGTGGTCGGGGACACCGCCTGCGAGGAGTTGATGTCGTTCTGGAACTGCCCCGGACCCTTCACCGTGGCGTTCCGGGGCATCTCGAGCACCCGGAAGGTGCCGTAGCCGGGCCGCTTCTGCCCGGCGGTCGAACCCGCGTCGGCGTCGACCGCCATGAAGGCCGACAGATTCTGCCGGGTTCCGGTCGGGATGAACGTCGTGGTCAACGAGAACGTCGGCGTCTGCTGATCCGGCATCGCCAGCGACAGGTAGTAGGGCGGCTGCTGAGCCCCCTCACTGGTCGGGTCGGTCGGGATCTGCCACTGGTCGTTGCCCTGGAAGAACTGACCCGGGTCGGTCACGTGGTATTTGGTGAGCAGCTCGCGCTGCACCTTGAACAGGTCCTCGGGATACCGCAGGTGCGACATCAGACCGGCGGAGATCTGCGACATCGGCTTGACCGTGCCCGGGAACGCGCTCATCCACGCCTTCAGCACCGGGTCCTTCTCGTCCCAGGCGTACATCGTGACCTTGCCGGTGTAGGCGTCGACCGTGGCCTTCACCGAGTTGCGGATGTAGTTGACCCGGCCGCCGGCGAGGGTCCGCAGGTTCTCCGAGGTCGCGGTCAGCGAGTCGGCGGTCGCATTGCCGAGCGACTGCAGCTGCGAGTTCGGGTACTGCGCCGAGGTGGTGTAGCCGTCGACCACCCATTCGATCCGGCCGTCCTCGACCACCGGGTAGGGGTCGCCGTCGACGGTCAGCCACGGCGCGACCTTCTTCAGCCGGTCGACCGGGTTGCGGGTGTCGAGGATCCGCGACTGGGAGTTGATCGACCCCGAGAACATGAAGTTGTAGTCGTGGTATTTCACGGCATACGCGAGCTTGCGGCCCCACGAGCCGATCCCGACTCCCCCGCCGCCGGTGTAGGTCGTGCGCTGCTCACCGCCGGATTTCGAGTCGGGGTAGTCCAATTCGCGCTTCGGCCCATTAGCCGGTCCCCCCACGATGGAGAATTGCGGCGATGACTCCCCGAAGTAGATTCGCGGCTCATACTTGCCGAGGTCGCCCTGCGGCGGGATGTTCGACTCCATGAAGACCGGCTGGCCGTCGGCAGTGCGCTCGTTGCCCTTGGCCGCCACGAAGCCGAAGCCGTGCGTGTAGACCGTGTGGTCGTTGACCCAGTTGCGCTGCGCCGCCGGCACGCCGTCGAGGTCGAGTTCGCGCACCCCGACGACGGCGTCCTGGCTCTTGCCGTCGATGTCGTAGCGGTCGACGTCCAGGGTGTTGCCGAACTGGTAGTAGTTGCGCTGACCCTGCAACTGCCGGAAGGTCGGCGACACGATCGACGGGTCGACCAGCCGGATGCCCGGCACCGTGGCCCGGTCCTTCTGGAGCTGGTTCTTGCTGGTGTCGGTTGTCGGCGAATACGTCTCTGTCTTGATGTCGTTGAGGCCGTATGCCGCCTTGGTCGCGGCGATGTTGCGGCTGATGTATGGCGATTGCAGCGACTGCTCGGACGGGCGCACCCGGAAGCGCTGCACGAGCGCCGGGTAGATTGCGCCAAGCACGATCGCACACACCAGCAGGAAGGCGAGCCCGACGATCGGCAACCGCCAGGTGCGGGTCCAGATGGTGGCGACGAACAACACGGCGCAGATCACCGCCGCGCCCGCCAGCAGCGCCTTGGACGGCAGCACGGCGTTCTGTGCGGTGTAGTCGATGCCGGTGAACAGCGAGTTGTCCCGGGCGGTCTGGTCGTAACGGCCCAGCCAGTAGGCGAGCGCCCGGCCCAGCACCAACACCGCAAGGATCAGCGACAGGTGGATGCGGGCGGCGCCGGTGGTGCGAACTCCGATGCCCTGCAAGGAGATTCCGCCATACAGGTAATGCATCACGACGGCCGCGACCAGCGACAGGATCAGCGCCATCGTGAGGAAGCTCAAGATCAGCTGCAGCCACGGCAGAGTGAAGACGTAGAAGCCGATGTCCTTGTTGAACTCCGGGTCCTTGACGCCGAAGCTCTGCCGGTTGAGCCACAGCAGGGCCAGCTTCCACTGCCCGGCGGCCGCGGAACCGGCGAACAGCCCGAACAGGATCGGGATCACCCAGAAGGCCACCTTGCGGAACGGCTCGATCGCCTCCCGGTAGCGGTCCATGTTGTCCAGCTCCGGCGTCGCCGGGGCATAGAGCGGCCGACTCCGGTAGGCGATGAGCATGCTGGCGAAGATCAGCAACCCGGTGATCAACCCGCCAGCCACGAACATCGTGCCCTTGGTGAGGTATTCGGTGCGGAACACCGAGGAGTAGCCGAGGCTGTCGAACCACAGCTTGGTGGTCCACACGTTCGCCCAGACCTGCACGAGTATGACGAGGGCGATGACCACCAGCACCGCGATGAGCAACCGCCGGCCGCGGGTCGTGCCGATCCGCCCGAAATCGACGCGCGGACGGTCGGGACTCTGCTCGTTGCCGCCGTCGGCGGGGTCGTCCGAAGAAGTCAACGTGGGCCTCGGGTTCGGGGTTCATGTGGCGGGTGGGGCTACTTCGTCACGGACAACTTAACCCGGCGACTTATGAGGCCGCCCCGCAGATCGGGCAGGCCGGCGTCATACGGCAGCATTGTCGGTATGCCGCAAGACGACTCCCCCAAGGTCAAACCCGTGCTCAGCCCGCTCGCCGAGGCGGCGGTCGACACCGAGCGGCACGTCGCGGCCGCCGGGTGGGACCAGGCGCCGCGGCTGTTCGCGATCGCCCGCAACGCCGACCTGCTGCAGCGCGAGCCGGCCCTCGCCGAGCAACTCGGCGCGGCGGATCCTGCGGCATACAGCACGATCGAGCAGGAGGGCGTGCCACAGACCTCGAACATCGAGTCACTGCTGCGGCAACTTGCCTGGCCGCCCGAGGTCGACGGCGTCGCGCTCGCGATCGAGCGCATCGTGGTGCCGCCGGAGGCCGAGCGCGATCTGCCCGACAACCCCGAGGAGGCGTCCGAGGCGCTGGCCGCGCACCCGGACCGGTCCGACGTGCGGCTGCTGGTGGCGGTGCTGCGCGACGGGGAGTCGGTCTGCCTGCTACGGCAGCGCGCGAACGACAGCGACGACAAGGTCGCGATCGGCGACGACATCGCCCCCGGCCTGGTGCACGCCCTCAAGGTCACCCTGGAGGACTGACGGCAACGACGGCGCGGGCCGCGAATGTCAGCAGCTCGGGAAGCCGGTGGTCTTCCCGGTGCCGATCTGCTTCACCGCGGTGAGCGCGTCGTTGAAGGTCTCCACCTTCACCACCGTCAGCCCCTTCGGGATGTTCCCCTTGGCGTCACTGCAGTCGCTCACCGGCGCCAGGAAGAACTGCGCCCCGGCGTCCTTGGCACCCTGCATCTTCTGCGCGATCCCGCCGATCGGCCCGACCGAGCCGTCCTCGCTCATCGTGCCGGTGCCGGCGATCTTCTTGCCACCGGTCAGCGCGCCCGGCGTGATCAGGTCGTAGATCGCCAGGCTGAACATCGTGCCCGCCGATGGTCCGCCGACGTCACCGGCATTGACCTTCACCTGGTAGGGGAACTTGTAGTTCGGCGTGATCGCGATGCCGAAGACGGCCCTGCCTTCCGGGCCGGTCGCCGTCGGCACCTGCAGCTGCTGCTGTTTGCCCCCGCGGTTGACGGTGACCGCCACCTTGCTGCCGGACTTGACCGAGTCCATGGCGTCGGCGACCGACTGCAGGTTCTGCACGGCCACCCCGTTGACCTTGACCAGCGTGTCGCCCTGCTTCAGCTGCCCTTCGGCGGCGGCTCCCGGCTGCAACTGCGCGACGGTGATCGTCTCCGGCACCTTCACCCCGGCGGCGCGCATCGCCACCACCTCCGCGGTCTGTTGGGAGTTGGTCATCTCGGCGGTGTTCTGCTGCTGCACCTGCTGGGAGGTGATGCCCTTGGGAAACCACTTGTCCTCGGGGTCGATCTGGGCGTGGTCGTCGAACTTCGCACGGATCCACTGCATCACGCTGACCGGGTACTGCGGGCCGCCCGCCATCGACACCGTCGTGAAGTCGAGGCTCCCGGTGGTCGGGTAGGTGTCGGCGCCCTGCACCTCGATGACCGGCTTGCCGTCCACCTTGCCGAGCGTGTTGGTCACCGGGCCGGGCCGCAGGATCGCCACCGGGACGTGGATCAGGTTGAGCGCCGCGACCGCGACGACCAGCACGATCGCGGTGACCAGGACGACGATGTTGCGGGTGCTGAGCGAGCGCTGCTTGGTCGGCGCCGTCGATCGGTCAGCATCACTCACACCTGCCGGCTGCGTCACAACCCCACCCATTCGTCAGATCCGTCGAGAAAAACCTGGTGCTTCCAGATCGGCACCCGCGCCTTGAGAGTGTCGATCATGGCTGTGCACACGCTGAGCGCGGGCCCTCTGTGCGGTGCGCTCACCGCCACGACGACGGCGATGTCGCCGACCCGCAGCCGGCCGATCCGGTGCACCGCGGCAAGCGCGGTGATGTCGTCGGTGAGCACTTCCTCGCCGACCTTGCGCAGCTCGTCGATCGCTGATGGGTGCGCCGAATAGTCAAGTAGTTCAACGGCTTTGGCATGGTCCTGTGTGCGCACCTGCCCCACGAAGAGGCCGATGCCGCCGGCGCCCGGATCACTGACCGCACCGAGCACATCGGTGACGGACAGCTCGCTGTCGCGCAGGTCGGCAAGTCGCACCCGTGGGTCACCCGTGGTCATCGCGTCATCCCTTCCCTGCGCACCGGCTGCAGCACCGGCGTGCACCCCGCGCAGACGTATGCCGACCGACATACTGCCCGCCGTCGGTTGCGCCCGGAGCGAACACGCCGCCCTGTGGAACTCACATTCGCTCCTTCGTGGTTATGTACTTCACAAGGAAGACTTCGCTCGATGACCTCTCGACGGCATACCGTCGAATGCACCGAGGGTATGCCGCCACCCACGTGGCAAGGAGATGACATGTCGAACGACCCGGCGCAGCGCCCCGACGACGACCCGAACCAGCCTGACCTGTCCGAGTTGCTGCGGCAGGTGCTGGGCGGTGACACCGACAATCAGCAACTAGCCGACGCGCTGCAGCAGATGGGCGTGCAAGACCTCGACCCGTCGATGATGCAGGCGCTCAGCAGCCAGTTGCAGGCAATGATGTCCGGCCCGGTCGACGGCGCCTTCAACGTCGAGCTCGCCACCGACGTGGCGCGCAAGACCGTTGCCGCCGAAGGCGACAGCAGTGTCAGCGCCGCCACCGCGCGCGATGTCGACCAGGTGGTCCAGGTCGCCAACCTCTGGCTCGACGTGGTGACCGAATTCCCGGCGGCCGGTCCGGCGAAGGCGCTCAGCCGCGCCGAATGGGTCGAGGAGACGATGCCCATGTGGCGCCAACTGGTCGAACCGGTCGCCTATGGCGTGAACGGCGCGATCGAGTCGGCGATGCGCGAGCAGCTTGGCCGGCTCGATCCCGGTGACGCGGAGCAGTTGGGGCTGCCGGCGGGGATGAACCCGGCCGCGCTGATGGGCCAGATGCAGCCGATGATGGCGCGCATGAGCGCCGGCATGTTCGGTGCGCAGGTCGGCCAGGCCGTGGGCGCCCTCGCCGGCGACCTGGTCAGCGGCACCGAGGTGGGGCTGCCGCTCGTCGACGGCGTCGCGATGCTGCCGGCCAACGTCGCCGAGTTCGCCGAAGGACTGGGCATCGACGCCGGCGAGGTGCACCTCTACCTCGCCGTCCGCGAGGCTGCCCGGGCGCGACTGTTCGCGTCCGTGCCATGGCTCGGCCCGGCGCTGATCGCCGCCGTCCAGTCGTATGCCGGGGACATCTCGATCGACACCGAGGGCATCGAGCAGGCCGTCGCCGGAGCCGACCCGTCCGACCCGGCCGCGCTGCAGGAGGCGTTGCAGGGGTCGCTGTTCAGCCCGGAGCCGTCCGAGGCGCAGCAGCGGGCGCTGGCTCACCTGGAGACGCTGCTGGCGCTCGTCGAAGGCTGGGTCGAGGTGGTCGCCAACGAGGCTGCCGGCGATCACCTGCCGCACACTGCGCAACTGACCGAGGCGGTGCGCCGGCGGCGGGCGACCGGCGGCCCGTCGGAGCGTGTGTTCTCCTCCCTGGTGGGCCTGGAGTTGCGGCCCCGCCGGTTGCGCGACGCGGCGGACGTCTTCACCGCGCTGGAGAGCGCGCTCGGTGCCGAGCAGCGCGATGCGTCCTGGAAGCACCCCGACTTCGCGCCGACCGCGGCCGACCTGGACAACCCGGCCGGTTACGTGCAGCGCCGCGAGTCGCCCGAGTCCGCGGCGCCGCAACCTGACGAGGTCGATGCTGCGCTCGAGGCGCTCCTCGCCCAGGGCGCCGCCGAACTCGATGCCGAACGCGGCGAAAAGCCTTCCGGCGACAGCGGTTCCGGCGACAACGGTTCCGGGAACAACGACGCCGACGACAAGCCTGACGAGGGCGGCACCGGCAGTAACCCGGCGAAGTGAGCGCCACCCGCCTCGCCGCCGATGCGCACGCACTGCTGACCGCCGCGCCACCGTCGGACCAACGCGACGCGTTCCTGGCGCAGCTCTCGTCATACGGCGATGCGGGGCTGCGGCGCGAGGGGCCACCGGAGCACTTCACCGCGAGCGCGGTGGTCTTCTCCGCCGACCGCCGCGAGGTGCTGCTGGTGCTGCACAAGAAGGCCCGGCTGTGGCTGCAGCCGGGCGGCCACTTCGAACCCGGCGACACAACCGTCGTGGGCGCTGCGTTGCGGGAGGCGACCGAGGAGTCCGGCATCGCCGGACTGCGTGCCGTGCCGGGCGCGCTCTTCCTCGACCGGCACACCCTCGGCGAGAGCTTCGGGCGCTGCCGCGCGCACCTCGACCTGCGCATCGCGGCGACCGCCCCGCCGGATGCCGCGATCGCCGTCTCGGACGAGTCCGACGACGTGCGCTGGTGGCCGGTCGCCGCGCTGCCGGACGACACCGACCCCGGGTTGGCCGACTGCGTCGCGACCCTGCGCGCCTGATCCGCAGCCGCCGGCCGCCTCAGAAGAGCGTGTCGCTGCTGTCCTCACCCTCGATGTCGTCCGCGTCCGGTGGCGCGGTCGGTGCGGGCATGCCGGAGCCGAACGCGACGCCCTCGAGGTAACCGCGGGCCCGCTCCAACTGGGGGTAGCCCTCCAGCAGCGCCCAGAAGCTCTTGCCGTGATCGGGCTGCAGCAGGTGCGCAAGCTCATGCAACAGCACGTAGTCGCTGACGAACTCGGGCATGCCCTGCAGCCGGTCGGACAGCCGGATCGTGGCATTGGCCGGCGTACACGAGCCCCAGCGGGACCGCTGGTTGCCGACCCAGCGCACCGAGACCGGGTGTGCAAGGCCGCCGAGGTAGCGCTGCGACAGTTGCTCGGCCCTACGCATCAGGTCCTCGTCACTGCGCGGCCGGCGGGCGCCCTGCGCGAGCACCTTACGCACCATCTCCTCGACCAGCCGGGTCTCCTCGCGCTTGGAGACGCGGGCCGGCATCAGCACCACGATGCGGTCGCCTTCGCGGTATGCCGAGACGGTGCGCCGTCGACGCGTCGAGCGTCGTACCTCGACCTGCGGCGACGGCTCCATGCCTCGAACCTAAGCCACCGCGGTGACAAAGGCGATGAGCGTGCGGCCGTGCTGTGGAATCACATCCGGCGAAGGCCCCCCTGTGGACAACGTCCGGCACGCCGGACGTCATCGGTGGCACGGTGAACCTCTTCCCGGCGCGGTGCCCCGACCGCGCACCGATCAGTTCCGAGGCAGCCATGACCCGCGAGCACACCTCACCCGCCACTCGTCCCGTCACCGCCGCGCTGCGGGCGCGCCGACGCGGCGACGACGAGGTGCTTCTGGAAGGCGCCCGCCCGGGTGGCCTCGTCCTCAGCGGGTTGAGCCGAGCCGAAGCCACCGCGATCCTCACCCTCGGTCCGACGCTGCAGCCCGATCAACTCCGCCGCGCCGCGGTCCCGGGCAGGCGGTGGTCGGCGGTCGCCGCCCAGTTGTGCGCCGCGGCCGTCGCGCTCGCGCCGGTGCGCATCGGCACCGGCCGGGTCGCGGTCGTGGGCTCCGGGTCGGTGGCGCAGGAGGTGGCCCGGGCGTTGCGGCACTCGGTCGCCGAGGTCGTCACCGACGACGTGGCCATCGCCCGGCTCGAGCACGGACCCACCAGCGGTCGCGAGCTACCCGACGTGGTGGTGTTGCCTGCGGTCGACGCGCTTGCGCCGTGGACCGGCGGCCGCTGGCAGCGGCACGGGATACGGCAGCTGCCGGTTATCGTCTCGGGCGACCAGCTGGTCGTGGGACCGCTGATCCGCCCCGATGCCGGCCCCTGCCTGCACTGTCTCGACCGGCACCGCGCCGACCGTGACCCGGCCTGGGCCAACTGGGCGGCGACCCGGTCCTCCTCCGGCAGCATCGACGAGTCGGTCGACGCGCGACCCGAGATCGCCGCAATGGCAGCGGGACTGGTCGCCAACGTGGTCAGTGGACTGCTGAGCGAGGTGCCGCTTCCGGCCGGGGTGAGTCTGTCCATGCAGCTACCGACCCCGCGCATCTCCCATCACCTGTGGCCGGTGCACCCGGCCTGCTGCGCCGCTGCCGGGCGACAGGAGACAATGACCGGGTGAGCGATCTCCCCCGCAAGACCGTGGTGCGCGCGGCCCGACTGGCGACGCTGCCGATCGGCTTCGGTGCGCGGGCCGCGGTCGGGCTCGGCAAGCGGGTCGGCGGCCGGCCGGCCGAAGCGGTGACCGCCGAGCTCCAGGCGCAGACCGCGCAGCAGCTCTTCAAGGTGCTCGGCACCCTGAAGGGCGGCGCGATGAAATTCGGGCAGTCGCTGTCGATGTTTGAAGCTGCCCTGCCGGAGGACCTGGCAGCGCCATACCGGGCGATGCTGACCAAGCTGCAGGACACCGCTCCCCCGATGCCCACCAAGTCGTTGCACGCGACGCTGCGCGCCGAGCTCGGCACCCGCTGGCGGTCGAAGTTCACCGAGTTCGAGGAGCAGCCGCGCGCTGCGGCCTCGATCGGCCAGGTCCACCATGCCGTATGGCGGGACGGGCGCGAGGTCGCGGTCAAGGTGCAATATCCGGGCGCCGCCGAGGCACTGCTGTCCGATCTCAATCAGCTGTCCCGGGTCGCCCGGATGAGCACCGGCTGGATCCCCGGCCTGGAGGTCGCGCCGATCCTGGAGGAGCTCAAGGGCCGGATGGCCGAGGAGACCGACTACCGGCTCGAGGCAGCGATGCAGGAACAGTTCGCCGATGCCTACGCTGATGACCCGGATTTCCTCTTGCCCCAGGTGGTTTCGGCCACCGACAAGGTGATCGTCAGCGAGTGGCTCGGTGGCACGCCGCTGTCGGAGATCATCGCGGACGGCACCCAGGACGAGCGAGACCTGGCGGCCAGCCGCTACTTCGAGTTTCTGGTCGGCGGTCCCGAGCGGGCCGGTCTCTTGCACGCCGACCCGCACCCGGGCAACTTCCGGCTGCTGCCCGACGGGCGACTCGGGGTGCTGGACTTCGGCGCCGTCAACCGATTGCCGGATGGTCTGCCGCCCGCGATGGGTGAGCTCATCACCGCCGCGGTGCGGGGCGACGCGGAGACGCTGCTGGACGGGTTGCGCGACGAGGGGTTCGTCAAACCGTCGATCGACGTCGACGCCGAGGATGTGCTCGACTACCTCGGCATCTTCCTGAAACCGTTGCGCAACAACGATTTCCACTTCGACCGCGACTGGCTGCGCGGCGTCTTCAACTACCTCAACGACCCACGCAACGCGACCTTCACCGTCGGCCTACGCCTCAACCTGCCGCCCAGCTACGTGCTGATCCACCGCGCCTGGCTGGGCGGCATCGCGGTGCTGTGCCAGATCGGCGGCACGGTGCCTGCGCGCGCGATCTTTGATCGCAACGTGCCCGGGTCGGACCTGCCAGTGGTCTGAACCGCACAAGCCGCACGCACGGAGCGGCCCGGAGGACGAATCCTCCGGGCCGCTCCCTGGTGCGGGTGTCCCCCGAGTTGCTCAGTTGATCGGGATGCTGGCCAGCGTGACCGGGGCGGCGAGCGTGCAGGTCACCGCGACGTTCGGGCTGGTCGCGCTGTCAGTGACCAGAGCGATCTCGATCGGACCGGTCACCTGCACCGTTGCGCTACCGGTGCCGGGGCCGGCGGTCTCGCCCTGACCAACTCCCGAGGCCGTGGTGTTCACCGGCTGGCCACCGGTCACCGCGATCGGAGTGTTCTGCACAGTCAGCGACGCGGTTCGACTGCCGCCGTTCACGACGGCACCGCTCACGCTGTAGGTCGAGTCCGCGGTGCCCGACAGGATGTTCTTGGCGCCGACCAGAGACATGGCGCTGGTCGCGCTGCCGGGCACCGTGACATCCGCGCTGATCGGCGGTGAGTTGAGCTGGTCGCCCGGCGCGGCGGACGACGGCAGCTGCGTGCTGATCGTGGCGTCCCAGGTGCCCAGGTCGAGGGCTAGCGGCGCCGTGGCCTTGCACGCCATCTGGATCGGCGCCGAGTAGGTCTGGACCGGGCCCGGGCTGGCGGTGGCGGCAGGAGCGGCGACGGCGGTCGCGACCACCGGGACCGACCATGCCGCGCCCTTGGCGAGCGTGCGTCGGGAGATCTGCTTCTTCACAGGGTTCTGCTGGGTCATGCGTCCTCCAGGGGAGACATCCGAAATGGGGTGCACCGCCCCGAGCCCCCGCCTGTGCTGCATGCGACCCGTCATCGGGTCATGGCTTGTCTCGAGACAGCTACCTACCAGTCAGTAGTGTGAGGAGGCTAACAGTGATCCACGACGCCCGTGGGGATTCTCCTACGATTTCGTAACCCGTTTTTGGTAGGTGTCCAATTTTTCTGGCGCCACGGCACTGGAGTCGGCAGCGACACCTGCCGAGCCGACGAAACGGCCCCGGAGGTCGGTTACCTCCGGGGCCGTTCGCCCGCCCACCCGAGGGGCGTGATGTCGTCGCTTCGCGTCAGCTGACCGGAATCGTCGCCAGCGTCACGGGGCTGGGCAACGTGCAGGTGACGGCGACATTCGGGCTGGTCGGGCTGTCGGTCACGAGCGCAATGCTGATCGGGCTCTGAATCTGCACAACGGCATTGCCCGATCCCGACGCCGTCTCGGCCTGGCCGACACCGGTCGCGGTCGTGGTCACCGGCTGACCCCCGGTGATCGGGATCGGCGTGTTGGCGACGGTCAGGTTCGCGCTGCGATTGCCCGGGCTCGCAACCGCACCGGTCACGCTGTACGGCGCCTTGGCCGTCCCGGACAGGATGTTCTTGGCGCCGATCAGGCTCATCGCGGAGGTCGCACTGCCGGGCACATTGATGGTGGCCTTGAGCGGCGGAGGCGCCAACTGGTCACCGGAGGCGGCCGACGAGGGCAGGTCCACCGAGACCGATCCGGTCCAGGTGCCGAGGTCGACCGCGATCGGCGACGTCGCCTTGCAGCCCATGCTGAGCGAGGCGGTGTAGGTCTTGGTCGGGCCGGGAGCCGCCTGCGCGGACGGCGCAACGGCCGCGGTGGCGAGTCCGGCAGCGAGGATCGGCGCCGCGATTGCCGCGCTGCGCCGAAGGGAACGAGACGTGTGCCGCTGCTTCATGAAACCTCCAGGATTGACCGCCGAACGGCGGAGCTGACGCTGGAATACCAGCGAGTAGGTGTGATGAAGCTAACACTGGGCGAGTGTCCGAAAAAACCAATATTACGTATGCGTAAGTTAAAAGTTTGCCAAAGTCAGCGGCTGGCCGCGAACAGCACGAAGCCGGCCACGGTGAGCCGTGGCCGGCTTCGGGTCGCACTGTCGGTGCCGCGTTATCGCGGCGTACTTGCTCACTTGGCGGGAACGGTCGTCGGGACCGGCCTGCGCACCGGAGGTGTCCGGTGCGGTTGCCGTCCCGGCGGCGGAGCGCCCGGCTGCCGAGCCCGCAGGGGCTCGACCCTCAGCAACTGAAACATGATGAAAGCCTTTTGATAACAAGCATTTTCACGTATGGCGGAGGACCGGCTTCCACCGACGAGGGCTGGCCGGCCCTCCGTCATACGGACTGATGAGTGGGTCGATGAGACGACCCGACGAGCAGACGGCACGGCGATCACGCGGCCACGGTCTGCTTGCGCGGGCGGCCACGGGGCCGCTTGCGGGGGATGACGACGCCGTGCTCGAAGAGCTCGCCGCCCCAGACGCCCCAGGGCTCCTCACGCTCCAGGGCGCCGCTCAGGCAGGCCTCGCGCAGCGGGCAGTCACTGCACAGCGACTTGGCGAACTCCAGGTCGGCCGGGCGCTCGGCGAACCACAGCTCCGGGTCGTTGACCCGGCATGGCAGCTGTTCGCCGCATTGCGCGGCCAACTCGGTGGCGTCTATCAGATCGGTGAGCATCATCGGTGGCACCTCCTTGTCGTGGCGACCCCGGGTGCGGGGTCCTTCCTGCTCGGCACCGGCCTGGTGGGCCGGTGCTGCGTTCTTCGTGGTCGTGCTCGGCAACATGAGCTGGGCTTCCCTGTTGTGGTTGGACGGCCTGCGACACGAAAAAGGCCGCGGACCCTGGTGTCGGGTTCCGCGGCCTTGGAAGGACCTGTCTGAGTTGTCGCCTCAGACGGGAGGTCTCCCCACTGCGGAACGGCTGACACCGCCGGCAAACTTGGAGTTGTGGTAGGTCGGCACGTCGCGATCGATGACCAGCGCCGACACCTCACCCGTGACACGGGCACCGAAAGCGACAGCGCGGTCACGCACGATGAGCTGACCGCCGATGCCGTTGCTGGCGTCGATCGCCGCGAAGACACTGGTGCCCTGGGATCCAGCACGCGCGGGCTTGAGGGCCGGCATGGCGAGAAGGGCAGGGGTCATCGCGGCAGGTGTTTCACACAGCAGCGGCATCATGATGTTTCCCATCGTTGCCGACCCTCCTTTCGCTTCTCGCGGTCCCCAGCGCGCCACCGAGACGTCTGGGCTGGACGTCGTTCAGGCTACGGCGTGCTCATTGCCGCGAGCAACTTAATTACTGAAAAACTTTGCCCGGCACGTCGCGCTATTTGAAACATGTTGTGAGACAACGGATTTCACCACTCCGAGTCAAAGATCGGCCGCCCGGATCAGGCCGATGCGGCACGGTCCGCGACACATCGGGCGGCGACCTCGGTCGGGTCCTCACCGGCCAGCACCGCTAGGACGTACTCGCCGTAGGTGTCCAGCTTGTGCTTGCCGACGCCGGAGATCCGCGCCAGCGCGGCGGTGTCGGTCGGTAGGCGTTCGGCAATCGCGACCAGCGTCGCGTCGGTGAACACCACGAAGGCCGGCACCTTGCTGCCGGTGGCGACCTCCAGCCGCCAGGTCCGCAAGGCCTCGAATTGCGCCTCGTCATAGGTCGCCGGGCAGTCGTTGCAGCGGCCGATCTTGCGCTCGGCGGCCGACTCCAGCATCTCGCCGCAGGTGCGGCAGGCGCGCGGCTTGACCGACTTGCCGCCCCGGCCGCCCGAGGGCGCGGCTGATTTCGCCGATTTCGGGGTGCTGCGGGCACCCTCCCCGAGCACCGGGGCCGCCGCGTCGAGGAAGCGGGACGGTCGCCGGGTCGCCCGGCCGCCGGGGTTGCGCGCGGCCGCCCAGGTCAGCGTCAGGTGGGTGCGGGCGCGGGTGAGCCCGACATACAGCAGCCGGCGCTCCTCCTCGATCGCCTGCGGTCCCTCGGCCAGTGAGATCGGGATGAGGCCGTCGGAGCAGCCGACGAGGAAGACCGCATCCCATTCCAGACCCTTGGCGGCGTGCAGCGAGGCCAGCGTCACGCCCTCGACGGTGGGCGCGTGTTGTTCACCGGCTCGCCGGTCGAGCTCGGCGACCAGCTCACGGATCCGCACGCCCTCGTCGGCGGCGCTGAGGTCATCGGCGAGTTCGGCAAGTGCGTTGAGCGACTGCCAGCGTTCGAGGACCGCGCCGCCCGTCGGGCGCTGCGGTGACCAACCGGCGCCGGTCAGGATGTCGCGCACCAGTCGGCCGAGCGGTTCGCTGCCGTCGTCGCCGCGCACCGCGCCGCGCAGCAGCACGATTGCCTGCTGCACCTCCTTGCGCTGGAAGAAGCGCTCGCCGCCGCGCACCAGGTAGGGCACGTCGGCTGCGGACAGCGCCTGCTCGATCGCCTCACTCTGCGCGTTGACCCGGTAGAGGACGGCGATCTCACTGGCCGGGACCCCTTGCGCGAGAAGCTTTTTCACCTCCGCAGCGATGTATGACGCCTCGGCGTCGTCATCGGGCTGCGCGCTCAGGACCGGCATGGGCCCGCCATCGCGCTGGGCCTGCAGCTGCACCGACTCCGCGCGGCGCGGCCCGGCGTCGAGCACCAGGTTGGCCAGACCGACCACCTGCGGGGTCGAACGGTAGTTGCGCACCAGCCGGACGGTGCGGGTGTCCGGGCGGCGCCGGGCGAAGTCGAGCAGGTGGCGCGGTGTCGCGCCGGTGAACGAGTAAATGGTCTGCGCCGGGTCACCGACTACGCAAAGGTCGGGCCGCTGCCCCACCCACTGGTCGAGCAGCGCCTGCTGGACGGCGTTGACGTCCTGATACTCGTCGACCACGAAGTGGCGGTATTGGCCGCGCACGGTCGCCGCGATGTCCTCCCGGTCGGCGAGCACGCCGGCCATCAGCAGCAGCACGTCCTCGAAGTCGATCACGCCACGCGCCGACTTCACCTCCTCGTAGGTCTCCCAGAGCCGCGCCATCGCGGTCAGGTCGAGGTCGGCGGGTGACCGGCCGGCCCGGGCGGCGGCGGCGCGGTAGGTCTCCGGGGTCAGCATCGACACCTTTGCCCACTCGATCTCGGCGGCCAGGTCGCGGATCACGACCCGGTCCAGCTCCAGGCGCAGCCGCGCGCCCGCCTCGCCGACGGCCGGCGCCTTCTGCTTCAGCACGGTGGGCGTCGGCCCGCCGATCGCCTGCGGCCAGAAATACTGCAACTGCCGCAGGGCGGCGGAGTGGAAGGTGCGGGCCTGCACGGTGGGCAGGCCGAGGCCGCGCAGCCGGGTGCGCATCTCCCCCGCGGCGCGGGCGGTGAAGGTCACCGCGAGCACGCGATCGGCACGGTAGGCGCCCGAGTGCACGCCGTAGGCGATGCGGTGGGTGATGGCCCGGGTCTTGCCGGTGCCGGCGCCGGCCAGCACGCACATGGGCCCGAGCGGGTTGCTCGCCACCTCGCGCTGCTCGGGGTCGAGGCCGGCGAGGACGTCGTCGGCCGTTGTGGCGCTCGTCTGGGTGGTCATCGGGACGACCGCAGGAACGGCTCGCCGGCGGGCTGGTCGATCGCCCCGCCATACCAATGCTCGATGAGGTGCCGGGCGATCGACAAACGCGGCGACAGACGCAGCTGCCCGTCGGCGACCGCGTCGGCCAGTTCGGTGCGGCTGAACCAGCGGGCGTCGGCGATCTCGACCGGGTCGAGGGTGAGCTTGGTCGCGGTGGCCCGGCAGGTGAACCCGACCATCAGGGATGCCGGGAACGGCCACGGCTGATCGCCGAGGAACTGCACATCCGTGACCGGCACTCCGACCTCCTCCATGACCTCGCGGGCGACGGCGGCCTCCAGCGACTCGCCGGGCTCCACGAAACCAGCGAGCACCGACATCCCCTTGCCGGCGAAGTTGTGCCCGCGGCCGAGCAGGATGCGGTCGTCGGCGTCGATGACCGACATGATGACCGCCGGGTCGGTGCGGGGGTAGTGATCGCGACCGCATCCCGGGCAGTGCCGCAGCCAGCCCGCCTCGGCGACCTCCGTGGCGTGTCCGCTGAACGGGCAAAACCCTTGTGCCGCATGCCAATTGGCGATGCCGATCGCAGTCACCGCGATGCCGACGTCGTCCGGGCCGAGTGAAGCCCCGACGTGGCGCAGCCCCGACAGGTCGTCGCGGTCGTCGCGCGGCAGTGCCACACAGATCACCGCGCGTCCTGCGACCTCGCCGAGATAGATGAGGAGCTCGCCGGCATCCGCCGGAGCGGGTGGCCGCAGGACGAGCGTTTTCCCGTCGTCGCTCACCGGGAAGCGATCGCCGTGCAGTTCGAGCACGCCGGTCATGGGGTCGGCGAGCAGCCGCGGCAGGAGATCGGGGTCACGGCGCAGCTCGGAGCCGCGGTCGAGGGTGGTGTGGGAAAGGGAAAGATCGAAAGCCATGGGCACGGCATCCAGGTTATGCCGCCGGTTCGGCATACCGTGGGGCCGTGCTTCGCAGTCCGCTTGCCCTTGCCGCGCTCGCCAGCGCTGCGGTGCCCCGCATGCGCCCGACCATGGTGCAAGGCACCGAAACTCATCGCGACGATCGCTTCCAGGTGGCCTACCTGACCACCGACGACGACAAGCAGTGGGTGGTGCGCGCCAGTCTCAGCACCGCCGCCGGCGCACAGATGGAGCAGTCCGATGCGTTGCTGAAGCTGCTCGCCAAGCGCCTGCCCTATGCGCTGCCGCGCATCGAGGGCACCATCACCGCCGATGACGGGTCGACCGTGGCGGTCCAGCCGCGGCTGCGCGGCACCCCGTCGGTATGGCGGGAGCTCGCCGCCGGCGGCGACCTCGCCCGGGCGGTCGGCAGCGCGCTCGCGGTGCTGCACGACGTCGACCCGCGCGTGGTCGAGGAAGCCGGTCTGCCGACCTACGACGCCGACGCCTACCGCGCCCGGCGCCTTGCGACCCTCGACCGGGCGGCCGCGACCGGGCAGGTGCCGACCGGCCTGCTCGCCCGCTGGGAGCGCGCGCTGGAGGAGGTCACGCTCTGGAAGTTCGCGACCTGCACCGTGCACGGACCCCTGGAGGGCGCCCACGTGCTGGTCGACGGCGACATCTCGGCGATCACCGGCTGGGAACGGGCCGGAGTCTCCGATCCTGCCGAGGATTTCGCGGTGTTGTCGGTGCTGGCGCCGTCGGAGTCGTTCGACACCGTGCTCGAGGCGTATGCCGCAGCCCGCCGCGACGCGCCCGACCCGCACCTGGAGCGCCGGGTGCGGCTGGCGGCCGAACTGCAGCGGGTCAACGCGCTGCTCGACGCCGTGTCCACCGACGACGACGACCTGATCCACCGCCGGGCGTCCGCGTTGCGGCGGCTCGACGAGGCCACCCAGGACGACGAGTCACTGATGCCGCCCACACCTGGCCGGCGCCGGCCGGCGCCGGTCGAGGAGGAACCAGCGCCCGCGGTCGATCCCGCGGACATCGAGGTGGTGGAGCTCACCGACGCCGAGTCCGACGACGAGACCGTGGAGATCCCCATCGCGCGCGCCCCGGATCAGGAGCCGGAAACCGTTGCTGCGCAGGATGTTTCGGACGACGCCGCGGCGGGGACACCCGCACCGGGCGAGGCCGACGGCGACGCGGCCGAGCCGGAGCAGATCGGGGGCGACGCGGCTGAGCCGGCGGAAGACGTCGACGAAGGCCCGGAGCCCTCGTCATACCCGCTGGAGGACGGCGAGGACGCCGAACGCCGCTGAGGTCGCGGGCGCGCCCAGTCGCACCCGACGGCGCGCGCTCGCCCGTCAGCCGGGGATCTCCGCCAGCAACTGCGCGATCGCGTCGTCGGCCGGCAGATCCGGCCAGACCGTCTCGCCGCTCGCGGCGTAATAGAAGGCGGCGTCGACCTGCTCGGTCGGCACGCCGCGCAATCGGGCGAAGGCCAGCCGGTAGGCCGCGAGCTGCAGCACCCGTGACGCGGCGCGCGCCCCGTGCGGCTTCTTGCCGGTCTTCCAGTCGACGATGACGTAGCCGCCGTCGGCGCGGCGGAAGACTGCGTCGATGCGGCCGCGCACCGAGACGCCGTCCACCCAGGTCTCCACCGCGACCTCGATCTCCTCAGGGGTACGCGCGGCCCATTCGGAGGCGAGGAAATGCGCTTTGAGCGTCTCCAGGTCGGCGCCGTCGTCGGCGTCCTCGTCGGCCGCGCCGGGCAGCTCGAGCACGTCGACCAGCGCCGCCCGGGCGTAGTGCTGCTCGATCCAGGCGTGGAACGCGGTGCCGCGTCGCGCGGCGAGCGCCGGCGGGGACGGCAGCGGCCGGCGGATCTGCCGGGCGAACTCGACCGGGTCGTCGGCGAGCGCGACCACCTGGGAGGCCGACAGGTGCCGTGGCAGCTGGACCGGTCGCTGCTCACGGTTGCGGGCCCGGTCGCGTTCGATCAGCAGCAGGTCGATCTCCTGGTCGCGATCGTCCAGGGGCAGCATGCCGGGGTCGGCACCGGAGGCGATCGCCTCGCGCACCCGCAGCGCCCCATCGGCCAGCTGCCCGCGCCGTTGGGCGAGCGGGTCGGTCGGCCAGGCCAGGGTGTCCTCGTCCTCCCCACGCGGGTTGGCGACCTTCTTCTCCCCCGGCGGCGGCTCAGGCATCGGCTCGGCCGGGTCGAGGTGCACCAGACCGGCGTCGACGAGCTCGGTGAGGTAGCGGGAGGTGATCCGTGGAGTCGCGCCGGTCGACCAGACCGGTGCGGTGAGCAGCAGCTGCGACCTTGCGCGGGTGAAGGCGACATACGCCAGGCGACGTTCCTCGTCGAGATCGTGAGCGCCGGCCTCCGCCCGGAACTCCTTGACCGCATCGCGCAACTCCCGGGCGTCGCTCGCCTCCGCCCAGCGCAGCTGCGGGAGCCCGTCGGCGTCACCGCGCAGGTCGAACGGCACTCCGTCGAGCCCACCGGTCCATTCCGCCGAATTGATCTCCCAGCTGCTCGGATCGCCCGGCAGCCCCTCCTTGCTGATCTTCCAGCCGTGCAGGTCCTCGTGCCAGCTGACCGCGCCCGAGTGACTGGGGAAGGTGCCCTCGACCATGCCGGGCACTGCCACCAGATCCCATTCCAGTCCCTTCGCGGCGTGCACGGTCAGCACCTGCACGGCCCGTGGCTCAGCCTCCAGGCTCGGCCGGTCCAGCCCACGCTCCTCGCGCTCGGCGGCAGCGAGCCAGTCGAGGAATCCGCCGAGGGTCGGTCGGTCGGCTGCGGCCGCGAAACCCGCTGCCACCTCTGCAAATCCGTCCAGGTGGACCCGTGCTGTCTCCGGCGTTTGACCGGGTATGGCGAGGACCTCGATGTCGAGGCCGAGCGCGCGCTCGGCCTCGACCACAAGCTCACTGAGTGGCAATCCGGTCAGTGAACGCAGACGTTTGATCGTCCGGCCCAGCCCCTGCAGCCGCCCGAGCGCCGCCGCGCTGATGCGTTGTCCCGCCGGGCCGCGCCAGTCCTCGTCGGGCAGCTCCTCGAGCGCCTCGATGATCGAGGCGCGGTCGCGGGTGTCACTCTCGATATCCGCCTGCTCGCGCTGCACCGGCGGCCGGTCGCGCTTCTCGACGAAGCGCGCCCACTCGCCGAGACCATCGAGGTCGGCCGCCCCCAGCCGCACCGCCGGGCCGGTGAGCAGCCGCATCAGCTGGTCGCCGCGCGTCGGATCCTGCACTGCCCACAGCAAACTCACGATGTCGGCAACCTCTGGCGTGGTCAGCAGACCACCGACGCCGATCACCTCGACCGGGATGCTTCGAGCGCGCAACGCCTCCACCACTGGCACGAAACTGCTGCGCTTGCGGCACAGCACGGCTGCGGTCCGGCCGGTCCACTCCCCGTCTTCACGAGTGTGCCGCTCGGCGATCCAGTCCGCGACGTATGCCGCCTCCGCCTCCGGGTCGAGCAGCCGGGCTGCGCTGATCAGCCCCACCGACGCCCCGGGCCGCGGTCGCAGGATCTCAACCGGCACCCGACTCGCGGCGCGCAGTGGTCCAGCGGCGCGGTTCGCCGCAGCGAGGATCGACTCGTCGTTACGCCAACTCGTCGACAGCGGAAGGACTTTCGCCGGACCTGACGCGTCGGCGAACAGCTCCGGGAAGCTGCCAAGGGTGGTCGCGCTCGCACCGCGCCAGCCGTAGATCGATTGGTGCGGATCGCCCACGGCGGTCACCCGCACCGGGTCGGTCGATCCTGCCTGGCCGCCCGCGAACAGCGAACGCAGCAGCACCAGTTGCGCCTCGCTGGTGTCCTGGAACTCATCGAGCAGGACAGCACGGAACCGCCGGCGCTCAAGGCCACCGAGCTCCGGGTAGCTTCGGGCAAGCTGCGCGGCAAGCGCCATCTGGTCGGCGAAGTCGAGGGCGGTGCGACGTCGTTTCAGCTCCTGGTAGCGCTGCACGATTGGCACGATCTGCCGACGCTTGGCCAACGCCGCCAGCACCTTGCCGTGCGGTTCGCCGGTGAGGGTCAGTCGCCCGGAGGGCGGCAATTGCTCTGTGTCGGTGAGGAATTGGTCGAGGTATTCGGCCAGTTGGTCGGCACTCACCAGATGTTCGGCCATCTCGCCGGCCAGGCTGACCACAGCACTGGTGACGTTGACGTCGACGTTGTCGACCAGGTCCATCGGGCCGTCGTAGCCGAGCACCGCCTCGGACGCCAGCTGCCAGGCGGCTGCTTCCGACAGCAGCCGGGACTCAGGCTCGATGCCCAGCCGCAGCCCGTGCTCGCCGACGAGCCGTCCGGCGTAGGCGTGGTAGGTCTGCACAGTCGGCAGGTCGTCGAGCGCGGGTGTGCCGTCGACATCGGTGACCGGCGTCCACAGCCCCTCGCGGCGCAATCGGCGCAATCGCTGGCCGATGCGTTCGGCGAGCTGGCTTGCCGCCTTGCGGGTGAAGGTGAGGCCGAGCACTTCATCGGGCTGCACGTGCCCGTTTGCGACCAGCCAGACGACGCGGGCCGCCATCGTCTCGGTCTTGCCGGAGCCGGCACCGGCAACCACCAGCAGTGGCGCATCGGCCGGGGCCTGGGTGACCTCGATCTGTTCGTCGGTGGGTCGCGGCTGACCCAGCGCCTGCGCGATTTCGACTGCGCTGTAACGCTTTTGGGGCCCTGCTGAACTCCTCATAGCACGGTTCCCTCGGGCTGGAGCGGGCAGGACTTGCGCACCGAGCAGGTGCCGCAACGTGTCGAGCGACGCGCCTGGAAGACATCCCCCGCCATACCGTCGGCTGTGTCGGCCAACAGGTCGTAGGCCCACTGCGGGTCTTCCTGATCGGCGAGCGGCTCCTGCACCTGCGTGGCGGCGGACTTGCCGGCGGCCTTGCCGATCTGCACCAGCGCGGCGCCGCCGGACTCGGTGCCCTGCGGGAACGCACCCTCCGCGATCGCCACCTGGTAGGTCCCGAGCTGCGGGTTGGTCGGCAGTTCCGGTGCCGACGGCTTCGCGCTGCCGGTCTTGAGGTCGATGACGCGCAGCTTGCCGTCCCGCTGCTCCAGACGGTCGACCCGGCCGGTCACCAGCGCGCGCCCGACGAGCGCGCGGAAACCGACCTCGACGCCGGCCCGTTGCCAGCCCTGCGCCTTCGCCTCGTCCAGGTATGACGTGAGCCGCGCAAGCATCTGGTGCGCCAGCGTGCGCTTCTGCTCCGACACCCAGGTGTCCCCCAGACCAAGACGCGCCCACCGCCGGTCCAACTCGGCCGGCATCGCTTCGGGGTCGGTGTCGGCGAACTCCTGGGCGATCTCGTGCACCAGCGTGCCGAGCGACGCGGCGCCGACATCGGGACCGTCACCGCCGGCGGTGGTGAGCAGCCAGTTGAGGCCACAGGTGCCGAATCCCTCGACGCGAGAAGGGGATACCTGCACCGGCGTGCCGTCAGCGCGCAGCGGCCGGTCGTCGGACAGCTCGCGCATCGCCCACCACCGCGCCGGGTCGGCGCCGGGCACGCCCTCGGCCGCCAGCCGGGCCAGCCGAGTCGCGGCCTGCTGCCGGCGCTCGTCGTCGCCGACGGCCAGCTCGCGTCGCAGCTCGGCGACCGCCGCCGACAATGTCATCGGCCGAGCCACCTCCGTGAGATCGCGCAGCGCGTCGGGGTCGGTCTCGCCGTGTCCTTCGAGCGGGTCCACCAGGTCGAGGTATGGCGACGGCTGCTCGTCCTCGCTGCGGACCGCGGTCACCAGGAGTCGTTCCCGCGCCCGGGTGATCGCGACGAGGAACTGACGCGTCTCGTCATACCGGACGGCAGTCTGCGCAGCACGCAGCGAATCCCCGCGCTGGGCAAGGACATCCACGAGTCGCTCGGACCCGAGGAGGGACCCGCGCAGCCGCAGATCCGGCCAGACACCCTCCTGCACCCCGGCGACGACGACGAACTGCCATTCCCGCCCGGCGGCCGCCTGCGGGGTGAGCAGCGCCACTGATTCGTCGTCGGGCGCCGCTGCGACCAGCCGGTCGCCGGGAACGTCCTGGCCGCGAATGTGCTCCAGGAAACCGAGCGGGCTCGAACCGGGCAGCCGGTCGACATACGCGGCGGCCGCCCCGAAGAGCGCCACGATCGCGTCGAGGTCACGGTCGGCTCGCGCGCCGGTGACGCCGCCGCCGAGCGCGGTCTCGGCCCACGGGTCGGCGAGTCCCGACGCCTGCCACATCTCCCACAGCACGGTCTCGGCGGTGCCGTCCGGGTCGGCCGCCGCCTCGAAGCCGGCGCGCAGCACCGCGTGCACCCGCCGGGCCGGCGCCGCCTCTGGCCCCAGCAGTTGCAACCAGGGCAGGTCGACCACCGCGGCGGCGAGCAATTCGTCGGACGAACGCGACCCGTCAGCGGCGATCTCCTGCGCGCGCAGCGCCCGCCGCAGCCGGCGCAGCGAGACCGAGTCGGCGCCCCCGAGCGGTGAGGTCAGCACGTCGATCGCGGTCTCGGTCGAGATCGGCGTCGGGTCATCGGTGAGCATCGCGCCGATCGTCTCCAGCAGGGCGAGGAAGGGCCGCACCGCGGGCTCCTCGCGCAGGGGCACGACGGTCGGCGGGGACGTGACCGGCACCCCCGAGGCAGCGAGCGAGCGCCGCAGCGACCCGGCCCGTGCCTGCCCTCGCACGATCACCGCCATCTGTGACCACGGCACCCCGTCGGCCAGATGTGCCCGGCGCAGCCCGGCCGCGATGTGCGCGGCCTCCTGCGGCGCCGCACGCAGCAGGGCGACGTCCACGACACCGCCCGGACGCGACTCGACCTGACGGTGCTCGGCTCCCGCGACGGCGCCGATGCGCTCGCTGACCCGGACCGCGGCGGCGCGCAGTGCCTCCGGCTGGCGGTGCCCGATCGGCAGCACCAGCCGGTCCGCGGCACCGAGCTGGTCGCCGAGCGCACCGAACACCAGCGGGTCGGCGCCACGGAATCCCTGCACGGTCGCGTCCGGGTCGCCGATGAGCACCACCCGCGTGTCGTCGGCGACGACGAGCTCCAGCAACCGCGCGGCGGGTCGGGTGAGCTCGTGTGCGTCGTCGACCACGACGAGCCGGATCTCGCGCTGCACCCGCTCGAGCTCGGCCGGGTCGGTCTCGAGCACGTCCGCTGCGGCGCCGAGGATCCACGCAGGGTCGAAGGCGCCCGGTCGCGACAGCGCGGTCACCCGGTCGTACTCGTCGAGCACACTCGCGGCGGCCCGCCATTGCGGGTGGCCGTGCTCGTCACCGAGCGCGGCGAGATCGTCCGCGCTCAGCCCCCACTCGACCGCGCGCATCAGCAGATCGCGCAGCTCGGCTCGAAAACCCCTGGTGGACAACGCTTCCCGGACGAAATCGGGCCACTGCGGTGGTATGCCGTCACCGGCCGCGTGACCGGCCAGCAACTCACGCAGCACCACGTCCTGCTCGGGTCCGGAAAGCAGTCGCGGGGCCGGCTCCCCCAGCAGAGCGGCGTGCCGGCGCAGGATGCCGAAGCCAAGCGCCTGGTGGGTGCGGGCGAGCGGCTCGGTCGAGGTGCCCTGCAGGCGCGCGGTGACCTGATCACGCAGCGCGGCCGCCGCGAGGCGGGTGGGCGCGAGCAGCACGCACTCGTCCGGTCGCAACCCGCGCTCGACACCGGCGACCACCGCCTCGACGGCGACCGTCGACTTGCCGGTGCCGGGAGCACCGTGCACCACCAGCGCCCGGTCGGTGCTGTCCCGCACCTGCTGCTGCACGTGGTCCAACTGCGGCGGACTCGCCGACACGTCGGGCGCACGTCGCAGGTTCAGCACGTCGTCATCCCATCACGTCGCGCCGACAGTCGTCAGCCCGCGCAAAAGTCGACCCTCGGCATACGGACGCGCCGACGATCGCGACTTTCCCGGCGTGTTCGTATGCCGAGGGTCGAGAAATGCGCGGCCGCGGACGGGCGCCGACGATCGCTAGACCTCGGTGAGCGGGAACCGCGCGCGCCGCAGGTCCACGCGGTCCAGGAACGCGCCGGCGAGTGGCGTGCCCTCCTCGCGGTAGTGCGCGAGCGCCTCGTCCTCGTTGCACTGCGGGGGCCGGCCGTCGGCGCGCAGCACCCGCCACCAACTGACCAGCGAGCCATACTGCGACATCACCTGGCCCACCTGCCGCGGGCCGGCGCCGACGACCTTGCCGATGTCGCCGTACGTGACGACCCGACCCGCCGGCACCCGGTCCACGACGTCGAGCACCGCGTCGGCGAGGTCGGGCAGGTCGTGGACGGTCGCCATCAGTAGCGCGCGAGGGTCGGGTCGACCTCGTCGATCCACGCCAGGATGCCGCCGGCGAGCGACCGCGCCTCGACGCCGGTGGCGTCGCGCACCAGGCGGACCGCCTCCGCCGACCGGGTGCCGCCCTTGCAGTAGAAGACGGTGTCGGCGTCGATCGCGTCGAGCCGGCCAAGACCCGTGCCGTCGCGCAGCGTCTCAATCGGGACGTGTATGCCGATCGGCAGCCGCACGATGTCGCGCTCGGCCTCGGAGCGCACGTCCACCACGACCGGCGGGTGGTCGCCGGCGACCTGGTCGGCGAGCGCGAGCGCGTCGACCTCGCGCACGTCGTCGGCAGCGTCCGGCACCGGCGGTGCGCACGAGGCGACCGTGTCGGTGAGCGTGGTGATCGTCGGGTGCGCCCCGCACACCGCGCACTCCGGGTCGCGCTGCACCGGCACGCTGGACCAGGTCGCGTGCAGCGCGTTGTAGAGCATCAGCCGCCCGGCGAGCGGCTCGCCGATGCCGAGCAGCACCTTGACCGCCTCGGTCGCCTGCATCGCGCCGATCACGCCCGGCAGCGCACCGAGCACACCCGCCTCGGCGCAGGACGGCACGGCCCCCGCCGGCGGAGCCTCGGGGAAAACGCAGCGGTAGCAGGGGCCCTCGTCATACGACCAGACGGTGACCTGACCGTCGAACCGGTGGATCGACCCCCACACCAGCGGCAGCCCGAGCAGCACACAGGCATCGCCCACGAGGTAGCGCGTGGCGAAGTTGTCGGTGGCGTCGACGACCACGTCGTGGTCGGCAAAGAGCGTGAGCGCGTTGTCGGCGGTCAACCGCTCGGGCACGCCGACGATCTCGACGTCCGGGTTGAGGTCGTGCACCGCGCGTATGGCGGATTCGACCTTCGACACGCCGACATCCTCGGTGCGGTGGATGACCTGGCGCTGCAGGTTGCTCAGGTCGACCGCGTCGTCGTCGACCACGGTGACCCGGCCGACCCCGGCCGCAGCCAGATACGACAGCACGGGAGCGGCCAATCCCCCTGCGCCGACGACGATCACGCGGGACTGCCCGAGGCGCTCCTGCCCCGGCATACCGAGTTCGGGCAGCAGCAGGTGCCGGGCATACCTGCGTGGGTCCGGGCGGTCCGGCGTCGTACCGGCGCGTAACTTTGCTGGGCGGGTCACGCTAGGCAAGCGTAGTCCTGGCCATAGGATGCCGGGATGGGTCGCCCTCACGCGGCCCGTGCACGTAAGGAGCCTGAAGTGAGTGTTCCCGACACCGGTGTGCGCGGTGGCCGGTTGCCGCGGTCTGCGCGGCGCGCCCAGTTGTTGGAAGCCGCCCAGTCGGTGTTCGTCGAGTACGGCTACCACGCCGCGGCGATGGACGAGATCGCCGAGCGGGCGCACGTGAGCAAACCCGTGCTCTACCAGCACTTCCCCGGCAAGCTTGACCTCTACCTGGCGCTGATCGATCAGTACACCGCCGAGTTGCCGGCACTGGTGCGCGAGGCGATCGCCTCGACGACCGACAACAAGCAGCGCGTGGCCGCAGCCGTCGGCGCGTTCTTCTCCTTCGTCGAGCGCGAGGATGCCTCCTTCCGGCTCGTCTTCGAGTCCGACCTGCTCGGTGAGCCCGCGGTCGCCCAGCGGGTGCAGCAGATGGGCGCCGAGTGCGCCGACGCCGTCACCAAGGTGATCCAGGAGGACACCGAGCTGCCGCCGGAGCAGAGTCATCTGCTGGGCGTGGCCACCGTCGGCATGTCGCAGATCGTCGCCCGCTACTGGATGCAGGACAAGACGATCCCGCGCGAAGAGGCCGAGCGGCTGGTTTCGATGCTGGCGTGGCGCGGCCTGGCCGGGTTCCCGTTGCACCCCGAGAGCGGTTCGGACTGAGCCGCCCGGTCGCCATACCTGCGGCGCTCGTATCGTGTGCTGCAACTGTTGCCTCTCCCCGCAAAGGAGCTCCTCGTGGAGGTCAGGATCGGCGTCCGGAACGTCGCCCGCGAAGTCGTCATCGAGTCCAACCAGTCCCCCAACGAGGTGCGCACCCTGGTGGGCAAGTCGCTCAACTCCGGTGAGCCGCTCGAGCTCACCGACGAGCGCGGTCACACGGTGATCGTGCCGGCCGACGTGCTCGGCTACATCGACATCGGCAGCGAGCAGCGCGGCCGCGTCGGCTTCGGCGGCTGAGACTTCTGCTGCACTCCTCGCGTGCGCCGACTGACACCGCGCTCGCAAGCTCGCCGCGCCGCCAGCCGTCCCACGGTCGTCGCCGCAGCGTGTCCTTTCCCGCAGGCTGAGCAATCCCGCACAGCAAGGCGCCGACCGGGTCCCCCGAGGATCCGGTCGGCGCCTTGGCTGTTCATGCCGATCTTTTACAGATCGGCGATGGCCTCCAGCGGCTTGGTGCGTGCCGCCCGGATGCCGGGCCACAAGGCCGCCAGCACACCACACACCGCCGCGGCAACGAGCGTGAATGCGATGGTGCCCCAAGGGATTTCCGGTTGTATGCCGGTGAGCCACTCGCGGAAGGTGCGCACCAGGCACCAACCGATCGCGACACCGATCACCATGCCGAGCAGTGCTCCGAAGATGGAGATCAGCATCGACTCCAGGTAGATCGTCCGGCGCACCTGCTTACGGAGCATGCCGACCGCCCGCAGCATCCCGATCTCACGCTTGCGCTCGACCACCGACAGCGCCAGCGTGTTGATGATGCCGAGGATCGCGATGAGCAGGGCCAGCCCGAGCATGCCGTAGAGCACGGTCAGCATCTGGTTGATCGTCGCGGCTTGCGCGTTGGCGAACTCCGCACGGGTCTGCACCTTGACGGTGAGGAAGTCGGCCGTCGCGTCCTCGATGCCGGTCTGCACCTTGCCGCTGTCCGCGCCGTCCTTCAGCTGCACCAGGTCGACGAAGTCGGCGCGCAGCTGCGGCGGGGTCAGCTTCTCGTACGCCGCGCTGCCGATCTGCCACGGGTCGAGCAGCGCCGAACTCTTGTAGACCCCGACCACCTTGACCGGCACCGAGCCACCGAACTTGCTGTCAAAGGTGATCGTCTTACCGAGGGTCCAGCCCTTCTGCTTGGCGGTCTTGTCCGAAACCAGCAACCCGTCGGCGGGCAGCCTGTCGGTGCCGGACACCATGTGGAAGTTGGCCGCGGAGCTCAGGTCGCCGCTGGGCGAGTTGCCCGAGACATCCTTGCCGGCCACCTTGGCGTTGACGCCGCGGATCGAGACCACGCTGGCGACCCCGTCGACCTTGGCGATGTTGCCGCTGACCGTCGGCGGCAACGCACCGGTGCCACCGGAGCCGGTGACGAGGATCGGCGCCTTCACGTCGTTGCTGACCGCCTTGTCGATGGTCGCCTTGAACGACGACCCGAGGGTGCCGATCACCGCGACCAGCATCAGGCCGAGCGTCAGCGCGAACGCGGTCGCAGCGGTACGGCGGGGGTTGCGCATCGAGTTGGTGCGCGCCAGCTGGCCGAGCTTGCCGAACGGCTTGGCGAGCACGAAGCCGAGCAGCCCGATGACCGGCCGGGACAGCGCCGGGGCGGCGAAGACCACGGCGAGGATCAGCAGCACCGCGCCCAGGCCGACCTGACCGGCCGGTCCGCCGCCCTTGCCCTGTGCGCCGATCGCAAGCAGCGCCACCCCGAGCACGGCGAGCACTGCCCCGATCAGGGTGCGCACCTTGAGCGAGGCCGCCCCGTCCGTCTGGCTCTCCCGCATCGCCTCGACCGGCGCCACCTTCGAGGCGCGCCGGGCCGGCGCCCAGGCGCTGACCATCGTGACGATGATGCCGACCGCGAGACAGGCGATGATCGGGGTCGGTCCGACGACCAAGCCGCCGGACGGCAGACCGGAGCCGGTGCTGGACAGCAGTTGCTGCAGCCCGATCGCCAGGCCGGCGCCGATGACCAGGCCGATGACCGAGCCGATCAACCCGACGACGAAGGCCTCGAACAGCACCGACCGGGTGATCTGCTTGCGGGCCGCTCCGATCGCGCGCAGCAGCGCCAGCTCGCGCACCCGCTGAGCGACGATCATCGAGAAGGTGTTGTAGATGATGAACGTGCCGACGATCAGCCCGATCGCGGCGAAGGCGAGCAGGATGTAGTTGAAGATCTGCAGGAACGAGTTGACCGCGTCCTTGTTCTCCTGACGGACCTCGTCGCCGGTCTGCACCTTGTAACCGGGGAACCGCTGCTCGATGCGCTGCTTCAACTGGTCGGCGCTGACCCCCTGCGCGGCACCCAGCTGCACGTTGGCCACATGCGACCCGTCACTGAACAACTTCTTGGCAGTCGCGGTGTCGAAGTCCATCTCGGTGTAGCCCGAGGCGTCGCCCGCGATGTCCATCAGGCCGACGATCGTCACCTCGAAGGGCTTGGCCGTCCCACTGTTGACCACGACCTTGGTGCGCGAGCCGACCTTCAGCTTGGCCTTCTTCGCGGCGCTTTCGTTGAGCACCGCCTCGTTCGGGCCGTTCGGCGCCCGGCCGCCGGGCAGGATTTTCGCGCTGTTCGGGTCGAGTGCCCGATCGTTCGGGATCCAGTTGGCGCCGACGCTCGGCGCGCCGCCGGTCTGGATCGCCTTGCCCTCGGAGTCGGCGATCGTCATCGTCGAGCTGTAGGCGGTGACGATCTTGTCCACCCCGAGTTGTGCCTTGTCCTGCTCGATGGTCCGCACCACCGAGTCCGGCACGCCGAGGGTTTCGGATCCGCCGAACCCGCCGGCGTCATTGCCGCTGGACTTCGGGCTGATCTGGGTGTCCACCCCGACCGCGACCTGGTCGAAGATCCCGTTGAACGAGTTGGAGATGGTGGAGGTGAAGATCAGCGAGCCGGCGACGAACGACGTACCGAGCACCACCGACAGCACGGTCAGGGCGAGACGCAGCTTGTGCGCCGCCAGATTCCGCAAGGAGACCTTGCGCATGGTGTTCGCCATAGCTCAGCCCGCCTGTTCGGGCCCGGCCTGCGCGGCCGGCTCGTCCAGGTGCTTCATGTACTCGAAGATGTCGTCGCTGGAAAGGCCCCGCTGATCGCTGACGATCTGACCGTCGGCCAGGAACACCACTCGATCGGCGTATGACGCAGCCCGCGGGTCGTGCGTCACGATCACTACGGTCTGGTCGAACTCGTCGACCGACCGGCGCAGAATCGACAGCACTTCCCCCGAGGAGCGCGAGTCGAGGTTGCCGGTCGGCTCGTCGCCGAAGATGATCTGCGGCCGGCCGACCAGGGCGCGCGCACACGCCACGCGCTGGACCTGTCCGCCCGACAACTCACTCGGCCGGTGACCCAGTCGGTCGGCGAGCCCGAGCCGGTCGACGACCATGTCCATCCACTGCTTGTCGACCTTGCGGCCGGCGATGTCCAGCGGGAGGGTGATGTTCTCGCGAGCGGTGAGGGTCGGCACCAGGTTGAATGCCTGGAAGACGAAGCCGATCCGGTCCCGACGCAGCTTGGTCATCTGCTTGTCGTTCAGGCCCGTGAGCTCGATGTCCCCGATGCGCACGACGCCACTGGTCGCGGTGTCGAGCCCGGCGAGGCAGTGCATGAGCGTGGACTTGCCCGACCCGGACGGGCCCATGATCGCGGTGAACTCCCCCGCCGCGAAGTCGACCGACACCGAGCGCAGCGCGTGCACCGTGGTCTCGCCCTTGCCGTAGGTCTTCACCAGCTGCTTGGCCGAGGCAGCGGCGGTCGCCTGTCGCGGTACGGCCGCCAGCGGCGCACCTGCTGAGTGGGACATGAGGTTCCTTTCCCCGAATGAACTGCTGATCTGAAGCTGGATGGTCGAGCTGATGGTCGAGCTGATGGTCGATACGACTATGACGGCGCCGGCGGGCCGCGGCCATGAGGGTCGACCCTGATCCTGCCCGGGTCGACCCTGGCCGCGCATCCACCGTTGGTCTGAGCCTGCCGGCACCCGATCAGACCAAGGGCTGAGGTCGCATTGTCGTCGGTTGTTGCTGGCCGTTCGGCAAGAAGCACCCCCCTGCAGCGCCGGTCGACGCACATTCTTCACCCCGAGGGGTGGTTTATCGAACCGATATTCGCCGCGCCCCGAGGAAATGTTGCGGAACGGCCCTCAAAGGGAGCAAAGTCGCTTCGATTGGTCGCGCATCCCCGGCGTGGCCTGTGACCTCAAGGAGTGAAGATCATGATCGGCGCAATTATCGGCGCAATCATCGGTGGCCTCATTATCGGCGCACTTGCCCGCCTCGTGCTGCCCGGAAAGCAGAACATCTCGATCGTGATGACGATCGTCATCGGCATCGTCGCCTCGCTGCTGGCGAGCCTGGTCGTCGGGCTGATCGGTTACCGCAACGCGAGCGGCTTCGCCTGGATCCCGTTCATCGTCGGCATCATCTTCGCCGCGGTCATCATCGTGATCTACGGCAACATGACCGGCCGCAAGCAGGTCGCTCGCTGACCCGCAGCACGTATGACGAGGCCCACGACCGGACCGGTCGTGGGCTTCGTCATACCCCCGCGGGAGTCAGGCGGACAGCCCGAGCGCTGCCATCCGTGCGGTGTGCGCGTCGGTGATCCGGGTGAACATGTGCATCCAGCCGCCGAGGTCCAGCCCGTAGCCGGAGCCGTCGTCGACCAGCAACGCCATCAGGTCGTCATCGTCGGCCGCGACCCGCTGCGCCTGGGACAGCGCCTCGCCGACCATGCGCCGACCCCACAGCGCGAGCCGGCCGGCGACCTTCGCATCCGCTGCGATCGCCCGGCGCAGCTCGCCGGCGGCGAACTCGACCTGGCCGCCGTCCTCCAGCACCTCACGCACCAGCCCGCGGGTCGCCGGGTCGACGTAGTCGGCGACCTCCCGGTAGAAGTCGGTCGCGATCGAGTTGCCGACATACACCTTCATCAGCGCCTCGAGCCAGTCCGACGGCGTCGCGCGGCGGTGCCACTCGTCGACCGCGGTGGTGAACGACGCCATTGCCTCGTGCGGGTCGACGCCGAGCTCGCGCAACCGGGCGACCAGGCCCTCGTAGTGGGAGAACTCGACGGTCGCGACCCTGGCGAGTGCCTCCTTGTCGGTGGAGCGCGGCGCGAACGCCGCCTCCTGCGCGATGGTGAAGAAGCCGACGAGTTCGCCATACGCGAGCACGCCGAGCAGGGCGGCCACCCCACGGCGGTATGCCGGATCGGCGAGGTCCTCCTCCGTCCGGGCTCTGGGCGTGCGGGGAGCGGGTGCGGAGCCGGCGTCGGACATGCCGCAGATGGTAACGGTCCAAGCCTGGCGGCGATTGACGATAGACTTCCTCCGACACCTCCGTCACGACGGTGCCCGGTCGGCATACGACACGACTTGACCGCGGGTCTGGCCCGCACGAAGAAATCCGATCGGCTCCGCTTCACCCACGCGCCCCGCCGCGTGCCCGGCACACCTGCCGCTGCAGCATCCGGGGCCTGCCGATAGGAACTCCACAAGCGAATGTCAGAACAGACCACCGAATCCACCACCGCGCCCGAGCAGACCTTCGCCGACTTCGGCGTGCACGAGGACATCGTCGCGTCTCTCTCCGACGCCGGCATCAAGCACCCGTTCCCGATCCAGGCGATGACCCTGCCGGTCGCCCTCGGCGGCCACGACATCATCGGACAGGCCAAGACCGGCACCGGCAAGACGCTCGGCTTCGCGGTGCCGATGCTGCACCGTGCCGTCGGCCCGAACGACCCCGGTTTTGCGGATCTGCCCGCGCCCGGCAAGCCGCAGGCGCTGGCCGTCGCGCCGACCCGCGAGCTCGCCGTGCAGGTCGCCGGCGACCTCACCACCGCCGCGAAACGGCGCGGCATCCGGGTCGCGACCATCTACGGCGGTCGCGCGTTCGAGCCGCAGATCGAGCAGTTGAAGAAGGGCGTCGAGATCGTCGTCGGTACGCCGGGGCGGCTGCTCGACCTGGCCGCGCAGGGCCACCTCGACCTGTCCTACGTGAAGTCGGTCGTGCTCGACGAGGCCGACGAGATGCTCGACCTCGGCTTCCTGCCCGACGTGGAGAAGCTGCTCGCGCAGACCCCGGCGTCCCGGCAGACGATGCTCTTCTCGGCCACCATGCCGGGTGCGGTGGTCACCTTGGCACGTCGCTACATGACCCAGCCGACGCACATCCGCGCGATGAACGAGGAGGGCGACGACGGCCACACGGTCAAGGCGATCGAGCAGTTCGTCTACCGCGCGCACGCGCTCGACAAGGTCGAGATGCTCTCGCGCATCCTGCAGTCCCGCGACCGCGGTCTGACGATCATCTTCACCCGCACCAAGCGCACCGCCGCCAAGGTCAGCGACGAGCTGACCAGCCGCGGCTTCGCGGCCGCCGCGATCCACGGCGATCTCGGCCAGGGCGCTCGCGAGCAGGCGCTGCGTGCCTTCCGCACCGGCAAGGTCGACACGCTGGTCGCCACGGATGTGGCCGCCCGCGGCATCGACGTGGAGAACGTCACCCACGTCATCAACTACCAGTGCCCCGAGGACGAGAAGACCTACGTGCACCGCATCGGGCGCACCGGCCGCGCGGGCAACACCGGCGTCGCGGTCACCTTCGTCGACTGGGACGACCTGTCCCGGTGGGGCCTGATCAACAAGGCACTCGACCTCGGCATTCCCGAGCCGCCGGAGACCTACTCGGCGTCCGAGCACCTCTACGCAGACCTGGACATCCCGTCGTCGGCCACCGGCACCCTGCCCCGGTCCGAGCGCACTCGCGCCGGCCTCGGCGCCGAGTCGGTGGAGGACCTCGGCGAGACCGGCAAGCGCGCACCCAAGGGCGGCGGCCGCGGTCGTGCCGGGTCGCGCGCCGGTGGCCGTTCCGGCGGTGCCCGGCGCAGCAGCGCCGGCGCGTCGCAGGACGGCCCCCGTCATGCCTCGGGCGAGGGAGGGTCGGCCACCCGCGCTCCGCGCCGGCGGCGTCGGACCCGTGGTGGCGCCAGCGGCTCGCCGCGCGCCGAACAGGGCTAGGACGCCTCGCCGATGGGACGCATTGGCGGCGGGTTCTCCGCGGAGTTCGTCGAGCGGCTGCGCTCGGCCGACCAGCGGTTGAGCACGATCGAGCGCGGGCAGCACGCGACGCGCTACGCCGTGTGCCGGACGACGATCTCCGAGCTCACCCGGGTCGACAGCTTCTACATCGGTTTCTACCGGGACGAGGACACGATCTTCATCCCGTACATCTACGACCACAACCAGTTCCTCCGGCCGGACATCGGCACGTTCGGCAAGCAGGGCGTGTCCTTCTGGGTGCGGGCCAGCAAACGCCCCTACCTGCACAGCGACGACGACGGTGCGCGGCTGGCCAACGCCATACCGTTCGGCGACGAGACGGAGGTGTCCCGCGACGCCGCGGTGGTGCCGCTGCTCGACGCGGGCAATGGCGACGTGGCCGGGTTGATGAGCATCCAGAGCCTGGAGCCCGACGTGTACGACGACGAGGTCGTGCGCGCCTTCGACTGGCTCGGTCGCGCGCTCATGCACTCGTTCGCGCGAGACGCCGCCGAGCAGGACGAGCTGGATCTCTACAGCATCTACCCCGAGCTGAACAGCGCCAACCTGCGCAACGAGCTCGACCTGATCGGCGAGGTCAACGTCCGGCTGGACCGCATCCACGACGCGATCGGCGGCCTGGCCGACCGGGCCAGCGACGACAGCCCGGCGATCGCGGACGACGCCCGGCAACTCCTGGACCTGTGTGAGCAGTTGCAGGTCGAGATCGGCGACCTGGTGGGCCAGTTGCGCAGCAAGGCACCGGCGGGCCCCGATCCGAAGGCCGGGCTGACCAGCCGCGAGGCCGAGATCGCCGAACTCATCGCCCAGGAGGGCCTGAGCAATGCCGAACTGGCCGACCGGTTGCACATCTCGCAGAAGACGGTAAAGACACACGTGGGAAACGTGTTGCGCAAGCTCGGGGTCGCCCAGCGATCCGCGATCGCCTGGACTCTCGGGATGGCCGGCCCCCACGACGCCACGCCCTCACAGTGGACGAACTAGGACTTGGTCTTAGGACCGGGACGGCAAACTTCGGCCGGAGTCCGATGGCGGTCTGACCGGCTGACCGGCAGGATTGCAGTCATCGGGGAATTCGGTCGCCGGCACCTCCAGGGGTGTGCCGGCGGCCTTCCCTTTTGCGGGCGGGCCCGTCAGGGCCGGATGACCTGGGTGCCCGAGGTTGCTTCCTCGACGATCTTGTCGAAGACCGCCGGGTCGGTGGTGTTCTCGCCGAGTTCGTTCTGCTTGCCGCTGCCGTGGTAGTCACTGGAGCCGGTCACCAGCAGCCCGAGCCGGTCGGCCAGCCGCAGTCCGGCGCCGATCTCGCTGTCGGAGTGGTCCCGGTGGTGCACCTCGAGCCCGGCGAGGCCGGCATCCGCCATACGTTCGATCACGGACTCGTCCACGACGCGGCCGCGTGCGCCGGCAAACGGGTGTGCCATGACCGGCACGCCGCCGGCCGACCGCACCAGCCGGGTCGCGAGCGCGGGGTCGGGCGCGTAGTGCGAGACGTGATATTTCGATCCGCTCGCCAGGTATGACGCGAACGCCTCGTCGCGTGAGGCCACCACCCCGCGCCGGACCAGTGCATCGGCGATGTGTGGCCGGCCGATGGTGGTTTCGGCGCCGAACTGCTCTTTCACGTCGGCCCAGGTCAGGCCGGTGTCGGGCGCGAGCCGTTCGACCATCCGCTGCGCACGGGTACGCCGGGAGGCGCGCGCGTGCTCGAGTTCGCCGAGCAGTGCAGCGTCGAGCGGGTCGACCAGGTAACCGAGCAGGTGCACGCTGACACCGTCGACGGCGCAGGAGATCTCGATGCCCGGCATGAGCGCGACACCGACGTCGCGCACCGCCCGGGCCGCCTCGCCCCAGCCCCGCGTTGTGTCGTGATCGGTGAGTGCGACGACATCCAACCGAGCGTCGGCGGCCGACCGCATCAGGTCCGCCGGGGACTGGGTCCCGTCGCTCTGGGTGGAATGGGTATGCAGGTCGATGAGCACGCCGCGAATCTAACTCAGCGTCGGGCGCGCGCCGTCATCGGTCGGGCGCCAGCGGCAGGCGCCACTTCAGCCTGAGGGCAATGAGCCGGAAGCCGGAAGCCAAAACCGTCCCGGCGATGAGCGACTGGCCGTCGCTGATCCCGGTGTCGACCATCAGCACGAGGACGGTCGCACCGGCCATTGCCGGCACGGCGTACAGGTCCCGTTGCTGGACCAGCAGCGGCACCTCGTTGACCAGCACGTCACGCAGCACGCCGCCGCCGACTGCGGTGGTGATGCCGACGAGCACGGCGGCGAACCCGCTGGCGTGATGATGCAGCGCGGTCAGGGCGCCGGTGGTGGCGAATAGCCCCATCCCGAACGCGTCGAGGATCAGCACGCTGCGACGCAATGCCGAGAACTGCGGGTGTAACTCGAACACGACCAGCGCCGCCCCGCTTGCGGTCGCGATCAGCCGCCAGTCCTCGATCGCGGTGGGCGGGTGGATGCCGAGGAAGACGTCCCGCAGGACGCCGCCACCGACCCCGGTCAGCACCGCGACCACCCAGATGCCGAACAGGTCGAGCCGGCGGCGAACACCGAGCAACGCACCGGACGCCGCGAAGACCGCGATACCGGCGAAGTTCAGCACCGAGAGCAGCACCGCAGAACCCTATCGACCGCGCATCGGAGGCGGGATGCTGACAGGCTGTGCGCATGACGCGCACGTCCCCGCCGCGGCCGGTGATCAACGCCCTCCGCCTGATGTATGCCGCGGCCGCCCTTGCCGCGGTCGGCATCGTCGTGACGGCAGCCTCGCGGGGCGCCATCCGGGACAGCCTGCGGCAGTCGAATGCGTCGCGCCCGGCCGGCGACCGGTTGGATGCGGGCGAGTTGCAGCGGGCCGGCGACCTGGCGGGCAACGGCTTCCTCACGATGGCGATCGTGGCGACCGTGCTGTGGCTGGCGATGGCGTTGCTGCTGCGGTCGGGCCGTGCGTGGACCCGGATCGTGGCCACCGTGCTGGCGGTGCTCAACGTGCTGCTCGCGATCGGCATGATCACCCGCGGGGTCGCGGGGATGGCGGTGGTGCAGTCGGTGACGGCGTTGATCGGGGTGTTGGTCGTCGCGCTGCTCTGGCAGCGTCGCAGCACCCGCTTCTTCGACGGCCCCGTGTCGCACGGTGGTGTGGACGCACCGCCCTCGTAGGGTGTGTGCTCGTGATGAGCCGACGACGCCTGGCGACCGGTGCCCTTGCTCTCGCTGGCACGCTCACCCTCTCCGCTTGCTCCGGCGGTTCGGGCTCGACGTCGGCCAGTTCGACGAGCACGCCGCCGGTGGCGACCACGGTCAGCACCTCAGCCTCGCCGTCACCGGTCACCTCGGCCGCCGATGGCAGCACGGCCAGCACGGACAAGACGTTCTCGGTGGTCATGCCGACGGGTTGGAAGTCAGTCAAACGATCCCCGTCGGTGCTGGCCTTGCAGGCGCCCAAACCACAGGACGAGGTCACCACCAACGTCGGCGTGACCGTGCAGTCGCCGAAGACGTTGCCGGAGTTGGACGACGTGATGAGCCAGGCCGCGATCACCTGGCGGCAACAGGGCATCACGATCAAGGAGCTGCCCGACCGCACTGTCGGCGGATTGCCTTCTCGCGGCTACTCATTCGACCGCACCGCGCAGGGCGCGAAGGTCACCCAGACCCAGTACATCGTGATCTTCGACGGCAAGATCTACACGATCACGCTGACCTCCGCCCAGTCTGCCGTCGCACAGGGGACGCAGGCGTTGGACGGCATCTTGGGCACCTGGGCCTGGAAGCAGTGATTTTGCCCACGCGTGCGACGATGAGGCGATGAGCGAGAAGCAAGCCAAGTCGCAGGCCCGTGGAGGGCAGTTGCCGGATGTGTTCCGAGAGTACATGCGCACCGGGTGGGCGCCGCGCGATGCCGCGCCGCCGGAGCGGTCGGCGGTCGCCGACCCCGCCGCGCAGCGCCGCGACGCGGTGTCGCGACAATTCCCCGGCGAGCGTCTCGTCATACCTGCTGGTGGACTGAAGGTCCGCAGCAACGACACCGACTACGTCTTCCGGCCGCACTCGGCGTTCGCGCACCTGACCGGCTTCGGCAGCGACCGCGAGCCGGATGCCGTGCTCGTGCTCGAGCCGCGTGAAGGCGGCGGCCACGACGCGGTCGTCTACTTCCGGCCGCTCGCCGGCCGCGACTCGGACAACTTCTTCGCCGACGGCCGCTACGGCGAGTTCTGGGTGGGTCCGCGCGCGACGCTCGAGGACGTCGAGGCGGAGTTCGGCCTGACCGCACGGCATCTCGACGAGTTCGCCGACGCGGTCGCCAAGGACGCCGGCGAGGTCGGCGTGCGGGTGGTGCGCGATGCCGACGCCGACGTGACGGTCAAGGTCGATCAGGTGCGCGCGACCGAGGGCGAGGCGCAGGACGCCGCGGAGACCCGCACCGAGGCCGACGAGGAGCTCGCCCGCTTCCTGTCGACGTTGCGAATGATCAAGGACGAGTACGAAATCGAGCAGCTGCGCCAGGCCGTCGAGGCGACCGGACACGGTTTCGAGGCGGTCATCGCCGAGCTCGCCGAAGCGGTCCGCCGCGGCCGCGGCGAGCGCTGGGCCGAAGGCGTCTTCGGGCTCTATGCCCGGCACGAGGGCAACGGGGTCGGTTACGACTCGATCTGCGCCTCCGGCGACCACGCCAACACGCTGCACTGGACCCGCAACACCGGCGACCTGCGGGAGGAGGACCTGCTGCTGATCGACGCCGGTGTGGAGCTCGACTCGCTCTACACCGCCGACATCACCCGCACCCTTCCGGTGAGCGGGAAGTTCAGCGAGGCGCAGCGCAAGGTCTACGAGGCGGTGTATGCCGCGCAGCAGGCCGGCATCGACGCGGTCAAGCCGGGGAACAAGTTCTCCGACATACACGCCGCCGCGATGGAGGTCATCGCCAAGTACGTCGCCGAGTGGGACATGCTGCCCGACGGTGTCGACCTGGAGATCACCCTCGACGCGGACAAGGGCCAGTTCCACCGCCGGTGGATGGTGCACGGCACCAGCCACCACCTCGGCCTCGACGTGCACGACTGTGCGCTGGCGCTGCGCGAGGATTACCTGGACGCCGAGCTCAAGCCGGGGATGATCCTGACCGTCGAGCCGGGGCTGTACTTCAAGGCCGACGACGAGTTGGTGCCGGAGCAGTTGCGCGGCATCGGCGTGCGCATCGAGGACGACGTGCTGGTCACGCAGGACGGGCACGACGTGCTGTCCGGTCACCTGCCGCGGACCGCCGATGATGTCGAGGCGTGGATCGCGCGGTTGCGGGCCGACCGCGACTGACGGTGCCGTCGGGGCCGACAAGGTCCGGGCGATGGCGAAACGGCCGGTGCCGGCACTCCCCCAAGGTGCCGGCACCGGCCGTTCCTACCCCTGATACTTCACTCGGCGGCCCCGACCGGCGAGTGTGGTGAGCGCCCCCGAGCGCCCACACCCAAAAAGACGCAACGGCCACCGGATCGGTTGCACGGATCCGGTGGCCGTTGCCAGTTCGTTACCGAACCAACTGCCTCGCCAATCAGTAGACGACGACTTGACGACCGATGGCCATGTACCCGCCGGCGATCAGCATGTCCTGGGTCGACGTCGACAGCCGGCAGCAGCCGTGTGACGCGGGGTACGGCGGGATGCTGGTCGCACCGTGCACCGCGATCGCGCCGTTGAAGAAGTAGGGCCGGTAGAGCGAGCCGAGCGCGTCGTTGGTCCAGCCGTTGACCCTGCGGAACACCTTGAAGTTGCCGCTCGGGGTCTGCCCGTTGTACCAGCGACCCCAGGCGTAGAACGGCTTGTTCGCGCCGGTGCTGGTGTTGAAGGTGTACCGCACCGAACTGCCCCACACCACCAGCAGGAGCTGGCGGCGCTTGTCGATCTCGATCCGGTAGCCGGCGCCGAACCTCGCGCCGGGGCGCGAGTTGGACGCGACCTTGGCCCAGGTGTTGGGGCCGACGATGGCGTCCCGGTAGAGGCCCCACGCCTTCTGCAGTGCGTAGACCGCCTGCTGGGTCTGAGCGCCGAAGATGCCGTCCGCGGCACCGCACCAGTAGCCCACGTAGTTGAGCCGCTGTTGCAGGTAGGTGACGTTGCTGCCCCGGCTGCCGATCCAGATCGTCGGCCGGGTCGCCGCCTCGGCATTCCCGGCGGTCGCAATGCTGAGCGCGCCGAGCGCACCGGCCCCGGCAACCCCGGCCATCACCTGGCGTCGTCCGACTTCAATCATGACGTTCCCCCTCTTGCGATGTACGCCGCGCGAAGCCCCTCCCCGGCGGCACCGGCCTCGCCATACAGCCGGCCGATCTACCAACTAGACGCACGACCGGGCCGAAAGGTTCGCACCCGCCGCCGCTTTTCTTGGCTTCGTCGGACAGTACGCCGGGGCGGCCCGTTAGTGTCGGGGTATGCCCACACTGGCCGATGCGGTGTCGAAGGCGCTGTCCAAGTCGAAGGTGCTCTGGCTGGTGCTGCCGGACGAACGCACGCTGCCGGTCTGGTATGCCGCGGCGGCCGACACGGCGTATGTCGTGGGCGGCCCCGGCGAGCAACACGTGCCGGACCTGCCCGCTGCACTGCGGGTGATCCTGCGCGACAAGGACACCCGCGCAGCCGTGGGACCGGTCGACGCGTGGCCGGTGCGCCTGGAGACCGGCAGCGATCCCTGGGAGGTGGCCGCGACGGCGCTGCTCGCCGCGCGGCAGAACAACCCGCCCTCCGGGCTGCGGGAGCACTGGGCGGCCGAATGCGCGCTCTGGGCAATCGGGTTCACCGAGCCGGCGCCCGACCGGCCTGCCAACGACGAGACTCCGGTCGCCACTGGCTAATCTTTGCTGGTGAGCAGCCGCGTCTTCGTAGCCAGAATCGCCGGACTCACCGTCTTGGACCCGCTCGGCGATCGGGTCGGCCGGGTCCGTGACGTCGTCGTGACCTTCGCCGGCAACTGGCCTCGCGCGATCGGTCTGGTCACCGAGGTGCCGGGCAAACGCCGCGTCTTCGTGCCGATGACGCGGGTGACCAGCATCGACGCTGGTGCGGTGATCACCACCGGGCTGGTCAACATGCGCCGCTTCGAGCAACGTGCCTCCGAAACCCTCGTGCTGGCAGAGCTGTTCGACCGCCAGGTCGAGGTAAGAGCGGACGGCGAGGAGTTCACCGGCGTCGTCGAGGACGTCGCGATCGAGCAGAACGCACGTCGCGACTGGGTGCTGGTCAAGGTGTTCGTCCGGGAGATCGGCGCGTCCTCCGCGATGTCCCGGCTGACCCGGCGCCGCAGCGGCCGCACCATGCTGGTCGATACCCGCGACGTCACCGGGCTGCACCAGCAGGCGGCGGCACAGAGCGCCGAACGGTTGCTGGAGACCTACGACGACCTGCGGGTGGCCGACCTGGCCGAGGTCATCCACGACCTCAACCCCAAGCGCCGCGCCGAAGTGGCCGCCGCACTGGACGACAACAAGCTCGCCGACGTCCTGGAGGAGTTGCCGGGCGACGACCAGGTGGAAATCCTCGCCGGCCTGGACACCGAGCGCGCGGCAGACGTCCTGGAAGCGATGGAGCCGGACGACGCCGCGGACCTGTTGTCCGATCTGCCGTCCGAGCAAGCCGAGCAACTGCTGCAACTGATGGAGCCCGACGAGGCGGCACCGCTGCGCCGGTTGCTGACGTATGACGAGAACACCGCCGGTGGCCTGATGACCACCGAGCCGGTGATCCTCGGCCCGGAGGCGACGATCGCCGAGGCGCTTGCCGTCGTACGCCGGGAGGAGCTCGCGCCCGCGCTGGCGTCGGCGGTCTTCGTCTGCCGGCCGCCGCTGGAGACGCCGACCGGCCGGTTCATCGGCGTCGTGCACACCCAGCGGCTGCTGCGCGAGCCGCCACATACCGCGATCGGGCAGATCGTGGACAAGACCATCGAGCCGGTGGCCGACTCCGCACCGCTCGGCGAGGTGACCCGGATGCTCGCGACATACAACCTGGTCAGCCTGCCCGTGGTGGACGAGCCCGGCCGCCTGCTCGGCGCGGTGACGGTCGACGACGTGCTCGACCACATCCTGCCGGAGGACTGGCGCGAGGCCCGGCACGACGTGCGCTCGGGTGATGGTGCGACGACCGGGAAAGCGGTCTGATGGCCGACCGTGAGGAGCAGTCCCGCACGGGCCGCGGCCGCGGACGGGAGACCCGCCTGGACCAACCGCGCGAGGCGGGGCGCCGCTGGCTGCCGAAGACACCCATGGACTCGGAGACCTTCGGCAAATTCGCCGAGGACTTCGCCCGGTTCATGGGCACCGCGCAGTTCCTGGTGTGGATGACGGTCTTCGTCATCGTGTGGGTGCTGATCAATCTGATCGGCCTGTTCGGGCTGCAGTGGGACCCCTACCCGTTCATCCTGCTCAACCTGTTCTTCTCGACCCAGGCGTCGTATGCCGCTCCGCTCATCCTGCTCGCGCAGAACCGGCAGGACGACCGCGACCGGGTCGCGCTCGAGGCCGACCGGGCGCGCGACGAACGCAACCTGGCCGACACCGAGTTCCTGACCCGCGAGGTCGCGTCGCTGCGGCTGGCGATGCGCGACACCGCGACTCGGGACTTCGTGCGCTCCGAGCTGCGCTCGCTGCTGGACGAGATGGAGGACCGTGGTTACCTGCGCTCCGATCCAGAGCCGGAGGGGTCGGCCGGCGCAGAGGCCTGAGATCGGCCGACCTACCATGGAAGACATGCCGATTCCCTCCGAGGACGCTGTCCGCGACGCGCTCGCGACCGTCCAGGACCCCGAGATCAAGCGACCGATCACCGAGCTCAACATGGTCGAGTCGGTCGACATCAGCGACGGCGGCAAGGTCACCGTGACCGTGCTGCTCACCATCGCCGGTTGTCCGATGAAGACCCGCCTACAGACCGACACCACCGAGGCGGTCGGCAAGGTGGAGGGCGTCACCGAGGTCGAGGTGCGCCTCGGGGTGATGTCCGACGAGCAGCGGGCCGCGCTGAAGGACCAGTTGCGCGGTGGCCAGGCCGAGAAGGAGATCCCGTTCGCCAAGCCGGGTTCGCTCACCCGCGTCTTCGCCGTCGCGTCCGGCAAGGGCGGCGTCGGCAAGTCGTCGGTGACGGTCAATCTCGCTGCCGCACTTGCGGATTCGGGGTTGAAGGTCGGCGTTGTCGACGCCGACATCTACGGTTTCTCGGTGCCGCGCATGCTCGGTGTCGAGCGGCGTCCGACCCAGGTCGACGACATGATCCTGCCGCCGGACAGCCACGACGTGAAGGTCATCTCGATCGGCATGTTCGTGCCCGGCAACCAGCCGGTCGTATGGCGCGGGCCGATGCTGCATCGTGCGTTGCGGCAGTTCCTCGCCGACGTCTTCTGGGGTGACCTGGACGTGCTGCTGCTCGACCTGCCGCCCGGCACCGGCGACGTCGCGATCTCGGTCGCGCAGTTGATCCCGAACGCCGAGATCCTCGTGGTGACCACCCCGCAGCAGGCGGCGGCCGAGGTCGCCGAGCGCGCCGGCGCGATTGCGCTGCAGACCAAGCAGCGGGTGGCCGGCGTCATCGAGAACATGTCCTGGCTGGAGCTGCCGGACGGCACCCGCCAGGAGATCTTCGGCAGCGGGGGCGGCAGCGCGGTCGCCCGCTCGCTCTCCACGTCGGTCGGCGTACCGGTCGAGTTGCTCGGTCAGATCCCGCTGGACGTGACCCTGCGCGAGGGCGCCGACGCCGGCACTCCCGTCGTACTCGGCAACCCCGACTCCCCCGCCGCCGTCGCTCTGCGCGGCATCGCCAAGGGGCTCGGCACCCGCGCCCGCGGACTGTCCGGCCGGTCGCTCGGCCTCACCCCGACCGGCCGCTGAGTGACGGCATACGCCCGTCGCATCCTCCCAGCGCTCCAACCCCCCAGCGAAAGTCACCGATAAGGTGCGCGACGCGCCGCCGATCACGCATTACGCGGCGCGTCGCGCACCTTATCGGTGAAAGCGCGTCAGGTGGCGTCGTAGTCGAACGGCGTCGCGCGGTCCGGGTCGAACTTGTGCGGGTCGTATGCCGGTGCGAGCGCCGGGACAGCCGGCGTCGCCGCACCGGCGGCGTCCGCGGTCGCGGCCGGCTCGGGCTCGGGGTCGAACAGCGCGTCCCGCACGATCTTGCGCGGGTCGTACTGGCGCGGGTCGTAAGCGCGCCAGTTGACGTCCTGGAACTCCGGACCCATCTGGTCCTTCAACTGTGACTTGGCCCCGTCGGCCATGTCGCGGACCTGGCGGATGTAACCGCGCAGCTTTGCGACGTACTCCGGCAGCCGTTCCGGTCCGATCAGGGCTGCGGCCAGCGCAGCGAGGATGAGAAACTCCCATCCGCTGATGCCCAACATGTCGCCTCAATGCCCCTTCTGCCGGCGCGGACTACCGATCCGCCGACGATTGTCGCACCCGCCCCTGCGAGCCGGGGCCTTGCCCGGCGAACTCGACTCGGCGAGGTCAGGGAGTGGCGCGCACCGCAACCTGTTGGATCAGCGGCAGCGGGTCGCTCGGACGGGTGGCCGGTCGGGTGGGTTCGCCCGGGGCTGCGGGCAGCTGGCGCACCAGTCGTGCCGGCGCGTTGCCGCCGCCGAGCTGGGTCGGCTCCGGGCCGCTGGCGGCACCGGTCGCGGTCGAGGCGACGAGCGCGACCCCGACGCAGCCCGCCACCGCGACGAGCGCGCACGCCATCGAGCGACGGGCCGACTGGTACTGCGGGGGCGCACTGGCGGTCACCACCGCCGGCGCCGGCCGGTGCGGCGGTATGACGGGAGCCGCGGCCGAGCCCGACCCCTGCGGCTCGACGGCCGCGAGCGACAGCAGACCGGCCATCAACTGCTGGTGGCCTCCGGAGTCGAAGCGCACCGAGCGCAGTTGGGCGATGATCTCCCGCTCCTGTTGCACCGCGTGCCGGCAGTGCTCACAGATCATCAGGTGCAGGTCGGCCCGGTGCTCCTGCTCCGGGCTCAGGTTGCCGTCGACATACTCGGCGACAGCATCGCCGAGATGCTGTTGTTGCTGTTGCCGGTTGCCGAAACTGATCATCGGGTGCCTGCCGCCGGGGACAGCGTCAGTGCGCCGGTCGCGGCGCGGGTGCGGGCGGGTCGGTTCTCCGGTGCGCGGTGGGCGAGCGCTTCGCGCAACTGGGCGCGACCGCGGTGAATGCGCGATCGCACCGTGCCGAGCTTGATGTCCAGCGTGGCAGCGATCTCCTCGTAGGACAGGCCCTCGATGTCGCACAGGACGACCGCGGCGCGGAAGTCGGGTGCGAGCGCGTCGAGCGCGCGCTGCACGTCGTCGTCGAAGTGCGCATCGGCATACACCTGCTCCGGGCTGCCCTCGCGACTGGGCAGCCGCGCGGCGGCGTCGTCGGCGAGCGCGTCGAAGCGGATGCGCTGCTTGCGGCGCATCTTGTCCAGGAACACATTGGTGGTGATGCGGTGCAGCCAGCCCTCGAAGGTGCCCGGGCGGTAGGAGTGCAGCGACCGGAAGACCCGCACGAACACGTCGTGGGTCAGGTCCTCGGCGTCGTGCACGTTGCCGGTCAGCCGGTAGGCGAGACGGTAGACGCGAGCGGAGTGCTCGGTGACGATCTCTTCCCAGGTCGGCGGCTCCCAGCCGGGCGGTGCCACATCGGGCACCTCGGTCTTGACTGCACCCCGCAGCAGCTGATCGGTCATGACGTGCGATTCACCTCGAAGTAAATAAACCTCATCAGGAAAGGCCATCCTTACCGATCAAGCTATGCGTTCGCTGTGCGCGGGCATTGCCAACCGGTGAGTTGCCTGTAGAACGTCCGGCGTCGGCGATTCGTTACCGCCGGCGGCGCACCCTATTGCCGCCCGCGTCCCGCGGCGCGGCGCGGAGGGTCTAGTTTCGTCGCCATGTCTTCCATGCGACCGGCGACCTGGGGGTATGCCGAAGAGTTCGTCCCCGAGCCAGAGATCGTCGAGCAGGCGCGTCGCCGCGGTGAGGAACTGGGTGCGACGCCGATCGGCGCCGGCACCGGACCGGCACTGCGGATGCTCGCCGCTGCGGTCGGTGCGCGCGCGGTCGTCGAGGTCGGCACCGGAGCCGGCGTCTCCGGCCTGTGGTTGCTGGACGGCATGCCGGCCGACGGCGTGCTGACCACCATCGATGTCAAGACCGAGCACCAGCGCGCCGCGCGACAGGCGTATGCCGAGGCCGGCGTCGCACCGGGGCGCACCCGGATCATCACCGGTGACGCGTTGAAGGTCATGTCGCGCCTCGCCGACGGCGGCTACGACCTGGTGCTGGTCGACGCGCACAAACCCGACTACCCCGCCTACGTCGAAGCGGCCCATAAGCTGCTGCGTCCGGGTGGGCTGCTGGTGATCGACAACATGCTGTGGCACGACAAGGTCGCCGACCCGGCGGTGCGCGACGAGACCACCGTGTTGCTGCGGGACCTGGGTAAGCAACTGCGCGACGACCCGGCGTGGGTGACGAGCCTGTTGCCGGTCGGCGACGGCCTGCTCGCCGCCGTGCGCCGCTGACTGCGGTCGCCCCGTCATACCGAAGACGAGAACGGCCCCGCACCAGTGACTGGTGCGGGGCCGTTGCTCACGTGCGCGGGTGGTCGGGTCAGCCGATGCAACCCTTGATCGCGTCGCCGAGCGCCTGGGCTTCCTCGGCGTTCATCTCGACCACCAGGCGGCCACCACCCTCGAGCGGCATGCGCAGCAGGATGCTGCGGCCTTCCTTGGTGACCTCGAGCGGGCCGTCTCCGGTCCTCGGCTTCATAGCCGCCATGGCTGCTTCCCCTTCCGCCCGCGCGGCGTCAGCGTGCGGCCGCATCTTTGCCACGCGGTGTTTCGGATGCCGGGTGTCCCGGCCGATGCAGCCATCAAGTTGGCTCATTATTTCAGCAACTTCGCTGAGTAGGGAAATCCTGCACCGATCCGATCGCGTCGCGGCATGGCGCAGAATGGCGGGCGAAGCGCACGCCCTCGGACCAAGGAGTCAGCCCGCATGACCGATGCCGCCACCGACCAGCCCGTCGTCGTCGAGTACGCCGAGGGGGTGGCGACCGTCCGGCTGAACCGCCCCGATGCGATGAACTCCCTCGACATTGCCACCAAGGAGGCGCTGCTCACGGCCCTGCAGCAGGTCGCCGGCGACCCGGAGGCACGGTGCGTCGTACTCACCGGCACGGGCCGGGCGTTCTGCGTGGGCCAGGACTTGAAGGAGCACGTCGGGCTGCTGGCGAAGGGTTCGGACAGTCTGTTCACCACGGTCGCCGAGCACTACAACCCGATCGTCGAGTTGCTGTCGACGATGGACAAGCCGGTCATCGCGGCAGTGAACGGCGTGGCGGCCGGCGCGGGGGCCGCGTTCACCTTCGCCTGCGACCTGCGGCTGGTCAGCGACGCCGCCGGCTTCAACCTGGCATTCGCGGGGATCGCCCTCTCCAGCGACTCCGGGTCGTCGTTCTGGCTGCCGCGACTGGTCGGCGTCGCCAAGGCGAAGGAGTTGCTGCTGATGCCGCGCACCGTGAAGGCGGACGAGGCGCTGCAGCTCGGGATCGCGACTCGCGTCATACCCGCCGGCGAGTTCGCGGCGGAGGTGGCCAAGACCGCGGGTGCGCTGGCTGCCGGGCCGACCCGGGCGTACGGCGCGATCCGGCGCGCGGTCGAATACTCCGCGACGCACACGCTCGCCGAGTCGCTCGCCCATGAGGGCCAGCTGATGAACGAGACCGGGGCGACCGCGGACCACAAGGCGGCGGTCGATGCCTTTCTTGCCAAGGAGCAGCCGGTCTTCACGGGTCGGTAACGCACCACCCGTCACATCAATGGTGTGACGTCGCCCATGAAACAATGCCGCCATGGCAGCCATCGTGTGGTTCGCCGCGGGGGTTCTGCTGGCAGCAGCGGAAGCGCTCAGCGGGGATTTCGTGCTGCTCATGCTGGGCGGCGGAGCGCTCGCGGCAGCACTCGCCGCGTGGCTCGGAGCGCCGTTGTGGCTCACCGGTGTCATCTTCGCAATCGTGTCCGTCGGGCTGGTGCTCGGCGTACGACCCGTGCTCAAGCGCCACCTTTTGCGCTCGCCCGGGACGCGGATGGGCATCGAGGCGCTGCGCGGCGAGGAGGCGACCGTGCTCGCCGCCTTCGGCAACACCGGCGGCCAGATCCGGCTGGCCGGTGAGATCTGGTCGGCGAGACCCGCCGACGAGGACGACACGTTCCGCACCGGCGAGACCGTGATCGTCCAGGACATCGACGGCGCCACCGCTGTCGTGAAACGGGGAGATTGAAGATGGAACCAGTGCTGATCGTCGTCGCGATCCTGGTGATCCTGGTGATCGTCGTGGTCGTGAAGTCCGTAGCGCTGATCCCACAGGCGGAAGCCGCGGTGATCGAGCGACTCGGGCGTTACACCAAGACCGTGTCGGGGCAGCTGACGCTGCTGATGCCGTTCATCGATCGGGTGCGCGCCCGCGTCGACCTGCGTGAACGAGTCGTGTCGTTCCCGCCGCAACCGGTGATTACCGAGGACAACCTGACGGTGAACATCGACACCGTCGTCTACTTCCAGGTGACGGACCCGCGGGCCGCGGTCTACGAGATCAACGACTACATCGTCGGTGTCGAGCAGCTGACCACCACCACGCTGCGCAATGTCGTCGGCGGTATGACGCTGGAGGAGACCCTCACCTCCCGCGAGACCATCAACGCGCAGCTGCGCGGGGTGCTGGACGAGGCCACCGGGCGCTGGGGTCTGCGGGTCGCCCGTGTCGAGCTGAAGTCGATCTTCCCGCCGCCGTCGATCCAGGAGTCGATGGAGAAGCAGATGAAGGCCGACCGCGAGAAGCGGGCGACCATCCTGGCGGCCGAGGGCCACCGGGAGGCCGCGATCAAGTCGGCCGAGGGTGACAAGCAGAGTCAGATCCTGGCGGCCGAGGGTGCGAAACAGGCCGCGATCCTGGCGGCCGAGGCCGACCGGCAGTCGCAGGTGTTGCGGGCCGAGGGTGACCGGGCCGCGCAGTACCTGCAGGCGCAGGGTGAGGCCAAGGCGATCGAGAAGACCTTCAACGCGATTCGCGCCAGCAAGCCGACGCCGGAGCTGCTCGCCTACCAATACCTGCGCACGCTGCCCGAGATGGCCAAGGGCGAGGCGAGCAAGGTGTGGGTGGTGCCGACCGACTTCGGGTCGGCGTTGCAGGGCTTCGCCAAGTCGTTCGGGACCAAGGGCGAGGACGGCACCTTCCGTTACGAGATGCCGCCGTCGGAGGACCTTGCGCCGGTCGAGGACGAGGACGTCGCCGAGTGGTTCAAGCTGACGCGCGACCCGGCGGTCGCCAAGGCGGTCGCCGACGCCGAGGCGGTCGCCCGCCAGTCCGCCGACCCCGAGCAGGACAGCCTGGCCGGACGGTTGGCCAAGCGCGCGGCCGAGACTCCGTCACCCGCGTCTCCGGCGACACCCGCGGCTCCCGCCCAGCCGGCGCCGGCCGACGAGCGGTCCAGCGGCGGGCCGGCCGAAGGCTCCCCCGAGACGACGGCCGCCCAGCCGCAGATCGGGCAGGGCGAGCCGCCGCAGCTCGGCCAGGGCGCGCCCCCGGCATACCCGCAGCAGGGTGTGCAACTGCCCGGCCAGCCGCAGCCGCGGCACGGCGACGGCCCGGACCAGCAGGGCTGAGACCCCGCCGCGAGTGACGGCTCCCCCACCGACCGACGGTCGCTCCCGACCGTCAGTCGCCGACAGAGCCGTCACTCGCGAAGCTGTGCCGGCCGGATCGTCAGCTCACCCGGCTCACGGCCAGAGGTTGGGGTCCAGATCGGACCCGTACTGGCCACCGCGCGGGCGCCGCTCCAGGTGCAGGTGCGGACCTGAGACGTTGCCGGTCGCGCCCGAGTAGCCGATCAGCTCGCCGGTCTGCACCCGCTGACCGACGTTCACCACCTTGCGGGACAGGTGGCAGTAGCCCCAGTCGGAGCCGTCGACGTCGTCGTTGATCACCACGAAGATGCCGTACGACCCGCCCCACGGCCGGTCCCGGACATCCCCGCCGATGGTCGCGTAGATCGGGGTGCCGGTCGGGCAGACGATGTCGATGCCGGTGTGGTGACCGGCCTGCCACCGGCTGCCCGGCTGCTTCCAGGGGGTGCCGATGGGGTTCTTGGCCGGATCCTTCACCGGCCGCACGTACTGCGCGGGCGCGGGTGGCGGTGTGCCGCCGGCGACGTCCATCCGGCCGCCCTCGAAGTCCTGCTCCCAACCGGCGTCAGTCCGGCGCTCGTCGCTCACCGGGTAACCCCAGCGGCCGCCTTCCCAGCCGTCCTGGGTGTAGCGCTCGAGCATCAGACCCCACACCGGATGTGCGTCGCCCGCCTGGGTCCAGTACATGACCCCGCCCTGGAATCGCTGCACTCGCCCGCCGGGCTTGCTGCCGTCGAACTCGTCCGAGGTCGGGTAGCCCAAAGCGCCGTTCTCCCAACCGAGTTCACCCCAGCGGTCCCGGATCCGGCCGTACACCGCGTGCGCCTCGGTGGCCGGCGACCAGTAGATGGCGCCGTTCTCGAACTCCTGCCAGCGGCCGTCCTCCTTGATCTGGTATTCGTCGCTGATCGGATACCCGAGCAACCCGCTCTCGTAGTCGTAGTCGGCATAACGCTCGCGGATCGCACCATAGTTGGGGTGCGCGTCCGTCTCCGGTGACCAGATCATCACGCCGTGCTCGAACTGCCGCCACGCACCGCGTGGGGTGGCGACCTCCTCACCGGTCGGATTGCCGAGCGGCGAGTTGGGGCCGCCGAGCTCACGCCACCGCTCCCCGATGCGGCCGGAGACCTCGGGCACCGGCTGCGGTTGCTCGCCGCCGCCGACGTTGCCCGCCCAGTCGATCAGCCGGCCGGGCTCGACGTAGAACTCGTCGAGGTCGAGGGTGCTCGAGTAGCCGTCGAGGTGGCCCTTGTCGGTGAACTGCCAGGCCACCACCCGCCGGAAGGGCGCACCGTTGGGCTGCACAGCCGGTCGGTCGTCATACCCACCGGTCGTCTGCGTTCTGCCGTAGTTGGCGATCCAGAGCGGGTTGTTCTCGGCGATGTCGGTCCCCTCGAACATCGCGAGGTTGGACTGCTGTGCGTAGACCCACGGACGCTTGCCCAGCGCCGGCTCGACGATCTGGCACCAGCGGCGCGCCCAATCGACACCGTTGTCGACGCCGGCGCCCTCCCAGTCCAGGCAGATGCAGTCCTGCGGCCGCAGCCGGTCGCGGACGGTTTCGATGAAGTTGGCCGCCTCCTGCTCGGCCGTGTTGCCGGTCGAGACGAAGTGGTAATAGACCTCGTCGGCGTTCTTGGTGCGGCGGTTCAGGTCGGAGTGGCGTGGCATCCACTGGTCACGGTAGCCCTGACCCTCCGTCGCCTTGAGCCCGAGGATGTCGTAGGGCACGGCGGCCAGATCGATGTCCCCGGTGTTGTTGCTGATGTCAATTCCGTACAAAGGCATCAGACGAATTCCCCTCATTCACAATGTGTTTCGCCGCGAACGCGCCTCCCCAGACGCGAACATCCGTCTCGCCGTATTGCGAGCCCCTCGGACGACAGCCCCCCTGCCGCGACACCGCCAACGTAACTGGCCGAGCGTCCGATGTGTGGATTAGCGGGCGATCAAATCGGGTCGCCCCCGATATGGGTCAGCACCAGCAGCGTCCAACACCACCACACCTGCCAGCCCAGACCGAGCGCCACCCAGATCGCTGTGCGCCAGCCGACGAACAATCGTTTGCCGCGGTCCTGCCAGCCGGCACCGATCAGCACGATCGCGATCGGGAACATCAGCAGCAGGTAGCGATAGGTGCTGGTCCACGCGTCGAGGACCGCCAGCAGGTACAGCCCGTAGGCGAGCACCCAGGTGCGCATGACGGTGCCGAGTCCGGCGGCCCACGGACCCAGCATCAGTGCCAGGAATCCGCCGATCATCACGATCAGCCCGAAGGCCGCTCCGACCGGGCCGAAGAGCCGATCGAAGTTGCCGGCCCACGGCACGAAATAGGTGATCGTGCCGCCGCCGCGCCAGGCCGCCATCGTGTCGGTGTATGCCGAGAAGCTGCCGGTGCGCACTCCCGCGATGACCGGCCAGATCGCCCAGGAGAGTCCGCACGAGGCGAGGGCTGACGCCATACCGAGCCATTCGCGGCGGGCGATCGGTTGCTCCACCCGCTCCTGCCAGCGCTGCCACACCACGACCAGCCCGACGAGCGCCAACGGCACCGCAATCGGGCGCGCCACCCCGCAGGCCAGCGCCGCAACCGTCACCAGCCACCAGTTGCGGCGCTGGAAGCCGAGCAGCGCGATCAGCAACAGCACCATCGCCAGCGACTCGGTGTAGGTCATTTGCAGCACCGGCGACGGTGGTGACGCGGCGTAGACGCACACCGCGCCGAACGCGGCGACCGCACCCACCTGCCGGCGGAAGAGAACTGCCATCAGGAGGGCGGCGACCAGCCCGAGCACCAGCGACAACAACGAACCGACCACCGCGAACGACCCGCCGGTCAGCCACATCAGCCCGGCAACCAGCATCGGATACATCGGGTAGAACGCCCACGCGTTCTGCGCGACATTGCCGTTGCGGTCGAGCGGCAGCGTCGACGGATAGCCGTCCTCGACGATCCGCTGGTACCACCGGCCGTCCCAGACGTGGGTCATCTCCCAGTAGTCCTGGCGACCGGTCGAGTAGAAGACGAAGCCGAGATCCTGGTGCGGCGCCACCAACGTCATGACGATCGCCGAGAACAGCCGAAAGACCAGATAGGCGACCGCTACGCAGAGCAGCAGCCGTTGGTCGACCAGCCGGGCGAGGCGAGTGCGCCACCGCAGCCACGCAGGTATGACGGGGGCCGCGGCCTCTGGCGCCGGCGCCGGGGAGGTACGCACGCTCACGAGCCGCTCCGGAAGCAGCCAGCCACGTGATCATCGACGATCCCGCAGGCCTGCATCGCGGCATACATCGTGGTCGGCCCGACGTGCGCGAAACCGGCCTTCTTGAGCGCCTTCGCCAGGGCGACGGATTCGCTTGTCGTTGCAGGTGTTTCGGCAAAGGATGCGGGACGGGTGTGGGCGGCCGGCCGGTGCGACCAGATGAGTTCGTCGAGGCCACCGGCATCCCGCAGCCGCAGCACAGCGGCGGCGTTGGTGATCGCCGCGTCGATCTTGCGGCGGTTGCGCACGATGCCGGCGTCGTGCATGAGTCGCTCGCGGTCGGCGTCGTCATACCGAGCGACGACCTCGGGGTCGAAGCCCGCGAAGGCGGCTCGAAAGGCCGGGCGCTTGCGCAGGATCGTCAGCCAGGACAGCCCGGACTGGAAGGCTTCCAGGGTGATGCGTTCGTAGAGTGCCTGCTCGCCGCGCACCGGCACTGCCCACTCGGTGTCGTGGTAGACGCGGTAGTCGTCGGTCGATGCTCCCCAGGCGCATCGCGCCAAGCCATCGTCGCCGACGACGAGCGACGCCGGGTCAGGGGGTGCGTCAGCCATGGTCCGCCTCCGCGACGAGTCGGGTGACGGCATGCCGGTAGACCGGCCGCCCGAACACCCGGGAAACGGGCCCGCTCAGCCGGCGAATCCATGCGGCAGCCGGTCCGGCGTCGGTGCGCCAGGTCAGCCGCGAGCCGCGGGGCGTCGGTGTCACCTCGATCGTTGCTCCTCCACCGAGCACCCGCCCGGTCTTGCGGATGGCGAAAACCCCTGGGGCCCCGGCCTCCTGCGGCGCATCCCAACGCGTCACGGTCATCGGGTCGTGCAGCCGCAGCGGCCCGACCCCGGTGACTGCGTCCAACCGCTGACCGACACCGGGCGCGCCGGCGAGCACCGTCATACGGGTCAGTGGGAAGGCGCGCGTGTGGGCGTCCCAGTCGGTGACGACCTGCCAGAGGCGCGCTACCGACGCACTCGAATCTGCACTGATGACAAGCTCTTTCACGGGGTCAGTCGCGCACCGGAAGACCACCGGTGCGGCCGGCCCGCAGGCCGGCGATCTCCTCGTCGCGCGCCTTCAGCTCGGCGCGCAGCCGGTCGAGCACCTCGTCGACTTGGCTCATGCGGTAGCCGCGGAGCGTCTGGTCGAAGCGCACCTGGTCGATGTCGTCGGCGCCGATCTCACCGCGCGGCAGCGGCTCGAACGGCGACGTCGAGGTGGGCGCCTCGAGGTGGGCGCCGAACCGGCCGAGCACCGCGAAGACGACCAGGCCGATCACGACCAGCAGCAGGGCGATGAGAAAGACGAGCACGAGGGACAGCGTACGACGAGGGCGGCCGACGTCGATCGGCGTCAGTCGAGCGCCGACGTCGATCCAGCCGCGAGCATCACTCCGGGCGGCTGACGCCGAGGCCTTCGCCGCCGCCGATGATCAGGCGGACCGCCTCGGCGGGCTCGTCGGTGACCTGCAGCCGGTGCAGATCGGCCTCGCCGATCATCCCCTGCGCGAGCAGGGTGTCGCTGATGAACGTCATCATCGGCTCCCAGAAGGCCCTGCCGAGCAGCACGATCGGGAAGCTGGTGATCTTTTGCGTCTGCGCGAGCGTGACCGCCTCGAACAACTCGTCGAGCGTGCCGAAACCACCGGGCAGCACGACGTAACCCTGGGCGTACTTGACGAACATCGTCTTGCGGGCGAAGAAGTAGCGGAAGTTGACGCCGAGGTCGACATACGGGTTGAGGCCGGCCTCGAAGGGCAGCTCGATGCCGAGGCCGACGCTGGTGCCGCCAGCCTCGCTGGCGCCCTTGTTGGCCGCCTCCATCGCGCCCGGCCCTCCGCCGGTGATCACTGCGTAGCCCGCCTCGACCAGTAGCCGGCCGAGCTCGACGCCCTTGGCGTAATAGTCGCTGTCCGGTTTGATGCGTGCCGATCCGAAGACGCTGACCGCCGGGCCGAGCTCGGCGAGCGTGCCGAAGCCCTCGACGAATTCGGCCTGGATGCGCATCACCCGCCACGGGTCGCTGTGCACCCAGTCGGTGTCCTGCGACTGGTCGAGCAGCCGCTGGTCGGTGGTGGTGTTCGGCACGTGGCGACCGCGCAGTGACGTCGCCCCTTTGCGATAGGTACCCCGCTCAACGCTCACGGTGCCAACCTCTCACGCCGGGTTCAGCCAGCGACGCAGGGCCGTCAGGGCGTCGGTGATCTGCTGCTCCGGGCACCGCTCGTCGTCGGTGTGCGCCAGGTTGGGGTCGCCGGGCCCGAAGTTGACCGCGGGCACGCCGAGCGTGGAGAAGCGCGCCACATCGGTCCAGCCCTCCTTTGCGGTCACCGGCAGATCGAGCGCGGCGACGAACGATTGCGCGGCGGGCTTGTCGAGGCCGGGGCGGGCGCCGTCCGCGAGGTCGCCGAGGCTCACGTCATACCCGGTGAAGACGGTGTGGACGTGCGCAAGCGCCTCCTGCCCGCTCTTGTCCGGTGCGAAGCGGTAGTTGACCGTCACCGTGCAGCGGTCGGGGATGACGTTGCCGGCGATGCCGCCGCTGATGCCGACCGCGTTGAGGGCCTCGTGATAGTCCAGGCCGTCGACCGTCACGGTCGCCGGTTCGTATGCCGAGAGCCGCTGCAGGATCTCCCCCGCATCGTGAATCGCGTTGTGCCCGTTCCACGGTCGCGCCGAATGGGCCGAGATGCCCTTGGTCGACACGTCGACCCGCAACGTCCCCTTGCAACCGCCCTCGATGCCGCCGTCGGTCGGCTCGAGCAGCACCGCGAAGTCTGCGGCGAGCCAGTCCGGATGGTCCCGCGCGATGCGTCCGAGGCCGTTGAATTCGTCCTCGATCTCCTCGCAGTCGTAGAAGACGTAGGTGACGTCGCGGCTCGGCTCGGGCACGGTCGCGGCGAGCGCGAGCTGCACCGCGACGCCGCCCTTCATGTCCGTGGTGCCACGCCCGACGAGCATCCCGTCGACCCGGCGCACGGGCAGGTTGGGCGGATCGGTCAGCGGGACCGTGTCGAGGTGCCCGGCGAGCAGCACGCGTTCGTCGCGGCCGAGGTCGGTGCGGGCCACGACCGTGTTGCCGTCGCGGTCCACCCGCAGGTGCGGCAGCGCCCGCAGCGCCTTCTCGACCGCGTCGGCAAGCGTCTGCTCGTGCTTGCTCACCGACGCGATGTCGCACACGTCCGCGGTGAGGTCGACGACGTCACGGGTCAGGTCCAGGTCTGCCATGCACCCGAGTCTCCCGTATGACGTTCCCCTCACGCGCGCCGCGTCGGCGTCATACTCAGGGTCACCTAGGCTTGCCCCATGACTTCTTCGCCACGGCGCGCCTGGGGCTACGGCCTCGCCACCGAGACGTATGACGGGACGGTCCTCGACACCTGGTTCCCCACACCGGTGCTGGGATCCGCTCCCGATGACGACCCCTACGGCGAACCGGCGGAACTGGCCGCCCTCGCACGCGACTACCCGCAGCGCGAGGTGAAGACCCGGGTCGTGCTCACCGACATCGATCTCGACGCGGCGCCCGCCGACGCGTCCGACGCCTACCTGCGCCTGCACCTGCTCAGCCACCGGCTGGTGCTGCCCAACTCGATCAACCTCGACGGCCTCTTCGGCAAGCTGGCCAACGTGGTGTGGACCAGCGAAGGCCCTTGTGCCGTCGACGGATTCGAGACCACCCGGATGCGACTGAAGCAGGACGGCCCGGTGCAGGTCTTCGGCATCGACAAGTTCCCGCGGATGACCGACTACGTCGTGCCGAGCGGCGTGCGCATCGCCGACGCCGACCGGGTCCGGCTGGGCGCGCACCTTGCCGAAGGCACGACGGTCATGCACGAGGGCTTTTGCAACTTCAACGCCGGCACCCTCGGCACCTCGATGGTCGAGGGCCGCATCGTGCAGGGCGTCGTCGTGGGTGACGGTTCGGACATCGGGGGCGGCGCGTCGATCATGGGGACGCTCTCCGGTGGCGGCACCGAGCGGGTGTCGATCGGCAAGCGCTGCCTGATCGGCGCCGAGGCCGGCATCGGCATCGCGCTGGGTGACGACTGCGTGGTCGAGGCCGGGCTCTACATCACTGCCGGCACCAAGGTGACCCGGCCGGACGGCAGCGTGGTCAAGGCGCAGGAGCTGTCCGGCGGTGACTCGATGCTCTTCATCCGCAACTCCACCACCGGCGTGGTCGAGGTCCGTCAGCGCAAGGGCGACGGGATCGCGCTGAACGACGAGCTGCACGCGAACTGACCACTGCCGCATGCCATTTCGCCGCAACCGAAACCCCGGGGACCGAGAGTTCGACGGGCTCTACGGCGCGCGCACCGAAGACGCCCCGGACGACTACCCCGAGGACTACGAGTACGACGACGCCGACTACGACGAGGAGGATCCGCACCCGGCCGACTCGCTCGGCTTCGGCGACGACGACTACGTCGCCGAGGAACACAAGCCGCGCGGTCCGGTGCGCCGGACCCTCGGGTGCCTGATCCCGGTCGCCATCGTCGGCGGCATCGCGTATGGCGGCTACGCGGCATACCAGCACCTCGTCAACAACTTCGGCTCGCCCTCGTGCAAAGTGGTCGCGAACGGCTTTGACTACCAGTGGGATCCGGAGCAGACGGCGAACGCCTCGACGATCGTCGACGTCGGCGTCTTCAAGAAGGGACTGCCCGCCCGCGCGGCGACCGTCGCGACGACGACCGCGCTGCAAGAGTCGAAGCTGCGCAACCTGACCTACGGCGACCTCGACTCACTGGGGCTGTTCCAGCAGCGCCCCAGCCAGGGCTGGGGCACCGCGGACCAGATCCAGGACCCGATCTACGCCAGCGGCTCGTTCTACAACGCGCTGACCAAGATCCCCGAGTGGCAGTCGCTGTCCATCGGCGCCGCCGCGCAGGAGGTGCAGCGCAGCGGCTATCCCGATGCCTACAACGACCACGAGACGCAAGGCGAGACGATCACCGCGGTGATGGCCGGGACCGCCACGGAGGGTGTGGGCTGCCGGCTCGACCCCGCCAAGTCGGCGAAGACACCGGCGCAGGTCGTCACCGAACTGCAGGCGCAGAGCGCGCTCGTCGCGCGTCCCGGCGATGGCTCGGTCACCTTCACCGGCGCCAACACCGCGACCGCCTGGGCAGTCGCCTCCTGGGCGGTCGCCCACGCCGACGCCGACGGCATCCAGACCGTCACCGTCGGCGACCGCGCCTGGGAACGGCACCGCGGCAAGGACGGCTGGAAGTGGCAGAACGCCAAGCGGGCGACCTCAGGCGTCAACGCCGTGCGGATCGACCTGGCGCAGCCGAAATAGCGGGAGCGCTCAGTCGCGCAATCAGCTCGTGACACCGTCCCAGGTAGCAACCGGCCCATCGACCGTGTTCACCGCAATAGTTAGCGGTTGCCCGACGACGACGGGATACGCAAGGAAGAACCTCAAGGTGCGGCCTGGGAGCATCGTAGACGTTGGCGTGTCGATACCAGCCTCCACGTCCGTCACCATTCCCACCTCGCGGTCCCCCGCCGTGGCTGTGAAGTAGAGGTCATTGGTGTCGAATGGGGCAGCGCTCTTGTTAACGAGCGTTACCTCAAACTTCCGATACTTCGCGCCCGCGGGCACGTTGTCTCCAACATAAGCCGATTCGCCTGGCGTGTAGGGCGCTCCTTTTCCGATAGAGATAGTGCGCCCAGTAGGTGATGTGTAAGTCGCTCCAAATGCGACGGTCCCCGATGAACCGGCATCCACCGTCCCCGAGGCCGAGTCCGACGAAGCACCGACGACTCCGTCCTCGGCACCCTCGACGATCGGACTCTCGGACGAGTCGGTCGCCGCTGACTCCGGAGCGGCGCCTGCTGTAACGGTCTTTGTGACGGTGCCGCCATCGTTCGTTGCAGTGTCGCCATTGCACCCCGCGAGCGCCAGTGACGCGGTTATGGCAACGGTCACCGCTATGCGGCGGGTGAAGGGGGTCATGAGCGAAATGTACCGGCCTACTCCCAGGAAATACTCAGAATGGCAAATCGTGCGTAAAGCTCGCCGCATGCCGGACGCCCACCTCACTGGCCTGCCACCCAATTGAGACACAACTTACCCAAAAGTAGCTAACCTGGAGTGACCTGTCTCACGTCGATGAAGGGTCACTCATGCGCATCCCCCGTCGCTCCCTGACTGCACTCGCCTGCACCGGCGCCACGACCGCGCTGTTCGTCGCGGCCGCCGCACCAGCCCAGGCGGCACCCCTGCCGATCGGCGGCCTGCCCGAGGCCACTGCCGGATACACCCTGTCGCCCGGCACCGTCGCGGGCGCCAACGACTGGAGCTGCAAACCGTCCGCGGCCCACCCGAACCCGGTCGTGCTGCTGCCCGGCACGTTCGCCAACATCGGCTCCAACTTCGTGGCGCTCTCGCCGATGCTGAAGAACGCCGGTTACTGCGTCTTCGCCACCAACTTCGGGATGAGCTGGTTCTCCGCGGACCGCATCGGCGGGATGAAGAGCGAAACCGACTCCGGCAACGAGGTCGCCGCGTTCATCGAGAAGGTGCGCGCCACCACCGGCGCTGCCAAGGTCGACATCGTCGGGCACAGCCAGGGCGGGTCGATGGGCGTCAACTACCTCAAACTGCACGACGGCGGCAACAAGGTCGGCACGTATGTCGGGTGGGGCCAGAGCTCGAACGGCACGACGCTGTCCGGGCTGACCACCCTCGGCAAGGCGTTCGGCGCGCTCGGTTTTGTCAACCTCGGCTTCCAGGCCTTCGGTGCCCCGTCACTGGTCGACCAGCAGGTCGGCTCGGCATACAACACCCGGACGGCGGCGATCCCGCTGCCGCAGGGACCGAAGTACGTGACCATCCAGACCACCAAGGACGCGGTCGTGACGCCATACGCCACCCAGTCGCTGCCCGGTGCACAGAACATCGTGGTGCAGAACCTCTGCCCGAGCGACCCGGTCGGACACGTCGGGTTGTTCCTGGATCAGCCCACCCTGCAGCTGACGATGAACGCGCTCGGCGGCGGCCCGGCGGACTTCAAGCCGGCCTGCTCCGGCTACGGGCCGGCGCTCTGAGCAACGGCGAGCATGCGAAAGGCCCCGATTCCCAAAGGAATCGGGGCCTTCCGTTCTAAAAGCAGGGCCGCTCAGCGGTCACCCATGGCGACATACTTGCGCTCGGTCTCACCGATGTAGACCTGTCGCGGACGGCCGATCTTGGTCGCCGGGTCCTCCATCATCTCGCGCCACTGGGCGATCCAGCCCGGCAGGCGACCGATGGCGAAGAGCACCGTGAACATCTCGGTCGGGAAGCCCATCGCCTTGTAGATGATGCCGGTGTAGAAGTCGACGTTGGGGTAGAGCTTGCGCGAGACGAAGTAGTCGTCGGAGAGCGCGATCTCCTCCAGGCGCATGGCCATGTCGAGCTTCGGGTCGTTGACGCCCATCTGCTTCAGCACCGCGTCGGCCGACTTCTTCACGATGGCGGCGCGCGGGTCGTAGTTCTTGTAGACCCGGTGCCCGAAGCCCATGAGCTTCACGCCGTCTTCCTTGTTCTTGACCTTCTCGACGAACTTGTCGACGTCGCCGCCGAACTGGTTCTCGATGTTGTCGAGCATCTCCAGCACCGCGGAGTTGGCGCCGCCGTGCAGCGGGCCGGACAGCGCGTGGATGCCGGCCGAGATCGACGCGAACAGGTTGGCGTGGCCGGAGCCGACCAGGCGCACGGTCGAGGTCGAGCAGTTCTGCTCGTGGTCGGCGTGCAGGATGAAGAGCTTGTCGAGCGCGTCGGCGACGACCGGGTCGACCTGGTAGTCCTCCGAGGGGAAGCCGAAGGTCATCCGCAGGAAGTTCTCGACCAGACCCAGGCTGTTGTCCGGGTAGAGCGTCGGCTGGCCCTGGCTCTTCTTGTGCGCGTATGCCGCAATCGTCGGCAGCTTGGCGAGCAGGCGCACGGTGGACAGCTCGATCTGGTCCTTGTCGGTGATCGACAGGCTGTCCTGGTAGAACGTGCCGAGTGCGGACACCGCCGCGGACAGCACCGACATCGGGTGCGCGTCACGCGGGAAGGCCGCCAGCAGGTCCTTGAGGTCCTCGTGCAGCATCGTGTGGCGCCGGATGCGCTCGGTGAAGTTCGTCAGCTGCTCCTGGGTGGGCAGCTCGCCGTAGATCAGCAGGTAGGAGACCTCGAGGAAGGTCGAGCCCTCGGCCAGCTGGTCGATCGGGTAACCGCGGTAGCGCAGGATGCCCGCGCCGCCGTCGATGTAGGTGATGGCGGACTCGCAGGACGCGGTGTTGACGAAACCCACGTCCAGGGTTGAGTTGCCGGTTTCCTTCAACAGCGCCGAGATGTCGTAGCCGTTGTTGCCTTCAGTCGCGGGGATCACCCCGAACTCGAGCGTCTTGTCACCCGTTGTGAAGGTGGCGGGCGCCTGGTCAGTCATGTGCTTTCCGTCCTTCGTGGTTACCGGCTCCGATGCCGGAGAAGTCAGCGCTTTCGACGTTACCGCAGAGTCACCTGCCCCTTCGGGGCGACCCCGGCGTCAAGAAACCAATCTCTTTGACGCCGCGGCAATACGTTCGTCCGTTGCGGTGAGCGCTATGCGTACATGCTGCGCCCCGGCCGTTCCGTAGAAGTCGCCGGGGGCGGCAAGTATGCCGAGAGTTGCGAGCCGGTCGACGCTCTCGCGGCACGAATTGCCTTCTGTAGCCCACAGATAGAGCCCCGCGTCGGAGTGATCGATGCGCCAGCCGGCCTGCTCCAGGGCGCCCCTCAGCTGAGCGCGGTGCGCGGCATACAGCTGCTTCTGGGCGGCGACGTGCGCGTCGTCGCCGAGCGCGGCCTTGATGACCCGCTGCACCGGCCACGGCACGATCATCCCGGCGTGCTTGCGGACCTGGACCAGCTGCTGCACCAGCTTCGGGTCGCCGGCCACGAACGCCGCGCGATAACCGGCCAGATTGCTCTGCTTGGAGAGGGAGTAGACCGCGAGCAGGCCCTCGTGGGACCCGCCCGTGACGCGCTCGTCGAGGATGCTCGGCGTGGTCGGGCCGTCGGCGTCCTCTCTCCAGTCGAGCTCGGCGTAGCACTCGTCGCTGGCGACGATGACGCCCCGATCCCGAGCCCAGGCAACGACTTTCGCAAGATGGTCGACCGGGAGCACCTGGCCGTGTGGGTTGGCGGGGGTGTTGAGCCACAACAGCTTGGGCGCCCGCGGGCCGTACTGCAGCAGACCTGCGGCCGGCTCGGGGGTGGCCCCGGCGATGCGGGCGCCGACGTCATACGTCGGGTAGGCGAGCTGTGGGAAGCCGACGCTGTCGCCGGGGCCGACGCCGAGCAGGGTCGGCAGCCAGGCGACCAACTCCTTGCTGCCGATCGTCGGCATGACACCGTTCGGGTCGACACCGGGCGCATTGCGCCGTCGGGCGAACCAACTGGCGACCGCCTCGCGCAGGTCGGGGGTGCCCCACACCTGGGGATAGCCCGGCGCGTCGGCCGCGCCGGCGAGCGCCTCCTGCAGGATGGCCGGGGTCGGGTCGACCGGGGTGCCGACCGACAGGTCGACGATGCCGCCCGGATGCGCGGCGGCCTTCGCCTTCGCGCCGGCCAGTGAGTCCCAGGGAAAATCGGGCAGGTCAGCGACCGGCACGCGAGGTCACTCTTGGTTCTGCGGGGGCAGGTCGGCGATCAGCGGGTGGTCCTTGGCGATGACGCCCATCTTGGCCGCGCCGCCCGGGCTGCCCAGGTCGTCGAAGAACTCGACGTTGGCCTTGTAGTAGTCCGCCCACTGCTCGGGGGTGTCGTCCTCGTAGTAGATCGCCTCGACCGGGCAGACCGGCTCGCAGGCGCCGCAGTCGACGCACTCGTCGGGGTGGATGTAGAGGCTGCGCTCACCCTCGTAGATGCAGTCGACCGGGCATTCCTCGATGCACGCCTTGTCCTTCACATCGACGCACGGCTGTGCAATGACGTAGGTCATGACGAACGGGTCCTCCTGCTTGACGGATATGCGAGCGATGACGTGCGAAGCAGCTGGTCAGGCGCGAAGCGACTGCCCGGCTACGTTGCACACGCTCGCCTAGTATGCCGCCGTGCAGCCCGAGCCCTTCAGCCAGTCTCGACTCGCGGGGTTGCGCCCGGGCTCCCGGGTCGTGCTGCGAGTGCGACTGGCGGCGGACGAGGTGCCACCCGGCGGGCCGCACTTTACAGATGTAGTGGGAGAGCTTGCACACATCGCGGACGGAATGTTCGCCATTCGGACACGGCGCGGTGAGGTCACCGTGCGGGCGTCCGAGGTGGTGGCGGCCAAGGAACTTCCTCCGGCACCCGCACGGCGGGGTCGGCCGCACCGCGCGATCGACATTGCGGATCTGGAGCGAGTGATGGCTGTCGGCATGCCGCCGCTGGACTCCTCACACGTCGGCGACTGGTGGTTGCGGTCTGCACACGGCTACACCGGACGGGCGAATTCGACTCTGCCGCTTGGCGATCCGGGTGCACCGCTGGACCTGGCCGTGCAGCAGGTGACGGACTGGTATGCCGAGCGTGACGCTCCCGCACTGTTCCAGCTCTACGGCCCGGTCGGTGCCGACCCGACGAGCGACCCACTCGGCGCACTGCTCGCCGCCGAGGACTGGCGGATCTTCCAGCGCACGCTCGTGATGACCGCAGACGCCTCGGCTATCGCGTCGGATTCGACTGGTGCGGCTGCGATTTCGGTGACCGATCGACCTGACTCCGACTGGTGGTCGGGTGCGTCGCCACGGGCGCTCGCACACCGGGAGACGCTGAGCGCGATGCTTCGGCTGGTGCCGGACGGTGCGTATCTCTCGTCATACATCAATGAGGAGGTGGTGGGCCACGCGCGGACGGTGCACTCCTCCGGCTGGTGCGGCGTCTTCGACGTGCACACCCGCGCAGACGTGCGTCGACGCGGCGTCGCGCGGGCGCTGCTGGCGGCGAGCGCACGCGATGCGCTCGAGCACGGCTCGCGGCTGCTTTACCTGCAGGTGAGCGCCGACAACGAGCCCGCCACCACGCTCTACCGCTCGCTCGGTTTCGAGGTCCACCACGAGTACCACTACGCCCGCTCCTCCCCTGCCTCTCCTCCCCGGCGTCCCCGACCCTGACGGCGATTCCGGCCGCTCCTCGCGACGCTGACGGTCCTTGCGACGATTGACGCCGAGATCTCACCGTCAACCATCGGAACGGCCGTCAGGGTCAGCAGGGATGCCAGCTGCCTGTGGATAGAGTCCGGGCCACGACGCGACCGAGTGCAAACATGCGCGGATGACCGGCGAGCCCATCAAAGAGTCGGAGATCGCGAGCGCCGCGGAGCTGCTACACCGCGGACTCATCCCGTGGCGCGACGTACGACGGCCCGACAGCCTGCTCCGTCGTATCCGGCCCGGTGACTACGTCGACGCGGACCGCTGGGCAGACCTCCATCCGATCGAGCGACACCGCGCCCTGATCTTCGCGACGCTGCAGCGGATGCGAGAACCGCTACCGATGCTTTCGCACGTCTCGGCTGCGGCCGCGTGGGGTATGCCGATCATCGGCGCCTGGCCGCAGCGGGTCGAGGTGCTCATGGACTCAGCGGCTGCCGGGTCCAGCGCGCTCATCAGGCGTCACCGAGTGCGCAATGTGCCCGAACCGGTGATGTTCGGCCGCATTCCCGTCACGTCGGCGGCGCGCACCGTGATCGATCTGGCTCGCACCTGCGACCTGGCCACGGCATTCGCCGCTGGCGATTGGGCTCTCCGGAGTGGGTTGTGCACCAGCGACGAACTGGCCGACGAGGCGCTCGCCATCCCCCGGCGTGGGTATGGCCGCAAAGCAGCCCTCACCGTCCACCTGCTGGCCGACCCCCGAGCCGAGTCCCCTGGCGAGTCGTTGAGCCGGGCGCGGATGTACGAAGGCGGCTTCCCGCAGCCCGAGCTCCAGGTCGACCTCATCGACTCCGCGGGCACGTTCGGTCGAGGTGACTTCGGCTGGAAAGGTCTGATCGGCGAGTTCGACGGCGAGCGGAAGTACCGCGCGACCGGTGACGCAGGCGACGTCGTGAGCGAGACCATCGTGATCAAGGAGAAGAAGCGCGAAGATCGAGTGCGCCGCACCGGCAAGGACGTCGCGCGTTGGTGCTGGACGGATGCGCTCTATCGGCGGGGACTGTACGAGGTGCTGACCGCCGCCGGCCTGACGCGATCCGGCAATCGCGAGTGGCGGCCTTACCGGCAGTGACATGCGCGAGCCCGACGGTCTTTCCGGCAGGTAGATACGACCCTGACGGCGCTTCCGACGGTTGACGGCGAGATCTCGCCGTCAACCGTCGGAAAGGCCGTCAGAGTTGGAGCTGGGTGGGTATGCAGGTGGTGGGGCGGGCGGGGAGGTCAGTTGCAGGTGACGCGGACTGCGGGCTCGTACTTGGTGGTGACGCTCTCGTCCTTGACCACCTTGCCGGCCCGGTCCTTGACCACGCGGGTGACGGTCACCTTGAAGCCCTCCTGCGGCGGTTGCGCGATGCACTTGTCGCCGGTCAGGTGCTTGGCCTTTCCGGGCTGGACGAACGCGAACTGGTCGCTGGTCGAGGAGGTGACCGAGAAGACCTTGGTGCCGTAGAGCCGGATCACGGCGGCGTCGCCCTCGATGCCGGCTTCGATGCGCACCGGGTGGCCGGAGTCGTTGGTCCACTTGTTGTCGATCGTCGGGTCCCACATGGTCGCCTCGCGGCCCATCGGATAGCGCGGGATCCAGTAGGTGTGCGCGGTGTGCTCGACCAATTTGAGCCCGGCGAAGAAGGTGGCGTTGTAAAGCGTCGTCGACACCTGCGAGATGCCGCCGCCCATGCCGGGTACGTCGATGCCGCCCTGCAAGGTCGGCGCGTCGACATACCCATTGGCCTTGGTGAACGGCCGCAGCGTGTCGAGCAGCGAGAACGTCTCACCGGGTGCCACGACGATGCCGTTGAGCCGGGCGAGGCCCACCCGGATGTTCTCGGTGCGGGCGGCGTTGGATGCGCCGGTCGGGAACGGCGAGACGAACTCCGACATCAGCTCGTTGCCGATCGTCACCTTCTTCAGGTCGGCCTCGCTCACCTGCGGTTTGGCGACCTTGGTGGGCAGACTCATCGTGCGGTCGGCAGCCGTCAACGCCTCGATCAGCTGCTTGCCGGCGTTGCCCGTCTCGACGACGGTCCCGTCCTTACCGGGTATGACGGAGGTCTGCCCATCCTTCACGCTGAGCTTGGCGTTGACCGGCGCCGTGACCAGCCCCGCCGTCTTGCTGTCGAGCAACTCAGTGAGCGCGGTCTCGTCCACCTTCGTCTGCAGGGTCTTGCCGTCGAAGTCGGTGCTCAGCACGTTGGAGACCTCGGCCGGCTGGAGCGATGCGGACTTGTCCCCGACCGCGACCTTGATCGGTGCTGACATCGCCGGGTTCGCAACCGCACTGACGTAGCGGTCGATCTCGCCGTCGGTGAGCGGGGCCGGCTGCTCGGAGAGGTCGGCAACGTAGCTCGTCTTGCCGGGCCACCCTTGGGAAATGTGCGTTGCGACAGCGGCCGCGTCGATGCCCCGGCCGGGCGTGGACTCCTTGGTGACGACCTTGCCGCCGATGTACTTCACCGAGCCGTTGACCGGCGAACCCTTGATCACCGCACCGGCCTGAGCGACGGCGTGCTGCAGGGCCTGCTGGTTGAACTTCACCGGCAATTCGCGACGTGGTCCCCCACCGGCCAGGTGCTGCCACACGGTCGACGGCTTCAACGAGAAGCCGGTGAGGCCGTCGAGCGCCGACGAGGTGTCGATCGAGATGCCGGAGGTCGCCGGATTGATCGACAGGTCTCGCCCTGCGGCGGTGATGTCGATCGGCTCGGCCAGCTGAGCCTTGGTCGAGGCGCGCAGCTTGACGCCGGCGTCGGCCCTGTCCAGACCGCCGACGGAGACGCCGCCGACACTGGTGCCGTCCGGAATCTTGCCCGACTGCCAGGCAGCCACTCCGACATACGCGCCGGCCAGCAGCACGAGCGGTCCGCCGATCCAGAGCGCCTTGCGCAGGCCGCGCCGCTTGCCCGGCTGCTTGCCCTCGGACACGACGTCCCCCGCCTGCGCCTCGTCGATCGTCAACGCTGTACCCCAAACGCTCCCCGGTAGTAGACCAGGGCGTCACCTGGCCGTTCAGTGATCGTCAACGAGCGTACGTTGCCAATCAGCAGCGAATGATCTCCCGCGCCGACCGTGTCGAAGGTGTGACATTCGAGCGTGCCGAGCGCGTCATCGAGCAGCGCGACCCCGGTCACCGCCCCGCGATGATGGGCAATTCGGTCGAGCTGACCGTGCAGCGGCCTCCCGCGCGTCGCCAGCCAGGCCGCGGCCGCACGCGCCGACTCGGGCAGGATGCTGACCCCCCAGACGCCGGACTCCAGGACGGCGTCATGGAACCGCGCCTCCTTCTCGACACTGAGCACGACCAGCAGCGGCTCCAGCGACACCGACATCACCGCGTTGGCGGTCATCGCGTGGTCGAGGCCGCCGGCCTTGGTCGTCACGACCGTCACGCCCGTGACCAACCGCCCCATCACCTGGCGGAAGGCGTCAGGGTCGACCGGTTCGGGCTCCTGCGCTGCTTGGCTCATCGGGTGCTCATGCTTCCAATCCGGTATGACGCAGCTCGCGCGCCGACGGGGTCCCCTCTGCCACCTCGCCGGTCACCGGGTCCAGCCGCACGAACGCTTCGCGCGCGGCGAGGCGGGTCGCGACGTCGTTGGACAGCGTGTAATAGCCGTCGAACACGGTGACCTGGGTGCGATGCTGCTCCAGCGCGGCCGCCTGCGCCGGCAGCGCGGCCTCGTCGACGATGGTGTGGGTGACGACTTGGTCGTCGACGACGCTCGGCAGGAACGCCTCGTCCGGTGACGGCACGATCACTCCTTCGCGATCGACGTGCTCGGCGAGCCATCGCCGGTCCTCGATCGCCCAACTGCGAGGAGTCACAACGGCATACAGCGCCGGAGGGGCATCCATGGAGGCGACCGCCAGCCGGGTCGCGTCGTGCGTGCGGATGTGGTCGGGGTGGCCGTAGCCACCGTGCGCGTCGTAACTGACGACCACGTCGGCGTCCAGCTCTCGCAGGTGGCCGGCGATGGCTGCTGCCACCTCGTCCACGGAGGCGCCGGTGAGTGCTCGCGGATGCTCGGCCGACGGAGTCCCCGCCATACCCGAGTCCCGGTAGCCCCCGTCGGCGAGCACGGTGGCCGAGCTGACCCCCAATGCCTTGGTGGCGCAGGCGAGTTCGTCGCGACGCACCTGGGCCAGCGGGTCGGCGATGTCGGCCGGTCGGGGCTCGCCGTCCGGCAGCTGCAGGTGCGCCAACTCCGGTGGGATGACCTCGCCCTCCTCGCCGAGGGTGGCGGTCAGCACGTGCACCTCGTCCCCGCGCGCCGCGTGGTGGGCGATCGCCAGCCCAGTCCACAGCGACTCGTCGTCCGGGTGCGCGTGCACGAAAACCATTCGCATTGTTAGCTCTTCGCGGAGCTCCGCGCACGGGCAGCGGCACGGGCGCGCTCACCGGAGTTGAGCACTACCTTGCGGATGCGCACGTCCTCAGGCGTCACCTCGACACACTCGTCCTCGCGGCAGAACTCCAAGCTCTGCTCAAGCGACAGCTTGCGCGGCGGGAAGATCTTCTCGAAGTTGTCCGCGCTCGAGGCGCGCACGTTGGTGAGCTTCTTCTCCTTGGTGATGTTGACGTCCATGTCGTCGGCGCGGGAGTTTTCCCCGACGATCATGCCCTCGTAGACCTCGGTGGTTGGCTCGACGAAGAGCGTGCCGCGCTCCTGCAGGTTGACCATCGCGTAGGAGGTGACCGCGCCGGAGCGGTCGGCGACCAGCGAACCGGACTGCCGGGTGACGATCGGGCCGAACCACGGCTCGTAACCGGAGAACACGTGGTGGGCGATGCCGGTGCCGCGAGTCTCGGTCAGGAACTCGGTGCGGAAGCCGATGAGGCCCCGTGACGGGACGACGAATTCCATCCGGACCCAACCGGTTCCGTGGTTGGTCATCTGCTCCATCCGGCCCTTGCGGGCGGCCAGGATCTGGGTGATCGTGCCGAGGTGCTCCTCGGGGGTGTCAATCGTGAGGTGTTCGACCGGCTCCTGCAGCTTGCCGTCGACCTCCTTGGTGACCACCTGCGGCTTGCCGACGGTCAGCTCGTAACCCTCGCGGCGCATCTGCTCGACCAGGATCGCGAGCGCGAGCTCGCCACGGCCCTGCACCTCCCACGCATCGGGACGCTCGGTCGGCAGCACGCGCAGCGACACGTTACCGATCAGCTCGCGGTCGAGCCGGTCCTTGACCAGGCGCGCGGTGACCTTCGACCCGCGCACCTTGCCGGCCATCGGCGAGGTGTTGGTGCCGATGGTCATCGAGATGGCCGGCTCGTCGACGGTGATGAGCGGCAACGGGATCGGGTTGCCCGGGTCGGCCAGCGTCTCGCCGATGGTGATCTCGGGGATGCCCGCAACGGCGATGATGTCGCCGGGGCCGGCGGAGTCGGCCGGCTGACGCTCCAGGCCCTGGGTCATCAGCAACTCGGTGATCTTGACCGATCGCTGGGAACCGTCGTGGCGGCACCAGGTGACCTGCTGGTTCTTCTTGATCTCGCCGTTGTGCACGCGCAGCAGCGCGAGCCGGCCGAGGAAGTTGCTGGAGTCGAGGTTGGTCACGTGCGCCTGGAGCGGGGCCTGGTCGTCATACGTCGGTGCCGGGATGGTGTCCAGGATCGTCTTGAAGAGCGGCTCCAGGTCGCTGCCCTCGGGCAGGCCGCCGTTGGCCGGGCGGGTCGTGGAGGCGACGCCGGCCTTCGCGGACGCGTAGACCACCGGGAAGTCCAGCTGATCGGCATCGGCGTCGGCGTCGTCGAGCAGATCCATGAACAGCTCATAGGTCTCTTCCTCGACCTCCTCGATGCGGGAGTCGGGGCGGTCGACCTTGTTGATGCACAGGATCACCGGCATCTTGGCCGCGAGCGCCTTGCGCAGCACGAAGCGGGTCTGCGGCAACGGGCCCTCACTGGCGTCGACGAGCAGCACGACGCCGTCGACCATCGACAGACCGCGCTCCACCTCGCCGCCGAAGTCGGCGTGGCCGGGGGTGTCGATGATGTTGATGGTCACCGGCTTGCCGTCAGAGGACGGCCCGTCGTAGGAGATCGCGGTGTTCTTGGCGAGGATCGTGATGCCCTTCTCGCGCTCGAGGTCACCGGAGTCCATGACTCGCTCGCCGGTGGTCTCGACGGTCTGCCGCTCCCCGAAGGAGCCGGTCTGCCAGAGCATCTTGTCCACGAGGGTGGTCTTGCCGTGGTCGACGTGGGCAACGATCGCGACGTTACGCACGTCACTACGGGACTTCAAAGACATGCTCCCTATTTTCGCAGGGTTTTGGAGTGCGGATGACCACGGCTCACGGGAGCAGCAACGCGGCATCCCCGAATTCGTGCCAGCGGTAGGCGTGGGCGACCGCTGCGTCATACGCCGCCTGGGTGAGGGCGGCGCCGGCGACCGCCTCCACGAGGAGCAGATGCGACGCCTGCGGGTCGTGCCAGCCGGTGACCAGGCCGTCGACGACGCGCGGTGGATCGCCGGGGGTGACCACCCGCTCGGTCCATCCGTATGCCGGTGCGACCCACCCACCAGGAGTCACCGCCGACTCCAGCGCGCGCGTGACGGTGGTGCCGACCGCGACCACGCGGCCGCCGGCGGCGCGGGTCGCATTGACCTGACGGGCGGTCGCCTCCGGCACCTCGAAGCGCTCGGCCTGCGGCCCCTCTCCCGCTTCCTGGGAGGACACTGCGGTGTGCAGGGTGATCGGTGCAACACCGACGCCGGCAGCGACCAGCCGGGTGACGACCTCGGGCGTGAACGGTCTTGCAGCCGAGGGCATTTCGGCGCTACCGGGCACCGTGGCGAAGACGGTCTGGTATGCCGACAGCGGGTAGCTCCGGTCGAGGTAGCCATAGCTGATCGGGCGGCCGACAGCACGCAGGTGCGCTGCGAGGTCCCCGTCGGCCTCGGCCTGCCAGAGCCGATTTCCCGCACCGGTCGGCGAGGAGTCGAAGGGGTATGGCGCACGCAGCGTCAACACAAGTGCGCCCGTCTCGAGATGGTCGCCGGGGCGGGCGTCGAGCACGGCTCGGGCGGCATCCGGCGCGGAGCGCACCTCGACCACCCACGTGCCGTCGTCGAGCGGGGTCGCGACGTGCAGCACGACCGGCCCGCTCCCGGCGAGACGGGCGTCGACCTGACCGGCGATCGTCGCGGAGTTGTTGACCACCACCAGATCCCCCGCGCTGAGGTGGTCGGGCAGGTCGCCGAAGCGCACGTGCTCGATGCCGTCGCGGGTGCCGACCAGCAGCCGCACCTGGTCACGCGCCAGACCGCGTGCCTCGGCCGGCGCCGGAGCGGTCCCGCCCTGGGGCGCCTGAAACCTCGTGGCCGGCCGGCTGTCGAGCGTCGTCATGCGGTCACCCCGGCCGTCGCGGCCACCCCGACGGGCAGGTCTGCCGCGCGGTAGCGACCGGACGGCGGCCGATTGGTCCACAACGATCGCAACCGCGGCACGATCTCCTGCGGCAACGGCCGGTCGGAGATGTCCTGCTCCGGAAAGGCCGCCTGGTGCATCGCGGTGCGCATGTCGCCCGGATCGACGGCGTAGGCGTGCAGTGCGGGGTTCTCGGCTGCGAAGGTGAGCGTGATGTGGTCCAGTCCGGCCTTCGAGGCGCCGTAGAGACCCCAGCCCTCGTAGTGCTCGACGGCGGCGTCGGAGGAGATCGAGAGCAGCACGCCGTCGCTGGCGAGCAGGGTGGGCAGCAGGTCGGCGGTCAGGATCAGCGGCGCGCCGATGTTGGTGCGCCAAACGTCCTGCAGGTCGGCGACCGTGACCGTGCCGAGTGCGGGCAGCGGCGTCGGACCGAGCGTGCTGGCGTTGTGCACCAGCAGGTCGAGCCGGCCCTGCCGCCGGACGGCACCGAGCAGCGAGGCCTTGTGGGCCGCGTCGGTGACGTCTCCCGGCACCACTTCGACACCGTGCAGACCGCGCGTGGCGTCATACAGCTGCTGGGCGTGGCGGGCATCGGTGATCACGTGCCAGCCGTCCCCACTGAGGGCCCGCACGAGCTCCAGACCGAGCCCCGAGGAGCCACCCGTGACGAGTGCGACCTTGTTGTCAGCCATTGCGTTTCCTTGCCTCGACGAAGATGATGTAGGCATCCTTCAAGTTGAAGTGAACTTGAAGTCAAGGCCTGAAATTCGAGGATTCGCAATGGATAAGCACGACCTGTTGACTGTCGGCGCCGTCGCTCAGCGCAGTGGCTTCGCCGCGTCCGCCTTGCGCTACTACGAGGCACAAGGTCTGATCTTCGCCGACCGCAATGCGGGAGGCCAGCGGCGGTTCGAGCGCAGTGTGCTGCGCCGGCTGGCGTTCATCCGCGCGGCCGCGAATGTCGGGCTGACCCTTGAGGAGATCCGCACCGAGCTCGACATGCTCCCCGGAGGCCGCACCCCCACCAAGGCCGACTGGCAGCGGATCACCTCGCACTGGCGCGGCCGATTGGACGAGCAGATCGCGGCATTGGAGAAACTTCGCGACGGACTGGACTCCTGCATCGGCTGCGGATGCCTGTCCTTGCAACGCTGCTCGATCTCCAACCCCGACGATCGTGCGGGCAATGGCTCCGAAGCCGAGCCCGGCGCGGCGTTCCTCCCCCGCCTGCTGCGGCGGCCACAGGTGCCGCGCTGACCGCCGACGGCCGTCTTAGATCTCGAGATGGTCAAGGTAAACCGGCAACCAGCCGTGCACGAGCTGTGACCTGGGTAACATCGCACGACATTTGTTTCCCGGCCCGAAAGGTCCACGCATGGCCGTCACCAAGCCCACGGCTGCAGTTGTGCTGATTGCGGCATCGGCGCTCACCCTCAGCGCCTGCGCCAGCTCCAAGCGCAGCGACAACAACGCGTCGGGAGGCGCGAAAGGCAACACCAACGCCACGCTCAACTTCGGCGCCGCGGGAGCCCCCGCCACGCTCGACCCCTTCTACGCCAGCGACGGTGAGACCTTCCGCGTCAGCCGGCAGATCTTCCAGGGCCTGACCGGCTTCAAACCCGGCACCGCGGAGGTCGCGCCGGCGCTCGCCACCAGCTGGACCCCGTCCAGTGACGGTAAGACCTGGACCTTCAAGCTCAAGACCGGTGTGAAATTCACCGACGGCACACCGTTCAACGCCGACGCCGTGTGCAAGAACTTCAAGCGGATGGACAGCCAGAACGCCGCCGGCCAGCAGGCCTCGGAGTATTGGCTGACCAATATGGGCGGCTACAACGGCGCCAAGGGTGAGCTCTACCAGGGCTGCACCGCCAAGGACGACGCCACCGTCGAGATCAAGATCGCCCGGCCGACCTCGAAGTTCCCGGCGCTGCTCGGCCTGCCGGCATTCTCGATGCAGTCGCCGACCGCACTGGACAAGTACAAGGCCAACGACATCAAGGCGCAGGGCGAGGGTTTCGTCTACCCGGCATACGCCAACGCCCACCCGGTCGGCACCGGCCCGATGAAGTTCCAGTCGTACGACAAGACCAACAAGACGGTCACGCTGGTGCGCAACGACGACTACGCCGGCGACGAGAAGCCGACGATCGCCAAGCTGGTCTTCCAGATCATCCCGGACGAGACCGCCCGCAAGCAGGCCCTGTCCGCCGGCACGATCGACGGTTACGACCTGCCCAACCCGGTCGACTGGCCGTCGCTGAAGAAGGACGACAACCTCGAGATCCGCCCGGCGTTCAACATCCTCTACCTGGGCCTGAACTCCCAGGTCGACCCCAACCTGAAGGACCTCAAGGTCCGCCAGGCGCTCTACTACGCGATCAACCGCGACCAGCTGGTGAAGTCGCTGCTGCCCTCTGGCGCCAGCGTCGCCACCCAGTTCATGCCGAAAACCGTTGCGGGATACAACGATTCACTGCAGCCGTACAAGTACGACCCGGCGAAGGCGAAGCAGTTGCTGTCCGAGGCGGGCAAGTCCGGTATGTCGATCACGCTCTGGTACCCGACCGAGGTCACCCGGCCGTACATGCCGGCTCCGGACAAGATCTTCAACGCGATCAAGGCCAACTGGGAGGCCGTCGGCATCAAGGTCACCCCGAAGCCGCTGCCGTGGGCCGGTGGTTACGTCACCCAGACGCAGAACGGCAAGGCCTCGGCATACCTGATGGGCTGGACCGGCGACTACGACACCCCGGACAACTTCCTCGGCAGCTTCTTCTCCGACCCGAAGGGTCAGATGAGCGTCGGTGCCTACCCGTGGGGCGCGAAGTTCGTCAAGGACCTGGCGGACGCCGACTCGATGGTCGACGAGTCCGCTCGCACTGCGAAGTACGAGCAGATCAACAAGCAGGTGATGGAGCAGTACCTGCCGGGCCTGCCGATCTCGAGCTCGCCGCCGGCAATCGTCTTCTCCAAGAAGGTGACCGGCGTGACGCCGAGTCCGCTGACCGACGAGCACCTGTGGACCGCGAAGGTCGACAAGTAGTCGCCTGACCGCTCTCCGTCGGTGCCGTGACGCCCGTCCCGGCACCGACGGAGGAGTCCCCTTCCAAGTAGGAGCCACCCTTCGTGCTGCGCTACATCCTGCGGCGACTCTTGCAGGCCGTGCTGGTCATGTTCGTCCTGTCGCTGCTCCTCTTCGCCTGGCTGCGTTCGCTGCCGGGCGGCCCCGTCGACGCGATGCTCGGCGAGCGGGCCACCCCCGAGAACCGCGCCGCCATGCGCAAGACGCTCGGCCTGGATGACCCACTCCCGGTGCAATATCTGCGCTTCCTGGACAACGCGGTCCACGGCAACTTCGGCACGTCGACCGGCGTGCAATCCGGCACCGACGCGTTCAGCCTTTTCTGGCAGCGGTTGCCCGCGACCGTCGAGTTGTCGGTGTTCGCGATCATCATCGCGCTGGTCACCGCCATACCGCTCGGCTACTTCGCGGCCAAGCGGCACGGCGGCCTGCTCGACACCGGGTCGGTGGTGTTGTCGCTCATCGGTGTCGCGGTGCCGGTCTTCTTCCTCGGTTTCGTGCTGAAGTACTTCTTCTCGATCGAGTGGAACCTGTTGCCACCGACCGGACGGCAAAGCGCCGATCTCAACGCAACCCGGGTGACCAACTTCTACGTCCTCGACGGCCTACTCACCCGCGAGTACGACGCCTCGTGGGACGCGATCAAACACCTGATCCTGCCGGCGATCGCACTGGCGACGATCCCCTTCGCGATCATCTTCCGGATCACCCGCGCGTCCGTGCTCGACGTGCTGGGCGAGGATTACGTGCGCACGGCAGAGGCAAAAGGCCTGTCCCGCAGAGTGATTCGCGGCCGACATGTGTTGCGCAACGCAATGCTCCCCGTGGTCACCACCATCGGTCTGCAGGTCGGCGGCCTGCTCACCGGCGCCGTGCTCACCGAGACGGTGTTCGCCTTCCCCGGGCTCGGTGACGCCCTCGCCACCGCCTTCACCACCCGCGACTACCCGGTGTTGCAAGTGCTGATCCTGATGGCTGCCCTCGGCTATGTGATCGTCAACCTGCTGGTCGACCTCGCGTACGCCGTCATCGACCCCCGCGTTCGGACGAGGTGAGCGCGATGAATCCCATGCAACGCAAGAAGGACCGCATCGACAAGCTGGCAGAGCAGGCGGCTGGCGCCTCGGCCGACGTGCCCGACGCCGGCAAGGTCGCCGACACCGGCGGTGTCAGCCTGATCGCCAGTGCCTGGCGCCGGCTGCGGCGCAACCCGGTCTTCCTGGTCGGCCTCGCGGTCACCGTGCTGTTCGTGCTGATCGCGATCTTCGCGCCGCTGCTGGCGCCGCACAACGGGCAGACCGGCTATCTGCTCAATCAGGTCACCCCGAATGACCCGGTCCCGGGCGGCCAGGACGGCTTCCCGCTCGGCGCGGACGGGCAAACCGGTCGCGATCTGCTCTCCCGCCTGATCCTCGGATCCCGGCAGACGCTGATCGTCGGCGTCTGCGCGACTCTTGCCGGCCTTGCCGGCGGGGTCGTGCTCGGCACGCTGGCCGGCGCGTTCGGCGGCTGGGTCGACACGGTGGTGATGCGCCTGGTCGACGTCATGCTGTCACTGCCGTCGCTGCTGCTCGCGATCTCGGTCGCGACGCTCTTCGGCCGGCCGTCACAGTGGACCCTGATCGTCGCGATCAGCGTCGTGCAGGTGCCGATCTTCGCCCGATTGCTGCGCGGCTCGATGCTCGCCCAGCGGGCCAGCGACCACGTGCTAGCCGCGCGGGCGCTCGGCGTGAAACGCGGCCCGATCACCTTCCGCCACATGCTGCCCAACTCGCTGGGACCGGTCCTGGTGCAGGCGACGCTGGTGCTCGCGACCTCGATCATCGACGCCGCCGCGCTGAGCTTCCTCGGCCTCGGCAACCCTGACGACTCCTCGCCCGAATGGGGTCAGATGCTTGGCAAGGCGCAGGACTACTTCGACGTCGCTCCGCGACTGGCGTTCTGGCCGGCGGCGTGCATCGTCGTCGTCGCATTCGGCTTCACGCTGATGGGTGAGTCGCTGCGTGAGGCCCTCGACCCGAAGACCAGGAGGTGACCCCGATGAGTGCTGCGGCATACGAGCCCGAGGTGCGCGCCGGCGACAGCCTGCTGTCCGTGCGCGACCTGGTCGTCGAGTTCGGCGGCAAGGGACGACCGACCTTCCGCGCGGTCGATGGCGTGTCCTTCGACGTGGGGCCCGGCCAGACCATCGGCCTGGTGGGCGAGTCCGGTTGTGGCAAGTCGGTCACCTCGCTGGCGATCATGGGCCTGCTGCCGGCCCGCGGCAACAAGGTCGCCGGGTCGGCGACCTTCGACGGCACCGATCTGCTGACGCTGGATCAGCGCGAGATGAGTGACCGGCGCGGCCGGGACATCGCGATGATCTTCCAGGACCCGCTGTCCTCGCTCAACCCGGTCGTGCCGATCGGCGTCCAGGTCGCCGAGGTCATGCAACGCCACCAGGGCCTGAAGAAGGCTCAGGCGATGCAGGAGTCGCGACTCCTGCTCGACCGGGTCGGCATCCCGGACCCGGCTCGCCGGCTGAAGGAGTATCCGCACCAGTTGTCCGGCGGCATGCGGCAGCGCGCACTCATCGCGATGGCGCTGGCGTGCAAGCCGCGGCTGCTCATCGCCGACGAACCGACCACCGCGCTCGACGTCACCATCCAGGCCCAGATCCTGGAGGTGCTGCGCGAGCTCGTGGTCGACTCCGGCACCGCGCTCATCATGATCACCCACGACCTCGGCGTCGTCGCCGGACTGTGCGACGAGGTCAACGTCATGTATGCCGGGCGTATCGTCGAAAGCGCCTCTCGCCACGAGATATTCGCCCGTCCCGAGCACCCCTACACGCACGGCCTGCTGGGGTCGATCCCCCGGTTGGACGGCACGCGTGCGGGCGCACTGCACGCCATACCCGGTTCGGTGGCGGACAACATCCCGTGGACCGGCGGCTGTGCCTTTGCCCCGCGATGCACCAACGCGACCGCCATCTGCCGTGAGCAGTCGCCCGCTCTGGAAGCGGACCCGACCGGCATCCCGGACCACCTGCTGCGCTGCCACCACCCGATCCTGCCTGGAACGGACTCCACCCATGAGTGAGCAAACTTCGATCCTCGACAAGAAGCGGCCCGACGGGTCGGCCGACATCCTGCTGGACGCGCAGGACGTCAAGGTGCACTTCCCGATCAAACGCGGCGTGATCTTCGACCGCACCGTCGGCTACGTCTACGCCGTCGACGGTATGACGCTGCAGATCAATCGAGGTGAGACCTACGGCCTCGTCGGTGAATCCGGTTGCGGCAAGTCGACATTCGGCCGAGCGTTGCTGCGCCTGGAAGAACCGACCGCCGGCACCGTCGCCTTCGACGGCACCGACCTGTCGAGCCTGAAGGGCGAGACGCTGCGCAAGCAGCGGCGCAACATGCAGATGGTCTTCCAGGATCCGTTGTCCAGCCTGGACCCGCGCCAGACGGTGGAGGCACTGCTACTGGAAGGGATGCGAGCACACGGGCTGACCAAGGACAAGACCGCAGCGCACGCCCGGTTACGCGAATTGCTTTCTGCGGTGGGCCTTCCCGAGGCTGCATTGAAGAAGTACCCGCACGAGTTCTCCGGCGGCCAGCGGCAGCGCATCGGCATCGCCCGTGCCCTGTCGGTCGACCCGCAGCTGATCGTCGCTGACGAGCCGGTGAGCGCCCTCGATGTCTCGGTGCAGGCCCAGGTGATCAACCTCCTGGAGGATGTGCAGGAGCAATTCGGCCTGACCTATCTGGTGATCGCCCACGACCTGGCCGTCGTGCGCCACATCAGCGATCGGGTGGGCGTGATGTATCTCGGTGCCCTCGTCGAGGAGGCCGACGCGGACGACCTCTACGCCATGCCGTTGCACCCCTACACGCGGGCGCTCATGTCGGCGGTGCCGATCCCCGATCCGCAGGTGGAGGACCGGCGCGAGCGGATCATCCTGGCCGGCGACCTGCCCTCCCCTGCTGCGCCTCCGAACGGCTGCCGTTTCCACACCCGGTGCCCGTGGCGGCAGGAGACCAAGTGCGACACCGAACGGCCGCAGTTGCGTGAGGTTCGGATCGAGGGGGTGCCTGCAACGCACCGGGTCGCCTGTCACTTCGCCGAGGAGATTCAGTCCGGCGCGCTCCAGCCGCACAGCGTCACGCCCACGATCGTCGACCCGGACGCCGACCGGCCCCGCCCCGACATCGTCGAGGACGGGGCCCCGGGCGCCGACCCGTTCCCGGACGCACGCCCGCCCGGCGTCTGATCGGTCGGGCCGCCCGGATGGGCGTGCATTAGGCACAACGCCCCGATCCGTCAATGCATCAGGCGGTGGTCGTCAGCGCGGGCGGCTGCTCCGACGGCTGCACTTGCTGCTCCGGGCGGTGCACGGCGCGCGACGGCCACCATGCCGCCCGGCCGAGCAGGGCAAGAGCGGACGGCAGCACGACCAGCCGGACGACGGTGGCGTCCAACGCGATCGCCACTGACAGACCGACGCCCATCTCCTTCATCTCGGTCATCGACAGCGTCGCGAAGAGCGCGAAGACCGAGATCATCACCACGGCCGCGCTGGTCACCACCCCTGCGGTCTCCTGCACACCCTGCCGCACCGCGAGCCGTGGCGGCACACCCGCCTTGACGTATTCGCGGACCCGGCTGAGCACAAAGACGTGATAGTCCATCGACAACCCCATCAGCACCACGAACAGGAAGATCGGGATCCAGGAGATGATGCCGCCGGTGGAGCTGAAGCCCAGCGCTGACTCCGCCCAATCGTGTTGGAAGACAAGCGTTATCACGCCGAACGCCGCACCGAGCGAGAGCAGGTTGAGCGCGGTGGTGAGCAGCGCGATCAGCACGCTGCGGAAAGTCACCGCCATCATCAGTAACGTCAGGCCGAGCACGAAGATCAACACCTTGGGCAGTCCGTCGGACTGCTGCTGCATCTCGTCGTAGCTGCTGGCGACCCCGCCCCCGACCGCCCACTCCCCACCATCAGGTATGACGGGGGGCAGCACTTCGGAGCGCAACCGGTGCACCGCATCGCCCGCGGCGAAGGAACCCTCCGCGGCGACACTGCCGAGGGTGAGCACCACGGTCCGACCATCCGGCGACTGCCGCACCGGGTCCGCGACCTGCTTCCAGTCACCGGTCGAAGCAGCCTTCGTTTCAACGGCTTTCACCGCCTGCTGCAGTGCACCAGGCTCCCCGCGAAGCACAACCTCGGCAGTCGGACCGTCCCCCGGGTAGCTCGTGCCGATCTGCTGCATCGCCTGCACCGCCGGCAGATCCTGCGGCAGCGAGTCGAGGCTGCTTGTCAGCAGCTTCATGCCCAGTGCAGGGGCGGCCAACCCGGCCAGCAAGACGACGCCGGCCACCAGCGCGACCACCGGACGACGCATCGCCGGCCCGAGCAGTCGACGGCTGATCGCACCGGGCTGCATACGCGCGGATACGCGCCACAGCAACGGGATTCGCGGACGGTCCACCTTGTGACCAAGCAGCGACAGCAGTGCCGGCAGCACGGTCAACGAGCCGAAGACCGCGATCACGACGACCAGGAGGGCACCCGTGGCGAGCGAGTTGAAGGTGGCGTCGCCCACGACATACAGGCCGACCATGCTGACCGCGACCGCAAATCCGGACACCACGATCGAGTGACCGGACGTCGCTGCGGCGATTTCCACGGCGTCGACAGTGTCGTGACCGCGCTGCCGTTCCTGTCGCTCGCGCTTGAGGTAGAACAGCGAGTAGTCGACGCCCACCGCCATACCGATCAACAGGATCATGCTGGTGACGGTCGGCTCCATCGGCACAATGAGCGAGATCGGGCCCATCAGGCCCATCGTCGCGAAGACACTGGTGACCGCGAGCAGCACCGGGATGCCGGCCGCGATCAGCGCGGCGAAGACCAGCAGCATCAGCGCGAGCGTGACCGGCAGGCTGATCGTCTCGGCCGAGCCGAGGTCTGCCGCGACCCGGTCGTTGATGGCGTTGCTCAACGAGGTGTCGCCGGTCTGCACGAAGCGCAGGTTCGGTGCTCGTTCCTGCGCCTGGGCGACGGCCTTCTCCAGACCGGAGACATCCGGCGTGGCGTCGTCAGCCGCCTTCTTCATCGTCGCAACGACCAGGACGGACTTCTCGTCCGGCGCCACGATCGCGGGCGCAACCTTGCGCACGTGCGCGTCGCGCGCGACCTCCCGGCCCAGCGCGTCGGCGGCGGCCCGGACGTCACCGCCGACCGCCCCGCCGGAGGCGCTGCGCACCAGCACGTACTCGCTGTCCGGAGCGCTCAGCCCGGCTTGGTCGATCCAGCGGGCCGCGGTCCCGGACTGCCCGGTGCGGTAGTCGGCATCCGTGGTGGTCTTCATCGAGATGCTCGCGCCGAGTCCGACTGCGGCGACCACCAGCAGCAGCCACACGCCCAGCGAACGCCAGGGGTGCCGCACGCTCCACCGTGCGATATTCAGTGTGATACCAGACCTTTTCACGTCTGGGCCCTCCCTCGAGGTCCGATTGTCACCGGCGGATTCGCCGGCATACATCAGACTTGGGCAGGGTGGCTGCAATGTCAGTGCCGCTTGCACCCCGATCGCTGGTGGGGTTAGCCCCACCTGCGTCGTGGGGCTGAGCCGCCCGACTTCCCGCGAATATTCGGACAGGATGGCTCACGTGAACCACACCGCCGGCCGGCCACTCATCGCGCTCACTCACTGGGTGTCGATCCTGCTTTCGGTGCCGACGCTGGCCTTCCTGGCGCTGACCGTGGTCGGCATCGTCGCCTCACCGGTCGGCATCGGTGTCCTGCTGTTGCTGGTCGCCGTACCCGCACTTCAGCTGGTCGCAACCGGGCAGCGGGCGCTGGCACGAGCTGTCCTGCGGGAACCGGTCGTGCAGGAGTATGCCGGTGCCAAGGGCCTCGGACCGATCGCCCGAGTGCAACGCTGGGCCACCGATCCGACCCGCTGGCGCGACCTGCTCTGGGCGCTCTACTCGGTGAGCATCGGCCACTTCCTGTCGATGCTCAGCTTCAGTCTGTTGGTCTACCCGCTCTGGTCGGTCGTGTGGTACTTCCTCTGGCTGGGTCTTCCGGATGTGTTCGGCACGCCGTTCGGCGTGCTGCACATTCACACCACCGGACAGGCCCTGGTCTTCACTGCCGTCAACATCGTGCTCAGCTCCGCCCTCTGGTGGTATGCCGCAAAACCCCTGGCACGCTGGAGATTCGGCGTCGACGCCTACCTTCTCGGCCCCTCCCGCCAGGTCCGTCTGCAACGCCGGGTCGACGAAGTGACGATCTCCCGGGCCCGCGGCGCCGACGCCGCTGCGGCCGAGCTACGCCGCATCGAGCGCGACCTGCACGACGGCGCGCAGGCCAGGCTGGTGGCACTCGGGATGAACCTCGGCCTCGCCGCCGAACTCGTCGACGGCGATCCCGAGGGCGCCAGGCAGCTCCTACTCGAGGCGCGCGACAACGCCGGCGACGCATTGCAGGACATCCGGTCGGTCGTGCGCGGCATCCACCCACCGGTGCTCGCCGACCGCGGGGTCGTCGACGCGATCCGCGCGCTTGCGGTCGACCTGCCGGTCGACTTCGAGTTGCAGCTCGAGGCGCCCGACCTTCCCGCACCGATGGAGTCGGCAATCTACTTCGGCGTCGCCGAGTGCCTGGCCAACATCGGCAAGCACTCTCGCGCCACCGCTGCCTGGGTCACCATGCAACCTCGAAATGACCTGATACACATCGAGATCGGCGACAACGGCATCGGTGGGGCATCGACCGAGGGCAGCGGGTTGCGGGGCGTCGCCTCGCGCGTGGCGGTGTTCGACGGCACGATGTCGGTGTCGAGTCCGACCGGCGGACCGACGGTGGTCAACCTGGAGGTGCCGTGCGTGCGGTGATCGGAGAGGATCATGCGCTACTGCGCGACGGGCTCGAACGCATCCTGCGCGCCCACCAGATCGAAGTCGTCGCCTCGGTCGACAACGCTCCGTCACTCGCCCGGGCGCTGCGCGAGCACCGCCCCGACGTTGCGGTCGTCGACGTCCGGATGCCTCCCACCCTCACCGATGAGGGCCTGCGGGTGGCGATCGAAGCGCGGCGGGAGCTGCCTGGCCTACCTGTCGTGGTGCTCTCGCAGTATGTCGAGCAGCTCTATGCCCGAGAGCTGCTGGAGGACGGGGACGGCGGCGTCGGCTACCTGCTGAAGGACCGGGTATCGGACGTCGGTGCCTTCGTCAGCGCGGTCCGTCAGGTCACCAGTGGCGGCACCGTGCTCGACCCCGACGTGGTGCGCAATCTGCTCGCCCGTCGCACCCAGGGCAGTCCCGTCGACCGCCTCACCGAGCGGGAGCGCGAGGTGCTCGGGCTGATGGCCGAGGGCCGCTCCAACGCGGCGATCGCCGCCGCACTCTTCGTCACCGAGAAGGCGATCAGCAAGCACACCAACGCGATCTTCACCAAGCTCGACCTGCCGGTGTCGGCAGATGACAATCGTCGGGTGCTGGCAGTGCTGGCCTACCTCAGCGCCTGAGCCGGCTCTCGAGCTGTCGCACTATCGGGCGGTCATCGGTGAGCCATGCCACGTCATACAGCTCATCGAGGGTGAGCCACCGGATCGCCTGGTGCTCCGGCCCGAACTTCGGTGTGCCATCAATGATTTCGGCCCACCACACCTGCATCGCGTATGCCGCGCCGAGCGGCCATGCCCTGCCGTCGGCGACGAGCGGGCCGGGCACGGGCGTGCCGAGTCGCACCCGCACGTCGAGCTCCTCCTGGAGCTCGCGGTGCAGCGCGTCGATCGGTCCCTCCCCCTCTTCCACCTTGCCACCGGGCAGCTCCCATCCGCCGGCGAGCGCGGACGGCTCGGCGCGCTGCGCCGCGAGCAGCCGGGCGGGCCGGTGAAGGTCGTCGACGATCGCTGCGCCGACCACGGCACGTCTTGTCACGCCGCACAGCGTGGCACACGCGAGTGCACCGCACACGGTGCGGGAAGCCTGTCCTTCGTGGACAGGCGGCCCGCCGCGGGCCAGGCTGACCGCATGAGCCGCTTGTTGACCGACGAGGAGATCGAGCGCCAACTGCGCGACCTGCCGGGCTGGTCCCGCGATGACGCGAGCCTCCGATCGTCATACACCGCACCGACATTCCCTGCCGGGATCGATCTGATCCGCCGTGTCGCAGACGACGCGGAGCAGATGAACCACCATCCCGACTTCGCGGTTTCCTACACGCGCATCGACTGGGCGCTGTCGACGCACAGCGAGCACGGCATCACCCAGCTCGACATCGAACTTGCTCATCGCATCGCCGAGTCGGCCGCCCAGGTGGGTGCACAGGTCGAGGTATGACGGGGCAACCGCACGAAGGCGAGCTGCAGGACGATGCGCTGTCCGGTCGGCTGAACTGGCTCCGGGCAGGGGTGCTCGGCGCAAACGACGGCGTCGTCAGCGTCGCGGGCATCGTGGCCGGTGTCGCGGGTGCGACGACCAACCGCAGCAACATCGCCATCGCCGGGATCGCTGGTCTTGTCGCCGGCGCATTGTCAATGGCCGCAGGCGAATACGTCTCGGTCAGCACCCAGCGTGACAGTGAACGCGCCATGCTGCGCAAGGAGCGCTACGAGCTGCGCGAGCTGCCGGACGAGGAACTCGACGAGCTCACCGAGATCTACCAGGCGAAGGGGCTGGACGCCGACCTCGCCCGGCAGGTGGCGGTGCAGCTCACCGCGCACGACGCGCTCGGTGCGCATGCCGAGGCGGAGCTGGGGATCGACCCGGACGAGCTGACCAACCCGTGGGAAGCGGCCGGCGCGTCATTCCTGTCGTTCACGCTGGGTGCGCTGATCCCGCTAATCGCGATCCTGCTGCCCTCCCCGAGCCTGCGGGTGCCGATCTGTTTCGCCGCGGTGATCGTGGCGCTGATCGTCACCGGTGCGGTGAGCGCGCGCCTCGGCCAGGCACCAAGCCGGCCGGCAATCATCCGCAACGTGCTCGGCGGTGTGCTCGCGATGGCCATCACGTATGGCGTGGGTCATCTCGTCGGCCATGCCGTCTGATCCGGCTCAGTCGCACACGCGCCACCCTGCTTGATCGCCTTGCTGATCGGCAGCACCTGCACCTGGGCGACACCATCGAGCTTCCCAAGGTCCTCCGCGACGAAACGGTAGAGGTCGTCCACACTCGAAAAGGCAGTGTTGGCAACGACGCTCGCCGGTCCGGTAACTGCCGCGGCGTACCGCACCGCGTCGTGCTCGGACAGCGCGTCACCGACCGCCTGCAGCTGCGCGGGGGTGACGGTCAGTGACATGTAGGCGCGCACCGGCCGACCGAATTGCGCGTCGTCCACGTCGACGTCGAAGGTGAGCACCCCGGCGGCGGTGAGTTCCTCGACCCGGCGTCGGAGTTGGGCATCACTGCGACCGTCGTTCGCCGTCGCGCGCAGCGCGGCGTAGGTCGCCCGGCCGTTGCGCAGCAACTCCTGCAGCATCGGTTCGTCGGCCGGTGTGAGGCTTGCGGGGCGGTTGTCTCGGGCGGTCGCTGACTCCAGCAGTCGCGCCTCCTGCTCGGCAGTGAGCAGACTGCCGCCGACCCGCCAGTCGCGGATCATTCCGCCCCGGAAGACGTGCAGCACGCCATACGCGGTGATCGAGTCGATCTGGGCGGTGCGGGGCAGTTGCCGCAGCAGCAGGTGGTCGCGCTCTTGCGCGCTGCGTGCTCGCAGCACACAGACCACCTCGGTGCCGCCGGACAGCAGCGCCACCCAGTGCACGTCGTCGCGCCGGGCGAGCGCACGGGCGATCTGCTCGGAGGCGTCCGGCCGGCAGGCCAGCCGCAGGCTCCAGTTCTGCTGGCCGAACGCGGACGGGTCGACCAAGCCGACCACCCGCACCGCGCGGGCGTCGCGCAGGCGCCGGTAGCGTCGGGCCACGGTTTGCTCGGACACCCCGAGCACGGTGCCGATCAACGCGAACGGAGCACGCGGCGAGACCTGCAAGCTGTGGGTGATCCGGAGGTCGAGGTCGTCAACGATGGTGGATTTGTCGGATGACATCGCAGTCATGTCGGAAATCTACGCGACCTGGCCTCCGGCTTGGGTGCTGTCACCGCAGCGCGGCAGACTTGCAGTCGTTCGCATCGGATGTCGATGAGCAGCGTCGCCGACCGTCATACCGATGTCCTCGCTACTTCTCTTGCAAAGGTGTGATCCGTCATGCGCAAGTGGCTGCCTCTGGTCACCATCTGCACCGGCACGCTCATGCTGCTCGTCGACGTCACGATCGTGAACGTCGCGCTACCCGACATGGCATCCGGTCTGCACACCACCTTCACCTCCCTGCAGTGGGTGGTCGACATCTACGCGCTGGTGCTTGCCGCGCTGCTGCTCGGCATCGGTTCGCTGGCCGACCGGCTCGGTCACCGTGCCACGTATGTCGTGGGCCTCGCGCTCTTCGCACTCGCCTCGGCGGCGAGCGGGCTGGCCGGCAACGACACGGTGCTGATCGCCGCCCGCGGGGTGCAAGGCGTCGGTGCGGCCGCGATGTTCGCCACCACGTTCGCTCTGCTCAACACCAGCTATCACGGACGCGACCGGGGCACGGCATACGGCATCTGGGGTGCGGTCTCGGGTGCTGCCGCAGCGGTCGGCCCGATCGCCGGCGGCCTGCTCACCGAGCACCTGTCCTGGCGCTGGATCTTCTTCGTCAACCTGCCATTCGCGATCGCGGCGATCGTGCTGTGCTTCGTGGTGCTCGCGCGCGACGAGCGGCACAAGACCCCGCTCGACTTCGTCGGCATGACGACCTTCACGGTCTTCGCGGGTGCGCTCACCTACGCGCTGATCAGAGCCAACGAGGACGGCTGGGGCAACGCCGTGGTGATCGGCTCGTTCGTCCTGTCGGCGCTCGCGCTGATCGGCTTCGTGGTGGCCCAGGCGAGGTTGCGGCACCCGATGTTCGACCTCGGGCTGCTGCGCAACGGGCCGTTCGTGGGTTCGCTGATCGCCGGATTCGTCCTGACCGCAGGCGCATTCGCCTATCTGACCTACGCCTCGATCTGGATGCAGTCGGTGCGCGGCATGTCTCCGGTCGAGGCCGGTCTGGCCTCGCTCCCGCTCGCCGGCGCCTCGTTCGCGACCAGTGCCAGCGTCGGCCGGCTGATGCACGGCCGCCGCAACTGGCTGGCGGTCGGCCTCGGCATCGCACTGACCGGCGTCGGCGGCTTGTTGGTCGCCTGGCAGTTGAACGGCGCGGGCGCCACCTGGGTCGCGCTGGTGCCCGGCCTGCTGGTGTCCGGCATCGGCGTCGGGCTTGCCGCACCGACGCTCAGCTCGACCGCGATGTCCGCGGTGCCGATGCACAAGGGCGGTATGGCGGCGGGCGCGGTCAACACCGCGCGCCAGCTCGGGTTCGCGCTCGGGATCGCCGCGCTCGGCACGGTTTTCGCCGCGCGCATCACCTCGGTGCTCTCGTCACAGTCCGTGCCGGACGCGTCGCGAGCCGGCGACGCGGTGGCCGGTGGGCAGTCCGGACTCGTGCTCGCGCAGGTGCCGGCTGCAGCGCGCCAGGCAGCGGACCACACGATTCACCTGGCGGCGGTCGACGGGTTGCGCCTCACCGCGCTGATCTCCGGGGTGCTCGGCCTGGTCGGCGGTCTGCTCGCCCTCCTGCTGATCCGCCCGCGCCGCGGGGCTGCCGGCCACGTCGCCGAACCGTCCGGCGACCTGCCCGAGGAGCGACCCGAGCTCGCCGGCGTCTGACCCGGGCGCTTCCGACCCTGACGGTCATTCCGACGGCTGACGGCGAGATCTCGCCGTCAGCCGTCGGTCTCGCCGTCAGGGTTGCCGGTTACTCCGGTCAGGCGAGCGCGAAGTAGCGCAACGCGAGATAGCCCCAGGCGACGGCGATCGTCACGGTCGCGACGATCAGGCCGTACTTGGTAAAGGTCCAGAACGAGATGCGGTGCCCGTTGCGGGCGGCGATGCCGATCACCACGACGTTCGCCGAGGCGCCGACGGCGGTGGCGTTGCCGCCGAGGTCGGCGCCGAGCGCCAAGGCCCACCACAGGGATTCGGGGCCGGCGCCGCTCGCCCCATGGGTGAGGTCGGCGACCAGCGGGCTGATCGTCGCGACATACGGGATGTTGTCGACGATCGCCGAGAGGGCACCCGAGATCCAGATCAGCACCGTCGAGCCGAGCAACCAGTTGGTGCCCAGCCGGTCGGTGAGCCAGTCGCCCATGTCGGCGATGATCCCGGTGTGCACCAGGCCGCCGACCATGACGAAGAGCCCGGCGAAGAAGGCGAGCGTCGACCACTCGACGTCGGCGAGGTAGTCACGCGGCTCAAGGCGCGAAACCGCCACCGCCGCACCGGCACCCAGCAACGCGACCATCGATGGGTCGAGGCCGGTGATCGAGTGGGTGACGAAGCCGACCATCACTCCGGCGAGGATCACGCCCGATGAGATCAGCAGCCGCCGGTCGTGGATCGCCTCCTTCTCCGACAAGCGCATCAGATCGGCGGCGCGCTCGGCGTCATACACCAGCTGCTTGCCGAACATCAGCTTCATCAACCCGATGAAGACGACCAGGAGCACCACGACGATCGGCAGCATGTGCAGCAGGAAGTCGTTGAAGGACAGTCCTGCCCGGCTGGCGATGATGATGTTGGGCGGGTCACCGATGAGTGTGCCGGCGCCGCCGATGTTGGAGGCCATCGCCTCACTGATCAGGAAGGGGATCGCCGGCGCGCCGATGCGGTCACAGACCAGCAGGGTGACCGGCGCGATGAGCAGCACCGTGGTCACGTTGTCGAGCAGCGCAGACGCCACCGCGGTGATGACCACGAGCATCACCATCACCCGAAATGGCTTGCCCCGTGCGCGTTTTGCCGACCAGATCGCGAGATACTCGAAGGCACCGGTCTGCTTGATGACGCCGACCAGGATCATCATGCCGAGCAGCAGGAAGATGACATTCCACTCGATGCCGGTCTCTTCACTGAAGAAGGCCGACTCGCTGGTGACCTGCCCGAGCACAACCATCGCGGCCGCGCCCCAGAAGGCGGCGGCGACGCGGTGGATGCGCTCAGTGGCAATGAGGATGTACGCCGCCAGGAAGGCGACGATCGCGAGCGTGGTGATCATGGCTGATCGGGCGAGGACGCCGGGTAGTCCGGCAGCGCGTCGGGCACCTGCTCGGCGGTGGTCGGTAGCAGCTTGCCCAGCAGGGTGCCGATCCGGATCACGCCGACCGGTTCGTCACCTTCGGTCACCAAAGCGAGCGGGCTGCGGTTGCGCGCCATCACTGCCGCGACCTCGACCAGTTTCGCGTCGGCGTCGACCACCGGCAGGTGGTCGTAGTCGTCCGGGCGTTTGGTGCCGATGATGTCACCGATGGTGACCGCGGCAAGTTTCTGGCAGAAGCGGTCGGCGGCCTCCTCGTCATACACCCGGGCCAGGTGCGGGTCGTCCTGCACATAGCCCGGTATGACGAAACGCAGCACCTGGGAGGCCGGCACCACGGTGAACGGCCGGCCCTCCTTGTCCAGGACGACCAGCCCGGGTAAGTCGCGCTCACCCATCGTCGCCGCCGCGACCAGGGCGTCGGTCTCCAGCGTGACGGTCGGGAACGGCTTGGCCAGCTCACGTGCTCGCATGTCACCCACGCTAGTAGTGCGCCGGTCATCGTGGCCCGGTGGCGACATACATTGACTGCATGAGCATCCTCGACATCTCCATTGCCCGTCTCGACGGCACATCCGCCACGCTCGGCGAGATCACCGGCGGCAAGCCCGCGCTGCTGGTGAACGTCGCGAGCAAGTGCGGCCTGACTCCGCAATACACCGCGCTCGAACAGCTCCAGAAGGACTACGAGGCCAAGGGATTCACCGTGGTCGGGCTGCCCTGCAACCAGTTCGGTGGCCAGGAGCCCGGTAGCGCCGACGAGATCGAGCAATTCTGCAGCGCGACGTATGGCGTGACGTTCCCGATGACCGAGAAGATCGACGTGAACGGCGACGACCGGCACCCGATCTACGCCGAGCTGACCCAGGCTGCCGACGAGACCGGCAAGTCCGGCGACATCCAGTGGAATTTCGAGAAGTTCGTCATCTCCGCGGACGGCACCGTGCTGCAGCGCTTCAGCCCGACGGTGACCCCGGACGACGAGCGAGTGGTCGGCGCCGTCGACTCCGCGCTCGGCTGATCGGCCGATGCGCCTGCGTGATCTGCCGGAGCGTTCCACCTGGGTCTTCACCGGCGACAGCATCACCCAGGGTGTCTTCCACACCCACGGTGCACGGTCATGGGTCGAGCTCGTCCACGAGCGGGTCCGCTGGGAGCTCGACCGGTTGTCGGACATCGTGGTCAACAGCGGCGTCTCGGGTTGGACCGCTGCGCAGGTGCGCGGCGAATTCGACCACTTGGTAGGCAGATTCGATCCTGCGGTGGTCAGCATGTCGTTCGGCACCAACGATGCGCTCGACGGCGCCGCCGGCCTGCCCGTCTTCCGCCGGGAGCTCACGGCGCTCATCCAGACTTCGGCAGCGCTGGGTGCCCGGGTCGTGCTGCACACGCCCGTGCCGGTGATGCCGGACGCGCCGGCCGCACGCCGCGAGAACCTCCCGGCATACGCCGAAGTGGTGCGCGAGCTGGCCGTGGCGAAGAATGTCACGCTGGTCGATCACGAGCGGCACTGGCTGGCGCACTATGGCACGGCTGCGCCGACCGCCTGGATGGACGACCACACCCACCCCAACGCGGTCGGGCATCGCGAGATGGCCAACACCACGCTGCGCGTTCTCGGTCTCGGCACCCTCGACGAGGGGTAGTAGCGGCGCCATACCCATCCGAGGGCGGTCGCGCGTCGAACCACGTGCATGACCGATGAGCGCCCGTCCCTGCTCCGCGCCGGAGTCATCGGCCTGCTGTCCGTCGGGGTCGGTCTTGCTGCCGGCGGGGTCGTCGCCGCGCTCGGTGACCCGGCAACGTCGCCGGTGCTTGCCGTCGGTTCGGAGGTCATCGACCGCACGCCGACCCCGGTCAAGGACTGGGCGATCGAGCACTTCGGCACGCACGACAAGCTGATCCTGCTTTCGTCGGTGACGGTGGCTGTGCTGATCGTCGCAATCGCCTCCGGACTTCTCGCCCGCAGCCGCCTGCTGGTCGGCGTGGCGGTGCAGGTGCTCATGCTGCTGGTCGCCGGCTACGCAGTGCTGGCAAGGCCTTTCGCGGCGCTGAGCGATCTGCTGCCGACCGTCTGTGCCGGAGTCGTCTCGCTGGCTGCACTGGTCGGGTTGTTCCGGGTCACTGCCCGACCGGCCGGGTCAGCGGGTGCCAGTCGCCGCACGTTCGTCGCGGCGACCGGGGGCACCGCGGCGCTGGCGACGTTGGGTGTCGTGGGTGGCCGGGCGATCACCTCGTCACGATCGGCGATCGACGTCAAGCTGCCGGCTGCTGATGCGCCGGCGCCCGCACTACCCGCAGGTCTTGATCGGACCGTCCCCGGAGTCACCCCGCTGCGCACGCCCAACTCGTCGTTCTACCGCGTCGACACCGAGCTGTCGGTGCCAAACCTCAGTGCATCCGACTGGGAGCTGACCATCGATGGTGATGTCGAAAACCCTTACACCATCAGCTATTCGGAGCTGTTGCGTCGACCGCTCACCGAGCGCAACATCACCATCACCTGCGTCAGCAACCCGGTTGGCGGCAAGTATGCCGGCGGTGCCACCTGGCGCGGTGTCCTGCTGAAGGACCTGCTCGCCGAGGCACGGGTCAAGGAACCGAACAGGCCGGACCTGCAGGTGCTGAGCACGTCCTTCAACGGCTTCACCATCAGCACTCCCCTCGGTGCGATGACCGACGACCGCGGTGCCATGCTCGCAATCGGGATGAACGGCGCACCGCTCCCCCGCGCGCACGGTTTCCCGGCCCGGCTCATCACCCCCGGCCTCTACGGGATGCTCGGTTGCACGAAGTGGGTGACGAAGCTGACCGTGACCACGTATGCCGATCGCAAGGCCTATTGGACCAAGCGCGGCTGGACCACCGAGGGCGAGATCAAACCGACTGCGCGCATTGACGTTCCGGCGGCATTGGCCAGCGTGAAACCTGGCCGGGTACTCATCGGTGGCACCGCCTGGGCACAACGACGAGGAGTCGTCGCCGTGCAGGTGAGCATCGACGGCGGCCCATGGACCGCCGCATCGCTCGGCCCCGACGTCAACGTCGACTACTGGCGCCAGTGGTATTACGCGTGGGAGACGAACAAGCCTGGCCAGCACAGCGTCCGGGCGCGAGTTATCTACGGCGACAACATGATCCAGACGGCCGCACGCGCCGGTGTCTTCCCGTCCGGCTCGAGCGGCATCGAGGAGCGTGTCTTCCTGGTCGGCTGAATTCGACCGCCGTCGGCTGAATTCGACCGGCCGGGACCCATCCGATTGTCATACGGCACCGAATCACCAGTGTTCGCAAGCCAAAGGCATTCTTCACACCTAACAGGAGTTGATCATGAAGACTCGCACGACAGTCTCCCTCGCGGCCGCCACGGTGCTGGCCGCCTCGCTCACCGCGTGCGGATCGTCCGGCTCTGGCGGCGCCGGGAGCAGTGACTCCGGCACACCGATGGCCACGAGCTCCGCGCCGATGACCAGCGACTCGGGCTCGGGCATGAGCTCCAGCGCAATGGGCGGCGAGTCCAGCATGGACTCCTCGGCGATGGGCAGCGAGTCGGGCATGGGCAGCGGCGCGGCAAACGCCGCGAAGCCCTTTGGGCCGGCGTGCTCCACCGTGCCGAAGGACGGCAAGGGCTCCTTCAGCGGTATGGCGCAGGACCCGGTCGCCACGGCCGCCTCCAACAACCCGGCGCTGTCGACGCTGACCGCCGCCGTCAAGAAGGCCGGACTGGTCGACACCCTCAACAGCGCACCGGCGCTGACCGTCTTCGCCCCGGCCGACTCGGCCTTCGCCAAGATCCCGAAGGCCGACCTCGACGCCACCCTCGCCGACAAGGCCAAGCTGACCAAGCTGCTCACCGGGCACGTGGTGCAGGGTCGCCTGAGCCCGCAGCAGCTGGCCGGCAGCCACAAGTCGCTCGCCGGCACCAACGTGACCGTCACCGGCTCCGGCGAGAACTTCAAGGTCGACGGCAACTCGGCGGTCGTCTGCGGCAACGTGCAGACCGCCAACGCCACGGTCTACATCGTCGACACCGTGCTGATGGGCAAGTAGCCCGGCAACTCCGGTCGAACGACAAACGCCATGACCTCAATGCTCGTCACGGGTGTCCCACCCGCCACAATGGACGCCATGTCCGTCGGCGAGGCGCCCACCCTGTCCGACCTGCTGCAGCAGGTCGGACAGGGTGACGAGCACGCCTTCGCCCGGCTGTATGACGAGGCGGCCGCACGGCTGCACGGTCTGGTGTGCCGCGTGGTCGTCGACCGGGCCCTGGCCGAAGAGGTAACCCAGGAGGTGTTCCTGGAGATCTGGCGGGGCAGCCCGAGCTTCGACGCGAGCCGCGGGTCGGCCCTGTCGTGGATGTTCACGATCGCCCACCGCAAGGCAGTCGACCGGGTGCGTGCGGTGGACGCGTCGCGCCGGCGGGACACGACCTACAGCGCGGAGCAGAATGCCCCGTCATACGACTCGACAGCGGAGCTGGTGGACGATCGGATGCGTGCCGACCGAGTCCGGTCCGCGATCGGCGCCCTGACCGACCGACAACGCGAGGCAGTGGAACTGGCCTATTTCGAAGGACTTTCGCACACCGAGGTGGCAGATCGCCTCGGCATACCATTGGGCACGGCCAAGTCACGGATCCGTGACGGCTTGCTCAGACTGCGCGACGCGCTGGGAGGTGAATCATGACCGACGACAAGCACATCGACACCCTCGACTACGCAATGGATGCGTTGGACGAAGTCGGTCGCCGCCGCGCCGACCAGCATCTGCGTGAGTGCGCGCAGTGCCGCACCGAGGTTGCCGAGCTGCAGGATGCGACGGCTCTGATCGGGGAGTCGACGACGCCGGTCAGCCCGCCTCCGAGCATGCGTGATTCGGTGCTCGCCGCGGCGGCGCGCACTCCGCAGCATCCGCCGACCGCGCAGGGCCGGCCGACGCGTGTCGAGCCGGCGGGGGCCGCGCCCCGGCGACGGAACCGCCCCGGCCAATGGTTGCTCGCCGCAGCGGCCGCGCTGGTGCTGATTGCCGGCGGCGTGACGGTCGCGACCAAACCGTGGCAGCAGGACAAGGCGCCGGTCTCGGCGGTGCAGCAGGTCGAGCAGGCGCCGGACGCCCGGAGCACCACCGCGTCGGCCGACGGCGGCTCGCTGGTCGTGGTCGCCTCCGCAAGCCGCGGCAAGGCGGTCGCCACGCTGCGCGGCATGCCGCCGGCCCCGGCCGGCAAGACCTACCAGGCGTGGTTCATCTCCGGCGGCAAACCGGTCAGTGCCGGGATGCTGGAGCCGGACAAGGCCACGGTGCTGGATGGTTCGGTGACCGGGGCAAGCGCCGCAGCCATCACCGTCGAACCGGCCGGTGGTTCGCAGCAGCCGACGAGCAAACCGATCATGTCGGTGACCTTGACCTGACATGAAGGCCGTCCCCACCGTGACCGTGAGCGCCGTCGTCCTGCGGGACGACGGCGGTCGTGTGCTCACCGTGCGCAAGCACGGCAGCGAACGCTTCCAACTGCCCGGCGGCAAGCCCGAACCAGGTGAGGACGCTGCAACGGCCGCGATCCGCGAAACGGCCGAGGAGGTCGGCGCGGTCCTCGTCCCCGAGCTGCTCACCCTGCTCGGAGAGTGGCGGGCGCCGGCGGCGAACGAAGCCGGTCACGAGGTGCACGGCACCGTCTACCTGCACCCGGCCACGGCAATCGCAGGGGCATCCGCTGAGATCGCCGAGATCCGTTGGCAATCAATCGATTTCACCCCCGACGACCTCGCCCCCCTGCTTGCGGAGCAGGTGTTTCCCGCCTTGCGGAACGGCGACCGCCGACTGGACCAGCAGCGGTGACGACGGCCGTCGTGGTCGGCAGCGGACCGAACGGGCTCGCCGCCGCCCTTACCCTGGCCGCCGAGGGAATCTCCGTGCGCGTCATCGAGGCCGCCGACGAACTTGGCGGAGGGGTGCGGTCCGCCGAGCTGACCCTGCCCGGAGTGGTCCACGACGAGTGCAGCGGTTTCCACCCGTTGGCGCGCGGCTCGCAGTTCGCCAATCGCTTCGACCTGGAAGGCGCCGGGCTCGTATGGCGCTTCGCCCCGGCCGAATTCGCGCACCCGCTCGCCGGAGCGACCGGCGCGGTGGCCGAACGATCGGTGCGCCGGACCGCGGCCGGGCTCGGTGACGGCGGCGCCCGATGGTCACGGCTCTTCGGACCGCTGGTGCGCGCCTTTGACGGGATCAGTGCCGAGTTCACTCAGCCGATGCTGCACCTGCCGCAGCACCCGTTGGCGATGGCCCGGTTCGGCGCGCTGTCGGGCCTGCCCGCCACCGTGCTGGCCCGGCTGCTGCGCAGCCCGGAAGCGGCCGCGCTCTACGCAGGCGTGGCGGCACACGCCTTCCGGCCGCTCACCTCCATCGCCTCCTCCGCGATCGGGGTGGCTCTCACCACCGCCGCGCACGCCTACGGCTGGCCGGTCGCCGAGGGTGGATCCGCGGCGATCCGCGACGCCATCCTGCTCCGCTGCAGCGAACACGACGTCGCCTTCGAGACCGGCCGCACGGTCACCTCCTTCGCGGACGTCGGCGATGCCGACATCGTCATGCTCGACACGTCGCCGCGGGCCGCGGTGGCGATCATGGGCGATCGTCTGCCGGCTCGCGTGCGCCGGGCCTACACGTCATACCGACACGGTCCGGGCGTGTGCAAGGTCGACTTCGCCGTGGAGGGCGGTGTGCCCTGGGCGTATGACGGCGCGCGCCGTGCGGGGACAGTCCACCTGGGTGGGACGGTCCCGGAAATGGTTGCCGCAGAACGTGATACGGCTCGTGGCCGTATGCCGGACAAGCCCTTCGTCCTGGTCGGTCAGCAGTATCTCGCCGACCCTTCTCGATCCGTGGGCAACGTGCACCCGATCTACGCCTACGCACACGTGCCGGCCGGTTACCCTGGCGACGCAGCCAACGCCCTCATCGCGCGGATCGAAGAGTTCGCACCCGGGTTCCGGGCCCGGATCCGCGGGCAGGCGGTGCGATCCGCGATCGGGATGAGCGAGCACAACGCCAATTACGTCGGCGGCGACATCGTCACCGGTGCGAACGATCCGGTGCAGCTCATCTTCCGGCCGCGCTTCACCACGGACCCCTACGCGACAGGTGCGCCCGGGGTCTACCTGAGCTCGGCCGCGACGCCCCCCGGCGCGGGAGCGCACGGCATGTGTGGCTACAACGCGGCGGTCGCGGCCATCCGGGACTTGGCTCGATAGCACCCATCCGGTCCGGTGCGCGCTCCGAACCACTTGCGTGCCACCCCATTACGCAGTCATCGGAAGCGGCGTGTCCGGCCTGGTCGCCGCACACGTGCTCGCCAGATCCGGCCGGGTGACGGTCTTCGAGGCCGACGACCGCGCCGGTGGGCACGCCCACACTCACGATGTCCGGCTGGCCGACGGCACGACGGTGCCGGTCGACAGCGGCTTCATCGTGCACAACGACCGCACCTACCCCACTCTGCAGCGGTTGCTGGGCGACCTGTCGGTCGAGACCCGGCCGACCGACATGAGCATGTCGGTCTTCTCCGAGCGCACCGGATGGCAGTACGCCGGTGGCCAGGGCGTGCGCGGCATCCTGGCCGACCCCCACACGGTGCGGCGCCCGGCATACCTGAGGATGCTGTGGCAGGTGCGTCGATTTCATCGTGCGGCAACGAGTTTCCTCGCCGATGCCGCCGACGACGACCTGACCAGCATCGGCGACTGGCTGACCGGCCTGCGCTTCGGGGAGTCCTTCCGGGAGCACTTCGCGACCCCACTCATCGCCGCCGTCTGGTCGTGCTCGCCGCAGGACGCGCTGTCCTATCCCGCACGCAGCCTGCTGACGTTCCTGCAACACCACGGCATGCTGACGGTCACCGGTTCCCCGACGTGGCGCACCATCGCCGGCGGCTCCCGGACGTATGTCGACCGGGTGCTCGCCGATGCGCGCATCGACATCCAGCTGAGCACCCCGGTCCGGGCAGTCGCTCCGCGCGACGACAGCGTCACCGTGCAGACCGACGATGCCGAACACGATTTCGGCGCTGTCGTGGTGGCCACCCATCCGTCCGCGGCCCTGGCCATGCTGAAGTCGCCGACGCCTCACCAGGCACAGGTGCTCGCTGCGCTGCGCTACTCGCTCAACCCGGCGCTTTTGCACACCGACAGCTCGGTGCTGCCGCCGGCGCCGGCCGCCCGCGCGTCATGGAACTACCGGCTGCCGAGCAAGCCCGCCGATGGGGTGCTGGTGTCCTACGACCTGACGCGATTGATGCGGCTGCCGTCGCCCGAAGACCAGCGGGTGCTGGTCACCCTCGGCGGAGAGGACCGGGTCGACCCGGCGACGGTCCTCGCGCGCATGACCTACGAACACCCGCTCTACACCGATGAATTCGTTGCTGCCCAGGCCCGGCTTCCGCTGCTCCGCGAACCCCGCATCGCCTTCGCCGGTGCCTACCACGGCTGGGGGTTCCACGAGGACGGCGCGCTGTCGGGGCTGCGGGCCGCGGAAGCGCTGGGAGGTTCCTGGTGACCACGGCATACCTCGCGTCCGTGCGGCATCTTCGGACCAGCCCGGTCCGGCACGAGTTCAGCTACCGGACCTGCTCATGGGTGATCCCGCTGGACAGCGATCCGAATGCCGGGCTTCCCTGGTGGCAGCGCGGTTTCGTGCGGTTCCGGGCAGCGGACCATCTCGGCGACGGCGACGATTGGCGCACCAATCTGGTCGCCTTCGGACACACGCACGGGCTGGACCTGTCGGATGCGACGATCGTCGCCCTCAGCGGCGCGGCCACCTTTGGTTACGCCTTCGACCCGTTGACGCTCTACTGGTGCACCGCCGCTGACGGGTCGCCGATCGCGGTGATCGCCGAGGTGCGCAACACCTATGGCGAACGCCACGCATATGTCGTGACGCCCGATGCCCGCTCCGTCGCGCATGCCGAAAAGCGGCTCTACGTCTCACCGTTCAACGACACGTCAGGCAGTTACACGATGAGTGTGCCGCCGCCGGACGCCGACGGCTTCGACGTCCGCATCACGCTGCACCGACCGGGTGAGCGCCCGTTCGTCGCGACCTGGCGCGGGGAGCGCCCCCGCTCGCTCACCGAACGGGTGAGCCTGCTCGCGCACCAAGTGCTTGCCGCACAGCTGGTCACGGCCCGGATCCGGCTGCAGGGCATTCGCCTCTGGGCCAAACGACTTCCCGTCCAACCCCGATCCCGCCATCTCCAGGAGGTGTCATGACCACCGCGCTCAACCCACCGTCATCCCTCGTCGACCCGGTGCGCTGGCCCGACGTCGCCCGCGTCCCACGCGGCCTGCGCGCCGACGTCGCGACCGTCGTCGCCGAGCGCATCTTCCGGCATGCCGTCTCCCGGCTGGGGATTCGCGTGATGATGCCCGACGGCACCGTCCTCGGCGGCGACCGCACCGGCACCGCACCCACCATGTATGTGCACCAGCCCTCCGCGCTCGCTCGCAGGATCGGCAGCGGCGGCCTGATCGGCTTCGGCGAGTCCTACCTCGCAGGTGAATGGGACAGCGACGACCTGGCCGGACTCATCGCCCAGTTCGCGTCGAGCGTCGAGCAGTTGGTCCCGGCACCGTTGAAGGCGTTCCGTGCCGCCGTGCTGAAGCGCCAACCGGCCGGCGACCGGCCGGTGCCGGAGCAGTCACGCAGCAACGTCGAGCGACACTACGACCTGTCCAACGACCTGTTCGCCTCGTTCCTCGACGAGACCATGAGTTACTCGTCGGCGCTGTTCGACACCAGCGACCATCTGGCGACCGCGCAGCGCCGCAAGATCGACCGACTGCTCGACCAGGCATTGGTGGGCACCGGCAAGCGCATGCTCGAAATCGGTTCCGGCTGGGGTGGTTTGGCCGTTCGTGCGGCTGAGCGAGGTGCGATCGTGGACAGCATCACGCTGTCCACCGAGCAGCAGCGATGGGCGAACGAGCTCCTCGAGCGCACGGGCCTGGACGACCGCGCGCACGTGAGCCTCAGCGACTACCGCGAGGTGACCGGCGAGTTCGACGCAGTCGTGTCGGTGGAGATGATCGAGGCGGTGGGGCTGGACTTCCTCGACTCCTACTTCGACCGCATCGCACGCGTGCTGCGGCCGGGTGGTCGCGCGGCGGTCCAGGCGATCGTGATGCCGCATCACCGGGTGGCGCAAACCCGGAACACCTATACCTGGATCCACAAGTACATCTTCCCCGGCGGTGCTCTGCCGTCGCTCGAGCTCATTGAGGACAGTGCTCGTCGCGCCGGCCTGCGGATCATCGACGACCTCGCGATGGGTGACTCCTACGCCCGCACGCTCGACCTCTGGGCACGCCGATTCGATGCGCGTGCCGACGAACTCACGCACCTCGGCTTCGACCGCACCTTTCGACGGATGTGGGACTTCTATCTGCGCTACTCCGAGGGCGGCTTCCGGGCCGGTTACCTCGACGTGCACCAGCTGACCTTCGTGCGGGAAGCAGACCCGGCATGAGCGCGGGCTCGACCGAGGTCGCCGGCACGCTCGCCGAGGCGCTGCGCCCGATCGTCGGAGGGGATCTTCCAGTGCGGTTGACCGCCTGGGACGGCAGCTCCGCGGGCGCCGTCGACGGACCGCACGTGCGTCTCAACAGCCCGGATGCGCTGCGCCGATTGCTCTGGCATCCGGGCGAACTCGGCGCGGCCCAGGCGTATGTCGCAGGCGACCTGGACGTCGAGGGCAACGTCGCCGACGCGCTGCGACACGCCTGGGGCACCGTCGCCGCTCGCGCCCTCGAAGGGCGAGGAACGCTCTTGTCCCGTCTGCCGCACGCCCTTCGCGCAGCCTTCACGACCGGCGCGGTGGGCGCTCCTCTTGCGGCGCCGAAGACCCAGATCGCGGTGCGCGGACGGCTGCACTCGCGCACCCGTGACCGCGATGTCATCCGTCATCACTACGACGTCGACAGCAGGTTCTACGAGCTGATCCTCGATCGGCACATGGCGTACTCGTGCGCCTACGTCACGGCCGGCGACATCAACGGGGCCGAAACCGAGGCATACCCGCTCGAGGCCGCCCAGACCGACAAGCTCGATCTGGTCTGTCGCAAGATCGGCCTTGAGCAGCGCCCCGGCATGACCCTGCTCGACATCGGCTGCGGATGGGGTGCACTCTCCCTCCACGCCGCCGAGCGGTATGGCGCAAAGGTCACCGGCGTGACCATCGCCGAGGAACAAAAGGCCTTCATCGACAAGCGCATTCACGAGCGCGGTCTGCAGGGCCAGGTGACGATCGAGCTGCGCGACTACCGCGACGTGCAGGGACGCTACGACGCGGTCGCCTCGCTGGAGATGGGTGAGCACGCCGGGGACAAGGGCTACCCGGGCTACGCAAAGGTGCTGCGTGACGCCGCGGCTGACGATGCCCGAGTGCTCGTGCAGCAGATGAGTCGCCGCGGCCGCCACCCGGGCGGCGGTCCCTTCATCGAAGCGTTCATCGCACCGGACATGACGATGCGGCCGGTGGGTGACACGATCGAGTTGCTGGAGGCGGCTGGTTTGGAGGTGCGGGACGTGCACGCCATGCGCGAGCACTACGCCTGGACGGTGCGGTCCTGGCAGCGTCGATTTGACGAAAACCGCTCGCAGATCGAAGAACTCGTCGACCCGGAAGTGGTCCGAGTCTGGGAGCTCTACCTTGCCGGCGGCCTCCTGGCCTTCGAGCAGGGTCGCATGGGCGTCGATCAGATCCTCGCGGTCAGACGCCGCACGGGACCTTCCCGGCTACCCGCGGTCCGGCCCACCGCCTGGAGCGACCCGAGTGCCTGATCTCGCCTGGACGGCACTGGCCAGTGCCGTCCTGATCGCGCTCGTGCAGCTCGCCGCTTTCGGCTGGTCCCGACGTGTCGGCCGTTGGGATGTGGCCGACGTCGTGTGGGGCCCGGGCATCGCGGCCATCGCCCTGCTTGGGCTCGGCACCGGTCACGGCGGCGTATGGCGGCGGGTCGCGGTCGCGCTCGTGGTCTGTGCCTGGGCGGCGCGCCTCGCCATACACATCGGCCGGCGGAGCCGATCGCACGACAGTGACGACCCGCGCTATCTGCGTATGGCGCAGGGGCATTCGACGATCACCACCGGGCTGCGGGTGTTCGGCCTGCAGGGCCTGATCCAGTGGGTCGTCTCGGCGCCGATCCAGGTCGTGGCGGTGACGTCCGACCCGGGCGGCGCGCTCGTCGTCCTCGCCGTGCTGGGCGTGGTGGTCGCGGTCGCCGGGCTGGTCATCGAGGCGGTCGCCGACGCGCAACTGACCAACTACAAGCAGCAGCAACCTCGCCCGCCGATCCTGGACACCGGCCTGTGGGCGTGGTCGCGCCATCCCAACTACTTCGGCGACGCGTGCTTCTGGGTGGGCGTCTACCTCGTGGCGTGCGCCGCCGGGCCCGGCATCCTCACCGTGTTCTCACCGGTCATCATGGTGAGCCTGCTGGTCTGGGGCAGCGGCGCGCGGTTGCTGGAGAAGGCGATGGAGGGCCGCCCGGGTTACGACGAATACCGCCGCGACACACCGATGTTCGTCATGCGTCCGCCGTCCCGATGAAATCACCGGCGCTTTGCGCAGCAAAGTCGGCCTCGATGCCGGCAGCGGCACGAGCCAATGCCCCGAGGATCGTCCGCACGCGCTCGTCGTCGAACCGCACAGTCGGCAGCGACACACAGACCGCCGCGTCCGGACGGTCGGTGCCGAGCCGAAGCGGGCGGCCGATGCCGACCACCCCTTTCTCTGCTCCCTCGATGTTGATCGCGTAGCCGCGCCGCCGGACCCACGCCAGCTCCTGTCGGAGGCTGGCCACATTGGGCAGCTCGTCCGGTCGGTCGGCAAAGCGTTCGGGGCTGTATAACGCGGTGAGCTCCGCGGCGGACATGGCCGCGAGCAGCACCTTGCCACCGGACACCTTGTAGGCGGGAAACGCCATACCCTCCCGGTCGCCCACCCGCAGCGCCTGGCGGCATTCGACCGCGCCCACGAAGCGGCAGTGCTCCCCGGCGAGGACCTGCACGTTCGCCGACTCCTGCACCTCCTCCATCAACGCGGTCAGCCACGGCATCGCCGCCGCCCGCAGTCGCGCCGTGCGAGAGCGATCCGACGAATGACCGACTGCCAGCACAGGTCCCACGGCATACCGCCGGTCCGGACGCTGCACGGCGAAGTCGCGGTAGGCAAGCATCGACAGCAGTCGGTGCGCCGTGGACCGCGCCACCCCGAGGCGTTCTGCTGCCTCGCTCACCCCGAGTGGACCCTCCACCTGCAGCATCACCGCCAGTCGCAGAGCATGGTCGACGCTGGCGATCGCGTAACTCGGTGGATTCTTCATGGCAGAAAGTCCTGTTCCTCGATGAGGAACGCATTGAATCATCGAACGCTATGACACAGGTCACCTCCGGCAAGCGCCGGTCCACACTGCTGGTCGCAGTGTTGTGCTGGTCGATCGTCGTCTTCGACGGTTACGACCTCATCGTCTACGGGACGACGATCCCGAAACTGCTTGCCGAGCCCGGCTGGCAGCTGACCGCCGGCCAAGCCGGCACCATCGGCAGTCTCGCCTTCGCCGGCATGCTGGTCGGCGCCCTCGGGGCGGGCGTGCTGGCCGACCGGCTCGGCCGCCGCCGGATGATCCTTGCCTGCACGGCCTGGTTCTCGGTATTCACCACGCTGTGTGCGTTCGCCGGCGGCCCCACCTCGTTCGGCATCCTGCGCTTCGTCGCGGGCATCGGCCTGGGCGGGCTGGTCCCGACTGCGAACGCACTCACCGCGGAGTTCGTCGGGAAGGGACGGCGCGCACTCATCGCCACGGCGATGATGTCCGGCGTGCCGATCGGCGGCTCGATTGCCGCGCTGCTCGGGCTGTGGGCGATGCCGACGATCGAGTGGCGCGGGATGTATGCCGTCTCGGCCCTCGCGCTGGTTGTGCTGCTGCCGGCCGCCGTCGCACTCCTGCCGGAGTCGCCGGCGTGGCTGCGAGTGCACGGCCGGCCCGAGCAAGCGCACCGCATCGAGCAGGAGTTCGGGCTGACCGGCGAGGCTGACCCGGTCGGCACCGGCCCCGTCGCACCGCTCAGCGCGGTCCTTCGACCGCCCTACCTCGTCGCCTCCGTGCTCTTCGCATGCGCAACGATTGCAACGCTTTTCGCGTGGTACGGCCTGGGGACGTGGCTGCCGAAGCTCATGGGGCCCGATGGCCGCTTCGACCTGGGCGACCCACTGACCTTTCTGCTCGCGCTCAACCTCGGCGCCGTCGCCGGGTCGGCGTTGACCGCCTGGGCCGGAGATCGGTTCGGCGCACTGCGCAGCGCCGCCGTCGCCGCCCTGGCGGCGGCCATCGGTCTGGCGTTTCTGCTGACGTACCCGGGCAGCGCCGCGCCGGTGTATGCCGCGCTGGTGATCGCCGGCATCGGCACCCACGGCACGCAGTGCCTCATCATCGCCGCGATCACCAACCACTACCCGGCATTGGCCAGGGGCACGGCGCTCGGTTTCGCGCTGGGCGCCGGACGCGTGGGCGCGATCGTCGCGCCGCAGGCCGGCGGGTGGCTGATCGACGGCGGGTATGGCGTCGGCGGGAACATCGCGATGTTCGCCGCGGCGTCTGCCATTGCGGCGGTGCTGCTCGCGGTGACCACGCGCGCTGTGCGTTCTGCGGTGACGCCCCGCAAGCCGCTGGACTCCGTTGTCGCCCATTGATTTCCATTTTCGCAAACGCAGGAGTTACCGCATGACTGACACCATCGGGGGCATCCGCATCGAGATGACGGACGCCCCGGACCAGCCGGCTCCGAGCGAGGACCTGCTCGCTCTCTACCGTGGCTTCGAGCGAGAGCTGCTCGTGCCGCTGTGGGCGGAGATCGGTGAGCTGATGCCGACCACGCCGACCTCTCGTGCACTGCCGCACCGGTGGGAATGGTCGGCGCTGCACCAGCTCGCCGAGCAGGCCGGTGACCTGGTGCCGGTCGGCCGCGGCGGAGAGCGCCGGGCGATTGCCTTGGCCAATCCCGGCCTCGGCGGCCGACCGTTCGCCACCCCCACCCTGTGGGCGGCCATCCAGTACCTCGGCGCCGGCGAGGAGGCGCCGGAGCACCGCCACACGCAGAATGCGTTCCGCTTCGTGGTGGAGGGCCAAGGTGTCTGGACGGTCGTCGGTGATGACCCGGTGGCGATGCGGCGCGGGGACTTCCTGCCCCAGGCGGGTTGGAACTTCCACGCCCATTTCAACCCGGGCGACGCGCCGATGGCGTGGATCGACGGGCTCGACATCCCCTATGCGCACTTTGTCGAGAGCACCTTCTTCGAGTTCGGGCGGGACCGTGTGGAGGACCGTTCCACTCCGGAAAGGTCCAAGTCCGAACGTCTTTGGGCACATCCGGGGCTGGCGCCGGTGGCCGCGGCGGACTCACCCGGCACGACTCCGTTGCTCGCCTACCGCTGGGAACACACCGACGCAGCGCTTGCCGCCCAACTTGAGCTCGAGGCGCAGGGCGAGGCACACACGGTCGAACCCGGTCACGCGGCCGTGCGTTACCTGCATCCGCAGACCGGCGGGGACGTGCTCCCGACGATCCGGGCCGAGATGCACCGCGTCCGGCGCGGCGGCGAGACTGCTCCCCGTCGTGAGACCGGGTCGTCGGTGTGGCAGGTCTTCGACGGTTCCGGCCGAGTCCGGGTCGGCGATCACGAATGGTCGGTCAACCGCGGCGACCTCTTCGTCGTGCCGTCGTGGCAACCGGTCTCCATCGTGTCCGAGGCATCGGCGGACGACTCCGACTCGGGCGCGCTCGATCTCTTCCGATTCAGCGACGCACCGATCCACCTGGCAATGCACCAATTTCGTTCCGAGACAGAGGATGACAAGCGATGAAAATGGCAACCGTCCGCACCGCCGAACAGGCGACCCGAGCCGTCCGGGTCGATGACGGGCGCCTGGTCGACCTCGGGTCCGACACGCTCGAGGAGGTGCTGTCACGCCCTGGGTGGCGCGCGCAGGTGGAGCAGGCGGACACGCCATACGTCGCGGAAGCAGTGGCCTACGCGCCGGTCGTGACCCGACCGGGCAAGATCGTCTGCGTCGGCCTCAACTATCGCAATCACATCCTTGAGATGGGACGCAAACTCCCCGAATTTCCAACGCTATTCGCCAAGTATGCCGAGAGTCTCATCGGAGCCGAGGACGCAATCGTGCTACCGCCCGAGTCCGGCGCAGTCGATTGGGAAGCCGAGCTGGCGGTCGTGATCGGCGACCACGTCCGTCGCGCGACAACGCAACAAGCGTCGGATGCGATCGCCGGCTTCGCGGTGCTCAACGACGTCACGATGCGCGACTGGCAGTATCGCTCGCCCATGTGGCTGCAGGGAAAGACCTGGGAGGCCACCACTCCGCTCGGTCCGCACCTGGTGACGCCTGACGAACTCCCCGGGGGCACCACCCCTGCGCTGTCACTGGTGGGCGAGGTGAATGGAGAGGTCGTGCAGAAGGCCGACACGGCCGACCTGGTCTTCGATCCGGTGCGGCTGGTCGAGTACATCTCGACGATGATCACCCTGCAGCCCGGTGACGTGATCGCAACCGGGACCCCGGGCGGTGTCGGCCACGCGCGCAAACCCGCGCGCTACCTGCAGAATGGGGACGTGCTCACCACCACCATCACCGGGCTCGGGTCTTCCACCTGCCACGCGGTAGAGGCAGCCGTATGACGGAGCCCGTCGCCACCACACTGCCGTGGGCAACGCGCGGCCAAGAGCTCTTCGAACAGGCTGTCTCCGCGCTGTCCGACGCCGACTTCGCCGCGCCCAGCCGACTTCCCGGCTGGACGAACGCGCACATCGTCGCGCACGTCGCCGCCAACGCCGACGCACTCGGCAATCTGGCGTCGTGGGCGCTGACCGGGGTCGAGACTCCGATGTATTCCTCGACCGACCAGCGCAACGCGGACATCGAGCGGCTCTCGCAGGAGGCGCCAACAGCGTTGCGATCGTTGACGGTCGAGCGTGGCGCGGTGCTCCTCGGCCGGCTCCGCGAGCTGCCCGACGCCGACTGGCGGGCGCCGGTGCGCACCGCGCAGGGCCGCGAGGTCCCGGCATCGGAGGTGCCGTGGATGCGTTGCCGGGAGGTATTCGTCCACGCCGTCGACCTCGCACCCGGGCGTGAATTTGCAACGCTGCCAGCCGATTTCCTGACCGCCCTCATTGCAGACATCGCCGCCCAGCGCAGCGCCAAGGCACCGGACGGAGCGTCGCGGGTGACGCTGTCGGTCGACGATGGCGCGGTCGTCACCGCGCCGGTCGCGGAGGATCAGACCGCGGCCGAGGTGAGCGGTGACGTGGCGGCGGTCGCGGCATACCTCGCCGGCCGTGGCACGTCCGGCCTGCGCGTCGACGGCGGCGGAGCGGTCCTGGACCTCGGTCCCTGGCTGTAGAGCCGGCGCCCGCGGGGCTTAGTCGGCGAGCGGCCCCTCCAGCTCGGCGATGTCGGCGTCGGTCAGCCGCACCTGGGCGGCGGCGATGTTCTCCTCCAGGTGCGCGATCGACGAGGTGCCGGGGATCAGCAGCACGTTGTCGGCCTGCTGCAGCAACCACGCGAGGCCGACCTGCGACGCGGTGACACCGAGCCGGGCCGCGACCGCCTGCACGGTCTTGTCCTCGGTCACCTTCGGCATGTTCGGGAAGGCTGAGCCGAGCGGGAAGAACGGCACGTAGGCGATCCTTCGCTCGGCACACAGCTGCAGGGTTGCTTCGTCGTCGCGGAAGAGCAGGTTGTAGGCGTTCTGCACGCACACGGCACCGGCGTCGATCGCGACGCGTGCCTGCTCCGGCGGCACGTTGCTGACGCCGAACGCCTCCAGGAGCCCCTGATCGACGAGCTCCCGCATGGCCGTCAGCTGTTCGTCGAGCGGCACGTAGTCCTCCGCCGCGATCTCCTCGCGCGGCATCACCCGCAGATTGACCACCGGGAGCCGCTCAACTCCCAGCTCGCGCAGGTTCTGCCGCACGTCGTCCTGCAGTTGCTCCGGTCGCTGCGCGGGTAGCCACGCGCCGGCGTCGTCGCGGCGGGCACCGACCTTGGAGACCAGCACCAGGTCGTCGGGGTAAGGGTGCAACGCCGCACGGATCAGCTCGTTGGCGACGTCGGGCCCGTAGAACTGGGCGGTGTCGATGTGGTTGACGCCGAGCTCGACCGCACGCCGCAGCACGGCGAGTGCGGCGTCCCGGTCACGCGGCGGCCCCATGACGCCGGGTCCGGGAAGCTGCATTGCGCCGTAACCCATGCGGCGTACGTCGTGACCGGCGAGGGAGAAGGTGTCGTTCGTCATACCCACACCACAGCACACCTGGCTGTACGCCGGTAGCCGGACTTCCGACGCCGCCGCGCGGGGCGGCGCCGCCATACGCTGGCATCATGACCATTCGCATGAACAACGTCGGCATCGTCGTCGAGGACCTCGCAACGACCGTGAAGTTCTTCGAGGCACTTGGGCTCGAGCTCGAAGGCCAGACGATGGTCGAAGGCGAATGGGCAGGCCGGGTAACGGGATTGGGCGACCAACGCGTCGAGATCGCAATGATGCGCACACCCGACGGACACAGTCGACTGGAGCTGTCGCGCTTCATCGAGCCCGCCGTCGTCGCCGACCACCGCCGGGCGCCGGTCAACGCACTCGGTTACCTACGGGTGATGTTCGAGCTCGATGACCTGGACACCGCGCTCGCCCGCATCGAGCCGTATGGCGCAGAGCTGGTCAGCACCGAGGTCGTCCGGTTCGAGGACGTCTACCGGCTCTGTTACGTCCGTGGGCCGGAGGGCATCCTGCTCGGTCTGGCCGAGGCGTTGCGCTGAAAGAGCCTGCCAAATATGGTGATTCGCAGGATTGGGCAATCGGCCTACAGCACCTGGGCGACAAGCGCGCTGCGCCGCGCGAATGACCGTCATCCGTGGAGCCACAACGACGTTTTCCACACCTGGATCACCACACAGTTGCCTGATCTCCGTGCGGATGCGCTGGACGTCGGGTGCGGCCGCGGTGAACTCCTCGCCGTGCTCGCCGAGCGCTTCGAGCGCGTGCACGGGACCGACGCCGACGCCGAGATGCGCCGGGTCAGCGCGGCACGGTGCGCGGGTCTGCCCAACGTCACGGTCGACGCGACGCAACTTGACGACATGCCCGCCGAAAGCGCCGACCTCGTGACGATGATCGCAGTCCTGCACCACCTCGACCTCCGCACGGCGCTGCTGCAAGTGCGCGAAATCCTGCGCCCAGCAGGCAGATTCGCGTGCGTCGGCCTGGCCCGCCCCGAAACGGTCAACGACCACGCCTGGGAGGTCGCGTCGATGGTGACCAACCCGATCATCGGCTTTGCGCAGCATCCCTGGGCCGCGCCGGAGCCTCCTGACCGGGAGCCGTTTCCGGTGCGCGACCCGCAGGTGACGTTCGGCGAGTTGCGGTCGGCACTGGCTGACGTCATGCCGGGCGCGCAGCTGCGCCACCGACTCGGCTTCCGCCATACGATCGCCTGGACGAAACCGGGCTGACCCGCGGGCGATCCGCCGGTCGATGAGCGTGGATTCAGCGCGGGCCGCTCAGCGGCCGCTCTCAATGCCTACCACCCCGCGATAGATCCCAACGCGCATCTCCTGGATATCAGCGGGCGAGGACGGCATGGTCACGCCACGTCCAGCGGCGTGATCGACGCGATCTGCTCCCCAGCGATTTCCTCGGCACGGTCCAGCTCGTAATGGCTCTGCAGGTTGATCCAAAACTCCGCCGACGTCCCGAAGTACTTCGCGAGCCGCAGCGCAGTGTCCGCAGTGATCCCCCGCTTGCCGTGCACGATCTCGTTGATCCGGCGGGGTGGCACTCCGATCGAGACCGCGAGCTTGTTCTGCGTGATCCCGAAGCCCTCGATGAAGTCCTCCATGAGGACCTCTCCCGGGTGGATCGGGGCAATCTTGTCAGTGGTAGTCAACGATCTCCACCTCCTCCGGTCCGGCGTCCGTCCACATGAAACAGATCCGCCACTCGTCGTTGATCCTGATGCTGTGCTGCCCGGCCCGATCACCCTTGAGCACTTCGAGCCGGTTGCCGGGTGGGATGCGGAGGTCATCGAGGGACTCCGCTGATCCCACCTGACGAAGCTTGCGCAGTGCGACCCGATGGATCCTCGGATCGATCGAGCGCACGCGCTCACGGCGCCACAACCGTTCGGTCTCCTTGTCGCCGAACGATCTGATCACGAACCCATTTATAACGGGGAACGTCAATAACGCTATACGTTAAACCGGAACTCCACCACGTCGCCACGGTTAGGAACGGCATCCTTATCCTCTTGAGTGCCGCCACTCGCAGACGTCGCCACGGCTGAGGACGCCATGTGCACCGGTCCGCTCCCGACTCTAGTTGTCGAGCTCCTCCAGGCGAGGATTCGTCGCCGGAGGCAGCTCCCAGCCGTGGCGTGCATGGACCTCCTTGACGAGGGCCAGCGCGTTCGCCTCGAGGGCCGCCAGAGACTGCCGGTCGTGCCCGACGGAGCGGAAGCGCCGGAGGTTGTGGCTCAGCGCCTGGGCCCAGCTCATCAGGGGCATGAGGTTGTTCACGCGCTGCTCGACGCCGTCGCCGTGCCTGGCAGCGTCCATCAGCTCGCGGGCGAAGGTCGCGCCCAGCGTCCGCTCTGCTTCCAGCCAGGCGTCGAGGCCTTCCCATCCGTCCAGATGATCCACGAGACCGATCAGGGCGATGCGGAGGTTCACGAGACGCTGATCGACAGGCTCGGCCGTGGGATCGAAGCCGATCAGATGCTGCACTGCCTCCTGCGCGGCGGACCAGCGCGCATCGGCCGCCGCCGACCGGGACTCGTCCAGCGCCTCTTTCGCCCGACGGTTCGCCTGGAAGGTGCCGACGCCGGCGACGACCAGGGATAGGGCCGAGATCACCAGCGCGACGATGTCCATGCCCCGATCTTGGCATGGGATCCCCTGCCGGCACGGTCGAACTACTCCCCCTGCAGCCACCCGAGCCGCTGCTCGGCATAGGCCAATGCGACGTTGACCTGGCTGAGGTCGTAGTCACCGGTCTGGATGCAGTCGTGGAGGCGGATCACGGGCATCGCGTCGGTTTCCTGGTCGGCCAGCTCGCCGAGGTCGCGCAGCTCTTCGTACGCGGCCTGCAGCTGGTCCTCCACGCGCGGGGAACGGATCTCGAGGCGCTGGACACGGTCCTGTGCCCAGCGCTGACGGGAGGCGTAGTCGAGCCCCGTCATGCCCTCGAGCCAGGCCCGCAGCTCGGCCTGGTCGACGTCTCAGGGCACCGCGGTCGCGAGAACGCAGTCAGGCAGGGGGCGCGTCGGCGGGCACGAAGGAGAGGAGCTCGACGGGCGTCGTGTCGAGCGCAACGGCGAGGGTCAACCGCCTATCCACGGTAGCGGGGCCTTCGCACCGCTCTATCGCCCGGGCTCGTCGGTGGTCAGTTCGAGCTGCGTGTGCGGAGGTGCGTGACGGCGGCGGCGACCGCGAGGGCCCACGACTGTCCGTGGCCCAGGGCAGAATCGATTCATGGAGATGACGCCGAGCACTGCGCGCACGTTCTGGAAGGCGCTGATGGACAACGCGTCGAGCCTGGTCGCCGACGCCCACGCGCTGCTGAAGACCAGTTCGTTCGGCCGGGCCCGCTCGCTCACGGTCCTTGCGCAGGAGGAGCTGGGCAAGGCCCTCTGGCTCTACGAGACCTTCGAGGAGTCCTGGAGCACGGGTGCCGATGATGCGCTCGCGGTCCCGAGGCTCGCCAGCGATGGCCGCCGGCATGCGGTCAAGTACATGGAGGCCTTCGTATTCGGGAAGGAGCTCGCAGCGTTCTGGGGCGACTACGAGTCCTACGACTACCCGCAGGACGACAGGCAGGAGAGCTGGGACGCCTACTTCGCCCAGCAGACGAGCGATGCCGAAGCCGCGGGTGCACGAGCCAACCAGGAGAAGATGGCGGGGTTCTACGTTGACCTCGACGAGGACGGCCAGGCGGTCCACTCCCCCGCTGATGTCGCATCCGGAAGGATCGCCGAGGACCTGCAGACCGCGGCACGGGTCGTCGAGATGCTGCTCATCAAGGACCACAGCCGGATGAAGCTCGACGCATCGACGCCGTACGACAGCACCCACGCGCAGCAGCACAGGCTCCTGCCGATCTCGCACCCCGAGGAGTGGCGCGGAGCGTCCGAGTCGTTCAGGCGCGGCGACCACCTGGAGGAGCCGCAGGGTTGAAGGCGATCAGGTCAGATGCGCGCCGTCGAGCCGACGATGGACCATCGAGACCATCGTCAGGACCTCGAGGAGCTCGTCGTCGCTGATCGCACGCCTCAGGCGGGGGTCATGCGCCGTCGGATTCCGATAAAGCCCGTTCATTCCCTTGACGAGGTTCGCGAGCCCCGTCTGCTCGTCCCGCTCGGTGGGTCGCCAGCGAATTGATGGCGAGCATCGGCACGCCCGACTTGCCCAGTGCCAGCGTGGCGTCGACGAGCGCGGCACCGTCGCCGGAGGCACCGGTGAGGATCCGCAGCCGATCGAAGACGCTCTTCGTTGCCTCAAGGCAGGCGTGGAAGTGGTCCTTCTTCAGGATCTCGACCGAGCAGTACTTGAGCACCTCGGGGTGGGACTTGCGGCGCAGCAGCTCGTCGCGGATCGATGTCGCGACGCGCGACGCCTCGTCGAGCGTCTGCGCCTTCGCCCCTTGGGCGACCTGACCCTTGTCGTTGACGCGGAGCCCAACGAAGGCAAGATGCTCGTTGAGCCGATCCTGGCGCAGTGTGAACAGCTCGAGGTCGTTCCGATACCGCACGGGCTCCATCGCCGTGACGATGAAGGTGATGATCCGCCTCGGATTGCCGAATCGGTTCTGCGCCACGACGAAGGCCTCGGCGAGGCAGGACCCGCTTGGTCGCGTCAGGAAGCGGGTCCTGCATGTCCAGGCGCGACAGGAGGTCGCCGATCTCGGTCCCCTTCAACCCGTCGTTCGTGTCAGCGAGCACCACCGCGACCGACTGCAGGACCGAGTAGGACCAAGGCGGCTGCGGTGGCTTCGACGAAGTCACTCCTGCGCCTGTCCTTCTCCGTCGCTTAGGAGCTGCTTGATCATCACGGCGATCTCCTCGCGCTTCACCTGGGGCCGGAACGTGACGTCGAAGGACTCCGAGCTCATGGACTCGAAGAACTGCCTCGCCGCCTTCATGCGAAGCTGCTCGCTCTCCCGCAGGTCGGACCTCTTCTCCACGTCCTTCGTCTCGACCACGAAGTTGAGCGAGAGTTTGCCGTCGTCGCGCCTGAGCACGTACATGAAGTCGGGGCTCGTCGTGCCTCCGAAATAGAGAGGGACGGTGAAGGAGCTGCGCGGAATCTTGCCGAAGACCACGACTTCATCGAGCTTCGAGTCCCGGATCGTGTCGTGCTCCTTGGTCGAGTCGTAGACGAAGGCATCGTAGAGGTACTTCTCGGGCACCTTCGCCGTGTCATCGCGCAGCACGCCGATGTTGCCTTGGACGATGCTCTCGAGCGGCTTGCCCTCGGCGTCGGTGAGAGTGGTGCCGCTCACGAGCCCGTCGATCCGCGTGTAAGAGAATCGGGTCAGGAACGTCCGTTCCATCCATTCGGTGAACTTCGCCACGAACTCGCCGAGGCTCGCCTTGTTGAAGAAGTCGCTCTTGAGCGCCGCCCTCGAGTTCTGACGCACGAGGCCTGCGTGGATCCGATCGATCGGAAGATGGGTCTGCGCGTGCGCGAGCTTGAGCCAGTCGCCGTACGGGATCGTCGCGGTGACATCGAATATCCGCTTCGTCTCGGTCTGGACCTCGAGTCCCAGCTCCTCGCTCCTGACGATCGTGTCCTGGGCGAAGCGACCGACCATGGGCCGGTAGATCCCGTTGCCGAGGATCGCATCGATGCATGAATCGATCTCTTCCGCCGAGAGGTCGTCCAGGCGCAAGTAGTACTTCGCGTTGATCGTCTCCCAGAGCTCCTTGAGCTCCTGGTACCGCTCGGCACGGATCCCGACCTTGACCTTCTGGTCGGGCTTCACGACCTTTCCCGGCTTCAGCGCCGTCTTGTTGAACGCCGGATACGCGGCGTACAGATCGTCTTCGCGACCTGGCACGACGTTCTTGTCCGAGTCGACGAGGCCCGCCTGGAGCAGCTCGATGAACAGCTCCGTCTCGGTCTTGCCGAGCTCGGCCGCGACCTTGGGGAGGAGCTCCTTGATAGGCACTGGCCCGGCCGCCGCGTCGGCGTTGATCTCTGTGACCAAGGACTCGGCGAACGATCGCTCTGTGTAGTCGATGAGGTAGGTGAGGTAGAACTGCTCGCCGGCCAGGCGCGTGCCGCGCGCATCGACCGGGAGTCGCAGACCTCGCCCTACCTCCTGGAGCTTCGAGATGTCGGAGCCCGACGACCGCAGCTTGACGATCTGGAAGACGTTCGGGTTGTCCCAGCCCTCCCGGAGGGTCCACTTGGAGAAGAGGAAGCGTCGGGTGTTCGGCGCACCATCCGGCCCACGGAACGACAGCAGAGCCTCCTTGTTGCGCAGGATGTCGTCGACCTCGGCCTTGATGGCCTCGTCGGACGTCGAGTTGTCCGCGGAGAAGTAACCGCCGTTCGTCGCCGGAAGATCGGCGAGGGACGCCTCGAGATACTCGACGTATTCCTGAACGATCGGCGAGCGATCGTCCTTGCGCTTGCTGATCTCAGCGGTCAGCTTGGCGGCAAGCAGCTCCTCGAAGCGGAGTCGCAGATGGCCGCTTGCATCCGCCTCGCCGCGGTACGAATCGATCGAGTCGATGAAGAACAGGGTCAGAGTCTTGACCCTGGTCGTGCGCCTGAAATTCTCCCACTCCGCCTCGAAGTGGTTCTCCAGCGCCTGCTGCATCATCAGGCTCTGGTACGTGTCCGAATAGACGCGGGCCGCGAGCGTGTCACCGGTTGCGAGCACCTGGCCGTTCGAGAGCGTCACGCCCGACTTGATGCTCGGGTGCTCGGTCTTCCCGATCGATTCAACCGTGATCCCCGCGAACGAGCCGTCCGTCACGGCGAGCGACTCCCCAAGGTCGAATGTATGGGCCTTCCCCGTGTCAACGTTCTTGAACGTCGCCTGCTTGGGCTTGCGGGCAGACAGGCTCGTCAGCGTCAACCTCGTCGTGTCGCCGCTCGTGTCGACCGGGTACTGGATCGAGACGCCCTTGACCAGCTGCTCGTTGAACGCCTCGACGGACCCGAGGTTGAAGACGAGGTTGTTGTAGTCCTTCTTGCCGCTCTTGTCAGACTCGGGGAACGTCGCTCCGAAGCGGAAGATCGCCAAGGGCTGGATGTCATCGAGGAGCGCCTGGTACGCCTTGTTCTCACGGCGGAACCTGTGCGGCTCGTCCATGATCACGATCGGGCGCGTGCGGCGAAGTGCCTCGTACGGGACGCTCGCAGTGCCCAGGACGGTCTGGTCGTAGTTGGCGGCCATCGTCGTCCGCGACAGGAGCATGCCATCGGTCATCAGCAGCGCTGAGATCCGTCCTTGCGAGAGCCGCGACCCCTGGACGAAGCTGGCGACCGCGCTCGGGAACATCCTGCGCCCCTTGGAGCGCTTCTGAGGATCGAGCACGTCGAGGTGCAGCATCTGCCGTCCGCCGTACTCGTCCGCGAAGTACTTGCCGGCGTACTCCGACTGGATGAATGCCTTCGTGCCCTCCTTGATTGGGGTGGACGGCACCATGACGATGAACTTCGTGAAGCCGTACAGTCGGTTGAGCTCATACATCAACTGCGTGTACACGAGCGTCTTTCCGGTGCCGGTCTCCATCTTGGCGTCGACGCCGAGCACGCCGTCGTCGGTGCGGCCGCGCCACGCGCGGGGAATCGCTTCGATCCCGTCGATGACGCCCGACTGGATGTCGGCGATGTTGTGGGCGATCTGCGGATCCGCCGGATCGAAGGAGACGTTCGACTCGGATGCGGTGCTGTAGTCGAGCTCGACGCCCGCGAAGACGCGTGTCAGCGCATCGAGCGCGCGCTGCTGGTGCTCGAGCTTCTGGAGGCGGATCTGCATAGTCAGAACCGCTCGATGACGGGCACTTTGCGTCCCGACCTGAGCGACTTCAGGTTCTGCTTCAACTCGTGCATCACCGAGAAGGTGACCGAGTAGCCGAAGACGACCAGGCGGTCCAGATCCAGGTCGCCGTTCTCCAGCTTGGACACGAGCTCGAGCACGTCTGCGCTGGCAAGGCCTGGGTCGATGACGTAGCCGGTGTCGCCGGAGACGCTCAGCTCGTAGTCACCAAGGAGCACTGACTCGGCCGCTGCAGTCAGTCCGGCCTTGTCCTCAAGCATCCAGGTCGCGAGCACGACGTCCTTGCCGGGCGTCCCCGCGAGGTCGAACTTCGAGACGAAGTCGCCGCTGAGCAGGGCGTGAGTCTCATCGGCGTCGAAGGACTCGAGCTGGTCGAGCGTCTTCTGGCTCGGCTGCTCGAGACGGAACAGGCGGAAGCCGCCGTCGATCTGCACACCCGCGTCGCCCTGGATCTTCTCGGCGGCACGCCTGATCCGGTCCCGACCGATCTCGTCGATGGTCGAGTAACCCTGCTTCGCCCCCGGCTTCCCGGCCTCGATCCGCTCGGGCAGCTGGACGAGGATGAAGCGCCGATCGCCGCCGTCACGGGCATTGAGCTGCATGACGGCATCAGCAGTCGTCGCGGATCCTGAGAAGAAGTCGAGGACGGTGTCGCCGGGCTCGAGGACGAAGTCGAGGATCTGCGACAGGAAACGGCTCGGCTTGGGGTTCGTGAAGACCTTCTCACCGAACAGATCAACGATCTCGTTCGCTCCAGAGCGCCCATCCAATGTGATGACGCTCGCCAGCGAGTCGCTGTAGTCACGCACATAAGCTTTGAGCTCGACGATCTTGTTCTCGTCGTTCCCGAAGAGGATGCGGTCCTCCTCGAGAAGTCGCTGCATCGTGCTCTCGGGGAACCTGTACCCGAAGAGGGGCTGCTTGCAGGGCTTGCCCGTGACAGGATGCCGGACGTCGTAGCGGTAGCCCTCGCCGTTCGGGTTGTGGACGCTACGGCTGCCGGCATACACCCCGTCGCCATCGATGTACTTGTAGCCGTCGAGGCGGCCAAGCTGTCCCTTGTTCTCGCGGAACCAGGCCGTGTATGCCTTCTGGCGCGCAGCATCGTCCTCGAACTCGTCGATGATCCGGTCCCCGGTCTCGATGACCAGCTCTTTGGTGGCCGAAACCTCGGACTTCCACACTGGTGCGAGGTCGTCTCGAGACTTCGCGTAGGCGAGCACGTACTCGTGCTCGATCGCGATCTGCGAAGGGTTGTTGTCCGTCGCGTTCTTCCACACGAGCGTGCCCAGCCAGTTGCCTTCGCCAAAGACCTCGTCGCACAGGAGCCGGACATCGGCCTGCTCGTTGTCGTCGACGCTGACGAAGATGACGCCCTCGTCCACGAGCAGCTCCTTGGCGAGCTCGAGACGCGGGTACATGAAGGTCAACCACGCGGAGTGGGAAGACTTGCCGTGAAGGTCCGTGACGCGCCGGGCCTCGTCCTCGTCCAGCCCGATCTTCTTGACCAGGTCAGCCGCGGAGAAGCCGAAGTCGTCGTTGTAGACGAAGCCGTCCTTGCCGGTGTTGTAGGGCGGGTCGATGTAGATGGCCTTGACCCGCGAGCTGTAGGAACCGATCAGGTGCTTCAGCGCGTCGAGGTTGTCGCCGACAATGTACAGGTTCTGGGATTCCGCGTTCACGTCCTCCGAGTTGTGCGCCATGTCGGGCACCACGACCGTCTCTGTCTTGGTCGACGTCAAGTACTTCGCGTACGACTTGCCCAGGAACTTGAGCTCGTACCCCTCGCGGCTCAGATTCACGTCTCCGTCGCGGAGGGTCTCCTGGAGACGGTCGAGCATGAAGCCGCCGTCCTTGTCGAAGTACTCCGGCAGAGCGGCGCGCAGTCGCGTTAGCTCGAAGTCGTTCGGCCTCGCGGTCTCGTTGGCCTCGTGCGCGTCCCTGATCATCTTCGCCTCTATCGTGTCGCTCGCCGTGCTCAGTAGAGACGGAACCTACTTCTTGCCGCTTCCCGACGTTCCTCCGTGCCGGAACTCCACAACGTCCCCGTCCTGCATGATGTAGTCCTTGCCCTCCATGCGCGCCTTGCCGGCCGAGCGGGCCTCGGCAACTGAACCGAGCGCGACCAGGTCGTCATACGAAATGACCTCGGCCTTGATGAAGCCCTTCTGGAAATCGGTGTGTATGACGCCGGCCGCCTGCGGCGCCGTCCACCCGCGCCGGATGGTCCAGGCCCGCGTCTCCTTGGGGCCCGCGGTCAGGTAGGTCTGCAGTCCGAGGGTGTTGAAACCCTTGTGCGCCAACTGATTCAGGCCGGACTCGGTGGCGCCGAAGCCCTGCAGCATCTCCAGAGCCTCCTCGTCGGACATGTCGGTCAGGTCCATCTCGAGCTTGGCGTTGAGGAAGATCGCCTCGGCGGGTGCCACCAGCGCCTGCAGTGACGCCTGGAGGTCCTCGTCGGTCAACTGGTCCTCGTCGAGGTTGAAGACGTAGAGGAACGGTTTGCCCGTCAGCAGCCCGAGCTCCTTGATCGGCGCCACGTCGAAACCCTTGGCGAAGAGGGTGTCCCCGGCCTCGAGGATCGCCTGCGCGGCCTGCGCCGCCTCCAGCACCGACTTGTCGGTCTTCTTGCCCTTGACCTCCTTGTCGAGACGCGGCAGCGCCTTCTCCAGGGTTTGCAGGTCGGCGAGGATCAGCTCGGTATTGATCGTCTCCATGTCGGACTCCGGCGACACCTTGCCGTCGACGTGCACCACGTCGTCGTCGTTGAAGACCCGGATCACCTGACAGATCGCGTCGGCCTCGCGGATGTTGGCCAGGAACTTGTTGCCCAGCCCCTCACCCTCGGACGCCCCGCGCACGATGCCGGCGATGTCGACGAACGACACGGTCGCCGGGATTGTCTTCTCCGACTTGAAGACCTCGGCGAGCTTGCCGAGGCGCTCGTCGGGCATCGGCACGACGCCGACGTTGGGCTCGATCGTCGCAAACGGGTAGTTCGCGGCGAGCACGTTGTTCTTGGTCAGTGCGTTGAACATGGTCGACTTGCCGACGTTGGGCAGGCCGACGATTCCGATGGTGAGTGCCACGAGGTCAAGAGTCTAAATGGTGATTGCTCGTAGTCTGCACTCATGCTCGTGCACCTGCGGCTGACCGTGCCGACCAACCTCGCGCAGCCCGTCACCGACCTGCTCGAGCACCACGAGTGCGTGACCAACCTCGTCATACTCCGGGGCGTCTGCCTGGACCCGAAGGGTGACCTGGTCGAGTGCGACGTCGCCCGGGAGACCGCGAGCGACATCCTCGACTCGCTCACCAAACTGGGACTCGGCGAGCAGGGCGGCATCGTGCTCAGCCGCCCGACGAGCACACCCTTCAAGCGGGCCGTCGAGCTGGAGGAGGCCGCCCCGGGCGAGCCGGACGACGCGGTCATCTGGGACGCCGTGCTCAACGACGCCGAGGACGCCAGCCAGCCGACGCTGTCCTTCTACCTCTTCCTGCTGATGGCGACGATCCTGGCGGCGATCGCGGTGATCACCGACTCCGCGGTGCTCGTGGTCGGTGCGATGGTCGTCGGCCCGGACTTTGCGGCGGTAGCGGCGATCTGCACCGGCATCGTCTTCGCGCGCTGGCACCTGGTATGGCGCAGCGCACGCCTCCTCCTGCTCTCGTTCGCCTTCGCGATCCTCGTGGTTGCGCTGCTGGGGCTGATCGCGCGCGGCACGGGCCTCATCACCCCAGCCGACGTGACCGCTCCGCGTCCGCAGACCGGCTTCATCTGGCACCCGGATGTCTGGTCCTTCCTCGTGGCGCTGGTCGCCGGGTCGGCCGGGGTGCTCGCCATGTCCACCGACAAGACCTCGGCGATGGTGGGCGTCTTCATCTCGGTGACCACGGTGCCGGCAGCCGGCAACCTGGCGCTCGGCCTGGCCACCTGGGAACGATCGGAGATCACCGGCTCGGTGCAGCAGCTCGGGGTCAACCTGGCTGGGATGCTGCTCGCAGGAGTCATCACGCTCGCTCTGCAGCGGGTCGGCTGGCATCACGTGATGCGCTACAGCGCGCGGCTGCTCGGCCGCGGCCCGTCCCGGCCGCGACATCCGCACTACATGCGCCGGGGCTGACCTCGGCGGTGTGAGCGCACCGGGTGTCAGACCCCTTTGGCAGGCTGCCCGCATGATCGCTTTCCTGCTCGGTCTGGCCGTCGGGCTGTTCGTCGCCGGCGGCCTCTGCTGGCTGCTGCTACGCCAGGTGTATGCCGCCAGGAGTGTCGCGGTCAGCACCGAGCGTGACCTGCTGCGCGAGCGGGTGGTCGACCTCGAGTCGGCGGTCGCCGACGACCAGCAGACCGCCGCGGTGCTGGCTCCGCTCGGTGCCGCCCTCGATCGGGTGGAGCGTCAGGTGGCGACGCTGGAGCGGGACCGGGTCGAGCAGTTCGGCGAGCTCGGCGAGCGCCTGGCCGAGGTCGGCCGGGTGACCGGCCAATTGCACCGGGAGACAAGCGGACTCGCCGGGGCGCTGCGCTCGTCGTCGACCAGCGGCACCTGGGGTGAGGTGCAGCTGCGACGGGTGCTGGAGCACGCCGGCATGCTGCCGCACTGCGACTTCGACGAGCAGGTGTCTGCGGTGAGCAGGCACGACGCGCGGGTCCGGCCCGACGTGCTGGTGCGGCTTCCGGGCGACCGAGTGCTGGTGGTCGACAGCAAGGCACCGGTCCGCAAGTTCCTCGACGCGCAGGCGGCCGACCTGCCGCCGGCCGAGCGCGACGAACTGCTCGATGACCATGCTCGCGCGCTGGTGCGACACGTCGACGGTCTCGCCGCCAAGGACTACTGGAGCGCGTTCGTCGACACCCCGCAGATGGTCGTCTGCTTCCTGCCCGCCGACGCGATGCTCGCCGCCGCGTTGCGGCAGGACCCGTCGCTGCTGGACCGAGCGATGGCCCGCAAGGTGGTGCTGGTCTCCCCCGGCAGCCTGCTCGCGCTGTTGCGCACCACCGCCTACGCCTGGCAGCAGGACAGCCTGGTCCGCGGCACCCGCGAGTTGCTGGCGCTGGGCCAGCAGCTCTACGAGCGGCTGGGCACGCTGGGGCGCCATACGACCGCACTGGGGCAGTCCCTGACCAAGTCGGTGGAGGCCTATAACGCCATGGTCGGGGCGCTGGAGTCGCGGGTGTTCGTCGCCGCGCGCAAGCTGCACGCGCTCGGGGTCGTCACCGACGCACCGGCCGCGCCGGTGGCACCGGTCGACAAGGCGACCCGGCCGCTCACCGCACAGGAGTTGATCGACGCGCTCGACGAGGACGTCGCACGTCCGATGCTCGACTTCGGCGAGCAGGACACCGATCGTCGCGCCGGCGAGCAGGAAGCCGGTTAGTGCAGTGAGCCCGCGTCGTGCCGGACCTGGCCGGAGTCGTCGGACCCGCGGGCCTTGAGGTCGCGGCGCAGCTCGGTCGGCAGTGCGAACAGCAGGCTCTCCTCGGCCGCGGTGACCGACGCGACGTCGGTGTAACCGCGCTGCGCAAGAAAGTCCAGCACGTCACGCACCAGCACCTCGGGCACCGACGCACCGGAGGTCACGCCCACCGTGTTCACGCCGTTGAGCCACGACTCGTCGATCTCGTCGGCGTAGTCGACCAGGTGCCCGTCGCGGGCGCCGTGCTCCAGCGCGACCTCGACCAGGCGCACCGAGTTGGAGGAATTGCGGCTGCCGACCACGATCATCAGGTCGGTGTCCGGTGCCATCTGCTTGACCGCCAGCTGGCGGTTCTGGGTGGCGTAGCAGATGTCGTCCGACGGCGGGTCCTGCAGCTTGGGGAAGCGCTCGCGCAGCCGGCGCACGGTCTCCATCGTCTCGTCGACCGACAGCGTGGTCTGCGAGAGCCAGACGACGCGTTCTGGGTCGCGCACCTCGATCGCGTCGACGTGATCCGGGGACTCGACCAGGATGATGTTCTCCGGTGCCTCGCCCGCGGTGCCGACGACCTCTTCGTGGCCGTCGTGGCCGATCAGCAGGATGTCGAAGTCCTCGCCGGCGAACCGGCGCGCCTCACGGTGCACCTTGGTCACCAGCGGGCAGGTCGCGTCAATCGTCTTCAGTGACAGCGTCTTGGCCTCGTCGTGTACGACGGGGGCCACGCCGTGCGCGGAGAAGATCACCGTCGCACCCTCGGGCACCTGGTCGGTTTCGTCGACGAAGATCGCGCCGCGCTTCTCCAGCGTGGTCACCACATGCTTGTTGTGCACGATCTGTTTGCGCACGTAGACCGGCGGACCGTAGAGGTCGAGTGCCTTCTCGACGGTGACCACGGCCCGATCGACGCCGGCGCAGTAGCCGCGCGGGGCGGCCAGCAGCACCCGCTTGCCGTCGGGCGCGTCGGTGCCGCCGGTGGCGGCGTCGTCGGTGCCGGTCGGGAGCACGGAAGTCATGCACCCATGCTAAGCGTCACCTGGCGCACCCAAATCGGCGCCGGTCGCGCAGACCGGTCGTGGCCGCCGCAATCACGCTGAAGGTGCGCGGCTCATACCTTCCCGGCCAGCATGTCGAGCAGCCGCCCGACAACCTCGCCGCCCCGCAGGCCGTCGTGTTCGAACTCGTTGGTGACCCACGGCCGCACGTTGCCGACCCGGCGGGCGGTGTCGATCGAGAGGTCGGCGTCGACATACATGTCGTCGAAGTAGACGGCGGCGGCCACCGGCACCTCGTTGTCGGCGAGCCGTCGCGGGTCGTAGAGCGCAGGCCAGTCGGTCTCGGCGAGCAGATCGGCGGCCTGCGCGAACGGCCGCAACAGGGTGATCTCGTCGAACATCCAACGGAACATCGTCTCGCCGGTGAACAGCAACGGGTCGGCGTCGGCGGCAAACTCCGGGCGCGCGGCGAGCGCCTTGTCCGCCGCCCAGCCGGTCGGTTTGCCGGGCGCTCCGTAACAGAACTCCTGCAAGGCGTAGATCGGTCCCTGCGCGTATGACGTGGTCGACAGCACCGCCTGCCGGAACCGGTCGGAGATTTCGGCACCGTCCCACGCGGTCTCGAGCAACCAGTGCACCTGCTCGAAGCCGTAGCTCATCCCGAAGACACCGCCGAGCAACCGCAGCCGGTCCGGGGTCAGCCGCGAACCGTCCGGCAGCAGCACCTCGTTTGCCGCGAGGTAGTCGGCGAGTCGGCGCACCAGCGCCTTGTCCTGCGGGTAGCGCCGGTAGTACTCGGCGTTCTTCCGGGCGATCCGCGGGAAGGTATGGCGGTAAACGTCGTCCGCGGTCGCGTCGAGGCCGGAGAGGCCGCCGGTGACCAGGCAACCCGCGAGCCCCTCGGGCGCCTGCGACAGGTAGGTCAGCGTGATGAACCCGCCGTAGCTCTGTCCCAACGTCTTCCACGGCTTACCGCCGGCGACCTGCTCCCGGAAGATCTCGGCATCGGCAACGATGCTGTCCGCCCGGAAGAGCTTGACGTATGCCGCGAGCTCCTGCGCCGGCATACCCGCCGTGGACCGTGCGGTGAGCGGCGTCGACAGACCGGTGCCGCGCTGGTCGAGCAGCAGCAGCCGATGCGTCTTGGTGACCTCGCCGATCCAGCCCTCGGCCTTCATCGGCCGCGGCCCCTCACCGCCCGGGCCGCCCTGCAGGAAGACCAGCCACGGCAGATCGTCGTCCTGCTTGTCGACCGCGACGACCTCGCGTGCGTAGACGTCGATCTGCTGTCCGTCCGGATCCGCGTGGTCCAGCGGCACCTGGAGCAGATGGTCGGTCAGTGCGAGTCCGGGGATGCGAATGGTCATGCGGTGGAGCCTAGTTCGACGGCTGCGACTCGGCGCTGCAGAGTGGTGAGGTCGGGGGTGGTGTGCAGCAGGGATGCGACCCTCGTCGACGCGAAGTCGTGATGCGCGGCCGCGGCCGGGTCGAGCAACCAGTGCACCAGCTCAGCTAGCAGGTTGAGTCGGATATTGACGGCGGACGCGAAAAGATCTGCCTTCCAGTCGATTTCGACCCCACCTGCGGCGCGATAGCCGGCCAGCAGGTTGACGGTCAGCTCGATGTGCTCGAGCCGGTCGAACAACTGCACACCCAACTCCCGCGCGGGATCCTGCGGGCCGACGTTGTCCCAGTCGATCAACACCCGACCGGAGCCGGTGTCCAGCACGTTGCCGACGGTGAGGTCGTTGTGCGAGACGATCAGTGCACCCACCGGGGCTGCGGACGACCAGGCAGCCAGCTCGGCGAAGTCCTGCGTGCGGCGGTGCAGCTCGGTGGCCCACACGGCGTCGGTCGCACTCGCCCGATCTGCGAGCGCCGGCCAGTCGACCGAACACGTCGCATAGAACGGATCGAGCCGCGCGTCCCATTCGGGGATCTGCGCCAGTGCGTGGATACGGCCGGTCTGGGTCGGAGCCAGCACGCGGCACCCGCGTCGTCGTCCGCAGGCACGCTGCCGTCGACCCAGTCGGCGAGCTGCCACCACACGCCCTCGGGGTCGCGCGCGAGCAGTTGCCCGTCGACGTCACGCACCGCCGGTGGCGCGGGCACGCCGGCGTCCCGACAGCGCTGCGCGAACCGCTCGGAGAATTCCGCGTGCGGCAGCCACGACTCGTCGCGCAAGTAGCGTTTGGCGGCGAAATCTCCTGTCACGCAACGCAACCGATATACCTCGCCCATCGCGCCGCGTGCGATCGAGGTCAGTGCGAGGAACTCGCCGAGCGCATACCTCTCGGCGAGCCAGCGTCCGTCGGCTTCGTCCACGCCGCCGACGGTAGCGACCCCACGTACATACAGCGCAACCGTTTCGAGTTATGCACGCCTCACGCCCGACCCGCGTGCACACAGCGCAACCGTTTCGAGTTATGCACGCCCCACACCCGCCCCACGCGCACACAGCGCAACCGTTTCGAGTTATGCACGCCCCACACCCGCCCCGCGTGCACACAGCGCAACCGTTTCGAGTTATGCACGCCCCACACCCGCCCCACGCGCACACAGCGCAACCGTTTCGAGTTATGCACGCCCCACACCCGCCCCACGCGCACACAGCGCAACCGTTTCGAGTTATGCACGCCCCACACCCGCCCCACGCGCACACAGCGCAACCGTTTCGAGATATGCACGCCCCACACCCCGCTCCCCACGCCCACACCCGCGCGCCCAGCACCACCGCCGGCCGTCACCGCCCCGGCATACGCTGACCGCATGAGCACTCCCCTGCCCGAGCGTGCGGCCGACACCACCGCTGAGTCGCCGTGGCCGGTGCGCACCCTGTCGCTGAAGATCAGCGACTACGTCGCCAAGATGTCGCCGCTGTGGGTCGAGGGGCAGATCGTGCAGCTCAACCGCCGGCCGGGCGCACCCACCGCCTACGTCACGCTGCGCGACACCGAAGTCGACATGTCGCTGTCGGTCACGGTGCACGTCAACACGCTCGACGCCATGGGGCCCGGTCTGCAGCCGGGCGCCCGGGTGGTGGTGCACGCGAAGCCGACCTTTTGGACCAAGCGCGGCACGCTGCACCTCGACGCACGGCAGATGCGACCGGTCGGCGTCGGCGACCTGCTTGCCCGGTTGGAACACCTCAAGCAACTGCTGCGCAGCGAAGGGCTCTTCGACGCATCACGCAAGAAGCCGCTGCCCTTCCTGCCGCACACGGTCGGGCTCATCTGCGGCCGGGCGAGTGCCGCCGAGAAGGATGTCGTGGAAAACACTCGCCGCCGTTGGCCGGCAACGAGATTCGAGATCCGGCAGGTTGCCGTGCAGGGCCCCGGCACGGTCCCCGAAGTCACTGCAGCGCTCCACGAGCTGGACGCCGCGCCGCAGGTGCAGGTCATCGTGATCTCGCGCGGCGGCGGCGGTTTCGAAGACCTGCTGCCGTTCAGCAATGAGTCCCTGGTGCGCGCAGTGGCGGCCGCCCGCACCCCGATCGTGAGCGCGATCGGACACCACGAGGACACGCCACTGCTCGATTTCGTCGCCGATCTGCGCGCCTCCACCCCGACCGATGCGGCCAAGCGGATCGTGCCCGACCTGGCCGAGGAGCAGCAGGGGCTACTGGCATTGCGGGCGGCGGGCGCCCGCTCGTTGCACCGGCACCTCGACCTCGAACGCCGGCACCTGCAGCAACTACGCAGCCGCCCGGTGCTGGTCGCGCCGGCCACCATGGTCAGCACCCGCCGCGCCGAGGTCGACACGCTGCGCGAGCGAGCGGCATACCGGATGAGCCACCGTCTCGAGCGCAGCCACGATCAGGTCACCCACCTGCGCGAGCAACTGCGCGCACTGTCACCGCTGCAGACCCTTGAGCGCGGCTACGCGGTCGTCCGGCACGCCGCGGGCGAGATCATCACCGACGTCGCCGACGTCGAGCCCGAGGAACTGCTCCGGGTGACCGTCGCGACGGGCGACTTCGCCGTCCGACCGGTGTCCTAGGTTTGCCGGTATGACGAGCAAGCCGGAAGCCGCCGAAACCGACGACGAGTTCGCCGACGTCGCCGAGCTCGGTTATGAGCAAGCCCGCGACGAACTGGCCACGATCGTCGGACAGCTCGAGTCCGGTGCGGCCACGCTGGAGGAGTCGATGCGGCTCTGGGAGCGTGGCGAGGCGCTGGCTGCGCACTGCCAGCAGTGGCTGGACGGCGCCCAGCAGAGGATCGACGCGATGACCGAGGACACTACGGATACCGGCGAGGAGTGAGCCTCAGCCGGCTGATGACCCGGGCGTCGCGAGCGCGCTCGCGCTGAGCGGCTTGACCCGGGCCGCGAAGTCCTGCAGCTGGGTCCAGTCACCCGTGCCGGTGACGACCGTGGTCAGACCGCCGAGCGGCGTGGTGCGCACCAGGCTGCGCTGTTCGCCGTCGGAGCGTTCGACCTTCTTCCACTGTCCTCCGGCGATGGCGACCGTGCCCTTGCCGGTGCCCGATCCGGTTTGGGCGCTCACCCACGCGTCGTTGCCACCCTTGGTCTGCAACACCGCGGCGTACCCGTCGCCCGGCCCGTCATACCCGGCCTGCCAGGTGGGGGTTGCGCCGGCGGCCGTGCGCAGTCGCACATTGACCGGCGTCCACCCCTTCGGCAGCCCATCGGCGACCGCCGGATCCCAGCGCTGCGAGATGCCGATCTCGCGCGCGATCCCGCCGACGTCCGCCACCGGTCGGGTCACCTTCTCCTGCCGGGGGACGAACGCCCACCAGGCGAGGCAGGCAAGCGCGACGACGACCGCCGAGATCACCATGTTCTTGGTCGAGCCCATCCCCCGGCGCTGCTGTGGCGGGGGCGCGGTCTGCGCGGTGGCCGATGCGGGCGCGGGTCTCGACGGCTCGGCAGGGGTGCTCGGGGTGGTCACCGGTCCATCGTCCCAAACCGGTGCTGGCCGGGCCACGCTCGGTCGCCCGGCCTGCCCGATAGAGTCGCGGAGAACTCGTCACCGCCGTGCCCCGAGGCCCGATCCAGGAGAACTCATGTCCGACGTCATCAGTCCCGAGGCCCCCGACCGCAACCTGGCGTTGGAGCTGGTCCGCGTCACCGAGGCTGCGGCGATGGCCGGCGGCCGCTGGGTGGGCCGCGGCGACAAGAACGGCGCCGACGGCGCTGCCGTCGCCGCGATGCGGCACCTCATCTCGTCGGTCTCGATGGACGGCGTGGTAGTCATCGGCGAGGGCGAGAAGGACGACGCGCCGATGCTCTTCAACGGCGAGCGGGTGGGCGACGGCACCGGACCCAACGTGGACGTCGCGGTCGACCCGATCGACGGCACGACACTGACCGCCAAAGGCATGACCAACGCCGTCTCGGTGATGGCGGTCAGCGAACGCGGCTCGATGTACGACCCGAGCGCGGTCTTCTACATGGACAAGCTCGCGGTCGGGCCCGAGGCGGCCGACGTGGTCGACATCCGGCTGCCCGTCGAGGAGAACATCAAGCGGGTCGCGAAGGCAAAGAGCGGAAGCGTCTCGGACGTCACCGTCGTGCTGCTGGACCGGCCCCGCCACGAGCAGCTCGCCCAGGAGATCCGCGACGCCGGTGCCCGCATTCGCTATATCTCGGACGGCGACGTCGCCGGGTCGATCATGGCCGCTCGCCCCGACACCGGCATCGACCTGCTGCTCGGCATCGGCGGCACACCGGAGGGGATCATCAGCGCGTGCGCCATGAAGTGTCTCGGCGGCACGCTGCAGGGACGCCTGTGGCCGAAGGACGACGACGAGCGCCAGAAGGCGATCGATGCCGGGCTCGACCTCGACGCGGTGCTGTCGACCGACGACCTGGTGCGCAGTGACAACTGCTTCTTCGTGGCGACTGGCATCACCGACGGCGAGCTGTTGCGCGGTGTGCGCTACCGCGCGGGCGGAGCCACCACTCATTCGCTGGTGATGCGCTCCAAGAGCGGCACGATCCGCTCCATCGAGGCGCACCACCAGCTGTCCAAGCTGCAGCGCTACGCCGGCTCGCAGTTCAGCTGATGAGCGGCTCCCCCGCGGTCACGCTGGTCGTCGGCGAGGCATTGATCGATGTCGTGCATCAGCCGTCGGGAGCCGTCGAGGAGCATGTCGGCGGCAGCCCGCTGAACGTCGCCATCGGCCTCGCCCGACTCGGTCACCCGGCGGGGCTTGCGGCATACCTCGCCGATGACCGGTACGGCGAACTCATCCAGCGACAGCTCGCGCAGGCTGAGGTGGACCTCGTGCCCGGCAGCCTCGGCGCGTCACACACGCCCTCCGCGAAGGCGACCCTTGACGAAAACGGCGCTGCCACCTACGAATTCGACCTGACCTGGGACCTCCCCTACGAGCTGCCGTCCGACTTCGGTCACTTCCACACCGGATCGATCGCGGCGGCGTTGCAGCCGGGCGCGACCAGGGTCGCCGACGCGATGCTCGCCGCACGAGAGCACGCGACCGTGTCCTTCGACCCCAATCCGCGCCCGACCCTCATCGGCGAGGCGCACGAAGTCCGTTCGCACCTGGAGCAACTCGTCGGCTACTCCGATGTCGTGAAGGCGAGCGACGAGGACATCCGCTGGCTGTATGGCGATGACGCGGACCTCGGCCAGGTGCTCGCGTTGTGGGGGCAGCTCGGCCCCTCCCTCGTGCTGGCGACCCGAGGCGGAGATGGCGCGCTGGTGCACGTCACGGCCACCGGAGAGACCGAATCCGTTGCCGGACAACAGGTTTCCGTCGTCGACACCGTGGGTGCCGGCGACTCGTTCGAGTCGGGTCTGCTGTCCGGTCTGCTGGATGCGGGACTGCTCGGTAGCACCGACGCGCGCACCCGCCTGCGCGCCGCGGGCCGCTCGGATCTGCTGCCCGCCGTGCACCGCGCTGTCCAGGCGTCGGCGATCACCGTCTCGCGCGCGGGCGCAAACCCGCCGACTCGCGCCGAGCTGAGTGATGTCCCAGGCCGGGCCTGACCCGCTCTCGCCCGTCGTCCCGTCGTTCTCCGGCCGGACGATCGACCTGCTGCGTCGCGCCGCCCACCGCCTGCAGAACCTCGACTTCGACGACGAGGTCGGCATGTTTGCCGCGGTGCGTGCGGCGGTCACCTCGCTTGCGCCGGTCGACGCCTTCTACATCGGGCTCTATCGCGGCGATCGCGGACTCGTGCTCCCTTACACCTATTACGGCGACCGACCGCTTCGGGCCGACTTCACGCACTTCCGCGAAGACGGCGTCTCGGCGTGGATCCTGCGCAACCGCAAGACCTACCGCTTCGCGACCGACGAGGGTCGCCTGCTCTCGCGCGGTATGCCGCTCGGGGACGCATCCAAACCGAGCCTGGACGCGGTCGTGATCCCGATCATTCATGGCGACGGCGATCCGATCGGCCTGTTGTCGATCCAGAGCGAGACGGCGGATGTCTACACCGACGAACACGTCGCAGCCTTCGAATGGCTCACCCGGACCCTCGGCCGGTTCCTCAAACGCAACCAGGAACTCGCCTTCGACTTCGACATCTTCGCCCGCTATCCCGAGCTGGACCCGGCCGGCGAGTCGACCTCGCTGCGGACGATGCACGACGTCGCCCGGCGAATGTCGGAGATCGTGGACTCTGCGGCCGCGCTCGTCAACGCGTCCCGGACCACCACCCTGGCCACCCCGGCGCACACCGAGGAGCACCTCGCGCTCTGCGAGCGGCATCAAGCCGAACTCGCTTTGGTGTTAGGGCAATTCACCAGTCACGACGATGACGCGCTCTCCGAGCGTTGGCACGAGTTGACCTCCCGGCAACGCGAGGTCGCCGAGCTCATTCTGCAGACCGGTGCATCCAACAGCGAGATCGCCGTTACGCTGTCCATCCGCGAGTCCACCGTGAAGTCCCACGTCAGGCGCATCCTGCACGTCTTCGGGGTTGCCGACCGCGAGGCGTTCCGTTCCCTGCCCGGTCTCGCTCACTGAGACAAGGCGTACATACCGTCCGCCCGCGAAATCGGACCATGGCCAATGGCGAGAGCCTGCCACCAGCCAGAAACATGGTGCGCACCTGGAGGAACTCACCAAGGAGCACACCATGTTGCATATTGCGAAGAAGACCCCGCTTCGCCTCGCGGCTGTCGCGCTCGCCGCTGCGACCGTGACGGGCGTCGGCGCCGGTTCCGCCTCTGCCGCGACCGGCCCGGTCGTCCCGCTGCGCCAGGCCGGCACAGGCACGACTACCCAGTGGTACAACTGCGGCCCGACCAGCATGGTGATGGCCATGCTTCGACTCGGCATCACGCCGAAGGGTTACGTGTCGCCAACCAATTACGTCACCGCGGTGCAGAACATGCGCGCTGCGATGAGCCCATCGACCAGCCACTACCCCAACCCGAACGGCTCCAACCCCAGCGATGTGCTCGACGGCCTGCGGGCCTACGGCAAGACGGGCACCATCACCCACGTCAACACCGCCATGTCCGCCGCGCAGCAGGGCAAGGTCGCGATTGTCTGGGGTAACGAAGCGGCGACCGGCTGGCGCGAGCTGTGGGGTAAGAACCTCAAGGCCGGCACCACCAACGTCAGCCACATCGTCGCCCTCGTCGGCTACTCGGGCGGAAAATACGAGATCCTCGACCCGCTGTCGAATGCAACGTCGAACACGCCCCACTGGGTGACGGCGTCGCAGCTGAACATCTACTCCAACGGTGCGGGCACCGGCCCGACCAACGTGGTGATCAACTGACCGCGCACCGCACGTGCAACCGAGCCCGCCTGACCATCTCAGGCGGGCTCGGTCACGTCCGCCACGGTCGCGTCGAGCACCCGCACGACGTCGCCTGCGTCGACGGTCGCAGCCACCCCGTGGCCACCGCCGCCGATCGACACGGTCCCTTGCACCCGCTCGTCGGCGACGACCGGCCAGGCGCGCAACGACCCGAACGGCGTGATCGTGCCCCGCTCGTAACCCGTCACCTCCCGGGCAGTCGCCGCGTCCGGCATGGACAGGCGCGAGACCCCGAGCAGTTCGCGCAGCTTCGGCCAGGCGATCTGCCGATCACCGGGGACGAGCACAAACAGGTAGTCGTCGTCGCCACGGCGCACCACCATTGTCTTGACGATCTGCGCCGGCTCGACGCCACGCGCCGCGGCCGCCTCGGCCAGCGACTTCACCCTGCCGTGCCGGGTGATCGTGTGCTCGATGCCCGACGTTTCGAGCGCCTCCCGCGCCCGCTGCTCCCCGTCGCTCACCGAGTCAGTCCTTGTCGCTGGTTGGTCGCCGCCGGTGCCGGCCGAATGGAGATCGTCTCGTAGGCAGCGTCAGGAGAAGCCGTGATCGCGGTGCGCACCGCGACGGCAACCGACTCCGGTCGCAGGAACTCCGCGGCGTTGTAGTCGCGGCCGTCCCGCGCGACGATCTCCTGCTGCATGTCGGTGTCGACCCGGCCCGGGTGCACCGAGCACACTCGCACGCCGCTCGGCCGCAACTCTTCGCGCAACACGTCGGTCAGCGCGGTGAGCGCGAACTTCGACGCCGGGTAGTGCCCACCCGTGCCGTTGGCCCGCAGTCCGGCGCCAGAGTTGAGCATCACGATCGTCCCCTCCGCCGCAACGAGCGCGTCGAGCAGCAGCCGAGTGAGGTCGGAGACAGCGATGACGTTGATTTCCAACACTTTTCGCCAGACGTCGCGAGTCGACTCAGGAGTCGGGACGCCGACCGAGAGACCGGCGGAATGCACCAGCCCGTCCAATCGGGTGAGCCCGAGTGCCTCGACGGCGGCGTTCGTCGCCGCCTCGTCGGCGATGTCGGCGACGAACGGTCGGGCGGACGGCAGTTGCTTACACACCGCGGCGACCTCGTCGGCCGACCGGCCGCCGATCAGCAGGTCGTGGTCGGGTGCGAGCGCGTCGGCGACTGCGCGACCGATGCCGCGGGTGCCGCCGGTGATCAGGACTGTGGGGCGGGGACTCGTCATACCTCAAACGTATGACGAGAGCCCCGCCCCGTGTTCAGAACCCTCAGATCAGACCCTCGCTACGCAAGGCCTCCGATCAGGCCGACCTCTCAGCCTGCGAGGCCTCACGCGCCTTGGCCCGCTCCAGGGCGGCCTTGCGCATCTTCTCCGAATCCGCAGCGATTTCAGCGGCTTTGGCCTCGTCACGGGTCAGGCTGTCACCGGTCTCGGGGTCGAAGACCTGCATCACCGCCGGGTCGAATGCCAGCTCCGCCTCGTCACCCTCGAGCACCCGCGACCGGGCGTCGAGGTTGACCACCAACTGGGTGCGCATGCCCTCACCGTCGAGGTCGCGGTCCAACTCGTCCAGCTGCTCCTGGACGGACGGGTCTGCGTCATACGGGATGTAGGCGTACTGCTCGTTGCCCAGCCACTCGGTCTGGTCCACGACCGCGTTGAAGTGCACCGAATGCTGCGGCGCGGTCTCGACGGTCGCGTCCTTCAGGTGCTCGGGTCGCAGACCGACGATGACGACGTCCTTGCCCTGCACCTTGCTCTCCAACTCGCCGCTGATCGGCACGTCGACGAACGGCAGCTTCAGCGTGCTGCCGTCGACCCGGGCCGGCAGGAAGTTCATCGGCGGGGAACCGATGAACCCCGCGACGAAGAGGTTGACCGGCTGTTCGTAGAGCTCGCGCGGCGACGCAATCTGTTGCAGCACACCGCGTTTGAGCACCGCCACCTTGTCGCCGAGAGTCATCGCCTCGGTCTGGTCGTGCGTGACATACACGGTGGTGATGCCGAGCCGGCGCTGCATGCGGGCAATCTCGGTGCGCATCTGCCCACGCAGTTTGGCGTCCAGGTTGGAAAGCGGCTCGTCGAAGAGGAACGCGTCGGCGTCGCGCACGATCGCCCGTCCCATCGCGACACGCTGCCGCTGGCCACCGGACAGATTGCCCGGTTTGCGGTCCAGGTGCTCGGTCAGCTCCAGCATGCCGGCGGCGTCCTCGACCTTGGCCTTGATCTCCGCCTCGCTGTGCTTGCCCTTTTGCAGCCGTAGCGGGAACGCGATGTTCTCGAAGACCGACAGGTGTGGGTAGAGCGCGTAGTTCTGGAACACCATGGCCAGATTGCGGTCGCGCGGTGCGAGGTCGTTGACCCGCTTGTCGTTGATCAACAGGTCGCCGGAGGTGATGTCCTCCAGCCCGACGATCATCCGCAGCAGCGTCGACTTACCCGAGCCGGACGGACCGACCAGGATGACGAATTCGCCGTCCTTGATGTCCAGGCTGACGTCGTTGATGGCCGGGAAACCGTCGCCGTACTTCTTGACGATGTGTTCGAGATTGATGGTTGTCATGATGCGAATCTCCTTGTCCTGGAGTGCGTATGGCGGCAGGGAGTTACCCCTTGACCGCACCTGAGGTGAGGCCGGTGACGATCCGCCGCTGGAACACCAGCACCAGGATCACGACGGGAATGGTGACGATGACCGCGGCCGCGCAGATTGCTCCGGTCGGCTGCACGAACTGGCTGGCACCGGTGAAGAAGTTCAGCGCCGCCGGCACCGTCTGCGCGTTCTGCGCGGTCAGGTTGGAGGAGAAGACGAAGTCGTTCCACGCAGTGAAGAACGCAATGATCGCCGTGGTGAAGACGCCCGGCGCCGCGAGCGGCGCCACCACCTTCACGAATGCCTGCCAACTCGTCGCGCCGTCCACCTGCGCCGCCTGCTCCATCTCCCACGGGATCTGCTGGAAGAAGGCCGACAGCGTCCAGATCGACAACGGCAGCGTCAGCGCCAGGTACGGAATGATCAGGCCGGGGATCGTGTCGAACAACCCGACCTGCCGCCACAGGTTGAACAGCGGGGTCACCATCGCGATCACCGGGAAGAACGACACTGCGAGCGACGACGTCAGGATCAGCTTCTTGCCCGGGAAGTCCAGCCGCGAGATCGCGTAGGCACAGAACGTCGCGAGCGCGACGCTGATCACCGTCGCGACCACGCAGACGATGATCGAGTGCCACAGCGCCGGCACGAACAGGTCGGACGCGCCGCCGGAGAAGATCAGCTTGTAGTTGTCCCAGCTGATGTCCTTCGGCCAGAAGTTGCCCAGCACGTTCTGTTTCGGATCGGCAAGCGCCGCATCGGATTTCAGCGATGTCGCCACGATCCAGAGCAGCGGGATGATCGTCCAGATCATGATCACGATCGAGACGAGGCCGAGGCCGTTCTTGGCCTTGTTACTCATGGTGGTGTCCATTGCGGATCAGCTCCTCCCGCTCGTCGTGAGGTCGACCTTGAAGAGTTTGACGAAGATGAACGCGATGATCAGCACGATCACGAAGAGGATCACCGCGAGCGCCGAGCCCATCCCGATCTCGACCCGGCTCACCGTCTCGGTGCCGACCAGCATCGACAGCGTCGTGGTCTTGTTGGCGCCGCCGGTCATGACGTAGGGGTTGTCGTAGATGCGCACCGCGTCCAGCGTGCGGAAGAGCAACGCCACCATCAGCGCCGCCTTCATGTTGGGCAGGATCACCTTGGTGAACCGCTGCCACCAGGTCGCTCCGTCGACCTTGGCCGCCTCCTCCTGCGCCGAGTCGACCTGGGCCAGACCGGCGAGGAGCAGCAGCGACATGAACGGCGTGGTCTTCCAGATCTCCGAGAAGCAGATGATCACGATCGAGGAGAACCAGCCGCCGAACCAGTTGAACTGCTCGTCCCACGCCCCGAACGTCAGCGTGTGCAGCCAGTGGTTGAAGAAGCCGGTGTCGATCTGGGCGGCGTACTTCCACGAGAACGCCGACACGACCGTGACGATCGCGTAAGGGATCAGCACGATCGTGCGCAGCGTGCGCCGCGGCCAGACCACCTTGTTCATCACCATGGCGATCGCCATACCGAGCACCAGCTCGACGATCAGGGTGATCACCACGATGGCGAAGGTGGTGCCGAACGCCTGCCAGAAGAGCGGATCGGACAGGGCGGTGACGTAGTTCTGCAACCACACCAGTTTCCGGCCCGCCGGGTCGGTCAGCCGATAGTTGAACAGCGACAGATAGACCGCATAACAGATCGGGTAGAGCGTGACCAGCAGCATGATCACGAATGCCGGCCCGGCGAGCTTCCAGCCGAGGTTGCGCTCGGCCTTCGCCCGGTCGGACAGGTGCGCCGCTTCCTGCGAGGAGACCTCGGGTTTGATGTCGACGGTCGTCATGCCTGACCTCCGTTCGTGTCCTCGACTCGGTCGTCACTCATAGCAGCGCCTTCCCCTTCAGTACGTCGAGAATGAACTTCTGGGTCTTCGCCGGAGTCTGCTGGTTCACCGAGCTCGGTGGGCTCCACTTCTCTTGGATCGCCTGCGAGATGTCACCCCAGTACGGCGTCAACGGCCGGGCCTCCGCCTGGTCGAGGGACGCACGGATGGTCTCGGCGATGCCGTTCGGGAAGGCCTTCTTCACCTCGGCGGTGTCGTAGGCGCCCTTCCGGCTCGCCGGGTTGCCCGACGCGGCCATGTAGTCGGCCTGGTGCTTCTGGCTGGTGATGCACGCCGCCGCCTGGTAGGCGACGTCCGGGCGCTTGCTGTCCTTGCCGACCGCGAGCTGGATGCCGCCATACGGTGGACGCGCCTGCTTGCCGGCGACGGTCTGCGGGTAGGTCGTCGCCGCGACGTCCGCCTTGTCCTTGCCGGTGTAGGCGCCGTAGGTGTATGGCCAGTTGACCAGGAAGCCGCCCTTGGGGCTGATGAACAGGTTGAGTGCCTCGGTCTCGGTCGCGCTGCCCATTGCGGGGCCGCCGACGCCGGTCGAGGCGACCTTCTGGATGACGGCCGCGGCGTCTTTGCCGGCCTGGCTGTCGAGGCCGAGTTTGATGTTCTCGTAGCTGGCGTTGGGGTTCTCCACGATCTGGCCCCCGGCGCCGGCGACCAGTGCGTTGATCCACACCGCGTAACCCTCGTAGAGCGAGGCCTGGGTGCCGATCTGCATCTTGGTCTTCTGCGCCGCCGTGATCAGCTGATCCCAGGAGACCGGCTTGCTCATGTCGAGACCGGCTTTCTGGGCGACCGACTTCTTGTACCAGAGCAGCTGGGTGTTGGACCAGAACGGCACCGACATCAGCTTGCCGTCGTACGTCGACGCGTCGATCGACGACTGCACCCGGTCCTGTTTGAAGTTCGACTCCATGCTCTGCGGCACCGGTGCGAAGTAACCGGCGGCAGCGAACTCGCTGACGAACGCCGGGTCGACGCTCATCAGGTCCATCGTCTTGTCGCCGCCGGCAAGCCGCCGCAGCAACTGAATGCGCTGGTCGCTTGCGGAGTTGGGCAGCAACTGCACCTTGATCTGGTATTTGCCGCCGGACGCGTCCGAGCACTCCTTGGCGAGCGTGGCCTGACCGCCCTTGCTCGCGTCGGCGTTGCCGACGTCCGGGTTGATGTACCAGGTGAGCTTCGCCGGCCCAGAGCCGCTGTCGCTTCCTCCGCACGCGGCAAGACCCGTGGCGGCCATGAGCATGGCTGCCGACACCGCGACGCCACGACGAGGTGGCCTCATCCGTTTCATATGCATCCGCTCCATCGGGGTATGTGAGCTGTTACACGTTGTTCACGGTCTACACCCGATCGACCCCGGCTGTCTTGCCAACGGACCGGACTGCGCACAAACGGTTACCGCCTCGGCATTACGCTGAAATCCCCCTCTCACCCGCAAGGAGTAGCCCGCCGCCATGGCCGAGTTCGCCTACGAAGACCTGTTGCCGCTCGGCGACGACACCACCACCTACCGCAAGTTGAGCGACACCGGCGTGCGCACCGCGAGCGGCCCCGGCGGCCGGTCGTTCCTGGAGATCGACCCCGAGGCGCTGCGCCTGCTCACCGACACCGCGATGCACGACATCGCGCACTACCTGCGGCCGGCGCACCTGGCGTTCCTGCGCAAGATCCTCGACGACGACCAGGCGAGCAACAACGACAAGTTCGTCGCGCTCGACCTGCTCAAGAACGCCGGCATCGCCGCGGCCGGCGTGCTGCCGATGTGCCAGGACACCGGCACCGCGATCGTCATGGGCAAGAAGGGTTCCCAGGTGTTGGTCAACGGGGCTGCCCCGGACGAGGAGTCGATCGCCCGCGGCGTGTATGACGCCTACACCCGGCTCAACCTGCGCTACTCGCAGATGGCGCCGGTGACCACCTGGGAGGAGAAGAACACCGGCTCCAACCTGCCTGCGCAGATCGAGTTGTATGCCGACACCGCGCCGGGTCACGAGAACACCTACAAGTTCCTCTTCATGGCCAAGGGTGGCGGCTCGGCCAACAAGTCGTTCCTCTTCCAGGAGACCAAGGCGATCCTGAACCCCGAGTCGATGATGAAGTTCCTCGACGAGAAGCTGCGCGGCCTCGGGACCGCGGCCTGCCCGCCATACCACCTGGCGATCGTGATCGGTGGCACGAGTGCTGAATTCGCCCTGAAGACAGCCAAATACGCCAGTGCCAAATACCTCGACGAGTTGCCGACCTCCGGCGATGCCGCGACTGCACACGGCTTCCGCGACGTCGAGCTCGAGGAGCAGGTGCTGGAGCTGACCCGCAATTTCGGCATCGGCGCGCAGTTCGGCGGCAAGTACTTCTGCCACGACGTGCGCGTGGTGCGGCTGCCCCGGCACGGCGCGTCCCTGCCGGTCGCGATAGCGGTCAGCTGCTCGGCCGACCGGCAGTGCCTGGGCAAGATCACCCCGGAGGGCGTCTTCATCGAGCAGCTGGAGACCGACCCGGCCCGTTTCCTGCCCGATACGACGCACGAGGACCTCGAAGGTGGTGACGTCGTGGAGATCGACCTCAACAGGCCGATGGACGAGATCCGCGCCGAGCTGACCAAACACCCTGTCAAGACTCGGCTTTCGCTCACCGGGCCACTCGTCGTCGCACGCGACATCGCACACGCGAAGATCAAGGAACGCCTCGATGCCGGCGAGGAGATGCCCGACTACCTGAAGCAGCACGCGGTCTACTACGCCGGGCCGGCCAAGACACCCGACGGCTACGCATCCGGGTCGTTCGGTCCGACGACGGCCGGGCGGATGGACTCCTACGTCGCGCAGTTCCAGGCCGCCGGAGGGTCGATGGTGATGCTCGCCAAGGGCAACCGCAGCAAGCAGGTCACCGATGCGTGCAAGGCGCACGGCGGCTTCTACCTCGGCTCGATCGGCGGCCCTGCGGCGCGGCTGGCGCAGGACTGCATCAAGCACGTCGAGGTGCTGGAGTACCCCGAGCTCGGCATGGAGGCGATCTGGAAGATCGAGGTCGAGGACTTCCCGGCGTTCATCGTCGTGGACGACAAGGGCGACGACTTCTTCGCCGCGACCGCCAAGCCGGCGGCGTTCACCATCTCGACCCGGCCGGGACTGTGAGCAACACCGCGGAGCCGACTCCGCAGCAGGCATGGGACGAACTCGTCGCGGGCAACAACAGATTCGTCACCGACGACGTCCGACACCCCAACCAGGACATCGCCCGCCGGCACCTGCTGGAGGCCGGCCAGAAGCCCAAGGCGATCCTCTTCGGCTGCGGGGACAGCCGGGTGGCCTCGGAGATCATCTTCGACCAGGGGCTGGGTGACCTCTTCGTGGTGCGTACGGCGGGGCACATCATCGACAACGCAGTGCTCGGCTCGATCGAATTCGGCGTCGGCGTGCTCGGTGTGCCGCTCATCGTGGTGCTGGGCCACGACTCGTGCGGTGCGATCAAGGCGACGCTCGACTCGGCGCAGAGCGGTGACATGCCAGGCGGTTTCGTGCGCGACATCGTCGAGCGGGTGATGCCGAGCGTGATCAGCGGGCGCGGGCGCGGCCTGACCACGCCCGAGGAGTTCGAGGCCGAGCACGTGCGCGCGACCACCGGCTTGCTCACCGAGCGGTCGATCATGATCCACGACGCGGTGCAGGAGGGGCGGCTCGGCATCGTCGGCGCGACCTACCACCTGCGGGAGGGTTCGGCGTCCGCGGTGAATGCACTCGGTGCGGTGACCGTCGCCTGACAGCCAAGCGACAACGATTTTCGGACGTTTTCCGGGCAATCTCCACGATTCACCGGTCCGCATGCTGGATATTGGCACGGAATTCTTCGTTTTCTCTCCACATCTGCACGAGTCGCGCGTACGCTGCAACGCGGCCCGAATGGTGAGGTAGGTCACGTCACCCGCGGGCCCGTGGAGAGGAGTCCGCATGACCGACACCGACCAGCGTTCGCCGCTCGGCTATCCCGAAGCCGCGAGCGGCAAGGGCCTGAAGAAGGGCGCGATCGGGCTCGTTTCCAGCGTGGTGGTCGGCGTCGCGTCGACCGCGCCGGCATACAGTCTCGCCGCGAGCCTCGGCTTCGTCGTGGCCTCCAGCGGCGCGCTGCTGGCCGGGGTGAAGGCGCCGGCGATCATCCTGCTGGCCTTCGTCCCGATGTACTTCATCGCGGTCGCCTACTCCGAGCTCAACAAGGCCGAGCCGGACTGCGGCACGTCCTTCACCTGGGCGTCGCGCGCATTCGGCCCGATCACCGGCTGGCTGACTGGCTGGGGCATCATCGCCGCCGACGTGATCGTGATGGCCAACCTCGCGCAGATCGCCGGTGCCTACTCCTTCACCTTCGCCAATGACCTCGGCATCCACAACTCGCTGGACAGCAACACCTTCTGGTCGACGGTCGCGGGGATCATCTGGATCGCGGTGATGACCTACATCTGCTATCGCGGCATCGAGGTCAGCGCGCGAATTCAGTACGCATTGCTGTCGATTGAAGTGCTGACCCTGCTGATGTTCGCGACGGTCGCGCTGATCAAGGTCTACTCCGGCAATGCCGAGACCTACTCGCTGCATCCGCAATGGTCGTGGTTCTGGCCCGGCGGGCTCAGCTTCGGGGACGTCATCGCACCCGCGCTGCTGACCGCGGTCTTCATCTACTGGGGCTGGGACAGTGCGGTGTCGATCAACGAGGAGACCGAGAACCCCGAATCCACGCCGGGCCGAGCCGCGGTGATCTCCACTCTCCTGCTGCTCGCCACGTATGCCGTGGTAACCGTCGCCACGGTCGCCTTCGCCGGAGTCGGCAAGGAGGGCGTCGGGCTGGGCAACCCGGCGAATGCCGAGGACGTCTTCTCCGCGATCAGCCCCGACCTGTTCGGGGACAGCTTCATCGGCAAGGCAGGAATGTTGTTGCTGTCATTGTCGATTCTGACCTCGGCGTCGGCCTCGACCCAGACGACCGTGTTGCCGACGGCGCGGACGTCCTTGTCGATGGCGGCATACAAGGCCTTCCCGTCCGGCTTCGCGCGCATCCACCCGCGCTTCCTCACCCCGTCGGTGTCGACCATCGCGATGGGCGTCGCCTCGATCCTCTTCTACTTGATCTTCACCCTGATCAGCACCAACCTACTCAACGCGTTGATCGGCTCGATCGGGCTGATGATCGCCTTCTACTACGGCCTCACCGGGTTTGCCTGCGTGTGGTTCTACCGGCGCCAATTGACTTCATCGGTGCGCAATTTCGTGATGCAGGGCGTCATCCCCTTCCTCGGCGGCCTGATCCTGCTCGGCGCGTTCTGCTATGCCGTGCAGCAGTACGCGCTGCCCGACTGGCTCACCGACGACAAGGGCAACAACGTGACGATCTTCGGCATCGGCGCGGTCGCCTTCGTCGGCGTGGCGGCGCTGCTGCTGGGCGTCGTGGTGATGGTCCTCTGGTGGCTGATCTCCCCGGACTACTTCAAGCAACGCACGCTCCCCCGCCTGGCCGCTGACGAACTGGTCCTGATGCGCGCGTCGATGGACCCCGCCGACGACGATCAGGTGCGGCTGCCGGACTCGGGGCTGCCCGACATACTCGTGCGCGAGGACCGCCGCAACCTGCCGCCGGGAGCGACTGCTCGGCGCCGCGACGGACAGGACGATTAACCTCAGGGCGTATGACGCTGCCGCTCGCCCACGACGAAGCCGCTCGCGGGCTCGCCCGCCAGACCTACCGCACGCTGGAGCCGCTCCACCTGCTCGCCTACTTCAACCCGTACGCCCGCGAGACGCAGCAGAAGCTCGGGCTGCGGTGGACCGCCTACTACGTCGGCGCACGCGGCGGCCCGCTCGGCGAGGTGCCCGCACGAGTGCTGACCTCGACGTTCTTCAACTTCAACGGGGCGATCGTCGAGCCGGCATGGGACGCGGCCAAGGCACGCGGGCTCGACGAGGTGATGGCCGCCCGCGAGCAGTCGGTCGCGCGCACGCTGAGCGACATCTTCGGACCGGACGAGGCGGCGGCGACGTCGTTGGTGGCCCGCTGGCGTCCGATCGCGCAGGCGCTCCCGACCGTCGGCCGCCCGCTCGCCGCGGCCTGGGCCGCGCTGCCGTGGCCGGACGAGCCGCAGCTGCAGCTCTGGCACGCGGCGTCCCTGCTACGCGAGTGGCGCGGGGACGGCCACATCGCGGTGCTGGTGCAGTCGGGACTCACGCCGGCCGAGGCGCTGGTCTTCCATGAGGCGCAGCACCCAGACGCCGCCGTGAAGAAGTCGACCCTCGGTCGGGAGATGGCACAGGGCAGCCGCGGCTGGTCCGACGAGGAGTGGGCCGCGGCCGTGGAGACGCTGCGAGCCCGGGGTCTGCTGGAGCGCGACGCCGAGCGCTACACCGCTGACGGCGTGGCGTTCTACGACGCGCTCGAGCAGGCAACCGACGACGCTGCCGCTGGCATCTGGTCGTCGGTCGACGACGGCGAGGGCCTGATCGCGGACACCCGGCCGCTGGTGAAGCGGGTCATCGACGCAGGCGTGCTGCCCGGCACCACGAAGAAGCTCTGATGAAGATCGTCTCGCTGCGGGTGCACCCGGTGAAAAGCACTGCAATCCGCGAGGTTTCGAGCAGTTACCTGAGCCGCGCCGGCCTGCACGGCGACCGGGAGTGGATGGTCGTCGACGCCGACGGCGCGACGGTCAGCGCACGCGAGCTGCCGGCGTTGTTCACGATTGCGGCGGATGCGCCCGGGCCGGCGCCCGAGGACCCACTCGTGCTGCGCGCACCCGGTGTCGAGCCGCTGAGCGTGGCACGGCCGGCCGGGCCGCACGTCTCGGTCCGGATGTTCACCCGGCCGCCGATGGACGTCATACCCGCCGGCGGCGACGCGGACGCGTGGCTGCAGCGGGCGCTCAGCGTCCCGGGGCTGCGGCTGGTGTGGTGCGACGACCCGATGCGCCGATCGCTGAACCCCGCGTTCTCCCGGGCCGGGGATCACGCACGGCTGCAGGACGGCTACCCGCTGACCGTCTGTTCGTTGGCTTCCCTTCGCCAGCTCAACGAGTGGATTGCGCAGGCCGGTGGCGATGCGCTCCCGGTCGACCGCTTCCGGCCCAACGTCGTCATCGACGGGGGCGAGCCATTCGCCGAAGACCATTGGCAGAGTGTGCAACTCGGCTCGGTGACGCTGCGCGCCGCCAAGTCTGTTGACCGCTGCGTGATGACGTTGATCGATCCGGTGACGCTGGCCAAGGGCAAGGAGCCGATCCGCACGTTGTCCAGGCACCGGCGCTGGGACGGCAAGACGTGGTTCTGTCACCACCTGATCCCCGACGGCGAGGGTGAGATCGCTGTCGGGGATCAGGTGTTCGCGTCGTGACCTGCGTCAGGCGGGTTCGCCGACGACGGTGACCTCGATGTTGCCGCGGGTCGCCTTGGAGTAGGGGCACATCTGGTGCGCCTGCTCGGCCAGGTCCTGCGCCTTGGCGGCGTCGACCCCGGGGATCTTCGCGGTGAGCGTGACACCGAGGCCGAAGCCGGAGTCGGTCTTGCCGAAGCTCACGTCCGCGGTCACGGTGGACTCGCTGGTGTCGAGGCCCTCCCGGCCGGCAACCGCGTTGAGTGCCCCGGAGAAGCACGCCGAATAGCCTGCCGCGAAAAGGGTTTCCGGGTTTGCCTTCGGGTTGGACGTGCTGCCCGGCTTGCCGAGCGGCAGATCGATGACGCCGTCCGCGCTCTTGACGGTGCCTTCACGGCCGCCCTTGGCGGTGGCCGCGGTGGTGTAGAGGACGTCGGTGACCTTCTCTGGCATGTGCACTTCACCTTTCGGGAGAACTCACTCGGATCCGAGCAGAGCCGCGCGCTCCTCGCGCTGCTCGGCGTCGGTGTCATGACTCTCACACACGGCCGCACGCGGGTCTGCGCTGACCCCGGCCCAGGACGGCGGGTCGGGTAGTCGGCGCAGCGCCGGTGCCACCTCGGAGGCGAACAACTCCAGGCTTCGTCGATGTGCGTCCTCGGGCACGCCCTGCCCCTCGGCCGCGACGTGCAGCACTGAATGCCCGAGGCGCGCCTGGTAACGACCGACCTTGTCGACGATCTCTGCCGGGCTGCCCACAAGCGCGGAGCTGCGTCGCACATAGTCATCGAGAGTCGGGAAGACCGGGTCCACGCCGATCCGCCGTTGCATGGCGAGGTATGCCGCAAACGCGGGCTCGAAGGCGGCGCGGGCATCCTGCGATCTGGGCGCGACCGACAAGCCGGCGGATCCGGCGCCGATAGTGAGCCGCGCCGGGTCATGCCCGTAGTGCTCCCAGCGTTCGCGGTAGTGGTCGACCAGCTCGGCATACGGCTCGATCGGATTGGTGACGTTCGCCGAGAAGAGCGGGTCGCCATAGCGGGCCGCGAGGTCGACCGACTCCTTGCTGGTCGCGCTGCCGTGCCAGATCCGGATCGGCTGCTGCAGGGGTCGCGGCCACGCCTCGGCGTCCCGCAGCGGTGGACGGAACCTCGTCTGCGCAGTCACCGGCTGGTCACGCCACAACGCCCGGAACACTTCGTACGACTCGCAGTTGCGCTCCCACTGATCCTCCGCGCTCACTCCGAAAAGGTCCCGCTGCGCGGTGCCGTTGCCCTTGCCGATGATCAGCTCAAGGCGGCCATCGGATAGGTGGTCAAGGGTCGCGTAGTCCTCGTATGCCCGGACCGGATCGAGCAGGCTCAGCGTGGTCACCGCAGTGAAGAGCCGGATCCGCCGGGTGCGCGCCGCAAGGTGGGACAGGATCACGGTGGGCGCCGACGAGATGAATGGTCGCTCGTGCCGCTCGCCGACGCCGAATCCGTCGAATCCGAGCGACTCGGCCAGCTCCGCCGATCGCACCACCTGAGCGAACCGTTCGCGGGTGGTCACCGCTGACTCGTCGAGCGGGTCAGGCGCATGCACGATGAGCGTGATCGCAAGCAACTTCACTGCGGCACCCGCTCCCCCGCGGTCACCGCGAGCGGCAGCTTGTTCGCCGGCGGTGGCAGCGGGCAGGTGGCGAATTGCGTGTAGGCACAAGGCAAGTTCGTTGCCCGATTGAAATCGAGGAGTACCGCACCGGTCTTATCAGGTATGACGGTGAGCGATCTCACCGACGGATGCGTGGTGACGCCGGATGTCGCATCGCTGAAAAGCACCAACAGTTCGCCGTCCGCGTGCCCCGGGAAGGCAACCAGGGAGAAGCGCGAACCGCCGCGCTCGAAGGTGATCTCACCGGGCGCGTCATAGACGTGCTCGAGTCCGTCGACCGCGGCGTCGACGCGGATCGGCCGCGGCTCGTCATACGGCGTGAACTGTGCGTCGATCTGCCAACTGGCCCGCACCGGGAACGCTGCGGTGCCGTGGTACGCCGTGCGCAACGGGTTGTCAGGGTGACGGGGACGCACGATGTCATAACCGCCCCGCTTGGCGACCTCGACGGCAATGTCGCCGAAATACGCTGTGACACCGGCACGTTCAGGGATCACCCCGAAGGAGTGCCGACCAGTTACCTGGCGACCGCCCACCTCGAGCGCTTCCCCCGGACCGAGCTCGACCACCACCCCGTCCGCGGTGCTGGTCCACTCCCCCGGAGCGTCCGGGAAGCTGCGAGCTTCCTCGTCGAGGAAATGCAACCCGGTGACTGCGAGAAAACCGTGGCGGTCCGCCCGCCTCTCCTCGTGTGCGTTGTGCCACGCGTCCCATTCGTCCTGCAGAGCGTCGGTGGACGTCGTTGCCTGGTGATGAATCGTCATCATGGAAACCCTTCTAGAAGGTGGGTGCCGGGTTGAGTTCGGACCGGTCGATGACGGACGAACCGACCTGCCATTTGTCGAAAATGCGCTGGTAGGTACCGTCCTTGATCAGGTCGTTCACCGCGGCGATGATCGCGGTCGCGATCGGCGACTTCTTCGCAGTGACGAAGCCGACCGGGGTCTGCGTCACCTCGCCGAGGAAGGTCGTGCCACGGATCTTCGTGGTGAGTACCTTCAGGCTGAGCGTGGGTCCGAAGTAGGCGTCGATCTTGCCGTTCTGCAGACCGAGGTAGATCGGTGCCGTGTCGGCGAAGTACTGCACGGTGTAGGGCTTCTTGCCGGCCGCTGCGCACTTCGCCTGTTCGCTCTGCAGCAGCTTCTGGAAGGTGGTGCCGGGCGAGGTCGCGATCTTCAGCCCGCAGACGTCCTGCAGAGTGCGTACCTTCTTCACCGAAAGGCCCTCTCTGCCGACGAAAGCCTGCCCGTCACGCAGATACGTGGCGAAATCGACGACCTTGAGTCGGTCCTTGGTGACTCCGAAATTGCCTTGTCCTACTTGATATTTGCCGTTCTGGACACCCGGCACGATCGTCTGGAACGTGCCGGTCTCGACCTTCCACGCGATGCCGAGCTTCCTGGCGACTGCCGCCCGGATGTCGAGATCGAGACCGACCTGCTTGCCGTCCTCGATTCCGGCGTGCGGCAGGCTCGACGTTCCGGTCACCTGGGTCGCACCCAAGGTCAGTTGATTGCTCTGCTGCACCTGCTTCGGCAGCAGCGCGCGGGCGGCGCTGTCGACGCTGACCTTGGACGTCACATCTGCCGCGGGGACCGCTGTTGCGCCGCCTCCGCCCCCCGCGGCACCGGGTGAACTCGCACTACTGCCACAGCCGGCGAGCAGGATGGTCGCCGTGGCGGCCACGGCCGCCCCTAGGGCATGACGAAATGAACTGGTAGGCATGAAGATTTGTCCTCTCGGGATTTACAGCACCGCAGACAGAAAGGTCCGGGCGCGGTCGTTCTCGGTGTGGTCGAGCACGGCGGCCGGCGAACCAGACTCGACGACGCGGCCGTGGTCCACGAAGATGACCTTGTCGGCCACCTCACGGGCGAAGCCGATCTCGTGCGTGACGATGACGAGGGTGATGCCGCTGTCGGCCAGATCGCGAATGACCGCGAGCACCTCGCCCACCAACTCCGGGTCCAGGGCGCTCGTGGGTTCGTCGAACAGGATGAGATCGGGATCGGTCGCAAGCGCACGAGCGATCGCGACGCGCTGTTGTTGTCCACCGGAAAGCGCACTGGGATAAGCGTTTTCGCGACCGGCAAGACCGACGCGAGCAAGCAGCTCGCTGGCGCGCTTGCGGGCTTGGTCGGACGGCACCCCGGACGCGAGCTGCCCTTCCATGATGTTCTGCGCGGCCGTCTGATGGCCGAAGAGATTGAACTGCTGGAAGACCATGCCGATGCGGCTGCGCTGCCGCGCGACCTCTCGAGGCGAACGCTCGCGCAGTCGGTGCCCGTCACGGCGGTAGCCGACGATCTCGTCGCCGACCTCGACGTATCCGGCGTCCGGTGACTCCAGGTGGTTGATGCATCGCAACAAGGTCGACTTGCCTGAACCAGATGGCCCGAGGATCACCGTCACACTTCCCGCAGCGAAGTCCAGATCGATCCCATGTAGCACCTCCTGCCCGGCAAAACTCTTGTGCAGGTTGCGGATTCGCACGCTTCCAGCCATCGCCTCACCGCCCCGCTCTCGGTCGACGGTGCGGGAAGACGGGCAGGTTGCTGCGCCATACGGCAGGAAGGGAGGGCCGGTCCGCGCGGCGGGTGCCGCGGGAAAAACGCCGCTCCAGGCCGAACTGCAGCACCGACAGCAGGCTGGTCAACAGCAGATACCAGAGGGTCGCCACGATCAACAGGGGGATCACCTTGAAGTTGTCGTTGTAGATCAATTCCGTGGCGCCGAGCAGGTCCTGCACCGCGATCACACTGACCAGTGAGGTCGCCTTCAACATGCCGATGAGGAGATTGCCGGACGCCGGGATGATCGCCGGCATCGCCTGGGGAAGCACGACACGTCGAAAGGTGCGCGCCCGGGACAGGCCGAGAGAGTCGGCCGCCTCGGTTTGTCCGCGGTCGACTGACAGGATGCCGCCGCGGATGATCTCGGACGCGAACGCGGCGACGTCGATCGTGAGGGCAACGTATGCCGCGGCGACCGCCGACAGCAGATGCGCAGTCTGCACCGAGACGAACTCGGGGCCGAACGGGATGCCGAGTGAGAGCCTGGGATAGAGCGAGGCGAGCTCGAACCAGAACAGCAACTGCACCAGCGGCGGAACCGACCGCACGAACCAGACGAAGCCGAAACTGACCGAGCGGAGCACGGCGTTGTCGGACAGCCGTAACGCCGCGACGGCGATCCCGAGCAGGTAGCCACTGACCATGACCGCAGCAGTGAGCCACAGGGTCAGCACCAGCCCGCGCAGGATCGCGTTGCTGAACAGGTAGTCGCCGACAACCTGCCACTCAAAGCGTGGGTTGGTCAGCAGCGTATTGACCAGCATTGCCAACACGACGACGCCGGCTATCGCGACCACCCACTGGAGCGGTCGGCGCCGTCCGACCAGGGCGGCCTGCCCGAGGTCGTCCGCCGGGGCGGCCACCTCTCGCCGTCGCACCGACGGCGTCGCGGCAGTCAACAGGGGCATGGTTCTCCCTCTCTCTCGCGCTTATGCGCCCAGGCCGGGCACATCTGGTGGTCACCTGGAGCACCCCACCGCGGCGGAGGGTTGCCGGACAGCAAGCCAGGGCTTGGCACTGCCTCTCGTCACCTGCGCCGAACATAACCAGTTGTTTTGTTTTACACAAGATTTCGCTATTCCCTACTCACATGGTGGACATTCGGTGCACCCCGGGCCGCTATCGTGGGTGGCTACGCCTGCTCACCGGCACCAAGGAAGGAGCGGCAGCGTGCAGATCTCCGCTCGCAGCGATTACGCGATCCGTGCCGCCCTCGAACTCGCCTCCCACTACCCCGAACTCGCCAAGGTCGAGAACATCGCGGCCGAGCAGGAGCTGCCCCGAAAATTCCTCGAGTCGATCCTCGGGCAACTGCGGCGGGCCGGACTGGTCGAGACCCGTCGCGGCTGCTCCGGCGGGTATCTGCTCCGCCGACCGCCCGCCCAGATCTATCTGGGAGAGATCATTCGCGCGGTCGACGGACCGCTCGCCGAGGTGCGCGGATTACGCCCGCACGAGACCGAATACGACGGTGTGGCAACGCATTTGCCTGATCTGTGGGTCGCAGTGCGATCGAGCCTTCGCTCCGTCCTCGACACGGTGAGTCTGCAGCAGCTGCTCTCCGGAAACTTCCCTGCGAAGGTCCGCCGACTCAACGAGATCGAGGACGCGTGGCTACCGCGCTGACCCGCGCGCAATCCCTACCGATCGCGTAGACATTCGACAGATCGACCATCCTGGTCTACGGTCGGCACGGGTCACGAGAGACGACGCGAAGCCCTGGCTGGTCGTCCGGCAACCCTCCACCGCGGTGGGGTGCTCCAGGTGATGACCCGGCGACGTCACCCGATGTCGCAAGCGCGAATCGTCATTTTTGCCAGATATTTTCGGCGACAAGGACGACGCGACTCCGCACCCCGTGAAGGAAGCGATGTCGATGCCAGACAGTTATCCACTCCACCTCGCAGTCGCCCTCGACGGCGCCGGCTGGCACCCCGCCGCATGGCGCGCATCGGACGCACGACCGCAACAGGTGTTCAGCGCCCGCTACTGGACCGACCTGGTGCAAGAGGCCGAGCGCGGGCTGCTCGACTTCGTCGCCTTCGAGGACGGGCTGGCGGCGACAACCGACCATCATGTCCGCCCGTCACACCGCACCGACCTGGTGACAGGACGCCTCGACGCCGAGCTCCTGGCCGCCCGGGTGGCGCCGGTCACCGCTCACATCGGCTTGCTACCGACGGTCGTGGCCCCGCTCACCGAGCCGTTCCACGTCTCCAAGGCGACGGCAACGCTCGACTATGTCAGCACCGGCCGCGCAGGCGTCCGGGTACGCACCAGCGCTAGCCCCGAGGAGTTTGCCAACATCGGCCGTCGACCCGCACCGCAACTCGTCGATGACATCGGCGGGCGTGCTGTACCCACTGACGAGGTGATCCGAGAGCTGTTCGGCGAGGTGGCCGACTATGTCGAGGTGTTGCGCCGGCTCTGGGACAGCTGGGAAGACGACGCCGAGATCCGAGACATCGAGTCCGGGCGCTTCGTCGACCGAAATCGTTTGCACTACATCGATTTCGAGGGCGACCACTTCACCGTACGTGGGCCTTCGATCACGCCGCGGCCGCCGCAGGGGCAGCCGCTGATCGCCGTCCTTGGCCATCAGCGGGATGGGTTGGAGCTGATCGGGCGCACGGCTGACCTCGGCCTGGTCACACCAACCGACGAGGGGGACGCGCGTTCTGCCGTCTCCGTCATACGCAGCGCCGCGGTCGACGCCGAACGTGACCCCGAGGGCATCTCGGTTCTTGCCGACGTGACGGTCTTTCTCGACGACACCGCGCCGGCCGCGCAAGCTCGCAAGGACCTTCTCGACGACTGGCACGGCACGGAATTGGTCAGCGACGCCGCAACCTTCGTTGGCTCCGCCGAGCAGCTCGCCGACCAGCTGCTCACCTGGCAGGAGGCCGGGATCGACGGTTTCCGTCTACGCCCGGCCACGCTGCCCCACGACCTCATCCAGATCACCCAGCGCCTGGTGCCGACGCTCCAGCGACTAGGCGTCTTTCGCCCGCACTACACATCCGACACCCTGCGCGGCCACTTCGGGCTCGACCGCCCGGCCAGTCGTTACGCCATCGCCTGAGGGAGCATGCGAATGTCGAAACCCAGTAAGCAGATTCACCTTGCAGCGCACTTTCCGGGCGTCAACAACACGACGGTCTGGAGTGACCCGGCGGCCGGCAGTCACATCGAGTTCGAGTCCTTCCGCCACTTCGCCCGCACGGCGGAGCGCGGCAAGTTCGACTTCCTGTTTCTCGCCGAAGGTCTTCGCCTGCGCGAGCAACGCGGAAGAATTTACGACCTCGACGTGGTCGGCCGGCCAGACACCTTCTCAGTGCTCGCCGCTCTCGCGGCCGTCACGGATCACCTCGGCCTGACCGGCACCATCAACTCGACCTTCAACGAGCCTTACGAGGTCGCCCGACAGTTCGCGACACTCGATCACCTCTCGGACGGTCGTGCGGCGTGGAACGTCGTGACGTCCTGGGATGCCTTCACCGGCGAGAACTTCCGGCGCGGCGGCTACCTGCGGCAAGAAGATCGCTACGAGCGCGCCAAGGCATTCCTGCAGACCGCGACGGAGCTTTGGGACACTTGGGATGCCGAGGACTTCGTCGCGGACAAGGCGACCGGCCGTTTCGTCGGCCGGCCGGACGTCGGGTCATATACCCACCGCGACGAACACTTCGACATATCAGGCCAGTTCAACGTTCCCCGCTCCCCGCAAGGTCGGCCGGTCATCTTTCAAGCCGGTGACTCCGACGAGGGCCGCGAGTTCGCCGCCGCGCGGGCCGACGCCATCTTCAGCAGACACAGCACGCTCGAAGCCGGCCAAGCGTTCTACGCGGATGTCAAGCGGCGCCTCGCCACCCACAGCCGCACCCGGGATGACCTGCTCATCCTGCCGGCGGCCACCTTCGTGCTCGGCGACTCGGACGCCGACGCACACGAGATCGCGCAGGAGGTGCGTCGCCAGCAGGTCAGCGGCGCGACGGCCATCAACTTCCTGGAACAACTGTGGAATCGCGATCTTTCGGCATACGACCCGGATGGGCCACTGCCCGAGATCGACCCGCTGCCCGGCGAGAACACCGTCTCGCGCGGACGCGCGAGCGTGCGTCGGCACGAGGACGTGCTGCGGACCGCCGCCGAATGGCGCGAGCGTGCGGCCGCCAGTGACCTGTCGATCCGGGAGCTCATCATCGAGGTGACCGCACGACAGAGTTTCATCGGCTCGGCGGCGACCATCGCCGAGCAGTTGAACGACTTCGTCCAGCGCGATGCGAGCGACGGGTTCATCCTCGTGCCGCACATCACGCCGGGCGGGCTGGACTCGTTTGTCGATCAAGTAGTTCCGCTGCTGCAGGAGCGTGGCGTCTTCCGCACCGACTACGAGGGAGGCACCCTGCGCGACAACCTCGGTCTGCGACCTCAGGCGTCGGCAGCCGATCGGCAGGCTGCCTCGTGAGCAGGGTGCCCTTGTCGGTGCTCGACCTGGTGCCGGTGTCGAGCGGTTCGAACGCCGGCGCCGCGCTGCGCAACAGCATCGACCTGGCGCAGCGCGCGGAGGAATTCGGTTACCAGCGCTACTGGTTCGCCGAGCATCACCTCAATCCAGGCGTTGCAGGCACCTCGCCCGCGGTCGTGATCGCGCTCGCGGCGACAGCCACGTCCAACATTCGACTGGGCGCCGCCGCTGTGCAGATGGGACACCGAACCGCGTTGTCGGTGCTCGAGGAGTTCGCGCTGGTCGACGCACTTCATCCCGGGCGCATCGACCTGGGCCTCGGGCGCTCAGGTGGAGCACCCCCACCCGGTGACGCGCCGCGCGCTCCCGCCGAAACGCGCACCACGGCAGAGGGTTTGGTGCTCCCGCCGCCGTTCGACTTCGCCCGCCTCGCCGGGTCTGCCCGCGTCGCACTGCAGCGGGATCTGCTGTTGCTACCCGGCGCCTCGCCACAGCCGTATGCCGATCAGGTCGCGGACCTGCTGTCGCTGTTGAACGGCACCTACGACCACCCGAACGGCGAGCACGCCCAGGTGGTCCCGGGCGAGGGAGGCGGACTCCAGATCTGGATCCACGGCAGCAGCGGAGGAGAGAGCGCGAGGCTCGCCGGCCGCCACGGGCTGCCCTTCGGGGCCAACTACCACGTCGCGCCGGCCAAGGTGCTCGACGCCGTTGCGGCCTACCGCGCGGCGTTCGAGCCGAGCAGCGCCCTCGCCGAGCCGCAGGTGATCGTCTCCGCCGACGTCGTGGTCGCCGAGGACGAGGCAACCGCGCGAGAGCTGGCGGCGGGTTACGCACCCTGGGTTCGTAGCATCCGCAACGCATCCGGCGCGATTCCGTTCCCGACTCCTGACGAAGCCCGAGCCCTGCCGTGGACCGATGCCGACGACGCTCTGGTCGCCGACCGGCTCGCCACCCAGTTCGTCGGTACCGCCGCCCACGTCGCCGACCGCCTCGATGCCCTGCAGCGCGCGACCGGGGCCGATGAGCTGCTGGTCACCACGATCACCCACGACCATCAGGACCGGGTGCGGTCCTTCCAACTACTCGCGAAGGAATGGCAGCAGCGATGACCGTCACCACTGACTCGACCATCGAAACCGTCCGGCTGCGAAAGGTTTTCGCGGCATACCCGAGCGGTGTCACGGCCGTCGCCGCAATGGTCGGCGACGACCCCCGCGGCCTCGCGGCGAGTTCGTTCACGTCGGTCTCGCTCGAGCCTGCATTGGCGTCGGTGTGCGTCGCGCACACCTCGTCGACCTGGCCGCTATTGCGCGACCGGCCGCATCTGGGCGTGAGTGTGCTGGCAGTCGACCAGCAGCGGGAGGGACGAGCCCTGAGCGCACGCGCACCCGACCGCTTCCGTGACATCGTATGGCGCAGCTCGCCGCAGGGCGCGGTCTTCGTGGAAGGCGCGAGCGCCTGGCTGGAAACCTGCATCGACAACGTGATTCGGGCTGGTGACCACGACATCGTCGTGTTGCGGGTGCTGGACCTCGGGGTGGCCGACCGTTCCGAACCGCTGGTCTTCCATGGCAGCACGTTCCGCCGCCTCACCGCGCCGTGAGCCTCGCTCCGGCTCAGTCGACCAGCCGGCGCACCATCGTCTTCCAGTCGTCGACGAGACGCTCTCGACCGAGGCCACGCTCCACGCTCAGGTGATAGGCGGTGTCGGAGTCCAGGGGTCCCAGGACGGCCTCGGTGATCACATCGAGCGCGTCGTCTATGCCGCACTGGCGCAACAACATTCGCACGTGGGTGACGGAGACCTTTCGAGCCGGCACCTCGAAGCGGTCGATGGGCGTGCCGTGCATCGCGCGGAAGATCGCCCCGTGCACGCGCTGGAGGCCGAGACGACCCTCGCCATACGCCAGGAGGCGGTCGAGTGGCGGTGCTCCCGGGCCGAGCGGCGGCGGCCCGGAGAGGAATGCTTGCTGGAACTCCCGCTCGGTTTCGTCGGTGAGCGCGGCGAGCAGCCCGGATCGATTGCCGAACGCCCGGAAGACAGTGCCCTTGCCGACGCCCGCTTCGGCCGCCACCCGGTCCATCGTCAACGTGTCGACCCCGCCGGCCTGAACCAGACGCATGGCGGCGGCGAGCACGCGATCGGCATTTGCCGCGGCGTCCCGGCGCACTCGGACGGCCGCCTGGGCGACCGGGAGCGAACGGCGAGTGTCGGGCATGCGCCCATCCTCGCATCCGTGCAACGGCTGCGACTTGGCGAGGGAAGAAAAACGGACTATGGTCCGTTTGCAGACTTCAGCACAACCCAGAGACTCTCCCCCCGAAAGGCAGCACCTCCATGAGCACCACTCTCGCCGTCGTGATCGGCAGCCCCCGCGCAGCGTCCATCCACCGCCAGCTCGCCGAGGTCGCGGCCGCGGTGGCGCCGGAGGACGTCACCGTCAGCATCGTCGACGGTCTCGACAGGCTGCCCTTCTACAACGAGGACATCGACACGCTTCCGGCTCCGGCACCGGTGCAGCAGCTGCGCGACCAGTTGGGCGCCGCGGACGCCGTGCTGCTGCTCGCCCCGGCCAACAACGGCACGCTCTCCGCCGTGCTCAAGAACGCCATCGACTGGGCGTCGCGTCCCTACGGCGAGTCGTCGCTCTCGGGCAAGCCGGTCGCGGTGTCGTCGGCCGCGCACAACACCAGCACGGTCGTGGACCACACCCACCTCGCGGTCACTATCGCCGGCGGCAAGCCGATTGCCGAAGCGTCCGCGACGTTCTCGCTGAAGGACCTGGACGGCGTCGACGTGACCGGGCACGCGCCGATCGCCGACTCACTGCGCGAGACGGTGCAGGCACTGGTCAACGCCGCCGACGAGCGCGTCGCCGCCTGACCCATCGGCACCCCGCCGAGAGGCTCACTTACCGGCCAGAGGCCCACTTATCCGCCCGGATTTCGGGCCGGATAAGTGGGCCTCTCGGCGTCAAGTGGTCCCCTCGGCGAAGGGGGCGGGCGCGGGTGGGAAGTGCGGAGGGCGGGCGCGGGTCAGGCGGGCGCGAGCGCGAGCTCGCGGGCCACGACCTGAGCGAGCCGGTCGGCGACCTGCCGGGCGTGCTCGGCGGTCGGCGCCTCGACCATCACTCGCACGACCGGCTCGGTGCCGGACTTGCGCAGCAGCACCCGGCCGAGACCGGCCAACTGGGCCTGCTCGTCGGTCACCGCCGACTGCACCACCGGGTGCGCGTCGACCGCGTGCTTGTCGACGCCCGGGACGTTGACCAGGCACTGCGGCAGCCGCGTCATACAGGCGCCGAGATCGGCCATCGACTTGCCGGTGGACGCGACCCGCGCGGCGAGCATCAGACCGGTCAGCACCCCGTCCCCGGTCGTGCCGTGCTCCAGCAGGATGACGTGGCCGGACTGTTCGCCGCCGAGCGAGAAGCCGCTGCGCCGCATCTCCTCCAGCACGTAACGGTCGCCGACGTCGGTGCGCTTGACCGCGATGCCTTCGCGCTGCATGGCGCGCAGCAGGCCCTCGTTGCTCATCACGGTCGCGACCAGCGTGTCGCCGGCGAGCTCGCCGCGCTCGTGCAGGTCGATCGCGAGGATCGCCATGATCTGGTCGCCGTCGACCTCGTCCCCGGTGCCGTCGACCGCGAGGCAGCGGTCGGCGTCGCCGTCGAAGGCGAGCCCGAAGTCCGCGCCTGCCGCCGGCACGGCTTCGCGCAGCCGCTCCAGGTGGGTCGAGCCGTAGCCGTCGTTGATGTTGAGACCGTCCGGGTCGGCGCCGATGACGGTCACCCGCGCACCGGCCTGCCGGAACGCCTCGGGCGCCACCTCGCTCGCCGCGCCATGGGCACAGTCGAGTACGACGTGCAGCCCCTCCAGGCGATGCGGTATGGCGCCAAGCAGATGCGCAACGTAGCGCTGCGCGCCTTCGTCATAGGGCTTGATCCGGCCGACGACAGCGCCTGTCGGGCGTTTCCATTCGCCGCGCAGATGCTGCTCGATGGCGTCCTCCGTCGCATCGGGCAGCTTGTGCCCGCCGCGGGAGAAGAACTTGATGCCGTTGTCCGGCATCGCGTTGTGCGAGGCCGACAGCATGGCACCGAGGTCGGCACCCGAGGCAGCGGTAAGGAACGCGATCGCCGGGGTCGGCAGCACGCCCGCGTCGAATACGTCGACGCCCGCCGAGGCGAGCCCGGCGACGGTGGCAGCGGCCAGGAACTCACCCGATGCGCGCGGGTCTCGCCCGACGACGGCGGTGGGCCGGTGCCCGGCGAACTCGCCCTCCTCGGCCAGCACCCGCGCGGCTGCGACCGACAGGTCGAGCGCGAGCTCCGCGGTGATGTCTCGATTGGCGAGGCCTCGCACCCCGTCCGTGCCGAACAAGCGACCCATGGATCACCAAAACCTTCCGTGCCGAGAAAACCAGGCAGTACGACGCGCCATCCGGCGCGGAAGCTCCTTGCAGGGTAAGCGACGGAGCGGGAAACAAGCGGCCCGCCGGCCATGGAACGGCCGGCGGGCCACTTGCGATTGCCGCGAACGCGGCGGGTGGATCAGCGCTTGGAGTACTGCGGCGCCTTGCGGGCCTTCTTGAGGCCTGCCTTCTTGCGCTCCGGGACGCGGGCGTCACGGGTGAGCAGGCCGGCCTTCTTCAGCGCCGGGCGGTTGAGCTCGGCGTCGACCTCGTTGAGCGAACGGGCCACACCGAGGCGGACGGCGCCGGCCTGGCCGGAGCTGCCGCCACCGTGGACGCGCACGAGCACGTCATACGCGCCGTCGAGCTCGAGCACCTTCAGCGGCTCGTTCACGATCTGCTGGTGGACCTTGTTGGGGAAGTACTCCTCCAGGGTCTTGCCGTTGATCTTCCACTCACCGGTGCCGGGCACGATGCGCACGCGGGCGATGGCCTGCTTGCGGCGGCCGGTGCCGGCGCCGGGCGCCGAGGCGCTCGGGCGACGGGTGGGCTCCTCGCCGTCGGCCGGGGCGGCCGAGGACTCGGAGGTGTAGCTGGTCAGCTGCGGCTCGTCGTCCTCCAGGACGTCGACCGTGGTCTGGTCGGTCATGTGTGATGTCTCCTAGGAAGTCCGGCGGGCGCTTACTGCGCGACCTGGGTGATCTCGAACGGCTGGGGCTGCTGCGCGGCGTGCGGGTGCTCCGGGCCGGCGTAGACCTTGAGCTTGGACAGCTGCTGACGGCCGAGGGAGTTCTTCGGGATCATCCCGCGGATCGCCTTCTCGACGGCCTTGGTCGGGCTCTTGGCCATCAGCTCGGTGTAGCTGGTGGTCTTGAGGCCGCCCGGGAAACCGGAGTGGCGGTAGGCCTTCTTCTTCTCCAGCTTGGCGCCGGTCAGCGCGACCTTGTCGGCGTTGATGATGATGACGAAGTCGCCCGCGTCGACGTGCGGGGCGAAGGTCGGCTTGTGCTTGCCGCGCAGCAGCGTGGCGGCCTGGGTGGCCAGCCGGCCGAGCACGACGTCGGTCGCGTCGATGACGTGCCACGCACGCTCCTGCTGGAGCTGCGCGGGCTTGGGCGTGAAGGTACGCACGGTTCTGCCCTCTTCGGTTGCTATCGGTGCCGAGGCAACCGGTGGGCTGCCTCACGAGAGTGTGGTTGCGCGCGAAAGCACAACGAGAATCAAGTTTACGGGCCTGGACGGCCGGGTCCCAAATCGCGCGAATGCCTCGTCATACCAATGATATTCGGGGGTGCGAGCGACGGTCGGACCCCTTGTGCACAGCAAGTGTGCACAACTATTGTGCATGTATGCCGCCCGCCGACTCCCCCACACCGTCCCCCAATCAAAGCCCCCTTCGGGCCCTGGCACACCCGCTGCGCTCCCGGCTGCTCGCCCAGTTGCGCGTGCACGGCGAGGCGACCGCAACCGAGCTGGCTGCCGCGCTCGACACCCACACCGGCGCGACCAGCTACCACCTGCGCAAACTCGCCGAGGCCGGGTTGGTCACCGACACCGGCACCGGCACGGGCCGCCGCCGGGTCTGGACCGCAGCAACCCCGGAGCGGGCCGCCGAGCCCGAGCCGCTCGACCCCGACGACGCAGCCGCCGAGCAGTGGCTGCAGCGCGACTACGTCGAGCACTTCGCCGAGCGGGCCGGCGCGTGGATCGATCACGCCGCCGACTGGCCGCCGACCTGGCAGGAGCACTGCGGGCTGACCGATCACGCGGTCGTGGTGACCGCCGAGCAGCTCACCGCGCTCGACGCCGAGCTCGCCGAGGTGATGGAGCGCTACCGCCGGGCCGGCGCGGGCACGCCCGGCGCGCGACGGGTCGCGGCATACACCGCGTTGCTCCCGGTGGACCCTCCTCCGCGGCACTGACCCGTCCAGCGGCTTGTCACACTCGCGGCGTGGCCGGTGTCTGGTGGGCGTCACGTCAGACGAGAAGAAAGCGATGGCCATGCCCAGCACCAGCACATTCCGCATCCCGAAGGCACCCGTCACCGGCGCGTACGGCGCCGCGATGCGGTGGTTCGCGAGGCGCAGACTCGGCGGCGAGTTCCCCGACAACGGATATGTCTACTTCCACAACAAGCCGGTCTTGAAGGCGGTGCTGTCCTTCGAGGGCAAGGTCGACCGCTGGAGCGCGCTCGACCCGACCCTGAAGTCCTACGCCCAGATCGCCAGCGCCGGAGTGATCGGCTGCAGCTGGTGTCTCGACTTCGGCTACTTCAAGGCGCACGACGACGGCCTCGACCTGGACAAGGTGCGGCAGGTGCCGCGCTGGCGCGAGTCCGACGTCTTCAGCCCGCTGGAGCGGCGGGTGTTGGAGTATGCCGAGGCGATGTCGCAGACGCCACCCACGGTCACCGACGAGCTGGTCGGCGCACTGGTCGACGAGCTCGGCGCGCCGGCGACCGTCGAGCTGACCCAGATGATCGCTCTGGAGAACATGCGCTCCCGCTTCAACTCTGCGGCCGGCCTACAGTCGCAGGGATATTCGGATGTGTGCGAGTTGCCCCTCGCCGTACCGTCGGCTCTGTGACCGACAGCACCGACGCGTTCGTCGCGCACCGCAACCTGCTGTTCACCGTCGCCTACGAGTTGCTCGGCTCGGCGGCCGACGCCGAGGACGTGCTGCAGGAAGCGTGGCTGCGCTGGGACGGCGTCGACCGCGCGCAGGTGCGCGACGACCGGGCCTACCTGGTGCGCATCGTGAGTCGGCTCTCTCTGAACCGGCTGCGCACCCTGTCCCGGCGCCGGGAGTCGTATGTCGGGCCGTGGCTGCCCGAGCCACTGCTCACGGCGCCGGACGTGGCCGAGGACGTCGCGCTCGCCGACAGCGTCTCGACCGCGATGCTGCTGGTGCTGGAGACGCTATCGCCCACGGAGAGAGCGGTTTTCGTCCTTCGCGAGGTCTTCGAGCTGCCGTATGACGAGATCGGCGACGCGGTAGACAAGACACCCGCGGCAGTTCGTCAGATCGCCCACCGGGCGCGTGACCACGTCGCGAGCAGGCGCCCGCGGCACCCGGTCAGCAGTGCCGAACGCGCGAAGGTGATCGACCGGTTCGTCGCGGCCGTGGGTGGCGGCAACCTGCAGAGTCTCATGGACGTGCTGGCCCCGGACGTGGTCATGCTGACCGATGGCGGGGGGCTGAAAAAGGCGGCACTGCAACCGATCCGGGGTGCAGAGAAGGTGCTGCGCTTCCTCACCGGAGTCACTCCGGTGGACGGAAGCGCGCGTGTCGAGGTCACCAGCATCAACGGCGATCTCGGGTTGCGGCTCTGCGCGTCCGGCGAGCTCGACACGATCGCCACCCTCCGCATCGATGACGGCGCCGTGACTGGCCTCTACTTGGTGCGCAATCCGGAGAAGCTTCGTCGCGTGGAGCGTGCGGTGCCGCTCCGACGCTAGTTCGACAATCCAGAAATATTCGAATATTTCTTGCCTTCGCGAATATCGCGTTGCAGACTTGTGTCTTGAGTCACACCGCTACGCCAGGAGGCAGCCATGGCCGATCGACCCAGCAGACACACCGTGATCGTGGGAGGCACCAAGGGCCTCGGTCTCGACATCGCCAAGGCGTGCGTCGCCCGCGGCGATCGGGTGACCGTCGCCGGCCGCGACGCCGAAGTCGCCGAGCGTGAGGCGACCGCCATGGGCGAGCTCGCGGTGAGCGGGATCTGCGACCTGACCGACTGGGACTCGCTGCAGCGCTTCTTCGACTCGGTCGAGCCCATCGACCACCTGATCCTGGCTGCGCTCGACCGTGATCAGAACGACATCGCCGACTTCCGGCCCGACGACGCCGCCAAGACCTCACTGATGAAGAACGTGGGGTATGCCGCGAGCGTCCACTACGCGCTGAAGAAGCTCTCCCCCGAAGGGTCAGTGGTGATGTTCAGCGGGCTGTCGATGTGGCGGCCGATGCCTGGCTCGACCACGATTTCGATGGCGAATGCCGGCGTCGTCGGGTTGGCCAACTCGCTCGCGCTGCAGATCGCGCCGGTGCGGGTCAATGTCATCACCCCCGGCGTCGTGGTCGGCACGCAGGCGGTCGACCACGCCGACCCGGTGCGAGCCGAGACCTATGAGCGGCTCCGGCAGCGCACTCCTGGCAAGCGGCTGCCGCACACCGACGACATCGTGAACGGCGTGTTTGCGTTGCTCGACAACCCCGGCATCAATGCGACCAATCTCGTGGTCGACGGCGGAATGCACCTGGTCTGAAGGGATTTGACGCCATGACCACCACATCGACCACTCCGAAACCGACTGCGGCAGCCCGAACGGAGCAGACCGACGTGCTCATCGTCGGCGCCGGACCGGCCGGTCTGACGGCGACCGCGCTCCTGGCCCGCGACGGCGTGCGTGCCATCACGATCAATAAGTACGACAGCACCGCCCACACGCCGCGCGCGCACATCACCAACCAGCGGGCGATGGAAGTCTTCCGCGACCTTGGGATCGAGCAGGAGGTGCTGGCACACGCACTGCCCGGGGAAGGCATGGGCACCAACGTCTGGGCGACGTCGGTCGTCGGACGCGAACTCGCGCGGATGCACGCCTGGGGCTCGGGACCCGACCGGCACGCCGACTACGAGCAGGCCAGCCCGAGCCCCATGTGCAACATCGGGCAGCACGAGCTCGAGCCGATCCTGCGGCACCGGGCCGAGGCGTCGGGCGCCGACCTGCGCTTCGGGCACGAGCTGATCGCGATCACCCAGGATGACACCGGTGTCACGGCGGATGTGCTGGACCGGGCCACCGGCGAGAACTACCAGATCACGGCGCAGTACGCGGTGGGCGCCGACGGCGGCCGCAGCCTCGTCGCCAGCTCGCTCGGCTTCGAATTCGACGGTGAAACGGGACTGGGCTCCGCGGTGAACGTGTGGCTGGAGGCCGATCTGACGGCATACCGCGAGCACCGGCCGGGGTCGCTCTTCTTCACGATCCAACCCGGCCGCGACTTCTGGCTCGGCGCCGGCACCTTCGTGACGGTCAAGCCGTGGACCGAGTTCGTGCTGATCGTCGTCTACGACCCCACCACCGAGAAGCTCGATCAGTCCGTTGAGGCGATGACCGAGCGGGCCCACCGGATGATCGGCGACCCCGACGTGCCGATCACCATCAAGAACATCAGCGAGTGGCAGCTCAATCATGTTGTCGCGCAACGCTATCGGGAAGGTCGCACGTTTCTGGTCGGTGACGCGGCACATCGCCACCCGCCGGCCAACGGGCTCGGCAGCAACACCTCGGTGCAGGACTCCTGGAACCTCGCCTGGAAGCTCAGCATGGTGACGCGCGGACTCGCTGGCGACGCGTTGCTCGACAGCTACCACGACGAACGACAGCCGGTTGGTCGGCAGGTCGTCGACCGGGCGATGGACAGCGTCGTGAGCCTGTCGCAGGTGCCCGCCATCTTCGGGGTCGAGGCCGGCCAGTCCGAGGAGGAGGGAAACGCGGCCCTCGACCGATTCTTCGCCGACACCGAGGAGGGGCGGGAGCGCCGCGCCCGACTGCGAGAAGTCCTGGAGGACAACAACTATCAGTTCAACGCGCACGGTGTGGAGCTCGGCCAGCGGTATACGTCGTCCGCGGTCGTGACCGACGGGCAGCCGATGCCGCGCTACACCCGTGACTCGCAGCTTTACTACCACCCGACGTCATGGCCCGGCGCCTACCTGCCGCACGTCTGGGTGGTGCGCGACGGCCGCCAGGTCTCCACCCTCGACCTGACCGGTCGCGGCGAGTTCACCCTGCTGACCGGCGTCGGCGGGCGCGAGTGGGTCGTCGCCGCAGAGAAGGTGTCGCAGGCACTCGGGGTGCCGATCCGCACCGAGGTCATCGGCCGTGGCCAGGTCATCGACGACCCGTATGGCGACTGGGCCGCGCAGTGCGAGATCGCCGAGGACGGAGCGCTTCTCGTCCGTCCGGATCGGCACGTCGCATGGCGCGCGACCGACCTAGGCGAGGACCCCACCACGCGACTGGAAACGGCGCTGCGCAGCGTCCTTGGTCGCGAACAACACTGAACACCAACAGATTTCACCCGTAGGAGATCGAGATGAACACCGGACTATTGCTGCTCCGCCTGCTGATCGGCGGGTTGCTCTTCGCACACGGCGCGCAGAAGGCATTCGGCGCCTTCGGCGGCATGGGCGTCGCAGGCACCGCGCCACTCTTCGAGACATGGGGGCTGCGCCCAGGAGCCGCAATGGTCAAGCTCGCCGCGGCCGCCGAACTCACTGCCGCCGCGCTGCTCATCACCGGCCTGGCCACCCCGCTGGGCGCCGCCATCGCCGCGGGCACTCTCATCGTCGCCGGTTCGGTCAACGCGACCAACGGGCTCTGGGCGGTCAAAGGCGGCTTCGAGCTGCCACTGCTCTACGCCGGCACGGCCGCCTGCCTGGCATTCACCGGCCCCGGCGACTACTCGCTGGACCGAGCCATAGGCCTCTCCGATGACATCGGCGTCGCGACCGGCGTGAGCGCGGTCGTGTTGGCAGTCGTCGCGTCCGGGGTCGTCATCTCACGCGCTCGCGCGAACCTCGCCAAAGCCGCACCCACCGCCGCCGCCGGCGGCGCGCACTGACCGGCATCCCTCAGCGCACTCGCTCGACCCGGGTCTCGTCCCAGACCGGCTCGGGCGTCTCCCGCACCTTGCCGTCGGCACCGAAAACCAGGTAGCGGTCGAATCCCTTGGCGAACCAACGGTCGTGGGTGACGGCGAGCACCGTGCCGTCGAACGCGTCGAGTCCGGCCTCGAGCGCCTCGGCGGAGTGCAGGTCGAGGTTGTCGGTGGGTTCGTCGAGCAGCAGCAGCGTCGCACCGGACAGCTCCAGGAGCAGGATCTGGAAGCGCGCCTGCTGCCCGCCGGACAGTGACCCGAAGGTCTGCTCGGCGGCGCGCGCCAGCTCGTAGCGGTCGAGCGCGCGCGAGGCTTGCTCGCGGGGCATTCCGTCCCGGTGCTCGTCCCCGCGGTGCAAGATCTCCAGCAGGGTGCGGCGTGACAGGTCACCGGACGCGCCGGCCTGCGCCGACTGGGCGAACCAGCCCGGCCGCACGCGCGAACCCAACCGAGCAATTCTGCTGTGCGACACCGGTTTCGGCGGGTTGTCACCGACCGGCCGGTGCTCGACGTCCGGGTCGCTGCCGCCAGCGGCCAGCAGCCGCAGGAAGTGCGACTTGCCCGATCCGTTGGAGCCGAGCACCGCGACGCGCTCGCCATACCAGACCTCGAGATCGAAGGGCTGCATCAGCCCGGAGAGCTCCAGCCCCTCACAGATCACCGCGCGCTTGGCGGTCCGACCACCGGCCAGCCGCATCGACACCTGCTGCTCGTAGGGCAACACCTCCGGCGGACCGGCGTCCTCGAACTTGGCCAGACGAGTCTGCGCAGCGCGATAGCGGCTCGCCATGCCGTCGTTGAAGGTGGCCTTCACCTTGAGCGTCTGCACGAGTTGCTTCAGCTTGGCGTGCTCCTCGTCCCACCGCCGCCGCAGCTCCTCGAGTTTGCTGTTCCGATCGAGCCGCGCCTGGTGATAACTGTCGAATCGGCCGGCGTGCACCCAGGCGTTCGCTCCGGACGCGCTCGGTTCGAGCGTCGCGATGCGAGTTGCCACCTGCTGCAACAGCTCTCGGTCGTGGCTGATGAAGAGCACGGTCTTCGGCGACTCGACCAGCCGCTGCTCCAGCCAACGCTTGGTCGGCACGTCGAGAGAGTTGTCCGGCTCGTCGAGCAGCAGCACCTCCTCCGGGCCGCGCAGCAGCGCCTCCAGCACGATGCGCTTCTGCTCGCCGCCGGAAAGCGTTGACACATCACGGAATTGCGCCCGTTCATAGGGTATGCCGACAGCCGCGACCGTGCAGACATCCCAGAGCGTCTCCCACTCGTAGCCGCCGACCTCGGCCCAGTCGGCGAGCGCCTGCGCGTAAGCCAGCTGCGCCGGTTCGTCGTCGCGCTCCATGATCGCCAGCTCCGAGTCGTCAACCGCCTTGGCGGCTCGGCGGATCGGCTCCGGCGCCACGGTCAGCAGGAGGTCGCGCACCGAGAACTCCTCGCCCTCGGGCAGTGCGCGGCCGATGAACTGGGGCATGACCGCGAGCCCGCCGGACCGGGTGATCGCGCCTTCATGGGCCTCGAGCTCGCCGGCGATGATCTTCAGCAAGGTCGTCTTGCCGGTGCCGTTCGGGCCGACCAGCGCGACTTTGGCGCCCTCCCCCACCCGCAGACCGACACCGCCGAGCAGCGGCCGGCCGTCGGGCAGGAAGTAGTGCACCCCGTTGACATCGATATGACCCACGGTCGTCAAGCATCGCCGATCACCGCGTGGGCGTCGAACCGGTTTCAGACGGCCACGGCCTCCAGCTCGGCCAGGGTGTCCTCCAGGTGGTGGATCATCCGTTGCACCGACGGCGCGCTGCGACGGCAGGCGGTGATGCCGAAGTCGACCTGATCGTCATACGTCACGAGCGTGATGTTCATCGCGAGCCCATCGACCGGGATGGACGCCGGATAGGTGCCCTCCAGGTGAGCGCCGTTGAAATACAACTGCTTTCGCGGTCCGGGCACGTTGGAGATGATCACGTTGAACGGCGGGCGCCCGACCAGTCCGTAGGTCGGCAGCATCGACAGACCGAGCCCGGCGACGTTGTAGCCCGACATGAGCAGCAACTGCAGGGGGGTGAGCTCGCGCATGGTCTGCTTGGCGACGGTGGTCGACTCGTGGATGGTCTCCAACCGCTCCAGCGGGTCCTCGACATCGGTGGCCAGACTCGCGATCATCGCGCCGATCTCGTTGCCGCCCACCTCACTGGTCTCGTCGCGCAGATTGACCGGGCACATGGCGGTCATCGCCCGGTCGGGCAGCGCGTCGAGCTCGCTGAGGTAACGGCGCAGGGCACCGGCGCAGACCGCGAGCGCGACGTCGTTGAACGACACGTCGCACGCCTTGGCCACCCGCCGGAAGCGGTCGAGGTCGAACGACTGCGCGACGAAGCGGCGTGCGCCACCGATCTTGCCGTTGAGGATGGTGCGCGGAGCGTCGAACGGCGTGGTCAGACCCGTGTCGCGCAGGGACCGGTAGGCGACCTTGAGCGAGTTGGGCGCGATGCTCGCCAGCTCGCCGACCACGTCGAGGCCACCACGCACCAGGCCGAGGGGCAGCGCGAGACCCCGCCCTGCGCTCTGCTCGGCCGCGGCCACCTCGACCTGCTCGTCCGGCAGCGCGAACGGCGGCACGCAGTCACGCGCGTCCGGGTCGGGACTGCACGCCTGCTGCATCAGGTGCAGCGCGGACACCCCGTCGACCATCGCGTGGTGGATCTTGGAGAAGACCGCGACCCGGCCGTCCTCCAGGCCCTCGACGACGTGCGCCTCCCACAGCGGCCGGTGCCGGTCCAGCAGGGTGCTCTGCCACCGCGAGGCGAGTTCGAACAGCTCCCGCAACCGTCCCGGGCTGGGCAGCGCGGACCGGCGTACGTGGTAATCGAGGTCGAGGTCGTTGTCAGTCGACCACCGGAAGTTGCCGAGCAGGCCAACCGGCTCCATCGGCCGGAGCCGGAAGCGCGGGTTGATCTCCTCCGACTCGACCGCGGTCAGCTGATCGCGCACCCAGGACGGCGACTCGCCCTCGGGCACGGTGAACAGTTGCAGACCCCCGACGTGCATCGGGTGCTCTCGTGACTCCACCAGCAAGAATCCGGAGTCGACAGGGCCCATTCCCGGCATACCTCTGCCGCCTCTCCGCCGAAGGTCCCACTACTTACGTAGCAGTAGATTTAAGCTAGGGCGTCGATTGTGACACCCGCCACAGTGGACCACAACGCGCAGGCTCACGCGCTTGCCCCGAAAGGTTGCTCCGAAAGGACTCGCTCATGACGCTGCCGGCTCACGCGGCCGCCGGCAACGACCTGCCCGCCGGCCCGACCCGCACCCGATTTCCCCGCACCAGCCGCCGATCCGCGGCCCTCGCCGGCGGAATGCACGCGGTTGCCAAGCCGGCGCTGAACCTGTGGAGCTACGCTCCGCCGCTGGCCCGGCTGTCCCGCATCATGGACCGCACGGCCGATCGCCTCACCGTGCCGGCCGGCACCTCGGTCGAGTCGGTGCAGCTCGGACCATGCGACGCCGAGTGGATCCGGGCGCCCCGGGCGACCGAGGAGGGCGCGGTGCTCTACCTGCACGGCGGCGCTCTCATCGTGTGCAGCCTCGCCTCGCACCGGCTGCTCGTCGCCTCGACCTCTCGGGTATGCCGAGTGCCCGCGCTCAACGTCAACTTCCGAATGCTGCCGCACGTCACCGTCGAGGAGATGGTCGGCGACTGTCTGGCCGGTTACCGCTGGCTGCTCGCCAAGGGCTACCCGCCCGAGAAGATCAGCATCGTCGGGGACTCGGCCGGCGGCTACCTGTCCTTCCTGGTCGCGCTCGCCCTGCGCGACGACGGGCTGCCGCTGCCCGGGTCCATCGCCGGAATGTCGCCGCTGCTCGACCTCGGCACCCGGCGCAAGGCGGCCAACCCGCACCGCGACAAGTGCGACCTTTTCACGATGCGCGCGTGCGAGGCGCTGGAGCATCTGGTCGAACGCGTCGACCGACGACACGAGGTGCAGGGCCGTCGGGTGCAGCCGATCGACGCCGACCTCACCGGCCTGCCTCCGGTGCTGATCCAGATGGGGTCGCGCGAGATCCTGCGCCCGGACGCCGAGGAAATGGCCGACCGGCTGGCCGCGGCGGGTGTGCCGACCCACCTGCAGATCTGGACCGGCCAGGTGCACGTCTTCCAGGCATCGGCGCCGCTGGTGCCCGAGGCCGGGCGGGCACTGCGCGAGCTCGGTCGCTTCGTGCGCGTCAATCGCGCCGCCGGCTAACGAGATTCGTCGGCCAGCAGCGCAAACGACACGAGCCAGTGCGTCGACATGAAGTCGCCGCTGCTGATCTCCGGCGCGACGGCGGCCACCTGCCGATCGGCGGATTCCCGTGCGCGCTCGGCACGCTCGTCGATCAGGTATGGCGCAAGCAACCGCAACTGCCACGACCGCGACAGCGCCAGTCCGTAGAGATGCACCGCATGGCCGTCGGTGCGGTCCAGCACGGTGGGCACGTCGAGCAGACGGTCCCCTTCGGCGGCCAGCTGCGGCAAGAATCCGGCCAGCCACGGCTCGAACTCCGCACGTGGCAACACCCGGCGCATCAGGTCTGCCTCGCACAGCGCGGGCGACAGGAAGTCACTGCCACTCGGCTCGTATGCCGTGGGGTAGTCCCGGTCGTGGCCGAACCATCGCTGCGTCCGATCGGCAATCAGGGCAACGACTTCGGCGTCCCCGAGGCGGCTGAATGCGTCATGTGACAGGGCGAGGGCGAACGCGGTGTTGGTGTGCACGCCATGCCGCACCGGGTAGGCCAGCTGCGGCAGCCAGGCCCGGAGGTGGTCCGACACCACCTGCGCCAGCGGCCGGGTTGCCGGACCCCACGCCGTGCCTTCGGCGACTGCCGCGAGCTGCGCCGCCCACGCCCAGCCGTACGGCCGCTCGTAGGAGCGGTGTGCCCGCAGGTAGTCGGCCTCGCGCGCGAGCTTTGCTTCCGTCAGACGCGAATCCAGCTCTGCGGTCAGCTCTTTGGCGACATCGTCGGCGAGGGCACCGCGCTGCTCGGTGAGCAGCCGAATCGCCGACCACTGCATGTGACACGACGAATGCCAGTCGAGGCTGGCGTAGAACGCCGGGTGCAGTCGCTCCGGCGTGACATCGTTGTCGTCCGGCCCCTGGCTCTGATGGGCGGCGCCGTACGGGTAGGGCGTGCGCAGCACGGCGAGGATCGTCTCGGCATACTCTTGCGTCTTCGTCATCGCGGGATGCACCACAGGTACATGATGGCAATGTTGCACGCCAGCAACGGAATTGCGGTCGGGATCTGGGCCTTGATCGGGCCGTACTGGTCCTTGAGTTCGAGCAGCGCCGCGGGCACCAGGTTGAAGTTGGCCGCCATCGGTGTGCACAGTGTGCCGCAGAAGCCGGCCAGCATGCCGACCGCGAAGATCGCCGGCGGGTTGCCGTCGAACTGCTGCACCAGCACCGGCCAGCCGATCGCTGCGGTCATCACCGGAAAGGCGGCGAACGCGTTGCCCATGATGACCGTGAAGACGAACATCCCGACGCAGTAGACGACGACGGCGAGGAAGACCTGCCCGTTCGGGAGCACCTTGTGCACCAGGTCGCCGACCGCGTCGCCGATCTTGGCCTGGGTGAAGAGCACGCCGAGGGTGGCGAGGAACTGCGGCAGGATCGCCGCCCAGCCGATCGAGCCGAGCAACCGGTTGCCCTCTCGGAACGGCACGTCGAGGTGCCGCTCCCGGACCAGCAGCATGGCACCGGTGAGCGCGACGATCGCGCCGATGGCCAGGCCGATCAACGCCTCCTGCTTGATCTCGAAGAGAGCGTTGCCGCCGAACTTCACGTTGGAGCCCCAGCGGCCGATCACCACTGCCACCAACGGAATCAGCAGGGCGGGAACGAAGATCTTCCAGCCGAATCGCTCCGCCAGCTTGCCGCGCTCGGCGTCGCTCGTCGTGCGTTCGCTGCCCTTCGTCGGGAACCCGGCGCCGGCGAGCAGCGCCAGCACGATCACCGCGATGCCCTCGATCATCGCGTTTCCACTGCCGTCCACCACCCAGGATCCGTAAACGAACGTGAAGGCGAGCAAGATCCAGAAGGCGCCGCTGCCGAAGCGCTTGGCGTCGTCGTCGCGCAGCCGCATCAGACCGGCGAGCGCGAAGAGCGCGGCCGCCAGCCAGTAGGCCCATTCGACCTTGATCACCGCGTCACCTCCGCCGAATCAGTATCTGCCGGAATGGGTTTCAGCTGCCGATCGAGCATGAGCATCCGGAAGCCGTGGATCACGAACGCGCACACCGCGGTCGGGATCGCCCATTTGGCGATGTCGAACGGGTCGAGGTTCAGGTGGTAGGTCGTGTCGACGAAGCCGGTGATCAGCAGGATCGAGCCGATCGCGAAGAAGACGTCCTCGCCGAAGAAGAGCCCGACGGTGTCGGAGGACGCGGCGTATGACGCGACCTTCTCCCGCTTCCGCTCGCTGAGCTTGCCGTGGGTCCGCTCGGCGGCGGCCTCGGCCATCGGCGACACGATCGGCCGGACCGCCTGCGCCGGGCCGCCGATGGCCGTCAGACCGAACGCTGCGGTGACCTGGCGGATGGCCAGGTAGATGACGAGCAGTCGTCCCGCGGTCAATCCGGCCAGTCGTCCGATCAGTCGGCGGGCCTCCTGCTGCAGTCCGTAGCGCTCGACGAGGCCGATGATCGGCAGCACGAGCACGAAGAGCGACACCGACCGGGCACCGGCGAAGCCGGTGCCGAACGACTCGACTATCTGTTTCACGTCGAGTCCGCCGATCAGTCCTGCGACAATCCCGGCGACGGTGACGACCAGCATCGAGTTCAGTCGTAACGCGAAGCCGACGACGACCACGCCGACGGCCAACAGCACCCACATGGGCAGACCTCCTATCTCTGAGCTGCAGGGCAGCGTAGGCCGATGACCGGTGTCCAGGTGGCTCCCGGCGCCGGTCGAAGTAATCTGCAGCCGTGCGCATCGACCTCAACGCCGACGTCGGCGAGTCCTTCGGCAGGTGGCGACTCGGCGACGATGAGGCGCTGCTGCGGATCGTCACCTCGGCCAACGTCGCGTGCGGCTTCCACGCCGGTGACCCGGCGACGCTGGTGCGCACGTGCGCGGCCGCCGCTGCGGAGGGTGTGCGGGTCGGCGCTCAGGTCGGCTATCGCGACCTGGCCGGTTTCGGACGTCGCTTCATCGAGGTCGCTCCCGACGATTTGTATGCCGATGTCGCCTATCAGATCGGCGCACTCGACGCGATCGCGCGCACGCAGGGCACGCGGGTCAGCTACGTGAAGCCGCATGGTGCGCTCTACAACGCGATCGTGCACCACGAGACGCAAGCGGCGGCGGTCGTCGCGGCGGTGCGGGCCGTCGACCCGCAGCTGCCCCTGGTCGGTCTGCCGGGCTCCGTTGTGCTCGAAAAGGCTTCTGCTGCAGGGACTCCCGTCATACGGGAAGCGTTTGTGGACCGTGCCTACACCGCAGAGGGGACCCTGTTGCCGCGTAGTCAGGACGGTGCCGTCCTGGACGATCCCGAGCAGGTTGCGGCACGCGCCGTGCGGATGGCGGTGCAGCACCAGGTCACCGCCATCGACGGCAGCACCGTCGCGGTCGACGCCGACTCGCTGTGCGTGCACGGCGACTCGCCGGGCGCGGTCGCCATGGCACGCGCAGTGCGGGCGGCGCTGGACAGCGCCGGTGTGAGCGTCGAAGCTGGGTGACATGAGCACCGGCAGCGTGTCATTCGAGGTTCGTCCGTATGGCGAGCGCGCCGTGCTCCTCGACCTGCCCGACTCGGCAGGCCGTCGTGCGATCACGCACTGGCTGATCGAGCACGCTCCGCAGGGCGTCGAGTGGGTGCCCGCCGAGCGCACCGTGCTGCTGCAAGTCGGCGACCGCGGAGCAAGCCTGGCAGCGGCGCACGACCTGCTGACCGCCGCGCTGCACGACCTGCGCGGCGCAGACGTGAGCGACCGCGGCCGGACGGAGACCGGCTCACCCGTCGTCACCCTCGATGTCGTCTACGACGGACCCGACCTGGCCGAGGCCGCGCAAGCGCTCGACATGTCGATCGAGGCGCTGGTGAGCTGGCACACCGGACAGCCCTGGGAGGTCGAATTCCTCGGTTTCATGCCCGGTTTCGGCTATCTGACCCGCCAAGGAGACCTGCTCGACGTGCCGCGGCGGCCGTCTCCACGCACTCGCATTCCGGTGGGCTCGGTCGGACTGGCCGGCCGCTACTCGGGTGTCTACCCGACCGCGTCCCCCGGCGGGTGGCAGCTGATCGGCACGACGTCGGCGGTGCTGTTCGATCCGGGCGGCGACGGTGCGCTGCTGACACCGGGCGGTCGGGTGCAGTTCCAGGTCTCGGAAGGGACGGAGCGCGGCCGTGGCTGAGCTCGAAGTGCTCGCGACCGGACCGCAGTGTCTTGTCCAGGATCTCGGTCGCCCGGGCCTCGCCGGCCAGGGCGTCACGGCCTCCGGCGCGGTCGACCGCGTCTCGCTTGGTCAGGGAAATCGGCTGGTGGGCAATGAGGTCGGCGCGGCAGGGCTCGAAGTCCTGCTCGGTGGGCTGGTCGTGCGCGCGCCGCAGGACCTGCTGGTTGCGGTCACCGGCGCCGGCTGCCCGGTCACGATCGATGGCCGACCGGTCGCGTTCGGCGCACCGGTGACCGTGCGAAGTGGCTCCGAGCTGCGGCTCGGACAAGCGGTGCACGGACTGCGCAGCTATCTCACCGTGCGCGGCGGTCTGGAGCCACCCGGCAGATTCGGGGGCTCGTTGAGCACCGACACCTCCAGCGGGCTCGGCGCCAAACCGGTGCACTCCGGCGATCGCATCCCCATCGGGCAGGCGATCGCGGCCGAGCCGCGGGTCAATCTCACGATCCCGGCGGTCAGCACCGCGGGCGAGATCGTCGTCGGCGTCACGCGCGGTCCGCGTGCCGACCGGCTCACTCCCGCTTCGCGGGCGGCACTGACCGAGGTGCCGTGGTCGGTCACCAGCGACAGCGACCGAATCGGCATGCGCCTGAGCGGTTTCCGGCTGCAACTGGCGGACGATTCGGCGCTGCCGAGCGAGCCGATCGTGCGAGGCGCCATACAGGTGCCGCCGAGTGGTGAGGTGATCGTCTTCCTGGCCGACCACCCGACCACCGGCGGTTACCCGGTCGTGGCGGTCGTTGACGACGCCGACGTCGACCGGTTGGCGCAGTGCCCGCCGGGTACCCGCGTGCGGCTGCAGGGCCGGCAGGGACCGAGTTGGCCGACTACCGGTTGAGGGTCAGCGGACCCAGACCTGGGTTTTGAAGGACCGCTGTCCGGGGAACGACCAGTGGCCGCCGTCGGCCATCATCCACCGCGCGACGCACAGCCCCTTGTGCCGAGGTGCGGTCACCTCGACCTCGATGACCGCCTCGCCACCCGGCCGAGTGTCGGGCACCGAGGTCTGCAGCTCGCTGGTGCAACTGCGCTCGGTGAAGGGGATGTCGACGCGCACCACCGACCGGCCCTTCCAGGCGACCGAGCCCGAATTTCGCAGGGTGAACTTCTTGTGGAGCGTCTGACCGGGAGCCACCGTGCTGCAGTCGGGCACGGTGAGGTCCGCTCCGTAGCTCGCGTGGTCACCGGCGACCCGAGGCGCTATTTCTCGTTGCTCGTCCGCCACCGGGCAAGCGGTCGGCGACGGGTATGCCGACGGGTGGGCGCCACCGGGTGACAGCGGTATTCCGCCGGGGAGCCCCGCCGCCGTGTTTCCTGCAGCAGGGTGCTGGGCTGCGGATCGCTCGCGCCATACGACCAACGAGCCCACCAGCACCGCGAGCAGCAGTGTCAGGATCGCGGCGATCAACCAGGCCGGGGTCCGCGCCCGCGCCGGGCCGTCCGGTTCATCCGCTTCATCCGCGACGGCCGGCCGGTCCTCGATCGGCTCCGGCGGCTGCTGCGAAGCGGGCGCCGGCGGTGGCGGCTGTGCTGGTTCGAGTAGCGCGTTGACGGCTTCCCATTGCGGCTTGAAATCCGCCGGGTCGCGGTGCAGCGCGGTAGCGAACTGCTCGGTCGTCGACCAACTCGGGAAGCGGTTTCCCTGCACCGCCTCGTGCAAAGTCGTGTGCGAGATGCACCCCGATGTCGCAGCCATCTTGCGGAAGGACGGCTCCCCGGCCTCCTGACGCGCAGCTGACAACAGTTTTGCGAAGCCCTCGATCTCGGTGCGGGTGCGGGCACGCCGCACCGCATCCTCCTGGTGCGCCATCACTACTCCCCTGAGTCCGGCTGCGCCGTGCGCGATCTGTCAGATCCCCTAGTCAGATCGCCGTCCTGCTGCGGTTTTCCTCGGCTGACACGGTACCGAACACCTGGTGGTCTCCGGGAGTTTGGCGACGTCCGATCAACCGAGAGGAAGGCACGACATGTCCAGCACAAAGACCATCGGTACGACGAGCCGTCCGCGCCGGCGACTGCGCCGCGGGATCTGCGGCGTCGCACTCGTCAGCGCGCTCGCAGGAGTCGGAGCGGTATCCACGGGAGGGGCGGCGCATGCTGCCGACAGCCACGACTTCCCGGCGAAGGTCGACCTCAACGGCCGGCTGAACATCGGCGAACCGGCCGACGCACCCGGCCACATCGAGAACCAGTACCTCCAAGGCACCCAGGTGCCCGTCGTCTGCCAGCAATTCGCCGGCGCCGACCTGTGGGACAAGACCGCCGACAACACCTGGGTCCCCGACAAATACCTCACCACCGGCACCGACGGCCGAGCACCCGGCGTGCCCGACTGCAACGGGGGCACGACGACTGACCCCGTGCACGGCCGCAACGACGGCCCGGCGGGGCCGCAGGACGGGACCCGCGACGAGAAGATTGCACGGGTGCTCGACGCGGCACGCTCCCAGGTGGGGCAGGGGCTGAGCTACTCGTGGGGTGCCGGCGGCAAGGGTGGTCCGTCGTTCGGGATCGCCGATGCTTCGCCCGGCGGATACAACGACTACGACGTGTTCGGGTTCGACTGCTCGGGATTCACTCTTTACGCCTATTGGAAGGGCGCGGGAGTCGACATCACCGACTACTCAGGCACCCAGTACGACAAGTTCCCGAAGGTGTCGACGTCGTCGCTACTGCCCGGGGACCTCGTCTTCAAGGGCGCCGGCGGCTCCGAGCACGTGGGGATCTACCTGGGCGACGGTCAGGTCGCGCAGGCCGCGCCCCCGCGCGGAACCGACAGCGTGCGCATCGACACCTTCAACCCCGGTGAGTGGCTCGACACCGGAGTGCGGCCGATCGCCTGAGGTCGCGCGCGCAGCACCGAACGCACCGTCATACCAACCGTCATAACGAAAGGACTCGAATCACCATGTTGACCAAGACAGCTCGTCGCGCGACGTCCCTAGCAATCGCCGCCGCCACGCTCACCGGAGCGCTCACCGCAGCCGGCGGCACGGCCGGCGCCGACCAGGTCACCAACTTCCCGGCGAAGGTCGACCTCAACGGCCGCCTGAACATCGGCGAACCGGCCGACGCACCCGGCCACATCGAGAACCAGTACCTCCAAGGCGCCCAGGTGCCCGTCGTCTGCCAGCAATTCGCCGGCGCCGACCTGTGGGACAAGACCGCCGACAACACCTGGGTCCCCGACAAATACCTCACCACCGGCACCGACGGCCGAGCACCCGGCGTGCCCGACTGCAACCCTGCTCCACCGAGCGCCGGTGAGGAGCCGCGGGACGACTTCAACCATCAGACCTACGGTTTCGCCAAGGACCAGTGCACCGCATTCGCCGCCTTCCGGGTCGCCGATCGGCTCGGCATCGGCGACTTCGCAAACGACTGGCGCGGACAGCACTTCGGTGATGCCGGCAATTGGGACGACGCCGCTCGCGGCGCCGGACTGGTCGTCGACACCCAGCCTGTCGTCGGCGGCATCGCCGTCAACGACGTGCACAAGGTCGGCCACGTCGCCTACATCAACAAGGTCTATGACGACGGGTCGTTCGACGTCGAGGAATACAACTGGAACACGCCGCTTGGTTACGGCACCCGCTCGCACGTGAACATCTCCGACGCGCAAGCCGACTTCCAGTACGTGATCCACTTCAAGTGATCCGCTCCGTCGGACCGTGCGGGTGCGGGAGAAGACGATCGTCTCTCCCGCACCCGCGCGGGTTGCTCAGGCATCTTCCGGCAGCGTGCGCACGGCGCGCGCGGCGTTGGCGCGCGCCGCGAGCTCGTCGTCGGGGGGATAACTGACTTCCTCCAGGCACAGGCCGTGCGGCGGCATCACCGTGACGCCGGGGTCACGCCGCCCAGCCGTGAGCACCTGCGCCGGCCACTCGATCGGCTTGCGCCCCAGACCAACCGGTATGACGGCGCCCACGAGCGAGCGCACCATCGAGTGGCAGAACGCATCCGCGACGACCGTCGCGACGAGCACTCCGTGCGCCGTGCGCTCCCAGCGGTAGTCGAGCAGGGTGCGGACAGTGGTGGCGCCCTCTCGCCGTTTGCAGAAGGCGGCAAAGTCCTTCAGCCCGAGCAGGTTTCGGGCAGCGGAGTTCATCGCGTGCTCGTCCAGCGGGCCCCGCACGACCACGGTGTCCCGTCGGCGCAGCGGGTCGGCGGCTGCGGGGTTGTCGATGATGCGATAGCTGTAGCGCCGGGCGGTCGCGGAGAAGCGCGCATCGAAACCGGCGGGCGCCTCGCGCACCCGATGGACGACGACATCGGGCGGTAGCACGCCGCCGAGCCGGGTCACGGCTGCGTCGTCCGGTGAGCGGCCGGACCGTCCCGGTAGCTCGGCGTAGAGGTCGGGGTCGAGGTCGACGTGACACACCGCGCCGCGCGCGTGCACGCCGGCGTCGGTGCGTCCGGCCACGGTCAGCTTCGGCGGAGCGCTGCGCAGGATCGTCCCGAGCGCTTCGGAGAGGGTCTGCTCGACGGTGCGCAGTCCCGGCTGAGTCGCCCAGCCGGAGAAGTCGGTCCCGTCATACCCGAAGTCGATCCGCAGCCGCATTGCCGCAGACTATCGAGCGGTTTCATGGACGTTCGTTCAATTCACCTTCTTGGACGCCGGGAGCGTGCCACCATGCGCAGATGCGGGTGTCTTCGCGGGCCGCGATCGCGGCGGCCTACTTCGCGCAGGGGTGTGTCTTCCTGTCGCTGACCACGCGGTTGCCGAAGGTCGAATCGCATTGGGGCCTATCCCAATTGGGCCTCACGCTGCTCATGCTGATGATCGTGCTCCTGGCCGGCGTGGGGTCATTGCTCGCCGAGCGACTGGCGCCCCGGGTCGGCAGCGCGACCGTGCTGCGCGGCGGGCTGCTCACGGTCTGCGTCGCGCTGCTGGTGAGCGGGCCGGCTCCCGGCATACCTCTGCTGGTCGTGGGTATGGCGATCTACGGCCTCGGGCTCGGGGTGGTCGATGCGACGAGCAACATGCAGGCGGTCGCGCTCGAGCACCGGGTGCGGCGGTCGCTGCTGCCGTCGTTCCACGGCGCGTGGACCGCGGGTGGCATCACCGGCACACTGGTCAGCCTCGCGCTGCCGCACGCCTCGATCGCCGCAGTGTCCGTCGGCATCGCGGTGCTGCCCCTGGTGATGGCGGCTGCGCCATACCTGCCGGGGCGCGGGGGTGTGGTCGACCCGGCGAGCGCGGGCGACATTCCGTGGCGGCCGATCCTGCTGGTGGGCGCCGCGTGCGTGGTCTTCTACACGGTGGACACCGCGTCGACCACCTGGGGTTCGGTCTATTTCGACCACACGCTGGGTGCGCCGGAGGCACTCGTCGCCCTCGCGGCGCTCCCCTATCTGGTTGCCTCCCTGGCCGCGCGCATTGCGGGTGACCGACTCACTGATCGCTTCGGCGCCACGGCGTTGTTGCGGGTCGGCGCGGTCGTCGCCGTGGTCGGTCTGGCAATCATCGTCGCGTCGCCGTCATGGCCGGTCGGCGTGGCCGGCTTCCTGGTGCTGGGTGCCGGCATCGCGGTCGTGGCGCCCTTGTCGTATTCGGCCGCCGCGCTGCTTGCCCGCGGGGACGGGCTGGACACCGACGCCGAACGCGCGCGCATCGACGCGGTCATCGCCCGGTTCAATCAGTTCAATTACGTTGGTGCGCTTGTCGGTTCGGTGCTGACCGGTGCGATCGGCACCGGTTCCCTCCGCGTTGGGTATGCCGTGCCGGCCGTCCTCGTGCTGGCGTTGCTGCCGTTGGCACGGGTGTTCTCCCGGCGCACGCTGGCGTCGCTCGCGTGACTACTTCGCGTCGCCGTATTCCGCGTTGCCGGCCACGAGGTTCTTGGCGTCGACCAGGCGCAGGTCGTGCTGCTTGCGGAGGTGCCGGACTCCCTTCACCAGCCCGTCACGTTCGGCAATCGCGCGAGCCTCCGCGACGTCCGCTGCGGGGACGTCCTCGGGCCGGATGCTCGGCTCGCGCCCCAGCTCCACGACGGCCATCGCTACGCCGACGACGATGAGCAAGTAGCCCACGAACGCCAGCAGTCGCGTCGGGCTGCCGGCAGCGACCGCCGCCACCACGCCGAGCGCCAGTGCGATCGCCGCTATCGCCAGCTCGCGAATCCTGCGTCGTTCCAATGTCTTTCCTCCCCCGGTGTCCACCAGATCTGCTCCCACGCTATCCGGCGCGTGCGACGGCCGGGGAGCTGGTCGGCATGGACGGCCCGGGTCCATCGCGCGGCGCTCAGTCTTCTGGCAGCTCGTCGATCCGGTCGATCACAAAGCGTCGAGCGTCTGCTTTGGCCGGGCCAAGATCGCGCCCGGCCGCCTGCGCCGCCCGCGCTTTCGTGACGACCGGGTTGTCGCCATACGTCTCGGTCCACCACGTCGCACCGTCCAGTTTGGAGACGAGCCTCCCGGTGCGGTGATACACGCTCGCGCGACAGGCGTTGAGCACCACATACCGCCCGTCGCCATGGTCGAGGCCCCACCGAAGTTCCCCGCGGAAATACCGCAGCAGTTGTCGTGCGTCAACCTCGCCGATCACCCTCTCCGGTCGCGGCCCGAAGATCGGGACACCTGCGGCGCGCGTCACTGCATAATGCGCGATCAAATCGGGATCGCCGCCGCCCTCTGTGCCGGTGGCAACCGTGTGCGTGCCAGTGTTCACGTGCAGCACGAACGGCCATGGGTGCCGCGGATGTCGCGCCGCGCCAGCAGTCACGACCGACAACTCGACAGATCGCGGAACGTCGATCGCTGACAGGGCCGCCGCGAGGTCGCCTCGCAGGCCCTCACAGTCCGCGATGACGAGCATATCCAGGTCGGACGTCGCGGTGATCCCGCCGAGGGCAGCCGAACCGTGCACATAGACGCCGACGCGATCTGACAGGAGCCGGCGGCAGACCGTCGTCACCGCCTGCGCCTGCTCGCGCCAATCCGGACCACACTCGACCACCCGGCCAACCTAATGCGGCAGGGCTGTCAGTGGTCGCACCTAGAATCGAACACACATCGCAAGCCAGCAGACAGGCACGGAGGTGACCTCGATGAGTCGACGCAAGCGGACAACCGCCATCGATGTCACCGGGCTGCCCGACGAGGTCGCGGCCGCGCTGCGGCTGCTGGTCAAGGGGCTGCGCGCCGAGCACGCGGACCCAACTGGGACCAAACGGTATGCACCGACCGGGCGGGTACGACGGGATCGCGAGCACCTCGGCGACACCATCCAGGCGGCCGAGTCCGTCAAGGCCTGCGCCGACGCGGTCTCGCTCTCGGCCGTCGCCGCGCTGACCGACGACGTCATCGCCGGTGCCCGCATCGCGCCCGATGATCCACGGCATGCCGCCAAACTCGCCGCTCACCGGCACGCCGCCGCCCAAGCTGTCGTCCACGAAGTCCAGCTCTTGACCGGGTCCACCCTGCACGCCGCGCGCGACCGGGTCAGGATCGCCACCTGCATGCCCGACCGCACCGGCACCGCTCGTGCGCAGCTTGCGCACGGCACGACCACGTTCGAGCGAGTGCGCACCGTCCACGCCGAAACCGCGCACCTCGACCCCGTCATGGCCGGTGCCATCACGTCGCGAGTGCTAGCACCTCCTGCCCGTCATACCGATCCGGATGCGCGAGTGCCCCTGTCACACAACGGGTTCCGTGCCCGCCTGCGCCGCCAACTCGCGCTTGTCGAGTCCGCCGACGCGACGCGCGACCGCAAACACGCCGAGGCGCTCGACCGCCGCGACGTGACGACCAGCCCGGGTCGCGACGGCACCGCCGCTCTGCAGCTCGACGGTGACAGCGTGGTCGTGTTCACCGCTCAACAGCGTCTCACCGGCCTCGCCAAGGCCGCGCGCGCCGCCGGCGACCCCCGCACCTTGGCGCAACTGCGTGCCGACCTGGCCGCCGACCTGCTCACCCGCGGCACCGTGCCCGGGGACGCCCACCTCGGCAGTGCACCGCCCGGACGGCTGCACGTCATTGTCGGCCTCGACACCATCGTTCCCGGGAGCGAGTGCCCCGACGTCGCCGAAGTGCCCGGCCTGGGATTCCTCTCCGGCGCACAAGTCCGCGACCTGGCCACGCGGGCGGGGTCGCTGTGGACCCGTCTGGTCACCGACCCCGCCACCGGCATGGTCATCGACGCCGCCAACTCCTACCAGGTCCCGGCCGGCATGGCCCGCCTCGTGCGCGCCCGCGACCACACCTGCCGCGCCCCGGGCGACTGTGCGCACCCCGCCGCCGACTGCGACCTCGACCACGACACTCCGTACGACCACCAAGCAGGACCCGGCGAAAACCAGTCCGGCGCAACACATCCGGACAACCTGCACGCCGTACACCGAGGCCACCACAACCCCAAGACCGGCCGACTCTGGACATCACAACAACACGCAAACGGCGCCATTACCTGGCAAACACTCACCCGCAAGGTGACGACCACACCGCACGACCATCGCCGACCCGAAGACCACGCGCCACCCCACGTCAGCCGCGCCGAACAGACCATCAGCCAAGACCTCGCCCGCCACTACGAAACCGACGCGATGCCGAGCGTCCTCAAAGACCTCGCCGCACACCAGCTGGCGAAGGAACGTCCGACGCCCCACCGCCGAGCACGCGTGGAGAAGCGCGACGGGTACGAAATCTACTGGCATCGCGACGGATTCCACGTATCGCTGCCCCGCCCTGCACCGCCGCCGTTCTGAATGAAGCGCCCACGGAGGTGGTCATTCGAAGTGCTGGGTTCGCTGCCTTCGCCGACGTGATAGCTGATGCGGAGAGCACGTCGCCCCACTCGACACCTGCCTTCCGCCCCGATGCCATCAACACCGGTCGCGGATCACGTGCACGACAGCGAACTTCCCGGATGCCGCCCACTCAGCTCCCCCGCAGCGAGCCCTCGATCACGCGACGAATCCGCTGAGCGTCGCGGCCAGATAGGTGAGTCGCCGTCTCAATCTTCATCACAACGCCGGGCGGCGCAGGCAGGCCATCCGCCGGGTAGGTGCCGGCAGGAAGACGCCCAAGTGCAGGCAGGAGCGTGTAACCCAGGTTGGCGCGCACCGCAGCCTGGACGCCCGCGAGATCAGGTGATTCAACGCTGATCTCGTAACGAAGGTCCGCCGCGACGAGACTGTCGATCGCGCCGCGGCGAAGGCCGCAGTTGTGATCAAAGAGCACCAGCGGTACTCGCGATGTTGCGTGCTCGGCGTTCGCGGTGAGCTCACGTCCACCAACCCACCGAGTCGGGATCACGCCAGGTTCGGCGGGGTCGCGCGTGAGTCGTTCCAGGACGATAGCCGCTTCGATCTGGTTACGACTGACGGCCTCTCGGAGGCCGGCGCTGCGGCCGAGCCGCACTTGGATACGTTTGCGCGGCAACGCTGTTCGCAGCCGATCGACCAAACCAGGGAGCAGGAGATCGACCGCGTGGTCCATCGCCCCGATCGTCAGGATCTGCGTACGATCGACAAAGTCGTCCAGCGCCGCGTCGTGTGCATCCAGGATGCGGGTCGCATGCGTGAGGAAACGTTCGCCATCGGTAGTGAAGCGGATCGCACGCCCTGCACGAGTGATCAATTCCACTCCGAGTGTGTCCTCAAGACGCTGGACGTGTCGGCTGACCGCGGCCTGAGTCAGATGCAGCACGCCGGCCGCCTTGTGAAAGCCGCCGCACTGAGCGACAGCCACCAGGCTGCGCAGCGTCACGATGTCCAACGTTTCTGCCACACCTCACGATAACTGATTCGAATTCAGTATCGATACTGATCCGGAATCATTGTTGGACTTGCTCCCGCAAGGGCACTGACGATGAACGCATGCTTCGTCCACGACGCGCGAGCCACCCTTGCCTGGTGCTGGCGATCTGTTGCCTGAGCCTGCTGATCGTGGGCATAGACAACACGATCCTGACGATCGGTCTACCCCGACTCCAGCAAGATCTGCATGCGTCATTCTCGTCCGCGCAATGGACAGTGAACGCCTATCAGCTCGTGTTGGGCGCGTTCCTGTTGACCGCAGGGGCGACGGCCGACCGGTGGGGGCGCCGACTGACCCTCCAGGTCGGCTTAGGGCTGTTTACGTTCGCATCCGCACTGTGCGCGGCAGCACCTACCATCGGCTGGCTCATCGGCTTCCGAGTCGTGCAAGCGCTCGGTGCTTCAATGATGAACCCGGTTGCGATGGCAATCGTCACGCAGGCGTATCCGGACCCCAGACGGAGGGCTCACGCGTTCGGCGTCTGGAGCGGCGTCTACGGATTGAGTATGGCGATCGGCCCCGTACTGGGAGGTGTTCTCGTGCAGCATGCCGGCTGGCGGTCGATCTTCTGGGTGAACGTCCCGATCGGCATCGCCGCAATTGTCTTGTGTGCGTGGGTCATTCCTGAGTCCAAGGCTGCTACGAGGCGTCGGTTCGACAAGACCGGTCAGGTGCTCGTTGTCTCCACGCTGACGGCGCTGACCTACGTCATTATCGAAGGCGGTGCCCTCGGGTGGACCTCGCGACCAATCCTCATGCTGAGCCTGGTGACGATTGCCTGCACCGCCGCCCTGGTGCGGTGGGAGTCGCGAGTCCCCGAACCCGTTCTGGACCCGGCATTCTTCCGCAGTGCACCGTTCGTCGGCGGAATTCTCATCGCACTGATCGGGATGGGAGGCGCGGCCGGCTATCTGTGGGTGATGACGTTCTACCTGCAGACCTCCCGCAGCCTGTCACCCGCCGCCGCTGGGGTCATGATGCTGCCGATCGCCCTGATGGTTCTGGTGACAGCTCCGCTATCGGGCCGACTTGTCGCCCGCCACGGCCCCCGCGTTCCGCTCGTCATCAGCGGTTTGGCGATTGCCGTCGCCGCACTGTTGCTCAGCCGCCTACATCAGCACACCGCGCCGGTGGTATTGCTCGCGTCGTTCGTACTCCTCGGGTTGGGATTCGGGATGCTGAACGCGCCCATTACCAACGTGACAGTGGCGGGGATGCCGAGGAGTCAGGCCGGTGTCGCGTCCGCTCTTGCTTCCACCGGTCGCCAGGTTGGACAGGCCTTCGGAGTGGCCGTTGTCGGAGCCGTCGTGATTCCCCGAATCGACCTCGACTCGGTGGCGACGTCACTGGCCACGGCGACACGGCCAGGGTGGTGGGTCGTCACCGCAGCCGGGGTCGTCGTCGCAGCCGTCGCGATCGCTACGACCACCCGTCGAGCAGGCGGCGCGCGGTCCTCTGGGCCGCTCGCATCGGGGCCGCGAAGGTGCCGACGCCGTCGGTTGCGAGGGCCCCGTCATACAGGAGCATGAGTGACTTGGCGAGCTCGTCGGGGTCGGCATAACCCGCCTCGCTCACAAGCCTGCGAAACAGCTTGCGCATGCCGGCCTTCTGCGCCAGCACCTCGCGCGCGAGGTCGTCGTCCGGGTCGTCGACCTCAGCGCGAGCATTGATCGCACTGCACCCTCGGCCGCCCGCGTGCCCGACCCGCTCGATCGCCGCGTCGAACACCGCAAGCACGCGCTCCGGCCCTGCCTCGGTATGGCGGGCCAGAGCCTCGCCCAGCTGGACCTGCCATTGCGTCTCGCGCTCGCGCAGGTAGCGCAGCACCAGCGCTTCCTTCGAGCCGAACCGGTCGTAAAGGGTCTTCTTGGTGACACCTGCCTCCGCAGCAATCGTGTCGACGCCGATCGCATGGATGCCGTTCGCGTAGAAGAGCGCCGACGCCGCATCGAGCACTCGCCTGCCGGCGGGAGTCAGTTCGTCCGAGACCATGACACGAGTATACCGATATGTATAGTCTGCTGGCATGAGTAAACCGATCGGTATATTCATGCGGCAAAAGGTCGCACTACCAACCGCTTTCGTGCTGGCCTGGAGCTCCGGCTTCGTGATCGCGCACCTAGGGGTCGGCACGGCATCGCTGCTCACCTTCCTCACCTGGCGTTACCTGATCGCCTCAGCGCTGCTGTGGGCCGTGCCGAGCTGGCGGCCCACCCGCATGCCCGCCGTCGACCTGGCCCGCGACCTTCGCGCCGGTCTGCTCACCCAACTCGGTTACATCGTGCCGGTCTACGCGGCGATCGGCGTCGGCGTCAGCACCGGCGCCGCGTCGCTGATCGACGCGCTGCAGCCGGTGATCGTCGCGACCCTGGCCGGACCACTGCTCGGCCTGAGCGTCACCCGCACCCAGTGGTCGGGTCTGGTCGCGGCACTGGTCGGCGTGACGATGATCGTGTGGAGCAATCTCGGTGCCAGCACCGCACCGTGGTGGGGATACCTGGTCGCGGGCGTCGCGATCAGCTCACAACTCGCGGGCGTCCTGCTCGACCGCGGCCGACACGACCGGCAGGTGCTGCCGACCCTCACCGTGCACGTCACCGCCACTACCGCCGTACTCGTCGTGGTCGCCGCGATCACCGGCGGCCTTGTGCCGCCGAGGGATCCGGCGTTCTGGTGCCTCACCCTCGCGAGCACCCTGGTGCCAACCGTCGCGGCGTACGCGCTCTATTGGGGAGTGGCCCGCGTCTTCGACGTGACGGTGCTCGGCTACCTGCTCTTCCTCGTCACCCCGACGACGACGATCGCCGGCGCCATACTGTTCGACGAGCCGCTCACTGCGACCATCGGTGCGGGAATCCTGCTGTCTTTCCTCGGTGTCGCGATAACGCTCTCTGCGGGCAAACACAAAGGCGGCCCGCCCGCACCAGGGTGCAGACGGACCGCCTTCTCGTATGACGGGAGTCCCGATCAGGCCTCGTCGTCGCCGTCCTCGGCGACTTCCTGAGCCTTCTCGCCACCGGCCGGTTCGAAGCCCGCGGCCTGCGCGGCCTCGGGGGTGGTGAACCAGACCTCGGCGACGGTCGAGTCGTACCACCGCGATCCGGGCACGTGGTACTTCATCGAGTCCTCGTTGCCCTTGACGGTGAACTTCTCCGGGTCGGGCGACAGGCCGCCGTCGACCGGAGCAGCGGAGTCGGCGCCGTACTTGCCCTCGGCGAGCGGCTCCAGCTCGGGAGCGTCGGCGGGAGCAGCCTCGGCTGCGGCGGCGTCCTCCTTGGCGGCGCGCTTGGTGGCACCCTCCGCCTCGGCGACCACGGCGCGCTTCGGCTTGGCGTTGACCGGCTCGCGGACCAGCTCGATCACGGCCATCGGGGCGTTGTCGCCCTTGCGCGGCGCGATCTTGGTGATGCGGGTGTAACCGCCCTGACGGTCGGCCATGTCGGGCGCGATCTCGGTGAAGAGACGGTGCACGACGCCCTTGTCACGAATGACGGTCATGACACGACGGCGCGCGTGCAGGTCGCCGCGCTTGGCGAAGGTCACCAGGCGCTCGGCGAGCGGACGCAGCCGCTTGGCCTTGGCCTCAGTCGTGGTGATCCGGTCGTGCTCGAACAGCGCCTGCGCCAGGTTGGCCAGGATGAGCCGCTCGTGCGCGGGACCGCCACCGAGACGGGGACCCTTGGTTGGGGTAGGCATTCTTTCTCCTTGGTAGTCGAATCACGTTGGGCCGCAACGTGATTCGGGCGGCTCAGTACTGCTCGTCCTCGGCGAAGCTGACGCCGTCGGCGTCGTCGTCCTCGTAACGGTCGGCGATCGCGCTCGCGTCGAACCCGGGTGGGCTGTCCTTGAGCTGCAGACCCATCTCGGTCAGCTTGTCCTTGACCTCGTCGATGGACTTGGCGCCGAAGTTGCGGATGTCCAGCAGGTCGGCCTCGCTGCGGCCGACGAGCTCACCCACGGTGTGGATGCCCTCGCGCTTGAGGCAGTTGTAGGACCGCACGGTCAGGTCCAGGTCCTCGATCGGCAGCGCCAGGTCGGCGGCCAGCGCGGCGTCGGTCGGGCTCGGGCCCATGTCGATGCCCTCGGCCTCGACATTGAGCTCGCGGGCCAGGCCGAACAGCTCGACCAGGGTCTTACCGGCCGAGGCCATGGCGTCACGCGGCGCGATGGCGTTCTTGGTCTCGACGTCGACGATCAGCTTGTCGAAGTCGGTGCGCTGCTCGACACGGGTGGCCTCGACCTTGTAGGTCACGGCCAGCACGGGCGAGTAGATCGAGTCGACCGGGATCCGGCCGATCTCCTGGTCGGCGGACTTGTTCTGCTGCGCCGAGACGTAGCCGCGACCGCGCTCGACGGTCAGCTCCATCTCGATCTTGCCCTTGTCGTTCAGGGTCGCGATGTGCAGGTCGGGGTTGTGCACCTCGACACCGGCCGGCGGCGCGATGTCGGCGGCGGTGACCTCACCCGGACCCTGCTTGCGCAGGTACATCACCACGGGCTCGTCGTGCTCGGACGAGACGACCAGACCCTTGATGTTCAGGATGATCTCGGTGACGTCCTCCTTGACCCCGGGGATCGTGGAGAACTCGTGCTGCACACCGTCGATGCGCAGGCTGGTCACCGCGGCACCCGGGATGCTCGACAGCAGGGTGCGACGCAGCGAGTTGCCGAGCGTGTAGCCGAAACCCGGCTCCAGCGGCTCGATGACGAAGCGGGACCGGTTGTCGGAGACAACGTCCTCGCTCAGAGTGGGGCGCTGTGCGATAAGCACGTTCTTTGTTTCCTTTCCTCAGGGCCACCGCTATATGAAGCCCTGTGAACCGCAAGACGACTCTGTATTCGTCTGGCGTTATTGAGTTTTCAGTCCTGTATGACGGGAGCTGGTCTCGATACGGGCTCGCCCTACTCGACCACCTCCGAGCCACGGCCCACGACAACCCAGCCGCACGATCAGCCGACCGGCGCGAAGGCGACGACCGCGTCCGGTGGTGGCGCAAGCGAGCTTGCGAGCCGCGCCACCACCGGACGCGCGAGGAGCCGTAGCCGACAAGCTCAGTTCTTGGAGTAGAGCTCGACGATCAGCTGCTCGGTGAGCGGGACGTCGATCTGGTCGCGCACCGGGAGGGCGTGCACCAGCACCTGCAGGGTGCCCGGGACGACGTGCAGCCACGCCGGCACCGGACGCTCACCGAAGGTCTCGCGAGCGAACTCGATCGGGAACTTGTTCCGCGACTGCTCGCGGACGGTGATGATGTCGTACTGCTCGACGCGGTAGGACGGGACGTCCACGCGCTGGCCGTTGACCTCGAAGTGGCCGTGGGTCACCATCTGGCGGGCGGCACGACGGGTGCGGGCCAGGCCGGCGCGGTAGATGACGTTGTCCAGGCGGGACTCCAGGATGGTCAGCAGGTTCTCGCCGGTCTTACCGGGGCGGCGGGCCGCCTCCTTGTAGTAGCGGACGAACTGCTTCTCCATCACGCCGTAGGTGAAGCGGGCCTTCTGCTTCTCCTGCAGCTGGGTGAGGTATTCCTTCTCCTGCACCCGGCCGCGGCCGTGCTGGCCGGGCGGGAAGGGGCGCATCTCGAAGTTCTTGTCGCCACCGACGAGGTCGGTCTTGAGGCGACGCGACTTCTTGGTGATCGGGCCGGTGTAACGGGCCATTGTCTATCTCTCCTTCAAGTCTCTCGTCGGCGTCAGCTGCGGCGCTTGGGCTGGCGGACACCGTTGTGCGGCTGCGGGGTGACGTCGGAGATCGCACCGACCTCGAGGCCTGCGGCGGCCAGCGAGCGGATGGCGGTCTCGCGGCCCGAACCCGGGCCCTTGACGAAGACGTCGACCTTGCGCATGCCGTGGTCCATCGCGCGGCGCGCGGCGGCCTCGGCGGCCATCTGCGCGGCATACGGGGTGGACTTACGCGAGCCCTTGAAGCCGACCTGGCCGGCCGAGGCCCATGAGATCACCGCACCGGTCGGGTCGGTGATCGAAACGATGGTGTTGTTGAAGGTGCTGCGGATGTAAGCGTGACCCGCAGCGACGTTCTTCTTCTCCTTGCGGCGCACCTTCTTCGCGCCGGAAGCCTGACGGCTCTTGGGAGGCATGAAATCTCCTGAAAACTAAGCGAATACGTGAGGTTTAAGTCCCGGTCGCAGAACGCGACGGGATTACTTGGCCTTCTTCTTGCCGGCGACCGTGCGCTTCGGACCCTTGCGGGTGCGCGCGTTGGTCTTGGTGCGCTGACCGTGCACCGGCAGGCTGCGGCGGTGACGCAGGCCCTGATAGGAACCGATCTCGACCTTGCGGCGGATGTCGGAGGCCACCTCACGGCGAAGGTCACCTTCGAGGCGGTAGTTGCCCTCGAGGTGGTCGCGCAGCTTCACGACTTCGTCCTCAGTGAGGTCACGGACACGGGTGTCCGGGTTGACGCCGGTTGCGGCCAGCGTCTCATCGGCGCGGGTCTTGCCGACGCCGAAAATGTAGGTGAGTGCGACCTCGACGCGCTTCTCGCGCGGCAGGTCGACACCGATCAAACGTGCCATGTGGCATTTCTCCTGGTTATCTCGCAGAGGTGTGAGTGCGTGGCCTGTCCCGCATGCATCCCGGAGTGGATGTGTGCTAGGTCCCGGGCCTCTGCGCCCGGGGTGGCGTCCCCGTCATACGGCGTGCGTATGACGAGGGGCTGGGCCACGCAAATCGAAATGTTTTTAGTTGTTCACTTCTTGCGTCCGAAATCGAAGACGCGAGTCGTGCCGGGGTGTTCAGCCCTGACGCTGCTTGTGGCGCGCGTTCTCGCAGATCACCATGACCCGGCCGTGACGGCGGATCACCTTGCACTTGTCGCAGATCTTCTTGACGCTCGGCTGGACCTTCATCGCACCTTTTGTCTCGAAGTCGGGCCACTCACCTCACGGGCGAGCGACGTTGCGGCGGATTTGCCTTTAGCGGTAACGGAAGACGATGCGGCCACGGGTCAGGTCGTAAGGGCTGAGCTCCACCACCACACGGTCCTCGGGGAGGATCCGGATGTAGTGCTGTCGCATCTTGCCCGAGATGTGCGCGAGCACCTTGTGACCGTTGGTCAGCTCCACCCGGAACATTGCGTTCGGGAGGGCCTCGACGATCGTGCCCTCGATCTCGATGACACCGTCCTTCTTGGCCATGCCTTCCTTCAACTGCTGTCGGCGAGCGGTTCTCCGGTTGAGATCCGCCCTGTTGATGCGGGTACGACGTGGCCGTCCTCCCCGGCGCGGACACACGACCGATCGGCCCGCTCGGCGTAGCCTTGCGGTACCAGCGTTCGGTGTTTCGCGATGGGTGAGTGAAGACACTCCGGACCCGACATACCAGTCTACGCGGGGAAGCACATCCCGCCCAAATCGGGGCCGTGCCGAGCGGCTACGCCAGCGGCCCGTATGCCGCGCCGACCTGCGCCAGGTCGGCCTCTCCCCCGTCGACCGCGGTCAGCACCCACACGCCGCCCTCGGTGACGGCGACGGTGTGCTCCCAGTGCGCGCTGCGGGAGCCGTCCTGGGTGACCACGGTCCATTCGTCGTCGAGTTCGCGCGACTCGTGGGTGCCGAGGGTGACCATCGGCTCGATGGCCACGGTGGCGCCGGTGCGCACGACCGGGCCGCGCGGGCGGACTCGCTCGTTGAACACGGTCGGCTCCATGTGCATGCTCGTGCCGATCCCGTGACCGGTGTAGCCGTCGACGATGCCGTAGGTGAGTTCGTCCTCGAGCTCGCTCGCCTCGACGGAGTCCTGGATGACCGAGCCCAGCTCGTAGATCCCGACACCCGGCTTGAGCGCGGCGATCCCGGCCCAGAGCGCCCGGCGGGTGGCCGCCGACAGCGCGACATCCTCCGGCCGGGCCGCCGCGTCACCGCCCACGATCAAGGTGATCGCGGCGTCGCCGTGCCAGCCGTCGACGATCGCGCCGCAGTCGATGGACACCAGGTCGCCGTCCGCGAGCGCGCGGTCACCGGGGATGCCGTGCACCACCTGCTCGTTGACCGACACGCAGAGCGATCCCGGAAACCCTTGGTAGCCAAGGAAACTCGGCGTCGCGCCCTGGTCGCGGATGAATTCCTCGGCCACCCGGTCGAGCTCGCCGGTCGTCATACCGGCGGACGCCCGGCCGGCCAGCAACTCCAGGCACCGTCCGACGACGAGGCCGGCCCGGCGCATGAGCAGGACCTGCTCCGGTGTCTTGACCGGCAGCTTCTCGCGGCCGAACATCAGCTGGCCGCGGCCACCTTGTCGAGAGCGGCGCGGACGCGGTCGGTCACCTCGGACATCTCGCCCATGCCGTCGACGTCGACGACCAGGTCGCGCTCGGTGTAGGTCTGCACCAGCGGGGCGGTCTCCCGGCGATAGATCTCCTGCCGCTCCCGGATGACGTCCTCGGTGTCGTCGGCGCGACCACTGGTCTCGGCCCGCTTGACCAGGCGCTGCACCAGCTCCTGGTCGTCGACCTGCAGCTCCAGCACGGCGTCGAGGGCGTGACCGTCCTTCGCGAGCAGGTCGTCCAGCGCCTGCACCTGGGCGAGCGTGCGCGGGTAGCCGTCGAGCAGGAAGCCGTTCTTGGCGTCGTCCTGCGCGAGCCGATCGGCGACGATCTGGTTGGTCACCTCGTCGGGCACGTAACCACCGGAGTCGAGGATGCCCTTGACCTGCACACCGAGCGGGGTCTCCCGCTTGATGTTGTCGCGGAAGATGTCGCCGGTGGAGATGTGCGGGATGCCCCGCTCCTTGGCGATGAGCTCGGCCTGCGTGCCCTTACCCGCACCGGGCGGACCCAGAATGATCAATCGCATGGTTATCGCAAGAACCCTTCGTAGTGGTGCTGCTGCAGCTTGGAGTCGATCTGCTTGACGGTGTCGAGCCCGACTCCGACGAGGATCAGGATCGACGCGCCACCGAAGGGGAAGTTCTGGTTGGCGCCGACCAACGCGAAGGCGATCAACGGGATCAGCGCGAGGATGGCCAGGTAGATGGCGCCACCGACGGTGATCCGGGTGAGGACGTAGTTGATGTATTGCGCGGTCGCCTTGCCGGCGCGCACGCCGGGGATGAACGAACCCGACTGCTTCAGGCCGTCGGCGACCTCGTCCGGCTGGTAGGTGATCGACACGTAGAAGAAGGTGAAGAACAGCACCAGCAGCGTGTAGACGATCATGTATGACGGGTGGTCGCTGCGCGCCAGGTTGTTGTAGACCCAGACCGCCCAGTCGGCCGGGTTGGTCGACGTCTGCGGGTTGGTGAACTGCGCGACCATCACCGGCAGCGACAGCAGCGAGCTGGCGAAGATGATCGGGATCACGTTGGCCATGTTGACCTTGAGCGGGATGTAGGTGGACGTCCCGCCATACATCCGGCGGCCGATCATTCGCTTGGCATACTGCACCGGGATGCGGCGCACCGAGTTTTCGACATAGACCACGACGGTCAGGATGACCAGTCCCATCGCGACCACCAGGAAGAACTTGCCCCAGCCCTGCTCGCGGATCGACCAGATCTGGGCCGGCACCTGCGCCGCGACCGAGGTGAGGATGAGGATCGACATACCCTGACCGACGCCCTTCTCGGTGACCTGCTCACCGAGCCACATGATCAGGCCGGTGCCGGCGGTCAGGGTCAGCACCATGATGATCAGGGTCGGCATCGCGCCGTCGGACATGATGTTGGCGCACGCCGGGGCATTGCCGAGCAGCGACTGCGGGTTGTTGTGCACCGCGGTGACCAGCGTCGAGGACTGCAGGATCGCCAGCGCGATCGTGAGATAACGCGTGTACTGCGTCATCTTGGTCTGACCGGCCTGGCCCTCCTTCTTCAGCTGCTCGAACTTCGGGATCACCACCGTCAGCAACTGCACGATGATCGTGGAGGTGATGTAGGGCATGATGCCGAGCGCGAAGATCGACAGCTGCAGCAGCGCACCGCCGGAGAACAGGTTGGCCAGGCCGAGCAGCGACTGGTTGCCGCTGGCCGCCTTCTGGCAGGCCTGCACCGCCTGGTAGCTGATGCCTGGAGCGGGCACGTGCGAACCCAGCCGGAAGATCGCGATGATCGCCAGCGTGAACAAGATCTTGTTCCGCAGGTCCGGCGTCCGGAACGCGCGGCCGAAGACGGTGAGCAACGTGGATCCTCCTGGGCTGCCCGAACGATCGGGCGGCCGGTTTTTAAGGCGTGCGGTGTGCGGCGCCCAGGACTGGCGCAGGGCACGAGGGTGAGATTACCTGCTGCGGCGTCCTCTCGAACGCCCGGGATGTGCCAAACGCCCCGCGGGAGTTACGAGCCCCGTGTGGAGTCTCGTGCCCCCGCGGGGCGTTCACGCGTGTGCGGTGGCCGGCGTCACGCAGTGGTGACCGAGCCGCCCGCAGCCTCGATCTTGTCCTTGGCCGAGGCGGAGAACTTCTCCACGGTGAGGTTCACCTTGACGGTGATCTCACCGGTGCCGAGCACCTTGACCGGCTGGCCCTTGCGGACCGCGCCCTTGGCCACCAGGTCGGCGACGGTCACGTCGCCGCCCTGCGGGAACAGGCTCTCGAGCTTGTCCAGGTTGACCACCTGGTACTCGACCTTGAACGGGTTCTTGAAACCGCGCATCTTCGGCAGCCGCATGTGCAGCGGAGTCTGCCCACCCTCGAAGCTCTCGGGCACCTGGTAACGCGCCTTCGTGCCCTTGGTGCCGCGACCGGCGGTCTTGCCCTTGGAGCCCTCACCGCGACCCACGCGGGTCTTGGCGGTCTTGGCACCGGGAGCCGGACGCAGGTGGTGCACCTTCAGTGCGTGCGTCTTCTCTTCAGCCATCACTTCTCCTCAACGGTGACCAGGTGGGCCACCGCGCGGACCATGCCACGGAACTCCGGGCTGTCCGGCTTCTCGACGGTCTGACCGATCTTCTTCAGACCGAGCGAGCGCAGCGTCTCACGGTGCTGCGGCTTACCGCCGATCTCCGACTTGACCTGGGTCACCTTCAACGTCGCCATCAGGCACCTGCCTTCTCGCTGCTGGCCGAGGCGGCAGCCTCCGCCATCGCGCGCTGCATGGCGGCCGGGGCCACCTCGTCCAGCGGCAGACCGCGGCGAGCGGCAACGGCCTCGGGCCGCTCCAGCTCCTGCAGCGCCGTGACGGTCGCGTGCACGATGTTGATCGCGTTGTCCGAGCCGAGCGACTTGCTCAGCACGTCGTGGATGCCGGCGCACTCCAGCACCGCACGCACCGGGCCACCGGCGATGACACCGGTACCGGGGCTGGCCGGACGCAGCAGGACGACGCCCGCCGCGGCCTCACCCTGCACCGGGTGCGGGATGGTGCCGCCGATCATCGGGACGCGGAAGAAGTTCTTCTTCGCCTCCTCGACGCCCTTGGCGATGGCGGCCGGGACTTCCTTGGCCTTGCCGTAGCCGACACCGACGGTGCCCTGGCCGTCACCGACGACCACGAGCGCGGTGAAGCTGAAGCGACGACCACCCTGGACGACCTTGGCCACCCGGTTGATGGTGACGACGCGCTCCAGATACTGGTTGCGGTCGTCGCCGCCGCGACGGTTGTCGCGGCCGCCGTCACGTCCGCCGCGGCCACCGCGACGGTCGTTGTTGTTCTCGTTGTTCGAGTTGCTGCCGGCTGCGCCTGCAGCGCCTCGACGCTGGGGTCCAGGCATCAGTGCTTCCTCTCGATCATTGTGAAAATCTTGCCCTCATTGCGGCGGGGTCCCCGCGAAGTACCGAGCGGAGCCTGCGGAGCGAGGACTTCGTGGGGTGCGTTCACAGCGTCAGCCCACCTTCGCGGGCGCCGTCGGCGATCGCGGACACGCGACCGGCGTACTTGTTGCCGCCCCGGTCGAACACGACCGAGTCGACACCGGCCTCCTTGGCGCGGGCCGCGACCAGCTCGCCGACACGGCGGGCCTTGGCGGTCTTGTCGCCGTCGAAGGAACGCAGGTCGGCCTCCATGGTCGACGCCGACGCGACGGTCTTGCCGACGGTGTCGTCGACGACCTGCACGAAGACGTGCCGCGAGGAGCGGGTCACGACCAGGCGGGGACGCTCGGCGGTGCCGGCGACCCGCTTGCGCAGCCGCAGGTGGCGACGCGAGCGCGCGGCGGCCTTGCTCGTGGAGCGCTTCACAATCTTTGCCATGGCTTACTTACCAGCCTTTCCGACCTTGCGGCGGATGTGCTCGCCTTCGTAGCGAACACCCTTCGCCTTGTACGGGTCGGGCTTGCGCAGCTTGCGGATGTTGGCGGCGACCTCACCGACCTGCTGCTTGTCGACACCGGTCACCGAGAAGTGGGTCTGGTTCTCGACGGCGAAGGTGATGCCCTCGGGAGCCTTGACCAGGATCGGGTGGCTGTAGCCGAGCGCGAACTCCAGGTCCGAGCCCTTGGCGACCACGCGGTAACCCGTGCCGTGGATCTCCAGCTTCTTGGTGAAGCCGTCGGTCACACCGACGACCATGTTGTTGATGAGGCTGCGGGTCAGCCCGTGGCGGGCCCGCGACTCACGCTCGTCGTTGGGGCGCGACACGTTGATCGCACCGTCCTCGCCCTTGGCCACGGTGATCGGGGCGGGCACGGTCAGCTCCAGCTGACCCTTCGGGCCCTTGACCGCGACGGCCTGGCCGTCGATGGTCACCTCGACACCACTGGGCACCGGAACGGGAAGACGTCCGATTCGCGACATCTCGTTAACTCCTTATCTGTTCCGGGTCACCAGACGTAGGCGAGGACTTCCCCGCCAACGCCCTTGGTCGCCGCCTGCTTGTCAGTGAGCAGGCCGGACGACGTGGACAGGATGGCAACGCCGAGGCCACCGAGCACCTTGGGCAGGTTGGTGGACTTGGCGTAGACCCGCAGACCGGGCTTGCTCACGCGGCGGACGCCGGCGATGGAGCGCTCCCGGTTGGGGCCGTACTTCAGGTCGATGGTGAGCGTCTTGTCGACGCCCTCGCCCTCGACGCGGAAGCCGGAGATGTAACCCTCCGCCTGGAGGATCTCGGCGATGTGCGCCTTGAGCTTGCTGTGCGGCATGGTCGCCGAGTCGTGGTGCGCCGAGTTGGCGTTCCGGACGCGGGTCAGCATGTCCGCGATCGGGTCGGTCATCGTCATGTTGGGCTCTTGCCCTTCTCACCGTGGTTTCTGGTCACTTCCGTGGCCGGACCTTCGGTGTAGTTGTTACGTGGTTTATGCAGGGGTGCGCTGGAGGCGCAGGTATGACGAGGGCGGGCCCTCGCCATACCTGGCTCACCAGCTGGACTTGGTGACGCCGGGCAGTTCGCCGCGGTGCGCCATCTCGCGCAGGCAGATCCGGCACAGGCCGAACTTGCGGTAGACCGAGTGCGGGCGGCCGCACCGCTGGCAGCGGGTGTAGGCGCGAACCTCAAACTTCGGCTTCTTGTTGGCCTTGTTGACCAGGGCCTTCTTCGCCATGCTCAGTTCTCCTTAAAAGGGAAGCCGAGTTGCTTCAACAGGGCCCGGCCTTCGTCGTCGTTGCTCGCAGTGGTGACGACCGTGATGTCCATGCCGCGGACCCGGTCGATCTTGTCCTGGTCGATCTCGTAGAACACCGACTGCTCGGTCAGACCGAAGGTGTAGTTGCCGTTGCCGTCGAACTGCTTGGGCGACAGGCCGCGGAAGTCGCGGATGCGCGGCAGCGCGATCGACACCAGGCGGTCGAGGAACTCCCACATGCGGTCGCCGCGCAGCGTGGTGTGCGCGCCGATCGGCATGCCCTCACGCAGCTTGAACTGCGCGATCGACTTGCGGGCCTTGGTGACCGCCGGCTTCTGGCCGGTGATCGCCGCGAGGTCCCGGATCGCGCCGTCGATCAGCTTGGAGTCACGGGCGGCGTCGCCGACACCCATGTTCACGACGACCTTGGTCACCGTCGGCACCTGCATGACGTTGGCGAAGTTGAACTCGCTCTGCAGGTTGTTCTTGATCTCGTCCTGGTAGCGCGCCTTGAGACGGGGCGCCACCTTCTCGTTCGTGGTCGCGGTCATCTCTTACAGGTCCTTTCCGGACCGCACCGAAACCCGGGTGCGGACGGTCTTGGTGCGGCCGTCACGCTCCACCTGCTCCTCGCGGATGCGGATGCGGGTCGGCTTCTTGGACTCGGGGTCGACGACCATCACGTTGCTCACGTGGATCGGCGCCTCGGTGACCTCGATGCCACCAGCGCCACCTCCGGGCTGACCGGCCTTGACGTGCTTGGTGATCCGGTTGACGCCCTCGACCAGCACGCGCTGACGCTCGGGGTCGACCGAGATGACCTTGCCCTGCAGGCCCTTGTCCTTACCGGAGATGACCTGCACGAGGTCGTTCTTCTTGATCTTCATCTTCGGCTTGCCTGCCATGGCTTACAGCACCTCCGGGGCGAGCGAGATGATCTTCATGAATCGCTTGTCACGCAGCTCGCGGCCCACCGGGCCGAAGATGCGCGTGCCGCGCGGGTCACCGTCGCTCTTGAGGATGACCGCGGCGTTCTCGTCGAACTTGATGTAGCTGCCGTCCGGGCGGCGGCGCTCCTTGCGGGTGCGCACGACAACGGCCTTCACGACATCGCCCTTCTTGACGTTTCCGCCCGGGATGGCGTCCTTGACGGTCGCCACGATGGTGTCACCGATGCCGGCGTAGCGACGTCCCGAGCCACCGAGCACCCGGATGCACAAGATCTCCTTGGCACCGGTGTTGTCGGCGACGCGCAGTCGCGACTCCTGCTGGATCACGTTTCTTCTCCTGTCTCATCGGTTCTTGCCGCCCTCGGGCGCGCAAGCCTGATGGAACTTCTTCTTCGGTGGTTCGTATGACGGGAGCCGCGGGCCCCCGTCATACGGACGATTACTTGGCCTTTTCGAGAATCTCGACGACACGCCAGCGCTTCTGCGCCGACAGCGGCCGGGTCTCCATGAGCAGCACGCGGTCGCCGACGCCGCAGGAGTTCTGCTCGTCGTGCGCCTTCACGCGGGCGGTCTTGCGCTGCACCTTGCCGTAGAGGGCGTGCTTGACGCGGTCCTCGACCTCGACAACGACGGTCTTGTCCATCTTGTCGCTGACGACGTAGCCGCGGCGGGTCTTGCGGTAGTTGCGCTCGCCGTCGGTCTTGCCGGCACGTTCCTCGGTCACTGCCTGTCCCTTGCTCTCTTCGCTCATGCTTCGGCCTTCTCCTGCACGCGGCCGATGCCGAGCTCACGCTCACGCAGCTCGGTGTAGATGCGGGCGATGTCCTTGCGGACCGCACGCAGCCGGGAGTTGTTCTCCAGCTGGCCGGTGGCCGACTGGAAACGCAGGTTGAACAGCTCCTGCTTGGCCTCGCCCAGCTTGGCCGACAGAGCCTCGTCGTCGAGCTCACGCAGCTTGGCCGGCGTCAGGTCTGCAGATCCCACTGCCATCAGAGGTCACCACCTTCACGCGCGACGAAGCGGCACTTCATCGGCAGCTTGTGCATCGCCAGGCGCAGCGCCTCGCGAGCAACTTCTTCGGACACACCGGACAGCTCGAACATGACGCGGCCCGGCTTGACGTTGGCAACCCACCACTCGGGCGAACCCTTACCGGAACCCATGCGGGTCTCGGCCGGCTTCTTGGTGAGCGGACGGTCCGGGTAGATGTTGATCCAGACCTTTCCGCCACGCTTGATGTAGCGGGTCATGGCGATACGAGCGGACTCGATCTGCCGGTTGGTGACGTATGCCGGCTCCAGTGCCTGGATGCCGTAGTCACCAAACGAGACGGCGGTGCCGCCCTTCGCGGCGCCACCACGCTTGGGGTGGTGCTGCTTGCGGTGCTTCACACGACGGGGAATCAACATCAGGCTTCAGCTCCTCCGGTGGTCGCCTCGGCGGGAGCCTGCGCGGCGCCCTCGACGACTGCGTCCTCGGCGACCGGCGCCTCGAGCGGCGCGTCGGTGCTGCGCTGGGCAGCACCGCCGTCGCGACGGCCACGCGCGCCACCGCGCTCACCGCGGCGGTCGTCACGACGACCACGGGCGGGACGGCTCGGTGCGGCGGCCTGCTCGCGCGCCAGCTCCTTGGCGGTGAGGTCACCCTTGTAGATCCAGACCTTCACGCCGATGCGGCCGAAGGTGGTGCGGGCCTCGTAGAAGCCGTAGTCGATGTTCGCGCGGAGGGTGTGCAGCGGCACGCGGCCCTCGCGGTAGAACTCGGTGCGGCTCATCTCGGCGCCGTTCAGACGACCCGAGACCATGACCCGGATGCCCTTGGCACCGGCGCGCTCGGCCGTCTGCATGCCCTTGCGCATGGCGCGACGGAAGTTCACGCGCGCCGACAGCTGCTCGGCGATGCCCTGGGCGACCAGCTGCGCATCGGTCTCGGGGTTCTTGACCTCGAGGATGTTCAGCTGCACCTGCTTGCCGGTGAGCTTCTCCAGCGCACCACGCAGGCGGTCGGCCTCGGCGCCGCGGCGACCGATGACGATGCCCGGGCGGGCGGTGTGGATGTCGACGCGCACGCGGTCACGGGTGCGCTCGATCTCGACCTTGCTGATGCCGGCTCGCTCCATGCCGGTCGACATCAACTTGCGGATCGCGACGTCTTCCTTGACGTAGTCGCGGTAGCGCTGACCCGGCTTCGACGAGTCGGCGAACCAACGGCTCTTGTGGTCCGTGGTGATGCCGAGACGGAAACCGTTCGGGTTGACCTTCTGACCCATATCAGGCTCGTCCTTCCTGCTTCTTCGTCTCGGGCTGGGCAACGTGCAACGTGATGTGGCTGGTGCGCTTGAGGATTCGGCTCGCGCGACCCTGCGCACGAGGCCGGAACCGCTTCATGGTGGGACCCTCGTCGACATACGCCTCGTCGATCACGAGGAGGCGCTCGTCGAAGGCCACCGACTGCGCGTCGGCCTTCTGCCGGGCGTTGGCGATGGCGCTGTTCAGCACCTTCAGCACCGGCTCGCTCGCGCTCTGCGGCGCGAAGGTGAGGATGTTGATCGCGTCCTGGGCGTTCTTGCCACGCACCAGGTCGACCACGCGGCGGGCCTTCATCGGCGTCACGCGGACGAACCGCGCCTGTGCCTTGGCCGCAACCGTGGGGCTCGTGTTCTCAGTCGTGGACATGTCAGCGACGCCGTCCCTTCCGGTCGTCCTTCTCGTGACCCTTGAAGGTCCGGGTCGGCGCGAACTCGCCCAGCTTGTGGCCGACCATCGACTCGGTCACGAAGACCGGGACGTGCTTGCGGCCGTCGTGCACGGCCAGCGTGTGGCCGAGCATGTCGGGCGTGATCATCGACCGGCGGGACCAGGTCTTGATGACGTTCTTGGTGCCGGCTTCGTTCTGGGCTTCCACCTTCTTGGCGAGGTGGTCGTCGACGAAGGGGCCCTTCTTCAATGAACGGGGCATCTCTTACCGCTTCTTTCCAGTACGACGGCGACGCACGATGAGCTTGTCGCTCTCCTTCTTCGGGCGACGGGTGCGGCCCTCGGCCTGACCCCACGGGCTGACCGGGTGGCGACCACCGGAGGTCTTGCCCTCACCACCACCGTGCGGGTGGTCCACCGGGTTCATCGCGACACCGCGGACGGTCGGGCGCTTGCCCTTCCACCGCATGCGGCCGGCCTTACCCCAGTTGATGTTGCTCTGCTCGGCGTTGCCCACCTCGCCGACCGTCGCGCGGCAGCGGACGTCGACGTTGCGGATCTCGCCGGACGGCATACGCAGCTGGGCGTAGGGGCCGTCCTTGGCCACGAGCTGCACACGCGCACCGGCCGAGCGGGCGATCTTCGCACCGCCACCGGGCCGCAGCTCGATGCAGTGGATGACCGTACCGGTCGGGATGTTGCGCAGCGGCAGGTTGTTGCCGGGCTTGATGTCGGCGGAGGCGCCGTTCTCGACCGTGTCGCCCTGCTTCAGCCGGGTCGGCGCGATGATGTAACGCTTCTCGCCGTCTGCGTAGTGCAGCAGCGCGATGCGGGCGGTGCGGTTGGGGTCGTACTCGATGTGCGCGACCTTGGCCGGGATGCCGTCCTTGTCGAGGCGACGGAAGTCGATGACGCGGTAGGCACGCTTGTGCCCGCCACCGATGTGCCGGGTCGTGATGCGACCCGACGAGTTACGACCACCGGTCTTCGGCAGGGGACGCACCAGCGACTTCTCGGGCGTCGAGCGGGTGACCTCAGCGAAGTCGGCCACGCTCGAGCCGCGACGCCCTGGCGTCGTCGGCTTGTACTTGCGGATAGCCATGAGTGAAAGTCCTTGTCAGTCTTCTTTATTCGGGCGGTTCGACGGTCAGCTCTGCGAGCCGAAGATGTCGATCGCGCCTTCCTTGAGCGAGACAATGGCGCGCTTGGTGTCCTTGCGCTTGCCGGTGCCGAAGCGGGTGCGACGGGTCTTGCCCTGCCGGTTCAGCGTGTGGACCGAGGCGACCTTGACGTCGAAGATCTCCTCGACGGCGATCTTGATCTCGGTCTTGTTCGCCCGCGGGTCGACCAGGAAGGTGTACTTCCCCTCGTCCAGCAGGGCGTAGGACTTCTCCGAGACGACCGGCGCGATAAGGATGTCGCGGGGGTTCTTGCCCAGTTGCGTCATAACCGAAATCACTTGTCCTTCTCGGTCTGCTGCGCTGCGGCGCCACCGGCCGGGACGAACCCGGCGGCCTCGGCGGCCTCAGCGGTCTTGAACCACACCTCGGCGACCGTGGCGTCATACCAACGGGAACCGGGGACGTGGTACTTCATCGAGTCCTTGTTGCCCTTCACCGAGAACACGGCCGGGTCGGGCGACGCGCCGTCGGCCAGCGGGGTGGCCGAGTCGGCGCCGAAGCCACCGTCGGCGACCTCGGCGGTCGCGGCCGGAGCCGACGCCTCGGTGGCCTTCGCCGGCGCAGCGGCCGGGGCGGCCTGCTCGGCACCCGAGGTGCGCGCGAGGAAGCCCTCGAGCGCGGGCTGGGTGAAGATCAGGTCGTCGGCGCAGAGCACGTCGTAGGTGTTCAGCTGGTCGGCGAACAGGATGTGCACGTCGGCCAGGTTGCGCACCGACAGCAGCGCGTTCTCCTCGCCACGGGCCAGCACGACCAGCAGGTTCTTGCGGTCGGTCAGGCCACCGAGCAGCGCGGCCGCGGCCTTGGTCGACGGCTTCTCACCCTCGACCACGGTCGACAGCACGTGGATGCGGCCGTGACGCGCCCGGTCCGAGAGGGCACCGCGCAGAGCGGCAGCCTTCATCTTCTTCGGGGTGCGCTGGGCGTAGTCCCGCGGCTTCGGGCCGTGGACGGTGCCACCACCGGCGAACTGCGGCGCACGGGTCGAGCCCTGGCGGGCGCGGCCGGTGCCCTTCTGGCGGTAGGGCTTCTTGCCACCGCCGCGGACCTCGCCGCGGGTCTTGGTGGAGTGGGTGCCCTGGCGAGCAGCCGCGAGCTGGGCCACCACGACCTGGTGGATCAACGGCACGTTGGTCTGCACGTCGAAGATCTCGGCCGGCAGCTCGACGGTGCCCGCCTTCGCGCCGTTCGGCGCGACGATGTCAACGGTCGTCATCTGGCTCAGGCCTCCTTGACGGCGGTCTTCGCGGCTGACTTGACCAGGACGATGCCGCCGCGGGGACCGGGAACGGCACCCTTGATCAGCAGCAGGCCCTTGTCGGCGTCGACCGCGTGGATGGTCAGGTTCTGGGTGGTCTGGCGCTCGCCGCCCATGCGGCCCGCCATACGCATGCCCTTGAAGACGCGGCCCGGGGTGGCGCAGCCACCGATCGAACCGGGCTTGCGGTGGTTGCGGTGCGCGCCGTGCGAGGAGCTGACGCCCTTGAAGCCGTGACGCTTCATGACGCCGGCGAAGCCCTTGCCCTTGGTGGTGCCGACCGCGTCGATGCGCTGGCCCGGCTCGAAGGTCTCGACGGTCACTTCCTGGCCGAGCTGGTAGTCGGCGGCGTCCGCGGTGCGGATCTCGGCGAGGTGGCGACGCGGGGTCACACCGGCCTTCTCGAAGTGGCCGGTCATCGGCTTGTTCACCTTGCGGGGGTCGATCGCGCCGTAGCCGATCTGCACCGCGTGGTAGCCCTCGTCCTCACCGCGGACCGCGGTCACGACGCAGGGGCCGGCCTGCACCACGGTGACGGGCACGAGGCGGCCTGCCTCGTCCCACACCTGGGTCATGCCGAGCTTCTCGCCCAGGACGCCCTTGACGGAGCGCTCAGTTGTGTGTGTCACTGCGAGTCATTCCTTCCCGGGCGTCAGAGCTTGATCTCGATGTTGACGTCCGCCGGCAGGTCGAGACGCATGAGCGAGTCGACGGCCTTCGGGGTCGGGTCAACGATGTCGATCAGCCGCTTGTGGGTGCGCATCTCGAAGTGCTCGCGGCTGTCCTTGTACTTGTGCGGTGAACGGATGACGCAGAAAACGTTCTTCTCCGTCGGCAGCGGCACCGGGCCGACAACCGTTGCACCGGCACGAGTCACCGTGTCGACAATCTTGCGCGCCGAGCTGTCGATGACCTCGTGGTCATACGACTTCAGTCGGATGCGGATCTTTTGTCCCGCCATTCGCCCGTGTCTCTCTCTCGCCGTACTTCAGTTACTACTTAGGTCTGGTTTGGCGTGATTCCAACGATCCGAACCGACCCCCGCGCTCGGGTGTGTCGCGTGTGCTCCGCAGCACGACGCCGACATATCTGGCGTGGTTGGCCGGGCGATACCGCATGGTTTCGCACCTGCAGCTTGCGCTTCCCGACCTCATCCGACCCTCGGCACCAGGGCCGGATCGACATGCTTTCGGGGCGGCAGTTCCGCCGCGCGCCGGCCTCGAATCCCTCCGAGTCATCGGCACACGCGTGATCACTGCGCGTCAAGCAACCTGGCCAGTGTGCCAGAGGCCGCAGCATGCGCCAAATCGAGGCGGAGCCGAGGTGTATGACGCTGCGCACACGCCCCGGCGGGCACCCGGCACTCAGTCACGCGCCTGCTCGCCGAGTGACGGTGCCGCTCGCCGAGTGACGCCCGCGGCAACGAGTGACGTCCGTGCACGACCGTCACTCGTTGCGACGGACGTCAGTCGGCACTCACGGACGTCAATCACGAAGCCGCAAGCACCCGTGACGCGCGCACTTCCGCTTACGAGATGCGCGCCGGCCGAGCAGAAGCGAATCAGTCAGGCATCTGGGGGCGGCGCCACCGAACGTCATACCCGTTGAAGCGTCGAGGCTAGCAATGAGCACAACGCGCTGGACCTCATCCGGGACGTCATCGAGATTCAGCGTCACCACATCGACCGAGACACGCTCGTCCGCGCGCCGGAACTTGTCGCGAAGATGAACCGGTCGGTTGCGCCCTGACAGCTCAGCTCGCGCCGCTGAACGCGCGCCCCAATCCCGTTGCGACGGCGTCGAGTTCGACGCCCGACGAACCGGCGATGCCGGCAAGGCCCCCGATGATCAGATCGGTGACCTGCTGCCCGATGCGGTCGCGCGCGGCTTGCTCGGGAGTCGACAGGTAGAGCTCTCCGGCGGCGACACCCATCGCGACGATGCAGTGCGCCCAGGTCTGCGCGCCGGCGGCGTCGATGCCGCTGGAGACGAAGACCTCGTGGATCAGCCGGTAGAGGTAGTCGGTCACGCCCTGCTGAGTCAGACGTACGTCGTCACCGGACCGGCGGCGCATCATCGCCAGGTAGACCTGGGGGTGCTGATCGATCGCGTGCAGGAACGCATCGACCGCCCGGGTCACCACCTCGAGCGAGGACGCGCCAGGCGCGTTCAGCTCCTTGCGGATCGCCGCCAGGATGCGCTCGCCCTCGGACACCCCGACGGCGCGCATCAGGTCGTCCTTGTCGTCGAACTGCCGGTAGAGCACGGGCTTGGTGACTCCGGCGGTGCGCGCGATCTGCGCCACGCTCACGTCCGGGCCATCGGCCTCGATCGCCGCGATCGCGGCGTCGACCAGCACGACGCGGCGCGCGCTGCGCTGCGTCTTGCGCTGCGCTTCGCGGGCGCGATTCCAGGGCGTGGTCTCGGGCATCAGAGGTATGACGGTAGCAAACTCCTCGTACCACTGGTATTCAGATGTTACCGACGGTACGCTGCGGAGTATGACGACAACTCTCGAGCCCACCACCGGCCGTTCCGCCGACCGGCAGTCGCCCGACCGCGAGACCGTCTCCGAGCGCCTTCTGAAGGGGTCGGTCCGCCGTTCCTACGCCCCGATCGTCGACATCGACTGGGACGCACCGCTGGAGGACGGCAAGTACTTCCTCCCGCCGACGCTCCTCACTCTCTACGGCACGCCGTTCTGGGAGTCACTGACCGAGCAGCAGCGCATCGACGTCTCCCGCGAGGAGATGGCCAACGTCCTGTCAGTCGGCCTCTGGTTCGAGACGCTGCTCGACCTCGCACTGCTGCACCGGCTGACCGAGAAGGACCCGGCCGGCCAGGAGGCGCAGTACTCCCTGACCGAGATGGGCGACGAGTGCCGCCACATGGCAATGTTCGCCAAGGTGGTGGACCGCTGCGGTGCCCGCGTCTATCGGATGTCCGAGCTCAACCGCCGCGTGCTGCGGCTGCTGCCGTTCACCCTGCACGGATCGGCACTGTGGCTCTTCGCGCTGGTCGGCGAGGAGATCTTCGACGCGATGCAGCGGCGCGGCCTGGACGACCCGCAGCTGCAGCCGATCGTGTCGCGGCTGATGCGCATCCACGTCACCGAGGAAGCCCGCCACATCAGCTTCGCCCGTGACGGACTTCGCCGTCGTACCCACACCAAGGACAAGCGGGAGAAGTACTTCCTCGCCAATGCGCACGGCGCGGTCGCCATCTTGTTCAACCAGTGGCTGACCAACCCGGCGATGTACCGCAGGGCCGGCCTCGACGGCGACCAGTGCGCGAAGATCGCGCGCGCCAACCCGCACTACAACGCCATGAAGCAGGAGGGCTTCGCAGACCTCGCGGGCTTCCTGCGCGAGACCGGCTTCATGGGCCCGCTCGCCGAAAAGGGTTGGCGCAAGGCGGGATTCCTGCCGTGATCACCGTCAATCTAATCGGCGCCGACGCGCTCAGCACCTCGCGCGCGGCCGACACGGTCGAGCAGCTCGACCAGGTCCAGGTGCGTCGCACCGACGCCACGAACGACACCGCACCCACCGCCGCGTGGGAGGACGACCACTGGCTGGTCGACGGCGTCGGCGCCGGCGTGGTCGTGCTGGTCGGTGGCCCGGAGGTCGCCACCGTCACCGGCCGGGACGGTCAGTTCCTGCACGACGTGCTGCAGAAGGGCCGTCTCTACCGCGGCGTGCAGCGCAGCGGCTTCCCCAACCTGTTCGTGGTGCGCGACCGTGAGGCCCTCTCGTATGTCGCCGAGGCCCTCGAGCTGATGCGGGTCACCGAGGATCTCGGTCGACGTGCGCGAGGCCGTGCAGCTGGAGACCGACCGTCCGCGCTCGACCTCCGACTGGCCGCGGGTTACCGAGCGGCGCCGCCTCCCGTGGCAGCGCGCCCGGCGCATCCCGCAGGTCGGGCACGCCGGCCACCCGCGACGCGACGACCTGTGGTTCGGTTACGCGCAGCCGGGTCTGCTCGACGCCGCCTGGTACGGCCCGGTCGAGATCGAGTTGCCGGACGGCGAGCGCATCACCGTGCAGGCGCAGCTGGCCGGCGCAATGCAGCCGACCGACGGCCAGTACCACTGGCAGGGGCACGTCGCCGCCGCGGAAGGCCTCACGCCGGGCGCCAAGATCGTCGTACACGCCGGTGGCACTCCTGCCCCTGGCCGGGTGTCGGAGCTGACCCCGTGGGGCAGCCTGCACATCACCGGTGCCGGGCAGCCGCCGTTCCCGCTGGACGACCTCGAGGTCGACATTCCGGCTGTATGACGGGAGCCACGCGCCGAAGCTCGTTAGGGTGACGCGCATGGGGGTCGTCGACACGCAGCGCCTGACCAAGCAGTACCCGCGGGTGCGCGCGCTCGACGACCTGACGCTCAGCATCCCCGAAGGCATCACCGGCATCGTCGGCGTCAATGGCGCCGGCAAGTCGACGCTGATCAAGGTGCTGCTCGGGCTGCTGACACCGACCGACGGCAGTGTCCGGGTGCTCGGCATGGATCCGGTGACACAGGGCGCCCAGGTGCGTGAGCTGGTCGGCTACATGCCCGAGCACGACGTCCTGCCGGCCGACGTGTCGGCAGCCGAGTTCGTCATGCACATGGCGATGATGTCCGGACTGCCCCGCAATGCCGCGCGCGAGCGCACCTCGGACGTGCTGCGACACGTTGGCCTCGCCGAGGAGCGTCACCGGGCGATGGGCGGCTACTCCACCGGCATGAAACAGCGGGCCAAGCTGGCGCAGGCGATCGTGCACAGCCCACAGCTGGTGCTGCTGGACGAGCCCACCAACGGCCTCGACCCGCGAGCGCGCGACGAGATGCTCGACCTGATCGGCCGGATCGGTCACGACTTCGGCATCTCGGTCGCGGTCACCAGCCATCTGCTCGGCGAGTTGGAGCGCACCGTCGACTACGTCGTGGTCATCGACGCCGGCCGGCTCCTGCGCGCCTCGCCGACGACCGACCTGACCCACACCACCGGCAACGTCCTGGTTGAGGTGCTCGGCCCGCCAGGCAGCGACCAGGTGGTCGGGCAGGCGCTGGTCGACCGCGGCATCCAGGCGTGGCCGGTCGGCGACCGCATCGAAGTGCGCCTCGACCGCCCCGAGACGCTCGACGTCATCCGCGACGTCGTCGTCGCTCAGGGGCTCGGGCTGGTGCGCATCCAAGAGGTGCACCACAGCCTCGAGGAAGTCTTCCACCAAGCGCCGACGGGAGTCTCCGCATGAGCACCCCACGGCAGAGCGTCATCCACGACATCGGCTACCGCACGTTCACCGGCCGTCGGCAGAGCACGGGCGCGATCGCGCTGTCGCTCTACCTGACCTCGCTGCGACACTGCTTCGGCCTCGGCCGGTCGAACAAGTCGAAGGTGATGCCCTTCCTGGTCGCCGCGCTCATGCTGATCCCGGCCCTCGTGCTCGCCGGCCTCGCCATACAGCTGAAGCGGATGTCGCTCGGTGACCAGGCGAATTACTTTGCGCCGCTTTCCAATTACTTCGGTTACCCCTACTGGACACAGCTGCTGATCACGGTTTTCGCTGCATCGCAGGCACCGGTGCTGTTCGCGCGCGACCTGCGCTATCGGACGATCGTGCTCTACTTCGCGCGACCGCTCGACCGCTCGACCTACGTGCTGGTGCGGCTTGCGGCGCTGACCACCGCGTTGTTCGCGGTGATCGCGGTCCCGATGGTGATCTGGTATGCCGCAGCGCTCTCCTCCGGGCTCGACCGCTCCCAGCACACCAAGAACTTCTTCGCCGCGATCGTCGGGGTGCTGGTGCTGTCCCTGATCCTGGCGACCTTCAGCGGCATGGTTTCGGCGATCACCACCCGGTCCGGGCTCGCCGTGGTCGCCGTGATCGTGGCGCTGATGCTCACCTCGGGGATCGTCACGATCGCGCAAGGAGCGGTCTACGAGACCGGCAACAAGTCCGCCGCGATGATCGCGTCGATGTTCAACCCGTTCACGCTGGTCGCGGAGCTGATCAGCGGACTGTTCGACCAGCCGACACCGACCCCGGCCATCCCGCATCCGAGCACCGGCTGGACCCTAGTGTTCATCATCGTTGCCCTGATCTGGGTCATCGGCACGAGCTGGGTGCTGGTGGAGCGCATCCGGAAAGCGGCGTCCCTGTGACCGCCCCGAGGACGTCAGGCCCGATCTCATGAGTGATCTCGTCCTGACCGATGTGTCCCGCTGGTACGGCAATGTCGTTGCGGTCAATGACGTTTCGATGCAGCTCTCCCCCGGCATCACCGGCCTGCTCGGCCCCAACGGCGCCGGCAAGTCGACGCTGCTGTCGATGATGGCCGGGCTGCTCCCGCCGTCGACCGGCACCGTCACCATCGACGGCGAACCGACCCGCGGCAACGTCCAGATCTACCGCAAGATCGGCCTGGTGCCGGTCCAGGAGTCGCTCTACGACTTCCTCACCGGCACGCAGTTCGTGCGGCTGAACGCCGACCTACAGCAGGTGCCGCAACCGGGCACCGCGACCGAGCACGCGATCGGGCTGGTCGACATGGCGGCCGCCGCGGACCGGAAGATCTCGACCTACAGCAAGGGCATGAAACAGCGCATCAAGGTCGCCTCCGCACTGGTGCACCAGCCGCCGGTGCTGCTGCTCGACGAGCCGTTCAACGGCATGGACCCGATCCAGCGCCGGCACATGATGGGGCTGCTCACCGACTTCGCGCAGCAGGGCCGGACGATCGTCTTCAGCTCGCACATCCTGGAGGAGGTCGAGCAGATCGCCCGCCAGGTGGAGGTCGTGGTCGCCGGAAGACACGCGGCCAGTGGGGATTTCGCCGCCATACGACGGTTGATGACCGACCGGCCCAATCGGTATGTCGTGCGCAGCTCCGACAACCGCAGGCTCGCGACCCTGCTGCTCGGCGAACAATCGGTGCGCGGCGCGCGGCTGCGCAGCAACGACGTGCTGGAGGTCGAAGCCGACGACTTCGGGGCCTTCGCACACGCGCTGCCCCGGATCGCCTCGCAGCACGACATCCGCATTGTCGAATTGACCCCGACCGACGAGTCGCTCGAGAGCGTCTTCAGTTACCTGGTGAACGCATAATGGAGCACCCTGCATGAGCCTCCCGATTCTCCGGCTCGGCCTCCGGTCATTGTTCGGTCGCGCCCGCGTGTGGCTGATGGTCGCCATGCCGGTCATCCTCGTGGCTCTCGCCGTCGTCATCCGACAGGCCAATTCCGGTGACGTCACTGCCAACACGGCCGAACAACTGCTGCGCAACTTCGGCATCGGCGTCGCCGTGCCGGTGGTCGCGCTGGTGGCGACGACGACGCTGATCAACTCGGAGTTCGACGACGGGTCGATCATCTACCTGCTGACCAAACCGGTCTCGCGCGTCTCGATCATCGCCAGCAAGGCGATCGTCACCCTCGGCGCGGGCGTGGTCTTCACCGCATTGCCGATGCTCGTGGCCGGGCTCATCCTGCGCGGCACCGACGACCGTATGGCGCTGGCCGGCCTCGTCGGCGCACTGATCGCGACGGTCGCCTACGTCGGTGTCTTCACCGCACTCGCGACCACGATGAAGCGCAGCATCATCGGCTGCCTGCTCTTCTGGTTGATCTGGGAATCCACTCTCGCGTCACTGTTTTCGCCGGTCAAGTGGCTGTCTCCGCGGGCGTGGGGCACCTCCGCCATCCAGCACATCTCGACAGCGATCGACGACAACCCACCGGTGTCGATCTGGTATGCCGTGGCGGCCACCCTCGTCGCACTCGTGCTCGGCATCGTGCTCGCCGGCCAGCGGCTCGCATCGATGACGATCTCGGAGGAGTAGCGCTTCAGTCCGCCCGCATCCTCCCGGGTCTCGCGGCCCGCAGCGCGGACCACGCCTGCGGCACCACGGCGAGTGCCAACGCGCCCATCGCGAGGTTCCACGAACCGGAGGCGTCGTGCACGGCGCCGATCAGGATGGGACCCACGGCCGCCAGTCCGTAGCCGATCGACTGCGCCATACCCGACACCTGACCGGTCTGTGCGGTGGAGTTGCTGCGCAGCACCATGAAGAGCAGCGCCAGGCTGATGCCGGAGCCGGGACCCATCATCACCAGGCAGACCCAAAGCAGTGGCGCGGCGTCGGTGGAGACCAGCCCGATGAAGCCGACGGCGCAGAAGACCAGGAATGCCAAGGCAATTGGCCGTTGGTCACGCATCCTGCCGGCGATCATCGGCGCGGTCAGCGAGGTGAGCAAACCGGCAACCTGACCCAACGCGAGTGTGGTGCCCGCCGCGCCATGCGTCATACCCCGGTCCAGTAGGTAGGTCGGCAGCCACGCACCGAAGGTGTAGAAGATGAGCGACTGCGCGCCCATGTAGACGGTGATCGCCCACGCCGTGCGGTCCCGGTAGAGACCACCACTACCCGAGTCGCCGCTGACGGTGTGCACCCGGCGCAGCTGTGGCACCCACTGCACGAGTGCGACAACCGCCAGCACCGCCCAGACGGCCAGGGTCAGCCGCCAGTTTCCGCCGAGGGCGTCGTCGATCGGCACGGTGACGCCGGCCGCGACCGCGGCGCCACCCGAGAGCGTCATCGAGTAGAGGCCGGTCATCATGCCGGAGCGGTGCGCGAAGTCGCGCTTGATCAGGGCCGGCAGCACGACGTTGCACACGCCGATGGCGCCACCCACCGCCATCGAACCGGCAAAGAGCGCGGCGACGTTCGGCACCAGACGTAGCACGATCGCGGCCAGCAGCAGGATCAGCGAGCCGAAGATGGTGCGCTCAATGCCGAAGCGGGCGGCCAACCGGGGCGCGACCGGCGCGGACAGACCGAAGAAGAGGACCGGCAAGGTGGTGAGCAGTCCGGCCGCGGCGCTGCTGAAACCCTGGTCCTCGGAGATCGTGTCGAGCAGCGGCCCGACCGACACCACCGCCGGTCGTAGGTTGGCCGCCACCAGCATGATGCCGACAGCGGCGAATACGGCTGCCGCACCACGAAGTTCACCATTCGGCGCCTCGGCATCCTTGGGTCGTGCGGCGTTCTGTGCCGCGACGTCAGTGCCAGTCATGAGTTCTTGATCTCTGCTTCGAGTTCGTCGATGTAGTGGTTGACCGCGGTCCGAGCCGCCTCCGCGTCACCGGCGTCGATCGCCTCGATCGCGGCGCGGTGTCCCTGCGGGTGCCGCCCGGTGTGCGCAGCCGATGTCGCGGTGAGCTCGGTGTGTGTCGCGGCGATCGCCTCGACCACCCCGTCGAAGATCTCGACCATCAGCTTGTTGCCCGAGGCGGCCACCAGCTGGGTGTGGAAGCCGACGTCCTCGCGCGTGTAGGTCTCGAGGTCGCCGGCCGCGAGCGCGGCCTCCGCCCGGTCGAGCACCGCTCGCAGCTTCGCCCGCGTGTGCGCCGAGGCGCCTCTCGCGGCGCTCGCGGCGGCCTCGGACTCGAGTGCCCGGCGCACCTGCATCAGGTCGAGCGCCTCCGACGACGCGCCGCGACTCATCGCTGCGGCAAAAGGATTGGCACTGCGCACGTAGGTGCCGTCCCCGCGGCGCGGCTGCAGCATGCCGGTGTGCTCCAGCGCCCGCACGGCCTCACGAATGGTGTTGCGGCCGACGCCGAAGTCGCGCACCAGCTCGGGCTCGGCGGGGATGCACGTGCCGACCGGCCACTCGCCGCCGCGGATGAGCTGCTCCATGCGTTCGACGACCAACTCGCTGGTGCGTCTGGGCGGGGTGATGGGCTGCGTCATACATTGAACCTAACATCCCACGTATGACGGGTCGGCGGCGTCTCACCACGCGAGCGGGAGGTGGGCTGCTCGCCCACCTCCCGCTCAGCCGTGCCGAAGAACCGTCAGGCGCCGGCCTTTTCACCGCGCTTGGCGATCCGCAGCCAGGTCTCGACCACGGTGTCCGGGTTGAGCGAGATCGACTCGATGCCCTGGTCGACCAGCCACTCGGCGAGGTCGGGGTGGTCCGAGGGGCCCTGCCCGCAGATGCCGACGTACTTGCCCTGCTCCTTGCAGGCGGTGATCGCCAGGGTCAGCATCGCCTTGACCGCGGGGTCGCGCTCGTCGAATCCGCCTGCCACCAAACCGGAGTCGCGGTCCAGACCGAGAGTCAGCTGGGTCATGTCGTTGGAGCCGATCGAGAAGCCGTCGAAGTACTTCAGGAACTGGTCGGCGATGACCGCGTTGCTCGGCACCTCGCACATCATCACGACCTGCAGGCCGTTCTCGCCGCGCTTCAGGCCGTACTTGGCGAGCAGCTCGGTGACGCCCTTGGCCTCCTCGATGGTGCGCACGAACGGGATCATGATGCGCACGTTGGTCAGGCCCATCTCCTCCCGGACGAAGCGCAGCGCCTCGCACTCCATCGCGAAGCAGTCCTCGAAATCCGCTGACAGATAACGGGATGCGCCGCGGTAGCCGATCATCGGGTTTTCCTCGTCCGGCTCGTAACGCTCGCCGCCGATCATCCCGGCGTACTCGTTGGACTTGAAGTCCGACATGCGCACGATGACCGGCTCGGGCGCGAACGCCGCCGCGAGCGACGCGACACCCTCGGCGACCCGCTCGACGAAGAAGTCGCGCGGGGTGTCGTATGCCGAGATCAGCGAGCGGATCTGCTCCTGCAGCTCGGGCGTCTGATCGTCGAGCTCGAGCAGGGCCTTGGGGTGGATGCCGATCTGCCGGTTGATGATGAACTCCAGCCGGGCCAGGCCGATGCCCTTGTTGGGCAGCCGGCTGAATTCGAAGGCCTGGTCAGGGGTTCCGACGTTCATCATGATCTTCGTCGGGATGTCGGGCATCTTGTCGAGCTCGGTCTCCTTGACCTCGAACTCGCGCAGGCCCTCGTAGACGAAACCGGCGTCACCCTCGGCGCAGGAAACGGTGACCTCCTGCCCGTCGGTGAGGTCCTTGGTGGCGGTGCCCGTGCCGACGACGGCCGGGATGCCGAGCTCGCGGGAGATGATCGCGGCGTGGCTGGTGCGGCCGCCGAGGTCAGTGACGATCGCCGACGCCCGCTTCATGATCGGCTCCCAGTCCGGGTCGGTGATGCCCGCGACCAGCACGTCGCCCTGCTCGAACTCGTGCATCGTCTCCAGCGTCAGCTTGCGGACCTTGCCGGCGCCGATCTTCTGGCCGATCGCGCGACCCTCGACCAGCACCGGTCCGCGCTCCTTCATCACGTAACGCTTGAGCGTGGAGCTGCTCGCACGCGACTGCACGGTCTCCGGGCGGGCCTGCAGGATGTAGAGCTTGCCGTCGGAGCCGTCCTTGCCCCACTCGATGTCCATCGGTCGGCCGTAGTGCTCCTCGATGGCAACGGCATACTTGGCCAGCTCGGTGACCTCGTCGTCGGTCAGCGAGAGCCGGCCCTGGTCCTCCGGCTCGACCGGGACGAAGTGGATCGTCTCGCCGACCGTGTCGTCTCCGGTGTAGACCATCTTGGTGGTCTTGGAGCCGACGCCACGCTTGAGGATCGCCGGCCGGTCCTGCTTGAGCGCCGGCTTGTAGACGTAGAACTCGTCCGGGTTGACCGCACCCTGCACCACGGCCTCACCGAGGCCGTAGCTGGAGGTGATGAAAACCGCGTCGCGGAAACCGGATTCGGTGTCCATCGTGAACATCACGCCCGATGCACCGATGTCCGAACGCACCATGCGCTGAATGCCGGCGGAGAGTGCGACGAGCGAGTGGTCGTAGCCGGCGTGCACCCGGTAGGCGATCGCCCGGTCGTTGTAGAGCGAGGCGAAGACCAGTTTGATCGCGTGCAGGATGTTGTCGATGCCGCTGATGTTGAGGAAGGTCTCCTGCTGCCCGGCGAACGACGCGTCGGGCAGGTCCTCGGCGGTCGCGCTGGAGCGCACCGCGAACGTCGCGTCCTTGCCCTGTTCGGCGGTCAGCTTCTCGTATGCCGAGCGGATGTCGGCCTCAAGGTCTGCCGGGAAGTCCTGCTCCTCGATGTCGCCGCGGATCTTCGCGCCGACCCGGGCCAGCTCGCGCACATCGTCGACGTCCAGATCGGCGAGCAGCCCGTCGATCTCGTCCTTCAGGCCGGTGTCGACCAGGAATCGGCGGTAGGCGTCGGCGGTCGTGGCGAAGCCGGTCGGCACGTTGACGCCGGCCTTGGCCAGGTGCTGCACCATCTCGCCGAGCGAGGCGTTCTTACCGCCCACCGACTCGACGTCGTCGATGCCGAGATCGGCGAACCATTCGATGTTGCTCATTCCAGCCGTTCCTTCCAGCCTTCTTCTACGGGTATGACGGAGCTCGCTCAGCGAGCCGCGCTCAGTTTGCGGGTCTGCATGATCATGGCCGCCATCTCCTCCACCGACATGTTGGCGGAGTTGATGTAGGGGATGCGGTGGGTGCGAAAGAGCGCCTCGGCACGCCGCAGCTCGTAGGTGCACTGCGCGAGCGTGGCGTATGCCGAGCCCGGCCGTCGCTCGCTGCGCACCTGGCTGAGCCGGGCCGGCGTCGACAAGAGGCCGAAGCACTTGTCGGCATACGGCTTGATCGGCCGCGGCAGGTCGCTGGACTCGAAGTCCTCCTCGACCAGGGGGTAGTTGGCCACCCGCAGGCCGTACTGCAACGCGAGATACATGGTGGTCGGCGTCTTGCCGCAGCGCGACGGCGCGGTGAGGATCAGGTCGGCCCGGTCAAGCTGACGCAGGCTCTGCCCGTCGTCGTGCTCGATTGCGAACTCGACGGCCTTCATCCGGGCGTCGTACTGCCCCTCGTCGCGCACCCCGTGCGCGCTGGTGGAGTTGTGCGCGGCGTTGACGTGCAACACCTGCTCGACCATGTCCAGGTGCGATCCGAACAGGTCGATGAAGGCGCAGTCGGTGCTCGACAGGATCTCCCGGATCTCCTCGACCGCGACCGTGGAGAAGACCAGCGGCGTGACCTCGCTGGTCTTGGCGGCGTCCATCTGGGCGACCGCCTCGCGCGCCTGCTCGGCCGTCTTGATGAAGGGCAGCTTCTCCCGCACGAAGCGGACACTCGGGAACTGCTGCAGCATCATGTTGCCGAGCGTTTCGGCCGAAATGCCCGTGCCGCCGGCCACGAAGAAGACTGGTGTCGGCGGCGCCTTCACCGGGATGTCCACAGGGCGAACTCTGCCATATCCGCCGGACGGTGGTCCGGACACCCGGCTACTCGGCGCTCAGCTTTTCGGCGACCGCGAGCAGCACGCAGGTTGCCACGGCTTCCATGGCGGCCGTGACCTCATCAAGCACCGGGTAGCTCGGCGCCAGGCGAATGTTGGTGTCCTGCGGGTCGTCGCCATACGGGTATGACGCGCCGGCGGGCGTCAGGGCCAGCCCGGCGTCCTTGGCCAGCTGCACCACCCGCGACGCGGTGCCGGGCAACACGTCGAGGCTGACGAAATAGCCGCCGACCGGGTCGGTCCAGGTGGCGATGTCGAGGCCGCCAAGGCGCTCGCGCAGCACCCGCTGCACCTCGGCGAACTTCGGCGCGAGGATGTCGCGGTGCCGCCGCATGTGCGCGAGGACACCCTCGGCGTCACCGAAGAACTCCGCGTGCCGGAGCTGGTTGACCTTGTCCGGGCCGATCGAGCCCTTGCCGAGGTGGCCGAGGTACCACTTCACCTGCTCGGCCGAGGCCGCGAGGAAGGCGACCCCGGCGCCGGCGAAGGTGATCTTGGAGGTCGAGGCGAACATGATCGGGCGGTGCGGGTGCCCGGCGGCGCTGGCGAGCGACAGGATGTCGGCGCTCTTCGCCTCGTCCTCGCTGAGGTGGTGGAACGCGTAGGCGTTGTCCCAGAAGAGCTTGAAGTCGGGTGCCGCCGTCGGCATCGAGGCGAGCTTGGCGGCGACGTCCTGGCTGCACACCGAGCCGGCCGGGTTGGAGTAGGTCGGCACGAGCCACATGCCCTTGATCGTCGGGTCGTCGGCGACCAGCGCGGCGACCGCGTCGGCGTCCGGGCCGTCCGGGGTCATCGGCACGGTGATCATCTCGATGCCGAGCGAGTCCAGCAGCGTGTGGTGCCGGTCGTAGCCGGGCACCGGGCAGATGAAGCGGACCTTCTCCTCGAGGCGCCACGGGCGCGGGGAGTCGACACCACCGAAGAGCACCAGGTCGACCAGGGTGTCCTTCATCATGGTGAGGCTCGAATTTCCACCAGCCACAAGCTGATCCGGCGACACCCACAGCAGCTCGGCGAAGATCTCGCGCAACTCGGCGATGCCCTGCAGGTTGCCGTAGTTGCGGGTGTCGGCGCCGGACGCGTCGGTGACCTTGGTGGGCAGCTTCAGCAGACCGTTGGACAGATCGAGTTGCTCGGTCGACGGCTTGCCGCGGGTGAGATCGAGCTTCAGCCCGCTCGCCTTGAGTTCGTCGTATGCCGTCTGCTGCGTCTTGCGAAAGCTCGCGATCTCGGCGGCGGACAGGGCGGACAGCGGTTGTGCGGCGGACACGGTGCAGCGATCTCCTGGCATGGCACGAAGGGGTTACCGCTCGATTGTCCCAAACGCAGGTGCGCGCCCGGCCCGGCATACCGGATCGCGGGATCGAGGGTGATCACGCCAACCCCCGAATATGCGGGCGGGTGGCGAAGAGCACGCACAGCGCCGACATCGCGGCACCGAAGATGACCGTCGCGACCGGCACCGATGAGCCGGCGGCGAGCAGACCGAACAGCGGCATGGTCGCGGGGATCAGAAGTTGATCGCCGAGCTGACTGACCGAGAAGGCGCGGCCGAGCTGGGCCGGGGCGATCACCCGCTGGAAGGTGCCGCCCAGCCATACCGACCCGAGACCGGCGGTGATGCCGATCGTGAGCATGCCGGCGAGTAGGGCAAGACGCGACGGGGCGCCGACGGCGGCGAGGCCGAGCCCCTGGACCGCGAGGACCGAGAAGGATCGGCGCGCCAGATGGCTGCCCTGCCAGCGGACGCCGGCCAACGAACCCGCGATCGCGCCGGCCGCGAACACCGCCTCGCCGATGCCCAACCACGTTGCGCCCCAGTGCGATCCGGACACGCGCAGCGCGACGCCGACGGCCATGACCGGGGAGACGAAGACGTTCATCGCGGCCAGCCCGATCAGGAACGTCCGGGCAACCGGAGTGCGCCACACGTAGGAGAGTCCGGCACGCAGCGCCCGATGCCAGGGCTCGTGAGTGGTGCGTGGCAGACGAAACCGCGGACGTATGACGAGGGCCAGCACCACGAGCACGGCACCGAACGAGACCGCATCCACCAGCATCGAGACCCCGAAACCCCACTGAATGACGGCCGCGCCGACGGGCGCACCCAACAGCCGGGCCAACCGCAGCCCGGTCTGCGACCAACCGCCGACGGTCACCAGGTCCTCGGTCGCCACCAGCTGCCGCATGAGCGTCGCGGCGGCAGGATTGCTGAGGCCAGCTGCTGCACCGAAGGCAACAGCGACCGCGAAAAGCACTGAAGCGGAATGGTTTCCGAGCTGCCAGGCGACCGTCGCGAACAACAGCACGGCGACCCGCGCGGCAGTGCCGATCATCATCACCCGCCGGGTGTCGAAACGGTCGGCGATCACCCCGCCCAAGAGCGTGCACATCGCCTGCGGCAGCAGCTCGATGCCGAGCACAACCCCCGCCAACCCCGGCGACAACAGGTGCACCGCGGTCCAGGCGAGACCGATCGTGAAAACCGTGTCACCGCAGGCGGATACGAGCGAGGCAGCGAGGTAGGCGTGCACCATCCGGTCCCGCCGCACCGGCGGCGGTGGTGCCGCGACGAGGACGGGCTCGTCGACGATTGCGGTCATCGGCGCTCACCCGCCCCGGGCTCGCTCGGAAAGATCCGGGCGATGAAGCGCACCGGTCGGCGCTCGGCGTCCGGGTGCAGCTCGACGTCGGCCCGCACCTCGTCGGCCCACTCACGGGCGATCGCCTCGACCCGCTCCCCCAAGTCACGCAGCTGCTCGGCCGTCGCCGCGACGAAGGTGTCGCTGGCGCAGGCCTCCCGCCATACTTCCGGCAGCTCGTGACGTCCGCGCATCCATGCGGCCGTCGCCGCGTTGAGGTGCTGGAAATTGGCCCACTCCGCGGCGTCGGTCACCTGCCGGGCGAAGCTGCCGGCGGTGTAGTCGTCACCACTCCACGACAGCGACCGGTGAATCCCGCGCCACCACGACTCACGGGTGTCGCGCGCGAGTTCCGGCGCGGGCTCGACGAATCCGGCCTTGTGCAACGGTTTCAGGTGGTGACTGATCGACCCGACCGCGAGGTCGAGCCGCGCCGCCAACCCACCGACCGTGGCCGGCCCGTCGGCGGTCAGCACCTCGTAGATCCGGCGCCGCACCGGGTGGTGCACCGCGAGCAGCGCGTCGATCAGCGCAGCACCCTCGGCGGGCCAGCCCTGCTCAGGCTCGGGTGCGGAGTCGGTATGACGCTCGGCGGCGGTCTTCCTCGGCATGCCCGTCAGCGTCGCCGCGACCCGCGGCATACACAAGGGCTCTTGTATAACTCGCTCAGGCGGCTAAGGAACGATCCCCCGGCACCGGCGGCTCGGATGACTCGTCGTCGGCGTAACCGTGCCGCAGAGCTCCCGGCACGTGCAACAGGCAGCGCCCGCCCTCACGCCACTGCGCTGCGGCAGCCTGCCACTGCCCGTCCCGGGCGAGGGTGACACCGGTGCGGGTGGCGTAGACGAAGGAGTAGAGCAGGCCCCAACGGATCGTCGTACGACGGCGCCGGACGTCGACATGCTGGCTGATGATCGACAGCGCGCTCTCGCGTTCGATGATGTTCGCGCCGGTGCGCATCCGCGCGGAAGTGTCGGACTCGCCGTGTTTGCGGTATGCCGCAAGCACCTCGTCGACGAAGACCACCGGCCCGGACCGAGCCAACCGGGTCCATAACTCCCAGTCGGCCGCGTGCGGCAGGTCCTCGCGGAAGGTGCCGAACTGCTCGTAGGCGCTGCGCCGCACGACGATGCCGGGCGCACGGACCCGGTTGGACCGGACGAACGCCTCGAAGGCGCCCGGCCAGACGCCGGTCCCCCGGCGGTAGCTGCGGCTCTCGCGCAGCCGGTTGCCGGCCGCGTCGATGTCGACCGTGCGGCACATCGCGGCCACTGCGGTGGTGCCGTCGAGTGCCGCCGCGACGGCCGGGTAGAAGCCCGGCAGCACCTCGTCGTCGCCGTGCAGCAGGTGGACCAGCTCGCCGCTGGCCAGCGAGATCCCCCGGTTGAAGGTGCCGATCGCACCGAGTTGGCGCGGGTTGCGCTCATAACGGACCTGGTCGCGGCCGAGCTCGCGGACAACCGCCTCGGGGTCGTCGGTGGACGCGTCGTCGACGACGATGATCTCCGCACGGTCGTCGCCGCCGAGTTGATCGAGCACCTCGGGCAGCGCCTCGGCCAGGTATCCCGCACAGTTGTGCACCGGAATCACCACCGACCACAGCAGCGGCCGCTGCGACGCAGCGGTCGGCTGTTCGTGCATTGTGTAACTCCCTCGAGTGGTGACGGGGCCCGCAGGTCGCTGTCAGTCAACTGTACGCGTAGATGGAGAATGCCCCTGCGACGGGACACGCTACCCGCCCGACGAACTCACGAATGGAGTAACGATGCAGATCGGTATCGCAGGCGCCGGATTCTCCGGTGCCGTCATGGCCCGCGAACTCGCGGAGGATGGCCACCAGGTCGTCATACACGAGTCCCGGGACCATGTGGCCGGCAACTGCCACACCGAGCGCGATCCGGACACCGGCATCATGGTGCACCGCTACGGGCCGCACATCTTCCACACCGGCAACGAGCAGGTCTGGGCCTACATCAACAACTACGGCACGATGCAGCCCTACAACCACCGGGTGTTCAGCACCGTCCGCGACCGGGTGTATTCACTGCCGGTCAGCCTGCTGACGATCAACCAGCTGTTCGGCACCACGCTGGCCCCGGCAGCCGCCGAGGAATTCATTCGCGAGCAGTCCGACCAGACCATCGGCGAGCCTGCCAACTTCGAGGAGCAGGCGCTGAAGATGATGGGCCGCGACCTCTACGAGGCGTTCTTCCGCGGCTACACCAGCAAGCAATGGGGGCTGGACCCGACGCAGATCCCGGCGTCGGTGCTGCGCCGCCTGCCGTTGCGCTTCAACTACGAGGACTCCTACTTCGCCCACCCCTACCAGGCGATTCCACGAGACGGCTACACCGCGATCGTCGAGCGGATCCTGGACCACCCGTCCATCGAGGTGCACCTGTCGAGTCCGTTCGACCCGGCGGTCCGCGACCAGTTCGACCACTGCATCTGGACCGGCCCACTCGACGCGTGGTTCGGCCACGAGTTCGGCCGCCTCGCCTACCGCACCCTCGACTTCGAGGAGATCCGCGCCGACGGCGATTTCCAGGGTTGTGCGGTGATGAACTACGGCGACCTCGAGGTGCCCTTCACGCGCATCAGCGAGCACAAGCACTTCGCGCCGTGGGAGCAGCACGACAAGACCATCGCGTTCCGCGAGTTCTCCCGCCTCGCCGGCGAGGACGACATCCCCTACTACCCGATCCGCATGGCGGACGACAAGACTCAGCTGGAGAAGTACCTCCAAGCCGCGCGCTCGCAGGAGCGGGTCACGTTCGCCGGCCGGCTCGGCACCTACCGCTACCTCGACATGGACGTGACCATCGCCGACGCGCTACAGGCGGCGTCGGTGATGAAGGAGTCGATCAGCGCGGGTCGGCCGATTCCGGCGCTGCTGACCGACTGAACGAACCCTCCGGGGACTGCTCCAGCTGGGCGAGGCGCTCCTGCATCTCGTCCAGCTGCTGCTGGAGAGTGGCGAGCGCGAACATCAGATCCGCGTTGCTCACCGTGTGCCGTCCGCGGACGCGGGTCACCCGGCCGAGCGCGTCGCTCTTGTCGACCTGCTGCTTGGCGTACCGGCCGGTGATCTGCGCCGTACGACGAACACCCGAGTAGCGCAGGTGATGCCAGCCGACCAACAGCAGGTTATTGGTGTCCGGGCGTCCCTCGAGGCCCTTGCTGAAACCGCTCTGGTCGCCCTTGGCGAGCGCCAGCGACAGCCGACGGGTCTTCTCGCCCTTGTTGCCCTCGTTGAGCGCTCGTATGACGGTGCCCACGTCATACTGCGCGAAGATCGGGCGGACGGCGGCGTAGAGCTGGCCGCGCAGCTCCTGCGGGGTGCGGCGAGAGATCCACTCCAGCTGCGAGATCACCCAGGTGAGCAGCGGCACCTGGTAGATGCCGAGCAACTCACGCTCGACCAACCAGCGGTGGATCGTGTCGTGGTGCATGAAGATCCGGAAGAGCCGCTCGTCCGCGGTCGCCATCGTCTGGCCGGCGCGCGCGACCCGGTGGTAGGCGAGCGCCTTCGGCACGATCGCGATCGCCTTCGCGGACAGGATCGCAAACCAGTGGAACGGGTTGTCCTCGAAGAAGTAGTCGCCCTCGGGGAAGCGAATTTTGTTGTCTTCCAATAGGTCTCGCCGGTAGAGCTTGCGCCACGGCACCGCGATGAAGCGGAGGAACATCTGCCGGTTGACCACGTCGAGCGGGTAGACCGGGTCCTCCAGCGTCGCCCAGCGGTGGGCATCGGCCGGTTCGTTGCGCTGCCCGGAGGTCTCGTCCACCTCGAGGTATTTGCACATCGCCAGGTCCGCGTTGCCCAGGCTGGCGGCGTTGACCAGGCTCTCGAACATGTCCGGCTCGACGAAGTCGTCTCCGTCGACGAAACCGATCCAGTCGCCCGTCGCCCGGTCGAGGCCGGCATTCGCCGCGGTGGCGACACCGCCGGGGCTGTTCTGCTCCAGCAGGACAGGCACGAATCGCGAGTCGCGCGCGGCGAATTCGCGGATCAGCGAGGGCGTTGAGTCGGTGGAGCCGTCGTCGACGACGAGCACCTCGATGTCGTGCAGCGTCTGCGCGGCGACGCTGGCGAGGCATTCCTCGATGTACTGCTCGACGTTGTAGGTGGTGACGATGATGCTGACCGTGGCCATGGAAGGACTCCCGTCAGGTGAGCGAACGGCGGACGATGCGGTCGGCAAGACCCGGGTCTCGCCGCTGACGGATGCGCATGAAGTCCGCCAGGTGAATGCGCAGCAGGTGCTCCTGCAGACGCTGATTGGCCTCGAACGCGACTTCCGGGGCAATGCGTTCCAGTGCCCAGCCGGAGGCACGCAGCGCGAAGTCCCAGTAGTGGTGGGAGTAGCGGTTGCGCATGGCGGGCCGGTCTTCCAGCATCGTGTAGGTCTCGTCGAGCGCGTCGAACAGCGCCAGGCGTTCGCGGCCCATGCGGTGGGAAAGGTTGCCTCCGCCGTCACCGACGATGTGGGTGCAGATCGGCTCGTCGATCAGGAGCAGACCGCGCGCGTCCAGCAGCGTCAGCCAGTGGCCGAGGATGTCGTTGTGCACGTGGGTGTCGCTGAACCGCAGGCCGGTCTGCTTGAACCGCTCGGTCCGCAGCACCTTGTTCCACGGGTAGTTGGAGAAGCCGAGCAGGCGCGGCACCTCCTCCAGTCGCACGAGGCGCCGGCCCGAGGTGACGTACTGGCGCCATACGGCGTCGTCGAAGGAGTTCATGCCGGTGAAATCGGTGCTGGTGCCGCGGCGATAGAAGTAGGACAGCATCGCCACGTCGCTGTCGGTGGCGTCCAGCCCTTCGACGGCGGCGCGCAGACTGTCAGCGTGCAGTTCGTCGTCGGCGTCGAAGAAGATGGAGTAACGGCCCCTCGCGCGGGCGAAACCGAGGTTGCGCGCGTAGCCGGCGCCGTGGTTGCGCTCGAGCTCGATGATCGTGACCTCATCACGACCGAGCGCGCGCACCATCTCCACCGACCGATCGGTGGAGCCGTCGTCGACGACGATCACCTCGACGTCGGTGTCCGGTGTGTCGAGGAACGCGGTCACCACCTGCGCGATCGTCGCTTCGGCGTTGCACATCGGGATGATCGCGGTCAGGTCCGGACCTGCGGCTTCGGTAGTGACTGAGGACAAGGCGAAGCAACTGCTTTCGTTCGTGACGGGACAGCGTGGCGGCGGACGGCATACCTGAAGGCGATAGCCAACGGCAGACCAAAATACGGTATCTGCCCTGGCGGGGTGTGCTCAGGGCCGACATGGTTGCATGACTGTGGATCGGACCCAGCGGATCGACTGAGAGAAGGCACTGCGATGGACGGCGAACCGAAGACCGAACGGCTACTCCAGCAGATCATCGAGCGGCTCCGTATCGACCGGGAGATTCCGTCCACCCCGCTGCGCGTGCGTGCCGAGGCTGTCGAGGACGGGGTCCGGCACATCCGCGGGGATGCGCGGTTCGACCATGCCCAGATGCACGTCAGTAACGCCAATGCGTTGCGCAGCGCGTTGGCTCAGGCCCCCGAAACAGCCGGCCTGGTGGCCGAGTTCGGGGTGCACCGCGGCAAGTCGCTGACGATAATCGCCGACCACTTCCCCGACCAGACCGTGCACGGGTTCGATTCGTTCGAGGGCCTGCCCGAAGCCTGGTCGGGCACCGGCAAGGACAGCGGGGCCTTCAACGAGGGCGGCAAGCCGCCGGAGCTGCCGGTGTCCAACGTCGAGTTTCACGTCGGCTGGTTCGACGACACCGTGCCGCAGTTCGCCAAGCTGCCGAGCGAGCCATTCCGCTTCGCGCACCTCGACGCCGACCTCTACAGCTCGACCAAGACCGTCTTCGACAACCTGGGTGACCGATTCGTCCCCGGCACGATCGTGCTGTTCGACGAGTACTTCGGCTACCACGGGTGGCAGCAGCACGAGCACAAGGCGTTCGAGGAGTTCCTCGCAACCCGTCCCGACCTGGACTTCGAAGCGGTCTGCGTCGGCCACATGAACCTCGGGGTGCGACTGGTCGCCGCCGGAGACCGGAAGTGACCGGCCCGGCACTCATCACCGACCGCTCCGACCCGGCCGTGCAGCGGTTGACTGACCTCAACCGCAAGGCGCGCGGCCCGGTCCGCAGCCTGCTGATCGAGGACTTCGACCCGCTGCTGCAGGCGATCCGGTCCGGGCTCGACTTCGTCGAGGTCTACGGGCTGCAGGGCGCCGACTTTCCGGACGAGATCCGAGAAGCGTGTGACGACAGGCGGATTCCGGTGCGCCTGCTGTCCACCGAACTGGCCGGTGAGATCTTCAAGATCGAGAAGAAGCCGAAGGTGTTCGGCATCGCGCACCTGCCGAAGCCGGCCCGGCTGCGCGACGTCGCGGACAACAGGCAGGACCTCGTCGTCCTCGACGGGGTGAAGATCGTCGGCAACATCGGCGCGATCATCCGCAGCAGCTTCGCCTTCGGCGTGAGCGCCGTCGTACTCATCGACAGCGACCTGCCCTCCATCGCCGACCGTCGCCTGGTGCGGGCCAGCCGCGGCTACGTCTTCTCACTGCCGGTGATCCTGGCGACCCGTCAGCAGCTCGCGTCGTTCCTGCAGGACCAGGCGTCGGGCGTGCGCCTCGCCACCTTCGACGCGCACGCCGAAACACAGCTGGAGGAGCTCGCCGGCATACCCGACCGGCTGGCGCTGGTGCTCGGCAGTGAGCGCTTCGGTCCGTCGAGCGAGTTGCACCGCGGCTCCGCGCTCGAGGTCTCGATCCCGATGAACCCCGACGCCGAATCGCTCAACGTCTCGGTCTCCGCCGGCATCGCGATGTACACCCGCGCGGCATACAACCTGAGCAGGTAGCGCAGCCCGCGCCGGCGGCGTACGGCGGACGGCGTACGGCGGACCCCCGCATAACTCACCGAATAGGTGGCTGACACGCCGCGCAGCGGGCCCGCCACGGCGCGCCGCCCACCTATTCGGTGAGTTTCGCTGGTCGCGGACGCACGCGCACCTATTCGGTGAGTTCGCTGGTCGCGGACGCATGCGCACCTATTCGGTGAGTTTCGCTGGTCGCGGACGCATGCGCACCTATTCGGTGAGTTTCGCTGGTCGCGGACGCACGCGCACCTATTCGGTGAGTTTCGCTGGTCGGCCCCGGACATGCGAAAGGCCCCGGATCCCAAGGGGATCCGGGGCCGTTCAGCCGTTCAGCGCAAGGTCACTTGAGGATCTTGGTGACGCGGCCGGCGCCGACGGTGCGGCCGCCCTCGCGGATGGCGAAGCGCAGACCGTCCTCCATCGCGACCGGCTGGATCAGCGTGACGGTCATCTCGGTGTTGTCACCGGGCATGACCATCTCGGTGCCCTCAGGCAGCTTCACGACACCGGTCACGTCGGTGGTGCGGAAGTAGAACTGCGGGCGGTAGTTGTCGTAGAACGGCGTGTGACGGCCGCCCTCGTCCTTGCCGAGGATGTAGACGTTGGCCTCGAACTCGGTGTGCGGGGTGGTCGAACCCGGCTTCACCACGACCTGGCCGCGCTCGACGTCCTCGCGCTTGGTGCCGCGGAGCAGCAGACCGACGTTCTCACCCGCACGACCCTCGTCGAGCAGCTTGCGGAACATCTCGATGCCGGTGACGGTGGTCTTCTGGGTCTTCTCGCGGATACCCACGATCTCGACCTCGTCGTTGACGTTGAGCACACCGCGCTCGATACGACCGGTGACGACGGTGCCACGACCGGTGATCGTGAAGACGTCCTCGATCGGCATCAGGAACGGCTTGTCGGTGTCGCGCACCGGGTCCGGGATTGACTCGTCGACCGCGTCCATAAGGTCCTCGACCGACTTGACCCACTCGGCGTCGCCCTCGAGCGCCTTCAGCGCCGAGACCTTGACGACCGGAGCGTTGTCACCGTCGAACTCCTGGCTCGACAGCAGCTCACGGACCTCCATCTCGACGAGCTCGAGGATCTCCTCGTCGTCGACCATGTCGGCCTTGTTCAGCGCCACCAGGATGTAGGGGACGCCGACCTGACGCGCGAGCAGCACGTGCTCACGGGTCTGCGGCATCGGGCCGTCGGTGGCGGCAACCACGAGGATGGCGCCGTCCATCTGCGCCGCACCGGTGATCATGTTCTTCACGTAGTCGGCGTGACCCGGCGCGTCGACGTGCGCGTAGTGGCGCTTGTCGGTCTCGTACTCCTGGTGGGAGACGTTGATGGTGATACCGCGCTGGCGCTCCTCCGGAGCGTTGTCGATGTCAGCGAACGCCGCAGCCTTGTTCAGGTCCGGGTACTTGTCCGCCAGCACCTTGGTGATGGCAGCCGTCAACGTGGTCTTGCCGTGGTCGACGTGACCGATGGTTCCGATGTTGACGTGCGGCTTGGTCCGCTCGAACTTGGCCTTAGCCACTTTGGGGTCCTCCTTCAAGGACTGATTGCTGCGCCGGGGCGGCGCCTGGTGGTTTTCTCTTCTTACAAACCGGGCTGACGATAGGCGCTGCGCCGTACGACCTTCAATTCGTATGACGCGGGGCGCCGCACCGTCACTCGCCCCGGATCTTCTTGATGATCTCGTCCGCGACGTTCCGGGGAACCTCGGCGTACGAGTCGAACTGCATCGTGTAGTTGGCACGACCCTGGGTCTTGGACCGCAGGTCACCGACATACCCGAACATCTCCGACAGCGGAACGACGGCCTTGACGACCTTGGCGCCGCTGATGTCCTCCATGGCCTGGATCTGGCCACGGCGGGAGTTGATGTCGCCGACGACGTCGCCCATGTAGTCCTCGGGCGTGCGGACCTCGACGGCCATCATCGGCTCGAGGAGCGCCGGGTCGGCCTTGCGGGCCATCTCCTTCAGCGCCATCGAACCGGCGATCTTGAACGCCATTTCCGAGGAGTCCACGTCGTGGTAGGCACCGTCGAGCAGCGTGGCCTTGACGCCCACGAGCGGGTAGCCAGCCAGGATGCCGAGCTGCATGGCCTCCTGGATGCCCTGGTCCACCGACGGGATGTACTCGCGCGGCACGCGCCCACCGGTGACCTTGTTGTCGAACTCGTAGAGCTCGCCCTCGGTCGTGTCCATCGGCTCGATCGACAGCTGCACCTTGGCGAACTGACCCGAACCACCGGTCTGCTTCTTGTGCGTGTAGTCGAACTTCTCGACCGGACGACGGATCGTCTCGCGGTAGGCCACCTGCGGCGCACCGACGTTGGCCTCGACCTTGAACTCGCGCTTCATGCGGTCGACCAGGATGTCCAGGTGGAGCTCACCCATACCGCCGATGACGGTCTGGCCGGTCTCCTCGTCCAGGCGAACCGAGAACGTCGGGTCCTCCTGGGCGAGCTTCTGGATGGCGGTCGACAGCTTCTCCTGGTCGCCCTTGGTCTTGGGCTCGATGGCGACGTGGATGACCGGCTCCGGGAAGGTCATCGACTCCAGGATGATCTGTTCGTTCAGGTCCGAGAGGGTGTCACCGGTGGTGGTGTCCTTCAGACCGATCACCGCGTAGATGTGCCCCGCGGAGGCCTTCTCGACCGGGTTCTCCTTGTTGGAGTGCATCTGGAACAGCTTGCCCAGCCGCTCCTTCTTGCCCTTGGTCGAGTTCATCACCGGCGAACCGGAGGCGATCGAGCCGGAGTAGACCCGGATGTAGGTCAGCGTGCCGAAGAACGGGTGCGTGGCGATCTTGAACGCCAGCGCCGCGAACGGCTCCTCGGACGAGGGGTTGCGGGTGATCTCGGTTTCCTCGTCACCCGGCTTGTGGCCCTCGGTCGGCGGCAGGTCGAGCGGGCTCGGCAAGTAGGCGATGACCGCGTCGAGCAGCGGCTGCACGCCCTTGTTCTTGAACGCGGTGCCGCAGAAGACCGGGTTGACCTCGCCGGCCAGCGTCAGCTTGCGCACGCCGGCCGTGATCTCGTCCTCGGTCAGCTCCTCGCCGCCGAGGTACTTCTCCAGCAGCTCCTCGTCGGACTCGGCGACCTTCTCGACCAGCTGCGAGCGGTACTCGTCGGCCTTGTCCTGCAGGTCGGCCGGGATGTCCTCGACCTCGTAGTCCTCGCCCAGCTTGGTCTCCCCGCGCCAGACGAGCGCCTTCATCCGCACCAGGTCGACGACACCGGTGAAGTCGGACTCGGCACCGATCGGCAGCTGCATGACCAGCGGGGTCGCACCGAGACGGTCGACCATGGTCTGCACCGAGAAGTAGAAGTCGGCGCCCATCTTGTCCATCTTGTTGATGAAGCACATGCGCGGGACGCCGTACTTGTCGGCCTGACGCCAGACGGTCTCCGACTGCGGCTCGACACCTTCCTTACCGTCGAACACCGCGACGGCACCGTCGAGCACGCGCAGGTTGCGCTCCACCTCGACGGTGAAGTCGACGTGCCCGGGGGTGTCGATCAGGTTGATCTGGTAGCCCTTCCAGAAGGCAGTCGTCGCGGCCGACGTGATCGTGATGCCGCGCTCCTGCTCCTGCTCCATCCAGTCCATCGTGGCGGCGCCGTCGTGGACCTCACCGATCTTGTAGTTGATGCCGGTGTAGAAAAGGATGCGCTCGGTGGTCGTGGTCTTACCGGCATCGATGTGCGCCATGATGCCGATGTTGCGGACCTTGGTCAGGTCGGTCAGCACTTCCTGCTGTGCCACGGTGTCTCTTCTCGTCTCTGCTTCGTGGAGTAACTCGTCGGTATGCCGGGGTCCGCGCACCTCGCGCGAACGCCGGCTCCGTGGTGGCCCCCGTCATACAGGTATGACGGGGGCCGCCACGGTCGCTGTCACCAGCGGTAGTGCGCGAAGGCCCGGTTGGACTCGGCCATCTTGTGGGTGTCCTCACGACGCTTCACCGCGGCGCCCAGCCCGTTGCTGGCGTCGAGGATCTCGTTCATGAGGCGCTCGGTCATCGTCTTCTCACGACGCTGGCGGGCGTAACCGACCAACCAACGCAGCGAGAGAGTCGTGGCGCGTCCGGGCTTGACCTCGACCGGGACCTGGTAGGTCGCACCGCCGACACGGCGGCTCTTGACCTCAAGGCTCGGCTTGACGTTGTCGAGCGCCCGCTTCAGGGTCACGACCGGGTCGGTGCCGGTCTTCTCACGGCAGCCTTCGAGCGCACCATAGACAATGCGTTCGGCGACGGATTTCTTCCCGTCGAGCAGGATCTTGTTGACCAGCTGGGTGACCAGCGGCGAACCGTAGACCGGGTCGACGACCAGAGCGCGCTTCGGAGCGGGGCCCTTACGAGGCATTACTTCTTCTCCTTCTTCGCGCCGTAACGGGACCGGGCCTGCTGACGGCCCTTGACACCCTGGGTATCCAGCGAGCCGCGGATGATCTTGTACCGCACACCCGGCAGGTCCTTCACACGACCGCCACGCACGAGCACGATCGAGTGCTCCTGCAGGTTGTGGCCGACACCCGGGATGTACGCGGTGACCTCGATGCCCGAGGTGAGCCGGACACGGGCGACCTTGCGCAGCGCGGAGTTCGGCTTCTTCGGGGTGGTGGTGTAGACGCGGGTGCACACACCGCGTCGCTGGGGGCTGCCCTTGAGGGCCGGCGTCTTGACCTTGGCGATCTTGTCCTGCCGACCCTTGCGGACGAGCTGGTTGATTGTAGGCAACCTACTGTCTCCGTAACTGATCGAATCTTGTCTGTCGGCAGCAGTTTTCGCCACTGACCGACTCCTTGGGGTTTCCCGGATCGACGCCACCCCCGAGGTCGGGAGTGTCGGACCGGCGCTCTCCCCCGCACTTCCAAACCTGCTGGCTGCCCGGCGAGAGCGTGTGGTGGTCTGATGCCCGCGGTCAGCGGGCAGGGCAGAGCCCACGCACGGTCGTCAATCCTACCGGCCACCCTGGGCGGCACCAAATCAGCGCGGGTACGGTCACTGCCATGCCCACCGACTCCGCCGCACCGGTGCTCACCGTCATCGCTCCGGTGTATGACGAGGAGGCCGTGCTGCCGATGTTCGCCGCACGGTTGCGGCCGGTGCTGGACGGCATCGACGTCCCCTACGAGGTGCTGGTCGTCGACGACGGGTCCCGGGACAGCACGCCGGTGCTGCTGCAGCGGATGCTGCGCGAGTGGCCGCAGCTGCGCGTCATACGGCTGCGGGCGAACGCGGGCCACCAGGCCGCGATCTCAGCCGGCCTGCAGGGCGCCCGCGGCGACTGGACGGTCACCATCGACGCCGACCTGCAGGACCCTCCGGAGGCGATCACCGAGCTCTACTCCGCCGCGGTCCAGCAACAGGTCGACGTCGTCTACGCGGTGCGCACCGACCGGTCGAGCGACTCACGGTTCAAACGTCGTACGGCGGCCGGTTTCTACCGGCTGATGCGCAGCCTGTCCGACGTCGACGCCGCCCCGGACGCAGGTGATTTCCGGCTGATGTCACGGGCGACGGTGGACGCGATCAACTCACTGCCCGAGCACAACCGGGTGCTGCGCCTGGCCGTGCCGGCCCTCGGCTTCCCGTCGGCGACGGTCGGCTACCGGCGCGACCCGCGAGCGGCAGGCTCCTCGAAATACCCGCTGTCCAAGATGATTCGGCTCACTCTCGACTCGGTGACGGGCTTCTCGCACACGCCGCTGCGATTGGCGACCTGGTTCAGCCTCGGTGGTTTCGTGGTCGCGGTGGGCGTGATGGTCTACGTGCTGGTCGGCAAGCTGACCGGCAACACCGTCTCCGGCTGGGCGTCGACGGTCGTGACGGTCGCCGGCTTCTCGGCGTTGCAGTTGCTCTGCCTGGGCATCCTCGGGGAGTACGTCGGCCGCACCTACTCGGCCATGCAGCAACGCCCGGCGTACTACGTCGCCTACGACTCCCACGACCCGTCGCCGGCGGACCGGGGCGCCGGCCGCTCCTGACCGTCCCCCGGCAGACCCGTTTCGAGGCTCAGTTGCCCTACGGTTCGCCCTGTTACGGTCTGCCCGTGATTTCCCGGGGCGACCTGCGCGCACGTGTCGCGCGCCTGATCCGATTGCCGCCGTCCTTCCTCGCGCCGGTCTGTGTGCTGCTGGTGGTGCTTGCGGCCAACGCGGTCTACCTGCTGCAGCTACGCAGCAACAACCCGATCCTGTACTTCTCCGGTCTCGGGTCACCGGAGCCGGGCGAGGTCTCCGGCAGCATCACCATCGACGGCAACTACGGGTGGACCGCGCAGGCTCTCGGCCGGCTGTCCGCGCAAACCTGGCTGGACGGGCACGTCCCGCTGTGGAATCACTTCGAGGGCCTTGGCCAACCGCTTGCCGGCGAGATGCAGTCGGCCGCGTTCTTCTTGCCGTTCGTGCTGTTGCAGGCGCTGCCCAACGGCATCTTCCTCATGCAGCTGTCGCTGGAACTCGTCGCCGGGTTCGGCACGCTGGCGTTCCTGCGCTCACTGCGGCTGTCCTGGGCGGCGGCCACCTGCGGCGCCTGTCTGTTCGCACTCAACGGCGCGTTCTCGGTGATGACCAACGCACCGTTCAACCCCATCGCGTTCCTGCCGGTGGCGCTCTGGGGCGTGGAGCTGGCCCGGCGCAGCGTGCAGGCCGGGCAACGCCCCCGGCTCGGGTTGTGGGTCATCGCGCTCGCGATCGCGTTGATGATCTTCGCCGGCTTCCCGGAGACCGCCTTCCTGGAGGGAGTCTTCGTCGCGATCTGGGCGCTGGTCCGACTCGACGGCCTGCGCGGCAATCGGCTGCGCTTCCTCGGCCTGCTCGCCGCGGGAGCGGTGTTCGGCCTGCTGATCTCCGCGCCCGCCCTCGCGGCGTTCGCGCACTTCCTCGGCTTCGGCAACGTCTCGTCCCATGCCGGCGCCGCCAACGAATTGTCCTATCCCCTGCCGAAGCTGACCTCCCTCGCCCTGCCGTATGGCGTTGGCCCCATGGCCAACTCGGTCTTCGTCGGGCAGGCGGGCTATCTGACCCTGCCCGCGGTGCTGGTCGGGCTGGTGGGGTTCCTCGGCAAGCGGCGTCCCGCCGTACTCGTCGCGCTGGGCCTGCTCGTGGTCACGCTGGTGCTCAACATGTTCGGCTTCCCGCCGGTGAAGGCCGTCCTCAACGAGCTGCCCGGCATCCGCAACACCTTCGTCGGCAAATACGGGCTGGCACTGCTGGAGTTCGCGGTCGTCATCTTTGCGGCATACGGCATCGACGACATCCGACGGTCCCGGGTTCGCCGGCCGGCGGTCCTCGTCGCCGCGCTGCTCGTCGCCGGCTACCTGGTCGGTGCGATGGCATGGGCGGCGCACCGCGGCCTGTTGGTCAACGGGCGGTGGACCACGGCGGTCGTCACCTGGACGGTGGTCGCCTGTGTCGCGGTCGGGCTGTTGCTGATGCTCCGGCGACCGACCGGGCGGCGGGCCGCATTCGCGGCGGCGGGAGCGGCCGCCGTGCTGATCGTCGACGGCGCCGGCACCTACGCGGTGCCGCAGGCGTCGGCGAGTGCTCGCAGCACGGTCAACATGGCGCCGGTGCGCTACCTGCAGGAGCACGCGGGCACCTACCGTTTCTTCACGCTCGGCCCGATCTCGCCGAACTACGGGTCCTACTGGCAGATCCCGCAGCTGAACGTCAACGACCTCCCGGTGCCGAACAAGTTCAGCAAGGTGATCACCGAGACGTTGAAGCCGAAGGCGGGGACCGAGCTGGCCGAGGCGACCTGGCACGACTTCATGTCGGGGCTGCTGATCCCCTATGCGGGCGTCTCCCGGCAGGACGAGCTGTTGGCGGCATACGGGCAAAAACAGCAGTACTACCGCGACATGGGCGCGAAGTACATCGTGATGAACAAGGGCGCGGCGCCGGACGCCGAGATCCGGGGCTACGGTCTGCAGCTGGTCTTCCAGGACGCGAGCGTGCAGATCTGGCAGGACCCCAAGGCGAAGCCGATGTACGCGACGACCGGCGACGCCTGCACGGTCACCGCGCAGAGCATGACGGAGGTAGAGCTCGACTGCGCCGAGTCGAGCACCCTGGTCCGCCGGCAGCTGTCCAGCCCGGGCTGGACGGCCACGATCAACGGCGCCGAGCACGCGGTGGCCGATCGCGCGGGGCAGCTCTACCAGCACGTGCGGGTGCCTGCGGGCAAGTCCACCGTCGTGTTCTCCTACCTGCCGACCTACTTCGTCCCGGCGGCTGCCGTGTCGCTGGCCGTCGTCGGCCTGATGCTCGTCGACGGCTCGGTGTTCCTCGTCCTGCGCCGCCGGCGCAGGACGGCACGGCCGACGCCGGAGATCGCGTGAGCGGCGAGGTCCGGCGAAGTCCGGAAATGCCGGTCACCCCTGTTATGGTCTGCGCGTGAATCAGTCGGCCGCACAGCGTTTTCCCGGCCTCGAGATCGCCGCCATCGTTCCGTGTTACAACGAAGAAGTCGCCGTTCCCAAGGTGATTCACGATCTGCTGGCCGCCGTCGAGGGCATCACCGTCTACGTCTACGACAACAACTCCACCGACCGCACGGCGCAGGTCGCCGCCGAGGCGGGTGCCGTCGTACGCACCGAGCCTCGTAAGGGCAAGGGCAACGTGGTGCGCCGGGCGTTCGCGGACATCGAGGCGGATGTCTACCTGCTGATCGACGGCGACGACACGTATGACGCCTCGGCCGCTCCGACGATGATCGACACGCTGCTGTCCGGGCCCTACGACCACGTGCTCGGGGTGCGCACCGAGGACAAGACCGACGCCTCGGCATACCGGCCCGGTCACGCCTCCGGCAACAAGATGTTCAACCGGTTGATCAGCACGTTGTTCGGTGAGCAGGTGACCGACATGCTGTCCGGCTACCGCGTCTTCTCGAGGCGGTTCGTGAAGTCCTTCCCGGCGCTGTCCCGCGAGTTCGAGATCGAGACCGAGCTGACCGTGCACGCGGTCAACCTGCGCATCCCCCAGGTCGAGGTGCCGGTCGGCTTCAAGGACCGTCCCGCGGGCAGCGAGTCCAAACTGCGCACCTACCACGACGGCTTCCGCATCCTGCGCCTCATCGGTGGTCTGCTGCAGTACGAGCGTCCGCTGGCGCTGTTCTCCGCGATCGGCGGACTCTTCATGGCGGTGGCGCTGATCCTCGGCATCCCGCTGACCATCACCTTCGCCCGCACCCACGAGGTGCCGCGCTTCCCGACCGCGATCCTGGCCACCGGCCTGGTGCTGGTCGGCATCATGAGCCTGGTCGTCGGGATCGTGCTCAACGGCATCCTGCACCAGCGCCAGGAGAACGCCCGGCTGGCCTACCTGCGCTGGCCCCCGGTGCAGAACTCTCCGCGCTGAACGCCGACCTCGCCTGCGGGCGAGGTATGACGAAGGCCCCGGCCACCTCGCGGTGACCGGGGCCTTTCGCCGTCAACAATCGTCGATCAGCTGTCGAACCCGAGCGACGCGTCGTCCAGACGCACCGCCTCGCCCGAACCCGGGCCGAAGACCGGGTAGTCGTAGGGCTGGTAGTCCGGCAGCGCGTAGAGCGCGGCCTTGGCTTCCTCGGTCGGCTCGACCTTCACGTTGCGGTAACGCGGCAGGCCGGTGCCGGCCGGGATCAACTTACCGAGGATGACGTTCTCCTTCAGGCCCAGCAGCGGGTCACTCTTGGCGTGCATCGCGGCCTCGGTGAGCACCCGGGTGGTCTCCTGGAAGGAGGCCGCCGACAGCCACGAGTCGGTCGCGAGCGACGCCTTGGTGATGCCCATCAGCTCGGGACGGCCCGAAGCCGGACGCCCGCCCTCGGCGAGCGCACGACGCGAGGCATCCTCGAACCGGCCACGCTCGACGAGTTCGCCGGGCAGCAGGTCGGTGTCGCCGGCCTCGATGATCGTCACGCGGCGCAGCATCTGCCGCACGATGACCTCGATGTGCTTGTCGTGGATCGACACACCCTGCTGGCGGTAGACGGCCTGCACCTCGTCGACGAGGTGCTTCTGCACGTCGCGGGCGCCCTGGATGCGCAGCACCTGCTTGGGGTCGATCGCACCCTGCACCAGCAGCGTGCCGACCTCGACGTGGTCGCCGTCCTGCACCAGCAGACGGCCGCGCTTGCTGACCGGGTAGGCGTGCTCCTCCGAGCCGTCGTCCGGGGTCAGCAGGATGCGACGCGTCTTGTCGGTCTCCTCGATCTGCACGCGGCCGCTGGCCTCGGCGATCGGGGCGACACCCTTCGGCGTACGAGCCTCGAAGAGCTCGACGACACGCGGCAGACCCTGGGTGATGTCGTCACCCGCGGCACCACCGGTGTGGAATGTGCGCATGGTCAGCTGGGTGCCGGGCTCACCGATCGACTGGGCCGCGATGATGCCGACGGCCTCACCGATGTCGACCAGCTTGCCGGTGGCGAGCGAACGGCCGTAGCAGAGGGCGCAGGTCCCGACCCGCGACTCACAGGTGAGCACGGAGCGGACCTTGACGTCCTCGACACCGGCGGCGAGCAGCTTGTCGAGGTTGACGTCGCCGAGGTCCTCGCCGGCCTTCGCCAGCACCGTGCCGTCGGACCCGACGACATCGGCGGCGAGGGTGCGGGCGTAAACCGCGGTCTCGACGTTCTCGTGCTCGACCAGCTGACCGTCGGCGCCGCGCTGCGCGATCGGCAGCGTGAGGCCACGGTCGGTGCCACAGTCGTCCTCGCGAATGATGACGTCCTGGGACACGTCCACCAACCGGCGGGTCAGGTAACCCGAGTCGGCGGTACGCAGCGCGGTGTCGGCCAGACCCTTACGGGCACCGTGGGTGGAGATGAAGAACTCCAGCACCGACAGGCCCTCTCGGAAGTTGGCCTTGATCGGACGCGGGATGATCTCGCCCTTCGGGTTGGCCATCAGGCCACGCGCACCGGCGATCTGACGCACCTGGAACCAGTTACCACCCGCGCCCGAGGACACCATCCGGTAGATGGGGTTCAGCGGGTCGAAGTTGTGCTGCATGTCCGTGGCGACCTCGTTGGTCGCCTGCGTCCAGATCTCGACGAGCTCCTGACGGCGCTCCTCGTCGGTGATCAGACCACGGTCGAACTGGGTCTGGATCTTGGCGGCCTTCTCCTCGTAGCCGGCCAGGATCTCCCACTTGTTGGACGAGGTCTGCACGTCGCTGATGGCGACCGTGCTGCCCGAGCGGGTGGCCCAGTAGAAGCCGGCTTCCTTGAGTGCGTCCAGCGACGCGGCGACCTGCACCTTGGGGTAGCGCTCCGCCAGGTCGTTGACGACCCCGGACAGGGCCTTCTTGTCGATGTCCTGGTTGAGGAACGGGTAGTCCTCCGGCAGGGTCTGGTTGAACAAGACCCGGCCAAGGGTGGTGTCCAGTTCGAACGAACCCAGCCGGCCCAGCTCGTCGGCCTCGGCACCCTCGGGCGCCTCGAAACCGGCCGGCGGGACCTGGTCGGTCAGCCGGATGGTGACCAGCGAGCCGAGCTTGATCTCGCCGCGGTCGAACGCCATACGTGCCTCGGCCGGCGAGCTGAACGCCCGCAGGTGCTCGTCGTCGACCTTGACCTCACCGAACTGCGAGGTGAGGAAGTACAGGCCGGTGATCATGTCCTGGCTGGGCATGGTCACGGGACGACCGTCGGCCGGCTTGAGCACGTTGTTGCTCGACAGCATCAGGATGCGGGCCTCGGCCTGAGCCTCGGCCGACAGCGGCACGTGGACCGCCATCTGGTCACCGTCGAAGTCGGCGTTGAACGCGGTGCAGACCAACGGGTGGATCTGCACGGCCTTGCCCTCGACCAGCTGCGGCTCGAAGGCCTGGATGCCGAGACGGTGCAGCGTGGGTGCGCGGTTGAGCAGCACCGGGTGCTCGGTGATGACCTCTTCCAGCACGTCCCACACGACCGGGCGGGCTCGCTCGACCATGCGCTTGGCCGACTTGATGTTCTGCGCGTGGTCCAGGTCGACCAGACGCTTCATCACGAACGGCTTGAACAGCTCCAGCGCCATCTGCTTGGGCAGACCGCACTGGTGCAGCTTCAGCTGCGGACCGACGACGATGACCGAACGGCCCGAGTAGTCCACGCGCTTACCGAGCAGGTTCTGCCGGAAGCGACCCTGCTTGCCCTTGAGCATGTCGGACAGCGACTTCAGCGGACGGTTGCCCGGTCCGGTGACCGGGCGGCCACGGCGGCCGTTGTCGAAGAGGCTGTCGACGGCCTCCTGCAGCATCCGCTTCTCGTTGTTGACGATGATCTCTGGCGCACCCAGGTCGAGCAGGCGCTTCAACCGGTTGTTGCGGTTGATCACCCGGCGGTAGAGGTCGTTCAGGTCGGAGGTCGCGAAGCGGCCACCGTCCAGCTGCACCATCGGACGCAGGTCCGGCGGGATGACCGGCACGCAGTCCAGCACCATGCCGCTCGGGTTGTTCTTGGTCTGCTGGAACGCGGTGACCACGCGCAGCCGCTTCAGGGCGCGCGTCTTGCGCTGGCCCTTGCCGGTGGCGATGATCTCGCGCAGCGACTCGGCCTCGGCGTCGAGGTCGAAGGTCTCCAGGCGCTTCTGCAGTGCCTCGGCACCCATGCCGCCCTCGAAGTACAGACCGAACCGGTCGCGCATCTCGCGGTAGAGCACCTCGTCGCCCTCGAGGTCTTGGACCTTGAGGTTCTTGAAGCGGTCCCAGACCTGCTCCAGGCGCTCGATCTGCTGGTCCGCGCGCTTGCGGATCTGGTTCATCTCGCGCTCGGCGGACTCGCGCACCTTGCGGCGCGCGTCGGCCTTGGCGCCTTCCTTCTCCAGCTCGGCCAGGTCGGCCTCGAGCTTGGCGGCGCGGGTGTTGACGTCGTTGTCGCGGGAGTTCTCCAGCTCCTTCTTCTCGACCTCGATCTGCGCCTCGAGCGACGGCAGGTCCGCATGGCGCTGCTCGGTGTCGACCGAGGTGATCATGTAGGCCGCGAAGTAGATGACCTTCTCCAGGTCCTTCGGGGCGAGGTCGAGCAGGTAACCCAAGCGCGACGGGACGCCCTTGAAGTACCAGATGTGGGTGACCGGAGCGGCCAGCTCGATGTGGCCCATCCGCTCGCGACGCACGCTGCTGCGGGTCACCTCGACGCCGCAGCGCTCACAGATGATGCCCTTGAAGCGGACCCGCTTGTACTTGCCGCAGTAGCACTCCCAGTCACGGGTCGGGCCGAAGATCTTCTCGCAGAAGAGTCCGTCCTTCTCCGGCTTGAGGGTGCGGTAGTTGATGGTTTCGGGCTTCTTCACCTCACCGTGGCTCCACTGGCGGATGTCGTCAGCGGTGGCGAGGCCGATACGCAGTTCGTCGAAGAAGTTGACGTCCAGCACGTTTATGCCTTCCTTCTTAAAGCTTCGAAAGTCTGAAAAGAGTTGCCGGTTAAAGGTTTTGGTGAGGTATGCCGGGAGTCACGAGCGACTTGCGGCATACCTCGCCGGTTGTCTGTCTCAGACTTCCTCGACCGAGCTCGGCTCGCGCCGGGACAGGTCGATGCCGAGCTCCTCCGCAGCGCGGAAGACCTCCTGGTCGGAGTCGCGCAGGTCGATCAGGGTGCCGTCGCTGGAGAGCACCTCGACGTTGAGGCACAGCGACTGCATTTCCTTGATCAGCACCTTGAACGACTCCGGGATGCCGGGCTCGGGGATGTTCTCGCCCTTGACGATGGCCTCGTAGACCTTCACGCGGCCGGTCACGTCGTCCGACTTGATCGTCAGCAGTTCCTGCAGCGCGTATGCCGCGCCATACGCCTCCAGCGCCCAGACCTCCATCTCACCGAAGCGCTGGCCACCGAACTGGGCCTTACCGCCGAGCGGCTGCTGGGTGATCATCGAGTAGGGGCCGGTGGAGCGTGCGTGGATCTTGTCGTCGACCAGGTGGTGCAGCTTCAGGATGTACATGTAGCCCACCGACACCGGCTCGGGGAACGGCTCGCCGGAACGACCGTCGAACAGCTGCGCCTTACCGGTGTGGTCGACCAGGCGGTCGCCGTCCCGGGTCGGCAGCGTCGCGTCGAGCAGACCGGTGATGACGTCCTCGGAGGCACCGTCGAACACCGGCGAGGCGACCCGGGAGTTCGGCGGAGCGGACTGCGCGTCGGGCGCGATCTGCTCGGCGAACTCGGTGTTGCCATCCGATGCCGCGATGTCCCAGCCGCGGGAGGCGGCCCAGCCGAGGTGCAGCTCCAGGATCTGCCCCAGGTTCATACGACGCGGCACACCGTGCGGGTTGAGCACGACGTCGACCGGGGTGCCGTCGGGCAGGAACGGCATGTCCTCGACCGGCAGGATCTTGGAGATGACGCCCTTGTTGCCGTGGCGGCCGGCGAGCTTGTCGCCGTCGGTGATCTTGCGCTTGTTGGCGACGTAGACGCGCACCAGCTGGTTGACACCCGGCGGCAGCTCGTCACCCTCCTCGCGGTCGAAGACCTTGACGCCGATGACCGTGCCGGTCTCGCCGTGCGGGACCTTCATCGAGGTGTCGCGGACCTCGCGGGCCTTCTCACCGAAGATGGCGCGCAGCAGGCGCTCCTCCGGGGTCAGCTCGGTCTCACCCTTGGGCGTGACCTTGCCGACGAGCAGGTCGCCGTCGCGGACCTCGGCACCGATGCGGATGATGCCACGCTCGTCCAGGTCGGCGAGCACTTCCTCGCTGACGTTGGGGATGTCGCGTGTGATCTCCTCCGGACCCAGCTTGGTGTCGCGGGCGTCGATCTCGTGCTCCTCGATGTGGATCGAGCTGAGCGTGTCGTCCTGCACCAGGCGCTGGGACAGGATGATGGCGTCCTCGAAGTTGTGACCCTCCCACGGCATGAACGCCACGAGGAGGTTCTTGCCGAGCGCCATCTCGCCGCCGTCGGTCGCCGGACCGTCGGCGATCACCGCGCCCGCCTCGAGCCGGTCACCGCCCTCGACGACGACCCGGTGGTTGTAGCAGTTGCCGGCGTTGGACCGGGTGAACTTGCTGATCCGGTAGGTCGTCTGGGTGCCGTCGTCGTTCATCACGGTCACCAGGTCGGCCGACACCTCGGTCACGACGCCGGCCTTCTCGGCCCGCACGACGTCACCGGAGTCCAGCGCGGCACGGTATTCCATGCCGGTGCCGACCAGCGGCGCCTCGGCCTGCACGAGCGGCACGGCCTGACGCTGCATGTTGGCGCCCATCAGCGCACGCGAGGTGTCGTCGTGCTCCAGGAACGGGATCAACGCGGTGGCGGCCGACACCATCTGACGTGCGGACACGTCCATGTAGTCGACTTCCTCGATCGGGACGTCGCTCGCCTCGCCGCCCTTGGTGCGTCCGAGCACCCGGTCCTCGGCGAAGTGGTTGTCGTCGGTCAACGGCGCGTTGGCCTGCGCGATGACGAAGTTGTCCTCCTCATCGGCCGACAGGTAGTGCACCTCGTCGGTGACCTTGCCGTCCTTGACCTTGCGGTAGGGCGTCTCGACGAAACCGAACGCGTTGATGCGGCCGTATGACGCGAGCGAGCCGATCAGACCGATGTTCGGACCTTCAGGGGTCTCGATCGGGCACATGCGGCCGTAGTGGCTCGGGTGCACGTCGCGCACCTCCATGCCGGCGCGGTCACGAGACAGACCACCCGGGCCCAGCGCGGACAGACGACGCTTGTGCGTCAGGCCGGCGAGCGGGTTGTTCTGGTCCATGAACTGCGACAGCTGGCTGGTGCCGAAGAACTCCTTGATGGAGGCCACGACCGGACGGATGTTGATCAGCGTCTGCGGGGTGATCGCCTCGACGTCCTGAGTCGTCATACGCTCGCGAACGACGCGCTCCATCCGGGACAGACCCGTGCGGACCTGGTTCTGGATGAGCTCGCCGACGTTGCGCAGGCGGCGGTTGCCGAAGTGGTCGATGTCGTCCACCTCGACGCGGACGTCGACGTCCTCGCCGTCGCGGCGACCCTTCAGGGTCTCCTCACCGGCGTGCAGCGCGACGAGGTACTTGATCGTGGCAACGATGTCGTCGACGGTCAGCGTCGACTGGTCGATGCCGACCTCGAGGCCCAGCTTCTTGTCGACCTTGTAGCGGCCGACCTTGGCCAGGTCGTAGCGCTTGCCGTTGAAGTAGAGGTTGTCCAGCAGGTTCTGGGCGGCCTCACGGGTCGGCGGCTCGCCCGGACGCAGCTTGCGGTAGATGTCGAGCAGCGCCTCGTCCTGGCCGGCGGTGTGGTCCTTCTCCAGGGTCTGGCGGATCGACTCATACTCGCCGAACTCCTCGAGGATCTGCGCCTCGGTCCAGCCGAGCGCCTTGAGCAGCACGGTGACCGACTGCTTGCGCTTGCGGTCGACGCGGACGCCGACCTGGTCGCGCTTGTCGACCTCGAACTCCAGCCACGCGCCACGGCTCGGGATGATCTTCGCGGTGAAGATGTCCTTGTCCGAGGTCTTGTCCGGGGTGCGCTCGAAGTAGACGCCCGGGCTGCGGACCAGCTGGGAGACGACGACGCGCTCGGTGCCGTTGATGATGAAGGTGCCGCGGTCGGTCATGAGCGGGAAGTCGCCCATGAAGACCGTCTGGCTCTTGATCTCACCGGTCTCGGAGTTCATGAACTCCGCGGTGACGAACAGCGGCGCGGCATACGTCATGTCGCGCTCTTTGCACTCCTCGATGGAGTACTTGACCTCGTCGAACCGGTGGTCCCGGAACGACAGGCTCATCGAGCCGGAGAAGTCCTCGATCGGGGAGATCTCCTCGAAGATCTCCTCAAGACCGGACCGGTCCGGGACGCCGACGGTGCCGGCGGTCTTGGCCTCGGCCACGCGGGCCTGCCAACGCTCGTTGCCGAGCAGCCAGTCGAAGCTGTCGGTCTGCAGAGCCAACAGGTCGGGGATTTCCAGCGGTTCGCGGATCTTCGCGAACGACAGACGGCCAGAGGCCATCTTTGCCGAGGAGAGGGATTTCGTCGCAGTGCGCGAGGCAGCCAAGGATGGGTCCTTCCACGGGCCAACTTATGCGGGCGGTTCGTAACGCTTCCCGAAGGCCGGCCGGCCACTCCCTGGCGCAGCGTCAAGCTCGCCAATGCAACGACGGCAGCATCGAGGCATGCGAACTGAGCGCGAACTGAAGTGGGTTGGCTGGATACGGGCAGCGCAAAGCAACACTGTACCCGAAAATGGACCACGTGTCCACACGTGGCAACGATCGAATCCCAGCGGGCCCCCGACCTGTCGGATTCGACGCCACGAGAGTGCACCCTCACGCTCACCGGGTCAAGCGATACCGGGAAGTAATCGGGTGCGTGTCGCCACCTTCGCCGCGGTATGGCGAATCAGCTTCGTGGTCGCCGGCCACGGCCCGAATCCTGCGGCCGGGTTGCCATGGCCGACCGCTCCGAGGTCCACCGTGCGTGCTCCCCACCCGGCCGCCAGCCGATGCACCACGTCCGGCGGCCCCAACGGGTCATCGGAGCTGACACCAACGATCACGGGGGCCTCCAGCGGACCGGTCGGGATCGGCAACCAGCCGCAGTCGCGCAGCTCCGCCCTCCGTGGATAGGCCGGTGGGAGCTCCTCCCCGAGCGTCGGGACGTTGAGCAGCAGCATGGCCGTTGCGCTTGCTGTCGTCGCGGCCCAATGCATCGCGACGAGAGTGCCGGCGCTGTGCCCGACCACCAGGACCGGACCCGCCGCAGCACAGACAGCGCGGTCCAGGTCTGCGATGCGGGCAGCCTTATCGATGCCTCGATCGGTGGGCAGGTGCTGGATGATCAGACCGGGTAGCTCCTCGTCGGCGAGCAGCTCCTGCCAGTGCCCGGGCGACGCACCGCGTAACCCGGGCACCAGCAGCACCGTGACGGTCATCGGGTCGCTTTCCCGATCGGTTGCAGACCGACCTTGGCAAGCCCCGCCGGGTAGGCGCGTCGGCCGAGCACGAGCAACGGCAGCACGACCAGCGCGAGCAACGGGAGCATCCCCATGGCCGAGGTCAGGCCGATCGCATCGGCCAGTCGCCCGACGATCAGCGGACCTAGCGCGAGACCGAGCAGGTTGTTGGCCACTGACCAGGTCGCCAGCGCGCCCGAGCGCACTGACGGCGCGGTGAGGCGGGTGACCATCGCCCCGGTCGGACCGGTGATGCCTGCGCAGAAGAACGCACCGATGCACACCGCGATCAGCTGCGCGGGACCATGCGGCAGCCGGAACCCGACGACCAGGGCCACGCAGGAGACCACCACGTAGACCATCGAGCAGGTCCACTTGCGATCGGGCTTGTCCCGAGCGAGCCGGTCGGTCAGGTAGCCGAGCAGCGTCATACCGACCGCGATCAGCGCGATGATCCCGCCGGCCGCAGCGCTGGCCGCGGCGACCGACAGGCCGTACTCCCGGTTGAACCAACTGGGCGTCCACGCGTAGAACATGCCGGCCACCGACAGCTGCAGACCGCAGGCGACATACGCCAGGTTGACCGATCGGGTGGAGAAGACCGACCGCAGCCGGGCGCGTTCGCCGCGGGCGCGTTCCCTGGCGACCAACCGCTGCTCGTCCGGGTGGGCCAGCCGCGCGAGCCGGCCCTCGGACACGACCAGGGCGTAGACCACCGCGAGCACCAGGCCGGCGATGCCCATGACGTGGAACGCGGAGCGCCAGCCGGCATGCTCGGCCAGCACGCCACCGACGGCGACGCCCAGGACCGAGCCGATCGTGCCGCCGGCCAGGAAGGCGGCGCTCATCGTCGACCGCAGCGAGGCGGCGAAGACCGACAGCAGCACCGCGAGCCCGATGCTGCCGTACGCCGCCTCCCCTGCGCCGACGAACAGCCGCGCGAGCAGCAGGTGGTCGTACGACGAGGCAAGTCCGCTGCCGATGGTCGCGAGCGCCCACACCACGGCCATCAGCACGACCGCACGGGTACGCCCGTAGCGGTCGCCGAGGATGGAGAACGGGATCGCCAGCACCGCGACCATCAGCGAGACCACGCTGTTGAGCGTGGCCAGGCGGGTGTCGCTCAGGCCGAATTCGGTCTTCAACAACGGGAACGTCGCCGTCAGCACCTGCCGGGACATGAAGTCACTGAGCAGCAGCGCGAACGTCAGCGTGAAGACCACCACCGCGAAGACGCGGCGGGACCGAGCGGGGCGAGCCAGAGTTGCCCCGGCCGGAGCCAAAGCCTGATCGACAGCCATCGCCGAGCCCCTAGGCGTGCATCAGGAAGCCGCGCTCGCCCGGCTTCCGGTTGGGGGCGAAACCGGCCTTCGCCAGCGTCTCGTCGACACTGTCGTAGGTCACGCCGATCTGGTAGATGTCATGCGCCTGCTTCGCCTCGGCGACCTCCCGGCCGAGTTCGTGGGCGATCCGGACGATTTGCTCGACCTGCGACACCGAGGTCGCCTTCTCGGACTTGCGACCCCACAGGGTGTCCTCGATGCCACAGCGGGTGTGCAGCCCGAGTGCAGTCGCAATCGTGTTGATCGGCAACACATTTCGCTGAATCGACTCCAGTGTCAGGCTCGCACCGTCCGGGACCCGGCGGATGAACTCCATCATGTTGTTCGGGTTCGGCCCGTCGAAGCCGCCGCCGATGGCGACCCAGGTGATGTTGAGCGGGCCGAGGTACTCGCCCCGGCGGATCAGCCGCTCGACGGTCTCCAACTGCGCAACCGTGGCCAGCTGGAAGTGCGGCTGGATGCCCGATGCGGTGAGCCGGCGCAGGTGCTCCTTGACCCAGCTCGGCGTCGCCGGGACAACCATGTCGCGATAGGTCTCGGCGAGTGCCGGACGCTCCATCGAGGTGCCGGCGATGTCGTCGGCGGTCATCAGCTCCATGATGTTCATCTGGTTGGTGTTGATCGCGATGGTGACCTGGTCCGGTTTCGGATCGAGGTCGGCCAGCATGTGCCGGGTGTCGTCGCTGAGCCACTTGGCCTCCGCTCCGTCGCCTTCGGGGGCGAACGAGATCGACCCGCCGACCTGCAGGATCATCTCGGGCACGGCCTCGCGCAGCCGGCCGAGCATCTCGTTGAAGAGGCTGAGCCGCTTGGAACCACTGCCGTCGAGCTCGCGCACGTGCATGTGCAGCACGGTCGCGCCGGCCTCGAAGCAGTCGACCGCCTTCTGCACCTGGGCGTCGAGGGTGACGTCGATGTCTTCGGCGAAGTCGTCCGGCTCCCACTCGGGGCCGTACGGCGCGGCGGTGATCACCAGCGGGTCCTGCACCTCGGGGAAGAGTGCGTCGTCAGTGAAGTGCATGTCGAATCTCCTTGTGTGGGTTTATTTTTCGGTGGGTATGACGGGGCTCCGCTCAGAACGGGCGGTCGCCGCAGATGCCGGCGCGCTCCATGCGGCGAACCCCCGGTTGGTAGTCCATGACCGCGTAGTGCTGGGTGCAGCGGTTGTCCCAGATGGCCACGCTGCCGGGTGTCCATCGCCACCGGACCTGGTATTCGGGGACCATCGCGCGGCTTTGCAAGTAATGCAGCAGCGGAGCCGAACCCTCAATGAAGTCAAGGCCGTTCGTCACCCGGTCTGCAGTGTGGTAATCGACGAAGTGGGTGGTGAAGCTGTTGACGTAAAGGATCTTGTCCCCCGTTTCGGGGTGGGTGCGCACGACCGGGTGCTCGGCGTCGGGATAGTCGCGGGCCAGACCACGCCGCACCTGTGCCGGATGGGTCGCGCCGAACGTCGACTCGAGACTGTGCCGCGCATGCAGTCCGTCGATCTGCTGCTTCACCGCGTCGGGCAGGTCGGCATACGCCCTGACCATGTCGACCCACATCGTGTCGCCGCCGACCTCGGGGCATTCGATGCAGTGCAGCACCGCTCCCATCGCCGGCTCGTCCCGCCACGATCCGTCGCTGTGATAGGCGTTCTCGTAACGCTCGGGCGGGCTGTCGAGGTCCTTGTAGATGCGCACCAGGCCGGGGTGCTCCGGATCGGAGGGCACCATCGGGTGGTCCTCGAGGGCACCGAATCTGCTTGCCAGCGCCACGTGTTCGGCGCGGCTCAAGTCCTGGTCGCGGAAGAAGAGCACCTTGTGCCGCAGCAGGAGTCGATGCAGGTCGGCGAACTGCGCATCGTCGCGGCTCACTTCACCGAGCCTGCAGCCGACGATCTCGGCGCCCAGGGTGCAGGTCAGTTTGGCTACGTCCCAGGCGTTTTCGCTGTCAGTCCGGGCGGGTCGGGTGCGGGTGTCGATGGACATGGATGCTCCTTCGGGACGGTGGTTCAGCAGACGAAGACGGAGGAGCCGACGGTTTCGCCGGACTCGAGCTTGCGGTGGGCATCGACGGCCTGGCCGAGTGCGTAGCGTTGGCCGATGCGCACGTCGATGTCGCCGCTGCGGACCAGCCCGAAGAGTTCTCCGGCCAGTTCGGCCCGCTCGACGGGGTCAGCGATGTAGTCGGCGAGCGCCGGCCTGGTGAAGTAGAGCGACCCCTTGGCCGCGAGCTGGAAGGCGTCGATGGGCGGAATCGGGCCGGACGCGGTGCCGAAGGCGACGAGCATGCCGCGGCGGGCCAGGCAGTCCAGCGAGGTCGGCACAGTGGCCTGGCCGACGCTGTCGAAGGCGACGGGCACGCCCGCTCCGTCGGTGAGTTCGCGCACCCGGCCGACGACGTCCTGGTCACGAAGAACGGTCTCGGTGCAGCCATGGTCGCGGGCGATCTGCGCCTTAGCCTCGGTCGAGACCACGCCGATCGTGCGGATGCCCATCGCCTTGGCCCACTGGGTGAAGATCAGGCCCACCCCACCGGCCGCGGCCTGCAGCAGCACCGTGTCGCCTGGACGCAGCGACGGGCAGATCCTGGTGAGCAGGTAGGCGGTGGTGAGTCCGCGCATGGTCATCGCCGCAGCGGTCTCGGCCGAGATGTCGTCGGGCAGGTGGATCAGGCTGCCTGCAGGCATCACCCGCTCGGTGCTGTAGGCACCGAGGGGCGATCCGGTGTAGGTGACCCGGTCACCAGCACCGAAGCCGGTAACGCCCGGGCCGACCTGGAGCACCACACCGGCGGCCTCGACGCCCATCCCGCTCGGCAGCGTGGACGGGTAGTAGCCGGTGCGAAAGTAGGTGTCGGCGAAGTTGAGGCCGACCGCCTCGTGCCGGATCAGCACCTCGCCGGGGCCGGGCGCGCCGACCGCAACCTCGACCTGTTCGAGCACGTCAGGTCCGCCGGTGCGTTCAAAGACGATCGCCTGCGCCATGTCCAATACCCCTCAAATGTATTGCCGTTGTTAGCCGTTGGAGTAAGACCGTAGGGAGCCAACCCGCGGGAGACTTGTCCGATTGGGACAGCAGGGTTGACAATTTGTGACATGGCTCACAGTTCGCCGCGAGTGCGCTATGCCTCGTTGTCCGGCTTCGCCGAGGTATGCCGGGAGGTCGGCGTCGACGCGCGCGCCACCCTCCGGGCGCACCGCCTTGACCCGGACAAGCTGCAGCAACCGGACGAATGGGCGCCTGCCACCGAGGTGCTGGCGGCGATCGATTCGGCGGCGCAGGTGTCCGGTTGTCCGACGATCGGGCTGCGCATGGCCCAGCGTCGGCGGATGTCGACCCTCGGTCCGATCAGTCTGGTGCTGCGAGACGAACCGACCTTGCGGGCCGCATGGGACGTACTCGCTCGCTTCTGGCCGTCATACAACGAAAGCCTGCGGCTGCGGTTGCTCGACGACGGGTCAACGGTGACGGCCGCGGTGAATTTCCAGCTCGCCCGCGAACGCCCGCATCAAGGCGTCGAACTCGCGGTCGCGGTCGTGCGGTCGCTGGCGGCTGAACGCCTCGGCGGCGAGGCCGAGCTGGAAGTGCTGCTGCAGAGCCCGCCCCCAGTAGACCTGGCCGACCACGTCGCCACGCTCGGAACGAGGCTCACCTTCGGCGCGGCACACGACGGAGTGCGAGTGACTGTTGCCGACGCCGACCGCCCGCTCGACCAAGCCGACCCGGAGGCGGTGCGTTACGCCCAGCGTTACCTCGACTCCCTCCGGGAAGCTGCCGACCATGGCGAAGTGGACGGCGCCCGCCGGCTCGTGCAGCAACTGCTGCCGGCCGGCCGGTGCTCGGCAGGTCGGGTCGCCGGGCTGCTCGGGATCGACCGGCGCACGTTGCACCGCCGCCTGGAGGCGGGCGGCTATACCTTCTCGTCCCTGGTCACCGAGGTGCGCAGGCGGCAGGCGCAGGACCTCGTCTCGCCGGAAGGTCCGGCGCTGACTGAGGTCGCCGAGGCTCTCGGTTTCGGATCACTGAGCAGCTTCTCACGGTGGTTCAGCGGCGAATTCGGTTCGAGCGCAACGACTTTCCGCAACATGAACCGCTGATCCACGCCGGCGGAGGAGTGCCTCAGGCGGTCTTGCGAGTGCGGTAGGCCTGGGGGCTCACGCCATACGCCTTCTTGAAGGCGGTGCTGAGGCTGAACGGGCTGGCGTAGCCGACCTCGCGCGACACCGACGCCAAGGTGCGGTCGGTGTCCCGCAGCAGATCGGCGGCGAGCGAGAGCCGCCACTGCGCGAGGTAGCCGATCGGCGGGATGCCGACGATGTCCTGGAATTTGCGCGCCAGCACCGAGCGCGAGACACCGGCGCGCGCGGCGAGTTCGTCGACGGTCCAGGGATGCGCCGGGTGCGCACGGATCAACCGCACCGCCTCGGCCACCGCAGGGTCACTGAGCACCTGCAGGCCGGCGACTCCGGTCGGCGCCTCGGCGGCCCACTCACGCACGACGGCGATCAGCACCACGTCGAGGATCCGGTCGAGCACCGCCTCCTGGCCGAGCGCGTCGCGCGCCGCCTCGGCGACCAGCACCGGCAGCAGCGGGCTGTTCGAGCCCCGGACCAGCGCCACCTCGGGCAGCGCCGCGCCGAGCATCGTGCCGAGCTGCGCCTGCTCCGGATAGCTCGCGACCAGCATCGTGTCGCGGCCGGCCACGTCGTTACCCCAGGCCCGCACGCCGCTCGCGAGTTCGTCGGACAGATCGCGGCCATCGCGCGCCGTACAGCTTTGGCCCGGGCCGATCACGATGTCCGGCGGGGTCGTCAGGTCGTCGCTCAGCACGTATGGCGTGGCACCCCTCACCAGCAGGACGTCACCGGCGGTCAGCCGCTGAGGCTCCTGGCCGGGCTGGCGCAACCACGCTCCTCCGGTCAGCACCGCCACCATCGTCAGCGGCGCGTCCTCGGTGATCTGCAACGCCCACGGCGGCTCCATCAACACGCGCAGCAGGAACGCCCCGCGTGCGCGCGGTCCGTCGAGCAGGTCCCCGGTGTCGCCCATTGACTGGCAGCGTATCGGGGTGCCGTGCGCGGCGGCGAGACTTGTGAGATCAGCGAGCCACATAGCTGCGCACCTCATCGACCTGGGTCGGCTGTGCGACGGCCTCCCGGCCGGATCGCAGACCGCTCGCCACGCCGGCGATCAGCAGTCCGACCGCGGCCGTCGACAGCGCCGCGCGCACCGTGTTGGCGTTCGTCCAGTTGGTCAGGTAGTCCCGCCATACCTGCACCGAGGAGCCGGCGTTCGGGTCCAGGGCGGCGAGCTTGTCGTTGAGCGGCACGTTGTAGGCGATCGTCAGCAGGAAGCCGATCAGGTATGCCGTGCCGCCCGCGGCGAGCAGGACGTCGGCGGTCGAGCGGTCGCCCCGGACCACTCGGAAGATCAGGTAACCGCCGACCAGCGCGGCGCCGAAGAAGCAGATCATGAAGGGTGCCTGCACTGCCGTGCGGTTGAAGTCCTGCATCTTGGCGATCCCGGCCGAGTTGGCCATCCGCCCGAGCGAGGGCATCACGCGGGCCGAGAAGTTGAGGTAGACACCGGCGGTGACGGCGGCGGTCACGGTGCCGAAAGCGGCTGCTGCGAGGGCGATTCGAGAGGTCATCGGTTTCTCCTTGAGGCGGGCCTGCACGGTGCGGGCCGTTCGTGAAACAGTCCATCGCGAAGGAGAAGCCGGGAACATCGGCGAGACGCCCGCGCACATACGCGATCGTCCGCGACGCACCGCTGCCGCGGCCCGGGAGGATCGGGCCGCGGCAGCGGGTGGGGCAAGTGCAGCTGGGCGTCACACCCCCGCGGTGGAGCGGATCCAGGACCGGCTGGCGGTGAGGTTGGCGTAGTTGGACCCGGCGTGGATGTCGCTGCCGGGGTCGGCGACGTCACCGGTGGAGCAGACGCCGACGATGACGCCGTTCACGAACAGCGGGCCGCCGGAGTCACCGTGGTTGGAGGCGCCGTCCTGGCCCTTCACGTGCACGGCGGTGCCGCCGTACGCGTCGCTGCTGGAGCCGACGACGTTGACCGTCGCCTTGTTGAGGTGGGTCGGCTGGGCGCCGCCCGCGGTCAGTCCGTAACCCCAGATGGTGCCGGTGTCGCCCGCGCGAGCGGTGTATGACGAAGCCAGCGGCGCATAGCTGTTCAGCGTCTTCGGGGTGGACAGGTGCACCAGGGCGACGTCGCCGGATGGCGAGCCGGCGACCTGGTCGGCCGCGATCGCGGTGCCCCGGTTGGTGACCGAGTTGCTGTAGTAGACGTTCATCCAATTGGTGCCGTCGATGCAGTGCTTGGCGGTCAGCACCCACTGGGGAGCAATGGCCTCACCGGTGCAGCCGTAGGTGCCGCCGCTCTGCCCGAAGACGAGCTGGACGATGTACGGCGAGGTCCCGCTGGTGCCACCGATGATGTTGGGGCTGGCGGTGTCGGCCATGGCAGTTCCGGTGCCTGCTGCGACGAGGGCCGCGGTAGCGGCGGTGGCGGCGGCAAGACGATGCGTGATGCGCATGAACTTCCTCTTCTGACGGGGATTTTCGGTTGACCGTTGCGGCACGGTCGCCGCAATCCCGCCACTCTTGCCACCAGTCACGTGCTCGGGCAATGCATTCGACGAAAGGCTGACCAAATGCAGCACGTCCCTTGACCGGGTGTTTACTTTCTGCCCGGTCAAGGGACGTGCTGCATGGCAAACCGCTCAGCCGGCGAGGACCTCGACCTGCTCGTGGTCACGGAGGCCGGCGGCGAGCCGCGCGAGGTGATGACGGGTGTCGCCGAAGGTGTGCTCGATCGCGGTGAGCCGGGCGGTGTAATGCCCGACGGCGTACTCGGCGGTCATGCCGATGCCACCGTGCAGCTGAATCGCCTCCTGGCCGACGTGCCGCCCGGACTGCCCGGTGACCGCCTTGAGCCGTGACGCCGTCTCGGAGTCGCCGGCGTCCTCTGCGAGGCGCATTGCCGCGAAGAGCACTGTGCTGCGGGCGAGTTCGACCGAGACGTACATGTCGGCCGCGCGCTGGGTGAGGGTCTGGAACGCCGCGAGCGGCACCCCGAACTGCTTGCGAGTCTTGAGATATTCGACCGTCATCGGCAGCGCGGCGTCCATCGCGCCGAGCGCCTCCGCCGAGACGGTGAGGATGCCGAGGTTGACCGCGGCGGCCAGCGCTGCGGGAGCGTCGTCGAGCGCGCCCAGGGCCTTCGCCGGGGTGCCCGAGAGCTTGACGCGCTGCCCCGACACCTCGGCGTCGGAGGCCTCCACCACGAAGAGGCCGGTCTTGTCGCCGACCCGGGCACTCACCACGAAACGCTCGGCGGCGTCCGCGAACGGCACCGGTTCCTTGGTGCCGCTGAGCGTCACGGCGCCCTCCGCACCGCTCGCGGTGACGTCGTACGCGTCGAGCGACCAGGCACGACCGGGCTCGGAAAGCGCTGGTACGACGAGGGATTCGCCTTCGAGCAGCGGCGGCAGCAGCTCCTTGCGCTGCTGGTCGTCACCGGCGAGCGCGATCGCCTGGGCGGCCACGAGTGCTTCGGCGTATGCCGTGGCAACCCGCGCCCGGCCGAGTTCGGCCGACGCGATGGCGACCTCGACGGCCGAGGCGTCCGCGCCACCGAGGTCCTCGGCGAAGGGCAGGGCGATCAGGCCCATCTCGGCGAGCGCGCTCCACACCTTCGGGTCGTGCTTGGCCGGGCCGACCGGCTGGTCGCCCTGCTGCTCGACCGGCGCATTGCGACCGGCCAGGTCACGCACCGCCTGCTGCAGTGCCTTCTGTTCGTCGTCATAGGTGAAATCCATTGGTATCTCAGCCCTTCAGCCCGAGGATGCCCGACGAGATGATGCTGCGCTGCACCTCGTTGGAGCCGCCGTAGATGGAAGCCTTGCGGAAGTTGAGGTAGGTCGGCGTCGCATGGCCGGTCCATGTAGCCAGGTCACTGCCGTCGCTGTCGCTGGTGCTCGCCCACTCCAGGGATGCCGAGCCGGCGATGTCGACGATGAACTCCAGCACGTCCTGCTGCAGCTGGCTGCCGCGCAGCTTCAGGATCGAGGAGGCGGGGTCGGGCTTGCCCTCCTTGGAGTTGCCCGCGACGCGCAGGACCGTGAGTTCCAGTGCGGCGACCTGGGATTCGAGCTCTGCCAGGCGCGCTGCGACCAGAGGTTCGTCGAGCAGGGTGCCCTCGCCGGACTTGGTCGCTGCGGCATACGCCTTGGCATCGGCGAGCTTGCGCTTGATGCTGCCGACCGGCGCGACGCCGACGCGCTCGTTGCCGAGCAGGAACTTGGCGATGGTCCAGCCCTGGCCGCGTTCGCCGACCAGCTGGTCGGCCGGCACGCGCACGTTGTCGAAGAAGACCTCGTTGACCTCGTGTCCGCCGTCGATCAGCTGGATTGGCCGCACGGTGATGCCGGGAGTCTTCATGTCGATCAGCAGGAAGGAGATGCCCATCTGCTTCTTCGGTGCGTCCGGCTCGGTGCGCACGAGAGCGAAGATCCAGTCGGCGTGCTGCCCGAGCGTGGTCCACGTCTTCTGGCCGTTGACGACCCACTCGTCGCCCTCGAGGACCGCGGAGGTGCGCAGGCTCGCCAGGTCGGATCCGGCGTTGGGCTCGGAGAAGCCCTGGCACCACCAGATGTCGAGGCTCGCGGTGCCCGGCAGGAAGCGCTCCTTCTGCTCCTGCGATCCGAAGGTGGCGATGACCGGGCCGACCATGTTGGCGTTGAAGGCGAGCGGCGGCGGCACGCTCGCGGCCTGCATCTCCTGCAGGTAGATGTGCCGCTGCAACTGGCTCCACTCCTGACCGCCCCACTCGGTGGGCCAGTGCGGCACGGCCAGACCGGCGTCGTTCAGGGTCTTCTGCGCAAGCCGGATGTCGTCGGCGGCCGGCTCACCCCCGGCGGCCCACCGCTCCCGCAGATCGGCCGGAACCTTGGTGGTGAAGAACTCACGCATCTGCTGCTGGAACGCAGCGTCCTCCTCGGACAGTTGCAGGCGCATCGCGATACGGGACCTTTCGTAGTGGGCGGCGCGGCTTTCGGGTCCAGCGTAGCTCACTGACTAAGCGCTTGCTTAGTGATTCGCGGGTGGTGGGCGCCCGACTTGCCCGAACTGGTCCGTACGCTGCCGACTTGTCACGTCCTAGGGCGACTTGTCACGTGGTAGAGCACGTGACAAGTCGTGGTATGGCGGTACGAGTTGGCCCGGTCTGACTGAATGCGGCCTTACGAGCTCTCGAGCAGCCCGGTGAGGGTCCGGTGGGCGAGGCTCGCCATCGCCGGGTTGCTCTCGCGGTAGTACCAGACCGACCCCATCGCCTGGACGAAAGCCCACGCGCGACCGCGCTCCCACTGCGCATCGTCCGCCCCGACCGCACCCCGGAAGGCGTCCCGGGCCTCGGCGGTGAAGAGGTTCCAGGCAGGCTGCAGATCGACCGCGGGGTCGCCGACCCCCGCCTGTCCGACGTCGATGACACCCGCGAGCGCGCCGTCCCGCACAAGCAGGTTGCCGGGCATCAGATCGTTGTGCGTCCAGGTGTCTGGCTGGTCACCGCGCGGGAGTGCCCGGAATCCGGTCCACAGGGCGCTGAGCGCGGCAACGTCGATGATGCCGACGCTCTTCTCCAGGCAGTGTTCGACCCACTCCTCGTGATCGGCAATGACGCCGCCTCTCCCCCGACCGTCGAACTGTCGCCCGTCGGTCGCGATCAGCCGGACCTCTCGCACGAAATGCCCCAGCTGGGAGGCGAATTGGACGGATCCACTCAGTTGCTCGCCGGCCGGACGGCCCGGGATCCAGCGCCATACCGACCAGGGCAGTGGGTATGCCGCGGACGGCTCCCCTCGGGCCACCAGCGAAGGGGTGGCTGCGGTCGTCGCATCGGCGAAGCGCGCGGCAGCATCGATCTCTGCGTCGAGGTCGGCGGCCGCGTCGTCGTCCGGCACCAGCGGCGGACGGGCGACGAGCTCGCTCCCGAGCCGGAAGAGCGCATTGACCGTCCCGGTCGAGGCCACCCGCTCGGCCGGCAACGCGGCCCACTGCGGAAACTGCTCACGCACCAGGGTCCTCACCTGGTCGGTGCTGATCTCGAGTTCGCCCTCGTGCATGCCCACGGCGGGCGACATTGCGGCACCGCGCGGTGCGGCGTCAATCGAGTTACCAGGCAACGAAGAAGCGGGCCCGACCCCGGGAGGGATCGGACCCGCTTCGATGAAGCTGGTGAGGGTTAGCTCACTTGAGCTCGACGGTCGCGCCGGCGCCCTCGAGCTGCTCCTTGGCCTTGTCGGCCGCGTCCTTGTCGACGTTCTCCAGGACCGGCTTCGGAGCGCCGTCCACCAGGTCCTTGGCCTCCTTCAGGCCGAGGGAGGTCAGCGCGCGGACCTCCTTGATGACCTGAATCTTCTTGTCACCGGCGGCGGTGAGGATGACGTCGAACTCCGACTTCTCCTCGGCGGCCTCGCCACCGGCGGCGCCACCGGCAGCGCCGGGGGCAGCCACGGCGACCGGAGCGGCTGCGGTGACGTTGAAGGTGTCCTCGAACTCCTTGACGAACTCGCTGAGCTCGATCAGGGTCATCTCCTTGAAGGCCTCAAGGAGCTCTTCGGTGCTGAGCTTTGCCATGTCGGCAACCTTTCGTGTGTTCGTATGGCGCGGGCGCCATATGCCGTGAGTGGCGTTGATTGTCAAGCAAACTGGGCCGTACGGCTCAGTTCTCGTCGCCACCCTCGGCGACGTCGGTGGCAGCCTCGGCCGGAGCCTCGGCAGCGGTCTCTTCGGCGGCCGGGGCGGGGGCGTCGGTGGCAACCGGGCCCTCGGTCTCGACCTTGTCCCGCAACGCGCCGACGACCCGAGCGGTCTGCGACAGCGGAGCGGCGAAGAGGTAAACCGCCTGGCTGAGCGACGCGTTCATCGCGCCGGCCAGCTTGGCGAGCAGGGTCTCGCGGGACTCGAGGCTCGCGAGCTTGGTGATCTCGTCCGAGGTCAGGGACTTGCCGTCCATGACGCCGCCCTTGATCACCAACAGGGGGTTGGCCTTGGCGAAGTCGCGCAGTCCCTTCGCAGCCTCGACCGGGTCACCGGTGACGAACGCGATCGCCGACGGACCCTGCAGGTCGTCGTCGAAGGCACTCACACCGGCCGCCTCGGCGGCGCGCTTGGTCAGCGTGTTCTTCACCACGGTGTAGGTCGCGTGCTCACGGATGGAGTTGCGCAGCTCGGTGAGCTGAGCCACGGACAGACCGCGGTACTCCGTCAGCACGGCCGCACCCGAGTCACGGAACTTGTCCGTGAGCTCGGCGATGGCTGCCGACTTGTCGGACTTGGCCATGCGGACCTCCTTGATCGGTGAATGTTGGCCCGAGGGTCACCGGGAGAAGCGCGCCGCAACGAAAAGAGCCCCGGCGCAGATGCGCGGGGCTCACGTGATCGACCTGCCGGCATACATCAGGTATGACGGGGCCGTGCTGCCTAGCTCACCTGCGCTGGTCGCCCGCTTCGTGCGGAACCTTCGACCACTCGCGCGTGAGCGCGGGTGGCAACCGGCGGTCTTCGGTGCATCCAGAGTAGGGGCCGAGGGCGGCCTCGACCAAATCGAGGGCGGGCCCGCGTGACGCCGGCGCGTGGCCACCGCGTCTAAGGACTGCCAGTATCGCCACGGGGACAGGGGATTGCGTCATGACCACCGAACTCGAAGACCAACTGCGTGAGGCGTATGCCGAACTGCCGCCATCGGACGGCGATGCGGCAGAGTTGCTGGCGCGTGTCCGATGCGTCGGACGGGCGCAACGGCGCCGCCGACGCGTCGCGGCTGCGGGCGGTGGTCTCCTCACGACCGGGGTGATCGCGTCCGCTGCAGCGGTGATCGTGACGGGCCTCCCGGGCGGAGCGGCTACCCCGGCAGCGCCGGGCACCTCGCTGAGTGCCACACGCACCGTCCCGCCGGCGACCCCATCCCCCGCCGGGTCCAGCACCGTGCCGGGAGCGGTCGACCTCTCGGACCTGTTCCAGGGCAAACGGATTGCCGGCGTCGGCGACTACCTCCTACCGCACGGCAGCCAGCTTCCTGCGGGGCTCGAGTACCAAGGCGCGCACAACAAGCTTTACGACACCTCCCAGTCGAACGCCTCTACCAATTCGGTGTTCCTGTCCAGCGGGCGATGGTCGTGTTGCGCTACCTCGAGGACCTGTCGGTCGAGGACGTCGCGCGCATTCTCGGCGTCCGCGAGGGTGCGGTGCGGTCGGGCTGCCACCGGGCACTAGGGAAGCTGCGCAAGGCCCAGCTCCAGCAGGTGTATGACGGTGGTTCCGCACCGACCGGCCCGGTCTCCATATGCTCGGAGTCGTCGCCCATGTGACCGGCGACACCCGGCTTCCCGAGGAGATGACTTCGCCCGATGCGTGAGTACGACAAGTTCTACATCGACGGTGCGTGGGTCGCACCCGACCAGCCCAACAGCTTCGACGTCGTCAATCCGACCACCGAGCAGGTCGCCGGGCACATCGCACTCGGCGACAGCGCCGACGTTGACAAGGCCGTCGCCGCCGCGCGCAAGGCGTTCGGCTCGTGGTCGACGACCTCGGTCGCTGAGCGCGGCGACGTGCTCGACGCGATCGTCGCCGAATATGACCGGCGTGCAGGCGATCTCGCGGCAGCCGTGACGGAGGAGATGGGCGCACCCGCCAAACTCGCCAAGAATGCACAGGTCGCGATGGGGCACGCCCACCTCGCGACGGCACGCGAGGCGCTGCGCAGCTATCCCTTCGAGGAGCAGCGCGGCGGCACGCTGCTGGTGCGCGAGCCGATCGGGGTGTGTGCGTTCATCACCCCGTGGAACTGGCCGCTCAACCAGATCACCGCGAAGGTCGCCCCGGCTCTGGCGACCGGCTGCACCATGGTGCTGAAGCCGTCCGAGGTGGCACCGTTCACGGCATACATCTTTGCCGAGATCCTCGATGCGGCAGGCGTTCCCGCCGGTGTCTTCAACCTGCTCGGTGGCGACGGACCGACGGTTGGCGCGGCCTTGGCGGCGCACCCGCAGGTCGACATGATCAGCATCACCGGATCCACCCGCGCCGGTGTCGCGGTGGCCGAGGCGGCTGCGCCGACCGTCAAGCGAGTGCATCAGGAGCTCGGCGGCAAGAGCCCCAACATCATCCTCGATGACGACAGCTTTGCCCGCGGGGTGAAGCTCGGCGTCGCATCGGTGATGCAGAACACCGGGCAGTCGTGCAACGCACCGACCCGGATGCTCGTGCCGGCACATCGGATGCAGGAGGCGATGGATATCGCCAAGGACGCCGCCGAGAAGGTCACCGTCGGCGACCCGACCGGCGAGGTGAAGATGGGACCGCTCGCCTCGCAGGCGCAATTCGACAAGGTGCAGGGGCTGATCCAGCAGGGCATCGACGAGGGCGCCACGCTGGTTGCCGGCGGCACCGGGCGACCCGACGGCATCGACGCCGGATTCTTCGCGAAGCCAACGGTTTTCGCCAACGTGAACAACGAGATGACGATTGCCCGTGAGGAGATCTTCGGCCCGGTGCTGTCGATCCTGCCCTACGAGTCGGTCGACGAGGCCGTCGAGATCGGCAACGACACCGACTACGGGCTGGCCGCCTACGTCACCGGGTCGGATCTGGACCAGGTGCGCACGGTCGCCTCCCGTCTGCGGGCCGGCCAGGTCAACCTCAACAGCACTCCGGTCGACTTCACCGCACCGTTCGGTGGCTACAAACAGTCGGGCAACGGGCGCGAGTGGGGCGACAAGGCGTTCGACGATTTCGTCGAGACCAAGGCCGTGATCGGCTATCAGCCGGCGGACTGATCGACCCGTTCGTGCGCCGGCCGGGCCTCGGCCGGCGCGGTGAGGATGGCGGCGGTGAGCGGTGCAGCGACGAAGAGCAACAGCGTGTAGCGGATCGATCCCGACACCGGACATGCCAGCACAGTCAGGTAGAGCATCAAGACCGGCACCACCACGGCGAGCCGGCGACGTAGACCGGTGATCACGAGGCCGATGGCCGCGACCAGCCAGGCCCAGGCCATCAGCCCCGGCGAGACGAGCTGACCGAGCACCGGGATCGTGCGGAACTCCGGGCCGAGGTAGCCAGGCGGAGTGACCATGCCTCGGCGCTGGTTGGCCTTGTCCGGGGCGAGCAGGCTGGCGTCGACCAACTCTCGCCGCAAGCCCGGCTTCGGCGGCCCTGAGGGGATGTCGAGGTGCACCCCGCGGATGTCGTTGCGCGACCAGGTGTAGGTCACGTCCCGCAGCGGAGCATCCGGATACCAATAGCCCACGGTCCCGGCGAGCGTGGCTGTCCCTGCGGTGGTCGGATGCGCCGCGGCCAGCCGCAACCAGCCGCTGAGGAATTCGCCCGTACCGTGCCGGTCCCACGACTGCAGCGCGAGATCCTTCGGCTTGTCGGCGACGCCTGCGTCATACACCTTGCCCAGCTGTTCGGGCGTAACTCCGTCGAAATTCTCTGCGACATACCGGCGTTCGGCTGGGGTGAACGACTCACCCGATGCCTTGGCGATGCGCGCGACCTGCTGGATCGGCACCGACAATGTCTCGACGGTGCGGTCCGGGCCGACACCGATCGCCGAGTAGACCGGGCCGACGTAGATCACGTAGGCGACCGCCGCGACGACGCCGACCACCAGCACCCGCATTCGCTGCCCACGCAGCGCCACCAGCAAGACCGCGAGGCTGAGCAGCACGACGTGAATACCGTTGTTGCGCATCAGGATTGCGACGATCTGCGCGACAGCCATCGTGACCCACGGCCACCGGGCGCTGGTACGGCGCACAGCGATCTCGCCGATCGCGACCACGAAGACGAGCAGGGCGAGGGCGAAGGGCACGTCCTTGAGCTCGGTCACCGCGAAAATGCCGAAGATCGGGAACAACCCCAGGAAGGCCGCCGACGACCACCACACGATCCGCGGGACGCCCCAGACGGCGATCCGGACCAGCAGGAAGGTGAAGGCGCCGGCCATCAGCAGGATCTGCACGGCGACCGCGATGGCGACCTTCCCGGTGTCACCCATGCCCAGCGCGGTGCCGATCCGGTCATACAGCCAGGTCAGCATCGTGTGACCGACCGGCTCGTAGGCATCCCAAGGCGACGTGCCGCGCACATAGGCGTAGCTGCGGAAAGTGTCGAACGGCACCACGCCGGGAAACCAGACGGCGAATGCCGGCAGCCGCGCTGCGAGCATGACGCCGAACAAGGCGGCAACCGGCCCACGGCGCACCTGTCGTATGGCGGTCAGGAAGCGCCCTGCCCAGCTCGCGCCGGCAGGGCGCGGGTCGGCCCGGCCCGGCGCGACCGACCGAAGCGCCACTTCCCAGATCACGGCGAGCGCGGTCGCGAACACCGCTGCGAAACCGACCCAGATCACGGCCTGTAGTGGGCCCTGCCAGTCCGCCAACCGGCGGAACGGCAGGTCGTCCCGGACCGCGAGCGATGCGCCGAGCACCTGCAACAGTGCCAGGAAGGCTCCGACGGGAAGCGCCCAGCGCCATACGAACCGACGAACGCGGCGCAGCGCGATCAGGGTGACGTATCCGAAGCACGCCGCAGCCAGCAGTGAACCGATCGACTGGGTGCCCAGAAATCGTGAGGTCGTTCCCGGCACCTTGCTGAAGACCGCGATCGAGCCGAGCACGCCGGCGACCGCGGCGATGGCGACCTCGCGGCCGCGCCAGAAGGCAGCCGAGGTCGGGTCGACCGTCGCTTTCCCCACGTTGTTGTCCGCCTCTCGTTCGCGGTCCGGCCCTGACACCGGCCGCGCAAGGTTAACCCGCCCCAACCCGTCGCCGGCAGCCGATCCGCGGAATGATGGACCGGCCCGGAGCCCACGCGGGTCCGAACGTACCCGGGCGAAGGGTGGTCATAAGCGACCCTTAGGATCCACATAATTACATGTGATTTTAAAAGAAAGGCCGTCATGCTTCGTCGTCGTTCCGCCCTGATCGCAGCAAGCACTCTGGTCGGAGCCATCGCGCTGACCTCATGCAACGCCAACTCCCGCGGCAACGCTACGAATTCGGGCTCAGCGAGCGCGGGCGGCGGCGCTGCGGCGGCCCCGAAACAGGGCGGCACACTCTTGGAGTACACCTCCAGCAAGGAGATCCACTTCGACCCGGCGAAGAGCCAGAACCTCGGCACCAGCACGATCCACCTGCTCGCCCGGGGCCTGACCACCTGGAAGACCTCCCCGACCGGCAACACCGAGCTCGCCCCTGACCTGGCAACCAACACCGGCACCGCGTCCGACGGCGGAAAAACCTGGACCTTCAAACTCAAGAGCGGGCTGAAGTACGCCGACGGAGGGGCGATCACCGCGCAGGACATCAAGTTCGGCGTGGAGCGCAGTTTCGATCCGCAGCTGCAGGGCGGACTGAGCTACCACAAGGCGCTGCTCGTCGGCGGTGAGGGCTACCAGGGCCCGGCCAAGGGCAAGCACCTCGACTCGATCCAGACACCGGACGCCTCCACGGTCGTGTTCCACCTGAACAAGGCGTTCGCCGACTTCCCATGGGTCGCCTCGATGCCCGCGTTCGCCCCCATCCCCGTCGGCAAGGGCATGGGCATCCCGGCGTACGACCGCACTCCGCCGTCGTCGGGGCCGTACCAAGTTGCGTCATACACGGTCGGATCGAAGGTGACCCTCAAGCGAAACCCCAACTGGCAGAAGGATACTGACCCGGTGCGCCTTGGGGCACCCGACACGATCACCTACGAGATGGGCCTCGACCCCGACACGTTGGCGCAGCGGATGGTGGACGACCAGGGCAATGACAAGAACGGCGCCGGCGTGCAGGTGACCAGCGCCATCGTGCCCAAGATCAACGCCGACCCGTCGGTCAAGGCCCGCACCACCGTGTCGCCCTCCGGCGCCGCCGAATACCTCATCCTCAACACCAGCCGGCCCGGGCTGTCGAACCTCACCGTGCGCAAGGCATTCCAATACGCGATCAACAAGCAGTCGCTGCAGACCATCGCGGGCGGACCAACGTATGGCGGTGCGATCTCCACCACGCTCATCCCGCCGGGCGTGCAGGGCTACCAGGAATACGACCTCTACAAGGCGCCGGCGACCGGTGACACCGCCAAGGCCAAGCAGTTGCTCGGCGGCGTCAAACTGCCCACCCTGAGCCTGGTATACGACTCGACCAGCCCAGGTCAGGCACAGCAGGCGGCCTCGATCCAGGCCGACCTGAAGAAGCTCGGCGTCAACGTCAAGCTGACCGGCCAGGACAGTGACGCCTGGCAGGCGACGGTGTCGCAGAGCAACAACTTCGACCTGACCATCTCCGGCTGGCAGGCCGATTACCCAGGCGCGTACGCGCAACTCCAACCGGTATTCGCCGCGAGCCAGGTCGGCGGCGGCAACTTCAACCTGTCGAAGTTCAAGGATCCGGCCGTCGACAAGGCGATCGTGGACGCGACCGCGCTGACCAATGCCGACGAGGCCGCCAAGGCGTGGGCCAAGATCGACCAGCAGATCCTGCAGCAGGCGCCGGTCGTTCCGCTCTACTACTCCCACCAGGCCTACCTCAACGGCAGCAACGTGACGAACACCTACATCCCGACGTTCCCCACCTACCCCAACGTGTTGATCCAGGGCCTGCGCAAGTGACGGCGGCGGTCGCCCGCGCGCGCTCGCCGCTGTCGCTGGCGCTGCGCCGCACCGCTCGCTCCTTCGGTGGCCGGCTCGGCGCGGCGATCCTGCTGCTGGTGCTGCTCGCCGGTTTGTGCGCCCCGCTGCTCGCTGCCCTGGAAGGTCAGGACCCGCACGCCTTCAACGGCGATCTGGTCGACGGCAACAACGGCGGCAACCCGTTCGGCAGTTTCGGCGGGGTGAGCGGCACACACTGGTTCGGGGTCGAGCCGGGCACCGGGCGTGATCTCTTCGCGCTCGTCGTCTACGGCATCCGCACGACGGTGATCATCGCGATTGCGGCGACGGTCATCTCCGTCATCATCGGCGCCACGATCGGAATGGCGATGGGCTACCTCGGTGGATGGTTCGAGGCGGTGCTCGGTCGCTTCGTCGACTTCATGTTCGGCTTTCCGACCCTGCTGTTCCTCATCGCCCTGCAGCTCATCGTGCCGTCCAGCATCCCCAAACCGGTGGTGCTCACCGTCGTGCTCGCCGCCTTCGGTTGGGTAAGCACCGCGCGGCTCATCCATACCCAGACCCGGCAGTTGGCCGCTCGCGAATTCATCGACGCGGCAAGGGCTTCCGGCACTCCCCTGCGCCGCGTCTTCGTCAGCGAGTTGCTGCCCAACCTGGTCGGCACCCTCGCCGTGGTCGTGGCGCTGAGCTTCCCCGCGACGGTCGCGGTCTCGGCCGGCCTGAGTTTCCTCGGCGTCGGCCTCGACCCCAGCTCACCCGACCTCGGCGTGTTGATCGGGCAATCGATCACGTGGACCTACACCGGAGCCGACGCCGGTTACCTGATCTTCCCGTCGATCGCGCTGCTGCTGATCATCCTGGGCGCGACCCTGCTCGGCGACGCCCTGCGCGACGCGTTCGACGTCCGCACGGAGAGTGGTCGCTGATGGCGTGGTACCTCGCGCGCCGCCTCGCCGCGTCGGTCGTGGTCTTGCTCGCGATCTCGTTCTGCGTTTACCTGCTGTTCTACAGCGGGCCGTCCGACCCCGCCCGGGTGCTGTGCGGCAAGCCCTGTCAGCCCGAACGCCTCTCGCAGATCAAACAATTCATGGGCACCGACAAGAGCGCGGTCGTGCAATGGGTCGATTTCGTCAAGGGACTCTTCGTCGGCCGCACCTACGGCACCGGTGCCGAAGCAGCCCGCTGCGCGGCGCCGTGCTTCGGCTTCTCCTTCGATCAGCGCCAGTCGGTCACCAGCCTGATCTGGTCGCGGTTGCCGATCACCGCCTCCATCGCCATCGGCGGCGCGGTCGTCTCGCTCATCGTCGGTATGACGCTCGGCCCGCTCGCCGCCAGGTTCCGCGGCGGGGTGCTGGACGGCCTGGTGCGCGGCGGCTCCTTGCTGTTGGTCGCGATGCCGGCATACCTGCTGGGATTGCTGGCGATTCTCGTCTTCGGCTTCCAGCTCAACATGGTGCCGGTGTCCGGCTACGTGCCGCTGTCCGAGAGCCCCGTCGACTGGGCGTGGCATCTCATCCTGCCGTGGTGCGTGCTCGGGCTGATCAACGGCGCCGCCTACGCGCGGTACGCACGTAACCAGATGCTGGACGAACTCGGTTCGGACTATCTGCTCGCTGAGCGCGCCACCGGCGCATCCGCCCGACGGGTCCGGCGGACCGCCCGCCGCAGCGTCTGGGTGCCCGTGACGACCTTATTCGGCATCGATCTGGCCCTCATGCTCGGCGGCACGATCTTCACCGAGAAGGTCTTCAGCATGCACGGTATCGGTGACCTGCTGCTCGGCGGCGTGTCGTCGCACGACCTCGGGATCGTCGTCGGCACAGCACTTTTCGGCGCGGCGCTGATCATCGTCGGCAACTTGATCGTGGATATCGTGCAGGGCTTCATCGACCCGAGGGTGCGCCGTGGCTGAGCCGAGAACGTCCGTCGAGCCGGCACTTCGGCTGCGCGATCTGACCGTCACCTTCGGCGGCGCGCACCCGGTGCGCGCCGTCGACGGTGTCGATCTCGACGTGCACCCCGGGCGGGTCCTGGCGATCGTCGGCGAGTCGGGGTCCGGCAAGTCGGCCACCGCGCTCGCCTCGATCGGCCTCCTGCCCGGTTCCGCGGAGGTGACCGGCAGCGCGACCGTCGCCGGTGTCGACCTGGTCACGGCTGCCGAGTCTCAGCGGGTTCCGTTGCGGGGCAGCAGCATTGCCATGGTCTTCCAGGACGCCTTGGCAGCCCTCAACCCCTACCGCACGATCGGCAGGCAGATCTCCGACGCCTATCGGTTGCACCACCGGGTCGACAAGACGGCGGCGCGCAAGCGAGCAGTCGAGGTGCTGGACCGGGTCGGCATCCGTGATCCCGAGCGTCGAGTCGACGACTACCCGCACGAATTCAGCGGTGGCATGCGCCAGCGCGCGATGATCGCAACGGCGATCGTCAACAACCCGACCGTGCTCATCGCGGACGAGCCGACGACCGCACTCGACGTCACCGTCCAGCAGCAGGTGCTCGACCTGCTGACCGGGCTCACCGACGACCTCGGCATGGCACTGGTCCTGATCACTCACGACCTCGGAGTGGTCGCTGAGACAGCCGACGACATTGCGGTCATGTATGCCGGCAGAATCGTCGAAACCGGCACTGTCCTGGACGTTTTCGACCACACGGCGCACCCCTACACCCGTGCCCTGCTACAGGCCACTCCCAACCTGGACGCTCCGTCGCGGCGGCTCGCCGCCATACCGGGGGTGCCGGCGTCGGGCGCGAACCGACCCACCGGGTGTGCGTTCCATCCACGGTGCCCGTTCGCCGAACAGGTCGGCGAGGCGTGCCAGACCGTCGACCCGCATCTGACACCGCGCCCGGGCAGCGCACTGCACCGGGCTGCCTGCCATTTCACCGCAGAGCAGGAGCTACCTCATGTCTGAGCCCTTGCTGAGCCTTGAGCAGGTGAGCAAGACGTTCCGCGGCCGGTCCACGCCGTTCGCTCCGCCGTCGGTCACCCATGCCGTCGATGAGGTGACTCTCGACGTGAAGCCGGGCGAAACCGTCGCCCTGGTAGGCGAATCCGGATCTGGCAAGTCGACGTTGAGCCGGATAGCGCTGCGCCTGCTCGACCCGACGTCGGGCACCGTGCGGTGGGACGGAGAGGACATCACCCGCGCGCACGGTCGGGGGTTGCGCACGCTGCGCCGCGAGCTGGGGGTGGTGTTCCAGGACCCGTACACCTCGCTCAATCCGCGACAGACGGTGGGCCGGATCATCGCTGCACCGCTGCGCAACCAGGGCCTGCCAAGGGACGAGAAGACGCTGGCGTCCCTGATCACGTCCGTGGGCTTGTCGCCGGAGCAGCTCAATCGCTACCCCCACCAGTTCTCCGGAGGTCAGCGGCAACGGATCGGCATCGCCAGGGCTCTCGCGACCGGGCCGCGGATGATCATTGCCGACGAGCCGGTCTCGGCGCTCGACGTGTCGATCCGTGCTCAGATCCTGTCGCTGCTGGACGAGCTGCAACAGGACCGTGGCCTCGCACTGCTGATCGTGTCGCACGACCTGGCGGTGGTCCGTGGCATCGCCGATCGGGTCGCGGTGATGCGTGCGGGCCGGATCGTCGAGACCGGCAGAGTGGAGCAGGTATACGCCGACCCGCAGGAGGACTACACCCGTGCGCTGCTGGCCGCAGTGCCGGTGCCGGACCCGCATCGTCGGGCGCGCCCGCTCCCGGTCGACTAGCCGACCGGCATCAGCCCGTCCGCCGCGCTGCGGTGAATCGGCGCACCCGAAGGTATGCCGAGCCGGCGCCGGTCATCGCGATCATCCCGCCGAGCACCATGAGGGACGATGCGCCCCCGCCGGTCCGATCGCTTTGGTGCGCAATCGATCCCGACATTTGCTCGGGGTCTCCGGCCGTCGCGGGCACGGCGAACCGGCCGACCCTTGCCTGCGCGGTCAACGCCTGGGGCCGGCCCGGCTCCGACGCGGAGATCCGATAGCTCGACTGCCGTCTCGTAGGCGTCGACGCAAACGTCGCCCGGACGACTTTCCCAGCAGTCGCGGAACTGCTGAGGACCAGGCCGGCCGATCCGCAGCTGAGCGTTGCGGTGGACCCTGACAGCGGCTGCGTCGACCCAAGGACTGCATACCTGCCGACTGGCACACCGACGTCGAAACGCACACTGGCACAGTCGATTCGGTGCCCGGGTGCCGATCGCACCGTGGCGTGTAACGCTTGGCCCGTGGCCGACTGCAGGTTCCACTGGAGGGATCCCGACGCCGCGGTGCGGTCCTGCACGGCGGGGTCGGTCCAGCCGCCGGACAGCACCGTGCGCGTGCGGTCGGTGGCCTCACCCCGCACCACCCGGATCGGCGTGCTGACGGCGTTCGCGCCGGTAAACACCATCCGGGTGTTGCCGACCGGGCCGGCTGCGCCGTCCACCGAACCGACCAGGTTGACCCGGGTGCGCAGCCGGGCCGGTCCGGTCGTGCTCACCCGCAGCCGGCCCGACGAGACGGTCAGGTCGGCCGCCGGCGACCCGCTTGCATCGGTCACCGTGCGCCGGCCTTCCTGCAGGTGCAGCCAGCTCGGCCAGGAGACCGTGCCACTGCCCCGGACGTCCAGGTCGAACGACACAACCACGGTGTCCCAGAAGGAAACCGGCCCATCCGGGAGGACATCGACGCTCTTGATCGTGACGCCGTTCTGTGCCGTCGCCGACCGGGACGGCAGTGGGTCGGCACCAGCCAGACCGATCATGGCGGCCCACGCGGTCCCGGACAGGGCGACGGTCGCTGCCACCGCGAACGTCATACCCAGCGCGAGGTGTCGGTTGCGGCGGCCACGCGACCTGACGAAGCGCGCCGTGCGTTCGTGGCGCACGTTGGGCGGCGCGACGCGCTCGTCGGCGCGAGGAGCGGTCCCGGCAGCTGCTCCCGCCGTCGCCCCGGGCACGGCTGCACCGTCGGCGAGTGTCCGGACCGCGGTGGCACTGACCACCCCGGTGCGGGTCATCTTGTTCCAGGACGCTTGCTGCCCGCGCAGCTCCTGCCACAGTCCGGTGACCACGACCAGCGCCATCCCGGTCGAATACAGCGGCCACAACAGCAGGGTCCAGGCGAACCGCAGGTCGCGCAAAGACCCGTTGAGAGCCGTGGACAAGACCACCACGGCGATCGAGGTCGTCAGCCCGAGCCAGCCGATGAGCGCCCAGGTGGTCAGGCTGAGCCGCGCCGTGGTGCCATCGGCGACGGCGAACGGCAGGCAGGCCAGCACGACCAATTGCACCAATGGCGCCACGATCATCGTGAGCGTGTTGACGACGAGGTAGGGACCGAAGGTGCCATAACGCGGGTTGCCGATCATCGACCGGTGGATTCGCATGGTTTGGAACAGTCCTCGCGACCACCGCACGCGCTGACGCCACAGGTTGCGGATGGTGGACGGCGCTTCGGCATACACCACGGCGCGAGGTTCGAAGGCGACGCGATACCCACCCCGGTGCACCCGCCAGGTCAGCTCGAGGTCCTCCCCGATCGTCTCGGTGTTGAACGTGCCGACCTCCTCGATCACGTGACGCGGGAAGGCACCGATATTGCCGGAGACGATCGGCAAGCACCCCATGAGATGGAGCGCGCGGCGGACCATGCCGGTGCCTGCGTGGTTGAGGATCGCGAGCAGGTGCGTCTGAGTGCGGTCGAGGTTGACCGGGCGGTCGTCTCCGCACACCGCGCCCACCGTCGGACTCACGAACGCGGCGAGCATCCGTCGGACGGTGTCCGTGGCGAAGATCCCGTCCGCATCGACGAACATCAGCACGTCACCGGCCGACGCCGCGATGCCTGCGTTCAACGCAGCGCCTTTACCGGCGTTCGCCTGGCTGATCGCCCGCACCCGCGGATGCTGTGCGGCGAGTTCGGCGGCGATATCCGCTGTCCGGTCGGTCGAACCGTCATCGACCAGGATGATTTCCAGATTCTCGTAGTCGCCGCCCAGGATCGCGCGCACGCAGTTGCCCAGCACCGGTTCTTCGTTGTATGACGGGACGATGATCGAGACGAGCGGATTCCGTTCCAGCAGTGAGTAATCCGCGGCACCGGAACGCACCCGCCGACGACGCAGCCGGGCCGCACGCACGGCCTCGTAGCCAAGCGCAGTCGGGACGAAGAGCAGCTTTGTGATGCCGAAGACCGCGAGCGCGAAGCCGCCGCACAGGGCGACGTTCGCGAGCCGGTGGGTGACGCCGCCCGGCAGGCTCATGACGCGCTGCGAGCGCCGCTGTACCCCGCGCCCACCAGCATCTCGTCGACGAGCTCTGGCACCGCGGCACTGTTGGCGCCGAACCGCGCGTTCACCTCGAGCACCTGCGGAGTGCCGTCCTCCGCGCGCCGGATGTCAAGATCGACCGGGCCGACGAGGCCCAGGGCGCGCACCGCCGCGACGGCGAGCCGAGCGACATCCGGCTCCTGCCCGTCGGGCAGGCGCCGCACCTGGGTGGCGTTGCCGACCCGGCCGGCGGCGAGTCCGGTCTTCTCCAGGACGGTGACGATCGCGCGGGCCGCCGAGCCCGGCTCGGGGCGGTAGACCACCGGCGAGTATTCGGTGCCGGGAGCGAACCGCTGCACCAAGCTGTATGACGGCACTTGCGACCAGTCGATGTCCTCCGGTCGGTCGACCACGATCACGTCACGACCGCCGCGAGAAACCCGCGGCTTGACGACCAGCGGCCCGCCCAACCACTCGAAAGCAGCTGCGGCATCGACGAATTCCTCGCACGCACCGAAGGGCGGGACGCTGATCCCGCGCGCCTGCAAATGCCATGCGGTGAAGAGCTTGTCGTTGGCGATGCTGACCGGACCGGGACCGGCGACCACGACGCGAGTGTCATCGAAGGCTGCTCGGGCGGCGGCGATCTGGGGCAGCTCCTCACTGACCGTCGGGATGAGGGTGCTCAGTCCGTCTGCTCGGATGATCCGCCGCAACTCCACGAGCATCGCTGGATCGGTCGCCGGCGGCACGACATACGTCGCCTGCGCCGTCGATTCGCTGACCGGTCGCATGTCGACGCCCACAACCGGCAGACCGCGGTCGGTGAGTTGTCGGATGAGGGAGCTGCCGGCGGGGCCGCCGGCACCGGTGACGAGTAGCTTCATCGGATCTCCTCTCCGTCGAGCCCGACAAACCGGACGACTTCGAACCCTTCCGCGAGTGGCCGGCGCGCCTGCGCACCACGGAAGGCCGCGACCGACGTGAGCCGATCCCCCGTCATGTAGGGCTTACCGGCCTGGTCCCGGTGCTGCCGGACCGCGTGCAGCTTGGACGGCAGGTGGTCGGTGACGTCGACAAACACGCTCGGGTCGAAATTGCGTGTGGCAGAGGGAGATTCGTAACACAGGATGGAGGAATGCCGCCGTGCTGCGCGGAGCGTCGCAAGGTGGACGGCGCTGTGGTCCTGGTGATGGTCGTTAGCCGAGTGCGTCAGGATCATGTCGGGGTTGTAGCGCCGCACCGCGTCCTCGATCGCGCGCACCATTGCATCCCCGGTCTCCGCGAGCTGGGTGTCAGGCAGGTCGAGCACCTCGATGCTGCGCATGCCGATCGCATCGGCACCACGGCGAGCCTCAGTGCCGCGCACCTCTCCGTGGCCCCCGCGCTGTCCGTGACTCATCACCAGCCCGTGCACCTCGTGACCGGTGTCGACCAACTTGGCAAGCGTTGCGCCGCAGGCGAGTTCGAGATCATCCGGGTGCGCGCCGACCGCCAGCACCCGACGCTCGGCGGAGACCGCGCCGGTCGGAATCATGCGTCGCAGGACGAGCCCGGGCCACACCCCGACGGCCAGGCACGACAGGCCCACCACCACGGCACCGAGCCAGTGGCCCTGACGGTTCAGCAAGAGCGCGCAGGCGATGTTGGCCGCGGCAGCGACACCGGTGAGCGTGAGCAACAGCACCCAGGTGCTCCGCGGCAGGCGGAGCCGACGAGCCATCCACGGCCACGCGAGGAAGGCGCAGGTCAGCAGCATGGCGTGCGCACCGCACAACAAGTAATTGGCCTCGGACAACACTCTATGGACCCCACCTTCGTATGACGCCAGGCCATCGGCCGAGGCATGCGGAAACACATCCCCGTGAACCGCGGACCCACGAATGGGGGCGGAGTGCGACAAGCGGAGGACCGCCGCCTGCGCGTGTCGACGCGCGCCTTCCGCCCAGTTGGCTTGGACGGCCGACTCGGACGACGACACCGGAAAATCTGACCACTTGACCAGAACAGCGGAAAACACCGTACTCAGCAACGCTGGAAACGAATTCGCATCTCATATTGCGGTCGATTTGTTCTCACTATGCGGTCGCGTAGGTCGGTGTTCACCCGGTTGTCGCAGTCTCGACTCCGTCGCTGCACCAGCAGTGACCCGTATGACGCACTCGGCATGCGCATCCCCGAAGCTCCCCGACTGCCTTACACGGCAACGGTTTTGGTGACACGGGGAGGGAGCGCCGTGGAAGGCAAGAGCTCGACACGGGTCGCGACGGACCAGCGGTCGGCCCGGCGCGACGAGGTACGCGGCGCCATTCTGGCTGCGGCGCGTACGGCGTTACGGAATGACGGGCCCATGGGTGTCGCGGTGCGCGGCGTCTGTCGCGATGCAGGCGTCCCGGCGACCAGCTTCTACCGGCACTTCCCGGACCGGGTTGCACTGATGAACCAACTGCGGGTCGAGGCGTACACCACCCTCGCCGCCCGGGTGCGCCAGGCGCTGCAGACCTGCGCGCCCGGCGACCACCAGGCCGAATGCCGAGCCGCGGCCCGGGCGACCCGCCGGTGGTCACACGAGTCACGGGACGACTTCTACCTGCTCTATGGCGAGACCCACGCCGAGTGGCAGGCCGATCAGCGAGTGTGCGGCCTGCGCATCACCACCGGCTTGCTCGTGGGCACGGTGCTCGAGCGGGCCATCGCCACCGGTCAACTGGCGCCTCGCAAGCCGACCGCCGGCCTGCACGATCCCACCGAGGCGTGGCGCGCCGACGACGGGCCACTCAGCCCGATCGCGCATGAGCTGACGATGCACTTCTGGGCAGCAGTGGTGGGCTTCCTGATGCTCGAGCCCTGCCGTGGCTCCGAGATCGTGGACCCGGAGGCGTTCTTCGAGTCCTACCTCGATCTTCTGATGGCCGGCATGGGGTTCGCTGTCGACTGACCGCTGACCGCATGCACCCGGGCGCTCCGGCCGAATGCCGGACATAAATTGCATGCAATATTTGCCGTAGCTAAGGTGCGAAGGTGAGCACGGACACTTCCGCAGGCCGCCGCGAGTGGGAGCACGCTGCCGCCGGTGTGCTCCGCAAGGCCGGCCGCCTGGGCGAAACCGACCCCGATGACGCCGTATGGCGCAAGCTGACCCGCACCACTCTCGACGGAGTCGAGGTCACCCCGCTCGGCCTCCCGGACGAGGCGACCCGACATCCGGCGATCGATGGTCGCGGCGCGGTCGACTGGGACATCCGCTCACTGGTCGACGATCCGCGGGCAACCCCCGAGCAGGTGCTCGGCGAGCTCGAGGGCGGCGCCAATTCGCTGTGGATCCGCTTGGGCCCCACCGGCATTCCGATCAACGACCTGCGCCGGCTACTCGGCGACGTGCTGCTCGACGTCGCCCCGATCGTGCTGGACAGTCCCGAGGACCCGGTCGCGGCCGCCCGGGCATATGCCGATCTCCTCGCTGCAGCGGACGGCTCGGCGCCCGCTGGAGCGAGCCTCGGCGCGGACCCCATCAGCGCGCGTCTCGACGTGCCGGCAATCACTGCCGAGATCGCCGAGATCGCCAGTCCAGGCGGTGTCATCGGGCTGACCGCCGATGGGACGAAGGTGCACGACCGCGGCGCTTCCGACGCCCAGGAGCTGGCGTATGCCGTCGCCTGCGGCGTTAGCTATCTGCGCAGTCTCACCGGCGTGGGGCGGTCGCTCGACGACGCGGTGCGACTGGTCGAATTCCGCATAGCCGCAACCGATCAGCAGTTTGCGACGATCGCCAAGCTGCGCGCGCTCCGCCTGCTCTGGGCGAAGGTGCTGAAGGAAAGTGGTACGACCGGCCGCGCGCACGTGCACGCGGTGACCTCGCGGCCGATGATGACGCGGCACGATCCTTACGTGAACATGCTGCGCGGCACGGTCGCCGCCTTCGCCGCCGGCGCCGGCGGCGCGGACGCGGTCACCGTGTTGCCGTTCGACGCCGCCCTCGGCTTGTCCGAGGCGTTCGGTCGGCGCATCGCCCGCAACGTCTCGTCCCTACTGATCAGCGAGTCGCACGTGGCACGGGTCGCCGACCCCGCGGCGGGCGCACCGGCGATCGAGGCGTTCACCCACGACCTGGCGGCTGCCGCCTGGGCGGAGTTCTGCGTCATCGAGTCGGCCGGCGGCGTTGTCGCCGCGCTGGCCGACGGATCGATCGACGAGCGGGTCGCCGCCGTCGCGGCCGAGCGCCGCACGCAGGTCGCAACCCGCAAGCTGGCGATCACCGGGGTCAGCGAGTTCCCGCAGCAGCGCGAAGAACTGCCCGACCGTCGTCCGCGGCCCGAGGGCAGCTGGGCGGTCTCGGCCTACGATGCCGACTACGAGGCAATGCGCGAAACACCAGCGACCGCACCGGTTTTCCTGGCAACGTTGGGACCGATTGCGGCGCACACCGCCCGCGCGACCTTTGCCACCAACCTGTTCGCTGCGGGTGGGGTCGAGGTGCGACCGGCCGGAGCGACGGGCTCGGTGGACGAGGTCGTCTCGTCATACGACGGGGAGCGAGTGGTCTGCCTCGCCGGCACCGACGCGGCGTATGCCGAGACCGGCGCCGAGACGATCAGCGCACTGCGCGCGGCCGGCGCGTCATACGTGATCGTGGCGGGCAAGCCCGGTGACCTCGATGTCGACGACAGCTGCGCGGTGGGGGTTGACGCCGTCGCGTTCCTGGGCCGTGTCCGGAAGGAGCTCGGATCATGAGCATTCCCAAGTCTTTTGCCGACATTTCGTGGTCTGCGGATGCTGCCGAGGCGCCCGCCGCCACTGGGGGACCCTGGCTGTCCCCTGAGGGCATCGAGATCAAGCAGGTCTATGGACCCGACGACCTGCGCGACCTGCCGACCGGCACCTTCCCCGGCTCGCTGCCCTACCTGCGCGGGCCCTACCCGACCATGTACACCACCCAGCCGTGGACGATCCGACAGTACGCCGGCTTCTCGACCGCCGAGGAGTCCAACGCGTTCTATCGCCGCAACCTCGCGGCCGGCCAGAAGGGCCTGTCGGTCGCGTTCGACCTGGCCACTCACCGCGGCTACGACTCCGACCACCCGCGCGTGCGCGGTGACGTCGGTATGGCGGGGGTCGCGATCGACTCGATCCTTGATGCCAGAACGCTTTTCGACGGCATCCCGCTCGACAAGATGTCCGTCTCGATGACGATGAACGGTGCGGTGCTGCCGGTGCTCGCGCTCTACATCGTCGCGGCCGAGGAGCAGGGGGTGAAGCCGGAGCAGCTCGCGGGGACGATCCAGAACGACATCCTCAAAGAGTTCATGGTGCGCAACACCTACATCTACCCGCCCGAGCCGTCGATGCGGATCATCAGCGACATCTTCGCCTACACCGCGGAGCGCATGCCGCGCTTCAACTCCATCTCCATCTCCGGCTATCACATCCAGGAGGCCGGCGCGACGGCCGACCTGGAGCTGGCCTACACGCTCGCCGACGGTGTCGAATACCTGCGTGCCGGACGTGACGCCGGGCTCGAGATCGACGCGTTCGCACCGCGATTGAGCTTCTTCTGGGCAATCGGAATGAACTTCTTCATGGAGGTCGCCAAGATGCGGGCCGGGCGGCTGCTCTGGTCCCGGCTGGTCGGCGACTTCGACCCGAAGAACCCCAAGTCGCAATCGCTGCGCACCCATTGCCAGACCTCCGGCTGGTCGCTCACCGCGCAGGATGTCTTCAACAACGTCGGCCGCACCTGCATCGAGGCGATGGCCGCGACGCAGGGCCTGACGCAGTCGTTGCACACCAACGCCCTCGATGAGGCGATCGCGTTGCCCAGCGACTTCTCCGCGCGCATCGCCCGCAACACCCAGTTGTTGCTGCAGCAGGAGAGCGGCACCACCCAGATCATCGATCCGTGGGGCGGCTCCTACTACGTCGAGCGCCTCACCCACGACCTCGCCGACCGCGCGTGGGAGCACATCCAGGAGGTCGAGCGCGCCGGCGGCATGGCCAAGGCGATCGAGGCAGGCATCCCGAAGCTGCGCATCGAGGAGGCCGCCGCTCGCACCCAGGCGCGCATCGACTCCGGCGTACAGAGCGTGATCGGCGTCAACACCTTCCGGCTCGCCGACGAAGACCCGCTGGAGGTGCTCAAGGTCGACAACGCCGCAGTGCTGAGTGCGCAGCTTGGCAAGTTGGAGAGCCTACGCGCCGAACGCGATCAGTCCCAGGTGGATTCGGCCCTTGCGGCACTCACTGGATCGGCCGAGCGGGGCGGTGGTCAGGGCCTGGACGGCAACCTGCTGGCGCTTGCCGTCGACGCGGCACGCGCACACGCCACGGTCGGCGAGATCTCCGACGCGCTGGAGAAGGTGTGGGGCCGCCACCAGGCGGTGATCCGTACCATCTCGGGTGTGTATCGCGACGAGGCGGCCGGCGCCGGCAATGTGCAACGGGTCGTCGACGCGACCGACCGCTTCGAGCAGCAGGAGGGCCGCCGGCCGCGCATCCTGGTCGCCAAGATGGGTCAGGACGGCCACGACCGCGGGCAGAAGGTCATCGTCACCGCGTTCGCGGACATGGGGTTCGACGTCGACGTGGGTCCGCTCTTCGCGACGCCGGAGGAGGTCGCGCAGCAGGCGATCGACAACGACGTGCACGTCGTCGGCGTCAACTCGCTCGCGGCCGGTCACCTCACGCTGGTGCCCGCTCTGCGCGATGCACTGTCCGCCGGTGGGCGGCCGGACATCCGGATCGTCGTCGGCGGCGTCATACCGCCTGATGATGTGGCGACACTGCGCGAGATGGGTGCTTCGGCGGTCTTCCTGCCCGGCACGGTGATCGCCGACGCCGCGCTCGAGCTTCTCGACGAACTGTCCGCGTCTCTGCACCACGAGTGAGCAGCGCTGCGATGGCTCGTCCCGCCGTCGACGTCGGCGCACTGGCCGACGGCGTATGCCGAGGGGACCGCGCGTCGGTCTCGCGAGCGATCACGCTTGTCGAGTCGTCCCTGCCCAGGCACCGTGGTGCGGCCCGTGAGCTCCTCGGAGACCTTGCATCTCGCAGCTCGGGAAGCGTTGTGCGAGTTGGGATTTCGGGAGTCCCAGGAGTCGGCAAGTCGACCTTCATCGAAGCGTTGGGCGCTCGTCTGACCGCAGCCGGTCACCGGGTGGGCGTGCTCGCCGTCGACCCGTCAAGTGTGCGCACCGGCGGGTCGGTGCTCGGCGACAAGACCCGGATGGCGACGCTCGCGGCCGATCCCCGGGCTTTCATCAGGCCGTCGCCCTCCGCGGGGACTCTCGGCGGCGTCGCCCGCGCGACCGCGCAGGCGATGACGGTGCTGGAGGCCGCGGGCTACGACGTGGTGCTGGTGGAGACCGTGGGCGTCGGGCAGTCCGAGGTCACCGTCGCCGGCATGGTCGACACCTTCCTCTTCCTCACCCTCGCCCGCACCGGCGATCAGCTGCAGGGCATCAAGAAGGGCATCCTGGAGATCGCCGACGTGGTGGCGGTCAACAAGGCCGACGGCGACCGGGTGGTCGAGGCCTCGGCGGCAGCCAAGGACCTCTTCGCCGCGCTGCGGCTGGTGCGCAGTGGTGACGACTGGATCCCGCCGGTGCTGACCTGCTCAGCGCTCACCGGAGAGGGCATCGACGAAGTCTGGGATCGCGTTGTGCGGCACCGGGATTCGCTCGGTGAGCAGGGGCTCGCCGAGAAGCGGGCGCAGCAGCAACTCGACTTCGCGTGGGCACTCGTGCGCGACGAGTTCGAGCAACGGCTGCGGCACTCCCCCAGCGTGGCCGCGATCCGGGAGCAGGTACGTCGGGACGTGCTCGACGGCACGCTCCTCGCCACCGCTGCCGCGGATCAGCTGCTCGCGGCCTACGACGAGGACTGACGGCGCTTCCCCGCCCGCAAGCTTTACCGAATCCTGAACCTCGACCCGGCGACGCATCGCAACTAAACCGGTACATTCGTGAGGCACCAACGGTTCCCGCACCAAGGAGGCCGCCGTGCCCCACCCCGTCTCCCGTCGCTCCCTGCTCGCCGCCGTCCCCGGCATCGCCCTCGCCGGGAGCGTCGTCGCCGCGCCGTCCGCACGCGCGTGCGGCGCCGGCGCCAAGTCCGGGCCGCGCACGATCTGTTACGTCGAGGTCAACTCCAACGAGCTGGCCAACGCCGGCCGCTACTCGCTCGCCGGCAGCGGTGCTCCGCTCTTCGACGTCGCGGTGATCTTCGCCGCCAACATCAACTACGACGGCACCGCGGCATACCTCTATTGCAACCCGCAGGTGCAGGCGACGCTCGACAACGCGGCAACCCAGATCCGGCCCTTGCAGCAGCGCGGCATCAAGGTGCTGCTGTCCGTGCTCGGCAATCACCAGGGTGCAGGCGTCTGCAACTTCCCGACCGAGGAGGCTGCGTCGGCGTTCGCCGGGCAACTGGCCGCGATCGTCGACCGCTACGATCTCGACGGCATCGACTTCGACGACGAATACGCCGATTACGGCGTGAACGGCACCGGTCAGCCCAACGCCTCGTCGTTCGTGCAGCTGGTCACCGCCCTGCGACGGGCGATGCCGGACAAGCTGATCAGCTTCTACTACTACGGCCCGGCAGCGTCCCGCACCACCTACAACGGCGTGCAGGCCGGCGCGTCGATCGACCTGTGCGGCAACGCGATCTACGGCACCTACTCGGTGCCGAACGTGCCCGGCATGGGCAAGGCAGCGCTCTCCCCCGCGGCCGTGAAACTGTCCGAGACCCCGTCGTCGACGGCCGCGTCGTTCGCCACGCGGACGGTGAGCGACGGCTACGGGCTGTTTCTGACCTACGACCTGCGCGGCGGCGATCAGAGCGCCTACCTGTCGTCATTCTCCACGCGGCTGTATGGCGAGGCGGTCGTCCACACCGGCTGAGCGCGCCCGATCGGCGGCCCGCAAACCGCCATTCGCGGTTACGGATCAGTAACATGATGGTGACCCAGGACACACCCGTGGAGGATTCGTCATGCGCCTGTCCGCCCGTTCCCCGTTCACCCGATCGCTGCTCGCGTCGTCCGTCGCTCTCGGCACGGTGGGTGCCGCTGCGTTCTCGCTGAGCGCACCCGCCTCGGCTGAGACCTCGCGCGGTGTCGAGATCCCCGCCTTCTACAACGCCCCCGCGAGCGTGCCGGCCACACCGGGCACGCTGATCCGCTCCGAGCCGATGCCGCTCGCGGTCAATCTGCCAGTTGTCTTTCCCGGCAAGGCAACTCGGATGATGTACTCCTCCATCGACTCGTCCGGCAAGCCGGTCGCGGTCACCGGCGCGTACATCCAGTCGACCAAGCCGTGGACCGGCAGCGGGCCGCGGCCGGTCGTGGCGTTCGCGGTCGGCACCATCGGGCAGGGCGATCAGTGCGCCCCGTCATACGGATTGGAGCATCCGGTCGTGCTCGGCATCGGCTCCGACGGCAACACTTTCGGCATCAACTACGACATGACTCAGATGTCGACCCTGCTCAACCAGGGCTACTCCATCGCGCTGACCGACTATGTCGGACTCGGCGCCACCGACCGGTTGCACACCTACGTCAACCGGGTCGACCAAGGGCATGCCCTGCTCGACGCCGCACGTGCGGTGCGGTCGCTCGGCATGCCGGCGAACACGCCCATCGGCGCGTGGGGTTACAGCCAGGGTGGCGGCGCGGCCGCGTCGGCGGCCGAGTTGCAGCCGGGTTACGCCCCTGACGTGCCCCTCAAGGGCGCGTATGCCGGCGCCCCTCCTGCCGACCTTGCCACGACTCTGAAGGGCATCGACGGCAACCTGATCGCCGGCGTCATCGGCTACTCGCTCAACGGTTTTGCCCAGTCCTATCCGCAGATACGCCCGGTGATCGACGCGAACATCAACGCCGCCGGTCGCGCCGCGTTGCAGGACATCTCGACCCAGTGCATCGGCGACACGATCAGCTCCTACGCATTCCGTAAGACCTCGTCCTGGACGACGAGCGGCAAGAGTATGAGCGACATCATCGCCGCCAACCCTGCGGCGAAGCAGGTGCTCGACGAGCAGCGGATCGGCCGATCCCGGCCGGCCGCACCGGTATTGGTCACCTCGGACGTCGGTGACGGCACGGTGCCGCACCCGCAGGTGCGGCAGCTCGCGGTCGACTGGTGCGCCAAGGGCGCCAACGTGACCTACACACCGTTCGGACTGCCCGACCCGACGGGTGACAAGGCGGCGATCCATCACCTTGCCGGCATGGTCGAGGGTCTGCCCGGCGCGCTGTCCTGGATGAAGGGCCGCCTCGCCGGTCAGCCCGTGCAGTCCGGATGCGGGAAGCTGCCGCTGCAACCTTGAGTAGGTTGGCGGTATGTCGATCAGCATCCGCCAGCTCACCGCCGCCGACCGAGACGCCGACCTAGGGCTGTCGATCGAGGCGTTCGGCGAGCGTCCGATCGGCACCCCAGCCCCGGCGGAGCCTGCGCCATACCCGCCGAAGGGGTGCGTGAATTTTGGTGCCTGGCACGGTGATTCGCTGGTCGCGAAGGTGCGCTGCCGTGATTACGAGTCGCACCTGCCGGGCGGGCGGACGATCCCGACACTTGGCATTGCCGGGGTCACCGTGCGCGCCGAGGAGCGCGGGATGGGCCTGCTGTCAATGCTTTTCGACTCGGCGTTCGCACGGGCGCGGGAGGTTGGCCAGCCCATCTCGACGCTCTACCCGACCGCTCCCGGGATCTACCGCCGGTTCGGTTATGAGTTGGTCGGTGCGTTGACGACGCTGGAGTTCGCGTCTGCTCCGCTGGCCAATCTGCCTCCGGCAGAAGGTATTTCGCTCCGTCGTGCCACGCCCGCAGATCTCGATATGCTCCGCGCGCTCTACACATCGTGGGCGTCGGACCTGCTGGGCCCGCTCACCCGCGGCGGGCCGTCCGAGCCGACCTTCGCCGAGAGCATGTTCGACGACGTCACGGCGGTGACGATCGCCGAGGACGCCACTGGCCCGGTCGGCTGCGCCTGGTGGAAGCGCGGCGTCAGCGCCGACCCCGCAGTGGGCGTCATCGAGGTGTACGACCTGCTCGCCGCCTCCCCGGACGCTGCTCGTGCCCTGTGGCGGATGCTCGGCAGCTTCTCGTCCGTCGCCGGGCGGGTGCGCGTCGAGACCTCATTGCCCGATCCCGTGATGAGTGTGCTCCCGGGTGACACCGGGAAGGTGGTCGACGAACACCGTTACATGCTGGCGATTCTCGACGTAGCTGGCGCGCTCCAGGCGCGCGTGCCAAGCGCCGCACTCAGCGCGACACTGAGGTTCCGGGTGACCGGCGGGTATGCCGACGGAGTCGACGGCAGCTATCAGCTCGCCGTCCGCGGTGGCGAGATCAGTTGCAGCAGCACCGAATCCGCGGCCGGTCCGACGTTCACCGCCCGCGGTCTCGCGGCGTTGTATGGCGGCGCGCTCCGCTGTGCCCAGTTGCGCCGGGCCGGGCTACTGTCGGGCCCGAGCAACGACGATGCCGCCTGGGATGCACTCTGCTCCACGCCGACGCACATCCGCGACTACTTCTGAGCCTGGCGTGTGCGACCGAGTGGGGCGGCCCCTGGCGCCGGTCGAGTGGGGCGAAGCAGCGAAGGTCTCGGCGGTGGTCGAGTAGGGCGGAGGAGCGAAGCGGGGGAGCCCGTATCGAGACCACTGCGCTCCGCTGCATAGGCCTCCTCACGCGACCCCTCGCCCGCTCAGTGATCTCGCGACTCACCTCATTGCGTTGTGCGACCGGGTGGGACCGCGGGACGAGGGACCGCCCTCGCGGCCTCACTCCGCTTCGCTCCGCTAGCGCTCCGCTTCGCTGCATAGGGCCGCTCACGCGGCCCCTCGCCCCGCTCAGTGATCTCGCCACGCACCTGATCGTGCCCCCTTCTGCAACCTTCCGTTGGCGGTGGTCGAGTAGAGCGAACCAGGACCATCCCACCCGCCACTGACAACCCCGTTCGTGATCCCACGAATCACACTGGAAACACACACGATTCAGCCTTGTGCACCCTTCCCAACCACATCGAACACGTGTATGATTGACGCATGTCCCAGCTGCAGCAGGCACTCACCAACCAGGTGATCACCGCTGCCACCACCAGCGAACTCCTGCAGGCAGCACACACGCTGCTCCGCGCCGCGTTCAACAACGCCCGCCACGACGCCAACAGCACACAGGGCGACGGCACACCAGGCGGCGGCACGGGTCTTTCGGATGGCGAGCTGCTCGATCAGGTGCTCGCCACCCAACAGGTGCAAAACTCCGCCTGGGCCACCCAAACCCTGCGGCTGGACCAACTCGCGCAACGCGAATACGACAAACACCCCGAAAGTCCCGACACGTGGACACCGTTGGAAGTCGGTGCCCGGTTGGGGTGGACCGACCGGCAAACCAGTCTGCGGCTGAGCCAAGCGGTCGAGAGCGTCCGCTACACGCCGCTGCTGCTCCACCAGGCCGGAACCGGGGAGCTGGAGGGACGGAAAGTGATCGCGGTCAGCGACACCCTCGCCGACGCAATCCCGGCAACCGGCACACCCGAGGCGGCTGATTGTCCGGTCGACCTCGCCGCAACCATTGAAGCCGAGATCCTGGCCAGCGCCCCGGAGACCTCGACATCGACGAAACTGCGCCGCCGCACCGGGCGCCTGCTAACCCAGCACGCACCCGTCGCATCCGACCAAGCATCGGCGGCACGACGACGAGAGTCCACCGACGTGACCGTCGCACCCCACTGGGAGGCAGGCATGTCCACCCTCACCGCCGTCCTGCCCGCGTTGGACGCGGCGCAACTCATGACCGCGGTCAACACCCACGCAAAGACCCTGCACGAGACAACCACGACAACCAAAACATTGGGCGAGTGCCGGGTCGATGCCCTGACGGACCTGCTGTTGTCCAACGCGCACGTGACCACCGAACTCGTCCTGCACGTCCCCTTCCACCCCGCCGCCACCACCACAACGGCGGACAGAGGGGACGCGACCGGGGCCGTTGAGGCGACCGGCCCGGCCCGCGAAACAAGCACGGGGAAGGTGCGACCGCCTGCGCTGCGGGAGTTCATGCTCCCGATCAACCCGGTCGTCCTCGACCTCGGCACCTGCCGCCCGACCAGTTGCCGCCCGATCAGTGAGGCCGAACGCCAACTCAAAGCGATGGTGCTCGGGGCCGCACCACGGACCGGCACCCGGCCACCACCCGGTCGGATCCGCTCCCAGCAGTTCACACCCAGTGAAACTCCCGCTCCCACTGCGGACCCCGCGCAGTACCGGCTCGGCGACGCACACGTCCCCGGTGTCGGGGTCATCCCCGCCGATGCGATCCGCGAACTCACCGACCTGCTCGGCACCAAACTCACCCGCGCCCTGGTCAACGCCGACACCGGCACGGTGGCCGAAACCGCCAACCAGACCTACACCCCCGGCACCCGGTTGGCACGATTCGTCCGCGCCCGCGACCAACACTGCCGATTCCCCGGCTGCACCCAACCCGCAACACTCACCGACCTCGACCACATCACCCCCTACCCGGACGGACCCACCGCAGCCCACAACCTGCAATGCCTCTGCCGACACCACCACCGCGCCAAACACGAAGCAGGCTGGACCGTCACCATGACACCCGACGGCGTGTGCACCTGGACCAGCCCCGCCGGGCACACCTACCTCACCCACCCCGCCGACTAACGGACCGCTGATCTCGATACGGCCCCGCCTAGCGGCTCGACCTACTCGATCAGCCTCGGGAGGGGCCGGTTACTCGACCAGCGGGCAAGCGGCGGCTCGGCCTACTCGATCAGCGCGGGAAGGACTGGGCCAACGGGATCACGCGGCGTCCTCGATCAGCACGCAAGAGCGTTCGGTGATCGGCGATCCGGGCCTGCCGTGAGGTCGCCCCTCCCAGCCCCGACCCGGGTCGTGCGAATGCACCGGCATACCGAGCACACCGGCGCACCGAGCACACCGGCATACCGAGCACACCGGCGCACCGAGCACACCGGCGCACCGAGCACACCGGCGCACCGATCCGGCATACCAACACAAACCGGCCGCCCACCCCGCAAGGGGCGAGCGGCCGGTTTGTGTTGACCTAGAACCTTAACTCAGGCTTCCTGAGTCGCAGCGGCGTCCTCGGCCAGCAGGTTGCGCGTCACCGAGGCGTCGAGCGGGATGCCCGGGCCCATCGTGGTCGACATCGTCGCCTTCGAGATGTAGCGGCCCTTGGAGGCGGCCGGCTTCAGACGCAGGATCTCCTCCAGCGCTGCTGCGTAGTTCTCCACCAGCGCCTTCTCGTCAAACGAGGCCTTGCCGATGATGAAGTGCAGGTTGGAGTGCTTGTCCACGCGGAACTCGATCTTGCCGCCCTTGATGTCGGAGACGGCCTTGGCGACATCCATGGTCACCGTGCCCGTCTTCGGGTTCGGCATCAGACCACGCGGGCCGAGCACCTTACCGAGGCGACCGACCTTGCCCATCAGGTCAGGGGTGGCAACGACCGCGTCGAAGTCGGTCCAGCCACCGGCGACCTTGTCGATCATGTCGTCCGAGCCGACGAAGTCGGCGCCGGCAGCCTCGGCCGCCGCGGCCTTGTCACCGTTGGCGAAGACCAGCACGCGGGCGGTCTTACCGGTGCCGTGCGGCAGGTTGACGGTGCCGCGCACCATCTGGTCGGCCTTGCGCGGGTCGACACCGAGACGGAACGCCACCTCGACGGTCGAGTCGTACTTGGTCTTGGCACCGGACTTGGCCAGACGCACCGCCTGCAGCGGGGCGTACACCTTGTCGCGGTCGATCTGCTCGGCCGCGGCCCGGTAGTTCTTGCTGTGCTTCATGTGGTTCTCCTAGTGGGATTGTGGTTGTGCGGGCTGAAGCAGCCCTTCCACGGGTATGACGAGGAGGCTCAGGCCTCCGCGTCGATGCCCATCGACCGGGCGGTCCCGGCGATGATGCGTGCGGCGTTGTCGATGTCGCCGGCGTTGAGGTCCTGCATCTTCATCTCCGCGATCTCGCGCACCTGGTCCTTGGTCAGCTTGCCGACCTTGGTCTTGTGCGGCTCGCCCGAGCCCTTGGCGACGCCCGCAGCCTTCTTGATCAGCTCAGCGGCCGGCGGGGTCTTGGTGATGAAGGTGAAGGACCGGTCTTCGTAGACCGTGATCTCGACCGGGATGACGTTGCCGCGCTTGTCCGCCGTGGCGTCGTTGTACGCCTTGACGAACTCCATGATGTTGACGCCGTGCTGACCGAGCGCGGGACCAACCGGCGGGGCAGGTGTCGCCTGACCGGCCTGGATCTGCAGCTTGATGAAGCCGGCGACCTTCTTCTTGGGAGGCATATCTCTTGATGTTCCTTTTCCGTGGGCCTACGCCGTGGGCGATGACCCGGTTGCAGTAGCCCGGACGAGCATTCCTCGCGGGCGGGTGTTGCCTTCGGCTCAGATCTTGGCGACCTGGTTGAAGGCGAGCTCGACCGGGGTCTCCCGGCCGAAGATCGAGACCAGCACCTTGAGCTTCTGGGTGTCGGTGTTGATCTCGGAAATCGTGGCGGGCAGCGTCTCGAAGGGGCCCTCCATGACGGTGACCGACTCGCCGACGCTGAAGTCGACGTCGACCGGCGCACTGGACTTCCCGGCCGAGGTAGCGGCCGGCGTGCCGGCGGCGGCACCCGCGGGCGCCTCGGTCGTGGTGTCCTCGAACACCGGGTTGAGCATCGTGACGACCTCGTCGATCGACAGTGGCGACGGCTGGTGGGCGTTGCCCACGAAGCCGGTCACACCCGGGGTATGGCGCACCGCACCCCAGCTCTCGTCGGTCAGGTCCATCCGCACCAGCACGTAGCCGGGCATCCGCACGCGGGTGCCGGTCTTGCGCTGGGAGTTCTTGATCTCGGTGAACTCCTCCATCGGCACCTCGACGCCGAAGATGTAGTCCTCCATGTTGAGGCTGGTGATGCGGGTCTCCAGGTTGGCCTTCACCCGCTTCTCGTAGCCGGCGTAGGAGTGGATGACATACCAATCGCCGAACTGCGACTTCAGGTCGGCGATGAAGGCGGCGCGCTGCTCCTCGGCGGTGAGCGCCGGCTCCTCGGCGTCCTCCTCCGGGGCGTCCTCGCCCGACCCGGCCGCGTCGTCAGCGGCGACGTCCTCACCCAGATCGGCAGCCTCGCCGGCCACCTCGGCCTCGGCCTCGTCGTCGGTCTCGGCCCCGTCGACCTCGTCCTCGTCGCGCTCGGCGTCCGCCTCGGCAGCGGAGTCGGCGTCCGCCTCGGCGATCTCGGCGTCGATCTGCGGGTCGTCGGCGACCAGCTCGGCAGCGGCCTGGTCGTCGTCCACGTCGCCGGTGTCCTCGGCCTCGTCACCGTCGAGGTTGATCGCCTCGATCTCGGCCGGGTCCTCGGGGTTGGCGCCTTCGCGGGTGGCGTCCTCGGCCTGCTCGGTGTCGCTGTCACCGTCGGCGACGTCCAGGTCGTTCTCCATGCCCTCGAGCATGTCGTCGGCGTCCGCCTCGTGGGTGTCGTCGTCGGCAAGGTCCAACGCGTCGGCGTCCTGGGCATCCTCGGCCTCGAGGTCGGCGTCCCACGCCTGCGCCTGGGCGTCCTCGGTCTGCACCTCGATGTCCCGCTCCTGCGGGTCCTCGACCTGGTGCTCGGAGGTCCACTCGCCTGTCATTGCCCTGCTTCCCTTGATATATCTCGCGGTTGTGCCGCCGGATCGCGTGGACCCGGCGGGTGATGCCCGTGCGTCAGCCGCCGAACACCCAGCTGATCAGCCGCACGATCAACTGATCGAGGCCGACCACGAACGCCATGATCAGCGCCAGGAAGACGATCAGCGCGAGCGTGTAGTTGACCAACTCGTCACGAGTGGGCCGCACCACCTTGCGCAGTTCGTCGATCACCTGGCGGATGAACAGGATGATCTTCGCGAAGAAGCCGCCCGAGGCTGACTTGCCCTCGGCCGAGCCGCGCTTGGACGCGGTGCTCGTGCTCACGATGATCCTTACTTCCGCCGGTTGTTCTACGTCTTGCAGGGCACGAGGGACTTGAACCCCCAACCCCCGGTTTTGGAGACCGGTGCTCTGCCAATTGAGCTAGTGCCCTTCAGCACTGGCCAATGCCCGCCGGTTGGAAAGCGGACATGACTCAGCTTGGTTGTCGTCAACCACCCGAAGTGCGAGTGTACGCGACCGGCCGTCACCAAGGCCAACCGGCGAGCGCCGCAGGAGGTTCCGCCGCCCGGGGTGGCGCCGACAGTGACGCCGACGAGATCGCACACCGATGATTCTTGCTGAAGTTTTTGATCGCTATCGGTCAACTAACGTCATGAGCGGCCTAGTCTCGATGACTATGGATCTCCGTCACCGCTTGCTCACCATCGGCGCCTGCTCGGCCGGGCTGGCGCTGGCCGCCGGCACCTTGCCCGCCGCGCAGGCGGCACCTGCGCCCGCGCCGTCATACACCGTCACGACGGGCACCATCGGGCAGTACCGCTACCCGACCGACACCCCCGCGTTCCCGTTCGTCGACAGCAACGGCCAGTTCTACTTCCAGCAGTCCGCCGCGCTGTATGGCGCGAACGACCCGCATGAGTGGGAGTTCTACCGCGGCACGGACATGGACAACGCCGCCAAGGACGTCCCGCTGAGCACCTCGGCCGACCCGGCCAACCCGCAGGACCGCAACGACGACACGGTATGGCGCTGCCTGAACGGCCCGACCGGCCGGATCGCGACCAAGGCGCCGGCGCCGAGCCGCTATGCCCTCGCCAACTACTGCGACCTGGTCGGCACCTGGGTCGACCCGGACACCGGCGACTGGGTCGGGCTGGTGCACAACGAATTCACCCCGCAGCCGTTCGGCGACGGGCTGCACTACGACGCGATCGACTACGCGGTGTCCACCGACCAGGGCAAGACCTGGCAGATCAAGGGCCAGGCATTGAGCTCGCCATACAGCGTGAAGCGGGGCGACACAGCCGCGTTCCCGCAGCAGACCTACTACTACGGCGACGGGGACCCGCGGCTGTTCATCGACCAGAAGTCGGGCTACTTCTACGTCTATTACGGCTCGCGGATCGTCGACAAGGGCGGCAGCTGGGGCGGGTTCACTGAGCACGTCGCTCGGGCCCCGATCTCCGCCAAGATGGCGACCGGATCCTGGCAGAAGTACTACGACGGCAAATGGCAGCAGCCGGGCGTCGGCGGCAAGGAGAGCAACGTCGTCTCGGTGCAGACGTCACCGACCGGCTACACCGACCCGGCCAAGGAGTACGACCCGCAGAATCCCGGCACCTGGAAGCAACAGCAGGCGGCCGGCACGATGCCGCCGAACTCCGACCTGTTCATCCTGAACATCACCTGGAACGCCTACCTCGGCAAGTACATCGGCACGCCCGAGCGGCAGGTCGACGACACCCCGCAGAAGATCTACGCCACCGACGACCTGGCCAACCCGCGGTGGACCCTGATCGGTGACACCGGCCCGACCTACCAGACCAGCTCCTGGTATCGCTGGTTCATCGACCCGGTGAGCAAGACGCAGGGCAACACCGTCGGCAAGACCTTCCGCAGCTACTGCTCGATCGCCTGCGCCGGCGGCTCCGACGGTGACTTCGCGACGATCACCATCGACTCGTCCGCCCCCGCCTCGGCGCCGGTGGCGACCAACAAGCCACACCAGTTGATTTCCCGATCCGGTGGTGTGCTGAGTCAGGGCAAGGGCACCGACCAGGCGGTCGTGTCGACCGGCGACCGGACGGCGCGGGCGCGCTGGCGGTTCGTGCCGACCGGCGATGGCGCCTACACCGTGCGCAACCTGCAGTCGGGTCAACTGCTGGGCGTCGACAGCAGCAGCACCGCCGGTCGCGCCTGGGGTGCGCCGGTCACGCTCGGCACGGCGACGGCGTCCGGACCGAGCGCAGGGCAGCAGTGGTTCCTCTTGTCGGACGACCGCGGCAACCTGCGGCTGGTCAACCGCTACAGCGGCCTGGCGCTGGACCTGAACGGCACTGCAGGAGCGGCCGCGCGCACCCAGCCCTACCGCAATTGGGTTGGCACTGCTGGGAATCCGGCCGCGGCCGCCGCAAACCCCGCCACTCAGCAGCTACGCCTGAAGTAGGACGTCACGCCGTCGACGGCTTGGGCTTGCGCTCGGCCGCCGTCGACGGCGTGGCACCCGGCCGGGTCTCCGGCAGCCACATGGTCAACACGACGATCGCCGGTATGGCGACGGCCACGGCATACACCGACGGCGACGAGGACCACCCGGTCACCTCCACCAGCCAGTCGCTGACCAACGGTGCGGTGCCCCCGAAGACCGCCAGACCGACCTGGTTGGTCAGCCCGACACCGGTGTAGCGGGCGTGCGGCGGCCACAGCTCCGGCACACACACCGCACCCGCCGACACCACACCCGCTGTGCCGATCGCGAAGAGGATCAGCGCCAGCCACAGACCGCCGGTGCCGCCGTGGTCGAGCAACAGGTAAGCCGGGATCACCGTCACCGTGCCGAACGCGACCGACGCGAGCATCAGCGGCCGCCGACCGTGCTGGTCGGTCAAGTAGCCGATCAGCGGTGCCAGCACGGCGATCATCGCGAACAGTGCGGCCATCGACCACAGCATCCGCAGTGGCGTGAGGCCGACCGACTTGGTCAGGTGGGTCGGCAGGTAGCCGGTCGCCATGTGGCCGAGCACCGAGGTGAGCGCGAAGAAGACCAGTACGACCGCAAGCCGCTTGGTGTCGCGCAACGCGTCGCGCAGCGGCGTCTTGCTCACCTCGCCGGTCTCCTTCATCTCGGTGAAGGTCGGCGTCTCGGCCAGCCTGGCTCGGATCACCAGCCCGACCAGCGAGAGCACACCACCGGCGACGAAGCCGTAGCGCCAGCCGTTGGCGCCGGCGCCCGCGTAGTGCAGCAGCAGCAGAGTGAGCGTCGCGAGCACGCTGCCGATCCAGGTCGAGGACGCCACGACGCCCATCCAGAAGCCGCGCCGGCCCGGCAGGTGCTCCATCGCGAAGGTCAGTGCACCGGCGAACTCGCCCCCGGCGCTGAAGCCCTGCACCAACCGGCAGAGCAGTAGCAGCGCCGGTGCGAGCGCGCCAACGCTCTCGTGCGACGGCAGCAAACCGATCGCGGCCGTCGAGGCGCCCATGATGAGGATCGACGCGGTCAGTGCCCGCCGCCGCCCGAAGCGGTCGCCGATGCGACCGAAGACGATCGCGCCGAGCGGGCGGGCGGCGAAGGCCACGGCATACACCGCGAAGGTCGCGAGCAGCCCGTCGGACGGGTTCTCACCGGGGAAGAAGGTCATCGCGATCGTCGTCGCCGACAAGCCGTAGAGCAGGAAGTCGAACCATTCGACGACATTGCCCGCCGATGCTCCGAGCACGGTCCGCCGTGCCGTGACGGCTGAAGAGGTGGTGGTCATCGCCTGCTCCTTCTGCTGCGAGTTGCAGAACAGGGTGCAGGTGTGACGTGGATCACTGCGATCGACCAGAGTCGCGTCTTGTCCGGGCCCGGCACGACATACGTCGGGGCAGCATGCGTGCCGCGACGACTGTCGCGCACGCGCGCCGAAGTCGGCGACACCTAGGTATGACGCAGGTCACCGGACAAGGGCGAGCCTGGCAGCCCACTACGACGAAGGAGCAACCGTGGCGACCTGGTACACGAACCTGACCCTGATCGACGGTACGGGGGCGGCCGCGCAGGAGCGGTCCCACGTGCGGGTCGACGATGACGGCACGATCGGCGCGGTCGAATCCGGCGCCGACACGGGCGCACTCGGCATCGGTGGAGACGGCGCCGACGTCGTGGATTGCGCCGGGCGCTTCCTCACCCCAGGCCTGATCGACGCGCACTCCCACCTCGGCCTGGCCAGTGACATCGATGCCACCATGCGCCTGGACGTGTCGGTCGCCGAGACCGCGCGCGACATCTTCGAGGCCTGCTCGGACGCACTGGACGCGGGCTTCACCACCATCCGCGACGTGGGCGGCCTCGAAGGCCCGGTGCCCGACCTGATCCGGCGCGGGCGGCTGCGCGGCCCCCGGGTGCTCACCTCCGGACCGGTGCAGTGCCAGACCGGCGGGCACGGTCAGATGGGTCCCCGGTTCGAGCCGACCGAGCTGTTCGACTGCCACCAGATCGTCGGCCTGCGGACGGCGTCCATGCTGAGCGACGGCCCTGACGAGGTGCGCCGGAACGTCCGCGAGACGTTCCGCCGGGGCGCCGACCTGATCAAGATGTGCGTCACCGGCGGGGTGATCACCGTCGGGACCAACCCGAGCGACACCCAGTTCACCGTGCCCGAGGTGCGCGCCGCGGTCGAGGAGGCGGAGGCACGCGGCACCTACGTGACCGTGCACGCGCACAACAATGCCGGGCTGCTGGCCGCGGTCGAGGCGGGCGTGAAGTGCATCGAGCACGGCAGCGAGGTCAACCGGGAGGTGGCCGAGCTGCTCGCCGAGAAGGAGGTCGCGCTGGTGCCGACCCTTGCGCCGGGCGAGATCCTGCGCGAGCGCTCGCAGAAGGTCCGCGAGCGCGGCGGCCAGGGCGCTGACGCCTACCTCAAGCAGTTCTCGGTGACCGAGCGCCTGATCGCCGGGATGTCCGAGGTGGTGCCGCTCGCCCGCGAGGCAGGCGTTCTGCTCGGGCTCGGCGCCGACATCACCGGGCCCCGGCAGCGGGAGCGGGCCATGGAGCTGGTGCTGCGGGCCAAGATCGAGGACCCGATGGCGGCGCTGGTGTCGGCCACCCGCGACAACGCCCGCATCTGCCGGCTCGAGGACACGATCGGGACCGTCGAGGTCGGCAAGGTCGCCGACCTGTGCTTCTGGAGCGAGTCGCCGCTGGACGACGTCGAGGTCTTCACTGACACTGCCAAGTTGGCGCTGGTGCTGCAGGGCGGCCGCGCGGTCGCCGGCACCGACGGCACCACCGCGCAGACCGCGTCGCCGTGGGTTCAACCCGCCCTGTCGTAGCGGCCGAGCAGGCGGGCCGCCTTGATCCCGAGATGGCAGGCCAGGCGGGCCCGTCCGTCGGCCAGGTCGACGTCGGTCACCTGCTCGATCCGGCGCAGCCGCTGATAGAGCGTGGCCCGGTGCACATAGAGCGCCTCGGCGGCGGCGCGGGCGTCGCCACCGAGGTCGAGATAGGTCTCCAGCGTCGCGGCAAGCGATGCGGCCTGGGTCTCCTCGTGCTCCAGCAGCCGTATGACGGCAGCACCCATCGCGGTGTGCAGTTCCGGTTCGGCGAGGCCGGTGAGCAACTCGTAGACGCCCAGGTCGGCGAACGCCCGCGGGCTGCCGGTCGGGTCGACCGACTCGACCCGGACCGCGCGCAGCGCCTGCAGGAACGACTCGCGACTGTCGCCGAGGCGATCGACGGCGCGGCCGACCCCGACCAGCGCGGTCTTCTCGCCGAGCCGGTCGTGCGCGGTCTGCGCGGCGCGCGCGACGACCTCCGGGTCGTCGGTTGCGAGCAGCAGCACGCCGTGGTCAGGCCCGGGCAATGAGATCACCGAGCGGGCCGGGAAGCGGTCGCGCACGTCCTCGACCGCGAGCGAGACCTGGATGCGGGCGTCGTCCGCGGACCCGTCGGTCATGCGCACCGCAACGACAACCGCGGTGACGGGTGCGGCCTTGATCCAGCGTTGCTCCTGGATGCGCAGCGTCGCGTCGTGCCGGACCACCGAATCGGTCGACAGCAGGTCGTGGATCGCGCGCCGCTCGTCGCCGCGGCTGGTGTCCCGCTCCTTACGGAAGACGATCAGGCCGAGCGCGAGTTCGTGTGCGGCGGCACACAATTCGTCGATCACCGGCTGCGCGCCATCATCGGGGGCGGTGGAGCCGATCAGGTAGCCGCACAGGAGATCGTCGTGCCGCAGCGGGATCGCGAAGCGTTCGGCACCGGCCGACGTGTGCCCGATCGACCAGGCGCCCTCGTCGCTCCCGCGCTGCTGGTCGAGCAGGGCCCGCAGTGCCGCGGGTGCGGCCCGGCACAGGATCGCTTCGCTTGCGAGCGGATCGTCATACGGCGGATGGGAGGAGTAGGCGACCAGGTCACCCGCGGGTCCGACGACGAGCAGCGGCGCCGAGAGCCGCCCCGCGAGATGCTCGACGAATTGCTGCAGTGGCCGCATCCCATCGAGTCTAGGAAGTCGGGCGCGCTAGGTTCTGGCGTATGCCGAAAAGGGAGCGTGATGTCACGACGCTGCCCAAAGCCCACCTGCACCTGCACTTCACCGGGTCGATGCGGATCGCGACCCTGCACGACCTCGCCGACAAGCACGGGCTGCGGCTGCCCGAAGCGCTGCTGCAGGGCGGCTGGCCGCCGAAGCTGTCGGCCAAGGACGAGCGCGGCTGGTTCCGCTTTCAACGGCTGTATGACGCAGCTCGCGCCTGCGTGCAGGACGAGTCCGACCTGCGGCGCCTCGTCCGGGAGGCCGCCGAGGACGACGCCGCGGAAGGTTCGCGGTGGCTGGAGATCCAGGTCGACCCGACGTCCTACGCTGCGCGGCTCGGCGGCATCACCCCCACCTTGGAGATCGTGCTCGACGAGGCACGCGCGGCGAGTGCGCAGCTGCCGGTCGGGGTCGGAGTGATCGTCGCGGCGTCGCGGCTACGCGATCCGATGGACGCGCGCACGCTCGCTCGCCTGGCCGCGCACCACGCCGGCGACCGGCCGGGCGACGTGGTCGGATTCGGCCTGTCCAACGACGAACGCCGCGGCACCACAACAGATTTCGCGCCGGCCTTCGCGATCGCCCGGAAGGCCGGTCTGGCGCGGATGCCGCACGCGGGCGAACTGCTCGGCCCGCAGGCGGTCAGCGAGACCCTCGACTCACTGGACCCGACCCGGCTCGGCCACGGCGTGCGCTCCGCCGAGTCCGACGCGGTGCTCCGACGGGTGGTCGACTCCGGCATCGCGCTCGAGGTCTGCCCCGGATCCAACGTCGCACTCGGCGTCTACCCGGCCCCCACCGACGTGCCGCTGCGGCGGCTGGTCGACGCCGGCGCGCAGGTCGCGCTGGGCGCCGACGACCCGCTGCTCTTCGGTCACCGACTCGGCGACCAATACCGCTCGGCGCGCGCGGACCACGACTTCACCGATGCCGAGCTCGCCGGCCTGGCACGGGCATCGGTCGACGCGTCACTCGCGCCCGACGACGTGCGAGCGGCCGCCAAGCGCGACATCGACGCCTGGCTCACCACCTGAGCCCGGCCGACTCCAGGCTCGCCTCGACCTCCAACCGGTCGACCGCCGACCACGGGCGCGGCGGGAGGTCGTCCAGTTGCAAGGAGCGGCAACAGGTTTCGAGCACGTCGTCGTAGGCGAGCGTGGTCGCCTTGAGGCGGTGCACCCGGGCCGCCGCGCTCGAGGTGCGCAGCACGCCGAGCTCGGCGTAGAGCCGGGTGAGGTCCGCGGTGAGCTGGGCGATGTCGTGCACCGGCCGCACCGGCAAGTCGGGCGCGCTGCCGCGCCCGGGTTGGGGCTGCCAGGGCCAGGCGGCCTCACCGCTCATCACTCGCGCCGCGCGCTCACAGCCGAGCAGCACGGCCGCCGGGGCGATGCAGGCCAACGCGTATTGGGCCAGGCGCATCATCGCGACCTCCTCCGGTCGCGATGTGCCGCCGCGGCGCCCGCGACCGACTTCCATCGTCGCACCACTCGCGCCTTCGCGGGGAGACTTTCGCGCGGGCTACAGCTCGTGGCCGACGAACACCGGCTCGTTGACCAACTCGACTCCGAACGCGTCCAGCACCCCGTCGCGCACCTGCCGGGCCAGCGCGGCCACGTCGGCCGCCTTCGCGTCGCCGCGGTTGGTGATCGCCAGCGGGTGCTTGGTCGACAGGGCGGCCGGGCCCGGCATACCGAAGCCCTTGTCGAAGCCGGCGTGCTGGATCAGCCAGGCGGCGCTCGTCTTCACCCCAGTGCCCTCCGTCGGCCACCCCGGCGGCGGTGGCGCGTCGGCGCCGAACCGGTCGGCGGCAGCCAGGGTCAGCTGCTCGAACGCGTTGCCGCTGATGATCGGGTTGGTGAAGAATGAGCCGCACGACCAGGTGTCGTGGTCGGCCGGGTCGAGCACCATGCCGCGACGGCGACGCTGCTCCAGCACGGCGTCGCGGGCGTCGCCGAGCGGCACGCGAGCGCCGAGCTCCACGTCGAGTCCGCGCGCGAGCGCCTCGTAGCCGACCGGCTGCGACAGCTCCGTCGGACGCAGCGCGAAGAGCACGTCGAGCACCACGTAGCGACCGCCGCCGCGGAAGGGTGTGCCCTTGAACAGCGAGTGACGGTAAGCGAATTCGCAGTCGGCGCTCGCGAAGGTGACAACTCGCTGCTCCTGCCGATCGAAGGTCCGCACCGAGGCGATCGTCTGCGCGACCTCCTGACCGTAGGCGCCGACGTTCTGCACCGGCGTCGCACCGGCCAGTCCGGGTATGCCGGACAGGCCCTCGACCCCGGACCAGCCCTCGACACAGCAGCGCGCGACGAAGTCGTCCCACTCCTCCCCCGCCGCGACCCGCACGTGGACGCCGCCGCAGTCGTCGGCCGACTCGACCTCGACACCTGTGTTGGCGATCCGCAGCACCGTGCCGCGGAAGCCGTCGTCGGCGATCACCAGGTTGGAGCCGCCGGAGATCACCAGCAACTGCTCGTCCGCGTCGTCGACCTCGCGCACCGCGTCGACGATCTCGTCGGTGGTCTCGGCGACGACCAGCCGGTCGGCCGGGCCGCCAACGCGCATGGTGGTGAGCGGGGCCAGCTCGACCCCGTCGGCTTCGCGCATCAGGATCGTGCCGGCGCGGGCGTCAGCGCCACGGTCGCGCGGGCGCGCACCAGGACCTTGTCGTCGCCGTGGGTGGCGGTGATGTCGATCGTGGCGGTGCCGTCGGTGACGTCCTTCACGGTGCCGCCGACCTGGATGTCGGCGCCCCCGTCATACGAGACGGGGACGGGTGCGCTGAACCGCACGCCGTATGACGTGACCCGTCCGGCGTCACCGAGCCAGTTCACGACCGGCTGGATCGCCGCGCCCATGGTCCACATGCCGTGCGCGATGACGTCGGGAAGGCCGACGGAGGTGGCGAAGCGCTCGTCCCAGTGGATCGGGTTGAAGTCGCCGCTGGCACCGGCATAACGGACCAGCGTGGCGCGGTCGACGTGGACGGTGCGCGGCGGGATCTGGTCGCCGGGCTTGAGGTCATTCACCGCGGATCACCACCACGGAGGTCGTGTCGGTCACGACCTCGCCGTCGGCGGTGGTCAGCTGCGTGCCCAACGTCACCATCGAGTGGCCGCCGGCCTGCCGGACCTTCTCGATCGTGGTGGTCGCCTGCACCTCGTCGCCGGCGGTCAGCGGCCGGTGGTGGGTGAAGGACTCCTCGCCGTGCACCAGCCGGCTGAAGTCGATGCCGGCCTCGGGGTCGATCATCGCGGCCGCCTCGCCCTGCTGGGCGATCAGCACCGCGAAGGTCGGCGGCGCGATCACATCGGCGTAACCGCGCTGCTTGGCGACGGCGGGGTCGAAGTGGGCCTCATCGGTGGCGCCGACCGCCTTGGCGAACTCGGCGATCTTCGCGCGCGACACGACATACGGCGGTGACGGCGGGTAACTGCGGCCCGCCACCTCGGGGTTCACTGGCATGCCCGCGAGCCTATCGAGGACCCACTGCTACCACGAAATGTGGACTTGTCACGTGCTGTAGCACGTGACAAGTCCACATTGAGCGGTACGTGTTCGGGCGATTCCGATGTCGTGGTGACGATGCGATCAGGGAACGAGGAACGAGTTCGCTGATCGAGGAGGAACCGCGACCAAAAATCTAGCGAGTCTCGCGGTGCAGCGTGTGCTTGCGGTCCCGCGGGCAGTACTTCATGAACTCGACGCGGTCGGGGTTGTTGCGCCGGTTCTTCTTGGTGACGTAGTTGCGCTCTTTGCACTCGGTGCACGCCAAGGTGATCTTGGGGCGAATGTCTGCGCTCTTGCTGGCCACGGCAACCTGCTCTCGAAATTACGTGTCTGTCTTGGGTGATGCGGAAATGTTCAGTAGCGGGAGCGGGGCTCGATCCCGCGACCTCACGATTATGAGTCGTGCGCTCTAACCAGCTGAGCTATCCCGCCTCGGACGGGCCCCGGACCACGCGAGGTGGACCGTCGGACCCATCGGAGCCCCCAAACGGAATCGAACCGTTGACCTTCTCCTTACCATGGAGACGCTCTGCCGACTGAGCTATAGGGGCCTGCCTGACCGGCGCGTGACGGATTGTCACCCTGCCGAGCAGCGCAGCGAAAAGGCTACCTCACTGCCTCTCCGATCACGAAATCGGCCGCACCTGCCCCCGCACGAGCTCGGTGCCCTTGCGGTGGTTGCGCAGCGCCAGCTCCCACGATCCGTCCTGTCCGCCCTGGTGGGCGACGAGGCGGGTCGTGCCCGGGATGACGACCGGCTTGCGGAACGACATCGTCGCGACATACGAGTCCGGGAGACGGTTCTCGATGGCCGCGAGCATCGCCGCCTGGCTCCACATGCCGTGCACGATCGCCGACGGGAAGCCCATCGCCTTCGCGCTGAGCGGGTGCATGTGGATCGGGTTGACGTCGCCGCTCACCGTGGAGAACTGCCGGCCGAGGTCGCCGGGCAGCCGCCAGATCATCCCGGGGCCGTCCGGCGCCTCGTCCTCCTCGGGCCGCGGCGGCACGTCGCCGTCGATCCGCTGACCGCGATAGAGGTATGTCGCCAGCCCCTCCCAGACGAGCTCGTCGCCGACGTGTGCCTGCGAGACGACGTCGACCTGGACGCCGCTCTTGTGCGGGCGGGCGTTGGTCGCCCACGTCGAGAGGTCAAGGGTCTCGTCCAGGGTCACCGGGCGGTGGACGGTCAGCGTGTTGTCGAGGTGCACGCTGCCGACGAGCGGGTACGGATACTTGCCTTGCGTGAAAAGCGTTACCTGCAAAGGGAATACCAGATTGTGCAGGTAGGTCGCGGGCAGCTCTTCACGCAGCGTGTAGCCGCACACGTGGTCGTAGTCGGCGAGCGCGCTCGGGTCGACCTTGACGCCCTTGCGCACCACCTTGACGTCGGGCAGGCCGCCCTTGCCGCGGCGGCCGCGCGAGGACGCGACCGCCTTGGCGTAGAGCTTGCCCAGCGACGGCGCGGATTTGAGTTCGATCACTTTCGTCATCGACATCACCGTTCTTGGAGTCGGGGTCCCCGCGAAGTATCGGAGCGAGGAACGAGCGAAGAACTTCGTGGGGTGGTCAGGCGCCGAGCTGGCTCTGGCCGCAGACGCGCAGCACCTGGCCGGTCACGCCCGCCGAGCCGGGCTCGGCGAAGAACGCGATCGCCTCGCCGACGTCGACCGGCTGGCCGCCCTGCAGCAGCGAGTTGAGCCGGCGGCCGACCTCGCGGGTGGCGAACGGGATCTTGGCGGTCATCTCGGTCTCGATGAAGCCGGGCGCGACCGCGTTGACGGTGATGTTCCGGTCGGCGAGCGTCTGCGACAGTTGCCGCACCATGCCGATCACGCCGGCCTTGGACGCGGCGTAGTTGGACTGGCCGCGGTTGCCGCCGATGCCGCTGATCGAGGCGACGCCGATGATCCGGCCGCCGTCGGCGAGACCGCCCTTCACACCCTTGTCGAGCAGCACCTTGTTGATCCGGAACTGCGCGCGCAGGTTGACGTCCAGCACACTGCCCCAACGGTTTTCGTCGGTGTTGACGAAGAGTTTGTCGCGGGTGATGCCGGCGTTGTGCACCATCACGTCGAGCTTGTCGCTCTTGCGCGCGACCGCCTCGGCGATGCGCTCGCCGGCGTCGGCCGCGGTCACGTCGAGCTGCAGGGCGGTCGCCCCGAGCGAATTGGCGACCTTGCTGAGCGCCTCGCCGGAGGCGGGAATGTCGACCAGGATCAGATTGGCTCCGGCCCGGGCGAACACCTTGGCGATCTCGGCGCCGATGCCGCGCGCGGCACCGGTGATCACGGCGGTCTCGCCGGCGAGCGGGGAGTGCCAGTCGTCGACGTCGGGCACGTCGGCGTCCCGCACTCGGATCGGCTGACCCGAGACGTATGCCGAGCGGCTCGACAGCAGGAAGCGCAGCGGGGCGGCCAGCACGGCCGAGTCACCCTGTGCCTTCTCGTCCACCCACAGCAGGTTGGCGGTGCCGCCGCGCAGCATCTCCTTGCCGATCGAGCGGGTGATGCCCTCCAGCGCCTGCTGGGTGGCGGCGGCCTCGGGGTCGGACAGTTCGCTCGGCGTGGTGCCGATGACGACCAGCCGCGCGGACGAGCCGGTCTTCTTCAACGCGGGGGCGACGACCTGACGCAGCTCGTCGAGCTGGTCGAGCGTGCGCGCCTGCGTGGCGTCGAAGACGATCGCGGCCAGGCGCGCGTCATACGACGTCTCGGGGGTGGCGTCGACGACCTCGCCGCCCGACGCCTTGACGATCGCCGACGCGGAGGCGGCGACCGGCGCGGAGCCGATGCCGGCCACGGCGGCCGGCCCTTCGAGCAGCTGCTGGCCCTCCTTGTAGCGGCGCAGCAGGGCCGGCTTGGGCAGCCCGAACTGGCTGGCTACCTTCTTGCCGAGCGGGTTCTTGTTGACCAGGTTCGAATAAGTGTCAGCCATCGTCTATCGCTCCTTTGTCGTCGTCTGCGGGCGTCGCTCGTGCGTCATCACGCTGCCTCCAGAATGGCCACCACACCGAGGCCACCCGCGGCGCAGATCGAGATGAGCGCCCGGCCGGAACCCTTCTCGTGCAACTGTTTTGCGGCCGAGGCGATGATCCGGCCACCGGTCGCGGCGAAGGGGTGCCCCGCGGCGAGCGAGGAACCGTTGACGTTGAGCTTGCTGCGGTCGATCGAGCCCAGCGGTGCCTCCAGACCCAGCTTCTCCTTGCAGAACTCGGCGCTCTCCATCGCGGCCAGGTGGCACAGCACGGTGGACGCGAACGCCTCGTGGATCTCGTAGAAGTCGAAGTCCTGCAGGGTCAGGTTGTTGCGCTGCAGCAGCCGCGCGATGGCGTATGGCGGGGCCATCAACAGGCCCTCGTTGCCGGTGACGTAGTCCACCGCCGCGGTCTCGCCGTCGACGAACCGGGCGAGCGGGGTGATCTTGTGCTCGTCGGCCCACTCCTTGGTGCCGAGCAGCACCGCGGAGGCGCCGTCGGTGAGCGGCGTGGAGTTGCCGGCCGTCATCGTGGCGCCCTCACCCTTGCCGAAGACCGGCTTGAGCTTGGCGAGCTTCTCGACCGTGGAGTCCGGCCGGAGGTTGTTGTCCTTGGTCACCCCGAGGTAGGGCGTGATCAGGTCGTCGAAGAAGCCGCGGTCGTAGGCGGCGGCGAGGTTCTGGTGGCTGAGCGCCGTCAGCTCGTCCTGCGCCTCGCGGGTGATGCCCCACTCCTTGGTGGTGATCGCCTGGTGCTCACCCATCGACAGGCCGGTGCGCGGCTCGCCGTTGGTCGGCTGCTCCGGCGCCAGCTGCGCCGGGCGAATCTTGAGCACGGCCGAGATGCGCTGCTGCGGCGTCTTGGCGTAGTTGGCCTTCATCAGCGTGCGGCGCAGACCGTCGTTGATCGCGAGCGGTGCGTCCGAGGTGGTGTCGGTGCCGCCGGCGATGGCCGAGTCGATCTGCCCGAGCGCGATCTTGTTCGCGACCAGGATCGCCGCCTCGAGACCGGTGCCGCAGGCCTGCTGCACGTCATACGCCGGGGTGGTCGGCGACAGGTGCGAGCCGAGCACGGACTCGCGGGTGAGGTTGAAGTCGCGCGAGTGCTTCAGCACCGCACCGGCTGCGACCTCCCCGAGACGCTCGCCGGCGAGGCCGTAGCGCGAGACCAGGCCGTCGATCGCGGTCGTCAGCATGTCCTGGTTGGAAGCCTTGAGGTATTTGCCACCGGATCGCACGAACGGGATCCGGTTGCCACCGAGGACGTAAACGTCACGAGGGCTCATGAGGGAGTCTCCCTTGGGGGTCGAACTGAGCGGGTGAATTACCGATACCGAGAGTAGCAGGTACAGCGAGTTTCGGATACTCTCGATTGTCATGGGTATGCCGGAGGAGACCCGCGTGGACGGTCGCGATGCGCGGTGGACGCAGCATCGCGAGCAGCGACGACGCGAGTTGATCGACGCTGCGGTGCGCGCGATCCGCAGCTACGGCGCCGCGGTCGGGATGGATGAGATCGCCGCCGAGGCCGGCACCAGCAAGACCGTCATCTACCGGCACCTGGGCGATCGCATGGGTCTCTACCTGGCCGTCTGCGAGAGCGTCGACAACCGCATCCTCGGCGATGTGCAGAAGGTGCTGAGCGAGGTCGACACGGTGGGGACGACGACCGGCGCCACGCCGTTCGCCGGTCACGCCCGTGCACTCATCGAGGCCGTCATCGACAGTTATCTGCGCCAGGTGGAACGCGATCCCGAGGTCTACCGCTTCGTGGTCCGGCGCCCGGCACTGAACGTCGCGCCCGACGAAGACCCGGTCGCCGGCATCAGCGACACCATCGCCCAGGTGCTCGAACCGATCTTTGCCGAAGCCCTGGCCGCCACCGGACAGGACACGACCGCCGCGCGCATCTGGGCACACGGGCTGATCGGGTTCGTGCGAGAGTCGGCAGACCGCTGGCTCGCCGACCCCGAGCGGCCACCACGCGAGGTCGTCGTGCGATACCTCGCGGCATTCGCGTCGGTCGGGCTGACCGGCGTGCTCGGCATCGACCCGGGAGAAGACTCCGGCGGGGACCCGCCGGGGACCTGACCGCCAGCAACACCACCTCGAAGGAGAGTGTGATGAGCGATCCCATCGTCACCGAACTGCGTGACACCCTCGACGGCCGGTGGGCCGAGCTGCGGCGCCGCGCTCGCGACGAGTTGTCGGCCGACTGGATGCTCGCGCCATACGGCCTGAGCATCGCCGAACACCGAGAGCTGACAACGAAATCGCTGCAACGGATTGCTGACGAGGGTTACGGCCGGGTCGGCTTCCCAACGGCGTTCGGCGGCGAGTTCGACTACGCCGCCTCGTGCGTGCTCTTCGAAATGCAGGCGTTCGGGGACCTGTCGCTGCTGGTGAAGGTAGGCGTGCAGTTCGGGCTGTTCGGCGGGGCGGTCGCGCGCCTCGGCACCGAACGGCACCACGCGGCATACCTCAAGGACATCATGGCCGCGAAGCTGCTCGGGTCGTTCGCGATGACCGAGGTCGGCCACGGCAGCAACGTCCAAGCACTGGAAACCACTGCGACGTATGACGATTCGACGCACGAACTCATCATCGACACCCCGACCGAGTCCGCGGTCAAGACCTACATCGGCAATGCCGCGAAGGATGCCCGGATGGCGGTCGTCTTCGCGCAGTTGCAGACCGCCGAGGGCGGGCACGGAGTCCACGCGGTGCTGGTGCCGGTGCGCGACGAGGCGGGAAATCCGTTGCCGGGAGTGACGATCGGCGACAACGGCGTCAAGGGCGGGCTGCCGGGCGTCGACAACGGCACCTTCGCCTTCCAGCAGGTGCGGGTGCCGAAGGACAATCTGCTCGACGCCTTCGGTGATATCGACGACGACGGTAAGTACGTCTCGTCGATCGACAACCCGGACCGGCGCTTCTTCACCATGCTCGGCACTCTGGTGCGCGGGCGGGTCTGCGTCGGTGGCGGCTCGGGCGCCGCGGCGAAGAAGGCGCTGGCCATCGCGATCCGCTACGGCAGCACCCGGCGGCAGTTCTCCGCACCTGGCGCCGAGCAGGAGAACGTCATCCTCGATTACCTTGCGCACCAACGCAATCTGCTCCCCCGCCTGGCGAAGGCCTACGCGCTGAGCTTCGCGCAGAACGCCGTCACCGAGCGGTTGCAGGAGCTGCAGGGTGAGGGTGCGGAGCCCGATCAAGAAGGACAGCGGGAGCTGGAGTCGCGGGTCGCCGGGCTCAAGGCGGTCACGACCTGGCACGCGCTCGACACCATCCAGGCCTGCCGCGAGGCGTGTGGCGGCGCGGGTTACATGGCCGAGAACCAGCTGGTGCAAATGCACGCCGATGTCGACGTCTTCGCAACCTTTGAGGGCGACAACACCGTGCTGCTGCAACTGGCGGCCAAGGGTCTGCTCACCGACTACAAGGAGATGTGGGGCGACCTGGACGCGATGGGCATGGTCGGCAAGATCGCCGGCCAGCTCGGTGACCGGCTCGTCGAGCGCACCGCCGGCCGCGCCGGACTGCAGCGGCTGATCGACACCGCGACCGGTCGCGACGACGACACCGCCACCGACAGCCTGCCCTGGGCACTGTCGATGTTCGAGCAGCGGGCCGAGCACGTGCTCGAGACGTTGGGCAACAGGCTGCGAAAAGCGACCAAGGACAATGCCTTCGAGCTGTTCAACGCCGCGCAGGACCACGTGCTCTTCGCGGCCCGGGTGCACATCGACCGGTGCGTGCTCGAAGCCGCACTGGAGGCCCACGAGGCGATGACCTCCGGCGCGGCCAAGGACCTGCTCGGCCGAGTCCTCACGCTCTACGCGCTGAGCTCGATCGAGCAGGACAAGGCATGGTTCATCGAGCACGGGCGGATCAACGCCACCCGTTCGCGCGCGGTCACTGCCTCGGTGAACGACCTGTGCCGCGAGCTACGCCCGCACGCACTGACGCTCGTGGACGCGCTCGGCGTGCCGGACGAGTTGATCACCGCGCCGATCGCGCAGTAGCGGGATCGCCGGCCGGACTCGCGCGATCAGCCCTCGGTTGCCGGCTGCGCCTTGCTGGCCGGTGCCCGGAGCGCGACCGCGGTGAGGATGCCGCCGACCGCGACCAGCGCCGCACACCACCACATCGAGGCGCGGTAGGCGTCGCCGACGGCAGCGGGGTCGCGGTAGGCGGTGCCGGACAGCCCGACCAGCAAGGGCAGCACCGCGACGGCGAGCAGCCCCGCGGTGCGCGAGACGGCGTTGTTGATCCCGCTGGCGAGGCCCGACTCCTCGTCGGGCACAGCCGCCAGCACGGTGCCGGTGAGCGGTGCGACGAGCATCGACAACCCGAGACCCATCAGGATCACGCCCGGCAGCACCTGCCCGATGTATGACGGGGCATCCGGCGCGAGCGCCAACCACGCGAAGCCGACCGTCAGCACGGCCGAACCGGCGACCATTGGCGTGCGCGCCCCGAATTTCGTTGCCACCGCACCGAAACGGGACGCCAGGAAGAACATGATGATCGACACCGGCACGGTCGCGGCGCCCGCCTCGAGCGGCGACCAGCCGGCGCTCACCTGCAGGAAGATCGCGAGGAAGAGCATCGACCCGGACAGCGCCGCGTAGACGAACAGCGTCACGATGTTGATCACCGAGAAGTCGCGGGAGGCGAAGATCGCGGGTGGCAGCATCGGGTGCGGCTCCCGCAGCTCGAAGAGCACGAACGCCACCCCGGCCACCACACCGATGATCAGCGCGCCGACCGTCGTGAGCGAGGCGCCGGTGTCCGGCCAGGCGGTGAGCGCCCAAGTGATGCCGGCGAGCGTGATCGGGGCGAGCACGACCGCCCACCAGTCGAAGCGGTAGACGTCGTCCTCGTCGCGTGACTCGGGCGCCGGCTTCAGCAGCCACAGCACGATGGCGGCGAGCGGGACGTTGATCCAGAAGGCGATCCGCCAGTCGATCCCGACCAGCCAGCCGCCGATCACCGGGCCGGCTGCGGTCGCGATGCCGAGGGTGCCGGTCCACGCACCGATCGCCCGCATCCGGTCCTCCGGCCGGAACGACGCCTGCAGCATCGCCAGCGAACCCGGCGTCATCAGTGCCGCGAAGACGCCCTGCAGCACCCGGGCGAGCACCACGGTCTCGATCGTCGGACCGATCGCGACCAGCACCGAGGCCAGGGCGAAACCGGCTATCCCCCAGGCATATACGCGCTTGCGGCCGAGCCGGTCGCCGAGCGATCCGCCGACGAGGATGAGTGACGCCAACGACAGCGTGTAGCCGTTCACCACCCACTGCAGACCGGCGAGGTCGGCGTGCAGGTCGTCGCCGATGTGCGGCAGTGCGACGTTGGCGACCGTGCCGTCGAGGAAGCCCATGCCGGAGCCGAGCACGGTGGTGGCGAGCAGCCGTCGACCGGCGGGCTCGCTCATCGCCAGCAGTCTTCGGTCGCCTGTCTGGTTGTCGGTCATTGACTGTCCAAGGTCGCCATACCCGCCATCATTCCCCCGGTGCCGTCCCCGTATTGGCGATCGATAGTGTCGCTTCGGTGTCCATGCACGCCCTTGCCCTGGTGCTCACCGCCGCCGTACTCCACGCGGTGTGGAATATCGCGGCCAAGCGGGTCCAGGGCGGCAGCCAGGTCTTCGTGTTCTGTTATGCCCTGCTGTCTGCGGTGCTGTGGTTGCCGATCGGCGCGATCGTGCTGCTGAGCAGCGATGCGTCGATCGGTTGGCCGCTACTGCTGGCGAGCGCACTGTCCGGGCTGTTCCACAATCTCTACGGTCTGGCCCTGCAGACCGGCTACGACAAGGCGGATCTCGGGGTCGTCTACCCGGTCGCGCGCGGCACCGGGCCGTTGATCACCATGCTCTTCGCGATTGCGGTGCTCGGCGAGCGCCCCGGGTTGCTCGGCGTCGCGGGAGGTCTCGTCGTGGTGGCCGGGGTCGCGGTCGTCGCAACCGCTCGGGCTCCGGAAGGCCGTGCGGCACAGCGGCATTCGCCATACAGCGGGATCCTGTGGGGGACGCTGACCGGGCTGACCATTGCGTCATACACGCTCTGGGACGACCACGCGATGACCGAGCTCGCACTGCTGCCGATCCCCTACTTCGCACTCACTGCCGCCTGGCAATCGGTGCTGATGGCGCCGACGCTGCGCGGACAGAGCGAGACGATGCGGCGGATCGTGCGCGACCACTGGCGCGAGGTCGCGGTGATCGCGGTGCTGTCGCCGCTGGCGTACGTGCTGGTGCTGCAGGCGATGACGACGACGCCGGTCGCGCTTGTCGCACCGGCCCGTGAGTCGAGCATCGTGGTCGGCGCGCTGCTCGCCTGGTGGCTGTTCAAGGAGCCTCGTCCGGCACGCAAGCTGCTCGGTGCGGTCGTGGTGCTCACCGGGATCGCGCTGATCGCGGCTTGACCCTCACACCGTGTCAGCGGCCAAGCTCGTGCCATGACCGACACTTCGAACCTCATCCCGATCGGCAGGTTCTCGTCGCTCACCCGCATCAGCGTGCGGATGCTGCGCCACTACGACGCACACGGTGTGCTCGTGCCGGCGCAGGTCCGTGCCGACACCGGCTACCGGCTCTACGCGCCCAGCCAGGTCGGCGACGCGATGCTCGTGCGACAACTGCGTGACGTGGGGTTCGGCGTGCCCGCCATCGGTGCCCTTCTGGCCGCCCGCGGCACCTCCACCTTCACCTCGGCGCTGGAGCAGCAGCGCGCGGTGCTCGTGGACGAGACCCGGGCCGCGCAACACCGTCTGGACCTACTCGACAAGATGCGCGAGACGCATCGGAAGGAACTGACCATGTCTGTCACCATCGACGAACACCCCTTCGAGGCACGCCACATCGTCGCGTTGCGCGACACCATCCCGACGTATGCCGACGAGGGCCGGCTCTGGGACCGGCTGCTGCCGGAGGTGGAACGCCAGCGCATCGCGGTCGACGGGCCGTGCGGCGCGCTCGACCTGGACGACGAGTTCCAGGAGCAGGACGTGGACAAGGAGATCTTCGTCCAGGTGCCGGCCGGTACGACGGCGGCCGCGCCGCTCACCTCGCGTGACCTCCCGCAGCAGCGGGCGGTGCGGGCGACGCTGACCGGCCCCTACACCGAGATCGGTGACGCTTGCGACCAGCTCGCGCGCTGGGCGGCCGACCGTGGCACCCCCGGCACCGGCGGCATGCGCTACGTCTATCTCAACGACGTGCGCAGCACCCCGCCGGAGCAGTTGGTCACCGAGATCTACCTGCCCATCGGCTGACGTGGGTATGGCGAAGGCCCCGACCAACCGGTCGGGGCCTTCGCGCACGTGGTGCCAGGTCAAGGATTCGAACCTTGGTAGCTTTCGCGACGGATTTACAGTCCGCTCCCATTGGCCGCTCGGGCAACCTGGCGAGTGCGTGGACGAGGATAACAAGCCTCCCGGCACCGGTGCCAATCGAGCGCGCGCGGCATACTCGGTCGAACATCACCAGCGCACCCGAGGAGCGACACGATCATGGCCGACTCGTCCTTCGACATCGTCAGCAAGACCGACAAGCAGGAGGTCAGCAACGCCCTCAACCAGGCCGCGAAGGAGATCTCCACCCGCTACGACTTCCGCGGTGTCGGCGCCGAGATCGACTGGTCCGGCGAGAAGATCCTGATGAAGGCGAACGCCCCCGAGCGAGTCCTGGCGGTGCTCGACGTCTTCCAGACCAAGCTGGTCAAGCGCGGCGTCTCGCTGAAGGCTCTCGAGCTGTCCGACGACGGTGAGCCGAAGGTGTCCGGCAAGGAGTACCGCCTGGAAGCGGCACTGAAGGACGGCATCAGCCAGGAGAACGCCAAGAAGATCTCCAAGATCATCCGCGACGAGGGCCCCAAGTCCGTCAAGTCGCGTATCGAAGGCGACGAGCTGCGCGTCACCAGCAAGTCCCGCGATGACCTGCAGGAGGTGCAGCGCCTGCTCAAGGCCGCCGACCTGGACGTGGCGTTGCAGTTCACCAATTACCGGTGACTGAGCAACGTTTCCCCGTGCCGCGACACCTCACTCCTGGACCGCCTGCTGTAACCCGTGCTCCGCAGGTCAGCCGTCCGCCGAGGAGATCGCGAAAACGATCACCGCAATTACGAACACTGTGCCCGCCCACGGCAGCCACGCCAGCAGTGCGGCGAGCTTCTCCTGGCAGCGGTAGTGGTGAACTGCGTCCTCCAGGGCGACCAGCGCGGCGTCCGTGTCGTGCAGTGCGGCGGCGATCTGCTGCGCGGCCCGCAGGTCAGTCGCCGACACCGGGCGGCCGTGCCACTGTGGCTGCTGGCCGCGACGCAAGGCCCCTAACGCCTCCTGAGCCAGCGCACGCTGTGAACACAGATCGGTCACTGTGCGTTCGCCGGCAAGGAGCGTTTCGGCATGGTTGCGCACCCAGCGCACCGTGTCGTCGCTCATCGGCTCGGGGTCGTCCGGGTCCAACGAGCCGGCGTTGATCTCCGCAGCGGAGATCTCGGTCGCCGACGGCCGCGGGACAGCCAGGATCCGGGCCGCGGCAGTGAGCAACCACAATGCCAGCCCGATCGCGACCGCGGCCGCCGCTGCCGAGACGATCCCGCGCCAGGTCCCCAGGTCGTGCAGCCTGGTCAGCTGCAGCCCGCCGACCAGGACCACGGCTGTTCCGCCGGCGGCACCGACCAGCCATTTCACCGTCGAGCGTAGGTCGGCCAACGCCGCAGCCGCAGGGCTCGTCACGGGCATTTCCTGACCCCTGTCGCCGTTGTACGACATAAGGAGTACATTAGCCATGCAGATCGAGGGACGAGGGCGGTGAGGCACGATGACTCAGATCGACAGCCAGATCAGCAGCACAGCGATCTACACCATGCGCGAACTCAACCACGAGACTCCCCGGGTCATCCGGGAGATCAACGAGAGCGGCCGGCCGGCGGCGATCACCCGCCGCGGGCGGTTCGTCGCGCTCATCACGCCGCTGGCTGATGCCGGTGTGGAATCAGCCGCGCTATCGAAGGCGCTGGAGGCGGCGCCGGACAGGGCGCAGCTGCTCGGCGAGCAGACCGCCCAGAAGATCCTCTCCGCTGCGCAGGTCGCCGACGAACTCGACATCACGCTGCCCGAGCGCTGACCGGCCCGCTGAACTGCTCACGCCAGAGACGGCAGGTGTCTGGCGACGACGGTGTTGTCCCATACCTTCACGACCAGCAGCATCTCGCCCCGGCGCTGAAGCCGGCTCAGACCGGGGCGCTCGTCAACGGTCCTGTGCAGCCGGTGATGGATCATTTCGTCACTGGTCACCCGCCGGTACAGCAGCAGAAAGTTGAACGCCTGCCAGCTGTTGTCAGCGGAGTCATCGTCGGTGTCCCAGCCCTCGAAGGCGTCCAGGTCCGCCAGGCGGACCCCGCGACGCCACCACAGGCCCGGCCGGCGGGCGAGCTGTCCTTCGATCGCCGATCCACTGTCAGGCTCCCGGAGTTCAGTCAGCGCGATGTCCACCAGTTCGGCCCGCACGGCACGGTCATCGATGCGCCGCAGGTCCTGGCAGGCCGCCTGGCTGATCCTGGTATCCACTCGGCCACTATGACGCACCGGCGGAGCGGGCACGCCTCTACGCTCGCAGCTTTGCTGACGGGAGTCCGCACACCCTGGCCGTCCGGCCAACTAGGCTTGTCAATCATGGTGGATCAGCAGCAGATCGACAGCCAGCCCCAGTACATCGACAACCCGTTGACGCGTGCCGCCGCGTTCCTCGTGCTCACGATCAATGACGGCGACGAGGCCATGGCGAAGGCCCGGTCCGTGGTCGCCAGCACCGGCGACCTCATCAAAGACGTCCGCATCCGGTCGCTGAAGAACATCTTCACGGCCAACGTCGGCATCGCCGACCGGGTGTGGGACGGCCTGACCGGTGGCAAGCCAAAGCCCAAGGAACTCAAGCCTTTTGCCGAGATCAAGGGCGACAAGCACACCGCCGTCTCAACCCCTGGCGATCTGCTCTACCACGTGCGCGCCGACACCATGGACCTCGTGATCGAGTTCGAGAAGATCCTGCTCGAGGCATTCGGCGACTCGGTCACCCCGGTCGACGACGTCGCCGGGTTCCGATACTTCGACGACCGCGACCTGCTGGAATTCGTCGACGGCACCGCCAACCCGGCCGGGCTCGACCAGCCCTTCTCCACCACGATCGGCGACGAGGACCCCGACTACATCGGCGGCAGCTACGTCGTGACACAGAAATACCTGCACCAGCTCGGCGACTGGCGCAAGCAGAGCACTGAGGACCAGGAGCAGGTCATCGGTCGCACCAAGTTCGACAACGTCGAACTGCCGGACGCCGAGGGAAACGCCCAGAAGTCGCACAAGACCCTCTGCACCATCACCGACGACAAGGGCGTCGAGCACGACATCCTGCGCGACAACATGCCGTTCGCGACACCGGGCAAGGGCGAGTACGGCACCTACTTCATCGGCTACTCCCGACACCTCTGGGTGACCGAGAAGATGCTGGAGCGGATGTTCATCGGCGACCCGCCCGGCAAGTACGACCGCATCCTCGACTTCTCCACGGCGGTCACCGGCACTACCTTCTTCGTCCCGTCCCGCGGCTTCCTCGCGGCGCTCGACGACTGACCGGCCAACGCGAAACCCGCCCGGAATCAATCGATTCCGAGCGGGTTTCGCTTACCGCTGTATGACGGCTCAGCCGCGCACGCGCCGGCCGAGCAGCGTCACGCCCGCACCCAGCAGGAGCAGCGCTCCGCCGCCGAGCAGCAGCATCCGGTTGTTGTCGTTGCCGCCCGCACCGCCGTCGGTGATGATCGGCGGACCGGTCGTGGACGACGTGCCGGTCGGCTCACCCGTCGAGGACGACGAGTCAGTCGGCGAGGCGGTCCCACTGCCCGACGGAGACGGCGACGTCGTGTCGCTGCCCGACGGAGACGGCGACGGCTCACTACCCGCCTGCACGGTGACCGGCATCGTCACCGTGGTGCCGGTCTGCGCGGCCTTCACCACCAGGTCCGCCTGACCCGCGACCGCGTCGGCCGGGATCTTCACCGTGATGTCCGCGGTCTCGTTGCGCGACGGGAACGGCGGAGTGCTGCTCAGTGCCTTGGTCACCGGGAAGCTGCCGAGGCTCTTGCCGCCGAGCAGCACCTCCACCGAGGTCGTGGTCGGGGACCCGAGGCTGGTCAGGTCCAGACCGGAGACGGTGAACTTGGTCTCCTGGCCCGCCGTCACCTGCGTCGGCTGATTCTCAACGGCCACACCGTTTTTCGCGAAGCTCGGACTGAGCGGACTGTTCTCCTTGATCCACTCCACGAAGAGCCCTTGGTCGATCAGACCGGAGTCTCGCGAGTCCGTACCCTTCGCAAACTCGGTGAAGTTGTCACCGCCGGCGATCAGGAACGAGTTGGACGCCACCTTGTAGGTCGCCTTCTCGTCGAGCGGCTTGCCGTCGACCGTGACCGAGGTGATGTGGCTGCCGTCGGCTGCCTTCGGGTCGAAGGTGTAGGTGACGTTCTTGGACAGCCCGAGCTTGAGGAACGGCCGCGAGTTGCCGGCCGGCTGCCACTGCTGCTCCAGCACCGTCTTGAACTGCGCGCCGGTCAGGTCGATCGTCTGCACGGTGTTGTTGAACGGCATGATCGAGGCCGCGTCGGCATACGTGATCTTGCCGCCGTTCTTGGCCAGCAGATCCGCACGCACCCCACCGGGGTTCATCACGCCGATGGTGACGCCGCCCTCGCGACCCGGCTTGTTGAGCGAGTCGCGGTAGCTCTGCGCGATCGCGTTGGACAGCGTCGACTCGCGCATCCGGTCGTCGCGGGCACCGTCCTTGTAGGCGGTGGTGATGTCGCCGGTCAGCGTGCCGATCTGCTGCTGACCGATCTGCTCGGCCTTGGCATTCGCAGTGTCGACGATGTTCGCGGCCTTGGTGTACGCCGGGTCGTTCGCGCACGCGGCGGTCGGCGCGGTCACCTCGCGGTTGGCCACGTTGTACTGCTCGACCTTGCCCGTCTGCTTGTTGTAGCCAAGTTGCAGCACCCCGAGGTACTGCGCGTAGAACCCGGTCTGCACGACCGGGCGCGTCCCCTCACCGCCGGGCACCGGGGCATCGAACGCGTAGCGCATGTGCGTGTGACCGGTGAAGATCGCATCGACCGACTTGTCGGTCTGCTGCACGATCTGCTTGAACTGCGCGCTGGCCGCCTCGTCCTGCTCGAGCGTCACGCCGTCGCCGCCCATCGGGGCGCCCTCGTGATACTCGGCAACGACGACGTCCGCCTCACCGTTGGCCGGGTTGCCGTCCTTCAACTCCTTGGCGACCTTGCTGACCGCGGCCACCGGGTCGCCGAAGTCCAGGCCGGCGATGCCCGGCTTGGCGACCAGGCTCGGCACGTCCTTGGTCACCGCGCCGACCACGCCGACCTTCACGCCGTTGACGTCGATGACCTTGTATGCCGGCAGCGCCGGCGTCGTCGTACCCGCCTTGTAGACGTTCGCGCCCAGGTAGGTCCAGTCGGCCCGCTGCTGCACCCGGCCAGTCAGGTCGTCGAATCCCTTGTCGAACTCGTGGTTTCCGACCGCTGACGCCTTGAGGCCGAGCGCGTTCAGGTAGTCGATCGACGGTTCGTCGTTCTGCGAGGCCGACTCGAACGGCGAGCCGCCGACGTTGTCACCCGCGGACAGGAACGTGGCGCCCGGCAGCTCCTGCTTGGCAGTGGTCACCGTGCAGGCGAAATCCTTGCTGAAGTGACCGTGGAAATCGTTGGTGTTGAGCAGGTTCAGCGGCGTCAGGTTCGCGTCGATCTTGTCGACCTTCGTCGCCGCTCCCGCCGTGGGTATGACGAGAGCGGCGCCGACGGCGACTGCGGCTGCAGCGCCCGCGGCACGGGTGAGCTTCATGAGTCCTCCGGAACGTGATGGATGAGGCGGAGCCGGGCCCTCCCCAGGGGCACGCTCCAACCACTCATCTTGGCGCAGGAAGCACGACTCTGGGCCGTGTTGCGCCGAAGTTCACCGAAGGTTCGGTGCTGGGGCGCCGGTCAGCCGCCGGGCTTGGTGAGCAGCAACTCGGTGTTGTGATCGCCGGCCCCGCCCGCCCGGTTGGGGTCCTTACCGAGGTCGTTGTAGGAGAACTCGCGGTAGAGCGAGGCGAGCGAACCGGCGTCGCCCGCGTCGTACGACGCTTGGTATGGCGCGGCCGACTCCACCAGCGTGGTGAACAACGACAACGTGCCGTCGCGGTTGTCGCAGACGTCGATGATCCGAGCGTGCTGCGGGAAGTCGATGTGCGACGCAGTGTTGATCTCCCACCAGCCGCGCTCCGGCACGTCGTGGCCGCGGGCGGTGATCCGGTTGTCGTGGGTGTGCCCGTTGACCCACGCCAGCACGTTGGGGAAGCGCGACAGCACGCCACGCACGTCGGGGCCGGAGTGCCGAATCTCCAAGCGGTCCGGGGCGATCAGCAGATTGCCCATACTGTCGGAGGTGTGGTGACTGAACACCACGAAGTAGCTGTCCTGCACGCCGGCCTTGGTGACCTTCCGGCCGAAGATGTCGTAGAAGTGACTCGAACCCTTCTCGAGCACGTCGATCAGCCAGGTGTACTGCTGGTGCCCGAGCGATCCGTCGGTGAAGCCCGCGCGGTTGGTCGAGTCGAGGGCGATGCCGGTGACGCCCGGAGCGATCTCGAAGGTGTAGTAGCCGTTGCCAGTCGCGACGTTCTCCGCGGTGAACCCGTGACCGGCCGGACCCGGCCCCTCCGCGCCTGCATCGAGGTGGGCCTGCATGTATTCCTTGGGAGTAAAGGGCTTTCGCCGCTCATCCGGGGTCACTTTGGTGCCGGACTTGAGCGCGGACGACATGCCGAGGATCGAGGTCGCACCGCCCTGCACGGCCGCCTTCAATGCGCTGTCGGCGCTGCTGGACGAGAAACCGGTGAATTTGAAGTCGCCGGTGTAGACCGCCTTGAGCAGCCCCCAGTCGGAGGGCAACGTGCCTTCGACCGAGTCGTCGTGGTTGCCGAAGACGCTGAACCATTTGGTCTGCAATCCGGGACTCGTGTGCGCCGCCGTAGCGCGGGCGAAATAGCCTGGCAGGTAAGGAAATCCGACATCCTTGAAGTCGTCCTTGGCCGGATCCTGCGGGTTGTAGTAGAAGGAGTTTCCGCTCGTCTGGGCGCCTTCCCAGCGCTTCGGGTCACCGGTGTTGGGCGTGACACTGCCGCCGTTCAACAGCGTCAGGAACCAGTCGAGCTCGATCGTTTCGTGGTTGTCGGTGTTGTCACCAGTGGTGACCACACAGTCGAAGACGCGTCCCGAGAACGGCCCACGCGCGATGTCGTTGATCCGCCGGACGAGCTGACCAGTCCCCTGAGTGCCCAGCGCCTCGTGCGGACGGAACGCGGATCCGGTGACACCGCGCAGGAATTCGAACCGCATCGGCGACTGGGCGTCGATGACGTGCAGGTCGGTCAGCTGCACGAAGGAGGCGAGTGCAACCCGCTTGTCGTCACGGCCCGCCATACCCGTCGCCAAGTCGTCACGCACGACCAGTGGGTAACCCGGGCCGGCCGCGAGCCTGCTGTAGCCGCTCGCCTTCACGGGCGTGGCGACCTGCTCCAGCGTGGTGCCGCGGACGCTGTGGGCACGCCGCGCGGCGTCGGCCGCAGCGCGTGCGGTGCCGGCACCGCTCCACCCGAGCACTCCCGCTCCGGCAGCGCCGGCACCGGCAATGAGCAACGAACGGCGGGAGATCTGTGGCATGACGGCCTTTCGACGCGGTAGGCGAGCTCCTACCGACACTCCCAGAAGCAGGGTGCCCTTAGGTGAACGGGCGACCAACTTTTTCGTATGGCGTCGCGGCCTCAGCCGCCGCGGTAGCCGGCCATCCGCAGTGCCATCTGCGCGTTGTGCGCGGCAATCCGCTCGGGCGACCAGTCGCCGTCCTCGACGTACCAGCGCGCGACGTCGATCGACATCCCCATGATCGCGTTGGTGGTCATCCCGATCTCGCCGCAGTCGAAGTCGCCGGACTCGACCCCTGCGGCGAGCACCTCGCGGATCAACAGCTGGATCGCGTGGCGCAGCCCGTCGATCGTGGCGCGGTGCTCGTCGGTCAAGGCGGCGAGCTCGTAATTGACGACCCGAGCCATCGTGTGGCCGAGGGTGTGGCCCATCACGAATGTGTGCACCATCGCGGCCAGTTGTGCAGGCGGGGTGCCGGCGCCGTCGCGTGCCTCACGCAAGGATCGGACCGTCGCCTCGTGCCCCGCGAGCGAGATCGCATAGAGCAGCGACTCCTTGGTGCGGTGATGCACGTAGACCGCGGCCGGCGACATACCCGCCGCCGCGGCGATGTCGCGGGTCGTCGTGCCGTGAAAACCCTTTGCCGCGAAGGCATCCCGTGCGGCGTCGAGCAACTTGGTGCGGGTCGACTCCGCTGCGGGCAGGGACACTCGGGGATTCACTTCCTCTAAGCTCAAAGAACGGGTGCTCGTTGACGAGCATGCCCCAGCGTGCGACGCTAAGCAAGCGCTTAGTCAGCGTTTCCCGGCCTTACCCAAGGAGTGTGCACGCCCGTGACCGAATGGACCGATCGCGCGGTCGTGGTGACCGGCGCTGCCCGCGGCATCGGCGCCGCCATCGCGCAGCGCCTGGCCGACGAAGGCGCGCGGATCGTCGTCACCGATGTGCTGCCGCGCGACCTTGCGCAGACCGCCGAGGCGATCGGAGCACATCCTGTCACCGCTGACATCGGCACCGAGGACGGCGTGCGATCGGTCGTCGACCAGGCACGGGCTCACTTCGGCCGCGACATCGACGTGTGGGTCGGCAACGCCGGGGTCGCACAGGGCGAGGGCTTGGACAGCAGCGAGACCGAGTGGGCGTCCTCCTGGGAGATCAACGTGCTGGCGCACGTGCGCGCTGCCCGCCTGCTGGTGCCGGGCTGGCTCGAGCGAGGGCACGGCCGCTTCGTGGTGACCGCATCCGCCGCCGGGCTGCTCACCATCCTCGGCCAGCCGACGTATGCCGTCACCAAGCACGGCGCCGAGGCGTTCGCCGAGTGGCTGGCCGCGTCCTACGGCCACCGTGGGATCGACGTGCACGCGATCTGCCCACAGGGCGTGCGCACCGACATGTATCCCGGCCCGGACGACGGAGCCCTCGCCGCAGTCATCGGTCACGACGGTGCGTTGCAGCCGGCCGATGTCGCCGATGCGCTGGTGAAAGCCGTTGCGGCCAAAGAGTTTCTGGTGCTGCCGCACCCGGAGGTCAAGGACTACTTCGCCTTTCGGGCGAGCAACACTGACAAGTGGCTGAGCGGCATGCAGCGGCTGCAGGCACGCGTGGACCAACTGGGAGCAGACGAGAAGTGAAGGCGACAACCCGATGAAGGCGTGGCAGGTGCAGGAGCTCGGCGATCCGGGCGACGTGCTGCAGCAGGTGGAGCTCGACGCACCCTCCCCCGGCCCCGGCCAGGTGGCGGTCAAGGTGCGCTCGGCGGCGCTGAACTTCCCCGACGTGCTGATGTGCCAGGGGCTCTATCAGGTGCGCCCGGACCTGCCGTTCGTGCCGGGCGTGGAGCTGTGCGGCGAGGTGACCGCGCTCGGCGAGGGTGTGGACAACCTGCAGGTGGGCGATCGACTGATGGGCGGGTCGGCAATCCCCGCAGGCGGATTCGCCCAGTTCGCACTGATGCCAGCCACGAACTTCAAGGCACCGGAGTCGCTCGACGACGACGCAGCAGCGGTGCTGATGATCGCCTACCAGACGGCCTGGGCAGCGCTCTACCGGCGAGCCGAGCTGAGACCCGGCGAGACCGTGCTGGTGCAGTCCGCAGCGGGCGGTGTCGGATCCGCAGCGGTCCAACTGGCAAAGATCGGTGGCAACCCGGTGATCGCGATCGTCGGCGGAGCCGAAAAGGCAGAGGCGGCAAAGGCACTCGGCGCCGACGTGGTGATCGATCGCACCGCGGAGGACGTCGTCGCGCGGGTGAAGGAGGCCACCGACGGCAAGGGCGCCGACGTCATCTTCGATCCGGTGGGCGGCGACGCGTACGACCTGCTCACCAAGTGCGTCGCGTTCGAAGGGCGGATCGTGCTGGTCGGCTTCGCCGGTGGCCGCATCCAGGCGCCGCCGCTCAATCACGCTCTGATCAAGAACTATTCGATCCTCGGCCTGCACTGGGGCTACTACAACGTCAAGAAGCCCGAGGTCATCGTCGAGGGCAACGAGTTCCTCTCGAGCCTCGCCGACGCCGGCAAGATCAAGCCGCTGATCAGCCGCCGGTTGTCCTTCGGCGAACTGCCCGACGGACTCGAAGAACTCGCCGCCGGCAAGACCATCGGCCGCCTGGTGTGGCACCCGACCGCCTGACGCAAACCGACCCTGACGAGACTCTCGTCATACATCGATGAAGGAGAACGCATGACCGACAGCACCCCCACCCGCACCGCGATCGTCACCGGCGCGGCACGTGGCATCGGCGCCGCCGTCGCCGAGCGACTTGCCAAGGACGGCAATGCCGTTGCCGTGCTCGACCTCGACGAGGGCGCCTGCCAGGCGGTCGTCGACCGCATCACGCAGGCCGGCGGCAAGGCACTGGCGGTCGGCTGTGACGTCAGCGACGAGGAGTCGGTGACCGCCGCCGTCGACCGTGTCGCCAAGGAGCTCGGTGCGCCGACCGTGCTGGTCAACAACGCCGGTGTGCTGCGCGACAACCTCATCTTCAAGATGTCCGCGGACGACTGGGACACGGTGATGAACGTGCATCTGCGCGGCAGCTTCCTGGTGACCCGCGCGGTCCAGAAGCACATGACCGAGGCGAAGTTCGGCCGGATCGTCAACCTGTCGAGCACGTCGGCGCAGGGCAACCGCGGGCAGGTCAACTACTCCGCCGCCAAGGCCGGCCTGCAGGGCTTCACCAAGACGCTGGCGATCGAGCTCGGCAAGTTCGGGGTCACCGCCAACGCGATCGCACCCGGCTTCATCGTCACCGACATGACCGCCGCGACCGCACAGCGGGTGGGCGTCGACTTCGACCAGTTCCAGGAGCTGGCCGCCAAGGAGATCCCGGTGCAGCGAGTCGGTCGCCCCGAGGACATCGCGGCCACGGCGTCGTTCTTCTGCAGTGACGAGGCCGGCTTCGTCAGCGGTCAGGTGCTCTACGTCGCCGGTGGCCCGAGGGACTGAGTCATGCGCACCTTCAACGGAATCGAGGAATTGCAGGCCGCGGTCGGCGAGCACCTCGGCTACAGCGAGTGGCACGAGATCACCCAGGAACAGGTCAACCTGTTCGCGGACGCGACCGGCGACCATCAGTGGATCCACGTGGACGTGGAGCGCGCCAAGGAAGGACCGTTCGGCGGCACGATCGCACACGGCTACCTGACGCTGTCGATGATCCCGATGCTTTCGTGGGAGGTCTACGCGCTCGAGGGCGTGAAGATGGGCATCAACTACGGCTCGAACAAGGTGCGTTTCCCGACGCCGGTCCCGGTCGGCTCGCGGGTGCGCGGTGGCCTGGAGTTGCAGTCGGTCGAGCCGTCGTCGCTCGGCTTCACCGTGACGATGAAGGTCACCATCGAGATCGACGGCCAGGACAAGCCGGCCTGTGTTGCCGAGACGCTGTCGGTCGTGGTGCCGTGACGGGCTGACGTCATACCCGTCATATCGGGCACGAGGAGGCCGGCGCTCACGCGAGAGCGTCGGCCTCTTCGCGCATCTGGCGGATGCCGGCGATGGTGATGACCGTCATGATCGCGAACGCGGCGATCTGGACGACCACCGAAGCAGCGACCGCGATGTCGATCGAGGTCAGGTAGATGATCGCCACGCGGACCAGCGCCTCCACGATCAGGCCGATCCCCCAGAGCAACCCGAGCTGGACGAACTTGCGCCGGAAATCGGCAGACTCGGCCCAACCACGGTGCAGGTCGGCACGATCCTTCGCACTGCCGGCCAGCCGGGTCGCGACGGCAAAGGTGAGCGGCTTGCCGAAGCGACACGAGCCGAGGAAGACAACCCCCGCCACGAGCGTCAGCGCGGCATTCTTCAGCAGCATGAAGCGCGGGTCGCCGGTGAGGAACGACGCCGCAGTGCCGGCCGCGAAGATGAACAGCATGAAGCCGGCGAACGCATCGACCTGCTTGGTCCGCCACGCCACCCAGAGCAGCCGGACGCCGGCGACGATCGTGCCGGCGAGCAGCGAGTTGAAGGTCGACATACCCGCTGATCGGGCCAGGTAATAGGCGACCACCGGCAACCCGATGTCCCACAGCAACATGGTCACCAGCCCGGCGAGGCGCACGTCCTTGCCGTAGGCGCCCGCGTGCTTACCGGTGTCGGCCTGCTCCATGGCCGATCAGTCTAAGGCGGTCGAGCGCCGATCGGGGCCGGACAAATAAGGCATCCGCCCCATGTGCGGCACTACCTCAGGCGACGAATGTCGAGGTCGAAGCACCCGACCCGACAAGGAGTGGCCATGAACAACTTCACCGGACCCGCACTCGACACCGAGCTCGCCTACCGCCGCGAGCGCATCGCGCACGACTTCGCCGTCGCGCACGGCTGGGAACTCAGCCTGCGCCGGGTGACCGGCTGGGCACGGCGGCTCGCCGGAGGCGGAGGAGGACAGAACGGCCGGGCGTCCGGCAAGGGGCCGGCCGCGCGACCGCTGCCGACGCTGACCTGGCGCTGAAGTGGCGCCGACTGGCGCTGAAGTGGCACCGACGGCCGATGTCGGTGCGGGCGGGCAGAATGATCCCGTGTCCTCCCCGCTCGCACCCACCGGGCCGATCTTCGGGCGCGCCTTCGAGGTCGAGGATTTCGCGTCGCTGCTGGCCGATCGCGAGCGGTCGTCGGTGACTCTGCTGGGCGGCGACGCCGGGGTCGGCAAGACCCGTCTGGTCGCCGAGGTGGCGCAGCGCTGCCGCGACCTCGGGGGACGCGTGCTGCTCGGTCACTGCCTCGACCTCGGCGACAGCGCCGGCCCCTATCTGCCGATCACCGAGATGCTGCGGCAACTGCGCGCGGCCGAGCCGCAGCGGTATGCCGAGGCCGCCGCCGGGCTCGCGGGGCTCCAGCCGGGCGGCACGACCAACCCGACCGAGGTGTTCGACGCGGTCGCGACGTTCCTGGAGCAACTGGCGCAGGACGGGCCGCAGCTGGTCGTGGTCGAGGACGTGCACTGGGCCGACCGCGCCACCCGCGAACTCCTGACCTATCTCTTCACCCGGGGGCTGCCCGACCGAGTGCACCTGCTCGCGACCTACCGCACCGATGACCTGCATCGGCGGCACCCGCTGCGCCCCCAGCTCGCGGAGTGGTCGCGGCTGCCGGCGGTGCGACGTGCCGGGTTGCAGCCGCTGCCGCCGTCGGCGGCCGAGGAGCTGGTGCGCCACCTACGGCCGCAGCTGACCGAGCCGCAAACCGCGGCGATCGTCGACCGGGCCGGCGGCAATCCGTTCTTCACCGAGGAGCTCGTCGCGGCATCCGGTGAGTCGGTCGGTGCCGCGGGCTTGCCGGCAGAGTTGGCGGATCTGCTTCTGGTCCGGGTGGATTCGCTGGGTGACGACGTGCGGCAGGTGCTCCGATCAGCATCAGTCGCAGGACGCTCGGTGCGTCATACGACATTGGCGCAGCTGACCGAACTCGACGCGGCGCGGCTCGAGGGTGCGCTGCGGGCCGCGCTGGACGGCCAGGTGCTGGTGACGACCGAGGACCAGTGCTACGCATTCCGGCACGCGTTGCAGTCCGAGGCGTTGTATGACGACCTGCTGCCGGGTGAGCGGGTCCGGCTGCATAGTCGACTGGCCGACCTGTGGGCCGATCGTGCGGAGCCGGGCGCCGCGGCGGCGGTTGCGCTGCACGCCGAGCGCGCCGGCCGGGTCGAGATGGCGATCGAGGCGTCGGTGCGGGCCGGCGAGGTGGCGATGGGCACGGCGGCGCCCTCCAACGCCGTGCCGCACTTCGAGCGTGCTCTGTCGCTCGCCAGTCAGCACCCGGAGCTGGCTGGCGCCGTCCCGGTCGACCTTCCGCAGCGCACCGCGGAGGCGTTGCTGCGCAGTGGTGACCCGCACCGCGCGGCGAGCCTGATGCGGGACGCGCTCCACGGGCACTCCGGGCCGTTGCCCGAGCGCGCCGACCTGGTGCGACTGCTTGCCTCCGCGCTGCTCTTCACCGATCTGCCGCAGCTGCCGATCGCCGCCTTCGACGAGGCGGTCACCTGGGTGGACGACCCCGAGCATGCCGCCGTGCACGCCGCGCTGCTGGCCCTCAAGGGCCGGACGCTGATGTCCGAGGAGCGCTATGCCGAAGCGACCGCGGTCATCGATGATGCGCTGACCATCGCGCGGCAGGGGGACAGCGCATCGGTGGTGATCGACCTGATGACGACCCGGGCCAAGCTGGACGGCCTGACCGGTGATTACACCGGAGCGGTCGCCGGGCTCGAGGCCAATTGGCAGAAGGCACGCGCGCACCACGACGTGCAGGGCGAGTTGCGGGCGCTGCACCAGCTGGCCGGGCTCCAGTCGCGCGCAGGGCAGCACCAGGCCGCCTACGACACCTATGCCCTTGCCACCCGGCGCGCGGACGAGGGTCACGCCTCCGGCGACACGCACGCCTTGTCCAGCCGCACGTTCGGTGCCGTGCTCGCCGCCAAACGCGGCGATTGGGCAGTGGCCAATGCCTTGCTGGAGCTGGACTTCCCGGTGTCGCCGATGTTCGAGGCCGGCTTCGATGTCGTCCGCATGCAGCTGGCCCTGATGCGCGGCGACCCCGCCACTGCCCGCGCTGTCTTCCCGGCCGTGCGCGCGGTCTGGACCCAGGACATGTTCTTGCTCGTCAACGCGGGGCCCGCGATGGTCGAGGTGTTCGGCGCCGAGGGCGATCCCGCTGCCGCGGTGCGGATGTATGACGAGACGCTCGCCACCGCGCGCGACGTGTGGAAGCTGCACGTCTTTGACGCACAGCTCCATCTGACGGCGGTGCTCGTGCAGGTGCTGGCGGACGTCGCCCGGGAAAACCAGCGCGCACGCTCGCAGTGGCAGCCGGCGGCGGACGCCGGTCTGGCGGTGCTGGAGGGCGTCGTGGCCGACCGTGGCACCGACCAGATCCTCGGCCTGGAGTCCCGCGCGTGGCTGGCCCGCGCCCGCGCCGAGCTGTTGCGTTTCCAATGGGCCGGTGTCGGCGCGCCCGACAGTGCACTGATCGACCAATTCCGGTCCGCTGCAGCACTTTTCGACGAGTGCGGCTTTCCCTACGACCGTGCGGAGAGCCAGGTGCAGCTGGCCCGCGCCCTCTTCGCGGCAGGACAGCGCACGCAGGCCCGCGACGTCGCCTCCCGAGCGGCGGACACCGCTCGCGCGCTCGGCGCCCGGCGGTTGATCACGGCCGCCCGCGTCGGGACGACCGGCTCAGCTCCGGCAGCCGACGGCGCACTGACCAACCGGGAGGCCGAGGTGCTCCGTCTGGTCGCGGGCGGGCGCACCAACGGTCAGATCGCCGCCGAGCTCTTCATCAGCCCGAAGACCGCGAGCGTGCACGTGTCCAACATTCTGGCCAAACTCGGCGCCACCACCCGCACCGAAGCCGCCGATCTCGCCCGGCAGCAGGGCCTGCTCGACTGAGGAGCCACGCGTGGCGGCCCGTCGTCAGCGCAGCGCAGCGCGGATGGTGTCGCCGTGCTCGCGCATGCGGCTCATCACGGTCGCCAGTCCGGGTGCCGCATCGTCCCCGGCCCAATTGGCCACGACCGCGTAGGCGACCGTGTCCGACCCGTTGGTCACGATGCCGACGTCGGCCCGGATGCCGTCGTCGGTGCCCGTCTTGTTGCGCAGGCCCGGCTGGTCGTCACCACCGATCTCGTTGTGTGCCAACGGATCGTCGAGGAATGCCGACGCGACCATCGACAGGTCCGTGTTGAGTGACATCCACTCGCCGACCAGCGGTGACACCACGCCGGCCTGCAGGGCCGTGAGGAAGCCGACGAGCGACCTTGCGCTCGCACGGGACAGGGTGGGCGGCGTGCCGGGGCCGCGCTGTTCTCGTGGCACGTCGCTGACGTAGTCGAGCAGCTCCATCGGCGGTGCCCCGATGGAAGCACCGAAATCCTGCACGGCGCCGAGGCCCACCAAGTCGATGAGCACGTTGGTCGCGAGGTTGTCGCTGACCGCGCCGACCAGCCGGCACGCGTCGAGGACGGTGAGGTCCTGCTGGTCGAGCAGGTGCCACAGTCCGGAGTCTCGCACGAATTGTGCATCCTGCTTGCTCACCCGTCGATCTGCTTGCAGGACACCGGATTCGAGCCGGCGCGCCACCTCACCGAGCAGGAGCAGCTTGCCGACGGAGGCGGTCTTGAGGACCAGGTCGGCCGACTCGTCCAAGATCGGCGGCGCGTCGGGTCGGGCGAGTGAGACGGCATACGCGCTCCAGGAGAGGGTCATCGAAACTTTCTCCGTGACGCCAGCTGTTCACGCAACACGTTCGTGCTGTCCACCATTGCCCGGCGCATTCCGCTGGGCAAGTCTGCTGTCAGCGCGGTCTCGGCCAGCTCGAGGGTGCGGTCGTCGGTGTGGGTCAACGGGTAGCCCGACGTCACCAACTGTCGCATCACCATGTCACCGAACCGGTCTGCCAGCAGCGGCAATTCGGTGAAGAAGCGCTCGACATACGGCTCGGTCAGCTCCTGGTCGAGACTGGAGAAGAAGGAGGTGAGGATCGTCTGCGCCTCCCGGTTGGACAGCGTCGCGTTGCCGATGAGTTGCTGCCACGCCCGCTGCTTGGCCGGCCCGGTCGGGATGGCGGTGCGCGCGCCCAGAGCTGCGAGTACACCCCGGGACGACTCGTCGCGTGCGGCGTGCTCGGCGATCTCCTCCTCGGGCATCGACCCGATCTCAGCGAGGCGATGGACCAGGAGCCAGCGGAAGTCCTCATCGGAGTCGAGCGCAGGCGGGAGCCCGTCGCCGGCCAGCCAGCGACGCAGCAGGTCGACGTCCTGGCTGGTCCGTGCCACCAGTCGGGCCGCGGTCAGCTTCGTCGAGGCCGGCGCAGGACCCTCGGTCAGCGCCCGAAGGCCCGTATTCGCAAGGAGATCAAGGCAATCCGGCGTCTCCTCGGGTGGCAGGTAGCGACTTGGCAGGAGCTGCGCCACGGCGGCGCCAACGCCGCTCATGATCGCGTCCTCGGGTTCGAGCCACCAGGTGCGCGCGAAGGTGTCCAGCAAGAGCCGGGGGTTGACCGTGCCGAGGGCGAGGCCATTGGTGAGAGACGACCAGATGACGGCGCGCGCGGTCGCGTCCGGGATCAGCGGCAGTTGCTCGGCGATGCGTGCCTGAGTGGCAGGGTCCAGCTCGACAATCCCCCATGCTGTGTCGGTTGCGTTGGGCAGCAACAGCTTCGGTTCGATGTCGTATGACGGCAGCTTCGTCCGGTCCCGCTCCACTCGGACCGTCTCGTTGACCACGACCTGCCCGTCGCGATAGCCCACTACGTCCAGCAGGTGCGGCCGATCGGCCGGGAACTCGGCGGGAGTCGTGCGCACCACAGTGTCGGAACCGTCCATCGAGAAGACATCGGTGCCAGGGGTGAGCAACCAGGCCTGCGTCCACCGGTGCAGATCGACTCCGCTGCTCGCCTGCATCGCGTCGAGGAAGTCTTGCAGCGTCGCGTTGCCGAAACTGTGCTGTTCCAGGTAGTTTCGGACGCCCTGCCGGAAGGCGTCCTCGCCCAGGTACGCCTCCAGCTGGCGCAGCGCGGAGGCACCCTTCGGATAGGTGATGCCGTCGAGGTTGAGCAACGCGGAGTGCACGTCAGGTGCCGGCATGCCCGCGATCGGATGGGTCGAGGGTGCCCGGTCGGCGGCATACCCCCAGTTTTTGCGGATCACCGAGAAGTCCAGCCATGCCTCGGTGAGATTCGTTGCCCGGGAGCGCTGCTGGTGGGCGACGAACTCGGCGAACGACTCGTTCAGCCACAGGTCGTCCCACCAGCGCATCGTGACCAGGTCGCCGAACCACATGTGCGCCATCTCGTGGGCGATGACGGTGGCGCGCAGCAGGTGCTGGCTGTAGGACGCCTCGCCCTGGAAGACGAACTCGTCGCGGAAGGTGACACAGCCCGGGTTTTCCATTGCGCCCATGTTGAACTCCGGCACGAACACCTGGTCGTATTTGCCCCAGGGGTAACCGATTGCGTAGACCCGGTGGTAGTAGTCGAAGGCCTCCTTGGTCACCGCGAACATTTCATCGGCCTGCTCGCGCAGCTGCTCGCCGAGAGTGGCCCGGGCGTAGAGCCCGAGCGGAATGCCGTCGTGCTCATCGCTGACGCTGACGAACGGCCCCGCGCAGACGGTGAAGAAGTAGGTGGCGATCGGCCGGGTGGGCGCGAATCGCCATACGTCACCGTCGTGTTCGGCGAGCGGGGCGTTAGCAGTGACCACCCAGTCCGACGGCGCCGTGACCGTCAGGGAGTAGGGGGCCTTGAGGTCGGGCTGGTCGAAGCAGGCGTAGATCTTGCCCGCAGCCGACGCCGCGGGGCTGCCGTAGAGGTAGACCTGACCGTCCTCGGGGTCGACGGCGCGGTGCATGCCCTCGCCGTCCCGCACGTAACGCATGGTCGCTTCCACAACGAGCTCGTTGTCGGCCTGTAACGCGTCCAGGCGCAGCCGCCCGTCGCGGGCGGCCGATGCGTCGATCGGTCTGCCGTTCAACGCCATCGAGGCGATCTGCCCCGGCATGAACTCGGCGAAGGTGCCGGCTCCGGGTTCGGCGCAGGCGAAGCGGATGGTCACCGGCGACCCGAACACCTCGTCGCCGCGGGTGAAGTCGAGCTCGAGGTCGTATGACGTGACGGTGAGCAGTGCGGCGCGTTCGACCGCCTCGGTCCGGAGCAGGGTTGCCATCCCGCCAACCTAAGCCAACCCCATCCGGCGTGATGCGTGGGATGGTCAGCGAGTGATCTCCCGGCCGTACGCCTGATTCTCAAGTCGCTTGATCCGCTCGGCGGTGGGTGGGTGGGTCGACATCAACCGCGACACGTCCTGCGCGCGGAACGGGTTGGCGATCATCAGGTGGCTGGCGTTGACCACCTTCGGCTCGGGCGCGAGCGGCGTGCGGGCGGTGCCGCTCTCGAGCTTCTGCAGCGCGGAAGCGAGCGCGAGCGGGTCGCCGGTCAGCTTCGCGCCGTCCTCGTCCGCGTCGTACTCACGGGTCCGGCTGATCGCGAACTGGATCAGCATCGCGGCGATCGGCGCGAGCAGCGCCATCGCGAGCATCGCAATCGGGTTCGGGCGGTCGTCGTCGTTGCTGCCGCCACCGAACATGCCACCGAAGAACATCATCATCTGCGCGATGGAGGTGATGATGCCCGCGAGCGCCGCAGCGATCGACGAGGTGAGGATGTCGCGGTTGTAGACGTGCATCAGCTCGTGGCCGAGCACGCCGCGCAGCTCCCGCTCGTCGAGCAGCCGGAGGATGCCCTCGGTGCAGCAGACCGCCGCGTGCTGCGGATTGCGGCCGGTGGCAAACGCATTCGGCGCATCGGTGGGCGAGATGTAGAGCTTCGGCATGGGCTTGCCGGCCTTGGTCGACAGCTCGCGCACGATGCGGTACATCTCCGGCGCCTGCGCCTCGCTGACCGGGTAGGCGCGCATGGCCTTGATCGCGAGCTTGTCGGAGTTCCAGTAGCTGTAGGCGGTGGTCGCCACCCCGATGAGCGCAAACAGCCAGATCAGCTTGCCGCCGGCGACGACGGCGCCGATGCCGAGCAGGATGACCCAGATGCCGCCGAAGAGGGCGGCAGTCTTCAGGCCGTTGTAGTGACGGTGCATGTAGTGGAAAACGTGCGATCAGGCCCGCTTTGTTCCGTATGGCGGGGTCGCCCCACCAGTCAGCGTCCGACCAATCCGAGCAGCAGCTGCGGCGCGATGCTGGTCACCACGAGTGCCGCCAGACCGATCGCGACGACGGCGAGGTGCACCGGGTGCAGCCGGTCGTGCGTGCCCGGGTCGGTCGGAGCGCCGAAGAGGATCCGCAGCCAGCGCAGGTAGACCGCGACGCCGAGCATCGCGTTGACCGCCGCCACGATCGCAAGCGGCCACAGCCGCCCACCGGCGACCGGGCCGAGCGCGAGCACCTTGGCGACCAGGCCGACCACCGCGGGCGGCAGCCCCATCAGCGCGAGCAGCGCGAGCGCCAGCGTGACGCCGAGCAGCGGGCGCCGCCGCAGCAGACCACCGTATGACGCGAGCCGCGTCGCGTGGTTGCGTCCGTCAGAGTGCGCGAGCGCCGTCACGACGGCGAAGGCGACCAGGGTCGCGAGCGCGTAGACGACCAGGTAGCCGGCGGCCGCCCGGACGGCGTGGCTGGAGACGGCCGCGAGCGGCAGCACCACCCAGCCGGCCTGCGAGATCGTCGACCAGGCGAGGAAGCGCAGTGCCTGCTGCTCACGCAGCGCCATCACATTGCCCACGGTCATCGAGATCGCGGCGAGCACGCCGATGGCCGCGAGCGCCGACGTGCCGAGCACGGAGACACCACGGAAGATCACAAGGAGCGCGCCCAGCGCGGCCACCTTCGAGGTGACCGCGAGGAAGCCGCCGATCGGCACCGACGCGCCGCCGAACGCTTCGGGCGTCCACGCGTGGAACGGCACCAGCGACAGTTTGAAACCGACGCCGGCCACGATGAAGACGACGGCCAGCGCGAGGATCCGGCGAGAGTCGGCGTCGTGCGATGCCGCCAGCACCGCGTCACCGCCGAGTTGCACGGTGCCGGTGGCGGCGAACCACAGGGCGGCGCCCATCGCGGTGATCGCGAAGCTGACCAAGGAGGTCGTGAGCAGCGACAGGGCTCCGTCGGTCGCCGAGCGCCGGGCGCGCAGCGCGACCAGCGCGACCGTCGGCACGGTCGCGAGCTCGAGAGTCACCAGCCAGGAGGTCAGGTCGCGTGCGGCGACGACGCCGCTCGCACCCGCGGTTGCGGTCAGCAGCAGCGCCGCCTGCACCGGTGCACGCTCGGTCGGCACCCGAATCGGCAACGCCAGCAACACAATCACCGCCGCACTGACCAGCGCGGTGAATTGCAGACCGGCACCGACGTGGTCGACGGCATACAGGCAACTGCCGTCGGACAGACAGAGCGTCCGGCGCGGGTTGTCCGCCGACGGCAGCAGACCGGGTATGACGGTGGCCGCGCCGACGAGCAGCAACCCGGCGGTGAGCGCCCAGTGCACCCGGCCGAGCCGGGGCGCGATCGCGTCGACGACGAGCACGAGGAGCGCGCCGACACCGGGCACCAGCACCGGTGCGAGCAGCCACCAGTCGTAGGTGAGCGTCATCGCCCGACCACCGCCATCAGGTGGTCGACCGCTCCGGAGGTGGTGTTCAGCAGGATGATCGGCAGCACTCCCAGCACCACGGTCGCGGCGCCCAGCACCGTGACGACAACGAGTTCGCCCCCGCGGGCGTCGGATTCGGGAGAAGGCGGCAGCGGTCGACCGCCGTCGGCGTCGCCCATCCACACGATGCGCAGCACCCGCAGTGCGTATGCCGCGGCCAGCACCGCACCGACCGCGGCCACTGCGGCGAGCAGCCGGAACCAGCCGGTGGACCGGTCGCCGCCCGGGTTCCAGGCACCGAAGATCGCCAGCACCTCACCCCAGAAACCGGCGAGGCCGGGCAGGCCGAGCGACGCCGCGAGTCCGATGACGAGCGCAAGACTGAGCCGCGGCGAGACGTCCCGCAGTGCGCGCCGCGCGACGCTGAGATCGTCACCGCCCCACCGGTGTTTGAGGCCGCCGACAACCGCGAAGAGCAGCGCGGACACCACGCCGTGCGCGATGTTTGCGAAGAGGGCCGCCTGCAGACCGATCGCGGTGCCGCTCATCAGACCGAGCACCACAAAGCCCATGTGGGCGACCGACGACCAGGCGATGAGCCGCTTGAGGCTGCGCTCGACGAGGCAGACCAGGCCGCCCCAGACGATGCCGATCACCGCGCACGTCGCCACGTATGGCGCAAGCCGCTCCACGCCCGCGGGCAGCGGCGCGATGACCAGCCGCACGATGCCGTAGGTGCCCATCTTCAGCAGCACGGCGGCCAGCAGCATCGAGCCGGCAGTCGGCGCGATGGTGTGCGCACGAGGCAGCCAGGAGTGCAAGGGCCAGATCGGCACCTTGATGGCGAGGCCGATCAGCAGGATCGCGGCGACGACGGTCTGCTGCCCGGCAGGCAATGGGTGCCGGGCGAGGGTCGCGAGGTCGGCAGTGCCCGAGGCGAAGACCATGGTGAGGATCCCGACCAGCATCAGGGTCGAGCCGAGCACCGTGTAGAGCACGAAAGTTGCTGCGGCCCGGGCACGTTCGCTCGCGTCCTTGGGGTCGCCGAAGCGGTTGATCAGCACCCACATCGGCACCAGCACGACCTCGAAGGCGAGGAAGAAGCTGATCGCGTCCTGCACCAGGAAGGTGGCGATGCCGCCGCCGATCACCAGCAGCAGGCAGCCGAAGAAGGTGCCAGGCGTGCCCCCGCCAGGTTGTTCGTGCCGCGCATGTATGACGACGAGCACGCCGACGGCCGCGGTCATCAACAGCAGCGGCACGCTGATCCCGTCGACCGCAAGGTGCAGTCGCATGCCCACTTCGGGCACCCACGGCCGGTTGAGACTCGGGCGGTCGTAGGCGATGAGCGCGGCCGCGAGCAGCGAGATCAGCGTTGCGGCGAGCGAGACGGCGTACGCCGTGTGCCGGCTGACGGCGCGGGGCACCCGGTCTCCTGCGACGAGAGCCAGGCCGGCGACGATCGGGGCGAGGGGCGCGGCGAGCAGTGCGGCTACCACCAGATCACCCCCATCAGTCCGACGAGCACGACACCGAGCGCGACTGCGACCAGGCCACTCGTGGGGCGCCGGGTGTGCAGCCGGAAACCGGCGCCGGCGACCCGCGTGACGAGCGCGGGCAGCGCCTGCACCCCGCGGTCGAGGCCGCCTTCCAGCCGGGCGACTCCGCGGGCCAGGGCGACCACCGGACGTGCGACCAGCCCGACATACCCGGCATCGACGTCGAAACCGCGAGAGGCCGAGCTTCGCAGCGGCAACGGCAGCCGAGCTGCCGCGTCGCCGTAGACGGTGCCGATCGACATCAGCCGGACCAGGAGCGCCACCGCTGCCATCAGCACCAGCGATGCGCCGATCAGCCAGAGGTTGGCGTTCTCCCAGTCGACCTCGAGCATCGGGCTGAAGATCAGCGCGCCGCCGACGATGGAAAGAATCGCCAACAGTTGCAGGCCGGTTCGGGCGCCGGCCCCGGGCTGCGGCTCCGGCAGCGGGCCGTCGTCGTCATCATCGACCACCGGCGGCATCGGCTCGTCGCGCCGCAACGGCCGGCCGTGGACGTCGACCTGCGGCGATCCGGCGAGCATCTCGACGATGCCGACGTCGCGGATGTCGTAGGAGTCCTCGACCGCCTCGCGCACGACCACCCGCTGGCGGCCGGTGCGGTGGACCAGGATCAGCCACATCCGGGTCGTGTATGCCGCGGTCAGCGCCACCACACAGACCAGCGCGACGAATGCGATCCGCGCACTGACGTCGCCGTCGACGCCGCGCCGCGCGGCCTCGTCGACGATCAGGTCCTTGGACACGAAGCCGACGAGCGGTGGCACGCCGGCCAACGCGAGCAGGCCGATCCCGACCAGCCAGCGGACAGCCAGGTGCTTGCTCAGCGCACCGGACTGACGCTCGACGATCGTGCCGCCGACCAGCACTGACAACCAGCCGATCAGCAGGAAGAGCAGCGCCTTGAACATCGCGTGCGACAGCAGGTGGCTGATCCCAAGGTCGGCCGGCTCACGCACCGGGAGCACGGCGAGGCCGAGCAGCATCAGGCCGACCTGGGACACGGTCGACCACGCGAGCAACCGCTTGAGGTCGTGCTGGCAGAACGCGAGCACGGCCGCGCCGACCATCGAGACCGACGCGACGATCGTCAGCACGACACGGGCCGTGCCGGAAAGCTCCAGCAGCGCAACCAGTTTGGCGAGTACGACGGTGCCCGCCGCGACCATGGTCGCGGCGTGGATGAGGGCGGACGCCGGTGTCGGGCCCTCCATCGCGTCGGGCAGCCAGTCCTGGAACGGCACCTGCGCGGACTTGCCGGCGACTGCGCAGATGACGCAGAGCAGTGCCGCGGTGAGCGCGGTGCCGTGGTCGGCTGCGGCCGACTGCCAGTGCTGCACGATCTGCGGGATCGACGTGGAGCGGGCGCCGAGGGCGAGCACTGCGAGACCGATCGCGAAAGGTGCATCCGCGATGCGGGTCACCAGGAATGCCTTGTATGACGCGCGTCGCGCCTTGGCGCGCTCGGACTCGTGACCGATGAGCAGGTAGGAGCACCAACCCATCAGCTCCCAGCCCACCAGGATCAGCAGCACGTCACCGGAGAGCACCACCAGCTGCATCGCGGCCGTGAACAGGCCGACGGTTGCTGCGAATTGCCGATATCGCGGATCGGAGTAGAGGTACCAACGGGCGAAGACCTGCACCACGAGCGACACCAGCGCGACCGCCACCGCGACCAGCACCATGAGCCGATCGACCTGCAGCCGCAGCGGGACGGCGAGCGCCGGGCCGACCTTCAACTCGCCGATGGTGCGCGGGTCGGCGACCGCTCCCCCGCGCGCCTGCTGGGCGAGCAGCGCGGCCGCAGCGAGCAGCCCGAGCAGTCCGCCGATCGCGGCGATCACGAACGCGCCGCGCGCACTGCGGCGGGTGAGCACCAGGATCAGCACGCTGACCGCGGCGGGCAGCAGCACGACCAGGTGGCTCGGCTGCAGGACCAGGTCGAGCGCCAGGGACTGGGTGTCGAGACGCGAGGCGGAGGGCATCAGTCGTCACTCCCCCGCTGCGAGACGTCGATATTGCCGCGAGCGCGGAAGACGGCCAGGATCACCGCGAGCGCGACCGCGATCTCGGCCGCCGCGATGGTGATGATGAAGACCGTCATGCTCTGACCCGCGCGCAACGGGTCAGCGGTCAGCGATCCGACGGTCACGAAGAGCAACCCGGCCGCGGCGAGCATCAGCTCGACGCCGATCAGCACGAGCACGGCGTTGCGGCGAGCGAGCACGCCATACAGGCCGACTCCGAAGAGAATGCCGACCAGCAGCATCGGCAGGACGGGGTGGATCACCGGGCATCCGCCTCCGAGTCGTCGCGTCGGCCGATCGGCATACGCGACAACGCAAGCGCGGCGACCAGGGCGATCAGCAACAGCGCGGACAGCAGCTCGAAGGGCCACACCCAAGTGCCGAAGATCTGGCTCGCCAACACGTGGGTGCTGCCGCCTCTGACCGTGATCGCGTCGTTGCCGAAGGCCGAGATGAGCACCGCCGAGAGCAGCGCGGCGGTGGCGGCGCCGACGACGAGCGCGGCCGCGCGTTGCGGCAGCGGGGTGTCGTGATCACGACTGCGACCGATGGGCGCCCGAGTGAGCATCAGGGCGAACAAGACGAGTACGACGATGGCCCCGACGTAGACCAACAGCTGCACCAGTGCTACGAATTCGGCGCCCAGCACCAGATAGCACCCGGACAGCGACGCGAGCGCGACGACCAGCCAGAGCGCGGAGTGCACCAGGTGCTTGGTGCTGACCGCGAGCACGGCGGCACCGGTGCTGATCGCGCCGGCGAGCGTGAAGAGCACGTCATACGTCGTCATGGCTGCTCCTCGGTGCCGGGCCGCGGCACCTCACCGGCGCCGCGCTTGGTGGTGCGCCCGGCCGCCGGGTCGTCCTCGGGCTCGACGTCCACCACGAGTTGCTGCGCTTCGGTCTGCGGCAACTCGGGCACGAGCGGCTCGGGTGCCGGCACGGTCGGCATCCACTGGCCGAGAGTTTCCTTCTCCTGCAACAGGTCTCGGATGTCGGTGGTGGAGTATTCGAACTCCGGGCTCCAAAAGAGCGCGTCGAACGGGCAGACCTCGATGCAGATGCCGCAGTACATGCAGAGGCTGAAGTCGATCGCGAAGCGGTCGAGCACGTTGTGCTGCCGGGCGCGACCGCCCTCGGTCGTCGGCGGGGTCGTCTCCTTGTGGGAGTCGATGTAGATGCACCAGTCGGGGCACTCGCGGGCGCACAGCATGCAGGAGGTGCAGTTCTCCTCCAGCAGGGCGATGACTCCCCTACTGCGCGAAGGCAGTTCGGGTTTGACATGCGGATACTGCTGGGTGTGCGCGTGCGTGGTCATCGTGCGCGCGGTTGTCGCCATACCCTTGGCCAGACCGCTCAGGAACTTCGTCATTGCGACATCACCTCGAGGTCACCACCACTCCGATAGCTGTGATCGCCAGCTGCAACAGGGCCAGCGGCACCAGACCGAGCCAGGCGACCCGCTGCAGCTGGTCCTCGCGCAGGCGGGGCCACGCGACACGGATCCAGATGATCAGCACCGCGAAGATCGCACCCTTGAGCAGCGTCCAGAGCCAGCCGATCTGGTGGTCGAACGGCCCGGTCCAGCCGCCCAGGTAGAGCACTCCGAGCAGCAGGGACATCACCACGATGCCGGCGTACTCGGCCAGCAGGAAGAGCGCGAACCGCAGGCCGGTGTACTCGGTGTAGGGGCCCATCACCAGCTCCGAGTCGGCCACCGGCATGTCGAACGGCGGGCGCTGGAGCTCGGCGGTCGCCGCGACGAGGAAGACGAGCGCCCCGGGCAGCTGCCACAGCAGCCACCATGGTGTCCAGGCGTGCGCGATGCCGACGAGCGACAGCGAACCGGCGGCGATCGCGAAGGATGCGCAGGCGAGGATCAGCGGCAACTCGTAGGAGACGAGCTGGGCCGCGGTGCGCAGGCCGCCGAGCAGGGAGTACTTGTTGCCGCTGCCCCAGCCCGCCATCAGCGTGCCGACGGTGCCGATGCCGCCGACCGCGAGCACCCACACCAGACTGCCCGGCACGTCGGCGCCCACCGTGTGCGGGCCGAGCGGGATCACCGCCAGCGCAAACAGATAGGACACGATGCCGAGCGCCGGCGCGATGCGGAAGACCCGCTTGTCCGCGGCGAGCGGGACGATGTCCTCCTTCTGGCTGAATTTGATGCCGTCGGCGACCAGTTGCGCCCAGCCGTGGAAGCCGCCGGCCTCCATCGGGCCGAGGCGGCCCTGCATGTGCGCCATCACCTTGTGTTCGGTCTGGCCGACGAGCAGCGGCAGCACGAGGAAGGCCGCGAGCACGCAGACGGCTCGCAGCACGATCTCGACGATGTCGCCTGCCATTACCGGGGTCCTCGCGAAGTATCGGAGCGAGGCACGAGCGGAGAACTTCGTGGGGTGGTCATCGCGGTCCCCAGCTCTCGTCGGGTATGCCGGGTGGCTGCATCCGGCGTCGCGGCGTGCGGGCGGGTTTGCCGTCGGTGCTGTCGCCGCCCGGCTCCTTGGCGCCCGGCCACGGCTTGCTGACGCGGGCGGTCAGCACGAACGACTTGCGCAACGGATTGCCGTCGAAACCGTCCGGCAGCAACAGTTTTCGCAGTCCGAGACCGGTGCCGTCGTCGAAACCGGTGAAGTCGATGCCGAACATCTCGTAGGTCTCCCGCTCGTGCCAGGCGGCTCCGGCGAAGAGTTGGGTGAGGCTGTCGATCGAGGCACCGTCGGCGATCCGGGTGCGGGCCAGCGTCTCGCGGAAGGCGCCGTGGCGGGTGTCGTAGAGGTGGGCGACGATCTCCAGGCCCGGGTTGTCCTCGGCGTCGGTCTCGTCGACCGCGGTGAGGTAGTCGAAGAAGTCGAAGCCGGCCTCGCGCAAGCCCAGGAGCGTGTCACGCCAGTCTGCGGGTTCGCAGCTGACAGAAGGGATCTCGTAGGTCACGTCGTCTGCTCCGGTGGGGCGACGAGCGGACGGCTGACCTCGGCAGCCGAGGCGCGACGCCCGGCATACGGTCCGAGACGACCGCGCAGGCTCTTGGTCTGCAGCTTCTCCTGCGCGATCTGCTGCTGCAGCACGAGGATGCCCTGCAGCAGCGCCTCGGGGCGCGGCGGGCACCCGGGGACGTAGACGTCCACCGGGATCAGCTGGTCGACGCCCTTGGTGACGCAGTACGAATCCCAATAGGGGCCGCCGGAGTTGCTGCACGCCCCGAAGCTGATGACGTACTTCGGCTCCGGCATCTGGTCGTAGAGCCGGCGCACCGCGGGTGCCATCTTGTCGGTGACCGTGCCGGACACGACCATCAGGTCGGCCTGTCGCGGGCCGGGCGCGAACGGGATCACCCCGAGCCGGATGAAGTCGTGCCGGGCCATCGATGCCGCAATGAACTCGATGGCGCAGCACGCGAGCCCGAAATTGAATACCCACAGCGAGTAGCGACGCCCCCAGTTGAGCACCAGGCGCATCGGCTTCGGCGCGGCCGCCTGGCCGGCGCCGACCCGGGGCATGGGCAGGTCGGTGGTCATCGTTTCTCCCCTGCGGGCTCAGCGACGGATGAGCGGGGACCCTCCTGGGGCGAATCTGCCCAGTTGAGCAGGCCACGACGTGCGGCGTGCAGCAGGCCGACGAGCAGCACCGCGATGAAGATGCCCATCTCCACCAGGCTCACCACGCCGAGCCGGTGATCGCGCAACACCAGCGCCCATGGGAAGAGGTAGACCGCATCGACCGCGAAGACGACATACAAGAAGGCGTAGGTGACGTAGCGGATGTGGCTCTGCGCCCAGCCGCCGGTGACCGGATCGACGCCGGATTCGTAGGTCGTGAGCTTGGCCAGGCTGGGCGCGCGCGGCGCCAGCAGCCGCCGCGCAACCATGGCAGCGACGAACAGCAGGGCGCCGGCCAGGCCCACGCCCGCCAGCACCAAGTAGCCCGTCATTCCCGAAGACACCCCGGCAGACTAACGATCGGCGCCGGGTTCTTGCGGTAGGTGACCGCCAATCGACACGTGTGTACCTACCCATCGGCTGCGCGAGCCGACTGCTGTGGCGATGATTTCGACGGCTTCGGCAAGGCCGGCCGGCGATTCGACACCGTAGCCGACGACCAGCCCCGGATCCCCGGGCGTATGACGGTGCATCCGCAGCGGCTGCGCCCGCACGCCACGCCGGGCGAGTTCGAGCACGAGTTCGTGGTCGTCCAGCCGGCCGGCGAGCGCCGGGAACGTGACCTGGACGTGCAGCCCGGCCGCGACTCCGCCGATCGTGGCGTCCGGCAGGGCCGCGCGGAGCGCGCGCAGCAATGCGTCGCGGCGGTCACGCTGCCGGGACCGCTGGCGGCGCAGGTGCCGGTCGTAGTCGCCGGACGCGATGAAGCGGGCGAGGACGAGCTGCGGCAGCGCCGGTCCGCCGAGGTCGCTGGCCCGCTTGGCGACGACCAGTTCGTCATACAGCCGTGGCGGCGGGACCAGCCAGCCGAGTCGCAGACCGGGGGCCAGTGACTTGGAGGTGCTGCCGGTGTGCGCGACCAGGTCCGGGGCCGTCGGCTGGATCGCGGCCACCGGCGCCCGGTCGTAACGCTGGTCGGCGTCGTAGTCGTCCTCGATGATCAGCCGGCCGCGACCGGCCCAGTCGACCAGTTCGCGGCGCCGGTCCGCGCTCAGTACGACACCGGTCGGAAACTGGTGCGCCGGCGTCACAAAGACGCTCGGCGCGCGCGTTGCGGCCAGCCGTTCGACGACCAGTCCGTGCGTGTCGACCGGCACCGGCCGCGCTCGAAGACCCCAGTGCGCCAGCTGCTCGACGGCGCCGGCAGAGCCTGGATCCTCCACTGCGACAAGGTCTTTGCCGGCCTTGACCTGTGCCTGGGCAAGCAGCGCGAGCGATTGGGCGACGCCGGTGACCACGAGGACCCCGTCCGCGTCGACCCGCAGACCCCGGGTGCGCGCCAGCCACGCCGCGAGCTCGGCGCGCAGCACCGGGTGACCGCGGGGGTCGCCATACCCGAGCTCGGCAGCAGGTGTCTCGGTCAGCACGGCCCGCTCGTGTCGCAGCCACGCGGCACGCGGGAAGTCGGTGAGATCCGGCAACCCCGGATAGAGATCGAGCCGTATGCCGCCCGGCGCCGCTCCAGGATGCGGCGATGTCGGCGTGGTCACGGCCGCGCTGCGCCGGCCCGCGCGCTGCGGCCGGGCCGGCGCCGCGCGCACCGTCGTCCCCGCCCGGGTGCGCCCGTCGACCAGCCCTTCCTCGCGAAGACGCTGGTAGGCCTCGACGACGGCGCCGCGCGCGATCCGCAGATCCGCTGCGAGTTCCCGGGTGGCGGGCAACCGGGCTCCGGGCGCCAGCCGCCCGTCGGCGATCGCGCCGCGCAATTGACCGGTCAGCCATTCGGTGACCCCGCGCGCCGGTGCCCGCGACCGATCGAGCTGCAGGAAGTCGGCACCGGTCATTGGTCCACTATGGCGAGGTTGGATTGGCCCTTCAATAGGTCCAAAACGCCTGCCATCGTCATTGTCATGAGCAGAACAGGTCGAGCCGGGGTCGGTGGCGCGCTGGCGATGTCGTTCGTCGGGGGCAGCGTCGCGGTCAGCGCCGGGCTGTCGCGGGCACCGTTCCTCACCGTCCAGGCATTGCGGTATGCCGTGGCCGCCGTCCTGCTGGTGGCGCTCTGCGCACTCACCGGCCGACGGATCCAGCGGCCGCGTGGTGTCGAGTGGCTGTGGTTGGCCGGGGTCACCGGCTGCGGGCTGATCCTCTTCAACGTCGCGCTGATCGTCGGCGGCGAGCACGCCGAGCCGGCCGTGCTCGGGGTCGCGGTTGCGTGTGTCCCGGTGGTGCTCGCGGCGGTCGGCCCCGTGCTCGAAGGATCGTCCACGACCGCCCGGGCGGTGCTCGCGGCGGCCGTCGTCACGCTGGGCGCCGCGCTCGTCGAGGGCTTCGGTCGCAGCGACGCGGTCGGACTGGTCTGGGCGGTCGTCGTGTTCGCCTGCGAAGCGGGCTTCACCCTGTTGGCAATGCCACTCTTCGCACGGCACTCGCCGTTCGGCGTCTCGGTGCACACCACCTGGCTGGCTGCGGCCGGCTTCGCACTTCTCGGCGTATGGCGCGAAGGCCCGCGCGCCGTCCTGCGGCTCGACGGATCGGAGCTGGCGGCGACCGCATTCCTCGCGGTGTTCGTGACGGCCGGGGCGTTCGTGCTCTGGTATGGCTGCGTCGCGAGCCTCGGCGCCGCTCGCGCCGGGCTGCTCACCGGGATCGCACCGGTGGCCGCGGCGATGACGGGCGTCGCACTCGGGCACCCCTTCCCCGGCATCGGCGTCTGGGCCGGAGTCGCAGTGGTGGCAACGGGATTGGCCCTCGGCTTGCGGTCACGTCACGCCGAGCCGGCGACCCGTCGCAGTGGCGAGGCGATCGAGCCGACGCCGGTGTGAGCCGGGTCACAACCCGTTAGCGGCGTTACGCATTTTGACTTATCCCGTAACTTCGACTTATGTTTTGAGTAGTCACGAGATCCAACGCGAAGCCCTGGCTTGTTGGACGGCAACCCTCACGCACGTGGCGGGGTGCTCCAGGTGATGACTAGGCCATCACGGCAAGCACGGCAGCCCCGGCTACCGCACTGCGCGCAGCAATCCTGCGCGCGGTGCGTTTCGTGCGTGCCGCGCCGTCATACACGAAACATGAGGGATGACAAGGATGTTCGAAACTCCTGGGAGTGTCGGCTCGGACGACCCGAACCGGCCGAAACTGCCTCCGCGCCCACGCAGCGGGACGAGTCGGCGCACCGTCGCCGGCCTCGCAGTGCTCGGCCTGGTTGTCGGCGGGGCGGGTGGCTTCGCCGCTGGTCGCGGCACCGCGCCGAGCGGCTCAGGTGAGTCGCTGCGCACTGTGACGATCGGCGTCACCGATGCCGACCAGGACTACTGGACCACATTCAAGCAGTTGGCCCGCGACAAGGGCATCCGCATCAAGACGGTCAACTTCCAGGACTACACGCAGGCCAACCCTGCGCTGGCGCAGGGTCAGCTCGATCTGAACCTCTTCCAGCACCTGGTCTTCCTGGCCAACTACAACGTCTCGTCGCATCAGTCGCTCACACCGATCGGTTCGACGTATGTCGTGCCGCTCAGTCTCTACTCCTCGAAATACCAGAAGCTGCAGCAGATCCCGGCCGGTGGCAAGGTTGCCATCCCGAACGACCCGACCAACCAGGCGCGGGCGTTGCTGGTCCTGCAGTCGGCCGGGCTGGTGAAGCTCAAGAACGGCGGCAACGTGCTGTCGACCCCGGCCGACATCGACAAGAGCGCCTCGAAGGTGTCGGTCACACCGGTCGACGCCGCGCAGACGGTGACCTCGCTGTCGTCGGTCGACGGCGCGGTCGTCAACAACAACTTCGCCCTCGACGGCAAGCTCGACCCGAGCAAGGCACTCTTCTCCGACGACCCCAAGTCGGCGCAGTCCGAGCCCTACATCAACGTGATCGTCGCCCGCGCGCAGGACAAGGACAACCCGACCTACGCCGAGGTGGTCAAGCTCTATCAGGACCCGCGTGTGCGCAAGCAGGTGATCGCCGAGAGCAAGGGCACCAGCGTGTCGGTGGTGAAGCCCGCGGCGGACCTGCAGAAGATCCTGGCAGGGCTGCAGAAGACCGTCGAGGCATCGTCATGAGCGCCTCGACCCTGACCGCACCGTCCGCCGAAGCCGTGTCCGAGGATCAGCTGATCGCGCGGATCGCCAACGTTTCCAAGGTGTTCGGTCGCGGCGACTCCGCTCACACCGCACTGGAGGAGGTAACCCTCGACATCCCGCGCGGCGAGATCTTCGCGGTGATCGGCTACTCCGGCGCGGGCAAGAGCACGCTGGTGCGACTGCTCAACGGCCTGGAACGTGCCACCTCGGGCACGGTCACAGTCGATGGGACCGACATCACCGCCCTTGCCGGCAAACCGTTGCGTGACGTCCGTCGCCGGATCGGGATGGTCTTCCAGCAGTTCAATCTGATGCGGTCGCGCACCGTGGTCGGCAATGTGTCCTATCCCCTGGAACTCGCCGGGATGGACCGCGCCGAACGCGAGGACCGAGTGGCCCAACTGCTTTCGTTCGTTGGGCTGTTGGACAAGGCGTGGTCCTATCCGGAGGAATTGTCCGGCGGGCAGAAGCAGCGCGTCGGCATCGCCCGGGCACTCGCCACACAACCCGACCTCCTGCTGGCCGACGAGTCCACGTCCGCACTGGACCCGGAGACGACCCGCGACGTGCTCGGCCTGCTGCGCCGGGTCAACGAGGAGCTGGGGATCTCGATCGTGGTGATCACCCACGAACTCGAGGTCGTCCGGTCGATCGCCGACCGGGTCGCGGTCCTGGACGGCGGCCGGGTGGTCGAGACCGGGCTCGTGCGGGACGTGATCGGCACTCCACAATCACCGACAACGCGGCGATTCCTCGCCGCCGCGACCGGCTCAAGCTCGAACGAGGCTCTGCGGCAACACCTTCCGAAGGATCTGCAGGGCACCCTCGTGTCGGTCACGGTGGGTGATGAGCGACGTCTCGGGCGCACATTGAGCGCGGCGGCCCGAGAGCACGGCGTCGACTTCGAAATCCTCCGCGGCGGCGTCACCGAGCTGAAAGCGGAGACCTTGGGCAGCTTCACCCTCGCCCTGACCGGGTCCGCGGACGCCGTCGAGGCCACCGTGCGCGCTCTGCGCGGCATCGGCACGGCGGAGGTGATCTCCTGATGTCCACCGATTGGGCCGCGCTGTGGCCGACCTTCCAGACCGCGATCTTGCAGACGCTGATCATGGCTGTGGTGACGATCGCGCTCGGCGGTCTGCTCGGGCTGCTGCTCGGGGTCGCGCTGTTCACCACCCGGACCGGCGGCCTGCTGGAGAACCGCGCGGTCAACACCGTGCTCAACGTGCTGGTCAACATCATCCGGCCGATCCCGTTCATCATCTTCGTGACGGCGATCGCTCCGCTGACGTTGCGCGCGATGGGCACCACGATCGGCACCACCGCAGCTACCTTCCCGCTGGTCATCGCGGCGACCTTCGGTGTCTCCCGCATCGTCGAGCAGTCTTTGGTCTCGGTCGATCCCGGCGTGATCGAGGCTGCCGAAGCGATGGGCGCCTCACCCTGGCGGATCGTCCGGTCGGTGCTGGTGCCCGAGGCGCTCGGTCCGCTGATCCTCGGCTACACGTTCGTCTTCGTCGCGGTGGTCGACATGACCGCGATCGCGGGGGCCGTCGGTGGCGGCGGGCTCGGTGACTTCGCCATCACCTACGGCTACCACCGCTTCGACTGGGCCGTCACCTGGGTCGCCGTCGCCGCGATCATCGTGCTGGTGCAGTTGGCGCAGTTCAGCGGAAACGCGTTGGCCCGCAAGGCTTTGCGGCGCTGATCTCGGCCGAATGGCGGGGCGACCGGCTTCCGGCCGGGTAGCTCAGGGTTTGCTGCCACGCAGATGTCCCGCCTGCAGCGGGCCGCCGGCCGCGTCGAGCACGGCGCGGCCGGCAGCGACCACCTGCTCAAGGTCGGTGAGCGTCGCCGCCCTGATCAGTCCGAAGCGGTCGGTGTCGTCGCTCAGCCGGAGTTCGCGCAGCAACCACTTGCCGGTCCCGAGCCAGTGCCGGTCCAGGCCGAGCGCGAGTACTGCGGCTTTGCGCCAGGACGTCGCGGCGACGACCGCTGCCTCCGCCGCGTCCCGTGGATCGGCGAGATCGTCGAGCAGGGATGTCAGCGCGTAGCGGCATGCGTCGATCTCGTCGGAGGTGAGCGGGGCGGGACCAGCTGCCATGACCGCGCGCGCCTCGGTCTGCCAATCCTGAGTCGTCGTGCCACTGGTCAGCGAAATACCTTCGGCGGCAAGACGATCCAGCACAGGACGGCGTTCGGCCCGGCCGCGGGCGGTCCAGGTGCGGATCGCAGCCGGCCCGTAGACGAAGGCCTCGACGAGCTGCCCGTCATACCTGCTGGTCTCGACATAGGACACGTCTGCCTGGTCCTCTCCGAGGATGACGAGGACGTCGAGATCGGAGGTGGCGGTGGCGTCTCCCGTCGCCGCGCTGCCGCCGAGGAACGCGATGGCTGCGTCCGGGTGTTTGGCGGCGAGGAAGGCACGGGCTCGCTGGACAAGGTCGGTCACGGTTCGCATGGTGCCGTCGGCATGTCGGTCAGCGTTCGCGGGTGTCGTCGGTGGTGAATCCTGCCCGCTGCGAGCGCTGTTCGAGCGATTCGAGTTCTTGGAAGAACGTCACCTGCCAGCCGGCCGGACCCTGCACACGGGCGTTCAGACTGCGGAACGGCGTCTCGATGGGCGGCGCCAGCACCTCGGCCCCCGCGTCGCGGACGGCGTCCACGGCCGCCGTGGTGTCGGCCACTTCGAGTGCGATCCGAAGTGTTGGCCCGACGTTCGGCGGCATGCCCTCGACCTTGTCGATCGCTTCGGCGTGCTCCCGGGTTGCGAGCTCGATCGTTGCGACCCCGGCGTGCAGGATTGCGACGCGGTCGTCGCCTTCGGTGGCAAAGGCAGCCTGCTCCGGCATACCGAGCACGTCGCGGTAGAACCGCAGCGCCTCGTCGAAGTCGTCGGTCTCGATGATCAGCCGAAGCTGTTTCGGCAGGGCGGCTTTCGGCGGGGTCGCAGCACTCATGGCGTCAGTGTGCTCGGTGACGGGTTCGGACGGCAGTGATTTACGCGGCGGCGTGGGTGTGGCCGGGCATGCGTCCCTCGGTGAGGTCCCAGGTCACGCCGTCGGGGCGGACTCGTGCGGTGAACCCTCGGCGGTGGACTTCCTGGTGATGTCGGCAGCACAACATCGCGGAGTTGGTCAGGCTGGTGGTGCCGCCGGCCCACCACGGCGTCACATGATGGACCTCGCAGAAACCCGGCGGCCGATCGCAGCCGGGGAAGGTGCACCCGCCATCACGTATGAGCACGGCCGCGCGTAACCCCTTGGTCACGAGGCGTTCTCGTCGGCCCACGTCCAACGGTTGACTGGGTCCGCCGAGCACTGCGGGGATCAGGTCCGCGTCACACGCGGCCCGCCGGGCCGCTCCGGCATCGAAGACGTCACCCGCGGGTGTGGTTGCCCCGCCGATCCCTTCGGTCAACGACTTGAGGTCCATCGTCAGCAGGACCGTCGCCGCCGACCCCACCGGAGCCGCCTCGCCGGCAGCGACTTTCGCGCCCGCGGTCACCAATTCGACCAACGCATCCGCTCGGCGTTTGCCCGGAGTGCGGTCATCCCGCACGGTCCTGTTGGCACTGGTGGCTACGGTCGAGTCACCGACACCGGGCGTCTGGTCCGGGGTGGCCGGTCGGGGTGCGGAGCCGGCGGTGATCGCCGCCTTCAGCACCGCGGCATTCGCCGGCGCCAACTCGGCCACGAGTCGGGTCATCCCCGCGGCCGTGGTGCCCCAGGTCAGGGTTTCGACGGTCTCGAGTTTCGCGTCCTGCGCCGACAACGCCTCCGATGCGTAGGTCGCCAGGATCTTCCGGGTCAACGCCTGCACACCCTTGACCCCGAGCGACGGTTCGAGTTGCAGGAACCACGACAACACTTCACCCCGGTCCGCGGACGGCACCACGGGTGCGACCTTGTCCGCATGGGTCAACGCGGCCCGCGCCGTGCTCACCGTGCACGACCCGCGTGCGACGGCTGCCGCGATCACCGCGTTCTTCGGTTCCCGGCACGCCTCCGCCACCACCGCGATCGACTTCGCCTCCACCGGTTCGACCGGCACCCCAGCCGCCGCGGCGTGCCGACACACCCACTGGGTGGTGTTCGCCGCCGTCGAGCCCGCGACCGTGCCCCGGTCGACCGCTTCCGCGGTCGCGACGGTCGCGAGCTGGGCGAACCGGCCTGACAGTCCCAGCAGTGTTTCGGTCAGCGTCTCCAACTGCTCTTCGCCGAGCTGGTGCAGCACGCCCGGCACCTCACCGGCTATCGCCGCGACCGCCTGCAACTGCGCCAAAACCTCCGGCCCACGACCCGGTTCAACCGGCACCCGAACACCATCCTCCGGCACGTCCGGACGATCCGGCAGCGGCACAGCAGAATCGAGAGACACGGCTCGAATCTCCTTCCGCCGCAGTGGTTTTCGTCGTTGTGATCATCATAACGTCGACCACCGACGACCGGAGGTCTGTTCGAACGAACTTCGCGAAACTGTCTGCCCGTGCGACGACGCAGCGTGATCGCTCAGGAGATCGGCGACGAGTCGCCGCGCGGCGCCTATCGTCCGCGGCGGAGGGGTTGCCAAGCGAAACCGGCGGTCGTGCGAGTCACGTGGCCGGGACCGAAGTGGCAGGGCAACAACAGACCTCCGCTGTCGGCGAGTTTCTCCACCAGCTGCCTTCGCGTCTGGTGCGCCCGGTCCGGGTCGAAATCACCGGAGTGCGCCAACGCGAGATCAGCCATCTGAAACGGATGGTGCAGCAGGTCGCCACAGACGACGGCGAACTCATCGCCGTGGCTCAGTTCGACGACCACATGCCCGGCGGTGTGACCCGGGGCGGCACGCACGGTCACTCCGTGCCCCAGATCGACGGGCAGGTCGACCTCATCGATCAATCCAGCGTCGAGCACGGGACGCACGCTGTCCTCGTAGGTGCGGGCCAGGTCCGCCACCGGCCCGTCGACATCCGCCGTGGCCACCAGACTTTGCAGCCAGGCGAGTTCTTCCCGGGGCACCAGGTGCCGGGCGCGGGGAAAGACCGGCACCCAGGAGGCATCGACGAGACGCGTCAGGCCACCGCAGTGATCGGGATGCAGGTGTGTGCACACCACGACATCGACGTCTTCCGGCTCGACGACCGTCGCCAGCCGGTCGAGATAGTCGGTGTGGAACCCATCGTGCGCAGTCAGGACCGGCCGGTGCTTGTCATTGCCGTTCCCGGCATCGACCAGCATCGTCAGGTCGGGCGTGCGCACTACATAGGTGGCGATCGTGAAATCCAGCGAGTCGCCTGCGTAGAGCTCGGGCGTGACGGCCGGGAACATGTCAGCCGGCGCGAATCGCCACGACTCGAGCTCGACGACGCGCTCGACCTCAACCGGCCCGACGCTGTACGTCATGCTTCGCAGTGTGCCGACTGGTCGGCACCACACTCGAGCGCGACCCAGCGGCATACGACCGTGATCACATAGTCGAACTCGGCGGGCGTCAGATCGTGACCCTTGCGAATGCCGTGCGTGCGCTGCAGGCAACTGCGGCAACACGTGCCGGTCGCGTGCTGGGCCCGAAACACCGGATGGCCGCCCCACGGGGTCTGCTTGCCGTCCTTCACCGGCCAGGCAGGCGCGAGTCGCCGCGCGATCAGGTCGCGTGCGTGGTCGCGCACCACCGCCATACCGCGCTGCGCCACGAACTCCCGCTCCGGCGGGCACAGGTGGAAGCGCGCGCGGAACGGCTGGCGGCCGATCGCCGCCAGCCGCGCGTCGATCGTCGCCGGGTCGATGCACGTGATGGACATGCTTCGAGGCTAGAAGCCGGGTGTGACAGTCCGGCGTCCCGTGACCAACCGTGCGCCTGACGTCACCCTCGCTTACGAGACGGCGAGTCCTCTCTCGATCCGGCCCGTCGCGTATGACGGGAGCCGCGCCCCATCCGCTCCCGGACACCGATCGGCACCTGCCCGCGCGAACCGGACCGAAGTCCGCAACTCGGGAATGAAACAACCCGCGCAAGCCTTGAGTGGATAAGACTCAACTTCCGATGAGCGGCCCGGCTCGTCCACCGGCACCGACCGACGAACCCGCCCGGACCGCGCCAACGCTTGTAGGAGAGCGATGACCACGACCTTCGAGCTGCCGGTGCTCTTTCTGCACGACCAGGTGGCTTTGCCCGGAATGACCCTGCCGATCGAGCTGGACGACGAGGCTCGCGCCGCCGTCGACGCGGCCCGCGCGGCCGGCAAGGACCAGCTGCTGCTGGCTCCGCGCATCGACGACCAGTACCCGACCCACGGCGCGATCGCCAAGATCGAGCAGGTCGGCCGCATGCCGAACGGCGAACCCGCCGCCGTGCTGCGCGCCACCCAGCGCGCCAAGATCGGCCGCGGTATCGCCGGCCCCGGCGCCGCCCTGTGGGTGGAGGCCGAGACCGTCGACTCCCCCACGCCGAGCGAGCGCACCCGCGAGCTCGCGACCGATTACAAGCGACTCGTCGTCGCCAGCCTGAAGCGCCGCAACGCGTGGCAGGTGATCGACCACGTCGAGTCCACCGACGACCCGTCCGCGCTGGCCGACCTGGCCGGCTGGGCGTCATACCTCTCGCTGCAGCAGCGCGTGCAACTGCTGGAGGAGGCCGACCTCGACGCCCGCCTGGAGCAACTGATCGCGTGGACCAGCGATCACCTCGCCGAGCAGGAGGTCTCCGACAAGATCGCCAGCGACGTGCGCGACGGCATGGAGAAGAGCCAGCGGGAGTTCCTGCTGCGCCAGCAACTCGACGCCATCCGCAAGGAGCTCGGCGAGAACGAGCCGGAGGGTTCGGAGGACTACCGCGCCCGCGTGGAGGCCGCCGACCTGCCCGACGCCGTCCGCGAAGCCGCACTGCGTGAGGTGGGCAAGCTGGAGCGCTCCAGCGAGCAGAGCCCCGAGGGCGGTTGGATCCGCACCTGGCTCGACACGGTGCTCGAATTGCCCTGGAACGAGAAGACTTCCGATGCCACCGACATCTCGGCGGCGCGTGAAGTGCTGGACGCCGACCACCACGGCCTGGAGGACGTGAAGGACCGCATCGTCGAATACCTCGCGGTGCGCGCCCGTCGCGCCGAGCGTGGCCTGGAAGTGATCGGCGGCCGCGGCTCGGGTGCCGTGCTGGCCCTGGCCGGCCCTCCCGGGGTCGGCAAGACCTCGCTCGGTGAGAGCGTGGCACGGGCGCTCGACCGCAAGTTCGTGCGCGTCGCCCTCGGCGGCGTGCGGGACGAGGCCGAGATCCGTGGTCACCGCCGCACGTATGTCGGGGCGCTCCCCGGCCGCATCGTGCGCGCGATCAAGGAGGCCGGCTCGATGAACCCGGTCGTGCTGCTGGACGAGATCGACAAGGTCGGCTCGGACTTCCGGGGCGACCCGGCGGCGGCGCTGCTCGAGGTGCTCGACCCGGCGCAGAACCACACCTTCCGCGACCACTACCTCGAGCTCGACCTGGACCTTTCGGACGTGCTCTTCATCGCGACGGCCAACTCGCTGGAGACCATCCCGCCGGCCCTGCTGGACCGGATGGAGCTGGTCGGCATCGACGGCTACACCGACGACGACAAGGTCGCCATCGGCGCCCAGCACCTGCTGCCCCGGCAGCTGGAGCGGGCCGCGCTGACCGCCGACGAGGTCACGATCTCGGACGACGCGCTGCGTGAGATGGCCGGCAACTACACCCGCGAGGCGGGCGTGCGGCAGCTCGAGCGGTTGATCGGCAAGGTGCTGCGCAAGGTCGCGACCAACCTCGCGACCGAGAAGGCGACCGCGCCGGTGCATGTCGAGGTCGGCGACCTGCGCGACTACCTGGGTCGTCCCCGGTTCACCCCGGAGTCGGCCGAGCGCACCTCGGTGCCCGGCGTCGCGACCGGGCTCGCGGTCACCGGCATGGGCGGCGACGTGCTCTTCATCGAGGCGGCCAAGCCGCTGTATGACGTCACCCCCGCTGGCGGCGAAACCGTCACGGCCGGAAGCGATTCCGGCGCCAAGGCGGGCGACCCGCGCCTCACGCTCACCGGCCAGCTCGGTGACGTGATGAAGGAGTCGGCGCACATCGCGCTGTCCTACCTGCGGGCGCACGGCACCGAGCAGGGCATCGACCCCTCGACGCTGACCGGCTCGGTGCACCTGCACGTGCCGGCCGGCGCGACCCCGAAGGACGGCCCGTCCGCCGGCGTCACGATGGTCACCGCGCTCGCCTCGCTCGCGACCGGGCGACCGGTGCGCAGCGACGTCGGCATGACCGGCGAGGTCACGCTCAACGGCCGGGTGCTGCCGATCGGTGGCGTGAAGCAGAAGCTGCTCGCCGCGCAGCGGGCAGGCTTGACCACGGTCTTCATCCCGCAGCGCAACGAGCCCGACCTGGACGACGTGCCGCAGGAGGTGCGTGACGCGCTCGAGATCAGGCCGGTGAGCGACGTCGCGGACATCCTCGCCGTGGCTCTCGAGCCGGCGGCCGCGCAACCCCAGGCGGACGCGGCCTGACGCCATACGGCACTGAACGGCACCGAAAGGCCCCGTGGATCTTCTCGATTCACGGGGCCTTTCTCATGCGTGGGCCCGCGCGACCTTCGCCGCTCGCTCCCGATCTCACCGCTCGCGAACGTCGCCTGCTGGAGGACTGACCTGCACCGGCTGCGTCGGGGCCCCGGCGATCGCGTCGGCGAAGCGCAACCAACGTCGACCCCAGATCTGGTCGCTGCGCGCCGCCCGCTCGGTGGCGACGCGCTGCTTGCGCGAGCCCTCGGCATACCTCTTGACGAACCACGGCGACCCGGGGCGGGCCAGTCTGATCGCGCCGACGACGGTCACCAGCGGCAGGAAGATGCCGAACAGCACCACGCGATACTTCCCCTTCAGCGCGCAGATCCAGCTCAACCCGAGGAAGATCGCGAGCACGACCACCGCCGCGATCACGACCACCGGGCCGCCCTCGAAGTCGGCACCGGTGACCGGCGCAAAACCCAGCACCGCCAACGCCAGACACACCGTCGCGAGCGCGACCGCCTGCACCGACGCACGTCCCTCATTGGCCCAGTAGACGTCCTGCAGGTGCAGGATCAGGGCGAACTCGTCGAGCACCAGCGACGCTCCGACGCCGACCGCGATCCCACCCAGGCACCGTATGACGGGGGTCGCGGCGCCCGTGGTCACCACGGCGCCGACGAGCAGCAGGATCAGGCCGGGCACCGCGTGGTGCACGTGCACCCCGGAGTCGGTGACGTTGTCCTTGAACGGCCCCTTGCCCGCCCGGATGAGCCGGGTGATGCCGCGGGTCACCAGGAAGGTCACCACGAACGCCGCGAAGAGCAGCATCAGTGGCAGTCGCGTGCTCTGGAAGTCGCCCGTCATGTGTGCCCCCGATCGTCGGTCCGGTTGACAGTAGTCCCACCGGGCTCACTACCGTCGAGTTCATGACCGACGAGGAAGTCCGGGCCATCCTGCGCGATGCGCGCACGATCGCGGTGGTGGGCGTGTCCGACAAGCCGACCCGGGCGAGCAACGGCGTCGTCGACTACCTGCGGCGTAACACCGACTACGAGCTGTGGTTTGTCAATCCGCGACTGACCGAGCTCTTCGGGCAGCCGGTCTACCCCGACCTTGCCTCGCTGCCCGGCGCGCCCGACATCGTCGACGTCTTCCGCCGTTCCTCCGAGTTGCCGCGGGTCGCCGACGAGGCCGTCGCCGCACACGCCAAGGTGCTCTGGCTCCAGCTCGGGCTCGCCGACGAAACCGTCGCGGCGACAGCGCGATCCGCCGGTCTTCAGGTGGTCATGGATCGCTGTCTCAAGGTCGAGCACCAACGCCTGGTGTAGCGGACTGTCACGTTTCGCAGGGTGCCGGTCGTCGTATCTGGTGACCGACACGACAACCAAACCAAGGAGCACCCGATGCCCACCCAGCGCATGGACCTGTCGACCGTGGCACCCGACGCGATCAAGGCGATCTACGGCATGGAGAAGTACAGCGCCGCCAACGTCGACCCGACCCTCTACGAGCTGGTGAAACTGCGCGCGTCGATGATCAACGGCTGCGCGTTCTGCGTCGACATGCACAGCCACGACGCGACCGAAGCCGGCGAAAAGCCGCAGCGGCTCTACGGATTGGCGGCCTGGGAGGACTCGCCGTTCTACACCGACCGCGAGCGCGCGGCCCTCGCGCTGACCGACGAGGTGACCAGGGTCAGCGAGGGCGGGGTCAGCGACGAGACGTGGAACGCCGTCGCCGACGAGTTCAGCGAGAGGGAGGTGGCCGACCTGCTCATGGCGATCGCGACCATCAACGTGTGGAACCGGATCGCCATACCGACGCTGCAGCAGCCGCCCATCAGGTGACGGCCACGGGCGACCCGCACGCCGCGGCCTGGCAGACCGGCCGGCCGCGGATGCTCGCCCATGCCTACCGCATGCTCGGCTCGTGGCAGGACGCCGAGGACGTCGTACAGGAAGCCTGGCTGCGACTGGCCGGCACCGGCGAGCTGCGCAACCCCGACGCCTTCCTCACCACCACCGTCACCCGGCTCGCGATCGACCGGCTGCGGGCGCGCCAGCGCCGGCAGGAGGACTACATCGGCCCGTGGATCGCCGAGCCGGTGGCTACCGATCGGCTGCCCGACGAGGCTGCCGTCGACCGTGACCTGCTGTCCCTGGCGGCGGTGCAACTACTCGAGCGCCTCACCGCTCCGGAGCGCGCGACCTACGTGCTGCGCACCGGATTCGCCTACTCGTATCAGGAGATCGGCGCCGTCATAGATCACACCGAGGCAAGCTGCCGGCAGCTCTTCCGGCGAGCCACCGCGCGTCTTGGCGGGGACGCGCGGTTCGACACCGATGCCGAGACCCACCGACGGTTGCTCGACGCTCTGGTCGCCGCCTCCAGGGACGGAGCGCTGGCCGACCTGGAGGCGGTGCTCGCCGACGACGCGGTGCTCTGGGCCGACGGCGGCGGCCGGGTGTCCTCGGCACTCAATCCGGTGCTCGGCGCCGACAAGATCGCCCGTTTCATGATCGGGATCTGCAGGGGCGGCGCCCGCTCGACACCTATGCAGGTCAACGGTTTTCCGGCACTGGAGTTCTACGGCGACGCCGACCGGCGGGTGATCACGCTGCGGGTGCAGGACGGTCGCATCGCCGAGATCATGTTCGTCGGCAACCCCGACAAGCTCACCCTCGTATGACGGCGCCGGTATGACGGTGCGTCAACTCTCGATAGGCCCCGCGAGCCGGGCCGAATAGATCGAGTAGCCGTCGATCCACCGGCTGACCGCGGTCGCGATCATCGTCGCGGCGATGATCGGCACCAGCACCGCCACCCCGGTGTGGGTCAGCTCCAGCATCAGCGCCACCCCGGCGAGCGGCGCCTGCATCCCGGCACCCATCATCGCCGCGGCGGTGACCAGCACATAGGCGGTGATCGCCGTGCCGCCCCACGCGTCGTTCCACAGCGTGCCGACGACGGCCCCCAGCGCGGCACCGGTGGCCAGCACCGGGGTGAAGAGCCCACCGGACGCGCCGCTGCCGAGACACATCACCGTCACCAACGGCTTCAGGATCGTCAGGGCCACGAAGAGCGAGACCGATCCGCCGCCGAGAAGTGCCAAATGCGCTGAGTCCGAACCGTTTCCGTAGAGCAGCGGATACTTCAGGCCGAGCAGGGCGAGCACCGAGAAGGCGAGCAACGGGGTGACCAGCAGCCACCGGCCACGCACCGCGTGGTGCGACACGATGCCGATCAGCCGCACGTAGGCAGCGGCGACCCCGCCGACGATCGGGCCGATCACCAACGCGAAGACGACCAGCCCGACGGTCGTGGTCACCTGCGGCACCCCGACATAGACGGCCTGATTGGGCAGGATCAACCAAGCCGTCGCGGTCGACACCGCGCAGCAGGCCAGCGCGGGCAGCACGACCGGCAGGTTGACCGCACCGACCAGCACCTCGGCGGTGAAGAGCGCCGCGCCGAGCGGCACGTTGTAGACACAGGCAAAGCCGGCGCCGGCCCCGCAGGCGACCATCAACCGCACCTGTGCGGGGGTGAAGTGCAGCCGCTCGGCGAGCAGATTGCCGGCGACCGCGCCCATCAGCTTCGGCGCCGCCTCCCGGCCGAGCGAGGCACCGAGCCCGACGACGATCTCGGACAATACCGACGTACCGGTGCTCCGGGTCAGCGAGAGCCGCCCGTGGCCGGTCCACAGGATGTCGTCGACGTCCGTCCTGCGACCGGGTGTGTAGCGCCGCAACACATACCACCCGACGCCGCCGATGACGCCCGCGAGGAGCAGCGGCCAGACCCGGCCCCAGGGTGAGGCATCCTGCACGGCGCGGGCGAAGTCGGGCAGGTCGCTCGCGCCATACGCCAGCCACGAGACGGCCCGCAACAGCAACATCAACAGGCCGCCCAGCAAGCCGGCGGCGACGCCGGTGACCACGATCGCCGCCCAGAACTGCCAGGTGAGCGCCGCCTCCCCGTCGCCGGTCACATTGGGCTGGCTCATCGCCGCGCGCCCGGACGGGAGCCGACGTTTGAGCAGTGGTGGTGGCACTCGCTCGCGTTCGCACTGCACCGGCGTACGGCGGTGACGATGTCCCACGGGTGGGCGGCTCCTTCCCCTGAAGCGGTGCGTCGACACCATGATGACGGGTCCGCCATCCGGCCCTTGTGAGTACACCTGTAGTGCCGCCGCGTAGATTGGGAAGGGAGAGCCGAGCAGGAGAGCCTACGTGAGCACCCTGAAGAACATCGACAGCGTCGTCATCCGATTCGCCGGCGACTCCGGCGACGGAATGCAGCTGACCGGAGACCGTTTCACCAGCGACAGCGCCGTGCTGGGCAACGATCTGTCCACCTTGCCCAACTTCCCCGCCGAGATCCGCGCACCGCAGGGCACCCTGCCGGGTGTCTCGAGCTTCCAGGTGCACTTCGCCGACCACAGCGTGCTGACACCGGGCGACGCCCCCGACGTGCTGGTCGCGATGAACCCGGCGGCGCTCAAGGCCAACCTGGGCGACCTGCCGCGCGGCGCGACGATCATCGTCAACACCGACGAGTTCACCAAGCGGAACCTGTCGAAGGTCGGGTATGCCGAAAGTCCCCTCGACGACGGCTCGCTCGAGTCGTGGCAGGTGCACCCGGTCCCGCTGACCTCGATCACCGTCGAGGCACTGGCCGACTTCGACCTCGGCCGCAAGGACAAGGAGCGCGCGAAGAACATGTTCGCGCTCGGGCTGTTGTCGTGGATGTACACCCGGCCGCTCGACGGCACCCGCGCGTTCCTCGCGACCAAGTTCGCCAAGCTGCCGGACATCCTCGAAGCCAACCTCGCGGCGCTGCGCGCCGGCCATGCGTATGGCGAGACGACCGAGGCGTTCTCCGTGCAGTACGCCGTGGCGCCCGCGCCGATGGACTCCGGCACCTACCGCAACATCACCGGCAACGTCGCGACCGCCTACGGGCTGACCACCGCGGCGCACCGCGCCGGGCTGCCGCTGGTGCTCGGCAGCTACCCGATCACCCCCGCCTCGGACCTGCTGCACAACCTGTCCAAGCTCAAGCACTTCGGCGTCACCACGATCCAGGCGGAGGACGAGATCGCCGCGATCGGGTCGGCGCTCGGTGCGTCCTTCGGCGGCGCGATCGGCGTCACCACGACAAGTGGCCCCGGCCTGGCCCTGAAGTCGGAGACCATCGGCCTCGCGGTGTCGCTGGAGCTGCCGCTGGTCGTCATCGACGTGCAGCGCGGCGGCCCGTCGACCGGGCTGCCGACCAAGACCGAGCAGGCCGACCTGTTGCAGGCGATGTTCGGCCGCAACGGCGAGTCGCCGGTCGCGGTCATCGCGGCGTCCTCGCCGTCCGACTGCTTCGACGCGGCGATCGAGGCGGTGCGCATCGCGACCACCTACCGCACGCCGGTGATCCTGCTCACCGACGGCTACCTCGCCAACGGCTCGCAACCGTGGCGGCTGCCGTCGCTGGACGAACTCCCTTCGGTCGACGTGGAATTCGCCACCGAGCCCAACGCGACCGACGCCAAGGGCAAGCCGGTCTTCCACCCCTACGTGCGTGACGAGCAGACGCTGGCACGAGCCTGGGCGGTGCCGGGCACACCTGGGCTGGAGCACCGGGTCGGCGGCATCGAGAAGGCCGACGGCAGCGGCGAGATCAGCTACGACCCGGCCAACCACGACACGATGGTGCGGCTGCGGCAGGCGAAGATCGACGGCATCGAGGTGCCCGACCTGGAGGTCGACGACCCGGGCGGCGACGCGAAACTCCTTGTCCTCGGCTGGGGTTCGACCTACGGCCCGATCGCCGCGGCCACCCGGCTGGCGCGGGCGACCGGAGCCAAGGTGGCCCGGGCGCACCTGCGCAACCTGGCACCGATGCCGGCCAACCTCGGGGAGGTGCTGCGCTCCTACGACCGCGTGGTGCTGCCGGAGATGAACCTCGGCCAGCTCGCGCTACTGCTGCGTGCCGAATACCTCGTCGACATACAAAGTCACACCGCGGTGCGTGGGTTGCCTTTCACCGCAGTCGAACTCGCTGCGGTGATCAACGAACACCTGGAAGTTCTCCATGAAGGGAGCCGGGCATGAGCATCGATCTCGGTATGCCGGCCAGCGGCGTCGCAGGAGTGCCACGACTGCCCGACGGCGACAAGCAGACCAAGCGCGATTTCACCTCCGACCAGGAGGTGCGCTGGTGCCCTGGCTGCGGCGACTACATCATTCTCAACGCGGTGCAGAGCTTCCTGCCCGACCTGGGGCTGCGCCGCGAGAACATCGTCTTCGTCTCGGGCATCGGCTGCTCCAGCCGGTTCCCCTACTACCTCGACACCTACGGCATGCACTCGATCCACGGCCGGGCGCCGGCGATCGCGACCGGGCTGGCGACCAGCCGGCCCGATCTGTCGGTGTGGGTGGTCACCGGTGACGGTGACGCGTTGTCGATCGGCGGCAATCACCTGATCCACGCGCTGCGCCGCAACGTCAATCTGACGATCCTGCTGTTCAACAACAAGATCTACGGCCTGACCAAGGGGCAGTACTCCCCCACCTCCGAGATCGGCGCAGTCACCAAGTCGACCCCGGCCGGTTCGGTCGACCAGCCGTTCAACCCGGTGTCGCTGGCACTCGGCGCGGAGGCGAGTTTCGTTGCGCGCACGATGGATTCGGATCGCACGCACCTGACCGAGGTGCTGCGTGCCGCCGCCGAGCACCGCGGCAGTTCGCTGGTGGAGATCTACCAGAACTGCCCGATCTTCAACGACGGCGCGTTCGACGTGCTCAAGGACTCCGAGGACGGGCAGGCGCGCATCCTGCACCTGACCGACGGCGAGCCGATCCGGGCCGGCGAGGGCGACACAGCCCGCGTCGTGGTCCGCGGCGCCGACGGCAACCTCTCCGTCGTCCCTGAAAAGGGCGCCGATCCGGCCACGGTCGTCACCCACGACGTGGCCGCTGCCGATCCGTCGCTGGCGTTTGCGATCTCCCGCCTGGACGACCCGTCGATGGCGCACGTGCCGATGGGCATCTTCCGCAATGTCGACCGGCCGACCTACGACGACGGCGTGCGCGCCCAGGTCGCCGCGGCGTCCCCCGACGGGCCAGCGACCGACGCCGAGCTGATGGAGTTGCTGCACGGCAAGGACACCTGGACCGTCGAGGGCTCGATGGAGCCGCGCGCCTGAGCCGCGACGACCCGGAGCCCGGACCTGCGTCTGAGCTCTGCGAGCCGGTGACCACCGACACGGGCTAACGCGCGCGGAGACTGTCGATGATGCGGTTCGTCGCGGCCTGCTGACGCTTGGCATCGGGTCGTAGACCCAGGGTCGCGTCGACGGGGTCGATGGAAGCAAGCATCACCATGAGCTCTTCAGCGGTGAGCGTGCTATCGATCGCGCCGCGGTCATGCAGCCGCTCGGTCATTGCGTTGAACGCCTCACGAGTGCGAGCCATGGCCGCACCGACCGCACCGTCGAACTCGTCTTCGAGCGTGTGGTTGATACGACAGGTGATCTGGCGGATCTGCAAGTAGTCCAGCACGAACGCCCGGAAACCCTCCCACGCGTCGGCCGAGCCGTCCGCCACGGTCGCGGCGCTTGCGCTCACCCCATCGAGCAGATCGACCACGACCGCAGCCAAGAGCGTCTCCTTGCGCGGCGCGCGTCGGTAGAGCGTCCCGACCCCGACACCGGCGCGCGCGGCGATCTGTGCGGCCGACGGGTCCAGATTTCCGGCCACGACGAACTCTCGCGTCGCCGCCAGCAGCGCATCGACGTTGCGCTCGGCGTCCGCGCGTGGCGGCTGCTCACCCAAGAGCAGCGTTCGCGCGGCGGAACCCGTTCTCATGACGGCAACCCTAGCAAACTGGACGATCTCCGTCCGCTTACGCTACGGTCCCAACCGGAATTGTGTCGTCCGTTTAGGAGGGACTGTGGGCGCTTCATCTCGCCAGTCGTCCGCACTCGTGCTGGCTGCGCTGGCTTCCGGATTCGTGATGGCGTCGGTCGACGCCACGGTGGTCAACGTCGCCGCTGTCGACATCGGCAAGAGCTTGCAGAGCTCGCTCAGTGAGATCACGTGGGTGGTCGACGTGTATGTGTTGACCTTCGCATCCCTACTTCTACTGGGCGGTGCGCTCGCAACGGCATACGGGAGCAGGCGTCTCTACCTGGTTGGCATGGTCGTGTTTCTAGTGGCTTCGGTTGGCTGCGCGCTCGCCCCGGACGAAGCGAGCTTGATTGCGGCACGGGCGGTCGAGGGCGCCGGCGCAGCGCTGTTTATGCCGAGCTCACTGGCACTGCTCGTCGGGATGTTCACCGAACCGGCGCAACGAGCCCGCATGCTAGGACTGTGGTCAGCCATGGTCGCCACGTCCGCGGCGGTCGGCCCGTCCATCGGCGGCATCTTGGTCGGTGCATTCGGGTGGCGCAGCATCTTCTTGATCAACATCCCCGTCGTGATCATCGGAATCCTCCTGACAACGCGTGTCATCCCTTCGACCACTGGCACGGGACGGCGAGTCTCACCGGTCGGCAATCTGCTGTTCTTTCTTGCCGTCGCCGCTGGCTCATTCGTGTTGATCCAGGGGCACACCAGTGGGTTCGACGCACCCCCGATTCGCATCGCCGTCGTGCTCCTGGTGAGCTCAGCTGTCGTGCTGGCCATCCACCAGAGGCAGGCGACGGATCCGGTCATGCCCTGGCGCCTGTTCGGACGCCGCTCGTTCAGCGGCGTCAACGTCGTTGGATTTCTTTACAGCGCAGCGCTTTACGGGTGTCTCTACCTGATGGGTCTGTTCTTTCAGAATGCCCGCCACGTCAGCGCCGTGGAGGCCGGGTTGCAACTGCTACCGATGACCGTCTGCTTCCCCCTGGGGAACCTGGTGTATACCAAGATCCACCACCGGTGGAGCAACTCCGCGATCATGGCGGTCTGCCTCGGACTCGCAGGGATCGCAACCGCGCTCCTGCTGCCGGTTGATCCGAGCACCCCCTACTGGTACCTCGCGATCGCGCTCGGCCTGGCCAATAGCGGCGCCGGGCTGGTCACCGCATCGATGACCGCCGCCATCGTGCAGGCCGCGGGCGACGAACACGCCAACCACGCGGGAGCTGTGCTGAACACCAATCGACAGCTGGGCACCCTCGTCGGTGTCGCCGTCATCGGCCTGGTCCTGCAGAGCACCGAAGACTGGTATCGAGGTCTGCACGTCGCACTCGGCCTCGTGGCGGCCGTATATCTGCTGGCGAGCCTGACGGCCGCCGCGACACACCCCCGCCGGATGGGCTCGCCGGTGGGGGCGGTCGCCGCGCAGGCACCGGCCAAGTGCCCGGACTGAGTGGGTCCGGTCCGGGGATGGACCTGCTGCGACTGCGAAGACTCAGCTCAGTTTCGCCAGCCAGTCGGTCGCGTTGAGGGCGAGCTCGGCATCGGTGCCAGCCGGGTCGTTCCAGCCGTCATACAGCGTGTTGCCGCTCTGCCCGGTGCCGTCGTCGACCGGTGACGAGTCGCCCCAGGTGACGATCCGGCCGGAGCCGAAGGTGGACGCCGCCACGAAGCAGCCGGTGGTGCCGATGTTGCTGACCGCGTTGCGGTAGAGCAGGCAGGTCGCCGAGGAGTTGGCGGCCTTGTCGATGGTGAACGTCGTGCCGCCGCGCAGGATCGACCCGGTGACCGTGCCCCACGGACCGTTGATGACCGGGTGCGACTTGGCCGCAGCCGGGATGTTGGTCTCGTCCTCGGAGCTGTAGTTCTTCACGTCGGCGGTGATGCCGAACGGGTTGGTGTTGTCGACCCCGTTGGCGCTGAACAGCTGGTTTGCGACGCCGACGCTGTCGATGCCGTCGTTGTTCCGGTCGCTGTTCGCGTGGTCGATGATCAGGAAGAGCCCGCCGCCGTTCTGCACGAACTTCATCAGCGCGGTGCGCTCGGCCGCGGTGAACGACGTGTTCGGCTCGGGGACGACCACCTCGGTGAAGTTCGCCAGGTCCTGCGGGTTGGAGCTGTCGCCATACGTCAGCGCGCGGGTGGTGGTGGCCAGTGAGGTGTATGTCGAGCGGTACTGCGCCAACGAGACACCCCACGACGACAGCGCACCGGTCCAGTCGGTCTCGCGGGTCGGGGCGGAGTCCTGGCTGAACGGGTTGGGCTGCGAGGTGGAGATGATCCAGTCGGCGTTGCCGGCGGTCTCGGCGTGGCCGTTGTCGAAGAGCACCTTGGCGGTGGTGGCTGCTTTGGCGGTCGGGGCGGTCGCGACCCCGGTGGCGGCGAGCGGCAGGGTCGCGAGAGCAGCAAGCAGTGCGTGACGAGTGCGCATGTTTCCTCACTGTGGTGTGGACGGGATTGGTGACGGGTGGTGCGTGCCCGCGGCAGCCTGCTGTGTCCCGCTGGGAGTCCGGTGGCGAGCGGGTAAGAGCCTCGTCAATTCCGCGCCAAGAGTTGGTCAACCCCACCGGGCGGCACGCCTTCGCGTCGAACCGGTCTCGCACTGTGTAGCGCGACTGCACGGTGCTGCAGTAATTGTCGCTGGTGCTTCACGGTCGGATCCGCCACAGTGGGAGGATGGCCACCGTGCAGTCCACCCCGCCGCAGACCTCGACGGCCAAGACGACCTCGAAGACCGGCAACGGTGCGCTCTACGGATTCCTGGCCTACCTGATCTGGGGTGTCTTCCCGCTCTACTTCGACGCGCTCAAGCCGGCTGGTGCGTGGGAGGTGCTGTCGCACCGGATCATCTGGACGCTGGCGGTCTGCCTGATCGCACTCGCCACCACCGGGCAGCTCGGCTTCCTCGTGCGGCTCGCCCGAAACCCGCGTCAGCTGGGCGCGACGACGATCGCCGGCCTGTTGATCGCGGTCAACTGGACGGTCTACATCCAGGCGGTGGTGAGCGGCCACACCGTCGAGGCGGCCCTCGGCTACTTCCTCAACCCGCTGGTGACGGTGGCGCTCGGCGTCGTCGTACTCGGGGAGAAGCTGCGCCTGCTGCAGTGGGTCGCCGTAGCGGTGGGCGCCATCGCCTGCGTCTACCTGGCGATCGACTACGGCCGGCCGCCATGGATCTCGATCGTGCTCGCACTGTCCTTCGCTAGCTACGGCCTGATGAAGAAGCGGATCGGCGGATCGCTGTCGGCGATCCAGAGCCTGACCGCGGAGAGCGCGGTGCTCACCCCGATCGCGGCCGTCGTGCTGCTCATCCTGGCCGCCCGCGGCGACACCACCTTCGCGTCGCACGGCGGGGTGCACACCGTGCTGCTGCTCTGCTCGGGCATCGTCACCGCAGTGCCGCTGCTGCTCTTCGCCGCTGCCGCGAGCCGGGTGCCGTTGGTGACGATCGGGCTGCTGCAGTTCATCACCCCGGTGCTCCAGCTGCTCTGCGGTGTGGTGCTGCTCGGCGAGCACATGCCGGCCGCGCGTTGGATCGGCTTCGGTATCGTCTGGATCGCGTTGCTCCTGTTGACGATCGACTCACTCGGCGCAGCCACTCGTGCCCGTCGGCTCGCCCGCGCGGCGGAGAACTGCGCGATCTGAACCATCGGTGGTCAGGCAGCGGTCTCTGCCCGGGTCAACCCCCTCGTCGACAGGCTCACTTATCGGCGAGCGGCCCACTTATTCCGGCGCTCCTGGGTCTGAATATGTGAGCCCCTGGGCGATAAGTGAGCCTCTCGGCGGGAGGGGCCGGTCGCGATCCGCTCAGCCGAGCACCCGGTCCAGATAGCCGTTGGTGAAGACCCGCCCCGGGTCGAGGCGGTCGCGCAACGCGACAAAATCGTCGAACTTCGGGTAACGAGAACGCAATTCGGCGGCGCCCAGATCGTGCATCTTGCCCCAGTGCGGCCGCGCGTCGAGTCCGGCGAGCATCGACCAGAACGCTTCGAAATATCGGCTGTGGTCGCGCCCGGCATACTGATGTATGGCGATGTAGCCCGACTCACGACCGTGCGCCGTCGACAGCCACAGGTCGTCCGCCGCCGCGAAGCGCACCTCGACGGGGAAGGCGATCACCTCGACCTTGCGGGACAGCCACGACCGCAGCTCCCGCAGCACGTCCGGCACCGCGGCGCGAGGGACGGCGAACTCCGTCTCGCGAAAGATGACGTCCCGCTCGGAGGCGAAGACCCGGTAGGACCAGTCGGTGAACTCCCGCCGGGACAGCGCCCGGGCGGATACCTGATTGATTGCTGGTATGACGCGCGGCGCTCGCGTGGTCGCCTTGTTCAGGGCACCGAACAACTTGTTCGACAACAGGTCGTCGTCGATGCGCGAGCGCCACGCCGGCAGCGGGTCGCGCTTCGACTCGTCGGTGAGCCGGGTGTTGGACTTGGTGAGCACCCGGTCGGTGTGCGGGAACCAGTAGAACTCGAAATGGTCTGTGCCGTCGACGCGTTCGTCGATCCCGTCGAGCACCTCGTCGAGGGACGCCGGTGCCTCGACGGCGTGCAGCAGGAACTTCGGGACGCACTGGATCTCCAGCGCGGTGACGATGCCGAGCGCACCGAGGCTCAGCATGACCGCGGGAAGCAGCTCGGCGTTCTCCGTCTCGGTCACCCGCAGCAGGGATCCGTCGGCCTGCACCAGCTCGACACCCGTCAATTGCCCTGCGATGCCGGTGAATCCGGCGCCCGTGCCGTGCGTGCCGGTGGACACCGCGCCGGCGATGGTCTGCCGGTCGATGTCCCCGAGGTTGGTCATGGCCAGTCCGCGCCGCTGCAACTCCGGGCCGAGCACGTGCAACGGCGTCCCCGCGTGCACCCACACCCGCCCGGTCCCCTCGTCGACGGATCGCACACCGGACAGCCGGTCCATCCGGACCAGCACATCGGTCGGTTCGGCGATCCCGGTGAACGAATGCCCGGCACCGACAGCCTTGACCCGGCGACCTTCGCGCGCCGACTCCTCACACAACAGCTGCAGGTGCGGCACGTCGTGCACCATCACCACCTCGCGCGGCCGACTCACGACCGTGCCGGACCAGTTGCGCCACTCAGCCAAAGTTCTGTCCTTCCCCTCGGTAGGTCGGCAACCGGTCGACGATCGATCCGTCTCGCACCAGGAGGATCTCGTTGAAGCGCTCGCACATCTCGCCCGCCTTGGCGTGCCGGAACCACACCGGGTCGCCGATCTCCAGGTCACGCGCGGCGGCACCGCGAAGCGGGGTCTGCACCTCACCGGCGCCCTCCTGGCCGAAGTAGCGCAAGCCCTCCGGATGCACCGGGCGCGGCACCCGCGACGGACCGCTCGCACCCGACGCGGAGTAACCGCCGCTGAAGGTGACCGCCACGTCCGGTCGTGGCTTGCGGACCACCGGTGACACGAAGTAAGCCGCCGGCTGCAGATCTGCCCCGTCATACCGGTCGAAGAGCGTGGGTACGAAAAGCCCTGAGCCCGCTGCAAATTCAGTCACCGGAGCACCGCCGACGAGGTGCAAACTGCCGGTGCCGCCGGCGTTCACCACCTCAATCGAGCTGTATGACGAGACGGCGCGAAACACCCGCTCCCGCCGAGTCGCCAGCTCCGCCACCGACCGGCGCTTGAGCAGCCGAACAGCGGGATTGGTGTCCTGCACCCCGGCGACCTGCGCGTCGTAGAACATCAGGCCAACGAGCCGCACACCGTCCAATCGCGCTGTCGCCCGGGCAAATTCGGCGGCCTCAGAGGCGCTGTGCACGCTCGAGCGATGTGCACCGAGCACCGTCTTGCCGACCTGCAGGGACGCGTCCACGTCGAGGCAGACCCGCAGCGGCGTGCCGGACGCCGCACTGTCCAGCAGCCGCACGTGCTCCGGCAGGTCGGCCATGAAGGTGACCCGAGCGGCCAGTGCCGGCTCTGCGGCCACCTGCTTGATCGTCTCCACGTCGACGGTCGGATAGGCGATCAGCACATCGTCGACACCCGACCGGGCAAGCCATGCCGCTTCCGCCGCCGAATAGGCGAGCACCCCCGCGTAACCCGGCTCGCGCAGCATGCGCTCGATGAGGCCGCGCACCCGAATCGACTTGGATGCCACCCGGATCGGCGTTCCCGACGCACGGCGTCGCATCTCGGCGACATTGTGCTCGGCGGCATCGACGTCGAGCACCGCCGCCGGCGCGCCGATCGCCTCGATCGAGCTCCACAACTGCTCAGTCATGCCGGCGGCTCAGTCGTTTCGGTCCGGCCTGCCTGATCCGGTGCCTCGATCTTCGGCATCAGGAAGTCGACGGTGCCGCCGATCATGAGGGCCACCACTTCGAGGATCCGGTTGGCCGACTCGTCGTCATCGTCGACGATCCAGGACAGACTGACCCCGTCGGTGAGCGCGACGATGCCGCGCGCGAGCAGCATCGCGTCGTCGGGCATGGCCCGGCCGTTGGCGGCCGCGTAGGTTTCGAGCGCGCCGAGCACCGCGCCATAGGCGCGCTGCATCAACTGCTGCGCGATCGGCCGAGCCTCGCTGCCGCCGCGGGACAGGTGCGCGACGAGTTCGTAGATGAGCAACTGGCGCCGTCGATCGGAGCCGACCTGGCGCCAGTACTCACGGAAGGCCGCCAGGATCGCCTGATCCGCCGGCAACCGGCCAAGATCCTCAGCACCCAGGTCGGGCTGCTCGATCGACTCCGCCACCGCCGCGATGAGGGCCGCCTTGGACCCGAAGCAGTAATGCACGGTGCCCAGCGGAACGCCCGCTTCCTTGGCGATTCGGCGTACAGTGGCAGCTTCGAGGCCTTCGGCCACCGCGATCTTGATCGTGGCGTCGATCAGCTCGGTGCGACGTTGCTCGGCTGCTACCCGGCCCATAAACCGATGCTAATCCCGTTCATGGACGAGCGTCCATGAATCGCCCGGAATGCCGATCAGGCGCTACGACCGGCGACCTGACCGGGCAACGCCCGCAACACCCGCAACGCGTCGCTGTCACCCAATGGCGCGAGCAACGAAACCGCTTGCGCTGCAACGGATTCGGTATGCCGGCGGGCCTGCTCCAACGCCGGATGCGCACGCAGCAGGGCCAGCGCCTCAGCGTGCTCGGCGTCGTCGGTCAGCGGATGCGACAACAGCTCCTGCAGCCGTGCGTCGGCCGGATCGGTCGACGCACGCGCATAGAGCGTCGGCAGCGTCGCCACGCCTTCGCGCAGATCGGTGCCGGGCGTCTTGCCCGACTCCCCCTCGGAGGCGATGTCGAGGACGTCGTCGGACAGCTGAAAGACGATCCCGACGAGTTCGCCGTACTGCCGCATGATCTCGACCGTCTGCTCGTCACAGCCGCCGAACATCGCGCCGTAGCGCGCGGCGGTCGCGATCAGTGAGCCGGTCTTGTCGGCCAGCACACCGAGGTAGTGCTCGAGCGGATCGGCGTCGGACGGCGCCTGCCGGTCGTCGCGGATCTGCCCGGCGCACAGCCGGACGAAGGTCTGCGCCTGGATGCGTGCGGCCTCGCTGCCGAGGCCGGCGACGATCTCCGAGGCCCGGCCGAACAGCAGGTCGCCGACGATGATCGCGGTGATGTTGTCGTAGGTGGCGTTGACACTGGCCTTGCCGTGCCGCCGCTCCGCGGCATCCATCACATCGTCGTGGTAGAGCGAGGCGATGTGGGTCAGCTCGACCCCGACGGCCGCGTCGACAACCTGCGCGTTGCGGCCGGTGCCGAGCTCGCTGCTCAGCAGCGTCAGCAGCGGCCGGAAGCGCTTGCCGCCGGCGAGCAGATGCTGCGACGCCCCGGCGATGAATTCGTCCTCGTGCTCGACGACCGCGGTCAGCCGCTCGTTGACCGCGGCCAGCCCGACCGCCAGGCGTTCGGCGAGTTCGGGACTGGCCTCGGGGATCATGCTGGTGGCCGGCGCGGGTGCCGGCAGTGGGTTGCTCATCGGAGGGCGATCATCGCATGAAGAGGGCGGAGTGCTGCGCCAGGTTGAGCAACGGCGCGGGTGCCACCCCGAGCACGAGCGTCATCAACGCACCCGCGGTGACCGCGATGCCGGTCAGCGGAGACGGCATCACCACCTGGGTGTCGCCGGTCGGCTCGGAGAAGTACATCAGCACGATGATCCGCACGTAGACGAACGCGGTGACCGCACTCATCAGCACCGCGACCACGACCAGCCAGGTCGCGCCGTGACCGACCGCCGAGGAGAACAGCGCGAACTTCGCGGTGAAGCCCGAGGTCAGCGGGATCCCGGCGAAACCGAGCATCAGGAAGGAGAAGGTCGCGGCCAGCACCGGGCTGGTCCTGCCGAGTCCGGCCCACTGCGACAGGTGCGTCGCCTCCGAGCCGGACGAGCGCACCAGCGCCACGATGCCGAAGGCGGCGATCGTGGTGAAGCCGTAGGCGACCAGGTAGAACATCGTGCCGGACAGGCCGGTCTTGTTGAGCGCGACGACGCCGATCAGCAGGAAGCCCGCGTGCGAGATCGAGCTGTAGGCGAGCAGCCGCTTGATGTCGGTCTGGGTGACCGCGAAGACCGACCCGACGATCATCGTCAGCACCGCGATCACCGCGAGCACCGGCTGCCAGTTCCACTGCAGCCCGTCGAGGGCGACGTAGAACAGCCGCAGCATCGCACCGAACGCGGCCACCTTGACGGTGGTCGCCATGAAACCGGTGACCGGGGTGGGAGCGCCCTGGTAGACGTCCGGGGTCCAGGACTGGAACGGCACCGCGCCGACCTTGAACAGCAGACCCACCGCGATCAGGAAGACGCCCGGGATCAGGATGTCGTCTCGGCCGTTGGTGGACGCGACGGCGTCGGCCAGGGCGCCGAACTGGATGGTCTTGGTCGCGCCGTAGACGAGCGCCGAACCGAACAGGAAGAACGCCGAGGAGAACGCGCCGAGCAGGAAGTACTTCAGCGAGGCCTCCTGCGACAGCAGGCGACGACGACGGGCCAGGCCGGTGAGGATGTAGAGCGGCAGCGACAGCACCTCGAGCGCGATGAACATGATCAGCAGATCGCCCGACGCGACGAAGAGCATCATGCCGCCGACCGAGAAGAGCGTCAGCGGGAAGACCTCGGTGGTCGTCGCGCCCAGCCGGACCGCGTTGGTCTCGGTCGGCGAGCCCGGCACCGACGCGCCGGACTGGGTGAAGGCGTCGGGGTACTTGGTGTCGAATCGCTCGGCCATCAGCAGCACCGCGAAGAACGACAGCACCAGCACGGTGCCCTGCAGCATCAGCGCGGGGGCGTCGATGACAACGGCACTGGCTGCGGTGACCCCGCGGTTGTTGCGGGCGATCAGCACCAGCGTGAGGAAACTGGCGACGAGGCCGATCAGCGTCACGCCGAGCTGCACCAGGTAACGCTGGGCGCGCGGCAGGAACGCCTCGACGAGGACACCCACCAGCGCCGCGCCGAAGATGACGAGCATCGGCACGACAGCGGCATACGAGATGTGTGCCTGCGTGAACGTGGCGGGCGAGGTCACTTGCTGCTCCCCTCAGGGTTGGCGTCGGCGTGCGGCGACGGGTCTTGGACGCCCACGTGTTGCAGGGTCTGCGACACCGCGGGGCGCAGCAGGTCGAGGGCCGGCTTCGGGAAGAACCCGAGCACGACGAGTATGGCGACGAGCACCCCCGCGACGGTCTTCTCCCGCAGGTCGAGGTCGCGGATCGACGACCCGCGCACCTTTGCCTCGGCAGGGATGTCCTCGATCTTGGTGTCCGGCTCGTCGAAGAGCGTGTCGGTCACGCCGGTGTGCGGGCGCGTGCCGTCGTCGCCCAGCGCGAGCGTGCCGTCCGGGCCGGCGGCCAGTTGCGGCTTCGGGCCGGTCAGCACGTTCTTGATCATCAGCAGCACGTAGAGCGCGGCCAGCACCACACCGACGACGGCGATGCCGCCGGCGACCTGGTAGCGCTGGAAGGTGCCGATCATCACCAGGAACTCCGACACGAACGAGTTCAGGCCGGGCAGCGCAAGGCCGGACAGGCCCGCGATCAGGAAGACGCCGCCGAGCACCGGGGTGATCCGCTGCCAGCCGCCGTAGTCGGTGATGTTCTTGCTCTTGCCGCGCACGATCAGGAAGCCGGCGAACAAGAAGAGCGCCGCGGTGGTGAAACCGTGGTTGATCATGTAGAGCTGCGAACCGATCATCGAGGTCTGGGTGACCGCGAAGATGCCCAGCACGATGAAACCGAAGTGGCTCACCGAGGTGTAGGCGATCAGGCGCATCATGTCGTTCTGGCCGATGGCCGCGATCGCGGCGTAGACGATCGAGATCAGCGCCAGGATGATGACCACGGGCGTGGCCCACTTGCTGGCCTCGGGGAACAACTGGAGGCAGAAGCGGATCATCCCGAAGGTGCCGACCTTGTCGAGCACGCCGACCAGGAGTACGGCGACCGCCGGCTTCGACTCGGAGGCGGCGTCCGGCAGCCAGGTGTGCACCGGCCACATCGGGGCCTTGATCGCAAAGGCGATGAAGAAGCCAACGAACAGCAACCGCTCGGTCGATGCGGACATGTTGAGCCCGGTCAGCGTGCTGACCAGGAAGCCCTGGTCGCCGCCGGGGCCCTGCTGGTAGAGCGCGATCACCGCAACCAGCATGATCAGCCCACCGAACAGCGAGAACAGCAGGAACTTCACCGCGGCGTACTGCCGGCGGGGTCCGCCATACAGCCCGATCAGGAAGTAGACCGGGATCAGCATCGCCTCGAAGAAGACGTAGAAGAGGAACACGTCGGTCGCGGCGAACACCCCGACCATGAACGTCTCCAGCACGAGCAGCAGCGCGAAGTAGGTCTGCTCGCGCCGGCCGCCCTCGGGCACGTCGTTCCACGCCGCGAGCAGCGAGATCGGCACGAGCACCAGGCTCATCAGGATGAGCGCCAGCGCCATACCGTCCACACCGAGCGCGTAGGAAACCCCGAATTGCGGGATCCACGAGTGGGTTTCGGTCAGCTGGAACTGCGGCTGGCCGCCACCGGTCTTGAACTGGGTGGCCGCGACGATGCCGACGACCAGGGTGATGAGGGAGAAGACGAGCGCGACCGGGCGGGCCAGCCGGGCCGACCCCTTGGGCAGCAGCGACACGACGGCGGCACCGACGAGCGGTATGACGCCGAGGGTCGTCAGGAAGGGAAAGTCCGACATCACTGCACCACCCACCAGGCGCCGAGGATCGCTACGACACCGAGCAGCATCGTCAGGGAGTAACTACGCACGTATCCGTTCTGCATCTTCTTCAGGCGGGCGGAGCTGCCGCCGATGCCGGCGGCCATGCCATTGCCACCGCCGTCGACGACCTTGTTGTCAAAGAACACCAACGACCGGGTCAGGTGCAGACCGGGACGGGCGAAGACGGCCTCGTTGAGATCGTCCTGGCCGAGGTCGCGCCGGGCGGCCTGGGTGAGCGGCGAGCCCACCGGTGGTGTGATCGGCACGTCGTCGCGCCAATACATCTTCCACGCGATCGCGACGCCGATGATCATCAGCACGACGGTGATCGCCATCAGCGGGTACTGGCCGATGACCGGGTGACCCTCCTCGTGCGCACCGACGACCGGCTCCAGCCAGTCGGTGATGATGTTCGTCGGGCCGAGGATGAGACCGAGGAAGGCCGAACCGACGGCGAGGATCATCATCGGGATCGTCATCGTGAGGGGCGACTCGTGCGGGTGCACGTCCTCGGTCCAGCGGCGCTTGCCCATGAACGTCATGAAGAACAGCCGCGACATGTAGAACGCGGTGACGCCGGCGGCGAGGAGCGCGGTCAGGCCGAACACCCAGGGTTTCCAGCCCTCCCCGATGAACGCCGACTCGATGATCTTGTCCTTGGACCAGAATCCGGAAAGACCCGGGAAACCGATGATCGCCAGGAAGCCGAGCCCGAAGGTGACCCAGGTGATCTTCATGACCGTGGACAGCCCACCGAAGCGGCGCATGTCGACCTGATCGTTCATCCCGTGCATCACCGAACCGGCACCGAGGAACATGCCGGCCTTGAAGAAGCCGTGCGTGACCAGGTGGAAGATCGCGAACGCGTAGCCCACCGGGCCGAGCCCGGCGGCCAGCACCATGTAGCCGATCTGCGACATCGTCGAGGCGGCCAGCGCCTTCTTCATGTCGTCCTTGGCACAGCCGATGATCGCTCCGGCGGCCAGCGTGATCGCGCCGACGATGCAGACCGCGAGGCGGGCGTTCTCGCTGGCGGTGAAGATCACGTTGCTGCGCACGATCAGGTAGACGCCCGCGGTCACCATCGTCGCGGCGTGGATCAGTGCGGACACCGGCGTCGGGCCGGCCATCGCGTCGCCCAGCCAGGACTGCAGCGGGAACTGCGCCGACTTACCGCAGGCGGCGACCAGCAGGCAGAGCCCGATCGCGAGCAGCGTGCCCTTGCCGGTGCCGGCAACCGCGGCGTTCACACCGGCGAAGTCGAGCTTGCCCCACGCCCAGAACATGATGAACATCGCAAGCAACATGCCCATGTCGCCGACGCGGTTGAGGAAGAACGCCTTGTTCGCGGCGGTCGCGTAGGCCGGGTTCCAGTTCCAGAAGCCGATCAGCAGGTATGACGCCAGGCCCACGCCCTCCCAGCCGACGAACAGCAGCACGTAGGAGTCGGCCAGCACCAGCAGCAGCATCGACGCCACGAACAGGTTGAGGTAGGCGAAGAAGCGGCGCTTGTCGGGGTCGTGCTCCATGTAGCCCAGCGAGTAGACCATGATCAGCGACCCGACGAACGTGATCAGCAGCACGAACGTGGTCGACAACTGGTCGATCAGCAAACCGGCGTCCAGGTTGAGCGAACCGGCCGGGATCCACGAGTAGAGGTGCAGGTGCATCGCCCGCTCCTCGGCGCCGCGGCCGCGCAACTGCAGCACGATCAGCAGGCCGATCACGAACGCGGCCCAGGACAGGAGGACCGCCAGGTAGGGGCCGGCCTTGTCCAGCGCCTTACCGCCGAGCAGCAGCACGGCAGCGCCGAGCAGCGGCAGGGCGATCATCAGCCAGCCGACCGAGGCCACACCGGTGGCGTCATGCATGGTCACGTAAACCTCTCTGCCTTTAGAGCTTCAGCAGGTTGGCGTCGTCCACCGACACCGACCTGCGCGCCCGGAAGATTGCCATGATGATCGCCAGGCCGACCACGACCTCTGCGGCGGCCACCACCATCACGAACAGTGCGATGACCTGGCCGTCGAGCTTGCCCTGCATGCGGGCGAAGGTGACGAACGCCAGGTTGGCGGCGTTGAGCATCAGCTCCACGCCCATGAAGACGATGATCGCGTTGCGGCGCAACAGCACGACGGCGGCGCCGATCGAGAAGAGGATCACCGACAGATAGATGTATGACGTGAGCGTCACCGCTGGTCACCCACTTCCTTCTTGGACATGTCCCCCGACTCGCTCTCGATCTCGGCGGCCACCTCGGCATACGTGGTCGGCTTCTCGACCTGACCGCGGGCCTTGAGCACCCGCGACACCGACAGCTCGCTGGTGCTGCCGTCGGGCAGGAGCGCCGGGGTGTCGACCGCGTTGTGCCGGGCGAAGACACCCGGTGCCGGCAGACCGGCGACGTTGACACCCTCGCGGATCCGCGAACGCGACCACTCGGCCTGCGATGCCTTCGGCAGCAGCCGCTCGCGGTGGGCGAGCAGCATCGCACCGAGCGCGGCCGTGATCAGCAGCGCCGAGGTGACCTCGAACGCCCACACGTACGGGCCGAAGATCAGGTTGGCGATGCCGGACACGTTGCCCGGGTTGGAGTTGGGACCGGCCAGGCCGACGGCCGCGCCGAAGCCGACCTTCGCAACGCTGACCAGCAGGCTGACCATGACCGCGAGGGACAGCAGCAGGCCGGCGACCCGCTGGCCCTTGATCGTCTCCACGAGCGAGTCGGACGAGTCGACGCCGACCAGCATGATCACGAAGAGGAAGAGCATCATCACCGCGCCGGAGTAGACGAAGATCTGGATGATGCCCAGGAACTCCGCCTGCTCGGCGATGTAGAACACGCCCAGCAGGACCATCGTCAGCGCCATACCCATGGCCGCGTGGACCGCCTTGCGGGCGAACAGCAGGGTGAGGGCGCCGATCACCGCGAGCGGTGCGGCGAAGAAGAAGAGTGTGGCCTCGGCTCCACCGAGCTTCATGCCGTCCGTCCTTCCGCTGCACCGGCCTGCGCGGCCTGGTCCGACGCCTCGGTGTCGTCACCGCGGTGCTCGTCGACCCATTCCCGCTGCGCGTCGGTCGCGCCGGTGACCTTGCCCTGGTAGTAGTCGCGCTCCTCCATGCCGGCGACCATCGGGTGCGGCGCGGGCAGCATGCCGGACTGCAGCGGGGCGAGCAGCTGGTCCTTGGTGAAGATCAGGCCGGCGCGGTTGTCGTCGGCCAGTTCGTACTCGTTGGTCATCGTGAGCGCGCGCGTCGGGCACGCCTCGATGCAGAGGCCGCAGAAGATGCACCGCAGGTAGTTGATCTGGTAGACGCGGCCGTAGCGCTCCCCGGGGGAGAACCGCTGGCCGGTGGCGTCATCGTTGCCGGCGCCCTCGACCAGGATCGCGTCGGCCGGGCAGGCCCAGGCGCACAGCTCGCAGCCGACGCACTTCTCCAGGCCGTCCGGGTGCCGGTTGAGCTGATGGCGGCCGTGGAAGCGCAACTGGGTGGGTCGCTTCTGCTCGGGATACTCCTCGGTCTCCACCTTGCGGAACATGGTGCCGAAGGTGACGCCGAAGCCCGCGACGGGCGCGAACAGGTCGGCGAGGAAGCCCTTCTGTTCGGACTCGGGCGCTTCGTGCTTGCCCGGGCGTGATTTGTCAGCCACGACTGTCCTCCTTGTCGGATGTCGCGTCGGGGTGCGGGGCGGCCGGGGTCAGCGCCGGCGCAGGCTCGCGCAGCGTCTGTCCCGGCAGCGGCGGCACCGGGTGGCCGCCGGCGAACGGGTCGACCTCGGTGGGCGGCGACCGGTCGATCTTCTCCTTGGCCGCGGCCTTGTAGTCGTAGATCCAGGCGGCGGCCAGCACCAGCAGGACGATGACCACGATCACGAACAGCGTCGACCGGTGCATCCGGCCGCCGAAGATCATCGTGTCCCCGAGGAAGCCGTTGTTGGCAGCGCGCAGGAACGCGACGGCGACCACCCAGAGCAGGGTGCTCGGGATGAGCACCTTCCAGCCGAGGCGCATGAACTGGTCGTAGCGCACACGCGGCAGCGAGCCGCGCAGCCAGACGAAGAAGAACATGAACGCCCACAGCTTGATGACGAACCAGAGCAGGCCCCACCAGCCGCCGTTGAACATGCCGCCGCCGATGGCCGCGATGCCGGGAGGCGCCTGCCAGCCGCCGAGGAACAGCGTGGTGGCCAGCGCGGAGACGGTGAACATGTTGACGTACTCGCCGAGGAAGAACATCGCGAACTTCAGCGAGGAGTATTCGGTGTGGAAACCACCGGTGAGCTCGCCCTCACCCTCGGCGAGGTCGAACGGCAGACGGTTGGTCTCGCCGACCATCGTGATGATGTAGACACCGAACGAGAAGAACGCCGGGATGCAGTACCAGAGGCTCTTCTGGGCCAGCACGATCTGGCTGGTCGACATCGACCCGGCATACAGAAACACCGCGACGAGGGCCAGGCCCATCGCGATCTCGTAGGAGATCACCTGCGCGCTGGAGCGCAGGCCACCGAGCAGCGGGTAGGTCGAGCCGGACGCCCATCCGGCCAGCACGATGCCGTAGACGCCGACACCGGCGACCGCGAGCACGAGCAGCGTGGCGACCGGGGTGTCAGTCAGCTGCAGCGGCGTGTAGTGGCCGAACATCCAGACGTTGCCGGACAGCGGGATGATCGCGAACGACACGAACGCCATCGCGCCGGCGATGATCGGCGCCAGGATGAACATCAGCCGGTCGGCGCGACGCGGGATCAGGTCTTCCTTGAGCGCCAGCTTCACACCGTCGGCCAGCGTCTGCAGCAGACCGAAGGGACCGGTCCGGTTGGGGCCGGGCCGCTGCTGCATCCGGCCGATCACGCGCCGCTCGAACCAGATCACGATGAGCGTGTTGAGCAGCAGGAAGACGAAGAGGAACAACGCCTTGATCAGCGACAGCCACCACGGGGTGTCGCTGAAGTCGGCGGCCGGGTTGTCGGTGGCGGCGGCGAGCGCCGGCCCGGCGGCTGCGACGACGTTCACTGCACACCCTCCTGAATGTCGTTGTCCTGCTGTATGGCGGCAGCCTGCTGCGGGTTCGTGACCTCACCCGGAGCCTTGGCGATGGCGACAACCGTGCCGGCGTCGGCTCCGAGGGTGGCACGCACCGCGCTGCCCGTCGAATTGGTCGGCACCCACACCACGTGGTCCGGCATCTCGGTGACGACCACCGGCAGGGTGAGCGTGCCGGCTTTGGTCGACACCTGCAGCAGGTCGTCGTCGGCGACGCCCGCGGCCTGCGCGGTCGCGGCCGAGACCCGGGCCACCGACGGGTGGGCGGTGCCGGCGAGGAACGGCTCGCCGTCCTGCAGCACACCCTTGTCGAGCAGGTGGCTCCAGGTCGCGAGGACGGCCTCGCCGATCAGCGGGCGCGGCACGCCGGTCGGCTTCACCCGCGGCCGGGCCGGACGCGCACCGGTCCAGGGACCGAGTTCGCCCATCTGGCCGCGGATCTCGTCGACGGTGCGGGTGCCGAGGAACTCCCCCATCTCGCCGGCGAGCAGGTCGAGCGCCCGGAAGTCGGAGATGTCGGTGCTCTCGATCGCCCGCTCGAAGGGCCGCACGCGTCCCTCGAAGTTGACGTAGGACCCGGACTTCTCCTGCTGCGCCGCGACCGGCAGCACCACATCGGCGTATGCCGGGACGGTGCCCTTGCGCTGCTCGAGCGAGACCACGAAGGTCTGCTCCAGCGCCTTGATCGCCGCGGGCTGGTCGAGCAGGTCGTGGATGTCCACGCCGCCGACCAGCAGACCGTCGAGCTCCCCGGCCGCGGCGGCGGCCAGGATCGCGTCGGTGCCGCGACCCGGCTGCGCAGGCAGGTCGGCCTCGCCCCAGACGGTGCCGACCTGGGCCCGGGCGGTGGCGTCGGTGACCGGGCGGCCACCGGGCAGCAGGTTGCCGATCGCGCCGGTCTCGAGCGCGCCGCGCTCACCGGCGCGCCGCGGCACCCACACCACGCGGGCACCCTTGGCCTGGGCCAGGGCGAGCACCGACGACAGCGCGCCGGGGACGGTCGCCATCCGCTCGCCGACCACGATGATGCTGTCCGAGCCGAGCGCCTGCCCGGCCTCGGCCAGATCGCCGCTGCCGAGAGCGATCGCGTCGAGCACCTCGGCCTCGGTGCCGGGGGCCGCCGCGAGCAGAGTGCCGCCGACCTTGGCCAGCCCGCGGGTCACGAACGGTGCGACCGCAAGCACCTTGGTCTTGTTCTTGCGGAAGCCCTTGCGCAGCCGCAGGAAGATGATCGGCGACTCCTCCTCGGGCTCGATGCCGACGAGCAGCACCGACGGTGCCTTCTCCAGGTCACCGAAGGTCACCGCGTCCGTCTCGCCGTTGCCGTCGCCGGGGCCGGTCGCGACCACGTGGTGCGCCAGGAAGTCGGCCTCCTCGGCCGACTGCGGCCGGGCCCGGAAGTCGATGTCGTTGGTGCCGAGCACCAGACGGGTGAATTTGCTGTAGGCGTAGGCGTCTTCGACGCTGATCCGGCCACCGGTGAGCACCCCGACACCGCCGCGCGCCTTGGCGGCGGCGAGGCCGGCGGCGGCCGCGGCGAGTGCCTCGGGCCAGCCGGCGACCTGCAGGGTGCCGTCCGCACCGCGCACCAGCGGCGTCTCGAGCCGGTCGACGGTGGCGTACTTGAACGCCCAGCGACCCTTGTCGCAGTTCCACTCCTCGTTGACCTCGGGGGTGTCCAGCGCCATCCGGCGCAGCACCTGACCGCGGCGGTGGTCGGTGCGCAGCGAGCAGCCGCTGGCGCAGTGCTCGCACACCGACGGCGTCGACACCAGGTCGAACGGCCGGGACCGGAAGCGGTATGCCGCGCCGGTCAGCGCACCCACCGGGCAGATCTGCACGGTGTTGCCGGAGAAGTAGGACTTGAAGGGTTGCTCCTCGTAGATGCCGACCTGCTGCAGCGCACCGCGCTCGATCAGCGCGATGAACGGGTCGCCGGCGATCTGCTCGGAGAAGCGGGTGCAGCGGGCGCACAGGACGCAGCGTTCGCGGTCCAGCAGCACCTGGCTGGAGATGTTGATCGGCTTGGGGTAGGTCCGCTTGACGTCGTCGAAGCGGGTCATCGGGCGGCCGTTGCTCATCGCCTGGTTCTGCAGCGGGCACTCACCGCCCTTGTCGCACACCGGGCAGTCCAGCGGGTGGTTGATCAGCAGCAGCTCCATGACGCCCTGCTGCGCCTTGTCGGCGACCTTCGAGGTGGCCTGGGTCTGCACCTGCATGCCCTCGGTGGCCTCGATGGTGCACGACGCCTGCGGCTTGGGCATCGGTCGCATCGAACCGTCCGGGCCGGGCGTGGCGATGTCGACCAGGCACTGGCGGCAGGCGCCGATCGGGTCGAGCAGCGGGTGGTCACAGAACCGCGGGATCTGCACGCCGACTTCTTCGGCAGCGCGGATCACCAGGGTGCCCTTGGGCACGCTCACCTGCACGCCGTCGACGGTCAGGCTGACCTGCTCGGGCGGGGGCGGCGGGGTGTCGCCGCCGGCTGAAGCCTGAGTGACTGTCGTCATACGGACGCGGTCTCCTTAGCGGTCGAAGCATCGAAGAGCACCGAACGCTCCGGCGGGAACGCCTCCCACCACGGGGTGTGCATGCCGGTCTCGAACTCTTCGCGGAAGTACTGCACGGCGGAGGTCACCGGGCTGGTCGCGCCGTCACCGAGCGCGCAGAAGCTGCGGCCCAGGATGTTGTCGCAGATGTCGACCAGCTTGTCGATGTCTTCCTGGGTGCCCTTGCCGTGCTCCAGGCGCACCATGATCTGCTTCAGCCAGAAAGTGCCCTCACGGCACGGGGTGCACTTGCCGCACGACTCGTGGGCGTAAAACTCGATCCAGCGGCTGACCGCCCGGACGACCGAGACGGTCTCGTCGAAGATCTGCAGCGCGCGCGTGCCGAGCATCGACCCGGCCGCCGCGACCGACTCGAAGTCGAGCGGCACGTCGAGGTGCTGGTCGGTGAAGATCGGCGTCGACGAGCCGCCGGGGGTCCAGAACTTCAACCGGTGACCGCCCCGGATGCCGCCCGCCATGTCGAGCAGCTCGCGCAGCGTGATGCCGAGCGGCGCTTCGTACTGGCCGGGGCGGGTGACGTGCCCGGACAGGCTGAAGATGCCGAAGCCCTTGGACTTCTCGGTGCCCATGTCGCCGAACCACTCCTGCCCGTGCAGCACGATCGGCGGCACAGAGGCGATCGACTCGACGTTGTTGACCACGGTGGGTCGGGCGTAGAGGCCCGCGACCGCCGGGAACGGCGGCTTCAGGCGCGGCTGACCGCGGCGGCCCTCAAGGCTGTCGAGCAGCGCGGTCTCCTCGCCGCAGATGTACGCGCCGGCGCCGGCGTGCACGGTGACCTCGAGGTCGAAGCCGCTGCCGTGGATGTTCTTGCCGAGATGGCCCGCGGCATACGCCTCCTCGACCGCGCGCAGCAGCCGGCGGTAGACGTGCACGGTCTCGCCGCGCAGGTAGATGAACGCGTGGTGGCAGCCGATGGCGTATGACGTGATCGCGACGCCCTCGATGAGGAAGTGCGGCGCCGCCATCATCAGCGGGATGTCCTTGCAGGTGCCCGGCTCGGACTCGTCGGCGTTGACCACCAGGTAGCGGGGGCCGCCGTCCGGCGGGGGCAGGAACGACCACTTCATGCCGGTCGGGAAGCCGGCGCCGCCACGGCCGCGCAGTCCGGAGTCCTTGGTCATCGCGACCAGGTCCTCGGGCTTCATCGCGAGCGCCTTGTCAAGCGCCTGGTAGCCCTCGTTGTCGACGTAGGTATCGATCGTCCAGGACTGCGGCGCGTCCCAGAACTTGGTGAGGATCGGGGTGAGAGTCGTTGCCATGTCGGGTTACTCGGCTTCCTTCGCGGGCGGCACGGAGCCGTCGCTGTCAGCGCTGGAAAACTCTTCTCCCGGCTGCGGATTCGCGCCCGCGCCGGATGCTTGCGCCTGGTCCTGCTCGCTGACCTCGCCGGCCGAACCGGGGGCGTGCCAGCCCTTCTCCTTGGCCAGCTTCAGCCCTTCCAGGCTCGGGCCGCCCGCACCGACGCCCTCGTCGGCAAGCCCGTCGGGGAAACCGGCAAGCGTGCGGGACACCTGCTTGAAGGTGCAGACCCGGTTCGGGCCACGGGTCGGCTTGACCTCCTTGCCGGCGCGCAGGTCGTCGACCAGCCGGATCGCCGACTCCGGCGTCTGGTTGTCGACGAACTCCCAGTTGGCCATGACCACCGGGGCGTAGTCGCAGGCGGCGTTGCACTCGACGCGCTCGAGGGTGACCTTGCCGTCCTCGGTGGTCTCGTCGTGCCCGATGCCCAGGTGCTCCGAGACCGCGTCGAAGATCAGGTCGCCGCCCATGATCGCGCAGAGCGTGTTGGTGCAGACACCGACGGTGTATTCGCCGTTGGGGTGACGCTTGTACTGGGTGTAGAAGGTCGCCACCCCGGCCACGTCGGCGTCGGTGAGGTCGAGCTTCTCGGCGCAGAAGGTGACGCCGCGGCCGGTGACGTAGCCGTCGATGCTCTGCACCAGGTGCAGCATCGGCAGCAGCGCCGAGCGCTTCACCGGGTAGCGGGCGATGATCGCGTCGGAGTCGGCGTTGAGCTGCGCGAGCTGCTGCTCGGTGTAGGGCTCGCTGCTCGGCTGCAGCGGGGTCAGCTCGTGGAACGCCGGGTCGAGGTCGCGCTCGACGTGGTCCTCCGGGCCGGTCGGCTCCATCGCGCCGCGCACGTCGGCGTCGGTGAGCGCGTCGGTGCGGTGATAATTGGTGTCCGTCATCTGTCGACGCCTCCCATCACGGGGTCGATGCTGGCCACGGCGACGATCACGTCGGCGACCGAGCCGCCCTCGGCGGTCGCGGCCACGGCCTGCAGGTTGTTGAAGGACGGGTCGCGGAAGTGCACCCGGTAGGGGCGGGTGCCGCCGTCGGAGACGACGTGGCAGCCCATCTCGCCCTTGGGGCTTTCCACCGCGGCGTAGGCCTGGCCCGGCGGGACCCGGAAGCCCTCGGTGACCAGCTTGAAGTGGTGGATGAGCGACTCCATCGACTCGCCCATGATCTCGCGGATGTGGTCGAGGCTGTTGCCCTGACCATCGGAGCCGACGGCCAGCTGCGCCGGCCAGGCGATCTTCTTGTCCGCGACCATCACCGGGCCCGGGCCCGCGTCCAGCCGGTCGACCGCCTGCTCGACGATCTTCAGCGACTCGTGCATCTCGTCGATGCGCACCCGCAGTCGGCCGTAGGCGTCGCAGGTGTCGCGGGTCGGGATGTCGAAGTCGTAGGTCTCGTAGCCGCAGTAGGGCTCGGCCTTGCGCAGGTCGTGCGGGAGCCCGGCCGCGCGCAGCATCGGTCCGGTGATGCCCAGCGCCATACAGCCGGAAAGGTCGAGGTAGCCGACGTCGACGGTGCGGCCCTTGAGGATGGGGTTCTCGTTGAGCAGCGCTTCGAGCTCGTGAATCCCCTTGCGCACCAACGGAATTGTCTCGCGGATCTTGTCGATGGTGCCGGCCGGGATGTCGGTCGCCACGCCGCCGGGGCGGATGTAGGCGTTGTTCATCCGCAGGCCGGTGATCATCTCGAAAATCGACAGGATGCGCTCGCGCTCGCGGAAGCCGATGGTCATGACCGTGGTCGCGCCCATCTCCATGCCGCCGGTCGCGAGGGCCACCAGGTGGGAGGTGATCCGGTTGAACTCCATCATCAGCACCCGGATGGTCTGCGCCCGCTCCGGGATCTGGTCGGTAATGCCGAGCGCCTTCTCGACCGCGAGGCAGTAGGACGCCTCGTTGAAGATCGGCATGACGTAGTCCATGCGGGTGCAGAAGGTCACGCCCTGGGTCCAGGTGCGGAACTCCATGTTCTTCTCGATGCCGGTGTGCAGGTAGCCGATGCCCGCGCGGGCCTCGGTGACCGTCTCACCGTCGAGTTCGAGGATCAGCCGGAGCACGCCGTGGGTCGACGGGTGCTGCGGGCCCATGTTGACCACGATCCGCTCCTCGTGGAGCGCGGTCGCCTCGTCGACGAGTTCGTCCCAGTCGCCGCCGACGGCGTTGAGCACCGGGGTGTCCTCGTCGACGTCGTGGGTGGTTGCGCCATACGGGTCGGACTGGGCCTGGGTGGTGTCGGTCACTTGTAAGACCTCCGGTCGTCCGCGGGGGGCACGGTGGCGCCCTTGTACTCCACCGGGATGCCGCCGAGCGGGTAGTCCTTGCGCTGCGGGTGGCCGGGCCAGTCGTCCGGCATGAGGATGCGGGTCAACGACGGGTGGCCGTCGAACTCGATCCCGAACATGTCCCACGTCTCCCGCTCGTGCCAGTCGGCACCGGGGTATGTCGGGACGATCGTCGGAATGTGCGCGTCGTTTTCGGGCACGGCGACCTCGACGCGAATTCGCCTGCTGCCGTTGGTGATCGAGTGGAAGTGGTAGACCGCGTGAAGCTCGCGGCCGGTCTCCTCCGGGTAGTGCACGCCGGAGACGCCCATGCAGGTCTCGAAGCGCAGCGACGGCTCGTCGCGCAACGCCTGGGCGACCGCCGGCAGGTGCTCGCGGGCGACGAAGAAGGTCAGCTCACCGCGATCGACCGTGACGTACTGCACGGCCTTGGCGTAGTCGCCTCCGCGGGTCTGCAGCGCGCTCTCGAGCGAGTCGGCGACCTGGTCGAAGTAGCCGCCGTAGGGACGAGCGGCCGCACCCGGGAAGTAGACGGTGCGGTCGAGCCCGCCATACCCGCTGGTGTCGTTGCCGAGCGAGGAGCCGAACATGCCGCGGCGCTCGGCGACGCGCACCGGTGCGCCCGGCTCGGCCTGGCGGGCGAGTTCGCCGGCGCCGACGGCGTCGGTGGTGGTCGCCTCCGCTGTGGGCTGGTCGGGCTGGTTGCTGTCGTCGCTCATCAGGCCAACAACCCCTTCATCTGGTGCGTCGGAGTTGCGGCCATCGCGGCCTCTTCGGCCGCGCGGGCCGCCTCGACCCGGTTGACGCCGAGCTTGCCGCCCTGGATCTGCTTGTGCAGCTCGAGGATCGCGTTGAGCAGCATCTCCGGGCGGGGCGGACAGCCGGGCAGGTAGATGTCGACCGGTATGACGTGGTCGACGCCCTGCACGATCGCGTAGTTGTTGAACATGCCGCCGGAGCTGGCGCAGACACCCATCGAGATGACCCACTTGGGCTCGGGCATCTGGTCGTAGACCTGACGGACGACGGGGGCCATCTTCTGGCTGACCCGGCCGGCGACGATCATCAGGTCGGCCTGGCGCGGGGTGGCGCTGAAGCGCTCCATGCCGAAGCGCGCGATGTCGTAGTCGGGGGTGCCGACGGCCATCATCTCGATGGCGCAGCAGGCCAGACCGAAGGTCGCGGGCCAGACCGAGCTCTTGCGCATGTAGCCGGCGACCTGCTCGACGGTGGTCAGCAGGAAGCCTGCGGGGAGTTTCTCCTCGATACCCATTTACCGGTTACCTCAATCCCACTCGAGGCCGCCGCGGCGCCATACGAATGCGTAGGCGACGAAGACGGTCAGCACGAAGATCACCATCTCGATCAGCGCGAACAGGCCGAGACGGTCGAAGGACACCGCGAACGGGTAGAGGAACACCGACTCGATGTCGAAGATGATGAACAGCATCGCCGTCAGGTAGTACTTGATCGGCACGCGGCCGCCGCCCTCGGGCTGCGGGCTGGGCTGGATGCCGCACTCGTAGGCGTCGACCTTGGCCCGGTTGTAGCGCTTGGGTCCCGCGAGGGATCCGGCGCCCACCACCGAGAAGATGGCGAACGCCGCGCCGATGCCTGCGAAGAACAGCAGCGGTGCGTAGGAATAGTCCATCGCCTATGACTCCTTCCGAGCGTCTTTGCTCACGGTGTTGCTCATGCCGCCGGCACGATCCGGCTCAGCACGGACATCACCCGGTCGTCGAGTTTGCCGCCGTGCTCGTCGCCGAGGTTGGCCATCACCTTCAGCAGCATCCGCATCATCGTCTTACGCGGCAACCCGTAGCGCACCGCGAACTTCATGACTTCAGGGTGACCGATCAGCTGCGCGAACAACCGGCCGACGGTGAAGTAGCCGCCCAGGGCGTCCTTCATCACCGTCGGGTAGGACTGCAGCACCCGCTCGCGACCGGCGTCGTCGGTGCGGCCGAACGCCTGCGCGATGACCTCGGCGGCCAGGCGGCCGGACTCCATCGCGTAGGCGATGCCTTCGCCGTTGAACGGGTTGACCATGCCGCCGGCGTCACCGACGAGCAGCAGGCCGTCGGCGTAGTGCGGCTGGCGGTTGAAGCCCATCGGCAGCGCCGCACCGCGGATCGGGCCGGTGATGGTCTCGTCGTTGAAGGTCCACTCCTCCGGCATGGTCGCGACCCACTGACGCATGACGTCCTTGTAGTCGGTCTTGCCGAAAGCACTGGAAGTGTTGAGGATTCCCAGGCCCAGGTTGCTGGTGCCGTCACCGACGCCGAAGATCCAGCCGTAGCCGGGCAGCAGCACCTTCTTGCCCTGCTTGTCCTTGCTCCACAACTCCAGCCACGACTCGAGGTAGTCGTCGTCGGTGCGCGGGCTTGTGTAGTAGGCACGGACCGCGACACCCATCGGGCGGTCGTCGCGCTTGTCCCGGCCCATCGCCAGCGACAGGCGCGAGGAGTTGCCGTCGGCGGCGACCACCAGCGGCGCACGGAAGGTCAGCTTGCGGCCGGTCGGGCGGTCGTTCTGCCCCATCTCCTTGGCCTCGACACCGACGATCGCGCCGGTCTTGTCGTCGCGGATCGCACCGCCCACGTTGACGCCCTCGCGCAGCCGCGCGCCGTGCTTGACCGCGTGCTTGGCGAGGATGTCGTCGAAGTCCTGCCGGGTGCGCACCAGGCCGTATGGCGGGAAGCTCGCCACGTCGGGCCAGTCCAGCTGCAGCCGCATGCCGCCGCCGATGATGCGCAGGCCCTTGTTCTTGATCCAGCCGTCGTCCTCCGGCGTCGGGATGCCGAGGGTGATCAGCTCGCGCACCGCGCGCGGGGTGAGGCCGTCGCCGCACACCTTCTCGCGGGGGAAGTGCGTCTTCTCCAGCAACAGCACGTCGAGGCCGGCCATCGCGAGGTAGGCGGCGGTTGCGGATCCACCGGGGCCGGCGCCGACGACGATGACGTCGGCGCTCTCGTCCGGGGCAGGGGTAACGCCGGGGAGGCTCACGGGGTGAATCTTTCTACCTTGTGAAGACGTTCACTAACCCATGCACTGTATTCCCAGCCGCCGATCCGGACCTACTTAGGCGAGCCTAACTGCGCGTCTGGGCGGGGTGTGCCGCGCGCACAAGGCGCAACCGTTTCGACTTATGCGCGCCCCCTGGACCGCCAACGCGCACAAGGCGCAACCGTTTCGAGTTATGCACGCCCCCTGGACCGCCAACGCGCACAAGGCGCAACCGTTTCGAGTTATGCACGCCCCCAGCGTCGCCAGCGCGCACAAGGCGCAACCGTTTCGAGTTATGCACGCCCCCAGCCACCGTCAGCGCGCACAACCCGCAACCGTTTCGAGTTATGCACGCCCCCAGGACCGCCAGCGCGCACAAGGCGCAACCGTTTCGACTCACGCACGCCCCCAGCCCCGCCCAGCGCTCAGCCGAAATGGCGCCGCCAGCCGTCGCTGATGCGCAAACGTACGCCGGACGCGAGCTGGACGGCATCGACGATGCGCTTCAGGACGGCGAGCGGCTCGGCATACATCGCGGTGGAGGTGATGATGATGAAGCGCCAGCCGATGGCCTCGACCTCCTCGCGCCGGAGGATGTCGGCTTCCCACTGCCGCTCGCGCTCGATGTGGTGGCGGCCGTCGAACTCGAACGCGAGCATCAGCTTCGGATAACTCATGTCGAGCTTGCGGCGCCGACCGCCGATGCGGACGACGTGATTGACCACCGGCTCCGGAAGGCCGGCACTCACCATCAGCAACCGGAGACGAGACTCGTTGGCCGAATCGACCGTGCAGCGCACCAGTGCCGCGACCTCGCGAGCCTTGCCCGCACCCGCAGTGTGCTTGTCGGCCAAGAACTCGGCGAGCTCGGCCGGCACCATCCGCGCGCGGCGCACGAGGGAGTCGCCAAGGACCAGCAGGTCCACGAGCTCAAGGTGAGCGGCAAGATCAAGGAACGTCTGTCGGGGGCTGGTCAGCGCAATTCCGTTGACAGTCAACACTTCCGGAGGATGGGTGAAAAAGTGCAACCGCACCCCGCGGTGCGGCGACTGCCTGCGCTTTCGAGTGCCGAGGTGAATGTCGGACGTCATTGGCGCTACTGCACCCCACAGGGTGGCGGCGGTGTGGTGTGACGCGAAACGCGCGGCGGGCAACGCACCGAGCAAGTAGCGCACCTGCTGCACGAGCGACGGAGCCGAACCGACCTTCCAATAGCTGCCGCGGATGAGTTGACGGTAGCCGGCTCCGGCCAACTGGCGACGACTGATGCCGGCCCGCAGCGCTTGCGCGGTCGTGAAGATCACACCGAGCTTGCGCACCGCCGGCGATGGGATTGCGGACATTCCGCAACCGTCGCAGGGTTGTGCCGAACGCCGCTTTCGTTATCCACAGGCGCAGAGCGCGTGCACCGCAACCGCAGCCTTCGCGCCGCGCACAACCTGAAACCGTTTCGAGTTATGCACGCCCCAACGCCGCACGACGCGCGTATGCCGCAACCGTTTCGAGTTATGCACGCCCCAACGCCGCGGGACGCGCACAACCCGCAACCGTTTCGAGTTATGCACGCCCAACGCAGCAGCAGTCAGCCGAGCGTGCGCGGCTTGGTCGCCCGGTGCAGCGCGACGATCCCGCCGGTGAGGTTGCGCCACTCGACCTTGCCCCAGCCGGCGTCCTGCAGCCGCGTCGCCATACCGGCCTGATCCGGCCAGGCCTGGATCGACTCGGCGAGGTAGACGTAGGACTCGGCATTGGACCCGACTCGGCGGGCGATCTTGGGCAGGGCGGACATCAGATACTCGCTGTAGACCTTGCGGAACGCGGCGTTGGTCGGCGTCGAGAACTCGCAGATGACCAGCGTGCCGCCCGGCTTGGTGACCCGGCGGAACTCCCGCAGCGCCTCGTCGGTGGCCTGCACGTTGCGCAGCCCGAAGGACATCGTCACGGTGTCGAAAACGCCGTCGTCGAAAGGCAATTGAGTCGCGTCGGCCGCAGTGAACGCCAGGTCGGGGCGACGCCGCTTGCCCTTGCGGAGCATCCCGAGCGAGAAGTCGGCCGGCACCACGTGCGCACCCATCGCGTCGAACGGCTCGCTGCTGGTGCCGGTGCCGGCGGCGATGTCGAGGATCAGGTCACCCGGTTTCGGCGCGATGGCCTCGACCACCTGCTTGCGCCAACGCCGGTCCTGACCCATCGACAGCACGTCGTTGGTGACGTCGTATCGCTCGGCGACGTCGTCGAACATCCGGGCGACATCGGCGGGCTGCTTGTCGAGGCTGGCACGGTTCATGCGCTTCATCTTGTCGTATGACGATGCGCGCGTGCACGGGACGGCGCTCACCGTGTTCGCGATGACACCGGCGTAAGGTGACCGCTCGTGACCATGCCCCTGCCTACCTCGCACCCGGCCCTGGTGGTGCGCTCGACCCGCATCGCCGACCCGGGTGACCTGGTGTCGGTCATTCCCGCGGACGCAGACTCCCCCGTCAGCTGGCTGCGCGACGGTGACGGCTTCGTCGGTTGGGGTGTCGCGGCGGGCATCCACACCGGGGGCACCGCCCGCTTCGCCGAGGCCGAGCAGTGGTGGAGCGACGTCGTCGGGTCGGCCGTCGTCCGATCCGAGGTCGACCTGCCCGGCTCCGGTCTGGTCGCCGTGGGTTCGTTCGCCTTCTCGGCGGCCTCCGACGCAGGGGGCGTGCTGCACGTGCCGGCGACGGTGGTCGGCCGACGCAACGGCGTCGCCTGGGTGACCAGCATCAGCGCGGCACCCGAGCTGAGCGGTGCTCCCGTCATACGGTCAGCCGAAAAGCCTTTGCCGCCAGTGATTTCCGGCTCTCGCGACGGGGCGCTCACCGGCGATGAGTGGGCGCGTGCCGTTGGAGCAGCGGTGCGACGCATCCAGTCCGGCGCGCTCGACAAGGTGGTGATGGCGCGCGACGTCGTCGTCACCGCGGACGGCCCGATCGACCCGCGCCACCTGCTCGCGCGACTCACGTCGGCATACGCCAACACCTGGACCTACAGCGTCGACGGCCTGATCGGCGCGACCCCGGAGATGTTGCTGCGCCGCGAGAAGGGCCTGGTCACCTCACGCATCCTGGCCGGCACCATCCGTCGCACCGGGGACGACGAACGTGACCTGACGCTGGCCGCTTCGCTCGCCCGGTCGAGCAAAGACCTCGAGGAGCACGAGTACGCGGTGCGGTCCGTAGCCGACGCGCTCTCCCCACATTGCTCGTCGATGAACGTGCCGGAGTCGCCGTTCGTGTTGCACCTGCCCAACGTGATGCACCTGGCCACCGACGTGGCCGGCGTGTTGCGAGAAGACGTTTCGTCGCTCACCCTCGCGGCCTCGCTGCACCCGTCGGCTGCCGTGTGCGGCACGCCGACCCTCGCCGCGCGAGACCTGATCGCCGAGCTCGAGCAGATGGACCGAGGCCGCTATGCCGGACCGGTCGGCTGGCTGGATGCGTCCGGCGACGGCGAGTGGGGCATCGCGCTGCGCTGCGGACACCTCGAAAAGCCTTCACAGATCAGACTTTTCGCTGGCTGCGGCATCGTCGCCGGCTCTCAGCCCGACGCCGAACTCACCGAGTCGGAAGCAAAGCTCGTGCCCATGCGACAGGCACTCGCCGACGACTGAGACCTGGCGGCCACCGCCGCTCAGACGCTCGGCTGCGGTCCGTCGTAACCCTCGATGACGATGATGTCGGCGTCCGCTGCCTTCACTCGGTATTCTCGCGCCGCCTGGTATGCCGCAGAGTTGTAGCAGTCGAGCGCCGCCTGGTAGGACGGGAATTCGATCACGATGTTGCGCGCGCGTGAGTCGCCCTCCACCGCCTCGAACGGCCCGCCACGCACCAGCAGCTTGCCGCCATACGCGGCATATGCCGGGGTCGCCCCGGCGACGTACTGCGCGTAGGCATCCTCGTCGTTCACCTGCACGCGCGCGATCCAGTAACCCCGTGCCGCCATCAGTACCAGTCCTTTTCGTCCGGTGTGGTCTCGATACGGGCTCGCCCCTGGGGGCTCGCCCTACTCGACCGTCATGTTGAGCTCGCCCTACTCGACCATCATGTTGGGCTCGCCCTACTCGACCATCATTACAACAGCACGCTGAGCGCGCCGGGCAGTACTTCGACGGTGGCGGGCAGCTGCTGGATCGGCTCGCCGTCGCCGTACGCCTCGACGTCGTCGGCCTCGATCCGGACGACCTTGCCGCGCGCGACGGTGACCTCGGGGTTCTTCAGGTGGGTGCCGCGGTAGAGCTGCGGCATCGCGGTGACGAACTTCAACCGGTTGCCGGCGCCGACCATGATCACGTCGAGCAGTCCGTCGTGCACGTCGGCGTCGGGGGCGATGTGCATGCCCTTGCCGTAGTAGCCCGAATTGGCAGCAATCGCAGTGAAACCCCGGTATGCGAACACCTCGTCGTCGACCGTCACCCGGTAGTGCCGTGGCGGGAACTTGAAGAGTCCACGCAGCGACGAGACCTGATACTGCAGCGTCGCGGGCAGTCTCCGCGGGGCGGTGTTGACCAGGTGCGAGACCAACGAGTCGATGCCGGCGTAGACGCTGCCGACCACGACCCGATCACCGAGCCGGATCGCATCCACGCGCGTTGGGGAGCCCGCGATCGCCAATCGCGTTGCGTCGTGGGTGTTTACCGGTATGCCGAGCTGCCGGGCGAAGTCGTTGCCCCGTCCGCTGGGAACGATCCCGAAGGTGACGTCGTGCTCGATCAGCGACGCGGCGAGCGAGCCGAGGAAACCGTCACCACCCACGGTCACGCAGACCTCGCCGGCCGCCTTGGTGTCCCGCACCAGGCTGTCGGCGGCCTCGATGCCAGGCGAGAAGGTGATGCGGACAGTCGCGCCCGCATCACCGAGGTCGGCCGCGACCTGGCGCGCGAGGTGAACCGCCTTGCCGCCGCCGGACAGCGGATTGGCAAGCACATGAAAGGCATTCATGGGATCAGGACTCCTGGGTTGAGGATGCCCTCAGGATCCAGCGTTTCCTTCACCGCGCGCAGCACCGCCACGCCGGTCTCACCGATCTCGTCGGTCAGCCAGGGCTTGTGATCCCGGCCGACCGCATGGTGGTGGGTGATGGTGCCGCCGTGCCGCGAGATCGCATCGCCGGCGGCCCGCTTGACCGGTGCCCACTGCGCGACCGGGTCGTCGGTCTCGCGCACCGCGACGGTGAAGTAGAGGGACGCGCCGGAGGGGTAAACATGCGAAATGTGGCACAGCACAATGGGATCGGCGCCCTGCTCCTTCGCGGCCGCGTCGATGGCGGACTTCACCGCGTCATACAGCCGCGGCAGGTTGGTCCAGGTGGTCGCGGTCTCCAGGGTCTCGACCATGACGCCCTCGTCCAGCAGAGCGTCCCGCAGGTACGGCGCGTCGAAGCGTCCGTCCGCCCATGCGTCGCCACCTTCCTGCCCGACGAGCGTGCCGCCGAGCCCGGAAAGCACCTCGCCGACCTCGCCGCGCATCCGGGCAACCCGCTGCTCGGTGCCTTCGAAGCCGCACACCATCTGACAGCCGCCATCGGCGTTCAGCCCGATCGCACTGGGGTCACTGAGGTTGATCGCGGTCTCGGTCTCGTCGGACAGCCGGAGCACCGTCGGGTTGATCCGGTCCTGCACCAGCGTGCGCATTGCAGTGGCACCGCTCGCGAACGACTCGAAGCGCCAAGTCTCGTACGCCTTCGCCTGCGGCCTCGGCCGCACGACGACGGTGACGTCGGTGATCACTCCGAAGGCACCCTCGGACCCCAGCACCAGCTGACGCAGGTCCGGACCGGCCGCACTCGCCGGTGCCCGACCGAGGCGCCAGGTGCCGGCCGGGGTGGCAACCGTGAGGGCAACCACCATCGCGTCGAATCGGCCGTATCCCGAGGACGATTGGCCGCTCGACCGGGTCGCCGCGAAGCCGCCGACGCTGGCATATTCGAAGGACTGCGGGAAGTGGCCGAGGGTGTAACCCTTCGCGCCCAGCGTCTCCTCGACCTGTGGGCCGAGCATGCCGGCCTGGAGGGTTGCGGTCAAAGAGGTCTCGTCCAGCTCGACCAGCTGGTCCAGCCTCCGCAGGTCGAGTGCCACCACTGCGTCGTATGCCGAACCATCCGGGGCAAGCCCGCCCACGACGGAGGTTCCGCCGCCGAACGGCACGACGGCGATGCGCTCCCGGGCGCTGATCCGCAGCACCTCGACGACCTCGTCGTGGCTCGCCGGTCGCAGCACCGCGTCGGGAGCCGCGGAGAAGTCGCCGGACCGTGCGGCGAGCAGGTCCGGGGTGGACTTGCCGCGGGTGTGTTCGATGCGGGCGGTGTCGTCGATCGCGACCTGCGCGGGCGTGACCGCTGCGGCATACGCCTGCCGCTGCTCGGGTGTAAGGCGCGACTCGGGCAGCCGCACGTCGGCGAGTTCGACGGCCGGATCCGGCGTGACGTCACCGAAGGCGAAGGCGATGAGCTCGCCGGCGTTGTCGGGCAGCGTGGCGGTGCGATTCGGGTCTCCCCAGCGGGACCAGTGCATGTGCGTTCCTCAGTCGATCGACGAAACCTTCGGCTTCCAAGGTGTTACAGTGTGACATATGACGGTGATCCGTAACAGCCCTATCGAGGAGGACGACCTCCTCGATGCGGCGCGTGCGTGCCTGCTGGCCGTCGGTTGGCGCCGGACGACGATGACCGACGTGGCTCGCCGCGCCGGTGTCTCCCGGATGAGCGTCTATCGGCGGTGGCCGGACATGTCCGCGCTCACCGCCGACCTGATGGTGCGCGAATGGTCCACGATCGGTTATCAACTGGCCGCCCGGGACGGGATGCGGCTGGATGCCTCCGGCATCGCCCGCACGGTCGCCAACGCAGCACGCGAGGTGCACGAGGGTGAGCTGTTCCGCAAGATCGTCGAGGTCGACCCTGAGCTTCTCCTGCCCTACCTGCTGGTCCGCCGTGGCCGCACCCAGACCACGCTCCTGGAGTCGTTGGCGGCCGGCATCGCAGCCGCGCAAGAAGCTGGGTCGGTCCGCTCCGGCAAAACCGAACTCTTCGCCCGCACAGTGCTTTTGATGGCCTACGGGTTCGTCTTCTCGGTGCCGACGATGTCGGACGACGACATCGAGGCGGCCGACCTGTTCGCTCAGCTCGCGATCGCCGTCGAAAACTACCTGCGATGAGCACCGCCCTCAACGCGCGCCGTCGCCAGCGCGAACTCGCCGAGGTCACCGGCGGGCGCACCGTCGATCTGCTGGTGATCGGGTTGGGTGTCACCGGCGCCGGCGTCGCGCTGGATGCCGCAAGCCGCGGGCTCGACGTGGTGGCGGTCGACGCCCACGACCTGGCATTCGGCACGTCACGCTGGAGCTCGAAACTCGCGCACGGCGGTCTGCGCTATCTCGCCTCCGGTCAGGTGGGCATCGCGCACGAGAGCGCGGTCGAGCGCGGCATCCTGATGACCCGCACCGCGCCACATCTGATCCGGGCCATGCCATGGGTGGTGCCGCATTTCGCCGGCGGCTCACGGCGCGACCAGGCGATCACCTTCGCCGGCTTCGTCGCCGGTGACGCCCTGCGCGCGGCCGCCCGCACACCCCGGGCGACGCTGCCCCGACCGCGACGGCTCGGCCGCGCCGAGACACTCGCCCTCGCACCCGGCGTGCAAAGCCGCGCACTGCGCGGCGCGGCCCTCGGCTGGGACGGACAACTGGTCGACGACGCCCGGCTCGTCGTCGCGATCGCCCGCACCGCCGCCGGGTATGGCGCGCGCGTGCTCACCCGCGTGCGAGCGGTCGCCGCGACAGGTGACGGCGCGCAGGTGCGGGACGAGCTGACCGGCACGTTCCACGACATCAAGGCCCGCGCGGTCGTCAACGCGACCGGTGTCTGGGCCGACTCACTCGCGCCCGACATCCGGCTGCGCCCGTCCCGCGGCACCCACCTGGTGGTGCGCTCGTCGGCCCTCGGGTCGATGAATTGCATTGTCAACGCACCGGTTCCGGGCCACTTCGGCAGGTTCGTCTTCACCTTGCCGCAGCTGGACGGCACCACCTACATCGGCCTCACCGACGAACCGACCGAGCCGCCGGTGCCCGATGTGCCGCAGTCGTCCGACCAGGAGATCGACTTCCTGCTCGACACGATCAACCCGACCTTGCAGCGTCCGCTCACCCGCGACGACGTCGTCGGGACCTACGCCGGGCTGCGCCCCTTGCTGTCGGCGGAGGGCTCGACCGCGGACCTGTCGCGTAAGCACGCGGTGCTCACCGCACCGAACGGCATGATCACGGTCGTCGGCGGCAAGCTCACCACCTACCGCCGTATGGCGCAGGACGCGGTCGACGCCGCGGTCCGCGAGCGCGGCGTGTCCGCCGGGCCGTGCGTGACCGCGCAAACGCCCCTCGTGGGCGCCGACCCGGCCGGCCCGGCTGGCCCCGCCGGCAACGACATCCCCGGCCGCCTGGTCCGGCGTTACGGCTCCGAGGCGGCCGCCGTGCTGTCGGAGGACCCGGCCCGCAACCTGCCGATCAGCGACACCGTGCCGACCACGCCGGCTGAGTTCGACTTCGCACTCAGCCATGAGGGCGCGCTCGACGCGGACGACCTGCTCGACCGGCGCACCCGCGTCGGACTCGTGCCGTCAGATCGAGCGGTCACCGAACCCGTTGCGGCAGAAGCTGTTTCGGCCGCCGCGCGCTGAGCCGGGCGCGGCTCCCGTCATACAGTGAGGAACTGGGCCCAGCCGCCGGTCGGCTTGCTGCCGTAGGGCAGCGTGCGCAGCTTGGCCAGCACTGCCGGGTCCTGGGCCTCGACCCAGTCGATCAGCTGCCGGAACGACACGATCCGAGCGTCCGGGTAGGTGACGATCTTGCGCATCACCTGCTCGACGGCTCGCATGTAGATGCCGCCGTTCCAGCCCTCGAAGTGGTTGCCGATGATCAGCGGCGCCCGGTTGAAGTCGTAGGCGCGCAGGAAGCCCGCCATATAGGTGTCGACCGCCTCCCGCTGCCACTTCGGGCGCATCGACGGCTTGCCCCGGGTGCCGACGGACTGGTTGTACATGATGTTGTAGTCCATCGAGATCACCTGGCCGGAGTGCCCGGCGAACGGGATCGACTGCATCGACACGTCCCACAGGTTGCGCACCTTGCCGGGCCACATCTGAGTCCCGGTGGAGCTGGTGTCGTAGCGCCAGCCCAACTGCGAGGCCGCGATCCGCAGATTGTCCGAGCCCTCCAGGCACGGGGTCCGGCCGCCGATCAACTCCTTGTCGTAGTCGAACGGCAGCGGCGGCAGGTCGGTGAAGCCGGTGTTGGTGCGCCAGTTCTTCACGAACGACTTGGCCTGCTCGATCTCGCTGCGCCAGTCGGCCGGCGACCACTGGCTGACACCGGTGCTGCCGCAGAAGTGGCCGTTGAAGTGGGTGCCGATCTCGTGACCCTCCAGCCACGCCTTGCCGATGTTGTCGATCGTGGCGTGGATGTCCCCGTCGTCGAGGTAGCCGATGTCGGACGCACCGACCTGGTGCCGCGGCGGCTTGTAGAGGTCCTTCTTGTCCCCGGGCAGCAGGAACAGCCCGGAGAGGAAGAGCGTCATCGACGCCTTGGTCTCCTTGGCGACCTCCCGGAAGTGCGACAGCAGGTTGAGGCCGTCGACCTCGCCCGCGCCGTCCCACGAGATCACCACGAACTGTGGCGGAGTCTCGCCCGGCTGCAACTTCTCCGGCTTCGGCTGGTGCGGCTGCGGACCGGTGTCCGACGTGGACCCGTCCCCGATCAGCCGAGCGCTCGCCGTCGGCGCCGGCGATTTCTTCACGACCGGTTTCGCGCTCTCCTTGGGCGATGCCTTCTTGTCGTTCCCACTGCCACACGCCGCCAGCGCCGCCGAGGCGCCGACGGCCGCCCCTGCCGAGATCGCCGTGCGCCTGTCAATCTGTGCCATGTCTCCCCGAAACTTCGAACTGCACGGCCTCCCCGCTGTGCGACCGCTGTCATCCACCATGACAAACGCACCGCCGCACACCAACTCTCACGCCAGGCGTTTCCCGGATCGTTCGCCCGCCGTTACCTTCGCGCAGGTATGACGAGACGACCGGTTTGACGGCGACCGTAGAATGACGGCAGCACAGGGTCTCGCGCGGCTGGAGGAGGGAAGTCGCGCAGCAACGTTGCGCTACCCCTCGAAAGGCGTCCGGCCCGTGTCACCCGCTGCGTCATACCGCCACCTGTTCGGCCTCACCGGCCCGATCTACATCGTGGTGGCGTTCCTCGCCCGCCTGCCGCTCGCGATGAGCCAGATGGGTGTGCTGCTGCTCGTGGCCCACACCACCGGCAGCTTCGGCGCCGGGGGCGCCTGCGCCGGAGCGCTGGCGGTCGCGAACGCGATCGGCGCACCCGTGCTCGGGGCGGCGTCCGATCGGTTCGGGCAACGCCCCGTCGTACTCCTCCAATCGTGGGCCAGCGCGCTCGGCCTGGCCCTGGTCGTGGTCGCCGCCGAGAGCGGCGTCGCCTGGGTGTGGGCGGCGATGGCGTCGGCGTTCGCCGGGCTCCTCATGCCGCAGGCCGGGCCGTTGGCCCGGGTGCGGTGGCGGCCGATCATCGGCGCACGCAGCCGCGGCATCCAGTCCGGCCGGCTGATCGACACCGCCTTCTCCTACGAGGGGTCGGCGGACGAGGCGTCGTTCGTGCTCGGTCCGGCGATCGTCGGGTCCATCGCGGCCCTGCTCGAACCCGGCGTCGGGATCGGCACTGCCGCCGTGCTGCTGGTCGTCTTCGGCACCTGGTTCGCGGTGCACCCGACCGCGCGGCTGCGCACCGCGAACGCCGGGCCCAGCGGGTCCGGCCGACTGCTCACCCCCGCACTGGCCGTGCTCGGACTCGCGCAGTTCGTGATCGGCAACATCTTCGGCTCGGTGCAGACCGGCACCACCGTCATCGCCACCGCGGCCGGGCACGAGGGGCTGGCCGGTCTGGTGCAGGCGCTGCTCGGCGTCGGCAGCGTCGTCGCCGGCATCAGTATGGCGGCGCTCCCCGCCCGCATCGGCTACGTCACCCGATGGCGGGTCACCGCGATCGGCCTCTTCGTGCTGGCCACGCCGCTGCTGCTGATTCATTCGCTGGCGACCCTCGCCCCAGCACTGGTGCTGCTCGGGTGCTGCGTTGCGCCATACATGATCACCACGTTCACCCTCGGGGAGCAGTTGACGCCGCCGTCCCGCACCGGCGCCGCAATGACCCTTCTGGCGGCGGCCACCGGCCTTGGTTACGCCTCCGGCGCCGCCGTCGCAGGACGGCTTGCGGACCTTGGCGGGGAGACTCCGGCATTCGCGGTGACCGTCACGGCCGGGGCCCTCGCCGCGGTGCTGGCGGCGGTCGCCGGCCGGCTGCTGCGCGACGCGCACGCGGCGACCGTCACCCCGGCCGCGTCCCTGCCCGCCGGGGAACACGCATAAGGTTTGCCGCATGGCGACCTCGAAATCCGCTCCCGCCCTCAACCTCGCATCCGCTGCCCTCGCCGGCGCCGTGACGCTGGTGCGACCGGCCCGCTTCCCCCGCTGGGCCCGTCGCAGTCTCGGCTGGGCGAACACCGCCGGCACCGCCGGGTCGGTCTTTCTGACCGTCCGCAACCGCGACGACCTGCCACCGGAGCACCCGCTGCACCGCGCCGTGGCGGGCAGCGACGTGCTCGCGGCCGCGACCGGCGGACTGATGCTGATCACCTCCGGCATCGGGCTGAAGGCCGACGACAAGGTCGAGCAGTTCCTCCTCAAGCGGGGCGTGAAGCACCCGCGCATCTGGATGGCCGTCGGCGTCGTGGGCGTCGTCTTCGTCGCCAAGACGCTGCAGGACGCCGGCAGCAAGAAGGCCGAGGCGATGCGCGAGCAGTTCAAGGCCGCCGATCAGGACGAGAAGCGCGCCATCACCGACACCGACGCGAAGATCAACCGGGGCATCGCCGACGACACCGCGCGGTGAACGCGATCGATTTCGCCGATGTGCAGGCGGCGGCCGCGCGCATCGCGGGGGTCGCCCACCGCACGCCGGTCATCACCTCCGGTCGCCTGGACGCCGAGCTCGGCGTCCAGTTGCACTTCAAGTGCGAAAACCTGCAGCGCATGGGCGCATTCAAGTTCCGCGGCGCCTACAACCGTCTTACTCAGCTCTCCCCCGACGAACGTCGTGCCGGTGTCGTCGCCTTCTCCTCCGGCAACCACGCCCAGGCGGTCGCACTGGCTGCGCGGCTGCTCGACATACCCGCCACGATCGTGATGCCGACGGACGCCCCGCAGATCAAACTGGCGGCGACGAAGGGGTATGGCGCCACGGTCGTCCCCTATGACCGGCGCACGCAGGACCGGGCGGCGATCGCCGCCGACCTGGCCGAGCGCGAGGGCCGCACCGTGGTGGCGCCGTTCGACGACCCGGCGATCATGGCCGGGCAGGGCACCGCGGCACTCGAGCTGATGCAGGAAGTGGCCGACCTCGATGCGGTGGTCGCCCCGCTCGGCGGTGGCGGTCTGCTCTCCGGCACGGCAGTCGCGGCACACGGAATGCGCCCGGAGACAAAGGTTTTCGGCGCCGAGCCGGCCGCGGGCAACGACGGCAAGCGGTCCTTCGACAGCGGTGAGATCGTCACGATCGACGTGCCGGAGACGCTCGCCGACGGCGCTCAGACAACGGCCCTTGGCGAGCTGACCTTTCCGATCATCCGGGAGCGGGTCGAGGACATCGTGCTCGTCGACGACGACGCCCTCGCGGCCGGCATGCGCAGCCTGGCGCACACCTGCAAACTGGTGGTCGAGCCGACCGGTGCGCTGCCCTACGCGGCCGCCCGCACCCTCGCGCCGACGATGCCGGGCGCGCGGGTCGGCGTCATACTCTCCGGCGGCAATGTCGACCTGGCCCGGTTCGCCGCCCTGATCTCCGGCTGAAGCCGGCGCGGCCCGCGTCGGGTCGGCTCAGCTCTGGGTCGCCTTGCGCAACTGGTCGGCCAGTTCTGGCCCCCACGTGGTGGAGAACGTCTTCGACAGATGGCCGACATTGCGGAAGACCGGGACCCCGCCGATGACCGACGGGCAGCCCCCGTCCTTGCAGAAGGTCTGCGCAACCGGGACGAACGTGACGCCCTTCATCCCCTTCGCGGCTTCCCGCAGCGCCTGCCAGGACGGGAACGCCTCGTCCTGCGGCACGACACACTTGGTGGTGGCGTCGATGCCGTTCTGCGACACACAGTCCAGCACGGACTGGTCGGCGCGCGGGACGTCCTGCACCACGATCACCTGTTTCCCGGAGTCGACGATCCGGCGCCAGGCGTCCTGCAGGCCCTTCACCGTCGCCGCCTTGTCGTCGCCGCGGACCAGGTTGACGTCATACCGGGTGACCAGCACGGTGTCGATGGTCTCGTCGGCGACGATCTGGTCGAGCAGGTCCGCCCGCCACGTCTTGCACGACGCGCGCCGCACCGGGTCGTCGATCGGCATCTCGCCCTCGGCCAGATAACAGCCCTCGTGCGCGGCCGACTCGATCCGCCAGTCGAGCTCCTTGCCGGCCGTGGTCAGCGCCGGATGCAGCGCCCCCAGGTGCGAGTCGCCGACGGCATACACCCGCTTCTTGGGCTTGTCGGGTGCCGCGAGCGTGCACCGGCGTATGACGGTTTCGGCTCGCTCCGACCAGCACTTGTCGTTGGTGCCGTCGTCGCTGCGCAACAACGCAAGTGACGGCGTCAGCTTGCTGGGCTGCTCACAGGTCGACCGGTTCAACGCGGGTGCGCCGACGCACGGGTCGGTCGTGGTGCGGGCCTTGGTGACCGCTTGCTTGGCCGCCGCCTCGCGCTGACCGAGGAGGTTGAGCCCGGCGTTGCCCACCAGGAGCACCGCAACCGCGCCGGCGACGACGGCCAGCCCGCTGCGGGTGAACCATCGCGCGTTGCCGTGCGCGCGCAGCGGCCGCTCGACGAACTGCATCGAGAGGTGCCCGAGGAACAGCGAGATCACCAGGATGACCAGCCGGCCGACGAACCCGAGACTGTGTCCGAGCGCGATCGGAGCGAGCACCACAATCGGCCAATGCCACAGGTAGATCGAGTACGACGCGTTGCCGATCAGCTGCACCACGTGGTTGTCGGCGATGATGTTGAAGACCCGGTCGTGCCGGATCGTCGCGATCATCAGGGCGCCGCCGACCGTCGGCAGCAGCGCGGCGTAACCGGGGAACGGCGTGCCGCCGGTGAAGCGGAAGGCGGCGATCAGCAGCATGGCCCCGCCCACCCAGGCGACCGCAGGCGGCACCTTGGCAAACCGTTGCGTCCCGGCGAAGGCCAACAGCGCGCCGATCCCGAACTCCCAGGCCCGCGTGGTGGTCACGAAGTAGGCGGCCGCCGGGTCGGCAACGGTGAGGTACACCGACCAGACGAAGGACGCCAGCGTGACGGTGGCGACGACGAGCAGGAACCAGCGGCGCCAGATGCGGCGACGGCGCGTGCCGAGCAGGGTGGCCACCAGCAGCAGCGGCAGCACGATGTAGAACTGCTCCTCGACCGACAGCGACCAGAAGTGCTGGTATGCCGTGGGCGGGTCGGTCGCGCTGAGGTAGTCGGTGGCGCTGGCGGCCAGCTTCCAGTTCTGCACGTAGAACCCGGACGCGATCGCCTGCTGGAAGTAGGTGCGCCACTGGTCCTCGCCGACCCAGACGAAGGTGGCGAGCGCGGTGAGCACGATGACCAGCAGCGAAGCCGGCAGCAGCCGGAATGCGCGCCGGGTCCAGAACTGCGCGAGCGAGATGCGGCCGTTCTTGCCGGCCTCGCGCAGCAGATGGTCGGTGATCAGGAAGCCCGAGATGACGAAGAAGACGTCGACCCCGATGAATCCACCACTGATGGCGCCCGGCCAGAGGTGATAGCCGACGACCAGGAGGACCGAGAGCGCCCGCAGAGCCTGAATATCGGTGCGGGTGCGGTTCTTCTTCGCTCTCGACCTTGCCGCCTGCCAATCCCGTCGCGTCGGCAGCGGCGCCGGAGCCACGGGCGCGGACATTGCCGCCCAGGATACTGACCGACCCTGCGCTGTCGGCGGCGGCCACGCCGAGGAGGCGACGCGAAGTTGCGCCCAGCTCAGCGCAGATGGTGCCAGACCAGCACGGTCACCGAGCAGAGAAAGATGACCGACCCGAGCAGGGCGAACGGCTTGCCGACCCGCGCGATACGCCTCGCGACCTCCGGTGGCGCGCCGAGCTCGACCAGGCGCCGTTCCGGTGTGCGCCGCAGGTTCTTGACGTTGAACGACGGCTGCGCGAGCGCGGTCGCGAACGGCACGTACAGCCCGATCACGGCGAGCGCCAACGGGATCCGCACCCAGAAGAGCCGGTGGGCATCCTCGGCCCAGAAACCGAAGGCGAGTGCCGCCAGAGCGGCCAGTGCGGCGATCGACTGGCTCGTCACCGTCGCTGCGACGCCGCGCCGGGCGTTGCCGCGAGCGGTCGTCACCAGGCGTCGCAGGTGGCGTTCCTGGGTGCGGCGGCGCGCCCACCAGACCCAGCACGCGCCGGCCACGACCAGCGCAATCAGAATCGTCGCCCGCACGATTCCGCACCCTACGCGACCGGCGCGCACTCGCTACTCGCTGTTGGATACTCACTGCTGGACAATCGCGGTATGACGACTCACGCCTCGATCGAACCGGTGGACGCCTTGCGCCGGATCGCGTTCCTGCTGGAGCGATCCCGGGCCGGCACCTACCGGGTCAAGGCGTTCCGCCAGGCCGCGGACACCGTGCTGCGCACCCCGGCCGACGAGCTGCGCCGCCTCGCCGACACGGGCACCCTCGACCAGCTGCCGGGCATCGGGAAGTCGACCGAGGCGGTGGTCGAGGAGTCACTCGCCGGGAAGCGCCCGGCATACCTGGTCAGCCTGGAGGAAAAGTCACCGGAGCGCCTGGTCGAGGGCGGGGAGAAATACCGCGCGGCGCTCAAGGGCGACCTGCACTGCCACTCCGACTGGAGCGACGGCGGGTCACCGATCCCCGAGATGGTCGCCACCGCGATGGAGCTCGGCCACGACTACCTCGCGCTCACCGATCACTCCCCCAGCCTGCGGGTCGCGAATGGACTGTCCGCCGAACGCCTGGGCAAACAGCTGCGGCTCATCGACAAGATGAACGAGCAGCTCACGGATTTCCGGCTGCTCAAGGGCATCGAGGTCGACATCCTCGACGAGGGCGAGCTCGATCAGGACCCGAAGCTGCTGGACCGGCTCGACATCCGGGTCGCGTCGGTGCACTCCAAGCTGAAGATGGCCTCGGCGCCGATGACCCGGCGGATGGTCGCCGCGATCGGCGATCCGCGCACCAACATCCTCGGACACTGCACCGGCCGGATGGTCGACGGCGAGCGCCGTGGCAAGAAGCTGCGCCGGGAGCAGTCCACCTTCGACGCCGCCGCGGTGTTCGCGGCGTGCGCGGAGCACGACGTCGCGGTCGAGATCAACTCCCGGCCCGAGCGCTGCGACCCGCCGGACGAGCTGATCGAGCAGGCGATGGCCGCCGGCTGCGTGTTCTCGATCGACAGCGACGCGCACGCGCCGGGGCAGCTGGACTTCGTCGAATACGGCTGCGAGCGCGCGCAGCGGCTCGGCGTCCCGCTGGAGCGGATCGTCGACACCTGGCCGCTCGACCGCCTGCTGGAGTGGGCGAAGAAGGGGTGAGGCCGCCGCCGTTTTGGTGGTTCGCGCTTCCCTCCCCTATAGTCGTCTAGTCCTCGTCACCAGCCGAGGCGGCTTGATGCTGAGGACTGGGTCGCAGGACAAGGTCCCCATCGTCTAGCGGCCTAGGACCCCGCCCTTTCACGGCGGTAGCACGGGTTCGAATCCCGTTGGGGATACGCATCGTTCGCGATGATGCAGTATGGCCGCAAGGCCCCGTAGCGCAGTTGGTTAGCGCGCCGCCCTGTCACGGCGGAGGTCGCGGGTTCGAGTCCCGTCGGGGTCGCCATCCCTTTCCTGGGAATCAAGTCCATAGGGCTCAAGGCCAGATAGCTCAGTTGGTAGAGCGAGCGACTGAAAATCGCTAGGTCGGCGGTTCGACCCCGTCTCTGGCCACCACCGGTCGCTTCGGCCGCGCACGAAACGGACTCGCCTTCGGGCGGGTCCGTTTTCGCAAGGTATGACGGTGCTCACACCAGGCCGGCGCGCGAGGCAACCACCGCGACCTGCACCCGGTTGCCTACGCCAAGCTTCTGCTGGGCCGCGGTGAGGTGCGTCTTGACGGTGGCCTCCCCGACATACAGCTGTGCCGCAATCTGGCCGTTGCTCAGCCCCTCGCCGACCAGCCGGACGACGGCGAGTTCGCGATCGGTCAGCGTGGCCACCGCGTCGCGTGCCGCCCGCCTGCCGGTGTCCCCGCCCGCCTGGACCTGCTGGAAGACCTGCCGCACGCTCTGCGGCGAGAGCGCGCCGTTGCCGCCCGCCACGTTGCGGATCGCGTCGATGATCTCGGTCGCCGCGGCGGTCTTGAGCAGGAAGCCGGACGCGCCCGCCCCGATGGCCCGCATGACGACGTCGTCGGCGTCGAACGTGGTGAGCACGATGACCTTCGGCGGGTTGGCGAGGGCCCGCAGCGCACCGGTCGCGGCGATGCCGTCGAGCCGCTGCATCCGCACGTCGAGCAGCACCACGTCCGGGAAGTGCTGCTGCACGGCAGGCACCGCCCGGTCGCCGTCGTCGACCGAGCCGACCACCTCGATGTCCGGCGCGCTCGACAGGATCAGCTCCAGTCCCTGACAGACCAGCGCGTCATCATCGACGAGCAGCACCCGGATCGGGCGTCCTTCGGCCGGTTCACTCATCGGCGGCTCCCTTCCACTCCCACGGCAGCCGCACCAGTGTGCGGAAGGCGCCCTCGTCGTCGATCCACACCCAGGAGTCTCCGCCGGCCTGCTGCACCCGCTCGTGCACGCCGGTCAGGCCGTTGCCTGGGCGCACCCGGCGGTCGCCCGGGTCCGCGGCCCGGTTGGCGGTGCTGATCTCGACGCCGCGCTCCGGCCCGGCGTCGATCTGCAGCCGCACGGGCACGCCGGGCGCGTGCCGGCGGGCGTTGGTGAGCAGCTCCTGGGTGATCCGGTAGGCGCTGCGCCCGACCCGCTCGTCGAGGGTGGCCGACTGGTCGATGAAGACGGCAGCGGCGACCGGGCTGCCGGCCGCGAGAGACTCGTCGATCAGCGACGGCAGCTCCCGCAGGGTCGGGACGGTCTCGCTGACGTCCGGGTCCTCCGGTCGCCGCAGCACCGCGAGCAGCGAACGCAGGTCGTTCATCGACTCCTGCGCTCCCTCACGGACCAGCGCCGCGCTCTTGGCCAGCTTCGGATCGTCGGCCGCGAGCTCGAGCCCGGCGGCGTGCAGAGACAGCAGCGACAGCCGGTGGCCGAGCACGTCGTGCACCTCGCGCGCAATGCGCTCGCGCTCGGTCTGTCGCGCGAGCTCCTCACCAAGCGCGTGCAGCTTGGTCTCGCTACGGGTCTCTTGGGCCCGGCTGACGGTCAGGTCGCGTCGGCTGCGGACCAGCCACGCCAGTCCTACGGTGACGGCGACCAGCAGCAGCGCCACCAATCCGACCAGCCACCAGGGGAATTCGGCGCCGTCGCGGATCGAGGCGAGGCCGCGCATCCAGGAAGACACCTTCGTGCCGCGGCTGTCCCTCCAGGTCGCGACCAGTTCGGCGGCAACCGTCGCCGCGATGCAACCCCACAGCCAGGGACCGGTCACGACGAGCGCCACGGCATACAGAGCGAAGAGCGGGGTGAGGCCGTCGAGCGGCAGCACCACGGTCAGTGCGCAGATCCCCAGGCTGATCCAGACCGGCCAGCGGTGTCGCCAGATGAGCAGCAACGCCAGACCGAAGCCGATCAGCGACGCCGCCAGGTAGATCCCGTCCAACTGGGTGTCGTTGGCGAGTTGCTGGTCGGTGATGCCTTCGTGGCGGTACTGCGCGAACGCCGCCGACATGATCTGCGCGCCGAATGAGACGAAGACGATCAGCACCGTGCTGAGCACGCCGAGTAGGCGCCGGGAACGCCACCAAGGTGCGATCGATGCGGTCGTCATGGCGGCACTCTAGAGCCGCGCGCCGACGCCGTGGCTCCCCCGATCGGTGGCGGGCGCATCCACCATTCGGCGGAGGTATGACGAGCCGTCCGCGGGAAGTGGCCGGCCCGCTGCCGGCGGCCTACTTGGGGCACGACAACGAACCCCGAACAAGGAGCACCGTCATGAGTCAGCACAACAACCCGCAGGAGCCGAATCCGTCGCAGCACTGGGGCGGCCAGCCGCCGCAGGGCGGGCCGTATCCGCCGGTGCCTCCCGGTCCGGCACCGGCCAAGCGCAACTGGTTTGCCCGGCACAAGATCCTCACCGGGTTGCTCGCACTGGTCGCGCTGATTGCTGTGATCAGCGTCGCCACCCAGGGCGGACAGAAGTCCGGCGACACCGCCGCATCCGACACCGCCACGGCTCAGGGGGCCGCGGCGCAGCCGAACGCGACGGGCGAACCGACGCCGAAGCAGGACAACACGACTACCCAGGCGAAGAAGGACACCAGCAAGGGCAAACCCGGCATCGGCGCCGCGGTGAAGTCTGGTGACCTGGAGTTCACCGTCACCAAGGTGGTGCGCGATCAGGCCAGCGTCGGCAAGGACTTCCTCGCTCAGAAGGCGCAGGGGAGCTACACGCTGGTCTACATCACGGTCCGCAACGTCGGTGACAAGGCCGAGACGCTGATCGACTCCGACCAGAAGATCAAGGACGGCGACAACAAGACCTATTCGCCGGATTCGACCGCGCAGCTCGCGCTCGACACCAACAACAACCTGATCTTCGAGCAGATCAACCCTGGCAACGCCGTCGACGGCGTGCTCGTCTACGACATGCCGACGGGCGTGCGGGCGACTGCGATCGACTTCAGCGGCGGCCTGTTCGACGACGCCAAGACGGTCCAGCTGGGCTGAGTCTCCCCGACCTGGTCGCCGTCTCCCACTGTGCCGGGAGGCGGCGATCAGCCGTCGACATACTCGGAAATGATTGCCGCACTTGCCTTTTCACTGACCAGGTAGACCGCTGAGGCGATGAAGAATCCGGGTATGTCGGGGAACACCGACGCGTCGACCACGCGCAAACCCTGCACTCCGCGCACCCGGAAATCACCGTCCAGCACGGCGCCCGGGTCGTCGTCGCGGCCGATCCGCGCGGTGCCGCAGGCGTGGTGACCCCACGCGTTGCCACGAACGAAGTCGCGCAGCTGGGCGCGGCTGGAAACCTTTGCGCCGGGCAGCAATTCACGCTTCACCGGCACGCCTTCGGGCAGGTGCGCCGCGATGTCACGGGCGATCTCGACGCCGTCGACCACGCCGTCGAGGTCCTGCTCGAAGCCGGGGCTGCCCTCCTCGAAGTAGCGGAACGCGATCTCCGGCACGTCGGTCGGGTCGGCGGACCGGAGACGCACCGTGCCGGCCCGGTTGTTGGTGTGCCCCTTGAGCACCAGCACCGAGAGCCGGTTGTGGTGTGCCACAGCGTCTTTCGCGTAGCCGGGGTAGTAGCCGCGGAATTCAATCGGCAGCGCGAAGATGATCAGGTCGGAGTCCTGGCCCGCCTGCCGGGACTGCGAACGAGCGATGATCGCGGCCAGTGACCCGTTCGTCGCATACGGGCCGTCGGCGCTGTCCCGCCACTCGGCGTAGAGCGAGTCCCCTTGCGCGGATCCATGAGGCACGTCGAGGTCCTCGCCGTCGAAGATCGGGTAGTTCTTCGCCAGCTCCGAAACCACCGAAACCTCATAGCGGTCATGCAGATTGGCGCCCACACCTGGCAGGTCGACGCGCACCGCGATGCCGTGCTCGTCCAGGTGCTCGCGCGGGCCGATGCCGGAGAGCATCAACAGCTGCGGGGTGTTGAACGCGCCACCGGCGAGGATCACCTCACGTCGGGCGACCACGAGCTGCAGCTGCGGATCGGGGGTGGCCGCCTCGGGGCTTGCGCCATACAAGTGCGAGCCGGCGAGATACTCCACGCCCACCGCACGGTCGTCCTCGACGACCACCCTGGTTGCGAGCGCACCCAGCCGGATCTCCAGCTTCCCCGGCACCTGCGCCTGCACCGACTGCAACCGCTCCCGGCTTCCGTTGCGGTGCCCGTCGCGCACCGCAACCGGGATGAACGTCATCCCCTCGAAGTCCGCAGGGGTGTCCGCAGCGTTCGGGTCGCGCGGCAACGACACTTCCTGCGGTATGCCGAAGCGCTCGCGCGCGGTCGCCTCCAGCGCACCGATCACGTCCAAGAACATCGGCTCACGGCCGGCCAGTTTCGGGTTCGCGCGGGTGGTACCCAGCCACCCGTCGGTGCCGTGCAGCGCCTTGGCGTCCCGCGCGGCTGCGTCGTCTCCCGGCAGCGGCTCCGCATCCGCACCGCGCCAGGCCTCCAGGCGCTGGAAGTGCTCGCGCATCGCGGCGGCCGCGAAACCGTCGTCACCGGTCAACTCGGCGAGCCGGTCCCAGTCGTCCGGGTGCGGATAGATGGTGACCAGCGCGCTGATCGCAGTGCTGCCGCCCAGAGTGCTGCCGCGCGGATAGAGCACCCCGTCGTACTCCGGCACGAACTTGTCATCCTGGCGCTGCTCGGCATCTTCGGTCCAGTGCCGCACGAAGAAGTCCCACCGCATCGCCGCGTCCTCGCTGGCGTAGGCCTGCATGATCGGCACCGAGTAGTAGGGGCACGAGTGGTCATCGCCGGCTTCGAGCACCAGGACGGAGTGTCCGGCCAGCGCGAGATTGGCCGCGAGCGGACCACCACCCGCCCCGGAGCCCACGATCACGAAGTCGTATTCGCCTGCGGTTGCTGCGTTTTCGGCCATGCCACGCTCCCCTGCGGCTTGTTTGGGTTCGACGCTATCGCACCCTCTCCTGCCCGTGTTGGCCCGCGCGAAACCCGATGGGTGCATGCTTGGACGATGAATGACCGCAGCATTCACGACCACATCAACGAGCTCGTCGAGACCGAGAAGAGCCTGCGCCAGCAACTTGCCGCCGGCGAGATCACGGCGCAGGAGGAGCACGAGCGGCTGCGTTCGGTGGAGACCGAGCTCGACCGTCTCTGGGATCTGCTGCGACAGCGGGACGCCCGGCGCGAGTTCCCCGACGCTGCGCCGCAGCCGGAGGAGCGGTCCGCGTCGACAGTGGAGAACTACCTGGACTGACCGGCGCGTAGCCGGCTCGGCGTACTTCTCGTCATACTCATGGGCATGCGACGTCGCCTCCTTGTGCTCCTCCTCGTCCCTGTCCTCGCCCTGTTGTGGTTCGCCGGCGCCGGTAAGGCGCTTGCGCATGACGAGTTGGTGAGCACCACCCCGCCGAAGGGCGCCACGCTCACGGCGGCTCCGCAGCAGGTGACGTTCACCTTCAGCGACACCGTGCGATCCACCGGCACCGCGGTGGTGGTGAAGGGCAGCGACGGCGCCGAGGTGCAACAGGGCGCCCCGAAGGTCGACGGCTCCAGCGTCACGCAGAGCCTCAAGTCGGGTCTGCCGGCCGGCACGTTCGATGTCGTATGGCGGGTCAGCTCCTCCGACGGCCACCCGATCTCGGGCAACTTCTCCTTCTCGGTCAGCGGCGGCGCGTCCTCCACCAGCGCCAGCAGCGCGGCGGCCAGCAACTCGGTGGTGCCCCCGGCGAGCAGCAGCGCCACGACGGACGGCGGCAACACCGTCACGAGCAGCGCCACGACCAGCTATCTCAGCCCGGCGCCGACCAGCCAGACCCCGACCGACAGCACCAACAACCAGCCCTGGCTCATCGCGGGCGGTGTGGTCGTCGCGCTCCTGGTGATCGGCGGCATCGTGGCGGCGATCCGGACCCGTGCGCGGGACGACAACGCCGACCTCTGAGCCTTGCCCGGCAGCCGGTGTCCGAGTCGTCGGCCGGTCGGTGCCCGGAATGAATCGGGGCTGAGGTACCGTTTACCCCACGACATAGACCGAGGATCCCGGGGTCCTGGGACGATGTGACATGCGACATGGCATGCCCGCGTCACCAGCGTCCCGGCAACACACACGAGGGGGTCTCGCCATGGGGCGCGGCCGGGCCAAAGCAAAGCAGACCAAGGTTGCCCGGGAGCTGAAGTACTTCTCTCCCGACACCGACTTGAACGCGTTGGAGCGCGAACTCCGCTCCAACGCCCGCGAGCCGGACGACGCAACCGCGGACGACTCTCGCGACGACGACGACTACGGCGACTACGCCGACTGGGCGTCACACAACCGCTGACCGCGCGCCGCTCAGCTCGGGTGCGACCCGATCAGCTGAGCGCCGCCGGCGTCGACACCCTTCGCGCCGGTCACGATCTCGGCCACAGCGGCATCCACCTGGTCGGTCCGCTTGATTTCGCCGAGCACCCAGGCCGGTAGGTCGCAGTCGGACAGCACCTCGAGCGCACCGTCGACGTGATCGGCCGGCAGCACGACCGCGAACCCGACCCCGAGATTGAGGGTGCGTTCCAGGTCGGGCTGCGGCACGTTGCCGAGTTCGCCGATCACCGAAAACACTGCCGGCGGCGTCCAGCTCGCACGGTCCAACACCGCGGTGCTGCCGGTCGGCAACACCCGCGCCAGGTTGGCCGCGAGCCCGCCACCGGTGACGTGGGACAACGCATGCACCGGCACGGTGCGCACCAGCCGCAGCAGAACGGCGGCATACACCCGGGTCGGGGTGAGCAGTTCCTCGCCGAGCGTGCGTCCGAACTCCGGGACGTCGCGGTCCAGCCGCCAGCCGGCGTCGGCGATCACCCGGCGCACCAGCGAGAAGCCATTGGCGTGCAGCCCGCTGGAGGCGACACCGAGCACGACGTCGCCCGGCTCGACGAGGTCGGGAGTGAGCAGTTCGGCCCGCTCCGCGACGCCGGTGGCGGCGCCGGCCACGTCATACTCGGCCGGCTCGAGCAGGCCCGGATGCTCGGCGGTTTCGCCGCCGACCAGCGCGACGCCGGCCTGTTCGCAGGCGCGCGCGATGCCGCCGACGATCGCGGCGATGCGCTCGGGCACGACCTTGCCGGTCGCGATGTAGTCGGTCATGAAGAGCGGCTCCGCGCCGCACACCACGATGTCGTCGACGACCATGCCGACCAGGTCGAAGCCGATCGTGTCGTGCACGTCCATCGCCTGCGCGATCGCGACCTTGGTGCCCACTCCGTCGGTCGAGGTGGCGAGGACCGGGTGCGCCATACGGCCCAGAACGGAGGCGTCAAACAGTCCCGCGAACCCGCCGAGCCCGCCGAGCACCTCGGGCCGGGTCGCGCGCCGCACAGACGCCTTCATCAGCTCGACCGCCTTGTCACCCGCCTCGACGTCGACGCCGGCGTCGGCATAGGTGGTCTGCGGGGTGTCCGGCATCTGTTCTTCTCTCATGTATGACGGGAGTTACGGCCGCAGCAGGGCGTTCTCAGCCCCGCCTGCGACGCCGAGCGAGACGCCTTCGGCGTCGTGCCGCTGGTCCTCCGGCGCGACATCGACCGAGCTGTCGTGGCCGGTGCGCACCTGGATCGGCAGCGTCTCCAGCACGTGCTTGCCGATGCGGCCGTCCTCGGGCAGCGCGATCGGGTATTCGCCGGTGAAACACGCCGAGCACAGCTGGGTCGGCGGCTGATCGGTGGCGGCGATCATGCCGTCCTCGGAGATGTAGCCGAGCGAGTCGGCGCCGATCGAGGCACGGATCTCCTCGACACCGAGGCCGGTGGCGATGAGTTCGGCGCGGGTGGCGAAGTCGATGCCGTAGAAGCACGGCCACTTCACCGGCGGGGACGAGATGCGCACGTGCACCTCGGCGGCGCCCGCCTCACGCAGCATCCGGACCTGGGCGCGCTGGGTGTTGCCGCGCACGATCGAGTCGTCGACGACAACCAGACGCTTGCCCTTGACCGCGTGCTCCAGCGCGTTGAGTTTCAGCCGGATGCCGAGTTGGCGCAGCGTCTGGCTGGGCTGGATGAAGGTGCGCCCGACATACGCGTTCTTGACGAAGCCCTGGCCGAAGGGGATGCCGGACTCCTGCGCGTAACCGGTCGCGGCCGGCACACCGGACTCCGGCACGCCGATCACCAGGTCGGCGTCCACCGGATGCTCGCGGGCGAGCACGCGGCCCATTTCGACGCGCGCCTCGTGCACCACGCGGCCGCGGATCACCGCGTCGGGGCGGGCCAGGTAGACATACTCAAAGACGCAGCCCTTCGGCTTCGGCTCGGCGAATTTGTGGCTGCGTAAACCGAATTCGTCGATCGCGATCAGCTCACCGGGCTCGACCTCGCGGATCACGCTGGCGCCGATGGTCTGCAGTGCGGCGGTCTCGGAGGCGACGACCCAGCCGCGTTCGAGGCGGCCGAGCGCGAGGGGGCGCACGCCATACGGGTCACGGGCGGCGTAGAGCGTGCCCTCGTCCATGAAGGCGAAGCAGAAGGCGCCGTCCAGCAGCGGCAGCACCTCCAGCGCGGCCTCTTCGAGCGGCTTGTCGGGGTTCTCCGACAGCAGCGCGGTGACCACGGCGGTGTCGGAGGTGTTGCCGCGGGCGAGTTCACCGCGGGTGGCGCGACCGTCGAGGCGCTCGGCGAGCAGGTCGCGCAGTGCGGCGGTGTTGATCAGGTTGCCGTTGTGCGCGAGCGCCACCGTGCCGCGGTCGCTGCCGCCGAGCGTGGGCTGGGCGTTCTCCCAGGTGCTGCCGCCGGTCGTGGAGTAGCGCGTATGGCCGATTGCCAGGTGGCCGCGCAGGGAGCTGAGGCTGGACTCGTCGAAGACCTGCGACACCAGGCCCATGTCCTTGTAGACCAGGATGCTCTCGCCGTCGCTGGTGGCAATGCCCGCCGACTCCTGACCACGGTGTTGCAGGGCATAGAGCCCGAAGTAGGTCAGTTTGGCGACGTCCTCGCCAGGGGCCCAGACACCGAAGACTCCGCAGGCGTCCTGCGGGCCTTTGCCGTCGGGAGAAAGGTCGTGGGATAGCCGTCCGTCACCGCGAGCCACGTGCTCCAGTGTGACACGCCGGGCGCCGGCACGCCGAACCCACGTCGTACGACGGGGGCCGCGCGGATCAATCGCGGTTCAGCAACCACTCCAGGAGCAGCCCCGCAATCGCGCCGGTCAGCGCCCCGAGGGCAGCGCCCACACCGCCGAGTAGCGCAACGCTGGTGCGACCGGCGTAGTCCGCCTGATTCGGGCCGCTGCCGCCGAGGATGACGCCCGCGATGAGGCCGATGACCGCGCCGGTGATGATGAACGCACCGAAATTCGGCGTACGCACCCGCCGCCGCGTCACCGCGGGAGCGTCGGTCGTCGCCGATTCGGTGGGTTCGACAGGTTCTGGCACGCCTTCCACGGTAACCCGCGGTCTCGCCCGCTGCGCCACGCGGGCGGGAGGAGGGGCCGCGCGTATTCGCGTGCACATCCCGCAACCGTTTCGAGTTATGCACGCCCCCGACCCAACCCGCGTGCATATCCCGCAACCGTTTCGAGTTATGCACGCCCCCGACCCAACCCGCGTGCACATCCCGCAACCGTTTCGAGTTATGCACGCCCCCGACCCAACCCGCGTGCACATCCCGCAACCGTTTCGACTTACGCACGCCCCCGACCCAACCCGCGTGCACATCCCGCAACCGTTTCGACTTCTGCACCGCCTACTCGTCAGTAGGGTCCCCGCCGCGGGCTCCCGGCGCCGACTAGGGTGAACCCTCAGGTTCACATGCCCGCTCCTGCTTGAAGGTGATCGACATGCCCTGGCTCATTCTGGCGATCGTGATCGTGGTGCTCGCGGTCGCGCTCTGGCTCTTCCTGCGCGACCCGCAGAAGGGAGGGTCGGTCGGCATCCACGGCGTGACCGGCAAGCACAAGATCAGCGCCGCCGATGAGGCTGCCACCGAGGAAATCGAGCAGGCGGATGCCAAGTCGACCAAGGAAGCTGCCGCGGTCGGCGCTGGTATGGCGGCAGCCGGCACTGCCGCAGCCGCGGGTGCCGGTGCGGCAGCCGCGAAACCGGCGGCCTCGGCACCGGCAGACAAGAGCGAGGAACCTGCCGCACCAGCCGCTGACGACTGGGATGCGCCGCCTCCTTCGCTCGACGACTCCGCACCCGCCGCCAAGAGCGAGCCCGCGAGCACACCGGCCACCCCCGCCGCAGACGACTGGGATGCGCCGCCGCCTTCGCTCGACGGCTCCGCACCCGCCGCCAAGAGCGAGCCCGCGAGCACACCGGCCACCCCCGCCGCTGACGACTGGGATGCGCCGCCGCCGGCACTGGACAATGCCAAGCCGGCCGCCACGAGCGAGCCCGCCGCACCCGCGGCTTCCACCGGCGACGACTGGGATGCGCCGCCGCCGGCACTGGACAATGCCAAGCCGGCCACCACGACCGAGCCCGCCCAGGCCCCCTCGGCCAGCCCCGGCGACGACTGGGACGCTCCCCCGCCCGCACTGGACGACTCCAAGCCGGCCACCAAGGCCGAGCCCGCCGCACCCGCGGCTTCCACCGGCGACGACTGGGATGCTCCCCCGCCGCCCCTGGACGATGCGCCCGCGTCGGCAACGTCGAAGCCCGAATCCACCCCCGCACCGGCCGCTCCCGCACCGGCCGCCCCTGCAACGTCGACCTCCGGCTCCGGCGACGACTGGGACACCCCGCCGCCCGCACTCGACGAACAAACACCCGCAACGAAACCGGCCGAACCAACCGCAGCAATCTCGAACGCCGAATCCACCCCTGCACCCGCTGCATCTGCGGCTCCTGCTGCCTCAGGCTCCGGCGACGACTGGGACACCCCGCCGCCCGCACTCGATGAGTCGGCACCTGCGCAGACCGCCTCCACCGCCGAGCCGGAGACCCCGGAGCGGGGACCGGCGCCCGAGGCGAAAACGGCCGTGGTCCCCGCCGAAGCCGAGAAGCCCGCTCCCGCCCCTGGCGCCTCGGCTTCCGGCGCCGGTGACGACTGGGACACCCCGCCACCACCGCTGGACGACCCCGCGCCCGCTGCCGCAGCATCGGCCCCCGCTCAAGACCGGCCCGCGGCTCCCGAGTCCGCGCCGGCGGCTGAGCCGGCCGACGAAGAAGCGACCGCGAAGGCGCCGCCTGCCCCGACCGAAAAGCCCGCGCCCGCAGCCAAACCACGCGACGATTGGGACACCCCGCCTCTGCCGCTGGAAGAGTTCGAGAACCCGGACGCGAAGGGCTGACCGCCCGCCACTCTCCCCACGACCGTCGGCGGAAAAGTGCACCCGCACACCCCGGACTCGCACTCTCCCCACGACCGTCGGCGGAAAAATGCACACGCACACCCCGGTCTCGCACTCTCCCCACGACCGTCGTCAGAAAAATGCACCGACGCCCCGGGTTAGTTCTTTCCGGGAAGACTTCAGCACCGTAAATAACCCCACGCGGCCGGCGGACGGTGGCAGAGTCGGCATACCCGACCAAGGAGCCACCGATGACCACCGACCAGTCGATCCGACACCCGGCCGGGCAGCCAGCCCGACGCGCGGTCCTCTTCGGCTTGGCAGCCGCCCCGCTCGCCCTCGCACTGGATCCGGCCCCCGCCGAAGCGGCAGGCGGCCCCGGTCGCAATTACCTTGTGCCGCAACCTCGTCCAGGCCAATTCCCGACCCAGCCGACGACGCCGAAGCACGAACTTCGCGCGATGTGGGTGTCGGTCGTCGCCAACATCGACTGGCCCTCGAAGCCCGGCCTGCCCGCGGCGCAACAGCAGGCGGAGCTGATCGACTGGCTCGAACTGGCCGTGCAGCAGCGGCACAACGCCGTCATGCTGCAGGTGCGCCCGACGGCCGACGCGCTGTGGCCGTCGCCCTACGAACCGTGGTCGGCCTGGCTCACCGGCAAGCAAGGGGCCGACCCCGGCTACGACCCGCTCGCCTTCGCGGTCGCTGAGGCGCACAAACGCAACCTCGAACTGCACGCGTGGTTCAACCCGTTCCGGGTTGCGATGACCGAGGACCCAGCGACGCTCATCCCGTCGCACCCGGCCCGTCGGCACCCCGACTGGGCGATCCCCTACGGCGGCAAGCTCTACTACAACCCTGGCGAGCCGGAGGTCCGCCGCTTCGTGGAGGACGCGATCATGGACGCGGTCAGCCGTTACGACATCGACGCCGTGCATTTCGACGACTACTTCTATCCATACCCTGTCGCGGGCAAGCCCTTCCCGGATGACGCATCCTATGCGCGGTATGGCGCAGGCCAGTCCCTCGCCGACTGGCGCCGCTCCAACATCACAAGTCTCATCACCGAGCTCGGACAGCGCATCAAGTCCGCGAAACCCCTTGTCCAGTTTGGCATTTCGCCGTTTGCTGTATGGCGCAACAAAGCCACGGACCCGCGCGGCTCCGACACCACGGCCGGCGCGCAGACCTACGACGACCTTTACGCCGACACTCGCGACTGGGTGCACCGCGAACTCATCGACTACATCGCGCCGCAGGTCTACTGGTCGATCGGGTTCACTGCCGCCGACTACGCCAAGGTCACCGACTGGTGGGCCAAGACCACGGCCGGCCGCCAGGTGCACCTCTACATCGGCCAGGCGACCTACAAGGTCAACGCAAACGCCGACCCCAATTGGTCTGATCCACAGGAGCTTTCGTCACACCTGCAGTTCAACACCGGCTATCCGCAGGTGCAGGGCAACATTTACTTCTCGGCGGTCTCCGTGCGCACCGACGCACTCGGCGCCACCAGTCTCCTGAACCGCACCTGGTACACCAGGCCCGCACTACTCCCGGCGAGCACCTGGCTCAAGTCACAGCCGCCGGCGCCGATCCGGGCCCTGAAACGCTCTGGGCCCGGCGGAGCGACCCTGCGCTGGCGCGCCGGCTCGGCCGACACCGCACATTTCGCGATCTATCGGATCCCATTGTCGGACAAGCACGCTCGGGCAACCAGCGAGAACCTGGCCGACGCCGCAGACCTGCTCGCGGTGATCCCCCGCGACGGCGCGACGGCCGCGTGGACCGACCCGGCACCCACCGGGACATCACCGGTCGCCTATGTCGTCAGCGCCGTCGACCGCGCCGGCAACGAGAGTGCCGGCGTCGCCGTCAACTGACCGTCAGTCGCGGAAGCACTTCCGCCGCAACGGCTTCCATCGTCGTTACTGCCGCCTCGTAAGGGTTCGATGATCGCGGCCAGTGGGTGATCACGTCGGTGAAGCCCAGCTCGCCCGCGTGACCCACCAGGTCCTCGAACCGGTCGACGCTCTCGAACGACGACCGGCGGAACGGGTCCAGGTTGAGGTGCCGCTGGAAGCTCGCGTCGTTTCCGCGCCCGGCGCCGTCCAACGCTGCATCCATCCGCTCACCGAGCGCCGCGAGGCTCCGCCACCACTCGTCCTCGGTGCCGGTCGGTTTGCCGTAGGTGACCCAACCCTGTCCGATTTCGGCCGCCAGCTTCATTCCCTTGGGCCCGTTCGCCGCAATCAGGAACGGCACCCGCGGTTGCTGCACACATCCTGGCAAGCTGCGAGCATCGTTGGCGGAGAAGAACTTTCCCGAGTAAGTCACGTGATCCTCGCGAAGAATCCGGTCCAGCAGCCGGGCAAACTCGGCAAATCGATCGGTGCGTTCGCGCACCGTGAAAGAGTCGCCGAGCAGGGTCGAATCGAGGTCCCCACCGGTGCCCATGCCGCACAGGAAGCGGCCATTCGAGATGTCGTCCAAGGCCAGCACATCCCGCGAGAAGGTCACGGGGTGCCGGAAGTTCGGCGAGGTGACGAACGTGCCGATGCCAATGGTTGACGTCACCATCGCGGCCGCGGTCAGGGTCGGAGTCGTCCCAAACCACGGCGAGTCCGGCAGACCACCCCAGACGAGGTGATCGTAGGTCCAGGCATGGTCGAAGCCGAGCTGCTCGGCGGCCTGCCATTTCGGCGCGGCCTCAGCCCAGCGATATTCGGGCAGGATGGTGATTCCGACGCGCATCCGACCAGCCTACGGGCGGGCCAGCAAGGGCAGGTATGCCGACAGATCCGACCGGGAGCCGGACGCCGACACCCGACCGGTCGCCTCCGCCTCCGCCCAGGTCAGGTCACCGACGACCAGCTGCATCCACGAGTTCGGCTGCAATTCGACGACGTTCGGTGGAGTGCCGCGGCGATGAGTCAGCCCCTCGATGACCTGCACCGCGCCGTATGGCGGCACTCGCACCTCCACGCTGCGCCCTGGCGCCTGGAGCGCAAGCTCTTGCAACGTGAAGCGCACCGCGGTCGCGAGGGTCGCGCGCTCCACCGCCGGGTCGGCGCACCAGGCGAGCACCGCCTCCCGTCCCTGCGCCGCATCGATCTTCCGGGTGGCCACGTCGCACCATTCTGCCGCAGGCCACCAACGATGAGCACTGCACCGACGCCATACCCTGATCGGGTGAGCGCAGGCCCGTCCGACCACACCTTCGACTTCGCCCCGGACGACCGCGGCGGTGTCACCGTGCTGCGCGACGGCCACCCCCAGTCGCACGTCGACCTGGCCGATCCGGAGCTGCTCGTCTTCGAGTACGTCGCCCAACTCGCGATCGGGATCGACCTCTTGGCGCCCGGGCCGATCTCGGCCACTCACATCGGCGGTGCCGGGCTCACCCTTGCGCGATACATCCAGCACACTCGTCCCGGCTCGACGCAGATCGTCCTCGAACCCGACGTCGCCCTGACCGACGCCGTGCGGCGGGAGCTCCCGCTCCCTCGCGGGCACCGCATCCGAATCCGCCCGCAGGACGGGGCAACCGGGCTCTCCACCCTCCACGACGATGCCGCTGACACCCTCGTCCTCGATGCGTATGACGCAGGCCGCGTCCCCGCGGACCTGTTGTCCCCCACCGCGATCGCCCACTACGCCCGCGTCCTCAAGCCGGGCGGCCTCGCGCTGCTCAACCTCGCCGACGAGCCGGATAGACGGCACCTGGCGAGGGCGCTGGCCACCATCCTCGTCGCCTTCCCGCACGCGGTGGTACTCGCTACCGCCGAGGTGATGAAGGGACGCCGGTTCGGCAACTACGTTGTGTTTGCCTCAGGTTCGCCGATCGAGCTCGACGAGGTCCGGCGTCGCCTGCCCCGCCTCGCGGCACCGACAGCGGCCCGATCCGCCGCAGCGCTGCGCGGCACCGCCAAACCATTCACCGATGCGGACGTCCAGCCGTCGCCCGCACCCCCCGACCCGGGCACGTGGCGAGTTCGCTGAATCAGTCCTTCTTCCAGACGTATTCGTGCTCAGGTCGGCCGGTGCCGCCATACCGCAATCGCATGGTCGCCACTCCTTCGTCGACCAACGCCGCCAGGTAACGCTGCGCTGTAGCGCGCGCAATCCCCAACTCACTACCCAACTCCGCAGCGGTCGTCGGACCAGCCGCACCTTCCAACGCGTCCCGGACGAGGGACGCGGTGACGGACGACTGACCCTTCGGGGTCTGCGGGCGATCTCCTTCGTGCAGCGACCGCAGGGCGGTGTCGATCTGATCCTGGTCGAGCAGGCCGCGGTCAACTCTCCCGCGATAGCGCTGCCACGCCTTCAACCGACGAATCAACTGATCGGCCGGGAAAGGCTTGACCACGTAGTTGAGCGCGCCCGCCGACAACGCAGCGCGCACCGTGTCCGCCGAGGAGTCCGCGGTGATCATGATGACGTCGCACGCCGTCGACGCGAGTTCGGCACACACCTCCAGGCCCGGCCGATCCGGCAGGTAGTTGTCCAAAAGCACCAGATCGGGCCGCAATTCGGCTGCCGCGTCCAATGCCGCGACCGCGGTGTGTGCCACCGCGGCAACCTCGAGCCCCTCCACCGAATCGGCATACGAAGCGTGCACCCCCGCCACGCGGAAGTCGTCGTCGACGACCAGCACCTTCCTCACTGATCCTCCCGGAAGTCCTCGTCCGCCAGCACACCGGGCAGGTGCGCGACGAACACCGTCTCACCGTTGTCTCCGCCACGTGCGGTCAGCCGCAGCTCGCCCCCGAGCGCCTCAGCGGTCCGGCGTGAGATCGCCAGACCCATCCCGCGACCGGTCCCGCGGGAGCTGTAGCCCTCCACGAAGATCGACGCGGCTCTTTCCTCACTGATGCCGTCACCGGTGTTGGCGACCGACAACACCAGCGTGCGATCGTCGGCAAGCAGATCGACCTCGACGACCGCCGGCCGGGCAGCCGAGGTGCGGGCCGCCTCGATTGCGTTGTCCACCAGATTCCCCAGGACGGTGATCACCTCGACCGGCGCCACCAGCTTGCGCGGCACCCACGTCTCTTCCGACAGGATCAGGCGCACACCGGCTTCGGCGGCGTACGACTGCTTGCCGGCGAAGAACGCGCGAATCGTGTTGGACTGCACCGCCGAAGAATTCTCCGATTGGTCGGTCGTCGCGAACTTCGCACTGTCACTGAGGTATTCGATGGCGTCTTCGATCGCGCGGGTGTGGAGCAGACCCATCACGGTGTGCATCCGGTTGGCGAATTCATGCCGCTGCGCGCGCAATGCGCCGGTCAGATTGCGCACTGCGGCGAGTTCGCTGGTGAGCTGTTCGAGCTCGGTGCGGTCCTGCACGGTGAGCACCGCGCCGAGGTCGGTGCCGTCCTCCAGCCGGACGGGCCGGTGCCCCGCCACCAGCACCCGACTGCCCGAGACGGCGGTGACCAGATCGGATGCGCCGTCCGCCGGCATCGACAGCGCCCGGGACAGTCCGGCTGGCAGATCAAGGTCGTCCAGCGGCATCCCGACCTCGATCTGCTTGTCCAGCAACCGTTTTGCCTCCGCGTTGCACATCGTCACGCGACGTTCCGTGTCGACGGCGAGCACACCTTCGCTGATGCCGTGCAGCACCGCCTCGCGTTCCCGCACGAGGTCGGCCACCTCTGACGGCTCCAGGCCCAGCGTCAGCCGCTTGAGCCGGCGACCGAGCATGGTGGTGAGGGCGACCGCGATCAACAATGCGAGCAAGGTCCACGGGACGGTGACGAACAGCGCACTGCGCAGCGCGTGGCCGACCTCGCTGGCCGCGAACCCGACACTGACCTCGCCGACGATCCGGCCGGAGTCGTCGCGCAACGGCACCTTCCCGCGCGCCGACAAACCAAGCGTCCCGCGATCGATCGAGGTGTTCTCGCGGCCGGCGAGCGCCTCGTCGGGATTGGTGCTGACCATCTTGCCGATTTCGTCGGTGTCGGGATGCGCCAGACGGATGCCACGGTCGTCGGTCACCACCACGAAGAGCGCGCGCGTCGACTTCTGCTGCGCCATGGCCATCTCCTGCACCCGTGGCTGATCCTCCCCGGCGACCGCGTCGGCCAGGCCCGGGTCGGACGCCACCGCGCGGGCAACCGCGAGCGCCCGCTGCTCGTACTGCGTCGACAGCGTGCTGCGCAGGAAGAAGCCGGCGACCAGCAGACTGCCGAGTCCGAGCGCCGCGACGACGGCAACCTGCAGCAAGACCATCTGGCGGGTGAAGGGCACTCGGCGCGCCTGCTGATCGCGTCGAAGGGCGCGAATCATGGCGGTCACCTTAGACCGTGATCCGTCTCACAACGCCAGAATGCAAAATGCGCAAAACGCGCCGAGCGCGCGAAAACGCAGCAACGCGAGCAAGACTGCCGCGCCATACCCGCCTGCCCCTAACGTCCAGCCCCGAACCGAACGATGTGACTGCGATCACAAGAAAACGGAAGGGGGCCGCGATGACACCACCGCTCGTCGAGCTGTCACACGCGACCAAACGATTCCTCAAGGCCGACGGCGGCACCCACACCGCCGTATCGGACATCTCGATGACCGTGGGCGAAGGCGAATTCGTCGCGGTCGTCGGCCCGACCGGCTGCGGCAAGTCGACGACCCTGTCGCTCGTCTCCGGCCTCGAGCCGCCGTCCGAGGGCACGGTCGACGTCGCCGGATCGCCGGTCCGCGGCATCCCGGACGGGGTCGGCTACATGTTCCAGGCCGACGCGATGCTCCCCTGGCGCAACGTGATCGCCAACGTCGCCGCCGGTCCGATCTGGCGGGGTGTCTCCAAGTCGGAGGCGCACGACCGCGCCCAGGACTGGATCACCCGCGTCGGCCTCGGCGGCTTCGAGAAGTCCTACATGCACCAGCTGTCCGGCGGCATGCGCAAGCGCGTCGCGCTCGCCCAGACACTGGTCAACGAGCCGCGCATCCTGTTGATGGACGAGCCGTTCTCCGCGCTCGACGTGCAGACCCGGGCCCTCATGCAGAACGAGCTGCTCGACCTCTGGTCGGGCACCGGCACCGCGGTCATCTTCGTCACCCACGACCTCGAGGAGGCCATCGCACTGGCCGACCGAGTCGTGGTGATGACCGCCAGCCCGGCCCGGATCAAGGACGACTTCCGGATCAACCTGCCGCGCCCGCGCAACGTCGAGGAACTGCGGCTCACCCCCGAATTCATCGAAACCTATTCCAAGGTCTGGCAATCGCTGTCCTCCGAGGTCGAGACAGCACGCAAGCAAGGAGCCGCCCGTGTCGCATAGCACTCTCAACGCACCTGGGACCGAGGAGGCCGCTGCCGCAGACGGCCGGATGGCGACGCCGCTCGCCAAGAAGGACCCTCGCGCACAGCTGCGCAAACACAAGACCCTCGTCTACACGCTGCGCATCGCGCTGCTGGTCGCGGTGCTGGCGTTCTGGGAGATCTCGGTCAACCTCTGGTTCGACCCGTTCTTCTACTCCAAGCCCAGCCTGATCTGGGACAAGCTCGTCACCTGGTTCACCGACGGCACCGCGCAGGGCTCGATCTGGGAGCAGATCGCGGTGACCCTGCAGGAGGCGGTCTACGGATTCGTCATCGGCTCGGTCGCCGGCGTCGTCCTCGGCATCCTGCTCGGCCGGGCCCGGCTGCTGTCGGAGGTGCTTGCGCCGTTCATCCAGGCGGCCAACGCCGTGCCCCGCATCGTGCTCTCGGCGATCTTCATCATCTGGTTCGGTCTCGGCATGGAGTCCAAGATCGCCACCGCCACCGTGCTGGTGTTCTTCCCGGTGTTCTTCAACGCCTTCCAGGGCGCCCGCGAGGTCGACCGCAACCTGGTCAACAACGCCCGCATCCTCGGCGCGAGCCGCTTCCAGGTGCTCCGCTCGATCGTCGTGCCCAGCGCGACCTCCTGGATCCTCGCGTCGCTGCACACCGCGTTCGGTTTTGCGCTGATCGGCGCGATCGTCGGTGAGTTCGCCGGCTCCACCAAGGGCGTCGGCCTGCTCATCTCGACCGGGCTGGCCGCATTCGACTCGGCCGCGATCTACGCCGGCATGGTCATCAGCACCGTCCTGGCACTGATCGCCGAGCTCGTCCTCGGGTATGTCGAGCGGCGTCTGCTCAAGTGGCGTCCCCCGTCGCAGTCCGAGACCGTCGCGGTCTGACCCCTTCCCTTCACGAAAGTCAGGAAAACCCATGATGCACAAGCGAATTGCCGGCGCCGCCGCCCTCGGTATGGCGGGAGTCCTCGCCCTCGGAGGGTGCGCCACCAAGAAGGACAACAAGGCGAGCGCCGCCAGCGGTGGCGGCTCGAGCGACAAGGTCCAGATCATGGTCGGCGGCATGAGCAAGGTGATCTACCTGCCTGCCGCGCTGACCCAGCAGCTCGGCTACTTCAAGGACCAGGGCCTCAATGTGGAGCTCGTCGACACCCCTGCGGGCGTCACCGCCGAGACCGCGCTGGTCGCGAACAAGGCGCAGGGTGTCGTCGGCTTCTACGACCACACCATCGACATGCAGTCCAAGGGCAAGTGCCTGGAGAGCGTCGTACAGTTCGCCAACGTGCCCGGCGAGGTCGAGGTGGTCTCCAAGAAGGACGCGGCGTCGATCACCTCGGTCAAGGACTTCAAGGGCAAGAAGCTCGGGGTCACCAGCCAGGGCAGCTCGACCGACTTCCTCACGCAGTACCTCACCGGCAATGCGGGCATCAGCAGCACGGAGTACACAACGGTCAAGGCGGGCGCGGACGCGACGTTCATCGCGTCGATGAAGTCCGGCGGCATCAACGCCGGCATGACCACCGACCCGACCGTCGCGCAACTGACCAAGACCGGCGAAGGCAAGATCCTGCTCGACATGCGCACCGAGGCCGGCACCAAGAAGGCGCTCGGCGGCCTCTACCCGGCCAGCTCGCTCTACATGTCCTGCGACTACGTGAAGCAGAACCCGCAGACCGTCCAGAAGCTCGCCAACGCGTTCGTCAAGACGCTGAAGTGGATCAAGACCCACGACGCGTCGCAGATCGCGGCCAAGATGCCGACCGACTACAAGGGCAGCGACCCGAGCCTCTACGCCAAGGCGCTGACCGACTCCAAGGGGATGTTCAACGACACCGGCGTGATCGACGAGGCCGGCGCCAAGAACGCCCTGGAGGTCCTCGGCTCCTTCTCCCCCTCGGTCAAGCCGAAGAAGGACACCATCGACATCACCAAGACCTACAGCACGGAGTTCGCCAAGAACGCCAAGTAGGCACGCCCTCCCGGCGATCGCGACCCGCGCCATACCCGACCGAAGCGGTATGGCGCGGCCGCCGCGACTACGATCGGGCCATGCTCCGGACGATGATGAAGTCCAAGATCCACCGCGCGACGGTGACGCAGGCCGACCTGCACTACGTCGGTTCGATCACCATCGACGCGCTGCTCATGCAAGATGCGGATCTGCTCGAGGGCGAGCAGGTCGACGTCGTCGACATCACCAACGGCAACCGCCTGACCACCTACGTCATCACCGGCGACGCCGGCAGCGGGATCATCGGCATCAACGGGGCGGCCGCCCACCTGATCAACGTGGGCGACCTGGTCATCATCATCGGTTACGGCCAGGTCGACGACGACGAGGCACGCGGCTTCACCGGCAACGTCGTCTTCGTCGACGAGCACAACAAGGCGCTCGACTGCGGGCACGACCCCGCATCGGCCCCGGAGGACAGCGGCCTCAAGGACCCACGCCACCCGGCATCGGCCTGAGGTATGCCGGAGGGCCACGTCACGCACCGCATCGCCGGTGAGCTGAACCGCGAATTCGGGCACCGCGCAGTGCATTCCACCAGCCCGCAGGGCAAGTTCACCGAGGCTGCGCTGCTCGACGGTCGCGAGTTGGAGGCTGCCGAGGCGTTCGGCAAGCACATGTTCCTGAGGTTCGCCGAGGTGCCCGATCAGGTGCACATCCACCTCGGATTGATTGGCAAGTTCTTCTTCTTTCCCGAAGCCGAGCCGCCGACCGAGAACGCCCGGTGGCGCCTGACGGCATACAGCCCGGACGTGACGATGGAGCTGCGCGGACCCAACGTCTGCCAGCTGCGCTCACCCGACGACATCGCAGAGATCATCAGCAAGCTCGGCCCCGACCCGCTGCGGGCCGACGCCGACCCCGAGGTCGCCTGGGCGCGGATCCACCGGTCCAGCACGCCGATCGCGGTGTTGATGATGGACCAGAAGATCTTTGCCGGGGTCGGCAACATCTACCGCGCCGAGACACTTTTTCGGCACCGCATCGACCCGATGATGTCCGGGAAGTACCTGCGCAGAAGCGAATTCGACGCTCTATGGGACGACCTGACCGAGCTGATGCCACTCGGCGTCCGCGACGGGCGGATCGACACCGTCTACCCCGAGCACACCCCAGAGGCGATGGGCCGTGATCCGCGAGTGGACAAACATGGTGGCGAGGTCTACGTCTATCGTCGCGCCGGCCTGCCGTGTCTGGTCTGTGGCACGACGGTGTCGGTGAAGGAGCTCGCCGGGCGAAACCTCTTCTGGTGCAAGCATTGTCAGCCGCGGTCCCGTCGTCGCAAGGTCATTCCCTGACCCGATCGAGCGCCTCGCTCGCCGGACACTCGACATCGGGTATGACGCCAGTCCCCTCCCAGTTGGTCCCGGTGACCGCATTCACCGAGCGCGCGACCGGCACCGTCGCCTCGAGCACGTCGGTCAGCCGGAAGACTTCCACCGGGTGGGCGCCTCCGCCGGTGACTTCGCCGAAGACCGTTGCCCTGCCTTGCGATTGCAGGTTGTAGGCAATCTCTTCGCAGCCGGAGAAGGTGGTCCCGCTGGTCAGCACGGCGACCGGCACATCGTCAGGCAACCGGCGTTGCGTCGGGTTGGTCCAGAACTGCTGCGCGCTCCCGTCGCGCTGCACGATGTCCTGCAGATGCACCGGCTCGGCACCGAGCAGGAAGCCACACAGGTAGGCCACCGACTCCGGCGTACCGCCACGACCTTCGCGCAGGTCGATCACCAGCCGCTCGACGCCGGCGAGCAGCCCGAACGCGGCGTCGAGATAGGGCTGAGCCATCGGCATCGGCGACAGGTACGGTGCCACCTCGAGCAGCCCAATGCCGTCTCCGAGGCGCGTAACACGCCAGACCCCACCGGCGTTCGCGATCGCCTCGCGACGGTAGAGGTCGCGATACGCCTCTTCGCCGAAGCTATCCATGGCTCCCTCCGGGCGATGCCGCACGCGCAGGTGCAGGTCCGAACTCAGCTCACGCAGCCGGGCCGTTGCTGTCTCGGCGAAACCGGCCGGATCCTGCGTTGGCATACCGTCCGGCTGGAAGGCGTCGGCTATCGCATTTCCGCGGTCGGCAAAGACATAGTTGTCGCGGACCGCGGTGCGCAGTTCGTCGATGATCCGGTCATCATTCGCTGCCATGCGCCAAGTCCAGCCGAACCGTTGACACGATGCCAACAACTCTTGACGCTTGATCGGGTGAAACTGCCCGAATGCCTGGTCGTCGACAGCCCGGCGCAGCGCCGCGCCCTCGAGCACCCACTCCGTCATCGGCTGTTACGCGCCCTGCCGGTCGAGGGCGCAACCATCAGCCAGCTCTCGAGGTTGGCAAAAACCAATAAGGGCAACGTTTCCCACCACCTGCGGGTGCTGCTGGATGCGGGCCTGGTCCAGCAGGGACCGACCCGCACCGTCCGCGGCGGCACCGAGCAGTACTTCCTGCCCGTTGCGCGGCGACTGGAGTTCACGCCCGGGGACGACGGCGCGGCGACACGCGCGATGTTGGCGACCATGGCCGAGGAGATCCCGCACGACAACAACCACCTGCTCAACAGCCGCCGGGTCCGGCTCACTCATGAGCAGGCCGAGCACCTCGCGGCGTATCTCGACCAACTCGTCGACGAGCTACCCGAAGCGCCGCCCGGCGCACCCGATTACGCAGTGCTCGTCGGCGTCTACCGCCGCGACTGATTCGTCATACCAAAGGAGTCCCGATGACCGATGCGCTACAGGACCTCATCGCAGCCAGCCACCTCGCCACGCTCGCGACAATCCGGCGGGACGGACGCCCGCAGCTGTCCAACGTGAGCTGTACCTACGACCCGGAGCGCGACCTGATCCGGGTCTCGATCACCGACGGACGGGCCAAAACCGCCAATCTGCGCCGCGACCCCCGGGCGACCTTGCTGGTCAACGGGAAGGGCGGCTGGTCCTACGCCGCCGTCGACGCCACGGCGACGCTGCTGCCCGTGGCGCAGACGCCCGACGACGCCAGCGTGGAGGAGCTCATCTCCATCTACCGCGCGGTGAACGGCGAACACCCCGACTGGGACGACTACCGCGCGGCGATGGTCGCCGACCGGCGCGTGCCGCTGCACCTGCACGTCGACCGCATCTACGGCTCCGCTCGCTGACGGCCAAGGCTCGCGTGCCGACGGCGCCGGGCGCCTCGATACCCTGGAGCGTCATACCGGCTAGAGCCTTGGAGCCCGCACACCCATGACGCCGACCCACGGCCTGTCGCTCACCACCTTCGACGGCGGCGCCGCCCTCTCACCCTTCCGCGCAGCAGCGCTGCTCACCCGGCTGCAGGCCGTCGCCCCGCAGATCACCGGCGTGTCGGGACGGTTCGTGCACCTGGTCGCCACCGACCAGCCGCTGGACGACCGCGCCGAGCAGCAGCTCGCCGAGCTGCTGACCTACGGCCCGGCATACCAGCCGGTCAGCGGCGACACCGAGACGATCGTCGTCAGCCCCCGCGTCGGCACCGTCTCCCCGTGGGCGTCCAAGGCGACCGACATCGCGCACAGCTGTGGCTTCGACATCCACCGGGTCGAGCGGGTCACCGAGTTCGCCCTGCAGACCGGGCCGCTCACCGACGATGAGCGCACTGCTGTTGCCGCACTCCTGCACGACCGTATGACGCAGAGCGTGCTCGACTCGCGCGAGCAGGCGACCACCCTTTTCGACGAGCCAGATGCCGGGCCGATGGAGCGCATCGACGTGCTCGGCGGCGGGCGCGACGCGCTCGAGAGTGCGAACGCCCAGCTCGGGCTCGCCCTGTCCGACGATGAGATCGACTACCTGGTCGACTCGTTCACCGGGCTGCAGCGCAACCCCAGCGACGTCGAGCTGATGATGTTCGCACAGGCCAACTCCGAGCACTGCCGGCACAAGATCTTCAACGCCGATTTCATCGTCGACGGGCAGCCGCAGACTGCGTCGCTGTTCGGGATGATCCGGCACACCGAGGAAGTGGCCGGTGCCGGCACGATCGTGGCCTACAAGGACAACGCGTCGATCATGCAGGGCGGCACGATCACCCGGTGGATCCCCGAATCCCCTGACGCACCAAGCAAGTACGTCGAACGCGCCGACGACGTGCACGTGCTGATGAAGGTCGAGACGCACAACCACCCGACGGCGATCTCACCCTTCGCGGGGGCGGCGACCGGTGCAGGCGGCGAGATCCGCGACGAGGGCGCGACCGGTCGTGGCTCACAGCCGAAGGCCGGACTGACCGGCTTCGTCGTCTCCAACCTGCACCTGCCGGACACCGAAGAGCCCTGGGAGATCGAGCGATACGGCGCACCGGAGCACATCGCCACCCCACTCGACATCATGCTCGACGGACCGATCGGTGCCGCCGCCTTCAACAACGAGTTCGGGCGGCCGGGGCTGGGCGGGTTCTTCCGGGTCTACGAGCAGACCGTCGACGGCATCCGCCGCGGCTACCACAAACCGATCATGAGCGCCGGCGGTCTCGGTGCGATCAGCGCGAGCCAGACCGAGAAGGTCCGGTTCCCAAGCGGGTCGCTCCTGGTGCAGCTCGGCGGTCCCGGCATGCGCATCGGCATGGGCGGCGGCGCCGCCTCGTCGATGGCGTCCGGTGACAATGCTGCCGACCTCGACTTCGACTCGGTGCAGCGCGGCAACCCGGAGATCGAACGCCGGGCGCAGGAGGTGATCAACCACTGCTGGTCGCTCGGCGAGAACAACCCGATCCTGGCGATCCACGACGTCGGCGCGGGTGGCCTGTCCAACGCCTTCCCCGAGCTTGTCGACGACGCCGGCCTCGGTGCGCGCTTCCACCTCGACGCGGTCCCGCTCGAGGAGCGCGGTCTCTCGCCGAAGGAGATCTGGTGCAACGAGTCGCAGGAGCGTTATGTGCTTGCGATTGCTCCGGATTCGCTCGAGGAATTCGCGCGGCTGGCCGAGCGTGAACGCTGCCCCTTCGCAGTGATCGGCACCGCGTCGGACGACGGCCTGCTGATCGTCGACGAGGCCGGCGTCTCGGACACCCCGATCGACATGCCGATGGAGGTGTTGCTCGGCAAACCGCCGCGGATGACCCGCGACGCGGCCCGCCTGCCGCATTCCAGCGACGCCCTCGACCTCGCCGACGTCGACCTGCGCGAGCTCGCCTACGCCGTCCTGCGGCACCCGACGGTGGCGAGCAAGCGCTTCCTGATCACGATCGCCGACCGCACGGTCGGTGGCCTCACGCACCGCGACCAGATGGTAGGCCCCTGGCAGGTGCCGGTCGCCGATGTGGCCGTAACCCTCTCCGACCTGAGCGGATTCGCCGGGCAGGCGATGACCTCCGGTGAGCGCACCCCGATCGCCGCCGTCGACGCCCCGGCCTCCGGTCGCATGGCCGTCGGTGAGTCGATCACCAACCTGATCGCGGCACCGATTGCCACGCTCGACGGGGTGAAGTTGTCGTGCAACTGGATGGCCGCAGCCGGTCGCCCTGGTGAGGACGCGGCGCTTTACGACACCGTGCACGCAGTCGCGATGGAGTTGTGCCCCGCCCTCGGCGTGAGCGTGCCGGTCGGTAAGGACAGCCTGTCGATGAGCACCCGCTGGGAGGCCGACGGCGACGCCCGCGAGGTCCGCTCCCCGGTCTCGCTCGTGGTGACTGCCTTCGCGTCGTTGCCAGACGTGCGTGGCACGCTGACGCCGCAACTGCACCCGGACGCCGACACCGAGCTGCTGCTCGTCGACCTCGGCGCCGGCAAACACCGCCTCGGCGGTTCGATCGCAGCCCAGGTTCACGGCGAATTCGGCGGCGCCCCAGCCGATCTGGACGACCCGGAGCGCTTGCTCGCGCTCGTCCGGCTCGTCGCGCGACTGCGGGCCGAGGGGCTGATCTGCGCATACCACGACCGTTCGGACGGCGGCCTCTGGGCGACCCTCGCCGAGCTGGCCTTCGCCGGCGGCTGCGGCGTCAGCGTCGACCTGCCATCGGTCGAGTCGCTGCTCACCGAGGAGCTCGGCGCCGTTCTGGAGGTGCCCCTCGCCCGGCGGGCTGACGTCGAGCAGGCGATCGAGGACGCCGGGCTCACCGAGCTCGCGCACTTCCTCGGCCGACCCACCACCGACGCGACCGTGACCGTCGCCATCGACGGCCAGGTCGCGCTCAGCGAGCCCACTCGCGACCTCGCACAGGCCTGGGACGAAGTGTCCTGGCGCATCAGCGCGCTCCGCGACAACCCGGAATGCGCGGACCAGGAGCACTCGTCGGTCGGCGCGCCGTCACCCGGGCTGAACGTGCGCCCCAGCTTCGACCCGACGGAGGACGTCGCCGCGCCCTACCTCAATCTGGGCGCGAAGCCCAGGGTCGCGATCCTGCGCGAGCAGGGCGTCAACTCCCACGTGGAGACCGCATTCGCCTTCCACCGCGCGGGTTTCGAGGCCGTCGACGTGCACATGACCGACCTGCAGGCCGGTCGCCACGACCTCACCGACGTCGCCGGCCTGGTCGCCTGCGGCGGCTTCTCCTACGGCGACACGCTCGGCGCCGGTGAGGGGTGGGCCCGCTCGGTGTTGTTCAACGAGCGGCTGCGGGACGTCTTCGGCGGTTTCTTCCACCGGCCGGACACCTTCGGTCTCGGCATCTGCAACGGCTGTCAGATGTTCGCCGCACTCGCCGAGCTCATCCCCGGCACCGACGCGTGGCCGCGCTTCACCCGCAACCTGTCCGAGCAGTACGAAGCACGCCTCAGCCAGGTCGAAGTGCTCGACTCACCCTCACTCTTCTTCTCCGGTATGACGGGGAGTCTGCTGCCGATCGCGGTCGCGCACGGCGAGGGACGGGCGGACTTCTCCGTCCGCGGCAACCTCGAAACTGTGCACCGGGCAATGCGTTTCGTCGATGCCTCCGGTGCTCCAGCGTCTACCTACCCGGCCAATCCGAACGGTTCCCCCGACGGTCTGACCGCGGTCACCACGCCCGATGGTCGGTTCACCGCGATGATGCCGCACCCGGAGCGGGTGCAGCGCAACATCCAGGTGTCCTGGACAGACGGTCCGGCCCAGGACCCGAGCCCGTGGCTGCGGATGTTCCGCAACGCGCGCGCCCACGTCGACTAGCTCACATCGGGCGCACGCGGCGCCATCGCTCGCTACGCTGCTTCGGGTGTCTATCCAGCACCCCGAGCAGCCCAGCAGCACTGCAGTGCCGTCGATCTCCGCCCGCCTGGACCGGCTCCCGGTCACCCGCCTCCACTGGGTGGCGACGGGAGTCATCGGACTCGGGTTGTTCTTCGACGCCTATGAGAACTTCCTGGCCGGCACCATCTCGGTGGTGCTGAAGAACCAGTTCGACCTCGGAGGCGACCAGCTCAAGTGGCTGCTGGCGTCGGCGTTCATCGGCCAGTTCCTCGGCGCGATCCTGATGGGCCGCTTCGCCGACCGGGTCGGCCGGCGCTCGGCCTTCATGGTCAATCTGCTTTTCTACTCGACGTTTTCGCTGCTCGGCGCGTTCAGCCCCAACGCCACGTTCCTGGTCGTCACCCGCTTCTTCGCCGGCATCGGCATCGGCGCCGAATACGCACTTGGCGACTCCTACCTGTCCGACATCCTGCCGAAGAACGCCCGCGGTCGGCTCATCTCCTGGGCCTATACGGTCTCGTTCCTCGGGGTGCCGGCGGTCGGTTTCCTCGCCCGGTGGCTGACTCCGTTGCAACCCTTGGGCATCGACGGCTGGCGCTACCTGTTCGTGATCGGCTCGATCGGATCGGTCGTCGTCTGGTTCGTCCGTCGCGGCCTGCCGGAGTCGCCACGCTGGCTGGAGACCCAGGGTCGCACCGAGGAGGCCGACGCGATCACGACCCGCTTCGAGCAGCAGGCGATCGCGGAGGGTCATCAGCTGACTGAGCCGGATCCGACCCTGAAACCCCCTCGCGCACAGCAGATCTCGATCCGGTCGCTGTTCCGGCCGCCCTACACCAAGCGCAGCGTGATGCTCTGGCTGATGTCGGCCCTCGAGGTCTTCGGCTACTACGGTTTCGGCACGGTCGCACCCCTCGCACTGGTCGCCAAGGGCTACAGCGTCACCAGTTCCCTGCTGTTCGTGGCCCTGTCCTACCTCGGTTACCCGCTCGGCTCGATCCTGGCGGTGCCGATCGTGGAGCGCGTCGAGCGCAAGGTGCTGGTGGTCTCCACCGCCGGTCTCATGGCGGCGTTCGGTCTCTGGTTCGGGCTCGCCGACGGCCGCACGCAGATCATCCTGGCCGGCTTCCTCTACAGCGTGGCGTCCAACCTCTTCTCCAACGCCTACCACGTCTACCTCGCCGACTCCTACCCGACGGCGATCCGCGGCACCGCTGCGGGCATTGCGTATTCGCTGTCGAAGCTGGTCACGGCGTTCCTGCCGTTCATCCTGCTGCCGGTGCTCGATGGCCACGGCAGCGGCCCGGTGTTCGCCGTCGTCGCAGCCGCAATGGTGCTGCTGATGATCGAGGTGAGCGTCCTCGGCCACCGCAGCACCGGCCGCTCAGCGGACGCCGTCTGATCAGGCCTCGAAGGTGCTCCCGGTGATCGTCTCGTAGGCCTCGACATACTTCGCCCGGGTGCGCTCGACAACGTCGTCGGGCAGCGCCGGCGGCTCCTCTCCGGAGGCGCGGTCCCAGCCACTGGCCGGCGAGGTGAGCCAGTCACGCACGAATTGCTTGTCGTATGACGCCTGCCGGCGCCCGGGCTGCCAGTCCGCCGCTGGCCAGAAGCGTGAGGAGTCGGGGGTCAGCACCTCGTCAGCCAGCACCAGCTCGCCGTCCGGGCGCACGCCGTACTCCACCTTCGTGTCGGCGATCAGCACCCCCTTCGGCGCGGCAATCTCGTTGGCCCGCACCAGGATCCGCACGGTGAGATCGCGCAGCTGAGCAGCCCGGTCGGCTCCGACCGCGGCCTCGACGTCGGCATACGGCATCGGCTCGTCGTGCTCTCCCATCGGCGCCTTCGTCGACGGCGTGAAGACCGGCGGGTCGATCCGCGAGCCGTCCACGAGTCCGGCCGGCAGCTTCAGCCCGGAAACGGTTCCGTCCGCTTCATATTCGGCCAGTCCGTTGCCGGTGAGGTAGGCGCGAGCCACGCACTCGACCGGCACCATGTCGAGCCGCTCGACCAGCACCGCGCGACCGGCGACCGCCGCCGGCACATCGGTGGTGATCACCTGATTGGGCACCAACGGCGCGAGCTGCTCGAACCACCACAGCGACAGCTGGGTCAGCACCTTGCCCTTGTCCGGGATCGGGGTGCGGAGCACGAAGTCGTAGGCGGACATCCGGTCGGAGGCGACCAGCAGCACCTGGTCGTCACGGGGTGCTCCGGCGGCGTCCAGCGGGGCGTAGAGATCGCGCACCTTGCCGGAGTAGACGTGGGCGAAACCGGGCAGTTCGATCGGGCTCGTCATGCGGCCAGTGTTCCAGCAGCAACGCAACAGCACCCCTTGGGGTGAAGCGCTATCGGTGTCGTATTGTCCATAATTGTCAGGAACATTCGCCCCCAAGAGTGAGGAGTGGACGACATGGGTCTCAAGGACAACCTGAGCAACATGGCCGAGGAAGCCAAGGGCAAGGCGCAGGAGGCCGTCGGCAAGGCGACCGGCAACGAGCAGAAGCAGGCCGAGGGTGAGGCCACTCAGTCCAACGCCAACTTCAAGCAGGCCGGCGAAAACCTCAAGGACGGCGACGTCAAGGGTGCCTTCAACGACACCAAGGACGGCCTGAGCTGACCCTCTTTCGAGGTCACTGCCTTAGCAAAGCGGCTGGCTCCCCACACCGGGGAGCCAGCCGCTTTGCCGTTCTCGTGCACGCAGCCTCAGGGCACGGCGACGCCGCCCTCGGCGGCGGCCTGCGCAATGTCGCGGCGATGCTGCGAGCCGCGCAGCCCGATCCCGTCCACCAATCCGTATGCCGCAGCTCGCGCCGCAGCCAGGTCGACGCCGACGCCCACTGCCGACAGCACCCGGCCGCCGGCGGAGACGAGCGTCCCGTCGGCGTCGCGGGCCGTGCCCGCGTGCAACACATAACGATCGTCCGCCGTCTCGGGCACGCCGGTGATCTCGTCGCCGGTGCGGGGAGTCTGCGGATAGCCCTCGCTCGCCACGACGACCGTGACCGCGGAGTCGTCCCGCCATACGAGTGGGGGCTGCTGGTCCAGTTCGCCGGAGGCCGCGGCGTGCAGCAGCGCACCCAGCGGGGTCTGCAACCGGGCCAGCACGACCTGCGTCTCCGGGTCACCGAAGCGCGCGTTGAACTCGATCACCCGCGGCCCCGCACTCGTCAGCGCCAGCCCGACGTAGAGGACCCCCGCGAAAGGCGTTCCGCGGCGGCGCATTTCGTCGATCGTCGGCTGTGCGATGCGACGCACCACCTCGTCGACCAGGCCCTCGGGCGCCCAGGGCAACGGCGAATAGGCACCCATGCCACCGGTGTTCGGCCCCTCGTCACCGTCTCCGATGCGTTTGAAGTCCTGCGACGGCGCCAGCGGCACGATCACCTCGCCGTCGGTGACGCAGAAGATCGACACCTCCGGCCCGTCGAGGTATTCCTCGACAACCACGCTCCCACCCGATGCAAAACACGAAAGCGCGTGTTTCATTGCCTCGTCTACGGATTCGGTGACCACAACACCCTTACCGGCGGCAAGCCCGTCATCCTTCACGACGTATGGCGCGCCGGTGGCGTCCAACGCCTCACGCGCCTCGTCCGGATCGGTCGCGACGTAGCTGCGGGCAGTCGGCACATCGGCGGCCGCCATCACGTCCTTGGCAAAGGCCTTGCTGCCCTCCAACTGCGCCGCCTGCCCGGATGGCCCGAAGGCGGTGAAGCCCGCCTCGCGCAGTGCGTCGGAAACACCGGCGACCAGCGGCGCCTCCGGCCCGACGATCACCAGGTCGGCGGCGAACCCGCGCGCGACCTCAACGACCGCCGCACGATCGCTGACGTCCCCGAGCGGCAGGCACTCGGCCTCGGCGGCGATCCCCGGGTTGCCGGGCGCCGCCGCCACGGCCGTGACGGACGAATCGGCGAGCAGGCCGTGGACAATTGCGTGTTCCCGGGCTCCGGACCCGATCACGAGTGCTCTCACGAGCATGGAGCCTACGGGGCATGCGGGAGAGAAGTTGAGGGTGGATCCCTCCCGAAAGTCAGGGGGGAGGTCTCTCGGGAGGGACCCACCACGAGCGATGGGGTCGGCCGGAGGGGGACTCGGCGACACTGCCACGCTCGCACGACCCAGCTGGGTCGTTGAATCAACTATGACATGTCCAGCTGGGTTGTTGTTAATCCGGCGGTGTCGGACTAGCGTCTTTGTCGGAAACCCGCCAAGCCGGCATGGGAATCGGGGGTTCGCCATACGGTTTCTGACACCGAGAACCGATTGGAAGCCAACGTGCCGCACCGCAACCGGAGACGGACAGCCACCGCTGATGCCACCTCCATCAACGCCAATGACGACGAGACGGCGTCGCTCTATCTGGCTCTACTCCAAAGCTCCCACCCGACCGCGGAAGGCCTTCGTTCGCAAGGATTTCCGCAGGATCAGCTCGACGAGCAGCTACCCATCCTGATGCAACGCGGGATGATCCAGGCGGTGGACGAGGAGAGTTGGTATGTCGTGCCGCCCGAGGTAGCGATGCCGGCCTACGCGGCTGCCTTGGAGGACCGTGCGCGACTCGTGCGAGCCACGACACAGGCGATGTCGCGGGTCTATGTACGCACCCAATCCGAGCGGCGACTCAATCCAGATGTCGGCATTCTGCCGCTGACGTCACTGGTCGAGGTGACCCAGGCGCTGCATCAGGTGACGTCGACCGCGCAATCCTGGGTGCTGTCCAGTCGCACCGACTCCCCGCTCAGCCGCTACCTTCTCGACGCTCCGCGTGCCATCTCGACCACACCGTTCCTGAACAGCCAGGGCGAGCCACTGCACGTCCGGCTCGACATCGATCCGGCGCTGATGACCGACGACAACGCCAGCGAGATCATGCACGCGCGGGCGTCGGCCGGCGACGAGATCCGGCTCACCGCGGGGATGCCATTCACCGGGGCCGTCAATGACCGCGGCCTGGCGATGATCGACCTGAAAGACCGCGGCGGCACGCCCGTCGGCGTCTTGATGAACTTCGCCAACGGTGGCGACGTGGTGCGCGACTGCCTGGAGTTCGCCTGGCGGCTCGGCGTCCCGTGGCGACCGGCCGACGACCCTGCCTCCGAGCGAGACATGCTGGATTCGCGAGACCGGCGCATTCTGCGGCTGATGGCCAACGGCGTCTCGGATGCGGCCATCTCCCGGCAGATCGGCATTTCCTCGCGCACCGTCGAGCGGCGGGTGCGGGTGATCATGGACCGGGTGAACGCCACCACGCGTTTTCAGGCAGGCGTGCTGGCCGCCCGGCAAGGACTCATCTGAGCAAGCTCGGCCGAGTGGCGGACATCACCGAACCCGTGTTGCCCCCGCCGACTAGACTTTGGCGTTCGCTTGCACCCTGACCGGTGCACCGGTCGTCAACGCCGGGTAGGGCACAAGCGAGCAGTGCCGACCCTTTTCAGCTTGGGGGATCCATTGAGCGTTACCAGTGACCGCGCCGGCGCACCTGCCGTGCCGCCTGCTGTCGTCGCGGAGATCGCGGCCGAGCAGGGGTATGTCGACAAGGTCTACGCCGAGTTGGCCAAGGCGGGCGACCGGGCGGCACTCGTCGAAGCGGAGGGGCTGGCACGAGGACGCACCGACCGCACCGGCGAGGCGCGGGAGGAGGAGATCACCGGCCTCTTCGAGCGCGACGCTCTGGTCTTCAACGCGGGGCGCCGACGGCAGGCGCTCGAAACACAATATGAAGGGCTGGTTTTCGGCCGGCTCGACCTAGAGCACGACAAGCCCGCCGCTGACGGCAGCACCGCCGAGGTGCGCTACATCGGCCGCATCGGCGTGCGTGACGACGAGTACGAGCCGCTGGTCATCGACTGGCGAGCGCCCGCCGCCTCGCCGTTCTACCGGGCCACCCCCGTCCACCCCGACGGCGTGGTCCGGCGCCGGGTCCTGCGCTGCCGCGACTCCACGGTGCTCGGCGTCGAGGACGACCTGATGGTGCCCGAGGCACCCGAGGGCATGGTCGTGGTCGGCGACGGCGCGTTGATGGCGGCCTTGACCCGCTCCCGCGGCGGCCAGATGCGTGACATCGTCGCCACCATCCAGGCCCACCAGGACGAGGCGATCCGGGCCTCCAGCCGCGGCGTCACCGAGATCACCGGCGGCCCGGGCACCGGCAAGACCGTGGTCGCGCTGCACCGCGCGGCCTACCTGCTCTACTCCGACCGCCGCCGTTACGAATCCGGCGGCATCCTGGTCGTCGGACCGTCCGCGGCCTACACGGCATACATCGAGCGGGTGCTGCCGTCCCTCGGCGAAGACAGCGTGACGCTGCGCTCGCTCGGTGACCTGGTCGACGGTATGACGGCAACGCGTCTCGACACCCCGGCCGCCGCAGAGATCAAGGGGTCGCTGCGGATCCGGCGGGTGCTGTCCCGGGCAGCGCGGGATCTGCCGCCCGAGGCACCGACGCAATTCCGCGCGATGGTCGCGGGTCACCCGATCCGGATCGACGCCCCGCAGTTGCGCCAGCTCCGTCGCCAGGTGCTGCGTCACCACCAGCACAACGCTGCCACCGAGGCGGCAACCGCAGCGCTCGCCGACGCCGCTTGGGCACAGGTGCGAAGCGGCGAGAAGGGCGAGAAGTCGGAATTCGTCGACCGGTTCACCGACCACCTCGAGGTCGAGGCGTTCATGCGCGACTGGTGGCGCCCGATCGACCCGCGCGAGGTGCTGCTCTGGTTCACCGACGAGGAACGGGTGCGTCACTACACCGACGGCATCCTTGCCGCCGCGGAGCGTGACGAGTTGCGTCGGTCGATGCAGGTCGCGCTCGACGAGGGCAGCTGGTCGGTCGCCGACGTGGCGATGGTCGACGACCTGACCGCCCGACTCGGCGTCATACCCGAGCAGCCCCGCGAGGAACGCGGCTTCTACGAGATCGAGGAGCTCGACGACCTCGGCGTGGCCGAGTTGCAACCGGCACAGCGGATTCCGGCAGTCGAGGTCGGTTACGAGGTGACGCCGACGGATCGACGCGAGCGCCTGCTCGCCGGCCGGATCGGCCGGTCCGACGAATACGCGCACGTCCTGGTCGACGAGGCGCAGGATCTGTCTCCCATGCAATGGCGGTCGCTCGGCCGGCGCGGCCGCTACGCGTCGTGGACGGTCGTCGGCGACGCAGCGCAGAGCTCGTGGCCGCTGCCCGCGGAGTCGGTGGCCGCCCGTGACGAAGCGTTCGGCAGCAAGCCACGCCAGCTGTTCCACATGGACACCAACTACCGCAACGCACGTGAGATCTTCGACTACGCGGCCGAGCTGATCCGTCGCTCCGTCCCGGACGCCGACATCCCGCAGGCGGTGCGCGAGACCGGCGTGCGGCCGATCGAACTCACCGCGACCACAGGCACGCTGCGCGACACCGTGCTCGGTGCGGCCAAGAGTCTGCTCGACGAGGTCGACGGTTCGATCGCGGTGATCACCCCCGACAGCCACCGCGACCTGCTCGCTGACGTGCCGCGGGTCGCGCCCGGCCGGGTGGTGCTCGCCGACCCCATGTCCACCAAGGGGCTGGAGCACGACGCGACGGTCGTGGTCGACCCCGACGCGATCGTCGCCGAGTCCCCCGGTGGGGTCCGGGTGCTGTATGTCGCCCTCACCCGCGCCGCGCACCGGATGACTGTCGTCGAGGTCGACCGCGCATGAGCACCCCACGAAGTTCCTCCCCCGCTTCGCTCCGCCGGACACTTCGCGAGGACCCCGCATGAGCACCGACGAGACTCTTGCGGCATACCGGCGGTCGATCGACAACATCGACGCCGCACTGATCCACATGCTCGCCGAGCGATTCCGCATCACCCAGGCGGTCGGCGAATACAAGGCCACGCACGAGCTGCCGCCCGCCGATCCGGCCCGTGAGGACCGGCAGATCGAGCGGCTACGAGGGTTGGCGACCGAGTCCGGCCTGGACCCGGAGTTCAGCGAGAAGTTCCTGCGCTTCGTGATCGACGAAGTGATCCACCATCACGAGCGGATCCGGGAGTCGGCCGGCGAGTAGTCCGGACCCAGCCGGCTCAGCTCTCGTCGACCTGGTGGTCGGCGTGGAAGAGACCTTCGGTGAGCAACGGGCGGGTGTGCTCGCCGCGCAGGCGGTAAACCACCCGGCGGCCCTCCCGGGTGCCCACGACGAGCCCGGCCAGTCGCAGCTTCGCCAGGTGCTGGCTGGCCACGGTCGGTCGACAACCGGCGATGTCGGCAAGCGTCGCGACATCGAGCTCTTCGTCCCGCAGCGCCCACAGGATCCGCACCCGGGTGGCGTCGGCCAACAGCCCGAATGTGGTGACAGCGGCCTCGACCTGGCCGTCGGAGAGTTCGTCTCCATGCCGGTCGGATTCAGCGCGTGCGGAGTTGGTTGGCGGCATACATCGTGATTATAGTGGTTTTCGATATATGCGCAGTTGCGCAGATATCGATAATGAAAACGAGCATCACTTCCGGGAGGCCGGCGAATGAGCGAGCGCGCACCGCTGTGCACAGGGTCCAAGGAAGGCGGCCACACCGCCACCCAAGGGCACGACGACCACAAGGGTCACGCGCACGGCAGCGGGGGGCACACGCACGGCGTGAGCTCGAACGCCGACCGGCGCTATTTGTGGGGCGCGTTGGCGCTGCTCGGGTCGTTCATGGTGGCCGAGATCGTCGTCGCGTTCGTCTCCGGCTCGCTGGCCCTGCTGTCCGACGCGGGGCACATGCTGAGCGATGTCGGCGCGATCGGCGCCGCCCTCTGGGCGATGCACCTGTCGGCCAAGCCGGCACGCGGCAGCTGGACCTTCGGCTGGAAGCGCGCCGAGATCCTGTCCGCCGCGGGCAACGGGATCACTCTGCTGGTGGTCTCCGGCATCGTGGCGTTCGAGGCGATTCGCCGACTGATCAACCCGCCCGAGGTCGAGGGTGGCGCGGTGCTGATCGTCGCGCTCGTCGGCGTCGCGGTCAACATCGGCGCCGCCTGGCTCATTGCCCGTGCCAACCGCACCAGCCTCAACGTCGAAGGCGCCTACCAGCACATCCTGACCGACCTCTACGGCTTCATCGGCACCGTGGTCGCGGGCATCGTCATACTCCTCACCGGGTGGACACGCGCGGACCCGATCGCGTCCCTGATCGTCGTCGGCCTGATGCTGTATGCCGCCTGGGGTCTGCTGCGCGAAAGCGGCCGGGTGTTGCTGGAGGGCGCACCCAAGGACGTCGACCTCGACGACCTGCAGCAGCACCTGCTCGACACCGACAACGTGCGGTCGGTCCACGACCTGCACGTCTGGACCGTCACCTCCGACCTGCCTGCGGTGTCCGCGCACGTGGTCGTGGCCGACGACTGCTTCACCGACGGCAACGCCCCGCAGGTGCTCGACAAGCTGCAGGCCTGCCTGCACGGTCATTTCGATCTGGAGCACTCGACCTTCCAGCTCGAGCCGGCCGGCCACGCCGCGCACGAGTCCGGCACGCACTGAGCTACCCCTCCCCCTCTGTCCCCTCGCCGCCGCCCCCGCCGAGGTAGCACTCCCGGTCGCCAACACGCCGTCATAACGACCGCAAGTGCTACCTCGCGGCCGGCCGACGACTCCCCCGTGGATGACGTCAGCGCGAGCAGGTCGACTCCGAGCAGACTTCCGGCATGTCCCGCCGTGCCGCCCCGCTCCCACCCGAGCTCGGGGCCGCCTTCACGTATGACGCGGCCCGCGCACGCGGCCTGACACCCGGCCGGCTGCGTCACCGCGGGCTGGTCATCCCGACGCGCGGGCTTCGCCTGACCGACGAGACGCGAGCACTGCGCGAGCGCGCCGCGGCATACCCGCTTCTCTTCCCGACCGGCCGAGTCGCCTTCTCCCACGCGACCGCCGCCCAACTCCTCGACCTTCCGGCTCCGCGCGACGAGCGCCTGCACGTCACGCTGCCCCGCAGCGTGTTCGTGCGACGGCGCGGGGTCGTGATGCACCACGGCCTGGACTCCCGGGAGATCCGTCGGACCGGCGATCTTCCGGTCACCTCGGTGCTGACGACCTGGCTGGACCTCGCGCCGAAGCTGCCGGTCGACGACCTCGTCATCCTCGGGGATGCGATCGTGCAGCGAGCGCCCGAGCTGCTCCCGGGCTTCGCCAAACTCGTCGACGACTCCGCTGGCCGGGGCGGCATAAGCGCCGCCCGTGAGGCCGCCCGGTTGATCCGCCCCGGAGTGCTGTCACCCCAGGAAACGTTGTGGCGCTTGCGTTTTCGGCAAGCGGGCTTCCCCGCCCCCGAACTCAACGCCGACGTGCACGACCACCACGGATTCTTGCTCGGGATGGGCGATTTCGTATGGCGGGAGCAACGCGTCGTCGCCGAGTATGACGGCGACTACCACTTCACCGTCGACCAACGCCGGCTCGATCAGACGCGCCGCCGGGCGATGCGCGCGGCCGACTGGGCTGTGCTGGAGCTCAACGGCGCCGACAATCGCAATCCCGAGCCGGCCATGCGGGCCCTCGCCCGTGCGCTGCGCCTGCCGGGAAGCTGACTCCTCGCCGAGGTAGCACTCCCGGTCGCTATCGGGCCGTCATAACGACCGCGAGTGCTACCTCGCGGGGTCGGCCACCCACCCCGGGGTGCCGCGCTCAGCCGCCGAGCAGCGCGCGGGTGCGGTCGGCACCGACGGCGAGCAGCAGAGTCGGCAGCCGCGGGCCGGTGTCCTTGTCGACCAGGAGGTTGTAGAGCAGCTTGAAGAACTGCCGCTGAGCGGCAGCGAGCTCCTTATCGCCCTTCACGATCTGATCGGCGGCGAGACCGCGCTGCACCTTCGGCACGCCGTAGACCTGGTGGGTGAGGCCGTCGAGCGACCACGCGTCGTCCAGCCGCGGCAGGTCGGATCCGTTGCCGTCCAACAGGATTCGCAAGGCTTGTCGCTCGTCGTCGGAGAGCGCGGCGAGCCGCCCGGTGTCCGGCGCGACACGCACGACGGTGCGGTCCTCGTCGGCCATCTGCGTGCGCACCCAGTGCTCGACGCAGGTCAGCCGCGGCCGCAGCTCGTCCAGGGAGGTCACCGGGTTGTCGGCGTCGAGCGCGCTCACGATGCGCAGCGTCTGCTCCTCGTCACCGGTGGTGATGTCGACGATCGAGGCGAGCGTGCGGTAGGACACCGGCCGGGGCGTCGCGGGCAGCGGACCCTGCGCGACCGAGGCCGCGCGGGTGTATGCCGCGACGTCGCCGGGCTGACCGGCGCCGCTTGCGACCTTGCCGGCGAGGGAGTCCCACTCGTCATACATGCGCTGGATCTCGGCGTCGAAGGCGACGTTGAACGCCTGGGACGGCTTGCGCCGCGCGTAGAGCCAGCGCAGCAGCTGCGGCTCCATGATCTGCAGGGCGTCCGCGGGGGTCGGCACGCCGCCGCGCGAGGACGACATCTTGGCCATGCCCTTGATGCCGACGAAGGCGTACATCGGGCCGATCGGGCGCTCCCAGCCGAACATCGGCGCCAGCTCCTTGCCGACGACGTATGACGAACCCGGCGACTGGTGGTCCACGCCCGACGGCTCGAAGATGACCTTCTCGTAGGCCCAGCGCATCGGCCAGTCGACCTTCCAGACCAGCTTGCCGTGCCGGAAGTCGCGCAGCACCACGGTCTCGCTGTGCCCGCACCGGCAGGTGTACGTCATCTCGGTGGTTGCGTCGTCATACGCGGTGACGGTCGTGAAGTCGGTGCCGCACACCGTGCAATAGGGCTTGTAGGGGTAGTAACCGGTCGAGCCGGAGCCGTCGGCCTCGGCGGCGGCGCCTGAGCCCTCCTCAGCCTCCGCAGCGGCGGCGGCCTCCTCCTCGGACAGCTTCTGTTGCTTGGCCTTCTTCGGGCCGAGCGTGCGGTATTGGTCAAGGACCTTGTCGATCTCCGCACGCTGCGACATCGCGAAGAGGATCTGCTCGGTGTAGGCGCCTGCGGCATACATCTGCGTCTGGCTGATGCCGCGGTAGGTGATGCCGAGCTCGGCCAGGCTCTGCTCCAGCTGCAGCCGGAAGTGCTCGGCCCAGCTCGACGCGGTCGAACCCTCGGGCGGCGGCACCTCGGTCAGCGGCTTGCCGATGTGCTGCTCCCAATCGGCAGTGACCCCAGGCACGTTCGGGACCTTGCGGAAGCGGTCGTAGTCGTCCCAGCTGATGATGTGCTCGACCTCGACGCCACGGCGGCGCACCTCGTCGGCCACCAGGTGCGGTGTCATCACCTCGCGCAGGTTGCCGAGGTGGATCGGGCCGGAGGGCGAGATGCCCGACGCGCAGACGACCTTGGTGTCCTTGGCCTTCGCGTCGGCGATCACTTCGTCGGCGAGTCGGGACACCCAGTCGTCAAGCTGCTGCTCAGTCACGACCGGCAATTCTACGGGTCGCAGCGGTTCAGAAGAGTTGGACCACCAGCAGCACGATCATCGCAGCGATCAGAAGCAGCCCGACCCAGGCGATGACCCGGTGACTGCGCCGATCGGAGCGCAACGAGTTCGCGAAGTCGAGCCCGGGCGCGGTTTCCGGACGCAGGCCCATGCGCTCGGCGTCCGGCGGCAGCTTCGGACCGACGTCAACCGGCTGCTCCGGCTCGTCCTCACGCTTCGTCATCGCCCGCTCCCCTCGCTCAGCTGACCTGGATCGCCCAATCGAGCAGGAACAACCCCAGGAACAGGGCGGGTATGGCGCCCACCATCAAACACCCGGCCTGCGCCGAACGGCCCTGGCGTTGCTGGCCTTCCGGCATCGCTGCCGCGACCTTGCGCAGGCGCCACCAGGTGACGGCGGCAGCGATGGCGGCGCTCAGCACGACGATCGCGAGCACCCACAGGGTGATCCGGAAACCGAGCGGCGGGGTCTTCCCGCTCACCGTGCGGGCGGCGAGACCGGCGAGCACCACCTCAGTCGCCCAGCAGGTCGTGCCGGACGATGACCTCGGAGCGGCCGGGGCCGACACCGATCACCGAGATGCGTGCGCCGATGCGTTCCTCGACGAACTCGACGTAACGGCGCGCGTTTTCGGGCAGCTCCTCGTAGGTGCGGCAGTGCGAAATGTCCTCGAACCAGCCGGGCAGCTCCTCATAGATCGGCTTCGCGTGGTGGAAGTCGGTCTGGTTGACCGGCATCTCGTCGTGACGCGCGCCGTCCACGTCATACGCCACGCAGACTGGGACCGTCTCCAGTCCGGAGAGCACGTCGAGCTTGGTGAGCACGAAGTCGGTGATGCCGTTGATCCGGAACGCGTAGCGGCCGATGACCGTGTCGACCCACCCGCAGCGCCTTGGGCGGCCGGTGGTCACGCCATACTCGGCGCCGGTCTTGCGCAGGAATTCGCCTGCGTCATCGAGCAATTCGGTCGGGAAGGGGCCCTCGCCGACGCGCGTCGTGTAGGCCTTGAAGATGCCGATGACCCGGTCGATGCGGGTGGGTGGGATGCCCGCGCCGGTGCACGCGCCGGCGGAGATCGCGTTGGACGACGTCACATAGGGGTAGGTGCCGTGGTCGACGTCGAGCAGCGTCGCCTGGCCGGCCTCGCACAGCACGACCTTGCCCTCGTCGAGCGCGTCCGAGATCTCCAGCGAGGTGTCGGTGACCATCGGCCGCAGCCGCTCGGCATACTGCAGCAGCTCCTCGGTCACCTCCTCGACCGGCATCTCGCGCCGGTTGTAGAGCTTGACCAGGATCTGGTTCTTCACCTCGAGCGCGGCCGCGACCTTCTGCCGCAGGATCGACTCATCGAAGATGTCCTGCACGCGAATGCCGGCGCGGTTCATCTTGTCGGCGTAGGTCGGGCCGATGCCGCGGCCGGTGGTGCCGATCTTGCGCGAGCCGAGGAAGCGCTCGACGGTCTTGTCCAGCACCCGGTTGTATGACGGGATCACGTGCGCGTTGGCACTCACGCGCAGGGCAGAGGTGTCGATCCCGCGCTCCTCCAGGCCGTCGATCTCCTCAAAGAGCACCCCCAGATCGACCACGACGCCGTTGCCGATCACCGGGGTGACGCCCGGGGAGAGGATGCCGCTCGGCAGCAGGTGCAGCGCGTATTTCTCGCGGCTGCCGTCGGGCTGCTCGATCACGACCGTGTGGCCGGCGTTGTTGCCGCCGTTGAACTTCACGACGTAGTCGATGCGGTCGCCGAGCAGGTCGGTCGCCTTGCCCTTGCCTTCGTCGCCCCATTGGGCACCGACGAGCACGATCGCTGGCATGTGGTGCTGCCCCTTTAGCTGAGTGGTGTTGAGAGCAGTGCCTCAGGCTACCCGGCGCCGCGGGCCGCCCTTACGGCGCGACCGCGTGCGCCTGTCCGGGGCCGACGAGCTTCTTGACCGTGCGGCCGTCGTGGAAGTCGCCGATCGCCCGCATCTGCCAGGTTTCCGGACCGGTACGACGCAGCAGCGCCATCAACACACCGGTCGCCGGCTGCGATGCGGACAGGTCGAAACGCACGAGTTCCTCGCCGGTGTTTCCGTCGACCAGCCGGCAGAACGCGCGCTGGATGTCGGTGAACTTCTGCCCGCTGAACGAGTTGATGGTGAACAGCAGCGAGGTCACCTGCGGCGGGATGCGCAGCAGGTCAACCTTGATCTGCTCGTCGTCGCCGTCGCCGGCTCCGGTCAGGTTGTCGCCGGTGTGCAGGATCGCGCCACCGAACTCCTTCTTGTGCATGAACCAGACGATCTCGAGCTTTTTGCCGCCCTGGTCGTAGGCAATCACCGACGCGTCGAGGTCGATGTTCTTGCGGCCCGGCGCCGGGTCCCAACCAAGGCCCATCACCACGTTGGACAGCGGCGGCGCGGCCGACTTCACCAGGTCGACCCGGGCGCCCTTGCTGAGGTTGACCCGGCCCTTGTCGAGGTTGACCACACCTGCGGCCTGCTGGGCTGGTGCACCGGCGGGCGGTCCGGCCGGGGGTCCGGCTGGCGGCTGCATCTGTGCCGGGGGCACCTGCTGCGGAGGCGGAGGCGGCTGTGGGGGCGCCTGCTGCGGCATACCCTGCGGCGGGTTGCCGAACTGCGGTGCGGCGGACGCCTCAAACTGCGGCGCGCCGAAGTCCGGCGCGGCCGGAGCGGCGGGCGGAGGGGGCGCCTGCTGCGGCGGCGGGGCAGTCGGGGCTGCCTCCGGGTCGGGCGGAGCCGGTGGTGCGGCGCTGTCGTCACTCTCGACCGAGATGCCGAAATCCGTTGCCAATCCAGCCAGTCCGGAGCTGTACCCCTGACCGATGGCGCGCAGCTTCCACTGTCCGTTTCGCTGGTAGAGCTCCCCGCTGACAAACGCCGTCTCGGCCGCTGCCTCCATCGGGAACGTCGCGATCTCAGCCCCGGTCGCCGCGTCGGTGGCGACCAGGGTCAGCCCCGGCACCTGCCCGAAGGTGCCTCCGTCGGCGGAGGCCGCGAGCACGACGCGCTCGACGTCTGCCGGCAACGCAGCGACGTCGACCTGCAACGAGTCCTCGCCCGGTGTCTTGCCGGTATGCCGCACCGCGCCGCTCGCGTGCTGCGGTTGGTTGTAGAAGATGAAGTCGTCGTCGGACCCGACCCTGCCGCCGGCTCGCAGGAGCAACGCGGACGCGTCGACGTCCGGCACCCCCGGGCCGGGACTCCAGTGCAGGGTCACCCGCACGTTTGCAGTGGGCAGAGCGGTGTTCGCACCCTTGCTGAGCTGCGTCATACGATCATCCTCACATGCGACCGGCTCGCGCTGAAGGAGATCAGTCCGACTGGCGGCGCTCGGCGATCCGCAGCGCCAGCTGGAAACGGGTGGCCACGTCGTGGTCGGTCATCAGCGCCGCGATGCGTCGGCGCACGGTGCGCAGCGAGATGCCCATCGCACGCGCGATCGCCTCGTCGGTGAGCCCCTGCCGCATCCAGTCGACCAGCGCCTGCGAGGTGTCCGCAGTCGCGTCCATCGGTGTCGCGGCCGCCCACAGACGGTCGAAGAGTGCAACGAACGCCGCGACGACCATGGGATCGCGCAACACGACGGAATCACCGTCGGTGCGGCCCCAGTCAGTCGAGCCGAGCGCGACCTCATCGCCGAAACACACGAAATCCGAAGGCAATTGGCCCGCAACGCGCTGTTGCTCCCCCAAGGCCGCCCAATCGGACAGCCACGTCCCGTCGCCCTCGAGCGCGCTCGGCAGATAGAGCGTGCGCTGCTCGCGCCCGGACTCCAGCTGCTGACGCACCGTCGGGTAGTCCTCGACCGAGCGGTCCGGCACCGTCGACAGCGTCTGCCGCACCACACCGACGGTCGAGGCCATCAGGTGCTCGTGCACCGACACCAGCACCGCCCGGTCGACGCGCTCGCGCACCGGCTGGTCGACCGCCGAGATCTCTTGTCCGACACGGTGATCGGTCACGAAGCTGTCGATCGCGTCGCGCACCCGGGCGAGGTCCTGCCGCCGGGTCGCCAGGCGCGCCTCCTCGGCGCTCACCACCCGCTCGAGAGCGGCCCGCGGATGGTCGGCGACGACCTCGCCGAGGTCGGTGACCCGCACCAGCCGCCGGGCGCGCAACTGCTCGATCGCATGCTCGGCCTCGTAGTCGGTCCAGCCCAGCTGCGCCACGTGCGCGGCGAGGGTCAATCCCGGGGCACGCAGCACGTGGCGGTAGAGCTGTTCGCCCTGCGGTCCGACACCGAGCACTCCGAGGCGACCGTCCATGCCGGCCAGCCTAGAGCGCCACTGACGGCGCGGGGGTCTGCTACTCGTCGGCGCCGACGCCGCGCGCCAGGTTGCTGCGGTGCCGCGCGTAGACGAAGTAGATGACCATCCCGATCGCCATCCAGACGATCAGCCGGATCCAGGTGCCGACCGGCAGGTTGATCATCAGGTAGAGGCTGGTGATCACCGCGAGGATCGGTATGACGGGCACCCACGGCACCCGGAACGACCGGGGCAGGTCAGGCTGACTCTTGCGCAGCACGATCACCGCGACCGAGACGAGACAGAACGCCGAGAGCGTGCCGATGTTGGTCGCCTCGCCGAGCACCTGCAGCGGCAGGAACGCGGCGAGCGCGGCCACCACCACGGCGGTGATGATCGTGATCCGGTAGGGCGTCTTGAATTTCGGGTGCACGGTCGAGAACGACTTCGGCAGCAGGCCATCGCGGGCCATCGCGAAGAACACCCGCGACTGCCCGTACATCAGGATCAACACCGTCGAGGTCAGGCCGGCCAGGGCACCGATCGAGATCACCGTCGACGCCCAGCCGACACCCACCTGATCGAAGGCGTAGGCGAGTGGGGCGCCGTTGGTGTTGGAGTCGGTCAGCTTGTCGTAGGGCACCATGCCGGTCACCACGAGGCTGGTCAGGATGTAGAGCACGGTGCAGACCGCCAAGGAGGCAAAGATGCCGATCGGCAGGTCGCGCTGCGGGCGCTTGGTCTCCTCGGCCGCGGTCGCGACGATGTCGAAGCCGATGAACGCGAAGAACACCAGGCTGGCGCCGAAGAAGATGCCCGGCACCCCGAAGGAACTCGTCGGCTGCCCGAGCAGCACCTGGATGAGCGGCGCCTGGTCGAAGCCGGAGGCGGAGTCGCCGGGCTTGCTATCGGGGATGAAGGGGGACCAGTTGGACTTGGTGACGTAGAAGAAGCCGACCAGGATCACGATCATGATCACGGTCAGCTTGATCGCCACGACGATCACATTGGTCCGTGAACTCTCCCGCACGCCGAGCACGAGGATCGCCGCGACGATGCCAACGATGGCCACAGCGGGCAGGTTGAAGACGGCATCCTCGCCGGCGATCGACGACGGCAGATCGATGCCGACGTCGGCGAGCAGACTGGTCAGGTAGCCCGACCACCCCTTGGCCACGGTCGCGGCACCGAACGCGAACTCCAGGATCAGGTCCCACCCGATCACCCAGGCGAACAACTCACCGAGCGAGGTGTAAGAGAAGGTGTATGCCGAGCCGGCCACCGGCACGGCGGAAGCAAATTCGGCATAACACAGCGCAGCCAGGCCACAGACGACGGCGGCCACCACGAAGGACAACGGCACCGCCGGGCCGGCCTTCTCCGCGGCCGCGGTGCCGGTCAGCACGAAAATGCCCGTGCCGACGATGACCCCGACCCCGAAGATGGTCAGCTGGAGCGGACCCATCTCCTTCTTGAGGCCGTGCTCACCCTCGGTGTCCCGGATCGCCTGTTGCACGGACTTCTTGCGCAGCAGTGAGGACTGCGCCTTGCCGGTCGTCTGTCCCATCCGGTCAGGGTATTCCCAGGAAACGCCTTCCGGCTGGATTTGCGAGCAGACGATCAGCGACGAACCCCATTGCATTTGTTAGCAATTGAAAGAAATCCGCCCCCGCAAGCAGGGACGGATCTCTTGGTGGCCCGAAGGGAGCTACAGGCCGAGCTCGCGGGCGCCGGTGGCCGATGAGTCGCGCAGGAAGTCGGCAGTGCGCCGCTGCTCGTCGGTCTCGCCGATCGCATCGGCCGCCTTGGACAGCGCCGCGAGCGCACGCAGGAAGCCGCGGTTGGGCTCGTGCTCCCAGGGCACCGGCCCCTGGCCGCGCCAACCCGACTTGCGCAGCGCGTCGAGCCCGCGGTGGTAGCCGGTGCGCGCGAACGCGTAGGCCTCGATCACGTCGCCGTCGGCGAGCGCGTCCTCGGCGAGCGTCGCCCAGGCGAGCGACGAGCTCGGGTTGGTGCGGGCGACGTCGCGCGGGTCGACACCCTGCTCGAGGGCCGCACTCGCAGGGTCGACGGGCAGTTTCGTCTCGGGTATGCCGAGGAGGTTGTCGCTCATGACGTCCTCTCAGCCGATGTGCTTGCCGGCCGAGCCGAGGTTCTGGCACGCCTCGACGACCCGCTCCGACATACCGGTCTCGGCCGCCTTGCCCCACGCGCGCGGGTCGTACTTCTTCTTGTCGCCGACCTCGCCGTCGATCTTGAGCACGCCGTCGTAGTTGCTCATCATCCAGCCGGCGACCGGACGGGTGAAGGCGTACTGGGTGTCGGTGTCGACGTTCATCTTGACCACGCCGTAGGAGACCGCTTCCTCGATCTCCTTGGGGTCGGAGCCGGAGCCGCCGTGGAAGACCAGGTGGAACGGCTTGTCGTCGGGCGTCTTGAACTCCTTGTGCACCGCGTCCTGGGCGGTCTTGAGCACCTCGGGCCGCAGCTTGACGTTGCCCGGCTTGTAGACGCCGTGCACGTTGCCGAAGGTCAGGGCGGTCATGTAGTAGCCCTTGTCACCGGTGCCGAGCGCCTTCGCGGTGGCAATCGCGTCCTCGGGGGTCGAGTAGAGCTTGTCGTCGATCTTGCCCTCGACGCCGTCCTCCTCGCCGCCGACCACACCGACCTCGATCTCCAGGATGATCTTGGCGGCCTTGCACTTTTCGAGCAATTCCTCTGCAATCTGGAGGTTTTCGTGCAGTTCGACCGCCGAGCCGTCCCACATGTGCGACTGGAAGTAGGGCAGCCCACCCTGCTTCACCCGCTCGGTCGACGCCTCGAGCAGCGGGCGGACGAAGGTGTCCAGCTTGTCCTTCGGGCAGTGGTCGGTGTGCAGCGCGATGTTCACGTCGTATGCCGACGCGACCTCGTGCGCGAAGGCGGACATGGCGAGCGCACCGGTCACCATGTTCTTCACACCCAGGCCGGAGAAGTACTCGGCGCCGCCGGTCGAGACCTGGATGATGCCGTCGCTGCCGGCGTCGGCGAAGCCCTTGATGGCTGCGTTCAGGGTCTGGCTGCTCGAGACGTTGATGGCCGGGTAGGCGAAGCCGCCCTTCTTGGCCTTGTCGAGCATCTCGGCGTAGACCTCGGGGGTCGCAATCGGCATGGTGAACTCCGTTTCGACGTCAGAATTGCCGTTCCGGATCATCCTTCCATGCGGCGGCCGTGCGCGGCGGGGTGGTCGCACCAGCTGGGACGACGGCGGCGAGGTCGGTCGAGGTCAGCCGAGGTCGTCGATCCGGCGCTGCAGCGCGGCGCGCTCGGCGTCGCTGCCGCACATCCCCAGCGCCAGCCGGTATGACGCGAGTGCCTCCTCGTCGCGCCCGGTGCGACGCAGCAGCTCCGCGCGGACCGCCGGCAACCGGTGCGACCGCCCGAGGGAGTCCTCCAGTCCGTCGAGCAGGGCGAACGCGGCCGGGACGTCCCCCGCCTCCGCGACGGCGACCGCCCGGTTGAGCCGCACCACCGGTGACCCGGTGAGGTGGTCCAGCTGCCGGTAGAAGTCGCTGATCACCACCCAGTCGGTGTCCTGCGGCCGGGCGGGGCGCGCGTGCTCGGCGGCGATCAACGCCTGCAGCAGGTAGTCCGCGGCGAGCACGCTCGACAGCCGCGCGGCACCGCCACCGGTGAGCGACTGCAGCAGCGTCATACCCTCGTCGATCTCGGCACGGTGCCAGCGCGTGCGGTCCTGATCCGGCAGCAGCACGATCCGGCCACTGCCGTCGACCCGCGCGTCCCGGCGGGAATGCTGCAGCAGCATCAACGCCTCCAGCGCGATCAGTGACGGATTTCCTTGCGCGGCAGGGTTGTTCGACCGCAAGAGCCGCACCAGCCGGATCGCCTCGCCGGCGAGCTCGGCCCGCACGACATCCGGCCCGCTGCCTGGGGCGTAGCCCGCGGTGAAGGCCAGATAGGCGACCTTCGCGACCGTGTCGAGCCGGTCGGCCAGCACGTCGTCACCAGGTATGGCGAGCGGCACTCCCGCCGCGACGACCTTCTTGCGGGCGCGGGTCAGCCGGGCCGCCATGGTCGCCTCGCTGACCAGAAAGAGCCGCGCGATGTCGGCGGTCTGCACGCCGAGCACCAGCCGCAGGGTGAGGGCGGCGCCCGCCTGCGGCGACAGCGACGGGTGAGCGGCGAGCAGTGCCAGGCGGAGCAGGTCGTCGTCCGGCGTCGTGCGGTGCCGCATCCGGGAGTCCTCCCATCGCGAGCAGGGGTTGCTTGCGGGCGGCGACCGCCTCGGCGCGCAGCCGGTCCAGCACGCGCCGCCGGGCCGCGGTCAGCAGCCAGGCGGCCGGATTGTCCGGTGTGCCGTCCTCCGGCCAGCGCCGGGCGGCGGTCTCGAACGCCTCGGCGAGCGCATCCTCGGCCAGGTCCAGCCGCCGGGTCCGTCGGACGAGCAGGGCCAGCAGCCGGCCCCACTCGTCCCGCCATACCTGCTCGAGCGTGGTCATGCGGACAGGTCGACCTCGATGCAGGGGCGCACCTCGAGGGTGTAGATCTCCGGCAGCAGCTCGCACCAGGCGAGCACCTGGTCCAGATCGGGCGCCTGCACCAGGTAGAACCCGCCGATCTGTTCGGCGGTCTCGGCGAACGGCCCGTCGGTCAGCTCGGCCTTCCCACCGCGCCGTCGCACGGTCGTCGCAGTGTCGGTGCCGGCGAGCGCCTCGCCGCCGAGGATGTCGTCGCCGACGACCCGCCCGAACTCGAGATGGTCGCGGTGCCAGCCCGCGCGCTGCTCGTCGGTGGCGGCCTCCCACTCGCCCTCGCGACCGGCCAGCAGCACGAGGTACTTCGTCATGACGCCCGCTCCTGCTGCGTCACTGTGCGGCGCAGCTCGATGCCGTCGCCCGGCGTCATCGTCGTCCACCACCGGTCGGCGTCGCCGAGGATCACGATCATGTATTCGGTCATCTCTAGTCTCCTTGCATCTCGCGCAGCTCGATCAGGTCACCGGTGCTGGACAGCTGCTCGCAGCAGGCGATCACGCCGTCCCGGTCGTCGCTCTCGATCAGGTAGAACCCGACGATCTGCTCGACGGACTCGGTGAAGGGCCCGTCGGTGACAGTCGTCCCGCCGTGCCCGTCGGGCCGCATCGACAGCGCCTGCGCGGACGGCTGCAATGGGCCGGCGAAAAGGACCTTGTGCCCGCCCTCGGCCAGCTCCTTGTTGAAGCGTGCGTGGGCGCGCTGCCCCTTCTCGTGTTCCTCCGGCGGCAGCTTCGCCCACTCCGCCTCCGGAGCCGGCAGCAACACCAGGAATCGCGTGCTCATCGATGACCTTTCGTCGTGCGTCGGTCGTGCTCTTGGTTTTGGTCTGACAGCACGATGACGCGCGGGACCGGTCGCAATCGACAGGTTCGGCGAAAAACTTCTAACCCTGTCCGTGGACGTGCCGCAGAATCCACATGTGCATGGCGATCGCCGCGGCGGCACCGGCGTTGATCGACCGGGTCGAGCCGAACTGCTCGATGTGGAGTATGGCGGTGCACGCGGCCCGCATCTGCGCGCTCAGCCCGGGACCCTCCTGACCGAAGACCAGCACACACTCGCGCGGCAGGTCGTAGGTCTCGATGGGCAGACTGCCGGGAAGGTTGTCGATGCCGATCAGCGGTAGGTCGCCGGCCCACTCGCGGAGCGAGTCGACGTCCGCGTGATGCAGCTCGTGCTGGTAGCGGTCGGTGACCATCGCTCCCCGACGATTCCACCGGCGTTTGCCGACGATGTGAAAAGCCTTGGCGTTGAAGGCGTTTGCGGTGCGGATCACCGAGCCGATGTTGAAGTCATGGCCCCAGTTCTCGACCGCGATGTGGAAGTCGTGACGGTGCCGGTCGAGGTCGGCGACGATCGCCTCCTGCGTCCAGTAGCGATAGCGGTCCACCACGTTGCGCCGGTCGCCGTCGGCGAGCAGCGCCTCGTCATACCTCGGGTCGGGGCTGCCGTCCTCGGTCGTCGGCCACTCGCCGGGCCACGGGCCGACACCGATCTCGTCCTGCACGGGCAGCCACTGTGCCACGCACGCGCGTCGGATCAGTGACCGGCCGCCAGGCGATCGACGCGCTGCGCGATCCGCCGGTATGCCGCGACGAGTTCCTCGTTGTCGACGACCTCGAAGTCGACCGGCAACCGGAGCAACCACCACGCCATCAGCTCGACGTCGTGGCTGCCGACCCGCAGCTCGCAACTGCGCTCGTCGATCGCCGTCAACTGCCCCCACCCGCCGACGTGTTCGCGCACCTCGGCGGCCGGGCAGTGGAGCCGCAGAGTCGCCTCCTGATCCCACCCGGAGTGCACCGACCGGCGGATGAACTCCTCGGCGTCCGGCGCCTCGCGCGGGGTGAAGCCGAAGGTGGAGGCGCGCACCTGGGTCATCCGGTCCAGGCGAAACGAGCGCCAGTCGTCCCGGTCGAGGTCGAAAGCCATGAGATACCAACGTCTTCCGGTGGCGACCAACCGGTAGGGCTCGATCCTGCGGGAGGTCGCGGCACCGGTGCGCGCGACATACTCGAATCGCGCCTGATGGGACTCCCGGATCGCGCGGGCGAGCACCAGCAGATCGTCGGCATCGACCGTGACGGCCTGGTATTCGACGGTGACCGTGGCCTCCTGCACCGCGGTCACCTGGGCCCGGATGTTTGCCGGCATCACCTGGTCGAGCTTGGTCATGGTCCTGATGGCAGCCTCCCCCACACCGGCGACCGTGCCGCCGGCGGCCAGCCGCAGACAGACCGCGACCGCCACCGCCTCGTCCTGGTCGAGCAGCAGCGGCGGCAGCGCACGCCCGGCGCCGAGCTGGTAGCCACCACCCAGCCCGCGACTGGCCTGCACCGGGTAACCGAGCTCGCGCAGCCGCTCCATGTCGCGGCGTACCGAACGGGTGGTGACGCCGAGCCGGTCGGCGAGTTCGGGGCCGGTCCAGACCGCTTGCGCCTGGAGCAGCCCGAGCAGTTGCAGTAGTCGTGCCGTGGTTTCCGCCATGTCGACCACCCTCCATCGGCTAACGGACAGCAACTGTCCTCATCATGCCGGATCGTCGGTGCTGCACCGGCCGACGCGGCCGGATCCGACGAGAGGACCAAGGAGACGCCTCATGCCCGCACATGCTCCGCAGACCGACCACGAGGGCGAGCTGCTCGCCGGCTACGTCACCCAGCAACTGCTCGGACTGAAGTCCGCGGCCTACGGATTGACTGACGAGCAGTTCCGCGCCACCCCGACCGTGTCCACCCTCAGCGTCGGCGCGCTGGTCAAGCACGGCACACGTTGCGCGGCCGGTTGGCTGGACCGGGCCGCCGCGGCGCCGGCCGCACCGCCCGTCGACCCGTCCCTCGCTTCGCTTTCGCAGCAGGAGCGGTTCGCCGCCTATCAGGCGGAGTATGTCGTCACCCCGGACGAGTCGCCCGAGCAACTGCGCCGCGACCTCGACGCCCTGATCCAGCGCGTTGCGTCGCAGGTGCCGTCATACGACTTGGAGGAGCGGGTGCCGGTGCCGACCGACGCGCCGTGGTGGCCGAAGGACCTGGAGAGCTGGTCGGTCCGGTGGGTGCTGTTGCACCTCGTGGAGGAGCTCGCCCGGCACGCAGGCCATGCCGACATCATCCGCGAAAGCATCGACGGCGCGACCATGTACGAACTGCTCGGCGCCGTCGAGGGCTGGCCGGCCAGCGACTGGTTCCAGCCGTGGCGGCCCGCGGAAGACGCCGCGCGCTGAGGGCGGAGTTTCTCTAAGCGGTTCCTCAGCGGCGCTCCCGTACCCTTGGCGCTGTGATGCACTCCCTCGGCCCGAGCTTCATGGACCCGCAATATCTGCTCGACCAGTTCGGGGGTGCCTTCTTCTTCGTCTCGCTGCTGATCGTCTTCATCGAATGCGGCGTGCTCTTCCCGATCCTGCCCGGCGACTCGCTGCTGTTCGCGATCGGGCTGTTCAGCTCCAGCGCCAAGTACAACTTCCACGTCCCGCTGTGGGTCTCGGTGCCGTCGCTGATGATCGCCGCGTTCGCCGGCAATGTCGTCGGCTACGAGATCGGGCGCGCGGTCGGCAAACCGCTCTACGAGCGCGACGGCCGGATCCTGAAGAAAAAATACTTCGAGCAGACCAGCGCCTTCTTCGACAAGCACGGCAACAAGGCGCTCGTGATCGGCCGGTTCGTGCCGATCGTGCGCACCTTCATCACCCTGGTAGCCGGCGCAAGCCGGATGGACCGCAAGCGATTCTTCACCTGGAGTGCGGTCGGCGCGGTGCTGTGGGTCGCGATCGTGGTCTTCGCCGGTGTGCTGCTCGGCAAGGCGTTCCCCGGCCTCGGCGACAAGATCGACCTGGCGATCATGGTCGTCGTGGTGGTCTCGGTGCTGCCGATGATCTACGAGTACCTCAAGCACCGCCGCGAGGCGAAGGCGATCGCCGACGAAACCGTCGAGGCGGCAAAGGATCTCACCGACCGCTGAAGGACGGTTGCGGCTGCGGTGCCACCGCACGCAGCCGCAACGCGATCATCAGCACGACGCCGGCCGCCACGGCACCCGCCGCGAAATTTGTCGACCCTCGGCATACCGACACACCGACAAACGCGCTCCCTGCGGCGCGTTTGTACGCCGAGGGTCGACTTTTGCATGTGAGCGGGCAGGGCCGAAGAAGGCCTCACGGCGTCGCCGAACGATCTCCGAAATGATCGTTTCACGTCTGGCAAGACCGCCGTCCCACAGACGCTTCGAGCGGTACACCAGATCGGGTCGATCTGATGTACCGCTCGAAGCAGTGGTGGTGCCTTCCGATGTGCGGGTCAGCCGGCGACTGCTGCCCCACCGTCGCCCCCGCGCCGGGCGAAGGCCTGCGCATAGCGGGACCCGGCGAAGAGCAGCAGCAGACCGACCGCGATGAAAGTGACCGCCCGGGTCGCGCCGCTCAGCGTGGCCAGGTCGAAGAGGAACAGCTTGCTCAACGCCGCGCCGGCCAGCAGCAGGCCACCACCGAGCGCAACCTTGGCGTATGGCGGGAAGTGCAGCCCGACCGCCAGCAGCGACATCGCCGTAGCCATCCAGATGACCGTCACGCCGAGGTGCCCGGTGTGGAATCCGTCCGTCTGGCCCACGGCTGTGCCGAAGGAGAGGACCGCGGCAGTCACGCCATACAGGCCGATGAGACTGCCGATCACGGCGCTCGCCATGCCCCGCTGGTCGATGCCGAGGCGTCGTACGACGTTCACCGCCAGCGCCGCCCACACCGCGAGCAACAGGCCACCGATCATCGTCGCGCTGCTCAGCGCCGCCGTCGCAACGTCAGCGACGCTCAGCGCCTCCGGGGTGGCGAAGACGAGGTAGGTCGCGGCGCCGCCTGCGGCGAAAGCCAGGGCCACGCCGGAAGCCATCAGCGAACGGGCCGCACCGGCGACCGCGGTCAGTGCGACCGCAGGGACCAGCAACAGGACCGGGAGCCAGCCGCCGGTGGTCATGGACACCACGGCCTCGACCGTGGCAATGCTGGCAACTCCCGCAACCGCCGCGACCCGCAGCGCGTGCATCGGTCGGAAGACCAGCGCCGTGCCGACGGTGACCGCTGCCGCGGTGAGGCCGACGATCATCGCGACGTCGTGGTCGAGTCGCGGCAGCACCACGAGCAGCGGCAGGTAGGCGACCGAGAAGCCCAGCGCGTTCAGATCGTCGTCGTGGCCGCGAGAGATCACCAAGGAGGCCAGGCCGAGAGCCGCAACGACCAGCGGCGCCATCGCCCGGTCGAAACCGGTCGAGTCGGTCATGACGGCAGCGGCGACGAGAGCGGCGGGCAGGGTCCGGATCAGGCCGAGGTAGATCCAGCGATGCGCCCGCTCCGGCAGGATCCCGGCGGCCTGCAGCAGGACCAGGAACCAGGCAAGCGACGTGGTCAATCCGCCCGTCAGCACCGGTGCCAGTGCCGCCACACCGACAGTGACGAGTATGGCGAGCAGTTGCGACCGCCAGCGCATCGCCAGGGCGACCGCTGCCGCAGCGATCGCGCCGGCGAGCGCGAGGCCGCCAACTCGCGGAATCCACTCGTAGTAACTGGTCACCGCCACCACGCTGATGAACAAACCGGCGGTGCCGGTGGCGGCGAGCGCGGTGCCGCCGATCGAACCGCCGGGGCGGCCGTGCACACGCAGACCACCGGCGACGAGAAGCAGCGAAAGTGCGACGCCTCCGCCGACCCGGACCCACGGGGTGAGCAGGCCGGCACCTGCCGCGACCACCAGCAGCATGACCACGCCGATCAGGGTGACGCTGCCGCCGGTGAGGGCGAGCAGCTTGCTGACGACTCCCTCCCGCTGCCACCACGACGTGCGCTGCGGGGGTGTCGGACCTGCAAACGGGGCGTACGCCGGTCCCGACGAAGGCGCCGGCGGGACCGGCGCAGCAAAGGACGGGGTCTGCTCGGACTGCCTGAACCCCGTCGATGTGTTCGCTGAGTGCTTGCCTGAAATGTTCATGCCCACAAGCCTGTTCGCCGGATGCGGCGTGGGCCTGAGTACGACTACTCAGTCGGCGTAGGGACTTGCCGACAAGTAGTGGAACCGGTCAGTCCAGCCCTTGCTCGATCGCGTAGCGGGTCAGCTCGATGCGATTGCTCAGTTGCAGCTTGCGCAGCGTGGCCTGCACATGGTTCTCGACGGTGCGGTGGCTGAGGTCGAGGCGCCGGGCGATCTGCTTGGCGGACAAACCCTTCGCGACCAACCGCAGCACCTCGGTCTCGCGCGGAGTCAGGCTCGGCAGCTGCGGACCGTCCGGCGCCGGCGGCTGGTTCGACATACGGCGGTATTCGCCCAACACCAGGCCGGCCAGCCCCGGAGTGAAGACCGCTTGCCCCGCGGCAGTGGCGTTGACGGCGTCGATGAGCTCTGCCGCTGAGGCGCTCTTGACCAGGTAGCCGCAGGCGCCGGCCTTGACCGCATCGAGCACGTCGTCGCGCTCGGAGGATGCAGAAAGGACCAGCACGTTCGCCTGCGGGGCGGCTTCGAGCACCGCAGCCGTCGCGTCGGCACCGTTGCCGTCCGGCAGTTGCATGTCCATGAGCACGACGGCCGGCTGGGTCGCCTTGGCGCGCTGGCCCGCTGCCGCGACGCTGTCTGCGGTCGCAACGACCGTGAAACCCGACGCCTCCAGGTCGCGGCTGACCCCGTCGCGCCACATCGGGTGGTCGTCAACCACCATCACGGTCGTGCTCCCCTGGTCACTCATATTCGACATCCTGCCCGGTCACCGGCGGCGCTGTCATCGCCGAACGTGCACTTCCCATTCGGTGCCGAGGTCGGGTGCGGTGTCGAGATGGACTGTGCCACCGATGGATTCGATGCGTCCACGGATCGACTTGCTGACTCCCATCCGGCCTTGCGCTTCGGCCTCGGCCAGCCGGCCGTCCTGGATGCCGACGCCGTCATCCCGGACGGTGAGCACGACCTCGTCACCAAGATCCTCGAGGAGCACGAACGATCGTGCCTCCTCCCCCGCGTGACGGGCGGTGTTGTCCAGAGCAGTCCGCACCATCGCCAGCAGCTCGGTGACGACGGTCTCGGGCAGTTCGACCGCGTTGGCAGGTGCCGAAAACGCAACCTCCGGAGGCAGATCCGCTTGCAACCGGCTACGCAGATCGGTCGCGCGTCCGGCGCCTGGCGCTTGCGACTGTTGGCTGAGGAGCGAGCGCAGCGCGCGCTCCTGCTCACCGGCAAGAGCGGCGAGCTCGGCGGTGTCACCGTCACCACCGGCACCACGGCGCCGCATGAGGGCGAGCACCTGCAGCACGCCGTCGTGCACCTCACGGGCGAGCCGCTCCCGCTCCTGGGTCGCCGCCTGCATCCGCACCGCGAGCTCGAACTGTCGTTGCGCCCGCGACACGATGCTGGCGCCGATGCCCAGGGTGACCCCCACCGTGAGCAGGATCGGGGTGGTGGCGTCGGTGACGAAGTTCTTCAACTGATCCTCGACTGCCAAACTGAAAACCGAAAAACTCACTCCCGCAACACCACCCGCGATGGGCCCCCACAGCAGCGCGATCGACACGACCACGTTGGTCACCCAGAAAGTCGACGGCAGACTCTGATGGTGGTGGTAGTACTCCGGCCGGACCACCCACATCGTCGACGCGATCAGCCCTGCTGTGACGAAGATCTCGGCGATCACCATAGGGCGCTTCGGCGCCAGGTCGAACGCGTAGACCAGACCCGCAAGACCGGACCAGATAATGAGTAATGCGATCAGGGCCCAACTGATCGTCGGATGGCTGTATGCCGGCACTCCCGAGCCCTTGGTCGTCTCAGCGTTGACCGAGACGACCTGGGCACCCACGGCATACACCACCGACGCGAACCGAAATACTTGAGCTCCGCGCCAGAACGGCAGCATCGCGTTCGATTCGCGCTCGGCCGCAATGGGATCCACGGTTTCTGAGGTTAGAGCACCACATCTGACGCTTGGTGAGGCACGATGTGCCACGAACGACGACTTCACGTCCTTGCAGAGGAGGCAGGAGCGCATGGTCAGCGAGGGGGAGACTGGCGAGGGTGGCACACGCCCGGGACGGGTCCTGACGCTTACCGACCCGCGCGCGATGCGGATGCTGGCACACGAGGTGCGCCAGGATCTGCTCGATCACCTGAGCGGTGGCCGCGTGCTCACTGCCACCGAAGCCGCCCGGCTGAGCGGCATCTCCCCGTCCGCCATGAGTTACCACCTCCGGGCGATGGAGCGATGGGGCGTCGTGGAGCGGGTCGACTCCCCGGATGGCCGTGAACGTCCCTGGCGAATGGCCGCTGAGTCCATCACCATCCAGGACTCCGCCTGGGGCGATGGCGCGTCCTCGATCGCCGGGTCGATGCTCGATGGGTTCCTTCGTCGGCTGGCCGCGAGCATCCAGCAGCTGATCGATCGCAACGACCCGGAGGAACACGCGACGATCAGTCAGGTCCGCGGTGCGTGGCTGACCGACGAGGAGGCCGATCAACTCGACCAGGTGGTGTCCGATGCGGTGCGCCGCTTCGATGAGCGCCGCCGCGGCGGGCATCGACCGGAGGGCGCGACCGAGCGCGACATCTATTGGCTGAGCATCCCGCACCCGGCGCAGAACGACGACTCCGCCGTCGACTGACACCCAGACAACATTCAGTGTTTGTTAAGGACTTGGTCTCGACTCGGTAAGACCTCCGATCTGGGGCGCTCTCCTCGGGTGAGCATGTGGCCGGGCCGCAGCATTCGTCGTGGCCCGTTCCAGGGAGAGGGAAACATCTTGAAGAACACTCGCGTCTACGCGTTCACGGCGCTGACCGCCCTGACCGTCTCGCTCAGCGGCGCGATCGCGCCGTCGGCCCACGGGGCGACTGACGACGGTCCCGTGACCAAGAGTTCGGATGCCTTCGCCGGCTCGCGCGCCGCCAAGACTGTCGACACCAAGAAGATCTACGACCGCATCGTGCAGAAGCTGCCGGCCGACTGGCAGTCTCGTCGCGACGCCGCTCGGGCGAAGCTGAAGATCGACGAGTCGCCGGTCGAGCGTGCTCTGCGCAGCAAGTTGGCCAAGGCCGCTGCCGCCGGCAAGGCGTCCGCCAACGTGATCGACCCGACCCAGTACGACTGCGGCCCGACCAAGCTGGATGCCTACGTCGACTCGATCCTCGCCAATGTCGACGCCGGCAACCTGCAACTGCTCAGCATGCTCGGCGCGCTGGATGCCCCGACATACGACGCGATCTTGTTCGGCACCTCCAACGGCGCGGGTTACCAGCTACTTCCGGCATACCAGGATTCGTTGACCTCGACGTTCGGCACCGCGCAGCGCTTCTGGGATGTCCGGCTGAACGACGTGCAGCTGATGGCGATGCACGGTGAGATGGTCGTCGACGAGAACCGCCTCGCCTCCACCGTGCAGTACATGTATGGCGTGGGCGCCGCCGACGCGACAGACATTGCGCGGGACATCATCACCATGGTCAAGTCCGACAACGCGCTCAGGAACGGCAAGAACCCGATCTTCACCCTGAACGCATTCGCCTTCACCGGCAAGGGCGACCCAGACCCGGTGATCCGCAAGCAGAAGGACAAGATGGTCTTCGGCGATGGCATCCTTGCCGCGCTGAAAGCCTTGGGACTCAACCAGGTTGGGCCGAAGGCAGTGCTCGGTCACGAGATGGCGCACCATGTGCAGTACGAGGACGGCCTCTTCGACAACACCGATCTGACGGGTCCGGAAGCGACCCGTCGCACCGAGTTGATGGCGGACTCCTTCAGCACCTACTTCGTCACCCACAAGAAGGGGCTGGCGATGAACCCGAAGCAGGTCCTGCAGACCGAGGAGTCGTTCTACGACGTGGGTGACTGCTCCTTTGACAATGCCGGTCACCACGGCACGCCCAACCAGCGCAAGGCGGCCTCGGCCTGGGGTGCGGCGGTCGTCGCCTACTCCGACAATCCATACCGGGTGCTGCCGAGCATGCGACTCGCGACCAAGTTCGACAAGGTGCTGCCGGAGCTGGTGAAGCCGGACGCCCCGACCTCGATCGAGGCATATCGAGCCGCCGCCAAGTAACTCGGCGGCTCCACGACGAGCGGCGTCCACCGATTCGGCCCGGTGGACGCCGCTGCCTCATGTCGCGAGCCGACAGTGTCGAATTCAGTCAGGTCGCAAGCTTGCGATAACTCTCGACGACGAGTCTTGCGATGCGGTCGTCGGCACCGAGCGGATCGGTCACGGCCACGTCGAGGGCGCGTAACCGGTCGTGGAAGAAGCCTGGACCGATCAGGTAGCTCGCGACCGCCGCATCGGGTGTCCGCGCCACTACCTCATCGACCGAAGGCGTTGCGGCAGAGAGGTATCCGAGGCTCACCGGGCCACCCCACACCTCCTGCAGGTATGACGCAGCGCGCCGCGCGTCACGCGCCCCTTCGGAGCGAGACGATCCGGCAACCGCGAGCACCACTGGCTTGTCGGGCAAGGCGCCGGCACCGATGAGACGGTCGCGCAGCACCTGCGCGAGCACTGGATGCGGCCCGAGTGAGCTCGCCCCGACGGCGCCGGGGTAGGTGCCCACGGCGTCAGCGACGTCAACCTGCATGTGGTAGCCCGCGGACAACAGAAGCGGGATCACAACAGTCGGAACATCTTCGCCGGCAAGCGATTTCACCGTTTCGGACAGCGACGGTTGCTGCACGTCGACGTAGGCGTCGACGACCCGCACCGCCGGAAGGAGCGTCGCCACCTTGTCGCGCAGCTCGGTGACGACCAGACGACCCGCCAGGCTGTCAGTGCCGTGCGCGACCAGGACGAGGGCGCGGTCAGGCGAGTTGGCGAACGTCGAGTCGGTAACCACGTTTCACCACGGTAGTGATCAGATCGTGCCCGCGCGTCGTCTCCCGGAGCCGCGAGACCGCCATCTCGGCGGCGTGCAGGTCGGTCGACCCACCCGGTAGCGAGGCGAGAATGTCGGCGCGGGACACCACCGCACCGCCTGCCTCGGCGAGCACCCGCAGCACCGCGAGGCTGGCCGGCGAAAGGGCGAGCACCTGTCCATCGAGCAACGCGGCACCGCTGAGCAGCCGCAGCTCACCGGCGGCCGTCTGCACGCGCAGCCCACGACGCTCGACCAACTCGGCGACCAGCACCCGCACGAGTGCGCCCATCCGGAAGCGGTCCGGCACCAATGGCTCGATGCCCTTGTCCCGCAACGGTTTTGCGGTCGTGTCACCGACAGCAGCGGCCAGCACACCCGCTGGATCGGCGAACGCGGAGACAACATCGGCCAAGACGCCCTCCCGTTCGGCGGCGTCCAGGAAGGCCGCAGCACCGGGGGCAGCGGTGAAGGTGACAGCGTCGCAATCCTGCCGCGCGACACGGTGCACCGCGTCGACGACCGCCGCCGGGTCGGGGGCGGGTCCCCACCGGTAGACGACCAGCGAGCACACGTCGGCGCCGGCTTCATCGAATGCCTCGTCCAGCCCGTCCGCGCCGGCTCCGTGGTGCTGCACAGCGATGCGTCGTCCCGCTACCCCCTCGGTGAGCAGGAAATCACGAATCTCCGCGCTGGTCTCGGACTCGGCAACCCAGTCGGCGGTCAGTCCGGCCGCCTGCAACGCACCGCGCGCCTTCGGCCCGCGCGCCACCAGCCGGGCGTGGCTCAGCAGGTCCACCAGCGGGGCGGCCAGGCCGGCGGCGTCCGCAGCCTCCATCCAGCCGGTGAAGCCGACGCCGGTGGTGATGATCACCCAGTCAGGTGGGGAGGCGATGAGTTCCCTGGTGCGCGAAAGGAGTTCGGCATCGTCAACGTGCGGGACCACGGACAGCGTTGCCGCGTGGTCGACGGTCGCTCCACGGCGTTCCAGTGCGGCAGCGAGCTCTGCTGACCGCCGTTGTCCGGTGAGCACGATCCGGCAGCCCTGCAGATCAGCCATCGTCGCTCTCGTCGAACACGCGCGTGACGTCGCCGATGACGATGGCCGAGGGATTGCCCACACCGGCATCGGCGACCCGGTCGGCGATGGTGTCCAGGTCGCCGGTCACGACGCGCTGCTCTGGTGTCCAAGCGCGGTGCACGACGGTCACCGGTGTCTGGCCCGGCTTTCCGGCCCGGACGAGTGAAACCGCCAGCTCACGCAGGCGCCCCATCCCCATCAGCACGACGATCGTCTGTTGCCAGGCGGCAAGGGTCGGCACGTCGAGATCGTCGTGACCCGAGATCACCAGCACCCCGTGCGCAACCCCACGATGGGTGACCGGGACGTCGGCAGCCGCCGGAGCGGCGAAGGCCGAGGTCACGCCCGGCACCACCTCGACCGGCACTCCCGCCGCGCGACAGGCGAGCATCTCCTCGCCGCCGCGGCCGAGCAGGAACGGGTCCCCTCCCTTGAGCCGTACGACGTAGTCGCCACGTCGAGCACGCTCGATCAGCAGGTCGTTGATCTCGGCCTGCGGCACCGGGTGGTGGTGCGGGGTCTTGCCGACGTCGATGATCTCCGCGGTCGAGCCGAGTGCGCGAAGCAGTCCGACGGGAGCCAGCCGATCGGTGATGACGACGTCCGCGCGGGCGAGCTCGCGCCGACCGCGGACGGTGATCAGATCGTCCGCACCGGGGCCGCCGCCGACCAGCACCACCTTCCCGCCGGCTTCCATGCGCCGCAAGGAGATCGCCGACTCGGTGACCAGGGTGTCGAGATCACCTTGATCCAGCACCCGGGCCGTTTGCTGCTCCACGAAGACCCGTCGCTGCGCGGCCCATCCGTCGATCGCGGCGCGCTCGGCGACCGTCGCGTCCGGTGCCGCCACCCACCAGGCGTCGTCAAGATCGGCCGGCTCCACCTCGCGGGCAGTCCAGTCGAAGGAGGCCGGCTCGGCATACATGGCCTGAAGTTCTTCGCAGAGGGCCGGCGCGACGACCCGCACGAGGGCGCCCTCGGCCAGCAGCACCGACACCCGCTGCGCGGAGCGGGGGCCGCCGCCGACGACCACGGTGCGACGGCCGGTCAGGTCAAGTGCGACGAATTCGGTCATGAAGCCACCTCGGGTCGGTCCTCGGCCGCACCGGGAACACGCGACCGAACCTCGATCATCCCATCTCGCAGACGCACGTCCCAGATCGCAAGACACTTGCTGTCATCGGCCAGGCACCTGCCGGTGCGCAGATCGAACGCCTGCTTGAACATCGGCGAACTGAGGGTTGGCACCTCGACGCCGTCCACCGTCGCACTGCCGACGATGCCGCGCGCCATCACATGGGCACCGCTGAACGGGTCCAGATGGTCCACCGCGAAGACTTGGTCGTCGGCAAGACGCACCAGGGCGATCTGGTGGTCGTCGAGCAGTGCAGCGACCGCGCGGTCCCGTGGGAGTGCATCGAGCGGGCTGACGGCGTGCCAGGTCATCCGCGGACCTCGATCCGGTCCCCGGCGACCAGCACCGGTCGGCGCTGCCCGCGCTCCTGCTCGTAGCGCAGCGTGGGATCGGGCACGTCTGTCGCGTTCACGAACGAGGTGAACCGCGCAAGCTTCTCGGGATCCTCCAGCACGTCCCGCCATTCGTCACTGTATGACGCAACATGCTGCTCCATGGCAGCGTCCAGATCGGCGGCGATTCCGAGCGCGTCGTCCAGCACTACGTCACGCAGGTGGTCGATGCCGCCGGGCAGCTCCTCCAACCAGGGAGCCGTGCGCTGCAGCCGGTCGGCGGTGCGAATGTAGTAGACGAAGAACCGGTCGATCGCCCGGATCAGCCCCTCGTCGTCGAGATCCTCGGCAAGCAGCTGAGCGTGCCGGGGCGTGAAGCCGCCGTTGCCCCCTACGTAGAGGTTCCAGCCCTTCTCGGTCGCAATGACCCCGGCGTCCTTGCCCCGTGCCTCTGCACACTCACGCGCACAGCCAGAGACCCCGAGCTTGAGTTTGTGCGGCGATCGCAGTCCGCGATAACGCAATTCGAGCCTGATCGCCATCGCCACCGAATCCTGCACGCCGTATCGGCACCAGCTCTGACCGACGCACGACTTCACCGTGCGCAGCGACTTGCCATAGGCGTGACCGCTCTCGAAACCGGCATCGACCAACCGGCGCCAGATCAACGGGAGCTGCTCGACCCGTGCGCCGAACATGTCAATGCGCTGACCTCCGGTGATCTTGGTGTAGAGATCGAAATCCTTTGCGATCCGGCCGATTTCGATCAATCCCTCGGGAGTGACCTCACCGCCAGGAATGCGCGGCACCACCGAATAGGTGCCGTCCTTCTGCAGATTGGCCAGCATGTGGTCATTGGTGTCCTGCAGAGTGCCCTGTTCCCCGTCGAGGATGTGGCCGCCATACAGGCTGGCGAGGACCGAGGCGACCACCGGTTTGCAGATGTCGCAGCCTCGACCGCGCCCGTGCCGCTCCACGATCTCGCTGAACGTGCGGGCACCGGTGACCTGCACGGCGTTGAAGAGCTCGGCGCGGGTCAACTCGAAGTGCTCGCAGAGGCCGCGGCTCACCGCGACACCCGCAGCCTCCAGCGCCGTGTCGGCGAGCTTCTTGACCAGGGGAAGGCAAGAGCCGCAACTGGTTCCGGCCTTCGTGCAGCTTTTCACCTCGGCCAGCGAACAGCATCCGCCGTCAGTCACTGCGCCACGCACCTGGGCGGCGCTCACGTTGTTGCACGAGCAGACCGTCGCCTCGTCGGGCAGGTCATCGCCGAGCGGGAGTCCCCCGGTGTCCGGGACCAGATAGACGCTCGGGTCGGCCGCGAGCTCGGTGCCGACCAGCGGGCGGAGAGCTGCGTATGACGATGCGTCGCCGACGAGAATGCCGCCGAGCAGAGTGCGCGCGTCATCGGAGACGACCAGCTTCTTGTAGACGCCGGCAACCGCATCGGCGTAGACGACTTCGAGGCAGCCCGGCGCGGTGGCGAACGCGTCGCCGAAGGAGGCCACGTCGACACCGAGCAGCTTCAGTTTGGTCGACGAGTCGGCGCCGGGGAAGGTCGCGCTCCCACCGAGCAAGCGGTCGGCGACGACCTCGGCCATCGCGTAGCCGGGTGCGACCAGACCCCACACGCGACCGTCGATGCACGCGACCTCGCCGATTGCGGAGATCGCCGAATCCGTTGTCCCACAACTCAAATCGACCACTACTCCGCCGCGTTCACCGACGGCGAGGCCGGCGCTTCGAGCGAGCTCGTCGCGCGGTCGCACGCCCGTGGCGAAGACAACCACGTCGACGTCCAGGTCGGGCCCGTCGGCAAATCGCATCCCGGTGACCAGGCCGCGTCGGGCCCCCAGCACCTTGGCGGTTGCCGTGCCGGTGCGCACCTGGACGTCGAGCGCCTCGATGAGGGAGCGCAGCTGGGCCCCGCCGCCGTCGTCGACCTGCAGTGGCATGAGGCGCGGGGCAAACTCGACCACCGTGCTCTGCGCACCCAGCTCACGCAGGGCTCCGGCAGCCTCCAGACCGAGCAGTCCGCCGCCGACGACCGCGCCGCGGACCGGCTGCCCGGGGCGTTCGCGACGAAGCGCCTCGACATACCCACGGAGGGCGGCGACGTCGTCGATGGTGCGGTAGACGAAGCAGCCGCGCAGGTCGTTGCCCTCGACCGGTGGCAGTGCGGCGTACGAGCCCGTGGCGAGCACCAGGTGGTCGTAGTCGATCGTCTCACCGGTTGCCAGCCTCACCTGACGACCGTCGCGATCGATGTGAGTTGCTCGGATCCCCTTGCGCAGATTGACCATTGGGTCTTGCCAGAGGGCGTCGTCACCCAGGTGCAGGTCTTCTGGATCGCGCCCGGTGAAGTAGGTGGTGAGCGCTACCCGGTCGTATGGCGGACGCGGCTCATCGGCGATCACGGTCACCCGCCACAGTCCGGACTCGCCCCGGCTACGCAGCGCCTCGACGAAGCGGTGGGCCACCATGCCACCGCCGATCACCACGACGTGCTTTACGAGTTCACTCATCGGGACGCCTCCTGTGCTTGTTCCGGAGAATCTACGAACGGCGTGTTTCCGGTGCCGTTGCCGTCATGTTTCGGCTGTGCAACATCGCGGTCGGGTGGGTTCGCCTGATCCATCCACTCCAGGAGGCCGCACACGACCTCACGGCAGCCGCCGCATCCGGTGGTGGCGCGGGTGCGGGCAGCGATCGCCGCCAGATCACGAGCACCGGCGAGGTGGGCATCGATGATCATCTTCTTGTCGACGCCGTTGCACCGGCACACAGTTGCTGCCGACGGCATCGTGGTCGGGTTGTCGCTGATCGGCACAGCTGCCGTGGTGGCAGCCGGCACGAGCAGCAGTGCCGGGTCGACGGGTATCACCGTGGCGCGCTCGTAGCTGAGCGTCAGCTCTGCCGCGACCTTCGGCGCACCGACACACACCGCGGCCACCACTCGACCACCGTCCACGGTGACCTGGACGGACCGGCCGCCTTGAGGGTCGTGCAGGCTGACCGTGCGGGCACCGGGCATCGGGAGGGACGTCTCACCGACCGTCAGGACGTCCAACCCCACTGCCTTCAGCTTCACGATCATCGGATCTGCTTGCCGGGCAGGAGGATCCGGCTGGCCGAGCAAGGATCGGGCAAGTCGGTCGGCCTGCTCCCAACCCGGCGCGAGCAGACCGGGACAGCCGTCGGCTGTCTCGGCGCAGTCACCGATCGCGGCCATCGATGGATCGGCTGGGCTGCAAAGGTCGTCACCGACCACGATGCCGTCACGCACCGGCAGCCCTGCCTCCGCGGCGAGCGCGGTGCGAGGTTGCACACCGGCGCTGGCGACGACCAGATCGGTCCGGTGCTCGGTGCCGTCGGACAACAGGACTGAGCTGAGCCGGTCCTGCTCGTGATGCGCGGTCGTGTCCTCGATGCCGGTGTGCACGTGAATCCCCAGCTGTGACAGCTGATCTCGCACGACGGTCGCCGCATCGGCGGGGAGTTGCCGGTCCATGAGGTGCTCGCCGCGGTGCACGAGTGCCACCTCGAGACCGCGGGTGCGCAAAGCACAGGCCAACTCAATGCCGAGCAGGCCACCGCCGACGACCGTGACGTGCCGCAGGTGCGCGGTCGCGGCGAGCAGCTCGCGACAGTCGTCGAGGTCGCGCAACGCGCGCACTCCTTGTGGCTGCGAGGTGTTCACCGGAATGCGTGGTTCAGCGCCGGTCGCGAAGACGACGCGGTCGTAGGGGTGGACGCTGCCGTCGTCGGCATACACCAGCCGCGCGGTCCGATCGATGCGAACTGCGGTGACACCGCGGCATACCCGGAGTGTGATGCCGTCGTGGATCGTCGGATCGGGCAGGGTCAGCCCGCCGAGGTCGGTCCGTCCGGCGAGCACTTCGCCGAGCAGGAGCCGGTTGTAGGGACGGTGCGGTTCCGCGCCGAGGACGGTGATGCCGAGTTGCGTGTGTTCGGTTGCGTCCCGGCCTATTTGGTCCAGCAGCCGAGCGGCGACCATGCCGTGTCCAATCACCACGATGCGCTGCGTGCACGTGCTCATGCGGGAACGACCTGGACGGCGCAGACCTTGAACTCCGGCATGCCGGAGATCGGGTCGGTGGCGGGATTGGTGAGCAGATTGACGCTCTGCTCACCGGGGAAGTGGAACGGCACGAAGACGCAATCCGGTCGGATGTCGGTCGAGAGCCGGGCGGGTGCGGTCACTGTGCCACGGGATGAGGTGACGCGCAGATCGGCGCCCTCCTCGACACCGAGCCGTTCGGCCAGCACGGGATGCACCTGCACGAATGCCCTCGGTTCGCCGCGCATGAGCTCCGGCACCAGCCGGGTCTGCGCGCCCGATTGGTAGTGCTGCAGCAGACGCCCGGTGATGAGATGGACCGGTGCGTCCGGCCGCAGGTCGTCGTCGACCGGTCGGGGCGTGACCGCGACCATGCGAGCACGCCCGTTGGGCGTCGCGAAGCGGTCGAGGAACAGGCGCGGGGTGCCAGGATGGTCGAGGTCCGGGCACGGCCAGAACACCGGCTCGCCGCCGTCCAATCGGCCGTGGGCGACGCCGCCGTAGTCGGCCACTCCCCCGCTGCTGGCGCGGGCGAGCTCGTCCATCACCCGGTCCGGATCGGTCTCGAAATGGGCTGGCGATCCGAGCAGTTGGGCTAGGTCGTGCCAGATCTGCAACTCGTCACGAACCTCAGGGGGTGACGCTGCAGCACGTCGTCGGCGCAGCACCCGACCTTCCAACGAGGTCATCGTGCCCTCTTCCTCGGCCCATTGCGGCACCGGTAGCACCACATCGGCCAGTTGCGCCGTCTCTGACAACACGAAGTCGGCGACCACCAGCAGGTCCAGTGCGGCGAGACGCTCCCGCACGTGGCCGGCGTCCGGGCCGCTGACGGCGGGGTTTGCGCCGTGCACGAACAGCACGCTCGGGCCACCGGGCAGGCCGAGGGCATCGAGCAGTTCGACGGCCGGAAGCCCCGCTCCTGGCAGGGCCTCCTCCTCCACGCCCCACACCGCCGCGACGTGTGCTCGCGCCGCCGGGTCGTCGATCTTGCGATATCCCGGCAGCTGGTCGGCCTTCTGACCGTGCTCTCGGCCACCCTGACCGTTGCCCTGTCCGGTCACGCACCCGTAGCCGGATCCGACTCGTCCGACGAGTCCGAGCGCGAGCGCCAGGTTGATAGCCGCGGTGACCGTGTCGGTGCCATGAGCGTGCTGCTCCGCGCCGCGACCGGTGAGCAGGTAGGCGCCGGCACCTCCGTTGCCGGGCGCCGCCGCGGCGAAAAGTCTTGCAGCCGCTCGTAGTTCGTCAGTCGGTATGCCGGTGACCCGCTCGACCCGTTCGGGCCACCAGAGAGCACAACTCGCCTTCACCTCCGCCCAACCGTCGACACGACCGGCCAGATAGCCCTCGTCCGTGTCGCCCGCCGCGACCAGTAGGTGCAGCAGGCCGAGCAGCACGACGATGTCCGCGCCCGGCAGCGGCTGCAGATGTATGCCGCCGCCGTCCTCGGTCAGCGCAGCCGTTGCCGATCGCCGCGGATCGACGACGATGAGTCCGCCGCGCCGGCGCACGCCCGCCAGATGCTGCACGGATGGCGGCATCGTCTCGGCGAGGTTGCTGCCGACCAGCAGCACGCTGGCCGCGCCACCGAGATCGGCGAGTGGGAACGGCAGACCCCGGTCCAACCCGAAGGCCCGACCGCCGGCGGCCGCGGCGGACGACATGCAGAACCGGCCGTTGTAGTCGATCCGAGAAGTGCCGAGCGCGGCGCGGGCGAATTTGCCTATGGTGTAGGACTTTTCGTTGGTGAGCCCACCTCCGCCGAAGACCGCGACCGCATCCTTTCCGGCAGCCTGCTGCGCAGCGCGGACTCCGGCCACGATGCGCTCGTAGGCCTGCTCCCAGCTCGCCTGGGTCAACGCGCCGTGAGCGTCCCGCACCAACGGCGTGGTGAGCCGGTCGGGGCTAGTCAACACCGTGGCAGATGTCCAGCCCTTCTGGCAGAGGCCACCACGATTGGTCGGGAAGTCGCGAGGAGCTACCTCGACCCCGCCGCCAGTCGTTGGCGTGAGCGTCATCGCGCATTGCAATGCGCAGTAGGGGCAATGGGTTTCGACAGGCATCAGATGCGTGCACCCCTGAGGTAGGCGCGCTTGCCGCCGTAGACGGCCCAGGTGACCAGCGCCATCACGGCATACAGCACGACGAGGAGCCACAGCGCCGGGATGATCGTGCCGGTGGGGTGCGCCGCGTCGATGCTGTGCGACTTCGCGATTGAGAACGCCTGCGGGATCACGAAGCCGCCGAAGGCACCGATCGCTCCGACGATCCCGATGGCACCCGCCGCGACCTTCCGAGCCGTATGGCGGGCAGCCACGCTCGAATCGGTTGCGGTTGCTGCGAATACGGCCGGGATCATCCGGTAGATGGACCCGTTGCCGATGCCGGTGAAGACGAACATCCACAGGAAGGTCACCATGAACCAACCGAAGCTCTTCGCCTGCAACGCTTCGATCACGCCCAGCGCACCGACGCCCATCGCCAGGAACGACACGACCGTGACCAGCCAGCCGCTCAGCCGATCGGCAACGACACCGCCGAGCGGTCGGGACAGCGACCCCACGAACGCGCCGAGGAAGGCGAGGGTGACTCCGGCGCCGAGGATCACGTAGCTGCCCCTGCCCGGGAATGCGTCGTTCATGATCTTCGGGAACGCGCCGGCGAAGCCGATGAACGAGCCGAACGTGCCGAAGTAGATGAAGGACAACACCCAGGTGTGTGTGGCGCGCACTGCCGCGGCATACGTGCCTGGCTCGGAGCGTGCCTCACTGAGGTTGTCCATCCGGCGCCACGCCCAGACCGCCGCGATCAGCACGAGGGGGACGAAGAGCCACCCGGCGACCGGCAGGTTGGGGCGGCCGGTCGAGTAGGCCGCGCCCAGGGTGATCACGACCGGCACTGCGAACTGCACCGCCGCCGTGCCGATGTTGCCGCCGGCTGCGTTGATGCCCAACGCTTTTCCCTTCTCCGCGTCGCGGTAGAAGAAGGAGATGTTGGTCATCGACGAGGCGAAATTGCCACCGCCGAAACCGGCGAGCGCCGCCATCGTCAGAAGGATGGGGAAGCCTGCGTGCATCCCGATCGCGAGCGCGAGACCGATCGTCGGCATCAGCAGGAGCAACGCAGAGACGATCGTCCAGTTGCGGCCGCCGAAGCGGGGAACAGCGAGCGAGTAAGGAATCCGCAACGCTGCCCCGACCAAGGTCGGGATCGACAGCAGCCAGAACTGCTGGCTGTCGGTGAGCGCCGATGCGCCGGTGTAGCCGTACCTGGGCAGCTGGGGCACGACGATGCTCCACAGCGCGAAGACGCCGAAGCCGAGGAACTCGGCGTAGACCGAGGCGGTCAGATTGCGGCGGGCCGTGCGGCGACCGGCCGTCTCCCACTGGCCGCGGTGCTCCGGGTCCCAGCCGCTGATCCAGCGGCCCGGGCCGTGCACCAGACCGTGGTCGGTGGGCGGTGCCAGCGTGCGCGTTTGCGCCGTCGCAGCCATGTGGTCCTCCGTGAGGCAGGCGCCCGCCGGGTGACGGGCTCTTGCCGGACGAAGGTAGGAACGACGTGTTTCGGCGGGTGTCGCGCCCGTGTTACCTGGACGTCACCGCTGCCTCACGGCTGTGCCGCGCGGCGTGTGAGACGTCGGGCAGCAGGGGCGTTGACCTGCGCAAACGCGGCAGGTCAGGCCAGTCCGAGCTCCGACAGGCCGTATGCCGTGAGATAGGTCACGCCTTCGGCCTCGATGCGCTCGCGCGCGCCGGTGTCGCGGTCGGCGATGACCGCGACGGCGACCACTTCACCGCCCGCCTCGCGCACGGCCTTCACCGCTTCGAGCGCGGATCCGCCTGTCGTGGAAGTGTCTTCGACGACGACGACGCGCCGGCCCTTGATCGACGGGCCTTCGATGCGCTGCTGCAATCCGTGCGCCTTGCCCGCCTTGCGCACTACGAACGCGTCCAGGGAGCGACCGTCGGCCGCGGCGGCGTGCAACATCGAGGTGGCAACCGGGTCCGCGCCCATGGTCAGGCCGCCGGCCGCGTCATACGACAGGTCCTTGGTGAGGTCGAGCATCACCTGACCGACGAGCGGCGCGGCGACTCCGGAGAGGGTGATGCGGCGCAGATCGACGTAGTAATCGGCCTCTTTGCCCGAGGAGAGCGTCACCCGCTGGTGCACGACCGCCTGCTGCTTGATCAGCTCGAGCAGGGTGTCGCGGATGGTCTGGATCGCGTTGTCGGTCATGGCTGCATCATGTCCTTCCATTACTTGGGACGGTGCCGGCGGACCAGCTTGCCGGTGCGCACGATCGGCCGTGGCAGCACCCGCAACGCCCCGGCAGCGAGCTTGTACTGGATGCCCGGGATCGACACGACCTTGCCCTTGTCGACGTCGTCCAAGCACTCTTTCACCAGCGAATCCGCCTGCAACCACATGAAATCGGGTGCGCCCTGGCCCTTGATGCCGGCTCGGTCGTGAAACTCGGTGCGGGTGAAACCCGGGCACAGCGCGGTGACGGTGACCCCGCTGCCCTTGAGCTCGCCGGCGAGCGACTCGGAGAAGACCGTGACGTAGGACTTGGCCGCCGAGTAGGTGCCGGACGCGAGGAAACCGGCGACCGACGAGACGTTGATGATCGCGCCGTGGCCACGTTCGCGCATGGCGGTGGCGGCGGCGTGGGAGAGCACGACGACGGACCGGACGAGCACGGCGAGCAACTCCTCCTCGTCGCGAATGTCGTTCTGCAGGAACGACTTCTTCAATCCGTATCCGGCGTTGTTGACCAGCAGGTCGACCGGTCGCGCCGGGTCGGCAAGCCGGTCGGCCACCAGTTGCACGTCGAGTCGCTCGCTGAGATCGGCCGGCAGGACCTCGACCGCGACGTTGTGTCGCTGCTCAAGCTGCGCCTTCAGCTCCTCGAGTCGTTGCTTGTTGCGTGCGACAACCACCAGGTCGTGTCCGCGGGACGCGAGTTCGGTGGCGAAGGTCTTGCCGATGCCGGCGCTCGCGCCGGTGACGAGTGCGGTGGCCATAGGGATTTCTCCGCCCATCTGTCGGGTCAGCGTAGATACGCCCGGGAGTCTATGCGGAAACGTCGTCGAATCCCTCGCGGTGCGCGACCACCGAGGCGATGTGCTGCTCCGCCCAGTCGCGCAGCACGTCGATCGGCTCGCGCAGGGACCGGCCGAGGTCGGTGAGTTCGTATTCGACGTGCGGCGGCACACTCGGGCCCCCGATCCGGTCGTCCAGCGCGGTGAAGCGCATCGGACCATCGGCCAGGGCGCTGACGACCAGCACGGTCCACTTGTCTCCGACTCGGTCGAGCACCGCCGGACGCGGGTTCACCGTCGCCAACTAAAGCCACGTAGGTTGGGGCCGTGCGCATCGCGACCTGGAACGTCAACTCCATCCGCTCTCGCATCGACCGCGTCGTCGAGGTGCTGCAGCGGCACGACTTGGACGTGCTGCTGCTACAGGAGACCAAGTGCCGCGACGACCAGTTCCCGGTGCTGCCGCTCAGCGCTGCCGGCTATGACGTCGCGATGCACGGCCTCAACCAGTGGAACGGCGTCGCGATCGTCTCCCGCGCCGGGCTGGACGACGTCGAGGTCGGTTTCCCCAACATGCCGATGTATGGCGACCCGGCAGTCGCCGAGGCGCGCGCGATCGGCGCAACGGTCGACGGCATGCGGGTGTGGTCGCTCTACGTGCCCAACGGTCGCGAGGTCGGACACCCGCACTACGCCTACAAACTCGATTGGCTGGCCAAGCTGCGGGACGCCGCGGCGGGCTGGCTGGCCGAGCAGGACGACGCGCAGATCCTGCTCGCGGGCGACTGGAACATCGCGCCGACCGACGAAGACGTCTGGAGCGTGGAGTTTTTCGAGGGCAAGACCCACGTCACCGCGCCGGAGCGAGCGGCATTCCGCGCGGTCGTCGACGCCGGCTTCGCCGACCTGGTCCGGCCTTACACACCCGGCCCTGGCGTCTACACCTACTGGGATTACACGCAATTGCGCTTCCCGAAGCGACAGGGCATGCGCATCGACTTCGCGCTCGGCTCCCCCGCGCTGGCCGAGCGCGTGACACACGCCGAGATCGACCGCGAGGAGCGCAAGGGCAAGGGCGCCTCCGATCACGCCCCGGTGCTGGTCACGCTGGACTGACCAGGTGGAGGTCGTTGGCGGCCCGGCGCCGGGGGTGTTCTGGGCACCCTCGGCGACCGACCCGTCGGCTCCTCCCCCGCCGGTGGTGTTGCTCGGTCACGGTGGCAGCGGTCACAAGCTGTCGGCGCGCAACCTGGACCTCGCCAATCGCCTTGCGCGAGAGGGCGTTGCGTCATACGCGATCGACGGGCCATTGCATGGCGAACGCGCGGCCGCACCCGGGTCCGGCGACTACCAGACCCGGCTGGCGCGCACCGGCATGGACGTCGTGCTCGACCGGATGACCGGCGACTGGCTGACCGGGCTCGACCTGCTGGCCGCACGCGGCAGCATCGACCCCGACCGAGTCGGCGTCGTGGGGCTCTCGATGGGTGCGCGGTTCGGCATACCTCTTGCGGCTGCCCTCGAACAGCGCTTGCGTTGCGCGGTTTTCGGCAAATTCGGCCTGCGTGCAGCTCCACCGTCTTTGGCAGCTCTCGACACCCCACGGCGGCACGCGGAAGCCGCCACGCGGATCACCGCACCGGTCCTGTTGCACGTGCAGCAGGACGACGAGATCTTTCCGCTGGAGGGTCAGCTGGCACTGTTCGAGTGCTTCGGGGGCAGCGGCAAACGCGCGATCCAGGCCGCCGGACGGCACGCGACGCCGATCGCCGAGTCCGAGATCGCCGACTGGATCAAATGGCTCGCTCGGGAAATGCTGACTCCATAGGCTGGCGAGCATGAGTCCCGTGCAGCTGATCCGTTCGTCGGCGCTGTCCGACACCGCCCCCTACGCGTATGCCGCGACAACCGAAACTGCTTCTCGTCCAGTCTATTTCGCCGGTGCGTGCCCTCTCGATGCGGACGGCGCAACAGTGGCGATCGGTGACGTGGCCGGTCAGGCGCGGCAGTGCGTCGCCAATCTGTTGACGGCGATGCAGGACGCCGGTGCCACCCTGCAGGACGTCATTTACACCAGAGTCCTGGTCGCGACGACTTCTCGTGACGATCTGGTCAGCGCTTGGGACGTGGTGGCGAAGGCGTTCGGTGACCACGACGTGCCCAGCACGCTCACCGGCGTGAGCGTGCTCGGCTATCCGGACCAGCTGGTGGAGCTGGAGGCAGTCGCGGCGCTACCTGCCTGAGCTTCACCAGGGGACGGGGCCGTCGGCATCGACGAACGTCCCGCTCTCCGCTTCTGCCGGCAGTGTCGCTGCCCGTATGACGATCTCGGCCGCCTGCGCAGCAGTGAGCGGCGCCTGGCTGCGGTTCATCGGGGTGAGGTCGGTCTGCACGAACCCCGGACAGACCGAGGTGACCTTGATGGGCGTCTGCACCAGTTGCTTCGCCAACGCGATCGTCACGTTGTTCAGCGCGGCCTTCGACGCCTGGTAGGCCGGCATCGTCAGCGCGTAGTAGGGCGAGCTCGGATCGGTCTGATCGGTCAGCGAGCCCATGATCGTGCTGACATTAACGATGCGGCCGGCATCGCCAGCTCGTAGTAGCGGCAGAAATGCCTCGGTGACCGAGACGGCGCCGAAGAGGTTTGTTTCGAACGTCTCTCGGAACAGCCGCACGTCGATAACTTCCGCGGCATCGCCACGGGCTTCCGGCAAGACACCTGCGTTGTTCACTAGAACGTCGAGTCGACCGTGCGCCTGCCCGATTCGATCGGCAGCAGCAGTGACCTCCGTCGCATCCGTCACATCCAACTGGACTGCACCGGCCGAACCTGCTTGCTTCACAATGTCGTCCGCGACGCACTGACCCGTCGCACGGTTCCGCGACCCGATCACAACGTGATGACCGGCAGCAGCTAGACCCCGCGCCACCTCCATCCCGATGCCCCGATTTCCCCCGGTTACCAACGCAACTCGCACAGCAGCCTCTCCGTGGCCGGCCGACCCGGCACCAACTAGCGACGATGGAACCCGATCCGACGGCGGAGCGCTGGCACGAATGCGACGTGACGCTCCGGAAGGATTCAACCGCGCTGCGAGCGCCACTTCTCCAACAGCGCGCACAACCCGCAACCGTTTCGACTTATGCACGCCCCCACCCCCAACAGCACGCACAACCCGCAACCGTTTCGACTTATGCACGCCCCCTGCCCCCAACAGCACGCACAACCCGCAACCGTTTCGACTTATGCACGCCCCCTGCCCCAGCAGCGCGCACAACCCGCAACCGTTTCGACTTATGCACGCCCCGTCCGACTCAGCCGCGCTGCGAGCGCCACTTCTCCAGCAGCGCGGGCATCTCCACCTGCAAGAACGCGAAGAAGTCGGCCATCTGCGCAAGTCGCTCGCCGGCAGGAGTGTCCGCGCCGAGTTGCACCGCGCCGTCGGACATCACCTCGTGCCACCGGTCAATCACCGATCCACGGTGCAGCAGGCCTTCGTACCAGATGTCGTCGGCGACGCTGAATTCGTCGCGGCGGCTGCCCAATGGCCGCGAGCGCTCGACCATGTGCACCTGCTCGAGATAGCGCACCGCCCCGGAGATCGCGCCGGCGCTGGCATGCAGCGACTCCTGCAGGTCGGCGGCGGTCAGGCGTCCTTCGTCCGTCGAGACGAGAGCGGCGAAGACCCGGGCCGCCATACGGTTCATGCCGGCCCTCGTGAGTTCGTCACCGAGTGTCTCGACGAAGGCACGGCGCGCTGCAGCCGGTGCGGGCGATCGGCGGCTGCGAGGCGTCATACCTGCGGAGGATAGGTCATGTTTTGCTAGTTTTCTATGTTTCACAAATTACTGAAACTTAGCTACAGTCGGGAGTATGACGACAGCAATCGACGTGCAGGGCCTCGTCAAGAGATTCGGCCGCACCACCGCCCTGGACGGCCTCGACCTCCAGGTGAGCACCGGCGAGGTGCACGGCTTCCTCGGACCCAACGGCGCGGGGAAGTCCACGACCATCCGCACCCTGCTCGGGGTGAGTCGGGCGGACGGTGGGACCGCTACCCTGCTCGGCGGCGACCCGTGGCGGGACGCCGCCTCCCTCCACCGACGCCTGGCCTACGTCCCCGGCGATGTGAACCTCTGGCCGAGCTTGAGTGGTGGAGAGGTGATCGACGTGCTCGGTCGGATGCACGGCAGCCTCGATCGCGACCGCCGAGCACAGCTGATCGAGCGATTCGAGCTCGATACACGCAAGAAGAGCCGGACCTACAGCAAGGGGAACCGGCAGAAGGTCGCACTGGTCGCCGCCTTCTCCTCCGATGCCGATCTGCTCATCCTCGACGAACCCACGAGTGGCCTGGATCCGTTGATGGAGAAGGCTTTCAGCGACACGCTCGCCGAGGAGAAGGAGCTCGGCCGCACGGTGCTGCTCTCCAGCCACATCCTCTCCGAGGTCGAGCGGCTCTGCGATCGGGTGACGATCATCCGGGCCGGTCGGACGATCGATTCCGGCACGCTCAGCGACTTGCGCCACCTCGGGCGCTCGAAGGTCGAGGCGGTCGTGCGCAAATCCCCGGACGAGCAAGCACTCCGCGGCCTCGTCGGGGTGCACGAGCTCAGCACCGCACCCGTCGACGACGGCACTCAGGTCGCGGCTCAGGCCGACCCGACCGCAGTCGGACCGCTCGTGCAACAACTCGGCGCGCTCGGCCTTGAGAGTCTCACCTGCACACCACCCAGCTTGGAAGACCTCTTCCTCACCTACTACGAGTCGGATTCGACACGATGACAACCGGTTTGCTGCCCTACTTGCGACTCGAGCTGCGCCGCGACCGCATCTGGTGGCCACTCTGGACGGCGATCCTGATCGCGATGCCCACCGCCACGGTCGGCACCTACGAAACCGTCTACCCGACCGCCGCCGAACAGGCGTCGGCCACCGCGACGGTGAACGCCAACCCCTCCCTGCTCGCGCTCTACGGACCGGCCTTCGACCTGTCCAACGCGGGGGGCTTTCAGGCCTGGAGGGTCCTCGGATTCACCTGCCTGCTCGCTGGATTCGTCGGTGGCTTCACCCTGCTGCGGCACACCCGCGCCGAGGAGGAAGCCGGGCGCACCGAGTTGCTGCGTGCGGGCGTGCTCGGCCGCCATACTGCGCTCGCGACAACGGCCCTCGCCAGCCTCGGCTGGTCCATCGTGATCTCCGTCATCACGGCGGGATTGCTTGCGGCACAGGGACTTTCACTGAGTGGCTCGTTAATCACCGGAATGGGTGCGGCCGGTTGCCTACTGTTCTTCGCCGGCGTCGGCGCCGTGGCCGCGCAGGTCTTCGAACGCGTCGGTCCGGCACGCGGCGTGGTCGGTGCGACGCTTGGCGCGGCATACCTGCTGCGGGCGATCGGCGACAGCAACGCGCGTTTGGGCTTCCTGTCCTGGTTGTCCCCCATCGGCATCGCCCAGCAGGCCGGACCGTATGCCGACGAACGGCCGCTCGTGCTCCTGCTTTTCGTGCCGACGACCGCGATCCTTTTCGTCATCGCACTCGCGCTGGAGTCGCGGCGTGACCTCGGCGCCGGTGTGGTGCAGCCGCGGCTCGGCCCGGCCACTGGCAACCTCTCCGGCCTCGCCGGACTGACCGCCCGCTTGCAGCGCGGATCGCTGATCTCGTGGATGATCGGGGCGCTCGTCGCCGGCATCACCCTCGGCGCCATCACCTCCGGCCTGCTCGACCTGCTCAAGGACTCCGGCTCCGCGGTGGACATGCTGCGCCGGATGGGCGGTGGCTCAACTCTGCTCGACGTCTATTTCGCCGCGATCATCCCGATCGCCGCCGTCGTGCTGGCCGCACACGGCGTCCTGGCACTCGGCGTGCTCAGCCGCGAGGAGGCGACGGGCCGGGCGGAACAGCTGCTGGCGGCTGCCGTACGACGAGAGCAGCTCATCCTCGGGCATCTCACCTGGGCGCTCCTCGGGGCCGTCGCCCTGCTGATGCTCTTCGGCGCCGGCCTCGCCGGTGCCTACGTGCTCGCCGGTGGCGCACGCAACGACGTCGGCGCCATCCTCGTGTCGTCGATCGGCGCGCTGCCGGCGGTGTGGACCGTCATCGGCGTCGCCGCACTGGGAGTCGGTCTCGGCGGCGCGTGGAGCCGCCTCGGTCTCATCGTGCTCGGCGTGCTGGTCGCACTCCAGTGGTTTGGTGCGGTGATCTCCTTGCCTGACTGGCTGCTCGACCTCTCGCCGTTCCGGCAGCTGCCTCCGGTGGGCGGCGCGTCCACCGACGATCTGCTGCCGCTCGGCCTTCTCCTGGTGGTCGCGGCGCTGCTCACGACGGTGGCGGTCGCGCTGTTCAGGCGCCGCGATGTCACCCCTGAGGGCTAGAGTCACGGCACACGACAAAACAGCCAGGGGGCATCACATGTCGTATGACGAGCCACACCCGACACAGGCACACGCGCCGGTCGCGCCGACGCAGCATCTTCCGCAACAGCCACCCAAGCAGCACGAGCCCTACCCGCAGCCTTACCCGCCGCACGCCGTCGCGCCATACAACGGCCCGCAGCAGCAGCAGGGCTGGCCGCAGCAGCAGTACCCGCCACCGGCATACCTGCCCGCACCGATGGTGTCGACGGCCCGGCCGCCGGTGTCGACCGGTCTGGTGGTGTTCGCCTGGATCCTCGCGGTCATCACCTTCTTCTACCTGCTGCCCTGGGCGGTCGCGGTCACCCGCAACCGGTCCAACATGGGCGCGATCTTCCTGCTCAACTTCCTGTTGGGCTGGTCGTTCATCGGCTGGGTCGTCTCGCTGGTGATGGCGTGCGGTGCCGACCAGCAGACCAACGTCCTGGTGGTCAACCAGGCGCCATACGGGCCGCCGCCTCGCTGAGGGCGGCTCTCCCGCAGTCAACCCGCCGCGAAGTAACGTTGGCGTCATGAGTGCGCGCGTCGACCACGACCTGGTCATCGTCGGGTCCGGTTTTTCCGGCATCGGCATGGCAATCGCCGCCCAGCGATCCGGACGGGACTACGTCATCCTGGAGAAGGCCGACGAGATCGGCGGCACCTGGCGGGACAACCGCTATCCGGGCTGCGCGTGCGATGTCCCGAGCCACCTCTACTCCTTCTCGTTCGAACCCAACCCCTACTGGTCACGCGCCTACGCGACCTCCGACGAGATCCAGGACTACCTGCTCTACTGCGTCGAGAAGTACGGCCTGCGTGACAGCATCCGGTTGCGCAGCACCGTCCAGCGGATGACGTTTGACGAGGGTCTTGGCGCATGGCACGTAACCGTCGGCACCCCGGACGGCGACAGCTATCAGCTAGTCGCCGGCGCCGTCGTGCTCGGGGTGGGCGCACTGCACGACCCGGTGCTGCCCGACATACCCGGCATCGAGTCCTTCCAGGGCGAGGTGATGCACACCGCCGCCTGGGATCCCGGCGCCACCATGATCGACAGACGCGTCGGCATCATCGGCACCGGATGCAGTGGGGTGCAAGCGATTCCGCACCTGGCTGAGGATGCCAAACACCTGACGGTCTTCCAGCGCACACCGATCTGGGTGCTGCCGAAGGTCGACCCGGCCTATCCGGAGTGGCTGGTCGACGCCTACGAGAAGCGCCCGTGGCTGATGAAGGCCCACCGGGCAAAGATCAAGGCGGCGAACGAGCTGCGCGTGCTCGCCTTCACCAAACAACCGCTCCTGCTGAAGGCAGCCTCGAAAGCCGCTCTGGCACATATGCGTTCGGCGGTGAAGGATCCGCAGCTACGGGCCAAGCTGACGCCGGACTACACGATGGGCTGCAAGCGCATCACGATGTCCAACACCTACTTCCCGGCGCTGGCCCGTGACAATGTCTCGGTCGAGACCTCGTCGATCACCGGCGCGGACGCGACCGGGGTGACCACGGCCGACGGCGCACACCATGACCTCGACGTGCTCGTGCTGGCAACGGGTTTCGACGTCAGCGGCTCCTACCGGCACCTCAATGTGACCGGCCTCGCGGGGCACACCCTGGAGGCCGATTGGGATGCCGGCATCGAGTCCTACTACGGCGTCACCGTGCCGCACTACCCCAACCTGTTCCTCCTGCTCGGCCCGAACACCGGGCTCGGGCACACCTCGGTGGTGCTGATGATCGAGGCGCAGATCGGATTGGTGACAAAGCTGCTCGACGCCCGCGACCACCGCGGCGCGACCGCCGTCACGGTGCGGCCGCAGGTGGTGCCGGCACACATGGCGCAGCTCGATGAGCGCAGCAAGGCGACCGTCTGGCAGTCCGGTGGCTGCACCAGCTGGTATCTCGACGAGGAGGGTCGCAACCGCACCCTCTGGCCGGGCTCGGTCGTGGAATACGAGCGCAAGCTCGCCGGGCCCGAACTCGTCGACTACGAGTTCACCGGCGCGCTGGACGGCTGATCGTCAATCGTCGAGCGCGACGTCCCCGATGCCGCGCGCCGCGGGCTCGTCGGCCACCTCGCTCACCTGGCGACCGAGCAGCAACGCCACAGCAGCCGCGACGAGCGCGACGATCGCCGCGCCGAGGAAGACCGTCTGCACCTGCACGATGCCCGCAGCAGTCACCGTCTCCTCGCTCGGGTTGCTGAGCGACTGCACCCGCGCATAGAAGCGGTGCAGCCCGATCGCGGTCAGCAGCGCGAGGCCGACGACCATGCCGATCATCCGGGCGACGACCACCAATGACGAGGCGACACCGTGCGCGGAGCGCGGCGCGTCATACAGAGCGGCGTCGTTGACCGGTGCGATCGCGACGCCGACACCAAGACCTGCGAGCGCGAGCATCGTGGACGGAAGCGGCCAGGAGTCAAGGGTATTCGCGCCCCAGGTGGACATCTGGAAGAGCGCCAGCGCGCTGATCAGCAGCCCCGGCGCCGCGACGTATGCCGGGCCGAGCCGCCGCAGCAGCCAGCCCCCGAGGAGCGCACCGACCGGCACGGCCACCAGGAAGCGCAGCAGGATCAGGGCCGCCTCCGTCTGCGAGGAGGTGACGGTCAGCCGGGCAAGCACCGGGATGTCCACGACGATCGCGACGATCGCGGTGCCGACGCACAGTGACACCAGCAGCGCCGGACGGACCCGACCGACGACCACGCCACGCGCGATCAGCGGCGAGGCTGCCGTCCGTTGCCGCCACGCGTAGAGCGCGGCGGCGATCACCGCGACCGGCAGCAGCCAGTAGCCCATCGGCCCCACGACCTGCTTCTCCGGGTTGGACGCGGCGAAGGTCAGCACCAGGGCGCCGAGCGCCAGCGCGATCAGCAGGGCGCCCAGCACGTCGATGCGGCGCACCGTGCGCCACCAGTAGCGCACCGAGAGGGCGATCAGGACGGCCAGCGCGATCAGACCCCACACGCCGATCTGGGTCATCAGGCGGGCGGAGCTGTCGCCATACGGGACGAACGGACCGCCCCACCGGATCGAGGTGGTCAACGAGTCGGGGGCCCACAGGGCGAGGCCGAGCAGCACGAAGGCAGCAAGGGCGGCGACCGCAGTGAGCAGGGACCACCACCACGGCACGCGTGGACCGTCATCGGCGGAGGGCGCTCCGTGGCCGCCGACGACGAGGATCGCCGCGGCGAGCGCCAGCCCGGCAAAAGTGTTGAGCCAGAAGATCATTCGCCAGTCGCCGATCGCCAGGACCAGCGCGCCGAGCAGCGGGCCGATGACGCTGCCGATCTCCTGGACGGCACCGACCACCCCGAGTGGCGTGCCGCGCTTGCCCGGTGGCCAGAGATCGGCGACGAGTGCCAGCGTGGCGGGCACCAGACCGCCGCCGCCGACCCCCTGCAGGAACCGCCCGGCCACCATGACCGACAGGTCGACCGAGATCGCGGTGACCGCCGAACCGACGACGAAGAGCAACAGGCAGCCGATCAGGATCCGTTGTCGTGCAACGAGATCCGCGAGTCGCCCAATGAGCGGTAGCACGGCGATGTAGCCGAGCAGAAAGCCGGAGATGATCGGCGTCGCCTTCTGCAGCGCATCGACGCCGAGGCCGACACCGCTCATCATGTCCTGCAGCGCGAGCACCACGACATACGTGTCGGCGGCGGCGAGCGCCACGGCGACAGACGCGGTCGCCAGCAGCGCGCGCGGGCGTGCGGAAGTTGGTGATTGCATCGGCGGGGTCCCCGAGATCGTCGATCAGGACGGCGGCGTGACCGTGACCTTCTCGCCGTACTTCGTCAGGTCGACGGTGTATGACGTGTCGGTCGACTGGCTGTAGAACTGCCCGGTCAAGGTGGCGGAACGCAACTCGCCGCTCTCGGTGATCAGGTAGGTCGTGTCGTAGGTTTCGGCCTCGACGCCGATGGTGAGGTTCTTCTTCACGACGCTGCCCGGCAGCGATCCGGTGACCGTCTGCACGACGTCGCTGCCGCTGCGCTTCTTGGCACCGAACTTCGGGTTCTGCGTCGCGGTGAGCAGTGACGAGAAGCCGCCCTCGGTGGCGAAGATCTGCGCCGGGTCGGGCGCGCCGAACTGCTTGGGGTCCACCGGCGACATCTTGGAGTTGAGCGGGGTCTTGGCCCAGACCTTGCCGTTCACTGCCACCACCGGCACGTCGACGGCACCGGCGACCGGCACCTGCACCTTGATGCTGCCCTTGAACGCGGGTGCGTGGGAACCGTCGCCCTCACCGCTGAGCAGTCCGGTCGCCTTGTCGGGGACCTTTTGCGAGGTCAGCTTGAAGTGCACACCGGCGGTCTCGTCGAGGGTCTTCTTCGCAGTGGCGAGCATGGCCGACGGAGTCGCCGCCGACGCACTGGCGCCGTCCGACTTCTTCTTGCTGCCGGCACTACACCCGGTGAGCGCGAGGGAGGCGGCGACCGCGAGGGACCCGGTGACGGTGAGAGTGCGTCGCATGCAGGGCAACCTATCTTCCAGATGGCGTCGGGTGGTGGGGCCGTCCGTATAGACGCCGAAGATTCACATGCGGTTCCGGCGGCTCATCAGTCGAGACCCGCGGCCGTGCGGGCCTTGGCCACCCAGCGTGGCTCGGCACCGTAGCGCTGGGACGAGATCAGCCGGCCGTGCGCGCAGTCCTCGACGAGGGTCGTCATCCGCCGGTCGCGGGTCGCGGGTTGTTTGGCGCCCAGCACCCAGTGCGTCGCGACCTTGCGGTATCCCGGCGTCGCCGCTGCCCAGAAGGCGGCTGCCCGGCCGTCCGCGGTCAACTGCTGCTGGTATGCCGCAGGCAACTCGTCCGCCGGGCGCTCGTAGGAGTAAGTGCCCGAACGCTCCGGCCTGCGCCGGGCGTAGGCATCGAGACCGGCCTGCGTCATACGGCCTTGGGAGCGCAGCTCCTCGACGGCCGCGATGTTGACCGCGCTCCAGGTGCTGCCGCGTCGTCGTGGGGTCCAACGTTGGCGCCTGCTGTCGTCGTCGATGCGCTCGGACTTGGAGTCGATCCAGCCGAAGCAGAGGGCTTCGCGGACCGCGTCGGCCCATTCCAGGCCACGGTCTGCGACGTGCTTCTTGTGCAGGCCCATCCAGATCTCGTCCTCGCCGGCGTGGTGCAGTGCGAGCCAGGCCCGCCATTCCGCCGCGTCGGCGAAGAAGACCGCGGGCCGGTCGGGTGTGCCGCCCGGACGGCCGGGCGGAGTCGGGCTCACCATGCGACCGATCATCTCGCAATATGGTCGGGTGCGGATTGCTGTTCCCTCCGCTCGCCGTGTCGGCCAGAATGTCGGGATGACGGCACTACAGGTGAAGAACGTGACGACCGACGACGGCGCGCGACTGGCGGTGTACGTCCGGGAGCCGGCCTGCGACGCGGGCGGCACGGTCGTCCTCGGCCACGGGTGGATCCTGGACCACCGCTCCTGGTTACCTGTCGTCGACCGGCTCGACCCGTCGTTGCGGGTGGTGCTCTGGGACCAGCGCGGACACGGTCGATCCACGCTCGCCGGCGGCGGTCACAAGGTCGGCAACGAGTCCATCGAGCGGCTCGGCCGGGACCTGTCGGCCGTCATCGGTCAGGTCGTGCCGGACGGTGAGAAGGTCGTGCTCGGCGGCCATTCCATGGGCGGCATGACGATCATGGCGTATGCCGGGGTCGCCCCCGACGAGTTCGCCGACCGGGTGCGCGGCGTCGCGCTCGTGTCGACCGCCGCCGGCGGGCTACGCGGCACCGGCCGGGCGGGTGAGGCCGGTCTGATGTCGGCGCTACGGCACGTGCCACTGCGGTTGGGGCGTGCGATGACCGAAAAGGGGCAGCGCAGAACGGCGTTCGGCAAGGGCGCGCGTCCGGAGGACGTGCGCGATGCGACGCGCATCGTCCGCGGCACCCGCGCGAGCGTGCTCGGCGGCTTCTACGGCGCGCTCATGCGACACGACGAGATCGCCTCGCTGCCGGCGCTGCGGTCGGTGCCCGTGCGCATCCTGGTCGGCACTCGCGACTTGTTGACCCCGCCCAAGCTCGCCGACCGGCTGGCGCAAGAGCTCCCGGACGCGGAGCTGACAAAGTTTGACGGCCTCGGTCACATGCTCACCTGGGAGGCCAGCGACGACGTTGCGGCGACGGTCACTACGCTCTCACGATGAGCCAGATTGCAGCGCGGACAGTCCAGTCGATGCGTTCGGAAGCCGATCGACTGCTGGACTTCGGCCGCCGGTCGCAGACAGACCGCGGCTTCGGCTGGTTGGACGACGACGGCGCGCTGTCCTCGCGCCCGCTCGAGCTGTGGATCACCTGCCGTATGACGCACGTCGCGGCACTCGGACTACTCACCGGCAGAGCCGAATTCGCCGACATGGTCGATCACGGAGTGACCTCGCTGCTCGACCATTTCCGGGACGGCGAGCACGACGGCTGGTTTGCCACGATCGACGGGTCGACGGGTGCGGCCACCGACTCGGACAAACTCGCTTATGCCCATGCCTTCGTGCTGCTCGCCGCCAGTAGTGCGGTGGCGGCCGGTCGGCCGCGGGCGCAGGAGCTGCTCGCTGCCGCCCGCGCGGTGCATGACGAGCGCTTCTGGATCGACTCGAAACACCTTGTCCACGAACGCTTTTCCGCCGACTGGTCGGACGGCGAGCCCTACCTGGGTGTCAACGCTGCAATGCACACGGTCGAGGCGTTCCTTGCCGTGCACGACGTCACCGGGGACACCTCATATCTGGATCGCGCGGAAGCCACCACGCAGCAAGTGATCTCCTGGGCCGCCCAGCGCGACTGGCGCATCCCGGAGCACTTCGACCTCGATGCCAATCCGCTGCCCGACTACAACCGCGACAAGCCGGCAGATCCGTTCCGGCCGTTCGGCGCGACCGTCGGACACGCGCTGGAGTGGTCGCGGCTGGCCCTCTCGGTGCGGGCCGCCCGGCGTGCGGGAGCCCCGTCATACGACGGTGGGCTGGTGGGCGCCGCAACGCAATTGGCCGATCGAGCGGTCGCCGACGGCTGGGCCGTCGACGGTGCGGACGGCTTCGTCTACACGACCGATTGGTCCGGCAAGCCGGTCGTGCACGCCCGCATGCACTGGGTGCTCTGCGAGGCGGTCGGCGCGGCATACGCGTTGGGCATCGCGACCGGCGAGCAGCGCTGGGACGACGCGGTGACGCAGTGGTGGGACTACGCCGATCGCTACCTGATCGATCACGAAAAGGGTTCGTGGCACCACGAACTCGACGCCCGCAATGCCCCCGCCCACGACACGTGGGTCGGCAAACCCGACGTCTACCACGCCTTTCAGGCCTGCCTCCTCGTCGGCGACCAGTTGCCCCTCGCGCCGTCCTTCGCGACCGCGCTCGCCACCCGCACCCCCTAACCGCCGAGAGGCTCACTTATCGGCGAGGGGCCCACTTATTTCACCGTCTGGCGCGGCCGATAACTAGGCCTGCGGGCGATAAGTGAGCCTGTCGGCGAGCGAACCAAGCGCCTGTGGATAGCCGAACGCGCGCGGGACAGGACAGTGCCACGCTCAGACAGCATGACCACCGACGCCCAAGAGTCGCCGCGACCGGATCTCGAGAGCTGGCGGGCGGAACGATCCGCTCACGTCCATACGCTGCGACGCGGCATCCGCCTGACCTCGGCTTCGAGCCTCGCGGCAGTGCACCCAGCCGACCCGAGCGTTCGGCTCGGCCGGCGCATTCGCCGCGGCGTGCACCTGCCGGCAGTGGCCGAAAGCCGGTCCGTGGACGAAGAACTAATCACGATGGCCATCGCGGTCGACACGGCCGCGGCCGGATCACCGGTGTTCGCGCATGGCACCGCGGCTGCGCTGTGGGGGCTCCCCTCGATCGGCTCCCCACCTACCCGCGTCGAGTATGTCGTGAAGCCTGGATCTCGCGGCCGCAGCCCGCAGGTGACGCGTCGCCGGACGACTCTCCCGGTCTCCCAGGATGACATCGGCGGCTTGTCGGTGACCACGATCGAGCGCACGATTGTCGACCACGCGCGGCATTCCTCGTTGGAGTCGGCTATCGCCATGTGCGACAGCGCAATTCATCACCGACTCACGAGCCGGGCACAGCTTGTGGACGAGGCGGAGCGCCTCCCGCGAGGTGCCCGCGGTCGACGGATGGCAATCCTTGCGGTCCACCTCGCCGACGGCCGGTCGGAGTCGGTCCTTGAGTCGCTCAGTCGTGCTCGGATGTTTCAGCTCGGCATGCCACTCCCCGAGCTCCAGGTCGACTTCTGGGACGACGCGGGGTTTATCGGGCGCACGGACTTCTACCTGCCGCAGCTTCGGATCATCGGCGAGTGCGACGGCGCGGTGAAGTATGCGGTGAGTGCGCAGCAGTCGAGCAAGCAGGTCGTCGATGCGCTGTTGCGTGAGAAGAGCCGCGAGACCCGCCTGCGACGACATGGCGACGTGCGGGACGTTTTCCGCTGGGGCTGGGCGGAGGCGTTCGATCCGAGCAGATTCTTCGACATTCTCGTGGCTGCCGGCATACACCCCGTTGCGGAGGGCGGCTGGCCGTTGCCACCGGGCCCGCTCCCGTCGAACGCCTACTTCGCCGACAGGCTCAGATAATGGCGAGAGGCTCAGTTATTCGACGACTTCTTGCGTCGAATAACTGAGCCTCTGGGCGATAAGTGAGCCTGTCGGCGAGGGGGCGTCAGATGGTGGCCGCGGCCTCCGCCGGGGACTCGAGCTTGAGACCGTCGCCGTCGGGGTTCTTCTCGACGGTCACGATCTGGCCGTCGCGCACCTCACCGCCGAGCAGCGCGCGTGCGAGCCGGTCGCCGATCTCCTTCTGCACCAGGCGGCGCAGCGGCCGAGCGCCGTATGCCGGGTCGTACCCCTCGTCGGCCAGCCATTGCTTGGCCGGGTCGGTCACGTTGAGCGTGATCCGGCGGTCGGCCAGGCGCATCGCGATCGCGTCGACCTGCAGGTCGACGATGCGCGTCAGCTCGTCCTTGCTCAGCGGGTCGAAGATGATGACCTCGTCGAGCCGGTTGAGGAACTCCGGCTTGAACGACTTGCGCACCACGCCCATCACCGCCTCCTGCTTCTCCTTGACATCCATGGTCGGGTCGACCAGGAATTGCGAGCCCAGGTTGGAGGTCATGATCAGGATGACGTTGCGGAAGTCGACCGTGCGGCCCTGCCCGTCGGTGAGCCGTCCGTCGTCGAGCACCTGCAGCAGGATGTCGAAGGTCTCCGGGTGTGCCTTCTCCACCTCGTCGAGCAGCACCACGCAGTAGGGCCGGCGGCGTACCGCCTCGGTCAGCTGACCGCCCTCCTCGTAGCCGACGTAGCCGGGCGGCGAACCGATCAGCCGCGCGACGGCGTGCCGCTCGGAGTATTCGGACATGTCGATGCGTACGACGGCTCGCGGGTCGTCGAAGAGGAAGTCCGCCACTGCCTTGGCCAGCTCCGTCTTGCCGACGCCAGTCGGCCCGAGGAAGAGGAACGAGCCTGCCGGACGATCAGGGTCGGCGACGCCGGCGCGGGTGCGACGCACCGCGTCCGCGACCGACTGCACGGCCTGTTTCTGACCGATGACATGCTCGCCGATCCAGTCCTCCATGCGCAGCAGCTTCTCGGTCTCGCCTTCGAGCAGCCGGCCGGCCGGGATGCCGGTCCACGAGGAGATCACGTCCGCGATGTCGTCCGGGCCGACCTCTTCCTTGACCATCGGTGCTTCGCCACCCGCGGTCGACGACGTCGACTCAGCGGCTTGGGCCTCTTCGAGTTGCTTCTCGAGCGCGGGCAGCTCGCCATACAGGATCTTGGAGGCGCCGGCGTAGTCGCCGTCACGCTCCAATTTGTCTGCCTGCGTGCGGAGTTCGTCGATCTTGCTCTTGATGTCACCGACCTTGTTGAGGCCGGCCTTCTCCTGCTCCCATCGAGCGTTGAGCGCCGACAGCTCCTCTTGCTTGTCGGCCAGGTCAGAGCGCAGTTTGGCGAGCCGATCCTTGGAGGCCGCGTCGGTTTCGTTCTCCAGGTGCAGCTCTTCCATCTTCAACCGGTCGACCGAACGACGCAGCTCGTCGATCTCGACCGGGGAGGAGTCGATCTCCATCCGCAGCCGCGACGCGGCCTCGTCGATCAGGTCGATCGCCTTGTCCGGCAGCTGCCGCGAGGTGATGTAACGGTCCGAAAGCGAAGCGGCCGCAACGAGAGCCGCATCCGAGACGGCAACCTTGTGGTGCGCCTCGTAGCGCTCCTTGAGCCCGCGCAGGATCGCGATGGTGTCCTCGACGGAGGGCTCACCGACATACACCTGCTGGAAGCGCCGCTCGAGTGCCGGGTCCTTCTCGATGTACTCGCGATACTCGTCGAGCGTGGTGGCACCGACCAGTCGCAGCTCACCGCGGGCCAGCATCGGCTTGAGCATGTTGCCGGCGTCCATGCTGGAGTCGCCACTCGCGCCGGCGCCGACGACGGTGTGCAGCTCGTCGATGAAGGTGATGATCTGGCCCTCGGATGCCTTGATCTCCTCAAGCACGGCCTTCAGCCGCTCCTCGAACTCACCGCGGTACTTCGCACCGGCGACCATCGCGCCCAGGTCGAGTGACACCAAACGCTTGTCGCGCAAGGATTCTGGGACGTCGCCGGCGACGATGCGCTGTGCGAGGCCCTCGACGACGGCGGTCTTACCGACGCCCGGCTCGCCGATCAGCACCGGGTTGTTCTTGGTACGCCGAGACAGCACTTGTACGACGCGACGAATCTCGGAGTCGCGGCCGATCACCGGGTCGAGCTTGCCTTCACGCGCAACCGCGGTCAGGTCGGTGCCGTACTTCTCCAGGGCGTCGAACGCGCCCTCGGGCTCGGCGCTGTTGACCTTGCCACCGCCACGCGTCTGCGGGATTGCAGCGGCGATGGCTTCGGCGTCGAGACCGAACTCGCCGGTCCGCGCGAGCGCGAGCAGCAGATGGTCGGTGGACACGAACGTGTCGCCCATCGACGCCATCGCCTGCCGCGCCTGCTCCAAGACGTTGGCAAGCGCACGGGACATGCTCGGTTGGGCCACGGACTGCCCCTGGACACTCGGCAGTGCGCGAATCGCCTTCTCGGCAGTGGCCCGCACGGCCTGCGGCGTGGTGCCGATGGCTTCCAGCAGCGGGCCGGTGGTCGTGTCGGTCTGGTCGACCAGCGCGAGCAACAGATGCGCCGGCTCCACTTGCGGGTTGCCGTTCTTGGTCGCCTGTTGCACGGCGCCGGACAGCGCCTCCTGGGCCTTGGTGGTCAGCTGCAGATCCACGTCTGATCGGTCTCCTTCTTCTCGAACGTCCTGCTTGGAAAACTCCGGTGACGTATGCCGATCGCGGGGCCGCTCGACTGCCCGGCTCCCGCCACCCTTCCGCCTTACCCGGCGGCTGGCAAGGGATCCGCGACAACACACGTCTCTATCCGTTCAACGGTCGTAAAGTTGAGTCTATTCCGCTCAACTTTCGCGTTTCGCCCGTTCGGGGGATTGCGTCATACCGCGGGCGGGGGCAGGTTGGGTTCATGAGCCAAGAAACCAAGATCTCGACCTCGCGGACCATCGACGCACCGGCGGCACAGATCTTCGACGTGCTCACCAATCCCGACAACCATGTCCGACTGGATGGCTCGGGCTTCGTGCGCAGCGCCGACCGTCCGCAGCGCATCCAGGCGACCGGTGATGTCTTCACCATGAACATGGAGGGCGACCACATGGGCGGCGAGTATCAGACCGACAACCACGTCACCGGCTATGCCAAGGACAAGTTGCTGGCCTGGCAGACCGCACCGGCCGGCACGCAGCCGCCCGGCTGGGAGTGGGTGTGGGAGCTCGAGCCCCAGGGACCCGACCAGACCCTGGTGACGCAGACATACGACTGGAGCAAGGTGACCGACAAGGACCTGCTCAGCAAGAACCTCTTTCCGCTGGTCAGCAAGGAGCAGATGGACGACACACTCGGCAAGCTTGCCGAGCTCGTCTCTTCCTGAATCACGACGCGAAAACGCCCGGACCCCTTTTAAGGTCCGGGCGTTTTCGCCTCTTCGTCGCGGGCGGGACTCACCGCCCGCTGGTCAGGGTGAGCTGGCCGCGGTCCCGCCGCGCCGGACGTAGCGGCCGGCCCACGGCCGCCACCTGATTACTCAGATGACACGGGCACCAGCCACCGCGGGTGACCGGCCCACGACCGCCGCGGGGCGGCTGGGTGCTGCCGTGGAGTTCGGGACCGTTCGGCCCCTGCACCCAGTGGGCCTGATCGTGGGTCCATGGCGCCCGGAGTATGGCGATTCGTTCCTGCGCCTCCTGCTGTTGGTTCCAGGTGTCGCGCAGGGCGGTCACGATGCGTTGGAACACCGAATCATGTTGTGTCGGCTGCGAACCGGTGTGATCCAGGCCACGAAGGTCCTGGCGCACCCGGGCCGCGTCGCGGTCGATCGGGTCGGGACTGGTGAAGGTGTGTGCGCTGGTCATGTGTTCCATCGTGGCGGCCGCGACCCGAAAGCACCAGCGAATGTTTCTTCACAACCATGCAGTGTCGCTGTATGTTCAGATCATGATGGATGTTCACCGTTTGCGAGTCTTCCGGTCGGTCGTCGCCAGTGGTTCGGTGCAGGCTGCTGCGACACATCTCGGCTACACGCCGTCAGCTGTGAGCCAGCACATCAATCAGTTGCAGCGTGAGACTGGCCTGACGCTCTTCGAGAAGGCCGGCCGTGGCATCAGCCCAACTCCGGTCGGCAGGCTGCTGGCCGATCGCAGCGACGACGCGATCGGGGCTCTGGCCAGGCTCGACGATGTCGTGACCGACCTGCGTGACGGGCGGACCGGCAACCTGTCCATCGCCTGCTTCGCCTCAGCCGGCGAGGAATGGGTGCCCAAACTGGTCTCCAAACTGCAGCGCGAGTTTCGGGACGTGCTCATCACCGTCGACCTCAACGAACTCACCGAGGACGTCAAGCCGATGTGTGACCTGGACATCCGCACCGAGGCGATCGGTGAAACTCCTGTTGCGCCAGCGGGATACACCCGCCACGCGCTCATCACCGAGCCGTACGTCGTGGTCATGCACTCGCGTAACCCGCTGGCCCAGAAGGACGCGATCTGTCTCGCCGACCTGGCCGACGAGCCGTGGATCGACGAGAGCATCGAAGGGCAGACCTGCGGGCGCATCCTGCGCCAGGCGCTCGACCAGGTCGGCATCCGACCGCGGCTGGTCGCCCGCTGCCAGGATCACCACACGACGTTCGCGCTGGCCGCGGCCGGGATCGGCGTGACCCTGGTCCCCGCACTCACCCTCGGTTCGCTGCCGCGCACGGCGAGAGCGGTGCCACTGCGTGATCCCGAGGTGCGGCGGGGCATCGCGGTCAATGTCCGCGACGCGGCGAGCAACAACCCGGTGACCTGCCGCGCGCTGGAGTTGCTGCGCGAGATCGCCGCGGGCTGAGGAAGATTCAGACCTTCCGCACCCACTCCACCAGGCGCTCGACGATCTCGAACCCCAGCGCGACGTTGATGTCGATCATGTGCGGGTTGTCCTCCGCGTTCTCGGTCACGACGTAGGGCCTACCTGGTCTCTCTTGTTGGAGAAGCTGAAGATTCGCGGCCTTCGTCGCCATACCGAGACGGTGGCCGCGATGCTCGCGGTGCACGAACGTGCCTTCCTGATGCACCAGCCCTGCTGGGTCGTCGTCGAGAACGAGGTCGGACTGCGCCGCGACCACTCCCGACCGGCGATGAATCGCGAGGGCAGACAGGCGCGTTCGACCCTGTTCCTCCTCCCGGGCGTAGGTGCGGCGCAGCCGGTCGGGGGTAATGTCCTCCGCCTCGAAGTCGAAATCGCCGGACGGCGCGTCGACGGCGAGCAGACTCATCAGCTCGGCCAGCCCAGGCAGGAACACGTCCGGCACACGGCCGACGAACGTGCGGACCTCATAATCCGACTCGTAGGACGGAGCAGCCGTAGCAGCGAGCCGACCCAGCTTCTCCTCGGACACCGGCAGGCGCAGATGCCGCACCGCCTCCACCCAGCCGAGCTCGAACCCGTGCGCACGGGCGAACCGGCTGTAGGGATGGGATGCGAAATCGCCTGGAGGTACATACGACTCGACCCAGACCTCATGCCGCTGGAGTTGCCGCACGCGGTCCACGAGGTGCTCGACCAAAGCGGTGCCCGCACCGCGCCGACGCCCCTGCGGGTGGACGGTCAGGTCGGCATACACCTTGTCAATGTTGTCGGCCAGCGGGACCCACAGCAGCAGCGTGCCCGTCAGCAGGTCACCGTCGAAGACTCCGTAGAGCTCCTGCCGCTCCTCCTGGTCGGGCCGACGCCGCTCGATGAGCCACGACCCGAACGCCGGCGGGCGAAACCACGGACGGTCCGCCGACCCGACCTCGACCCCGAGGTCGAACGCCGATCGCATCTCGCCGTCGTCGGCGACGTCCAGGAGCCGGATCACCCGATCACAGTAGGCAATCCCCGACCCGGACGGCGAACGGATTTCGGTCAGCCGCCGGTGGACCGGTCGTCGTCCAGCCACCCGTCGTGCTCCTCCGCCAGCGCGGAGAAGCGCTCCGACAGTGCGCGTGCCACCGCGCCCGCGGGGTCGTCCACGGTGTCCTGCACGACATGCACGACCCAGTTGACATCCTCCGCGTCGTCCTCGCCGGCCAAAGCCTCCGACAGCACGCGCACCGAGCCGAAGTCGTCGTCCGCGAGCTCTTCGGCGACTTCCTCCGCGGCGTCGCGTTCGGGAAAGACCATCAAGTACTCGATCACGCCTCCTACTCTGCCAGCTGGACTCGTGCCGTTGCAGCACGTCACCCACCCGTTGCGCGCCCGTCGCCGTTCGGCAACGGGACGTTCGCGCAGCGGTGACGCTCTCGTCATACTCTCGGCGCGCAATGGCTGGCCTGTTCGTCGCCGTCGGCGACTCCTACACCGAGGGTGTCGGGGACCCGAATGTCCTCTACCCCAACGGAGTTCGCGGCTGGGCGGACCGGATGGCTCGCCAGCTCGGCCGGCACGACGACGAGTGGCGCTATGCCAACCTGGCGATCCGCAGCAAAGTGCTCGACGAAGTCGTCGATGAGCAGGTGGATGCAGCGATCGCGCTGCGCCCGACGCACCTGTCGTTCTATGCCGGCGGCAACGACATCCTCTCCGTGCGGGTCAACATGGGCTCGGTGATGGAGCGATACGAGGCTGCGCTACGCCGACTGCAGGCCAGCGGTGCCCAGTTGATCGTCTTCACCGCGTTCGACCCGACCGCGACGCCGTTGCTGGAGCCGGTGCGACGGAGACTCATCTACTTCAACCAGACCGTGCGCGACCTGGCGAGGGAGTACGGCGCGGTGCTGGTCGACCATGCGGAGTACGCCGAGTTCTACGACCGGCGGATGTGGAGCGCGGACCGCATCCATATGTCGAAGGCCGGCCACAAACGACTCGCCGGCCACGTGCTCCAGGAGCTCGGCATACCGCACACGCTGAAGATCCCGGAGTTGCCGCCGTTCCGGCCGCGCCCATGGAGGCAGGCCCTGCAGGAGGAATCACTCTGGGTGCGCGACGAGGTGATCCCGTTGTTCCGGCGGCGGATCAGCGGCGTGCGGGAGGGTGACTCCCTGCTGCCCAAGTGGCCCGAGCCGGTGCACCCGGCCGACGGCATGAAGCGCCTGGCGCGTGAGCGCGCGGGCGACGCGATGCAGGTGCACGCCGAGGCGTTGGCGCACCAGGGCCGCGCCTGAGCATCGTCAACCCGCACGCACCAGCCATTTCGTGGCATGCTCGGACGTTCTGCGCCCGAGTCGCACATTCCGCGTCGAGCAGGCGCCGGTGCGCCGGTCGCGCCATGATGAGTGGATACCGATTACTACTGGAGGTGCTCGTGGCCGTCACCGATGAGGCGATCACCAAGATCAAGCAGATGATCGTCACCGGCGAGCTCAGCCCCGGTAGCAAGCTGCCCCGGGAGGCCGACCTCGCCGAACGGCTGGGCCTGTCCCGCAACTCACTGCGCGAGGCAGTCAAGGCGCTCTCGCTGATCCACGTGCTGGACGTCCGGCAGGGCGACGGCACCTATGTCACCAGCCTGGAGCCCAATCTGCTGATGGGTGCGATGGAATTCGTGGTGGACTTCCACCAGGACGACACCGTGCTGAACTTCCTGGAGGTGCGGCGCATCCTCGAGCCTGCGGCCACTGCGGCGGCGGCGAGGGCCATGTCCGACGAGGATCTTGCCGCGTTGCAGGAGCACCTCGATGCGCTACCGGCGGATCCGTCGGTGGACGAGCTCGTGCAGGCCGACCTGGAGTTCCACCGACGCATCGTCGCCGGCTCCGGCAACCCGGTGCTGGCGTCGCTGCTCGACAGCATCGCCGGGCCGACGCACCGCGCGCGCATCTGGCGCGGCCTGACCCAGCAGCGCGCCACCGAACGCACCAACCGCGAGCATCGGCAGATCCTCGAGGCCATGCGAGCGCGTCAGCCGGACGTCGCCCATGCTGCGGCCACTTTGCACATCGCGGGTGTTGAGGAGTGGTTGCGCCAGGCTGCGGCAGCCGGTAACGAAACCGACTGACATCCGGAGCTATTCGGCAGTGGATCCCGGGATGAAGGTGATCCGCCAGTCCACGTCGGCGGCGGCCAGCCAGTATGACGGCCACGGCTGCGGCCCGCAGGAGGCCGATCCGATGCCCTGGTGCGCGATGTCGACATGCACGTGCATGCGGGTTTCGTCGACCACCAGCTCATCGGTGTGCTCGGCCCGGTCCAGAGCCACCGTCGACCAGGGCCGGACGGTCAGCATCATCGCCGGGTCGAGGTGCAGTTGCAGAGCCTGGTCACCCGCCGCGAGCCGCGCCCAGGTGACATCCAGCCGCGCGCCGTTCTCCTGCGGCCTGATGTATGGCGCCTGTAGGTCATCCACGGCGGAGCGAAACCGACCGGGCACGACGCCCGCTCGGGTGTCCGGGTAGGCCTCGCCCGGGCCCAGGCCGTCCCACTCCACGTCGGTGAAGGACGCCGGCAGGGTGAAGTCGAGGCCGATCCTGGGCCAAGGCTGCTGCCATGCGCCCTCCGGCCGGACCGTCACGTCGAGGTCGACGCGGTTACCGTCACTGGTCCAGCGGTAACTCACGGCGAGCGCGTCTCGGGAGTCGGCGGCCGCGACCCGGGAGCGGACGGTCACCGCGTCGTCGGCGACGTCCACCCCGTCCACCCGGTGCTCCAGCCGGTCGAGTCCCGCGGCTCGCCATCGCTCGGTCAACGACCGCTTGTCACCCCTGCGTTGGCCGATCCGGTCCGGAGCGTCGTCGTTGTCGGTCGGCGCTCGCCACAGGTCGACGTGCAGATCACCCACTGCAACGTTGCCGATGGACTGGACCGCACCCTGTCGACTCAGCTGCAGCGGGCCGAGCGTGATCGTCGTGCCCTCGACGACGGGTGTCGCCCCGGTGGCCGGAGCGGCAGGGGTGGCAGCAGAGACGACGGCGGCCGCCGATGCGACGGCGTGACCGGCAGGGGCCCAGGCAGCGTCGTCGGCGAGCACGGCGCGGACAGTCAGGACCCGATCGGTGCGCGGGTCCGGGGCCGCACTATCGGGCAGGGGGATCCTCAGCGCACCGGCCTCCCCGGGGCGCACGGCAGGCATCGGCAGCCTCCCGTCGGCAACCTGATGCCCGCCCTCGGACACCTCCCATCGGACGGTCAAATGTCCGAGATCAATTGTGTGGTAGCGATTTTCGACATTGACCGTGCCGTCGGTGTCGACGGCCATCGCGACAGGGGAGATCTGCGCGGCATACTCGATCAGGCCGGGAGTGGGCGTCCGATCCGGATGCACCAACCCGTCGATGACAAAGTTGCTGTCGTGCAATGGCTCGCCGAAGTCGCCGCCGTAGGCATAGCGCTCGACGCCCCTCGCGCCGCGCTGCGGGATGCCGTGCTCGATCCACTCCCAGATGAAACCGCCCTGGGCGCGCGGGTTGTCTCGGAAGAACTGCTGATACTCGGCGAGGCCGCCCGGGCCGTTGCCCATCGCGTGACCGTATTCGCTGAGCAGGTAGGGCATTCGGGCGACTCGGTCGCGCGCTTCCTCGGTGCGGGTCATCGGGACGTCACCGGCGAGTATTCCTGCGGCGACTGCAAGTTCGTCATACATCCGGCCGAAGACGTCAACGTAGTCGGCTTCGCGGCAACCGACATCATGGATCGGCCGGCGCGGATCGCGACCCTTGGCCCACTGCGCCATCGCGCGTAGGTTGGCGCCCTGCCCGCTCTCGTTCCCGAGCGACCAGATGATGACGCTCGGATGGTTCTTGTCGCGTTCGACCATCCGCTTCATACGATCGAGCAGCGCCGCACGCCATGCGGGCGCGTCCCCGGCGGGGTTTCCCTGCCACTCGGCGCCACCATCCCTGGACTCCTCGAAGCCGTGCGTCTCGAGATCGCCTTCATCGATGACCCACAACCCGTATTCGTCGCACAGGTCCAGGAAATGCGGATGCGGCGGATAGTGCGACGTCCGAACGGCATTCACATTGTGCCTTTTCATGAGCAGCACATCGGTGAGCATGGTCTCGGCATCGAGGGAACGGCCGTCGCGTGGGTGAAACTCATGTCGGTTGACGCCCTGAAAGACCAGCCGGCGTCCGTTTGCCAGCAGCACCCCGTCCTCGATCTGGATGCGTCGGAATCCGGTGCGTATGACGGCGCTTTCGCTTGTCGTGCGCAGCTCCACGTCATACAGCACGGGTTCCTCGGCGCTCCACGGCTGCACGGCTCCGATGTCGTGCCACCGGCCGGGGGCTAACCCGCGCAGTCCGAGAGCCGGCAGGTTGACCTCGACGTGCGACGCGACGTCGACGCGCAGCCAACCGTGTCCGGTCGTCGGATCCCAGTCACCCTGCACGAACGCGTCGTCGATGCCACCCGGCGGACGGCTCAGGAGAGTGACACTGCGGAACAACCCGGGCAGCCACCACATGTCCTGGTCCTCGAGGTAGCTGCCGGAGGACCACTGGTGCACTTGGACGGCCAGCACGTTGCGGCCTGACCGGAGCACCTCGGTGACATCAAACTCGCTCGGCAGCCGACTGCCTCGGGTGAAGCCGATTTCGTTGCCGTTGAGCCAGATCCGACCGAATGACTCGATCCCGTCGAAGCGCAGCACCGAGCGGCTCCCGGACGGCCAGTCGGTGGGCAGGTCGAACTCACGTCGGTAGTCGCCGCGAGGGTTGGTCGACGGCACACGTGGCGGATCGATGGGGAACGGATAGCGCACGTTGGTGTAGGCAGGGGCACCGTAACCGCGCAAGACCCACGTCGACGGCACCTCGAGCCGGTCCCACACCGAGTCGTCGAAGTCGGTCGCGGCGAACGCCGAGTCCTCCTGACCGCCGCGCTCGTCGAAGCGAAAGGTCCACTGTCCGTCGAGTGAGAGGGTCGGTGCATCGGTGGCAATCGTCGCTCGGGCGGGCAGCACGCGCGGGTCAGGGTCGATGCTGACGAGGTCCGGGTCGGTCACGAAGAATCCCTTGATCCGGTCGGTGGATATGGTTCAGGCAGTCTCACCCAGGCGATAAACGCCGGCCGCGGTGTCACCCAGCGCCGCGTGCGCGTCGGCCTGCTCCAGGAGCTGGGTGACCGTTTGCCAGGACCGTGACGTGGACCCAGCGAGATCGGCCAGTGGCCAGTCGGATCCCTGCAGCATCCGTTGGGGACCAAATGCCTCCACGAGAGTGTCGATCACCGGCTTGAGATCGTCGGATGTCCAGCGTTGCCAGTCGGCTTCGGTCACCAGACCGCTGACCTTGACTGCGACGTTGGGCCGATCGGCAAGGTCGGTGATCCAGCTGCGCCACGGGCCCAGATCTCCGGATGCAATCGGCGGCTTGCCCGCGTGGTCGAGGACGAACGACGTGTCCGGGCACGACTCGACGAGTCGGCAACCGGCTTTCCACTGCGGCTCGCGGAGCAGCAGGTCGTAGACCAGGCCGGCCGCCCCGACTGTGCGCACACCGCGCACGACCTCGTCGCGATCGGCCCACCCCGGGTCGGGCTCGTCCTGGATCTGATGTCGTATGCCGACCAGCAGGTGCCCGCCCGGCGAGTCCTGCATCGCCACGAGCCGCTCCTCGAGATCCGGCGCGGTCAAGTCTGCCCAGCCGACGACACCTGCTATGAGACCGTCGGAAGCAGCTGCAATAGAAAGAAATTCACCGGTCTCGGCCGGGTCGGACAGGGTTTGCACCAGAACCGTGCGAGCGACCCCGAGCTGGATCATGGTCGCGCGCAACTGACCCAACCCATACCGCTTGCGGACCGGTGCAAGGTCGGTGCCGTCCAGGAATGGGTAATGCCTGCGCCCCGGGTCCCAGAGATGGTGGTGTGCGTCGACGCGGGTCATCAGGTCGCCTCCAACAGTCTCTCCGGCAGCAGCTTGTCCCGCACCAGCCTCGACCACAACTCGTCCGGCATCTCCGTGGCGAGGTATGACGCGTTGGCCAGCACCTCGTCCGGGGAGCGCATGCCGAGCACGACGCTCACCACGGCCGGGTGCAGCATCGGCAGGTGCACGGCGACTGCCGGCAGGCTTACCTCGAACTCTCGGCAGACTGCGGCGATGCGACGAGCCTTGTCCAGCAACGCTTTCGGCGCGGGAAAGTAGTCGTAGGTCGCATCGTCGGGTGGGGTCGGCTCGGCCAGGATGCCCGAGTTGAACACCCCCGCCGAGACAACGCCTACGTGGTGCTCGGCCGCCGCCGGCAACAGGTCCTCCAGAGCACCCTGCTCCAGCAACGTGAAGCGACCGGCGCACATCACCACGTCGATGTCGGTCCGTTGCACGAACCGGGTCAGCATCGCCGACTGATTCATCCCGACGCCGATGGCATCGACCAGCCCCTCGTCCCGCAACGCGACGAGAGCCGGGATCGACTCGGTCATCGCTTGTTCCTCGACCTCGTCCGGATCGTGCAAGAGCGCGATAGCGACGCGGTCGACGCCGAGTCGCTCGAAACTCGCCTCCAGGCTGCGTCGGATGCCGGATGCCGAATAGTCGCGGACACGGCGGAATCTCGCCTCGATCGCGAAGCCCTCGTCATCAGGCAGGTATGGCGGGGCGAGCGGCTCCAGCAGCCTGCCGACCTTGGTGGACACGACAACTCCCGGCTGGTGTGCGAGCCATCGGCCGACGCGCTGCTCGGACAGGCCAAGGCCGTAATGCGGTGCACTGTCTACATATTCGATGCCGACATCGGCTACGGCAGCACACGTGAGATCAGCGTCCTCGTCCGTCACGGGTGTGTAGAGGTTGCCGAGCGCAGCCGCGCCGAAACCGAGGCGGGTGAGCTGCACGTTCGGGCGGCGCGGCAAGGATGCGCGATGCTGCGTCATACGTCCGGAAGCGACCAGACCTGGGCGATGCCGCGGTCGTCGCCGGAGTAGTCGTCCTCCACCTCGAGCAGCTCACTCATCCGCGCTTGCCACGGCACGTTGGCCGGGTGGTCGCGCAGAAATGCGCGCATGTGCGCGTAGTCGTCGCATTCGATGACGTGGAAGAGTTCCTGGCCGTCACGCCAGATGCGCCAGCTGTGCACCCCCGCCTGCCGCAACGCATCGACCAGCTCGGCCGGGATGGCGTCATGTGCTGCCTTGTATTCAGCCTCCTTGCCCTGAGCAACCCTGGTGTGCAAAGCAATCCGGTCCATGCGTCCCTCCTCCGACCGGGCGGACGCGCAGGCCGTGCATGCCGCCGTCCACGGCGAGCACTGTGCCGGTGGTGGAGACGTTGGCCGGGTCGGCCAGGTAGGCGACCGCACGTCCCACGTCGCCGGGCTGCACGAGCCGTCCGGTGGGCTGCCGTGCCTCGAGCGCGGCACGTTCGGCGCGAGGATCGTCGGCCTTGTCCAGCAGGCGACCGACCCAGGGCGTGTCGACGGTGCCGGGATTGACACAGTTCACCCGAATGCCGTCCCGGACGTAGTCGGCGGCCATGGCGAGCGTGAGTGCCTGCACCGCACCCTTGCTCGCGCTGTAAAGGGCTCGCTGCGGCAGCCCCGCCCACGCCGCGATTGAGCAGGTGTTCACCACCGAGGCGGCATCGGACTGCTGCAGCAGGGGCATCGCAGCCCGCGTCATCCGCACGATGCCGAGCACGTTGACGTCGAGCACCCGGTGCCACTCATCGTCGTCGTTGTCGGTGACTGCACCCTGAGCACCGATGCCGGCGTTGTTGACCAGGACGTCGAGCCCACCGAGCTGATCCGCCGCCTCCTGCACCGCGGCCCGCACCGATGCATCGTCCGAGACATCGCAGCGCACTCCCACGGCGCCCTCGGGTGCGCCGGAAGGGTCCAGGTCGAGCACGGCGACCTGGGCACCGCGGGCCAGCAACTCCTGTGCGACCGCCTTGCCGATGCCACTTGCGCCGCCGGTCACCAGCGCACGGATCGTGTTGTAGTCGGTCATCGGTCATCCTCCTCGGCGATCGTGCGCCATACGGGTCCGTTCGGATATTCGTAGTCGTGCAAGGCATCGTCGCGCATTTGCGACGAGAAGCCAGGCGTGGTCGGTGCCACGTAATGGCCGTCGTTGATGACCGCCGGCACGACGAACTCCTCGTGCAGGTGGTCGACGTACTCGATGACCCGGTCCTGCGTGGTCCCCGTCAGCGCCACGAAGTCGAACATCGACAGGTGCTGCACCAGCTCGCACAATCCGACGCCGCCGGCATGCGGACAGACCGGCACCCCGAACTTCGCGGCGAGCAGCAGGATCGCGAGATTCTCGTTGACGCCCGCGACCCGCGCAGCATCGAGCTGCAGGATGTCGATGGCTCCGGCCTGCAGCATCTGCTTGAAAATGACTCTGTTCTGGGCGTGTTCGCCGGTTGCGACCTTAATCGGCGCAACACCCTGCCTAATGCGAGCATGGCCCAGCACGTCGTCGGGGCTGGTGGGCTCCTCAATCCAGTACGGATCGGAGGGGGCCAGCGCGCGGACCCACTCGATCGCTTCGTCGACGTCCCACCGCTGGTTGGCGTCGATCGCGACGCGGACGTCGGCGCCTACGGCTGCCCGGGCGATCTGCATCCGGCGGATGTCGTCCTCGAGGTTGTCGCCGACCTTCAGCTTGATCTGTCGGAAACCGTCGGCGACTGCCTCCTTGGCCAGGCGCTCCAGCTTGTCGTCGGAGTAGCCGAGCCAACCGGGGGTCGTGGTGTACGCCGGGTATCCGCGCTCCAGGAGCTGCTGTTCACGCTCGGCACGCCCCGGCTCGGCCGCGCGCAGCATCTCCAGAGCCTCGTCCGGCGTGAGGGCATCGGACAAATATCGGAAGTCGACCAGGGAGACAAGCTCCTCCGGTGTCATCCGCGAAAGCAGTTGCCACAGCGGCATACCCGCGCGTTTGGCCCGAAGATCCCAGAGCGCGTTCAGCACCGCGGAGATCGCCATGTGCATGACGCCCTTCTCCGGCCCGAGCCAACGGAGTTGGCTGTCCCCGATCAGCTCACGCGACGTGCCGCCGAGGTCGTCCAGCAGTGCGTCGACCTTCCGGCCGAGCAACATCGGCCGCAGCGCGTCGATCGCGGCGACCGCAACCTCATTGCCGCGACCGATGGTGAAGACGAAGCCGTGCCCGGTAAGTCCGTCTGGTGCATCGGTCTCGATGATCACGTATGCCGCGGAATAGTCCGGGTCGGGGTTCATCGCGTCGGAGCCGTCCAGCTCGCGCGATGTCGGGAAGCGAATGTCGAGCGTTCGCAACGCGCTGATGGTCGCGGTCACGGTTGCACCTCGTTGCGTTGGTCGGTCAGGAAGAGTTCGATGACCGGCAAGGCGACCGATGGCGCCCGCATCGGCAACTCGAGGGTGAGAGTGCCGGCTGGCTGACCGCCTGGTTGCGTGGTCAGCCCCTCCGTCCCGGCCTCGTGCACGACTCTGTTGATCTCCGATCCGTCGTGCAAGAGCTGGGCATAGGAGACCTTCCCGGCGAGGTCTGGCAGATGCAGGTGACCCATCGGCCAGGCGAATACGTGCACGTAGAGGCGATTTCCGGCCTGCGTGTAGTGGCAGTCCGCAGGCGCAACGTAGGCGCTGGGCCCGGCGCCGATGATCGCGCGCTCGTGCAGCCGCATCCAGTCGCCCACCTCACGCAGGATGTGTCGGTCCGTCGGGTCGAACTCGCCCCGACCGTTTGGCCCGACATTGAGCAGCATGTTGCCACCGTTGCTCACGCTGTTCGCGAGCATCCGCACAATCAGGTCGGGCGACTTGTGATCGTGGTTGTCGCGGTCATATCCCCAACTGCCGTTCGTCGTCTGGCAGGCTTCCCACGGCACTTCCTCACCATCGCGCAACATCGGCGAAACCGGCTGATACTGCTCAGGAGTCACGATGTCAGCGGGTATGTCGAGTCGGTCGTTGACAACGATGCCAGGCTGCAGTTGCCGGGTCAGTGCCAGCAACTCCTCGGACCGCCAGTCGGCCCTCCCCTTGCCACCTTCCGGGTGGCCCGGGTAGGAGAAGTCGTAGAACAGGTAGTCGATGCGGCCATAGTCGGTCAGCAGTTCCCGCACCTGGGCGTGCAGATAATCCACGTAGCGACCGAAATCGCGCCCCGCATTGGCCTCGCGCGCCGCGGAGTCACCCCGCTGCGGGTGATAACCGTCGACGGTGAAATCCGGGTGATGCCAATCGATCAGCGAGTGATAGAAGCCGACGCGCAGGCCCGCCTCGCGGGCAGCCTCGGCATACGCCCGCACCAGATCCTTGCCGTATGGCGTGTTGGTGATCTTGTAGTCGGTGTTGCTCGCGTCCCACAGACAGAAGCCGTCGTGGTGCTTGGTGGTCAGCACGACATACCGCATTCCCGCGGCTTTGGCCTGTGCCGCCCAGTCGGCCGGGTCTGCGAGGTCGGGGTCGAAATGATCGAAATAGCGCTGGTATTCGGCTGTTGTCAGCTCTTCGCGGTTCTTGACCCACTCGTGTCGGGCGGCCGCCGAATAGAGACCGAAATGGATGAACATGCCGAACCGGTCGTGCTCGAACCACGGAGCGATCGAGGTGGACAAGAAGACGTCTCCTTCTGTGTTGGATGGGAGTCGATGCGGGCTCATCGCCCGCCGAGGCCGGATGTCGCGATGCCCCGCAGAAGGTGCCGCTGGAGCAGGATGAGCAGCAGGATGGTCGGTGCCATCGACACGACCGATGCGGCCATGATGAGGTTCCAGAACGTGCCCTGCTGGCCGACGAACAGACTGAGCCCCAGCGGGACCGTCGACATCGTGTCGGTGCTGTCGATGATGATCAGCGGCCACAGATAGCTGTTCCAGTAGGCGATGAAGGTGAACACCGCCAGCACCGCGATCGACGAACGCGACAGCGGCAGGATGACGCTCCAGAAGGTGCGCCACACGCCGGCGCCGTCGAGTCGAGCGGCCTCATCCAGCTCCCGCGGCACGGTGAGGAAGAACTGCCGCAGCAGAAACGTGCCGAATGCGGTGAAAGCCCACGGGAAGATGAGGGATTGGAAGCTGTCGATCCAGCCGAACCACTGCATCAACAGGAACATCGGGACGACCAGCACCTCCTGAGGGATCATCAGGGTCGCGAGGAAGAGCAAGAACACCGAGTCCCGCCCGGCCCAGCGCAGCCGGGCGAAGGCGTAGGCCGACAGGCTCGAGGCAACCAGCACGACGACCGTGCCGATGGCGGCCACCAGAAAGCTGTTGAGGATGTACCGCTGGAACGGCATGAAGCTGAAGACGTCCGCGTAGTTCTGCCAGCGGATGCTCGAGCCGAGTAGCTGCGGCGGCGACGTGAAGACCTCGTCTGCCGGCTTCAGCGACGTCGCGACCATGAGGATGAGCGGCGCGGCGAAGATCAGCGCGACCAGGTAGAGCGCGACGTGCGAAACCACCGAACGCGCCGACCAGGCACGGATTTTCGCCGATCTGACCTCAGACGTCATAGCTCACCCACCGGCGTTGTGCGCGGAACTGCACCGCGGTCAGACCGAGCACGATGACCAGCAGGACCCAACTCGCGGCGGACGCCAAGCCAAGGGAGAAGCTGGAGAACCCGGCCTGATAGATGTACATGACCAGCGTTTCGGTCGCCGTGCCCGGACCGCCACCGGTGAGCAGGAACGGCTGGACGAAGACCTGCATCGAGGTGATGACGGTCATGGTGGTGGCGAAGAAGATCGCCGGCGAAATCATCGGCAGCACTACGGAGAAGAACGTCCGGACCGGTCCTGCACCGTCGATCCGAGCAGCCTCGGTGACCGACTCGGGCACAGCCTCGATGGCGGCCGAGAAGACGATCATGTTGTAGCCGAAGCCTTGCCACACGCTCATCACTACAACGGCGACCATCGCCCACGATGCATCGCCGAGGAAGTTTGGCGCGTGTGATCCGGTGAGCCATTCCCACGTGCCGTCGATGCTGCCACCCGGCTGGTAGAGCAGCCGCCATACGACCGCATTGGCGACCATCGGGGTGATGACCGGGAGGAAGAACAACACCCGTAGGAACTGCCGCCCGCGGATCCGCGGTGACATCCACGCCGCGAGCACCATCGAGACCACGATGTTGAGCGGCACGTAAAGCACAACGAACACAAGGGTGTTGCGCACGGCGGCGCGAAAGACCGGGTCTCCTGCGAGGGAGCGGAAGTTGTCGAGCCCGATGAAGGAGCGCGAGCCGAACGCCGGCCAGTCGAAGAACGCCATGACGAGCGCCATCGCGATCGGCAGGAGCGTGAAGACCGCCAGTCCGATAAGGCTCGGGCTGAGGAAGCTTGCCACTGTCGGGTATGGCGTCCCGGCCTCGCGGCCGGATCGAAGCGGCGTCGCAGGCCGCTTTGCGCGCGGCTCGCGTGTCTGCGTTACGTGCGCCATCACCGGTCACCTGCCGCCTGCACGTCCTGGAGCACCTGCTGCGGACTGGATGAGCCGTTGAACGCCCCGACCCCGAACTGGTAGAGCAGGTTGCTGACGTTCGCCCAGTCGGCCGTCGTGCGCAGCGGGGTGGCGGTGGCGCTTGCGGCCCGGATCGTCTGCTCGGCGCCGTCGATCTTCACATTGTCGAACCACGCGGATTGTGCCGCTGTGCGGGCGGGGAGCGCCCGTCCCTGCTTCGCGAGGTAGGTCAGCGTCTCGGTGGAGGTCATGGCGGCGATCGCCCGGAACGCCTTCTCGGGGTCCGTGCAGTTCTTCGAAATGCCGAATCCTGAACCGGCAGAAAGAGTTCGGGAGCCATTCGGACCGGCCGGGATCGGCGCCATACCGACCTTGAACTTGGCCTGGTCACGCACGCTCAGCACGTCCCAGGGTCCGTCGACCGCCATGGCAGCGTTTCCGTTGATGAACTCCGCCGTGGCGAAGGCGAGGTCGACGCCGGCCAGGGGAGGTGCGACCTTCTCCTTCCGGACCAGGTCCGAATACCACGCGAAACCGCGCTTCATCGCGGGTGTGGTCAGCTGCAGCTGCCCGTCCTTCGCCGGCAAGCCGCCGGTCTTGCTGTAGATCATCGGCAGCATGTAGACATCGCCGGGCGCAGCGACGAAGCCGTACTTCCCGCCGGCCGTCAGTTTGCGCGCCGCGGACGTGAAGTCGTCCATCGTCCACCCTGCCTTCGGCTCGGCGACTCCAGCCGCGGCGAAGCGGTCCTTGTTGTAGAGCATCACCAGCGGGCCGACGTCATACGCGATCGCGTAGGTCTTGCCATCGGCGGTCAGACCCTGCTGGACGGATTTGTCGAACGCACCGATGTCGAAGCCCGTTTTGGCAATCAGGTCGTCCAGCGGGAGCAGCCCCGGTGTGAACGCTCCGATGCGCAGACTCTGCATCGACACAATGCAGGCCGCGTTGTCCGCCGACATTTGGGTGCCGACCTTGGTGAAGTAGTTCGCGAACGGCGCCATCCGCAACTCCAGCGTGGTGCCGGTGCTGGTGCGCACCTGATTGATCACCTGTTGCCAGACCGCCAGGTCGGCGCTGCCCCCGCCCCACATCGACCAGGTCACCCGGTTGTCGTGCACCTGGCCGTTGGCGTTCGTCGAGCAGCCGGCGACCGCGGAGCCGGCGACACAGGCCAGCACTGCTATGGCGGCAGTACGACGAGTCCTCGGTTGCACCAGCTCTCCCAAAGATCGGATCTCTCACGATGTTGGAAAGCTAACACTTGAAGCAACCGCTGTCCACGAAACGGGAAAGCTCGTACTGCTCCGCATAATTCGGGAGTCCCTGCCCGGATAGGTCCCACCCGTTACCGTCCGTACATCCGATCACTTTGCCCGGAAGACGTGTCGTGCGCTCTCTGCCGAGACTTCCTCGCAGTTGTATGACCGCAGCGGCGATTCGCGGCACAGTCAATGCAGCCGACGAGCCGACGGCCTGCGCATCCTGCGGGTTTCAGCCGCGCTGGCGCCACACCACGAGGGCTCGTTCCGCACGGCTGGCGGGGACACGCTCACCCGGGCGGAGGGCGGTGATCTGACCGTCCGGACCGGCGGCGAAGACCCGGGCGCCGCGGTCGTCCCGCATCCGCTCGACCTGGTCCATAAGCTCGCCGACACGGGACTGCAACGCGTCGATCTGGTGCTCCAGCTCCAGGATGCGGCGGATGCCGGCGAGCGAAACACCCTCCTCCTGGGAGAGCCGCTGCACCTCCCGCAACAACTCCAGGTCACGCACCGAGTAACGACGACCACCGCCCCGGGCCCGTGACGGAGTCACGATCCCGAGGCGGTCGTACTGACGCAGGGTCTGCGCGTGGATGCCGGCGAGCTTCGCCGCCGCCGAGATTGCGTAGACCGGCGCGTCGTCGGATGTGCTTGCACCCGATCTCGTTGTCATGACGCAGCTTTCGCCGTCATCTCCGCTCGTGGATCGGTGCCTTGCTGGCGGTCGTGCGCGGCCAACTTCTCAACGGCCTCGCGCGTCTCATCGGTGAGCTCTTCCGGGACGACCACCTGGACGGTGGCGATCAGGTCGCCGGTGCCCGACTTGGTCTTGATGCCGCGTCCCTTGACCCGCAGCTTGCGCCCCGACGGGGTGCCCGGCTTGATCTTCACCTTGACGCCCTTGCCGTCCATCGTCGGCACGGTCACCGTGGCACCCAGCGCCGCCTCGGCGAAGGTGACGGGCAGCTCCACCGTCAGGTTGTCACCCTCCCTGCCGTACACCGGGTGCGGCAGCACCGTCACGTGCAACAGCAGGTCGCCCGGCTGGCCACCGTTGGGGCTGGGCTGCCCTTTGCCGCGCAACCGGATTGTCTGACCATCCTTGACACCAGCCGGGATTCGGGTCTTGATGACCTGTCCGTCGGCTGCGCGCAGCTCGACGGTCTCGCCCGCCGCGGCATCTCGGAAGCTCAGCGTCGTGCGTGCCTCGAGGTCGGCGCCCTTGCGGGGGCCGGCGGCATACCCGCCGTAGCCCCCGCCATACGGCGAGCCGTATGACGCGCCGCCCCCGCCGCCGAAGGCGCCGAGAATGTCGTCGAGGTTGATCTGCTCGCCCGCACCTGGTCCGCCGGTCGAGAAGCGGACGTTCTGGCCGCCGCCACCGAACATCGAACCGAAGAGATCCTCAAAGCCGCCACCGGCACCGGCGCCGCCAGGGCCGCCGGCAGTGAATCGGGCACCGCCGCTAACCATCTGACGCAGCTGGTCGTACTCCTGGCGTTTGTCCGGGTCGGACAGCACCGAGTTCGCCTCGCCGATGTCCTTGAACTTCTGCTCCGCGGCTTCGTCGCCAGGGTTCTGGTCGGGGTGCCACTTGCGTGCCAGCTTGCGATAGGCCTTCTTGATGTCGGCCTCGGAGGCGTCCTGAGGGACGCCGAGAATGTTGTAGAAGTCCTTCTCCAGCCAGTCCTGACTAGCCATGCACTCGCTCCTTCATGAAAGTCGTTGATCGAGTGGGGAATTCACGTAAAGCAACTCCCCCACTCGATCAATTCGACTTGGGGCTGCCTCAGGACGGATCCGCGACGGCAACGCGAGCCGGACGGATGATGCGCTCACCCAGCCGGTAGCCCGGCTGCATGACCTGGACGACGGTGGTCCCCTCGGAGCCCTCCGGCACCTCGGCCTCGATGTGCATGAGTGCCTCGTGCTGGGCCGGATCGAAGGCCTCGCCCACCTCACCGAACGGCGTGAGTCCGAGCTTGGTCAGCGCGGACTGCAGCTTGTCGGCGATCTTCTCGAAGGGCGTGCCGTCGAGGTCCCCGTGCTGGCGGGACAAGTAGATGTCGTCGAGCACCGGCAGGATCCCCTCGACCACACGTGCGGTCGCAGCATCCTTGTTGGCTTCGCGGTCCCGATCGACCCGTCGCTTGTAGTTGACGTATTCGGCCTGCAGACGCTGCAGGTCGGCGAGCCGTTCGGCCGCGAGGACGGAGTCCGGGTGCTCACCCTCACCCGCGCCCGGGGCGCCGGCATCGCTGCCGGCCTCCGTGGACTGCGTTGCGTCTGAGGGGGATTCGCGCAACTCACCGTTCTCGTCGATGCGCCGCTTGTCGCGGATCACCGGACCGGTCTGCTCCTCTTCCTCGGGGCGCCGCCCGCCGGGCTCCTCCGCAGAGGAGCCCGGGCGGGGACCCTGGGTCGGGTCGGTCATGATCGGGGCCCCCGCAAAGCATCGGAGCGAGGAACGAGCGGAGAGCTTTGTGGGGTGATCACTTCTTGTCATCCTCGTCGTCGACAACCTCGGCGTCCACGACGTCGTCGTCCCCGGACGAGGCCGACGGGCCCGACGAGTCCGCGCCACCGGCAGCGCCGGCGCCTGCGGCGTCGCCACCCTCGGTGCCACCCTGGGCCTGCTCCTGCGCGTAGAGCGCAGCACCCATCTTCTGGGACGCGTCGTTGACCTTGGTGGTCTTGGCGGAAAGGTCCTCGGCAGAGGTGTTCTCGTCCTTCAAGGCGTCCTTGAGCTCGGTGAGAGCACCCTCGACCTCGCTCTTGGAGTCGGCCGGCACCTTGTCGCCATTGTCTGCGAGGAACTTCTCGGTGGAGTAGACCAACTGCTCGGCGGTGTTACGCGCCTCGGTCTGCTCGCGCCGCTTCTTGTCCTCGGCCGCGTGCTCCTCGGCCTCCTTGACCATCCGGTCGATCTCTTCCTTGGCGAGTGCCGAGCCACCGGAGATCGTCATCGACTGCTCCTTGCTCGTGCCGCGGTCCTTGGCGGACACGTGCACGATGCCGTTGGCGTCGATGTCGAAGGTGACCTCGATCTGCGGCACGCCGCGCGGAGCAGGGGCGATGCCGGACAGCTCGAAGTTGCCGAGCGGCTTGTTGTCCTTGGCGAGCTCGCGCTCACCCTGGAAAACCTGGATCTCCACGGACGGCTGGTTGTCCTCGGCGGTCGAGAACACCTCCGAACGCTTGGTCGGGATCGCGGTGTTGCGCTCGATCAGCTTGGTGAACAGGCCACCCTTGGTCTCGATGCCGAGCGACAGCGGGGTGACGTCGATGAGCAGCACGTCCTTGCGCTCACCGGTCAGCACGCCCGCCTGCAACGCAGCACCGACCGCGACGACCTCGTCCGGGTTGACGCCCTTGTTGGGCTCCTTGCCGGTGAGGTCCTTCACGACCTGGGTGACTGCCGGCATACGGGTTGAACCACCAACCAGGACAACGTGATCGATGTCCTTGATGGTGACACCGGCGTCCTTCATCACCTGCTCGAACGGGCCCTTGGTGCGAGCCAACAGGTCATCGCTGATGTCCTCGAACATGGCCCGGGTGACGGTCTCGTCCAGGTGGACCGGGCCGTTCTCGCCCATCGAGAGATACTGCAGGCTGATGTTGGTCGAGGTCGCGCCCGACAGTTCCTTCTTGGCCTGCTCCGCGGCGTCCTGCAGACGCTGCATGGCGATCTTGTCGTTTGCCAGGTCGATGCCGGTCTTGTTCTTCACCTGCTGGACCAGGTGGTTCACGATCCGCTGGTCCCAGTCGTCACCACCGAGCTTGTTGTCACCGCTGGTCGCCTTGACCTGGATGGTCGAGAAGCCGTCCTCGGCGTCCTTGCCCACCTCAAGGAGAGACACGTCGAAGGTGCCGCCGCCAAGGTCGAAGACGAGGATGAGCTCGTCCTCCTTGCCCTTGTCGAGGCCGTAGGCGAGCGCCGCTGCGGTCGGCTCGTTGATGATGCGCAGCACGTTGAGCCCCGCGATCTCGCCGGCCTCCTTGGTGGCCTGGCGCTCCGCGTCGTCGAAGTATGCCGGGACGGTGATGACCGCGTCGGTCACCGGCTCGCCGAGGTAAGACTCGGCGTCGCGCTTCAGCTTCTGCAGAATGCGCGCCGAGATCTCCTGCGGCGTGTACTCCTTGCCGTCGACGTCCTTCTTCCAGTCGGTGCCCATGTGGCGCTTGACCGAGCGGACGGTGCGGTCGACGTTGGTGACCGCCTGGCGCTTGGCGATGTCGCCCGAGAGGACGTCACCGTTCTTGGCGAACGCCACGACGGACGGCGTAGTGCGGCCGCCCTCTGCGTTGGCGATGATTTCCGGGTCGTTGCCCTCGAGGACTGCGACCGCAGAGTTGGTGGTGCCGAGGTCGATGCCTACCGCACGTCCCATATCGATGTCTCCCTTGGTTCTCGGTTTTCGGTCTTGGTATGTCGGATGCCACTTCGCCGGGACGGTCTCCGTCGCCAGGGGCGAAGGTTGACTGCATCCGACTCAACTCTTGTCTCGGCGGCTTGTCAAACCCTTCGGCAAAAGTTGCGCTTACTAGGCTCAACTTTGGGGTGGGCCGGATCATTCCCGGCTCGGCGGACAATTTGTTCGGATCCGGTGTCTGTGATGTCCAGGGAGGTTGTCTCGACTCCCGCCGGTGAGTCGCGCTGACAGGTGAAGGCCTCCGGCTGTGAAGTGGAGCTGTCTAGTTCACCGCTTCACAGACCAGGAGGCCTGCATGTCCCACGTTAACGCGACCCTGACCTCACGCACTCGTTTGCGCCTCGCGCGGCTGATCGTCGACGACAGGTGGACCTACGCCGCGGCAGCGAAGATGTTCATGGTCGCGTCGAAGACCGCGAAGAAGTGAGCCGACCGCTACCGGTCCGAAGGGCCAGCCGGAATGGTCGACCGCAGTTCGCGGCCACGGCGCTGCCCAAACAAGACCCCTGAGCACGTGAAGCGCCAGATTGTGCGGCTGCGGTGGCGCAAGCGCCTGGGCCCGGTCCAGATCGCCGGCCGCACCGGCGTGCCGGCCTCGACGGTTCACGCTGTGCTGACCCGGTGCCGGATCAACCGCCTCTGCAGCATCGACCGCGTCACCGGCGAACCGCTGCGGCGTTACGAGCATCCCACCCCGGGTCCTTGATCCACGTCGATGTCACCAAGTTCGGCAACATCCCTGACGGCGGCGGCTGGCGCTACGTCGACAAGCAGCAGGGCGACAAAAACAAGGCCACCACCGCATTGCGCACCGGGCGTACCACCACAGGCCACCCCAACATCGGCACAGCCTTCGTACACACCGTGATCGACGACCACTCCCGCGTCGCCTACGCCGAGATCCAGCGTGCCGAGAAGAAAGAAACCGCGATCTTCGACAATCACCATCGAGCCCACTCCGCAATCGCAGGACGCTCACCCATCAGCCGACTGACCAACGTGCCTGGACATCACAGTTAGTTGACCGGATTACGCCCCTGCTGATGGCGCGACTACCGGCGCCTCGGAGCGGTGCCCAGTCCCATCCGAAGGAATCTGTCACGGGCCCTACGGAAAACTGGTCGTTTGATCCCACCCGGGAGTGCGCGGTACGCGGTCCATGCGAGACAAGTAGCCGCGCATATCGCAGCGCTGACACCGTTAGAGACAACGCTGAACGCCGCACAGACGACTAGCAGGTCGATACCGTACGACACGTTGAGCATCAGACCCACCGGTACAGGTCCGGCTGGGGAGGCGATCATGGCCCCCATCGTCAACGGTGGGCGGTACGTTCTGCGCACGATTGCCGCGGTTGCTGCAAGGCCGACTGCGATACCGACGTCCGCCTTTGTGCCGCCACCCACTGCGCTTAGTAGGCCGGTCCCGACGGCGGCCACTGCCGGTACGGCCAGCAGCGCAACGGTAATTTTTGTCGGATGCTGGGGAAACACTCGCCACAGTGCACTGGACCCAAGCCAGGTGCGCAACTTTGATCCTGCTGTGGACGCGACGACGTATGTGACCGCCGCGCAGCAGAACGCACCCATACTGGGGCCGAATATTGAGCCAACAACCCATACTCCCGGCACTAGCGCCAGCCGCGATGCCACAACGGTCCAACGCCGGACGCATCCGGTGAGGTCGCGGACAACGAAGCCGAGCAGAGTGGGCCCGACGTTCGCTCGCATGGCGAAGGACGCGTGCTGCCGCAACAGCTGTCGGTCGGAGCGGATGGTCAGAAGTTCCGCATCGAGCATGATCGCTGACCCGGAGACCGCCGCCGACAGGTCTCCACCTGGAATAAGGCGCGACACTGGAATGCGACGCAACCAGTTGCGTGTTTGGGTCAGCGACCACCCATAGATCAGCAGGACGATCACGCCCACGGTGGCGACGATGACAGTCCCTGGAGGCGGCAACTCAAGCCCTGTGCGGCGTCTGATTCCGATCGTCGCGAGGACGCAAGCCGCTACCAGCAGAGCACCGGCGAGGTTTCGGGTGCGCCCGGGCGTCAGCCAGCGCTGCTGGCCGAACAACGCTAACTGATGGAGTGCTAGCCCTGCCGCTGCTCCGACCAGTGGGGCCAAAATCCCAGCGGTGAGCGTTACTCCCGTGGGCATCGCGGCTATGAGCACGACGACGCCCCCCAACGCGCCGAGCGCCGCACAGATCGTGCTGGTCAACCAGAAGTTCCGGCGTAGCACCCGAGCCCGGTCAATAGGGGTTGGGAGGACCCACCGGACATAATCACGCCCGGCGAACGCGGGACCGAGCGCACGACATAACTGCAGTATCCCGGCCATCCACGCGACAGTCAGCATCCACGGAAACCAACCGGCAACGGGGACCAGAACGTCTGCCTTCAGCGCGAACCCTCGCGCTACCGACGAGACCAACATCGCGCCGATGACCAGTACGCCAACGGCGACGATATAGGTGTCGCCCGAGGCGGGATCTTGCTGGGAGCGGGCTTCTCGGTCGGCCTGGCCGCTCTTCAGAGCGTCGACCCCGTTCACCTCCCAGTCACTGAAACCGGGATCACTCGTGCTCCGCTCGCCTGCTGAAGTTCTGGATCGTGGCTTGCCATTAACACGCTGCGATCAGCTTCAGCGCATACGCGTAAGTACCGCCCGAGCCACTCACGCCCTTCCCCGTCGAGACGCTGTTCCGGCTCATCTAGAATCAGCACGTCCCAGGGACGGACAAGGGCTTGGGCAAGCCCGAATCGGCGGGTCTGGCCTGAACTCAATGTGCCCGGCAGCCGGTCCGCCAGCTGAATTAGTCCAAGGTCGAGCAGAGCCGCTTCAACCGCTTTGTCTTCTACACCATGCGCTTGAGCGAACATGATCAGATGTTCACGCACGGTCATGTCGGAGAACCACGCCCAGTCATCGAGCAGCGCGCAGACACGACGGCGCGTCTCGGGGTCTCGCTCATCAAGGGTCTGGCCATCAAGTGAGATGTCGCCCGAGTCGCGATCTTCTGCACCGACGATGCAACGCAAAGTCGTCGTCTTGCCTGCGCCGTTCATGCCCGTGAGCGCCACAACCTCACCGGCGTCAACTCTCAGTGACAGGTCTTCGACGATGAGCACGCCGCCGAACGACTTATACAGGTGATTAACGATCAACATGCGACTCCTCACCATCGGAGCCGGGAAACGCACTCAATTCGTTTGCGGCGTTGATGGCAGCGAACAGCGCAGGAAGGTTGAACCCCGTACGGGCTTCGTATCTCCCGGACGACGTCCTCATCGCGGGTCCAGTGTCGGCGAACACGATGTTCCCTCGCTTCCGGAGGCCACTCAACTTCTCTTCAATGAGGAGGTTCGAACCGGGAAAAGCGCTGGCGATTCCAATGGGTTTGTCTGTCATTTGCAGCGCCATCATCGCAGGCGTGTCACACACGCCGTTCGCCAATCTCATTGCCGAGTTCAGAGTTGCGGGGAACACGCCAAAGCATTCTGACATCTGCTCGAAATGACGATACCCGCGCACAAAAACGGGGTCGGCCCAGTCGTCACGCGCAAGCGCTCCCGTAGTGAGTTGGCGGATAGCTTCGAGTGTCACGAACCGTTCGGCAGAACGAGTGACAACGACATTGGCCTGAACGCCAACGGTGTGGTCATTGCTGGCGTTTCATCCCCTGTCACGTAACCTTCATCAACCTGGGCGAAAAGGTCATTGGTAATCTCTTCCAGATTCATGACTGCGCAAACCTCCATTTGCGTCGATTTTTTGTGTGCCAATTTGGCGCTGTCACGGTAATTCGTTCGGCTGTCGAATTCAAGAAGGAATTGATGAGTCGCTAAGCCCCAAACGGCTGGTCGAACGTGATAGTGTTCGGCCGCTGCAGCGAACCAGCGCCTCTGCAAAGTCGCGTTTCGCAGATGGCAGTAGGTTGGCGACGTAATCTCTGCGCCTGGCACGATGCCGGAGCGCGGCGCGCAGATGATCGGATCCAGCAGGCGGCATCGATGCTGGCCGAGACCCGTCCGAAGGTGAGTTCATGACCTGCCGGCCGGTCGAGTCCGAGCCGGTCGGCACCTTGGCGCCCCGGCCGCGGCACGAGCCCATTCGCCAATCGCGACGGACGAACGCCTCACTGGTCAGCGGATGCCGCACTCCTCGCAGGTCACCTGGGTCGGGGACCCGGTTCAGCGGCTCTCAACGATGCCGCACTGTGCATTGGGGCGGCCGAGACACGGCCAGTTGGGAGAATACGACGGAATACATGGACTGTTCGCTTGGACAAGATCCATGGATTTGGCAAATGCCGGAGCCGCATACGACAGTTCCGCCGGGGAACCTACAGAGCGGCCCACCGGGGGACACCGGCTGCGTTGTCGGCCCCGTGGGGTTCAGACAGGTGCGCAGCGGTCGCTCAGCACCACCGGTCTAGCGGGTTCAGACGGATCCTCAGTCCCGCGCCGTTACGCCACATGATGCCGGCACGAGACCGCGGCCGCAGCCGTGCTTCGGTACGCATGGCGTCGCGGAAGGTGTCGCCGAACCTGTCGCGCGGATGACGGGCGTGGATCGTCCGAAGATTGTCGGCCGGCAACTGATCGGCCCTGGATCCGACAACGTCGCAGTGCGCGCCGGCGTGGAGGAGAAACGCGACCGCTCGGCTGGGCGGGACCCGCGCATCCATGTGGTGGATGATCGCGTCGACGACCACCGTACGGTCAAGGTCGTCGACTCCCCAGGCTGCGAGCCGGTGTTCGGCGACCGCACTCCCGTGGACCGCGAAGCAGCCGACAGTGGCAGGGAAGGGGTGTGCCGCGGTGAGTCCGACGTCGTGGAGCAGGCAGGCCAGGTACAGCTGCTCGGGGTCGTAGACAAGCTGATCGAGCTGGGCGAATAGGTCGCCGAGGTACCAGCACCGCATGCAGTGCTCAAGAAGCGGCGACGGGTATACCTCCCGCGCAAACTCCATCGCGGCCCGAGCGAGCGCACTGTCCGGCGGCGTCCTCATCTGGAGCGCCGGCGCCTCGCGGTTCGGACCCGGCAAGGCTCTGAGCAAGCCGGGGAGGTCGGCCAGCTGGGACAGTGCCAGCTGCCGCAGGAAGCCGAGGCGCCGCCCGAAAGTCGAGTCACCCGTGCATGATTCGAGTGACGCGCCTTCGCAAGCACTCATCGAACCAGGTCCGGCGCGACACGAAGGCCCCGCCATACTTCCATGGCGGTGCGCTGACCTGCGCGGATCGCGCCGTTCATCGAGCCGAAGGTGGTATCCGCGGTCTCGCTGCCTGCCCAGTGGATCGGGCCGACAGGCTCTCGCAGGTGCGGACCGAGCGTCGTCCAGCCCCCAGGCGGCATCATCCCGAAGTAGCCACCGCCCGCCCACTCATCGTCGTTCCAGATCTTCTCGTGAAAGTCGATCGGCTCGCCCGCCGCGCTCCCGAAGAGCCGCACCATGGATGCGATGACCTCCTGGCGCCGTTGCTGCGGCTCCAGCAGAGCGTAGGCACGTGCGTTGTCACCGGCGATGAACCCGACGAGAACACCGAGGTCCGAGCCGTCGGGCGCGTTGTCGAACGTGCAGGTCAACAGGCCGTCGTCACTGGCGGCCTGCCCCGACAGCGCATCGTCCCGCCAGAACGGCCGCGGATACACCGCGACGACCTTGGCGATCGAGCCCATCGTCATACGTTGGGCGAGCTGGGCCGGGGCGGCGGGTAACGCTGGCGAGAACGCCATCCGTCCCGCCATGACCGGGCTGGTCGCGACGATGAGGCGCTCGGCCTCGATCTGCCGATCGTCGGTCTCCACCCGCGCCGGCCGAAAGTCGCCGACTGCTGCGGGGCCGTAGTCGATCCGACGCACCGCCTGGTTGAGCATGATGCGGTCGCCCAATTGATCGGCCATCGCCTGCGCCAATCGCTGCGACCCGCCGGCAATCCGTTCCTCCTGCGCCCCGTGACGCGTGGACATCGTTGCGAGAAAACCGGATTCGGACGCCGCACGGGTCAGGACGTGCAGGAGGGAAGCCTCTTCCGGCTCGGCCGCCATCACCGACCGGCACCAGATGGTGAGAATCGAACGCACGAACCGGGTCCGGGTATGACGTGCCATCCACGAGGCGAGAGTTTGACCGTCCCAATGTGCCGCGTGCGCTGCGGTCCACGGCCGAGCGGGATCGACCTTGCTCGTCATCCGTTCCAACCGAGCCATCGCCACGGCCAGATCAAGCATCGAGATCGGGTCGGCGATGGGGATCTTGCCCCGGTAGGGACGTGGCCTGCCACGACGCCACAAGATCCGGCGCCCGTCGTCGAAGGTCGGGTAGGTGGCTATCCCGTGCTCCCGGGCGATCGCGACGAGTGCGTCGTGTCCTGGTCCGATCCACTGGCCGCCCAACTCGACCGCACTGCCGTCGGGCAGTGCCACATTGAGCACCCGACCGCCGACCCGGTCGCGCGATTCGAGGACGAGTACGTCGATGCCGCGCCGGACGAGCTCACGCGCGGCCGCCAATCCCGAGAAACCGGCGCCGACCACCACGACCTGGGTCCGCATCGAGTTGCCCATCACTTCACTCCCATCAGGCGGCGCCGAGCGAAGGTCAGCGCCGTCACGGGCTGGGACGCCGCGAGCCCGAGCAGAACGGCCGGCGAGGTCTCCGAACGCGGGTTGAGGAATCCGGTCAGCAACTGATCCTCGACGAGTCCGGCGGAGTTGAACGTCCAGATCTCGGTGCCCATGGGACGCGCCCGACCTCTGGTCCGGCCCTGCCAACGATTGACGACTCGGTTCTCGCCGACCGCGACGAGTTCCTTCTCCACCAGCAGTCCGCGATCGCTCATGAACCCGCACAGAAGGCGCCATCGTTGGGCAATCGCGACAAGCCCGCGGTCCTCTGTGGCGAGCCCGTCGATGACGCATCGCCACCGAGCGTCCGAGGCGAAGATGTTGCCGATCGACTCCACGTCGCGTTCGTTGGTCATGCGCTCTGCCTCGGCGACGAAGGCAACCGGATCGGCCGCCGGCGACGATAATTGCGTTGTCATGAATTTAGTTCCCGTCATTGATGATTCACGAGGGTTCAGTTACCGCGAAGTGATCCCGGTAGCGACCAGGAGTCGTGCCGAGCTGACGTGCAAACGCACGATGCAGGATCTCGACACTGCCGAAACCAACTCGCTCCGCGATCACCGGCATCGTGAGCAATGTCGTCGTGAGCAGTCGCTTGGCGGCCTCGACCCGGAGTTGCTGGACATAGGCGCCCGGCGTGATTGCCGTCTCACGGACGAAGGCCCGGGCGAACGTTCGTGTGCTCATCCGGGCGCGTTCGGCGAGCAGCTCGACGGTGACTCGCTGATGGAAGTGGTCGGCCAACCATTGCTGAGTCTCAGCGATCGGACTGCTCCTGGCGCTCTGATGTCGCAGTTGGGTGCTGAACTGTGCTTGCCCTCCCGGGCGCCGGGCGAACACCACGAGCGCACCGGCCACCGCGTGACTCAGTTCGGCCCCGAAGTCCTCCTCCACCATCGCGAGCGCGAGATCGATCCCCGCCGTAACGCCCGCCGATGTCCATCGGTTGCCGTCCTTGGCGAAGATCCGGTCCGCGTCGACCGAGACGTCCGGGTAGGCGCGGGCGAGCCGACCGCCATACGCCCAGTGCGTCGTCGCACAATGACCGTCGAGCAGGCCCGCGGCAGCGAGGGCGAACGCGCCGGTGCACACTGACCCGGTGCGCCTTGCGTGACCGGAAAGGTCCGAAAGGCCCTTCATCGCAACGGTATTCGCGGAGAACGCCTCGACGCCCGGACCCCCAACAACGATCAGCGTGTCGGTCGACGCTCGGAGGTCCGGGTCGGACAGGGCCGCGGCGACGCTGACCTGCACTCCGCTGTCGCTCCGCACCGGCTCGCCGTCGTGCGACGCCGTGACGAGGCGATATCCAGGCTCGGCTCTGAGGCTCGTCGCCATCTGAAAGACGTCGAGTGGCCCGGCGAGATCGAGGAGCACGAAGTCGTCGAATAGAACGAAGGCGACCTGGCGCTCTTCCGTGGCATGGTTCACGCGTTCATGGTCCGTCGACGACCGGGTGGCAGCAATGACCTATTCATGACGATTCGTGCCAATGGTCTACCGAGGAGGAGCCGTATGACGCTCACCATCCGTCGCCGGAGCGAAGGTCCTGAAGTCGTCGCCGCGATGCGTGCCACCGATTTCAGCTCGTCCTGGCCGACTTTTATGCAGCACGACCCTGTCGGCGAGCTCTATGACGGGGAGGTCGACGCAGTCGCCGACTACGCTCTGCTCGCCACCGACGACGGCGAACCGGTTGCCAAGGCATACTCGACGCCGTTTGCGTTCGGGATCGACGGTCGGCCGAGCTGCCCGAGGACGGGTGGACCAAGTGATCCGCTGGCAGCATGAGGATCGAGTACTGGTCGCTGCCGCAATGTCGCGAGTGCGCTCGAGATCGTCGTCCGCCCGGGACTGCAACGCAGCGGCATTGCCTCGGCCCTGGCGAAAACGTTGCGGGAAAACACTTTTCGGCTCGGGCATGGGATTCTGTATGCGCCGCTCCGCCCCTCACAGAAGGCAGCCGAATCGGAAACATCGATGAGCGAGTATGCCTTCCGCACCCGATACCACGGGCTGCCTATCAGTCGTGGTTGCGTATTCATGTGCATGCCGGCGGCCGCATCGTCAAGAAGCGTCCGGTCTCGATGATAATCGCGGAAACTCTTGAAAATTGGCGGAACTGGACCGGCTTATCGTTCGACAGCGACGGTCCGGCGACCGCCGCAAGTGCGCTCACCCCCGGTGCACGTGTCCCAGGCGCAGGGAACGGCTGTGGATGTCGAGCCGAACGTTTGGGTCGAACGCCGACGCTGAAGAGCCAAGGTTACCTGTGCCGTCCGTCGAGGCGGCGAACGACACAGGTCCCCCCAACTGTTTACTCGATCAGTGCCCAACCCACATCGCCATCGGTCGCGCCGGGCACTTGTACTTCACTGGCGCCTGGCGCTCCAGCGGGCATCCACGGACCGACAAACTGCCGGCCGTCGGACAGTTGCACCACGACTCGGTATTGGCCGGTGCCAGCGGTGCATCGGGCCCACGCAGTCGTCTGTAGACCGTATATCCCTTTCGCGCACTGCTCCGGAAATGCCTGTGCGCTCTGCACCGGACCAAGCGCGAGCAGGCCACCGGCAATCATCGTCGCCAGGGTAGCGTGCCGTGCTGATTTGAGTGCCTTCCATTCCCCGGATCCCCCTCGGATCATTGGTTCCCCTTTTGCCCTTCGACCCTCACAAACCGGACGGCCCGAGTCAAGGGGCCATGCGCACATTCGGTCCGCAATCACATGACTCACAGTGTGATTCGAGACGAATCGGGCTGTCAGTCGCCGAAGTGTGATCCTCGATCGCGAAAGTCATTGTGTAGTCGGGAGGTTCGCTGCCAGCCGCATCGTCAAGGTGCGTCCCTTCTCGATGACGATCGCGAACACCACTGACAACTGGCGCAATTGAACCGGCCCTTCCGTTTGGCGACGACGGTCCGGTGCTCGTCCCCGGGGCGCTCAACCCGGTGCACGTCTCACAGGCGCAGGGGATCGCCGTGTATGTCGAACCCAACGTCTGGATCGAGCACCGTCGCCACTGACCAGTGCCCGCCGGTGCGAGTGCGGTGGTGATCCACAGGGACTGTGCACATCACTGCGGGTTGTCGGTGGTCGACTGTATGATGATCACCACGACGAAAACCAATGCGGCGGAAGGAGATTCGAGCCCATGTCTCTCGATTCTGCCGTGTCGCTGCCGGATCGTCCGGAGGTGCCGGACGGGGCATCGCGGGTGCCGGTTGAGCCGGGTCGTGGGCCGGTCGTGCTGGAGAAGCTGCAGGCGGTTGCGGCGTTGCTGGATGAGGTGCCAGGGGTGGTGCATCAGCTCGGCGACGGGCAGTTGGAGTTGTTGACGCAAGTGTTGTTGCGGCTGCACGGGCGGTCGGCTCAGGTTGCTGCGGTGGTCACCGCGGATGCGGTGGACCGGGGGTCGGTCGCGGGCTCGACGGCGGCGAACACCACCCAGTGGGTGTGCCGGCACGCCGCAACCGCCGGGGTGCCGGTTGAACCAGCGGAGGCGAAATCGATCGCGGTGGTGGCGGAGGCGTGCCGGGAACCGGAGAACGCGGTGATCGCGGCCGCGGTGCGGCAGGGGTCGTGCACGGTGTCGACGGCGCGGGCGGCGTTGACTAACGCGGACAAGGTGGCGCCGGTGGTGCCGTTCGCGGACCGGGGTGAGGTGTTGTCGTGGTTCCTGCAACTCGATCCGTCGCTCGGGGTCAAGGGTGTGCAGGCGTTGACCCGGAAGATCCTGGCGACCTTCGCATCGGAGGCGTTGTCGGCGCAGGACGCGAAACTCGAGCAGGTCGAAACCCTGACCTGGGGCACCACGGCCACGGGGATGACGCGGTTGGTGGCCGAGTTGGCGCCGGCGAATGCGGCGGTGGTGAAGGCCGCGATCGCCGCCGGCTCCGCACCCCGACCCGCCAGCCCGGGCGAGACCGACGGGTCCACTCCCGCCGAACCGGGCGACACGACCGGTGCGGCCGAGCCCGGCGGGAGCGACACCAGCACGACCGTGCGGGATGACCGCACCCCAGGCAAACGCCGCGCCGACGCGTTGATCGAATTGGTGACCGCGGGCGCGAGAGTCGCCGCCGGCGAGGCGGCACCCGTCGGGTCCGCGGCCACGATCCTGCTGACGATGAACCTCAAGTCGTTGACCGAAGGGATCGGCGGGGCAACCACCCCCGCGGGTGACGTCCTCGACGCGGGAGCGGCCCGGCGGGCCGCGTGTGACGCGGACCTGATCCCCGCAGTGCTCGGCGGACCCAGTCAACCGTTGGATGTGGGTAGGCGAGAACGCTTGGTGACCAAGGGGTTACGCGCGGCCGTGCTCATACGCGACGGCGGGTGCACCTTCCCCGGCTGCGACCGGCCACCCGGTTTCTGCGAAGTCCACCACGTGATCCCGTGGTGGGCCGGCGGCGAAACCAGCATCACCAACTCAGCGATGCTCTGCTGCCGACATCACCAGGAAGTCCACCGCCGAGGGTTCACCGCACGAGTGCGCGCCGACGGTGTGATCTGGGACCTCACCGACGGCCGCATGCCAGGCCACGCACACTCGGCGGCCTGATCCCAGCCATGATCCTGATCGCAACCGCGGTGCTCGTCCGCAATGAGCGTGTGCTCATGACACACCGTCATCCGGCGCGTGAGGCCTACCCGGACCGGTGGGCGCTCCCCGGCGGACACGTCGAACCCGGCGAATCCTCCCGCGACGCGGTCGTCCGGGAATGCCTGGAAGAGTTGGGCATTCACGTTCACGATCCTCGTCCGGTGCCGCTGACGGTGCACGCACCGCAACTGACGACAGACGGCTTCGTGGTCACCCGATGGGACGGTGAGCCAGCCAACCTGGCGCCCGACGAGCACGACGACCTGCGCTGGTGCCGGCGGGACGAGCTCGCCAACCTGCAGCTCGCACACCCGGAGTCCTTGCTCGACATCATCGCTGCCATCGACCTGACATCCGGGCGCACGGGCGGGCTGGGCTCCGCCTAGAGCGACAACGGGTACGCAACGTTTCCGCGCGTCGCCACGTCGGAACCGGCAGTATGCGACCAAGCGACGCAAGGAGGGGCGGTGCAAGGGCTCTACGCACTGAAGCCGTGGTACAGCAGGCGCTTGGGACGGGTCGTGCAATTCGCCGTTGACCGAGACCTCTCGCCTGATGTCTTCACGCTGCTCGGCGTCGCCGGCGCCGTGCTCGCCGCGATCTGCATCGCGATGGGCTGGTGGCTGCCCGCGCTGCTGATGCTCGCCGCACGCCTCGGCGGAGCCAATCTCGACGGCGCGGTCGCGCGCGCTCGAGGTGTCAGCCGGCCATGGGGCTTCGTGCTCAACGAGATCGGCGACCGCGTCTCGGATCTCATCGTCTTCGCCGGGCTCTTCGCGCTGGCCGCCCGCACCGACGGTGCCACCAGCTGGTCCGCGCTGCTCACTGTGACCGCCGCCGTCGCCGCGACCTTGCCCACGACTGCCTCCCTGGCCGGCGCCGGCGCCGGCGCCGGTGCGACGCGGCGCAACGGCGGGCCGTTCGGCAAGACCGAGCGGTGCCTGGCCATGGTGGTCGCCACCGCGTTCCCAGCACTGATCGGCTGGGTGTGCGGCGTCATCATCGTCGGTTCGCTACTCACCGCGACGCTCCGACTGCTCGGCGCACACCGGGAGCTGACGGAGCGGGTGACCGGGTGAACAACTGGCTGGTGGACACCTACCTGCGGGTGCTGCAGCTGGACCGCCGCTCGATGCGACTCGACGTCGACATGTGGTTCGTGCACCTGCACATCACCGGCCGAGGAGTGTTCTTCTTCTGGGTGACGCTCAGCATTTTGGCCGTCGCCGGGGTGGCCGTCTTCGCCTCTCGCAAAAGGGAATTGGTCACCAAGTGGGTGACCTGGGTGCTGATCCTGCCCGTAGTGGGCATCCCGATCTGGATCGGCAAGGGGCCTACGGCGGTGCTCTGCGCGGCGCTGGCGCTGATCGCCGTGCGGGAGTACGTCCGGCTCGTGCAGCTACCCCGAACGGACAGCGCCATCCTCTACGTGCTGGCGGTCGCCTACCCACTCTCCGCATGGTTGCGACCGGGTCTGCTGCACCTGGTGCCACTGATCGTGCTGTTGTGCGCCCTGCCATCGGTGCTAACCGGGGATCTGGAGCATGGCATCCGGCGGGCCGCATTCACCGGATTCGGCTCAATCTGGATCTGCTGGTCGCTCGCCAGCATGGTCCTCATCTGGCGTGACGCCTTCCTGGTCTGCTTCGCCGCCGCAGCGACCGACGTCGCAGCCTGGTGCGGTGGCAAGGGATTTCGCCGCTTCGCCTGGGCGCGTCGTCCGCTCTCCCCGCTCAGCCCCAACAAGACCGTCGGCGGGCTTGCGGGCGCCGTCATCGGCGCGTTCATCGTGCTGACTCTGCTCGGCACCATCACACCGGGCCTACTACTCGCAGTCGCAATCGGTGGCGTGCTGGGCGACCTGTTGGAGTCGATGTTCAAGCGGCAGGCCGGGGTGAAGGACGCCGGGGAATGGTTGCCCGGGTTCGGCGGTCTGCTGGACCGCATCGACTCTCTCCTGCTCGTCCTGCCCCTGGCCGCCGTCGCACTCGCCTAGCCCACCCGAGGAGTCAGTCATGTCATCGATCACAAGCGTCCTGCGGCGCCAGCTGTGGCGAGCCGTCTGCTCAATGGCTGGCGGGTTGACGACGAGCGGTGCGCCACAACGGTATTCGGGTGGACAGGTCATCGTCGCCAATCACGCCTCGCACGCCGATACTGCTGCGCTACTGGCCGCGGTGCCGGCCGCCAACCGCCTGCTGTTCGCGGCTGCCGCCGACTACTGGTTCGACGTCTGGTGGCGGCGCGCACTGATGTCAGGTCTGGCCGGTGGCCTGCCCGTACGACGGGACGGCGGCAGCGGTTACGCCGCTCTGCTCGACGCCGCGCGTGGACCGTTGGCGGACGGCCGCACGGTGGTGATCTACCCGGAGGGCACCCGCAGCACCGACGGGTCGGTCGGCCGCTTTCATTCCGGAGCGGTGCGACTGGCGCGAGACTGCGGGGTGCCGATCGTCCCGGTGGCACTGCTCGGCACCGGCGACGTGCTCGCCAAGCACGGGCGATTCCGCACGACCCCGATGGAAGTTCGATTCGGCCCACGGCTGGACGCGTCGACCGCCGATGCCGACCAGCTTCGCCAGGCTGTGATCGGCCTTCTGGGGCAAGGCCCGGTGGCGCAGTCCACCTCACCCGCTCAGCGCGCCGTTGCGCGTCTCATCGACGGAAACCGCGCAATTGCAGTCGGATTGGCGTGGGGATTTGCTGAGGCGATCAGTTGGCCGATCATGGCCGAGATGGCGTTGGTCTTCTTCGGCGTCGCCGATGCGCGCCGCATTCCGGTCCTCGCGGCGTCGACCGCCGCGGGCTCGGTGTGCGGAGTGGCGGTCACTGCCGCACTCGCCCGGCGCGGGATCCTGCCACCCGCGCCGCTGACGACCCCGAGGATGCGTGCGGCCGCGCGCGACCACCTGCGTGGCGGCGCGGCTGGCATCTGGCACCAGGCGCTCGGTGGGGTGCCGGTCAAGGTCTACGCGCGTGCGGCCGGCGAACTCCGGCTACCGACAACGCGATTCGTCGCGGCCACCGCAGCCGAGCGCTCCGCCCGTATGGCGGGGTGCGCCGCGGTCATCATGCTGCTCGAGCGTCCAGCGCGCCCCGTCATACGTCGGTTCTACGGGACGTACCTCGGCGTCACTGGCGTCGTCTTCGCCGGCACACTACGCAAGATCGTTCGCTATTGGGACTGAGCTGGGCTCGCTCGTCGGCGACCAGCACATCGCGCGCGCCCTGCAGATAGTTCTTGAGGACATCCTTCGGCGCAGTCACCACGGGCTCAGTGCTCGCCCTTGATCACGAAGTAGGAGCCGCGGATGGTCCCGGCCAGCTTCGACTTCTGCCGGGCGAACTTGAAGGCGCTCAGCTCCTCGGGCACCTCCATGCCATCGGACAGCTTGAAGCCCACGGCGCGCTTGCCGCCGTCGGCGAGTGTGTACATCACGTTGATCGACAGACCGCTCTCGTAGAAGAGGTAGGCCATCCGGATGCCGTCGACCTCGAACTCGGTCGCTTCCAGCACCGGCGAGGCGATGACGATGTCCCGTTCATCCTCGAGGATGCCGCTCACCCAGTCGATGGTCGGCTGGGCGTCGGCGGCCGGCTCGACGGTGAAGGTGTGGTCGTACTTGTTCTTGAAGTAGCGCGCCTCGTTGGCGCGCAGGCCGGCAAGCGCCTCGGCGACCGGCGAGGACTCCAGGCCGACGGTCGAGACGGTGTGGAAGTCAACGGCATACGACATGACGGTCAGGCTAGCGGCCCGTCATCGCCGGAAGAGGTCGCCGCTGGACTCGCCGATCTCCCGCTTGCGACGGAAGTAGTCGTTGATGACCGTGCGGTAGAGGTCGGCGTCGCTGCGGGCCCAGTTGCGCATCAGCTCGCAGCCGAGCGCGAGCGAGGTGATCGGGTGCGCGCCGGCCTGGACCATGCGAGTGATCGCCGACTCGTGGGTGACCGACGAGACGCCGCCGACCGCGTCGATGACCGGGTAGATCTCGTAGCCCTCCTCGAGCATGTCGAGGGTCGGGAACGCCAGGCAGACCTCGGTCCAGAGGCCGGCCATGATGATCTTCTTGCGGCCGGTGGCTTCGATGGCGGCCCGGAAATCGGCGTCCTCCCAGGAGTTCACGCCGGTGCGGTCGATCTGGTCGACGCCGGGGAGCTCGTTCATCAGCTCGGGCACCGTCGGCTGGTTGACGCCCATGTCGACCGCGACCGTAGTCACCACGGTCGGCACCTGGTAGGCGTGCGCGAGTTTGGCCAGGGTGATCGCACCGAGGTTGATCTCGTCGCGGGTGGCCGAACCAACGGTGGCGTACTGCCCCGGCTGAAAGTCGATCAGCACGATCGCACTGTTCTGTGGCGTCAGCAGGTGGTCGGTCTGCGGGTCGCGGATCGGCTCGGGTGCGGTCTTGGACATCGTCATCTCCTGCCAATCCTGGCGACACTGTGACTGGGGCGGGTGTCGCAGAGCCTAGCCGCCGGCGGGCTCGTCGGTCCCGAGAAAAGGATCGGGCACAGGTGTCGTATCCGGCACCATGCGTTCGTGGAGTTGATGTACGGCGGCCAACCCGGCCGCGAGAGGGCTTGGAGAGGAGACGAGATGCCGCAGTACCTGATCGCATTCAACGACGAGTGGGTGGGCGAACACACCCTGGAGGAACTGCGCGCCAAGAGCACGGCCGCACTACAGGTCGTCGACGAGATGAAAAAGGCCGGTGTCTTCGTCTTCAGCGACGGCGGCATCGGCGCGGAGACCGCGCTGTTCAACGTGTCGGCACGGGACGGCAAGCCGGTCTTCAGCGACGGCCCGTTCGTGGAGACCAAGGAGCACCTCGGCGGCTTCTGCGTTATCAAGGTCGACGACGACGCTGCCGCTCGCGACTGGGCCGGCCGGCTCGCGGTCGCCCTGGACTGGCCGCAGGAAGTGCATCGCTTCCCCGGTCGAGAAGAAATCCTGCAACTCAACGAAGGTGAGTGACATGCCCCGCTACATGATGTCGGTCTTCGGACCGACCGAACGCACCGAGTTCGGCGACTACGGCTCCAAGGAGGAGATGCTGCAGGCATTCGCCGACACTGGTGCCTTCAACGAAAAACTCGAAAAGGCAGGCAAATTCGTCTTTGGCGACGGACTCGCCGAAGCTACGACAGCTACTGTCGTCGACGGGCGGGCCGACCAACCGGTGCTCACCGACGGCCCCTACCTGGAGTCGAAGGAGCACCTCGGCGGGTTCTGGGTGATCGAGGCCGTCGACCTTGACGAGGCGCTCGCCCTGGCTGCCGAGGCGTCACGGGCGTGCCGCGGCAAGGTCGAGGTACGACCGTTCCAGACCGCCGAAGACTTCCAGGGTCTGTTGGATTCGTGACCTCGGCCGACGAGGCGATCGCTCGCGCACACCAGGACGAGTGGGCGCGGGTGGTCGCCGGCTTGGCGCGACGCTTCGGCGATCTCGATATCGCCGAGGAAGCCGCCGCGGAGGCATTCGCGACAGCTGTAGAGCGGTGGCCCGCTGACGGCATACCGCCGAACCCCGGCGGCTGGCTGACCACCACTGCGACGCGCAAGGCCATCGACCGGTTACGCCGAGAATCCCACCGCGACACCAAACACCAGGCCGCTCAGATGCTGTATGACGATTCGGTTCCGGAGCCGACCGGCCCCGTAGAGGACGACCGGCTTCGGCTGATCTTCACCTGCTGCCACCCGGCGCTGGCCATGGACGCCCGTGTCGCGCTCACTCTGCGGTTGCTCGGCGGCCTGACCGTCGCGCAGATCGCCCACGCCTTCCTCGTGCCGGAAACCACTATGGCGAGGCGGATTACGAGGGCCAAGAAGAAGATCAAGTCGGCCCATGTGCCCTATCGAGTGCCTAGCGCCGACGACGTTCAGACCCGCCTCGCCGGTGTCCTCGCCGTACTCTTCCTGGTCTTCAACGAGGGCTACCTGAGCAGCACCGGCGAGGCCACCGTGCGGGCAGACCTGAGCGACGAAGCCATTCGACTCACCCGGCTGCTGCGGTCCCTACTCCCGGACGACGGAGAGGTCTGCGGACTGCTCGCGCTGATGGTGCTGACCGACGCCCGCCGGACGGCACGCGTCTCGGCGACCGGCGAGCTCGTCACTCTCCAAGAACAGGACCGGCGGCTGTGGGACTGGGTGATGATCAAGGAGGGTCATGCGCTGGTGCGGGAGCGGATCGCGGCCGTCGCGGCGGGCGCGGAGCCACCTGGTCGTTATCAGCTGCTCTCCGCCATCAATGCCGTGCACACCGATGCGGCAGTCGCAACCGAGACGGACTGGGAGCAGATCGTCACGCTCTACGATCGGATGACGCGGGTCGACCCGTCACCGATTGTCCGGCTCAATCGTGCAGTCGCCGTCGCAGAAATCGACGGTGCGACTGCTGGACTGGCCGAAATCGATGCGTGGGCAGCGGAACTCGACGGTTACCACGCTTTCCATGCCGCGCGAGCGGACCTACTGCGACGGGTCGGCGAGGTCGGCGCGGCGCGCGCGGCATACGACCGGGCGATCGCGCTCGCCGGGAATCCGGCCGAGCGCGCCTACCTGAGCAGGCGCCGAGACGAACTCGGTCACTGATCCGGCGACCGACCAGGCATCGTCAGTCCGCCGATTCGCCGCGGTTGGTCCGTGCTTCTTTCATCAGCTCGATGTGGCGCGCGTGCAACTTGTCCGCCCGATCCTTGAGGGTCGGCACGCTATTACGCCAGGGCGAGCCCGGCACTCGAGCCGACTTCGGTGCTTGAACCTCGGCTGGTTGCAACGGTTTTCCGCTGATCTCGGCGATGCGGTCGGCGGACCCTGCTGGGAAGCCGGTGTTGACGATGCTGCCATCGGTCAGGAGCAACTTGGTCGTGTCGTCGTACCGGCCAGGGGTGAGGACCCGCTCCACGTCGGCCCAGCTGCGGCGCCGCCATGCGTCGACCGGTCGCCAGAAGGTGGGCGTGATCGCGGCCCGCACGACGCCGACACTGGCGACGAACCCGAGGGTGAACATGATCAGTGCGTTCACGATCTCGCCGAAGTCACGCACCGCGATCGCGCGCCCGACCACGAGGATCCCGATCGCGATGCACAACCAGGCAAACCGGCGCGCCCGCCGGGAGCGCCAAGGCAGGAACGAAAGTGACGTGCCGTCGTCAGAGACTTCGGGGAACACACCGGCATTGTGCTGCAGACCGTGCCCATTCGGTGCAGGTAGGCGATAGTGGTTGAATGCTCCGTCTGCCAGGTCGTGACCACCAACACGCGCCCGCGGCCGCGGCACGACCACGTCACGTCGGTCTGATCATGGACGGCAACCGTCGCTGGGCGCGCATGGCCGGTATGGCGAGTCCGAGCATCGGCCATCGCGTGGGCGCCGAACACCTCGGAGACCTGCTCGGATGGCTGCAGGCACGCGACATCGACCACGCGAGTGTCTACGTGTTGTCCGCGAACAACATCCGCAAACGAACAGGTGAGGAGCTCGACTACCTCTTCACCTTGATCGAAACCGTGGTGCCGCAGAAGGTTCGCGCATCCGGCCATTGGCAACTGCACATCGCCGGCGACCTCGGCCTACTTCCCGCGGCGTCCCGGGCCGCGCTCGACGCGGCTGTCGCCGAGACGGTGCATCGCCCTGGGCACCTCACGCTCGCCATCGGCTACGACCCGCAGCAGGAGATCGTCGACGCGGTACGCCGACTGCTCCCCCGCGGGAACCTCTCAGCCGATGACCTGACCGACGCAATCACCGCGTCGCTGCCAGGCGGTCCGATCAAGGACATCGACCTGGTGATCCGCACCAGTGGCGAGCGGCGCATCTCGGGCTTTTTCCCGTGGCAGAGCGGACGTGCCGAGATCCATTTCAGCGACAAGATGTGGCCCGCGTTCACCGAGCACGACCTCGATCTGGCGCTCGCCGACTACGCCCGACGGCAGCGCCGAGGGTCACCAGCGGCTCTATAGCCGGCTCACCCTCGTCATACGGGACGGGAAGGTGGAGCACGCGTTCTATCCGGTGTTCCCGCCGAACACCCATGCGGAGCAAGTGGTTTCGTGGCTGCGGGACAACACAGCTCTCGGCAGCGGCGCGTAGCCCCGGCTCGAGTAGGCAGCACTCCGCGGCTGACCGGGCTCCCCGGAAGTCATCGGTGCCTCTGCAACTGACCGGACTCCCACATGCGGGCCGCAATCTCCACCCGGTTCCGCACGCCGAGCCGGGCCTGGATGCTGGTCAGATGTGACTTGACGGTGCCGAGTGCGATCACCAGGTCGGCGGCGATCTCGGTATTGGTCCGGCCGCGCGCGACCAGTCGTGCAACGTCCAGCTCACGCTCGGTGAGATCGTCGACGCCGGGCACGTTGCGGACCTCGCCACCAGCGCGAGTGCGCTGCAGCAGCCGGACGGTCAGCTCCGGACTGATCAGCGCATCCCCGCTCGCCGCTGCCTTGATTGCTGCCACCAGCAGCGCGGGGCCCGAATCCTTCAACAGGAAGCCCGAAGCCCCGTATTCCAGTGCCGTGTCGACATATTCGTCATGATCGAAGGTGGTCACGATGACGACCTTGGTCAGCTCGCTGACCTGCCGCGTGACGGCAAGACCATCGAGCTTCGGCATCCGTATGTCGAGCAGAGCCACGTCCGGACGCAGTTGCCGGATTGCCTCCAGCGCCGCAAGGCCGTCTCCGCACTGCCCGACCACCTCGATGCCATCGGCCGCCTCGAGGATCAGCGCAAAGCCCATGCGCACCATCTCCTGGTCGTCGGCCAGGACGACGCGAATCGTCATCTCCTGTCACCCCCGATCGGCACCGTCGCCTCGACCACCCATTCTCCGTCGCGTCGTCCGGCGGACAGCGTGCCACCGACGACGGCCAACCGCTCACGCAACCCGGCAAGGCCGTAACCGCTGCCCTGGCCAATCCCGCGAACACCGGTGCCGTCGTTACTGATTCGCAACAGCGCTTCGTCCGGTGACAACGCTGTGAGGATCACCCGCACCCGCGTAGCAGCGCCCGCGTGCCGACGAATGTTGGTCAACGCCTCCGCGAGCACTCGCTGCAGCGCAGCGTCCACCTGCGCGGACAGAGCCACTTCGGCAAGGTCCACCTCCACCGGTGTCTGTGTCGTTGCAATGAAATCCGAGGCGAGGGATCGCAGGCCGGAGGTCCCGTGGCCGGTCGGACGCAGGTCCAGCGGCGCGGCGGGCTCGGTCCGCAACGTCTGCACCATCCCCCGGATCTGTTCCATGGCCTGCTGTCCGGACTCCTCGATGCGGGCCAGGGCCTGGCGCACGACTGGCTGGTCGGTGACCGATTGAGTAGCCTGCGCCAACACCACGATGCCGGTCACTTCGTGCGCGACGAGATCGTGCAATTCCCTTGCCATATCGGTGCGTTCGCGCAGCATCACCTCACGGCGCACATCCTCCGCATGCTGTCGCGACGCGCGCACCTGTAGGCCAATGCCCACAGCCGTCGCCATCGCAGTCGCCATACCCAGGGCGAGCAACACGCTCAAGTCCGGCACACCGAGCGGGCTGAGAATGCCTGCCGCGGCGATGATTCCGACATACACGAAGGCGACGCGGCTGCGCGCGACCGATGCCAGACAACCGGCAAGCACCACGAGCGACCAGCCGATCGACAGCAACCAGGACCCGCCCTGGGCCGCGACCACTTCCAGCACAAGGCCGGCAGTGGCCGCGCCAACGCCGGCCAAGGCGGGCACCGCGGCACCCCGCGCCACCCGGTCGGCAAGCCAGCCGACGGCGAATGCCAGCACGACCCCGCAGAGCGTAGCGGCACCCGGACTCGCGATCAGGTCGGCCAACGCGCACAGCACGAGCGGCGCACCGATAAGTACACGCAACGACCAGGGCATGTCAGGAGGGTATGACGAACGCGGCCGCGAGCCGAGTCACGACCGGGTCGCGACGTCGTCGGCCGTGAGCTCGACGTGGATGCCGTCTTCGGCTGCCCACGACTGTGCGACCCGCAGACCGGACACCGCTGGCACCCGCACCGCCTCCGGTGCAGCACCGGCCGTGGGACGAACCGTGAGACGCCGATCGTCCAGCGACGCCGGATAGGAGACTTTCTGACCATCCAGTCGGCCGAACCCGGTATACGAGCCGTCGGTTCGCAACACCGGCGTTGCCGCAGATCCGTCCGGGTAGGGCAGGGTGACGAAGAACGTCAGCCGCTCCGCCTTGCCGGTTTCCAGGTCCAGCTCCTGCACGAGCAGCTGCTCGGTCGAGACCCCCTCGGGGGGACTGAGTCGCAGGTATGCCGTGGACACTTCACCGTTGAAACGGCTCACGATGTAGGGCCGGCCACGCAGGTTGATGTCCTCGACGCGGCTGTCCGGCAGCGTGTCCGTGATGCGGCTGCGCAGCTCACCGGTCAGCGAGTCGGCTGACACCTTCTCGGCACCAACCAGACCACCGGCAAGGATTGCCGGAACAGCAAGGGGCAGAACGAAATAGCGAAACTTCATGATGAGTCCTTCGGAGTGTTGTGATTGGGTTTGGAGTGAGTCGACGGTCAGGCGGAGGCCGTCTTGTGCAGCAGCCCTCGGCTACCGCGCAAGGCGACGCACAGCCCCGCGACGCCGGCCGCCGCAGTGGCCGCGAGCTGCAGCAGTCCGCCGCCGGCGAGTGCACCCTCGCCCTTGGTGATCGGCAACGCGACGAACGCGCCGGCCGCCATACCCAGCGCGGCGCACAGCACCGCAGGTCCGACGCTCTCTGCGACCCGGGCCCGGTCGAGGACCCGCAGCGGGACGCCCGCCTGCCAGAGTCGGCGGTAGGTGCGTCGTCGGTCGAGCACTGCCGCCGCCGCGACGATGCCGGTCGAGGCGGCCGCCATCAGGAACGACAGGCCGAGGACGACCAGACTCGATCGGCGGAAATCCTTGCCGTAGACCGCATCCCGAGCAGTGACGTCCGCACCGGTCGCCATCGGTGTCGCCGGGAACGCCCGCTGTATGGCGGCACGCGCGCGCTGCTGGGCGGCCGGGTCGTGCGGCAGCTGCACCATGACCGAGCGCGTCTCGCCCTCGCCGGTGCTGGCGAAAATCGTTGCGCCAGAGCCATCCCCGGCACTCACCCGCGGCTCGACACCCGCGTCCCGCAGCGCCGCCCGTGCCGTGGTCAGCGCGGGAGCGGTCTGCGACTGGGTGACTGCGATGTCCAACCGGTCGGCTACGCCGTAGACCACCTGGTTGCCGGCCGGCGCGAAGAGCGCGAGGAAGCCAGCCACGAAGCAGGCCAGCACCAGACCGGAGATGGCCCGCCACCCGCTGCGCGGGTCGGCCTGGAGCCGGCGGCCGGCGATCATGGCCCCGGCGTTGCCGGTGCGGTGTCCGTGGTGCACCTGCCACGCTCCCCACAGCCGCAGCACCACTGGACCGATCGCGCCGAACACCGCGAAAACGACTGCAAACACGACGATCACGGCTGCGAGGTCCGCGCCCTTGTCCCGCGTGACCACGAAGAATGCGCCGAAGGCGGCGACCGCGGCGAGGATCCGCCACCAGATCGGGAACCGGGCGGTGTGCTCGGCGGTGATCGCAAGCGGGTTGCGCAGGATGCGGCTCAGTGGCAGCAGCGCACTGGCAGCGGTGAAGACCAAGGCACCGAGCAGCACCAGGACGGTGCCGGTGATACCCGGCCACAGCTGCCCGACCGCGAGTCGCGAGCCGTCGACCGGCACCTGCGCGAGCAGCGGCAGCGTGGACCACGACGCGACGATCCCGGCGAGACCACCCACGAGTGCAGGCGCGTCCGCCTCCAGGACGGTCAGCCCGGCAAGCTGCCGGCGCGAGGCGCCGGCAAGGCGCAGGGTCGCCAGCCGCTGGGCGCGCCGCCCGGCACCCAAGCGCGCGGCGGCACCCACCAGGGTCAGCACCGGCACCAGGAGCAGCACCGTCGCGACCTTGCCGAGCGCGACGTACTGCGCGATCGTGCTGTCGCCCCCGGCCGGGGTGCCGGCGAAGCCGGCGATGGGCGTGGGCGGGCTGAAGTCGCCGGGGTAGCTGACCAGGCTCCAGCCGGCACCGTGCAGTGTCGGGTCGCCCGTCGTCGTGCCGACGACGGCCACCAGTTGATCCGGACCGGTGAGCCCTTCGGTGCCGATCCGCCCGGAGACCTTCCCGAAGGGCTGCACCTTCGCCGGGAGATCGGCCAGCCGATCGGCCAGCGCCGGCGACACCCACGTCGTGCCGGCCCGTGGGAAGGCGTTCATCCCGGGCGGCGCGGGCAGCGCGGCCCGCGGTCGGTCGCTCGCGAGCCGTATGACGGTCACCGGCTTCTCGTCGAGGTATGTCGTCGAAGTGACCTGCGTCGCAACCGGATTCGACGCGGCAGCCGGACGCAGCCACGCCGTGCGATCGCCCCGGTCCGCAAGCGCGAGGTTGACGCCCAGCGTCAACAGCGCGACGGTGACAGCAAGGGCGACGGTCGCCGCAGACAGCCACCAGGTGCGACGGTCGGCGGGCCCGCCACCGCGGCGCAGCCGTCGCGCGAGCTGGAGCACAGCAGAGTTGTTCATGCCATCGCCCCTGCGTGCACGTCGGTGATCCGTCCGTCGGTGAGGCGCAGCACCACATCGCAGCGGGCCGCCATCTCCGGGTCGTGGGTGACCAGCACCAGCGACGAGCCGAGCTCGCGCCGGGTGCGGTGCAGCAGGTCCATCACCTCGTGGCCGGTCCGCCGGTCGAGGGCGCCGGTCGGTTCGTCAGCGAGCAACACATCCGGGCGGGTGACCACGGCACGGGCAATCGCGACCCGCTGTTGCTGACCTCCGGACAGCTCGCCCGGGCGGCGGTCGCCGAGCCCCGGCAGTCCCAGTGGCTCCAGGAGGTCGTGCGCGCGGCGACTCGCCTCGGCATACGACACACCCGAGAGGAGCAGCGGCAGCGCGATGTTCTCGACGGCGGTCAGCTCGCCCAGCAGTTGTCCGGACTGGAAGACCAGCCCAAAGTCGCTGCGGCGCAACGCGGCCCGCGCTTCGGAGCCGAGCTGGGACACGTCGACCGCCCCGCGTCGGCGACCGCGCGGGTGGAAGGTCACGGTCCCCGCATCAGGCCGCAGAATCCCGGCCAGGATGTGCAGCAAGGTCGTCTTCCCGGACCCGGACGGACCCATCAGGGCGACCGAGGCCGCTTCCGGAATGACGCAGTCGACGCCGTGGAGCACGGGCTGGCCGCCGTAGGCGTGACCGATCCCGTGCGCAATGAGCACAGTGTTCGTTGAATTCATGTCTGGGACAGTAGGTTTCGGCATACCCACGCCACATCGGCCAGATCGCCGGTCTTCGTGGCGACACCTCGGCCAAAAGGCCTACCCGACACGCGAGAGGATGCAGACAATGAGCACCGAGTCCGCGCGACCGCCGCACCTGCGGGCCACGGCACTCGCGCTGGTGCTCGTCGGCGGCTTCTGCGGGACCGCGGCCCGTGACCTGCTACAAAAGGCCTTCCCGCACAACGCAACCGGGGTGCCGTGGGCCACCTTCGGCATCAACCTCGCCGGCGCGTTCGCCCTCGGTGTGCTGCTGGAAGGCCTGGCACGCACGGGCGGCGACCCGGGTCGGCGCCGTCGCCTCCGGCTGCTCGCGGGCACCGGCTTCTGCGGCGCGTTCACGACCTACAGCTCGCTCGCTACCGACACCGTGCAGCTGTGGGAGGTCGGACATCGCACCACCGCCGGCATTGCGTATGCCGCAGGCACCGTCCTCGCCGGTCTCGTCTGCACCTGGCTCGGCCTCATGGTGGCCTCCCGCACCGCCCGCGGAGGTGCACGGTGATCCTCGTGCTCACCTTCCTCGCCGGAGCGGTCGGCGCCGTCGCTCGCTTCGTCGCCGACGCCGAGCTGCGTCGTCGCCTGCTGCCGAACGGTCCGTGGGCGACCGTGGTGATCAACGTCTCGGGGTCACTGGTCCTCGGCGCGCTCGCTGCCTGGGCGCACCGTTCGGCATCCGGGGAGTCCGCGCTCGCCATACTCGGCACCGGATTCTGCGGCGGCTACACGACTTTCAGCACCGCCAGCTACGAAACCATGCGGCTGATCGAGCAGCGCCGTTACACCGTGGCCGCGCTGAGTGGTGCCGGTGGCCTGGTCCTGGCGGTCGCCGCCAGCCTCCTCGGCTGGGCGGCCGTAGCCGCTTCCTGAAGTGATGTGACGCCCAACACTCCCTACTGATCAGTCGCGGCTTACCGTGTGCGGATGCAACCTCCCAGTGAGAACGGCCTCGGCAGCGGCCTCAAACCCCGTCACGTCACGATGATCTCCATCGCCGGAGTCATCGGTGCAGGCCTTTTCGTCGGATCCGCGAGCGCCATCAAGCTCGCCGGCCCCGCCGTGCTGATCGCCTACGCGCTCGCCGGCACCCTCGTCATCCTCGTCATGCGGATGCTCGGCGAGATGGCGACCGCCTCGCCCGACACCGGCTCGTTCTCGACGTATGCCGACCGCTCCCTCGGCCGCTGGGCCGGTTTCTCGATCGGCTGGCTCTACTGGTGGTTCTGGGTGCTCGTCATACCGGTCGAAGCAACCGCCGGCGCCGGAATCCTCGCCAACTGGACCGGCTGGCCGCAGTGGATCTTCGCGCTGCTGATCACCGCACTGCTGATGGGCAGCAACCTGCTGTCGGTCGGCAACTACGGCGAGTTCGAGTTCTGGTTCGCGCTGGTCAAGGTGATCGCGATCGTGGCCTTCATCGCGATCGGCCTGTGCGCGATCTTCGGGGTGCTGCCCGGTTCGCACACCTCCGGCGTCGGCCATCTGACCTCCGAGGGCTTCATGCCGTTCGGGCTGGGCGGCGTCATCGCCGCGATGCTGACCACGATGTTCACCTTCATGGGCACCGAGATCGTGACGATCGCGGCCGCCGAGTCGCCCGACCCGGTTGGCGGGATCCGCAAGGCGGTCAACTCGGTGATCTGGCGCATCTCGTTGTTCTACCTGGGCTCGATTTTCGTTGTCGTTGCACTGGTTTCGTGGCAAGACCCGAAGCTCGGCAGCGAGGGCTCCTACCAGGTGGCACTCGACCGGATGGGCCTCGGCGGCCTGTCGACGGTGCTCGACATCGTCGTGCTGACCGCGGTCGCGTCGTGCCTCAACTCCGCCCTCTACACCGCCTCCCGTATGGCGTTCTCGCTCTCCCGCCGCGGAGACGCGCCGAAGGCCTGGTCCTCGGTCACCTCGCGGGGCGTCCCCGCCTGGGCGATCACGATGAGCACCGTCGTCGGCTTCCTCGGCGTCATCGGCAACTACCTGCTGCCCGGCAAGATCTTCGGCTACCTGCTCGCCAGCTCCGGCGCGATCGCGCTGTTCGTCTACCTGGTGATCGCCGGGTCGCAGATCGTGATGCGTCGGCAGCTGCAGGCGCAGGGGGTGCGGCCGCCGGTGCGCATGTGGGCCTACCCCTATCTGACCTACGCGACCATGATCTTCATCGTCGCCGTGCTGGTGACGATGGCGGTCCGCGACGGCCAGCGGCTCGAGCTGTGGCTGTCGGTCGCCCTGGGCGCGATCGTGGTCGCGGCCGGGATCGCCAAGCACGGGCTGAGCGAGAAGGCCGACACCCCGCCGGCAAAAGTGGACACGCACGCAAGCTGACCGGCTGCCGTCGAGCTGGGGCGCCCCGGGCCGGGTTAGTTTGGTCGGTATGACGACAGATCAGTCCGACTCAGGGGACGTCGCCGCGTCATACGACGCAGTGGCGAAGGACTACGCCGCGGCCATCCGTGGCGAGCTCGGAGGCAAACCACTCGACCGTGCGCTGCTCGCTGCGGTGGCCGAGATGTGCGACGGCGGCCGAATCGCCGACATCGGCTGCGGCCCGGGACACGTCGCGCGCCACCTCGCCGACCTCGGCGCCGACGTGATCGGGCTCGACATCTCGCCGGCGATGATCGAGATCGCGCGGGCGGACAACCCCGGCGTGAAGTTTGAGGTCGAGTCGATGACCGACCTGTCGGAGGCGGACGGCAGCCTGGCCGGCGCGGTGCTGTTCTACTCGATCATCCATCTCGGCGAGGCGGAGCGGGCACGCGCGTTCGCGCAGGTGACTCGAGTCCTGCGGCCGGGCGGAATCGCGTTGGTGGCGTTCCATATTCGCAGCGAGGACTTCGCTCCCGGGCAGACCAATCACGTGCGCACCTGGTTCGGCCACGCGGTCGCCTTGGAGGGTCACTTCCTGGAGCCGGAGGAGGTCATCGAGGAGATCGCCGACGCGGGTCTCGACATCGTGTCGGTGACCACGCGCATGCCGCACCCGGACACCGAGTTCCCGAGCGAACGCGCCTATGTGCTGGCTCAGAAGCCAGCGCCCGAGGCCTGAGTCAGGCCAGGCCGCGGCGCAGTCGGTCCAGCGCGGCGCGCGCGCCGTCGGCATCCAGCGCGCCGCCGACGACGTCACCAAGGGTGCTGGGCGGGCGCTGGTCGGCAAGCTCGTCGACGGTCATCGCGCCATCCGCCTGCACCTCGGGCATCCGCACGTCCGGCACCGGCTCCAGCGACTCCCGCCGCCGCTGCACCGCCTCGACCAGCCGGCCATAGGCCGCGGCGTCTCGCGCGTCGGCGAGCCACGCATCGGCTGCCTCCGCGACCTGCCGGTCGTGCCACTCGCGCGCGCCCTGCACCATGTGCCGACGATAACTCCCTCACCCTCCTCCCGCGACTGACAGCCTTCTCGCCGACTGACGCCTCGATCGGGGCCGTCACTCGCGGATCCCCGCGCTCAAGGACGGGTCGACAATGCACACAGCACAGGTCGTGCGGATGCCGAAACGGTTTCGACTTATGCACGCTCCCGAGGGACCCCGCGTGCAAACGGCGCAACCGTTTCGACTTATGCACGCTCCCGAGCGACCCCGCGTGCAAACGGCGCAACCGTTTCGACTTATGCACGCTCCCGAGCGACCCCGCGTGCAAACGGCGCAACCGTTTCGACTTATGCACGCCCCTCCCACGAAGCACGCCGACCCGACCCCGCCGATTGCCTTGGACAGCAATGCTTTCGGTGATGCGGGTGGAAGAGTGCGAGACTGAGGGCACCAATCGACCCCGGGGGTTTCTCATGCGTGACTGGCCGGCCTCGGCGAAGCTCGTCGTCGCCCTGCTCGTGTTGTTCATCGTCGTGCCGATGATCTTCCGGCTGGTCTGGCTGGCGATCGTCGGTGCCGCGATCGTCGGAGTCGGCTACCTCGCCTACCAGGCGCTGGGCCGCAAACGCTGACCACGGCGTAACTTCCGTCTCGTCATACGTCAGGATGAGGCGTATGACGACTGCGAGCTTCGAGACGATCGACTACCAGGTCAGTGACGGCATCTGCACGATCACCCTCAACCGGCCCGACCAGCTCAACGCGTTCACCGTGCAGATGGCGAACGAACTGGTCGAGGCCTTCACCCGGGTCAACACCGACGACGACGCACGCGCGGTCGTGGTGACCGGCGCCGGGCGGGCGTTCTGCGCCGGCATGGATCTGTCGGTCGACGGCAACGTCTTCGGCCTCGGCACCGACCCCGAGCCGACGATGGCGGACATGCAGGAGCGGCTCGACGACCCGCGGATCCTGGAGAAGGTGCGCGACACCGGCGGCCGGGTCAGCCTGGCGGTCTACGCCTGCACCAAGCCGGTCATCGCCGCGATCAACGGGCCGGCCGTCGGCATCGGCGCGACGATGACCCTGCCGATGGACATCCGGTTGGCGTCCGACAAGGCCCGCATCGGCTTCGTCTTCGGCCGCATCGGCATCGTGCCGGAAGCCTGCTCGTCGTGGTTCCTGCCACGCATCGTCGGCATCTCGCGGGCCCTGGAGTGGACCTACAGCGCCGACATCCTCACCGCACAGGAGGCGTATGACGGGGGCCTCGTCCGATCGGTCCACGCACCCGAGGAGTTGCTCTCTGCGGCATACGAATTGGCGCACCGCTTCGTCGACGGCCACTCCCCCGTCGGCGTCGCCCTCACCCGCCAGATGATGTGGCGCAACAGCGCCCAGCCGCACCCGGTCGAGGCACACCGGGTCGACTCGCTGGCGATGTATTACACCAGCTTCGGCGACGGTGTCGAAGGCGTGGCGGCGTTCAACGAGAAGCGGCCCGCCGACTTCACCGCCAAGGTCTCCACCGACATGCCGGCGTTCTATCCGTGGCAGGACTGACCTCCACCGACTGACGTCTCATTCCCGCGAGTGACGTCCGATGCACTGAGTGACGACGCTGCACTGACGTCACTCGTTGCGAACGACGTCACTCGACGAAGCAGCGCGCGGCGGCCATCCGGCCACCGGGCGCTGCCTCATTGCACGAAACTCAGTGCGCAGAAACTCAGTGCGCGGACGCGCCGAGCTCGACCTCCTCGGCCTGCGCCTCCGCCTGTGAGTGCTCGATGTAGACATCGACCTGGTCGCGCGGCAGCTGGACGTAGTAGGCCCACGCCATCACGATGACGCTGAACACGAACGTCACCGGGAAGGCCGTGCCGAAGTGCAGCACGCCCTGACCGCCGCCGTAGTCGCCCAGCCAGGAGATCAGTGCCAGGCCGCCGAGCCACGGGATGTACCAGCTGCCGGCCTTCCAATCCCATTGCGGTTGCTGGCCCTTCGCGGCGTTGACGACATACATGACACCGAGCAGGACCACACCGAGCAACACCGCCATGAAGAGCTTGGAGTTGGTCTCCCAGCCCGTCCAGTAGACGATCAGGTTGGCCGACCAGAACGCGAAGAACGCGATGACGTTGCCGCCGGGCAACCGGAACGGCCGCTCGTGCTCCGGGATCTGCTTGCGGAAGGTCATCAGCACCAGCGGCCCGGAGCCGAAGGACAGCACCGTCGCCGAGGTGATGAAGCCGACCAGCTGCTGCCAGCTCGGGAACGGCAGGAAGAGGATCAGCCCCACGAAGAACGCCAGGATCATGCTGATCAGCGGGACGCCGTTGTTGGTGGTCTTGGCCAGCGCCTGGGGCGCGTTGCCGTTGCGGGCCATCGCGTAGGAGATGCGCGAGGTCACCGTGGTGTAGATCAGCCCGGTGTCGGCGGGCGACACGATCGCGTCGATGTAGAGGAGGGTCGCCAGCCAGCCGAGGCCGAGGATCGTCGCGATCGCCGCGAGCGGGCCGAAGTCGTCGGCGAAGTTGACCTGGCTCCAGCCCTTGGCGAGGTCGCCGCCGGACAGCGCTCCGATGAACGCCACCTGCAGGAGCACGTAAATCAGCGCGCACAGCAGCACCGAACCGATCACCGCGAACGGCACGTTGCGGCGCGGGTTGTCGGTTTCACCGGCGAGCTCGATGCCCTGCCGGAAACCGAGGAACGAGAAGACGATTCCGGAAGTGGCGATGGCCGTGAACATCCCGTGCGCACCCATCGGCGCAAAGCCCTTGCTGGTGAAGTTGCCACCGTCGAAGTGGGTCACCAGGAACGCCACGATGACGATCGCGATGATGATCAGCTTCCACCAGACCAGGATGTTGTTGACCCGCGCGAACCAGCGCACGCCGAAGTAGTTGATCACCACGAAGACGGCCATCGCGATGATCGCCACGACCATGCCGAGACCGGTGAGCGTGTGCACCGTCACCGGAGCGTCGCTGCTGCACGCGTCGACGCACTTGACGGCGGTGAAGTCGGCATATTTGGTCGCGTAGGTGAGCGCGCCCTCGACCTCGATCGGGGCCACCGCCATACAGGCAACCCAGGTGATCCAGCCGGTCATGTAGCTGGCGAACGAGCCGAAGCTGATGTGCGGGAAGCGCACCACGCCACCCGACAGCGGGAACATCGTCCCGAGTTCGGCGTAACACAGGCCGATCAGCAGGATCATGAATCCGCCGAGCGCCCACGAGATCGTCGCGGCCGGGCCGGCGGTCTTGGCGGCGTTCATCGCACCGAACAACCAGCCCGATCCGATGATCGAGCCGACACCGGCGAAAAGCAGGCCGATGCGCCCGACGTGCCGGTTCAGTTTGGGTTCCCCCGCGGCCGAGGGACTCGCGCCCCCGGGTGAATCCTTGTCAAGGATCGATGACAAGTGCACTCATCCCTTTCCCACCACGTATGCCGTGGCCCGCTCGAAAGACGGGCGACCCCGGATCGATCGGATCCATCGGCCACCAATGCCGAACGGCGACGCTACTCGCCGGATCGGGGGGCCGTGGGGTACTCAGGAGTTACACATCAAACGTTATCTCCCCGCAACAATTGCACTCGGCAATCGTTTCGCCGGCCGGAGCGAACGGGGATCGTACGATGCAGGCGTGTCCGACCGTGACGAGCCCGCCACCGACAGCACCGACGAACTGGTGACTTCTCTCCTCACTGCATCACGCGTGCTGGTGGGGGTGTCCGCGCGGTCACTCGCAGACGTCGCCGAATCACTGACGATGACGCAGTTCCGGCTGCTGGTGGTGCTGTCCAACGCCGGCACCGTCCGGCTCAATCAGCTCGCCGACGCGCTCGGGGTGAACGCCTCCACCGCACTGCGCACCGTCGATCGGCTGATCGCGGCCGGCCTGGTCAGCCGCACCGAGAACCCCGACGACCGGCGCGAGGTGCGGCTCAGCCTCACCTCCGATGGAGCGGCGACCGTGGAGCGCGCGACCGACCGACGAAGGACCGAGCTCGCCCGGATCGTCGACCGTATGCCGCAGACCCGGCGCCGCGAGATCGTCAAGGCGTTGATCGCGTTCAACGACGCCGCGGGCGAGCCGGAGGCGACCCCGCACCGGCCCGACTGGTGACCTCAGCGGCGCCGCCGGTCGCGGAAGAAGTCGGTGAGCAGTTGAGCGCATTCGTCCCGTCGTACCCCGCCGACCGCGTCGACCCGGTGGGGACTGGGGTTCTCGGCGATCACGTCCCAGGCGCTGCCGCAGGCGCCCGCCTTGGGGTCCCACGCACCGAAGACGATGTGTGAGATGCGGGACTGCATGATCGCACCGGCGCACATCAGACACGGCTCCAACGTCACCACGAGAGTGCAGTCGTCGAGTCGGTAGTGTCCGAGTTTGCTTGCGGCAGAACGGATCGCAACGATCTCCGCATGCGCCAGCGGGTCCGCGTCGGCGACCCGACGATTCGGGCCGACGCCGATGACCTCGCCGGCGGAATCCACGATGACCGCACCGACCGGCACATCGTCAGAGGCGAGCGCGTCGCGCGCCTGCACGAGCGCATCCGCCATCCAGAGGTCGGCGTCGGCTGGGCTGGTCACGACTAGAGTCTGCGGTATGCGCGTCGAGCAGGCCAACCACCCATTGATCGCCCACAAGCTGACCTATCTGCGTGACAAGCGCACGGACAGCCCGACGTTCCGGCGGTTGGCCGAAGAACTGGTGACTTTGCTGGCGTACGAGGCGACCCGCGAGGTCCGTGTCGAGCCGTTCGAGATCGAGACGCCCGTCGGTCCGACGACCGGCATCAAGCTGTCGTCGCCGAAGCCGCTCGTCGTACCCATCCTGCGCGCCGGCCTCGGCATGCTCGAGGGCATGGTCCGCTTGCTGCCCAGCGCCGAGGTCGGCTTCCTCGGCATGCAGCGCAACGAGGAGACCTTCGAGGCGATCACCTACGCCAACCGCTTGCCCGACGACCTGTCCGGCCGGCAGTGCTACGTGCTCGACCCGATGCTCGCCACCGGGGGCACGCTCGCCATGGCGATCCGCTATCTGGTGGAGCGCGGCGCCGACGACATCACCGCGGTCACCCTGCTGTGCGCCCCCGAGGGGATCAAGGCGCTCGAGGACTCGCTCGTCGACATCGACGTGCCGATCACCCTGGTCACCGGCGCGGTCGACGACCACCTCAACGACGACGGCTATATCGTTCCGGGTCTTGGCGACGCCGGCGACCGCCTGTACGGCGTGGTCTGACCTTCACTCTGTCACAACGAAACTGACCGGCTTGCCCGCGATTGCGGGCGAGCCGGTCAGTTTCGTTTGCGCGACGAGATCAGGCGACCTTGACCGCCTTCAGCGCGTTCGCGACCTGGGTGCAGTCGGCCGCCGTCGTACCGGCCACCCCGTTGGTGACATTCGCCGAGCACGCCTGCTTCAGCGCGGTGCCGAGCGAGGAGTAGGTGGCGTTGGAGGTCAGCATCGTCTGGGCGGTCCAGTAGATCTGGGACGCCTTGCCGATGCCGATCCCGGTCACCGTCGTGCCGTTCAGCGAGCCGCCGTCGACCAGCAGCTCGGCGGCCTTGTTGCCGACGCCGGAGTTGGTGTGCACCCCGCCGTAGTCGTTGTACTCCGTCGGCGTGGTGGTGGTGGGCTGCCAATAGGTGCCCTTGTAGGTGTCCGGCTGCTGGTAGGCCGTCGGGGTCTTCATGTCCCGGATCACGCCGAGCGAGCTGCCCTCGCCGATCTTCCAGCGGTTGGCAGCGGTGTCGTCGGCGCTGCCGTTGCCGAGATCCATGAACTCACCGAAGATGTCCGACATCGACTCGTTGATCGCGCCGGCCTCGTTCTCGTAGGCCAGGCCGTTGGTGTTCGACGTCACGCCATGCGTCATCTCGTGCCCGGTGACGTCGTCGGTGGTGACGCCCTCGCCATACACCATGGCGGAGATCTCGTCGCTCCAGAACGCGTTGGCGTAGGGGCAGCTGCTCCCCGAGATGCACTGCCGGACGCTGCCGCGCAACGCCTTGCCCTGTCCGTCGCCGTAGTCCACACCGATGAGCCCGGTGAGGTCACCGGCTGAGGTGTTGCGCGCGTAGAAGGTGCTGGTGTCGCCGAAGTAGTTGTAGACCGAGTTGGCGTCGGCGACGGTCGAGGTAGCCGACCCCTCCGTGCGGGTGGGTGCATTGCGGAAACCGTTGCCGCACTGCAGGTCCGAGGTGTAGACGGCCTGGTAGCGCTTGGCGTCGCACACCACACGGTTGATCTCGTAGCGGGTGGGTGTGACCGAGAGGATCCGGCTGGTGTCGTTCGCCGACACCAGCACCTTCCAGCCTTCGAGCGGCGTGGAAACCGTGAGCTGGTAGGCCGGTTCGGCCACGGTGCGAGTCGACGCACCGGATGCTGCCACCGCGGGTGCGAACCAGACGCTGTCAACCACCTTGACGCTGGCGCCCTTTGCATCGGTCACTGTCTTCGCGGTGCGCTGTGCGGCGGCGGAGTTCTTCTTCAGCGCCTGCGCGGTCGGGAAGGCACCGGTGGTGCCGGTCGCGACATTGCCCATCGACTGAATGAGCTTGCCCTGCTTGTCGACCGCATTGGTGATCGAGGAGCCGAACACGACGTGACCCCCGATGACCTGTTGGAAGCGAGCCACCGAGCCGCTGCCGAGGGACTGGCCGCGCACCTTGCGGAAGTCGGCCGACTTGTCCGAGTTGAACGTCGCCGCGAGTTCCTTGGAGACAGTGGCATTTCCGACGGTCGGGCGGCTGTCGCCCGGGGTGACGCTGCGGACCGCGCCGTTCGCGGCGTGCGTGACTCGATCCGGCCCGCCCGTGGGTCCGGCCGACGGTGCCGCCGCCAGGGCCATCGGGCTCGCTGCGATCAAGGCGACTGCGCTTGTGGCACCGGTCGCCATCGCAAGCCGAACGTGACGAGTACGTCGTTGTGACATGGGGTCTCCATTGCGGTAGATCCGATTCGGGGGTAGGGGTGAGCGTGCTCGACTCCCTGCCGCGAAACAACAGACTTGGCAAGTCTTTACGCTTTCTTGGTCAAGTCCTGTCGAACCGTTGAACTCTCCGGCTCGTCGTCCTGTCGGCGCAGTCCCCAGACCTGCGGCACGAGCAAGGTCGCAAGCGAGAGCGTCGCGTATGCCGCGCCGGCGACGATTAGCAGGGTCTCGACGTCGACCCGGTCCGCCAGCCAGCCGAAGGTCAGCGTGCCGACCGGGATAGCGACGAAGGAGCCGAGCATGTCGTAGCTGGACACTCGCGACAGCACCTCGCTGGGGATGCGCTCCATCATGGCGACGGTCCATCCGGTGCTGAACGTCTGAGTGCCCATCCCGCTGAGGAATGCGACCACCATCAGCGGCAGCGTCGCTGGTCGAATCCCCAGCATCAGCAGCGGAATCGCGAAGAGAGACATCCCCGTCATACCTGCTCGGAGTGGGTGTCGCAGGCGCACCCGCAGCAGGACCGCGGACATCACCAGCATGCCGACGGCTTCCGCGCCGACGACCACACCCCACCCGCGAATGCCGAGATCCGGGTCGTTCTTGGCGATCACGGGACCGATGACGACCCAGGCGCCGATGTGGATGGCGTTGAGTACCCCGAAGGCGGCGACGATCACCCACAGCCAGGTGCGGGAACTGAATTCGCCCCAGCCCTCACGCAATTCGGTGAGGATCGGGGTGCCGCGACGGATCGTCGACGGCAAGGACACCCGCGCCAGCAGCACACTCGCGATCAGGAAGGTGGACGCGTCGATGCCGATGGCGAGCGCCGGGCCGGTCGCCACGACGAGCGTCGTGCCGACGATCGGACCAACAAAAGTGCCGCCGTTGCGCACGAAGGACATCAGTGAATCCGCCTGTTGCAGGTGATGACGACCCACCAGCTGCGGGATCAGCCCCTGCTGCGCGGGCATCGAAAATGCAGTGACCCCACCGGAAAGCGCGCCGAGGACGATCATCGAGCCGACGGTCGCCCAGCCAACTGCGAGCGATGCCGCCATGACCCCTTGGATCACCGCCATCGCCAGATAGCAGCCCTGCATCACCGCACGCCTCGGCAGCCGATCGGCGATCACACCCCCGAAGAGCAGGAAGAGCACATTGGCGCCCATCTGCGCTGCAAGCACCAGACCGAGCGCTCCGGCGGAGTTGTCGATGTGCAGCACCGCGAACGCCAGAGTCACCGGCGTCATCATGCTGCCGATCATGTTGATCGAGCGGGACAGGAAGAACCAGCGGAAGTTCCTCTCCTGCAACACCTCCAGCGACTCGCGCAACCCGCTCACGGCTCATCCCCGTCGGGTTCGGTGTCGTCCCGGAGCTGGAAGAGGTTGGTCTGGAAGTTCACGTGCACGGTGCCGTCAGCGCGGGGGCGTTGTGCCTCGTCGTGCACCAGCCGCGATGCCTGATCGACGAGTTCCATTGCCCGCTGCCAGGTTTCGGGGGTGACCCATACTTCGGCATCCGAGCTGGCCGCCTTCGTGTGCGGCTTGCGCCGGGCGAGGCGGCGGCGCAACTCCTGGTAGGCGGCCTCGACATACAGCCGCTGCTCGTCCTCCCCTGCCGATGGGCGGCCACCGGCAGGGCGTTCGTCGGCGTGGAGATAGCGGTACCTTTTCGCCATCCCGCCGCGCACCGACTCGGTACCCACGACGGACACCTCGCCTGCGTCGGCGAGCAATCGCACGTGGTAGCTGGCGTTCGCCTGGCTGATGCCGAGCTCCCGAGCCAGCTCTGCGGCGCTCAACTCGACACCGGTGAGCAGGGACAGCATCCGCAAGCGCACCGGATGTGCGACGGCCCGTAATCCGGTCAGCCGTCGCGCCTCATCCTCCAAAGACATGTTTGGGAGTATGTCGCGGCCGCCTCCGACCGTCAAACACTTATTTGAAGGTCCCGCCATACCGCCAACCGACCACTCACGCAATCCCTCGCCGAGAGGACCACTTATCGCCGGGAGGCACACTTATTTCGCGGGTTTTGGCCCTGGATATATGAGCCTGTGGGCGATAAGTGAGCCTGTCGGCGAGGAGGCAGACTGCCACAATGCCCCTATCCCCTCTCCCCTCGGCCGGAGGAGAGGGTCAGACGGGCCAGGCGTCGCCCCAGCGGGCATCCCGAGCCTGCCGGTAGTCGCCACCGCGGCGCTTGGTCACGACGGCACGGCCGGCAGTGCCGTCGGGGCGACACAGCTGCAGCTCGACCAGACCCTTGCGCTTGACCGGGTGCCGGAGGATGCGCGCCTCATCGGGAGCGCTCGCGCCACCTTCGTCCGAGCCGGAAGCGAGCGCCACGACATACGCGAACTTCTCGTCCTCGTGCCCGAGCTCACCGCCCTTGAGCCGCCGGTGGATCGCCGACCGCTCGACCCGGGCACTGAAGTGACACCAGTCGGGTGCGACCAGTGGGCAATCGAGTTGGTGCGGGCAGGGCGCCACTAATCGCCAACCAGCAGAACGCAATTCGTCGCGAACCGCCATGATGCGCGCGTAACCGTCAGGCGTGCCCGGTTCGACCACTGCGACGGCGCGCCGCGCGGCCGACATCGCTGCCCGCGTGACGCCCAGTTGATCGGCGGCAGTGAGCTCGGACAGCACATAGGACACCGTCACCAGATCGGCGGGCGGCGCCGCGCCCCCGGCCAGCCAACGTCGGAACTCCACACCGCCCGGCTCGTCCGAGCGAAGCCGCTGCCCGAGGCGCAGCGCCGGCTCGACCTGGTCCAGCACGGTGACCGTCGCGTCCGGCCATTCCTCCAGGGCCGCCCATGCCGCCGCGCCCGTTCCGCCCCCGAGATCGACGACGGACTCGATCCCGCCCAGCTGAAAGGCGCTGTGCTGCAACAGGTTCTGGCAGGCTGCAAAGGTGGCCGGCATGCGGTAGAGCGCATAGGCCAGCACGTCGACCTCGGACGCCAGGATCGGTGCCTGCGCGGCGCCGCCCGCCCGGTAGCGGCCGATCAACCGATCGACCGACGCGGTGAGTTTCGCCAGCGGCACCCCGGCACTCTGCGCCTCCAGCGCATCACGCAGCCGGAAGGCCGCCGGTCGGTGGGGGTTCGCGGACACCGCGGCATCGTACTGACGCGTCGGCTCCGTCATACGTCCGGCGACACACCCGGAGTCGTCGCATGCTAGCCACTTACATCACATCTGCCACAATCTTGCTGAACTGTGCCTCACCGAAACCGAGGCGCCGCCCAACGCTCGCCCGGAGGAATCATGGCCCTGGACAAGGTCAAGAAGGTCGTGATCTGGGTGGTCGTCGCCTTCATCGCCTACGCAATCTTCACCTCGCCGACCCGGTCGGCCGACATCGTGCACAGCATCTGGCAGATCCTGTCCGACGGCGCCGGCAGTGTCGGCACGTTCTTCGACCGGATCCTGGGCCGTTAGCCGCTCCCGGATGGATCACGTCGATCCACACGCCAAGCGCGCACTCTCGCGCTACCTGCTCGACGACGAACACCTGGTGGTCGCGCAGGGTCAGCACTGGGCATCCCTCGCCGGTCCCGTCGGTATGGCGGTCGCCGGCTTCTTCCTGGTGCTGCTCGCCGGATTCACCGCACCCGCGAAGCTCGGCGTGCTGACCGACTTCGCCTGGAAGCTGTGGTTCATCCTCGTCCTCAATGCCGCAGCTCGCGCGCTGATGTGGCGGATCGACTGGTTCGCGGCCACCGACAAACGGCTGATCCTCACCTACGGCCTGATCAAGCGTCGGGTGGCGATGATGCCGCTGCCCAAGGTCACCGACATGTCGTTCAACCGCAGCGCGCTCGGCCGCGCGCTCGGCTACGGGCAGTTCGTGCTGGAGAGCGCCGGGCAGGAGCAGGCGCTTCGGCAGATCGACTTCATCCGCGACCCCGAGCACACCTACCGGCGGATCTGCGGGGAGATTTTCGGCGAGGCCGAACCCGACGATGCGTCATACCGGCCTGGCGAGGACGACGACCCGACCGACCCCTACCTGCACCTGCAACTGGCCGGTGCCCGCCCGGGTGACGCGCGTTACGACCCGACCGATGTGCCGGTGCGCCCGGTCGGTGCGTTCGTACAGCGGCCGGAGAAGCCGCGGCGCGGCGGTCTTCGACAACGGATCCTGCGCGGCCCGACTGAGGACGACGATGTGCCGTTCGGGCACGAGGGCGACACCGGTTGGACCAAGCACAACGATTAATCTGCGGTGTCGACACCCGCGCGCTCCGGCGCGGCTCACCAGCAGGAGTTGAGGTTCATGGCGGTCCGTCCGATCACGATCATCGGGCACAAGGCGTTGCATCAGCCGACCAAGAAGGTCAAGGAGATCACGCCCGAGGTGCGCACCCTGGTCGCGGACATGTTCGACACGCTCGACGCCGCGAATGGCGCCGGTCTCGCCGCCAACCAGGTCGGCGTCCGGCTGCGGATCTTCGTCTACGACTGCGCCGACGACTCCGGCATCGACCAGCGCGGCGTCGTCATCAACCCGGTGCTGGAGAAGGGCACCGTGCCACCCGGCGATCCGTCGCCGGAGGACGGCGCCGAGGGGTGCCTCTCCGTGCCCGGCGAGCACTTCCCGACCGCCCGATCGGACTGGGCGCGGGTCACCGGCACCGACCTCGACGGCAATGAGGTCGTCGTCGAGGGCCACGGCGGCACGCTCGCGCGCTGCCTGCAGCACGAGACCGACCACCTCGACGGCAAGCTGTATGTCGAGCGTCTCTCCCCGACCTACCGCACGCAGGCCCGTGAGGCGATCAAGCGCCGCGGGTGGGAGGCGGCGCACCTGACCAAGTGGGATCCCGCCACCCAGGAAGCCGAAAAGGTCTGACCTGTAGTCGGTTTAGGGTGTGGGCATGCGAGCCGAACCGATCGCCAAACCACACGCATTCCACGCCGAGGGCCCGATTTGGTGGCCCGAATGGTCCCTCGAAGGGCCCGGTGAGCTGCGCTACGTCGACATGTTCGCCGGCGACGTGCTGACCGTGCGCGGCGACGCCGTCGAGCGGGTGCACGTCGGCAAGATCGCGGCGGCATTGCGGCCCCGCGGCAAGGGTGGCGCGCTGGTTGCGTTGGAGCGCGGTTTCGCGTTGTCCGACAACAACGACCTGTCCGATCTGCAGGTGATGCAACCGATCTGGGCCGACGACGCGGTCCGCTTCAACGACGGCGGATGCGATCCGATGGGCAACTTCTACTGCGGCACGATGGCGTACGACCAGACGCCGGGTGCCGCGTCGCTCTACCTGCTGACGACCGACGGCATGGCATCGCCGGTGCTCGGCGACCTCACCATCGCCAACGGGATCGGCTGGTCACCCGAGGGCGAGACGGCATACTTCAACGACACCCCGACCCGGACGATCAGCGCGTTCGACTGGGAGCCGGAGACCGGCCTGACCGAGCGCCGCCCGTGGGTGCAGCTGCCCGACGACGTCGAGGGCAACCCCGATGGGCTGTGGGTCGACCAGGAGGGCGGCGTCTGGATCGCCCTGTATGGCGGCTCGGCCGTGCACCGTTACGTCGACGGCAAGCTGTCCGAGGTCGTCGAGGTGCCGGGCGTCACCAACGTCACCGCGTGCACCTTCGGCGGAGCCGACCTGCAGACGCTCTACATCACCACCAGCCGGGAGAACGTCCCCGACGGCGAGCAGCCGCTGGCCGGAGCCGTGTTCAGCTGCAAACCCGGCGTCGGCGGTATGCCGGTGGCCCCTTTCGGAGCCTAAGCCGCACCTCACGCCGGCTCGATTTCGTTCCTGCCCCAATGCTCCGGTAGAGTGTCTCGTCGTTGCCGCGTGAGCGTGCGACGGGCACCCGTAGCTCAACGGATAGAGCATCTGACTACGGATCAGAAGGTTTGGGGTTCGAATCCCTACGGGTGCACGTACTGAGTTGAGACAGTGCACGAAGGCCCTGGCGAGCGGATGCGCTCACCAGGGCCTTCGCTTTGCCCGCGTTGGTCAGTGACCCTGGCTAGAGTGCGCCTGATCGCAGGTCGCGATCCACCGCCCTCGAGAGGCCTCCGATGTCCAAGAGCAGGATCCACAACCTCTTCGTCTCGCTCGACGGCTATGCCGCAGGGGACGAGGTCACCGCGGACAAGCCGATCGGCGACGCGCAGGCGCTCTTCGCGGACTTCGACGGCCGCTTCATCCACGGCCTCGGGGCGGTCGACGCCCCCGTCACGCTCGACCGGGCACTCAGCACGACCTGGGGACAGGGCATCGGCGCCGAGATCATGGGGCGCGGCAAGTTCGGGCCGCAGACCGGGCCCTGGCCGGACGACGACTGGCGTGGCTGGTGGGGTGACGAACCGCCTTTCCGGACACCGGTTTTCGTGCTGACCCACTATCCACGACCGGCGATCGCATTCGACAACGGGACCGTCTTCCACTTCGTCGACGCCGACCCTGGGGAGGCCTTGCGGCTCGCCCAGGAGGCAGCTGACGGGCAGGACGTGCGCATCGGCGGCGGCCCGGACACCTACCGGCAGTTCCTCGCGGCGGACCTGGTCGACACGATGCACATCGTCACGGTCCCGATCGTGCTCGGCCACGGCAACCCGCTGTGGACGGGGCTCGGCGGCATTGAGCAGCGGTTCGACATTGAGACGTTCGCGTCCCCCAGCGGCCGCACACATCAGCTCTGGAATCGCAAGCCGCGCTGACTCACCGGCAATTCGGTTGCCGGTCCGGCCCTCGGTCAGGCAGCCTGCCCAGATGTTGATCCGCCGGGAGCTGCCCGCTGACGAGTCCGCGCTCCGCGCCATCCACGACGCCGCGTTCGGCGCCGATCAGTCGGTCGAGTCGCGCATCGTCGACGACCTGCGTGGCGCGGGCGACGTCATACCGCAGCTGTCGCTGGTGGCGGAGCTGGAGGGCAGGCCCATCGGTCATGTCCTCATCAGCCGCGCAAAGCTCGGCGACGACAAATCGCTCGGGCTCGGGCCGCTCGGGGTGCTGCCCGACGCGCAACGGCAGGGCGTGGGCGCCGCACTGATGCACGCCGTGCTCGCCGCCGCTGACGCGATGGGTTATCCGGAGGTCGTGCTGCTCGGAAACCCTTCGTACTACTCAAGATTCGGCTTTCGTCTCGCGGGCGAACTCGGCATCGAACCGCCGGTCGTCCAGTGGGCCCCGCATTTCCAGGTGCGCACCCTGGCGGCCTGGGACGACCGGCGCCGAGGGTCGTTCAGCTACGCCCCCGCCTTCCCGACCGTATGACGGGGGCCCCGCACCGGCTGCACGCGCACTTTCCGACAACGGTCGCGCACATCGCACGTGCGAAGCGCGCCCGTCAGTGGTGCCCGTCGGTGACCTGCAGGTCGCGCGGGGTCAGCCACCAGACCAGCGCAGCGGTGGCGCCCATGACCACCGCTGCCCAGAGGCTCGTCGTGGTGAGTGAGTCGGTAAACGCAGTCTGCGCATCGATCAGGAAGGCGTGCCCACCATCACCGAGCTGCGGGGCGAGTTCGGTTGCCGATGCGAGCGATTCGCGCGCTGCTGCCGCTGTGCCGGACGGTACGCCCAACTCGGCCAGGCGACTCGGGCTGAGTTCGTCGCGGTAGACGGCGGCGGCAACACTGCCGAGCACCGCAACACCGAGCGTTGCACCGATCTCGTAGCTGCTCTCCTCGACCGCAGCCGCGCTACCTGCCTCGTGCGCCGGCGCACTTGCCATGATCGCAGCCGAACCGACGGCCAGCGACATCTCGCCGACGCCGATCAGGGCCGTGCCAGCAGCGAGAGCGCCGTAGGAGAGAGGGTCCGGCGCGGCATACAGCACCAGGTAGCCGAGGGCGGCGAGCACCAGTCCGCCGGCAAGCGGCAGCCGCATGCCCACTCGGGCCGCGATCGCCGGACCGCTGAGGGCACCGACCAAGCCCCCGATCGCAAGCGGCAACAACGCGATTCCCGCCTCCAGGGGCGATCGTCCGTCGACCAGTTGGAGCCATTGCGCGCCGAGCAGGACGACCGCGACGAGGGCCATCGTCGAACCGAGAGCGGTCACGGTGCCGGCGGTGAAGCCGCGGTAGCGGAACAGCCGGACCTGCAGGATGGGCCGCTCGGCGCGCAGGCACCGGCGCACGAACATCGTCAGCGCCACCACCGCGAGCACCAGCGCGACAACCCCGGGCAGGTCGATGCCGTGCTTCGCGACCTGCTTGATGCCGTAGATGAGCGCGACCATGCCGACCATCGACTGCGCGGTCGCGACCAGGTCGAGCGGTGCCGGCTTGTCCGACCGGCTGCTCGGCAACAACAGGAAAGCGCCCGCAATCGCCGCGACCATCACCGGCACGTTGACCAGGAACGCCACGTGCCAGCTGAAGTGCTCCAGCAGGAGGCCGCCGACGATTGGTCCGACAGCGGCGCCGACCGCCGCCATCGAACCCCAGACAGCGAGTGCCGTGGCGCGCTCGCGCGGGTCGGTGAACAGCACCCGCACCATCGACAGGGTCGAGGGCATGATCATCGCGCCGCCGACACCGAGCAGCGCACGCAACGCGATCAGCGCCGCCGGACTGTCGACAACCAGCGCACCGGCGGACGCGAGTCCGAAGATGGTGAAACCACCGATCAGCATCGACCGGCGACCCCACCGGTCGCCGAGCGCGCTGACAGTGACCAGCAGGCCGGCGAGCACCAGCGAGTAGACGTCGATGATCCACAGAGTCTGGTTCGCGCTCGGCCGCAGGCTCTCGCCGATGCTCGGCAGCGCGACATTGAGGATCGTCATATCCATGGCAACTACGAGCAGGCTGCCGGCAAGCACCGCCAACCCGGCCCAGCGCCGCGAGGGAGCGTGCCGCTCTGCGGACTTCGTCGCCGTCTCCACAGCAGTCATCGGTTCGTGACCCCCTCGAACAGTGTCGTGACCACCAGATCTTCCAGGCCACGTCGACCGACATCCCCGAACCGCAACGCGTCTCGCGCAGCAACCAGTTGGCCGAACATCGACCAGCCCAGCCAGCGGACGGGCACATCCGAGCGCAGCAACCCGGCCCGCTGGCCCGCGGCGAGCAGGGCCGTCTCGCGGTCGGTCAGCTCCTCCGAACGGCGGGCGAGCTCGGGCACCTGCTCGAGGAAGACATCGGTGAGCGCGAAACCGTACTCGTCTGCCTCTGCTACGTATTCATGAATGAGCGTGCGCAGGGCCCGCTCGATCCGGGACGCGTCACCGGACGCCGCGGCAGCCTCCGCGTCGGCCGCATCCAAACCGCGTTCCCAGCGGTCTGTCGCCCGCTCTCCGAGCTGTCGCAGCAGGTCCTCCCGCGAGGCGAATCGCCGGTTCAGGGTTGCCCGGCTGATGCCGATCTGCTCGGCGATTGTCGCCATCGACGCACCGTGGTTGGCATTGAGTACCGCCACCGCGCGGTCGAGCAGCTCCGTCGTGTTCATGAGACAATATTGCCTCAACTGAGGCGCTATTGTCCACGCCGTTCAGAGCCCATAGCCTGTGCCGGTGCCTCAACTCACCGCTCTGGTCCACGGTCTCGGCAGCGTGGGCGGCGTGCTCGCCGGCGCACTCGCCGACGGCGGCGCTCGCGTGCAGGCATTCGCCCGCGGGGAGTCTGCGGAACGGATCCGGACGGCCGGCGGATTGACCCTCCGCGACGCCCGTGCCGGAAGGGCCGAGCGCGTCATACCGGTTGAAGTGCTCACACCGGATGCCGATCTCAGTCAGGTCGACCTGCTGATCGTCTCGGTCAAGACGACGGGGCTGCCCGATGTGGCACGCGCTCTCCATGGGCGCCTGGGCGACAACACGGTTGTGATGTCGGCGACCAACGGCATCCCGTGGTGGTTCTTCGACGGGCTGCCAGGGGCGCCGGAGGCTGCCAATGTTCCGTTGCTCGACCCGGCCGGCATGCGCCGGATCGCACCCGCCGATCGGGTGCTCGGCTCGGTGGTGCACTTTGCCGCCAGCCGGCCCGAACCCGATGTCGTGCAACACAATGCGGGAGACGAGCTGATCCTCGGCGCGCCCGACCCGAACGCCCGCACCCGCGACGTGACCGACCGTGTCGCAGCCGCCTTCGCAGCAGGGGGTCTGTCGATACGCCGCAGCGACGCGATCGAGCGCGACGTGTGGTTCAAGCTGTGGGGCAACCTCACCATGAACCCGCTGAGCGCGGTCACCGGCGCCAGCACCGACCGCCTGCTCGCCGATCCGCAACTGCTCGACTTCGCCACCCGGTGTATGCGTGAGATGCAGCAGGTCGGCGAACAACTCGGCCTGCGCATCGATATGGAGCCGCAGGACCGGCATGCGATCACCCGCAGCCTTGGCACGATGCGCCCGTCGATGCTGCAGGACGCGGAGGCCGGCCGGCCGATCGAGTTGGACGCGTTGGTCGGCGTGGTCGCGCAGATCGCCCGCGCCGTGCGGGTGCCCACGCCATACATCGACGGCCTGCTGGGACTCACTCGTGTCTTCGCCCGGGCGCACCACCTCTACCCGGAGGTATGACGGGAGTCCGCGATTCCCCCACACGCACCCGCCAACGGCAGTAGCGTCAGTGAGTTCGGGTAGCTATCCATCTCCGGGAGAGTCCATGCTTCGTCGTCGTGCAGCCGTCGTCACCGCAGTCGCAGTCGCCGCCGCGACACCTGCCATCGCGCTGAGTTCGCCGGCCGGCGCGACCCCACATCCCCCTGCCCCCGCGTCAGTGCACCGTCAACCGACGGCTCGCGCGCTCAACTCGATCGCCGATCGCTTCCTCGCGCCGCGCACGAAATTCACCATGCAGCCCGACGGTTCGAGCGGGAAAACCCAAGGCGGAGAAGGCATCCCGAACATCGACTCGGTCAAGTCCACCATCCGCACCTACTACAACGCGACGAGCGCAGGCATCGCCGACAAGACCGCCTCGCCATACATCACCGAGATGACCCGGCTCCTGGGCACCCGGGAGAAGTCGCTGCAGCGGCTCTACCAGCAGAGCGCGCAGCACGGCAAGAAGCCGGCGATCGTGCTCGACGCCGACGACACCACGCTGTGGACCTACGACATGGAAGACGGCGCCATGCACTTCAACTACGACCCTGCCCTGCAGGACCAGTGGGTGCAGGGCCAGCGCTTCCCCGCCACACCGGGCATGGTCGATTTCGTGAAGCGGGCGCAGCAGGCCGGGTTCACCGTCTTCGGGCTGACCGGTCGAAGTGACGACCAGAAGGCCGCGACCCTCGGCAACCTGGCCAAAGTCGGCTACACCGGCTTCACCGCCGACAACTACTTCACCAAGTGGACCGGAAAGGGCGCCAGTCAGCAGCCGTCCTACATCCACTGCGCGACGGCGAAGTGCACAACGGTGGAGTACAAGGCCGGTACGAGGCGGCACATCGAGGCGATGGGTTACGACATCGCATTGAACGTCGGCGACCAGTTCTCCGACCTGCAGGGCGGCTTCGCCGACCACAACCTCAAACTGCCGAACCCGACCTACTACCTGCCGTCACCCGACCTACCCGGTGTGCGCGAGCCGCAGCTCGCCCCGCGCACGAGGTTCACCATGCAGCCCGATGGATCGAGCGGGAAAACCCAAGGCGGAGAAGGCATCCCGAACATCGACTCAGTCAAGTCCACCATCCGCACCTACTACAACGCGACGAGCGCAGGCATCGCCGACAAGACCGCCTCGCCATACATCAGTGAGATGCAGCGACTCACCCTCCTCGCGACACCGCTGGTCCAGGATGCCTGCCGTGTGGCCGGCAAGCTCGGTGCGAAGCCGGCGATCGTGCTGGACGCCGACGACACCACGCTGTGGACCTACGACATGGAAGACGGCGCCATGCACTTCAACTACGACCCTGCGCTGCAGGACCAGTGGGTGCAGGGCCAGCGCTTCCCCGCCACCCCCGGAATGGTCGCGCTGGTCAACGCAGCCGCGTCGTCCGGCTGCACGATCATCGGACTGACCGGTCGGGGCGACAGCCAGAAGGCCGCGACCCTCGGCAATCTCGCGAAGGTCGGCTACTCCGGCTTCACCACCGACAACTACTTCACCAAGTGGACCGGCGCCGCCCAGCAGCCGCCTTACATCCACTGCGCGACCGCCAAGTGCACGACGATCGAGTACAAGTCCCAAACCCGTTCGTATGTCGAGAGTTCCGCCGGTGGCGGTTACACGATCATCGCCAACTTCGGCGACCAGTTCTCCGACCTGATCGGCGGGCACGCACTGGCGCCGGTGAAACTGCCGAACCCGACCTACTACCTGCCGTGAGCCGGAAGGTGTCTGTCGGCACCCGCCAAGGTGGTCTCGTCATCGCCTGTTCCTACTTCGCGCTCGTCCAGGATCACCTCGTGCACTGCGACCAGATCGGCAGTCTGCTCGTGGCGCCGGCGGTCAGCCGAAGATCCGCTGCACGCGGGTCAGCGCGGACGCCGGGGTGAGCACCGCGAGCCGGTCGCCGGCCCGCAGCACTTCGTCGGCCTGCGGCAGCACGACGGCATGGCCGCGGGTGATCGAGACGATGACGACCGAGCGCGGCAGACCGAGGTCCCGGACCGCTCGGCGGACCGCAGGAGCGGTCGTCCCCACCTCGACATCGACGAGCTGCGCGTCTCGGGTGGCCGCGGACACCGCCCGCACGGACGCGCGCATGGTGCGCTCCCAGCCCTGGACCAGCTCCACCGCGGACACAATGCCCACCGGGCGAAAGTCGTTGTCCAACACCGGCACCCAGCCGTGCTCGCTCGCAGGCAGCGCTTCCAGCGCCGCGTCGAGGCCGGCGTCGGTCGGCAGCGTCATCGCTTCCGCGTCGAGGTGGCCGGTCAGTGACTCGGCGCGCCGAGCCGCAGGCAGGTCGCTCAGGTCGGCGAGCTGCACGACCCCGAGGAACGCTCCGTCGTTATTGACAACCGGCGCACCGGGCAGGCCCGAGCCGGAAAGGTGCACGACCGCGTCCGCGACCCTTGTGCCGTCCGGCAGCACCAGCCGCGGCGCACGCATCACCTCGGCGACCCCGACCGCCTTGTCAGTGGCCATCCCGAAGCCGAATCGATGTGCGGGAGAGTCGGATCGGTGCATCAACTGGCTGCGATAGATCGACGTGCTGCCGACCACAAGGGAGGAAAAGGCGAGCGCCACCATCGCCGGCGGTAGCACACCGATCGTGCCGGTCATTTCGGCAACCATCAGCAGCACCGACACCTGCGCATGGGCGATTGCGCCGAAGCAGGCCGCCATCCCGACGATCACGAACGCCAGCTGCACGTCGGTGCCGATCCCCACCTGATGACCCAGCCGCCACAGCAGCGCGCCGGTCGCGCCGCCGATCACCAGGCCGGGGCCGAAAATGCCTCCGGATCCGCCGGATCCGATCGACATGCTCGTGGTGAGGATCTTTGCCAACGGCAGGACCAGGACAATCAGCAACGGCATGTCGACCAACACGTGGAGGTCGAGCTCGCCCTGCAGTGCGCCATACCCGGTGCCGAGCGCACCCGGCACCTCCAGCCCGATCAGCCCGACGACGACACCGGCGACCGCCGGTTTGACCACCCGCGGCATCGGCACCCGGTTCCACCAGTCGGTCAGGCCGTAGAAGCTCCAGGTGTAGAGCCGGCCGACCAACCCGGCCGCGACACCCACGACCGCGAAAAGCGCTAGCTCCCAAGGGTTTCCGACACCGGCATCGGGGTTGTTCCCGAAGACTGGAGTGAATCCTCCCGTGGCGCTACAGAAGATGCCATACCCGACGGAGGTCGCCACGATGCTCGGTAGCAGCGCCTCGATCTCGACATCCTCGACATACAGCAGCTCCGCGCCGAGCATCGCGCCGCCCAGGGGCGCCTTGAAGATCGCGCCGATGCCCGCAGCGATGCCGGCTGCCACGCAGATGCGTGCATCGCGCGGGGTGAGGTTGAGCGCGCGGGCCAGTGTTGACCCGAATCCGGACGAGATCTGGGCGGTCGGGCCCTCGCGGCCGCCCGATCCGCCGCTCGCGATGGTGATGATGCTCGCGACGAGCTTGACGACGATCACCCGCGGTCGCACACCCTTGGGGTTGGCGTGCACCGCCTTGATCGCCGAATCAGTGCCGTGTCCCTCGGCTTCCGGAGCCCAGGTGAAGACCAGCAGACCGGAGATCAGGCCGCCGGCACCGACCACGAGTGGGATGGCCCACGGCCGGCTGAACCCGCTGCCGGGTTGATAACCGCCTTCGCCGGCGACACCCGGAGGCCGGTAGCCGCCGAGGTCGGTCAGCAACAGCTGCGTCCCCCACGTCAGGCCGTAGTAGAAGACGATCGCACCGAGCCCGGCAACGCCGCCGATGAGCATGCCGAGCGCCAGCCATTTACGCAGGTACGGCGCTTGCCGCACTCCCGACAACGCCCTGCCGAGGATGCGGCGGCCACCACCGGTCACGGAGTCGATCGCGATCATCGTCGCCTTTCGCCGGGAACGTCGCGTCATACATATAATTGCAGAGCGCAATTATTGCCTATGCGCATAGCTGCCGAGCCCGATTCCGTGTTCGGCGTCACTTCCGGGTACCGTCGCCTGGCGACCTCGGCTCTCCCGAACGGACTCATGCCGGGGTCGACGTGTGTGAAAGGACCACTGCAGTGACCATCGACGCGAGCCAGCGCGAGGACGACACAGCCGCCGCTCCGCGTGACGCCGGGGACTCCGGCTACGCCAAGGGCCTGAAGAGCCGGCACATCCAGATGATCGGCATTGGCGGCGCCATCGGCACCGGCCTGTTCCTCGGAGCAGGTGGCCGGTTGCACGACGCCGGGCCCTCGCTGATCCTCAGCTACGCCATCTGCGGCGTCTTCGCACTGTTCGTGGTGCGCGCGCTCGGCGAGATGGTGGTGCACCGGCCCTCGTCCGGCGCATTCGTCTCCTACGCTCGCGAATTCGTCGGCGAGAAGGGTGCGTATGCCGCCGGGTGGTTCCACTTCCTGAACTGGTCGACGACGGTGGTCGCCGACTCGACCGCGATCGCCCTCTACTTCCACTATTGGGGCTTCTTCTCCGACAACGTCCCCCAGTGGCTGATCGCGCTCATCGCGCTGGTCGTGGTGCTCGTGGTCAACCTGGTCGGCGTCGCGCTCTTCGGCGAGCTGGAGTTCTGGTTCGCGATCATCAAGGTCGCCGCGCTGGTGATTTTCATGCTGATCGCGATCGGCGTCATCGTCTCCGGCCACCACGTCGGCGGCACCGCGCCCGGCTTCTCGGTGATCAGCGACAACGGCGGCTTCTTCCCGCAGGGTGCCTGGCCGATGTTCGCGCTGATGCAGGGCGTGGTCTTCGCCTACGCCTCGATGGAGCTGGTCGGCGTCGCCGCAGGCGAGACCCCGGAGCCGCGCAAGGTGATGCCCAAAGTGGTCAATTCGATCATCTGGCGCATCGCGATCTTCTACATCGGCTCCGTCATACTCCTCTGCCTGCTGCTGCCCTACACCTCGTTCAGCTCCGGCGAATCACCTTTTGTCACAGTGCTGTCCAAGCTCGGTGTGAGCGGTGCGGGAGACGTGATGAACGTCGTGGTGATCACCGCGGCCGCGTCGTCGATGAACTCCGGCCTCTACTCCACCGGGCGCGTGCTGCGCTCGATGTCGCTGGCCGGCACCGCACCACGCTTCACCGGCCTGATGAGCAAGACGCATGTGCCGTATGGCGGGATCGCCGCCACCGCGGCTGTCGGTGTGCTCGGGGTGGTCGTCAACTACCTGCAGCCGGGCAAGGCCTTCGAGATCGTGCTCAACCTCGCCTCGGTCGGCATCATCGGTGTGTGGTCCATGATCATGATCAGCCACCTGATGTTCGTCCGGAAGGCGCAGCGCGGCGAGATCGAACGTCCCGGCTTCCGGCTCGGCGGAGCACCGGTGATCAACATCGTCACTCTGGTCTTCCTGGCCGCGGTGCTGGTGCTGATCGGCACCGACGGTGACATCGGCACCTGGACGATCTGCCTGGCCCTGCCGCTGGTCGCGGCCGCGATGGTCGGCGGCTGGTTCGCGGTGCGAAAGCGCATTGATTCCAGCGTGTTCGACGAGGAAGGCTCCGGCGTCGCCTGACTCACGTGCGGCGCGGCCGCCTCGGCAGCTCGCGCCGGAACACCTGGTCGGTGGTGAGGTAGCCGACCGCGTCATACAGCTGCTTGGCGCCGGTGTTGTGACCCCACACGTTGAGCGCAAGCGTGCCGCGACCGGCGATGCGGGCCTGCTCGGCGCCCGCGCGCAAGATCTGGGTGGCATAGCCCTTGCGGCGGTGCGCCGGGGCGACCTCAATGTTGAAGATGAAGGCACGCTCGGGCTGCACCCCGACCCAGAGCATCCCGACCTCGGCGTCGCCTGCGCAGGCGGCCCATATCCAGTGCCCGGGGGTCTGCAGGCCGTCGGGCAGCAGCCGCGCGAACGACTCTCGCGCGGCCCTCTCCGCCGCAGCGAGATTGGGTGCGGCGCCCGCAGCCAGTAACTCACTCGCGTAGTGGTCGACCGCGAACCGGGCGAAGTCGGCATACCGCGCCGGAGTCATCGGACGGAGCGTGAGGCCCTCCGCGGGCGGCACCGCGTCGACGTCGATCTGCATGTGTGACGCGATCAGCCGGTCGTCGGCCCGCCGGAGCGCCGCGGTCACCGGGTCATGCCGAAACACGCTGAAGGTGAAAGCGTTTCGGTCCAGATCTCGTATGACGTCAGGCAGCTTCCCGGCGACGGCATCGGCTGCTGCGTCAGGCACCGCCAGGTCGGCGACCACCACCGCGTCCGGCCGGCGGACCAGCCACACCCACCCGGCTGCGGCGTCCGCGGTGGTGACCCGCCATACGGCATGGTCGAGGGCGAGTGCGCCATCGGTGATCGCGCGCGCGAGGGCGCCATCGACCGCCCGGTCATAGCCGACCTCACCGGCGGCTCTGCGGACCTCCCGCAGGTGCTCGCCGGCCGCTTGCCGCCACTGCGGCAGCTCGGCGGCGTCGATCGGTCGCCACTGCGCATCGCTCATGGCAGTGGTCTACCGCACGGCACCGTCAGGCGCGGGCCTGATAGGTCTGCCCGGTCATCGACTCGAGCTCCTGACCGGTCGTCTCCGGGATCTTGGTGCGCACGAAGAAGAAGGACGCGACCGCGAACGCGGCGTAGATGCCGTACATCAGACCGAGGCCGATGCGGTCGGAGAGCCACGGGAACGACACCGAGACCAGGAAGTTGCACAGCCAGTTGCTGACCGTGCCGATCGCCAGCGCGTAGGAACGCTGGGTGTTGGGGAACATCTCCCCGAGCAGCACCCACACGATCGGGCCCCAGGTGGCGGCGAAGAAGATGACGAAGAGGTTCGCGCCGATCAGCGCGACGATGCCCCATCCCTGCGGCAGCGTGACCTCGCCGTTCACCTTGTGCGCGGTGAAGAACGCGGCCGACGCCATACCGAGGCCGACCGTCATACCGACCGAGCCGACGAGCAACAGCAGTCGCCGGCCGAACCGGTCGACCCAGAGGATCGCGACGAAGGTGAACGTCACGTTGATCACCGAGGTGATCACCGACGTGCGGAAGGAGTCGCTCTCGGAGAAGCCGACCGACTTCCAGAGGGTGGTGGAGTAGTAGAAGATCGCGTTGATGCCGACGAGCTGTTGCAGACCGGCCAGGATGATGCCGACCCACACCAGCGGCTTCAGCCCGAACCGCGGCCCGGCGATGTCGGCGAAGCTGGTGCGGTCCTCGGCCTGGATCGACTCGCGGATCTCCTCGACCTTGCGGGCCGGGTCCGGCTCGCCCATGTCGGTGAGCACCAACTCCGCCTCGCGTCCCTCGCCGATGCGCACCAGGTAACGCGGCGACTCCGGCAGCGCCATGGACAGCGTGCCGTAAATGACGGCGGGGATGACGCCGACCAGGAACATCCAGCGCCACGCGCTGAGGCCAAGCCAGAGCTGGTCGGACGCGTCGCCCGCGGAGTTGGCGAGCACGGCGTCGGACAGCAGAGCCGCGAAAATACCTATGGTGATTGCGAGTTGGTGCACCGACGTGAGCGCCCCGCGCATCCGCGCGGGTGCGATCTCGGAGATGTACGCCGGGGAGATCACCGAAGCGACGCCGATGCCGAGACCGCCGACGAGCCGCCAGAACATCAGCTCCCACACCGTGCCGACCAGCGCTGAGCCGACCGAGCTGGCGAAGAACAGGCCCGCCCCGATGAGCATGACCTTCTTGCGTCCGATCCGGTCGGCGAGCTGTCCGGCATACCAGGCGCCGGCGGCGCAGCCGAGCAGCGCGATGGCAACCGTGAAGCCCTTGACGAACGCACCGAGCTCGAAGCCGCTGCCGATGGCGTCGACGGCGCCGTTGATGACAGCGGAATCGAAGCCGAAGAGGAAGGCGCCGACAGCGGCGGAAACACTTGCGGCTACTACTTTTCCGCGACTGGCGTCGGACTGATGCGCGGTCATGGGAGGTCCCCCTCGGTCACGTCCGGTCGGCTCGATCCGCCAACGCTAGCCGACGGGCGGGCCCGCGTGGGCCGCGCGGGCGTCCCAGGAAACACGGCTGCCAATTGATGTCATGTTTAGTTGACACGGATGCGGATGTCAGGATAAGTTGACGGGCATGGACGACGATCAGAAGCTGGCCGAAGCAGCCGCCAGCAGCAATCCGGCCCAGGGTCTCGCCGCGGTTCGGGCGCTTCGCGCGCTGGCCGACCGCCTCGAGGACGTGCAGGTGCGCAATGCGCGCGAGCAGGGCTGGAGCTGGCAGGCGATCGCCGACGTGCTGCACGTGAGTCGGCAGGCCGTCCATCAGAAACACGCTCGATGAGCGTCGAGCAAATCTCGAACTTCAAGGAGTTTCAACCATGTTCAACCCAACAAATTCTGAGATCAGGATCGCCATGATGCAGGCGGCCGACGAGCAGCGCGAGCTCGGCCACGACCAACTAGGGGCAGATCACCTCCTGCTGGGTCTGCTGAGCAACGTGCGCGGATCGGCATACAAGCTGCTCACCCAGCACGGCGTGAGCTATGAGCTGGCGCGGCAAGTGGTGGTCGACAAACACCGCGAAGAGCCTGAGGACCAGTCCGATGCCGCGCCACACCCGGGGGATGCGTCAAGCAGTCTTGACGACGACCGGGAGGCGCTGCGCGCCATCGGCATCGACCTCGACAAGGTGCGCGCCGCCGTCCGCGATACCTTCGGCGACGACATCACCGACGGCTGGGGCGAGCGCCGCGGGCCACGTCGCGGCGGTCCCGGCCGCCGGGGACGCGGCCCGGGCGGGCACGGTCAGCGAGGAGGTGGTCCGGGCTGGGCACCCTTCGCCGAAGACTTCGGGGAGTGGGGCCGGCCCGGCCGCGGGCGTCGTGGCCCGCGCAGCCGGCGAGGCTTCGGCAACATCAGCCCCGGCCTGCAGGACGTCATGCGCGAGCTGAGTGAAGGCCTCCGGTCGGAGGCTGTCGAGAGCATCGGCACCGGGCGTGCGCCGAACCTCAGCGGGGCGCGGTTGTTGTCCGCGCTGCTGCACACCGACGACCCGGTCGTCGGGGCGATTGTCGAGGCGGCCGACAACCCGCGGCAACTCATCGCCGATGCCGACGAGCTCGCCGGCAAGGCACCGACCACCTGATCAGACCGACCCGGCGATGGCTGCGTTCACGCCGCGCGCGAGAACGCAGCCATCGCCACGCTATGCACCTGCTTGGCGGGCCCGGCGGGCGGCGCTAGCCTGCCACCTGGACCGCTTCACCGGACCGTCGTCCGGGGAGCACTGTCGACCAGGGAAGCCGCCTCATGCTCGGTCTGCCGGACACCATCACCACCTGCCTCTTCGATCTCGACGGGGTGCTCACCGACACCGCGAGTGTGCACCGCACGGCGTGGAAGCAGATGTTCGACGAGTATCTGAAAGCCAAGGACGGTAACGACTTCCAGCCGTTCACCGACGACGACTACAACCGGTATGTCGACGGCAAACCCCGCCAGGACGGCGTGCGCGACTTCCTGACGTCCCGACACATCACGCTGCCGGATGGCGACCCCGACGACGAGCCGGCCAAGGAGACGGTCTGGGGTCTCGGCAACCGCAAGAACGCCCTGGTGCAGTCCACGATCAAAAAAGACGGGGTCACCGTCTACGAAGGCAGCCGGCGTTACCTGCAACTCGCCCAGCAGGCCGGTCTGCGCCGGATCGTCGTATCGTCCAGCGCGAACACCGCGATGGTCCTCGAGGTCACCGGACTCGGTGAGTATGTCGAAGGTCGCGTCGACGGCGTCACCCTCGCCGAGCAAGACATCAAGGGCAAGCCGGCGCCCGATTCCTTCCTCGCCGGCGCGAAGCTCGCCGGTGCCACCCCCGACCAGTCCGTGGTCTTCGAGGACGCGGTTTCCGGCGTACAAGCCGGCCGCGCAGGCAAATTCGGCTACGTCGTCGGTGTCGACCGGGTCGACCACGCGGACGAGCTGAGGAAGAACGGCGCCGATGTCGTCGTCCAAGACCTTGCCGAACTGATCGATCAGGAGAACGCATGACGACCGGCCCCGACACCAAGAGCGAATTCACGGTCGAGCCGTGGCGGGTGCGTGAGATCGGGCTGCACCCCGGCAACCTGGCGCAGTCCGAGTCGGTCTTCGCGCTGTCGAATGGGCACATCGGAGTGCGCGGCAACTACGACGAGGGCGACCCGTCGGGTTTGCCTGGCACCTATCTGAATTCGTTCTATGAGAAGCGCCCACTGCCCTACGCCGAGGCCGGCTATGGCTACCCGGAGGAAGGGCAGACGGTCGTCAACGTGACCGACGGCAAGCTCATCCGGCTGCTGGTCGACGACCAGCCGCTCGACCTGCGCTACGGCGTGGTCCGGCACCAGGAGCGGACCCTCGACATGCGCACCGGGTTGCTGCACCGGGATCTGATCTGGGAGACCACCGCCGGCAAGAAGGTCCGCGTTCGCTCGACCCGACTGGTGTCCTTCACCCAGCGTGCGATCCTCGCGATCAACTACACGGTGGAGGCCGTCGACCAGCCGCTGCGCGTGGTCATCCAGTCCGAAATGGTTGCCAACGAAGAGATTCCGGTCACCTCGAAGGATCCGCGAGTCGCGGCGGCACTCAAGGACCCGCTCGTGCCGGAGGAGCACTCGTTCAGCGGCAATCGGTCATCGTTGATCCACTGCACGAGGGCCAGCGAGTTGCGTCTGGCCGCCGCCTGCGACCACATCGTGCACGGGGACGACGTGCACAGCAACACCTACGTCGAGCCGGACTGGTCGCGCACCACGATCGGCACCGAGCTGAAGCCCGGTGAAACCGTCGGCGTGACGAAATTCGTTGCCTACGGCTGGAGTTCGCAGCGCACGCTGCCGGCGCTTCGCGACCAGGTCGACGCCGCACTGTCGGCCGTCCTGCACACCGGGTGGGACGGGCTCGTCGCCGAACAGCAGGCGTATGTCGAGGAGTTCTGGGACGGCGCCGACGTCGAGGTCGACGGCGACCCGGTCGTGCAGCAGGCGGTGCGCTTCGGGTTGTGGCATGTGCTGCAGGCCGGTGCCCGGGCCGAAGGCCGCGCCATACCTGCCAAGGGACTGACCGGTCCCGGCTACGACGGGCACTCCTTCTGGGACACCGAGATGTTCGTGCTGCCGGTGCTGACCGCGACCGCCCCGCTCGCCGCGCGGGATGCGCTCTGGTGGCGGCTGTCCATCGCCGACCTTGCCGAAGAGCGTGCAAAGACGTTGAAACTCAAGGGAATAACCTTCCCGTGGCGCACGATCCGTGGACAGGAGTGCTCGGCTTATTGGCCGGCTGGTACGGCCGCATTCCACATCAATGCCGATATCGCCGTGGCTGCGGCGCGTTACGTCTTCTGGACCGGGGATGACGAGTTCGACCACGAGGTCGCCCTGCCGTTGCTCGTGCGCACCGCGCGGCTGTGGGCCGACCTCGGCTATCACGGCGACGACGGGCGCTTCCACATCGACGGAGTCACCGGCCCCGACGAGTACAGCGCGATCGTCGACGACAACATCTACACCAACCTGATGGCAGCCCGGAACCTGCGTTACGCGGCCGACGTCACCGAGCGCTGGCCCGAGGAAGCCAAGGCGCTCAATGTCACCGAGGCGGAGGTCGCCGACTGGCGCGCCGCGTGCGAGACGATCGCGATGCCGTTCGACGCCGAGCGCGACGTCTACATGCAGGACGCCGATTTCACCAACCACCGGGTGTGGGACTTCCAGGAGACCTACACCAACGATTCCTACCCGCTGTTGCTGCACTACCCCTACGTCGACATCTACCCGCAGCAGGTCGTCAAGCAGGCCGACCTGGTGCTCGCAATGCACTGGTGCGGCAACGAATTCACCCCCAAGCAGAAGGCCAGGGCGTTCGAATACTACGAGGCGATCAACTGTCGCGACTCGTCGCTGTCGGCATGCACGCAGGCAGTCGTCGCCGCGGACGTCGGGCAGGTCGAGCTGGCGCACGACTACCTGACCGAGGCGGCCCTGATGGACCTGCGCGATCTGGAGCACAACACCAAGGACGGCGTGCACGTCGCCTCGCTCGCCGGCGCCTGGCTCGCGCTGGTGTGTGGCTTCGGCGGACTGCGGGACTACCACGGTGAGCTCAGCTTCGCGCCGACGCTGCCGGAGACCATCACCCGCCTCGCCTTCACGGTGCGCTGGCACGGCTGCAAGATCCGGGTTGAGGTAACCCACGACCACACGACCTATCACCTCGAAGACGGCCCGGACGCGCACACCGAGGTCAAGCACTACGGCAAGAAGTTCCTGCTGCGCACCGGCAAGCCGGTGTCGAAACCGACCCGGCCCCCCAAGCCGCTGACGCCGCGGCCGACGCAACCGGTCGGGCGCGCGCCGATCGTGGCCGGGTCACTGCACTAGATCCGGCAGGCGCAGACTGGGAGCAGGCCTTCGACAAGCAGAGGAGCGCTCCCACAGTGACCGAGCAAACCGAGCAGACCCCGAACACCCTGATGACCCGCATCGAGCACGACTCGATGGGCGAGGTGCGCGTGCCCGCGCAGGCGAAGTGGCGTGCGCAGACCCAGCGCGCGGTCGAGAACTTCCCGATCTCCGGGCGCCCCATCGACCCCGAGCTCATCGCGGCACTCGCCGCGATCAAGGGCGCCTCGGCGGCGGCGCGTGCCGAGCGCGGGATGCTCGACACCGACAAGGCGCGGGCGATCGCCGACGCCGCGGCGGCCGTCACCCGCGGCGAGTGGAACGAGCAGTTTCCGATCGACGTGTTCCAGACCGGGTCGGGCACGTCGTCCAACATGAACGCCAACGAGGTCATCGCCTCGCTCGCGCAGGAGTCGCTCGGTGCGCCGGTGCACCCCAACGACGACGTCAATGACCCCTTCTCCTCCAACGACCAGTTCCCGGCGGCGATCCACATCGCCGCCGCGCGCGCCGTCGTACGCACCCTGATCCCGGCGCTCGAGCACCTCGCTGAGGCGCTCGAGGCCAAAGAGACCGAGTTCGCGGAGGTGGTGAAGTCGGGTCGCACCCACCTGATGGACGCCACCCCGGTCACTCTCGGCCAGGAGTTCGGCGGATATGCCACACAGATCCGCCTCGGCGTCGCGCGCCTGCAGGACTCGCTCCCCCGTGTGGGCGCTCTCCCCCTCGGTGGCACCGCCGTCGGCACCGGCATCAACGCGCCGAAAGGCCTTGCTGCAGAGGTTATTTCGCACCTGGCGAAGGACCTCGACCTGCCGCTCACCGAGGCGGCAAACCACTTCGAGGCGCAGGGCGCGCGTGACGCTCTCGTCGAGCTCTCCGGCATGCTGCGCACCATCGCGGTCGGCCTGACCAAGATCGCCAACGACATCCGCTGGATGGGCTCGGGGCCGCGCACCGGCCTCACCGAGATCTTCCTGCCCGACCTCCAGCCCGGCAGTTCGATCATGCCCGGCAAGGTCAATCCCGTGCTGGCGGAGGCGGTTTGCCAGGTGAGCGCGCAGGTTGTCGGCAATGACGCGGCCGTCGCGTGGAGCGGCGCGTCCGGCAACTTCGAGCTCAACGTGATGCTGCCGGTCATCGCCGACAACCTGCTGCAGTCCATCGGCCTGCTCGCCAACGTGTCGGTGCTGTTCGCCGACCGCTGCGCCAGCGGCATCACCGCCAACGTCGAGCGCGACCGGGAGTACGCCGAGTCGTCGCCCTCGATCGTGACCCCGCTCAACCACTACGTCGGGTATGACGAGGCAGCCGCAATCGCCAAACAGTCGCTGAAGGAGGGCAAGACGATCCGGCAGGTCGTCATCGAACGCGGCCACGTCAAGGACGGCTCGATCAGCGAGGCGGACCTGGACCGGGTGCTCGATGTGCTTGCGATGACCCGCCCGCAGGAGTAACCGTCCGCCCCCTCGCCGAGAGGCTCACTTATCAGCGACAGGCTCACGTATTCGCGGTCCGAACACCGCAAATACGTGAGCCTCTGGACGGTAAGTGAGCCTCTCGGCGAAGCACTACCCTGGCAATCGTGCCCAGCTGGAGAAACCGTGCGTTCCTGCCCACGTCCGTGTTGCCCTCGCGCAACCGGCCGGCGGAAGAAGACGCACCCGAACGCGCGCTCCAGCCGCGTCGTGACGACGAGGTGCCGGTCGAGGAGTCGGTCGTCGAGAAGGCGGTCTACCTGCACGGCCGGCGCCTGGAGGCGCCGCACTCGCTGCGCGAGGCGATGCACCGGCTGCACGACCCCGACAAGGCGATGGCCTGGATCGGCCTGGTGCACCCGACCGAGGCGCAGATCACCGACATGGCCAAGGTCTTCGACTTGCACCCGCTGTCGGTCGAGGACGCGATCGTCGCCCACCAGCGACCCAAGCTGGAGCGCTACGACGACACGCTCTTCGTGGTGCTGCGCCCCGCCATCTACCTGGACGAGTCGGAGACCGTCCAGATCGGCGAGCTGCACATCTTCATCGGCCGCGATTTCGTGCTGACGGTTCGTCATACCGACCGCCCGAACCTGGCGGCGGTGCGGCACCGGATGGAGGCCGACCCGGACTTGCTCGCACTCGGCCCCGAGGCCGTGCTCTACGCCATGATCGACTTCGTCGTCGACGGCTACGCACCGGTGATCGCGGGCCTGGAGAACGACATCGACGAGATCGAGAACCAGGTCTTCGAGTCCGACCCGGCGGTGTCCCGGCGCATCTACGAGCTTTCGCGTGAGGTCGCCGAGTTGCAGCGCGCCACCAAGCCGTTGTTGCAGATCGTGCGCGGCCTGGAGCGCGGCTTCGACAAGTACGGCACCGACGAGGAGTTGCAGCGCAACCTGCGCGACGTCGCCGACCACGCCACCAGCGTGGTGGAGCGGGTCGACGGCTTCCGCAGCAACCTGGCCGACATCCTCACCCTCAACGCCACCCTCGTCGCGCAGACCCAGAACGAGGAGATGCGCCGCCTTGCCGAAGCCGGCATGGAGCAGAACGACGAGGTCAAGAAGATCTCCGCCTGGGCGGCGATCCTCTTCGCACCGTCACTGATCAGCGGCATCTACGGGATGAACTTCGAGCGTATGCCGGAGCTGTCCTGGCCGGTCGGCTATCCCATCGCGCTCTGCCTGATGCTCGTGGTCTGTGGCGTGCTCTTCCTGGTCTTCCGCAGACGAAAGTGGTTGTGACCGGGAGTCATCCGGCGCGCGAGTGCGCGTGAGGTAATCAATCCGGGGCGGAGAATGGTCCGCTGCCGAACGGCCCGGTTGGTATGGCTCGCGGCCGGAAGGACGAATCAAGCTGTCGTCATCCGAACAAGTCGAACCACTCCACGAAGGCCGGAACATGACGACACAGCACCTGAATCTCGTCCAGGAACCTGCACCACGTCCCGTCGTGATCGTCGGGTACGGCCACGCGGGTCGAAACCTCCACCGCAACGCACTCGAGCAGCTGGGCCGACCGGTAGACCTGTATGCCGTCGACCCGGCATACGATGCCAGCCCGGACGACGTGCCGCTGCTGCCCGACCTCGCCGACTGCGGCACGATCGCACCGATCGGCGACATCGTCTTCCACGTCACCACTCCCCCGGCTGACCACGTGCCGACGGTAACCAAACTGGTCGAGTTGGGCGCCCGTTCGATCATCGTCGAGAAGCCAGTCGCGCGCACGCCCCGGGACGCCTGGTTACTGCGGTCGCTCGGCCGCAACTGCGAGATCGTGCCGATGAGCGTGTGGCCGCACAGCCGGGTCACCACGCGCGTCATCGAGCTGTTGGCCGCAGGCACGATCGGCGCGGTGCGATCGCTCGACTTCGAGCAGAACAAGCCCCGCTTCGCCCGCCCCGACGGGCACCGCTCCGCCTTCAGCGTGGAGTTGCCGCACCAGGTGCTGCTCGCCCTGCACCTGGCCGGCGGCGACGCCACCGTGGCACAGGCCGCCAGCCGCCCGGCACCGGAGCTCGGCGGCACCGGCTGCATGATGGGCGGTGCCGACCTCACCCTGCTGCACGACAACGGGGTCATCAGCACGCTGCGCTCAGATCTGACTGCGCCGGAACGACGCCGCCGGCTGCGGGTGACCGGGGACCGGGGTGAGATCATCGCCGACTACCCCCTGGGTGAGGGCTCGCACTGCGGTCAGGTGCGGGTCAGCGACCGACCCGGCCGGGCGCTGATCGAGGACCGGCCGATCGACCAGTTCCTCGACGCGGCGTACTCGTTCTTTGACGGCAACGGGCCGCGCCCGGTGTGCGGCCTGCGACTGCACCAGCAGACCACCGTGCTGCTCGCTGAGGCCGAGACACTGGCACTGGACAGCGTGCTCGACTCCTACGACCGCGAACTGGTGCTGTCATGAGCGCCGTACTAGTGAACGCGATCGCAGGCACGGTGGCGGCGGACCCGCGGCCCCGGTTCGTCGTGCTGGAGCCACGCTCGAGTGGCCTGCGGCTGCTGAAGCACGCGGCTCGCTTGGGGCATCCGGTCGTAGTCGTGGTCGGTGCCGAAGGCTACGCCCTGCTGGCCGACCAGGTGGTGGAAGACATCACGGAGATCGTGCGGGTCGACACTGCCGACATCGCCGCGACCGGTCGCGCCCTGCGCGAGCTGCACCGCCGTACCCCGATCGGGGCGCTGTTCCCCGGCCAGGAGCAGGCGGTCCAGCCGGCCGCCCGACTCGCGGTCGAGCTCGGCTTGCGGACGCCGGGGCCCGTTGTCGCCCAACGACTTCGGCACAAGCACCTGATGCGTGACGCGGTGCGCAATGCCGGAATCGACCAGCCGCGCTACGTGGCGGTGACAGGATCAGCCGCAGTGCGCGCGGCGCTGCGCGTGACCGGCACACCGAGCGTGGTGAAGCCAGTCGACCAATCCGGCAGCCTCGGGGTGCGCAAGGTCGAGACCGTCAGCGACGCGCGAGCCGCGATGGCGCAGATCGCGCGTCTGGTTGAGGTTGACGAGGACCATCCGATCCTGGTCGAGGAGTACGTCGAGGGCCCGGAGTTCAGCGTCGAAGGCGTCGTAGCCGACGGAACTGTGCACGTGGTCGGGGTCACCGAGAAGCGGCTCGGCTCGGAGCCTACCTTCGTCGAGATCGGGCATCTGGTGCCTGCTGGTATCGACGATCGCTGCCAGCAGGAACTGCGCGAATATGCCCGAAAAGTGGTGCATGCATTGGGTCTTCGACTCGGACCGTTCCACCTGGAAGTTCGGATGGGCGTTCGCGGGCCGATGCTGATGGAGGTCGCGGCGCGACTCCCGGGCGATCGTATCCCGGACCTGTGGCTGCGTGCCGCGGGCGCGGACCTGTACGCCGCGACCGTCGCGTCATACCTCGGTGAGGAGGTGCGCCTGGACGTTGCCCGACCGGACCAGCACGTCGGCATCCGCTATCTGGACCTGGACGGATCTGAAACATCAGCGCCGTTGGCAGCCCAGATCGGCTCGGCTGCGGACGTTTTCGAGCAAGGTCGGCTGAGGCATACCGGCGTCGGACAAGTCGCGTGCTCCGCCCGACGCCTGGCATATGCGATGGCGGCATCGGCGCAGCGCGAACCCGTGCTGGCCGCGCTCGATCATGCGATCAGCGAGTACGCGACCGCCGCCGATCTGGCCGCTGCCGGCTGAGCCCGCTATGTCTCGACACGTGCTCATCCTCAACCGCTGGACCAACCGGTTCGCCGAGTATCACCGGCACCTCGATCACGAGCGCACGGCGGTCAGTTACCTGACCACGCAGGCGGGCGCGCACCGGCTTTCCGACCGTGCCGAGGAGATCCGCGTCGTCGATGACATCGACGACATCGACGAACTCACTCGCCACGCAACGGAACTCGCGACACTGCACGGCGGTTTCACGCACATCGTCGCGCTCTCGGAGTTCGACCTCATCCACGCCGGGATCCTGCGTGACCGGCTCGGCGTGCCGGGTCGCGGGGAGCGCGACGTCGCGCTCGTGCGAGATAAGGTCGCGATGAAGCACGCCGTGGCAGCCGCTGGACTGAGGGTGCCCTGGCATCGGCCGGTCGACGGGCGCGATCACTTCGCAGCGATGGCCGATGAACTCGACTACCCGGTCGTGGTCAAACCACGACTCGGCGCCGACAGCCAGGAAGTACACGTCCTCACCGACGCGGCAGCAGCGCACGGGTTGCTCGAATCCGACTCTCCACTCGATGGTTTCGAGTGTGAGGAGTTCATTCAAGGCGAGTTCTACCAGGTCGATGGCGTGGTTGCGGACGGTGAGCTGCGACTCTCCCGCAGCTGGCACTGCCTCGCGTCCTGCCTCGACTTCGCAGGCGGACTGCCGTTCGCCTCGGTAGCCAACGACGACGCCGACCTGGAGCGCCGCATCACCGACTTCACCGTTCGCGTCACGCAGGCGCTGCGTCTTGTGGACGACGTCTTCCACCTCGAGCTCTTCGTCGAACACGGCACCGGAGACCTGGTCTTTCTCGAGGTCGGCGCCCGGGCGGGCGGTGGCCAGGTCCGCTTCGTCTGGGATGAGGTGTATGGAGTCGACCTGGTGCGCGCCTCCCTGCTCTGCGCGGTCGGTGACCGCGCCGCGTTGCCGGCACCCCCCACCAGTAATCAGGTGGCCGGCTACCTGATGATGCCGCAGCCACCGATGCGGCCCTGCACAGTGCACTCGGTGAGTTCGTTGCGCGGCACCATCGACGGGCTGTATGCCGAGGAGTTGCCTACTCCCGGAACGGTTCTCGCTGGAAACGGCGGCGCCATACACACTGCGGGGGTGTACCGGTTCGCGCTGCCGACTGCCGCGGAGGTGGAGGCGGCGATCGCTCGGACGCGCGAGGACTACCGCATCGACTGGTCATCCGCCGGTGCGGCATGAGCACGCTGCTGTCGCCACCGCAGGCGGCCCCGGCCCAGCCAACGTTATGGCGGCACCAGGACTTCCTTCGGCTGTGGTTCGGCCAGACCGTCGCGCTGTTCGGTGAGCAGATAACCCTTCTGGCACTGCCGTTGACCGCAATCACGATGCTGCACGCTGGTCCCGGCCAGCTCGGACTGCTGAACGCCGTGCAGTTCCTACCGATCGCGGTTGTCACGCTGATCGCCGGCGTGCTTGCCGACCGGGTGCGCAGGCGACCGCTGCTGATCATCGGCAACATCGGCCGGACGATCACGCTGGCGCTCGTGCCAATCGCCTTTCTCACCGGCCAGCTGACGATGGGCCTGCTCTATCTGGTTGCGTTCGTCACCGGAGCGTTCACCGCGCAGTTCGACGTCGCCTATCAGTCCTACCTTCCAGCCGTCGTCAAGCCGGAGCAGCTGATCGATGCGAACAGCAAACTCCAGTCGAGCGCGTCGGTCTCCCAGGCCGCCGGCCTCGGAGCAGGCGGCCTCATCGTGCAGCTGCTCACCGCACCCGTTGCGATTGCGGTGAATTCGGTCGGTTACTTCATCTCGGTGACCGCCCTGACCAGGATCCGTACACCCGAGCCCGCGCCGACCGACACCGGTCGCTCGGTGCTCGCGGACTTGCGCGAAGGCCTGCAGATCACCTGGTCCGACCGCCTACTGCGAAGCGTGATGCTGCAGTCGGCATGCTTCAACTTCTTCTGGGACATCGTCTTGGTGCTCATGCCGTGGCATGTGGTCACTGGCCTCGGGCTGCCCACGGCGGTGCTCGGGCCGTTGATTGCCGGAGGCAGTCTGGGCGCGTTGGTCGGATCGGTCCTCGCCCCCAAGATCGGTCAGCGGTGGGGCGCCGGGCGCGCCATGGGAATGGGAATGGTCCTCGGCTCGGTCGTCTTGATCCTGCTGCCGATCGCATCCGGTCCAGCCCCGATGGCGTTGCTCCTGATGGCAATCGCATACATCGGCAACGGACTTGGAATGGTGTTGTTCAACATTCACTCGATGAGCCTGCGGCAATCCAGGGTTCCAACTCAACTGCTCGGCCGGGTCAGCGCGACCTATCGGTGCGTCGCGTTCATCGTCATACCGCTCGGCGGCCTGGCCGCAGCAGTTCTGGCGGCGACCACCGGCGGTCGCACAGCACTCGTAGTCGCAGCAGCCGGGTTAACCGTCGGTGCAATGCTTTTCAGCCGGCTCCGCGTCGTCCGCGAGGCCACGTGATGTACGTGAAAGTTTGCGGGTTGACCGACCCGGAATCGGTCGCGGCAGCTGTCGAAGCTGGTGCCTGCGCACTCGGCTTTGTGATGTCACGGAGCGTCCGTCAGATCCAGCCAGCAGATGTCCGCATTCTCCTGCGTAAATGCGCGGTCCCGGGCCACGTCGAGACCGTGGGTGTGTTCACCGACGAGGATGACACTGCGATCAGGACCTCCGTAGAGGAGGCCGGAGTAAGCGCGATACAGCTGCACGGACTCCATACCTCCCACCGATTTGAATCACTGAAACCTCTGGGACGCAAGCTTATTCGGGCAACCGCGGCTCAGGAGACAGACGCGCCGAGTTGTGGTGCGTATGGCGAGGACTTGCTTATCCTCGACGGCCCGGTGCCGGGATCCGGCGACACCTGGAACGCCGACACACTGACAGCGCAACCGCAGGGGCGATGGCTCTTGGCGGGCGGTCTCACCCCCGACAATGTTGTGGCCGCAATCCGACGGTTGCGACCCTTCGGCGTCGATGTCTCCAGCGGCGTCGAACGCACGCGTGGCGTGAAGGATCCGGACCTCATCAGGCGCTTCGTCCGACACGCGCAGTCGGTGGACTGACCTGCCACTTGCGGGACCGGTCCATCGCCTGAGCAGCGAGCCCGAGCTCGGTAACCGCATCACCCAGACCGCTCGCTGACACGCCCGCGTATGACAGGATCAACGACGCTGGGGGGCTCGCGGTGTGCGCCCAGAAGTGCGCGCCCCCGTCGACTTGAACGCCGCGCCGGGCGGCCGCGGCGACGAAGTCGGCTTCGTCCATCCACCGCGGCAACAGCAGCTGCGCATGCACTCCCGCTGCGTTCCCGGTCAACTGTGCATGGGGAAAATGGCGATGCAGCGCCGAGACGAACAGCTCGCGTCGGCTGCGGTAGCGCAGGCGCACGCGGCGCAGATGCCGGTCGAACAGTCCGCTGGTGACGAATTCTGCTAAAGCGCACTGCTGCAGAGTGTCGACGCCGAGGTCACGGACCCGTCGAACTGCAGCCATCTCCTCGCGTAATGCTTCGGGCACCACCAACCAGCCGAGCCGCAACCCGGGGGCCATCGTCATACTTGTTGTGCCGCCATAGATGACACGTTCAGGGTCCAATGCGTGCAGTGCAACGGTGCGGGACGCCGCATCCAACCAGAGGTCTCCGTCGTAGTCGTCCTCGACAATCCAGCCGTCGACCTCTCGAGCCCACTCCACCAGTGCGGCACGTCCCTCGCCGCTCATCGTCTGACCGGTCGGGAACTGGTGGGCAGGTGAAACCACGACCGCTCGCACCCCGCTCTCCCGAAGCCGACGCATATCGAGGCCGGCACGGGTCAGCGGAACCGGAACCGGCTCCAGGCCACCACGCTGCAGGAAGGTACGCACGGCCGCGGAGCATGGCTCTTCCATCCCGACCTGGCGAAGCCCACGGTCCTGCAGGACTTGACTTATCAATGAAATCCCCTGCGCGAAACCCGCTGTAATCGTTACAGATTCGACTGTCGCGGCTGCGACGCGAACTCTCGCCAGGTAGCGCGCCAACACTTCCCGCAGCCGTGGCGAACCATCAGGGTCGACATACCCCAGCTCGGACTCACCTGCAGCCGCCAATGCGGTGCGATAACAACCCAGCCATTCGGCGTGCGGGAAGTCCGGCACGGGGCCGCGCTTACACCGCAGATCCCACCGAATGCGAGCTGGCGTGAGTGCCCGGATTGCTCCGGCCGGCTTTTCGGCACCCTGGTCGGCAACCAGGGTCCCGGAGCCGCGGCGGCAGAGCAGAAAGCCTTCGGCAGTCAACTGCTCGTACGCCTCGACCGCGACACTCCGGGAGATGCCCAGATCCGCCGCAAGCTGACGGGTCGACGGCAGCCGACTGCCCGCGGGGAGCAGGTCGTTCTCGATGCGTGACCGGATCGCTTGCTGCACCTGATGGGTCAGCGAGTCGACGGCGGACCGGTCAACCTCCAGGGTCATGTGCCAAGACATGGAAGCAGCGTGGGCCGCGAATCTATATGAGATCTCCACGATTTCGATCGATCGGTCTGTATCGCCCTGTGCCAAGTGGTCTGTCGAGTGTGGCCGCTCCGCGGTGCCATTGAGGAAACGGCCACCACGACTCGCAGGGAGAAGATCATGAGCTTGTTGACTCCGGGTTTCGAGACGGACGCCCGGACCGTGTCCGTGGCGCAATTCGACACCGCGCTCTCGGACCTGACCCTTCGAATCGGCGTCGTCGGTTTGGGGTTTACCGGCCTGCCCTTAGCCCACGGTTTCGCCGATGCCGGACTCGAGGTTGTCGGTGTCGACCTCGACGCGCGCAAGGTTGAGCTGCTGACCGATGGCATCTCCTACCTGCCAGACGTGACCGTTGCAGACCTTGCCGACGTGCACGGCAAGCTGCACGCCTCGACTGATTGTGAATCCCTCGCTGGCTGCGAGGCGATCATCATCTGCGTGCCCACACCGGTGACGGCACAACACGGGGCCGATCTCAGCGCGGTATGGTCGGCGACGGATGCCGTGGCGCCATACCTGCAGCTCGGGACACTGGTGGTGCTGCAGTCCACTGTCCCTCCCGGCACAACCGAACGGATGGCACGTCGCCTCGCCGCTGCGAGCGGCCTGGTGCCCGGCACCGACTTCCACGTCGCCGTAGCACCCGAGCGGGTCGACCCCGGGAACACCGACGGTTGGACGGTCACGAACACCGCGAAGCTGGTCGGCGGTCTTACCCCGGAGTGCACCCGACGGGCGACCCTGCTTTTCGAGTTGATTTGTACGACGGTGTGCCCGGTCTCCACGCCAGCAGTCGCCGAATTATCAAAGGTGTACGAGAACACCTTCCGCATGGTCAACATCGCGCTCGCTTTCGACCTCGCCGACCTGTGTCGGCCGCTCGGTATCCGACCGCGGGAGGTGATCGACGCTGCGGCAACGAAGCCCTTCGGATTCCTCCCCCACTATCCCGGCCCGGGCGTCGGTGGTGAATGCATCCCGGTCGATCCCAACTTCCTCTTGGAACAGGCTGCCGCACAGGGCACCTCGATGCCCGTCCTCAGCGTCGCGCGGGATCGGATCGTCAACCGCCCATGCGAGACAGTGGATCGATGCGTCGAGGTGCTGCTTGATGCAGACATACGGGTCTACGGCGCTCGCATCATGGTGGTGGGTATCGCGTACAAGCCGGGGGTTCCGGATCTGCGCAACGCTCCAGGGGTAGAGATTCTTGCCAGACTCGCACGGCTGGGTGCCGAGGTTTGCTACCACGACCCGCTCGCCCCGTCAGTACACATCGACGGCGAGGATCACTACTCGGTCCCGTGGAACGACCAGACGATCAGCCGTCAGGACTTGGTGGTGCTGGTCACCGCGCACGGTCCGCTGCTCACCGACCCACGATGGGACTTTGCTGCCCGGGTGCTGGACACCAAGGGTGAATTGCGGCCCGCCGCGAATGTGCAGCTGCTGTGACCGGCGCACCGCTTCACCGGGCCACCAAGGAGCTGACCGCTGGGCGGACCCTGTCGGCCGACCTAGCCGATGCGGCGTTCGCCGAGCTTCTTGATAAATCCTCCGAGGCCGATACCGCTATCTTCCTGACAGCGTTGGCACATAAGGGAACCCACGTGGACGAGCTGCTCGCGGCGCTCCGGGCCCTGCAGGATCGGGCCATCGCGCCCGCCGACGCACCGTCGTGCATCGACATCGTCGGCACAGGTGGCGATCACAGCGGATCAGTCAATGTGTCAACCATCTCAGCCATCCTTGCGAGTGCGGTCGGAAGCACGGTCGCCAAGGTGGGAAACCGGGCGGCCACCAGCCGATGCGGCAGTGCCGACCTGCTCGAAGGACTCGGTGTGCCAACCGACTACGGCCCACATATCGCTGATCGGCTGCGCCGGCATCACTTCGCCTTCCTTTTCAGCAGGGCGGTTCATCCGTCCCTGGACCGACTCGCGTCTGTGCGTCGATCATTAGGATTTCCAACCATTTTCAATCAACTAGGACCGCTGGGAAACCCGGTCCCGCTGGCCGGAGCGATCATTGGTGTGACCACTCCAAGCGACCAGGAACTATTGGCCGAGGCAGTGTCCCGCCTGGGGCGAGTGAACACGTGGATCGTGCGCGGCGCCGATGGCATGGACGAACTGACCACGACGGGTGTCGCGCGGGTGCTAACGGTGTCCACCGGCCGGTCAGACCGGTTCGTGCTCGACCCCGCTGAGTGGGGGATGGCGCCTGCGACGATCGGCGAACTTGCTGGAGGCAATCTCGCGACCAACATGGTCCTAACCCGTAATGCATTGGCCGGCAAGGGTTCTCATGCCATACGGCAGACATGTGCTCTGAACGCGGCGGCTGCCCTGCATGTCGGCGGGCGAGGTGATCTCGATACCTGTCTTTCGTTGGTCTCGGACGCTATTGCCTCAGGTGCAGCAATCGATCAGCTGCGACGTCTCAGCCAACCATCAACCGACTGCCCGGAGGAGAACGTCACATGTATCTCGACGAGATAATCGCTCACAAGCAACGGGTCTGGTCCGGTGACCCTGCGTCACCGACTGTGACAAAGCGTCCTAACCACGGCCGATTTGCCGCCGCCGTGGCTCTGCCCGGCATGTCGGTCATCGCAGAGGTGAAGCCGGCCTCCCCTTCCAAGGGACAACTGCTGTCCACTGATGACGCCGTTCCAGTTGCCCGCAAGTACGCTGCCTACGGCGCACGGGCCGTGTCGGTACTGGCCGAGGATCGCTTCTTTGGCGGCTCTCCGGAGTTGGTGAAGAGAGTCTCGACCGATCGGGGAGTCGATGTCCCAGTCCTCTATAAGGATTTCGTCGTCGACCCCCGACAGGTGAGCCTCGCCGCAAACTCGGGTGCGGCAGCCCTGCTCATTATCGTGCGGGCCGTCGACGACGAACTGCTCGGTGAACTGCTCAAGGATGCCGCGGAGGCGGGCCTGGACGCGCTCGTGGAGACCTTCTCCGAGCAAGACGTCGAGCGAGCCCTGTCGGCGGGCGCAACGATCATCGGAGTTAACAATCGTGACCTTCAAGATTTTTCGGTGGACCTCGACCGCGGCGCCAGGATCCGGGAAAGCGTTCCCCGCGGTGTACTGACCGTCAGTGAAAGCGGCATCGGGACCGCCGACGATTTGCGCCGGGTCGCCGAAGCAGGCTTCGATGCGTGCCTCGTCGGTGAATCCTTGCTCCGCGCCGCAGACCCTGGAGTAGCTCTTCGCACACTGCTCACGGGCGACCCATCTCGCAGCCAAGCGGGGGTGGCAGCATGACTACCCGCTTCGGTGACTACGGAGGGCAGTTCGTAGCCGAGACGCTCGTGGCGCCACTAGAGGAGCTCTGCGAAACCTACGATCAGGCTCTACAGGATCCGATCTTCCGCGCCGAACTGGACCATCTGCTCACCACATTTGTCGGACGTCCCACGCCCCTGACCAGGCTGCAGCATCTGGGAATCGAACCGCACGGAGTCACGATGTGGCTCAAGCGGGAGGACCTGACGCACACCGGCGCGCACAAGATCAACAACGCAATCGGTCAGGCGCTGCTCGCCCGACGCCTGGGAAAGCGGCGGATCGTGGCGGAGACCGGCGCCGGTCAACACGGCGTTGCCGTCGCCGCAGCGTGCGCGTACCTCGGCCTCGACGCGACCATCTACATGGGCAGTGTGGACGCTGCTCGGCAACGGCCAAACCTACAACGCATCGAGTTGTTGGGCGCCACTGTGCAACTGGTCGACCAAGGCACCGCGACGCTCAAAGATGCGGTGAGCGAGGCGATTCGCGACTGGATCGGCAATCCGGACACGACCCACTATCTGCTCGGTTCTGCGCTCGGGCCGCATCCATTTCCGCGGATGGTCCGCGAATTCCAGTCGGTGATCGGCCAAGAGGCGAAGCAACAATTCCTCGACGCGACCGGACGGCTTCCGGATGCTGTGGTCGCTTGTGTCGGCGGGGGTTCCAACGCGATCGGCATCTTCAGCGCGTTCCTCGATGATCGAGTGCGCCTCGTCGGGATCCAAGCGGCTGGCGATGGCCGCGGCGCGCGCGGTAAACATGCAGCGCCGCTCGTCTACGGAACCCCCGGAGTGCTGCAGGGCATGCGCACATACCTCCTGCAGGATGACAACGGACAGGTCGAACTCACGCACAGCATCGCGCCCGGTCTCGACTACCCGGGTGCCGGCCCGGAACACAGCCATCTCAAGGACATCGGCCGGGTGGAGTACCTCACTGCGGATGACAACGAAGCGCTTAATGCGTTCGTGGCGTTGTCCCGCAATGAAGGAATCCTGCCGGCGCTGGAGTCGTCCCACGCTGTGGCCGGTGCCCTGCGCATCGCCCCGTCGCTGCCACGCGGCAGCCAGCTACTTGTCAACCTGTCCGGCCGCGGCGACAAGGATCTCACCACTGCGATGGACGCCCTCGACACCCGAAAGGACGCATGATGGAACGCTTGGCGAAGACCTTCGCGGCGACGGCCGAACGCTCCGAGACAGCCCTGGTCGCCTATCTGACCTGCGGCTATCCCGCGGGCGCCGAGATGGCCGGACTGATCACCAGCGTCGCCGACGCGGGCGCGGACATCGTCGAACTCGGAGTGCCGTTCTCCGACCCGATGGGCGACGGACCGGTCATTCAGCACACGGCCGCCCACGCTCTCGCTGCGGGTATGACGCTGCCGGGAGTGATCGAGACGGTACGAGAGGTGCGAGAGAACGGGGTCGATACGCCCATCGTCCTGATGGGCTACAGCAATCCCTTTCTGCGCTATGGGCTGACCACGTTGTATGCCGACGTCGCGGCCGCAGGAGCCGACGGCCTGGTCGTCCCCGACCTACCGGCATACGAAGCCGGCGACTGGATCAAGTGCGCGACGGAGAGTGACCTCGCCCAGGTCTTCTTCGCTGCGCCCACGAGTCGTCCGGAGCGGCTGGAGCGAACCGTCGCGGCAAGCAGCGGCTTCCTCTACGCTCTCGCCACGAACGGCGTCACAGGAAGCCGCGCAGAGCTCAATCCGGCCATCGGACAGTACCTGGATGGGGTCGCCGCAATCGCCGGAACTCTCCCGGTCTGTGTCGGATTCGGAATTTCTCGCCCCGAGCACGTGCGGTCCCTACACGGGCGCGCCGCAGGGGTCATCGTGGGCAGCGCTTTGATGCAACGGCTGGATGACGCCCGCACGGCATCGGCACGGGAAGACATGGCGAGCGGCTTCATCCGCGAATTGAAGGGCGCTTGCCGATGAGCGTCATACCATTCTTCACCGGTGCGCGTTCAATCGAACGCGACTGGCCGAACCTGGAACAACGACTCACCGAAGTCATCGCTAGGGGCCAATTCACCTATGGCGCCGTGGGCATGGAGCTTGAGCGCGCAGTTGAGCGATTCACCGGCGCGCGCCACGCGATTGCTGTGGCCAACGGCAGCGACGCGATCGTCATCCTGTTGCGAGCCGTGGGCATCGGACCGGGTGATGAGGTAATCGTGCCCGCCTACACGTTCTTTTCGACGGCGAGTTCGGTGGCCCTGGTCGGTGCCGAGCCGGTCATGGTCGATGTCGTCTCCGGCTCCTACGCGATGGACCCAGGCGCTGCACGTGCCGCCATCGGTCCCCGCACTAAGGCGATCATGCCGGTCCACCTGTTCAGCCAGATGGCCGACATGGCACCGCTGCGCGCACTCGCCGCTGAGCACGGTCTACTCCTGCTCGAAGACAGCGCGGAGGGTATTGGCATGTTCCAGGGCGGCCGCCATGCCGGGCTGCACGGTGCGGGTGGCGTGCTGTCGTTCTTCCCGACTAAGACTCTTGGCGGCCTCGGTGACGGGGGCATGCTGCTCACCGATGACCATGCGGTTGCCACGGCTGCACGCCGGCTGCGGGCGCACGGAGCACAGGCCGAAAACCCCGACGAATACGTCGAACTCGGCTACAACAGCAGGCTGGACGAGTTGCAGGCGGCGGTGCTACTGACTCGACTGGAACACCTGCCCGCGGACATAGCCCACCGCGCTGCCCTCGCCGCCCACTACGACCGGCGGCTGGCGGGCCTGATGCCCGCAGTGCGCACCCCGCGCTTGCTGCCGACGAGCGAGCCCGGCACTCAGGTCTGCTACGTCTACCTGATCGAGGCGCGCGATCGGGATCGGCTCGTCGACCACCTCGCCGAACACGGCATCGGCACCGAAACCTACTACCCCGTGCCGGTACACCGCCAACCGGCTTTCGCCGGTCGCATCGGCACCCGTTTCCCTTGTCCGACAGCAGAATCCGCAAGCGAGCGGGCCGTCGCCCTACCGATGTACGCCGATCTGGCCCACGCCGACGTCGACTACGTCTGCGACGTGATCCTCGATTTCTACCGGGAGGGCCCATGAGCATCGACACGCTGACCGTGCCGTACTTCGACTGGTCGAGCCGATTCGCCGACGACGCCTCTGCGATCGTCGACTTGGTGCGCCGGGTGGCCATCGAGGACCGCTTCATCCTCGGACCGGCAGTCGCCCGACTCGAAGCCGCAATCGCCGAGCGCACCGGCGCTGCGCACGTCATCGCCACCGCGAACGGGACGGCCGCGCTGGTTCTCGCGCTGCGGGCGCTCGGCATCGGACCCGGACAGTCGGTGGTCACCCCCGCATATTCGTTCATCTCCTCGGCCAGCACCGTGGCCCAGGTCGGGGCCAGGCCGATCTTCGCCGACGTGGACGAGGCGACGATGGCTCTCGACCCAGATGCGGCAGACGCAGCTTGCGAAGCGGACACGGCCGCACTACTACCGGCATACCTCTACAGCCACGCCCCTGACCTACCGCGACTGACCGAAATCGCCTCCTTCCATGGTCTTTCGGTGATCGAGGACAGTGCGGTCGCGCTCGGCACGCAGGTCGCCGGCGTCCCGGCAGGACGGCACGGTGACATGGGAGTCTTCTCATTCTTCCCGGCCAAGCCGGCCGGCGGGATCGGCGACGGCGCAGTCCTCCTCACCGATGACGAGCGGCTCGCGCGGACAGCAGTCATGCTGCGCAACCACGGGCAGCAGCCCGGCGAACGATTCGTGCACCGACTGATCGGTTACAACGCCCGCATGGACGAGCTGACCGCGGAGTTCGTCCTCCGCAGACTCGACAACCTTGACGAAATCCTTCGGCGCAGAAGGCGCGTCGCCGACCTGTATCGCGAGCGCCTGAGCGACCTGACGCCCCTGCTGACCGTTCCGACCTGTGACCTGCGCGACCGCGCGGTCTATACCTACCCGGTGCGCTGTGCCGACCGCGACCGGTTGCGAGCATACTTGCGCCGCAACGGGATCGAGACAAAGGTCTACTATCCACGACCGCTGCCACTGCAGCCGGTATTCGCCCACCTCGGGTACCGTGCCGGGCAGTTCCCGGTCGCCGAACGCCTGTGCCGCGAAACGTTCACCCTCCCGCTACATCCGCGGATGGCGGACTCAACGGCAGAATTTGTGTGTGACGCGATCCGTCGGTTCTTCGGGGCGCAGTGATGAGTACCCGACTATGTGGCATCGGCGACGAAGCCGCGCGAGCCCTCCCCGATCAGCTGGACATCCTCGACTCGTGCGGGATGACCGCGATCGAGTTGCGCACCGTCGACGGACGGTTGCTGCACGAACTGCACCGGGAGCACCTCGAGGACCTGGTCCGGACTGTGCGCGAGCGGGGATTCGAAGTGCCGGTCATCGACACACCGATCGGCGGATGGTCGACCTCCGTCATGACCGACGAGCGCGCGGAGCTGGCGCTGCTCGCGCAGTACGCCGAGATCGCACGCCGTTTCGGTGCGCGGCTGCGCATCATGTCCTACCCGAACGACGGACTGTCGGAGCACGAGTGGGCTACACAGGCGATCCGCCGTGTTCGTCGACTGGTCATCGAGGCCGATGCTCTCGGAGTCACCCTGCTGCACGAGAACTGCGCCGGGTTCGGCGGCGCTGGCCCCGATCAGGCATGCCGACTACTCGAGGGGGTCGGCGACGGACTCGACGTGATCTTCGACGTGGGCAATGGTCTCGCCTACGGCTACGACGCCGTCGCATACCTCGACGCGGTACTTCCGGCGGTCCGACATGTGCATGTGAAGGACGGGGTCCGAAGGACCGACGGCGCGGTCTTCCTGCCTCCCGGTCATGGCTCGGCGCGCTTGGCCGAGTGCCTGGAGATCCTGCGGCGACGGGGCTTCGACGGCTGGTACAGCCTCGAACCACACGTCAGCCACATACCGCATCTACACCAGACCGGCTCGCCTACCGAGCTCACCCAGGGATTCGTCTCCTGCGCCGGAAACTTCCGACACATCTTGGAGGACAGCCATGTTGCAGCCTGACTTTGCGGATCGGGCATTGCGGTCGGTCATCCCGTTCGGCCCGAGCGACCTCGCCTGGCTCATTGAGCTACTCGAGGTCCCATCGGTCTCGCCGCTGGAGGGCGGTGACCCCGCGCAGACGCGGCGAGCACAACAGATCGTGCGAGCCGGTGCCGAGGAGCTCGGCTTCGAAGTCGTCGAATGTTCTTCTCCCTCGGTCGATCTCTTTCTCGAGACCGACGAGGTGCCACAGATCGTTCGTGATGCGGCCGAGGCTGACCCACACGGCTTTCTGCGCGACCAGCCGTCGCTCGTTCTACGGATGGGCCGGGAACAACCCGAGCAACGGCGCCTGATCGTCAACTTCCACGTCGACACCGTCGGACCGCACCTCGAGGTCACCTTCGACGGTCGTGTGCTGCACGGCAGGGGCGCTGTGGACGACAAAGGCCCCGGCGTTGCCGCAGCCGCCGGCATCGCCTCCGCCTTCGCCGAACACCCTTGGCTGGCAGACGAGATCGAAGTCCGGCTGACGAGCGTGCCGGGTGAGGAAGGTGGCGCGATGGGTGTTTACGGCACCAAACACCTGGTGGACCGCGGCCACGTGGGCCGGCTGATGGTTTTCGCCGAACCCTCTGGGAACCGAGCAATGGACCACTGCACCTCGGCGATGACCTTCCAGATCGAGGTGGCCGGAGAGGACAGCACCGACGACCACCCGGAAGCCGCCCACAACGCGACGATCGCACTGGGCTTCCTCGCCGAGTTCCTGGCGCGGCGCTTCGGACCAGTCGCACGCGGTCTCGACGCCAAGCTCTGCATAGCCGGGCTAGAGACCGGCACCGCGCACAACCGGGCATACGGATCAGGCCGACTGCTGCTGAATATCGCGTATGCACAGGAAGATTCGGCGCAGGCATTGCAACAAGACTTGCTCGACCTGGTGGACGCGGCAGGTGCCGAGTTCGCCCGGACCCACCGTGAGAACCCGCTCGCCCTGCGCCTGGTGGATGAATGGGGCGAGGTGGTGCACGGCTCCTGGCTCAAGCGAGACCTGCCAACCCTGGCCAACCGGGACGCGGAGATGGAGACGGTGTTCCGCCTGGCCGGCCTGCCCCGGCACGACGGCATCAGCGACGGCTCGGCCTTCACCTGCGACGCGATCTGGGCCGGTGCACCCGGCCGCTACGTCGCCGTGTGCGGCCCGGGTCGGCTGTCCACAAACAGAGCACACACCCCGGAGGAGTTCGTCGAGATCGCGGACCTGCGCGATTACGCCCAACGGATCAAGGAACTGGTGGTCGCCTTCGGCAATCGTCAGCGCGAGGTGGCAGCATGATCATCAGCCACGAGGACCTGCACGATTTCGTGCGCGCGGTGTTGCTGCGGCACGACGTACCCAGCGACCAGGCGACGGTGACCGCCGACGTCCTCATCTACGCCGACCTCCACGGGTTCAGCACCCACGGCTGCGCCGGGCTGGCCCCGATCTACGTGCCCGGTCTACGGGAAGGACGCATCGACGCCCGCGCCCGTCCGCAGCTTGTGCAGGACGGTGGAGCGTGCTGCGTCGTCGATGGTCACCGTGCTCTCGGCCACGCCACAGCGCAGTTCGCAACCGACCTCGCGGTGCAACGAGCGCACGAGCACGGCGTAGGCATCTGCACCGTCCGCAACAGCACTCACTTCGGCAGCGCTGGCTACTACGCCCGACGCGCTGCCCTCCGCGGAGTCGTGTCGATGGCGATGACCAACTGCGGTAGTCAGGGCGTGGTGCCCCCGCTCGGCGGGACCACCAAGCTGCTCGGGACCAACCCGATCGCGGCAGCGGTGCCGGCGCCGGGCGGGCCGCCGTTCGTGCTGGACATGAGCACCACGACAGTCGCCAGCGGGAAGGTGCGCGAGCGGCAGGCGGCGGGAGCACTGGTGCCCGAGGGCTGGCTGCGCGATGCCGTGGGTCAGCCGGTGACCCATCCGGACGATTACTTCAGCGGCCGGGCGGCATTGACCTGGTTGGGCGGAGACCTGACGCGCGGTGCGGTCAAGGGCTTCGGGCTCGGCGTGCTCGTCGAACTGCTCTGCGGCCCACTGGCCGGTGCGGATGCGGGCACCGATGACTGCGACTCCGACGGGATCGGGCACGTGGTGATCGCGATCGACCCAGAGCGCCTGGGTGTGGGTATGGCGTTGCCGACGCGCAGTCGTGAGGTCCTGGACCGGCTGCTTCGCGACGAGCCCGCTCTCGACGGGACACCGGTCAGCTACCCGGGCGCACCCGACGCGCAGCGTGCCGCTCTTCATCGACGCGACGGGATTGCCTTGCAACCGTTCTTAGTTCGCCAGCTCGAGGAGCTGGCCGAGGATCTGAATCTCACCCTGCCCGTGGTCACCTCACAGCAAGGAGCGGCCTGATGCGTATCGCCATCATCGGATTGGGGGTCATCTCCCCATACTTCCGGCGCGCCGTCGAACGATGCCCGGACACCGAGCTCACCGCGGTCTGCGATCTGGACGAGAGCAGGTTCGGCGACATACCCGACCACGTCGCCCGCTTTACCGACCATCACGACCTGCTGGCGGCCGGGCTGGCCGACGCGGTGATCCTCACCTTGCCGAACTCGGCACACGCGGAGATTGCCGGAAACGCCCTGGTCGCAGGCGTGCACGTCTGCTGCGAGAAGCCGCTGACTGTCCTTGCCTCCGATGCTGAGCGTCTGACGGCCCTCGCCGAGCGGCACGACGTCACGCTGTTCACCGCCTTGCACCGACGCTACAACCGGAACATTCAGCAGGTGGCACCGTCCCTGCTCTCAGGGCCGAAGGTGACGGCGGTGACCGCCCGATACCACGAGAACATCGAGGAACACACGGGTGCCGAGCGCTGGTACCTCGATCGGGACCGATGCGGCGGCGGTTGCTTGATCGACAACGGTCCCAACGCAATTGATGCCGTGCGGTCGCTCGTGGGCGATCTCGACGTTGTCGACGCGACCATCGGAGACGTCCGTGCCGGCGTTGAGTTTCGGGCCAACGTCGACCTGATCAACCAGGACGGAGTGCCGGTCCGGGTCGAACTCGACTGGGGGCTGGCGAACGGCGAGGTCAAGGACGTCACGCTCGACCTGGCCGACGGGTCCCAGCGTGTGGTCGACATGCTGGCCGGATTTCCTGGCTTCAAATCATCGCTGGAGCATGAATACGACGGCATAGTCGAGGATTTCGTCGACACGGTCGTTCGTCACCGCACCGACGATGTCGGGCAGCAGCTGGTCCGGCTGGTCGACGACGCCTACCGCATCGCGCGCCGAAAGGAGCTCCGCTCCGGCATGTCGGCAAAAGCGCCGGCGCATGCGCGCTTCGTCAAGCTGCTCTTCCACCGCAGGGACGAGCGCGGCATGGAACTGTCGGAGTGGACCAGCCGATGCGTGCGCAGCGGCGAGATCCACGAACTGCTGACCACAACCGACCGGCCGCAGCGAGCCGGTGACCGGGTCGATGCCGCCGGGTTCCTCGGCTTCGCCGAGTTCGTCGAGGCGACCGTCGTCGAGCGTGGCGACAGGGTGAAGGTCAACGACCGCGAACTCGGCACGGTGGCCGGTTTCGACGAGTGCCACCACCCCAACCACTACAACATCATCCTCGACGCGCCGGCGGTGGTGACCGCGGAGGACCTCGACCTGCGGGTAGGTGACGCACTCACCTTCGAGGAACCGGCGTGAACGGCGCCCGCCGGGTCGTGGCCCACCACCACTCGGCGGTGCGCTATGCCGAAGCGCGGGAAGGGGCCGGACACGTAGCGAGGAGGTCGCGCAGCGCGGCGCCGACCCGGTCACCGCAAGCGGTCGGGAATTGATGATCGGCGTCGAAGGTACGCCGGTGGATAGTTGCGGCATACGGCGCCCAATGGTCGAGCATCGCCGAGGGTGCGAGCGGGTCGTCCACGCCGCCCCACACGTGCAGAGGGACATCGAGTGGATGCGCACGCCGGAGGACTGGGTCGGGCGCGTAGCTGCACACCAGCCGAAGATCTGTACGCAACGGGCCGACGATCAACCGTGCGAAGGGGCCGCGACACAGCGCGGCATCGACCGCACCGAGGTCGGCCAACCGGGTGAGGAATGCGTCGTCGTCCAGGTCGAGTAGGTGCTCGAAGAGGACCCCAGTCGGGACGTGCGGCGGCCGGGAACCCATGACCACGACCGCTGCCGGTGGCTGCCCGGCCGCAATGGCGACTCGTGCGGCCTCGTAGGCGAGCAGGCCACCGAGGGAGTGGCCGATGAGCACCGTCCGTCGGCCGGACAGCACGCGGCTGGCAACCTCGCCAGCGACGGCCTCAAGGTCGAATCTGCCCACTTGGGAGCGTAACCGGCGAATGTTGGGACAGACCACCGACTCGCTGGGCAGCCTCCAGGATCGCGTCATCGTCGCAGACCCGCCGGCCGGAGGCAGGCAGACCGCGACCGGACCGGTCATAGCGTGACTCCCGCGGGGCGGCGGAGACGGCCCCACTCAACGGGGTCCGCCGAGGTGAGCAGTGCTGAGCCGACCAGCAGTGCCTCGTAGCCGCGACGCAACAGCGCCTCGGCGGCCTGGACGGACACGATGCCGCTGGCACTCACCGCGATCGCCGGCCTGGCAGCGAACACCGCGTCGGCGAGCCGCATGCTGCGCTCCGGGCCTTCCCCATCGGTCTCCCGGACTCGGATGTCCCGGTTGTTGACGGCGACGACGCACGATCCGGGGTCGTCCAGAGACACGACCTCGGCGGCCGACGTGACCTCCACGAAGGGCGCCAGTCCCAGGTCGACACACTGCATCACCAACGCGTTGAGACCGGACGGGGGCAACAGGCCCGCGGTCAGTAGCACCGCGTCGGCTCCCAGGTCGCGTGACCGGGTGACCTGATCTCGACGAGTGACGAAATCCTTACGCAGGATGGGAAGTTCGGTGAGCGCGCGAGTTGTCGACAGGAGTTCGTCGTCCCCGCCAAACCAGCTTCCGGTTACCACCGAGATGCAGCCCGGGCCGATTCGGTGGTAGGTGTCGACCACGTCGCCGACACTGCGTCGGCCCACCAGCGGCGATCCGTCGGGCTTGCTCCGTTTGACCTCTGCGATCAGCGGCCGTTCCCCGTCCTGCAGGGCATCGACGAACCGACTCATGACGCCTTCCGGGTCTCGGCCATGACCGTCCATGCATCGGCGACGGCCTGCACGGCAGCGGCATTGATGAGGCCGTCGCAGTCTCGGGCAGAGCCATCGACGTCGACCCCAGCAAACCTGGGGTGCCTCAACACACCATCGTGACCGGTCGGGACCACCCCACCGAGGCCACCGGCCAGCATGACCGGCAGCGTCAGTTCGTCAAGCATTCGGTGCACCGTATCTGCCCCGATCATGCTGCCGGTGCTGCCGATTCGACCGTTGCGCACCGCGTCGAGGATGAAAGCCGAAGTACCCGCCCGGGCGTACGCACCTGCGAATCTGCCGTCGAGGCAGGTGTCGCCGTCACAATGCAGCACCTTGAGCACGGACACGTGGTCGCCCGATGCGGCGACGATCTCCTGCACGACGCTGGGTGCCTGGAAGGCGTGCAACTGCACCGCGCGGATCCCGGTCTCCGACAGGCAGCCGGCGATCGCGGCCGCATCCCCCTCGAAAGTCACCAGACAGGCGCGGACTCCACACCATTCGGCGGTCTCACGCAGTGCGGCGAGCTCTGACTCAGGGAGGCTGAACGGGGATCCGGGCACCCGCCACCAGAGGCCGACGAGGTCCGCCCCGCCAGCCGACGCCTGCTCGATCTCATAGCTGCAGGTCGCCCCGCAAACCTTCAGTTGAGCGGTCATCGCAATCCCATCAGTGCTGCCAGTCGGTTGTACTGGATGTCGTTGGTACCGGAGTAGATCGCCCCGCCCGCCGCGTCGCGAAGCTGCTGCTCCACCCCGAACTCGGTCAGGTAACCGCGGCCGCCGAAGAGTCTCGTGGCGCTGATCGCAGTCTCCAGATTCGCCTCGCTCGCAGTCAGTTTCGCAATCGCCACCTGTGCCGACGCATCCTCGCCGGCGTCGATGCGTCGGGCTGCGTCCCTCAGCCAGAGCCGCGAGGTGTCGACCGCGATGCGCATGTCGACCACGCGGCGGGCGACAGCCTGGTAGGACGCGATCGGCGCGCCGTACTGAGTGCGTCCCCGCACCCACTCCACGCTCTCCTCCAGTCGTCGAGCCATCTCGCCGACGTTGATCGTGAAGGACAGCAGGATCTCGCGCTGCATGACATGGTCGAGCACCAAAAAACCGCGACCGACACCACCGATCACATGGTCGCGCGGCACCCGTAGGTCCGCCAGCCGCAGCTCTCCGACCGGGGAGGTGCGCAGACCCATCGTCGGCAGGGTTCGCACGACCTGCAGACCGGGTGCATCCGCTGGCACCAGGAAAGCGGTCAGCCCGAACGGACCTGGGTGGTCGCTGGTCCGCGCGTAGATGACGTAGTAGTCGGCGATGCCGGCGTTGGTGACGAAGGTCTTGCTGCCCTCGATGACGAAGTCCTCGCCGTGGGGAACGGCCCGGGTCGCCATGTGCAAGGCGTCGGAGCCGCTGGACGCCTCGGTGATCGCGTGAGCACCGACCAGGCTGCCGTCACAAACCGAGGGCAGGTAACGATGCTTGAGGTAGTCGCTGCCGAACGACTCGAGTGGTACCCCGGTGCTGGCGACCGCGGTGGCGGCCGAAAAACTCAGCCCCGCATCAGGATTCGCGTGTCCGAGGCGCTCGAAGGCGTCGAGCGCCTCGGACAGCGAGTGTCCTGCACCCCCGAACTGCCGCGGGAAGATTTCGCGCAGGACCCCCGTGGCGCGGACGCGGTCCCAGGAGGTGGCGGTGAAGCCGCCCTCCGAGGAGGGCAGCCCGGAGAAGTCGAACCGGATCGCGGGTGACAGGACAGAGGTCATAATCAGTAGCAGGAGTAGCCGGCGTCGTCGAGCACGTGCTGCTCGTTGCCGACGATCGGCGGGTTGAAGACGGACAGGAGCACCAGGTCGCTTTCGTTGTCGGCGACGAGCTCGTGCGGGTCATGGTTGTTCAGCGCGTAGAGCACCCCCGGAGTTATCTCGTGTCGAGTGCCGTCCGCCTCGACGACGGCTCCACTACCGCTGATGCAGTAGCAGGCCTCGATGTGGTTGCGGTACTGCAGCCGGGACACCGTTCCCTTGGTGACCACGGTGTGCGCGAGCGCGAAGCCGAGGCCGTCGTTCTCGACGACCATCCGGTAGCTGTCACCGTTCCCCCAGGCAACGCGCGGACTGTCGACCTTCTGACGAATCAACATGATGAGTTCCCTTCTTCCAGGTAGCGCTCACACCCGTGAGCTGATCTTGCGAAGCAGCCCGAGGCGACTAAGGAACGCCTCGAACGAACCGAGCACATCGCCTCCGATGCCCTCTTCCACCGCCTCGACGCAGGCGGTCCCGATGACCGCCGCATCCGCACCTGCCGCGCCGATCGCGTCCAGATGTGTGGAGTCCCGCACCCCGAAGCCGACTGCGATCGGAGCGGTGGTCCATGCGCGCAACCGGCTGACCGTCGTGGCAACCGCGTCGTTCGCGGTGTCGAGGGTGCCGCCGGTACGTCCGTACTTCGACACGAGATAGATGTATGCCGGGGCTCCGTTCGCTGCGGCGCGCAGCGTGCGCTCGTCGGACACGCCCGCGTAACAGGTGGTCACCACCGCAAGTCCGAGTGCACTTGTCACCCTGTCGTGTTCGGCCCTCATCCGCGGCGGTAGACCGTGCACCAGAACCGCGTCCGCCCCCGAATGGTGAACTGCTGTCAGTCCCTCCCCCATCCCGACCTCGCGCAACGTCGCCGACCAATCGGTGAGTAGGGCAATCCGACTGTGCCGCAACGTTGGTCGCACGCGGGCGACCAGCGATAGCACGTCGACCATCCCCACACCTCCGCCTAGGGCACGATCCGCCGACCGGCGGATCGTGGGCCCGTCGGTCGGCGAGTCCGGGAACGGCACGGCCAGCTCGACCCAGTCCACCTCGTGCTCGTCGGCGCTGCGCAACAGCCGTTCCGTAGTTGCCAGGTCGGGGTCGCCCGCGGTGAGGAAGAGCACCACCCCGGGGCGGCGGTCAGACACCGGACGCCACCGTTCGAGCCGCCAAGGTCTCCATCAGCGAGGACGCCAGACCGGACGCGATGGTGTCCTGTGCGGTGTCGACCGCGTCGCGGAACGAGTTGTTGCACCCGGCAAGCTGGAGCAACAGCGCGGCGTTCAGCACCACAGTCGCGGTCGCTGTGCGGCACGCGCGGCCGTCCACGACCTCGGCGAGATGCTCGACCGCGCGCTCGGGGTCGACCGGCGCAAGATCGGCCAACCCGCCATCGCCGGTTGCGAATTCGCCGGGCTCGATCACCCGCACCTCACCGTCCGGGTGGACGACCAGGGACCGCGAGCAACTGACCAGTTCGTCGATACCGCACTGACTGGACACCAGGGTGATCTCCCTGCCGGGGACAACCTGGACCAGCCGGCTCATCTGCGACATCCGAAACGACGCGCTGACTCCCGTCAACTGCGCGGTGACCGGAACGTCGGCCAAGAACGGACCGACCTGGTTGAGGAAAGCCCCGAACGAGCGCATCCCGAGGGGAACGATGCGCCGGGCTATCCGGACCAGCTGGGCCGGATAGACCTGGTGGCCGGTGAACGCGATGCGGTGCGCCTGTGTGTGCACCCGAATGTCGTCGTTCGACTTGGCGACCGGGAAACCGGCCCGCTCGACGATCTCCGTTGCGCCAACCGCACTGCTGTAGCCGCGGGATCCGGTCTTAACGACATGGGCGCCGGCCGCGGCAGCCACCAGGGCCGATGCCGTGGATACGTTGAAGGTTCGCGGACCTCCTCCGGTGCCAACGATGTTCACCGACTCGCCAGGCACTGTCGTGCGGTCGGCGGGAGCCTGCAACGACCGGACGAAACCCACGAGGGTCGCGCCATCAACGCCGGGGAGGCTAGCCGCGGTGAGCACTGCGGCCAGCTCGGTCGGACTGACTTCGTCACGGTCGAGTCGTCGCCACAGAGCGGCCCACAATGGTTGCTCCGCCGGCTCCTGGCGGATCAACCGGCCGAGCAGCTCCTGGGAGCTCATGCCACCGTGCGGACGCTACCGGCGCGTTCGACGAACTCGGCGATCGAGCCAATCGAACGGAAGTTCTCCGGGTCGAGGTCCTGGTCGGAGATCACGGCGTCGAAGGTCGTCTCGATCCAGGCGATCATCTTCAGCATGCCGAGGCTGTCCAGGATGGCACTGTTCAGCAGATCCAGATCGGTGGGGATCGCCTCGCCGGGCTGGCCCAGGAACTCTTGCGCGACGTACTTCTCCAGTTGCTCGATGACGGTCATGCGATCTTCCTTTCGGTGTCTGCCACCTCGCGGTGCGCGCGGCGGCGGTCGATCTTGCCTGTCGTGGTCCGCGGGAGCGGCCCGGTACCGAGATGGAACGCGCCGGGAACACCCGCACGATGAAGACTTCCGCTGCAGTGCAACCGGAGTGCAACACCGAGGCCGGGGGTCAGCTCGGTCACCGATACGACGACCGAAATTCGCTGTCCAGAAACAGGATCCGGGGTTGCGAGGGCGGCTGCCTCACGCACTGCCTCGTGTCGGCACAGCACCACCTCCAGCTCGTCGAGGTCGATCAGCACCCCGCGCACCTTTACCTTGCGGTCGCACCGCCCCTCGTAGTGGCACAACCCGTCAGTGTCGCGTCGGATCCGGTCGCTGGTGACGAAGAACATCGCCCCGCTGTCGGCCCGGGTGATGAACGACGCTGCGTGGAGGTCGCCGTCCGAATAGCCATCAGCCTGGAACGGCGTGCGTACGACCAGCCGACCGGTCCCGGCTCCGTCGACCGGTCGTCCGTCGTCGTCGACGAGCAGGGCGGTCACTCCGTCGATCGGTCGCCCGATCGGCAACGGCACCTGCGGCCGCGGGTCGGTGGGAGTGATGGTGTGCAAGAAGCTGTCGTTGGTCTCCGTCGCGCCATACACGTTGTGCAGCAACGCCTTCGGGAAGATCAGACGGACGCCGTCGAGCGTCTCCTGGGTGATGCGGTCCCCGGTGACGATCACGTGCTCGACGCAGTCGAGAGGGCCGGCGGCAGCTTCCAGCATCTGGTGGAAGAAGAGCGGCACGGCCTGGACCAGCCGCACCCGGTGCCGGGCGATCTGATGTAGCACCTCGGCACCGCGCAACGCAGTCTGCTCCCCGATCAGCACGCTGCTACCGCCGGCAGCCAGCGTCGCCCAGACGTCGAGCAGCGACAGGTCGAAGTTCAGTGGTGCCAACGAGAGCGACGCACGATCCGGTCCAAGATCGAACGTCGTCCGACCCCACCGCAGGAACCGCGCGACGGCGGCCGCGCCGAGCCGCACGACCTTCGGGGTGCCGCTCGACCCGGATGTCGTCAGCATGAGTGCGCAATTCGACGGACCAGACGCCGACTCGACCCTGGTGATCGGGTCCGGACCGGATACGTCCGCCAAGAAGCCGCAACCGGACTCCTGCAGCGCCTGTCGACGGGTCGCGCCGGGCAGGAGTGGCGACAGCAGGAGCGTGGGTATGCCGAGCTCGGCCGCCGCCAGCACAGTGCCGATGACCGGGACAGACTTCTCCGCGAGCACCGCGAGCCCAGTCTCGGGAGTGACTCCTGCGGCGGTCAGCTGTTCGCCGATGCCGTCGGCGAGCCGTCCCAACTCGGCAAAACCGACCTCCTTGTCCGACGTCACCAGAGCGGTGCTGCAGCCGTCCCGCTCGATAGACTGCCGGATCGCACGCGCGAGGCCGGTGCCGTCGAGTGCCGCGGTGCTCATCTCACTGCTTCCTGCGAAACCCGCAGCCAGCCGGCCTTGATGACAGGGCCGCGCTCGGAGGCCACCGCGACCCGGAACTCGCCCGGGTCGACGGTGCGGCCGATGGACAGCCGAACGATGTCGTCGACGACGACCGGCTGCGCGAAGCGAACACCCACGGCGGTCGCGCGGCGGGGTGCGCGCGCGAGCACTAGGCCGACGATGCTCATGCCGTGCGCAATCGTGCCCTCGAAGCCTGCGGCTCGTGCGGCTTTCGGCACCAGGTGAATCGGATTGTCGTCACCGGAGATTCGGGCGTAGGCGCTGATGAAGTTCTGGCCGACGCCGACGTGGCGGACACGGGGTTCCCCCGATGCCGCCGCGGGTTGGTGCCGGGGCGCGGCGGCGACCACTGGCTCCGCGGTGATCCCAGCGAGCAGCACGGTTCCGTGCAGGCTGGCGAGCGCCGTACCGTCCGCTATGTCAGTGAGCGTCGCCTGCAGCGCGACGGTCGTCCCTGTCGGGTGCGGGCGCTGCGGTGCCGCCTCGGCGGTGACTCGGATTTCTCGCCCGGCGAGGGAGGGAACGTGCAGTTCGATCTGCTGGTCGAGGTGGACCAGCGAGGTGTGTGCGGCGAACCGTTCTTCGACCAGCCTGCCGATGTGCGGGTGGGCGATGATGAAGGCACGGAGCAGTTCGACCCGCCCCGGTTCGGCACCCAGCAGGGTCTCCAGCTCGGCGTCGGCGCCCTCACGGGCGATGCGGGTGGGCAGATCGATGACGGTCATGACGTTCCCTTTCTGGTCAGCCGACCACGACGGATGCGTTATGCCCGCCGAAACCGAAGGAGTTGGACAGCACAGGTGCGCGGCGCACCTGGCGGGGGGTGTCGTGCACCACGTCGAGGCCGAGCTCGGCGTCGGTCGTGGCGTGGTTCGCGACGGGCGGCACACGACCCGCTGCGAGGGCGGAGAGCGATGCGATGACCTCGGCGGTGCCGGACGCGCCGAGCATGTGTCCGGTAACCCCCTTCGTCGCGGTGACAGGCGGCACCGCCGCGTCACCGAAAACACCTCGTAACGCTCGCGCTTCGGCGGCATCGTTCAACTTGGTGGACGTGCCGTGCGCGTTGACGTGCCCGATGTCGGTGGTCGCGCAGCCGGCGTCGCGAAGGGCACCTCGCATGGCGTCGATCGCGCCGAGCGACTGCGGGTGCGGCGCGGTCAGATGATGCGCGTCGGACGTCGCGGCATACCCGAGCAGGCGGCCGTGGACAGTAGCGCCGCGGGAAATCGCGTCCGCCTCCCGTTCGAGTACGACGAACGCGGCTCCCTCACCCATGACGAACCCGTCCCGGTCGACGTCGAACGGTCGACAGGCAGCCGCCGGCGCGTCGTTCCGGGTGGACAACGCGTCAAGGGTTCCGAACGCGGCGATGGTGACCGGGCTGATCGTGGCCTCGCAGCCGCCGGCTAGAACGACGTCCACGACATCGGCCCTTAACAGCGCCCGAGCCAGGCCAAGCGCGTCGAGCCCGCTCGCGCAGGTGGTCGCCACTGTGTACGCCGGACCGGTCCAGCCGAAGGACATCGCGATGTTGGCGGCGGCCGCGTTAGGCATCGTCAGCAGCGGCATCAGCGGGCTCACGCCCCCGGCACCGCGTTCGGCAAACTTCACGCTCTCCTTGTCGCTGGTGGTGCGGCCACCGACAGCGTTGCCGACGACTATGCCGACGCGGCTTCCGCGCATCGCCCCGATCCCCGCGTCGTCGATCGCCTCTCGGGCGGCCGACAGCGCATACTGGGTGAACAGGTCACTGCGTCGAAATGCCTTACTGTCAACACCATTCGGCGCTTCCAGTGACGGCACCTGACAACCGATCCGGACGCGATGGCGGGTCGCGTCGAAGCGGTCGATGGGTGCGGCCGCAGAGCGTGCGGCGAGCAATGCGTCCCAGAACGCATTGACGCCGCAGCCGGCGGGGCTGACCACCCCGCGGCCGGTGAACACCACTGGCGCAGTCATGCTGCCAGGCCCTGTGCCTGCGCCGCGGCGGCGAACGCGCCCAGCGCCTCATCGATGTGGTCGCGGTTGTGCGCCGCCGTGATCGCGATGCGCAACCGCGCCATACCGGGCTGTACGGCGGGAGTCACGACCGGTAGGCCGACGACGCCGTTCTCCCTGCACCGGGTCGCGTAGTCGTATGCGGCCTCGTCGCTGCCGATGATGAGCGGCACGATCGCGGTCTCGCTGTCGCCGACATCGATGCCGATCTCCCGCACCTTGTCGCGGAAGCGCGCCGACTCCTGCTGGATCAACGTCACCCGATCCGGTTCGGCGTCCAGCACGCGCAGCGCCTCCAGCGCGATCGCGGTCTGCGCCGGCGGCAGCGCCGCGGAGAAGAGGAACGGCCTCGCGGCATACCGCAGGTGATAGGTCAGCTCGGGGGACCCGACCACCCAGCCGCCCACGGACGGGATGCCCTTGGACAGCGTGCCGACCTTGATGTCGGCGCCGCCCGGCATATCGAAGTGCTCCTCGATGCCGCGCCCGGTGGCGCCGATGACGCCGAGCCCGTGTGCCTCGTCCACCATCAGCAGTGCCCCGTGCCGGTCGCAGACCTCGCGCAACTGCGGTAGCGGCGCGATGTCGCCGTCCATCGAGTAGACGCTGTCCACCACGACCAGTCGCAGGCCGTCGCCGGTCAGCGCGGACAGCCGGCGGTCCAGGTGTTCGGCATCGTTGTGCCGGAAGCGCACCACGTCGGCACCGCTCAGGTTGCAGCCGTCGACGATGGAGGCGTGATCCAGCTTATCGACCACGACCGTGTCACCCGGCCCACAGATCGCACCAATCACCCCCACGTTGGTGGCATAGCCGGATCCGAAAACCAACGCCGACTCACGGCCCAGCATCCGGGCAACCTGCGCCTCGAGTTCGTGGTGCAGCGGGGTGGTACCGGCCAGCGCCCGCACCCCGTGGGCGCCGGTGCCAAAGGTCGCCATCGCGGCGGTCGCAGCATCCGCCAGCCGCGGGTCGTGCGCGAGACCGAGATAGCTGTAACCGGACATCATCAGTAGGCGTTCGCCCTCGACATCGACATACGGTCCGCCGGGCACCGGCCGGTAGGGCATGAAGCTGTTGCGCCGATGGGGCGTCGACTCGAGGCGCCCCACCCATCGCTGGGTGCGTTCGGCCCGCGCCTGGAGGAGTTCGCGGGAGGTGGTCATCGCGAGCCCGTCAGGTCGCGCTGCCGCGGGGCCGGCACGAAATGCTGTTTGCCGTCCACGTCCTGCCCACGGCCCCGAATCAGGCCGACCGCGCCGGCGATCAGCAGCGCGGCGCCGATCGCGGACAAGACCGCGCGGACGCTGTTGGCGTTGGTCCAATTGTTGAGGTAGTCATGCCAGAGTTGGGCGGCCGAGGGGTCGTGCGCGTTGACGGCGGCAAGCTGGTCGTTGAGCGGAACGTTGTAGGCGATGGTCAGGCCGAAGCCGAGCAGGTAGAACGCCCCGCCCGTTGCCGCGACCAGATCCCATCGGGTGCGCCGACCGCGAAAGGCACTGGCCACGAGGTAGACGCCGGCGAGGGCGCCCCCGAAGAAGCAGATCATGAACGGCGGCTGCACGGCGTCGCGGTTGAACTGCTGCATCTTGAGGATGCCGCTCACGTCACTCATGCGCCGAAAGTCCGGCATGAGCTTGGCCGAGAAGAGGATGTAGACACCGGCGGTGACGGCGCTGCCGACGGCACCCGCCGCCGCGATGATGCCTCTCGCGCGTGACTTCATGGACTTGGGTCCTTCCCGATCGATGATGCTTGCGGTGGTGGCTGCCTTACGTCGACACCATCCGCCGGTGCCGCAACACCGCCGCAATGTCGTGACGAGATCGGCGGTATGACGCCCGCCGCGGCGCAAGGTCGGTATCCTCGGGCTCGGCGCCGGACCGGCGACCGGTGGGGTGGTCGCCGAACCCGTTGGCTGGTGCCCCGACTACGTCCTGGGGGAAAAGCCGTGACGCGACATCGGTTGCGCCTCGTCGGAGAGGTGACGATCGTCCGTTCCGACGGACGGGAATTGCGGCTGCCCAGTCCCAAATCGCAGGCTGTGCTGGCCCGGCTAGTGATCGACCGGGAGACCGGCGGTTCGGCGCGCGACGAGCTCGCGGCGGTCGTCTGGCCGGACGGCGCGCCGGACACGTGGAGTTCGGCGCTGCGGAGCATCCTGACCCGGGTGCGACGCTTCCTCGCCGAGGCCGACGTCGGCGACACCGACATCGAGTCCCGCAATGGCCGGCACCTGGTGCGGCTGCCGGCCGCGCTGGAGGTCGACCTTGAGGAGTTGTCCGCATTTGTGCTGGACGGCGAACGATCCGCCGAGCCCGATCCCGCTCGGGTGCAGATCCTGCTGGCCACACTCGAACGGTCCTTCCTGCCCGACAACACCAGCTCATGGGCCGACGAGACCCGGTCCCATATCGATGAATTACGCTCCAAATGCTACGAATTCGCCGCCCTGCAGCTCACCAAGGCCGGCGATTTCGCGCGGGCGGAGGCGATCGCACGTACCGCAGTCGAGGCCGCCCCGTTGCGGGAAAGCGGCCATCGGGCGTTGATGCGCGCCCAACTCGCGGCCGGCAACCGGGCGGACGCGCTGCGGACCTTCGCCCACCTCAAACGGTTACTGGTCAGCGAGCTCGGGGTGGCCCCGTCCGAAGCCACCGGACAGGTCTACCTGACCGCCCTCGGCACCGACGCGGGCGAGCAACGCCGGTCGCGGGACACCGGCACCGATGCACCGTTCGTCGGCCGCTTGGACGACCTGCGCGCGCTCACCGCGACCTGGCAGTCGGCCGAACAACAGCCCCGGCTGATGCTGGTCACCGGGGAGCCCGGCATGGGCAAGACCCGCCTCCTGCAGGAGTTCGTCCGCACCGCGTTGACCCCCGAGGACACCGCGATCTGGTGCCACGGCAAGGCAGCGTCACCGGCGCACTCCGCACTCGCTGAGGGAGTGCTCTTCCTGGCCGACGCGCTCTCCGCGGAGCCCGGCGAGCAGGTATCAACGGCGACCGAGGCGGTGCGCAGGCATCGCTTCGGCGAGGATGCCGACACGCTGCTGTCCGCGGCTCTCAAGCGGGCGGTAGTCGCACTTGCCGTCCACCACGGCCCCCTGCTCGTCCTGCTCGACGACGTGCCTGCGATCGACGACGTCAGCCTGAGGGCGTTGTATGACGCCGTGGTCGAACACCCGGCACTGCCCATCACCATCGTCGCGACCTCTGACCCGACCCAGGCGCTGAAACCGGGCCGGGCCGCACTGCTGGCCGCCGGCGAGACGGTCTGCCATACCCAGCACCGCGCACTGCGCCGGCTGGGGCCCTCACAGGTGCACGAAATCACCTGGCAACTCGCACCGCCCGAGGAGGGCGACGAGCGGTCGGTCGGCGAACTGGTCCGCCGGTCCGGCGGCAATCCCTACCTGCTGCTGTCGCAGCTACGGCCCGACGGCGCCGGGGTCGACACGCTCAGCTACTACTGCAGCCGCCGTCTCGACGGGATCAGTGGTTCGAGCCTGCGCTTCCTGCAGGTCGCCGCTACCTCAGCCGACTCGTTCGAACCCGAAATCATAGGTGCCGCAGCAGGATTCGATGATGCGACGACTTCGATCGCGGTCCAGGAGCTGAGCCGGCGCCAGTTGCTGATGGACGGCGACCAGCCCGGCACCTGCGGGTTCGTGCACGGCCTGGTCCGTGAGTCCATCTACCGCGATCTGCCCGAGTCGCAGCGCCGCAGAATGCATCAGCAAATCGCCGACCAGATCTGGAGCCGGCGATCCCACGTGATCTCCCGTTACGCCGACGAGCTCGCCATACATCTGGAAGGAGCCGGTGAGTCCGGACAAGTCGCGGCCGACGGCTACCTGCTGGCGGCCAGTCGTGCACGCTCGGTAGGCGCCGACCGACGAGCCGAGGAACTCCTGCACCGGGCGCTCAATGCGCTGCCGGAGTGCGATGGGCGGCGCGCCCAGGTCAACCTCGACCTCGGCGAGCTCGCCCTGGCGTCGGCCCGGTCCACCGCGATCGGACACATGATGAGCGGGGTATACGACGCCATGGCCGGCAACTCGGTGACCACCGCGCTCTCAGCGACGTCGATGCTGGCCGACGCCTACACCGCCGGCGTCCGCGACACGAGCGACCTCGGCCGGCAGCACGATCTCGTCGCCCTGATCGAGATGATGAGCGAGCAACTCGAGCGGGTGCCCGACGAGGAACTGCGGACGATGACAGCGCCCGCCCTCGCAGTCGTGGCCCACGGCATACGGCTCCAGGCCGCGGGCAGCACCGGGTTGCAGGCACGACTGACCGAGCTGTGTCTCGACCGGGTACGCGGTCCGGTCACCCCGGTCGATGCCACTCCCGCCGAGCGCTTCGCTCGCGATCTCGGCACGCTGGCCGACCATGTCGGCGACCGCGCCGCGTCGATCGCCGCAGGCGAGCACGGGCTCGCCTGCGCCTCGGTGCTCGGCTCGGCCGAGCGCTACGCGGTACACCGCGGTGCGCTGTGCAACAACGACGCGACCGACACGGTGACGCGATCCGAGGCAGCCCGGAGCGGACGAGACACCCCGGCGCAGTTCGCGGCCGACCATCGACAGCTGTGGGCGAACGCGCTCCTGCGACAGAGCCTCGGTCTGCAGGGCGCCGGCGTCGGGCGGGACCCTCGCGAACCGGGGGACATCGCGGCGGCGCACCTGCTATCCGGGAGGGGCACCCAGGCCAGACACGCGGTGGCGGTCGAGTTGCGCCGTCGCCGCGACCGCCACTCACCATTCGCCCTGTACGACGAGGGTCTCCTCGCGTTGACGGTCGTCCCGACCGGCTCGGAGGCCGAACTGCGCACCGTGCAACACCGACTCGACGCGTGGGCGGGCCTGACCTGTGCAGCCGGCCACGACCTCTATGCCGGGCCGGTCTCGCTACACCAGGGCCGGGTGGCCGCCCGTCTGGGGTCGTTCGACCGAGCCGAGCGGGAGCTCACCAACGCACTGGAGCAACTGGCGACCTGGGATCACACCGATCTGTGGGTGGCGCTGGCGTGTCACGAGCTGTCCCGAGTGATGCTGGCCAGGGGTGAGCGCGGCGACGAGGCGGCCGCCGACGAGTTGGCACGTGAGGCCCGTGCGCTGATCGCCGACGCGGTCGGCTGACATCGGCGTTCGCCCACGTCAGCGGTTAGTCAGCCGGCGCGTTCGAAGGTCCCCGACGGCGCGGCGGTCTCGAAACCGGGCAGCCGCCGGTGCCACCGCCGCACGAGGTCGGGGCGTGGCTCGGCGCTGGTAACGATCAGGCTCAATCGGCTGGCGCCGACCAACCATTCCAGGCCGATCACGGACGATTTGTCGAGATGCTCGACATCGCGCAGCAGCAACACGGTCTCCGCAGCGGCGGAGAGCTCCTGCAGCGTCTTCAGCAGGTCGTCCAGTCGCCGGTGGACCGGCCGGGAGGTGACGCCGTCGGCTGTGCCCGGCACGGCCGGCCAGCGCGCCCGATCGACCGGACGCCTGCGGGCATACGACTCGACGAGCGCCTGCAACGCGTGCAGTGGCCGGCTCCGATCGCCCAGCACGGCTCGGTGCGAGAGCACCAGGCGCCCGCTGTGGTGCGCAGCGATCAGGAGACCGGCCAATTGCTGGTCGACGACTGCGGGGTCGCCGGTCAATTGACGTACCCGCCCGCGGCGCGGGAGGTCTGCGACGACCGCCGGTTCCGGGGTGCGTAACGCCCAGGCGAGCAGCGGGCGGTCGGCAAGCGCCCCAGCCGCACGGAGCTGCGCCAAGGCCAAGACCGGTTCGGCGCCGCCCTCTCGGACCCTGGTCAGCTCCCACCGGCCGGCCACCATGGGGCCAATGACCGGCGCCAACTGCGCGCCGACGAGTAGTCGCCGGGGCTCGGCAGCCAGCAACCGCCCGGCCAGGTCGGTCGGACCGTGGCCAGGCGGTTGCCCGCAACTGTCGATGGGTAACACCACGGCCGAGTCGGTGCGGGACAGGCTCCGCAACCAGCGGGCCACTGCGAGCACCGACGGCACGACGGCTGACCGGCCCGGACCGGCCGCGGCCGGTCCGGGCCGGCTCGACCACTGCGACGGCAGCAGCTCACCGACCGCGCCGGTGGCGCACACGAGCACCGTCCGCGCAACCGGCTCTACGCCGGCCGACGGTGGCTGGAGGTCCAGGTCCATGGGACGAGGTCGTGGTCGGCGCCCGGCTTGCCGGCGGTCAGCCGACCGGCTGCGGCTGGGCGTCCCAGACGCCGGTCGCCGCGGCCTCCCGCGCGTACTCGCGGAAGTCGCGCGGCGCCCGGCCGAGCGCTCGCTGCACGCCGTCGGTCACCGAGGCGTTGCGACCGTCAAGGATGAGCGCGAACAGGTCGGCGAAGTCGGCCGGCAGACCTTCTTTCTCCAACTCGGCGACATACTCCTCGTGGGTGACCGGGGTGTATTCGATGTCCCGGCCGGTCGCGTTGCTCAGCTCGCGGGCGACCTCGGTGAAGGACAGTAGCCGAGGCCCGGACAACTCGTAGAGCTGGCCGTCGTGACGCTCGTCGAGCAGTGCCTCGGTCGCGACGTCGGCGATGTCGTCAGCGTCGACGAACGGCTCGACCGCGTCGCCCGCCGGGATGTTGATGTGGCCGGAGCGCACCGGGTCCAGGAAGAAGCTCTCGTCGAAGTTCTGCATGAACCAGTTGCAGCGCACGATGCTCCAGGCGAGGCCGCTGCCCTGCACTACCTGCTCGCACTCGACAGCACCTTCCTCACCGCGCCCGGACAGCAGCACCAGCTTGCGGACGCCAGCCTTCTTGGCGTGCTCGCAGAGTGCGGAGATCAGTGCCGGCACCCCGGGAAATGCCAGGTCCGGGTAGTAAGTCACGTAGGCGGCGGTGACGCCGTCCAGTGCGGCGTCCCAGGTGGATTCGTCATCCCAGTCAAATGCGGGTGTGGTAGAACGCGATCCGACTCGGTGGTCGATTCCGCGCTCCGCGAGCCGCTCGGCAACGCGCCGGCCGGTCTTGCCGGTGCCACCGATCACGAGAACGGTCATGGTGTCCAACTCCTTCGTGGGGTCTGGTGCTCAAGGAAGCGCCGTTCGGTGGCGCACGTCCAGTGCACTTCGGGGACCCATCACCGACCTATACCGGATCCATATTCGGTATGACGCAGGCCGCGTCCGGGTACGCCGAAGCGCCGGCCCGGGCGGTCCGCCCGGGCCGGCGCGCAGCTGCCGTCATACGATCCGGGAAAGCACCTCCTCCACCGCTTCGGCGACAACCTCGGGTTCCTCGAGCGGCAGGCTGTGACCGGCAAACGGCACCACCCGCACTGACGTGCCGAGCAGCTGCGCCGTCTGCTCGACGCCCGCGCCGCCGACCACCTTGTCCTCGTCGCCGCGCGCGACGACGACCGGCAGTTGCAGCTGCGCACACTGCGCGGTCAGGTCGACGTGCTGGGTGGCGCGGAAGTAGGCCGCGCGCACGCCGGACGGCGTGTCCGCCAGGTCGGCCGCGATCTGATCCCTGGCGGCGATCCGCCGATCCGGGCCCATCGTCGCGGACAGGATCCGGTGCGCGAACCGCGGCCGCCGCAGCGCGGCGGTGAGGAGGGGTGAGCCCATGAGGGCGACCTCGGGCGGTGCCGCGCCAGAGTCCTGCGCTGCGGTGCCGAGTAGCACCAGACCGCCGACCAGGTCGGGTTCGTGATGTGCGAGCTGCAACGCCGCGAGCCCGCCGCCGGAGTGTCCCACACAGACCGCGCCCTCGACATCGAGAGCCCGCAGCACCCGCCGAAGGTCGTCGGCCAGCACGGTGAGGCTGACCGGGGCCGTGCCGGTGCCGGAGTCCCCGTGCCCGCGCAGGTCGAGGGCGATCACCCGCCGGCCGGCGTCAACCAGCCGGCTGCGCACCCCGTTCCAGGCGGACGCGCGCGAACCCCACCCGTGCACGAGTATGACGGGAGCCCCGTCCCGCGGACCGTGATCGTAGGTGTGCAGTCCCGCACCGTCTGCGGCTCGTACGATCCGCTCGATCGGTGGCGCGCTCGTCACTTCGGCGCGCTCCTGCGCGAAAAGCTCCGCAAGGCGGCGGAAGGCCGCGCGGGTAGCGGTCGAGTGCTCCTCACCGACATCCTTGACCCGGGCGAGTTGGCGCACCCAGCCCCGCGGCTCGACGTCGAAGGTGAACGACAGCCGGCTGCGACCAGGCCCGGTCGATTCGATCCGGAACTGCCCGACGCCACGGAAAGCTCCCGAATACCGTTGCTCCAGAAGGGATTCCGGCACGACCTTGGTCGTCCGGCCGGAGAACCGGATGCGCGGTCCGGGTTTGCCGACTCCACCGGGGAAGACCGTCATGGTGCTGACGGTGCCCTGCTGCCCGACCGGCCGCCGCGACTCGAAGGTGTTGTTGGTGTTCCACCAGGCGCCGGCGCCGGATAGCTCCTGCACCAACTGCGCCCACGTGTGGCGGGCGTCCGTCGGCAGGTCGACCGCGTCGGTCACCCTGTAACGGAGCGTCATTTGGCACTGCTCCGAGAGAACATGCCCTGGCCCGGGGTGAGGATCCCGCTCGGGTCGAAGCGATCGCGCAGCGACTTCAATGTCGTGTAGCGCGCGCCGAAGTGCCGCATCCAGTCACCGATCGACATTTCGATGGCTCCGATGATGTAGCGCTTCCCGCCGCGGTCGACCAGCCAGTCGTAGATCCGCCGGTTCTTAGCCATCGCCTCCGCCACCGGCGGCGCGTCGGCACCAGGAAAGGACAGCATGTCGAAGAAGAAGTGCACGCCCGACCGCGAGTTGCCGAGCGCGAACGCCGGCGACTTCAGCGTCTTCTCCTGCAGCGGGGCAATGATGCAGAAGCCGGCGCCGAAGTCGGCTGGGGTCAGCTGCGTCTCGACGTACTGCAGGAACTCCACCACCTTCTCCTTGGTGACCAGCAGGTTGAGCCATGGTTTCGGACCCGACCAATGGCCGCTGGAGACCATCGCCGCGGCGAACTCGTCGACCCGGAACGCCCAGCTCTGGTAGGGCATCGATGCGGTCGTGCGCCGGGAGCGCACGTCCTTGGCGTTGGCCAGCGCAGCCGGTGCGGCGGGCAGCTCGGGCGCGGTGTGGAAGCTGCCAACCTCGATCGAGTAGGCCCAGGACTTGCCGTCGTCGGTGCTGATCAGGCTGCCGGCGTGGTGGTCGAAGCAGTCGGCCTCCATCAGCGCGACGTGGTCGGCGACGAACGTCGCGGCGTCGTCGTAGTAGAGCGTGGTGATCGTCGCGGTCTGCTCGGCGGGCGCCATCGAGATGCCGAGCCGGGTGATGATGCCGAATTGGCCGGCGCCGGCCCGCACCGCGTCGAACAGCGCCTTGTTCGAGGTTGCCGAGGCCCGCACGATGCTGCCGGTGCCGGTCACGACCTCGACCCAGGTGACCAGGTCGCTCTGCAACCCGAAGCGCTGCACACCGCCGCCAATTCCGCCCACCGACACGGTGCCGCCGATCGACAAGTGCAGATAGTCGGTCAGCGCTGGCACTCGGGCGCCGACTTTCGCTGCGGCAGTGGCCAATTCGGCCCAGGTCACCCCGGCGTCGACGTCGGCGACCCTGGTGTTGACCGAGTGCACGGTGCGAAGCCCGCGGGAGTTGATCTGCACACCGCCGGCGGTGAGCGCCTGACCGAGGCAGGAATGCGACTCGAGCAGCCCGGTCTCGCCGCTCTGCCCGTTCATCGCGACCGAGATTCTCCGGTTGCGGGCGAACCGGATCATCGCCGCGATGTCGTCGGCACCGGCCGGAGTCAGGACGGCGTACGGGCGTGCGGTGCGCATGCCGCCGAAGTCGTGGCTGTAGCCGTCGACGGCCGAGGTGGTGAGCGTGCCGCGCAGCTTGGGCACCGGCATCGCCGTGGCGTCGGAGGGCAGCGTGGTGGCCCAGCTGCGGCTCGCCGGGAGCCAGGCGAGCACGGTCGCTCCAGCGGTGGCACCGATCATGGTGCGTCGGCTGACGTTGGTCGTCGTCATGGTGGTGTCCTCTCCTTGGTGAGTTGGCGCTCAGGCCGACGCCCGCACGGGCGTGGTGACGAGTGCGTAGTCCGCGGCGCGGAAGTTGCGGGTCTGCTTGCGGAAGGTCCAGGTAAAGGTCGGCCATATCGACGGGTTGTGACCGGTCGAGTCCTGGTACCAACTGGTGCATCCACCGGACTGCCACACGGTGCCCTCGAAGCGGTTCTGCAGCCATTCGACATACGACCGCTGTACCTCCTCGCGCACCTCCAGGGCGGCGACTCCGCGGTCCTGCATCGTGCGTAGGGCACCGAGCACATACTCGATCTGGGCCTCGATCATCACCGTCTGCGACGAGTGCCCGAGGGCAGTGTTCGGGCCGAGCATGAGGAAGAGGTTGGGGAAGCCGTGCACGGTCGTGCCGAGGTATGCCGACATGGTCTGGCTCCAGGCGTCGGTGAGCGACTGACCGTCCCGGCCGACGATACGGTCGGCCACCGGACGCTTCGTGGCTTGGAAACCGGTAGCCAGCACCACGACGTCGGCCGGTCGCTCGACGCCATCGGCGACGACACCGGTCTCGGTAAAGCCGGTCACCGCGGACGGCACGAGCGTCGTGTTCGAGGCGGCGAGCGCCGGGTAGTACGCGTTGGAGAAAAGGATGCGCTTACAGCCGACGGTGTAGTCGGGAGTGAGCTGCTCGCGCAGCTGCGGGTCTTCGATCTGTTCGCCGAGCATCTTCAGTGCCTGACCCTGCAGGGTCTTCTCCATCACCGCAGGACGGGACAACATCGGGATCAGCACCTCCCGGCCGTATTTATTGAAGTTGCGCCGGAACCGTTGGTAACCGGGCAGATTGCGCCGCACCCACTTCTCCCGGTCGGTGATCTCCTTGTCTGGTTTCGGTGCCACCCAGGCCGGAGTGCGCTGGTAGAGGTCGAGTGACTCGACCTGCGGCTGGATCGCTGGCACCACCTGGATCGCGGACGCGCCGGTGCCGACCACCGCCACACGTTTGCCGGTCAGGTCGATTTCGGCATCCCACGCCGAGGTGTGCACGATCCGCCCGGTGAAGTCGGCGACGCCGGGCACGTCAGGCAGAGACGGGTCGGACAGGTAACCGGTGGCGTTGACCAGCACTCGGGCGCGGTACTGCGTGTCGCCGGTGTGCACCGTCCACACCGATTCGCGCTCATCCCAACGGGCTTCGACGACTTCCTGGTTGTACCGGATTTGATCGCTGATGCCGAAGCGCTCGGAGCACTCTTGCAGGTAGGCGAGGATCTCCGGCTGCTTGCCGAACGTGTGTGCCCAGGTCGTGCTGGGCGCGAACGAGAAGGAGTAGAGCAGTGACATCACGTCGCAGGCGCTGCCGGGGTAGGTGTTGTCCCGCCAGGTGCCTCCGAGCGTGCTGGCGCGCTCCAGCACGACGGCGTCGTGGATGCCTTCCTGCCGCAGCCGGATCGCCATCCCGATGCCGGAGAACCCTGCGCCGACGATCAGCACGGCGTGGGTGTGTTCGCCCGACCCGGACAGGTCGTCCACCGGCCGGGGGCTCACGGTGCCGACGGTCCGGTCGGCGACGGTTGCTGTCATGGTGCTGCCTTTCGCTGCGGGACACGGCAGACGGGCCCGGATGGCTCGCCGTCGGATCCGAGACTGCGGGCCGCGCGCAACAGCGGCGCAACGTGCGCCGGTCTTGCGTTCGCGTTGCGCCCGGCCCGTTCACTGATCGACGTCCAGCAACGTCGCCGCGCACTGCCGGTGCGCCGGCGCAAGCGAAGGAGAAAACGATGACCCTGACCCTCAGCGAGTTCCTTGCCCAGATCGAGGCCGTCTCCGGCGCCACCGACGTCGACCCGGACGCCGCTCTGGTGGAGATCTCCGACATCGACTCGATGGACATGATGGAGTGGCTCTACTCCTTCCAGTCCGAGCACCCGGAGGTCGGTGCCGACCCGGACATCTTCGAGAATGAGGACGGCTCGACCACGCTGCGGATCGTGCACGACCGCCTGGTCAAGGTCGCCGCGGCGGCCGCCTGACATGCAGCACATGCAGATCACCGGTTGGGGCAAGGCAGTCCCCGACCGGGTCGTCACCAACGCCGAGCTCGCAGAGAAGTTCGACATCGATGAGGAGTGGATCGAGAGCCGATGCGGCATCCGCGAACGCCGTTGGGTGCGCGACGGTGAGACCACCGCTTCGCTGGCGGTGGACGCCGGCCGGGCCGCCCTCGAACACGCCGGGCTGACCGCCGACGACATCGCTCACCTCGTGGTGGCGACCGCGACCCCGGAGCAGCCGTCGCCAGCGACCTCCGCGTTCGTCCAGCACGAGCTCGGGGTCGCCGGTAGCGCGCACGACGTCAACGCCGAGTGTTCCGGCTTTATGTACGGGCTAGTCCACGCCTACGCACTGATGCGCGTCGACCCTCGCCCAATCCTGTTGATCGGCACCGACACTCACTCACTGACCGCCAATCCGGAGGACCGCGACCTCGGCATCCTCGTCGGTGACGGTGCAGGTGCCGTCGTGCTCACCCCGGGCGAGTCCGACTGGGTGCTCGGTTGGGATCTGGGGGCCGAGGGCCGCTGGACCTCGAGCCTCCAGGCGGTCTGCGGCGGTAGTCGCATGCCTCCGTCCAAGGAGGCCATCGACGAGGGTCTGCACTACGCCAAGATCAACGGCAACGAAATCTACCTCAACGCCGTCCGGCTGTCGGTCGCCACCGCACGACGGACGCTCGACAACGCGGGCGTCGAGGTCGAAGATCTGGCGCTGGTCATCCCGCACCAGGCGAACATTCGCATCATCAACTCGATAGCCTCCCACGCCGGACTCGACCCGGACCGGGTGTTCACCAACCTGGAGCGGTATGGCAACACCGCGTCGGCTTCGATCCCGATCGCCCTCGACGAAGCGGTCGGCGAAGGCCGGATCCAGCAGGGTGACCTGATCATGTTGATGGGCTTCGGTGCCGGAATGACCTGGGGATCGATGGTCCTCCGGTGGGGTGGGGAATCCAAGGAGGCAGCATGAACATCGCACAGAAACAAGCAGATTCGCCGCACATTGCCCTTGTCACCGGCGCGTCCGGCGGCCTGGGCCGGGCGATGGCGATCGAGTTGGACCGCCTTGGCTGTCGGGTCGCGGTGCACTACAACTCCTCGCGCGATGGCGCCGAGAAGACCGCTGCGGATCTGCACAACCCGCACTGTGTCCTCGGGGGCGACATCTCGTCGTGGGAGCAGGTCCAGCGAATGCAGCAGGAGGTGACCGAGCAGCTCGGCGTCGTCGACGTGCTGGTCAACAACAGCGGCGTGCGCAAGGACGCCCTGATGGCGATGCAGAACCCGGACGATTGGGCGCAAGTCATCCAGACCAACCTGGTCGGCAGCTTTCACGTCGCCCGGGCCTTCCTGCCGGCGATGCTGAAGGCTCGGTGGGGCCGGGTGGTCAACGTCGTCTCCCCATCGGGGATCGTCGCGACCCCGGGTCAGACCGCGTACTCGGCGTCCAAGGCCGGCCTGATCGGTATGACGCGCACCCTCGCCGTCGAGTGCGCCCGTCGCGGCGTGACGGTCAATGCGCTCTCGCCCGGTTTCGTCATCACCGGCATGACCGAGTCCCTTTCCGACAGTGTGAAAGACGGCATGCGCACGCGCATCCCGCTCGGTCGGTACGGCACGCCCGAGGAAGTCGCGGAGGTGCTGGGGATGTTCCTCGGTGCCGACTACATGACCGGCCAGGTCGTGAGTGTCGACGGCGGTGTGACACTTGGCTGAGCTGCTGATCACAGGTGACGGTCTGCGGGCGATCCTGCCGCCGACCGTCGCCTGTGCACAGCTGCTGGGCGAGAGCACCGACGCAGAGGTTCGCACCGACGAACAGCACCTGGTCGGGCGCGGGGCACGGGCGATGCAGTCGGTGCTGGCTCGCCGTTGCGCACGGGAGGCGCTGGGTGAGATCGGCTTCGCCCACATGCCGATCGGCCGACAGGACTCGGGCGCGCCAGCCTGGCCCGTGGGCATCGTCGGCTCACTGACCCATACCGACGGATACCTCGGTGCCGCAGTCGGATTGGGCCGCCATCACCGGGCGATCGGCATCGATGCGGAGCCCAACGAACCAGTGGGCGGGGCGCATCGTGCCTTCACCACCGAGGACGAGATCCACCAGCTCGCAGAGCTGGGCCACTACTTCGGCAATGAAATTGCTTGGGAGCGTTTGCTTTTCAGCACCAAGGAAGCCGCCTACAAGGCATTCCACACATTGACCGACCGGACCCTCCCGATGACAGGGGCGCGCTCGCGGGTGTTTCCGGACGGCACCTTCGTGGTGACCACCACCCGCCCTAATCGACACCGTGGCGAGCGCTGGGACTGGCCGGGGCGCTGGTGCCGCTACGACGATTTCCTGCTGGCCGCAGTGGTCGTGTCCTGACCGTCGGGTCACCGCAGCCCCAACCCAAAGGAGCCAAGCATGAGCCAGTTGCAGACCGCCGACGACGAACAGCCGACGCGCCCCGCGCTGCGGGTGATCCCGCCGAGCCCCCCGGACGCAGCGCCGACATCGCCCACCATGCAGCACGGCATCATCCGGTTGCGGCGCATGCGTGACGAGGTGCGCTCGACGACCGACCGGGCCAGCGAGGTGCAGCGTGGCCGCGGCAAGCTGACCGCCCGCGAGCGCGTCGAGCATTTCTTCGACTCTGGCACCTTCCACGAGATCGAGGGCTTCCGCCGACATCGCGCGACCGACTTCGGGATGGCCGACCGGCGACCGCACTCCGACGGCGTCATCACCGGGTGGGGCATGGTCCATGGCCGCCGAGTCTTCGCCTACGCCAGCGACTTTCGCATCTTCGGTGGGAGCCTCGGCGAGGCGCACGCGCAGAAGGTGCACAAGCTGATGGACCTTGCACTACAGGCCGGCGCGCCGATCGTGTCGATCAACGACGGTGCAGGTGCCCGCATCCAAGAAGGGGTCAGCGCACTGGCCGGCTACGGCGGCATCTTCCGTCGCACCGTCGCCGCATCCGGGGTGGTGCCACAGATCAGCGTGATGGTCGGTCCATGCGCTGGTGGCGCGGCATACGCTCCCGCGCTGACCGACTTCGTCTTCGCCGTGCGGCAGACGTCGCAGATGTTCGTCACGGGCCCGGACGTGGTGACCGCGGTGACCGGCGAGTCGATGACCGCCGAGCAATTGGGCGGCGCCGACATACACAGCGCCGCGTCGGGCGTCGTCAGCTTCGTCTACGACGACGAGCGCGAGTGCCTGGATGACGTTCGCTTCCTGCTGTCGCTGTTGCCCGCCAATAACCACACCCCTCCCCCGGAGGTGCTGCCCGAGGACCCCGCGGTGCAGGTCGACCTGGCCGAACTGGTGCCGGCCGAGCCGCAAAAGTCCTACGACGTGCTGCAGGTAATCGAGACACTGGTCGACGACAGCGAGTTCATCGAGGTGCACGAGACCTGGGCGCCGAACATCGTGTGCGTCTTCGCCCGGATCGACGGGCAGACCGTCGGCATCGTCGCCAACCAGCCGACCCGGCTCGCCGGCGCGATGGACATTTCCAGCTCGGAGAAGGCCGCACGGTTCGTCACCCAGTGCGACTCCTTCGGCATTCCGATCATCACGCTGGTCGATGTGCCTGGCTTCTTGCCCGGCACCGACCAGGAGCGAGGCGGCATCATCCGCCACGGGGCCAAGCTCATCTACGCATATTGCAATGCGCAAGTCCCGCGCATCCAGGTCATCATGCGCAAGGCGTATGGCGGCGCGTACATCGTGATGGACTCGCGCTCGATCGGCGCCGACCTCTCCTTCGCCTGGCCAACCAACGAGATCGCGGTGATGGGCGCAGATGCAGCCGCAAACGTCATCTTCCGCAAGGAGATCGCCGGCTCGGATGAGCCCGAGGCAACACGTGCCCGCCGCGTCCAGGAGTACTCGGAGCAGCTCATGCACTCGTTCTATGCCGCCGAACGTGGGCTGGTCGACGACGTCATCGAACCCGATGAGACCCGAGCAGCACTGATCGAGGGCCTCGCGATGCTACGGAGCCGGGGCGAAGCAGCCCAACGTCGGCACGGTAACCCTCCGTTGTGACCACGCATCGAGACCGTTCAAAGGAATCTGCCCACATATCAGACCGGCTGTCATACTGTGCCGAGGGCGGACGCGCGGGAGGGACCGGTGTGCTGACGATGGTCGATGACCAATCACATCCGGACAAGACTGGCCCGCCGGTGACATTTCGCGTGCTCGGATCGCTGGATGTCCTGGCCGGCGATGTCGTGCTGCGCCCGACCAGCGGCCGGCAGCGGGCTGCCCTTGCGGCGCTCCTTCTGTCTGCCGGACGAACGGTGCCGGTCGACACCCTCATCGACGCCATTTGGGACGAGGACCCGCCCAGCACTGCTCGCAACCAGGTCGCAATCTGCGTCGCGGCGCTGCGCAAACAACTGAAAGAGCACACCGGTCGCGACGACCTGATCCACACCAAACACCCTGGTTACCTGCTCGATCCAGGCAACTGCATCATCGACGTCGATGAGTTCCAGAAGCTGCGGGTCGCCGCCGCGTCACAGAGCGCGGAGGGGCAACCTGCGCAGGCATTGGAGACCGTAGACCAGGCCCTGCAAATTTGGCGCGGAGCCGTCCTTGACGGACTGGTCATCGAGCAACTGCGACCCGAAATCGAGCAGCTGAGCAATGAGTTCGTCGATCTGCATGAGGACCGCGGATCGCTTCTACTCGAACTCGGCCGAGATAAGGAGGCGCTGCGCGAGCTCACAGCGGTGGTCGACAAGCACCCGCTACGCGAGTGCGCCCGCGCGCTGCTGATGCATGCGCTTTACCGGGCCGGTCAGCGCGCGGAGGCACTGAGGGTGTTTCGGGAGGGTCGCCGACGGCTGGTTTCGGAGCTCGGCATCGAACCAGGACCTCAGTTGCAGACCATGCACGAGCGGGTGCTACAGGACGACGCCGAACTGGCCGCGACGACACCCGAATCCGCCTCTGCAAGCGGCCCGACGGCAGAGCCGTCACTCGATCGACCCGCTCAGCTCCCGGCGCCGGCACACGCTTTCACCGGCCGAAACCGCGAGTTGACCCTGCTGGACTCGCTGCTGTCCGAGGACCCCGCTACCCCGCCCATCGCCTTGGTGACCGGTGTCGGCGGTGTCGGGAAGACCAGTCTCGCCGTGCGCTGGGCCACCCGCAACGCCCACCGTTTCCCCGACGGCCAACTGTTCATCGATCTGCGCGGGTTCTCCGAGAACGATCCGCCGGTCAGTGCCACCGCCGCGCTTGATGCAATGCTGCGGGCTCTGGGGGTGTCTGTCGCGCAAATCCCTGCTGGCCGTAGCGACCGGTCGGCAATGTTGAGGTCCGCGCTCGCCGATCGCTCCGTACTGATCGTGCTGGACAACGCGCACAGCCACGGACAGCTGACGTCGCTGATCCCGGGCGAGGGCGCCTCGCGGGTCATCGTCACCAGCCGCGGCACCGTCAGCGACTTGGCCGGGGACCACGCGGTGACCCACATCGAGCTGACAATGCTCGCCACCTCCGACGCACACACGATGCTCGGGCGCATCGTCGGCTCCGAACGAGTCGAGCAGGAGGCAGCAGCAGCCGACGAGATCGCCGACTTGTGCAACGGTCTGCCGCTCGCGCTGCGCGTCGTCGGCGCCCGCCTGTCAGCTGGGCCGCACATCCGACTCGAATCGTTCGCCCGGCGGTTGCGTGACCAACGCCGCCGGCTGGACGAACTGAGCCAGGACGAACGAGGCGTCCGCGCCAGTCTCTTCCTGTCCTACCGATCCCTCTCTCACCAGGCAGCGACTCTGTTCCGCCGGCTCGGCCGTGTCGAGGTGCCCGATTTCGCCGGCTGGGTAGCGAGCGCTCTGATGGACGTCGACCCCTGGGACGCCGACGACCTGCTGGAACAGCTGGCGCAGGCTCAACTGCTTGAGGTGGTGGTTCGCGGCGATCAACCCGGGGTGCGGTACCGCATGCAGGACTTGGTCTGGCTGTACGCCCGCGAACTGGCCGGGGAAAGCGTCGACGACGACGCAGCGCTCGAAAGATTCCACCGCGCGTTCGCACAGCTGGCGCGCGGAGCCGCGCTGCTCGTGGACCACGAGGACGTCGACCATCCCGATCAGACCGAGCCGGTCCTACCGCAACCGGTGATCGAGGAGGTGCTGCAACACCCGGAGCATTGGTTTGCCCAGGAGCGCTCCGCGATTCGTGGTGCGGTGAACAGCACCAGAAGTGGCAAGTTCGTTCGTTACTCGTGGCAGACGGTGAGTTCGTTGGCGACCTATTTCGAGACCGGTCGCTATCTCGACGACTGGCACGACTGTGTTTCGGCGGCGTTGGAAGGTTGCCGCGTAGCAGGCGATAAGCATGGCAGCGAGGTGATGCTCCGTTCGCTCGGCGTGGTCGCGTTCTACCGAGGTCGGTTCGACCTGGCCCGCGAGCACCTCGAGGAAGCCCTGGCCATGCTCGAAACCAGCGACCGCATCGGCCAGGCCCGCGTGCGCCGGTTGCTGGCTTCGATCGCTCGCGCCGATGGCGATCTCGATGCCGCTTACAACTACTGCGACCCGGTGGTCAATGAACTCCTGCGGATGGGCCAGATCCGGAGCGCAACCCACGCCATGGGACTGCTCGCTCAGATCGAGTCCGAGCGCGGCAACCACGACCGCGCGATCGAGTTATCGCAGCGTGCCGTCACTCTCAGCCGCGAGTCCGGCACGTGGCGGGCCGAGGCACAGAGCCTCTACTGGATGGCGTTCGCTCTGATGTCCCGGCACGACCTGGAGCGCGCGGCTGCCGCGTGCGGTGAGGCGCTGTCGTTGGCCATCGAGGGCGGAGATCGCACGGGTCGGTTGCACGCGCTCACCTTGTTGGGCGAGATCCATGCCCGCCGCGGTCTGCTGCCGGAAGCCGAGCAGGTGCTGGGTGAGGCGCTGGACATCGCGGTCGAGCGGGCCGACCCGATGGCTTCGGGGCGTTGCCACCTGATGCTGGCGTGTACCGCATGGTTGTCCGGCCTGCCCAGCGCGGAGAACTCCGCCAGTCTGGCAGTCGCCGCGTTCGAGCGCGCCGGGTCGACGACCTGGATGCATCGCGCCGACCGCGTCAAGGAAATGCTGGCGACCCAATCGTCCGCCTCCGGCGACGAACTTTTCCAACGCCTGCGCGACTGACGACAAACTCGAGCCTGCCACGCCACGCCTCACGCGACACCAGACGCGGCCCGCCGCAGCTGGAAGCTTAAGGAGGGCCGCGTCTTGGGGCGGATGGTGCGGCTCAGCGGGCACCCCCCACACCATCCGGCCAGGGCCAGATCGCGGTGGTTGAGTCGGTCGCGGAGGGGGTCTGCGACGCGTCGGCACTGTGTGCGCCGGCCACCCCACCAGACAGTCCACCAACGAGCAGAACAAGTGCAATCACGCGGGACAACTTCATCGTCGTGCCTTCCAGGTAAGCGCCCTAGCCCCCCATGGGCGAGCAGCTGTCAACGACACTAGACAGCCGATCCGGTCCGTCGGTTTCGTCTCAATTTCGTTGCTGCGGGACTGGATGACGAAATCCGGATGACATGACCTTGTCGCACCATGACTTCGGTGCACGGACGCTGGGAGGGGCGCCGGACCGAACGAATGGAGTGTCAGATGCGGATCCGATTGCTCGGGCCAGTGCGTGTCGAGCGCGACGGCGCAGAGGTGCCGCTCACCGGCGCCAAGGTGCACACTCTGCTCGCTGCTCTAAGCCTTTGCGCCGATCGCGTCGTACCGGACGACGAGCTGGCTGACTTGCTGTGGGCACAGCATCCCCCGGCCACCATGAACGCCCAGCTGTACACCTACGTTTCCAGGCTGCGCAAGGCTCTTGAGCCAGATGTCGCGATTCGACGGTGCCCGCCCGGTTATCTCCTGGAGGCGAGGCAGACTCGGATCGACGCAGTCGAATTCACCATCCACGCGCGAGCGGGGCGCGATGCCCTGCGCGACGGCCAGCCGGCGGTCGCCTGCTCCGAGTTGGACGCGGCACTCGCCCTGTTCACCGGTTCGGTGGTCGCCAACACCACTGAGACGCTGCGGGTGCGCGAGGGTGAGCACTGGTCGCGGCAGTTCGATCAGCTTCAGCTGACCCAGTTCGAGGCGACTCTAGAACTTGGCCGGCACGAGGAGGTCCTGCCGCTTCTCGCCAAGACCGTCCGGGACCGGCCCTTCTGCGAGCACAGCCGCCGCCTCTACATGGTCGCGCTGGCTCGGGGTGGGCGGACTGCAGACGCCGTGCAGACCTATCACGAAGCGCGCACTCTGTTGGGCGAGGAACTCGGTGTCGACCCGGGTCCAGAACTCATCCACACCTACGAGGCCGTGCTTCGCGGCTCACTGGAAACCCCAGTCGCCGTCACGCCGTCGACCCGGCCTAACCACCGGCCCGCGCCACACACGTTGCCGGTCGACCCGAGCGGATTGGTCGGACGGGACGAGCTGCTGCACCGGCTGCAGGATGTCCTTGACCGTCGTACCCCGCTGAAGACGGCGCGCCGCTGCGTCGTGTCCGGGATGAGCGGTGTCGGCAAGACTGCGATCGCGGTGCGCGCGGCGTACGGCGGCGGTGAGGACTACCCCGATGGGCACCTCTACCTTTCGATGTCCGACGCTGACGGCCGCCGCCGGACACTCGAGGACAGCTTGCGTTCTCTGCTGACATCCCTCGGCTGCCGTCCGGCCGGCGACGCCGACGGAATGCGAGCGCAATACCGTTCGGTGTCAGCGTTGCGCGGGGTGCTCCTTATCATCGACAACGCGACCGACGCCGCCGAGGTGTGCGACCTGCTGCCTGCCGGGGACCGTTCGGCTTGCTTGATCGTTGGACCAAGCCAGTTGGCGGTCCAACTCGGCTTGGCGCATGTGCGGATCGATCCGCTCGACGAGGACGCCGCGACGGTCCTGTTGACCAATCTCCTGTACGCCGACGAGCGCACCGCCGATGATGTCGCGCTGCGAACCCTCGCCCGTCACTGCCACGGGCTTCCGTTGGCACTACGTGCGGCAGCAGCCAGGTTGGTCAGTCAACCGGCCTTGTCCCTGCCAGCCCTGCTCGGCGAGCTCAACGGCGCAGCCCCGCTCGAGGCGCTCACCGTTGGTGATCTGTCAGTGCGGGCCAGCTTCGAGGCGTGGCGTCGTCGCACTGCGCCCGAGCCTTGGCAAGCGCTGCGCCGCGCCGCCGACACCGACAACCCCGAGGAGGCGCTGGCCGCGCTGGCTTGCGACTCGATGCTCGTGCCTCGACCTGATGGATCGGGACTGCATATTCACCCGTTGCTTGCGGAGTTCGCGCAGTTGAGCCGGTCCGCGCAGCAGCGCCTGGTGTTGCCGTCCCCGGGACGGACTCGGCCAGCGGTCGGGGGTGCGGTCGCCTGAGGGCGCGCGCTCTACGGATTCGCTGCCAGGAAGACGAACGCCACCAACAACACCAGATGTATGCCGCCCTGCAAGCGCGTGGCGCGGCCCGGCACGATCGTGAGGATCCCGACCGCTGCGGTGATCGCAAGCAGCACGATCTGGGTCGAGCCGAGGCCGAGGTGCAGCGGGGTCGGCAGCCAGATCGAGGCGAGCGCGATGACCGGGATGGTGAGCCCGATCGAGGCCATCGCCGAGCCGTAGCCGAGGTTGAGGCTGATCTGCAGGCGGTCCCGCTGCGCCGCGTTGACCGCCGCGAGGGTCTCCGGTGCAAGCACGAGCAGCGCGATGATCACGCCGACGAACGAGTGCGGCAACCCGAGTGCGCCCACCCCGTCTTCGATCGGCTTGGACTCCACTTTGGCCAGTCCGACGACCGCGACCAGCGAAACCAGCAGCATGCCGAGGCTGAGCAGCGCCTCGCGGTTGCTCGGCGGGTCGGCGTGCTCCCCGTCATACTCCTGGGTGCTGGGGTCGTCGACCGGGCCGGCGCCACCGGTCGACCCGACCGCCAGCGGGCGATAGTCCTCGCGCGCGACCGGCAGGAAGAAGTCACGGTGTCGGACGGTCTGGGTCACCACGAACAGGCCGTAGAGGGCGAGCGATGCGATTGCGGCGAAGGTCAGTTGCGAGCCGGAGAATTCCGGCCCGGACACGCTGGAGGTGAAGGTCGGCAGCACCAGGCAGACCGTGGCCAGGGTCAGCACGCAGGCCAGCGCGGCGCCGGTGCCTTCGGCGTTGAACGTCACCGTGTCGTGCCGAATCGCCCCTACCAGCAACGAGATTCCGACGATGCCGTTGCAGGTGATCATCACCGCAGAGAAGACTGTGTCCCGCGCGAGCGTGCTGGCGTCCGAGCCGCCACTGACCATCAACGTGACGATGAGCGCGACCTCGATCACGGTCACCGCGACCGCGAGCACCAGTGACCCGAAGGGTTCGCCGACCCGGTGCGCAACGACCTCCGCGTGGTGCACGGCCGCCAGGACCGATGCGCCGAGCAGGATCGCGACGATGGCGATCCACGCAGGGCCGATGTGCTTACCCCAGGTGAACGGGAGTGGGACCAGCGCCAGGATGGGCGCCCAGACGGTCCAGCGGGTCAGTAGCGATCGCACTCGGGACTGGCTCACCTGCACCATTGTCCCGGACGGCTGTGGGTGCTGCGTCATACGTCCGATCGCTCATCTTCACTAGGCGGAGTTTGTTGGTTTTTGTGCGGCGAGGAAGCCGTGCGACGCCGACGTGAACAGCACCCACCATGAAGTGAACAAACCCCACTACATGTGTGACACGGATCACATTTAGGTCCCACGCGCTGGTTGGAGCCGGCTCGGGAGCGCGGCGTACGTTCGCGGGAGTGGTTCTCACTGGGCGCCTGGATCGGGCGGCCGACCACTTCCCGTGAGCCGACAACAAGGACGGTCTTTTCGATGACTACCGACACTCCCACCGCGCCGGCGGGCACCGGCACCTCCCACCCCGGCCTCGCCGCCTGGGTCGACGAGGTCGCGGCGCTCACCACCCCCGACCGGGTGCAATGGATCACCGGCAGCGATGAGGAGTGGCAAGAGATCACCGACAAGCTGGTCGCGGCCGGCACCTTCACCCGACTGAACGAGCAGACCCACCCGAACAGCTTCTACGCCGCCTCCGACCCGACCGACGTCGCGCGCGTCGAGGACCGCACGTTCATCTGCTCGGTGGACGAGAAGGACTGCGGCCCGACCAACAACTGGATGGCGCCGGACGAGATGAAGGCGATCATGACCGACCTCTATCGGGGGTCGATGAAGGGCCGGACGATGTACGTCATCCCCTTCGTCATGGGTCACCTCGACGCCGAGAAGCCGATGTTCGGTGTCGAGATCACCGACAGCGAGTATGTCGTGGCGTCCATGCGCGTCATGGCCCGCTGTGGCACCAAGGTGCTGAACCGCATTGAGGAGCTTGGCGATTCGGCCAACTACGTGCCGGCGCTGCACTCGCTCGGCGCACCACTCGAGCCCGGCCAGGAGGACGTGCCCTGGCCGTGCAACCAGACCAAGTACATCGTGCAGTTCCCCGAAGAGCGCACGATCTGGTCCTACGGCTCGGGGTATGGCGGCAACGCCCTGCTCGGCAAGAAGTGCTATTCGCTGCGCATTGCCTCGGTGATGGCGCGCGACGAGGGCTGGCTCGCCGAGCACATGCTGATCCTGAAGCTGATCTCCCCCGAGCAGCAGGTCTACTACGTTGCCGCGGCCTTCCCGAGTGCGTGCGGCAAGACCAACCTGGCGATGCTCGAGCCGACGATCCCGGGCTGGAAGGTGGAGACGCTCGGCGACGACATCGCCTGGATGCGCTTCGGCAAGGACGGCCGCCTCTATGCCGTCAACCCCGAGTTCGGCCTGTTCGGAGTCGCGCCGGGCACCAACGAGAAGACCAACCCCAACGCGATGCGCACGCTCGCCAAGGGCAACTCGGTCTACACCAACGTCGCGCTGACCGACGACCTCGGCGTCTGGTGGGAGGGCCTGGAGAACGAACCGGCACACGCCACCTCCTGGAAGGGCGAGGACTGGACCCCGGACTCGGAGGAACTCTCGTCGCACCCCAACTCGCGCTACTGCACCCCGATCGACCAGTGCCCGATCCTGGCCGACGAGTACGACGACCCGCAGGGTGTGCCGATCTCGGCGATCCTGTTCGGGGGGCGCCGCAAGACGACGGTGCCGCTGGTGACCGAGTCGCGCGACTGGGTGCACGGCACGTTCATGGGCGCCACCTTGTCGTCCGAGACAACCGCGGCCGCGGTCGGCCAGGTCGGCGTCGTACGCCGTGACCCGATGGCGATGCTGCCGTTCATCGGTTACAACGCCGGCGACTACTTCGGCCACTGGATCAATGTCGGCAAGGACGCCGACGCCGCGAAGCTGCCGAAGATCTTCTACGTCAACTGGTTCCGTCGCGATGAGGACGGCGGCTTCTTGTGGCCGGGCTTCGGGGAAAACTCCCGGGTGCTGAAGTGGGTCATCGAACGTCTCGAGGGACGCGCGGCGGCCGTCGAGACCCCGATCGGTCACGTGCCGACCCCGGAGTCGCTGGACATCGAGGGCCTGGACCTGACGCCCCAGCAGGTGGAGGCCGCGCTCGCGGTCGACCCGGAGGAGTGGAAGGCCGAGATCCCGCAGATCGAGGAGTGGTTCGCCAAGTTCGGCGACCAGCTGCCGACCCAGCTGCAGGTGGAGCTCGACGGGCTGAAGGCGCGCCTCGGTTTGTAGTCGTCACCCGCGGGCCAGAATCCGGGGGATCGGCTCGTCATACCGGATCGGGCCTGTGCGGAGTCACCGCACGGGCCCGATCCCTTTTTCGTGCTTACGCGCCGTCCGCCGCCTCGGCGTGACATTCGTCCTACGTCCGAGTGCCGATCAGGCGGCGAGCACTGTTAGCGTCGTACTCGACAGATTTCTCGCAGAAGGGGCTCCGAGAGCAATGGCGGACACGACCACGGTCACTCGTCGGACGCTTGCCAAGGGCGCAGCCTGGTCGGTGCCTATCCTTGCCGTCGGGTCGCCGGCCGTGGCGGTGACGGCGTCCTGCCCGTGCGCACAGCTGCCCACGACCGCGTCCGGCTGGACGACCCGAGTCGCCCAGGGCTCGGTGGACGGGACGGTCGGGACCGGGAACAGCGGGTATGTCACCAACTGGAACAGCAGCCCACCGCTCGCGTCCGGGTTCGCCTTCACCTCCGGACTCAACAACACCAGCTCGACGGCGTCCGCCGTCGTCACGACCTCTGCAACGATCCAGACCTGCCCGCGCGCGAAGTACACCATTTCCTCGCTGACCATCGGCGCCGGCTACGGCAACAACAACTCCACCACGAGCGTCGGACAGAGCATCATGGTGGACATCGGTGGCACCACGATCTTCGGTCCGCGCAGCACCCGAGGAACCGGCGCCCTCGCGATCAGGTCGGGCCAGTCGTATCAGACCACCGGCGCCACCTACAGCAGCGATACTCGCGGCACCGTCACAGTGACGATCACCTTCACCCTCGCCCCGATCGCAGCCGGCAAGGCCGCCGGTGACGACATCAGCATCGCCCTTCCCACGATCACCTGCAGCTGACCGGTCCCAGGTAGCGTTGATCGGGTGAGCATCCCGACATACACCCTCAATGACGGCAGCACACTCCCCGCGATCGGCTTCGGCACCTACCCGCTGAAGGGCGACGACGGCATCGGCGCGATCACCAGCGCTCTTGGAGCCGGCTACCGATTGCTCGACACCGCAGTCAATTACGACAACGAACGCGAGGTCGGCGAGGCGATCCGGCGCTCCGGTCTACCGCGCGAGCAGGTGCAGGTGCAGTCCAAGATCCCCGGCCGCGATCACGGGTATGACGATGCCCTCGCCTCGATCCGCGGCTCGCTGGAACGACTGCAGCTCGACTACCTCGACATCCACCTCATCCACTGGCCGAACCCGAGCGTCGGCAAGTTCGTCGAGGCGTGGAAGGCGCTCGTCGCCGCGCGTGAGGAGGGGCTGGTCAAGACCATCGGCGTCTCCAACTTCACCGGCGCGCACCTGCGGCAGGTCATCGACGCGACCGGCGTGATCCCGGCGGTCAACCAGATCGAAATGCACCCCTACTTCCCGCAGGTGGAGATGCGAAAAGTCAATGACGACTTGGGGATTCGCACCGAGGCATGGAGCCCGATGGGCAAGCGACAGGCGCCGTTCGACGAGCCACCGGTCGCCGAAGCGGCCGCCGCGCACGGTGTCACCCCGGGCCAGGTCATCCTGCGCTGGCACCACCAGCTCGGTTCGCTGCCGCTGCCAAAGTCGGCCACGCCCGAGCGGCAGCGCGCCAACCTGGACGTCTTCGGCTTCGAGCTGACCGACGACGAGGTCGCCGCGATCACCGCACTCGGCAAGTCCGACGGCCGGCTCTTCGGCGGCGACCCCGACACCCACGAGGAGATGTAGCCGCCGACAGGCTCACTTATCGTCCGCAGGCTCACTTATTCGGCCACGTTCGCCGCCGGATAAGTGAGCCTCTCGGTGATAAGTGAGCCTCTCGGCGGGGGGGGGTGGTCAGTCGGCGCTGCGGAGCGGGTCGAAGGAGGCGCGGCGGGCGGCCCGGCGAAGGACCGACAGCACCGGACGGCCGAGCACCGCGAGCGCGACCGCGTTGGTGATCGCGCGGCCGGTGTCCCAGCCGCCGGTCGAGGTGACCAGCGTGTAGACGCCGAAACGGTGCAGGTTGGTCCAGAGCGACGCGCCCGGCACGTAGGCGAGGTTGGCGTGCTCGGCGAGATCGGTGCCGGCGACGAAGGGCCAGAAGTAGAGGTTCATCAGGGCGCCGAAGAGGTAGGCCGCCACGACGCCGTACCCGATGAGCATGACGATCTCCCGCACGCCGCGCACCCGGCGCGGCAGCAGGCCGGCGCCGCAGCCGATCCATGCCGAGCAGATCATCTGGAACGGCAGCCACGGTCCGACCCCGGCGGTCAGCAGCGCGGAGGTGAACATCGACGTGCAGCCGAGCACGAACCCGAATCCGGGACCGAACGCCCGCCCGGCGAGGATCAGCAGGAAGAACACCGTCTCGATGCCGGCGGTGCCGGCACCGACAGGGCGCAGCACCGCATCGACGGCGGACAACACCCCCAGCATCGCCAGGGCCTTGGAATCCATTCCGCCGTCGGCAAATTGGGCGAGCACGATGACGACAAGGATCGGCAGCGCGATCGCGAAGACCAACGGAGCGTCCCCGGCGTGCGCCTGCCCGCCGGTCGCCGGATGCGCCAGCAGCGGCCAGGCGAACATCGCCAGTCCGGCGATCGAGGCGAGCACCAGAGCGACGACCGACCGGGGGCCGAGCGGCACCGCGCTGCCGCCGAGCCGGGTGACCAGGTCCCGGTCGGGCGGGCGGTTGCGGGTGGTGGCGCTCATCGGGCAACACTGTCCGGCATTGCCCGGGCCACCTGGTCGACGGTCAGGAAAGGTTGCGGGGCAAGGATTTTGGCCACCTGCGGCGCGAAGATCGGCGAGCTGGCGATCACCTCGGCGGTCGGGCCGTCGGCGATCACCTCACCCTCGGCCAGCACCACGACCCGATCGGCGGCCTGCGCCACGAACTCCACGTCGTGCGTCGCGACCAGCACCGCGTGCCCTTGTGCGGCAAGGGAATCCAGCTGCTCCACGAGCGCGGCCTTGGCACGATAGTCGAGCCCGCGGGTGGGCTCGTCCAGCAGCACCACCCGCGGCCCGGCACTGAGCTGCACGGCCAGCACCAGTGCCAGCCGCTGCCCCTCGGACAGGTCACGCGGGTGCTGTGCGCCGTCGATGCCCGGTGCGAGCGCGTCGAGTATGTCGCGGGCCTGCGGCCCGGCGGCCGCACACTCGGCATCGACACTTTCCAAATAGAGCAGGTCCGACGCGGTCTGCGGCACCAGACCGACCAGGCCCCGCTGCGACGCCGTCTCGATGCCGTCCACCCGCACCGATCCGGCGGCGCGCGGCCCGCTGCCCTGCAATGCCCACTGCAGCGACGACTTGCCCGAGCCGTTGCGCCCCATGAGTGCGGTCACGCTGCCGGCGTGCAGGTCGACGTCGACCTGGCGTACGGCGACCCGGTCGCCATACCGCACGGTGACGCCGCGAGCCTGCAGCACGACGTCGCCCGGCGCACGCCGGGTCGTCGTCGGCGCGGTGAGCGAGTCCCGGAGCGGCCGCGCCGCCCGGCGGGCGTCCCGCACCGACAGCGGCAGCGGGGCCCAGCCGGCCAGCCTCCCCAGCTGTATGACGGGGGGCGCGACTGGCGAGTCGATCATCATCGTGGCGGGGTCTCCCGCGCGCACCGCGCCACCCCCGGGCAGCACGATGACCGAATCGGCATACTGCACAGCGCGTTCCAGCCGGTGCTCGGCCATCACCACCGTGGTGCCGAGGTCGTGGACGAGACGGGTGATCGCCGCCAGCACGTCCTCGGCAGCACCCGGGTCGAGCGCGGAAGTCGGCTCGTCGAGCACCAGCACCGATGGGGCTGACGCCAGGGCTGCGGCGATCGCGACGCGCTGCTGCTGCCCGCCGGACAACGCTGCGAGCGGACGCGCTCGCAGCTCGGCAATGCCGAGCAGGTCGAGGACCTCTTCGACCCGCTTGCGCATGGTCGCCGGTGGGACGGCGAGTTGCTCCATGCCGTAAGCGATTTCGTCCTCGACAGTGTCGGTGACGAAGCCGGCGAGCGGGTCCTGGCCGACGCGGCCGACGACATCGGCCATCTCCCGTGGCGGGTGGGTGCGGGTGTCGTAGCCGCCGACGGTGACCCGGCCGGACAGCCGACCGCCGGTGAAGTGCGGCACCAGCCCGTTGATCGTGCCCAGCAGCGTCGACTTCCCGACGCCGGTGCCGCCGACCAGCAGAGCGAGCTCGCCCTCCTCGATGTGCAGGTCGACGTCCGCCAGGGTGGCCGGACCATCGTCGGCGTAACGCACCCCTAGGCGCTGCAGGTCGATCATGCGGTTGCCTCCCTGGTCCGCGACAGAACGGGCGCGGGTGACGCGACCACGGCCAGCAGGCCGGCACACGCGGCCACCAGCGGGAGCACGCCAAAGACCGGCCACGTCGCGGGCAGCGTGTCCGGGTGCAGGTCGGCGGGCGCGACGTCGGTGGCCCACACCATCAGAGCCGCCGACAAGGCGCCGCCGGCCGCGACGCCAATTGCACTCAGGTCAAACGGATCCGGCCGATAGCGGGTGACCCGCCGCCCGATCGACGACACCACGACACCGGCGACACCCAGCACGAGCCCCGCGATGAACACCGGCCATCGACGCGTTTCCGGCGCTCGCTCGTCGAAGAGCCCGTAGGCGCCGACGCAGACGCCGATCAGTCCGACGATCGTCATCGCGCCGGTCAGCAACCGGCGTCGGGACGACGCACTTCCGTGCCGTCCGTAGCCGCGCGAGTCCATTGCCGCCGCGAGCGCCAGCGAGCGGTCCAGGGCGTCCGCCAGCACAGGCACGATGGTCATCCGCACCAGGTGCCGCCGGCTGGTCGCGGCGTCGTGCCGCAGCCGCTGCGCGCGACGCACCCGGCCGAGGCTCTCCGCCAGCTGCGGGAAGACCGAAACCGCAACAACCACAACGGTGCCGATGTCGTAGAGCCCCATCGGCACCGACTTCAGCAACCGCTTGGGGTTGGCGAGCGAGTTGGCCGCGCCCAGGCAGACCACCATGGCGGCGAGGTGCAAACCGTCATACAACCCGTCGAGGAGCGACGAGGAATAGATCGGCCCCAGCAAGTGGATGCCGGCAGCGAAGGAAGGCAACGGGATCGACGGCAGGTCGATCAGGACGGTGCCACCGCCCGGGCCGCCGAGGAGCACCCGAAACAGCATGCGTATGGCGACGATCGCGGCACCCAGCGCGAGATAGACCCGCAGCGACCGCGACCACGGCGCATCGCCGCGGCGCAGCAGCACAACGAAGCAGGAGACTCCGATCAGCAACAACAGCAGGATCGGGTTGGTCGTGCAGGCCGCCGCTACCGCGAGGCCGAGCGCCCAGATCCACCAGGCGACCGGGTGGACCGAGCGCGGCAGTCGCCTCACCCGGAGGTGCGGCGCCGGACGATCGCCACCGCAGCGCCGCCGACTGCGAGCGCGGCGAGCACACCACCGCCGATGAGCGTCGTGGCGTTGAGCCCCGAGGACTTGTCCTTCTTGGCGTCGTCGATCATCTTGTCGCTGTCGCCGATCGCCGGACCGCCGGCCGCGACGGCGCCGTCGGACCCTGTGGCGCTCGCACCGGCCGCGGCGCTCGACGACGAGGACGGCGACGCGGATGACGACGACTTCGCGGACGCGGATGACGAAGCTGACGGTCGCGCGCCCGACGAGGCGGAGCCGGTCGCGCTCGCGCCTGCCGAGCCGGGCGCGGCTGACGACTTCCCGGCGGCCGCGCCGGCCGACCCTGCCGCCGACCGGGCCGCGGACCCCTTGCCGCTCGAACCAGCCTGCGGCGCAGTGGTTTTCGACCCATCGGGGCTGCCCGCCGGCGGGTTGGTGGCAGCCGGGCGGGTGGCGCCGGGCGCGGTCGTCTTCGGAGCGGGCTTCGCGGTGCTGCTCGGCTTGGGCGCCGGAGACGCGGCGCCCGGGCGTTTCGGCGCGACGCCCGGTGCGGGCGCCGACGTCGCTGTCGAGGAGAACCGGAACCCGACGAAACCGCCTGCCGTCACGGTCTGTTCGCTCACGCCTGCACTCGCGAACGCCCACTTGCCACCGTTGGCTGCCTGCCAGACGCTCCAGAATGTGTTGCCCGGCCTGACGCAACCCTCGTGGCCACCGCCGGGCAAGGTGCGCGAGGCGGCCGGCTCGCCGTAAAGCCGACAAAGGAATCCGGGCTGTCGCTGCATCCACTGGATCGGGATGCCGGCCGCCTGCACCGCGTCCAGGTCGGTCGCGCCCCCGCCGACCCCGGGCGCGCAGCGGATCGCGATCCCCTTGCCGATCGCGCCGAAGTCGACCACCACCGTGACGCCGGAGGCGTCCTTGCAGTAGCCGTTGTAGCCGGCGGCCTGCGCCGGAGCGGCGCTGCCGACATACGCAAGGGTGGTCGCGCAGCCGGCGAGTGCGACGGCGGTGGCCGAACGCAGCAGACGGGATGGGGCGGGCATGGGGTCCTTTCGGGGACACGGGCCCTCATGCGACGGTGCGCCTGAGACTGCAACCCGCGACAGTCGTTCTCGCTCAACTCAGCTGCTCAGGTATTCCGGCTCGCGACGAGGTCGCTCACGGCTGCGCGACAGCGCCGGACTCACACCGGCTTCCCCTGTCACAGCTGCGGTGCCGATCGGCACCAACTAAAAAACGGTAGCACTTGCGCCGCCACCGCCCGTGCCGCAGAGTCACCGGTCATGACCGCCGGCACACCTGCGCTGCTCACCGTGGACGAGGCAGTGGACGCGCTGCGTGCGGCACTGCGTCGCCGGACCCGAGTGCTGGCCGGCCTCACCGGCGCTCCCGCGGCCGGCAAGTCGACGCTCGCGGCGCGGCTCGCCGAGGCCGCCGAAGCCTGCGGCCTACGCACCGTCGTGGTGCCGATGGACGGCTTCCACCTGGCGCAGGAGGTGCTCGACGCGCGCGGCTGGGGCTCGGTCAAGGGTGCGCCGCACACCTTCGACGCCGCCGGGTACGTCGCCCTGCTTCGTCGGCTGCGCGGCGAACCGGGCACGGTGTGGGCGCCGGAGTTCGACCGCTCGCTGGAGCAGGCGATCGCCGGTGCCATCGAGGTCGGGCCACAGGTGCAGGTGGTGATCACCGAGGGCAACTACCTGCTCCTCGACGGCCCGCCGTGGGACGGCGTACGCCCGCTGCTCGACCTCGCCTGGTATGTCGAAGCCCCCGACGAGTTGCGCCGGCAGCGGCTGATCGCGCGGCACGAGCACTACGGCCGGTCCCGGTCCGAGGCCACCGACCGGGCGCTCGGCACCGACGAACGCAACGCCGCCCTGGTGCGGGCCTCCCGCGGGCGCGCGAGCGCCGTCATACGAGTGGAGTGAGCACTTCGACACCCGAAGCATGCAACCTCGGGACCCGCCATACGTCCTCCCAGGGTGACCACATTCGCAACACCCAACGCAGCGGGCACCGGCCGGCGCTGCGCAACACCGGTGTGGCCGGTCACGGATGGCACTGGATATCGTCGAGGAGGTCACCCGCGATGACTGTGGTCAGCGACTCGCTCGGGGCGACCTACGGCCAGGCGCGTGCTACTTGGGAGGAGCGGTTCGGTGACCGCGTTCGCATCCGGACGCACCGGGCGATGAGCGCAGACGCGCCGGTCGATCTCGCCGAGCTCTACCGCACCCATCACCTGCAGATGGTGCGCCTGGCCCGGCTGCTGGTCGACGACACCGCGAGCGCGGAGGACGTCGTCCAGGAGGCCTTTCTCGGCATGCACCGCAACCAGGCGTCGCTGCGCGACTCCGGTGCCGCGGTCGGTTACCTGCGCCAGGCGGTCGTCAACCAGGCTCGCTCGATGCTGCGTCGTCGACGCACCGTCCGCGAGCACCTGAAGGTCGCCGAGCCGGACATCGCGCCGGCCGCGGACAGCGATGTCCTGCTGGCCGAGGAGCACCAGGAGGTGCTGCGGGCGGTCGGCCAACTGCCGCAACGGCAGCGTGAGGTGCTCGTGCTGCGCTACTGGTCGGACATGTCCGAGGCAGAGATCGCCGCCGCGCTCGGCATCAGCAAGGGAACAGTGAAGTCACAGGCAAGCCGGGCCATGGCGGCCCTCACCACGATCATGCAGGGAGGCGACCAATGACTGCGCACGACGACTTGGAGCGCCGCCTGCGCGAGGCATTCGAGGCCAAGGCGTCGCAAGTCACCCCCGAATCCCTCGACCGGGACCGGGAGTCGGACTTCGAGCGGCAGCTCGCCACGACCGCGGCCCGCCGCGGGCCGCGGCGGGGAGTCCTGGCCGGTGCCGGGCTGCTCGCCGCCGCAGCAGCGGCGGCCGGCGTGCTCGCCCTGACCATCCAGCCGGACGACAACGGCCGGGTGGTCGACGCGGCGCGCACCGTCACCCAGAGCAGCAGCGTCACGGCACCGACGTCGGCACCCACCGCCTCCGGCTCGACGGGTATGACGCAGCCCACGCAAGGCACGCAGCGCACCGCCCAACCCGGCCCGCAGCAGCCGCAGGGCAGCACCACGACCGCGCCATCGCCCGACCGGGCGACGCCAACGACGACGCAGAGCGCGCCGTCACCGACCACATCCAGTGCGGAGCCCTCGCCGTCCTCCGAGCCGGTCAGCCCGTCGGCTGCCGGCTCCACCCCGGACCGCTCGATTCAGCTGGCGCCACGCGCCGCGGCGCCGCCGCTGATGTCGAGTGATCTGCCGCAGGCGTCGGGCCTCGCGCCGGATGTCACCTACGACGGCCCGGTGCCGCTCTTCGCAACCCTCGAGGACGGCAGCGGCGCGACCTACAGCATCCCGATGCCGGCCGGCACAAAGTGGCTGGTCATCAACGGCTCCGGCCCGCGCTACCGGATCCTGTCGGCCCCGAGCTCGATCGCCGACTACTGGGCGGCGGCCCTGCCCGGGCAGGGCTGGGTGCAGTCGGGCGCCGGCTGGACGTTCCCGGGCACGTCATACACCGTGTCGCTGTCGGGCGACGTGGTGTTCGCCGGCTACGGCGGCTAGCTACTCCGCGTCGACCCAGTCGAGCGTGCGCTGCACGGCTTTGCTCCACTTGGCCATCAGCCGCGTGCGGTCCTGCTCACTCATCTGCGGCTCCCACCGCTTGTCCTCGGCCCACTGCTTGGTCAGCTCCGCCTCGTCCTTCCAGAAGCCGACCGCCAGGCCCGCCGCGTATGCCGCGCCGAGCGCCGTTGTCTCGGTGATCTTCGGCCGGATCACCGGCACGTCGAGCAGGTCGGCCTGGAACTGCATCAGCGTGTCGTTGCCGACCATGCCGCCGTCCACCTTGAGCTCGGTCAGGTCGACGCCGGAGTCGGCGTTCATCGCGTCGACGACCTCCTTGCTCTGGAAGGCAACGGCCTCCAGCGCGGCCCGGGCGATGTGTCCCTTGTTCGCGAAGCGGGTGAGCCCGACGACCGCGCCGCGGGCGTCACTGCGCCAGTGCGGCGCGAACAGCCCGGAGAACGCCGGCACCACGTAGACGTCGCCGTTGTCCTCGACCGACTTGGCGAGGTCCTCGACCTCCGGCGCGGCCTTGATGATCTGCAGGTTGTCCCGCAGCCACTGCACGAGTGACCCGGTGACCGCGATGGAGCCCTCGAGCGCGTAGACCGGCTTGGCATCGCCGATGCGGTAGCAGACGGTGGTGAGCAGACCGTTCTTGGACAGCACCTTCTCCTCACCGGTGTTCAGCAGCACGAAGTTGCCGGTGCCGTAGGTGTTCTTCGCCATACCCGGCTCGAAGCAGACCTGCCCGAACGTCGCCGCCTGCTGGTCGCCGAGGATCCCGGCGATGTCGACTCCGGCGAGCACACCGCGCTCGCGCACCTTGCCGTAGACCTCCGAGGAGGACACGATCTTGGGCAGCATCGACTTCGGCAGGCCCATCTCGGCGACGATGTCGTCGTCCCAGTCGAGGGTCTCCAGATCCATCATCAGCGTGCGGGAGGCGTTGGTGACGTCGGTCGCGTGCACGCCACCGTTGACGCCGCCGGTCATGTTCCACAGCACCCAGGTGTCCATGGTGCCGAAGAGCAGGTCGCCGGCTTCGGCCTTCTCGCGTGCACCCTCGACGTTGTCCAGGACCCAGCGCGCCTTCGGTCCGGCGAAATAGGTCGCGAGCGGCAGGCCGGTCTTGGCCTTGAACCGGTCCGGCCCCTCGCTGCCGGCCAGTTCCTGGCAGATCTTGTCGGTGCGGGTGTCCTGCCAGACGATTGCGTTGTAGACCGCCTTGCCGGTGTTCTTGTCCCAGACCAGCGTCGTCTCACGCTGGTTGGTGATGCCGACCGCGGCGATGTCGGAGGCAGACAGGTCCAACTGCGCCAGCGCCTCGGCGCACACCTTGCGAGTGTTGTCCCAGATCTCCTGCGGGTTGTGCTCGACCCAGCCCGCCTTGGGGAAGATCTGCTCGTGCTCCATCTGGGCGACGGCCTTGATGGCACCGTCCTGGTCGAAGATGATGCAACGGGTGCTCGTCGTGCCCTGGTCGACCGATGCGATGTACTTGCTCATATTCGCTTCCTTCGCTCAATTCTATTCTGTCGTATGACGATTGACGTCGCTCAGCTGCTGTACCAGTGGAAGATCAGACCTCCGAGGATGCCGCCGACGATCGGGCCGACGACCGGGATCCACGCGTAACCCCAGTTGCTGGAGTCCTTGTTCGGGATCGGCAGCACCGCATGCGCGATGCGTGGGCCGAGGTCACGCGCGGGGTTGATCGCATATCCGGTGGGGCCGCCGAGGCTGGCACCGATGCCGACCACGAGCAAGGCCACCGGAACGGCTTCCAGAATCGTGCCCTTGCCACCGTCCCAGGCTCCGAAGCTCAGCGCACCGAAGACCAGGATGAAAGTGCCGATGATCTCGGTGACCAGGTTCCAGGCGACGTTGGGGATCAGCGGGCCGGTCGAGAAGACCAGGCTGGGCGCATCTCCGCGCTCGTCGAACTGCTTCTTGTATGCCGCCCACGCGATCACGGCACCGATGAACGCACCGATCATCTCGGCGCACAGATAGACCGCGATGGAGCTCAGGTCGACCGCGATGCCGGGCACGAATTCCTTCGCACCCGAAGCCCAAATACCAAGCGTCACAGCAGGATTCAGGTGTCCGCCCGATTTGTAGGCGGCGTAGACACCGGCGAGCACGCCGATGCCCCACCCGAAGTTGATCATCAGGTTGCCGCCCTCGTAGCCGTTGTTCTTCGGGAACACGGCGTTCGCGACCACACCGACACCGAGGATGATCAGGATCGCGGTGCCGATCACCTCACTGAAGAAAATGCCCCACAGGGTCATCGAAAAGCCTTCCGCTCGAAGCGCAGGCGGACGGCGAGGCGCTCCCCCGGTCCGCCAGGAACCCGCTCAGTGTGGCCCATCTCGCATCCGTTCCGCAGCAGGTCGGCAACCTTGCGGCCGCCGCGAGCCACGGCGACGGACGCGCTTAAGCTGACAGATGTCGTAACGGATTTCGAGGGAGCCCAGTCATGGTCATGCAGCCGTTCACCGCACAACTCGGACCCAAGGAACGTGCCCAGTCCTGGGAAGAGTTGCAGGAACGCGAATTCGACGTGCTGGTGATCGGCGGCGGCGTGACCGGTGCCGGCGCCGCGCTCGACGCGGCTACCCGTGGCTTGCGGACCGCGCTCGTCGAGGCGCGAGACTTCGCCAGTGGCACGTCGTCACGCAGTAGCAAGCTCTTCCACGGCGGCCTGCGCTACCTGGAGCAGATGAACTTCGGCCTGGTCGCCGAGGCCCTCAAGGAGCGCGAGCTGATGCTCACCACCATCGCACCGCACCTGGTGCACCCGGTGTCGTTCCTCTACCCGCTGTCCCACCGCGGTTGGGAACGCCCTTATGTCGCAACGGGTTTGGCAATGTACGACCAGATGGGTGGCGCCCGGTCGGTGCCCCGTCAGAAGCACCTGACACGCGGCGGCGCCCTCAAGCTCTTCCCTGGTTTGAAGTCCGATGCCCTGGTCGGTGCGGTCCGCTACTACGACGCGCAGGCCGACGACGCTCGACACACCCTCACCGTCGCTCGCACGGCGGCGCACTACGGCGCCGTGGTGCGCAACTCCACCGAGGTCGTGGAGATCCTCAAGGAGGCCGACCGGGTCGTCGGTGCGGTGGTGCGCGACGTCGAAACCGGCGAAACCGCAACAGTACGAGCCAAAGTCGTCATCAACGCGACGGGCGTGTGGACCGACGACGTGCAGAAGATGAGTGGCGGCCGTGGCCGCTTCCGGGTGCGCGCGTCCAAGGGCGTGCACATCCTGGTCCCGCGCGACCGGATCGCCGGCGAGGTCGGCCTGATCCTGCGCACCGAGAAGTCGGTGTTGTTCGTGATCCCGTGGGGTCAGCAGTGGCTGATCGGCACCACCGACACCGATTGGACCCACGACCTGGCGCACCCCGCCGCTACGGCCCAGGACATCGAATACCTGCTGGAACACGCGAATTCGGTGCTCGCGACCCCGATCACCAAGGACGACATCCTCGGGGTCTACGCGGGTCTGCGTCCGCTGCTGGCGGGGGAGAGCGAGGACACCAGCCAGCTGTCCCGCGAGCACGCGGTCGCCCGACCCCAGCCCGGCCTCGTCTCCATCGCGGGCGGGAAATACACCACCTACCGGGTGATGGCGCAGGACGCCATCGACGTCGCCGGGAAGGACCTCGGTGAGATCAAGGAGTCGGTGACCGAGCACGTGCCGCTCGTCGGCGCTGACGGCTACGCGGCGATGGTCAACCTGACACATGAATTGTCAGCAGAGACAGGGCTTCCCGAGTGGCGCATCGAGCACTTGCTGGGCCGTTACGGGTCCAAGCTGGACGAGGTGCTGGCGCTCGCGGCCGACGACCCGTCGTTGCTGGAGCCGGTGAAGTCGGCCGAGAACTACCTGCGCGTCGAGCTCAAGTACGCCGTGACGCACGAGGGGGCGCTGCACCTGTCGGATGTGCTCGCGCGCCGCACCCGGATGTCGATCGAGACCAAGCATCGCGGTGTCGACGCCGCAGCCGAGACGGCCGACATCATGGCCGACGTGCTGGGCTGGGACGAGGAGACCAAGCGGCGCGAGATCGAGACCTACCGCGAGCGGGTCGCCGCCGAGCGCGCCTCCCAGGAGCTCGACAACGACAGCGACAGCGATGCGGCGCGGCTGCGCGCGCAGGAGATGCGGCAGGGGCTGCGGAAGGTCACTGCCACCAAGTAACGCATCAGCGCAGCGCCGACGGCTCGACGCGCAGGATCCGGTCGTCACCGGGGTTCGGCGCGCCGCGGCCGTCGGTGTTGTTGGTCAGCACCCACAGCGCACCGTCGGGCGCGACCGCGACGTCGCGCAACCGGCCGTAGCGGCCGACGAAATACTCCCGCCCGGTGCCGGGCGAGGCGACCGGCACCGCGCGCAGCCGCCGCCCGCCGAGGCAGGCGATGTAGATCGTCCCGCCGGTGATCGCAATGCCGCTCGGGCTCGCCTGCGAGGTCGGCCACTGCTGCACGGGGTCGACGTATGGCGGATCCGACGCCCTGCCCTCGTGCACGGGCCAGCCGTAGTTGGCGCCGCGCCGGATGACGTTGAGCTCGTCCCAGGCGTTGGCGCCGAACTCCGCCGCGAACATCGTGCGGTCCGCAGCCCACGCCATACCTTGCACGTTGCGGTGGCCGAGCGACCACACCGGACTGCCGGGGAACGGGTTGTCCGGCGGCACCTGACCGGTGGGGGTGACCCGCAGGATCTTCCCGGCCGGTTTGGTCCGGTCCTGCGCTGCCTGTTGGTCCGATGTGTCGCCGACCGCGACGTAGAGCATGCCGTCCGGGCCGAACGCGATGCGGCCGCCGTTATGAATGCCCGCCGCCGGCAGCCGCTCCAGCACGACCTTGCGATCACCCAGCCGGACCTGCGAACCGGACTTCGAAATCGCATAGCTGACAACGTGATTGGCGTCATCGGTGCCGGTGTAGTAGACCGTGAGGCGGTCGTCGCGCACCGCCATACCGAGCAGGCCGCCCTCCCCGCCGTGTCCGACACCGGGCACGGTCGCCACCTCACGCGTGCGGTCACCGTCGAGTTGCAGGATGCGCGCGTCGTCGCGCTGGCTTAGCAGCGGGGCCGCACCGGCCCACACAACCGACCACGGCGCCCGCAGGCCGGTTGCGACGTCGGTCACCGCCGTCTGGGGGACCGTGCCCGAGGAGCTGGCGCCGGACCGGCTCGATGCGCCAGCCGACCCGCCGCTCCCGCCGCTGCACGCGGCGAGGAGGCCCACCACCGAGGCCGCACCCGCTGCGACCGCGGCGCGGCGCGTCGGACCTGCGGCATCCGGCTGCGGCAGCTGCGGCATCGGACCTCCCTCCCGGGCTCGTGACCCCATCGTAGGTCGGCAGGTGCCGACGCCAGATCCAGCGGACGGGCAGGGGACGTTCGGCACTTGCACATCTTGACACTCGTCTGGCAGGGTCGCCCTTCGTGCTTGTCACCCGTCAAGCACGAATCGACCGGGGAAGATCGACACCGATGGCTCAGCGGGCAGCCCGCTCTCACCGTTTCGCGCTCAGCACCCTCGCCGCATTACTGCTTCTCGGCCTGCTCGGCGGCCTCGGGCTCGCGTCCTCGCCGGCCTCGGCGCAGGAACGCGGGGCCGACCGGATGACCACGAGCACGCTCTGGGACAGCCAGACCCCGCTGGTCGACGGGCGTGGCCAGACCGCACCCGGCCTGCGCGGTGCGCGAAACAAGGACGGCGTCGCGCAGGTGCGGTTCGGGCCGTTCGGCGACGCGGTGGTCGCCGAGAAGAGCGGCCGGATCGTGTGGTTCGGCAGCACCTGGGCGCGCAGCGGCACCGTACTCACCGGGCCGGACGGGCGTGATCTGTCCGATGACACCCTGGTCGTCGGTGACGATGGCCTGAGCAGCGTCGCGCTCGACCCGGGCTGGCCGTTCCGGCCCTACGTCTATGCGTTCTACCTGTCCAACGCCAAGCTCGACGGGACCGGCCGATTGACCACCGCTGACTGCCCTCCGGACGGCCGGTGCATCGCCGACGCGAAGATCGTCCGGCTGCGGGTCGGGACCCGGTTCGCCGGCGGCCGTTTCGTGAAGTACATCGCCGGTCGCACGACCCTCGTCGACTCCGGCTGGTGCCAGGCGGTGCGGACCCACGGCATCGGTGACCTGCTCTTCGGGCGTGACGGCACGCTCTACGCGTCGGCCGGGGACGGCACGCCGGAGTCAGGCACCTGGGACGACACCACACAGCGTCGCGCCTGCGCCGCACAGGTCCCGGCGAAGTACCCGAGCCGGATGGCGCCGCTGGACGCGCGCGACCCGGCCGTTCACCCGTCACTGAACGGCAAGATCATCCGGATCGACCCGAACACCGGCGAGGGCGCTCGAGGCAACCCGTGGCAGGCGTCGGACGACCCGAACCGCCGCCGGATCATCGGGCTCGGCTTCCGCAACCCGTTCCGGATGACATTCCAGCCCGGCACCGGCGCGCTCGCGATCAGCTCGATCGGGCAGGGAAGGGACGAGGCGATCTACGAGGTCGCCCAGCCCCTCGCGGGACCGTCAGCGGTCAACTCCGGCTGGCCGTGCTGGGAGGTCGGCGAGCGCTTCCAGAACGGCCCGCTGTGCGCCGGCCTGTCCCCCTCCGCCGGCACGGTGCTGCGTCCCTCCATCCAGTGGCGGCACGGGAAGCCGCTCACCCCCGGCGAGCCCTGCCCGACCGGCAAGGGCAGTTCGGCGATGGGTGTCGCCTACGCGCCCGACTCCTGGTGGTTGCCCGCTCGATATCGCGGCAACCTGTTCTTCGGCGACTTCGCCCGCGGCTGCGTCTGGACCCGCTCACCCGGCGGCGCGCCGCGCTTCCTCGCCCAGTTGCCGGCGCACACTATGCGCAGCATCACCGCCGGACCCTTCGGGGGCATGTACTTCGTGGACTACCAGCAGGGCGCGGTCCGCCGGTTCAACCTGTGGGGCGGGTGAGACGGTAGGGCCGGGCCCGTCGCGTCATACAGCAGCCACACAGGATGACCATAGAATTGCCAGTGGTCAGGCACAGCGAGTGACGCGAGAGTGAGGCACCATGAGCACCGCACCCGGCCTGAAGCGCCCCGATGGCACCGCTGTCCGCGTCCTCGTCGTCGACGACGAGAGCAACCTGACCGAGCTTTTGTCCATGGCACTGCGTTACGAGGGATGGGACATCAAGAGCGCCGGCACCGGCTCCGGCGCGGTCCGGACGGCCAAGGAGTTCCGGCCCGACGCGGTGGTGCTCGACATGATGCTCCCCGACTTCGACGGGCTGGAGGTGCTGCGCCGCCTGCGCGACGACGACCCTTCGCTGCCAGTCCTCTTCCTCACCGCGCGCGACGCAGTCGAGGACCGCGTCGCCGGACTCACCGCCGGTGGTGATGACTACGTCACCAAACCGTTCTCCCTTGAGGAGGTCGTCGCCCGCGTGCGTGCCTTGTTGCGGCGTTCGGTGGCGATGACCGAGGAGTCGTCGTCCGTGCTCACCGTCGGCGACCTGCGCCTGGACGAGGACAGCCACGAGGTGTTCCGCGGCGATGACGAAATCTCTTTGACAGCAACGGAGTTCGAGCTTCTTCGCTACCTGATGCGCAACCCGAAGCGGGTGCTGTCGAAGGCGCAGATCCTCGACCGGGTGTGGCACTACGACTTCGGCGGTCAGGCAAACGTCGTCGAGCTCTACATCTCCTACCTGCGCAAGAAGATCGACGCCGGCCGCGAGCCGATGATCCACACCATGCGCGGCGCGGGTTACGTGCTCAAGCCCGCCGGCTGAGGGAGCCCACCGCCTCGATGAGCGCCTCCCTGAACCCGTCGCGGTGGACGCTGCGCACCAAGCTCGTCGCCTGGATGCTGCTGCTCTTCCTCGCGATCACGTTCGCCGTGGGTGCGCTCACCGTCTGGCAGCTCAACCGCATGCTGCAAGGCCAGGTCGACAACCAGCTCTACCAGTCGGCGCGGGCGTTCAACGGCCCCGACGGACGACTCACCGTCGGCGGCCCGCCGCCGGTGGCGGGGCAGTCCCTCCGGGTCACCCTTGACCAGTCGACCGGCAAGGTTGCCAAGCTGCTCGTCAAGAGCTCGGGAGGGCTCAACCCCGGAGGGTTCTCCACGGACTACTCGGTCGAGTCCGACAACAGCGTCTACAGCTATCGCAACATCGACCACCTCACCGATGCGCAGGTCGAACTGCTGCAGAAGGCCGGCATCGGGCAGCAGCCCTCCTCGATCGATCTTGGCGGGTCGCTCGGCGAATATCGCGTCATCGCAGTGCAATCCAACGCTGTCGTCGCGACGTCCGCCAACTCGGCGGCCCCCAAACCGGTGAACACCGTGATCGGGTTGCCCACCGGTCCGACCAGGACGACCGTCGCCAAGACCGCCGCCGCGGTGGCGCTGCTCAGCGCTTCGGGCGTGATCCTGGTGGGACTGGCCGCGGCATACATCATCCGGCGCAACCTGGAACCGCTGCGCCGGGTCGCCGCGACCGCCACCCGGGTCTCGCGCCTGCCGCTGTCGTCCGGCGAAGTGGTGATGACCGAACGCGTCGCGGCCCGCGACACCGACGAGGGCACCGAGGTCGGTCAGGTGGGCGCCGCGCTCAACGGGATGCTCGACCACATCGACAACGCGCTCACCGCCCGGCACCAGAGCGAGCAGCAAGTGCGGCAGTTCGTCGCCGACGCCTCGCACGAGTTGCGCACGCCGCTCGCCTCGATCCGCGGCTACGCCGAACTGTCCCGCCGCGAGCCGGAGCCGGTGCCGACCGGCGTCACCCACGCGCTGGGCCGCATCGAATCCGAGGCCGACCGCATGACCGCGCTCGTGGAGGATCTGCTGCTGCTTGCGCGGCTCGACTCCGGGCGCCCCCTGGAACGCTCCCAGGTGGACCTGACGATCATCGCGATCGAGACGGTCAGTGACGCGCAGGTCGCCGGGCCCGGGCATCTGTGGTCGCTCGACCTGCCCGAGGATCCGGTCGAGGTCGAGGGCGACGCCTCGCGCATCCGCCAGGTCGTGATCAACCTGCTGGCCAACGCACGCCGGCACACACCGGAGGGCACCCGGGTGGTGATGTCGCTGCGGCCCGACGGCGAGGGCGTGCTGCTGCAGGTCAGCGACAACGGACCCGGCATACCCGCCGAACTCGTGCCCCGCATCTTCGAGCGGTTCACCCGCGGCGACTCCGCGCGCAGCCGGTCCGAAGGGTCGACCGGCCTCGGGTTGTCGATCGTGCACGCCGTCGTCACCGCCCACCACGGACGGGTGGGTGTCGAGTCAACCCCCGGCAACACGGTCTTCTCGATCTGGTTGCCGCACCGCCAGCCGGCCGAGTCCGGTGACTCGGCGAGCGACGCGAACACCGCTCCCCGCGTGCAGGTATGACGCGAAAACCACGCGGGCAGAGCACTTTTCAGCGTGCGCGAGCGCTGCACTCCGGCCATCCGCTGACGCCGGCCCCTGCCAATAAAACTGAGCAGGACCCCGACCAAAATCGTGTCGGGGTCCTGCTCAGTTTTGCGGAGGCGGAGGGATTTGAACCCTCGATGGGGTTTTAAGCCCCAAACCCGCTTAGCAGGCGGGCGCCATAGACCAGACTAGGCGACGCCTCCAGCACACCTGGCTCGCTCACAGACACGCGGTGTTTTTGTATCCGCCCGTCAGACATGCACCATGGTGAAGCGTGGCAAGGCTACCCAAGGGGTGGCACTCCGTCCAAAACGGGTACGAGCTCGACGCAACCGAACGGTGTCCTTCGGCGTCTTCTGATTCGGGGGACGACGATCCCGGGGGTGGGTGAGAATGACCGACGGTCATAATTGTCACGGATCGGTAACAGCGAAGGCAGGCGTATGACGGGCGATGCCCACACACCAGCATCACGACGCGGGGGACGGTCCCCGCGGCGTCCTGCGGTCGACCCCGACGAGACCATCATCGCCAGCCGACGAGCACTCGCCGGACGCGAGGAGCAGACCTCGGCCCCGAAGACACGACAGGCGGCTCGAGAGGTCCGATCGCACGAGGTGCGCAGAGCCATCGGCCTGACCGCCTTGTCGGCGCTGCTGCCGGGACTCGGCCTGCTGTGGACCCGCCGGCGCAACATCGGATTGCTCTTCCTCGGCCTGGTCGCAATCGCGGCGATCAGCCTCGGGATCATCGTGCTGAGCGGTGGCCTGGTGCAAGGTGGCGCCCGCCTGCTGACCACCAAGGGCCTGATCCTGCTGCTCGGCATGTGCATCGGCGGCGGCCTGTTGTGGCTGGCCGGCATCGTGCTCACGGCCGTCACGACGGCCCAGTTGCGCTGGCCCAGCCAGACGCGCGCACTGCACGCCGGCTTCGCCACTTTGATGTGCCTGGTGGTCGCCGCACCGACCGCGATCGCCACCCGTGACGTCTGGGTCACCCGCGACACGTTCGCCTCGGTCTTCCAGGGCCAGAGCAACAAGGACGCGGTCAACCCCGGCGGCGGCAGCAACCCGTGGAAGGACATCCCCAGGGTCAACATCCTGCTGTTCGGCTCGGATGCCGGTGCCGACCGGGTCAAGCAGCGCCCCGACTCGCTCATCGTGGCAAGCGTCGACACCAAGACCGGTGACACCGTGCTGGTGAGCGTGCCACGCAACATGGGCCGCGCCCCGCTGCCACCGTCCAACCCCCTCTATTCCAAGTACCCCAACGGATTCACCTGCCTGCCCGGGCAGAACGACAACGCTTGCGGCCTGATGGAGGGCATCTGGCAGGCGGGCGAGGACAACAAGGACCTCTTCCCCGCCGACAGCGAGGACCCCGGGCTGGTGACCACTCGCGACGCCGTCACCGGCATCACCGGCTTGAAGATCGACTACACCGCCACCGTCGACCTGCAGGGCTTCCAGCAGTTGGTCGACGCGATGGGCGGGGTCTACGTCAACGTCAAGCCCGACCCCAACTCGGGCTACGACGGCATCCCGATCGGCGGCAAGCTGGACAGCGCGGGCAACGTCATACCGGGTTCGATCACCGGCATGATCAAGCCCGGCTATCAGAAGCTGGATGGCTTCCACGCCCTGTGGTACTCCCGCAGTCGCGTCGCCAGCGGCGACGACCAGCGGATGCGCCGGCAGCGCTGCATGATCAACAACCTGATCTCGCAGGTCGACCCGTTCACGATGGTCACCAAGTTCACCTCGATCATGTCGGTCGCGCAGAAGAACATCCGGATCGACATGAACCAGGACGACCTGCCCGCCTTCGCGACGCTCGCCGAGCGGATGAAGAGCGGCAACATGCGCTCGGTCAACATCTCCGATCCGGTCAGCAACTCCAACCCGAACTACCCCAAGATCCATTCGCTGGTGCAGAAGGCGATCGAGACCCCGCACAACCCGAAGGCCGCGACGCCGAAGAAGAGCAGCTCGCCGGCGCCGAGCCCGAGCAGCAGTTCGACCGCGCCGAGCTCCAGCAGCTCCTCCACCTCGGCCAACCCGATCAGCGACACCGCCGACAGCTGCTAATGAGCTCTCGCACCGTGCTCGGCGTCACCGGCGGCGCCCTCGTGGTTGCTGCCGGAGTCGGCGGATACATGTTCTGGCAGCAGGGCCAGGAGGTCAGCAAGGCCGACGATGCGGCGCGCGCCGCGGTGACCGCGTTCGCCCGTGATTGGTCGGCGCGCACCCTGGACCAGGCGACGTATGTCGGCACCTCCCCGCAGGCCGCGGCTGCGAACTTCGCCACCGCGACCGGAGCGCTCGGCAACGGGCCGATCGCGGTCAATGTCGCCAAGTTCAATCGGGACGGTGACAACGCCACCGCGACGCTGCGCGTGGACTGGTCACTCGGACAGGGCCGCACCTTCAGCTGGGACGACCCCGTCCAGTTGGTCAAGCAGAACGGCACCTGGGGTGTGCAGGTCAGCGCGAACTCCTCGCTCTGGCACCCCAAACTGCAGGCGGACGACTCGTTCGCGGTCAACACCGCGCCCGGCTCCCGTGGCGAGATCAAGGGCGCCGAGGGCAGCGACGTGATGACCAACCAACCGGTCTACGACCTGTCCATCGACCCGGTGAAGGCGACGGAAGGGTCGGTGACGCAGCTGCAGAACGCGACCGACATCCCCGGTCTGGTCACCAAGTTGCAGGCCGCCAAGAAGTCCGGCTCGAAGGCGCCGATCCCGGTCGTGACCTACCGCGGCGACGACTACGTCGTGGTGCAGAACGCCGTCGAGGACCTCACCGGGATCATCGTCGAGCAGCGGCAGCAGCCGCTCGCGCCGACCCGCACCTGGGGGCAGCCGATGCTCGGCTCGGTCGGCCCGGCAACGGCCGACATGCTCAAGAAGAACCCCGGCAAGTATCGCCCCGGGCAGATCGTCGGCCTGTCCGGTTTGCAGGCGCAGTATGACCAAACCCTCGGTGCGACACCGGGTTTCACCATTACGCCACACTCCGACACCAGCCAGGTGCTGTACGGCACGCCCGCCAAGAGTGGCAGCACCGTCGCCACCACGCTGGACCCGCGTGTGCAGACCGCCGCGGAGAAGGCGCTGGCCGGGCAGAAGGGCAAACCCGCCGCGATAGTCGCGTTGGACGTCAAGAGCGGCAACGTGCTCGCGGCGGCAAACTCCCCGTCATACGGCATTGAGCGGGCGATGAGCGGCCACTACGCGCCGGGCTCGACGATGAAGATCGCCAGCGCCTACGCGTTGCTCAGCAAGGGATTCGACCCGAACACGATCGTGCCCTGCCCGAAGAACGTCGTGGTCGACGGCTACCAGATCGGCAACTTCGAGGGCGAGACGGCCGGCAAACCGAAGTTCAGCGAGGACTTCGCCAAGTCGTGCAACACCGCATTCGTCAACGCCACCAAGGGTTTCAGCGACACCGACCTGCAAAAGGCGGCGAATGCACTGGGGTTCGGCGTCGACTGGAGCAAGCAGGTCGGCTTCGCCGGCGCCTACGCCGGGAACGTGCCCGTCGCGAACGGCCCTACGGACAAAGCGGTTTCGGTCTTCGGACAGGGCCGAGTGCTCGCCTCGCCGCTGTCCGTCGCGGTGATGGCCGGCTCGGTCGCACGCGGGTCGATGATCCCGCCTGCCCTCGTCACCACACCGGCGCAGGACGGCTCGCGGACCCCGAAACCGTTGGATGCCAAGGCAATCGGCGAGCTGCGGTCGATGATGCGGCTGACCGTCACCGATGGCACCGCAACCGAGCTGAAGAAGACACCCGGCGGCGACGTCTATGCCAAGACCGGCACCTCGGAGTTCTCCGAGGGTGGCAAGAGCGGCGCACACGCGTGGCTCGCGGGCTGGCAGGGCAACGTGGCGTTCTGCGTCCTGGTCGAGGACGTGCCGAGCGGCAAGAGCGGGGGCACCGTTGCGGCCCCGGTTGCCAAGGACTTCCTGACCACACTCGACGCCAGCTGACCGGCCCGGCAGACACAAAACCCCGGCACCGAGTCGGTGCCGGGGTTCGTGCTGGTCGGGTCAGTACCCGGCCATGAGAAGTCTGATGTCTAGGACGTTCAGACCGGGACCACGTTGGTGGCCTGCGGGCCCTTGTCGCCCTGGGTGATCTCGAACTCGACGCGCTGCGCCTCCTCAAGGCTGCGGTAGCCCTGAGTCTGAATCGCGGAGAAGTGAACGAAGACGTCGGGGCCGCCGCCGTCCTGGGCAATGAAGCCGAAGCCCTTCTCAGCGTTGAACCACTTGACGGTTCCCTGTGCCATTGGGGGTAACTCTCAATCTGTTTGTTTCATGGCTGCCGGTCGCGAACTTTACGCGGCCGTCGAAAGCTGAGGCATCCCCCCAATGGGTGAACTACCGCTCACAAACTGTGGCGCCCGTCGGTGCGGGCGCCGGAGTCCAACGAGGAACTGCAACTGCATTCGAACCATGACCGTAGCACGCTCGATGTGAACGTGAGGTGACGAGCAGTTGGCAGATATTCGGGTGCGGACGGCCACCCTCCGCAACCGCCGAAACTGATTGTTGGATAAGGAAGTTTCAGCGCTTGCCCTTGGGCGCGGCGCCCCGCCAACCCTCCAGCGCACCGCCGGCCACACCTCGCAGCCGGCGCTTGACGGCGCGGCCGTAGCGCTGGGTGAAACTCTGCTGCGCGGCGGCTGGCACGGGGCGGTCGCGGTAGACGATCTTGGTCTCAGGCTCCGGCTGCGGCATACCCATGTACCAGAACGGTTCCCAGTCCTTCTTGCGCCCGGCCCGCTTGTCGTCCTTGACCTCGGACGGCATGTCACGCACGACGAACCCGGCGTCCGCGAGCTCGGCGCGGATCTCGTCGGTGAACGGTCGCGAGCGCCACGCATTGACCATGTAGGTGCGCGTCTTGAGGTAGTCGAGGTAGCGGCGGCCATGCTTGTCGTCGGCGCCGATGTGGGCGAAGATCGCCATCCGCTCATCGTGAGCGGGCGCAATCTCGTTGTCCGGGAACGCATTCCACTCGTTTGGCTCCGGGAAGCGGGCCTCCGGGTCCTTCAGCAGGGTCCCGGCGCCCGAGTGGGTGATCCGCATGCTCCACACGAGCAGGTCGCGCGGGCTGTTCTTCAGGTAGGTCGTCTCGCCCGTCTCCAGGTCGCAGATGTCGTGCGAACCGACCTTGACGTTGAGGCCACCGGTGTGCGCGGTGTGGTCCTGCAGGTAGATGCCGAACCGGAGCTGGGTGTAGCGGTCGTCCCAGTCGGGAGCGTCACGGTCGAGGCGGTCGGTGTTGTCCTTGTGCCAGGCGCGGATCTTGCCGTTGATCGTGGCCGAGCTGTCCCCGCCATACAGGATCTGATCGGTGCCGAGCAGTTTGCCGGCGACCGCGGCCATCTTGCCGTCGGTCAGCACGTGGCGCAGTGGGCTGGTCGCGAGCTCGCCGCCGCCGGATCCGCAGTGCGCGCTCACCTGTCGACGCATCTGCTCGACCTCGTCATCGGTGTACGCGTCCGGCAGGATCGCGAAACCGTCCCGCCAGAACTTGTCGACGTCCAGATCTGCCAGTGCCTGCTCGAACACCTAAGCCCCCAATTCCCTTCGTTCACTGCTGGTCCGCTGTCCACGATAGGTCGAATCCGGGCCGGTGTGGCGGAGGGCGTGGGATTCGAACCCACGATGCGCGTGAACGCATAGCGGTTTTCAAGACCGCCGCACTAGGCCACTATGCGAGCCCTCCTGGTCCGCCGACGCCGTCGAGCGGAACGTTGCACATGGTACGTCCCGCTGTTCGTCGCCGAGTAGGGTCGTCGGAAGCGCCAGTGGCGCAGGCCGAAGAAGCAACCATTTGGGAAGGACCGCGATGAGCAAGTTGGGCTTCGTCGTCGGAATCGCCGCCGGATACGTCCTCGGAGCACGCGCCGGGCGCGAGCGATACGAACAGATCAAGCAGATCGCCGGACAGGCCTGGAACCACCCCGCGGTCGCCGATCAGCGCACCAGGACCGCCGAGCAGATCAAGCAGCGCGGACCCGAAGTCGCCGCAGCGGCGGGCCAGGCCGCCATCAAGGGAGCCGGGCAGGCCGCGAAAAGTGCTGTCACTGCTGGGTTTCAGGCGGCCGTAGGCAACAAACCGGGGCCGGTCGTGCCGGGGACCCTCGCCGAAGGCGCGTCATACGACCAGGACGAACGCAGTGCCGACGCAGCCGACGAGAGCCTCAGCAAGGCCGCCGAAGCGACGCGCTGAACGCGCCGAAAGGCGGGGTGTCGTGGACCTCGACCCCTGCGGCGTCTACCGTGGGAGCGAGCCACACCCCAGCAATGGCGCGGAATATCCGGGTCGGGGTGGGTCGGAGTCGCCGTTTCCGGCGGCTTGCCACGATCGACGGATCGGCATCGGAGGGTGCCGATCCCCGAGACAAGGACAGGACCATTCATGAACCGCACTGACCTCGCGAGCACGATCGCCCAGCGCACCGGCGTGAGCGTCAAGGACGCCAACGCTGTCATCGGCGGCCTCAACGACGTCATCCTCGAGGCGATCGGCCGTGGCGAGAAGGTCCAGCTGCCGGGCCTGCTCACCATCGAGCGCGTCGACCGCGCGGCCCGCACCGGCCGCAACCCCCGCACCCGCGAGGAGATTCAGATCCCCGCGTCGAAGGCTGCGAAGGTGACCGTCGGCTCCAAGCTGAAGGCTGCCGCCAAGGGCGAGTGACCGCACGGCGTACGAACGCGATGGGGCGTGGTGACCGGCTTCGGTCACCACGCCCCATCGCGTTGTCTCCGCATCTCGTAAGACGCAGTGACGCCGGCGTCACGGGCAGTTACGAGACGCCGGTGAGTTTCAGATCCACAGCTCCGGGTCGGCGTAGAGATCCGGCTGCGCGGACGGCGCCTGCGGAAAGCGCACCTTGGCGGGTATGCCGGTGGCGATCGCCTGCGGCGGCACGTCCTTGACGACCACGGCGTTGGCGCCGATCTGGGAGTGCGGGCCGATGAAAACCGGCCCGAGCACGCGGGCGCCCGCACCGATCGTCACGCCATCGCCGACCGTCGGGTGCCGCTTGACCCGGTCGAGCGATCGACCCCCGAGCGTCACCCCGTGGTAGAGCATCACGTCGTCGCCCACCTCGGCGGTCTCGCCGATGACGACACCCATCCCGTGGTCGATGAAGAACCGCCGCCCGATGGTCGCGCCGGGATGGATCTCGACGCCGGTCGCTGCCCGGGCGGCCTGCGAGACCAACCGAGCGGGCAGCCGCCAGCGGCCGCCGCGCTGCCACATCCGGTGCGAAACCCGGTGCGCCCACAGCGCCTGCAGGCCGGGCGACGCGAGCGCCATCTCCAGCCGCGAGGTCGTCGCCGGGTCGCGCACGAGCGCCGCGTCGAGGTCTTCCCGGACCGCTGCGACCGCGTCACGCACCGACTGGGCCACCGGCTTACGCCGGGACCCAGTCGTCAGCATCGTCGGGTGCGCCATGCTCGTCAGTCTGTCAGTCGAGCAGGCCCTCGAAGAGGATCGTCGACAGGTAGCGCTCGCCGAAGCTCGGGATGACCACGACGATCGTCTTGCCGGCCGACTCCGGGCGGGCGGCGACCTGTGCGGCGGCGGCAAGCGCGGCACCGGAGGAGATGCCGACCAGCAGGCCCTCGTCGGTCGCGGCCTTGCGCGCCCACTCCACGGCGGTCGCCGCGTCGACGTCGATGACCTCGTCGTAGATCTCGCGGTCGAGGATCTCCGGCACGAAGTTGGCGCCGAGACCCTGGATCTTGTGCGGGCCGGGGTCTCCGCCGTTGAGGATCGGCGACTCGGCCGGCTCGACGGCGACGATCTTGACGTCCGGCTTGCGGTCCTTGAGCACCTGGCCCACGCCGGTGATCGTGCCACCGGTGCCGATGCCGGAGATCAGGATGTCGATCTTGCCGTCGGTGTCCTTCCAGATCTCCTCGGCGGTCGTCTCGCGGTGGATCTGCGGGTTGGCCTTGTTGGCGAACTGCCGGGCGAGCACGCCGCCGCGCTCCTTGGCGATCTCCTCGGCCTTGTTGACCGCGCCCTTCATGCCCTCGGCACCCGGGGTGAGGATCAGCTCTGCGCCATACGCCTTGAGGAGGGCCTTGCGTTCCTTGCTCATCGTCTCGGGCATGGCCAGCACGACGTTGTAGCCCTTGGCGGCGCCGACCATCGCCAGCGCGATGCCGGTGTTGCCGCTGGTCGCCTCGACGATGGTGCCGCCCGGCTTCAGCTCCCCCGACTCCTCGGCTGCCTTGATGATCGCGGCACCGATGCGGTCCTTGACCGAGGCGGCCGGGTTGTTGAACTCGAGTTTGGCGGCCACGGTCGCACCGCTGCCGGACGTGTCGATGATCCGGTTGATGCGGACCAGCGGGGTGTTGCCGATCGCCTGGGTGACGTCGTCGAGGATGGGCACGGGCGAGACCTTCTCTTTCTCGGGCCGCCGAGCGCGGCAGGGTGGAAGTTATGACCATTCCAACAGGCCGTTATTGTATGACGCAACCCGCGTCCACGACGGCGAAGGTTACTGACCGGTAACAGCTGGTTAGACTGCCCCTCATGTCAGCTCTGCAGATCATCGCCGCGGTGCTCACCCTCGCGATCACCGCCGCCGGCATCGCCTTCGCGGTGCCCGCGGTCATGAGCATCGTCGGCGGCTTCCGCCTCGGCCAGCCGGAAAACCGCTTCGACCACAAGCTCGAACGCACCAAGACGCTGATCCGGGAGTTCCTCGGGCACACCCGAATGTCGCGGCTGCCGATCGTGGCGGTCGCCCACTGGTTCACGATGATCTCCTTCATCGTGCTGTCGCTGGCGGTACTCGCGTCCTACTTCCAGATCTGGGACCCGACCTTCGTGCTGCCGATCATCGGCCACTTCGTGCTCTTTGAGTGGGTCACCGAGGTCCTCGGCTGGGGCGGCCTGATCGGCATCGTGTGGCTGATCTGGAACCGCCGCAAGAACCACCCGGCCCGCTCGGCCGGCCGCGACGGACGCCGCTCGCGGTTCTTCGGCTCGACCTTCTGGCAGGCCTACTTCGTCGAGATCGTCATCCTGATCGAGATCATCTGCGTGCTGGTGCTGCGCGGCCTGGAGTATGCGATCGCCAAGGACGAGGGCGAGAGCACCGCCAACGCCCTGCACTTCCCGCTGACCTTCTGGTATGGCAACGGTTTCCACGCCCTCGACGTCGACACGGTGAAGTCGCTGATCGTCGTGATCTCGGCGATCAAGATCATCACCGCGATGACCTGGCTGATCGTCATCTCGCGCAACGTGACGATGGGTGTCGCCTGGCACCGCTTCCTGGCCTTCTTCAACATCTTCTTCAAGCGGCACGCCGACGGCCGCACCTCGCTCGGCGCGCTGCAGCCGATGGAGGTCGACGGCAAGCCGGTCACGATGGAGCTGCTCGAGGAGCTCGACGAGGACGCCTCCTTCGGGGTCGGCAACGTCGAGGAGTTCACCTGGAAGGGCCTGCTCGACTTCTCCACCTGCACCGAGTGCGGCCGCTGCCAGAGCCAGTGCCCCGCCTGGAACACCGACAAGCCGCTCTCGCCGAAGCTGCTGATGATGACGCTGCGCGACCACGCGCACGCGAAGGCGCCATACCTCGAGGCGGCGGCGAAGGCCGGCGGCACCGGCCCGGCGACGCCCGACAACCCGATCAGCGAGATCCCGCTGATCGGTGCGACGGGGTATGACGAGCAGGCGGCGCTCACGGCATACAACCCGCTGGGCGACGCGGACGCGATCGTCGACGAGGACGTGCTGTGGTCGTGCACCACCTGTGGCGCGTGCGTCGAGCAGTGCCCGGTCGACATCGAGCACGTCGACCACATCGTCGACATGCGCCGCTACCAGACGCTGATCGAGTCAGCCTTCCCGAGCGAGCTCGGCGGCCTCTTCAAGAACCTCGAAGGCAAGCAGAACCCGTGGGGTATGGCGGCTCGCGCCCGGCTCGACTGGGCCAAGGGGCTGCCGTTCGAGGTGAAGGTCTTCGGCCAGGACGTCGAGTCGCTCACCGAGGTCGACTACCTCTTCTGGGTCGGCTGCGCCGGCGCCTACGAGGACCGCGCCAAGAAGACGACCCGCGCGGTCGCCGAACTTCTTGACACTGCTGGGGTTTCGTTCGCCGTGCTGGGTGACGGCGAGGCCTGCACCGGTGACCCGGCGCGGCGCGCGGGCAACGAGATGCTCTTCCAGGCGCTGGCGTCGCAGAACGTCGAGACGCTCAAGGAGGCCGGCGCCACCAAGATCGTGGTGACCTGCGCACACTGCTTCAACACGCTGAAGAACGAGTATCCGCAGCTGGGCGGCGACTACGAGGTGGTGCACCACACGCAGCTGCTCAACCGCCTGGTGCGCGAGAAGAAGCTGGTGCCGGTGGCCCGTCCGGACGAGGCCGAGACGTCCAATATCGCCTCGACCGCCCCGACCGTGACCTACCACGACCCCTGCTACCTCGGTCGGCACAACGGGGTCTACGCGCCGCCGCGCGAGCTGATCGGCTCGCTGCCCGGTGTCGAGCTGCGCGAGATGGAGCGCTCGGGCATGACGTCCTTCTGCTGTGGCGCCGGTGGCGCGCGCATGTGGATGGAGGAGAAGCTCGGCACCCGCATCAACTTGAACCGCACCAAGGAGGCCGTGGCGACCGGCGCCGACCGGATCGCGATCGGCTGCCCGTTCTGCCGGGTGATGCTGACCGACGGCCTGACCGCCGAGCAGTCCGACGGCAACGCGCGCGAGGACGTCGAGGTGGTCGACGTGGCGAACATGCTGCTGGCCGCGGTCAAGCGCGGCGGAAAGTAGTCACCCCCGCGGGTCTCGTAAGCGAAGGTGGCGCTGACGTCACGGTCGCTTACGAGATGCCGGCGACTAGGGGCGCGACAGCGTCCGCTCCCAGTGCGCTTCGGCGGTGGCGGTCCGCGAGGCGCCATAGGTGCGCAGCAGCTCGGCGATCTCGGGGTGCCCCGATGCGGCCAGGTCGGCCACGGCGAGCCAGTCGGCCGCATCGGCAACCTGACGGAAGAGCTCCTGCACCTGCCGCGCGCCGGACTGCGCAGCGGGCGCCGGCGCGCTGATCGGCACCGTGTGGGTGGTGGTCCAACTGTCCTGCGACGCCTCGATCTCGGGTATGACGGCAGCCGCCTCCTGCTCGGTCAGCCGCCCGGCGGCCAGGTCGCCCGCGAGCGCCCGCAGCCGGGTGAGCCGGGCGTGCGCCATCGGGTTGCCGATCTTGACCCGGCGACCGCTCACCAGGTGCGACAGCATCGGCGCGGACAGCCCCAGCACCTGCGCGATGCGGCCCTGGGTGAGCCCGAGCGTGCCGCCGATCTGCTCGATGACCTGTGCGAGGGGTGCGCCGTACAGCTCGGTTTGCGCGGCGCGGCCGGCGGCAATGTCGTCCATGAGCGTCAGCCTAGAATTTCTCGTTGACGATCGGAAACCAGATCGCGCTTCTTTCCGTCAGTAGTTGCATCATTACGAACGGAAACAACGGAAGGCGCATCATGTCCACGTCCCGCATCGCCGCCATGGCGGCAGCCACCGCAACCCTGTCCGCCAGCGCCACGCTGGGCGCGGTCGTCATGCCGACCGCGCACGCCGACCCGGCCGGCAGACTAGAGATCGTGCTGGATTCATCCGGCTCGATGGCCGATCCGGCAACCGACGGCAAACCCAAGATCCAGGCCGCCCGGCAGGCGCTCACCACGATGGTGAACGGCATGCCAGCCGGCTCGCAGGTCGGCATGCGGGTGTATGGCGCGACGCAGTCCCCCGGCAAGGACACCGCGGCGGCATGTTCCGACAGTCAACAGGTTGTGCCGATCGAAACGCTCGACAAGAGCAAGCTGAACGCCGCGATCGGACGCTACTCCCCCAAGGGACAGACGCCCACGTCATACGCATTGAAGGAGGCGGCCAAGGATCTCGGCGACTCGGGTCAGCGCTCGATCGTGCTGGTCTCCGACGGTGAGGCGACCTGCTCCCCGGACCCATGTGTCACCGCCAAGGAACTGGCCAAGCAGGGCGTCGACCTGCGGGTCGACGTCGTCGGCTTCAAGGTCAGCCAGAAGGCACGGGGTCAACTGCAGTGCATAGCGTCGGCGACCAACGGCCAGTACTACGACGCGGCCGACACCAGCGGGCTCACCTCCGCGCTGCAGACCGCGAAAACCCGTGCGCTGCAACCGTTCTCGATCGGCGGCAAGCCAGTGACCGGCACGCCGACCAGCTCCGGGGCGCCGGTGATCGGACCTGGTCGCTGGACCGACAAGGCGCCGGCCACCGGCAAGGTCGCCAAGTTCTACGCGCTACAGCACACCATGCCGAACAGCAGTTTCCTGGTCGGGGTCACCAGCCGCCCGTCGGCTGAAGACAGCCAGTTGCAACTGCAACTGAAGACTCCCGACGGCACCAGCTGCGGGTCGATCTCCCCGACAGCCTCCAATAATCTCTTCGGCCGCACGCTGCTGACCGGGGCCCTGTCGTCGGCGTCGACCAACAGCACCACCAACAAGGCGTGCGCGTCGCAGAACCTGACCTTGTCGGTGTCGCAGACCGATTGGGGCAACGACGCCGCGGGAACGCCGGTCGAGTTGGACGTGGTCGAAGTGCCGGCCGCGACCAACGAAGGCGTGCTGCCTCGGGAGGCGGACGACCCGACCTGGCAGACGATGCCCTCAGCTGCCACGCCCACCCCGACTCCCGGCGGCACCGGCCTGCCGGATGCGTCACCGGTGACATCGGGCTCGAACTCGTCGTTCGACCTGCTGCCCGGCGAGACGAAATTCTTCAAGGTGCCGGCGACCTGGGGCCAGCAGATCCAGGCGCAGGCGACGGCCGAGCAGAATCCGACCTACGGCTCGGGCAGCTACCGCAACCTTTCGGTCTCCATCCTGTCGCCGGCCGGCGGTTACGTGCAGGACGGGCTGCCGCAGCAGATGCCGGACACCGGCAGCGGCAAGCTCAACAACTCGGCGTTGATCAGCGACGACGGAGCGATGGTCGGGGCCACGACGGTGCCGATCCGCTACACCAACAGCGGCTCCTACTCCGAGCGGACCGAAGCCACGTCGGCACCGGGCGACTACTACATCGCGGTTGCGCTCACGCCCCAGAGCGGGGACAAGCCGGACACCCAGCGCTCGCCGCTGAAGATGACGCTGCAGGTCGCAACTGCCGGCAAGGCCGGCGAGGGCGCACCGACCTTCGCGGCGGGTCAGCAGGTGAAGACGCCGACCGGCACGGTTGCGACCACCGCGGACGATGGCGCGGGATCGACTGCCAGTGCTAGCGGTTCGGCTTCCGGGTCGAGCGAAGTGACCGGCGTGGACCGGGTGATCGGCGACCCGCCGACGGCAGCGGACGGTGCCACCAACTGGACGCTGATCGGCGGAGTCGGCGGCGGCGCGGCGTTCCTCGCGGCGCTCGGTGCAGTGGCCGCGTTCGCGATGCGCCGACGCTAACCGGCGATCAGCACGATCAGCACCACCACGAGGATGGCCGCGAGCGCAAAGCTCGCGGCCATCACTGTGCGCAGCCGCTGGCGAAGCCGGTCATCGGGTGCTGGGTTGTCCTGGCGCACAGCAGGCTTCGGCTTCGGCAGCGCGACCGCGACCTGCTCGCCCGTGGCAGGCGTGGCGATGCGTTCGGTAGGCGGCTGCGGGTCCGGCGCGTCGGCCACCTGCTCAAAGACGTATGGCGCATCGGCCGCGCCGGCCCATGGCGCCCCGTCCGGCACCGCCGGCGCAAGCATCGCCCGCGCCTCGGCTGCGGATTGCACTCTGTCCGCGGGGTTTTCGGCGCTCAACGCACGCAGCACCGGCCACAACGGGCCGGCTCCGTCGGTCGGCAACTCGTCGGGTGGCTGGCCGGTGAGCAACTGCCGGCCGATGACGCCCACGGCATACAGATCGTTGCGCGGGTCCGGATCGGCGCCGGCCAGCTGCTCCGGCGCGAGGTAGCCGCTGGTGCCGACCGTGGTGCCGCGAGCGGTCAGACGCGGCTGGCCGACGACCGCGGCGACACCGAAGTCGGAGATCCGCACGAACGGCCTTGTGTCACCGGTGGGTTCGAGCAGCAGATTGGCCGGCTTGAGATCGCGGTGCACCACGCCGGCTCCGTGGATCGCGGTCAGCGCGTCGAGCACCTGGTCGAGCAGCACCGCGACATACGCCTCCGGCAGCGCGCCGTGGTCGCCGAGCAGGGTCGCCACCGAGCCGCCCCGCACCAGCTCCATGGAGAGCGCGACCAACTCGTCGTCGGCGGCGAAGCCCTGCGGCGCGACCACGTGCGGGTGTCGCACGCGCAGCGATTGTTCACGCACGAAGCGCAGCATCGTGCCGGCCTCGCTCTGGGTGAGCACCTTGACCGCCACCCACTCGCCGCGCTTGCGGTCGAACGCCCGCCATACGGCACCTACGCCGCCGGCACCGATCTGCTCGTGCAGCTCGTAGCGGCCGGCGATCGGGTCTGCCATGACCGGCACCTTAGCTGGGGCGGCTCACTCCGCCTGCCGGGTCGCCAGCGTCAGCGCGAAGTCACCCGCCTCGTCGGTCCACACCCGGGTGACGGCCAGCCCGGCCGCCTCCAACTCGGCGGCGATGCCACTGATCCGGAACTTGGAGGAGATCTCCACCCGCAGCTCCTCGCCGCTGGCCAGCTCGAAGTCGAGGTCGGCGCCCGGCAGCCGCACCCGCTGCGGCTCCTCGGCGCGCAGCCGCAGATCCATCCGCTCCATGTGCGGGTCCCAGAACGGCACGTAGGAGAACGCGCCGACGTCGAGGTCGCCGTCCAGCTCCCGATTGAGCACGCGCAGCACGTTGCGCACGAACTCCTCGGTCACCCCCTGCTCGTCGTGGTAGGCCGCGATGAGCCGGTCGGCGCTCTTGACCAGATCGGTGCCGAGCAGCACCGAGTCGCCAGGCTCGAGCACGTCGGCGAGCGCGCCGAGGAAGGCGGCGCGCTCCTCACGGTAGAGGTTGCCGATCGTGCCGCCGAGGAACGCGACCGTGCGGCGGCCACCCTGGGGCAGGTGGGCCAGGTGCAGCGTGAAGTCGCCGACCACGGCCTCGACCGCGAGCCCCGGATAGCGCTGCGCGATGGTGTCGGCCGCTTCTCGCAGGGTCGCTTCGGAGACGTCGATCGGCGCGAACCGGGTCAGCTGCCCGTCCTGGGTGAACGCGTCGAGCAGGATCCGAGTCTTCTCGCTGGTGCCGCTGCCCAGCTCGATCAGCGTCGTGGCACCGCTGGCCTGCACGATCTCGTCGGCGTGCGCGGTGAGGATCTCGTGCTCGGCACGGAACGGGTAATACTCCGGCAACCGGGTGATCTCGTCGAAGAGCGCCGAGCCGTGGTCGTCGTACAACCACTTGGGGGTGATGGTGCGCGGATGACTGCCGAGGCCCCGGCGGATGTCGGCGACCAGGCTGCCGACCGCCCAATCGGGGTCGAGCAGCACGGACACGACCGGTTCGCGGGCGTCGCTCATCGAACACCGCCATCCGCGAGGCGCAGCCCGGTCATCGGCCAGCGCGACCCGGCCGGGAAGAAGTTGCGGTAGGACGCGCGGGTGTGGCCGGGCGGCGTCAGCGCACAGCCGCCGCGCAGCACCATCTGGCCGGACATGAACTTGCCGTTGTATTCGCCGATCGCACCCTCCGCCGGGTGAAAACCGGGATAGGGCAGGTATGCCGACGACGTCCACTCCCAGCAGTCGCCGAACAACTGCCGCAACCCGCCGGTTGCCGGCCCGGCCGCGCGGGCGTGGAAGGTGTCGGCATTGGCAAGGTTTGCCGTCTCGTCCGGCTCATCGGCGAGGGTCTGCGCGGCGTGCTCCCACTCGGCCTCGGTCGGCAGCCGCTTGCCGGCCCAGGTCGCGTAGGCGTCGGCCTCGTAGTGACTGACGTGGGTGACCGGCAGGCTCGGATCGACCGGGAACGTGCCGTGCAGCGTGTGCTCGAACCAGACCCCGTCGACCTGCTGCCAGTAGAACGGCGCGCGCCAGTCCTCACCGGTCACCTTGCCCCAGCCGTCGGACAGCCACAGCTCGGCGCGGTCGTAGCCGCCGTCGGTCATGAAGTCGAGCCATTCGCCGTTGGTGACCAGCCGGTCGCCAAGCCGGTAGGGCTCGAGGAACGTGCGGTGCCGCGGGAGCTCGTTGTCGAAGGAGAAGCCCTCGCCGTCGTGGCCGATCTCGACCAGACCACCCTCGACGTCGACCCAGCCGAGCCGGTCCGGGGTGCCGGGCTGGTCGGGGCTCCCGTCATACACCGGTTGGAGGGGGTTGACCGACAGCACGTGCTTGATGTCCATCAGCAACAACTCCTGGTGCTGCTGCTCGTGGTGGAAGCCGAGCTCGATGGTGCCGGCGAGCTTGTCGAGCGTGCCCTCGTCGAGGGAGTCGATCAGGTCGCGCATCCGGGTGTCGACGTTGCCGCGGTAGCTGCCGACGTCGTGCGCACCGGGCCGGCTGATGTGGCCCCGCTCGGCGCGGGCATAACGCGGGCCGACCGCCTCGTAGTAACTGTTGAACAGGAACCAGTATTTGTCCTGGTATGGCGCGAACCGCTGCTCGTGCTCGGCGAGCACGAACGTCTCGAAGAACCACGTCACGTGCGCGCGATGCCACTTGGTCGGCGAGACGTCGGGCATCGACTGGACGGTCTGATCCTCCGGGGAGAGCGGGGCCGCGAGCTGCTCGGTGCGGGCGCGCACCTGGTCATACCGGCGCGCCAGGGCATCGGCAGTCCACGGGTCGGCAATGCGTGGGCTGAGCTGGGTGGTCACGCTGCGTGTCACCTCCTGCCCGGTCAGGGGGCAGCGACGCCCAAGGGTGTGCGGACGCCACCGGACCGAGCCTTGCCACGAGCCTAGGCACGAGCACCGACAACCGACCAGGTATGACGGAACGAAATCCACATCTGCCCGCATGTTCACCGGCTGTCCACAGTTGGCCGATCCGAGCCTGCCGGCCAGGCGGTGACCGCCTTAGCGTCGTTGCCATGTCCGACGACCCAGCACAAATCCGGGCGCAGGCCCGGCAAGCAGCAGCCCTCGCGACACGAGCCAGAGCGGCTGCTGTCGCGGTCTCCGGCAACGCCGGCGTGCAGTGGCGCAGTGTCGGCGCCGACCGATACCGCCAACGGCTCACCGATCGGGCCCGCGACTTCCGCGCACGGGCCGACGATCTGGACCGGCTGAGCCGGCTGCTGCTGAGTCATGCCCGCCACGTCGAGGATCACGAGCGCGCGGTCGGGTCGGTGGTCGACGGGGTGAAGAACGTCGCCAAGGTGGTCAGTCCGGCAGGACTGGGGCTGTGACCGCCACGGTCGGGGTCCCGGTGCACAGCAACGCGCTGGGGCACGCCGATGCGGCAGCGCTGGCGAGTGCGCTGCGACGCCTGCCGCACCTGGCGCTGCACGCCTCGACCGCGACGCGGTCGGTGACTGCGCTCGCTGGTCGCACCGGGGAGGACTTCGCCCTGCTCACGCCGCGCCGGGGACGTCCGTCGCTGCTCACCCGTGGGCCCGGTGACCAACTCGGCCGCGAGCTCACCCGGGTCGTGCCGGCGATGCAGGAGCTGGTCGGCGCGGTCGAGATGCGGGCTCCGACCGCCTCGGCCGACGTGTCGCTCGGCCCGGGCGACGCACTCGCGCTCGCCGAGCTGGCGCGTCGCGGGGACCAGTCCCGGCTCGACGTCGCCCTGGCGGAGGTCGGGGTGCCCGGGTTGCCTTGGTGGATATCAGATTTCGCGTGGGGCGCGCGGGCACAGCTGTCGATCGCGCTGGTTGTCGACGGCGAGTGGCGAGCGAGCACGTCGATGCAGCTGCTCGAGCGCGGCTGGGGGTGCCTGCACGCCGATGAGAGTGGGGACATCGGCTTCGCGCCGTTGACTGCCGAGCGCGTGCAGGCCAGAGTCGGCACGTTCAGCCGGTTGCTGATGGGAGCCGGCGATGACTGACCCCGCCGGCTGCCGGGTGACCGGTGGCTCCGCATCGACCGAGGCCGATCTGCTCGACATGCGCGGCACCGCGGCCAGGCTCGATGGGTCGGGCGACGACGCAGGTGACCTGTGCGGCGCGGTGTTGTCGGTCGGGGCGTCGCTGCCGGCCAAGAGTGCACTGCTGTCCCCCGGCTCGGCAGCGAGCATCGCGGAGGAGATCGTCGAGCTGACGGCGTCGCTCGGCGCGCTCAAGCTCCGGATGGAGTTCGTGGCCAGCGGGATGCGGTGGAGTGCAACCGCATACGAGCTCACCGACGCCGCCCAGCGTCAGGCGCTCGCGGCTCTCAATGCGGTGACCGCGGTGCCCCGGCTGGCAACGTCCGCTGCGGAGGCGACCGCGCTCGCGAGCCTGCAACTCGAGTGGACTACCTCGTCGGTCTCGTTCGGCGGCCTGCGCCTTGCCGTGGGGCACCCCGATGCCGGCGCCTGGACCGACGATTTCAAGGGTGTGATGGGCCGGGAGCTCTACGACGACCCGGCAATGACCGACGGGCTGGTCGACGTCCTCAGCGCTGCCGGAAGCACCCAAGGTCTGAGTTTCGAGGGGGCGATCGCCGGTGCCCTGGTGCTCGCCCGCGGGGTCGGGCTCGCGGCGCCGAGCCTGCCGATCAGCACCCGCCAGACCGGTTCGGGTCCCTCGCCCGGCAAAACGCGGGACATTGCCGACCTGGTCGCCGACGCCGGCAGCGTCGAACACGCCTCCGGCGAGGAGCGTTCGGCGGTGCGGGTGCGCCGCACGATCGGCGTCGACGGCCGCGGCGCCTGGGTGGTGCTGATCCCCGGCACCGCGACCTGGGCGATCGGCACGCCGCATGGGCCGTCGGACATCTCGACCAACCTGGAAAGCGAAGCGGGCACGCCATCGCAGCTCTACCCGGCGATCGAGCGGGCGCTGCGGGCGGCGATGGACGAGTCGGGTGTCCCGCCCGGCGCCGAGCCGGTGATGCTGGTCGGGCACAGTCAGGGCGGGATCGTGGCCACTCGGATGGCCGCCGATGCCGCGTTTCGCAAGACCTACCAAGTGCGCGAGGTGGTGACCGCGGGCGCCCCGGTGTCGCGGATCCCGTTGCCGGACGACGTCAACCTACTTGCGCTCGAGGACCTCCACGACCCGATCCCTCGGCTCGACGGCCGTGATGAGCCGGATGCAACCAATCGCGTCCAGGTCCAGTGCGATCCGCGCGGCGCACAGGAGACGCGTGACGCAGCCAAGACCCACGACGTGGACCGTTATGCCCGGTCGGCACGTGAACTCGACCGGCGCAACCCCGACCCGCAGCTGCGCCAGTGGTACGACCGCAACCGACGGTGGCTGGGCGGCGACGAGGAGGTGTTCGACTTCGAGCTGCGCCGCGGTTGACGTGGACCGGCCGCTAGTGCGCGGGTGCCGCGACCTCGTCCTCCTCGTCGGCGACTGCGCCTTCGAACTGCGACATGTAGAGCCGGTAGTAGGCACCGCGCGCCTGCAGCAGGTCCTCGTGATTGCCCTGCTCCACGATGCGGCCTTCCTCCATCACCAAGATCGTGTCGGCGTCGCGGATCGTCGAAAGCCGGTGTGCGATCACGAAACTCGTCCGATCCGACCGCAGCGCCGCCATCGCTTCCTGCAGCATCACCTCGGTGCGGGTGTCGACCGATGACGTCGCCTCGTCGAGGATCAGCATGGCCGGGTCGGCGAGGAACGCGCGGGCGATCGTGATCAGCTGGCGTTCACCCGCCGAGACCCCGGAGCCCTCCTCGTCGATCACCGTGTCGTAGCCGTCGGGCAGTGAGTGCACGAAACGGTCGACGAAGGTCGCGCGGGCGGCCGCCATGATCTCATCCTCGCTCGCGTCCAGCCGGCCATAGGCGATGTTCTCCCGGATCGTGCCGTGGAAGAGCCAGGCGTCCTGCAGCACCATCCCGATGCGCGAGCGCAGCTGTCGTCGTGAGACGTCGGTGATGTCGCGGCCGTCGATCAGGATGCGCCCGGAGCCGAGCTCGTAGAACCGCATGATCAGGTTGACCAGGGTGGTCTTGCCGGCACCGGTCGGTCCGACGATCGCGACCGTCTGACCGGGCTCGACACTCAGCGAGAGATCCTCGATCAGGGGGTGTGCTGCGTCATACCCGAAGCAGACGCGGTCGAACTCGACTGCACCCTTGGTCGGTGCCATCGGTTCGTCACGCTCCGGCACCTGCTCCGGGGCGTCGAGCACCTCAAAGACCCGCTCGGCGCTCGCGACACCCGACTGCATCAGATTGACCATCGACGCGAGCTGGGTGAGCGGCTGGGTGAACTGCCGCGAATACTGCACGAACGCAGTCACATTGCCGAGCGTCATCGAACCGTTCGCCACCTGCAGACCACCGATCACGCAGACCACGACGTACTGCAGGTTGCCGACGAACATCATGATCGGCATCACCAGACCACTGACGAACTGCGCGCGCCAACTGACGTTGGTGAGTTGTTCGTTGGTCTCGTCGAAACGGGCGTCCACCTCGTGCTGCCGGCCGAACACCTTGACCAGCTCGTGCCCGGTGAACGTCTCCTCGATCTGACCGTTCAGTTGCCCGGTGTGGCCCCACTGGGCGATGAAGAGCTTCTGCGAGCGGGCCATCACCTGCTTGGTCACCAGCAGCACGATCGGTATGGCGATCATCGCGATCAGCGTGAGCCACCAGGAGATCGTCAGCATCATCACGATGACGCCGATCACGGTGAGCCCGTTGACCAGCAGCTGGCTCACGGTCTGCTGCATCGACTGGCCGATGTTGTCGATGTCGTTGGTCACCCGCGAGAGCAGCTCGCCGCGCGGCTGCCCGTCGAGGTAACTGAGTGGCACCCGGTTGACCTTGTCCTCGACGTCCTTGCGCAACTTGTTCATGGTGCGCTGCACCACCCGGTTGAGCAGCCGTGCCTGTAGGAACTGGAAGAGACCGGCGCACAGGTAGAGCGCCAGGACGATCAGCAGGATGCGACCGACAGCGCCGAAGTCGATGCCGACACCGGGGGTGACGGTCATCCCGGACACCATGTCGGCGAACGTGTTGTCGCCACCCGCGCGCAGGGCCGCGACGACGGCCTCCTTGGTCTGGCCGGCCGGCAGCTGCGCACCGACGGCGCCCGAGTAGATCTTGTCGACCGCCTGCCCGAGCACCTTCGGGCCGATCACGTTGAGCGCGACCGAGGCGACGGTCAGCGCCAGGATCACGATCAGGGTCGCCCGGTGCGGCGACAGGCGGCCGAGCAGTCGTTTCGCCGAGCCCTTGAAATCCTTCGATTTCTCGCCCATGCCGACGCCCATCGCGGGCCCCCCGCCACGGCGTACCGGCTTGGCATCCGTCGGCCCCGGGTCGGCGGCCTTGTCGTGGTTGGTGTTGTCGTTAGTGGTGGTGTTGTCCGTCATGTTCAGGCCACCTCCTCGTTGCCGCCCAGTTGCGATTCGACGATCTCCCGGTATGGCGGGCACGTGTCGAGCAATTCCTCGTGCGTGCCGACTCCGACCGCGGCGCCGTCGTCCAGCACGACGATCTTGTCGGCGCCCTGAATGGTCGAAACACGTTGCGCCACAATGAAAACGGTCGCGTCGTGGACCCGTGGCGCAAGCGCACGGCGCAGTCGCTGATCGGTCGCCAGGTCTAGGGCCGAGAACGAGTCGTCGAAGAGGTAGATCCGCGGCTGGGCGACCAGCGCGCGGGCGATGCACAGCCGCTGTCGCTGACCTCCCGAGACATTGGTGCCGCCCTGGTTGATCGGTGCGTCGAGACCGCCGTCGAGGCGTTCGACGAAGTCACGCGCCTGCGCGACCTCCAACGCCTGCCAGAGCTCGTCGTCGGTCGCGTCCGGGTTGCCGTAGCGCAGATTGGACGCGACCGTCCCGGAGAAGAGATAGGCCTTCTGCGGCACGATGCCGATGTGCCCCCAGAGCAGGGCTGGGTCGAGTTGCCGCACGTCGACGCCGTCGACCAGCACCTGCCCGTCCGTGGCGTCGAACAGCCGGGCGATCAGCGAGAGCAGGGTGCTCTTGCCCGAGCCGGTCGAGCCGATGATCGCGACCGTCTGGCCCGGCTCGGCATACAGGTTGATGTCGCGCAGCACCGGCTGATCGGCACCGGGATATTGCATCGTCGCACCCTTGAGTTCGACGACGCCGCGGACGTTTTCGGGCGTCACCGGTGCGCTCGGTGCCTGCACCGACGGCTCGGTGTTGACGACCTCGCCGATGCGCTCGGCGGCGACCGCCGCCCGCGGGATCATCATGAACATGAACGTCGCCATCATCACCGACATCAGGATCTGGATGAGGTAGGTCATGTATGCCGACAGCGACCCGATCTGGACGTCGCCGGCGGCGACCTGGTGTGCACCGAACCACCAGACGCCGACCGTCGACAGGTTCATCACGGTGAAGACCAGCGGGAACATGATCATCATCAGGCTCCCGACCCGGATCGAGATGTCGGTGAGTTCGTCGGTGGCCTTGCCGAACCGCCCCGTCTCGTAGGGCTCGCGGGTGAAGGCACGGATCACGCGAACGCCCGAAAGGTGCTCGCGCATCACCCGATTGACGGTGTCGATGCGCGTCTGCACCAGTCGGAAGCCGGGGACCATCTTGCGGACGATGAGTCCGACGGCGACCGCGAGCACGACGACCGCGACCAGCACCAGCCAGGACAGACCGGCATCCTGGCGCAGCGCCATGATCACCCCGCCGACCATCATGATCGGCGCCGAGATCATCAGCGTGCAGCCCATCAGCACGAGCAACTGCACCTGCTGAACGTCGTTGGTGCTGCGGGTGATCAGCGACGGTGCACCGAACTGCCCGACCTCGCGGGCGGAGAACCGGCCCACGGCCCGGAACACCGAGGTGCGAGTGTCGCGGCCGAAGAACATCGCGATGCGGGCGCCCATGTATGCCGCGCCGATCGAGCCGATGACCTGCACCAGCGAGATGGCGAGCATGATGCCGCCGGTGTGCCAGATGTAGCCGGTGTCGCCGCGGGTGACGCCTTTGTCGATGATGTCGGCGTTGAGCGTCGGCAGGTAGAGGTTGGCGCCGACGTTGATCAGTTGCAGCACCACTAGTGCCGCGAGTAGGCCGCCATACGGCCTGAGTCTGGTCTTGATGAGTTGTAACAGCATGTTCGTCCCCTTGAAAGTCTGGTGTTCTCAGTCTGATTCGCGCTTGAGCACGCCGTGCAAGATCGTGTCGGCGATCTGCTCGGGGGTGAGCAACGCGCCGTCGCTGATGTGGTGATGAGTGCCTGCGAAAGTGAGCAGCCGCACCTGCAGCAGCAGTTGATCGAGCGGCACTCGCAGCAGCGGCTCGTCGCCGGCGAACACGTCGCGGATCTCTTCCGCGACGCTTTGGTCACGTTCGGGGCGGTCCCGATGTCGCTCCGGCGGCCCGACGAGCCCGAGCGCGCTCATCAACTCGAAGATGTCCTGGAAGCGACCTTGGAGCAGACCGACGTACGCCGTCAATCGAGTTTCCAGCCCGGCGGATCGGTCGATGGCCGCGAGCTCCCGCAGGAACGGCTCGGGGTCGAGCACCCGGTCGATCACCGCGTCGAACAGTTCCTCCTTGCCCGCAAACACCCGGAAGATCGTGCCCTCAGCGACGCCCGCCGCCTGCGCGATCTGCTTGGTGCTCGGCCGTTGACGATGCTCGCGAATCGCCTCGATGGTCGCCACGATCAGCGCTTCCCGCCGCTCCTCCGGTTTCATCGGAGCGGCACGCTTGGCGGCCCTGGCGGTCGTGCGTTGAGTGCTCACGGGACGACCGTAACACAAATGAGTGAGTGCTCACTCATTTGTGTGGGCGTGCACAAGCCGCAACCGTTTCGAGTTATGCACGCCCCGCCCCGGATCCGCGCGCACAACCCGCAACCGTTTCGAGTTATGCACGCCCCACGCGCTATTCGCGCGCACAACCCGCAACCGTTTCGAGTTATGCACGCCCCACGCGCTATTCGCGCGCACAACCCGCAACCGTTTCGAGTTATGCACGCCCCACGCGCTATTCGAAGTCGCTCTCCGTCGGCGGCGCCGGCTCCGGCGCGCTCGCCGACGCCGAACCCCGCGTCAGCCGAGGCCCTGCTGCTTCACAAACGCATCGGCGACCGCTTGCGGGTCCTTCTTATCGATGACGACCTGCTTGACCATCTCGCCGAGGTTGTCGGTGGTCAGCTTCGCCGAGATCTTGTTGAGCGCGACCTGCACCTTCGGAGTTGCCGCCGATCGTGAAATCAGCGGGACGACCTGGTCGGAGCCGAAGAGCTGCTTGTCGTCGCGCAGGATGACGAAGTTGTTCTGCTTGATGGACGGGTCGGTGGAGAAGATGTTGGCGGCCTGTGCCTGGTTGTTCTTCAGCGCCGACACGATCGCGGGCGTCGCCGACAGCGGCAGGAAGTTCTTCGGGGTGAAGTTGTACGTCGACTTCAGCCCCACCAGACCCTGGTCGCGACTGCGGAACTCCGGCGGAGCCGCAATCGTGACATCGCCGGCGTGCTTGGCGAGGTCGCTCACCGTCTTAAGGTTCCACTTGTCGGCGGTCGCCTTGGTGACCACCATCGCGTTGCTGTCCTGCGCCTGCGACGGATTGAGCGCGAGCTGACTGCACGGAATGGTCGTGATCAGCGCGGCATACACCTCCTCGGGCGCCTTCTCGGTCGCCTTCGGGTTGAGGTAGGTCAGCAGCGAACCGGTGTATTCGGGCACCAACTGGATCGAACCGTCATCGAGTGCCTTGAGGTAGGCCTCGCGCGCGCCGATCGGGTCGGTCGTCGTGGTCTTGACACCGGCCGACTTCAACGCCGACGAGTAGATGTCGGCGAGCAGTTGGGACTCGGGGAAGTTGGCGGAGCCGATGCTGACCGTTCCCGCCTTCGGCTGGTCGGACGAACACGAGCCGCCACCACCACCGCTTTGCAGCGCGTCACCGGACAGCCCGCACGCCGCGAGCGTCGGTATGGCGAAAGCAGTGGCGACCAGGACCGCAGTCTGCCTACGAAGAAGTCTCATGCGGTGGCCTTCTCCCCATCGAGATTGGTTGCAGGATCAAGATTGCCGGTCCCCGTGCCAGCCGTATGACGGCGCACGCGACGGCCGGTCAGGCCCGGCGAGACCAGGTAGCGCTGCGCCAACGCGAAGAGCAGGTCGACCAGCAGGGCGAGCACCGCGACGAGCACCGAGCCACCGATCATGACCTGGTATTCGCCGCTCGCCTGACCGTCGAGCAGGAAGCGGCCGAGCCCGCCGATGCCGAGGAAGGCGGCGATCGTCGCGGTGGCGATGACCTGCAGGCTCGCGCTGCGCAGCCCGGAGAAGACCAGCGGTAGCGAGTTGGGTAGCTCGACCTTGGCGAAGACCTGGGCTCCCGTCATACCCATGCCCTTGGCAGCGTCGCGCGCGGCCGGGTCGACCTCGGTGACACCGGCGTAGGCACCGGCAAGCAGCGGCGGCAGGGCGAGCACCACGAGCACCGCGATGCTCGGGCCGGTGAGCGCCAGGTCGCCGCTGATGTGGCTGGAGGCCCAGATCCCGAGGATGCAGAGCAGTCCGAGGCTGGGCACCGCACGCACGGCGTTGGCGAGGCTCACCAGCCACCGCCCGTGCCCGGTGTGCGCGATCCAGGAGCCGAGTGGCAGCGCGATCAGGCAGGAGATCGCGAGGGTGATCAGGGTGTAGATGACGTGCTGCTCGAGCCGGTGCAGGATGCCGTCGGTGCCGCTCCAGTTGGCGCCGTCGACCAGCCACTTCCAGGTGTCGGTCAGGATCATGACGCGCCCCTCACTCGCAGCCACGGCGTGAGCGCCCGCGAGACCAGCTGGATGATCAGGTCGAAGAGCAGCGCCAGCACGAGACAGCCGATGATGCCGACCCAGACCTCGATCGAGTAGGACCGCTGGTAGCCATTGGTGATGTAGTAGCCGAGCTGGCTCACCCCGAGCAGGGAGGCGACGCTGACGATCGAGACGTTGCTGACCGCCGCCACCCGCAAGCCTCCGGCGATCACCGGTATCGCCAGCGGCAGATCAACTCCGAAGAACCGCTTGACGGGCGTGTATCCCATTGCGGTTGCTGCTTGTTCGACGTCGCCCGGCACCGCGCTCAACCCGTCGGCGACGGTGCGCACGAGCAGCGCCAGCGTGTAGAGCGTCATGGCGACGATGACGTTCCAGGGGCTCAGGATCTTGGTGCCGAGGATGACCGGCATGACGATTAACAACGCCAGTGACGGGATCGTGTAGAGCAACCCCGCGCCGCCGATCAGGAACGGGCGCAGCCGGGTCGACCGGCGCGCCCACCACCCCAGTGGCAACGCGATCGCCAGACCGATCAACAGCGGCAGTCCCGCCAGCACGGCATGCTGCCAGGCGCGATGCACGATGTCGGACCAGTTGTCCGACACGTAGCTCAGGTCGAGGGTCTTCACGGCGCCGCCTCGCCGACCGACTCGGTCGGGGCGATGTCCTCCTCGTGCACCTCCGGGCGGTCGGCCCGCTCGATCGCCGAGAGCACCTGATGCGCGCGGACCGTGCCGAGCAGTTTGCCGTCGTCGTCGACGATCACGCCCCGCCTGCTCGGCGAGGACAGCGCCGCGTCGAGTGCCGCGCGCAGCGGGCCATGCTCCGTGGCGACCGTGCCGCCGCGGTGCAACATCCCCTGCTCGATCGGCGCGGTGATGCGCTCCGGCTCGATCCAGCCCTGCGGTCGACCGTCCGCCACGACCAGCAGCCAGTCGTCACCGGTGGCCGCCCGCGCCTCGTCCACCGTTGCGCCGAGCGCGACGGACGGCTCGGGTGCGAGCGGCAACCGCGGCGACTCGGTGAAGCTGAGCGCGCGATAGCCGCGGTCCCGGCCGATGAAGTCGGAGACGAAGTCGTCGATCGGATGAGCCAGCAGGTAGGCCGGCTCGGCCAGCTGCGCGAGCTTGCCGCCCACCCGCATGACCGCGACCTGATCGCCGAGCTTGATCGCCTCGTCGATGTCATGGGTGACGAAGACAATCGTCTTGCCCAACTCGCTCTGCAGCCGGAGGAACTCATCCTGCAATTGATCGCGCACGACGGGGTCGACCGCACTGAACGGCTCATCCATCAGCATCACCGGCGGATCGGCGGCGAGCGCCCGGGCCACACCTACCCGCTGCTGCTGGCCACCGGACAACTGCGCCGGATAGCGATCGGCGAAATCGCCCGGCAGCCCGACGAGCTCGAGGACTTCGTGGGCGCGTTCCTTCGCCTCGGCCTTGGGTGTGCCGAGCAGCAGCGGCACGGTGGCGACGTTGTCGGCGACCGTCCGGTGCGGGAACAGGCCGGCGTGCTGGATGACGTAGCCGATCCCGCGGCGCAGCTTCGGGGCATCGACGTCCATGACGTCCTGGTCGTCGATGAGGATGCGACCACCGGTGGGATCGATCATCCGGTTGATCATCCGCAGCGACGTCGTCTTGCCACAGCCGGAGGGACCGACCAGCACGGTGATCTTGCCGGTCGGCGCCTCCAGGGACAGGTGGTCGACCGCGGTGGTGCCATCGGGAAACGTCTTGACGACCTGCTCAAAGCGGATCATGACGCACCAACCTAACGCAGCGGGACGACAACCCGCAGACAAAACGAATAGTTATGTATTTCATCACGTCCAACGCCGGGTCGGTCCCGCCATACGACGTGAACTCCTTCGAAAGTAGGAGCCGATCTCCTTCGTGCGGACCGGTCGGAACCTCGTCCCTGAGGCGGTCGCCCACCACCTGCCGCCGACCTAGCGTGAAGTGCGTCCGGAACAGCCGGACCCACCGCGGTCTCGCGGTGGTGGGGATGAAACCACTTATGGAAGGTCCAACTCGTATGAAGTACGACAACGGAGCTCTCGAGGCGGCTGTCAACACCATGCTCGGCGACGCACGACCCGGTCTGGCGGCGCAGGCGGGTGCCGAGCCGGTGATGACGACGCCGGCAACGGTCGTGACGACCCCCGAGGACGTCGCCCTGGTGACCGCATCGCTCAACGCCACGGCCGCCGTGGTCAACGCGCTGAACAACGGCTGATGCCGCACGGCCCGGTGGTGGATCGAGCAGTTGCGTCCATCGCCGGGCCGCCGGCCGCCGGCGCACATCCCGCACGACGAATGCCAGGAGACAGCCAGTCCATGAGTCGTTCCCGAGCCGACCAGGTGAGCAGAGTCCGGCGCATCGCGGCGTTGGGTCAGATCATCAACGCCACCGAGTGCCTCTCGCAGAGCAAGTTGTATGGCCCGCGCGGCATCATGCGCGGCCAGGCGATCGCCTGCAAGTCGCCACTGGCCCGCCGGCTACCCCGTGTCGCACGGCTGTTGGACACCCGCGCCGGAGCCACCGCGCTGCACCTGACCAACCTGGCCTGCGGTGTCGCCGCCCTGGTCGCCCCGCATCGCCGTTCGGTGCGCACCGTGACCGCCGCCGGCAGCCTGATCGTCAGCGCGCTGGAGCGCCAGCGCAATCCCTACGGCCGCGACGGCTCCGACCAGATGCAGGGCGTCATCCATTGGTATGACGTGGCGAGCGCGCCACTACCCACGGACAAAGGGGACGATCTGTTCCTGCGCGCGATCAACGCTCAGCTCGCGGTCTCCTACGCCGCCTCCGGGCTGATCAAGCTGGTGTCCGACGACTGGCGTTCCGGGCGCGCCTTCGGCCTGGTCATGCGGACCCGGATGTATGGCGATCCGCGCGTCGCGCGCCTGATCGACTCCCATCCGTGGATCGGCAAAGCGGTCTGCTGGCAGACCATCGCCTGGGAGACCTGTTACCCGATCAGTTACTTCCTGCCACGCCGCTTCCGGCCGCTCACCAGCATCGGCACCAAGGCGTTCCACGTCTCCATCGGCTACTTCATGGGCCTGCCGCGGTTCATCTGGGCCTTCGGCGCGACGCATCCCGCCGCGGACTACGTGCTGGATCAGAAGGCGCGCGTCGGCGCCGCCCGATTCGAGCGCCGCACCGCGACCGCGCTGGCGGCGACGGCGGGCGTCGGCGTCGTCGCGGCGGCGCTCGATCACGCCCGGCACCGCAGCATCCGCCGGGCCGGTCAGGTGAGCGAGACGGCGCAGGTGGCCGATGGTGGCTTGGTCGAGCATCGTTTCCTTGCCTCGGAGGGCCGGGCGCGCGCACTCGTCGTCCTGGAGAACGGACTGGGTGCGCCGATGGAGGGCTGGGACTGGGTCGCCCAGGATCTGCGCCGCGATCACGACGTGCTGCTCTACCACCGGCCGGGCTACGGGGCCACGACCACGACGCTGCCACCGGCCGACATCATCCGTGGGCTGCTTGCGCATCGTGATCGGGCCGCGGCCCCCGTCATACTCGTCGGGCACTCGCTCGGCGGGCTCATCGCGCGCCACGCGCTGGACACCTCTCCCGCGCTCCGCGACCGCACCCGCGGGCTCGTCCTGGTCGACGCCTCCGACCCCCGCACCATCGACGAGATGGTGCGCTCCCCCGAACGCATCGGCAAGGTGCGGCAGGCGCTGCTGCTCGACCGGATCGGCTCGCTGCTCGGGACAACCCTCGCGCAGCAGGCGATGCTGGACGACGTCGACTACCGCGGGTCGGTGCAGCGGCTGTTCGGCGCGTTCAGTCGCCACTTCGGCACGGTGCACACCGCCGGCGCCGAGTTGTCGCGGTATGGCGCCCTCGCCGCCGAGCTCCCGCCGTCCGTCGGCTGCCCGTCACTGGTGGTGGCGGCCGGCCGCGGCACGGACGGCGCCGCGGCCCACACCGCAGCCCAGCAGAAGCTGGCTTCGGAGGTCGGTGCCCCGTGCGAGGTGGTCGAGGGCGCCGCACACCGATCGATCCTCGGTATGGCGCACCACGCGCGCGCCGTCTCGAGTCACATCCGCTCCTTCACCACCGAGGTGCTGGCATGAACCGCTTGAGGGCGGCGCTCGCCGCCGCCGCACCGGTCGCGCTCGGCGCGCACGTCGTTGCGACCGCGGTCGACAACCTGCCCGACCAGCACATCACCCTCGCGCGCTGGAGCCCGCGCCTTGCGGGGATGCCCACGTGGCGGTTCTTCGGCCCGAACCCGGGCGTCGACGACATGCACTTGTTCGTCCGGGACGTGGACCTGCCCGGATCGCAGTGGCGCGAGATCGACCTCGCGGTCAGCCGCCCGTGGTGGGCGACGCTGTGGAATCCCGGCACCCGCGGCCCCAAGACGCTCTTCGACGCGTGCCAGCAGATCAAACGACTCAGCGTGATGACCGGCGGCTCCTACGACGCGGTCGTGCGGTCGGCGCCATACGAGCTGTTGGTCGACTTCGTCGTCGCGTCCTCCGGCCGCACCCGCGGCACGATCCAGTTCGCGCTGTTGAGCTCTCGGCCCGGACCGGAGACCTCGGACGTGGTCCCGGTGCTGACCTCGCGCCACATCACCATCGACCTCAAGGAGGGTCAGTAGAACATGAATCGGGTCCGGTTCGAATACCTGAAGGCGACCGCCATGGCGGTCCTCGCGCTCATCACGATGGCCGCCATCGCCAAGGGCGGTGGCCCGCAGGCGTATGGCGCGGGCATGCTGCTGTTGCCGGTCGTCTTCGCGCTGTTGACGATCTTCTTTTGCTGGAAGGCCAGCGTCTTCCGCAAGGAAAAGGAATCCGGCTCCTGATGGGGTCGATCCGCCGCACCCGGGGCATCCTGCGCACGGAGCTGGCCGCGACCCGGTTGCTCGGCGCCAAGGTGACGCTCTGGGCAGCGGTGGGCGTGCTGATCCTGTCGTTCCTGCAACTGGCCCTCACCTTGGTGCTGCACTCGTCATACGTCGACTGGTTCCTGCGCGAGCACGGCTATACGCGAGACACCGCCCCTCGTGGTGAGATCGCCGGGATCTACCTCGCCCTCGGCCTGCGCACGCTGTTCTCGGCGCTGTGGATCGTGTCGTTCGGCCGGCTGCTCGAACTCGTCGCCAAGCACACGTCGACGACGTTGTGGACGCTGCGGGCGTACGCCGTGATCTGCGCGGTCGGCTACGGCTACCTGCTGAGCACCGGCGGCCCCGCCTGGATGACGTCGGTCCGGGCCGCGCAATGCGCGCTCGGTCTGGTCATGCTCGGCTGCACGCTGTCACCACGCGCGGCCGCCTGGTGGTCTCACCGCTCCGGCGACGAAGGCCGCGCACCCGGGCCGACCAGCCCCTGCTCATAGGCGAACACCACGGCCTGCACCCGGTCGCGCAGATCGAGCTTGGTGAGCAGATTCGAGACGTGACTCTTGACCGTCGTCTCGCTCACCACGAGCAGCTCGGCAGCCTCGAGGTTGCTGTGCCCCTGCGCGAGCAGGACCAGCACCTCGCGCTCCCGGGGTGTCAGACCGGCCAACTGCTCGGCGGCGTCGGCCCCACCCCGCCTCGGGCGCACCTGCGACATGACCCGCGCCCTGATCTCCGGCCCCAGCACGTAGTGGCCGGCGTGCGCCAGCCGTATGCCGTTCAGCAGTGCATCGGGCTCGGCGTTCTTCAGCAAGAAGCCCGCAGCGCCGATCTCCATCCCCTCGAAGACGTAGGCATCGTCGTCGAAGGTGGTGAGCAGGACCACCTTCGACGAGGTCTGGTCGATCACCTGCCGCGCCGCGGCGATGCCGTCGAGCACCGGCAGCTGGATGTCCATCAGCACAACGTCCGGCCGGACCTGCTCGGTGACCCGCACCGCCTCCGCGCCGTCGGCCGCCTCACCGACCACCTCGATGTCGGCGGTGGCGTCGAGCAGCATGCGCATCGCCCGGCGTACGAACGCGTGGTCGTCGACGATCACTACCCGGACCCGTTCACTCACCGGCCGACCTCCTGCGCCTGGCCCCGATGATCGACCGCCGGGATGAGGAACGGCAACTTGATCCGCACCTCGAAGCCCTCGTCCACGACGCCGATCTGCGCCGTACCGCCGTGTGCCTGAACGCGTTCGCGAACACCGATCAGGCCCGCGCCGGTACCGCCGGTGCCCGGCCGTGGACGACCGTTGTCCTGCACGACCAGATCGACGTGCGCATTGCGTCCGGCGGCGCCGGTGAAGACGGTGACCCGGACCGTGTCCGCGGTGGAGTGGCTGCGCACGTTGGACAGTGACTCCTGCACCACTCGGTAGACGCTGACCTCGAGCGCGCTCGGCACGGCATGGGTGACGCCCGCGGCGTCCAGCACCACCCGAAGCTCCTCGGCGCAGAACGACTCGGCGAGTGCGGGCAGATCTCCAAGGCCCGGCAACTCCTCCGGGGTCTGCTCGGAGGTATGACGCAGCGCGACCACCACGTTGCGCAGTTGCTCGGCCGATTGGCGGGTCGCCTCGTCGAGGTCCTGCAGGGCCGGCCCGACGTCCGCGTCGCGCTCGCGCAACTGCCGCACGCGGGCCGCGTGCAAACTGATCTCCCAGATGTGCTGGGCGTGCACGTCGTGCAGGTCCCGGGCCAGCCGCAGCCGCTCCTGGTTCACCGCGTTGTCCTGCAGCGCCAGTGCCTGCCGGGCGATCGTCGAGGTCTGGGCGGACAGTTGCGCCTCGCGGCGGGCCGCCCGCCAGGACAGCACGCCGATGCCGATCGCGACGGCGAAGTAGATGCCGTTGATCACGACGGTGTAGATGATGCGCGACATCTCGCCGGACCACGGGCCACGACTGGGCACCGGCTGCCCGGAGGGCAGCAGTTTCCAGATGTTCCAGCACCCGATGACGACCAAGGCAGCACACACCACCTGCAGCGCGCGGTTGTGCTGCGGCGCCCATGCGATGGCGGAGTAGAAGACGGCGAGGTAGACGAACTGCAGGCTGACCGCGCCGCTCAGGCCGGGCGACACCTCCGCGGTGATCAGCCAGACCGCCGCGGCGACGCACACCGCGACCTCGGGCGCCGCCCGCCGGACGGCCAGGCTCGCGCAGGCGATCGCCAATGGCAGGACGGTTCCCACCTCGAAGCCGACGTGTTGTCCCGGCAACAACCCGAGGCTGAGCTCGGACTCGATGTCAACGAGCCCGACGACCAGGCAGCACCCGGCGAAGAGCAGGTCCCGGGCGAACCAGTGGGACGGGAACGGCCGCCGCCAGCCCCGGTCGCTCCCGCCGGCCGATGCCCCGACCGGTCGCTGCGCACTGGTCAGCTCGGGCGAGGCTTCCACGGGCACAAATGTACGGCGAACCGGTCCCCGGCAATCAACGCAGCAGTGTCGTGTGCAGGAACTGCGAGGCGAGCCGGTGCCAGCTACCGGACCGCCGGAGCATGGCATGCCAGTCGGGCAGCGACTCGAACCGCGCATCGCCTCCCGCCGCGGCAATCCGCTCGGCCAGCTTCTTGGTCTCCCGCGGGTCGGTCACCCGGTCGTGCGAACCGTGGATCAACAGGGTGTGCCGGTCGAGGAAGGGGCTCACGTCATACTGCCGCGGCACCCACGGCGCGAGGCCGACGACCGCCTCGACGCCGTCGGTGCCGGCCAGCTCCAGCGCAACCCGGCCGCCCATCGAGTGCCCGAGCAAGCCGACCGGACGGCCCGGGTGACGCTCGCGGATCCGGTCGAGCGCCCAGCCCGCGTCGACGACCGGCGACCGCTTGTCCTCGTTGTAGCCGCGCACCGCGTCGCGCAGCACGTATGGCGCGAGCCGCCCGCGGCTGCGCCTGCGCAGATCCCGCGCGAACGGCAGCATCCGCAGCACCGGCGGCGCCCACTTGGTGGTCCGGTCCGTGCTGTGCTCGGCGCCGCCGTGCAGCACCAGCACCACCGCGTCCGCTCGGCCGCGGCCGCGCGGCGGCACCAGGAACGGGTGGCCCCCGTCGTGCTCCGGACCGACCTCGTAGTCGCTCATCAGACCTGGGAGCGGTGGAAGTTGCTGTAGGACCGACTCGCGGTCGGACCGCGCTGCCCTTGATAGTGCGAGCCGTATTTCGCGCTGCCGTAAGGGTTTTCGGCCGGGCTGCTGAGCTGGAAGAAGCACAGCTGGCCGATCTTCATGCCGGGCCACAGCTTGATCGGCAGCGTCGCGACGTTGGACAGCTCCAGGGTCACGTGGCCGGAGAAGCCCGGGTCGACGAAACCGGCGGTGGCGTGGGTGAGCAGTCCGAGCCGGCCGAGACTGGACTTGCCCTCGACCCGCGCCGCGACGTCGTCCGGCAGGGTGACCTGCTCGTAGGTGGAGCCGAGCACGAACTCGCCCGGGTGCAGCACGAACGGCTCGTCGGGGTCGGTCTCGATCAGCCGGGTCAGCTCGTCCTGTTCGGCCGACGGATCGATGAACGGGTACTTGTGGTTGTCGAACAACCGGAAGTAGCGGTCGAGCCGGATGTCGATGCTCGACGGCTGGATCATCGTCTCGTCATACGGGTCGAGGCGGACGCGGCCGGCGTCGATCTGGGCGCGGATGTCGCGGTCGGAGAGCAGCACGGGGTCACGCTACCCGGCAGCCGGGTGCACCAGAGCAGTCGAGCCGTGGGTTAGACTCCGGAATCGACTCGGGGTGCTGCGATAGTCGGCGCCGGTTGAGTCACGCGAGTGTAGTTCAATGGTAGAACATCAGCTTCCCAAGCTGAATACGCGAGTTCGATTCTCGTCACTCGCTCTTCGAGCATTCGATGCGAGCGTTCGAGGCGGCCCGGATGGGGCGCCCACCCCATCCGGGATTTCGCCGATAGCCTGGCATGTCCGCCGCTCCCTTCTTATCCTGTAGTCGAAGGGGGAAGCTCGCGCGCTCATTGGGGAATCAGCGCCGGGCGCCATACATGAATGCACGGCGAAACACGTCAATTACATTGCAGCACAACAAGATCGAGAAGACCGCCAGTGGCCGCCAGGGCCCTTGGCGGCCATTGACCCGAATGCTTGCGTTGACCGCGGCGATCGCGCTCATCCCGGCGGGTGCGGCACTCGCCGACCCGTCACCCTCGCCCAGCGACGACACCGCAGCCGCACGCACGGCGGCGGCCCGCGCCGACCTCGGGTCGCCCACCGGACCGGTGGTCAACGCGACCGCGTGGGGCGTGTCCGGTTGGTATCAGCGCTACACCGACGGCTACGTGGTCTCGTCGTCGCTCGGCACCTTCACCATCGGTGGTGGTTTGGAGCAGACCTGGAACGTCCAGGTGCACGGCTGGCCGACCCAGAACAGCTACCGGCTGCCGACCATCAACGGGTGGACGGGCAACGCCGCATACTTCAGCCGGCCCAACCAGGGCAGCTACGCCAAGGGCGCCGGTTACGCCAAGGCCGGCGGCCCCGGCTACTTCGTGACCGGCCGCACGTTCGCCAAATTCCAGCAACTGCAGGGGCTCTACACGCTGGGCTGGCCGACGAGTCAGGTCACCGGCGCGAGCGGCTCCGGCCTCTCGGGCACCTACGAACGCTTCGATCTCGGCCTCATCGCCGACACCACGAGGTACGGCACCCGCGTCATGAACCACAACACCCAGAAGTATTGGGAACCGGGCAAGTTCGGCTGGCCGTCAGGCGACACCGGAGCGGTGAAGACGATCAACGGCTACTCCGGCTGGGCGCAGTACATGATGCGGCCCAACCAGAACAACCCGAGCGGCGCGGTCTACGCCCGCAACGGCAACGATGGGTACTTCGTGCAGGGCGCGATCTTCAAACACTTCGCCGACAAGGGCGGCCTCTACTGGGCCGGCTGGCCGACCACGAACGACTCGATCTACGCGCCGTGCGCCATGTGGAGTCAGCAGTTCACCAAGGTCGGCCGGGTCGGCACCGACGCACGCTGGTGCCCGACCGGCAACTATGCAGGGCCCTACCTCAAGCAGGCGGGACCCGGGTCGGGCAACGTGCAGCACAAGGGCTACCAGGGCACCGCCGTCTACATGATGCAGCGCAAGCTCGGGATGAGCCCCAACAAGGTCAACTCCTCGGTCTGGGGCCCGCAGACTCAGGCGCTGCTCACGCAGTACCTCGCGGCTCGCGGCCGGCCGGCCACCACCACGCTCGACGCGTCGCTCTGGTCGTTCCTCGGCATCAGCTACCCGTTCAACTCCTCGACCTGGGTCTCGCCGCTGAAGGCGCCGGTGTCCAACACCCGCGCGTCACACATCAACGCCGCAATCGCTTGGGGCAAAACACAACTCGGCGCCGACTACCTGTGGGGCGGCACCGGCAACCCCGGTGCCACGCTCGGCTACGACTGCTCTGGCTTCCAGCTGCAGATGCTGCGCGCGGGCGGACTCAACCTGACCCGGGTCAGCAACTACTACGACCAGTACCCGCCGTCCGACCTGTCCAACAAGATGCTGCACGACCCGGAGATGCAGTCGGTCAGCTACAACAACCTGCAGGTCGGTGACCTGATCTTCTACGGGACGTATGACGGCAGCACCCCGCACGCACGACACGTGGGCATGTATATCGGCAACGGTCAGACGCTGCAGTCCGGTGGGACCCGCGTGCAGATCATGCCGCTGTCCACCTCGTCGTGGGGCTGGGCGACGCTCGGCGCGAAGCGGCCGTTCACCACGTCGTCGGCGTCCGCACTCGCAGCCCCGGGCACGAGCACTCCGCTGTCGGCGACGCAGTTCCGATCGGTCCGGCCGCAGACGCGCCTGCAGCAGCGTCCGGCCACCGACACGCTGTGGCAGCTGAACTCCTGGAACGCATCGCTGCCGAAGGGCAAGGGGATGCAGTTGCGCGGCGCGAACGGCGTCGGATCCTGGCTGTCGGTGAAGCAGGGCCAGCAGATCAACGTCTCGACGGCCGGCGGGTTCACCGTGATCCTGGCCGGTGGCGGGCATGCCCGTGTCGTCAAGGCCGATGCGAGCGGGCGCCTCGCCATACCGGCTGGTGTGGATGCGGCGCTGCTGGTGCCGGACAAGGATGCCGCCGGCGTCGGGGTCGACGCGCCGGTGATCAACCTCGGCGCGGTGGGTACGGCGTTGCGCCCGCACTGACCCGGCGACACGGGCCCACCCCTCGCCGACAGGCCCACTTATCGCCGAGTGGCCCACTTATCCGGGCGGTTTGAGCCCGAGATAAGTGCGCCTGTGGGCGGTAAGTGAGCCTGTCGGCGGGGAGCTGGGTGGCATGCTGAGGCGGTGAGCCAAGCAGCCGAAGACGACACCGGCACCGTCGACGCGGCACCGCGTCGACGCGGACGGCCGGGCAAGGACCAGGCGACCGTGCTGCGCGAGGCGATCGACCTGTTCAATGAGCAGGGGTATGACGCCACGAGCATGGGCGACCTCGCCAAACGGCTGGGTTTCACCAAATCGGCTCTCTACCACCATGTTCCGAGCAAGGAACACCTTCTGCAGGCGGCACTGGACGAAGCACTCGACGGTCTGTCGGAGGCGGTCGCGACCGCTCGGGCCGACCGGTCCGCCTCGGCCCTCGACCGGTTGCGGGGCGCGGTCCGCGGAAGTGTGGAGATCCTCGTGGCGCACCTGCCGGCGGTGACGTTGCTGCTGCGGGTGCGCGGCAACAGTCCCGCCGAGCTGGCGGCCCTCGACCGCCGGCGAAAGATCGACGCAGACCTCACCGCGCTCGTCGCCGACGCGGTGGCGGAGGGCGGCATACGCTCCGACCTGCCGCCGGATCTGATCAGTCGGCTGCTCTTCGGCATGGTCAACTCGCTGACCGAGTGGGTGCGGCCGGGTGGGTCGCGCAGCGCCGCCGAGATCGCCGCCGGGTTGACCACGCTCGCCTTCGACGGCCTACTCGCCGAGCCGACTCAAGCGTCGTAGTCGACGGTGACTTCGTCGCTCACCGGGAAGCTCTGGCAGGTCAGCACGAATCCGCGCTCCACCTCGTCGTCCTCGAGCGCGTAGTTGCGCACCATCTCGACCTCGCCGTCGGTGACGCGGGCGCGGCAGGTGCCGCACACGCCGCCCTTGCAGGCAAACGGCAGGTCGGGGCGTTTGGTCTGCGCGGAGTCGAGCACGGTCATCGACTTCGAGACACTGGCGGTGGTGTTGCGACCGTCGAGCAGCACTGTCAACTCTGCGGTTTCGCCCTCTGCGACCTCCTCGGCATGCCGCAATTGCGGGGGCGGGGCGTCGACGTAGAACAGCTCGTAGTGGATGCGCTCCTTGGACACACCGAGCTCGCCCAGAATCTCGCGAGACTCCTCGAGCATCTCCAACGGCCCGCACAGCCAGACGTGGTCGACCGCGTCGAGCGGCACCAGCTCGCGCAGGATCGTGCGCAACCGGTCCCCCTCCAAGCGGCCGGAGAAGAGGTCGACGTCGCGCGGCTCGCGGGACAGCACGTGGATGAGGTCGAAGCGCTGGTGGTGCGCGTTCTTCAGATCGGCGAGCTCTTCGGCGAACATCACCGTGCCTGAGGAACGGTTGCCGTAGAGCATGGTCACCCGGGCGTCGGGGTGGCCGATGACCGAGCTCGCGATCGACAGCATCGGGGTGATGCCGGATCCTGCGGCGATGCACAGGTGCCGTGCGGGCTGTTCGGGGTCGGCGTAGAAGCTGCCGCTCGGGCCTTGCACCTCGATGACGTCGCCGGGCACGACCTCGCGCACCAGCCAACGGGAGAAGAGGCCGTCGGGGATCTCGCGGACGCCGATCCGCGGTGCCTTACCCACCGACGAGCTGATCGAGTAGGTGCGCCGGTGCTCGACCCCGTCGATCGTCCGGCGCAGGGTCAGCGCCTGTCCGGCACGGAACGCGAATTCGCCTGCGAATTCATCGGGTACGGCGAAGGTCACCGCGGCCGAGTCGTCGGTGAGGTGCTCGACGGCCTGCACCACGAGCTCGCGGAAGGGTGCGGTCCGGCTGTTGATGCCGGTCTCTGTGGTGACGGTCATGGGCAGCTCAGATCTCTTTCACGTGGTCGAAGGGTTCGAGGCAGGAGCGGCAGCGGTAGAGCGCCTTGCACGCGGTGCTGCCGAACTCGCTGGCCACCTCGGTGTCGGTGGACCCGCACAGCGGGCAGGTCACCGCGCGCCGGGTCGGACCCAGTGACAACGCGACCGGACCGGCCGGCGCTCTGCCGGGAGGCGAGATCCCGTGGCGGGACAACGCATCCCGCCCACGTGCGGAGATCCAGTCGGTGGTCCATGGCGGGCGGAGCTGCACTCGCACCTCGACCCGCTCGAAGCCGGCCGACCGCAGCTCGCGCACCAGGTCGTCGCGCATCGCCGCCATCGCCGGGCAGCCGGAGTAGGTCGGCGTGATCGACACGATCAGCGCACCCGAGTCGTCGAACTCGACCGCCCGCAGGACACCCAGGTCGGCCAGCGTGAGCATCGGCAGCTCAGGGTCGGTCACTCGCTCGGCGACCGAACGGGCCTCAGCCAGGGTCAGGTCGGACTCGCGCACGGTTGCTGCCATGACCTCACCACTGCCCCATCGGGTGCGCACGGGCGACCACCTGCATCTCGGCGAGCATCCGGCCCAGCGCCTCGGTGTGCATGCCGTCCCGGCCGGTGCCGCCGCGAGTCACCGCGATCGGGTGGACGTCGGGAGGGGTCACACCGGCGACCGAAAGCACTTGCGCGACAACGGCATCCAGCTCTTGCGCCACCTCACCCGGATCGGCACCGACCGACGACTCGACCGCGGTGGGTGACTTCAGCTCACCGATGAGCGGCCAGACGCCGGCCATCGCGGCCTCGAGCCGCCGCCGCGACTCCGAAGTGCCCTGCGCAAGCGTGACGAACCACCGGCCGGCGAAGTCGCGGTGGTAGGTGAGCTCCTTGACGCCCTTCGCGGCGATCGCGGCGACCACCGGGTCGGAGTGGCCGACCAGTCGCTGGAAGATCGCGAGGCGCCAGGTGGACAGCACGAGCATCCGCACCACCAGCTCGGCGAAGTCACCGTTCGGCAGCTCGGCGAGCCGGACGTTACGGAACTGGCCTGCCTCCCGGAAGTAGGCCAATGCGTCCTCGGCCGGCACCGGCGATCCGTCCGGAAGCGCCGGCACGATGCTCGGGTCGGCAGCCGCGGCGCGGGTCAGCAAGAGCCGCGCCTGACCGACCAGGTCGAGCGCGATGTTGGCGATCGCGATGTCCTCTTCCAAGTCGGGGGCACGGCTGGTCCACTCGGACAACCGCTGCGCGTAGACGAGCGCGTCATCGCCGAGCATCACGCAATACGAGGCGAGTTCGGCTGCGTCGATGCCGTCCGGGATGGTGGTGTCGACACCGGCCAACGGGTCCTCGAAGCCGGTGCCGAAGGCCCAGTGTGCGTCGTTGCCGAGCAGGCCGTCGTAGGCGCTGTCGTGCTCGTCGGCGGCGGGTTGCTGCACGTGAGAGGAGGTCATTTGCTTCTCCAGAGGAACTTCGTGGGGTGAGTGTCGGGGTCCCCGCGAAGTATCCGGCGGAGCGAAGCGGGGGAGGAACTTCGTGGGGTGAGTGTCGGGGTCCCCGCGAAGTATCCGGAAGGAGCGAAGCGGGGGAGGAACTTCGCGGGGTGACCTCACATGTGGGGCACGTTGTCCGGGATGTCGTAGAACGTCGGGTGCCGGTAGACCTTGTCCCCGCTGGGCGCGAAGAGCGGATCCTTCTCGTCCGGGCTGGATGCGGTGATCGCGTCCGAACGGACCACCCAGATCGATACGCCCTCGTTGCGCCGGGTGTAGACGTCGCGGGCGTGCCGCAGCGCCATACCGTCGTCGGGGGCGTGCAGGGACCCGACGTGCACGTGATTGAGCCCGCGTTTGCTGCGGATGAAGACCTCGTAGAGCGGCCACTCGCGCGAATCTGATGTGTTGTCAGGCATTTTGGATCTCCTGTCGGTCGGCGTATGCCATGGCTGCCTCGCGCACCCACGCACCGTCGTCATACGCCTGCTGCCGATGCGCGAGCCGCTGCGCGTTGCACGGACCGTTGCCCTTGACGACCTGCCAGAACTCCTCCCAGTCGGGCGAGCCGAAGTCGTGCGCCTGGCGTTCGTCGTTCCAGCGCAGCTCGGGGTCCGGCAGCGTCACGCCGAGTGCCTTGGCCTGCGGCACCGTCATGTCGACGAATTTCTGCCGCAACTCGTCGTTGGTATGACGCTTGATGCCCCACGTCATCGAGCGCTCGGTGTTGGGCGAGTCCCCGTCCGGCGGGCCAAACATCATCAGCGCCGGCCACCAGAAGCGGTCGACGGATTCCTGCACCATGGCTCGTTGCTCGTCGGTGCCGCGCATCATCGTCATCAGCAGCTCGTAACCCTGCCGCTGATGGAACGACTCCTCCTTGCAGACCCGGATCATCGCCCGGCCGTAAGGCCCGAAGGAGGTGCGGCAGAGCGGCACCTGGTTGCAGATGGCCGCGCCGTCGACCAGCCAGCCGATCGTGCCGACGTCGGCATACGACAGCGTCGGGTAGTTGAAGATCGAGGAGTATTTCTGCTTGCCGTTGAGCAGCCGCCGGGTGAGGTCGTCCCGGGAGACGCCGAGGGTCTCGGTCGCCGAGTAGAGGTAGAGGCCGTGACCCGCCTCGTCCTGCACCTTGGCCAGCAGCACGGCTTTTCGCCGCAGGGAGGGCGCCCGGGTGATCCAGTTGCCCTCCGGCTGCATGCCGATGATCTCCGAGTGCGCGTGCTGCGCGATCTGCCGGATGAGTGTCTTGCGGTAGTCGTCCGGCATCCAGTCGCGCGGCTCGATGCGGTCATTGCGCGCGATGGTTTCCTCGAACGCCTCTTGCAGAGGCGGCTGATCCACAACTGACACGGGATCCTCCTGGCGTGCCCGCCTACTAATTACAGACCGATTGGTCAGTTAATAGTGTGACACGGACCACGCCGGGCCGCAAACGCGGTGCGCAGTCAGCCCTGCGACTCGATCTCCCGGCACTGCGCGCAGGTGCCGAGCAACGCGGCGTGCTGCACGTCGAGGCGGAACTCCAGCTCCTCGCCCAACCGATCACGTAACGGCGCCAGCCACTCGACCGGCGCGTCGAAGAACCGCATGCAGGTGGTGCACTGCAAATGGGCGTGGCTGGTCACGGCGGCCGGCGAATGCCGCAGGTGATAGATCGTCGCGCCACCGGGCACGTGGGTGTGCGCGACGATGCCCAACTCGGCCAACGACTGCAGCGAGCGGTACACGGTGGCGCGGTGCACCCCCGGTTCGCTGGCGTCGACCCGCTCGGCGACGTCCTCGGCGGTCAGATGATCGCGTGCCGCGTCGAGCACTTCCAGCACCGCCCGGCGCGCTGGGGTGACCCGCTCGCGATGCTCTCGCAGCGCCCCGATGGCCTCGGCCACCGCGGGCGACTCGCCCCGACCCCGGATCACGACGCCACCTGCGGCAGCAGGTGCCCGAGGGCGGTGCGGACCTTGGAGGCGATCGCCGCCTGCCGGACGCCGCCGGCCTGCAGGTGAGCGCTGACCCGCTCCAGAAACTCCGAGCCGCCGTGCCGCAGCTCGACCTCGAGCTCGCGCCAGGCCCGGTCGAGCGACGGATCGAGCAGATTGCGGGTCCAGACGTAGTCCTCGCACACGTCGGCGAGCACCACCCCGCGTCCGGAGACCTCGCGCTCGGATCGTCGCGTCTCCACCTCGCAAATCGGTTGCAACTCGGCGCCGTCGAGCACGTCCCGCAGTTGTCCGACGAAGGTTGCCGGTGGCTGCTCCCCCGCGTCGAGCGGCAGCCAGTGCTCCAGCCGGGAGTCGCCGCCGCGCGGGAGCTTGAGGTGCCAACCGTCGTCTGCGCCGCCGGTGCGCCGGCGCAGGCTGATGCCGCGCTGCGCGAGACGTACGTCGGGAGTGTCGTAATAGAGGGCGCGCAGGTGATGACCGACCGGCTCACCCAGCTGGTCGACGTCGGGCCACTCCAACGGGTCCGGCGCGGGCCGCCCCTCGGGCAGCTCGAACTTGCGCTCGGTCTCGATGTGCGCCTGCGGCGGTCCTTGCGCCGGGTGCACGGCCGCGCGCAACCACTCGGCATACGACTCGTCCGCGTGGGTGATCGGCGTGCCGACGATCTCGGGCACGTCATAGGAGTGCAGCTCCCGCACCCGCGCCGCGAGCTGGTCGAACCGGCCGGCCGTCGTCTTGGCCGTCAGCAGCACTTCGTCGGCGGACTCGACCGCGCCCTGCCACAGATAACTCGACCGTATGGCGGGAATTACCTGCACACAGGCCGCGAGCCGCTCGGCGACAAGCGCGTCCGCGATCACCGCCGCCTCGTCGGCCGAGCCGGCCGCAATGCGGACCTCGAGCATCTCCTGGATCACGTCGCCATTGTCACGCACGCCCGGCCGTCACGTGGCCACAACGAGTGACCCGGTTCACGGCTGGATATTTGCAGATTCTACTGACGAGTAGCACAATAATGTTACTGATGAGTAGGACAACGGATTGCGCGACCGGTTTCGAGTCGATCCGGCGCCCGTCCCGCTGAGGCTGGAGGAACCTTGAGCCACTACAAGAGCAATGTCCGCGACCTGGAGTTCAACCTCTTCGAGTTGCTGGGGCGCGACGAGGTGCTGGGCGCTGCGCCATACGACGAGGTCGACGCCGACACGGCGCGCGAGATGATCAAGGAGCTGGCGCGGCTGGCCGAGAACGAGCTGGGCGCGAGCCTGCTCGACTCCGACCGCAACCCGCCTGTCTACGACCCCAAGACCAAGACCGCGACCCTGCCGGAGAGCTTCAAGAAGTCCTACCAGGCCTACCTCGACTCGGGGTTCTACAACGTCGACCTGCCGGCCGAGTTCGGCGGCACCGTCGCGCCGCCGTCGCTGAAGTGGGCGATGAACGAGCTGGTGCTCGGCTCCAACCCGGCGATCGGCATGTATGCCGCGACCTTCGCCTTCAGCAAGCTGCTGCACATCCTCGGCACCGAGGACCAGAAGAAGCTCGCCAAGTGGATGGCGGAGGGCGCCTGGGGCGGCACGATGGTGCTGACCGAGCCCGACGCAGGATCGGACGTCGGCGCCGGCCGCACCAAGGCCGTGCAGCAGCCCGACGGCACCTGGCACATCACCGGCGTGAAGCGCTTCATCACCTCCGCCGAGCAGGACATGACCGACAACATCGTGCACTTTGTGCTGGCTCGCCCCGAGGGCGCCGGCCCGGGCACCAAGGGCCTGTCGCTCTTCATCGTGCCGAAGTACCACGTCGACCTCGAGACCGGTGAGCTCGGCGACCGCAACGGCGTCTACGTGACCAACGTCGAGCACAAGATGGGCCTGAAGGTCTCCACCACCTGCGAGCTCACCTTCGGCGACGGCGAACCGGCCGTCGGGACCCTGCTCGGCGACGTGCACGACGGCATCGCGCAGATGTTCCGCGTGATCGAGCACGCGCGAATGCTGGTGGGCACCAAGGCGATTGCCACCTTGTCGACCGGTTACCTCAACGCGCTCGACTATGCCAAGCAGCGGGTGCAGGGCGCCGACATGACCACACCGGCCAAGGACGCGCCGCGCGTCACGATCACCCACCACCCCGACGTGCGCCGCAGCCTGATGCTGCAGAAGGCGTATGCCGAGGGGCTGCGCTCGCTGGTGCTCTTCACCGCCTCGCAGCAGGACATCGTCGACGCGGAGTTCGTGCGCACCGGCAACGAGCAGCCCGAGCCCGGCACGCCGGCCGAGATGGCGAACAAGCTCAACGACCTGCTGCTGCCGATCGTCAAGGGCGTCGGCTCCGAGCGTGCCTGGGTGCTGCTCGGCACCGAGTCGCTGCAGACCTTCGGTGGGTCGGGCTTCCTGCAGGACTACCCGGTCGAGCAGTACGTTCGCGACGCCAAGATCGACACGCTCTACGAGGGCACGACCGCGATCCAGGGTCTGGACTTCTTCTTCCGCAAGATCGTCAAGGACCAGTTCGCCTCGCTGATGCACCTGGCCGGCCAGATCACCGAGACCGTCAAGGGCGGCGCCGGTGACGACAAGCTGCAGACCGAGCGCGAGCTGCTCGGCACCGCACTCGCCGACGTGCAGGGCATCGCCGAGTGGCTGGCCACGACCGCGATGGGCGCGCTGGAGGACGGCAAGCACGACCACGCCTACCGGGTCGGGCTCAACACCACCCGCTTCCTGCTCGCCGCGGGCGACCTGGTGATCGGCTGGTTGCTGGTGCGCGGCGCGGAGGTCGCGCAGGCCCGGCTCGACGCCGGTGACGCGGGCGCCGACGAGGCGTTCTACCAGGGCAAGGTCGCGGCGGCGAAGTTCTTCACCGCCAACGTGCTGCCTCGCATCGCCGCCGAGCGCGCGATGGCCGAGCGCACGGACCTGTCGCTGATGGAGCTGCCGGAAGCCGCCTTCTGATCTGTCGCGAGCTGCACAAACGCCCGTCGAGCGGCCCACGAGATCTTGCCGATCTCGTGGGCCGCTCGATGCATATGTGTCAGCCGAGGAGGCCGCCCGACGTCGCCCGGGCGCCCGCGTCGCCGACCCGCACGAGCATGACCGTCAACCCGACCGCGACCACACACGAGACGACCCGCACCGCGACGTCCACCCCCCTCCGCGTCGTATGACGGGAGATGCGCGACGGCACGTCATACCTGAACCACAGCCACTCACCGACTGCCACCACCACCAGCGCGATCGCCCACGGCGGTAGCTGCTCGGCGAGGTGCTCGTGTCGTTCGACCGCAGGGGACTTACCCGCCGGGCCGAGGTCGTGCGCGAGGGCTTCGCCGGCGCCGATGGTCAGCCAGGTCAGTACCAGACCGACAACCGCCAGCACGGGCGTGGCGGCGCCGAGCCGCCGACGCGCGGCCGGCCAGAGCGCGTGCAGGATCACCGCCAGCGCAGCGAGCGGCACCAGCACGACCGTGGCGTGCACGATGAGCGGGTGCGCGGGGAGGCCGTTGATCGTGTCGGGTGCCATGGACGAGACACGTAACGTGGAGCCGATTGGTTCGAATCACCGCGGATGAACCTTCTGCCCGTGGTTGTCGTGTCATGGGCGGAGGTGAGACATGTCGCCCACCGATCAGGCGGTGCTTCGGCAACTGCACGACGACCACGCCACGGCGCTGTGGAACTACGTCGTGCGGCTGACCGGCGATCGCGCGACGGCCCAGGACGTCGTCCAGGAGACGATGCTGCGCGCCTGGCGGGGCGGGATCACTGACGACAGCTCAACCCGGGCCACCTCGGCGCGCGCCTGGCTCTTCACCGTGGCGCGCAACCTGGTCGTCGACGATGCCCGCAGTGCGCGACGCCGTCACGAAATCGTCGAGGACGAGCTGCCTGATGACCCCGTTGGCGATCGGGTTGACGCGGTCTTCGAGCAGATGATCGTGCTGGATGCGTTGCGAACGTTGAGCATCCACCACCGCGAGGTGGTGGTGCGCGCCTACTACGGACGGCAGACGGTTGCCGAGATCGCGGCCGAACTCGACCTGCCGCCCGGCACGGTCAAGTCGCGCATGCATTACGGGTTGCGAGCCCTTCGCCTCGCACTGCAGGAGAGAGGAGTCACCCGATGAGCGAGGACCGCTACGCCGACTGGGATGCGGCCTACGTCGTGGGTGCACTGTCGCCCGCCGAGCGTCAGGACTTCGAGCGACACCTGGAGACCTGCCCGGCCTGCCGTGCATCGGTGGCTGAAATTGCTGCAATGCCAGGACTTTTGGGACGCGTACCTGACACTCAGGCGATGGCGACGCTTGCGCCGGAGGTCGTCGAGCCGCCACCGGCGGAGCTGACCCAGCGGCTCTTCGACACCGCGGGCGACGAGCTCGCGGAGCGTCGCCGATCGCGCATCCGTCGTCGGGCGGTGCTGGCCGGTGCCGGCGTCGCTGCGGCCGCCGTGATCGGGGCTGCCGTCATACCTCGGGTCGTGACTGACGGCACTCCTGCCGCGCCGCCGACGGTTGCGATGCAGCAGATGCGGCCCTCGGCGCTGACCGCGCAGTTGCAACTCACCCAGAAGAAGTGGGGCACGAGCGTGAGCATGTCCTGCCGCTACCGCGACTCGGCGTATGCCGGTGGAGTGCGCACCTACGCCCTGGATGTGGTTGACGCGCAAGGCAATCGGTCGCAGGTGTCGACCTGGCGAGCGGCACCGGGCGACACGTCGAAGCTGACCGCCGCCACTGCCCTGCAGCCCGGCCAGATCAAGTCCCTGCAGGTGCGGGACGTCGCCACCGGCACGCTGCTGCTGACGAGGAACGGTGCGGCTTCCTGAGCGAATCTCGCTGTCGTTGAACCTTTTCGGCGTGCCAGGCGTGTCTTTCTCATCAGGGGCGGTTCGCCCTTCACCCGATGAGAGGAGACCTGCGATGTCGACCCGAAAGCTGCTGGGAGCCGTAGCCGCCACCGCCACCGCGATGGCATTGACGGCGTGCGGATCGAGCGGGGGCCAGCAAACCGGCTCGCCATCGGCGTCAGCGACCGCTTCGTCGGCGGCCTCTACCTTGAAGACTGCGTCCACCAGCCTCGGCACCGTCGTGGTCGACAACGCCGGCCGCACCGTCTACGTCTTCGACAAGGACACCAAGGGCACGGCCAAGAGCGCATGCACCGGGCCGTGCATGGCCAAGTGGCCGCCAGTGCCGGCCGGCGCAGCGCCGAAGGCCGACGGGGTGAGCGGCACCCTCGGCAGCATCACCGGCAACGACGGCACGAAGCAACTCACTCTCAACGGCTGGCCGCTCTACTACTTCGCCAGCGACAAAGACGCGGGTTCGGTTGCGGGGCAAGGGGTTCAGAAGGTCTGGTGGGTGGTGTCGCCGACCGGCGACAAGGTGACCGAGACGGCCGCCCCGAGCAGTGACCAGGGCGGCGGTTACTGAGCGCTCGGCTGCCAGAGTGGGTCGCGGCCGGTTGCCGCGATCAGTCGCTGCACCCGGTCTGCGTCCGCGGGCACCGCTGCGCGCGGCCCGAACGGCCCGTCACCCTCCTGGCCGAACATCGCGACGAACCGGTCGATCTGGTCGAGTTGGTCGCCGTCGGCATGGAAGCCCTGCCCGGTCGAGCGCGCGAGGTCCCACCCGTGGACGGTGAGTTCCTCGATCGCGACGACCGCGTTGTCCTCGGCCGACATGTCGACCCCGCCGGCCGATGCGCGGCCCTCCCAGGCGGAGGGCTCCCGCCATACCGCGGCGAGCTCGTCGAGCTGAGCGGGTATGGCGGTGCGCCAGTCGTCGACAAGCGAGGTCGGTGGGTGCACCGGCGCCTTGCGGGCGTTGGTCGTGAACACCGACGAGAACTGGTGGATGTGCGCGAGCAGGTCGCCGACGGTCCAATCGCTGCACGGCGTCGGCCGGTCAAGCTGGTCGTCGGCGGTGCCGGCGACCAGGGCGCTCATGGTGGTTGCGGCAGGTCCGAGGTCGAACACGGGGAGTCTCCTTCGCGGGGTCGGTCACCATGCAGACCGGCCGGCCGCCGGAAACTCATCGGTCAGTCGGCGGCCAGTGCGACGAGCCGGCGCAGCGCCAGCTCATACCCCTGTATGCCGCAGCCCACGATCACCCCGGACGCGAGGTCGGACAGGTAGGAATGATGCCGAAACTCCTCGCGGGCGAACACGTTTGAGACGTGCACCTCGACGAACGGCACGCCGGTGGCGGCGAGCGCGTCACGGATGCCGACCGAGGTATGGGTGAGGGCGCCGGCGTTGACGATCAGGCCCGGGCTCTTGGGGCGCTGCTGGATCTCGTCGATCAGCGAGCCCTCGTGGTTGCTCTGGAAGAACTCGATGCCGACGCCGAGCTCGCCCGCGACCTGCTCGCACCGGTCCTGCGCCTCGGTGAGACCGGCTGCGCCATACAACTGCGGCTCGCGGGTGCCGAGCAGGTTGAGGTTGGGGCCGTTGAGGACGGTGAAGACCGGGCGCGTCATACCGGCAATTATGCGGCCGGGCCCTCGTCGCGCACGTCGTGCACCGCCGCGACCGCGTCCCGCAGCCGACCGATCCAGTCGTCCTCGTGCTGTCCGACCAGGCGCACGCACCAGGCCAGCGCCTCCGAGCGCGACCGAGCGACGCCCGCGTCGACCAAGGTGTCGAGCACCCGTCGCTCGGGCTGCCGCAGCCGGGTCATCACCGGCACCGCGAGGTTGGTGAACACCTCGCGGGTGTCACCGCACTGCGCACCCCAGGCCACCTTGCCGCCGAACTTGTGCTGCGCCTCGTCGGCGATGCGCATCCGCTCGCCACGGGTGTCCTCGCGCCAGCGCTTGATGCGGCCCGCCTCGGCTGCCCGGGCGGCAGCCTCGTCGCCGTCGACCTTCGGCGCGGCCAGGGTGCCGACGACGATGATCTCCTCGCGGTCGACGGTCACCTCCGGCGCACCTTCGAACCACTCGTCGGGCAGTCGCCCGGCGAACCAACCCTCGATTTCGCTCATGAATTGATTACACGCTTACATGATTACGTCGTCAAGGGTCAGACGCCGCGCAGGTCGAGGGCCAGCTCGGCGGGCGCACCTGCGGCCAACCGCACCGGGATGCCCCAGTCCTGCTGGTAGAGGTGGCACGCGGCATGCTCGGGCAGCTCGCCGGTGACCGGGTCACCGTCGCAGGCCGCGGCGCGCACCGAGATGTGCAGCACGCCGCCAGCGGCTTCCGGGGCGAGTGCGAGCGTCCGGGTCAGACCCGGCGCGGTGCCCTCGCCCGCGGCGAGCAGGTCCGGCGGGCTGGCCGAGATCATCAACTGCGTCGGGTCGCCATATCGGTAATCGAGCTTCTGCCCGGTCGGCGGAGCGAAATTGACTGTCAAATCAAGCCTTCCGGGTGCCAGCTCAGTCTCGGGCCGCCGAGTCTGGCGAGCATCGCCGGCGACCACCTGCGCATCCGCGGGTATGGCGACCCGGGTCACTCGATGCGCGGCCGACTCCACGACGAGCAGTCGCGCGGCGTCGCCGTCCTGCTCCACCAGCACGTCGCTCGGCTCGGCGAGACCCGTTGCGAGAGTGCTCATCTCGCCGGTAGCCGGGTCGTAACGGCGGACCGCGCCGTTGTAGGTGTCGGCGACCGCGACCGAACCGTCCGGCAGCTCGGTGACGCCGAGAGGGTGTTGCATCAGGGCGTCCGCGGCCGGACCGTCGACATGGCCGAAGTCGAAGAGGCCCTTGCCGACATACGTCTGCAGCCGGAAACCGCTGTCGTCCAAGGCGATCGACCGCAGCGCGGAGGTCTCGGAGTCGGCGATCCAGACCCGCGAGCCGTCGGCTGCGGTGGCCAGTCCGGACGGTTGCGCGAGCAGCGCGTCCTGCGCCGGCCCGTCCAGCAGGCCCTCACCGCTGGTGCCGGCCAGCACCGCGACCGAGTTGTCGGCCGTGTCCTGCGCGAGGTGCAACGCCCACAGCTGATGGGTGCCCGCCATGGCGATCACCACCCGGTCGATCCACCAGGCCAGATCCCATGGTGTCGAGAGCGGTTGCTTGAGGGCCGGTCCACTGCCGGAGCGCTCGCGTAACTGCTCGCCGGTGCCGGCCTGCACCCGAATCTCCCCGTCTGACAACCGGATCGAGGCGACCCGATGGTTGACACTGTCGGCGACGAGCACGTCGTAGCCAACCCGAGCAGCAGCCTCGTCGGGCAGCACCAGCAGCCCTTGTGGTTCGTTGAAGACCTCCGGTCCGCCGAACCGAGCCCGCTCGGTCTCCAGGTCGGCCTCCAGCTGCACCACCTGATGATGAGCCGTGTCGGACACCAGGTAGCTGCCGTCGCCGACGGCGGCGATCTTGCCGGGGAAGCGCAACGCGGTCTGCGCGGCGGCCGGCGGCACGTAAGGGCCGTCACCCGATCGGAGCGTGCCCTTGGCGCGGTGTTCTTCCAGGAGTTCGCGGATCAGCACCGTGAGCCCGTGCGCATGCCCTTCACCGGACAGTTGCGCCACGACATACCCCTCGGGGTCGATGACCACCAGCGTCGGCCAGGCCCGGGCCGTGTAGGCCCGCCAGGTCCTCAGCTCCGGGTCGTCGAGCACCGGGTGATGCACGGCGTAGCGCTCGACCGCGGCCACCAACGCGTCCGGATCGGCCTCGTGCTCGAACTTCGGCGAGTGCACCCCAATCAGCACGAGCTGGTCGGCGAATTCGCTTTCCAGCGAACGAAGTTCGTCCAGCACGTGCAGACAGTTGACGCAGCAGAAGGTCCAGAAGTCGAGCACCACCACCTTGCCGCGCAGGTCGGCAAGGCTGACCGTGCGGTCGCCGGTGTTCAGCCAGCCCCGACCGGCGAGTTCGGGTGCGCGCACCTTGGGGAAAGTCATAACTGGTGATTATTCGCTGCGTGGGACGTCGGTCGCGCGGCGGGGGCGGATCACCAGCATCGCGATCACCACCCCCAGCAGCACGACGGCGACGCTGACCGTGAAGGTCTGATGCATCGCATCGACAAACGCCTGCCGGGCCAGACCTGCGCCGGAATCGTGCCCGCGCATGCCGCGGGCGAGCAGGCTGCCGAGGCACGCCACACCGAGTGCGGCGCCGGTCTGCAGCATCGTGTCGTTGAGTGCCGACCCGACCCCTGCCTGGTCCGCAGGGATCGCACCGGTCAGCAGAGTCATTGCCGCGGGCTGCGCCATACCGGCCCCGACACCGAAACCGACGAAAGCGGGCGCGAGCGCCACGTAGGACGAGGCGACGCCAACCGTCAGCAGCAGCGCGAATGCCGCCGCAACGATCACGAGCCCGAGCGACAAGACTCCGCGTTGACCGATGCGAGCACCGAGCGAAGTCGCGATCGGTTGGACGAGGAGCATCGCCACCACCAGGGGCAGCAGCGAGATCGCAGCCTGCGCGGGCCGGTAGCCAAGGACGGACTGCAGATACTGCGTGAGCACCAGAAGGAATCCACCGAAGGTAAACATCACCAGCACGATTGCGAAGCAAGAGCCGCTGAAGTCCCGGTTTCGGAACAAGCTCAGCGGGACCATCGGGTGCTTGATCACGGACTCCCAGACGAGAAAGAGCACGAGCGCGACCAACCCGGCGAGCAACACCAGCCGCACCGGAGTGGTGAAACCCCGTGGGAGCTCGATGATCGCCCACACCAGACAACCGGTCCAGATCACCGATAACAGTGCGCCAACGGGGTCGAATTCGCCGACCGGTCCCCGTGATTCGGTCAACAAGAACAGTGCGGCCGCCAGGGCCAGGGCAGCGAGCGGCACATTCAGCAGGAAGATCGACCCCCACCAGAAATGCTCCAGGAGCAGGCCACCGACAACCGGGCCACCGACCAGGCCGAGCACCGACATGACCGCGAAGCTCGACATCGCCTTCCGGCGCTCCTGCTCGTCCGGGAAGTAGACAATGAGGATCGACATGGTGCTCGGCATCATCAACGCACCACCGAGACCCATCACAAACCGGGCCGCAATCAGCAATTCCGCCGAATCAACCCAGGCACCGGCCGCTGATGCAGCCGCGAAGAGCAAGAGTCCGATGATCAGCAACCGTTTACGGCCGAACCGGTCGGACAAGCTGCCCGCCAGCAACAGCAGCCCGGCGAACGGCACCATGTACGCAGTCAGCATCAACTGCAGTTGCTGATTGCTCGCGTCCAGGTCGGCCGCCAGGGTGGGCAGCGCAACGTTGAGGACCATGTTGTCCATCTGCAGCAGCAGCATCGCCAGACACATCGCAATGAGCACCCACCATCGGGCGCGGGTGGGCGGAGCAGCGGTCGGCACTTGAGTCGTCGAGGTCGTCATGCCGAGCACTGTGAATCCTTGCCGCAGCGTCAAGGTCAAGGCCAACGGCCGCCGCTGGACGTTGCCCCAACGTCAAGGTTCGATAGTGGGGATGGAAGGAGGCGCCATGCTCACCATTGGCCAGGTCGCCCGGCACCTCGCCATCACGACACGAACGATCCGCCACTACCACCGAATCGGGTTGCTCCCCGAGCCGGCACGCGACGCTTCCGGATACCGGCGGTATGACGCAAGCGCGGTCGTCGAGCTGATCAGGATCAAGACGCTCGCCGACTCCGGGGTGCCACTGTCGCGGATCCCCGAAGTGCTCGGCGCGGTTCCGCACGATTTCGCCGAGCAGGTCGACGAGATCGATCGACGGCTCACCGAGCAGATTCGGCTGCTCGAGCAACGCCGGAGGCGGCTGCGCGCCCTGCGAGCGGGTGACCGGTCCTACCTGAGCGACCAGCTGAGCGACTACCTCGAGGCGCTCCGCGCGCACGACATCAGCGATGCGACGGTGACCCTCGAGCGGGACAGCTGGTTGTTATGGACGACTGTCGCACCCGAGGCCGTGTCCTCGTGGCTGGCTCAGAAGCTGCATGCCCTCGACGACACTCGCTTCGTCGAGCTCTACCGCACATTCGACGCCGCAATCCACGGGGACACCGCGGCGAGGGATCGACTGTGGGAGGAGACAAGCAGCCGTGGTGCCGCCGCCTACCGGTCCGCCGACTGGGAGGAGCTGGCGAGCTCGCATCCGGTGGCTGTTCGCTTGACCCGCGAACTCTTCGAGCAGCACTACGCACCCCTCGGACTGCCGATCGAAGTCACCGGGTTCACCGCCCCGACGAACGCGGACGCAGCCGAGGCGCCTACGTCGGTAGTGCAACCACCGATGTGACCTTCCCCACGCGCTACTGCGCTGAACGGCGCCAATTGGCGGGCAGCGCAATCGTGGCGTGACCCCCGTCATACGCCTTTTCAGGTAGCCGCAGACGATCGTCCAGGACATTTGTCAGGGTCGACCTTGTCGGATGTCAGGGGCATCCGATCTCCGCGGGACCAACCCCTTACCGGACTGGCACCGCCGTGCACCGACACACGTCATGAGGAGGACTCTGCATGTCCGCAACACCCACCAATCCGAGCCGTCGCACCGTCGCCAAGGGCGCCGCTTGGACCGTCCCGGTCGTCGCCACCGCGCTTGCCGCACCCGCCGCGAGCGCCTCGACCGCCGGCCAGGACGTCGTGGTCAGCTCCAGCTGCTACGGCCTGACCATCCTGGGCGTCGGCGCGTCGTTCCCGCAATTCACGATCACCGCGGTCGGCGCGCCGATCGAGGCCGGCTCGACCTTCACCCTGACCGGCAGCGGCCTGGCCAACCTGACCCTGGGCGGGCCGACCGGCTTCTTCGACTTCAAGCTGCTGAACGGCGGCGCGATGCAGATCACCCTCAACCAGACCATCCCGGCCGGCGGCAGCCAGACCGTGCGGGTGACCGGCATCATCTCCAAGCAGGTGCTGAAGACCTACACGCTGAGCGCCACCAACATCATCGGCAACGCCAACTCGGTCAAGAGCAACGACACCGCGTCGGCGAACCTCACCGGGGTCAGCGTGCTCGGTCTCATCGTCGGCTACTGCGGCACCCAGGCCGCGGTCGCGGCTGCGCACCAGAGCAACCTGCAGAAGGTGGCGCAGATGTCCCCCGAGCAGCGCGCGAAGATCTCGGCCGCCGCCGCGAAGTGACGCCCGCCGCGTGCTGACCATCGGCCGGCCGACGCTCCTGGCGTCGGCCGGCCGAGCCGTCGCTCAGGCCGCCGGCGGGGAATAGCCCTGCGGTGCCTGCGGACCCACGCCTGGAGGCGCGATCCCGGAGCGGATCAGCTTGGCGATCTGGTCGATGCGTTCCTCCGAGGCGTTCCAGCCCTTGACCCGCTCGGTGTAGACCACCTCGCCCTGATCGTGTACTTCGATCGTCCACGGCTCACCGTGCAGCGCACGGACGAGCAGGACCACCGGCAGCAACACCAACAGCAGCAGGAACTCGCCGAAGAACACCACCAGGACGAGGATCACCGGCACGGCGACCACCGCGACGATGACCATCGAGATCGGGTCGTCACCGAGGTCCGGGACCCAGTCCAAGCCTTCGAGGCCGCCCTCCTTGCGCCGCCATGGCAGCCAGCGCCGTTTGACCTTGTAGGTCGTGCCCCACGGGCTCGCAGCCTTCTCCATCGCGTTGCTCCCCTCCGGTCCACGTGCTGCGGCACTGTATGGCGCAGGTGTTCCCCGGCGCGGGCGTCCGCGGCCAGGTTGTGGACAACCCCGCCGGCTGCGGGCTGCGCCGCCATACGATCTGCCGGTGGCGCAGTATCTGTCCTTCGTCGCGCTGGCCGTGGTGCTGGCGCTCGCCCCCGGCCCCGACTCCCTGCTGACCCTGCGCAGCACGCTGCTCGGCGGCCGCCGTCGCGGCGCCTGGACGATCGCCGGGATCACCGTGGCCAACATCGTGCAGGGCACGCTGGCCGCGTCCGGGCTGGGCGCGATCCTCGTGCACGCCGAGACGCTCTTCCGGGTCATCAAATGGGCCGGCGCGGCATACCTCGCCTATCTGGGTTTCCTCGCGATCCGTGCGGCGTGGCGGATGCGGTCGGTCGACGGGGTGGACGCGGCGCAGGCTGCCCGGCCGCGTCGCCCGTGGGCGGCGGCTCGGCAGGGCTTCCTGTGCAACATCACCAACCCGAAAGTGCTGGCCTTCAACATCGCGGTGCTGCCACAGTTCGTCGGCGAAAACGCTTCTGCCGCAACGCTGCTCACCTATGCGTTCACGCTGGCTGCGGTCGGCACGGTGGTGCTGGTCGCCCTCGTCGCGATCGCCGGCGTCGCCTCGCGGGTGCTGCAACGGCTGACCGTGCGGCGCAGCATCGAGGGCGCGACCGGCGCGGTGATGCTCGGTTTCGCGACCGCGCTGGCGGTCGAATCCAGCTGAGGTCGGCGCCAGCGACCGGGGCAAAGTAAGACCGGCGCAAAGTCCGACCGGCGCAAAAGTCACCGAATAGGTGGGCGACGCGCCGTGCGGGCCCGGATACTCGGCGCGTCAGCCACCTTTTCGGTGAGAAACGCCCGGTCCCAAACGCCCGCCCCCACGGACACAGGCACGTTTTCGGTGAGAAACGCCCGGTCCCAAACGCCCGCCCCCGCGGACACAGGCACCTTTTCGGTGAGAAACGCCCGGTCCCAAATGCCCGCCCCCGCGTAGGGCGCCGCCGGCCTCCTGACTCAGAGCCGGCGATCCGCGAGCACCGGGAAGTCGGCGCGGAACTGCCCGATCGACGTCACGTCGTAGTCCACACGCAGCATCTCCTGCTCGTCGCCCGCCTCGGCGAGCACCTCGCCGGTCGGTGCGACGACCGCGCTGTGGCCGCCCATCTGGGTGCCCGCGTGCGTGCCGGCGGTGTTGCAGCCGAGCACCAGGCACTGGTTCTCCACCGCACGCGCCCGCAGCAGCAGCTGCCAGGCGTCGACCCGCGCCATCGGCCACGCAGCAGGTATGACGAAGGCCGTCGCACCCTGGTCCAGTTGCGCCCGATAGAGCTCGGGGAAGCGCAGGTCGTAACACGTCGACAGCCCGGCGCGCAGCCCCTCCGCATCGAGAAAGACCAGGTCGGTGCCGGCCTCCATCAGCTTCGGCTCGCCGCCGGCGAAACCGAACCGGTGGATCTTGCGGTAGGTCGCGAGCAACTCGCCGGAGGGTGAGAACACCAGCGAGGTGTTCCACAACGACTTGCCCTCCGGGCCGGCCTCACCGGATGCCGGGTGTTCGGCGATCGACCCGCCGTGCAGCCAGACCTTGGTGTCCGCCGCCGCAGCCGCGAGCGCCTGCGCCACCTCGCCGGCGACGTCCTGCGACCGCTGCGGCCACTCCCGGTAGGCGAAGCCGCCCGCCGACCACAACTCAGGCAGCACCACCAGGTCCGCGCCGGCCTGCTCGCGGATCAGCCCGACGACCCGGCGGGTGCGTGCGGTGAGCGACTCGTTGTCGTCATACGCGAGTTGGATAAGGCAGATGCGCATCAGTCCTCCTTGTTGCCGGCGCCCTGGCGGGCACGCGAAGAGAGGTATTCGTTGTAGGCGCGAAGCTCGGCATCGCCGTCCCGGTCGGCCCGGCGCTCGGCCCGGCGACCCTCGGCCTCGTCCTGGCGGTACCACTCGTAGGCGATCAGCATCGCGAGCACGAAGCTGGGCAGCTCACCGGCACCCCAGGTGACCGTGCCGCCACGCTGCTGGTCGAGGATCGGGTCGGCCACCCAGGACAGGTCGAGCACCGAGAAGAAGTCGGGCGCGAGCAGCGTGGTGCCGGTCATCAGCGCCACCCCGAAGAAGGCGTGGAACGCGATCGTGACCAGCAGCACCAGCATGCGCAGCGGCGGCGACCATCGCGGCGGCCCGGGGTCGATGCCGACGAGCGAGTAGGCGTAGACGTAACCGCTGAGCAGGAAGTGCACGACCATCAGCACGTGCCCGGTGTGGGTGGTGAGCGACTGGTCGAACCACGGCGAGTAGTAGAAGCCGATCAGCGTGCCGAGCATGAAGACCGCCGCCACGATCGGGTTGGCGAAGACCGCGAAGACCCGGGAATGCACGACCGCAAGGATCAGCTCGCGCAGCCCGAGCGTGCCGTCGTGCCGCCGCGGCAGCGCACGCAGGGCCAGCGTGATCACCCCGCCGCGCACCAGCAGGATCGGCACGAACATCGCGATGCCCATGTGCATCAGCATGTGCGCCGAGAACATCACCCGGCCGTAGATCGCCGGGGCGCCGTCGATCAAGTAGAGGAACACCAGCCAGCCGGCCACCCAGCAGATCGTCCGGGCGATCGGCCAGCGGTCGCCGCGGCGGTGCAGGCGCCATACCCAATGCAGGTAGACGCCGATCGCGACGACCGCGAGCGTGGTGAAAAGCCACTCCACGCTCCACTGGGTGAACCAACGCGCGAGGTCCGGTCGCGGCGGGGTCGGGTAGCCGGTGAGCGAGAACACCCGGTCGGTGGTCTTGAGCTCGGACTCCCCACCCACCGGAGGTTCGGAGCGCGAGAGCGCGGCACCGAGCCCGACCGCAACGCCCATGACCAGCGCCTCGACGAGGGCGAGTCGCACGAACGCCGACCGGGCCGGGGTCGAGCCGCCGTCGGCGCGCAGCCGGTCGACCACCCGCTGCCGCTGGAACCAGCCAAAGACCCCGAGCCCGAGCAGCGCAACAATTTTGGCGAGTATGACGACGCCGTATTTACTGTCCAGCCCGCCGAATCCGCCCAGCCGGATCCACGCGTTGAGCAGCCCGGACAGCCCGACGGCGACGTAGCACCAGGTGGCAATTACCGAGAAGCGCGCGATCACGTCGGCGGCACCCTTGCCGAGCCGGGACCACATCAGGGTCAGCGCGAGCAGGCCGCCGACCCAGATCGCGACGCCGATCAGGTGGAAGAGCAGGGAGTTGACCGCCGCGTCGTGGTCGGTGCTGGTGGCCGCGTGGCCGATGAGCGCCATCGGGAAGAGCGCGACGACCGAGACGAAGAACAACCACGCCTGACCGCCTCGGCCCACCCCGGCGAAGGCGACGGCGGCGATGACGAGCGCGGCGATCGCGGTGATCGCCGGCGCCCGCAGCAGCTCGAGCTGCCACGTGGAGTCCCAGGCCCCGGACCAGTAACCAGCCGCTCCGAGGTGCACCCCGGAGATGTCGGAGTAGCTGAGCAGCACGCCGGCGATCCCGGCGAGGCCCCAAATGAGCGCGGCCCAGCCGGCATACCGGCCGGTGCGGAAACGCCGTGCCGACCGCTTTCCCTCCGGCATCAGCAGCCCGCCGAGCAGCAGCAACCCGATCGTGGTCGCGGCGGCGAACTGGAACACCGTGGTGGTCAGTGGGATGCCCCACCGCACCACGGCGCCGGGGTCGAGCAGTTGCAGCGGCTTGGTCGCGCCGGTGAACTGCAGCGTGACGGCGCACGCGGCGAGCCCCGTCACGACCGCGGCGGCGATGGCGAGCGGCCGAGAGTGCGGGGCTGCGGCGGGCTTGTCGGTCACGGCATGAGCGTATGTCGTGCGGGCGTGAATGCCGACTTTGGTTTGCCGGCCGTCCACACCGGTTACGTTGGGCGTATGCCGACGCGCTCGCTCCCGCCCGAGGGTCTCTCCGAACTCGTCGAGGCCTACGCCAACACCGCACAAGCCGTGCTCGACCTCGGATTCACCTGCCGCCCGGAGGATTTCGACAAGCCGACTCAGGCGCCGGGATGGACGGTGAAGGACCAGATTTCGCACGTCGTCGGGGTCGAGAGTGCGCTCGCCGGCAACCCGGATCCCGCGGTGGAGGTGCCCGACCACCCCTGGCTGCGGCACGACATGGGCCGCGCCATCGAGCAGTCGGTGCAGTTGCGGCGGGACCGGCCGGGCAGCGAGGTGGTGGCCGAGTGGAAGCACCTACTGCCCCGGCGGCTGCGCGCGCTGCGCGACCCGGAGCTCACGCTGGAGACCGAGATCGCCGGGCCGCTCGGCGGCACGACCACCCTCGGCGACCTGCTGGGGCTGCGCATCATCGACATCTGGGTGCACGAGCAGGACCTGCGCGAGGCGCTCGACCGGCCAGGCAACCTCGACTCCCCGGCCGCGGCCGAATTCGTCGCCAGAGTCCTACGTGGCTTCCCGCGCCGCGCCGCGCTCGCCGGACTGGAACCGGGCACCTCGGTGATCATCGAGAGCACCGGTCCCGTCCTTGCCCGGGAAGGGGTGCGGGTCACGCCCAAGGGCGACGGCTCCCTCTGGGGCGAGCCGCTCTTCTCCGGGCAGGCACACGTGGACGAGACCGACGAGAGCACCGGCGAGGTGATCGTCGTGCCACCTGGCTCGATCACCACCATTCGCCTAACCACCGAGGCGCTGACCCGCCGCGGCGCCGGACGGGTGGCGACCGCGCAGTTGCGCTACTCGGTCGAGGGTGACGAGACGATTGCCGCCAAGGTGCTGGACGAGCTCGCGATCACGCCCTGAGCCGCTGCGGCCGTCGATTTGGTGCATCGAGCACCGATACATATAGTTGTGTGCCGCAAGCAAATTCTGCTTGACTGGGCTGCTCCCTCTCTTACGGGTGTTCGTCAGCCGTTACCCGCCTCGCACGAAGGATCTGCAGCATGCCCATCGACCACGATGTCGCGATGGAGCTGTCGACCGAACTCATCCACATGGTGAAGAAGGTCGAGTCGCTGCGAGCGCACTCCCCGCGAGTGCACGCCGGGGCGGAGCCCTCGTCATACCCGCTGATCTTCGCGCTGACGAAGGGCCCGGCACGGGTGTCGGCGCTGGCCGAGCTGATCCACTCCGACGTGTCGACGGTGAGCCGGCAGGTGACCAACCTGGTCTCCCACGGGTTGGTCGCCAAGGTCTCCGACCCGGACGACCGCCGGGCGCAACGGGTGGCCCTCACCCCCGCCGGCGAGTCGCTCGTCGAGCGCCTGCAGGTCGGGCGCGGCATGTGGTTCCAGACCCTGCTGGAGAGCTGGGACAACGACGAGGCCCGCGACTTCGCAGCGCACCTGCGGCGGTTCGTCGACCAACTCGGCGCAGAACTGGGCCGGCTGCGCGCCGCCGGCGGCGAGCTCCCGGAATACCCACCAATCCCCGACTCCCGAAAGGATGTTTCGTGACCACCCAGACGGCGGCCGCCAAGGCCCCCACGGACGGTGAATACAGTCACCGGCAGATCCTGACAATCCTGTCAGGTCTGATGCTCGGCATGTTCCTGGCCGCGCTCGACCAGACGATCGTCAGCACGGCGATCCGGACGATCTCCGATGACCTGCACGGCCTGTCCGTGCAGGCATGGGTGACCACGGCCTACCTGATCACCTCGACGATCGCGACCCCGATCTACGGCAAGCTCGGCGACCTCTACGGCCGCAAGAAGCTCTTCCTCTTCGCGATCACCGTCTTCATCATCGGGTCGGCGCTGTGTTCGTTCGCCACCTCGATGTACATGCTCGCGGCGTTCCGCGCCATCCAGGGCATCGGCGCCGGCGGCCTGATGACGCTGGTGCTGGCGATCATCGGTGACCTGGTGCCGCCGCGTGAGCGCGCGAAGTACACCGGTTACTTCATGGCGACCTTCGGCACCTCCTCGGTGCTCGGCCCGGTCATCGGCGGCATCCTCGCCGAGACCAACACCTTCCTCGGGATCACCGGCTGGCGCTGGGTGTTCCTCGTGAACGTGCCGATCGGCATCATCGCGCTCTTCGTGGTCTCCGCGACCCTGCACCTGCCGCACAACCGCCGCGAGGCGCGCATCGACTGGTGGGGTGCCGCCGCGCTCGTGGTCTGCCTGGTGCCGCTGCTGACCGTCGCCGAGCAGGGTCGCTCCTGGGGCTGGGGCTCCGGCCGGGCGCTGCTGTGCTACGTGATCGGTGCGATCGGCCTGATTGCCTTCGTGCTCGTCGAGCGGATGATGAAGCAGGACGCGCTGATCCCGTTGCGCATCTTCCGGCTGCGCGCCGCCTCGGTGACCATCGTCGCCAGCGTGATCGTCGGCATGGGCATGTTCGGTGGCATCACTGTGCTGCCGCTCTACATGCAGATCGTGCACGGCGCCTCGCCGATCCAGTCCGGTCTGATGATGCTGCCGATGGTCGGCGGCCTGATGCTGGCCGCGATCATCTCCGGTCAGATCACCGCCCGCACCGGCAAGATCCGCATCTTCCCGATCATCGGCACGCTGGTCGCGACGATCGGCCTGCTGCTGCTGTGGCGGATCAGCGCGGACACCGCCCTGCCGCTGGTCATGGTCTTCATGTTCATCGTCGGCCTCGGCCTCGGTAACTGCATGCAGCCGCTGACGCTCATCGTGCAAAACGCCGTGCCGCCGCGCGAGATCGGCGTTGCCACCTCGGCGGCGACCTTCTTCCGCCAGGTCGGCGGCACGCTCGGCGTCGCGATCTTCCTGTCGATCCTGTTCAGCACGGTCGGCGACAAGATCAAGGATGCGCTGACCGCGGCGACCAAGGCCGACCCGTCGCTCGCCTCGCCGGAGAACCGCAAGATCATCGGCACGATCTCCTCGCAGGTCGAGGACAACTCCGACGTGCTGCAGCAGTACTCCGACAAGCTCACGCACCCGTTCAAGGTCGGCTTCGCCGACTCGATGGACATGATCTTCCTCTGCGCGGCAGTGGTGATGTTCATCGGCTTCCTGGTGCTGCAGCTCATGCCGCAGGTGGAGCTGCGGGCCCAGTCGGCGCAGGCCGCGGCCGCGTCGGAGTCGGCGGCCAACGCCGGGGCACCCGCCGCCACCGACGAGCCGGTCGCCGCTGGTGTGGCGGCCGCCGCCGGCCGGCACGAGGCCGCGGAGGACGCAGTCGCCGACGACGTCGACGAGACGCGGACCCCACGGCACGCCGCCGAGTAGCGGGCTGCGTCATACGAGCAAGGAGGGAGGTGTCGGACCGACACCTCCCTCCTTCAGGTATGACGGGGGCCGCGCATCAGTCGCCCCGCCGGCGGGTCTCGACCAACTCACGCATCCGCCGGGCACGGTTGCGGGCGCTGACCGACTTGTCCGGCACGTCGACAATCGCGAACGCGGGCGCCGGGCGCTCAGTCTTGTTCGGCCCGGGGACGGCACGCTGCTCGCCGACGCTCGGGTGGCGGCGCGACCACCACTCGTAGACCGCGAGGATCACCGCGAGTGTGACCAGGCTGAGCCAGAACTGCGAGCGGGTCTTGTCCATGAAGGCCATCGCCAGGATCACCACGGCCATGAGCGCGATCGTCAGGTAGCTCAGCCACGGGAAGAGCCACATCCGCAGGACCGGGCCGCCCGGCAGCTCCCGGTCGAGCCGACGGCGCAGCGCGACCTGGGACACCGCGATCGCCAGGTAGACGAACAGCGCGACCGCGCCGTAGGAGTTGACCAGGAAGTTGAAGACCTTGTCGGGCGAGACGTAGGCGGCAATCACCGAGACGTAGCCGACGAGCGTGCCGGCGAAGATCGCCCGGCGCGGGACACCGCTCTTGGACAGCTTGGTGAAGGCGAGCGGAGCGTCGTTGTTGCGGGTGAGCGCGAACAGCATCCGGGAGGAGGTGTAGAGCGCGGAGTTGAGGCAGCTCAGCACGGCGGTGAGCACGATGAGGTTCATGATCGTGCTCACCGCCGGGATGCCGAGCACGCCGAGCACCGCGGCATACGGGCTGACGCCGACATTTTCGGCGTTCCACGCCTGCACGGTGACCACGACGAAGATCGAACCGACATAGAAGGTGACGACCCGCACGATGATCGACCGCATCGCCTTGTGGATCGCCTGGGCCGGGTTCTCCGACTCGGCCGCGGCGATGGTGACGATCTCGGCGCCGGTGTAGAACGCCACGCACGGGACGACCGCGGCCAGCACCGCGCCCCAACCCATCGGCGCGAAGCCGCCGTGGTCGACCAGGTTGGAAAGGCCCGGGGTCGAGTCCGGCCAGAGGCCGGTGATCCACAGGATGCCGGCGAGCAGGAAGAGCGTGATCGCGACGACTTTGATCGAGGAGAACCAGTATTCGAATTCGCCGTAGGAGCGCGCGCTGACCATGTTGGTGGCGGTGAGCAGCAGCATCAGCCCCAGACTGAGCACCCAGAGCGGCACGCTCGGCACCCAGAGCTGCAGGATGCGCCCGCCGGCGACAGCCTCGACGGCCACGACGATCACGAAGAAGTACCAATACATCCAGCCGACCGCGAATCCGCCTCTGCGGCCTAGGCATTCGCGAGCGTAGACATAAAAAGAGCCGAGCGCCGGCTTGTTGACGGCCATCTCGGCGAGCATCCGCATGATCAGCACGGTGATCAGGCCGGCAATCAGGAACGACACGACCGCGGCCGGGCCGGCGTCCTCGATGACCACGCCACTGCCGACGAACAGACCCGCTCCGATCACCCCACCCAGGGCGATGAGGTTCATGTGGCGTTGTTTCAGGCCCTTACCCAGACCACTGTCCGTGGTCGTGTCATCAAGGTCACCCATAGGTCTTGCCTCCGTCTCCCGCCGACACCGTCTGCACCCAAAGATTGGTGAATATGTTTGCGGTTATTGGTGATTCGATTCAGCCATTAGACCGGCACCACGGCGGGGGCGGGAGTACCAACGAGCGCACCGATGGTGGTACCAGTTATGAGCCAGATCACATCCAGGACACCAGTGTCCGCCCACAAGCCGCGAAAGGCCCGCCCCGCGCCGGTATGACGCAAGGCGAGCCCCTCACTCCCCCGCCCCCGATGAGGTGGGAGCGCCGACACCTCACACGTAGTCGGCGTACTTCTTCAGCAGTCGCACCGGCTTGGACAGGGCATCCCGGCGGAACGGGTCGCCGAGCTCCCGGGTGCACATGATCTCGATGACCGTGGTGACGCCGTCCTCCAGCTGGGCCTTGACCGCCGCCTGCAGCGCCGGCCCGACGTCCTCGAGCTTGTCGACGGTGACGCCCTGCGCCCCCATCGATCGGGCGACCTCGGCGAAGCTCGGGTTGTCCAGCTCGCCGGCGACGAATCGCCGGTTGTAGAAGTCGACCTGGTTCTTCTTCTCCGCGCCCCACTGCCGGTTGTGGAAGACGATCGAGGTGACCGGGATGTGGTGCCGCACCGCGGTCATGATCTCGACCATGCTCATCGACCAGGCGCCGTCCCCGGCATACGAGATCGCGGGCCGGTCCATCGCGGCGGCCTTGGCGCCGATGATCGTCGGCAGGGCGTAACCGCAGTTGCCGAAGCTCATCGGGGCGAAGAACGACCGCGGCTCCTCAAAGCGCAGGTAGGAGTTGGCGACCGAGTTGATGTTGCCGATGTCGGTCGACACCATCGCGTGCGGCGGCATTGCCTTCTCAAGCTCACGCAGCACCTGGCGCGGGTGCAGCCAGTTGCCCTCCTCACCCTTCGCCTCCTCGATCATGTCGAGACTGAAGTCGTCGCGCTCGTGGGTCCACTCGTCGAGTTCCCGCTCCCAGTCAGCCTTTTCGGTCGCGATGCGGTCGGCCCGCTCGGCGCGGGTGGCGTCGCCGGCCAGTGTGCGGTCGGCCAGTCGCTCGATGAGCGCCTCGGCTGCGGCCTTGGCGTCGCCGCAGATGCCGACCGAGATCTTCTTGACCAGGCCGAGCATCTTGTGATCGGCATCGACCTGGATGATCTTGGCGTCCTTGGGCCAGTAGTCCATGCCGTGCTGCGGCAGGGTGCCGAACGGCCCGAGGCGGGAGCCGAGCGCCAGCACGACATCAGCCTGGCTGATCAGCTTCATCGCCGCCTTCGATCCCTGGTAGCCGAGGGGACCGCACCACAGCGGGTGGCTGGCCGGGAACGAGTCATTGTGCAGGTAGGAGTTGACCACCGGCGCGCCCAGACGCTCGGCGAGCGCCTTGCACTCCTCGACACCGTCGGCCATCACAACGCCGCCGCCGGACACGATCACCGGGAACTTCGCGGAGGCGAGCAGATCGGCCGCCTCGTCGAGCGAGCGCGCGCCGCCGGGGCCGCGGTCGAGCACCTGCGGCTGCGGGATCTCGCACTCGAGCTCGCCGTAGAAGTAGTCGCGGGGGATGTTCAGCTGGGTCGGGCCGATCTCGGAATGCGCCCGGTCGAAGCAGCGGGCGGTGATCTCCGCCATCCGCTTGGGGTTGTTGACGTGCCCCTGGTATTTGGTGAACTCGGCGAACATCGGCAGCTGGTTGGCCTCCTGGAAGCCACCCAGGCCCTGCCCCATCGTGCCGGTCTCCGGGGTGACGATGACGACCGGGCTGTGTGCCCAGAACGCGGCCGCGATCGCGGTGACACAGTTGCTGATGCCGGGGCCGTTCTGCCCGATGCAGACGCCGTGCCGGCCGCTGACCCGGGCGTAACCGTCGGCCATGTGTGCGGCGCCCTGCTCGTGGACGACGGGGACGAGACGGATGCCGGCCGGCGCAAAGATGTCCATCGCGTCCATGAAGGCCGAGCCCATGATCCCGAAGATCGTGTCCACCCCATTGGCGGCCATCGTCTCGACGAATGCCTCCGACGGCGTCATGCGTTGTACGCCGAACGCCTCGCCGCGGCCGGCGACCTGCGTCTCCAGCACCTGCTCCTCGATGTTTTCTGCCAGGTCGGTCATCGCCTCGACTCCTTCATGCTGATCGCCGATATGGTCCCGAAAAATGGAACCTCACGGTCGGTATTACTGAACACATTGGACAGTAGGAGGCGCCATCGTTTAGTGTCAAGGAAATCCCGTTTTTCGGACCATCACGTGCCGGTTTCCGGATCTCCCGACTGCCGGCACAACTCGGAGGTATGACGTGAGCAGCCCCGCCACCGACGCCAATCCCGTTCTGGCAACACAGCATTCGCTCACCGGCGAGACCCCGGCGCTGCGGTTGTTCGCACTGCTGGAGCTGATCGGCGGCAAGGATCATTTCGTCACGCTGCAGGGCCTGGTCGACGAGACCGGCCTGCCGAAGGCGACCGTGCACCGGATGCTGCAACAGCTCGAAACCGCCGGCCTCGTCGTACGCCAGGCCGACGGCCGGCACTACGGCACCGGCGCACGGCTGCGCAATTTCGCCGAGACGCTGATGCTCAACACCGTGCAGTTCGGCGCCCGGCACGCGGTGCTGCGCCATCTGGTGGACCAGACGGGTGAGACCTGCAACATCACCGCGCTGTCCGGCGACGAGGTGGTCTATCTCGACCGGGTCGAGACCGACGCCCCGTTGCGTTTCCTGCTGCACCCCGGATCACGGGTGCCGATGCACGCCTCCGCAAGCGGTAAGCGCATCCTTGCCCAGCTGGACCCCGATCAACGGCAACGGCTGCTCGGTCACGTCCCGCTGCAGCGCTACACCCCCAACACGATCACCGACCTCGCCGAGTTCGGCGCCGAGCTGGACCGCATCGCCGCACAGGGTTACGCGATCGACAACGAGGAGTACCTGCCCGGACTGGTGTGCGTCGCCGTGCTAGTGCCCGGCGGTCGGGAGCGGTCCAACCTGTGCGTCGCCGCCCAGGCACCGGTGCTGCGCGTCGCCCCCGACGCCGCCGCGGAGCAACTGCTGCCGCCACTGCGCAAGGCCGCCGAGGCACTCCGCGAGATCGAACGCGAGGGCAACAGATGAATGACGCACCCGAAACAGCCCAGGTGCGAGAGCTTTTCGGCATCGACACCTCGATGCGGGTGCCGGTGGCAACGCCGCCACCGGAGCTGGCCGAGCACGTGCCCCAGATCGATCCGGCATACGTCTTCGACCCCGATGTCACCCTGGCGATCCTCTCCGGCTTCGCACACAACCGGCGGGTGCTGGTGCAGGGCATGCACGGCACCGGCAAGTCGACGCACGTCGAGCAGGTCGCGGCGCGGCTCGGCTGGCCGTGCGTGCGGGTCAATCTCGACGGACACCTGTCCCGGCTCGACTTCGTCGGGCGCGACACGGTGGTGCTGCGCGACGGCGTGCAGGTGACCGAGTTCGCCGAGGGCATCCTGCCGTGGGCACTGCAGCGGCCGGTCGCGCTCCTGCTCGACGAGTATGACGCGGGCCGTCCCGAAGTGATGTTCGTGCTGCAGCGGGTGCTGGAGCGCGAAGGAAGTCTCACCCTGCTCGACCAGAGCCGGGTGCTGCATCCACACCCCGGCTTCCGGCTCTTCGGCACAGCCAACACCGTCGGGCTCGGCAACACCAGCGGGCTCTACCACGGGGTGCAACGCCTCAATCACGCTCAGCTCGACCGGTGGTCGGTCGTCGCCGCGCTCGACTACCTGCCCGCCGAGCGCGAGGCCGAGATCGTCGTGGGCCAGGTGCCGGGCCTGGTCGGTCGCGACGAATTGGTCAGCGGCATGGTGCAATTCGCCGCGCTGACCCGCTCCGCCTTCGCCGCCGGCGACCTGTCGACACTGATGTCGCCGCGGACCGTGATCGCCTGGGGTGAGAACGTCGAGATCTTCGGCGACGTCGCGCGGTCCCTCCGGTTGTCCTTCACCAACAAGTGCGCAGAGGACGAGCGAGCCCTGGTCGCGCAGCTCTTCCAGCGGTGTTTCGACGCCGATCTCGACGACGTGCTGCCAGCGACGGCATGACGGCGACGACCGGAGCAGGCGGGTCGTCACCCGACACGACAGCCGCTGCCGCGCGCGCCATGTCTCGGGTGCCACGGCTGGTCCGGCGCGGCGAGGTGCTGGTCACCGGCACCGGCAGCCCGGTGTCGGCCGCGCACGTGGCGACCGCGCCCGTCACCGACCCGAGGCTCGGGCCCGGTGTCGCCGATGCGGTCGCCGCCCGGCTACGCCACAGCAGCGCGCAGGTGCACGAGGAGTTGCTGCCGGCCGACCCGCTCGCCGCCGTCGTCGTCGAACTCGCCGAACAGCTGCGTTGCGAATCCCTCACTCCCGCAACACTTCCCGGCACCGTGCGCAACCTCAACGGATTGTTCGACGCCTGGCTCGACACCGCCCACGCGGCGGGCGCAGCCGACACCGAGCTCGGGCTGCACGTGCTCACGGTCGCGGTGCTGTTGCGATCGCGGCTGCTCGCCATACCGATCCCGGCGGCGCTGGAGGACGAGATCGAGGGGACGCGCTTCGCCCTTGCCGGCGAGATCGGCGCGCCATTGCGCTCGCTGCGCCGGTTGCGGCACGACCAGCGCGCGTTCGCGAAGCGGGCGCGGCTGATCGGTGCGGTCCTCGCCGCGCGATTCCCCGCCCCGCCGACCAAGCAGACCGGCGACCTGGTGCGGCAGTTGGGTTTCGTGCCGTTGGTCCAGCAGCAGCCGCCGCCCGCCGGCGACGAACCTGGCGGCGCGGCCGGCGAAACCGGCTGGGGGCGCCAGGTATTGGCCGACTACCGCGTGTTCACCACCGCGTACGACCGGGTCACGGACGCGACCACGATCGGTCGGGCCTACCAACGTGCCCGCTGGCAGGCCGAACTCGACAGGCGGCCCCGGCCGGTGGCACCGCAACGCATCGCCCGTGTGGTGACCGGCCGGCTGTCGGCGCCCACCGTCGATGACTGGCGCGGTGGAGCGGAAGAGGGCCTGCTGGATGCCGGTCGGCTCGGCGGTTTCATCGCCTCGGGCAGCACGGAAGGCATCTTCCGCACCCGGCACACCGTCGCGCGCCCTGACGCCGCCGTCACCCTGCTGCTGGACTGCTCTGGGTCGATGCGCACTCACGGCCGCGTTGTCGCGACGCTCGTCGACACCATCGGGCGCGGCCTCGATCTGGCCGGAATCCCGTTGACAGTGCTCGGTTTCAGCACCGTCGACTGGCACGGTGGAGCCGCAGCGCGTGACTGGAAGCTGGCTGGTGCGCCGGAGCATCCAGGCCGGCTGGGCGGCGTGCATCACCTCGTCCTGGTGCCGCCCGGCGCTTCGTGGGCCCGTGGACGCAGCGGCCTCACCGCGTTGCTGCGCCCGGAGCTCTTCGCCGAGGGCGTCGACGGCGAGGCGCTGCAGTGGGCGGCCGGTGTCGCCGCGCAGCAGGACGCGCGCCGGCGGACGCTCGTGGTGATCTCAGACGGTGGACCGATGTCGACGGCGACCCGGGACGCGGAGGGTTCGGCATACCTCGATGCCCACCTGACGGCTGTCGCGGACCGGATCGAGCAGGCCGGCGAGGTGCGGCTCGGCGCGATCGGCATCGGCGCCGACTTGAGTCCCTTCTATCGACGCACCCGGGTGGTCGACGAGGATGACGACCTACCTACCGGGCTGGTGCACGCGATGCTCGACCTCGTTCTCAGCTGACGGCGGCGACCTGCGCCCGCACGCTTGCCTGCAGCGCGCTGATCAGCGCCACGTTGACGACGTCCTCGGCGCTGCAGCCGCGGGACAGGTCGTTCATCGGGGCGCGAAGCCCCTGCAGGATCGGGCCGTATGCCGCTGCGCCGCCTATGCGTTCGGCGATCTTGTAGCCGATGTTGCCCGCAGCCAGGTTGGGAAAGACGAAGACGTTGGCGTGGCCGGCGACGCGGGATCCGGGGGCCTTGCTGGCTCCGACGGCGGGCGCGAACGCGGCGTCGAACTGCAGCTCGCCGTCGACGCGCAGGTCCGGCTCGCGGCCGCGGATCGCGGTCGTCGCGTCCCGCACCGTGCGGACGCTGGCGTGGTCGGCGCTGCCGCTGGTGCTGAAGGACAACATCGCGACGGCCGGCTCCTCCGCAGCAAGCGCGCGGAAGGTGCCGGCAGTGCCGATCGCGATCTCCGTCAGGCCCGCCACGTCGGGTTCGGGCACGACCGCACAGTCGCCGAATGCGACGAGTCGGCCGGTGGGCAGCCGCATCAGGAAGCAACTGGATAGCAGCGAATTGCCAGCCGTAAGACCGATGCCGGTGAGCGCGGCGCGGATCACGTCGCCCGACGCGTGGATCGCACCGGCAACGGCCGCGTCTGCTTCGCCGACCCCGACCGAGGCCGCCGCGAGCAGCAGCGGATCGGTCGAAGCGGCTCGCCTGCGGTCACCCGTCCACTTCTTACGGGCGGCGATCGCATCGAGACGGTCGGCCACCTCGCTGGTCTCGCACTCGTAGACCGACCGGCACTCCAGCGCACGCGGGAGGTCAGCTCGCCACGGACCGATCAGCAGCGGGCGGACGCCGTGCTCCAGGAGCTGGGTGGCCGCTCGCCGAACGCGCGGGTCATCACCTTCGGGCAGGAGCACCGTCGCCGGACCCGGTCGAAGCGACGCGAGCCGCTTGGACCAGGTCCGGCTCAGTGAGTCGGTCATTGTCGGTCCCTATCCGCCGATGACCTCGGCGATGGGCGTCCACGCCATACCGTGTGCCTGCGCGACCGCCTCGTTGGTGACCCGGCCCTCGAAGGTGTTCAGGCCACCGGCCAGGGCAGCGTCGGTGCGCATCGCCTGCTGCCAGCCCTGGTCGGCGAGCGCGACGGCGTAGGGCAGGGTGACATTGGTCAGTGCGTAGGTTGAGGTATTCGCGACGGCACCAGGCATATTCGCCACGCAATAGAACGTCGACTGGTGCACCTGGAAGGTCGGCTCGGCGTGCGTCGTCGGGCGGGAGTCCTCGAAGCAACCGCCCTGGTCGATCGCGATGTCGACCAGCACGCTGCCCGGACGCATCCGGCTCACCATCTCGTTGGTGACCAGTCGCGGAGCGCGTGCGCCGGCGACCAGCACCGCGCCGATGACCAGGTCGGCCTCGGTGACCGCCTTGTCGATGTCGAACCGGTTGGCGGCGAGCGTCTTGACCCGGCCGTTGTAGCGGCGGTCCAGAGCGCGCAGCTTGTCGACGTTGGTGTCGAAGACGGTGACGTCGGCCCACATGCCGACCGCCATCGCGATCGCGTTCATGCCGGACACGCCGGCTCCCAGCACGACGACCTTGGCGGGGCGGACTCCGGACACCCCGCCGAGCAGCACGCCGCGTCCACCCTGTGCCTTCATCAGGTGGTGCGCGCCCTCCTGCGGCGCCAGGCAGCCGGCTACCTCGCTCATCGGGTAGAGCAGCGGCAGTGCGCCGTTCCTCAACTGCACTGTCTCGTATGCGATTCCGGTGGTGCCGGCCGACACCAGCGCGTCGGTGCACTCCCCGCTGGCTGCGAGGTGCAGGTAGGTGAAGAGCGTCAGGTCCTTACGCAGCAGGTGGTATTCCGATGCGATCGGCTCCTTGACCTTCAGTACCATCTCGGCGATGCCCCAGGTCTCCTCGGCGGTCGGCACGAGCTGGGCACCCGCCGCTTCGAACTCGGTATCGGTGATCGACGATCCCTCACCGGCACCTTGCTGGACGTAGACGCTGTGTCCGTGCTCGGTCAGCTCATGGACGCCGGCTGGCGTTGCGGCAACTCGATATTCGTGGTTCTTCACCTCAGCGGGGACGCCGATGCGCATGGTTTTCTCGCTTTCTGGTCGATCAGATGTGGAAGATTCAGGACCGCACGTAGCTGTCGGTGGCGGTGAGCACGGAGTCGACGCACCGGAAGAGGTGATCGAGCACCTCGCGGTCGGCGATCAGCGGCGGGGAGAGCATCAGCATGGTCGCGCCGCGGTCGTCCGGGCGGGTGATCAGACCGACGTCACGCATGGCGGCTGGCATCACCTCGCGCACCAACGCACCCGCCTGGTCCGTGGTCAGCTCCCGGCCCGACTCCCGGTCACCGGTCAGCTCGAGTGCATAGAAGTACCCCGTGCCGCGCCACTCGGCGAGCGTCGGGTGTGCCTGCACCAACTGGTCGAGTTGTTGCTGGAAGTACGGCTCGTTGTCCCGCACTCCCGCCAGCACCTGCTCCTCGTCGAGCGCGTTGAGGTTGGTGAGGGCGACCGCGGTCGAGACCGGGTGACCGCCCCAGGTCGCACCGTGGGTGAACATGCCGGCCGACGGTGAGTCGAGCAGTGCCTGGGCGAGCGGTTCCCGGATCAGCACGCCACCGAGTGGTGCGTAGCCGGACGTCGACCCCTTCGCGAAGGTGATCAGGTCGGGCGTCACGCCATACTTGGCGGATCCGAACCACTCCCCGAGCCGGCCGTAGGCGCAGATCACCTCGTCCGCAACCAGCAGGATGCCGTATCTGTCTGCGATTGCTCGCAGTTCGCGCCAGTAGCCATCCGGCGGCACGAGCGCACCGCGGGAGTTCTGCACCGGCTCGGCGAAGATCGCGGCGATGGTGTGCGGGCCCTCCTCCTCGATGATGTCCACCAGCGCGCGCAGCGACGGCAGGTCGGCGGCGGTGCCGCCCTCCGGCACCTGCTCTCCGAGGGTGTTGGGGAAGTGCCGCACACCGGGCATGAGCGGCCCGAACGGCTCCTTGTACTTCGGGATCGCAGTGACGGCAAGGGCGCCGAGCGTCGTGCCGTGGTAGGCCATCTCGCGGGACAGGATCTTGGTGCGCTCCGGCTGCCCCTGGCTGCGCCAGTACTGCCGGGCGAACTTCACCGCCGACTCGACTGCCTCGGAGCCGGAGTTGACGAAGAAGACGGTATTCAAGTCACCCGGCGCATGACCGGCGATCGTCGCCGCGGCCTCGGCCGCCATCGGGTGTGCCGCGGACCAATTGGTCCAGTAGGCAAGGGTTTCCATCTGCTTGGCGGCTGCAGCAGGTATGTCGCTGCGACCGTGGCCGATGTTGACGCAGAAGAGACCGGCAAGGCCGTCGAGGAACTTGCGGCCCGAGTCGTCATACAGATAGCAGCCCTGGCCACGTTCGATGATGGGCAGGCTGTTGTCGCGCCACACCTGGCCACGGGTGAAGTGTGGGAACAGGTGGCTTTGCGCGAGCGCGCGGGTGTCAGCCATGACGACCTCCGTTGGACGCTTTTCGATTTGCGGTGCACCCACCACGATGGGGCGGGAGACTGGACCACAGAAGTCCCAGATCTGGTCCGGTTGCAGGACCCAGCAGGCGAGAGTTCGAATTCGCGGAACCTGCCCTCGCCGGACCGACCGGGTTGGTTTCATGGCCGAGGCCCGGGTCCGCGCGAAGGAGGTGATCAGGATGGCGCTCACGCTGTTGCAGCTCGACCGGGACAGCGCCGAACCGCTTTACCGCCAGGCCCGTCGCGCTCTCGAAAACGCAGTGACTACTGGGCTTTTCGACCTTGATCAACCTCTGCCCAGCTCGCGCGCGCTCGCCGATGAGCTGGGCGTCTCCCGCAACACGATCAAACTCGCCTACGAGGAGTTGATCGCCGAGGGCATCGTCATCAGTCACGAGCGCAAGGGGCTCTTCGTCAATCCCGACGTGCAGTCGGCGCTGATCAACGCGCCTGACCGCACGCCTGGCATCGACTGGTCGCGCCGCACGCGTGGCTTCCCGGACGCCCGGCTGCCGCACATCGAAAAGGTCGCCGACTGGTCGAGTTACCCCTATCCGTTCCTTGCCGGGCAGGTGGACGTGCGCAGTTTCCCGGTGCGCGCGTGGCAACGAGCGCTGCGGGAGTCGCTCTACCACCCGCACATCTACCCGTCGCTGCAGGACAGTCTGGGCTCGGACGACCCGATGCTCGTCGACGTCGTACGACGGCAGTTGCTGCCGGCGCGCGGCATCGAGGCCGAGCCCGAGGAAATCCTGATCACCGTCGGCTCGCAGCACGGCCTGGACCTGCTCGGGCGAAGCCTGCTGGGCAGCAGGAGCACGGTGGCCGTGGAGTCCCCGGGCTACCTTGATGCGCGGCACATCTTCGCCCGCACCGGGGCGGCGCTGCGACCGATGTCGGTCGACGGCGACGGGGCAGTGCCTCCAACGGATTTCGCCGGGATCGACCTGGCGTACGTGACCCCGAGCCACCAGTCGCCGACCAATGTCACGCTTCCGATGGAGCGACGGCTGCACTTCGTGCAGCGTGCGGCGGCCGCCGGGACAGTGCTGGTCGAGGACGACTACGACTCGGAGTTCCGCTACCAGGGCCGGCCGAGCCCGGCCCTGAAGGCCCTCGACAACAGCGGCGACGTGGTCTATCTGGGCACCTTCTCCAAATTCCTGTCGCCTGGCCTGCGGCTGGGCTACCTGGTGGCCCATCGCGACCTGGTGCGTGAGTTGGCCGAGATCCGGCGTTACGAATTGCGCCACCCTGCAGGGCAATTGCAGCGCGCGATGGCACTGTTCATCGGTAGTGGCGACTACCACCGCGCGCTGCGCAGGCAAAAGGCGAAGCTGCAGCAACGCTGGCTGACCATGACCGACGCCGTCGAGCGCCTCTTTCCCTTCCCGACCGGGGACTTCCCACCCGGCGGGGTCAGTCTCTGGATGCGCGGCCCGGAGGGTTTCGACGCTCGGGTGCTGGCCGAGCGGGCCCGCGGTGCGGGCGTGCTCATCGAGCCCGGGGATGTCTACTTCCCCGCAGCCGATGCGCACGCCCGCCGTCACTTCCGCCTCGGTTATGTGGCGATCCCGTTGCGGGCAATCGAGCCAGGGGTGCGGGTGCTTGCCGAGCTGATCCGCGAACTGCCCTGACCAGACCGCACCGACCGCTTGCTCGAGCGCTCTCCCGGCGTGCGGATGAGCAGGGTGCAGATCGCGGAGACGACTCCGGTGAGGAGGAAATAGCCGATCAGCAGCCCGGTGCCGCCGCCGGCCCTGTCGAGCAGCCAGGTCAGCACGAGTGGGGTCAGGCCGGAGGCGAAGATGCCGGACATCTGGTAGACCACCGAGATCCCCGAGTAGCGCACCCGCACCGGGAACAACTCCGCGAAGAACGCACCCTCCGGTCCGTACATCAGTGGATAGAGGACGCCGAGCGCGAGCACGATCCCGAGACCGGCGAGCCACGGATCACGCGTGTGCATCAACGGGAAGACCAGCAGCGGCGCGACGGCGGCGAGCACCGCGCCGGTCGCATAGACCCGCCGGCAGCCGAATCGGTCTGCGAGCGCGCCGCTGACCGGGATGAGCACCAGCAGCAGACCGGCCGCCGCCATCACCGCGAGCAGCGCGGGCTGCCGAGCCATGTCGAGTGTGCCGGTCGCGTAGCTGATCGAAAAGACCGCCCAGGCGTTGAACGCAACACCCTCGATCCAGCGAGCGCCCATGCCCAGCAACAGGTTTCGACGATTATCGGCATCGGCGAGCAGCTCCTTGGCGGGGATGACAGCTGCCCCGTCGCCCTGCTCCATGTCGCGAAAGGCCGGTGTCTCCATCACCCGGAGGCGCACGATCATGCCGACCACGACGAGCGCCAGACTCAGCCAGAAGGTGATCCGCCAACCCCAGGCGTTGAAGGCCGAGTCACTCATCACGGCTCCGGCGGCGGCGAAAACACCTGTGCCCAGGAGCAGCCCGAGTGCAAGGCCGGCCTGCGGCGTCGACCCGAACAACGCCTTCCTGCCCTTCGGCGCATACTCGACCGACATCAGCACGGCGCCGCCCCACTCCCCGCCGATCGCGATCCCCTGCAACAGGCGCAGCACGATCAGCAGCACTGGCGCAAAGAGGCCGATCTGGCTGTATGTCGGCAGGCAGCCGATCAGGAACGTCGCCCCGCCCATGATCAGCATCGTCATCACCAGCGTGCGTTTGCGGCCGACCCGGTCCCCGATATGACCGAAGATCAGCCCGCCCACCGGCCGGGCAACGAAGCCGAGCGCGAAGGTGGCGAACGCGAGCAGGGTGCTGACCGCCGGGTCGTCGGCCGGGAAGAACTGCTTGTTGAAGATGATCCCGGCGGCGACCCCGTAGAGGAAGAAGTCGTACCACTCGACGGTCGTCCCCATGATGCAGGAGGCCAGCACTGCGCGCACCTGCGATCGGCTGGGTCTCGGAACGGTCTGGTCACTCATAGCGAAGTCCTCACAAGGCGGCCCGGAAGATGTCCCCGAGCGCTTCGGCGGTCACCGGTCGCGGCACGACCGACAACTGGCGGGTCTGCTTCATCGCTCCGGCGACCAGGTTGTCGACGTCGCCCGCGCCATACCCGAATGACGTGAGGCGCGTGGGGATCCCGATGTCGGTCATCAGCTCGCTCAGCACACCGGCGAGCGCATCCGCACCGTCGACGCCGGTGAATGTGCGGCCGCTGAGCAGCTCGGCGGCCCGCAGGTGACGAGCCGGGTCTCCCGGGTAGGTCCAGCGGAACACGTGCGGCGCGGTGACCGAGACCGCCTGGCCGTGCGGCACCATGGGCATCTCGGGGTAGCCATCGGCCTTGTAGGCCTGGACGGCGCCCGCGATCGGGTAGGCATTCGCATGCGGCAGGTGAGTGCCGGCGTTGCCGAATCCCGTTCCGGCGTATGTCGATGCGAGCGCCATCTGGGTGCGCGCCTGCAGATCGCGGCCGTTCATCACCGCGCGCCGCAGATTGGCGCCGACCAGCTTCAACGCCATCTCGCACCAGACGTCGCTGATCGGATTGGCACCGCAGAAGGCCGGGCGCTTCATCGGGTCCTCCGGTGCGGGTTTGGAGTCGAACGGCACGCTGGTGTAGCTCTCCAGAGCGTGTGAGAGCACATCCATGCCGCTCGCCGCGGTCACCTCGGCAGGCATCGTCAAGGTGGTCGTCGGGTCGACGATCGCCAGGCACGGCCGCAGCGCCGGGTGACTGATCCCCGCCTTGAGGTGCAGGCGGAGCATGTCGATGACACAGATCGTGGTCGACTCCGAGCCGGTGCCCGCGGTGGTCGGGATCGCGATCAACGGCCGCAGCGGCTCGGTGGGCGTGCGCCCCGCGCCGATCGGCGGTGTCACGAAGTCCAGCAGCTCGCCGTCGTGCGTCGTCAACAGATTCACCGCCTTGGAGGTGTCGATGGCGGACCCGCCGCCGACCGCGACGTAGGCGTCGTACTCGCCGGCGCGCGCGAAGTCGATCGCCTCACCGATCGAGTCGTCCGTGGGCTCGACGCCAACCCGGTCGAACAGCGTGACGTCGAGTCCGGCCGCTTCCAGGGAGGCGACGACCTGAGCGGGCACACCTGAGGCAGCGACGCCCGGATCGGTGAGCACGAGCACGGACCGAGCTCCGCGGTTGCCGACCTCCGCGCCCACCTCCTGCAGCGCACCGATGCCGAACTTCAGCGGCGGCGCCGCCCAGGTGAAGACCGATTCGTTGTCCAGAGCCATGCTGACCTCCGTCATAATGTGGTGATTATCGCCACATTAAGCACATGTGTTCCAGGTCACAAGGATTTCCCGGAAAGCGGAACTTCTCCGCGGCCGGGCTAGAGTCGGCCGAGTGGTGAATGCAGCAGGCGGCGCGCCAACCGGAACCCAGGCGATCGAACGAGCGCTCGCCGTGCTCTCTGTGCTGGCCTCCGGTGGCGAACTCGCCATCGGTGAGATTGCTGACCGCACCGGTCTGACCGCCGGCACGGCGAGCCGCATCGCACGCGCACTGGCAATCGAAGGCATGATCCGCCGCAACCCGGCCACCGACCGCTACCACCTCGGCCCGCGATCGGTGGCGTTAGGCCGTGCCGCCGAGCGTGTCCTCGGCCTCGACAAGGCACTCCCTGAGCTCCGCAAACTCGGCGAATCCACCTGCGAATCGGTCAATCTCGCAGCGCGAGAGGGAGACGAGTCGGTCGTGCTGCTCAGAGTGCAGTCGACCCTCCCGCTGCGCTTCGAGCAGTATGTCGGGGCTCGCTTCCCGCTCTACAGCACCGCGTCAGGCAAGGCCATGCTCGCCTTCGGCGAGGCCGGCGACGACTATGTATCCCGTCTACCGACGACGCTCGAGCCGATAGCACCGGGCACCCTCGCGACCCGCTCTCAGCTGGCCCGGCAACTTGAGCAGATCCGCGAACGCGGCTACGCCATCGACATCGAGGAAAACGTCGAGGGCGTCCGGTGCGTCGGGGCACCAGTGCTGGACGACGAAGGGGTGGCGCGGGCGGCCGTCGTCCTCCAGGCGCCCGCAGTGCGCATGCGCAAGGAGCGGATCGAAGAGCTCGGCCCGGCAGTGGTCGCGACCGCCCGCGAGATCTCCCATGTCATACCCGATCCGGCGGCACTGCGCGCCCAGGGCTGAGCACCTCATTCGTCCTCGTCGACCAGCCGATCCCACGCGGCCCACGCCTCGTCGTCGCCGTCGTCGAAGGCCTGCTGCACCAAGAGCCGGCCGGTCGCGATCAGGTGACGCCGCATCGACATCGCGGCCCGTGCGCCGTCGCCTGCCGCGATCGCGGCGACGAACGGCTCGTGCTCGTCGAGGATCTCCGAAAGCGAACGAGACCGACCAGCGGTCGACGCGCCCAGCAGCCTGGTCGCGTCACGCAGATCGGCGATCAGAGCGGTCATCCGGGCGTTGCCCACGGCCTCCAGGATCGCCGCGTGCAACCGTTGATCCGCCGACGCAAACCGTGCCGAATCCCCTTTGGCAGCAGCAGTTCTCATCGTTTCGAGTGCCAAGGTCGCCGTGGGGTTCCGCACGTCGGCAGACGCCGGGAGAGCCGCCGCGCGCGCAGCACCCAACGGCTCCAGTGCGAGACGCAACGCGAAGATCTCGGCGATGTCGTGCCCGGATGGGCGCACCGCGCGGAAGCCGCGGTTGGGCACGAACTCGATCAACCCGGCACCGGCAAGGCTGAGCAGACCCTCCCGCACGGGCGACCGGGACATTCCGAGCAGATCGGCCATCTGCGGCACCGAGTAGAAGGCGTCGCGCTCGATGGTCCCGTCATACAGCCAACCGCGGACCCGCTCCGCTGCCTGTCCCGCCAGAGTCATGAGTAACATGTTACCCATGACTCTGCTTGCCAACCTGCGCGCCGCCGGGCTCGAGGTGCGTGACGACTCCACGACGCGCGCGGCCTACAGCGCCGACGCCTCGCTCTACCGGGTGCCACCGGTCGCCGTCGTGTTCCCGCGCTCGGCCGAGGAGATCGCCGCCGCACACGCGACGGCGCGCGCCGAGGGCATCCCGCTCGCCGTGCGCGGGGCGGGCACCTCCGTGGCCGGCAATGCGGTTGGGCCCGGCATCGTGCTGGATCTGTCACGGCATTACGCGCGGGTGCTCGAGCTCGACGCAGAGGCTCGCACCGCGCGGGTGCAGCCAGGTGTTGTGCAGGAGCAGCTCCAACGCGCAGCGGCGCCGCACGGCCTGCGCTTCGGCCCCGACCCGTCGACCTCGACCCGCTGCACGATCGGCGGGATGATCGGCAACAACGCGTGCGGGTCGCGCTCCCTCGGCTACGGGCGCACCGTCGACAACGTCGTGGCGCTGCACGGGTTGTGGGGCACGGGAAGCGAATTCGCGCTCACCTCGGGCGTGGTGGAGTCGGACGCGACCCGCGAGGCCGCCGCGCTGCGCGACCTCGCCGGTGGCGAGTTGGCCCACATCCGCACGCAATTCGGCCGATTCGGCCGTCAGGTGTCGGGCTACTCGATGGAGCATCTGCTGCCAGAGCACGAGCGGGACGTCGCGCGCTTCCTGGTCGGCAGCGAAGGCACCCTCGCCGTGGTCACCGAGGCCACCGTCCGATTGGTGCCGGACCCTGCGCACCGCCGGATGATCGCACTGGGCTTCCCCGACATCGCCGCCGCGGGCGATGCCGCACCGGCCGTGCTTGCGCACCGACCGACCGCGTGCGAGGGTCTGGACGCCCGGCTCACCGACGTGCTGCGAGCCCGACGGGGTGACGGTGCGGTGCCCGACCTGCCCCGTGGTGGTGCCTGGCTCTTCGTCGAGGTGAGCGGTGACGACCTCGCCGAGGTCGAGGCGAGAGCTGCTGCGGTTGCTGGAGATTCGTCACTCGGCGCTGTCGATTCGCGAGTCGTGACCTCCCCCACCGAGACGGCGGCGCTCTGGCGGATCCGCGCGGACGGCGCGGGGTTGGCGGGACGCTCGCCTGCCGGCAGGCCGGCCTGGCCGGGCTGGGAGGATGCCGCCGTGCCGCCGGACCAACTGGGCCGCTATCTGCGCGACTTCGACGCGTTAGTGTCCGAGCACGGGCTGACCTCGGCACCCTTCGGACACTTCGGCGACGGCTGCATGCACGTGCGGCTCGATCTGCCGCTGCAGCGCCCGGACGCCCGAAACGTGCTGCGATCCTTCATGATCGACGCCGCGAAGCTGGTCGGCAACTACGGCGGGTCGTTGTCCGGCGAGCACGGAGACGGCCGTGCGCGCAGTGAGCTGCTCCCCCACATGTATGACGCGAAGTCACTCGCGCTCTTCGGCGCCGCGAAGCAGCTCTGCGACCCCGACAACCTGCTCAACCCCGGCGTGCTCGTCGACCCGGCGCCGCTGGACGCCGACCTGCGCTTCCCGGCTCCGGCCGCACCCCGCGGCCGCGGTGACCGCCCGGCACCACTGGCCCTCGCGTGGGCCGCCGACGGCGGCGACTTCTCCCAGTCGGTGCACCGCTGCACCGGCGTCGGCAAGTGCCGCGCCGACAACACCGGCAGCGGCGGCGTGATGTGCCCGTCCTACGGCGCGACGCGCGAGGAGAAGGACTCCACTCGCGGTCGCTCCCGGGTGCTGCAGGAGATGATCAACGGCTCTGTGGTGCAAGCGGATTGGGCGGCGCCGGAGGTGCACGAAGCGCTCGACCTGTGCCTGTCCTGCAAGGGGTGCCTGTCGGACTGTCCGACCGGCATCGACATGGCGTCGATGAAGTCCGAGGTGCTGCACCAGACCTACCGTGGCCGGCGCCGGCCGATCTCGCACTACTCCCTCGGCCGGCTGCCGCAGTGGCTGCGGCTGGCTGGTCGTGTCCCGCGCCTGTCGCGCGCCGCGATGCGGGTCGCCGACCGGGTCGGCGTCTTCAAGACCGCCGGTGGGGTGGACGCTCGGCGTTCGATCCCGGTCATCGCGCCGGTGTCCTTCGCGCGGTGGGCAGCCGGTGCGGGGCTCCCGTCATACACACCGGAAGTGGAGCGACCGGTGCTGCTGTGGGTCGACACCTTCACCGACTCCTTCACCCCCGAGGTCGGCGAGGCGATGGTGCGGGTGCTGCGCGATGCCGGTTATCAACCGGTGCTGCCACCCGCCCGTGGCTGCTGCGGCCTGACGCTGATCTCGACCGGCCAGCTGGATGCCGCGAAATCGACTCTGCGCAAACTGGTTTCGACGCTCGCACCCGCTGCGCGCGCCGGTGCGCCGATCGTGGGCGTCGAGCCCTCGTGCACCGCCGTGCTGCGCCATGACCTGACCGAGCTGCTGCCCGATGACCCAGACGCCGCGGTGGTGAGCGCCGCGACCGTCACCCTCGCCGAGTTGCTGCAACGCACCGACGGCTGGACACCACCGGACCTGACCGGCACCCGCGTCATCGCCCAGCCGCACTGCCATCACCACGCGGTGATGAGCTGGGACGCCGATGCCGCGTTGCTCGGCCGGGCCGGTGCCGAAGTGCGCAGGATCGGCGGATGCTGCGGCCTGGCGGGCAATTTCGGCGTCGAGCGCGGGCACTACGACGTCTCGGTCGCGGTCGCCGAGACCAACCTGCTGCCCGCGGTGCGCGACGCCCGGCCGGGTGACGTGATCCTGGCCGACGGATTCTCCTGCCGCACCCAGCTGCGCGACCTCGCCGGGGCCGACGGCATACACCTGGCGCAGTTGCTCGACGGGCGACGCAGCTCGTAAGCAGGTGTGACGTGAGGCACACGGCCGCTTACGGGATGCTGCAGCCATGCCCTTCCTCGACCTGCCGCTCGCCCGCGTCCACTACCTCGACCTCCCGCCGGCCGCCGCACCGGTCGGCACGCTCGTCCTGCTGCACGGCTTCACCTGCGACCACCGGCTGATGAGCGGCGCCTTCGAACCGGTGCTCGAGCGGCACCCGGGCTGGCGCCGGGTCTACCTCGACCTGCCGGGTCATGGGCGGAGCACCGCGACGGCCGCGTTGCGCGGCACCGACGACGTTTTCGCCGTCGTACAGGAGGCGGTGCGGCAGCTCGTGCCCGAGGGTCCGCTCGCTCTCGCCGGCGAATCGTACGGCGGTTACCTCACGCAGGGCCTACTCACCGCCGACTCAGGGCGGTATGCCGGGGCGTGCCTTGTCGCACCGGCCGTTCTGGCTGCGTTCGCCGAGCGCAAGGTCCCGGAACATCAAGTGATCGCCCGGCAACTCGACGAAATCGAGATCGATCCGGAGTCGGCCCACGCGCTCGGGGTGGTGCAGACACCCGAGACGTTCCGCCGCACCGCGATCGAGGTGCAAACCGGCATCGACAGCGCCGATCCGGCCGTCATCGCCCGGATCTCGGCCGACTACCGGGGCGCATGGGAGGGCTCGGTGCCGCTGTTCGACCGCCCCGGCCTGGTCGTCACCGGGCGCCAGGACGCGGCGGTGGGGTACGCCGACCAGTTCGCGCTGACCGCCGGCTGGCCGCGCACCACCTACGCCGCCCTCGACCGGGCCGGACACAACGTGCAGATCGATCAGGCCGCAGTCTTCGATGCGCTGGTGGGAGACTGGCTGGCCCGCGTCACCGAATCCCTCGACGTGGCAACGGGTTCCACGGGCGACTCCTCTCGTAACCGACAGTGACGCGACGCGCACTGTCGGTTACGAGAGGGCGATTATCCCCAGACGAGTGCGCGCGCCGGGTCCTCGAGCAGCGCGGCGATGTCGGCCAGGAAGCGCGAGCCGAGGTCGCCGTCGATCAGCCGGTGGTCGAAGGACAGCGACAGCTGCGTCACCTGCCGCGGCACGATCTGGTCGACGCCCTGCTCGTCGGTCACCACCCACGGCATCTTGCGCACCGCGCCGAAGCACAGGATCGCCGACTCGCCAGGGTTGATGATCGGGGTGCCGTTGTCGACGCCGAAGACACCGACGTTGGTGATCGTGATCGTCCCGCCGGACATGTCGGCCGGCGGCGTGCGTCCCTCGCGGGCGGTGCCGACCAGCTCACCGAGCGCGGTGCCGAGCTCGAGCATCGACATACGGTCGGCGTCCTTGATGTTGGGCACGACCAGGCCCCGAGGCGTCGCCGCGGCGATGCCGAGGTTGACGAAGTGCTTGAGCACGATCTCCTGAGCTGCCTCGTCCCAGGTCGCGTTGACCTCCGGATTGCGTTTGATCGCAACGAGAAGCGCCTTGGCGAGGATCAGCAGCGGGGTGACCTTGACGTCGCGGAAGTCCCGGTCGCTCTTCAGCCGGTCGACCAGCTCCATCGTGCGCGTCATGTCGACGGTGATGAACTCGGTGACGTGCGGCGCGGTGAACGCAGACCCGACCATCGCCTGCGCGGTCATCTTGCGCACGCCCTTGACCGGGATGCGGGTCTCCCGCTCCCCGTCGTATGACGCAGGCCCCGCAAATCCGGCGCGCTGGGCAGCCCCGGCCGGCGACGCAGCAGCGCCGCCGGCGATGAACGCCTCGACGTCGGCGCGGCTGATCACGCCGTCTTCACGCGACGAGGTGATCTGCGACAGGTCGATCCCGTTGTCCTTGGCGAACTTTCGCACCGGCGGCTTCGCGAGCACCTTGCCCGAGGCAGCGGCGGTGGGCGTCGCCGGGGCAGCGCCCCGCGCGGACCTGCTGGGTGCGCCATCCTGCGCGGGACGAGTGGGCGCGGTCGGCACCGAGTCGGTGGCGACGTGCGCGTGCAGGTCGGGCGGGGGCAGCGGGTCACTGGTCGCGACGTGCTCGTGGTGTCCGTGCAGGGCGCGGCGGGCGCGGCGCTTCGTCGAGCCCTCGACCGCGCCGTAGCCGACCAGGTTGGCGACGCGCTCGCCCGAATCCGCCTCTGGGGCAGGCGTTTGCGCCGGTGCTGCCGCATCACCTGCGCCAGCCGGCGCCGGATCGTCCTCAGCGCCGGCGACGTCGATCGACACGATCGGCGCACCGACGTCGACGGTCGTGCCCTCGTCGACGAGCAGCTCGACGACCGTGCCCTCCCACGGGATCGGCAGCTCGACCAGCGACTTCGCGGTCTCGATCTCGACCACGATGTCGTTGACCTTCACCGCGTCGCCCGGCTTGATCTTCCAGGTGACGATCTCGGCCTCGACCAGACCCTCACCGGGGTCAGGCAGCTTGAACTGCTTCACGCCCATGAAATGTGTTCTCCTTCAAGTATTTTCGCCGGGCTGGCCTGGGAACCCGTGCACAAGTCGAAACGGTTGCGGGTTACGCACGCCGCAGCCCCGTCGCGCGTGCACAAGTCGAAACGGTTGCGGGTTACGCACGCCACAGCCCGGTCGCGCGTGCACAAGTCGAAACGGTTGCGGGTTACGCACGCCACAGCCCGGTCGCGCGTGCACAAGTCGAAACGGTTGCGGGTTACGCACGCCACAGCCCCGGAACCCGTGCACAACTCGAAACGGTTGCGGGTTACGCACGCGCCCATCAGTAGCTGAGCGCCTGGTCGACGCTGTCGAGGATGCGGTCGAGGTCGGGCAGAAAGTCTTCCTCGAAACGCGACGGCGGGTAGGGGATGTTGTAGCCGCCGACCCGCATGACCGGCGCCTCCAGGGAGTAGAAGCACTCGCGCTGGATCTGCGCCGCGAGCTCGGCACCCATGCCGAGGAAGGTCGACGCTTCGTGCACCACGACCGCGCGGCCGGTCTTGCGCACCGACGCCATGATCGTGTCGGTGTCGAGCGGCGACAGCGAGCGCAGGTCGATCACCTCCAGCGACTTGCCCTCGCCCTCCGCCGCGGCCGCGGTGTCGAGCGCGGTCTTGACCATCGGGCCGTAGGCGATCAGCGTCAGGTCGCTGCCTTCGCGGGCGACACGCGCTGCGTGCAGCGAAAGCGGTGCGCCGGCTTCCTCGTCGATCACGACCTCCGCGCGCTCGTGGTAGCGCCGCTTCGGCTCGTAGAACATCACCGGGTCGTCCGACGAAATCGCCTGCTGGATCATCCAATAGGCGTCCGCCGGGTCGGCGCAGGTGACGACCCGCAGACCGGCGGTGTGCGCGAAATAGGCCTCGTTGGACTCCGAGTGGTGCTCGACGGCGCCGATGCCACCGCCATACGGCACGCGGATCACCATCGGCACCCGCAGGTGCCCGAGCGAGCGGGCGTGCATCTTGGCGACCTGGCTGATGATCTGGTCGAACGCCGGGTAGATGAACCCGTCGAACTGGATCTCGACCACCGGGCGGTAACCGCGCAGCGCGAGGCCGACCGCGGTGCCGACGATGCCGGACTCGGCGAGCGGGGTGTCGATGACCCGGTCCTCGCCGAAGTCCTTCTGCAGGCCCTCGGTGATGCGGAAGACGCCGCCGAGCTTGCCGACGTCCTCACCCATCAGCACGACCTTGGGGTCGTCCTCCATCGCCTTGCGCAGACCGGCGTTGAGACCCTTCGCCAATGACAGTTTCTGGATCGCCGGTTCGTTCCTCACCGCCGATCCTGAATTCATGCCTTCTGGCCGTCCTTCGGTCGGTCCTGCTGCGGCCATCAGTGAGCTCCCTCGGTCGCGTCGGCGAATGACGCCAGATAGTCGACGTATTCGGCCTTCTCCCGCTCCACCATCGGGTGCGGATCGACGTAGATGTCGTCGAACATCGTCGGCTTCTCGGGGTCGGGCATCGTCTGCGCGGCGGTGCGGATGCGGGCAGCCAGCTCGTCGGCCTCCGCGTCGACCGCGTCGAAGAACGCGTCGTCCGCGTGACCCTTGCTGGCGAGGAAGCCGCGCATGCGCTTGATCGGGTCCTTCTCCCGCCAGATGTCGACCTCGGCGGCGATGCGGTATTTGGTCGGGTCGTCGGAGGTGGTGTGCGCGCCCATCCGGTAGGTGAACGCCTCGATGAGCGTCGGCCCCTGCCCGGCGCGGGCCGCGTCGAGCGCGGCCTTGGTTACGGCATACACCGCGAGCACGTCGTTGCCGTCGACCCGCACGCCGGGGAAGCCGAAGCCGCGGGCGCGCTGGTAGGGCGGGATCCGGAACTGCTTGTAGTTGGGCTCGCTGATCGCCCACTGGTTGTTCTGCACGAAGAAGACCATCGGCGCGTTCGCGACACCCGCGAAGACCATCGCCTCGTTGTAGTCGCCCTGCGCGGTGCCGCCGTCGCCGGTGAAGGCCATCACGGCGGCGTCCCGTGCCTCGTCGCCGGTGCCGACGTCGCCGTCGCGCTGGATGCCCATCGCGTAACCGGTCGCGTGCAGCATCTGGTTGCCGATCACGATCGTGTAGAGGTGGAAGTTGTTGGCGTTGCTGTCCCAGCCGCCGTGATTGACGCCGCGGAACATGCCGAGGAGGTTCTCCGGCGGGACACCCTTGCACCAGGCGACACCGTGCTCGCGGTAGCCGGGGAAGGCGTAGTCCTGCGGGCGCATCGCGCGGCCGGCGCCGACCTGCGCGGCCTCCTGGCCGAGCAGCGAGGGCCAGAGTCCGAGCTCGCCCTGCCGCTGCAAAGCGTGCCCTTCGGCGTCCATCCGGCGCACCAGCACCAGGTCGCGGTACATCGAGCGGCCGTCTTCGGCAGTGAGGTCCTCGACGATCTGCGCGTAGTCGCGGTTGGCGTCGGTCGTGGCCAGCCGGTTGCCGTCGCCGTCCACGAACTGGACCATGTCTGGCCCGCCGTCGGTGATGTCGTGTTCCATGGGCGAACTGACCACCGTTTCGTGATGTTGCACGGAGTTCGGCTCCCCCACGGGCGCCGAATCCATTGCGTCGTCGTGCATGTCCACTCCTTCGTGGGCCGCCGCGGGCGGGTGAGCCGCGACTGCGTACGTGCCTGGTGCCACGGGGTCTCCGGGCGGGCGCGAAGCCCGTCGTCATACCTCTGTCCGGGTATGACGGGGCTCACACTTGGTTACGTTCGAAGGCTACCCGGGCAACTTCCCCCGCCCGAATCGGGGAGCGTTACCCGCCGGTATGACGGGAGTCGCGCTCGGCGCGCTCCTCAGCGTCGACCAGCGGCGCATCGACCGGCGCGACCACGACGCCGTCGTGCTCGACCGGTGTCGGGGTCTGCCCGTTCTCGCTCCCGGAGCGCGCGATGCGGGTCTCGGCGGCGGCACCGGCCAGTGTCACGGTGACGATCGAGCCCATCACCGTGAGCATTCCTCGCCTGGTGACCATCGTGGGCGCTCTCCCTCGCTCCCGGTATCCGCCCTCAAGGCTCCTCCCGGTCGCGGGTCGTGGCCAGCACCGACACGCGCTCCGGCAGGACATCAGCGACCGGCGAACTCCTTGGCGACCTCGAGCAGTCGGTCGGTCGCCTCCACCTCACCGACCGTGCACCGCACGCCGTCGCCGGCGAACGGCCGGACGACGACCCCGGCGGCCTCCGCAGCCGCCGCGAAGTCGAGCGCCTTGGGCCCGAGCGGCAGCCAGACGAAGTTGGCCTGGGTGTCCGGCACCGGATAGCCAAGGTCGCGCAGCCCGATCAGCAGGCGGTCCCGCTCGGCAACGATGTCCTGGACCCGCTGGTCGAGCTCGTCGTAGGCGTCGAGGCTGGCGATCGCGGCGCGCTGGGCGATGTCGGACACCCCGAACGGCACGGCGGCCTTGCGCAGCGCCTCGGCCACCGGCTCGTGCGCGATGCAGTAACCGACCCGGAGGCCGGCAAGGCCGTAGGCCTTCGAAAATGTCCGCAGCACAGCGACATTCGGGTGTTTGCGCCAAACGTTGAGCGCGTCGGGCACGTCGTCCGCGCGCACGAACTCCAGGTAGGCCTCGTCGAGCACGACCAGCACGTGCGGCGGCACCCGCTGCAGGAACTCGTCGAGCTCGTCGGCACGCACCGCCGGTCCGGTCGGGTTGTTGGGGCTGCAGACGATGACCAGCCGGGTGCGTTCGGTGATCGCGTCCGCCATCGCCGCGAGATCATGACGCGACTCCTGCGTGAGCGGCACCTGCACCGACGTCGCACCAGACAGACCGACCACGATCGGGTAGGCCTCGAAGGACCGCCACGCGTAGACGACCTCGTCACCCGGCTCGCAGGTGATCTGCAACAGCGAGCCGAGGATCCCGACACTGCCGGTGCCGGTGGCGACCTGCTCGGGCTTGACCTCGAAGCGCCGCGCGATCGCGTCACGCAGCTCGGCAACGCCCATGTCGGGGTAGCGGTTCATCGACAGCGTGGCGTCCTGCACCACCTTGACCACCGAAGGCAATGGCGGATAAGGGTTTTCGTTGCTGCTGATCTTGTAGGTGGTGCGCCCGGGCTGCTCCGCGGCGGGCTTGCCGGGCACATATCCCGGGATCGCCGAGAGGCTCGCGCGCAGCCGGACTTCTGGTGGTGTGGCCTCCGTCATACGGCTCAGCTTAAGCGGTGACGCCGCGCGGCAAACGGGGCCTGGCCCCGGCCGTTGTGCCAAGCTGAGCGCATGCAGAACTTCCTCATCAAGACCGGTGTCAACGCGGTCGCCCTGTGGATCGCGGCGCTCGTCGTGCCGGGCATCACGCTGGCGCAGTCGGGTGAGTCGACCGGTGCGAAGGTGCTCACGGTCATCATCGCGGCGCTGATCTTCGGGGTGATCAACGCGATCGTGAAGCCGATCGCGACGTTCTTCTCGTTCCCGCTGATCATCCTGACGCTCGGGCTGTTCACCTTCGTGGTGAACGCGCTGATGCTGCAGATCCTGTCGTGGTTGTCCGACCCGTTGGGGCTGGCCTTCCACGTCGACAAGTTCTTCTGGGACGCCATCCTCGGCGCGCTGGTCGTGTCGTTCGTGAGCCTGCTGATCAACATGCTGCTGCCCGACCAGCTCGAGACGCGGTAGAGCACCTCGGGCGAGCAGTCACCAGGCGACGGGGCGCCCGTCCTCGAGGTAGGCCGTGCCGGTCCCGGCGTCGAGCGCGGCGATGGCCTCCCGCACCACCCGCACCGTGTAGTCGGCGGCGTGCTCCTCCAGCAGCTCCTCGTCACACCAATGTATGGCGCGAATCTCTCGTGGTTGCAATCTCGCTTCGGCGATCGCCGACGGGTCTGCCTCGACCTCGAAGAGGAAGAGCGTCGCGTCGTCCCAGCCGCGCCAGCTGGGCAGCCAGCTGACCGCGGCCAGCGATCGGATGCGCCCGGTGATGCCGAGCTCCTCGGACAACTCCCGCAGCACCGCGGTCGCCGGCGACTCGAAGGGGTCGACGACGCCGCCGGGCAGATCCCATGGCTTCTTGTAGACCAGCTCGCAGGCCAGCACCCGCCCGTCGGCGTCGCGGATCAGGGCCTGCGCGATCGCCCGCTTGGTGGGCAGTGAGCTGTTGAGCCATGCGGTGAACGCGTCGCGGGTCGACGGCAGCGCGTCGGTGGCCAGGCGGCTGAGCAGGACGGCGTCATACCAGCCGTCGGCGTCCTCGGCGTAGTCGCGGACCACGCCCTCCTTGCGCATGCCGGCGCGGGCCGCTGACCGGATCGCGTGCCGGTGCCGCCGGTCCACATGGGCCTCGACGCGGCGCAGCCCGAGGGTGTCGAAGGCTTGCTCGATCACCAGCTGCAGAGCCTGATGACCAAGACCGCGGCCCCGGAAGTCGGGCGCGATCTGCCAGGAGACGTGCCCGGTGCTGTTCCGGTGGTCGCAGACCTGCAACTCGACCCTCCCGGCGTCCCGCCCGTCGACCTCGACGGTGAAGGCACGCACCGACGGCGTCCCGGAGCGCGGCCGCAGGACGAAGCCGTCGCCGCTGAGGATCGACTGATCGGGTGCGACGTCCGGCATGAAGCCCAGCCTAGTGAGGCAGGCGGCGCGGATCAGCGGGCGATGTCCACCGGCGTGCCGAGCGGCATCCGGTGGAACACGTCGAGGGTCGCCTGTGGCACCCGCACGCAGCCGTGCGACACCGCACCGACCCGGCCGGACGCGGTCGGCCATCCGTGCACCGCCACCGTGCCAGGACCCCCGCCATACGTGTCGAGGGTGTCGGAGTGCACGCCGAGCACGAACGTCGACGGCGTGTAGGAACCGGGCGGGCTGTCGAATTTGGTGAGCAAGAACGTCTGCCCGACCGGTGTCGGGGTCGCGGGCAGTCCCTTGCCGGCGGGCCAGCTGCCGACGCGGCGCGTCCCGTCATACACCGTGATGGTGTTCGCCGACAGAGACACTGTCGCCCGCCAGTTGGTATGGCGCAGAGTCACTTTCGAGGACGGCACCCACGCAACGGCGCCATTGGGTCGCGTCGGCAAGCGCACCTGCACCCAGCCGGGCTGCTTGCCGATCACCGGCAGCCAGGTGGCCAGGCCGAGCTGCGTCGCGGGGATCCGCGCGATGGCCGGCCCGCCGGGAGAGCGGTAGGCGACGGTGCTGCTCGCGAAGCCGGCGACGTTGCCGTTGCTCGGCGTGCCGAGGTCGACCGGGGCGCCGTCGATGCGTCCGAAGGTGTCAGCGCTCGGCAGCCCGGCGGGTGCTGCGGCGGGTTTCGGCGGGGTCCGCTGAGCCGGGGTCTTCGCCGGTGTCGTGGTCCGCGTCGTGCTCGGCGTCGTGCTCGGCGTCTTGGCGGTCCAGCTGCGCGCGGGGGTGGCGCTCGGCAACGCGGACGCGGTCGAGGACTCCCGAGCGGTCGGGGTCGGCGGCTGCGGGGCCGGATCCCCCGGCAACGAGGTCCCCGCGGAGGACGTGGCGGACGCCGTTGACGGCACGGCGCGGTCGGTGGCCGAGCTGCCACAGGCGGTGAGCAGCAGCAGCCCGCCGGTGAGCAGGAAGGCCGATCGGCCGGGCTTGGTCATGGCGACTCCGGGAGGTGCGGGCGGGAAGTGGTTGCGCCCCCGACCTCGCGTGGGCGGGGTCGGGGGCGCAACCGGCCGTGACGGGGCCGAACGTCAGCCGGTGACGGGCAGCGTCGTCGTGGTGGCCGTCGGGGTCGGCGGCTCGGTCGGGCTACCGGTCGGCGAACCCGTCGGGCTGCCGGTGGGCGACCCGGTCGGCGTGCCGGTGTCGGTCGGCGTGCCCGTGCCGGTCGGCGAACCCGTGGGGCTGCCGGTCGGCGAGGTCGGGCCGGTCGTCGGGCTCGTCGGGCCGGTGGTCGGCGAGGTCGGGCCTGTGGTCGGGCTCGTCGGGCCGGTGGTCGGCGACGTCGGGCCCGTGGTCGGGCTCGTCGGGCCGGTGGTCGGGCTCGTCGGGCCGGTCGTCGGGCTCGTCGGCGACGTCGGAGGCGTGGTGCCGGCCTCACAGTCGGCACCGGCCAACGCGACGAAGGTGCCGTCGCCGAACGCCTTGCTCATGTCGATGTAGGCGCCGGCGGTGTGACCACCGACCTTGACCGAGCCGAAGGTGACGGTGTCGATCGCACCCGGGGAGTTGGCGAACTTGGCCAGGCTGACCGCCTGGCCCGCCTGGTAGGTGCCCGGCGCGCCGCCACCGGTGACGGTGGTGACCGGCTTGCCGTCCGCGCAGGTGACCTTCACGGTGACGGGCGCTCCACCCATCAGCGAGAACGTGCCCGAGCCCACCGCGGCGGTCCCGGCGAAGGTGCCGTAGGAGTCGGCGTAGCTACCGGTCTTCCAACCGCCGCTCGCCTCGGCGCTGGTGCTCGCGGCCCAGTTCACGCCGTAGTACGCGCTCGCCGCGGAGCTGCTGTTACTGGTGGCCACCAGGGCCCCTGCCGCCGCGACGCCTGCCACGAGCGACGCGCTGAAGAGCGCTGTGTTGCGCTTCATTGTGTTGTCCCTTCCCTCTGACTTATGCAGTGATATCTATCGGTGTGCCCGTGGGCAGCTTTGCGAAGGCGTCCAACGTGGCCTGCGGCACGCGCACGCAACCGTGCGAGACCTTGCCGAGTCGGCCCTTTTCCGTTGGCCACCCATGGACGGCGACCGTGCCCGGCCCCCCGCCGTAGGTGTCGAGCGTGTCGGAGTGCGTGCCCAGGGCGTAGATCACCGGCGAGAAGTTTTGCTTCGGGTCCACGAAGCTGCCGAGCAGGAAGGTCTGACCGACCGGAGTCGGCGTGTCCGCCATACCCTGGCCGATCGGCCAACTGCCGACCTTCTTGCCCGCCTTGCTGATGGTGATCGTCTCCGCACCGAGCGCAACCTTGACCGACCACGTCGTCTGCGCCATACCCAGGCCGGCTTCCGGCACCCAGGCAGTGCCGCCGTTGGGTTTGGCCGGCAGCCGCACCTGCGCCCAGCCGGACGTGGTGCGCAGCACCGGCAGCCAGGTGGCCGCACCGAACTGCGACTTCGGGATGACGGTGATCGGGTCGGCACCGGGCCTGGCGAAGCCGGGCATGTCGCGGGCGATGTTGATCGTGCGCCCGTTGCTCTGGGTCTGCAGGTCGACCGGCGCCTTGGGCACGGTGCCCTCCGTCGTGGCTCGCGGAAGTTTGGCGAGCACGTCGGCCGGCACGTTCGGCACCGGTATGGCGGGAGCCGCGGACGGGGTGCCGCTCGCCGACGAGGCGGCGGTCTGACCGTGCCCGCCGAAGAACTTCACGCCGACGAAGACGGCCAGGGCGACGACAAGGAAGCCCGCGAGGACGCCGACCACCGACGTCACCAGACGTCGTGTCGTGCCGTCGTCCGCACCGGCCCCGTGCTTGCCCTTTTGCGCCATCAGCTCTCTTTGTCAAACCCTGGTCGAGGGTGCGGCGTGCCCGTTGCTCACGGGCACGCCGCACCGTTCACTCCGACAAACGCGCTCAGCCGCCGAGCCCGGTCAGGAACGCCTGACCGGCAGGCTCACCGACACCGGTGATGTTGTCCCAGCCGGCCGCGGTGCGCAGCGAGTCGGGCTGCGAACTCACGCCGACGATGGCCTGGCCACTGCCGTCGTTGTACTCACCGAGCCAGGCGCCGTAGCGGTTCTGCGGACCGACGACGTCCAGCAGACCGGCCTTGCCCTTCAGCTTGTAGATCGCCGGCGCGACGTTGCCAATGCTGCGCTTGGTCAGCGCCTTGGACGCACCGACCATCGCCGCGACGAGCGGAGCCGCCTGGCTGGTGCCGCCACCGCTGGAGAAGGCGCTGGTGGAGGTGCCGGTCGAAATGGTCATCGCGGTCGCCGGGTCGGCGAGCGCGGCGATGTCCGGCACCGCTCGCTTGGTGGTGGACCCGGTCACGACGCCCTTCTGCCAAGCCGGCTGGGCGAACTGCGTGCTCACGCCACCACCGGCACCGACACCGTTGTGCGGCGCGGGCGTCTCCTGGATGCCGTTCAGCGAGTTCGGGTCGGGCTGGGCCCACCAGTTGGTGGCCCAACCGACGGTGAACTGGCGACCGCCGCCCTGCTTCAGACCGATCGCGGTGCCACCGACGGCGGTCACGAACGGCGACGACGACGGGAACTGCACCGCCTTCGGGCCGTCAGCAGTGTTGTCGCCCATGTCACCGGACGACACCAGGATGCTCATGCCGGTCAGGCTGGCCTGCTGCGCGATCCGGTTGAACTGCGCGTAGACCGACGCACCGCCGGCCTCCTCCGGGGCACCGAACGACATCGACAGCGCGGACACCTTGTGCGCGTTGACCGCGTCGGCGAACTTCTTGTTGATCGCGTCGAACGAGCAGCTGGCCGCGCCGTAGTAGGTGATCGACGCCTTCGGCGCGACCGCGTGCTGCGACTGGATGTCGAGGTTCTGCTCGGTGTAGTCGTTGCCGCACTCGGCAGCACCGGTGTAGGGGTCCGACGACGAGGTGTAGTTGGTCAGCTGCGGGTACTTGTAGTAGCTGGCCAGGTAGTTCGCGTTGGCCTTGGCATTCTTGTCGTCACCCCAGAGCAGGATGCCGAGCGAGGGCGCCACGGTGGCCGCGCTCTGCACGCCGTAGGTCGAGACGATCTGCTGCGGCGACATGGTGCACTGCACGTTGGACATGTCCGGGTACTTCTTGGCGGTCACGTAGAGGTTCTGACCCCAGTAGGTCGAACAGTTGGTGTTGCGCGCCGGTGCGGCGGCAACCGCGTTCGGCCGGGTCACCGTGGAACCGGTCTTCGGCAGCTGCGCCTTCGCCTTGGGCGGGGTGCCCTTCGCCCGGGCCAGGGTGCTCAGGCCCGAGACACCGGTGACGCCGAGCGATGCGGGCACGGTCGGGTCGGTGTTCGGTGCGACACCGTTGACGCCGAACAGGCTGGCCCGGCGGATCTGCACGCCGAAGGCCGAGTTGACCTTGTTGGCCGCACCGGTCACGTAAACGGCGCCGGCGGTGGTGTCGGAGGAGCTGACCTTCAGGCCCTTGCTCTTGGCCCAGTCCGCGACCTTCTTGACCGACGCGGGTGACGCCGCGAACAGCCGCTTGTACTCGGCCGGGCTGATCACGGTGCCCTTCGCGACGAACGAGTCGAGAAGAGCCTGGTTGCGCAGCGGCACAGTCAGCGTCAGGTTCATCGCGGTGGCTGCCGGTGCGGCGGCCCCGAACTGAATCTTGCTGTGCGCCTTGATCGACGCCGGACCGGAGTTGGTCAGCTTGATGTTCTTGCCGTTGTCGGCAGCGTGCGCCATACCGGCACCTGCTCCCGCCATACCAACCGCAGTCGTGACTGCGACGAAACCTGCCGCGAGGTGACGGCGTTTCATGTGTGTGCCTCCCTATGAGTTGGGCGATTGACCGAGCTTGAGCCGGGTGATGCGGGATGGTGTTGAGGGGTCTCAACCGGCGATGAGGGTGCGCCTGGGCACGCCGAAGCCACAGCACATCGCGAAGCGACTGCTGGCACGGGCATGTAGCTCTCCCCTCGACTGACACGCCATCTCGCGATCGCCCTCCCCCTTGGACTGCCGACCGCGCAACGGCACCGCGGTCTTTCTACCGCACAGTGCGTTGATAGGGAAGTCGATCAGCGAATATTCACCGCCCGTCCAGTTTTGCGCCGGCGAGTTCGTACCAGCGAGTAGGGGCACCGCTCGGCCGAATCCGGCGGCGCCGTCGGCAGTCAGGTGGCAGCATGCCCCTCATGAGCGAGCAGTTGGACCACGTCATGGCGATGTGGCGGTCCGATGACGCGTCCGCGGCACTTGGCATCGAACTGCTCGACGTCGGCGTCGACGACGGCCTCGGTTACGCCCGCACCCGGATGACGCTGACCGCGCGCCAGGTCAACGGGCACAATCTCGCGCACGGCGGTTTCATCTTCGCGCTCGCCGACTCGACATTCGCGCTCGCCTGCAATGCGCCCGGACGGCCGACGGTCGCCTCCGGCGCCGAGATCAACTTCGTCACCCCTGGATACCTGGGTGACGTGCTGGTCGCGGACGCCCACGAGCGCACCAGCTACGGCCGGTCGGGCATCACCGACGTGACCGTGCGGCGGGAAGCGGACGGGGAGATCGTCGCGGAGTTCCGCGGCCGGTCCAGGTCGCTGCAGTCATGACCGCGACCACCGACCGGTATGACGCAGCCGAGTCCTGGTCCCTCGACGCACTGCGGGCGCACCAACTCGCCCGCCTGCAGGAGACGGTCGCGCACGCCTACGCGAACGTGCCGCACTATCGCAACGCGCTGAGCTCGGCGGGAGTGGGACCTGAGGACATCCGGTCGCTGGAGGACGTGCGGCTGCTGCCGTTCACCGGCAAGGCGCAGTTGCGCGACAACTATCCGTTCGGCATGTTCGCCGTGCCTCGCTCGGAGGTGGTGCGGGTACACGCCTCGAGCGGCACCACCGGGACCCCGACCGTCGTCGGCTACACCCGCGAGGACATCGACACCTGGGCCGGCTTGGTCGCCCGGTCGCTGTTCGCGGCCGGCGTCCGGCCCGGTGACGTGGTGCAGGTCGCCTACGGCTACGGCCTGTTCACCGGTGGCCTTGGAGCGCATTACGGAGCCGAGCGGCTCGGCTGCACGGTCGTGCCGATGTCCGGCGGGCAGACCGCCAAGCAGGTGCAGCTCCTGCGCGACTTCGGCGCGCGAGCGATCATGGTGACGCCGTCATACTTCCTGTCGATCCTCGACGAGATGACCACACAAGGCATCGACCCCGCCGAACTCCCTTTGTCGACAGGCGTTTTCGGCGCCGAGCCGTGGACCGACGCGATGCGGGCCGAGATCGAGCAGCGTGCCGGGATCGACGCGGTCGACATCTACGGGCTGTCCGAGGTGATGGGTCCGGGTGTCGCGCAGGAGTGCGTGGAGACCAAGGACGGCCCGACGATCTGGGAGGACCACTTCCTGCCCGAGATCGTCGACCCATTCACCGGCGAGCCGGTGCCGGACGGCGAGGAGGGCGAGTTGGTCTTCACCTCACTCACCAAGCAGGCGATGCCGGTGCTGCGCTATCGCACCCGCGACCTGACCCGGCTGCTGCCCGGGACCGCACGGCCGAGCTTTCGCCGGATGGCGAAGATCACCGGCCGCAGCGACGACCTGATGATCGTGCGCGGGGTCAATGTGTTCCCGACCCAGATCGAAGAGCTGGCCCTGGCCCACGAGGGGCTCTCGCCATACTTTCAGTGCGTGCTGACCCGGCCCGGCCGGATGGACGAGTTAACCGTGAATGTCGAAGCGGCAGAAGGATTCTCGTCCGACGGGTGGGTGGAGGTCGAGCGGACACTCGCGGCACAGATCAAGGACCGGATCGGCACCACCGCCACCGTCACGGTGCTGCCGCCCGGCGGGATCGAGCGGTCGGTCGGCAAGGCGCGGCGCATCGTCGATCGGAGACCGCGCTGATCCTTCCTGACCGCACTCGCCCTACAGTGCGCGCTGTGGGAGGGCGACTGACGGGTGCACGCTGGGCGGTCGCCGTGGGTGTGCTCGTCTGCATTCCCCTTGTCAGCTGGTCGATCTGGTGGATCGCACTCGGCTGGCTGCCACAGGGCGACGAGGGCATCATCGCGATGAAGGTGCACGACGTCTTCAGCGCCAACCCACCCCTGCTCGGCATGCGCTCGACGAGCGACATCAGCGCGCCCGGTGTGTGGGCCCACCACCCGGGGCCGATGGAGTTCTACCTGCTCGCCATCCCGTATGCCGTCAGCGGCTGGCACCCGGCCGGGCTGCTGATCGGCTGCCTGCTGTTGGCGATCCTGGTCGTGGCGCTCACGATCTGGCAGGCGTGGACCGCTGCCGGCACCCGCGGCGTCTGGCTCGCCGGGGTCTCGATCCTCGGTGCCGAGGTCATCGTCGGACCACCCATTGTGCTGCCGTGGAACCCCTGGCCGCCGGTGCTGGCGACCGCCGCGCTCATGGTGCTGTCCTGGCGGGTGCTGCGCGGACGGCTGTCCGCACTGCCGTGGCTCGCGGTGATCGCCAGTTACGTGCTGCAGTCGAACCTCGCCCTCATCCCGATGGTTGCCCCGCTGCTCCTGCTGTTGAGCGGCGTCGGCCTGGTGCGCTGGCGGGAGGAGCGCGGTGCCTTGTGGCCGCTGCCGGGCACTGGCGGGCCGGCTCGCCATACGGTCTGGTGGAAGCGCCCGGGTGTGCGCGCCACCGCGCTGACGTTGCTGTGCTGGGCGCCGCCGATCCTGGAGATCGGACTGATCAGCCCGAACAACCCGTCGCAGGTCGGCAAGCTGGTGGTGCATTCACTCGCCTCCCCTGTCGCGATGGTCGGTGCCGTCGTGCTGCTCGCCGCCATCGGGTGCGCGTCATGGAAGCTCGGGCAGCGTCGGTCGATCCCGAATGTCGTTGCAGTGCGGTGGATCTCGGGAGCGCTCTGGGTCGGCGTGGTCGCCGCGTTCATCGCCGGCGGAGCCGGCCGTTCGGTCTACCTGTTGTTGGCCGTCGGCGGCCTGTGTTTCGCGATCGCCGCTTGGGTGTACCCGCGCCTGCCCGAACGCGCCATGCCTCCGGCGGTGACCTGTGCGACGGGGGCCGCCGTCATCGTCCTGGCGCTGCTGCTGCCCTACGCCGAACGCCAGTCGGTCCCATACGTCCGCACCGAGACCGACACCGCCAACGCCAAGAGCGCCGTCTCCCAGTCGTTGGCGGCCCTGCGGTCGCACGGCGTGCGTGGCGCCGCGGTCGTGGTGCGGGCCGACGGCTTCTACAGCGTGGTCAGCTATCAGACCGCGGTCGCGGCCGCGCTGTATGCCGAGGGCTATCGCCCCTACTACGACTCCGCCTGGCCCAACCGTGAGGACGACTCGTTCCGCCGGGTCAAACATGCACCGCGCAGTGCCGTGACGCTCACGCTCACCGACGGGGATCCGGTGACGGTGGGATTTCACCCCTCAGGGTGAGGCGCGCCCGAGATACATTGGACTACTTTCGAACGTGTCAGGGAGGCACTCGGTTTCGCGTGAAAGCGCTTGACGGGCAATGTGTTTGGCGTGTCATGGCACTGTCGTGTCGACTTTCGGTGCTGCACTGACAGTCCTGGCTGCGTGCGCTGGTTGCGCCGCCGGTTTGGTCACTGCGGGTGGGGTGTTGAGCACCGCGCCGGTCGCGGATGCTGCGACGAGTGTGTCGCCGGTGTTGACCGGGGCGCGGGGTTCGGCCACGAGGGTGCCGTTCCAGGTCAGCCCGCAGGTGTCGGCGTCGGTGGATGTTGGACACGGGGAACTTGATGGTGACCACGAAGGATCGGAGCCTGGCCGGGGTGAACGGCCAGTTGCAGCCTCTCGGCTTGGTGTTCAATTCCCTCACGCTGGGGTCGGGCTCCGCGGTGAGTAAGAGCCAGGGTGGGCGGGGGTTCTTCATGCCGTTCGGCTCCGACACTCGGCTGATCACGAACGACGATGGGTCGGTGCTGTTCGTGGGCATAGACTCCCAACAGGGCGTGTTCAAGCCGGTCAGTGGTGGCGGATACGCGCTGGCGGCGACGATGAACAAAACGTTGACGAAGAACAGTGACGGCACCTACACGGTGCTCGATGTGCCGTCGGGACTATCGACCCCGCAGGACGAGATGTATGGGACGTTGTGACCGGGGTCGCGTCCTGGGGATTGAGACTTGGCACCGACTACGCAGGTGGAATACTAGCTGCCGATGTCGCTGCTGCAGCATGTGCCGTTGGAGGAATCAGCGAACCTCTCGTGCCAACATGTTATGAAACAGGTTTTGTTGTTGGGGCAACTGTGACAGACATGCTCCAGCAGAAAGGCTACAATCCCCTACTCACCGGATGACGCGAGATCAGTCATGAACACTCGCAGAGCGACTCTGAGTTTGCGTATCGCCGCTTTGATAGTATTTCTCTGTGGCGTCGCGTCCGGCGCTATCTATAAAGCTTTTGGAGTTTCGCACGGTCGAACATTCTACCTTGGAACTCTCTCTGCCGCCTTGCTGTTAGCCCTTTTCCTTCAGAGAGCAGCGAATAAGAGTTCCCGCATGGAGCACACCGATTAATTGAGTTCGATCATGCGTGGCGGCGACGCCCGCTTTGGGTAGCCTGGTCTTGAGAAGATCTCTTATCAAACCGCTGCCGGAGGCAGCGGAGATCGGTCGAAATAGCCACAGATGAGCCGCCGTCTCGTGAGAACGGAAACCAACTTTCCTGTAAATTGGTACCTATCGGTGCAGTCACGACGTAGTGAAAGACCAGTCACCCTCGGTGCTCGGCCGACGAGCTCGGGCATCACCGAGCATCGCTCATGGCTCGGACGGGCCTCCCCCGTGACAGCGACACGGTGGCCGGGACGCGAAGCACGGCCCGGCTACTCCGCCGGCCGCAAGCGGGTGAGCTGGTCGAGGAAGTGGTCGACCGCCACCGAGTCGTAGCCGGATCGGCCGAGGCGCGACATGTAGAACTTGGCCGACTGCACGTCGGGCAGTTCTTCGCCCTTGGCCATCGCGACTAGCACCCGGTCGAGGAAGTCGTCGACTTCGCCCACCTCGTAGGCACTGCGGCGGGTCGATGGGAATTGCATCTCGCGCACCCAAACCTGTTGCTGCCTGGTCCAATTCAGCCGCCGGTCGGCGGGTGACGGCTCGGGGGAGGTCGACCGCGCGACGACCGCCGCGTGCGCGGCCTCGTCGAACTGCCGCTGCCACTCACCGACGTGCGAGAAGAGCGCCTCCACGGGCTCGGGCGCATAGCCCTCCCGCAGATACGAGCGGCGCAGTGCGGTGGTCGCGATCGGCGGCACCGGTCGTCCCCCGCGCATCAGCGCGACGATGCGGTCGAGCTGCCGTTGCACGTCGGCCACGACATACCCACCTCGCGGCTGCATCGGCAGGGCCGGGTTCTCGACGCGGGCGATGTGATCGGCGGTCCACGGAGTCCTGGTCACGGCACCATCGTCGCACCCGTACCCTGAGCCCCATGCGTGTACTCGTCTCCGGCGGCGCCGGTTACATCGGCTCCCACACCGTGCTCGCCCTTCTCGACCGGGGTCACGACGTCGTCATCGTCGACGATTTCGCCAACAGCAAGCCGACCGTGCTCGGCCGCCTGGAAGCGTTGTCCGGCAAGCAGATTCCGTTGCACTCCTTCGACCTGACCGACGCCGACAAGACCGAGCGGCTCTTCGCGCAGGAGCAGTTCGATGCGGTGATCCATTTCGCCGGTTACAAGGCCGTCGGCGAGAGCGTCGACAAGCCGCTGGAGTATTACCGCAACAACCTCGACAGCACGTTCTCCCTCGCCCGCGCGATGACCAAGCACGGCGTCGACAAGCTCGTCTTCTCCTCCTCCGCCACCGTGTATGGCGACAATGCGCCGGTCCCCTATAGCGAGGACTACCAGCCGCTTTCGGCTGCCTCGCCATACGGCCGGACGAAGGTGATGATCGAGCAGGTGCTCACCGACATCGCCGCGATCAGCGAGGGCTGGAAGGTCGCGCTGCTGCGCTACTTCAACCCGGTCGGCGCGCACCCGTCGGGTCAGATCGGCGAGGATCCGCAGGGCGTGCCGAATAACCTGATGCCTTTCATCGCCCAGGTCGCGGTCGGGCGGCGCGACAAGCTCAACGTCTTCGGGGACGACTACCCGACCAAGGACGGCACCGCCGAGCGCGACTACATCCACGTCATGGACCTCGCCGAAGGACACGTCGCCGCCCTGGAGCACCTCGACGCGATGACCGAGCCGGTGCGGCCGTTCAACCTCGGCACCGGCACCGGCACCTCGGTGCTGGAGATGCTGCACGCGTTCGAGCGCGCGGTCGGCCGGGAGCTGCCCTACGAGGTCGGCCCTCGGCGGGCCGGTGACCTGCCGGCGTACTGGGCCGACGCGACCCGGGCCCACCAAGAGCTGGGCTGGGAGGCGACGCGCACGATCGACGACATGTGCGCCGACACCTGGCGCTGGCAGTCGCAGAACCCGCAGGGCTTTCCGGACGCCTGACCGCGGGCGAGGTAGCGATCCGCCGGTCGAGTAGCGGCGAGCACCCTTGATCCGCCGGTCGAGTAGCGGCGAGGAACGAGCCGCGTATCGAGACCGCGGCCGCTGTCAGTTCGTGGCGCGCTCGGGCAGTGGCCAGCTCGTGGCCGGCACCCCCGTGGGGTGCTTCTCGCCACGGTGCCGCTCGACATACGCCTCGCACTGCTGCAGCGTGCCGGGACCGAATGCGACCTGCCAGTCGGCCGGAATCGACGAGCCGACGGGCCAGATCGTCAATCGCTCGACGCGACCGACGAGCACGAAATACAAACCCGAATACGACGGGCCGGACATGACTTCCTCCAGGTAGCCGGTGGTCCCCCGAGTCACCGTGCCCGCATGGGGCATGTGACAAGTGTGGCCCCATTCGTCCGACGTTCGCAGCCGAATACCCACATCCGGTCGCCGTTCGGAACCGGTCGCTGCGTTGCGCACGTCAATCACGGCGACCCGTTAGCAGGCTCCCAAGGAGTTCCACGATGAACCGCCGCCCCGTCCGCCTCGCCTCCCTCGGCGCCGCATCCGCGCTGCTCGCCACCTCCGGTGCCGTGTATGCCGGGGCGACCGCCGACGCTGCGGCCCCGGCCGCCGGCGGCCTCTCGCCGAACGGCGCCAACCTGACGAAGTACACCTCGCAGCAACTCGACTGGAGCGCGGCAACCTGTCCCAAGGAGGTTCGCACTCTCGGCAAGGCCGCCGCGCGCAGCCAGTGCACGAAAGTAGTTGCGCCCAAGGACTATTCGGACCCCAGCAAGGGTGACATCTCGCTGATGGTGACCAGGACGACGGGCGAGCAGCCGGCAAAGAACCCGCGCTATGTCTTCACCAACCCGGGCGGCCCGGGCGGTCCCGCCGCCCGCTTTTCGGTGCTGGTGTCGGCCCTGTCTCCGTTGGGTAAGAACGAGACGGTCATCGGGGTCGACCCGCGGGGCACCGGCGAGAGCACGCCGGTCAGCTGCAAGCCTGCCCGGTCCAATGTGACCGACAACCGCAAGCTGACCGACGCCAACGTGCGCGAGCTGCAGGCCGCGACAAAGAAGATGGTCGACGACTGCGTCGCGGCGCATGGTGACTACTTGCCCTACATCACCACCGACAACACCGCTCGTGACCAGGACCTGGTGCGGCAGCTGGTCGGCGCGAAAACCATTGACTACTACGGCGTCTCGGCCGGCACCTGGCTCGGCGCGCACTACGCGACGCTCTTTCCGCAGCAGGTCGGCCGGTTCGTGCTCGACAGCAACACCGCCTTCACCGACAGTTTCCAGACCAGCTTCGGTTACCAGCCGATGGGCTTCCAGCGCCGCTTCGGCGGCCAGTTCGTCCCGTGGGCGGCCCGGCACGACTCCACCTACCGGCTCGGCTCAACCCCGAAGGATGTCCAGGCGACCTTCGACAAGGTGCGCACCGCGGCCGGTGAGGGCAAGCTCGGCGTCTTCACCCCTAACGTCATCGACAATGTGATGGCGCAGGAGATGTACTCCGACAAGAGCTTCGCCACGGCCGCGAAATTTCTCGGCTTCCTCGACGAGGCGGCAGACGGCGATCGGGCGGCGCTCTACCAGGCGTTCATGCTGCTGCAGGGCGGGTCGGACAGCTACACCGACAACCGCGAGAGCACTACCTTCATGGCGACCACCTGCAACGACACGGACTGGAGCAAGGACCCCAATTCGTATGTCGCTGCGGCACGTTCGACCGGCCCGAAGTTCCCGCTCACGGGCTATCACCAGGTCGTCAACCCCTGTGCGTACTGGCCCTACAAGGCGACCAACACCAAGATCGACCTGTCGAAGGCGCCGAAGCTTATGATGGTGAATACGACGGTCGACCCGGCCACGCCATACGAGGGCGCGGTCAAGGCGCACGAGGCATCGCCGAACACCGTGCTGTTGAGCGTCTCCGATCAGGGCGCGCATGGCGCTGTCCTGGGCAGCAAGAACACCTGCGTCACCGACGCGGCATACGGGTTTCTGACCGATGGCATTGCGCTGAAACAGGATTCGGTCTGCCCCGGCATCCCGCTGCCGGGCGACGACAAGGTCTACCCGGTCGGCCCGAAGGTGTCCGGACCGCGACCGGATGCCACGCAACCCCCGACGAAGAAGCCTGAGGAGAAGAAGTCCCCGGACCTCGCCGACGCGTTGATCAAGCTGCTGGAGAAGTTCGTCGGCGACATCCTCGGCGGCCCGCACAAGTGACGGCCGGAGCCGGGCGCGGCCTCACATCTGCTCGGGTGCTTCGATGCCGAGCAGGTCGAGGCCGCGCACCAGCACCCGAAGGGTGAGGGCGCACAACGCGATCCGGCTGTCTCGCACCTGCGCCGGCTCGGCCTTGAGCACCGGGCAGTGCTCGTAGAAGGTCGTGAACGCCGACGCCAGCTCGTAAAGGTATGCCGCCAGCCGGTGCGGCTCGAGAGTCACACCGACCTGGGCGACGACGGCACCGAACTCCAACAGCCGCAGGGCAAGTGCGCGCTCGGCCGGCTCGGTCAGGACGATCGGTCCCTTCGGGTCGGCCGTGTCTGCCCTGCCCAGGATCGAGCGCAGTCGGGCCGTCGCGTACTGCAGATAGGGACCGGTGTTGCCCTGCAGCGCGAGCATCCGGTCCAGGTCGAAGGTGTAGCCGGAGTCGTGCGAGACCGACAGGTCGGCATACTTGATCGCGCCGACGCCGACCTGGTGGGCGATGGTCGCCCTCGTCTGCTCGTCGAGGTCGGGACGCGACTCGGCAACGACCTCGGCGGCCCGCTCCAACGCCGAGTCGACCAGCGACTGGAGCGACACGACATCGCCGGAGCGGGTGCGCAGGATCTTGCCGTCGGCGCCCACGACATTGCCGATCTGCACGTGGATCGGCTCGGTGCCCTTGATCCAGCCGGCCTTGTCGGCGGCCGACCAGACCATCTGGAAGTGCAGGTGCTGCGGCGCGCCCACGACATACAACGCGCGGTCGGCATGCAGGTCGAGCGAACGATGCCGGATCGTCGCCAAATCCGTTGTGGCATAACCATATCCGCCATCGGACTTACGAATGATCAGCGGCACCGGCTTGTCGTCGCGACCGATGAACTCGTCCTGGAAGATGCAGAGGGCGCCGTCGCTGATGACCGCAATGCCCTTGGCTTCCAATGAGTCACAGACCTCGGCAAGCTCGTCGTTGTATGACGACTCGCCGCGGATGTCGTCGTCGGTGAGCGTGATGCCGAGCTCGGCATACACCCGATTGATGTACGTGCGGGTGAACGCCATGATCTCGTCCCAGAGCCGCAGGCTGTCTGCGTCGCCGCTCTGCAACGTCGCCACCCGCCTGCGGGCACGAGTCGCGAAATCGCCTGCAGATCCTGCCGGTTCGGCCTTGTCGGAAGCATCGAACTTCGCCCGGGCGGCTTGATAGAAGGCGTTGGGGTCGGTCTCGAGCAGCTTCGCCTCGTCGCTGTCCTCACCGACCTCGAGCAGGTGCTCGATCAGCATGCCGAAGGCGGTGCCCCAGTCACCGAGGTGGTTTTGCCGGATCACGTTGTGCCCCAACGCTTCCAGCGTGCGCACGAGAGAGTCGCCGACGACGGTCGTGCGCAGGTGATGGACCAGCATCTCCTTGGCCGCGTTGACCGAGGAGTAGTCGACGACGACGATCTCCTGCTCCGGGGTCGGGATCCCGAGCCGGTCGTCGCCGAGCTCACTGGTCGCGGCCGCCGCGATCCAGTCGGTGCGCAACCAGATGTTGAGGAAGCCGGGGCCGGCGATCTCGACCTTGTCGATCAGGTCGTCGTCGGTGGGCAACGCGTCGACGATCGCCTGCGCCACCTCCCTCGGGGGCTTGCCAACCTGCTTGGCGAGGGCCATCGCCGCGTTCGCCTGGAAGTCGGCGTCCGACTGGCGCGGGTTCGCCGGACGGATCACCGGGTCGGCCTCTCGCCACTGCGCGCCGAAGGCGGTGGCGATCGCCTCCTGGACGCGCGCGGTCAGGGCAAGAGTGGGATCGATCATGCCCCCAAGATTAAGGCGTGGCGGCGCGGAGTCGTGACGTCGTCCGTCCGGAGCTGCACTCGCGGGCGAATTCGATGCCGTGAGCCAAGGTGACGCCCAAGAATTTTCCTCGGACATATGTACCAAACCGGTAATTCGCGGTATCATGACAACACGACGAAAACCACTGCAGCGGAAGGAGATTCGAGCCCATGTCTCTCGATTCTGCCCTGTCGCTGCCGGATCGTCCGGAGGTGCCGGACGGGGCATCGCGGGTGCCGGTTGAGCCGGGTCGTGGGCCGGAGGTTTTGGCGCAGTTGCAGGCGGTCGCGGCCATAGCCGGTGAGGTGCCGGGTGTGCTGCACCAGCTCGGGGAGGAGCAGTTGGAGGCGCTGACCGAAACACTGCTGGGTCTGTCCGGCCGGTTCGCCCAGCTTGCGACCGTCGCGACCGCGGAGGCGGTCGACCGGGGCACGGTCGCGGGCTCGACGGCGGCGAACACCACCCAGTGGGTGGCCCGGCACGCCGCGGCGGCTGGGGTGCCGGTTGAACCGGTGGAGGCGAAGTCGATCGCGGTGGTGGCGGAGGCGTGCCGGGAACCGGAGAACGCGGTGATCGCGGCAGCAGTCGCGCAGGGCAGCTGCACGGTGTCGACGGCGCGGGCCGCGTTGACCAACGCGGACAAGGTGGCACCGGTGGTGCCGTCCGCGGACCGGGGTGAAGTGTTGTCGTGGTTCCTGCAACTCGATCCGTCGCTCGGGGTCAAGGGTGTGCAGGCGTTGACCCGGAAGATCCTGGCTACCTTCGCATCGGAGGCGTTGTCGGCGCAGGACGCGAAGCTCGAACAGGTCGAGACGTTGACCTGGGGCACCACGGCCACGGGGATGACCCGGTTGGTGGCCGAGTTGGCGCCGGCGAATGCGGCGGTGGTGAAGGCGGCGATCACCGCCGGCTCCGCACCCCGACCCGCCACCGCAGACCAGACGCCCGGTGCCGGTGACCCGACCGTGGCCACCGGTGCCAGTAAGACCGTGCGGGATGACCGCACCCCGGGCAAACGCCGTGCCGACGCGTTG